>NZ_CP191582.1:0-3814871 GCF_050562175.1 Brevibacterium sp. K72
CGTCGGGCAGGTCGTCTTCGTAGTAGATGGCCTCGACGGGGCAGACCGGTTCGCAGGCTCCGCAGTCGACGCATTCGTCGGGGTGGATGTAGAGCGAGCGTTCGCCCTCGTAGATGCAGTCGACAGGACATTCGTCGATGCAGGCGCGGTCCTTGACGTCCACGCAGGGAAGCGCGATCACGTAGGTCATGGCTGCTCCTCTCGGTCGGGTGCGGATCGGCGGTGAGAGCCGGTGGGAGGCTCGGGGAAGTCGTCAGTCTCTGCCGGGCCTGCGGCCGGGTGCGGGATGCGCAGGCGCAGGACGGTGGCGACGAGGCTGAGGGCGATGATGATCGCACCGAGGATCGTCATCGTCCCCGACAGGGTGAGCACCGGCACGAGCAATCCGGCGACGATGGTGGGCACGCCGAATGCCAGGTAGGCAACTGTGTAGATCACAGCCATCACGGCGGCGCGTTCCGACGATGCCGTGTGGGGCATGAGTGTGCGCAGTACCCCGAGGAACGCTGTGCCGAACCCGGAACCGACGATCGCGACCGAGGCGACATAGGCTGAGTAGGAACCGAGTGCGAGGGCGCCGATGCTCACTGCGGTGCCGAACGCCAGGGCACTGGTCGCATACAGGCTGATGGTGCGGGCGGAACGCCGCTGTAGGACGGACGAGGCGGTGACTCCGGAGATCGCCAGTGCGAAGATGACGATCCCAGCTTGGGTGTGCGTGGAGCCCCCAAGCTCACTGCCGACGAGGTCGGCTCCGAGCGCGAGGAAAAGCCCGTTGGTCGCCCACCCGGCGATGATCACGGGCACTCCGGCGGTGAACATGCGGCGCAGGTGCGGTGGCACGGTGAACCGCGGACGGAGGTCGCCACGTCGTATCCGGGTCTTCGGGGCCAGTTCCGGTGTGCTCCACACGACCGTTGCCACGATGAGGAAGGCAAGCACGAGCGACCCGAAGACGGCAGTTGTCGGTTCGGAGGTGAGATCGAGGAGAAGCGCAGCACCGAGAGCCCCGGCCCCAAGGCCAATCATCGGGCCGATCGTGTTCCACAGGGCTGCGATGTTCCGATGCGACGGGGACTCGAAGTCGATCATCATCGCCGACAGCGCCGGGATCAGCAGACCCGCTGCGAGCCCTTGCAAGGCTCGGGCGACCAGGAGCGCCGCGAGGCTACCGGCGAACCAGAACATGGCCACGCTCAGCGCCAGCGCCAAAGAACCGGCGGCCACGACCGGACGTCGGCCGACGTGGTCGGAGAGTGGTCCGAGGTAGAGCAGCGCGGCCAGGAGGGTGAAGGTGTAGACCGCGAACACGAGTGTGGTGGCGACGGGGATGAGTCCGAGCCGTTCGGCGATCTGGGGGTAGAACAAGGACGGCGCGCTGGCAGCGGCCATCATGAGAATGGTCGCTGCCAGCGAGAGCACGAAGCCCCGCCGTGGGATCTGCCTAATACAGTCTCCCGCCATCGCCTATGCCCGCACGCCGTGGAGCTGCTGCCCCCACTGGTAGACGGTGCCGACTGCGTCGATGCCAGTGACGCCGACGACGATGCCGTCGGTCTCGTGGCGGACGATGAACTCCTCACCGGCTTCCAGGTGGGCGTCTGCGCCGGCTGTGTACCCGACTCCGGAGATCATCTGACCGTAGACCATTGCCATGTAAGGGCTGCGTGGCAGGTAGGCGCCCGGATCGTCGCTAATGCCGAGGTCGTGCAATGCGGCCTGCGCGGCATGCGCACCCTGTGCGGCGGCGTCTTCCCAATGGTCGATGCGCCAGGCGCCCAGTGCCTCGTCGTGGTGCGTGGCCACACCTCCGGCTGCGTAGACGTGTTCTGCCGCGGCGCGGAGGTGATCGTCGACGTCGATACCGTTCGTCCACGGTGACGGGGCTGCGGGCGTCGTGCCGAGCGCGAGGAGAAGGAAGTCAGCCACGACGGGATTTCCGTCGTTGAGGGTGATGGTGACACCGGATTCTGTTTCGTCGACATGCTGGAGAGTGCGACCGAATCGGGCCTGCACCTTGGCGGCATGGTCGGCGGCGAGGCGCTCAGCCACGGGCGCCCCAAACGCTCCGACGCCGGGAACTGAACTGCGGGAGACCAGCGTGACCATGTGTCCGTCGGCTTGCAGAGACGAGGCTGTCTCGGCTGCGATGATTCCACCGCCGTAGATCGCTACCCGCGCGGGTCGCCCCAGTCCGGTCAGCAGCTTTCGGATGCCCAGGGCATCCTCCACGGAGTGAAGAGCGGTGACCCGCCCTTGTCCGGCGTCTTCGCCGCCGAACACGTCAGCGGGCAGGGAGCGAGGCATACTCCCGGTCGCGACGATGAGCGCGTCGTAGGAGACCTGTGCGCCGGAGGTCAGCTGGACCTGCTTCGCCGAGGTATCGACTTTGAGCACGGTGTCGGCGATGACCTCGATCTGAGGCAGCGGGAGCTTGATCATCTCCGGCGGTGTCGGACCGAACGCGATTCCCTTGATGAGCATCCGCGTATAGGGCGTCTCCCCGGTGCGGGTCACCAGCGTCACCCGGACATCGTCGCGTGAGGCGAGAGTGCGGGCGGCTGCGGCCCCGGCTGCTCCCGAGCCGAGGATGAGAACGTGCTGTGGGGTCATAGAAGAACTCCTGAACTGCTGGTCGTGATCGAACTGATGCGCCGGCGTCAGGAGCGCACGAGGCGGGCGATGGCCTCGGACGCCTCGCCGAGCCTCTGCTCGCTCACTGGTCCGCCGGCGAGTGCGGCGTCGAGGACACAATGCTTGAGGTGATCGTCGAGCAGGCCGAGGGCGACATTTTCGAGTGCCCTGGTGACTGCGGAGATCTGGGTGAGGATGTCGATGCAGTAGCGGTCCTCGTCGACCATCCGATCGATGCCGCGGATTTGGCCTTCGAGGCGCCGCAGACGATTGCGGTACTTCGTCTTATCGCTGATGTATCCGTGGACGGACGCGTCGCCGTCGCCTCCTGCGGGGCAGGTGTCGAGGTGGGTTTCGGTGGTGGGAGTCGTAGTGGTCATGTCGGTTCGCTCCGATCAGGTGGCGGGGTGCCGCAGCGGTGCCGCGGCACCCCGCACGCTGGTGGATTACGCCATGTTGGCGGCGTACTTGGCCGGGTCCGAATCGAACGCAGGCCCACAACCAGCGCAGCAGAAGTAGTAGCGCTCATCCTCGAAGTCGCGGTAGAGGCCGACGGCCTCGGCGGTCTTCTTGCTGACCGGGGTGCCGACCATGACCGGGCAGGTGGTCATGTCATCGGCGCCCCCGCCAAGAAGGTTCTCGCGTCCACCGTTCTCCACGGCCGGGTTGGTCTCGTTCGTGCTGCAGCAGCTGCTCATTCTCTGGTGTTCCTTCGTTATTGGATTCGTGTGGATGGGTGGGTTCTCGTACGTCACTTCGAGGCGACGCTCGTGAACCCGCGCAGGCGGAGGCTGTTGCCGACGACGAAGACGCTGGAGAACGCCATCGCCGCACCTGCGAGCATGGGGTTGAGCATGCCGAGCGCAGCGACCGGGATCGCGGCGGTGTTGTAGGCGAATGCCCAGAACAGGTTGGTCTTGATCGTCGACAGGGTCTTCCTGGACAGGCGGATCGCGTCGACGGCGGCCCGCAGGTCACCGCGCACGAGCGTGATGTCGGAGGCCTCGATCGCGACGTCCGTGCCGGTGCCCATCGCCAGGCCCAGATCAGCCTGCGCGAGCGCGGGGGCGTCGTTGACGCCGTCGCCGACCATCGCGACGATCTTGCCCTCTTCCTGGAGGCGAGTGACGACGTCGACCTTGTCCTTGGGTAGCACTTCGGCGATGACCTCGTCGATGCCGACCTCGGACGCGATCTGGCGGGCCACGGCCTCGTTGTCACCGGTGAGCAGCACCGGGGTCAGGCCGATCTCCTTGAGCCCGCGGATCGCCTCGGCGCTCGTGGGCTTGACGGTGTCGGCGACGACGAGGATGCCGCGCGCAGCACCGTCCCAGCCGATCGCGACGACCGTCTTGCCCTCGCCCTCGGCCTGGGCCTTCGCCTGTGCGACCTCCGGAGAGAGCTTCTGCGACCAGTCCGCCAGCAGAGACTCGCGGCCGACGACGACCGGGGTCCCCTCGACGATGCCCTGCACGCCCTTGCCCTCGACATTGGCGAAGTCCTCTGGAGTAGGCAGCTGGCCGACTTCCTGGGTCGCGCCCTTGGCGATCGCCTGCGCAATCGGATGCTCCGAAGAGTCTTCCAGTGCACCGGCGAAACGCAGCAGCTCCGCACGATCCACACCGGGCTCAGTGATCACGTCGGTCAGAGTCATCTTGCCGCTGGTGACGGTGCCGGTCTTATCGAGCACGACGGTGTCGACCTTGCGAGTGGACTCCAGCACCTCCGGGCCCTTGATGAGGACGCCCATCTGCGCACCGCGCCCGGTGCCGACGAGCAACGCGGTCGGGGTCGCCAGACCCAGCGCGCAGGGGCAGGCGATGACGAGCACAGCGACCGCTGCGGTGAACGCGGCAGCGACGGGGAACCCGCCTCCCAGCCAGGCGCCGAGGGTGATGAACGCGACGACGATGACGATCGGCACGAAGATGCCGGAGATACGATCGGCCAGACGCTGCACCTCGGCCTTGCCGGTCTGCGCGTCCTCGACGAGCTTCGCCATCTGTGCGAGCTGTGTGTCCGAACCCACACGAGTCGCCCGCACGACCAGGCGGCCGCCGGCGTTGACGGTGGCACCGGTGACCGAGTCGCCCTCGCGGACCTCGACCGGCACGGACTCGCCGGTGAGCATCGAGGCGTCCACCGCGGAGGAGCCGGAGGTCACGAGACCGTCGGTGGCGATCTTCTCGCCTGGACGGACGATGAACTCGTCGCCGACCGCCAGCTCAGAGGTGGGGATCTTCACCTCTACGCCGTCGCGGAGTACGGCGACTTCCTTCGCGCCCAACTCCAGGAGGGCGCGCAGCGCGGCCCCGGCCTGGCGCTTGGATCGCTTCTCGAAGTAGCGGCCGGCGAGGATGAACATCGTCACGCCCGCGCCGACTTCGAGATAAATGTTCGCCGCGCCATCCGACGGAGCGATCGTGAACTCGAAGGGGTGCGTCATGCCGGGAGTGCCGGCAGTGCCGAGGAAGAGCGCATAGAGCGACCACAGCAGCGCGACGGAGGTACCCATCGAGATGAGCGTGTCCATCGTCGCCGCACCGTGCTTGAGGTTCGTCCACGCCGCCTTGTGGAACGGCCAAGCTCCCCAGATGATCACCGGTGCGGCCAGGGCGAGTGAGGCCCACTGCCAATACGTGAACTGCAGCGCGGGGATCATCGCCATCGCGATCACGGGAACAGTGAGCACGATCGCGCCGATCAGCCGATGCCGCAGCGAGGTGAGCTCACTGTCTTCCTCCTCCCCGGCCTCGGTCTCCGACATGTTCGCCGTAGTGTCCTTGGGCTTGGGCAGTGCGGCCGTGTACCCGGTCTTCTCGACCTCGGCGACCAGCAGTGACGGATCGTAGCCGGCAGGCACGGTGACCTTAGCCTTCTCAGTGGCGTAGTTGACGGTGGCCGCGACGCCATCGAGCTTGTTCAGCTTCTTCTCGATCCGGTTCGCGCAGGAGGCGCAGGTCATCCCGCCGATCTCCAACTCGATGTCCGGCCCACCCGTTGGGGGCGCTGATGTGCTCATCCTCTTCCTTCTTTCTCAGCTCTCGTGCGACGCCAAGCCCTGCGGGTCAGTGGCCGTCGGAATGCGAATCGTCTGTCTTCGAGCCGTCACCGTGCTCGGCGTCGATCACGAACTCGGCGGTGTGCACCTGCCCGTCGACCTGGAAGTCCAGGTAGAGCAGGTAACGGTCGGCGGTCGGGGCCTCCGCTGCGAATCGGATCTCGGGTCCGGCCGTGTCCCCGGCCTGGGGCTCGTCGCCCTCGGCGTGGACGTGCAGGTAGGCGAGGTCACCCTCGCGCAGCGCCACCAGGTGGCCGAACGCGCCCAGGTAAGGCTCCAGCGTGGTCACCGGCTGACCGTCACGCTCGACCGAGATGGTGAGCTCGCTTGAGGTGCCCGCAGTGAGGTCGCCGTTGAGGGAGACGGTGTATCCGTCGACCTCGTCGGTGGTCTGCGCCTCGGTCTCGACAGGGGTGAAGTCGCCCGCGACCTCGATTGCGCGGGTGAGAGTGATGCCTTCGGCTTCCTCGCCCGCGGGTGTGAAGTCGGCGTACACGCGGTAGGTGCCCGCCTCGTCCCAGGTCCACGGCACCGACCAGGTGCCTGTGCTCGTGTCGAGTTCGGGGTGCACGTGCTGGAAACCGGCGCCGTCGGTGCGCACGGCGATCAGATGCAGGTCCTTCTCGTGCGCGGTGGTGTACTCGGTCACCGGTTCGCCGGACTCGTCGAGGATCTGGAAGCTCAGGTCTCCATCCTCGCCTGCGGCCGTGGGGGCCTGGACCGGAGAGAGCACGAAGCCGTCCGCGCTTGCGGAGACCCCGTTCAGAGCGGGCTCCGCGGTTTCCTGCGCAGCGTCGCCGTGCCCTTCACCGTGTGCGTTCACGTTACTTCCTTCTGCCCATGCTGCTGCGAAGCTATCGGGAATGACGGCGCCGGCGAGGCCGAAGGCCCCGCCAAACGCCACCACCAACCCGGCCCCGTAGAGCGCGAGCCGTCCTCCGGCCTTCATCAGACGCGCACCGCCGAGTAGCCGGCCTCCTCGACCGCCGCGAGGACCTTGGCGTCGTCGATCTCACCCTCGGCGGTGACGTTGAGCTTGCCGGTCTGCGCGCTGACTTGGATGTCCTGGACGCCGGGGATCTCGCTGACCTCCTCGCGGATCGACATCTCGCAGTGGCCGCAGGTCATGCCCGTCACCTGGTAATCGTTCGAAGCCATCAGGTATCCTCCTTGCATGTCGGTAGTACCCCTACCGGGTACGTGTACAAGTCAACGCTATACCCCTGTCAGGTATTCCGCAAGGAGGGAGGCGATCGTGTGAGCTGCATCGCGCAAGTGCTGCAAACGATGGTTGGAGCGTCCGAGGTGTGCCTTGTGGTGCACCGATGCTGCGGGGCGATCCGCTGGGTTTTGTCGATGCGCGTCGGAGAGTAGTGACCCCTCGGCTCATCAGAACCGTGGACTGCCTTGCCGCATCGACGAAGGCAGCGAAGACTGGTACGAAACCGACTCCCGCCCCACAGCGATCATGCGCTATTGCTGTTGGTTCGGAACTGGCGAGCTCGTCCGGCTCCACAGGCGTTCGAGATTAGTGAGCGGATCAGACAAGAGCCAGCAAGAGTGCGCGGCCACGCCAGAGGCAGCGAGGCACTCCTGTGATGCACATTGGCGTAGCCCGCTGGTCGCCCAGACGCTTGCCGTCCACCGGCCTGTCGGCCCGGTGGTTTACGACTGCCTCAACATCTTGTTCATTAGGTCGGGCTCGGCAATCATGTTCAGCGAGTTCGGTCGTCAGCCGGTCAGCGTGGGCGATGCGATCCTTCTCGGCCCGAACGTATTGTTCAGCTGCGAGCCCGAGTGCCAAGTGTCGGTGACGTCGATCCGTGTCGATACCGATTTCGCTCTCGATCAGTTCTTCTGGCAGCACTCTGCGGTGCTGCACGATCGGCTTGACGCCCCCGGTTTCGCGGAGAAGATCTACTCTGAACCAGCGCAGATCCTGCGACTCGGCAGAGATCGGGCCGGGATGGTTGTGCCGTGGATTGATGAGATGGTCGCGCTCAGCGTTGAGAGACGGTTCCGAGAGAGATTCAACCGACTCCAGGCACTCTGGTTCGCTGTCATGGATGTGCTCGGACCATTCATCCGGGTCTCGCCTGCGAGGCTGACACCATTGCAGCGTGCACGCGCGCGTCCAGTGCTGCCGCGCAGTCGCAGGTTAGCCCCTCTCCGTCCGGAGGCGCTGCTGGCACGGGAGGCACTGCATGAAAACGTCGCCTATAGGTGGACACTCCACGAGCTGTCCGAGAGGGTGCGGCTCTCCCCGCAGCAATTGACCCGTGTGTTCGTCGATGCCTTCGGGAAGACCCCGATCGCGTATCTGACGATGCTTCGCGTGCAGGAGATGGCCAGGCTGCTGCGCGAGTCCGATCTTTCTGTCGCAGCAGTAGGTCGTTGCGTCGGCTGGTCCAGCCGTTCACGGGCGACGGAGGCATTCATCGAGCACGTCGGGCTCAGCCCGAGTCGCTACCGCTCCATGCGCCCGGTTGTCGCGGATAGATAGCAGCAGAGTCGTCCGGGAAATCATCACTTCGTCCGGCGTCCGACCGGACTCAGCTGCTTCCAGCCCTACGCAGGCTCTGAGGCTGATACGCCAGTAGGTCCACGTCAGGTGCCGCCCGTGTCCTGACGGCCAACCTACCGACTGTTCCGTTCGCTGACCGTCTGACTCGCCGGAAGCTCCTGGCTCACCTCGCTGGTGCAAGGCCAGCCGCGACCTCGCGGCTGGCCTGCCGAGAGGAGGCCGACGATGGCGACGAGGGAGGAAGCCCGCCAACAGCGGGAAGCGAAGCTCGACGAGCTCCACGAGAAGCTCACCGGTGCCGTCGAACGGCTGGTCACCGGTGAGAACTGGGCCGATGCGATGCGGTTCGCTGCCCGGTTCCGGTCGCGGAGCTTCAACAACGTCTGCCTGATCTGGGAGCAGCACCAGGCCGCATTCGAGGCCGGCGGGGTGCCCGAACCGTTCCCCACCCTGGTCGCGGGATACAAGCAGTGGCAGCAGCTGGGCCGACAGGTCGAGAAGGGCCAGGCCGGGTATCAGATCCTCGCCCCGGTCACTGGCAGGTTCGCCTCGACGAACCCGGCCGATCCGGACTCCTGGCGGCGTCTGAACCGGGGTGAGAAGCCGAAGCCCGGTGAGGTCGTGCGCTCCCGCATGGTCGGCGTGCGCCCGGCCTACGTCTGGGACGCCTCCCAGACCAGCGGCGATCCGATCCCCGAACGGCCAGCGCCACGGCTGCTCGCTGGCGAAGCCCCCGAAGGTCTGCGCGAGGGTCTGGCGGAGCAGGTCACGGCGGAGGGGTTCGAGCTGCTGTGGGTGCCGCACGAGGGCATGATCGGCGGCGCGAACGGGCTGACGAACTACTCGACCCGGCAAGTCGCCGTGCGCACGAACATGGACGACGCCGCGCAGGTGAAGACTCTCGCCCACGAGCTCGGGCATGTGCTGATGCATGGGCCGGACCAGGAGGAGGCGCGGCAGCATCGCGGGATCGGTGAGGTCGAGGCCGAATCGGTGGCGCTGATGATCGGCGCCGCCCACGGCATGGACACCACGGGCTACACGATCCCGTACGTGGCCGGGTGGGCGGCGAACGTCGACGGGAAGAACCCGGTCGAGGTCGTGCAGGCCGCCGGTGAGCGCATCCGCAAGACCGCGCTCAGCATCCTCGACGGCCTCGACACGAACCAGGTGCCCGACGGCACACCGCCCGGGCTGGAACGCGACGGCCCGGCCCCGAAGAGCCCACGGCAGGACACGCCCGGTCGGCAAGTGGCGCCGTTGCCGGCGCCGGAGCGGGCCGCTGCGGTCGTGTTGGGGCGGGGGCTGTGATGTCCGAGAGCAGGTTTACTCGGGCGGTCCGGCAGATGGATGCGTCCTGGCCGCTGGGGCGGGCCGCGATGGTGTTCGCGCAGTCCGGGGTGCCGGTGTTCCCGTGCGCGCCGGAGGGCAAGCAGCCAATCACCCGACGCGGCTTCCACGACGCCACCACCGACCCGGCGGAGGTGGAGGCCTGGTGGCGCAGGTTCCCGGCGGCGAACATCGGCATGCCCACCGGCCGAGCCTCGGGCGTCTCCGTGGTGGATGTCGATGTGCACGGCGTCAACGGCTTCGACGCGATCCGCGCCGCGCGGCGGGAGGGGCTGGTGCATGGCTGGGAGACGATGGTGCGCTCACCGACCGGCGGCCTGCACATCTACTTCCCGGCCGCCGACAGTGAACAGCCGTCGTGGCAGGCCGGCCGTGCCGGGGTGGATTTCCGTGGGGATCGCGGCTACATCATCGTCCCGCCCTCGCGCCGCCAGATCGACGGCGAGAGCGTGCTCTACCGCCCCACCTCGTTCGCCCCCACCGACGGGCGGGCGCTGGATGCGCAGCGCCTGCGGGAGTTTCTCACCCCGCCCCGGCCCCGCCCGAAGACCGGCCCGATCTCGGATGCAGGGGCGATGGTGGATGCGGGTCGGATGGCGTCCTGGCTGAGCGGGCAGTCCACGGATCGCAATCTCAAGCTGTTCTGGGCCGCCTGCCGCCTCGCCGAGGGCAATGTGCCGGTCTCCGAGGCGCTGGATGCGTTTGCGAGCGTGGAGCAGCCGGATTTCGGGCAGCGGGAGATCACTCGCACCGTCGAGTCCGCCTACCGCACCATCACCACCGGTGTCGGCACCTCGACCCGGGCCGAGTCCGTGCCGGAGAGATTCGGGCCGGTGCCGGCTGCGACGCGGGCGGGCCGGGGGCTGTGATGGGCGGGCTGTCGGGGCGGCGATGGGCGGTGGTCGCGGCCGCGTCGGGGACGGTGCTGATCGGCGGCGGCGCGTTCTGGCTGAGCTTCGTCGCTCTGGCCGATCTCGCGGTGCGCTCGGGCATCACCAGGAACCAGGCGTGGATCTGGCCGCTCTTGGTGGACGGGCTGATCGTGGTCGCGACCGTCGCGGTCGTCGCCCTCGACGGGCATCGGGCGGCCTGGTACCCGTGGGTGCTGCTGATCGCCGGGGCGCTGATGTCGGTGAGCGCGAACGCCGCGCACGCCCTCGTCGCCGCTGACGCCTCCGTGCCGGGCCTGCTCGCGGCCATCGTCGCCGCGGTCCCGCCGCTCGTGCTGCTGGCCTCCACGCATCTGACGACGGTCCTGACCCGCTCCACCAGAACCCCGGTCCCCACGCCGATCACCCCCACCCCGGAGTCAGGATCGGCGCTGGAGGTCTCCGAGACCGCTGGCGCGCAGGCACAGGCCGCACCGCTCCTTCTGCCGGAGCTTCCCGAGCGGCCACGTTCGGCCACGGGCATCGCGGTAGCGACAACGCCGGCCCCGGCCGCCAAGGTGCTGGGCGAGCAGACAGAGCCTGACCGATCGGATGTGCCCGTGCTGGAGGCGGTGGCCGAAACCCCATCGGCTGAGCCCGACCCGCCAACGTTGGCAGGTGCTGGGCGGCGGGAACGGGCGGCAGTGCTGCGGGGGCGGGGCTGGTCGAACAAGGCGATCGCGCGCGAACTCGGCGTGCACGCCTCGACCGTCGGCCGCTGGTTCCCCCGCACCGATCCCGCGCCCGCCGCAGACCAGGAGACCTCGGCAGTGCCCGAGCACCACAACGAATCAGATGAGGAGAAGGAGCAGAAATCATGAACCCCTACGAGCAGGACAACCCCGGCAGGCAGGACACGCCCCCGCCGGAGACGACCCGCCCTGACCGGGCGGAGACACCGGGTGCTCCGGAGGCGATCCAAGCCGCCGACGTCACCCGCACAACCGGTGCCAAGACTGAGACTGCGGATGTTGATCCGGCACTGCGCAAGGCGCGCGGGGTTGACTGGGTACGCACCTCGGACCTGATGGCGAGAGGCACCGGGCAGATCTCACGCCTGGCGATCGACTTCGAGGCGAACCTCGCACACAAGGCCCACGACGGCCTCGCCCGCGGCGTCACGCGCCTGGGTGCAAAGGAGCGTGAGCTGCCCCCGATCTCGGCGTTCGGCCGCAGTACGAGCCGTGACGGGGCCGGGCGCGGCCCGGTCGGAATGAACTGAGGTGACCGGCCATGACCACGACCATGCCCGGCGCCGAACGCCGAGCACCAGGTGTCGGAGAAGGCGAGTGCACCTGCCTGCCAGGAGGTGCCGAACCCATGACGATCACGACTCACACAGGTTCCCCGCAGCGGGGGCCTGAGAACTACACGACCAGCGCCGGGCTGCGTGCCCTGCTGGCCCGGCTCCACGCGGCCGGGCCCGGGGCATGGGCGCGGGACCCGGTCGCCGGCGAGCTGATGCAGTATGCGGCGCAGAAGTACGCCGCGCTGGCGCGCAAGCACTCGTTGGACCCGTGGGAGGCCGCCAGCGCCGCGTTCGATGTGATGCGCACCCGCTCCGCCCGGGAGGCGATCGACCCGTGGGGCGTGGTCACGCACGCGGTGCGGATCACCTGCATCGCCGAGGAGCGCGCCCAGGGGCTGCTGTGCTCGACCCATCAGGCCCGCCGCCCGCACATCTCCGCGTTCCACGACGCCGAGCGAATCTCCGACAGGGAGACGCCGCTGTCGGAGTATCACCCCGCGTTCCAGGTCACCGACCCCGAACCCGATCCCGACGGCACCGGAGACGCCGGAGACGGTGACGGTGGCGGTGGTGGTGTGGTGGGGGTGGCGATGTCGGCGTCGTCGGCGGCTGAGGACGCGATCGCGCTGGTGACGATGCTCGGCTGGGAGCCCGCGACCGCGCGGGCGTCGGTGGAGCACATCTGCGGGGCGCTGGCGAAGGCCGGGGCGCGGCATACCGCGTTCGAGACCCTGCGACGTGACCAGCACGCCCGCGCGCTGCTGGATCTGCCGGGCCGGTCCTGGACCGGGCTGCTCAAGGCGCTGCTGGGCAACCCGCACCCGGCGCTGGCGGCGACCAGCGCGGGCCGCGGGGTGCTGCTGCGGCTGCTGATCGGCGAGACGATCCCGATGCTGCTGCGCGATGACGATCTCGTGCTCACCATCTGCCTGGCCGCCCCACGACAGGCCCGGAAGTAACCGGGGACCACGAAGAGAGGACTGAGAGGGGTGAGTGGTGATGAGTATCGAACTGCAACGCACCGTGGAGTCGATTCAGGTCGGTGCCCGTCATCGCGCCGACCTCGGCGATATCCAGGCTCTGGCTGACTCGATCCGCGAGCACGGCCTGTTGCAACCGATCACGGTCACCCCCGAAGGGGTGCTGGTGTGCGGGCGACGCCGGCTGGAAGCGATCCGGCTGCTGCACTGGCGCACGGTCAGCGTGTGGGTGCGATCGGGTGTCTCGACCCGGTTGGGGCATCTGCTGGCCGAGCAGGACGAGAATGCGCACCGCAAGCCGCTCAACCAGCTGGAGGCCGCCGCCCTGTACCGCGAGCTCAAGCAGCTCATGACCGAGGACGCCCAGCGCCGCGATGTCGTAACCCGCTTCTCGGCGGAGAATCAGCCCGGTGCTGACGGGGGTGCCAATTGGCACCCCCGTCAGGGGGTGTCGGTGGGAGGAGCCGCGCGCAGGCCGCGCGGATGGTCACCGGCCGCGCCTCGTACACGACGCTGGAGAAGATCTCGGCGATCCAGGCCATGGCCGAGAACCCCGAGAATCCCGAGGCGCTGCGCGAGCAGGCGACGACGGAGCTTGCGGGGATCGAGGCCGGCGGGCCGGTCGACCCCGCCTATCAGCGCCTGCGCGGCCAGGTCGAGCAAGCGGACGCCTCTCGCCAGGCGTCGCTGCGCGCGATGGCCCAAGAGGCCGTCGCCCGTGTCACCGCCGCTGGACGCAGCAAGCCCCGCACGCACACCTCGGCCCGGCCGGCGGTGGTGCCGGGGCGGTGGCCGGTGACGGCGTTCGTGCAGACCTGGACCTCCCTGGCGGAATGGTGGACCCACTACGACGTGGACGAGCTCGCCCGCGAACTCACCGAGGAGCAGGCCGGCATCTTCCTCGACGTCGCCGACGGCACCAGCGCCTTCGCCGCCCGCCTGCGCATCTCCCTCGACACCACCGGCCACGACGTCGAGACGACAACCGAGGAGCCCCGTACCGACGAGGACACCGGCCCCGGCGCTGATGCTGAATCAGGCGAGAGCGTCTCTCGGCAGCATCTGCGTGCTCTGTGACCGGGTGCGTGCACCTGGGCGGCATGAAGACTTTCGCTGACTCCCGCCCGCGCACCCGCCTGATCGTCCTGCTCGCCGCCGGCCTGGTGATCGTGCTCCTGGCCGGCATCGGGATCTACGGCCTGATCCTCGGCCCCGACACCAGCCCACCCCACGACCGTGACCCCGAGCCGGGCGCGTCGTCGAGTCCGGTCGAGTCCGGCACGCCACGGCCGGGGCGGATCGCTGCGGTGGTCGGGTCCGGGGACCCGGAGGAGTTCGCCCGCAACGTCGCGACGGCGGTGTTCGCCTGGGATACCGGGTCGGGGCTGATGCCGCTGGACTACACGAGCGTGCT
Source organism: Brevibacterium sp. K72 (assembly GCF_050562175.1). Lineage (NCBI taxonomy): Bacteria > Bacillati > Actinomycetota > Actinomycetes > Micrococcales > Brevibacteriaceae > Brevibacterium > Brevibacterium sp. K72. The sequence continues at coordinate 14,142 of NZ_CP191582.1, forward strand.
GATGGAGGTCGCCGACCCGACCGGCACCGAGCAGGCCGGCCTCGCCTCCGATATCGCCGCCTATCTGCCCACGCGGGAGGCATGGGTCGAGCTGCGCCAGTACGCCACCACCCAGCACCTGGAGATCACCGATGCGTTCGTGCCCGGAGCGTGGGCGACCGCGCAGGAGCAGGCGCAGCCGGGGCAGCTGGTGGAGGGGACGACGGCGATCACGATCGAAGGCGTCCGCCACCGTGCCGGGGTGTGGAACGACGAACCCGTCGACTCCGCGCACGAGGTGGCGTTCACCGTGTTCGTGGTCTGCGAGCCCGCCTACGACACCTGTCATCTGCTGCGGCTGTCCGAGCTGGACAACCCCCTGCGCTGACCCGAGAGGTCTGGGGAGAAAGGAGGGGCGTGGTGCTCAAGAAGCTCGCTATCGGACTGCTCGCACTGGCGCTGGTAGCACCGTTCCTGTCGATGGTCGGGATCGGGCTGCTGATGAACCCCGCCGCGACCTGGGCCTGCACCGTGCCCGGCGGCGGACTGCAAGTCGGCGAGGTGCCCGACGAGCTCGCCGTCGAAACGCGCGATGGGGAGTCGTTCACGCTGAACAAGAAGCAACTCACGCACGCGGCCACGATCATCGAGACCGGCTCCGGCGTCGAGGGCGTGAACCGTGACGGACTCCAGATCGCGCTGATGGCCGCACTGACCGAGTCGACCCTGCGGCAGCTGTCGAACACGAGCGTCTACCCGGAGTCAGCGGACTACCCGAACGATGGCGATGGCAGCGACAACGACAGCCTGGGGTTGTTCCAGATGCGCCCGCAGGCCGGGTGGGGGTCGGTCGCAGAGCTGATGGCCCCCGAGTATCAGGCGCGAGCGTTCTTCGGCGGCCCGGACGGCCCGAACCATCCCTCGCCGCGCGGGCTGCTGGACATCCCCGGCTGGCAAGACATGGGCAAAGGCGAGGCCGCCCAAGCCGTGGAGGTCTCGGCGTTCCCCGACCGGTACGAGAACTACAGCCCCGTCGCCGTCACGATCCTCGACACCCTCCTCGGCACCACAGGCACGAACGTCGAAACTGACCCTGGTGTGGTGCCTGCTGTGGCCGGGGCGGCGGAGTCTTCGCGGGTGGTGTTCCCTCTGCCCGAGGGCACGTGGACGGCGACCGACCCGTACGGGCCGCGCACCCACCCGATCACCGGGGAGCAGTCCTTCCACACCGGCAGCGACTTCGCCGCCCCGGACGGCACGCCCATCCTCGCCGCCGCCGACGGCACGGTCACCGTCGCCGAGTACACCGATGCGTGGGGCGGGAAGGTCGTCATCGAACATCAGGTCGGCGGCGAGCAGGTCGCCACCGGGTACATCCATTCCTGGGCCGACGGCATCCACGTCGAGGCCGGCGATAGGGTGCGGGCCGGGCAGCACATCGCCGACGTCGGCTCCTCGGGCCAGTCCACCGGCCCGCACTTGCACCTTGAGGTCTATGTCGGGGGCACCGGCGGTGAGCACACCGACCCCGCCGCCTGGCTGAACGCCCACGACGCCGCGGACCTGCCCGAGGCCGAGACCGGCCCACCGGCCGGCGACTGCGACCCCGACAGCAATGGGCCTGGTGGGGAGCCTGACCCTGCCCCGGCCGGTGACCCGGATGAGCTGGTCGACGACCCGACCAGTAACGGGCAGATCACCCGCCGCACCCTGCACCTGTATCAGCAGACGATCGCGGCGTTCCCCGAGACGACCTGGTCGTGCTACTCGCCACGGCCGGGCACGGTCTCGGAGCACCCGCTGGGTCGGGCCTGCGATATCGCGTTCGGCAACGCCATCGGGCAGATGCCCACGCCCGCGCAGATCGAGGCGGGCTGGGAAGTCACGAACTGGATGAAAGACCACGCCGAGACCCTCGGAGTCGACTACCTCATCTGGCAGGACAAGATCTGGTCCCTCGCCCGTGACGACGAGGGCTGGCGCGACTACACGCGCGGCACCGATATCACCACGAGGCATCAAGACCACCTCCACGTCACCCTCGCCGATTCGGGTGGTGGGGCCTGATGGACGTGTTCCCCGATTTCGAGGGCCTGGGCGGCATCGGCGACCTGGAAGAGGTCATCGGCGCCCTGTTGACGTTCGTGCTCATCATCGCGGTGCTGATGCTCATTATTTCCGGCATCGTCTGGGCGATCGCGTCTGCGTCCGGGAACTACGCCGCCGCCGGCAAGGCCCGCACCGGCGTGCTCGTCGCCCTCGGGGCGGCGATCCTCGCCGGCGCCGGGGTCGCGTGGATGAACTGGTTGATCGGCATCGGCCAACAACTCTGAACCCCTGCGCTGAAGCTGCTGCGCCCGCCCCCGGTCTTGTGGGGGCGGGCGCTGCTGCGTGTCTGGCGGGGTCGGGTGCACCTGGTCGAGAGAACACCTCTGTCTCATCTGTCGAAGGAGCGCCCTGCCATGACCATCACGACCCTCGCCACCTGGACCCTCGCCCGCTTGGCGATGCTCCCGATGCAGATCGACATCGACCCCAACGACTCGGGGCTGCCCGGCATCGACCAGCTGCGCACCATCGTCGGTGCCGTCATGACCGTCGGCCTCATCCTGTCCGTCCTCGCGCTGATCGTCTCGGCGATCGTGTGGGGCTTCGGCTCCAACTCCAGCAACCCCCACCTGGCCGGCCGCGGCAAGATCGGCGTCTTGATCTCCTGCGGTGCGGCGGTGATCTGCGGTGCCGCGGTCACGCTGATCAATTTCTTCTGGGGCGTCGGCCAGGCCGTCTGAACCCGCCTATCTGTGTGAGGGAGGTCTGTGATGGCGCTGTGCGATGTTCCCGTCATCTCCACGGTCTGCGACTCCGCCGGTGAAGCGGCCGCGTCGCTGATCGACGCCCCGTTCGACTGGTTCGCGCAGGCCGTCGGCGGGGCGGCGGGCTGGCTGATCGAGGCCATGTGGACAGTGTTCGACACGACCACGCTGGTCGACGTCACCCAAGAGGGGTACGTGTCGGTGTACAACCTGCTGTTCGGGATCGGCGTGTTCATCGTGCTGATCTTCTTCTGCTTCCAGCTCATCCTCGGCCTGATCCGCCGCGACCCCACCGCGCTGTCCCGCGCCGCCCTCGGGGCCGGCAAGGCCGTGCTCGGCTCCTTCGTGGTTATCACCCTGGCCGCGCTCGCGCTGGAGATCACCGACCAGTTGACCATCGGGATCATCCAAGCCGCCGGCGAGACCACGGCCACGATGGGCGACAAGATCATCCTGCTGGCCGCCGGACTGACCGCCATCAACATCTCCGCCCCCGGTGTCGGGGCGATCGTGACGATCTTCCTCGGCGGGCTCATGGTCGCCGCGGTCGCGATCGTGTGGTTCTCGCTGCTGATCCGCAAGGCTCTGCTGCTGATCGCGATCGTGCTCGCCCCGCTCGCGTTCGCTGGTGCGGCGTGGGATGCCACCCGCGGGTGGATCGGGAAGTGGGCGGCGTTCGTACTCGCCCTCATCATCTCCAAGCTGGTGCTCGTGGTGGTGTTCCTCATCGCGATCACCCAGATGGCAACCCCCATCGAGGCGGACCTGACGGCGATCACCGAGCCAATCACCGGCATCGTCATGCTCGCGATCGCCGCCTTCGCCCCCTACATGGTCTACCGGGTCATCGCGTTCCTCGGCTTCGACCTCTACAACACCATGGGATCGGAACAAGAAGCCAAGAACGCCATGAACCGACCCGTCCCGGTGCCCGGCACACCGCAAGGCGAAGGCCCGAAGAAGATCCTCGACACCAACGGCAACGGCGGCGGAGGAGGTGGGGGCGGGGGTGACGAACCGCCCCCACCCGGAGGCGGAAACCCACCCGGCGGAGGCGGCGGCGGTGGGGGCACGCCGCCACCACCAGGCGGCGGAGCAGGTGCCGGAGCAGGTGCGGGCGGTGCGGGCGCCGGCGGTTCGGCGGCCGGTGCGGGAGCTGCCGCGGGACCGGTCGCGGCGGTGGTCATCGGCGCGGAGGTCGCGAAGAAGGCCGCGACGGCCGGCCCCGAGGCCGGCAAGCAGATCGGCGCCCAGGCCGAGGCCGCCACCGACGGCGCCAACCAGAACACCGGCAACACCAACACCAGCGGGAACGGTGAGAGCGGTGGGAGTGGGCCGGGCGCGCAGGCACCGCCGCGCAGCACCCCGCAGCCGAACCTGCCGACCGGCCCGAAGCCCGACGACGGGCCCAGTAAGCCGCCGACCGGTGGGAAGGAGTGATCCTCGTGAGCAACAAGCACAGCGCCGAAGAAGCGCGTACGGGCACCGACCTGGTGCCGGTGAAATTCAGCAGATTGACTCGCCGCGGCATCTTGCTGGGATTGTCCGCGACCCAGCTGGCGACCCTCGCCGTCGGAGTGCTGTCCCTGGTGGGCGCGTTCTACGCCGGCGGGATGCTCATCGCCTACACCGCCCCGATCTGGGTGTCCTCGATCGTGCTGACCTGGATGCCCGTCGCCGGGCGCCCGGTCGTGGAATGGGTGCCCGTGGCCGCCTGGTGGCTGTGGCGGACCACCGGCGGACAGTTGGCCTACCGGCGCCGCATCGTCGCTCCGAGGCCGGCGGGCACGCTCGCGCTGCCCGGTGACATGGCGCGGCTGCGCGAGCACGTCGACCCGCAGAGCGGGGCGGGCATGATCCACGACCCTCACCAGGCGACGCTGACGGTGGTGTGCGAGATCCGCCATCCCGCGTTCGTGCTCCTCGATCCCGGCGAGCAGGCCCGCCGGGTCTCCTCCTGGGGGCGGGTGCTGGCCAGCGTCTGCCGGTCCGGGCGGATCGCGACCGTGCAGGTGCTGGAGCGCACCCTGCCGGACTCGGGCACGGGCCTGGCCGAATGGTGGGCCGCCCACGGCAGCCAGGACGACTCCTTCGCATCGAGGACGTATGCCGAGCTGATCGAGCGCGCCGGGCCCGCCGGGGAGCGTCACGCCACCACGATCAGCCTCAGCCTGGATATGAAGACGGCGGCCCGGCAGATCCGGACCGCCGGCGGCGGGCTGCGGGGCGCGGCCGCGGTGCTGCGCCAGGAGATGAGCACACTGACCGCGGCGCTGCGCTCGGCGGACCTGACCCCTGCCGGGTGGCTGAGCCCGGGGCAGATCGCCGTGATCCTGCGCAGCGCCTACGACCCGGCCGTCGCCGCGACCCTGGAGCGGCACGGGGAGATCGGCCAGTCGCTGGCCACCGCCGGCCCGGTCGCGGTGACCGAGACCTGGACGAGGCTGCGCACCGATACCGGCTACCACGTCGTGCTCTGGATCAGCGAGTGGCCCCGCTCGATGGTGTATCCGGGGTTCCTCGCCCCGCTGGTGCTCTCCTCAGGGATCGGGCGATCCCTGTCGCTGCTCTACACCCCGCTGCGCACCGATCAGGCTGCCCGTGACATCCGCAAGAAGAAGGTCGAGCACATCTCCGATGCCGCGCAGCGCCGCCGGATCGGACAGATCGAGGACGCCGCCCAGACCGCCGAATACACCGACGTGCTCCAGCAGGAAGCTGACCTAACCGCCGGGCACGGCGTGCTGCGCGTGACCGGTCTGGTCGCCGTCTCGGCGCCCACCATCGAGGAACTGGACGCCGCGGTCGCCGCGGTCGAGCAGGCCGCCATCCAGGCCTCCTGCGAAACCCGCCGCCTCGTCGGCCAGCAGGCCGCCGCGTTCACAGCCGCGGCCTTGCCCCTGACCCGGCCCGTATGAGCCGGCTCAGTTGTCCTTCGGGGGCTTCTCCTGTGCTAGGAGTTGGGAGAAGTGCGCGTCGTTTGGGGCGATATCTGGTCGGAGCCAGTGCATGACCTGATACGTGTTGTTCACCAACATGAAGCCGTCCGACGCCATCGCACCGGCGGAGAAGACAACCTGATCATCTCCGAGCGCGTCCAGCAATTCGGCGTTGTCATCGCCATGGACGAGGTCACCGTAGAGGAACATACGTGCGATCTCGTTGTCCCAGGCATTGACACGAACCCCGGCTGCTTCTGGGTCGATCGGGGCCTGCATAATCCGCATTCGGCGAGGCGGGTACTGCGCCCAGTTCTCACGCAACTGTGTCAAATGCTCAGAGACATTGGTGGCGTCCGCCGGCCGAAAGTACTCCAACGCGGCAAGAACCGTTACCCATGCGAGCCGGTCGCCCTTCTTCGTGAGCGTGAGTGGACGGATCAGTGTGAGTGCGTAAGCCACCTGCTCTTTGGGAGGAATGACCTGGCGAATGCCTGCCAGAGACGACTGGCCTGTGGCTTGATCGACAACGAAGTTCATGTGCAGCTGTTGCCCCAGGTTCATCGCATCGTCACGACGTGCGAGCTCGCACGAGAAGAGCTCTTCCGCTCGGCGTTTGAACAGTCGCAGGGTCTGAGTGTGCCTCGCTGCGAGCTGATCGCTGGCCCTATCCTCACCGCTCATGTGCTCCTCCGGCTGGTTCGTGCTCTGAATGCGTACCTCTCGATCACCACAGTCAAGGGGAGGAACCGTGCCTACATTCTACGATCCCGTCGCCGACGCCGAGGAGGCATCGCAGGCGCTGCGCGGCCTGGCGCACGCCAGCCGCGACTTCACCCACCCCGAGGACGCCTACGGGGTGATTGGGGACCTGCTGGCCGGGGTGCGCTCGATGCAGCAGTCGATCCAGCAGCTCGCCACCCGCCACGCCCGCCATGACGGGCGCGCCTTCGACGATGCCGGAGACCCCGCCGCCGGTATCCGTGATGCCCGCCTGGCCGCCGGGGAGCTCTCCGAGGCCGCTGCCGCCCTGGACCGTGTCGAGGAGGGGCTTAACCGTGCCTCGCAGGCTGCCGGTCGCATCGCCTGGCACCCCGCCCCGCCCGCACCCGCCGAGACGGAGATGACCAGGGTTCAGGGGCCGGTGTCGCGGTGGGTGAACATCGTCTTCCTCCAGAGCGGTGAAGCCGATGCGGTGCTGTGGCTGATCGACTGTGACGGCCCGGACGCCGCGATCGAGCACCTGGCCGGCTTCGACTACGGCGAGGAGACCACGGACGCGGCCATGCTCAACGGCTACGTCTACGACACCCCACCGACCGGGGCGCTGGACAAGGAAGCACGCACGGGAGAGTACACGCTGACCTACAACCCGGACCTCGGCCACGTCGCCCTCTACCGCCACCACCAGATCGCGCCCGAGGACAGCCTCGACACCGACACCCCCGCACCGACCATGGACCCCGACATGGGCAGTGCCGGCGGTGCCGCCTCGGCCGGGACTGCGATGGGCGCGGCGGGTGCTGCCGCTGCGGCGCTCTCTGATCGCGGGGTACGCGCCACCGGACGAGAAGCGGGCAGTGCCGCCGGGCGTGGGCCGGTGAGCGAGGGTTCCTGGTTCGAGCATCCGGGCGTCGCGGCGGTCAAGCGTGACCGCGGCCTCGGCCTCTGACCCGACTACCTCCCGTGGTGCCGCCGCCCTGTGGGGTCGGCGGCACCGGTATGTCCGTGACCGGGCGGGTGGGGTGCACCTGCACCACATCCCCGTCGTTCTCGTGCCTGGGAGGCCATCATGTCCGCCGTCTACTATCCCGCCGCGTTCGCCACCGAGGCCGCCCGCAACCTGCGCCACCTCGCCGCGGACAGTGAACTGCAGGCCACGGGTCCCGGCACCGCCACACTGCTGGGCGACCTGCGCGATGCGGCCACGGCGATGCGGGAGGCGATCGACCGGATCGCCGTCGCCCACACCCTCCCCGGCGCCCCGGCCCTCGCACGGGATACCGGGCTGCAGATCGGTGACGAGCTCCATCAGGCCGGCACCGCACTGGAGGAGACCACGACCCGCCTGACCGGTGCCGTCACCGCCATCGAACACCCCACCACCGTTCCGAAGCACACGACGCGGCGTTCCCTGCGCGCGGGGAGGCAGGCGCGGGTCGCGCAGCCGGCAGGGTCGTGGTTCGACCCGCACCCCGCCGGGTCCAGCAGAGGTCAGGAGCGGGGGTTGGGACTGTGAGCGAGAAGGAACGCCTACATACCTCCGTGCTGGTCGCCCCGGCCACCGAGCGGCGACGGCTGCGGGCGCAGCGCCGCCAGGCCGCGGCCCGGTTGCAGGCCGAGCAGCGTCGCCGCGAGGTCGCGGAAGCGAAAGCCAAGGCCGAGGTCGAGCGGGCCGAGCGCAAGGCCACTCGGTATTTGCCCGCCGCCGGGGAGCCCGGCAAGCAAACGTTGCGGACGCCGGGCCGGTTCCGGCTGCCCCGCCACCAGGACACCTCCGCGACCCTGTCGGCCCAGTACCCGTTCCTCGCCGAGGGCGGCCTGGGCTCGGCGGGCGTGTTCGTCGGCCAGGACCTCTACTCCGGGGGCTCGTTCGTCTACGACCCGTGGGTGCTGTATCAGACCGGGGTCATCACCGCCCCGAACGTCGTGGTCGCAGGGATCGTCGGCAGCGGCAAATCCTCCCTCGCCAAGAGCCTGTACACGCGCAGCCTGCCGTTCGGGCGGCGGGTCTACGTTCCCGGTGACCCGAAAGGCGAGCACACTGAGATCGCCCGCGCCGTCGGCGGGCGGGCGATCCAGCTCGGCCACGGCCTGCCCACCCGCCTCAACCCCCTCGACGAGGGCTACCGCCCCTCCGGGCTCAGCGATGCGGAGTGGGAGACGACGGTCGCCTCCCGCCGCCGCGACCTGATCGGCGCGCTCACCGAAACCGTGCTGGCCAGGCCCATGTCGCCGCTGGAGCACACCGCGATCGACACCGCCCTCGCCGAAACGGTACGGGAGAACGAGGTGCCGATCCTGCCGATGATCGTCGACCACCTCCTGTCTCCCTCCCACGACCCTGACGGGCGGCTGGCCGAGGACGGCCGCATGGTCGGACACGCGCTGCGACGACTGGTGGCTGGGGACCTCTCCGGCCTGTTCGACGGCCCGTCGACGGAGGTGTTCGACCCGACCCTGCCGATGGTGTCCCTGGACCTGTCGCGAGTCACCGAGAACTCCACGCTGGTGTCGGTGTTGATGACGTGCTCCAGCGCGTGGATGGAATCGGCGCTGCTGGACCCGAACGGCGGGCAGCGCTGGTGCATCTACGACGAAGCCTGGCGCCTCATGTCCGAACCCGCGTTGCTCAAGCGCATGGATGCGCACTGGCGGCTGGCGAGGGCGTACGGGATCAGCAACATGCTCATCTTCCACAAGCTCACCGACCTGGAAAACGTCGGCGACCAGGGCTCGGCCATGCGCTCGCTCGCGAACTCCCTGCTCGCCAATGCGGAGTCCCGCATCATCTACCGGCAGGAATCCGACCAGCTGGGCACGACCGCGAAGACCCTTGGACTGACCGGCACCGAGCGCGAGCTGCTGCCGACGCTGGGCACCGGACAAGGGCTGTGGCGGATCAAGGAACGCTCCTTCGTCGTCCAGCACCAGCTCCACCCGGCCGAGTACGAGCTCTTCGACACCACCAGCCGCATGTCCGATCCCGGAAAAAACCAACCCCGCGTAGGGTAAGAATCCGCGTGATTCCGCGGATCTCCAGACGTTCTGACCTTGACTGTGGGGTCGCATGTTCGTTACAGATGCAACCGTACGAGCGATCGGATCGATCTTTGTCGAAGCGGTCGTGGAGGGCATGAGCGCTCCCTGTGCTCATCGCTTGTGAGCTTGCACGAGAGTGCGGGACGTAGCGCTCCAAGCAGTGGTGGCGAGGACCGCGCCGAGAATGCCGATACCGACGAGGACGAGAGCCACGGCGGGAAGGCCGATAGCGGCGCCGAGAACACCGGCGAGGGGGTACGTGATGAGGAAGCAGGCGTGGGACAGGGAGAACTGCGCGGCGAACACCGCGGGCCGATTCTCTTCCGTGCTGCCTCGCCGCAGCAGCCTGGCGGAGGGGGTGAGGATCGTGGAGGTTGCCGCCCCCATCAGCGCCCACACGCTCAGCAGCCCGACCCACTGGGGCGTGCCATCGGTCCAGGCGAGCACCCCGGCTCCGGCCAGGAGAAGGACGGGCAGGGCGATGCCGCCGGTGAGCATGACTCGCCGGTCCGAGACGGCTTCCAAGAGCTTGGGCATGGTCAGGGCCACGATCATGGAGCCGCCTCCGTAGGCGGCGAGCAGGAGCGCAGCATCGGACTGGGTGCGGCCCAGATCGCCCAGGACGAGGACAGTGGTGTTGACGATCACCATCGCCGTGGTCGTCGCCACGACGAGGTTCAGCGCCATCAGGCCCTGCAGCTCCCGGCTGGCCCAGAACGCACGGGCGCCGCGGGTGAGGCGATCGAAGAACGGCGCCGGAGCGGGAGCCTCGAAGCGAGGAAAGCGGGAGACAAGCACCAGGGTCGCAGAGGCAAGGAACCCGACCACGGTGCCAGCGAAGAGATTGTGGAAGCTGACGACCGTCAGTAAGGCGGCGGCGAGCATCGGGCTCACCAGCGACTCCAGGTCGTAGGCGAGCCGCGACAGCGACAGGGCACGTGTGTACTGTCCCTCGTCCGGGAGCACGGACGGGATCACGGCCTGAAACGCGGGCGTGAACGTCGCCGATGCGGACTGCAACAGGAAGATCAGCACATTGATCTGCCACACCTCGGTCACGAACGGCAGCGAGAGCGCGACCCCAGCCCGGATGAGATCGGTCCCGATGAGTAGTGGCTTTCTCTTGAGACGGGCGGTGAGTGCCGTCGTGAGGGGGGAGACGGCGACGTAGGCCACCATCTTGATCGTCATCGCCACACCCATCACCACGCCGGCGTCGCCGCCGGCGATTTCGAAGGCGAGCAGTCCGAGCGCGACGGTGAGCAGGCCCGTGCCCAGCAGCGCGATGACCTGCGCGCTGAACAGTTTCGCGTAGGTGGGATTGCGCAGGACAGCAAGCATGAGACGAGGCCTAACGAACGAGAGTTTGTGCGACGAACGGGCTACTACTGCCGGGGTGCGTGGTGGTGGGGAGGGATCTGCCCGTTCGCGACCGCGTGCTCGGCCTGCTTGATCGCCTCGACCACCAGGGCGACCGCGTGTTCGTCGGTGAGGCGGTAGAGCACGCTCGTGCCCTCCTGCCGGGTCGTGACCATCCGCGCCATCCGTAGTCGGGCCAGATGCTGCGACACCCCCGAGGGCTTCTTCCCGACCAGTTCCGCCAGCGCGTTCACCGGCAACTCGTCGGCCTGGCGCAGGGCCAGCACGATCCTGATCCGCGTCGGATCGGACAACAGTCCCAAGACCTCCGCGGCGAGATCGACGTATTCCGACGCGGGATCCATGCCGCACATCTGCTTATCTGCATCCATACGCAGATACTAACAGCGGCGTATGGGTGAGGGAACCCTGCCGTCGTGTGCTGGACGAGGCCCGGCAGCTGCGCCAGCAGCAGCCAGGATGAACGGTGCGGGTACGGGATTGTGCACCTGGCCGGCATGAGACGACATGCGAATCTCCCTGAGCCGGTGCCGGTGTCGATGCGCACCGTGATCCTCGATATCCACGCCGACGGGTCGATGACCGTGATGATCGACGGCACCGTGTATCCGCCCGACGACGACCAGCGGCCGTGGTCGCGGGCCGCGTTCCCGCAGATCATCGACCACGCCAGCCAGGAGCGTGCGGTGCCGGTGCGGGTGGAGGTGCACGAGGCCGACGGCACGAGCTTCACCGAACTCGTCGCCGCACAACCACGCCGCGCCGACCCTGCACCCGAGCCGGCCCCAAAGACGAGACGGCCCAAGGCGGTGCCGGCGCTGATCGAGGTCACCGGGGAGGGGTTCGTCGCCGGGGAGGACATCGCCTGCACCGTGCTCGTCTCCGACACCGACGCGGCCGGCGACGGCACTGCACGGGGGCTGCTCGATCCGCGACGGGTCGGGGATACCGGAGAGGTGCTGCTGGTCGGGCGCGTCTCCGGCACGGTCGTGGCGCGCAGGCTGCGATGAGCGTCCCGCAGGGCCGCCAGAGCGGCAGCTTCGGCGACGAGCTGACCAACGCCGCGATGATCGGGCTGGTCGGACTGTTCGGCCTCGCCCTGATCCTGCGCGGCGCCGGATCGGTGGCCGCGTTCCTCACCGGCACCGACCAGCCCGCCGCTGGGCCCGCCTCCGGCATCTCGGTGCTGTTCCGGCCCGGTGATCCTGCCGCCGCGCTCGACGCGCCAGGGATGAGCGCGGTCGCCTACTGGGCCGTGACCGTCGTGCTGCTGGCCGGGCTGGTCGCCGGCGGCTGCTGGGTGTGGACGCGGCTGCGCCGTCACGCCCGCAAGACCGAGGTCGACCCGCACACAACCGCCGGAGTCGCGACCCGCCACGAGGTGGCCACGGTCGCCTCACCTACGGCGCTGCTCACCCGCGCCGGGAACTTGCGACCCTCTCTCTCCAAGCCGACCCCGGCGGATGTCGGCTACCGACTCGGGATGTGCCGGGGCCGGGAGGTGTGGGCCAGCGTCGAGGACTCGATCCTGCTCATCGGACCACCCCGCTCCGGCAAGGGCCTGCACGTGGTAATCCCCGCGATCCTCGACGCGCCGGGGGCGGTGATCGCCACCAGCACCCGCCCGGACAACCTCACCGCGACCCTGCGCGCGAGAGAGAAGCACGGCCCGGTCGCAGTGTTCGACCCCCAGCACCTGGCCGAGGGCGTCCCGGCGGGGATGCGCTGGTCGCCCGTGCGTGGCTGCGCCGACCCTCTCACCGCGATGATCCGCGCTACCGGCCTCGCCTCGGCCACCGGCCTGTCTGCCGGCGGGGTGGAGTCTGGCGGATTCTGGGAAGGCAAGACGAGGACTGCGCTGCAGGCTCTGCTGCACGCCGCTGCTCTTGATGGGCGTTCCCCGGCGGAGCTGTTCCGCTGGACCCTGGACCCCTCGGCTGCGGCGGAGGCCGTCGCGATCCTCACCAACAGCCCGGACGCGGCCACGGGGTGGGCGGACTCGCTGGAATCCATGATCGACGCCGACCCCAGGACCCGCGATTCGATCTGGCAGGGCGTCTCTCTGGCCCTCGGTGCTCTCGCTGACCCGCGGGTGCTCGATGCCGTCAGCCCCGGCCCCGGGGAGGAGTTCGACCCCGAAGCGTTCATCCGTGATCGGGGCACCCTGTTCCTCCTCGCGACCGGTGCTGGAGCCGGAGCCTCCGCAGCACTGGTCGCCGCGTTGGTGGAGGATCTCGTGGAGACCGCCCGGCGGATCGCGGCACGCTCACCCGGAGCCCGTCTCGACCCGCCACTGCTGCTGGCGTTGGATGAGATCGGCAACCTCGCCCCGCTGCCGTCGTTGCCGACGCTGATGGCCGAGGGCGGTGGCACCGGAATCACCTGTTTGCCCGTGCTCCAGTCTCTCGCGCAGGCGCGCGACAAGTGGTCGGAGAACCAGGCCGGCGCGATCTGGGACGCCTCCATCGTGAAGATTCTTCTCGGCGGGGCTTCGAACAGCAAAGACCTTCAAGACCTGTCCACGTTGATCGGTGAACGTGATGAGTACACCGACTCGATCACCCTCGGTGATCACGGCACTCGCCAGAACCAGCGCTCCGTGCGCAGGGTCGCGATCTTCCCGCCCGACCGGTTGCGGACCCTCCCGTTCGGCACCGCGGTGACCCTGCTGCGTGCGGCCCCGCCGATCGTCACCGATCTGCGCGCCTGGCCCGCTCGCGCCGACGCCGACCAGCTCAAGACCGACCGGGCCGAGATCGAGGCGCTGCTGCGCCGCCCCGACCCGCCTCGGTAGGTCCGGGACAGCTCGTGTGCACCTGCCTGTCACGACGGCCGCCACGACAGGTGGCCGCATCAGGAAGACAGGAGCAGCACGATGGCCGAGCACGAGAACCCAGGAACCGGCCCCGAGACCCAGCCCGAGCAGGGCGCGGATGTCCGCGAGTCCTTCAAGGGACGCATCAAGTCCGAGCCGACGCTGGGCACCACTCAGAAGGGCAAAGCGGCGTTCTACGCGAAGGTCGAGCAGCGTCATTGGGACTACGAGGACGACGGCACCTACACCCGTCTGCCGAACACCTACCACGACCTCGTCGCCTACAAGGGCGTCGCCGTGCGCGCCTACAAGCAACTCGCCAAGAACGACTTCTTCATCGCCGAGGGGCGCATGGAGGACTACCAGTCCAAGAGCACCGGCGAGACGAAGCAGCGGTTCGTCGCGACCGCGCTCGGTCACGACATGGCCCGCACCACCTACGAGGTCGACCGCACCCCGCGCCGCGAACAGGCCCAGCGACCCACCGTCGAACGTGACGCAGCCCAGCAGTCCGCCGGTTCCGGCGTTCCCGAGCAGCCGGAACGGCAGGTGGCGCAGCAGCAGACGCCTGCCGCGTTCGCCGCGCCCGAGTACCGGCCCGACCGGCAGTCGCCGGACATGGGCCTGTGAGCACCGAGGAGTCCCGATCATGACCGACGACCGCGACCACGAGACCCCCGGTGAGCCCGCCGTGGAGGAGCTGCCCGAGGACGAGCTCGACCTCGACGACGAGGGGATGCTCGAAGACGAGGACGAGGAGGACCCCGGCCCGCCGCACCCAGTGAACTGGTACCTGCTGCGCGCCGACGAACTCGAAAAGGAGTGGTACGCCCTGAACCGGTGGGTCGAGACGACACGCCGCACCTACGGGCTGCCCGCCAGCGTCATCCCACCGTTCTGGCACCGCCACGACGAACTCGTCTGGGAGCTCTCAGCGCTGCATCTGCACTGGCTGTGTGCCTACCACCCCGAGCAGAACGGCAGTGCCCCGTTCGGGTGGCATCGCGACTTCGCCGACGCCCGCGCCAGGCTGCGCGAATGGGTCGCCGCCTCCGGTACCCGCCTGGACCGCGACCGGCCAACCAGGCAGACGACCTGGCCCGGCGAGGACCCCGCCGACCCGGTCGAGGACGTGTTCGTCGCCGACCGCGATGCCGACTTCGTCGAGTACGTCGCCGCACGAGTCGCCGAACGCCGCGCCGCCGAGGACGCCTTCTTCGCAGGCGCCGATCCGCGCACCGGGGAACTGCGATGAGTACCGCAGCTCAGCAGACGAGCGCCGAGCTCTCGCGGCTCCAGGAGCTGGGGCGAGAGCTCGGCGCGTCGTTCCTACCGCCGACTGACCGTCAGGGCGCAGCGGTCAGGACGATTCTGGTCGCCTCCATTGATATGTCTCGGGAACCGAGAACCGAGGAGTGATCTTGATCCGTGCCGGATCAAAGCGGCCCCCCATGGTCTTGGCCTTCTCGATCCGGATGTCGAGCAGCATCTTGAGCATGCGGCGCTTCTCGACCAGGTCGAGAGCTTCCCATGCGGCATCCAGATCCTTCGTCTGGATCAGTGCGAGGAGTTGCCTGTCGGCGACCGGGGGAACGGCGGCTTTCGCGGCACGTTCGATCTCGGGCTTGAGGCGTTCCTCGACATCGGCCAGCATCGTCATGCTGATCCGGCCCTGTGCATACTCGCCCGCTGCGTCGGCGAGGCGCCTGCGCAGTGCTGCGACATGGTCCTGGGCTTCGCGGACCCGCTCGTTCCAGTTGTCGTCCGGGCCCAGAATGACCGCTAGGCTCTCAGGCTTGGACAGCCAACCAAGTAGTGCGCCGGTGACGTAAGCGTCCGTGTAGGGAATGTCGATACTGACCTTCCGGCACCCCACTTTCCCGCAGATGTAGTTGTCGCGAGGCATCCCAGTCCGCTTGCGATCCACGGCACCATGAATGCGCACCAAGGGGTGCGAACAGAAGCCGCACCTGGCAATGAATGACAGCAGCCACCTGGGGTGACTATGGTTGCCTTCCTCCACGTACCGAGTACGGCGAGCCCGGTCCGCAAGGATCTGGTTGACCTTCTCCCACTTTTCGACCGGAACGATCGCCGGCCAGTCCGCTTCACCGATGACCTCGCCCTGATACATGCGCAGGCCCGCAATCGTTGGACTCTTGATGAGTTGGCGCAGGGTTGAGCTCATCCAACCTCGCGACTGGTCGGACGTCGGCTTCATCGGGGTCGGCACCCCCGCGCGATTCAGGCGAGTCACGATGTTGTTGATCGAGACCCCGTCCAGAATCTCATCGACGGCCGTGATGATGATCGAGGCCTTTCCCGGGTCGATCTCCTGACGAACCAGCGCACGCGTCTGCTCGTCATACACCCTGCGGTACCCGTAGGGGAGCCGACCGTGTGGGCGACCCTTCTGCGCGTTGAGCCGCACGGTGCGCAGCTGCCGGTCCCGGATCACCGCGGCGTCCTTCTCCGCAGTGAGGAACTCCAGCCCCATCATGAAGCTGTCGTCATGGCGGGAAAAGTCATAGACCCGGCCCTTCGTCAGGTAGAGCACACCGGCTTCCTGACAAGCCGCACGCAGTTGCACGTACGCCAGTAGCTCACGTCCGGCGCGGGAGGGCTCCCACGTCACGAACGCGTCATACTTCTTGGAGGCGATCAGGTGGAGAGCCTCCTCGAACCCCTCACGCTCGCGGGTGCGCCACTTCGATGCAGATCGATTGGCATCGGTGATGACCCTGCCGACATTCCACGTCTGCTGCGCGCACCAGGCGCGGCAGTCCGTCTCCTGATCGTCGGTCGAGCGCATGAGGTAGTGACGATCCATCGAGGCTCGCGTGTATATGAGAGCCTTGATCTCGGAAGCCGGTGGTCGGGTGGGTAGTCGAGTCTCCATGACAGACAGGTGCTCCTCTTGCATCTGCCATCTAGCTGCTGGGTGAGCCGACGAACGACGTCGACTCCGACATGCTCGCCGCGATGGAGGACCTCCTCGACTCGTGGCCGGGCACCCTCATCGTCGTCTCCCACGACCGGTACCTGCTCGAGCGCGTCACCGATCAGCAGTACGCGATCCTCGACCACCGGCTGCGGCACGTGCCCGGCGGGGTCGACGAGTACCTGCGGCTGCGCGCGGCCGGAGCCGGCACGGGTGGGTCGGCCGGCGGGACAACCGGCGGCAGCGATCAGTCAGGGGCCGCCTCGGCGGGGGGATCCGACTCCACGGCACCCGCGCTCAGCGGGGCCGAACGGCGGGCCGCGACGAAGGAGGTCTCGGCGATCGAGCGGAAGATGGAGAAGCTGAGCACCCGGGTCGACGCCCTTCACGCGGAGATGGCCGCCCACGACCAGTCCGACTTCGAAGGGCTCGCGTCGCTCACCGCCCAGGTGCGCGAGCTCGAAGACGAGACCGCAGCCCTCGAGCAGCGCTGGCTCGAGATGACCGAGGCCCTCTAGGCGTAACCGCCCACGGGGGTGGTGCCATCGCCCTGGCGGGACTAGGGTCACGTGCATGACCGGTGACCGATGGCGCGAGCGGCTCCGCGAGGAGGACGTGGAGACCCGTGCGCTCATCGTCGCCTTGAACGCCTCGATCGACGGGATCTCGGCCGCCCGGGAGGGTGACAACAGCGACGACGAGCACGATCCCGAAGGAACGACGATCGCCTTCGAACGGTCCCAGGCCGCTGCGATGCGCGATCAGGCCGCTGAGCGGCTCGACGAGATCGCCGCAGCCCTCAACCGCCTCGACGCGGGCACGTTCGGGATCTGCACCGAATGCGGCGGAGAGATCGCCGCAGCACGCCTCGACGCCCGACCCTATGCGTCGCTGTGCGTGACCTGCGCGGGTCGCGTCCGGCGATGAGCGCCCGGCGGTCGGCGTGAGCGCCGCGATCGTCACCCTCTTCCTTCCCGCCCTCGTGCTCGCAGCGATCGGCGTCATGCTCCTCGTCTCCAGTCTCCGCCGCCCGGCCTCGGCCCCTGTCGCCGGCTTCGTGCTCCGGACCCTTGCGGCCCTCGGGCTCCTCGGGGCCGCGGTTGTCGCCGGCGTCGGACCGTGGCTGCCGATCCCCTACGGCATCGTCGTCATTCCGCTGCTCGCCCTCGTGTTCGGGTTCGTCTGGGTCGTCGGCCTCCTCGGCGCCGCACTCCTCGTCGAGTGGGCGGCGAAGCGTTGAGACGCCTCGGCGAGCAGCGACGAACGTGACGACATGTGACAGCGTCGTGACCTTCTGTGACGGCCCGCGGCAGACAGCGACGGGCACTGTGATGAGCTGGCGGGGTCCTCAACGCGACGATGCCCTGTTATCGGGATCCACTGTCGCGGGGCCCGCCGGCCCACCTCGGCACTATCGGGAGAACACATGTCACAGTCCAACGCACTCACCCAGCGCCTCGACGCCGGGCCGGTGATCTGCGCAGAAGGCTTCCTCTTCGAACTCGAGAAACGCGGATACCTCTCCGCGGGAGAATTCGTGCCCGAGGTCGCGCTCGAATACCCCGAGGCCCTGCGCAGCCTCCACGTCGACTTCCAGCGGGCCGGCTCCGATATCGTCGAAGCCTTCACCTACAACGGCCACCGCGAGAAGATGCGCGTCATCGGCAAGGAGGACCTCCTCGAGCCGCTCAACCGCGCAGCCCTGCAGATCGCCCGCAGCGTCGCGGACCAGAAGCCCGGCAACTTCGTGGCCGGCAACATCTCGAACTCGAACATCTGGGACCCGGCCAGCGAGGAGAAGCAGAACGAGGTCCGCGGAATGTTCTCCGAGATGGTCGACTGGGCCGTCGACGAGGGCGCCGACCTCATCATCGGCGAGACCTTCTACTTCGCCGGTGAGGCGCTGGCCGCCGCGGAGATCGCGAAGGCCTCGGGCCTGCCCGTCGTCCTCACGCTCGCCCCGATGGCGTTCCAGGAGATGGCCGACGGCTTCGGCATCGTCGAGACCGCCCAGCGCCTCGAGCAGTCAGGCGTCGACGTCGTCGGACTCAACTGCTTCCGGGGTCCTGCGACGATGCTGCCGTGGCTGAAGCAGATCCGGCAGGCCGTGTCCTGTCACGTCGGCGCCCTGCCGATCCCCTACCGGACCACCGAGGAGGAGCCGACCTTCTTCAATCTCTCGGATCCGAACGCCGCCGTGCCCTCCCCGCACGGTCGCACGTTCCCCACCGCGCTCGACCCGCTCCAGACCAACAGGTACGAGATCGGCGCGTTCGCGAAGGAGGCGTACGACCTCGGGGTCAACTACCTCGGCGTGTGCTGCGGTGCCACCCCGATGCACATCCGCGAGGTCGCCGAGGCGGTCGGCCTCACCACGGAGGCGAGCCGGTTCTCGGAGAACATGAGCAACCACTTCATGTACGGAGACAACGAGCGCCTCGCCGAGAACGTCGTCGCCCTCGGCGACCGCGCATAAGCGGCGGCCCGCACGGGTTTGAGTCGGTTTCCGCCCGATCGGTCGGTTCGCGAACAGAGCGATCGGGCGGACACTGATCAGTTGCGATGCCGACTCGTTACGGTGCCGCAACCACCGCGCGCATGGGCCGCGACCCGACGAGTGTCAGACGATGTCGACCTCGTCGAGGGCCTTCTCGAGGCGGGCGACGGTGCCGTCGATGTCACCGAGCTTGTCGAGGCCGAAGAGCCCGATCCGGAACGTCGTGAAGCCCTCCTGCTCACCGGTGTGCAGCGGCACTCCCGCCGCGACCTGGACACCGACCTCCTTGAAAGCCGCCCCGTTGGCCAGCTGTGGGTTCCTCGTATGGACGACGACGACGCTCGGCGCCTGGTACCCGGCAGCGGCGACCGAGGGAAGCTCCCGGGCGGCGAGGACCGCGCGGACCCGCTCGCCGAGTTCGAACTGCGCGGCCTCGAGCTTGTCGAAGCCGCGCTCCTCGGTCTCGCGCATGAGCGCGGCGTTGTGGGCGAGCGCATCGGTGGGCATCGTCGCATGGTAGGGCGCGCGACCGGCCTCGTACTCGTCGGCGATGAACAGCCACTTCTTGAGATCGAGTGCGAAGCTCGTCGAGGTGCCCACGTCGACCGCGGCACGACCGCCCTTGCTGAGCATGACGTAGCCGGCGCACGGTGAGCCGCTCCACCCCTTCTGCGGGGCGCTGATGAGGACGTCGACGCCGAGGTCGCGCATCGACACCCACACCGCGCCCGAGGCGATGCAGTCGAGGACGAAGACGCCGCCCACCGCATGGACCGCCTCGGCGACCGCCCGGATGTACTCATCGGGCAGGAGCATGCCCGAGGCCGTCTCGACGTGGGGGGCGAAGACGACGGCGGGGCGTTCGCGTTCGATCGCTGAGACGACCTCGGCGATGGGGGCGGGCGACCATGCCGCCTGCGCGTCGTCGGAGTCGGGGACGGCGGGGAGGACGACGGTCTCGTCTGCGATCGATCCGGCATCGAGGATCTGCGACCAGCGGTACGAGAAGAGCCCGTTGCGGAGGATGAGGCACTTCTTCCCCGTCGCGATCTGTCGCGCCACGGACTCCATCGCATAGGTGCCGCCGCCGGGGACGATGGCCGCTGCATCGGCGTCGTAGGCGGTGCGCAGAATCCGGTTGATCTCCTGCATGACGGAGACGAACCGTGCGGACATGTGGTTGAGGGAGCGGTCGGTGAAGACCACCGAGTACTCGAGGAGGCCGTCGGGGTCGATGTCGTCGTGGGGCAGCGTGGTCTCAGTCATAGTCCCACAGTGCCATGTTCGCAGGCCCGGGGCCACCGAACCGTTGCGGCGCTCAGAGTTCGACTTCGCTCCGGTCGCCCGACCACAGCGTGTGGAAGATCCCCGGTCGGTCGACGCGGCCGTAGGTGTGGGAGCCGAAGAAGTCCCGCTGCGCCTGGATGATCGCCGCCGTCGCCCGCGGAGCGCGGATCCCGTCGAGGTAGGCAAGCGCCGAAGAGAGCGCGGGCACCGGGATCCCCTGCCCGATCGCTGCCCCGACGGCCGAGCGCAGCGCCCCCTGAGCCTGACCGACTTCGGCGCGCAGCTCATCGTCGGCCAGAAGCGAGCCGAGCCCCTCCTGCCGATCGTAGGCGGCGACGATCCGGTCGAGGACGCGGGCCCGGATGATGCACCCGGCCCTCCAGATCGAGGCGAGCTCGCCGAGGTCGACGTCCCACCCGTACGCCTGTGCCCCGGCCGCGATCTCGTCGAAGCCCTGGACGTAGGCGAGGATCTTGCCCGCGAAGAGCGCCTGCCGAACCGTTTCGATCCGCTCGCCGAGGCGGTCGGGAGCGACGGGGTCGTCCCCGTCGGCAGCGGCCCGCTCCCCCGTCGGCCCGCCGGCAGCGTTCCGGTCCCCCGTGGACAGGGGCTCGGTGTTCCCGACGGGACCGGGGATGTCTGCGCCGAGGGCGCGCAGGGCACCGGCCTGGGACAGGGACCGGGCGAAGACCGCCTCGGCGATCGTCGGCACGGGCACCCCGAGGTCGAGGCCGACCTTCGCCGTCCATGCCCCCGTCCCCTTCGCCCCGGCGGCGTCGGCGACGATGTCGACGAAGGGCAGTCCGGTGGCCGCATCGGTGTGGGCGAGGACCTCGGCGGTGACCTCGATGAGGTAGGACTCGAGTTCGCCGGCGTTCCATTCCGTGAGCACCGCGGAGATCGCGGCGGGGCTGAGCCCGAGGTCGTCGCGCAGGATCCGGCACGCCTCGGCGATGAGCTGCATGTCCGCGTACTCGATGCCGTTGTGGACCATCTTCGCAAAGTGCCCGGCACCGTCGGTGCCGATGTGGGCGACGCACGGCACGGGCGCCTCGAGGCCGGCGACCTCGGCACGGGCGGCGATCGGAGTGAGCAGGGGACGGAGGCGCTGCCACGCCGCCTCGGAGCCGCCGACCATCATCGACGGCCCGAGCAGCGCGCCCACCTCGCCGCCGGAGATGCCGACCCCGACGAACTCGATTCCGGTGCCTTCGAGCTGCTCACCTCGGACGATGGTGTCGGTGAAGAGGGAGTTGCCGCCGTCGACGATGATGTCTCCGGGTTCGAACACCGCTGCGATGTCGGCGATCGCCGCGTCCGTGGCGGGTCCGGCATTGACCATGAGGATCGCCACCCGCGGGGTTGAGAGCATCTGTGCGAGCGCGGCCGGGGTCTCGGCGACGAGGAATCCGGCCTCGGGGTGGGCTGCGGCCACCGCGCGGGCGCGGTCGACGTCGAGGTCGTAGATCGCCACGCGGGTCTCAGGCTGCCGGGCGAGGTTGCGGGCGAGGTTCGAGCCCATCACTCCGGTCCCGATCACAGCGACATCGGCGTTCATCAGCAGTCCCTCCATCCGGACAGGGCGTCATCGTCCCGAGCTGTTGACACTCGCTCGAGTGTCCCATACGGTTCAATAACTCTGTTTTATTCTGCAGAGCATATCAATATCATCATATGTTTTCGAGAGGTTCTCATGGACCTGCCCCATTCCCTCCCACCGTTGGTCATCATGGGAGTGTCCGGGACCGGCAAGACGGCGGCGGGCCGCCAGGTGGCCGCCCTGCTCAAGGTGGCCTTCATCGACGGCGATGATCTCCATTCTCCGGCGAACAAGGCGAAGATGCACGCGGGCATCCCGCTGAACGATGCCGACCGGATCCCCTGGCTGCGGTCGATCGCCGTCGAACTCGCCCGCACCCCGCCCCCGCTCGTCGCCTGTTCGGCGCTCAAGCGCTCGTACCGGGACCTCCTGCGAGCCACGGCTCCGTCGACGTTCTTCATCCACCTCGACGGTCCGGCCTCGGTCATCACCGAGCACCTGGCCAAGCGGTCCCACGAATTCATGTCGCCGACGCTGCTTCAGTCCCAGCTCGCCACTCTCGAACCCCTCGAGCCGGATGAGGCGCACATGATCGTTTCGATCGAGCAGCCGCTCACCGAGGTGTGCCGGACCATCGTCGACCGCCTCCCCCACCATTTCGCGGCGCTGACACGCCCGAGTCCGACCCTCGACGACGAGGACGCATGACCGAGATCGACCTGGCCTGGACCCTTCCCGCACCCGCCCTCCTCGGCATCGCCGCCGCAGCGATCGGGCTCCTCCTCGTCCTCATCATCCGTCTGCGCCTCCACGCCTTCATCGCCCTCGTCGTCGTCAGCGTCCTCACCGCGCTTGCGGCGGGCATCCGCCCGGCCGACCTCGTCGACGTCCTCTACGACGGCTTCGGCTCGACCCTGGCCAGCGTCGCCCTCCTCGTGGGCCTCGGCGCCATGCTCGGTCGCCTCCTCGAGCTCTCCGGCGGAGCCGAAGTGCTCACCGACCGTCTCATCAGGGTCTTCGGTGAGAAGCGGGCACCGCTCGCGCTCGGGGTGACGTCCCTGCTCTTCGGGTTCCCGATCTTCTTCGACGCCGGCCTCGTCGTCATGCTCCCGATCATCTTCACCGTCGCCCGCCGCCTCGGCGGCTCCCTGCTCCTCTATGCCTTCCCTGCGGCGATCGCGTTCTCGGCGATGCACATCTTCGTCCCACCCCATCCCGGACCGGTCGCCGCCTCCGGCCTGCTCGGGGCCAACGTCGGCCTCGTCCTCCTCTGCGGGCTCCTCATCGCCGTGCCCTCCTGGTATCTGTGCGGCTACCTCTTCGGCCTCGTCATCGGCAGGCGCATCGACGTGCCCGTCCCGACGATCCTCTCCGGACGCTCAGATGAGTTCTCCGACTTCCGCTCCACGCCGAGGCTGGGCACCGTCATCGTCCTCCTCGCCCTTCCGCTCGTCCTCATCTCCTTCAACACTGGGCTCGGCTTCGCCGCCGAAGCCGGCTGGGTCGATCCGGAATCGACGCCGGTCACGGTGCTGCGGATGCTCGGTGAGACGCCGATCGCCCTGCTCATCACCGTGCTCACGGCGATGTGGCTGCTCGGGTGGCGCCAGCACAAGAGCCGTTCGCTCGTCGACACCGTCGTCGACTCCGCGCTCGGACCCGTGTGCTCGATCGTCCTCATCACCGGTGCCGGCGGCATGTTCGGCGGGGTGCTGCGCGCGAGCGGGATCGGCGACTCGATCGCCGACACGCTTGCCGCCCTCGGCCTGCCGGTCATCGTCGCCGGCTTCGTCATCGCCGCGATCGTCCGCGTCGCCCAGGGGTCGGCGACCGTGGCGCTGACGACCGCGGCCGCACTCCTCCAGCCGATCGTCGTCGGCAGCCCGGACTTCTCGGAGCTCCAGGTCGTCGCGATCGTCCTCTCGCTCGCCGCAGGCTCCGTCGTCGCCAGCCACGTCAACGACTCGGGCTTCTGGCTCGTCTCCCGCTTCTTCGGGATGGATACGAAGACGACCCTGAAGACGTGGACGGTCGGGCAGACGATCCTCGGCCTCGTCGGCTTCGCCTTCAGCCTCGCGCTCTTCGGAATCGTCAGCGCGTTCTGAGCGGCGGGCACCCCGTCACGGGCGGCGGGGTTCGCCCTCCCACACCGACGACATCTCGTCGTAGGCCTTGGCGACGATCTTCGCCATCGCCTCCCGTGCCCGCTCTGGCTGCTGGGAGCCGATCGCGTCAGCGACGTCGAAGTGCCACTGCAGCGCATCGGGGTGCGGGTACTGCGGCTGCAGGCCCTCCTCGGTGCGCCCGGCGAGGATCTCGGCGACGACCGTGTCGAAGGACGCGAAGAGCTCATTGCCCCCAGCGCGCAGCACCGCCCGGTGGAACGCCGCATCGGCCTCGAGGAAGGCCTCGACCTCACCGGTGCGCCCCGACGAGCGCATCCGGGCGGCAAGCCGCATGATCTCCTCGGCTTCGGCGGCGTCGGCGAAGGTCGCGGCGAGGCCCGCGGCCTCGGGTTCGATCGCCACCCGCAGCTCGGTGAGCGAGCGCAGCTGCCTGGCCGGGGTCTCGGCCATCCGCCAGCGCACGACGAGCGGGTCGAGGATCGTCCACTCGCTCATCGCGAGGATGATGAGCCCGAGGCGGCGCACCGGCCTGACCATCCCGAGGGACTCGAGGACACGCACGGCTTCGCGGACGACGGAGAGGGAGACGTCGTAGCGGGCGCGCAGCTCCTCGGCCTTGACGACGACACCGGGCGGCAGCTGCCCGGAGACGATGTCGCGTCCGATCGCGTCGAGGACCCGACCGTGGAGGTTCTCCCCCGCCCGGCCGGTCGGGGTCTCAGCCATCGGTGACCACGTGCGCGCCGGGTGCCGGTCCCGTCGTCCGCAGGGCTTCCTTGACCCCGCGGGTGGCCTGGAGGAGGACGGCCAAGTCAAGGGCGTGGCGGGCGTCGCGGGCGAGGAACCCGACGGTGGGACCCGACCCGCTGAGCAGAGGCAGCAGCGCACCGGCCTCACGACCGGCCTCGATGACCTCGGCGAGTTCGGGGCGCAGGGACAGGGCCGCCTCGGTGAGGTCGTTGCCTGCGGCGGCGGCCAGCGTATCGACATCGCCGGCGGCGAGCGCCGTGAGCACCTCTGCGGGCACCTCGGCGGGGGCGGGATCGGGGGTGAGCTCGTCGAAGCGGCCGTAGACCTCCGGGGTCGACAGCTGTCCCGCCGAGGTGGCCATGACCCAGTGGAACTGCCCGCGGGTGAGCACGGAGCTGAGCTCCTCCCCGCGGCCCCGGCCGATCGCCGTGCCCCCGCGCAGGAGGAAGGGCACGTCGGCGCCGATCTCGAGGGCGAGGTCGGCGAGGACCTCGGCGTCGACGCCGCCGATGAGGTGGGCGGCCCCGGTCAGGGCCGCCGCGGCGTCGGCGGATCCCCCGCCCATCCCGCCGGCCACGGGCACCTGCTTGTCGATGACGATGTCGAGGTCGCGCAGCACCTCGACGTCACGCTCGGCTTCGAACGCGGTGATGAGGAGGGTGATCGCGCGTCTGGCGAGGTTGGACTCCCCGACCGGCACGGTCTCGTCGGCGTACCGCCCCTGGACGAGGATCGTGCCCGTCCCACCGGGGATGAGGGTGAGCGTCTCGACCATGCCGAGGGCCTGGAAGACCGTGGCGAGTGTGTGGTATCCGTGCTCGTCGACGCCCCCGACGCCGAGGTGGACGTTGATCTTCCCCGGTGCCCGGACCGTGACCGGGGCCGGGGTTCCCGGGCGGAGCGGGGTCGGCGCACTCACGCGGTCTCCCCCGCCGCCTCGGCGAGGCGTTCGAAGTCGGACACGCTCAGGGCCTCACCGCGCGTGCGGGGGTCGATCCCCGCGGCGACGAGGATCTCCTCGGCCCGTTGGGGGCTGCCGGCCCACCCGGCCAGCGCCGCGCGCAGGGTCTTGCGTCGCTGGGCGAAGGCGGCGTCGACGAGGGTGAAGAGGCGGGTGCGGGACTCGGGGTCCCGGTCGGTGCGGGTCACGTCGATGCGCACGAGCCCGGAGTCGATGTTCGGGGCCGGCCAGAAGACGTTCTTCCCGATCCGCCCGGCCAGGGCCACCTCGCCGTACCACTGGGCCTTGACGCTGGGGACCCCGTAGGTACGGGAGCCCGGGGCCGCGGCGAGGCGTTCGGCGACCTCGAGCTGGACCATGACGAGGACGGTCCGCAGGCTCGGGAAGGTCTCGAGGAAGTGGAGGAGGACGGGGACGGCGACGTTGTAGGGCAGGTTCGCCACGAGCGCCTCGGGCGGGTTCGGCAGCTCGGTGACCCGCAGGGCATCGGCGCCCACGAGATCGAAGCGCTCGGCGGCCTCCGGGGCGAAGGCCGCGATCGTCGTCGGCAGGCGATCGGCGAGGACCTCGTCGATCTCGACGGCGGTGACGGCGTGGCCGGCCTCGAGGAGGCCCACCGTGAGCGAGCCGAGGCCGGGCCCGATCTCGACGACGTTCTGCGCCCCCTCAAGACCTGCCGCGGCGACGATCGAGCGGACGGTGTTGGGGTCGATGACGAAGTTCTGGCCCTTCTGCTTCGTCGGGCGCAGACCGATGTCAGCGGCGATGTCGCGGATGTCGCGAGCGGTCAGTAACGTCACACCCCACAACCTACCGCACGGATTCTCCGCCGCATCCGTCGAACACACCGGGTGGGTCGGGACGGGAATCCGACAGGGCAACCGGACGTCGGCCGGGGCGAACGGGACGATAGGCTGGCACGCATGGATCCGCAGACCCTCACCGAACTCCTCGACGTCACCGTCCTCGAGCGCCTCGAGACGATCGACGACCTTCCCGCGGACGATCTCGCCCGGTCGGCGGCCCTGCGCCGGGAGGGCTTCTCCGCCGAGGTGACCGCGGCCCTGCTCACCCAGGCGCAGCTGCGGAAGGAGGCGGTGGGCAAGTTCGGTCCCTACGCCGCCGAGATGCTCTTCACCCGCGACGGCCTCGCTCAGGCCACCCGCCTGCCCGTGGCCGCCCACCATGCCAGGCGCCTGTTGGCCGGTCACGACTCCCCCGAAAGCGTGCGCATCGCCGACCTTGGGTGCGGGATCGGGGCCGATGCGTTCGCGTTCGCCGGTCTCGGCGCCGAGGTGGCAGCCGTCGACGCCGACGAGGTCACCGCCGCGCTCGCGAGCTTCAACCTCCGCCACCTGCCCAGTGCCGAGGTCTCCCACGCCCGGGCCGAGGACGTCGACACCGCCGGCTTCGATGCCCTGTGGTTCGATCCCGCCCGGCGGCGGATCGGGCGGGCGAACGCCCGCGGGGCGACCGCGCGGATCACCGACCCCGACGAATTCTCCCCGTCCCTGTCCTGGGTGCTCGAGACCGCGGCTCAGGCGCCCGCGGCCGGTGTCAAGCTCGGTCCCGCCCTCGACCACGACCTCATCCCCGCCGAGGCGGAGGCCCAGTGGGTCTCCCACGACGGCGACGTCGTCGAGGTCTGCCTCTACTTCGGCACCGCCCGGCAGCGTGCCGGTCGCAGCGCCCTCGTCATGGGCGAGCGCACCCTCCTCGTCCACGAGGACGACGTGCCCGAGACCGACGAGGAGGCCATCGGCGAGCTCGGGTCCTACCTCCTCGAACCCGACGGCGCGATCGTGCGCGCGGGTCTCGTCACTGCGCTCACCGGTCCCCTGCAGGCCCGTCGCCTCCACCCGTCGATCGCCTACCTCACGACGGACACCGCCCCCACGGGACCGGCCGCTGCCGGGGTGAGCGCGTTTGAGATCGTCGATGTCCTGCCCGCGAAGATCCCCAGCCTGCGCAAGGAGCTCGTGTCCCGCGGCATCGGGTCCGTCGTCATCAAGAAGCGCGGCGCCGACATCGTCCCCGACCAGGTGCGCCGTCAGCTCAAGCTCCCCAAGGGGGACAAGGCGACGCTCGTCTTCACCCGCCTCGGGGACAAGCACATCGTCCTCCTCACCCGGCCGCTCGAGCGGTAGAGTCGAGAGGCACAGACACGAAGGAGATCCCATGTCCCGCTCCGATGTCCTCATCACCGCCGAGGAGCTCTCCGGGCTCACTGCCCGCCGGATTCCGCCGAGGCTGCTCGACGTCCGCTGGACGCAGCTCCGACCCGACGGGCGGGACGACTTCGCCCGCGGCCACCTGCCGCACGCGATCTACGTCGACCTCGATTCTGAGCTGGCCGACCCCGACCGCAGCGATCCCCGCGCGGGACGCCACCCGCTGCCGAGTCCCGCCCGGTTCGAGGAGACCGTACGAGGTTGGGGCATCGACACGGACACCGAGGTCATCGTCTACGACGACAACGCAGGCCTCGGGGCCGCCCGCGCGTGGTGGCTGCTCCGGTGGGCGGGGCTGAGCGCCCGTGTCCTCGACGGCGGCATCGACGCGTGGGTGGCCGCCGGCGGTGACCTCGAGTTCGGTGCCGGTTCCCCCGTCGAACCCTCCTCCGTTGTCATCACTCCGGGGTCGATGCCCGTCATCGACGCCGACACCGCCGCCCAGTGGGACGGGGTGCTCCTCGACGCCCGCGCGCCCGAGCGCTTCCGTGGAGAGACCGAGCCGTTCGACTCCCAGGCCGGGCACATCCCGGGGGCGAAGAACGCTCCCGTGACGGAGAACGCCGAGGGCGGTCGCATCCTCAGTGAGGAGGCGCTGCGGAAGCGCTTCTCCGAGCTCGGGGCGCTCGACGATCCCGTCGCCGTCTACTGCGGGTCCGGGGTCACGGCCTGCCATAACGCGATGGTGCTCGCGAGCCTCGGAGTCGGCTCAAGCCTCTACCCCGCGAGCTGGTCGGGATGGTCGTCCGATCCCAGTCGCAGCGTCGCGACCGGGGCGTGACCCTGCAGTGACCCGGCGGTAGGGGGCGGTCTCAGCCTGCCGCGGGCAGGACGACGTCGACGCGCAGTCCCCCGACGCGCCTCGGCGTGAGCGTGAGTGTGCCGCCATGGGTGCCCACGATCGTCGTGACGATCGCGAGACCGAGTCCGACTCCGGCATGCCCGTCGTCGCGGACGCGGTCGCTGCCGCGTTGGAACGGTTCGGTGAGCGTGGCCGCCTGCGCGTCCGAGACCACGGGTCCCGTGTTCTCGACGATCAGCGTCGAGTGCCCATCGCTCGTTCCCGTCCGCACCTCGATGACGCCGTGTTCGGCCGTGTTGTGGACGATCGCGTTGTGGACGAGGTTGCTCGCCATCTGGGTGAGCAGCACGGGGTCACCGCTCACCGGTGCGCTCTCGGTGTCGACGGCGATGCTCACGCCCCGCTCATCGGCGAAGGGCACGAGGGTCTCGACGGCGTCCTCGGCGAGGAGGGAGAGGTCGCTCGGTTCGGTGCGGGCGGGCTGGCTGCCGGCACGGCTGAGCAGGAGCAGCGCCTCGGTGAGTGCGATCGAGCGGGCGTTGACGGCCCGGAGCCGGTCGAGGTCGCCGCGCACGTCCCGGTCGGGGTCCTGTGCGGCGACGTCGAGGATCGCCTGCGAGATCGCCAGCGGGGTCCGCAGTTCGTGGGAGGCGTTCGCGGCGAAGCGCTGCTGCTCACCGACGTGGGCCTCGACGCGGTCGAGCATCGCATCGAAGACGTCGGCGAGTTCGCGGATCTCGTCGCTGCGCCCGCCCATCCGGATCCGATGCGCGAGCTCACCGCCGGCCACGCGCCGGGCGGCGCGGGTGATCTTCGCGAGCGGGGTGAGCATGCGTCCGGCGAGGATCCAGCCGCCGAGGAGGCCGACGACGAGGAGGAAGCCAAGGGTGGCCGCGGCGGCGGGGAAGAACGCCCGCTGCAGGTCGGAGCGGTTGGGCACGAAGCCGTCGGGGGCGCTGATGGGGATGTTCGGGACGTAGCGCAGGAGGAAGATCCACACGACGGCGAGGAGGAGGATGCCGGCGACGATGAGGAACCCCGCGTAGCTGAGGGTGAGCTTCCATCGCACGCTCATTCCCGGCCGCCTAGGCGGGGGCTGCTCACTCACCGGTCGGCTCCTGCCCGACCCGGTAGCCGACCCCGGGGACGGTGACGATGAGGCCGGGCTGTCCGAGGCGTTTGCGCAGGGCGGAGACCGTGATGCGCACGGCGTTGGTGAACGGGTCGGCGTTCTCGTCCCACGCCTTCTCGAGGAGCTCTTCGGCGCTGACGACCCCGCCGCCGGCGCTCATGAGGACTTCGAGGACGGCGAACTGCTTGCGGGTGAGCGCGATGTAGCGGCCGTCGCGGTAGACCTCGCGCCGGAACGGGTCGAGGGTGAGGCCGGCGATCTCGAGGGTCGGGGCGCGGTGGCGGTCCCGGCGACGGTCGAGGGAACGGAGCCGGAGGACGAGTTCGCGCAGTTCGAACGGCTTCGTCAGGTAGTCGTCGGCCCCGAGTGCGAACCCGGTGGCGAGGTCGTCGATCCGGTCCGCGGCGGTGAGCATGAGGATGGGTATGCCGGTTCCCGAGGCGACGATGTGCTCGGCGATCTCATCACCCGAGGGTCCGGGGATGTCCCGGTCGAGGACGGCCAGGTCGTAGGCGTTGACCGCGAGGAGTTCGAGGGCCGTGTCCCCGTCATGGGCGATGTCGGCGGCGATCGCCTCGAGGCGCAGTCCGCTGCGCACGGCCTCGGCCATATCGGGTTCGTCCTCGACGATCAGCACACGCATCTGCCCAGCGTATCGGCCCACACCTATCGTCCGTGTATCGATTTCCGCATACGCTCCGGCAACACGGGTCCGCGTTGACTGGGGGCATGAACGCACAGATCATCACCCTCACCCTTGTCTCGGCCCTCGCCCTCGGCCTCACCGGCTGCGCCTCGACCGCACCCGTCGAGGAGGCTGCCGTGACCGTCCATGCCGGTGGTTCGGAGACCGACGGCGGGGCCCTTCCCGCGGCTGCGAGGATCGACGACGTCGACCTGCCGGGTATCGCGAACCTCGATGCGGACCTGCGCGCTGCGGTCCGGGAGGCCGCCGCCGAGGCCCTTGAGGACGGTGTCGTCTTCACCGTCAACAGCGGGTGGCGCTCAGCCTCCTACCAGCAGGGTCTCCTCGACGACGCGGTGAGCACGTACGGCTCGCGGACCGAAGCCGCCCGGTGGGTGGCCACCCCCGAGTCCTCACCGCACGTCACCGGCGACGCGGTCGACATCGGTCCCGTCGACGCCTCGAGCTGGCTCTCCCAGCATGGTTCGGCCTACGGACTGTGCCAGATCTACGGCAACGAGATCTGGCACTACGAACTCCGCCCGGACGCCGCGACCTCCGGCTGCCCGCAGCAGTACGCCGACCCGACCGAGGACCCGCGCATGCGACGGTGAGTTCACCGACAGTTCGGCGCCTCATCGCTGCCCTTGTACTCGACGGGCAGCCTCCGCCCTGAAAATTTCTGCACGCAATCGTGAATCGCGACACCAACCATGCTAGATTTACATGCATGTACATAGATTCTTCTGAGGCTGAAGTCGCGCCTGCCGCGCACGACCTCAGTGCAGCATGGGCCCAGATTGCGGCGGTAGTGGCTGCGGTGGACGCCACACTCGGCAAGTGGCTCACCGACAATTACGGCATCGGGCTGACCGAATACCGCGCGGCCCTGCACCTGAGTCGGTCTACCGATCATGAGCTGCGCATCAACGATCTCGCTCACAGCGTCGGTCTCAACCAGAGTTCAGCGACCCGCCTCGTCGGCCGCATGGAAGACAAGGGATTGGCATTCCGAGACACATGCCCGGAGGATGGCCGCGGAGTCTACGCGGTCATCACCGACAAGGGCCTGAGTTCGGCCGAGGAGATTCGGGAGCCGTACGAGGAGAAGATCCGCGAACTCCTCAAAAGCACCGCTGAACAGTACCCGCACCTCAACCTGTCCGGCCTCGACTACTCATTCAAGACGATCAGCGAGCTCGCCGTCTGATTGCCCATGACCCGAAACGAGCGCATTCCTCTACCTCATTACATGTATGTGCATGCACCTACTTAGACACACTGCCGAAAGGATTCACCCCATGACTACGAAGATCGATGTCTTCATTGACTACGTCTGCCCGTTCTGCTTCTTGGTCGAAGGAGCAATCGAGGAACTCAAGCGCGACCGCGACGTCGACGTAACCATCCGGCCCTTCGAACTGCGACCTGATCCGGTACCTACTCTGCGGCCGGAAGACGACTACCTTCCCCGTATCTGGAAAGACGCCGTCTACCCCATGGCCGAGCGCCTCCACGTCCCGATCACCCTCCCGACCGTCTCACCGCAGCCACGCACTGAAAAGGCATTCATGGTGCTGCAGCTCGCACAGGAACACGGCAGGGCTGAGGAGTACTCGGAGGCGATGTTCACTGCCTTCTTCCACGACGATCGAGACATCGGCGACGACACCGTCATCCTCGAGGTCGCCGAATCGGTAGGACTTGAGCGCAGTGAAGTGGAAGCCGCTGTGCGCAGTGAGGAACGACGGGCCCGTCAGCAGGCAGATCAGGATCACGCAGCCAACACTGTCGGCATCACCTCCGTGCCGGCGATCCTGGTCGACGGCCAGCTGGTGCGCGGAGTCCCAAGCGCTGCCCGGTTAAAGAAGATCGTCGACGCTGTCGCCGAGAGTTCGCCTGCAGGCGAGATGCGCTCATGAGCACTGTCGGATCGACGGTGCTCGCCGAAGCGATGGAACGCGCCGTCGACAGCAGCATCGAGCACGTCCGAGCAGGAGGCTTGCCGTTCGTCGGTCTGCTCACCGATGACACCGGCATCATCTCCGGGTTCGGGGTGAACAGAGTACAGGAAACAGGGGACCCAAGCGCGCACGCTGAGATCGTCGCTATGCGCGAAGTGCTCTCTGCCGGCGAACGCAAGGACCTCGCTGGCACAGCCCTGCTGGCTACCGGCGAACCCTGCGGGCTGTGCTATCGCTTCGCCATCGACCACGGTGTGGAGACCATCTGTGTCGCCGTCGATCGCGATGCCGCCGCCAGATGGGGATTCGACTATCGCTCCAGCTATTCAGCTCTGGGCATCACCGACGACATCCGCGCGTCCCTCCTCCACCACCTCCCGACCGAACACGCCAACAAACCCTTCTCCCTCTACGTCCAGACCCAGACCAATCACGGACGCTGACCAGCGTTCAAACACACCCCCGGAAGGAAAGACATCATGAGTTGGATCTATCTCGGCATCGCCGTCATCTTCGAAGTCGCCGTCGGCATCTCAGCCGGAAAGGCGCAGGGCTTCACCAAACTCTGGTGGACGGTTGCCACCCTCATCAGCGGCGGCATCGCCACCTTCTTCCTCAGCCTGGCACTTCTCACCTTCGACGTCGGAGTCGGCTACGCGCTGTGGACATCCCTGGCCGGCGTCGGAATCGTCATCCTCGGAGCACTCTTCCTCTCACAGCAACTGACCTGGAAGAAGCTACTCGGAATCGCCGTCGTCATCGCCGGGGTCGTCGGACTCAATCTCGCCGGCACTGCCTGAACCCCGCACTTCACTCGATTGAGAAAGGACCATCACCATGACCACTGCAACCACCCCCACCGCCACCCTCGATACCACTGAGAAGAAGGCGGGCCCCTGGCTCGCTCTCCTCCTCGCCGGAGCCTTCGAAGTCGGATACGCCCTCAGCGTCAACGGCAGCAGGGGATTCACCGACCTCACCTGGTCACTCGTCGCAATAGTCTTCTTCCTCCTGACCCTGTTCTTCCTCAGCGTCGCCCTGAAGCGGATCGATGTCGGAATCGGCTACGCGGTCTGGGCGGGCATCGGCGCCGTCGGTGCCGCCCTGCTGGGGCCGGTGTTCTTCGACGAGACCCTCACCCTCGTCAAGGCCTTCTGGTTGGCCGTCATCATCGGCGGTGTCGTCTGGCTCAAGCTCGCTGACAGTCCGCAACTGGAAGCGAACAACGCCGCGACGACAGCACAAACACACGGATGAGGCCTCATCCGAACTCCTCCGCCGCCGTGGCACAGATTGCCACGGCGGCGGGCGGGGGATTCACCGCCTTCTACGCCGCAGCACCCATGACGTTCGACGGTAGCCATCACGACCGTCGGTCTTCTCGGTTACCTTCTCGCAGTGAGTCTCTATGCGGTGGTCCTCTCGTCTCTCGGCGACGCAGGAAACACATGGTCAGCGGTACTCTCCGCGCTGATGATCCAACTGTGTCTGGCTATGGGCCGACTCATCGGAGGCCGCATATCGGATCGATGCCAGTCCGTCGTCGTCCTCGCAGCTGCGGTCGGCATTCTTTTTCCGTCCGTCGTGGGGTTCATCAACGCCGGATCCTACGTCCATTTCCTCCTCGCTGCAGCCATCACCGGATTCGTGTCCGGAGTGGGGCAGACGGCGGCCCTGTCAGCAATGATGCGGCATTCAGATTCGTCACGCGCAGCTGAAAGGTCGAGCGCCGGATGGAACGTCGTGTTCGACCGCGGACTGGGCTTCGGTGCGCTCGCCGTCGGGTGGATGGCGAGTCACGTCTGACGGCAGTCGAGCCGGTCTCATTGTTGGTCACCTTCACCGACAGTTCGGGGCCTCGTCGCTGCCCTCGTACTCGACGGGCAGCTGTCCTGTGGCGCTGAGGTCGCCCTTGAGCCATTTCGCGACGGCCCCGAGCGCATACGGGTTCGAATCATAGGCCGTGACGGCGGACTTCGCAGGGGTGCCGCGCATCGTCCAGGGAGCGGCGGTGCCGACGGCCACCTCGGCGGAGGTGCCCGGGCTCAGGCTCACCGTCGTCCCCCCGCTGCCCACGCTCAGGCCCGCAGTCTCCGCGGCCCTGCGCAAGGCCGCCTTCTCCTTCTCGCTGCCGCCGACGATGGAGATCGCATCCGTGCCTGCGAACTCGCACTCGCCCTTGAGCACGGTGAGCGACTTCTCGGCGACCTCGGTGAGGACGGCCTCGGGATCGGCGGGGCTGGCGGCGGGGTCGTCCTGCTGCTGCGCTGCCGCGGTCGCGAGCTGCATCGCGACGACCCGTCGCGACTTCTCGACGAGGTCGTCGCGCTTGAGCGTCCCATCGCCGAGCGCCGCGGCGACCGCGTCCTGCGCGGCTGCCGCGTCAGGGGGCATGAGCGCGAGGTCGGCGCCGGCGGCGAGCGCGTTCACTGCCGCATCGCCGTTCGCGCTCTGTGTCACGGCCTCCATGTTGAGCGCGTCGGTGACGACGACGCCGTCGAAGCCGAGGTTCTCCCGCAGCGCCGTGTACGCCTTCGGGTTGAGGCTCGCGGGTGTCGTCTTCGCATCGGGCAGGCCGATGTGGCCCATCATCACCATGGGCACCCCCGCATCGACGGCCGACTGGAAGGGGAGGAGGTCGGAGTCCTCGAGTTCGTCGATCGACTTCTCCGACACCGGCAGACCCTCATGCGAGTCGACGGTGAGACGGCCGTGCCCGGGGAAGTGCTTCGCCGAGCTCGCCACCCCACCGGCGTCGTAGCCCTCGACGGCACGGGCGACCACCTCGGCGACGTCCTCGGCATCACCGCCGGCGGAGCGGACGTTGATGGCGACGTCCTTCGGTCCCACCGTGACATCGGAGTCCGGGGCGAAGTCGATCGTGAACCCGAGGTCTGAGAGGTTCTCCGCCTGCACCGTCGTCGCCGTCGTCGTCAGCTTCTCATCGTCCGCGGCGCCGAAGGCCATGAGCGGCGGGAACGGCAGGGCCGCGGTGCTCAGCCGGGAGACGGGCCCACCCTCCTGGTCGACGGCGATCGACACCGGCTGACCCTTCGTCCTCGCCCCGGCGATGGCCGTCGTCAGCTGCGTGACCTCCTCGGCGGTCGGAGTCTCGGAGAGGTTGTCCGCCATGACGATGACCCCGCCGAGGCTGTCCTTCTCCACCATGTCCACTGCGGTCTGCGGCCCCGTACCCGACCAGGTCCCGATGATGAGGGAGCCTGCGAGCTCGTCATCGGAGAAGGAGTCGACGATATCGGCGGCCTCGTCGGCGAAGTCGGCAGGAGTGGGGCTCGGGACGGCCTCGCTCGACGCAGGCGCGGACGTCCCCGAGCCCGCCGAAGGCTGCGTCCCTTCGTCCCCGGCCCCTCCCCCGCCGGCCGAGCAGCCGGTGAGGGTGAGGGCGAGTGCCGTGGTCAGAGCCGTCAGGCGCATGCGAGTTGGCATGCTCCCATGCTAGTCGGGGCGAAACACGTCCGTCTGCGAAGACCCCGCACGGACCAGTCGCCCTGCCCCACTAGAATCGGTCCATGGTCGATTTTGCTCACTCCGCCCGTTCCACCATCGGTGTCGAATGGGAACTCGCTCTGCTCGACGGTGAGAGCCTGGATCTCACGCCCGCAGCGGAGTCCCTCCTCGCCGACGTTGCCGAACGCGCTCCCGAGTTCGAGAAGCGGATCGTCGGCGAGATGCTCACGAACACGATCGAACTCGTCTCCGGTGTCCACACCACAGTCGCCGACGTCGCCGATGACCTCGCGACCTCGATGGGAGCGCTGCGCACGCTCACCGAGGCCCGCGGGATCGAGCTCATGTCGGCAGGCACCCACCCCTTCGCACAGTGGCAGATGCAGGAGGTCAGAGCGAAGGACCGTTACCTCGAACTCGTCGATCGCACCCAGTGGTGGGGCCGGAACATGCTCATCTTCGGCGTCCACGTCCACGTCGGCATCGACTCCCGGGACAAAGTGCTCCCGATCCTCAATGCGCTGCTCGCCTACGTTCCGCACCTCCAGGCGCTCAGCGCCTCCTCCCCGTTCTGGGGTGGGACGGACACCGGCTACGCCTCGAACCGCGCGATGATGTTCCAGCAGCTGCCGACCGCGGGCCTGCCCTTCCAGTTCGACTCGTGGGAGGCGTACGAGAAGTACGTCGCCGACATGCTCAAGACCGGCATCATCGACCACCTCAACGAGATCCGCTGGGACATCCGGCCGGCGCCGAACTGGGGCACCGTCGAGGTCCGCGTCTGCGACGGGCTGCCGACGATGGAGGAGATCACCGCGGTCACGGCGTTCATCCAGTGCCTCGTCGACGACTTCTCCGCCCGCCTCGACGCCGGGGAGACCCTGCCGACGATGCCCGACTGGTTCCATGACGAGAACAAATGGCGCGCCGCCCGCTACGGGATGGAGGCGATCATCATCGAGAACGCCGCCGCCGACGAGCGTCTCGTCACCGAATGCATCGCCGACGAGATCGAACGTCTCGCCCCCGTGGCCGAGCGTCTCGGCTGCTCCCGGGAGCTCGCCGGGGTCACCGACCTCATGGCCCGTGGTGTGCCCTATCAGCGTCTCGAGGACGTCTTCCACACAACGGGCTCGCTCACCGAGGTCACCCGGTCCCTCATCCGGGACCTGCGCACCTCGTACGTGTAGCGCTCAGTCCCGCAGGTGCGGGACCAGCAGCTCCTCGAGTTCGGGCAGGCTCGCGGCGACTCCGGGATGGAGGTCGAGATCGCGCAGCTCACCCAGCGGCACCCAGCGCAGCTCGATGCTCTCGGGGTCGCTGATGACCGGCTCGAGGGGACGCCGGGTGCGTGCGATGACCGTCGTGTACGTCCAGGTGTCGAGGTCGAGGACGTGGCAGTCGAGGATCTCGACGTCGTCCCCGTCCGGGTCGGGCACCCCGGCCTCTTCGAAGGACTCTCGGATCGCGGCGTCGATCGCCGCCTCGCCCATATCCCGCGCGCCGCCGGGGAAGCCCCACGTCCCGCCGGCGACCGACCACAGGGCCCGGTGCTGCATGAGCACCCCGCGCTCGGGGTCGACGAGCATGAGCCCGGCAGCTCCGTTGAGCCCCCAATGCCTCTCCCCGTCCGATCCGAGCGTCCAGCCGTCCCCGGAGCGCCGAGGCGGCAGGGAGTCCGGCAGGTGCCGCGAGCGAGCAGGTTCCTCCTCAGACGAGGACATCATCGA
Source organism: Brevibacterium sp. K72 (assembly GCF_050562175.1). Taxonomy (NCBI): domain Bacteria; kingdom Bacillati; phylum Actinomycetota; class Actinomycetes; order Micrococcales; family Brevibacteriaceae; genus Brevibacterium; species Brevibacterium sp. K72. The sequence continues at coordinate 51,944 of NZ_CP191582.1, forward strand.
CGTCCAGGGACGAGACGGCGGCGAGTCCGAGGTCGCTCGGTCCGGCACCGCGGGTGACGAGTTCGGCGCCGAGGGCTGCGACCATCGCACCGTTGTCCGTGCACAGGCTCAGCGGCGGCACCCGCAGGGTCACCCCCGCCTCGGCGCAGCGGGTCGCGAGCACCTCGCGCAGATGGGCGTTCGCGGCCACCCCTCCCCCGAGGACGACATGGTCGATGCCGGTGTCGGCCGCGGCGAGCAGGGTCTTGGTGACGAGGACGTCGACGACGGCGTCCTCGAACCCGGCGGCGATGTCGGCGACCCGCAGGTCGGTGCCGAGCGTCTCCGCCTTCGTCACTTCGCGCAGGGCGGCGGTCTTGAGCCCGGAGAAGGAGAAGCTGTACCGACGCTCGGGGTCGCGCAGGTCGCTCTTCTTCGCCAGCCCCCGGGGGAACCGCACGGCGCTCCGGTCCCCGGGCACCCCGGTGCCGTCGAGGAGGCCGAGCGCGGCCTTCGAGACGTTCGGTCCGCCCGGGTAGCTCAGGCCCAGCAGACGCGCGGTCTTGTCGAAGGCCTCACCGGCGGCATCGTCGATCGTCGCGCCGAGGAGCTCGATGTCGTCGACGATGTCGCCGATGCGCAGGATCTCGGTGTGCCCGCCGGAGACGAGGAGGGCGATCGTCGGAGTGGTCAGTCCGTCGATGTCATCGGCGACGAGGTCGACGGCGACGTGCGCGGCGAGATGGTTGACCCCGTAGAGCGGAAGTCCGAGGGCCGCCGCGAGTCCCTTCGCCGCGCCGACGCCGACCATGAGCGCCCCGGAGAGTCCGGGGCCGGCGGTGACGGCGACCGCGTCGAGCTCGGAGAGCTCGACCCCGGCCTCGTCGCACGCGGCGACGATCGCCGGGCCGATCGCCTGGACGTGGGCACGCGAGGCGACCTCGGGCACGACTCCTCCGAAGCGCACGTGCTCGTCCATCGACGAGGACACGGTGTTCGTCAGAAGCGTCCGGCCCCGGACGATCCCCACCCCCGTCTCATCGCACGAGGATTCGATGCCGAGGACGAGCGGGCCGCTCACCGCGGTCCCCCGTCGTCGCCGAGGTCGTCGTCGCCGAGCGCATCCTCGGCCTCATCGTCGACCTCGAGGTCGAGATCGGCGTAGACCGCCTCGAGGTCGTCCTCACTCGCCTCGGGGACGTCGAGGCCGAGGGTGCGGGCGAACATCCGCAGGTGCGTGTCCCACATCGGACCGAACTGCGCGGCCGTGCGCCTTGCCCTCTCCTCGTCGGCGGCCGACTGGGTGAAGACGAGCACGGTCCCCGCCGGCACGACCCCCATCGCGGAGACGGCGGCCGCCTCCGGGCCCGCCTCGACGGGCAGGTCGGGGACGACCTCGACGGGCAGGAGCTGGATCCCGAGCACCCCGAAGTCGGGGAACTCGACGAGGACGTGCTCGTCTGCCTCACAGCTGAGGATCTCCCCGACGAGGGCGGAGTCCGCGGACTCGGTCCCCTCGAGCTCGAGGGTGACGGTGTCACCGTCGACGGTGAAAGGCGCGAACCACTCACCGGCGCGGGTCCCGTCCGTCAGGACCGCCCAGGTCGCATCCGGGGCCACGGACAGCGGCATCTCGATGACGAGGTCGGTGCCGTTCTCCCAGGTCACCAGGCGGGGCGCGGGAGTGCTCATGCTTCGGTCCATGCGGTGTTCAGCTCTTCCACCTCGGCATCGGTGAGGACGAGCTCGGTGCCGGCGAGGAGCTCGGTGAGCTGGTCGGGCACCCGCGCCGAGGCGATCGTGGCGGGGATGAAGTCATGGCTGAGCTGCCATGCGATGGCCGTCGCCGTCATCGAGGCGTCGTGGCTGCTCGCGATGTCGTGGAGGACCTCGAGGGCCCGCAGCGCCGCCTGGTCGTCGAGGAGGTCGGTGACCCGGTCCCCGCGGACGCTGCCGGTGGCGTCTCCGCCCGTGTGCTTGCCGGTGAGGAAGCCCGAGGCGAGCGAGTGGTAGGGCAGTTCGGCGATGCCGCGCGAGCGCAGGTACTCCTGCTTCTCCGGGTCGACGGCCGCCCGGGAGACGAGATTGAATCTGTCCTGGACGACCCGGTAGTGGGCCAGCGAGTACTTCTCGCTGATCTTCATCGCCGACTTCAGCCGCGCCAGGCTGAAGTTCGAGGCACCGACGTAGCTCACCTTGCCCGAACGCACGAGGGCGTCGAAGGTCTCGGCCACGGCGACCTGGTCGACCTTCTCGTCGTCGGTGTGCGCGTAGTAGAGGTCGACATGGTCGGTGCCGAGGCGTCGCAGAGAGGCGTCGAGCGCTTCGCGGATGTTCACCGGGTCGAGGCCCTTGTGCTTCGGGTGCATCCCGACCTTCGTCGCGATGACCATCTCGTCGCGGTTGCCGCGGGCGGCCATCCATTCGCCGATGATCGTCTCGGACTCTCCCCCGGTGTTGCCGTCGACCCACACCGAGTAGGCGTCGGCGGTGTCGATGAAGTTCCCGCCCGCCTCGGCGTAGGCATCGAGGACGGCGAAGCTCTCGTCGCGGTCGGCACCCCACCCGAACGGGTTCCCTCCGAGTTGGAGGGGGTGGACCATGAGATTCGTGTCAGCCAGTTGCACTCGTGTCATGTCTCCAGCCTACTCGCGGCGATAGAATCGGTGCACCGGGCCACAGTGAGGAGCCGCCATGTCCGAGACGCAGTTCTCCGCGCAGCTGCGGGAGGCCACCGCCGTCATCCACGACGATGTCGAGCACACCGACTTCATGGTCAATCTCATGGAGGGCAGGCTCGACGCCGAGGCGTATGCGACCCTGCTCACGCAGTACGAGGTCATCTACGCAGCCCTCGAGGACCGGGCCCGCATGTTCGCCGACGATCCCGTCTTCGCGCCCTTCCACGATCCGCGGCTGGAGAGGCACGAACGCATCGTCTCCGATCTCACGGCGCTGGGGTCGGGCGACATCGCCGTCACCGAGGCGGCCCTCGACTATGCGAGCCGGCTCGCGGCGATCGAGACCCCGGAGGCGATGATCGCCCACCATTACACGCGCTACCTGGGCGATCTCTCCGGCGGGCAGGCGATCGGCACGCTCATGGGCAGGCACTACGGGATCGGCGATGACGCCCTGACGATGTGGGACTTCTCGGACCTCGGGAAGACGAAGCCGTACAAGGACGCCTACCGGGCCCGACTCGACGAGGTCGCCGCCACCGGCGGAGACGAACAGGCGGTGACCGCCGAGACGCTCGATGCCTTCGCGCTCAACGGGACGCTGCTCGCCGAACTCACGGCCGCCCGCGAGCAGTCCGTCGCCTGAGGTGCCTCACCCGGGCTGAGCCTGGTCAGCGCACGCTGCGGCGCATGAGGACGGCATCGGCGCCGGGATAGTAGTCCGGCCGTCTCCCCCACTCCTCGAAGCCGAGGGACCGGTAGAGGCCGAGCGCCGGCGCATTGCCGTCGGCGACCTCGAGGTGGATGAGGCCCGCTCCTGCCTCGTCCGCCCAGTCGATGCCCGCGAGCAGCAGTGTGCGCCCCACTCCCCGGCCGCGGGCAGCCTCGGTGGTCGCGATCGTCATGACATCGGCCTCCGAGCCGACGGCGGACATGACGACCCATCCGGCGAGGTCACCCGTACCCTCGTCCCGGGCGACGAACATCGCCGTGCCCGGCTGGGCGGCGACGGCCCAGTAGTACGGGAGGGTCCACGCGGTGGCCCCGAAGATGCGCGCATCGGCCGCGGCGACCTCGCTCAGCTCCCACCACGGCAGTTCGCGCACGCTCACGGTCATCGCAGTGCCCCTACTTGAGCAGGGTCTGTCGGACGGGGGTCGCGGCGGCGTCGGGTTCGCGCAGGTACTCGGGGACCGGGTCGCCGAGTTCGCCGCCCGAACCGAGCACCCGGGCCGCGGCGAACGCGAGGTGCTCGGCCTTCGGGTCGACGATGTCGCTGTCCGCGGACTCGCCGATCGCCTCAGGGTAGAGGGCGAACCCGCGCCCGAACCGCTGCCCCACGGCCTCGGGGTCGATGTCGTGGGCGGCGAGTTCGGTCGCGAGCTCCGCGGGCTTCGCGACGAGCGGGCCTGAGAGCATCGTCTCCGCCGCCGCGTCCCACACACTCGCGTAGACCTCCTTGCGGCGGGCGTCGCCGGCGATGAGGACGAGCCCGGCGTCAGCACCGGGACGAGCGTCCCCGCGGGCGGCACGGGAGCGGCGGACCTCCTCGGCGATGGCCGTCTGGGAGAGGATCCCGCGCACGGGGATGTCGCGGGCCAGGCCGACGGCGATGCCCGCCGCGATGCCCACCCGCAGTCCCGTGAACGGTCCCGGGCCGGTGCCGGTGACGACGAGCTCGGGGACCTCCGGCCGCTCGAGGACGCGGGCGAGTGCGGGACCGATGAACTCGACGTGGTGGCGCTGGTCAGCCGCCTGTTCGGCGGCGAGGACCGCTCCGGTGGTCGTGTCGACGAGGGCGACCGAGGCCGCCTGCGAGGTGTCGATTCCGAGAATGATCATCCGTCGACCTCCGCATCGGGTCCGAGGCCCGTCCTCACCGCCGCCGTGAGCGCGCCGAGGCGGCCCTCCCAGTCCTGTCCGTGTCCGGTGATCTCGACGACGCGCTCCTCGTCGACGAGATACTCGTCGTCGGCGGGGTCCTCGTCGTCGAGGTCGGAGACGTCGTCTCCTCCGCCGTGGGTGATCGTCACCGACAGGTAGTCCAGGCTCAGCTGTTCGGCGAGTCCCTCGCCCCATTCGACGACGGTGATCGAGTCCTCGAGGTCGGAGTCGAGGTCGAGGTCGGAAAGCTCCTCGGCCGCGCCGAGACGGTAGGCGTCGACGTGGACGAGAGTCGGACCGCCGTGGCGTGAGGGGTGTTCGCGGGCGATGACGAAGGTCGGTGAGGTGATGCGGCCGCGCACCCCGAGCCCCCGGCCCAGTGCCTGCGTGAACGTCGTCTTCCCCGCACCGAGGTTGCCGGTGAGGATGAGGAGGTCACCGGCGCTCAGGTGGGCGGCGACCACCTCGGCGAGGGTGCGCATCTCATCGAGGCTGCGGATCCGGATCCTCATCGGGCCTCCGTGCTCGTCGGGTCGGCGGGCGCCCTGTCGCCGGGGTCGGCAGGGTCGGCGTCGATGAGGACCCGGTCGACGCGGGCGCTCAAGCGGGTGACGATCTCGTAGTTGATCGTCTCCGCCCAGTCCCCCCATTCGGCGGCGGACGGGCCGCCGGGACCGAAGAGGACGACCTCGTCGCCGATGGCGACCTCCGCGTCGCCGACGTCGACGATGAACTGGTCCATCGCGATGCGTCCGACGATGGGGAACCGCTTTCCGCGGATGCTCACCTCGGCGCGGTTCGACGCCGACCGGGGCACCCCGTCACCGTATCCGCCGGGTACGAGCGCGAACCGGGTGTCCGCCTCGGCGGTGTACGTCAGCCCGTAGGAGGCGCCGTGCCCGACAGGGATGTGCTTGAGGTTGACGACCTCGGAGACGAGCCGCATGACGGGGGTGAGACCGAGGTCGCCCGGTTCGGCGTCGGCGAGCGGGGAGAGGCCGTAGAGGGCGAGCCCGACCCTGGCCGAGGTGCCCGGCACGGGCCTGAGCGTGAGTGCGGCCGGGGAGTTCGCGATGTGGACGTCGAGGTCGGAGGCCTCACCGAGGCGGCCGCCGGCTGACTCGAGGAGCTCGGTGAGCTCCCGACGGGCTGAGTCGAAGACCTCCTGCTGCTGCGCGGTCTCGGGGCGCTCGGGTTCGTCGGCGACGGCGAAGTGGCTCATGATCCCGGAGACGACGAACGGGGGTGCGTCCTCCTCGGCGCATGCCCGAAGCGTGGTGAGGACGGCGGGAATGTCCTCGGGTGCGAGCCCGTTGCGCCCGAGCCCGCTGTCGATCTTGAGGTGGACGCGCGCCCGGATGCCCGTGGCTCGCACGGCCGCGGCGACCCGATCGAGGGCACCCGGAGTCGAGACGCCGAGGGCGATGTCCGCACGCAGGGCCGCCTCGAGGTCGCTGCCGGGACCGTAGAGCCAGGCCATGATCTCGGCGTCGGCGCCGAGGAGGTCGCGCAGGGCGAGGGCCTCGGGCACGGTGGCGACGCAGAACTCGCGGAGACCTGCGGCGTGGAGGGTCGGGGCGACGAGGTCGACGCCGTGCCCGTAGGCGTCGGCCTTGACGACGCACTTGAGTCGGGCGGGGCTGACCGCCTCGGCGAGGGCGGCGGCGTTGGCCCGCAGCGCGGACGCGTCGATCTCAGCCCTGACGAGGGATATGTCGCGTGAGGTCACTGGACAAGGATACCGTCCGCGGCCCGGCCCGAGTGGACGAGGGCGGACGTCACCTGTCCGACGGCGGTGACGAGCTGTTCGGCGTTGATCGACAGGTACCCGGCGGCGTTGTGGAGGAGCACGCCGAGCCCCGCGGTGTGCGCGACCACGCGATCGGGCATCGGGCCGTCCTCGCCTCCGGTCCGCCGTTTCGCCTGCGCGGCGGCGAGCAGGGTGCCGATGATCCCGGTGAGCACGTCGCCGGAACCGGCGGTCGCGAGGCTCGCCGGGCCCGGAGCGGGCAGGACCGCGAAGCCGTCGGGGCACGCGATGACCGTCTGAGACCCCTTGAGGAGGACGATGTGCCCGGTGTCCGCGGCTGCGCGCCTGGCCCAGAGCAGCGGGTCGGCGGCGACCCGGCCTGCGGTGATGATCTCGCCGAGGAGGCGGCTGAGGAGGCGGGAGAGCTCACCGGCGTGCGGGGTGAGGACGACGGGTCGCCCGTGGAGCCGCCCCGCCGCTCCCGGCACCGGGGCCGCCTCGGCATGGCCGACCATCTCGATCGCCCCGGCGTCGAGGACGACGGGGACCGCGGTGCCGGCGATCGTTGCGAGCCCGGTCTCGATCGCCCCGGTCTCGGGGTCGCCGGAGCCGACGACGAGGGCATCGAGGCGGCCGGGACCGAGGACCACCTCGGCGTGGCGGTCGAGCACCCGCTCTCCGACATCGTGGGCGCCGAGGAAGCGGACCATGCCCGGGGCTGTGCCCACGGCGGCGCCGGTGGTGAGGACGCCGGCACCCGGGTACTCGCGCGAGCCGGCGACGACCCCGATCACCCCGCGGGAGTACTTGTGGGACTCCGGGCCGGGGCGCGGGAACTCGGTGGCGAGGTCCTCTGGGGCGAGGAGTTCGGCGACGGCGGCCTCGGCGGAGAGCCCGAGACCGATGTCGACGACATGGACCGGCCCGGTGAACCTGGCTGAGCGGGGGTCGATGAGCTCGGCCTTGAGCCCGCCGAAGGTGAGCGTCGCATCAGCGTGGATCCGGGACTCGGGGCCCGCCGAGGCGGGATCGAGGTCCGAGGGCATGTCGACGGCGACGACGGTGCCCCCGAATTCGGACTCCCGCCAGTCGCGGATGAGTCGGGCGACGTGCGGGGGCAGCCCGCGTCGACCGCCGGTGCCGAGGATGCCGTCGAGGACGAGCCCGGCGCGGGTGAGTTCGGTGAGCGCGGCGGTCCGTTGGGCCGTGTCCTGCCCGCTGTCGAGGTCGATGACGTCGGCGCCGGCGCGCACCGCCGCGGCGAGCCCGTTGCCGTGGGTGGTGCCGAAGAGGACGATGACGCCGACACGGGCACCCAGGCGGGCCAGCGCCGCAGCGGCGTAAAGGGCGTCACCGGCGTTGTTGCCGGGGCCGGCGAGCACGCAGACCCGGGATCCGGTGACGAGTCCGCGCCGAGCGCGGAGGACCTCGGCGCTGAAGCGGGCCAGCGCCGCGGCGGCACGGGCCATGAGGGGTGCGCCCGCCTCGAGCAGGGGCACCTCGGCGTCGCGCACGGTCCGGCTGGGGTATGCGTAGGTCGGCATCGGATGCTCCTTCCTGCCTGGTCAGTGCTGCCTGGTCAGTGCTGCGTGGTCAGTGCTGATGGTCGGGGCTCACTCCCGGGCGAGCCGGTCGAGTCGCCGGGCGGCGAGGTGGGCGAGGAAGAGCGCCTGATCGGCGAGGCCCTCGTCGCTGTGCCTCGCCCGAGGCGAATGGTTGGCCTCCCGCTCCTCGACGGGCAGGGTGGGCAGCGCCGCCCCGAAGTGGCCGTAGGCGCCGGGCACCTCGGCGAGCACCCGGGAGAAGTCCTCGGAGCCGGGCAGCGGATCGGGCCGCGACCAGGTACGGTCGGCGCCGAAGAGGTCGGCGAAGGTCTCGAGGAAGAAGTCCGCCTCGGCGTCGTCGTTGATCGTCGGCGGCAGGATCCGCTCGTAGGCGACCTCGGCCTCGAGTCCGTGGGCGGCGACGAGCCCGCTCACGAGGTGGGGAAGCTCCGCCTCGGCGCGGGTGGTGACGGTCTCGGAGAACGTACGCACGCTGACGACGAGGGTCGCGAAGTCGGGGATGACGTTGGGGGCGGTGCCGCCGTTGAACTGGCCGACGGTGACGACGAGGGGATCGAAGATGTCGAAGCGGCGGGTGACGTACTCCTGGAGCTGACCGACGAGCATCGCCCCCACGGAGATCGGGTCGCGGCCGGTCGCCGGCCTGGATGCATGGGTCCCCTTCCCGTGGACGGTGATCGTCATCTTCGCAAACGCCGCCATGTACGATCCGCGTCTGCTCGACCCGAGGCCGAGGTCCTGATCCGCGGAGACATGGATCCCGTAGGCGGCCTTGACCCGGGGACCGGCGGCGTCGAGGACGCCCTCGTCGAGCATCCGGCCGGCCCCGTCGAAGCCCTCCTCACCGGGCTGGAACATGAACACGACGTCGCCGGGCAGCTCTGCGCGTCGGTCGTGGAGGAGACGCAGCGCCCCGACGAGGCCCGCTGTGTGGAGGTCGTGGCCGCACGCGTGCATGTTCCCGTTCACCGCGGCGAAGTCGAAGCCCGTCGCCTCGGGCACGGGCAGGGCGTCCATGTCCCCGCGCAGAAGCACGGCGGGCACGACGCCCGTCGAATCCTCGGTCCGCCTGCCGCCGCGGAGGACGACGGTGAGCGAGGAGAGGGCGGAGCCGTCGGTGATCTCGACGTCGAGGACGGCGATCGCCTCGCGGACGAGGGCCTGGGTCTCGGGCAGGTCGAGGCCGACCTCCGGGGCGGCATGGAGGGCGCGACGCAGGGTGACGAGGTCGGGGGCGAGAGCGGCCGCCTCGGCGGGAGTGGGGAGGGAAGCCATGGGGAGAGTCTATGCCCGCACGCAGGCGGTCAGCCGAAGTGGCGGGACTCCCATTCGACGTCGGGGCTGAGCGAGGGCCCGTCGCCTTCGGCGATGACGAAGGTCATCGTCACATTCGCATCATGGGTGATGGAGAGGTGGAGGTTGGTGCCGCCGATCGCGCGGAAGTGCTCGAGGACGAGCCCGCGGAGACGGAACGACGGGGCGCCCGAGCGGGCGGGGACCACCTCGGCGGACTGCCAGGGCAGCCACCCGGGGAAGCCGATCGCCTTCTTCAGGGCCTCCTTCGCGGAGAATCGGGCGGCCAGGGACGCGTCCGTGCGGCGCTTGCCGTTGCGTTTGAGCTGTTCAGCGGGGGTGAGCAGCCGATCGAGGAGTTCGGGCACGCGCTCGATGTGCTCGGCGAAGCGCGGGACGTCGGCGATGTCGGTGCCGATGCCGAGAATGGCCATGGGGCCTCCTCTTCAGGCTGCTGTGCCGCGGATGCGGTGCGGTCCGCAGATGCGGGCGGCCCGCGGTCCCGGCGGGGTGCCGGAACCGCGGACCGGAGGGATCACTCGACGGTGACGGACTTCGCGAGGTTGCGGGGCTGGTCGACGTCGAGGCCCTTGGCCGTCGCAAGCTCCATCGCGAAGATCTGCAGCGGGACCGTGGTGAGCAGCGGCGCGAGCAGCGTGGAGGTCTCGGGGACGTAGATGACCTCGGAGGCGAACTCGCGCACGTCCTCGTCTCCCTCCTCGGCGATGACGACGGTGTTCGCACCGCGCGCCCGGACCTCCTGAATGTTCGAGATCACCTTGGCGTGGAGCGAATCGCGTCCGCGCTTCGAGGGCACGACGATGATGACGAGCTGGCCGTCGTCGATGAGCGCGATCGGACCGTGCTTGAGCTCGCCCGCGGCGAAGCCCTCGGCGTGGATGTAGGCGAGCTCCTTGAGCTTGAGCGCACCCTCCATCGCGACCGGGTAGCCGACGTGACGGCCGAGGAAGAGCACCGAGCCGACGTCCTCGTTGCGACGGGCGAGGCCGAGCACCTGGTCCTTGCCCTCGTCGAGGATCCGCTGGATCTTCTCCGGGATCGTCTGGAGGTCCTTGAGGATGAGGGCGATTTCGTCGCGGAACTTGTTCCCGCGCAGCTGCGCGAGGTAGAGGCCGAGCAGGTAGCAGGCGACGACCTGGGAGAGGAACGCCTTCGTCGAGGCCACGGCGATCTCCGGTCCCGCGTGCGTGTAGAGCACGGCATCGGATTCGCGCGGGATCGTCGAGCCGAAGGTGTTGCAGATCGCGATGACCTTCGCGCCCTGCTGGCGGGCGTGGCGCACGGCCATGATCGTGTCCATCGTCTCCCCCGACTGGGAGATCGCGACGATGAGGGTCTTCTCGTTGACGACGGGGTCCCGGTACCGGAACTCGTGGGCGAGTTCGACCTCGACGGGGATGCGGCACCAGTGCTCGATCGCGTACTTCGCGACCTGACCGGCGTAGGCGGCGGTGCCGCACGCGATGACGACGATCTTGTCGATGGTCTTGAGCACGGACTCGTCGATGTTCATCTCGTCGAGCGAGAGCTTGCCCTCGGTGTCGAAGCGGCCGAGCAGGGTGTCGCCGACGGCCTGCGGCTGATCGTGGATCTCCTTGTCCATGAACGAGGAGAAGCCGCCCTTCTCCGCCGAGGCGGTGTCCCAGTCGACCTCGAACTGCTCACCGGGGACGACCTTGCCGGCGAGGTCGGTGATGACGACCGAGTCCGGGGTGATGGTGACGACTTCGTCCTGGCCGATCTCGACGGCGGTGCGCGTGTAGTCGATGAACGCGGCGACGTCGGAGCCGAGGAAGTTCTCCCCCTCGCCGAGGCCGATGACCAGCGGCGAGTTGCGGCGCGCGGCGACGACGGTGCCGGGCAGGTCCGCGTGGACGGCGAGCAGGGTGAAGGCTCCTTCGAGCTGCTGGGCGGTCACGCGCATCGCATCGGTGAGGTCGCCGCATTCGCGGTAGTTCTTCGCCAGCTGCGCGGCCGCCACCTCGGTGTCGGTCTCCGAGGTGAACTCGAAGCCGTCGGCGACCAGCGGTGCCTTGAGCTGCGCGAAGTTCTCGATGATGCCGTTGTGGATGAGCGCGAGGCGTCCGCCGTCGGCGACGTGGGGGTGGGCGTTGACATCGGTGGGACCGCCGTGGGTCGCCCACCGGGTGTGTCCGATGCCCGTCTGCGCGAGCGGAAGCGCATTCGCCTCGAGGTCATCGGTGAGATTGGAGAGCTTGCCCGCCTTCTTGGCGGTGGCGAGTTCGCCGTCAGGGGTGACGAGAGCGACTCCAGCGGAGTCGTACCCGCGGTATTCGAGCCGCTTGAGGCCGGCGAGCACAACGTCGAGCGCAGTATGGTCGACATCGGTGACCGGCGCACTGGAGACATATCCTACGATTCCACACATGAGAGGAATTTTACTGGGCCGAGTCAACCCCGCCTCCCACCGGGTACCCAGGCCATCCGCCGAGGTGACCGGGGGCACTGCCGGCCTGTGACGGCGACCGCATCGCCGGGGTGACGCCGGCCGCATCGCCGGGGTGACGGCGACCGCATCACCGGGGTGCCACGGCGGTGCGGGAGGCGCCCATGACGCATGACACAATTGTCCCCATGCCTCATGTCGATCCGCAGCTTGACCGTGCGCGCCGCCTTGCCGGACTCAACACCGCGAGGAAGCTCGACGACCAGCCGAGCTCCCCGTTCTGGGAGTTCGACCGCGAGGTGTGGGGCACGCTTGCGCAGTCGACTCCGCTGCCGCTGACCCAGCGCGACATCGAGCGGCTGCGCGGCCTCGGCGATCGCATCGATCTCGACGAGGTGGCGCAGGTCTACCTGCCGCTGTCCCGCCTGCTCAACCTCTACGTCTCCGCCCGGCAGGGCAAGCACCAGATGACGCGGGAGTTCTTCTCCCCCCTTCACGAGCTCGGCCTCGAACCGCAGGACGCCAAGCGCACGCCCTTCGTCATCGGCGTCGCCGGCTCCGTCGCAGTGGGCAAGTCGACGACGGCCCGTGTCCTGCGCGAACTCCTCGCCCGCTGGCCCGACACCCCTCGCGTCGAGCTCATCACCACCGACGGGTTCCTCTACCCCAACGCCGAACTCGAACGCCGACACCTGAACGGCCGCAAGGGCTTTCCCGAGTCCTACGACCGCCGCCGCCTGCTCCGCTTCCTCTCTGCCGTGAAGTCCGGGGCCCCGGAGGTCCGGGCACCTGTGTACTCCCACCACACGTACGACATCGTTCCCGGCGCCGAGGTGGTCGTCCGCTCCCCCGACGTCCTCATCGTCGAAGGGCTCAACGTCCTCCAGCCGGCCCGGCCCCGCAGCGACGGGACCGTGGGGCTGTCGACGAGTGACTACTTCGACTTCTCCGTCTACGTCGACGCCCGCTCCCGCGACATCCGCGAGTGGTACGTCTCGCGCTTCCTCAAACTCAAACACGGCGCCTTCCAGGACCCCGACTCGTACTTCCACCGCTACTCGAAGCTCAGCGACGACGAGGCGGTGACGCTCGCCACGGAGATCTGGGACTCGATCAACTTCCCCAACCTGCGGGAGAACGTCCTGCCCAGCCGCGGTCGCGCCGATCTCGTCCTCCACAAATCCGCCGACCACACGATCCGCAAGGTCCAGCTGCGCAAGCTCTGATCCGCGGTTGGCCGGCGGGCGTCGCGGATTCGCTGTCGTCGGTCGGGCGCCGCGCACTCCCGGAGTTCGGTCCGGGCGGGCGGAAATAGAATCGGCCCACGCACAGTTGCACTGAGTGCACAGTTTGTCATCCCCAAGGAGGCGATGCGCCTTCGTCCGGGTGCGTGCACTCCCACTCGGGCGAGAAGCAGGAGAGAGGCGACGATGAGTCTGCAGTCGGCACACAGGGTGATGTACACCTCGGTGAAGAGTCAGCGCACCCCGCAGACGACGATCCAGAAGGGCACCTACCGACGGATCGCCGGATTCGCGAAACGGCACAAGAGGAAGCTCGCCGTCTTCCTCACCCTCTCCGTCGGCTCCGCCGTCATCGGCGTGCTCAACCCCGTCCTCGCCGGTGACGTCGTCAACGCAATCACCGGCGGCGGTCCCGTCGCCACTGTCGTGTGGCTCGCCGTGGCCATCGGCGCCCTCGCGATCGCCGACGCCGCTCTCTCGATCACGAACCGGTACCTGTCCGCGCAGATCGGCGAAGGACTCATCTTCGATCTGCGCACCGCCGTGTTCGACCACGTCCAGTCGATGCCGATCGCCTTCTTCAGCCGCACCCGCACCGGTGCCCTCGTCTCGCGGCTCAACACCGACGTCATCGGGGCGCAGCGGGCGTTCTCGAACACGCTCTCGGGCATCGTGTCCAACCTCGTCTCGCTCATCCTCACCGTCGCCGTCATGGTGACGATCTCCTGGCAGGTCACAGCCCTGTCGATCCTCCTCCTGCCGCTCTTCATCATCCCCACGAGGATGCTCAGCGGGAAGCTCGCCGCCCTCCAGTTCCAGGCAGCGGAGAACAGCGCCGACATGTCGACGCGGATGACCGAGCGCTTCTCCGCCGGCGGTGCCACGCTCATCAAGCTCTTCGGCAACCCCGCCACGGAGAACCGCGAGTTCGCCGACCGCGCCGGTCAGGTCCGCGACATCGGGGTCAAGGTCGCGATGCTCCAGTCGACGTTCGTCGCCTCCCTCACCCTCGTCTCAGCTCTCGCGCTGGCACTCGTCTACGGCATCGGCGGCGCCCAGGCGGTCCTCGGTCATCTCAATGCCGGTCAGGTCGTCACCCTCGCCCTCCTCCTCACCCGCCTGTACACGCCGCTGACGATGCTCGCGAACGCCCGCCTCGACATCATGAGCGCCGTCGTCAGCTTCCAGCGGGTCTTCGAGATCCTCGACCTCGTCCCGTTCATCAAGGCGCCGAAGGACCCCAAGGAGCTGCCTGAGGACGGCCTCGACGTCGCATTCGACCATGTCAGCTTCGCCTACCCGAGTGCCGAACAGGTCAGTCTCGCGAGCCTCGAGGACGTCTCGGTGCTCGACGCCCGCGGCGGTCAGGAGGTCCTCCACGATCTCCGCTTCACGATCCCCGCCGGTCACACGGTCGCCCTCGTCGGCTCCTCGGGGGCCGGCAAGTCGACGATCGCCTCACTGCTGCCGCGCCTCTACGATGTCACCGAGGGCAGCATCACGATCGGCGGTGTCGATGTCCGCGAACTCTCCGCGGAGACGCTGCGCAAGACGGTCGGCGTCGTCACCCAGGACGGGCACGTCTTCCACGAGTCGATCCGGTCGAACCTCCTGCTCGCGAAGCCCGATGCGACGGAGACCGAACTCGCCGACGCCCTCGACCGGGCGCAGCTCCACGACGTCATCGCGGCCCTGCCTGACGGGCTCGACACCGTCGTCGGCGAGCGCGGCTACCGGCTCTCCGGCGGTGAGCGCCAGCGGCTGACGATCGCCCGGATGCTCCTCGCGGCCCCGGAGATCGTCGTCCTCGACGAGGCCACCTCGGCGCTCGACTCGACGAACGAGGCGGCCGTGCAGCAGGCGCTCGCGCACGCGATGTCGGGGCGCACCGCGCTCGTCATCGCGCACCGGCTTTCGACGATCCGGCAGGCCGACACGATCCTCGTCGTCGAGGCCGGGCGCATCGTCGAGTCCGGTTCGCATGCCGAGCTCATCGCCCGCGGCGGCCGCTACGCCGAGCTCTACGCGACGCAGTTCTCCGACAGCTGAGGGGCGGAGCTCAGGCGCGGAGGCCGAGGAAGGCCGGGATCTCGGCCACCGAGGGCAGCGACTGCGCGCCGTCGAAGGCGGAGAAGTCCGCGGCGGTGAGCGCTCCGGTCTCGACGCCGAGGACGATTCCGGCCCCCGAGGCGGCGCCGGCTTCGACGTCGACGGCGGTGTCACCGGCGACGAGTACGGTGCGGACGTCCTTCGTCCCGGTCCGCTCCATCGCCCGCTGGATCATGTACGGGTAGGGACGGCCGGCGGCCACCTCGTCGGAGCAGACGACGGCGTCGAGGTTCCCGTCCTCCCCCGTCGCCCACCCGAGGCCCTCGAGGAGGGGGCCGGCGACGTCGGTCGAGAACCCGGTCGTCAGCGCCACCTTGACCCCGTTCCGGCGGAGTTCGGCGAGCGCCTCGGTGACGCCGGGCAGCGGTTCGGGCGGGGTGGCGGCGTAGAACTCGTGCAGCAGCGCGCGGAAGCGGTCGAAGCACTGAGCGACCGTGCCCGCGTCCGCGGAATGCCCGCCGAGGCGGAGGAGGTTGCGGATCGCCTCGACCTTGTCGGTGCCCATCCAGGTCTGGAGGTTCTCCTCGGTCACCTCGGTGCCGGTCTCCTCGACGCTTTGGCGCAGCGCCCGGTAGACGTCTCCGTGCTCGTCGAGCGTGGTGCCTGCCATGTCGAAGACGGCGAGGTCGATGGTCGTGGTCATTGGGGGTTCTCCTTCGCAGAGGTGGATGCGGGCGGCAGTGTCGCCGCCCGGCGTGGCGCGCGTGTCAAGGGTCGGCTGGGACCGAGGTCAGTCCTCGGGGATGAGTCGGATGACGTTGCCGCCCGAGGCGGCGGTGTTGTTGATCGTGAACGTCACCTTGCCGGGCAGGTACCGGTCATCGGAGTACTCGACGGGGACGCCGGCACCGGTCGAGGTGATCCGGAGTTCGCGCAGCAGCGGCGTGCAGTCGGGCACCTCGAGCAGTTCGGCGTCGAGGCCCGCTGCGGTCACGGCGTCGAAGGTGTGGCGGGCGGCGACGAGTTCGACGCCGTTGCCCTTGAGGTGGGCGAAGATCGATCCGCTGTCGGTGTCGAAGTCGAAGAGGTGACGTCCGGCCTCGAGGGTGAAGGCCGTGCGCTCGACCATCACCGGCACGTCGTCGAGGAGGCGCAGGCGGATGATCTCGACGACGGTCTCCCCGACCGGCACGGACAGTGCCGCGGCCACCTCTTCGTTCGCGGCGCGGCGGGCGAGTTCGACGGTGCGCTGTCCCGGACGCCGATGCGTCGACTGCGCCCACTCGGAGAAGGAGAGGAAGCTCGTCATCGACTGCGTCGGCACGGAGCCGACGACGTGGGCGACCGCTCCCTGACTGCCGGCGATGATGCCCTCGGCCCGCAGCGCCGCGAGCGCCTGGCGCACCGGACCGCGGGAGACGGAGAACTCACGGCAGAGTTCGGCCTCGCTCGGCAGCGGCGCCCCGATGGGAAGCCTGCCATCGGTGATCCGCGCCCGCAGCTCGTCACCGATGACCCTGTGCAGGGCCGCCCGCGGCTCCATAGGTGAACGTGAACTTGTCATCATAGGTTCGACGATAACCTACCGGCCCCGGCTTTCGGGCCTCCGTGATTGAACGCGGGATGAACAGACACCCCGCGCGAACGCTCGCAGATGAACGGATCGCCAACTTATATATACATGCCCCGAATCCGCTTGTCTCAGGCGTCCCGGACACGGCAGTCTCGAGGCATGAACCATTCTGACATCATCGTCGTCGGGGCCGGCATCATCGGCCTCGCCCATGCCCGGGCCGCCGCTCGCCGGGGCCTGAGCGTGACGATCCTCGAGGCCGACACGGTGCCGCGCGGTGCGTCCGTGCGCAACTTCGGCCACGCCTGCATCACCGGGCAGACCGGTGAGTTCGCCGAACTCGCCGCCGCCGGCCGCCACCAGTGGATGGAAGCGGCGAAGGAGGCCGACTTCTGGGCCGCACCGACCGGCGCCTTCGTCGTCGCCACCTCGCAGGCGCAGATGGCGATCCTCGAACAGGCCCGTGCTGAGAAGGGTGCGGCCGCGATCGACCTCCTCACGCCCGAACGCCTCGGGGCCGCGGTCACCGGCGACCCCCACGCCCGCCTGCGCGGCGCTGTGGGCGGGGCGCACCTGACCGCCGACCTCCGTGTCGACCCCCGCACCGCGGCCCCCCGGCTTGCGCAGTCACTGAGCTCCGCCTCGGCGATCGACCTGCGCACCGGCGTCCGGGTGGGCCGGGTCGCCGACGGCCGGGTCGAGACCTCGGTGGGCACATTCACCGCCGACCACGTCATCGTGTGCACCGGCCACCAGCTTCCCGCGCTCTTCCCCGAGCTCGCCGCCGAGGCCGAACTCGTCGAGTGCGCGCTGTCGATGACCTTGGCCGCGACCCCGGAGCACATCCGCACGGATGCTGCGATCCTCACGCGCACCTCGCTGCTGCGCTACGACGCGTTCGCCTCGATGCCCGCCGCCGAGGCGGTCCGCGACGAGGTCGCCCGCAGCGCCCCCGAGCTCATCGCCGTCGGCGCCAACGTCATGTTCGGTCCCCGCCCCGACGGGACGATCATCATCGGCGACTCCCACGAGTACGGTCGCAGCGTCGACCCGTTCATCCCGGAGTCGACGACCGACGTCCTCCTCACCGAGGCGGCCTGCGTCCTCGACCAGCCCACCGGGTTCGCCATCCGCCAGCGGTGGCAGGGCGTCTACGCCTCGAGCCCGACCCGACCGCTCCTCGTCGAGACCGTCGACGAGCGCACGACCGTGGCCACCGTGGCCACCGGGATCGGGATGACGATCGCCTTCGGCCTCGCCGAGCGCACGCTCACCGCCCTGCGACCCTCACTCCGTCCCGCCGCCTGAGCCGTCCGGGCGATCGCGCGGACCCCACCAGAACCGTTCCACCCCGTCCTATCGCACGATCACCATCACTCCATCACAGAAGGATCATCATGAAGCGCGTCCACATCGCCCTCGCCTCCGCCGCCGTCCTCCTCGCCCCCGTCGTCCTCGCCGGCTGCTCGCCGGCCGCCAGCGCGGAGTCGGCGACCTGTCCGAACGGGCAGATCACCTTCGGCATCGAACCGTTCGAGGACCCGAAGAAGCTCGAACCCGCCTACAAGACGGTCGCCGAGTCGCTGTCGAAGACCCTCGACTGCCCCGTCGAGGTCCAGGTCCTCGAGGACTACTCCGCCGAGGTGCTCGCGATGCAGAACGGCAAGCTCGACATCGGCCAGTTCGGCCCCCTCGGCTACGTCTTCGCCTCCGAGCGCGCCGGTGCCGAACCGCTCGCCTCCTTCGGCACGGCCGAGGGCGAGCTGAGCTCGTACACCGGTGGCATCTGGGTCCCCAAGGAGTCCGGCATCACAACCCTCGAGGACCTCCGCGGCAAGGACCTCGCCCTCGGCAGCGTCGGTTCGACCTCGGGTGACGCTCTGCCCCGCTACGCCCTCGCCCAGGCCGGCATCGCCGAATCCGAGCTCAACCTCAACTACGCCGGCGGCCACCCCGAGGCCCTGCTCGCCCTGACGAACAAGACCGTCGACGCCGCCCAGATCAACTCCCAGACGATGGGCACCGCGATCAAGGAGGGCACCTTCAAGAAGGAGGACTTCCGCCAGATCTGGGAGTCCGACCCCATCCCGAACGACCCGATCACCGTCGCCGAGTCCGCTGACCCCGAGTTCAAGAAGGCCGTCAAGGACGCCCTCCTCAACCTCCCGGCCAAGGACATCGAAGAGGTCGCCGGCTACCTCGGCGTCGAACCGGCCGGTCAGCTCATCGAGGTCGACAAGTCGACGTACCAGCCGCTCTTCGACCTCGCGAAGACGATGAACCTGACCGAAGAGGACGTCTGATGACGCTGCGGACCACTCCCGCCGAGGCGGCCGCCGGGTCCCCGGCGACGCCGGGGTCGGCGGCGACCGGAGGCACCGGCGGTGCCGGTGCCTCCCCGCTCCTGCGGGTCTCCGGCCTCGCCGTCGCCTACGGTCCGACCACCGTGCTCGACGACGTCAGCTTCGACGTCGCCCCCGGTGAGCTGCTCGCGTTCCTCGGAGCCAACGGATCCGGCAAGTCGACGACCCTGCGCGCCGTCGCCGGCCTCACCCAGCACCAGGGTGGTGAGATCGAGATCGGCGGCGAGCACGGACGCCCGGCGATGGTGTTCCAGAAGATCCACCTCGTCGCCCGCCGCTCCGTGCTCGACAACGTCTGCGCGGGCGCCCTCGCCCGGATGCCCGTCGCCGCCTCGCTCCACCCGTGGTTCTACCCGGCGGAGATCCGCCGGGAGGCGATGGTCGCCCTCGACCGGGTGGGACTCGCCGACAAGGCCCCGCTGCGGGCCGGCACGCTCTCGGGCGGTCAGCAGCAGCGCGTGGCGATCGCCCGCGCCCTGTGCCAGGGCGCGGAGGTCCTCCTCGCCGACGAACCCGTCGCCGCCCTCGACCCCGAGGCGGCCCGCACGGTCATGGGACTGCTGCGCGACCTCGCCCACGATGAGGGACTCGCGGTCGCAGCGGTCCTCCACCAGCCGGACCTCGCCCGTGAGTTCGCCGACACGATCATCGGTCTGCGCTCCGGCGGGATCGTCCTGCGCGGGCGCGCCGACGAGGTGCCGGCCGAGGAGATCACCGGCCTCTACACCCCCGTGACGAATTCGGAGAGCAAGTGAAGACGATTCCCGACACGCGCGGCACCACCCTGCGCACCGTACCGCTGGGCCAGACCCCGACCGCCCTGCAGCCGCCGATCCGCCGCTTCGGCGGCTGGCAGCTGGCGACGGCGATCGTCGTCATCGTCGTCCTCCACGTCGTCGCCCTGCGGGAGACGGACTTCTCGCTCGTCACCCTCGTCGACGGACGGCAGGGGATGGCGAACTTCCTCTCCGAGGCGTTCCCGCCGAACCTCGACTGGACGGACACGGTGTGGCCGGGCATCCAGGCGACCGGGATCACGCTGTGGATCGGTCTGCTCGGCACGACCCTGTCGATCCCCACCTCGGCGCTGCTCGCCGTGCTCGGTTCGCGCACGACCTCACCGCACCCGGTCGTCTACCAGGTCGCCCGCGCGATCATGTCCTTCCTCCGCGCGGTTCCCGACATCGTCTTCGCCCTTGTCTTCGTCACCGCGGTCGGCCTCGGGCCCTTCCCCGGTGTGCTCGCGCTCATCTTCCACAACACGGGGGTCATGGGCAAGCTGTGGTCGGAGGCGATCGAGGAGATCGATCCGGGTCCCTCCGAGGCGCTGGCGACTGCCGGGGCGAAGCGCTCGCAGATCGTCGCCAACGCGACGTTCCCGCAGGTCGTCCCCCAGCTCTTCGGCCTGCTCCTCTACCGCTTCGACGTCAATGTGCGGTCCTCGCTCGTCCTCGGCCTCGTCGGCGCCGGCGGCATCGGACTGCTCATCAACCAGTCGATCAAGTCCTTCCAGTTCGACTCGATGCTCACCTACATCCTCATCGTGCTCGTGCTCATCATCGCCGTCGACCTCTTCTCGGCGGGAGTGCGCAAGAAGCTCGCGCTCTGAGCTGAGCGACCGCTGAGTCCGGCATCGAGATGCCGAAGGCCCGGGACGATTCCTCGTCCCGGGCCTTCGTGGTGCCGTGCGTCCCCGCCGAGGCGGGATTCCGCTCCCCCGCCGAGGCAGTGCTCGGGTGGGTCAGAGCGCGAGGTGCTCCTTGACGACGGCGGCGAGGCGCTCGGCCTGGCGGCGGGAGATCTCCTCGGTCTCGGCTTCGACCATGACGCGGATGAGCGGTTCCGTGCCCGAGGCGCGCAGGAGCACGCGGCCGGTGCCGTCGAGTTCGGATTCGACGGCGGCGACCTCCGCGGCGACCTCCGGGATGTCGACCCGGTGCTTGTCGACGCCCTTGACGTTGACGAGCGACTGCGGCAGCTGCGGGATCTCCGCTGCGAGGTCCGCGAGCGTGCGTTTGGCATCGGCCATCCGCTTCATGAGGTGCAGAGCCGTCTGCACGCCGTCGCCGGTCGTGCCGTGGTCGAGCATGAGGAGGTGCCCGGACTGCTCTCCGCCGAGGGAGTAACCGTCGGCGAGCATCTTCTCGAGCACGTACCGGTCGCCGACGGCCGTCTGCACGGTGCGGATGTCGTAGCGGTCCATCGCCAGGCGCAGACCGAGGTTCGACATCACCGTGGTCACGAGCGTGTTCCCCTTGAGCTCGCCGAGCTCCTTGAGCCCGATCGCGAGGATGCCCATGAGCTGGTCGCCGTTGACGACGCGTCCGAGCGAGTCCACGGCCAGGCACCGGTCGGCGTCTCCGTCGAAGGCGACGCCGAGGTCGGACTGGGTCTCGACGACGAGGCGCTGGAGCGGTTCGAGGTGCGTCGAGCCGACGCCGTCGTTGATGTTGAGTCCGTCGGGTTCGGCGGCGGAGACGATGACCTCGGCACCGGCCTGGCGCAGAGCAGCGGGGCCGACGATCGAGGCGGCACCGTGGGCGCAGTCGACGACGACCTTGAGACCCGAGAGCGGGCGCACCCCGTCGGGGGCGATCGAGCGCACGAGCTTCTCCGTGTACTCGTCCGCGGCGGCCGGGTAGCGGGAGATCCGTCCCACCTCGGCGCCGGTGGGACGCTCCCAGTCCTCGTCGAGGATCGCGAGGATCTCGTCCTCGACGGCGTCGTCGAGCTTCGTGCCGCCGGCGGCGAAGAACTTGATGCCGTTGTCGGGCATCGGGTTGTGGGAGGCGGAGATGACGACGCCGAACGCGGCGCCGGTGTCCCGGACGACGCTGGCGATGCCAGGCGTCGGGAGCATTCCGGCGTCGAGGACGTCGACTCCGGCAGAGGCGATTCCCGCGCTCGTCGAGGCGGAGAGGAACTCACCGGAGACGCGGGTGTCGCGGCCGACGACGGCGAACGGGCGCTTCTCGCCGCTCCACGTCCGGGTGAGCACACGGGAGGCGGCGACGGAGAGCTGGAGCGCCAGCTTCGCCGTGATGTCCCGATTGGCGAGGCCGCGCACCCCGTCGGTTCCGAAGAGTCGTGCCATGGGCAGGTCCTTTCTCACAGTTCTGTTCGATCGTAGTGCATGGTCATCGGCGCACCGCGGAGGTCGGTGATCCGGCTGGGCGGGCCCGCGGGCCGTGAATGCACGAAGTGCGGCCCCGAACGGGTTCGGGGCCGCACTTGCGACAACCGGTCGCGCATCAGTGGCAGACCATGCGCGGTCGGTCGAGCCGGATCAGCGCTTCGAGAACTGCGGCGCCTTGCGGGCCTTCTTGAGACCGGCCTTCTTGCGTTCCTTGACGCGGGCGTCGCGGCGCAGGAAGCCTGCCTTCTTCAGCTCGGGGCGGTTCGACTCGGCGTCGATCTGGTTGAGCGAACGGGCGATGCCCAGACGGACGGCACCGGCCTGTCCGGAGGGTCCGCCGCCCGAGATCCGCACGACGACGTCGAAGCGGCCTTCGAGGTCGAGCAGGCGGAAGGGCTCGTTGACGAGCTGCTGGTGGAGCTTGTTCGGGAAGTACTCTTCGAGAGTGCGTCCGTTGATCGTCCACTCGCCCGAGCCGGGGATGAGGCGGACGCGGGCGATCGCCTGCTTGCGGCGGCCCACTCCGTTGCCGGGGGCGGTGAGGGACTGTCCGCGTCCACCGGCGGTCTGGTCGCCCAGGCCGGCGTCTGCGGGGGTCTCGGAGGTGTATTCGGTCAGTTCTTCGACTTCGGTCGCGTTGGCGGTGTCAGCCACGGTTCTCCTCGGTTGGTCTGGGGCCGGCGGCGCTTACTGCGCGACCTGGCTGAGTTCGTACGGCTGCGGGTTCTGCGAGGCGTGCGGGTGCTCGGCACCGGCGTAGACCTTGAGTTTCCGCATCTGGGCACGTCCGAGACGAGTCTTCGGGACCATACCGGCGACAGCCTTCTCGACTGCACGCTCGGGGTTGGAGGCGAGCAGCTCGGCGTAGTTGACGCTCTTGAGGCCGCCCGGGTAGCCCGAGTGGTGGTAAGCGCGCTTCTGCTCGAGCTTCGCGCCGGTCAGCGCGACCTTGTCGGCGTTGATGATGATGACGAAGTCACCGGAGTCGATGTGCGGTGCAAAGGTGGTCTTGTGCTTGCCGCGCAGCAGGCGGGCAACCTGGGTGGCAAGACGACCGAGCACGACGTCAGTGGCGTCGATGACGTGCCACTGGCGCTCGACTTCGCCGGGCTTGGGGGTGTACGTACGCAAAAGTAGCCTTCTTTTCGTATCTGTGTTGCTGGGGCCAGCGGCCTGCGGACTCATCGGGTCGTGAGGCTGATTCGTCCGCGCGCTGATTGTCTTCGATCGGGTACGTCCGTCAGCTGCTTCCCCACCTACGGGCCTGCAACGCAAGAGGCTATGCAAGGGAGCACGACGAGCGCACACAACGACAATCAAATATACATGCCCGCGCGCCCGCTGAGCAAACGTCCAGCCCGATGCCAGCGGGGTGAGATGCGCTACCCGATACCATTGACCTGTGCCGCCTGACTCCTTCCTGCCCATTCGCCTTCCCGCCGCCCGAATCCTCGTGCTGGGAATGGTCGTCGGGCTCCTGGCACTCGTCGGGGCTCTTCCGGCGACCCCCGCCTGGTCGTCGACGACGCCGGAGCAGGGCACCGAGGAGTCCTCGCAGCCGAGCCCTCCGGCGGCCGGGGCCGACGATGCCGCGACCGCCGGGAATCCGACGGTCGTCTTCGGAATACCGGGTCTGACCATCGGCGACATCGACCCGGAACGCACCCCCAACCTCTTCGAGCTCGCCTCAGGCGGGGCGATCGCCAACCTCAACGTCCGCACGATCGGCTCGGCCACGTGCCCGGCCTCCGGATGGCTGTCGCTCGGTGCCGGTGCCCGCGCCGTGGCGGGGCCGGAGCACGAACCCGACCTCGACAACCCCGCGCGCTGCCCCTCCCTCATCGCGCCGACGTCGGCCGCTGGTGCCACCGCCGAGGCTGAGGGAGCCGACCCGTCCGCGGCCGGTGGTGACGAAGATCTCGCCGAGGCGGCCCGCATCCCCGACTTCGCCTCCGTCCGGGAGCCGAACGAGGGCACCGGGTACACCGTCGACTACGGCATGCTCGCCCGTCTCGTGCGCGAGGCCCCGGCAGCGCCGAGCGGCCTCGACGCGTGCGCGGCCGCCCAGGGTCCGGGTGCCGCGTACGCCGTCGCCGACGAGGACGGAGCGGTGCGGAACTACACCGACGATGCGATCGGCGCGGGCTGCCGCCTCTCGCTCATCGACCTCGGGTCGATCGGCTCACGGTCCTGGCTCTACGACCCGATCCCCAACTACTCCTACACCGTGCCCGTCGACTACGACCGGCGCACCGCGGTCGCGGAGGCCGACCGTCGCCTCGGCGCCGCCCTCGGCGAACTCCGGGAGCAGTCCGAGGGCACGCCGACCGTCATCGTCGCAGGCCTCGGCGACAGTTCGGGATCGCCGAGGCTGCGGGCCTTCATCGGCTCGGGACCGGGGTTCGCCGCCGGGACCGTGTCCTCGGCCTCGACGCGCAGCCCTGCACTCCTCCAGCTCACCGATCTCGCGCCGGGCATCCTCGAACACCTCGGCATCGATTCGCCGAGCGGGATCACCTTCGACGTCTCAGCGTCCTCAGCGTCGACGGAGGACAGGCTCCTCGACCTCGAGACCGAGGCGACGAAGGCCGAGACCGTCTACGAGAACCTCTCGACGTTCTCCCTCACCCTCGACATCGCGTTCTACGTCCTCGTCATCCTCTGCGGTCTCCTCCTCTCCACGGCCGTCACCCGGGCCTGGGTGCCGGGACTGGCGCGGGTGCCGGGACTGCGGCGGGTGCCGGGACTGCGGCGGGTGCCTGGCCTGCGCCAGTCGCCAGGGGCCGGCGGCCTCGAGCGCGTGCAGGCCGGTGCTGAGGGCCTGTCGGTCCACCGGCTGCTCGGATGGATCGGCTTCGTCCTCGCGACCGTGCCGATGGGCGCCTTCCTCGCCGGGCTCCTCCCGTGGGCCCGCTTCCCCGAGCCCGACCTCGGACTCGGGGTCTCGGTGGTCATCGGCGCCGCAGCGATGCTCGTCATCGCCCTCCTTCCGCCGTGGGGACGGACCTGGCGCGGTCGGGTCGGGGCGCTGACGTCCGTGACCCTCCTCGTCATCGCCGTCGACCTCGCGACAGGCTCCCGACTGCAGGCGAACTCGCTGCTCGGCTACAACCCGATCGTCGGCGGCCGGTTCTACGGCCTCGGCAACCAAGGCGCGGCGATCTTCATCGTCAGCCTCTTCATCCTCCTCGGTCTCGTCGTCTCGCGCCTGCGCGCTGCCCGCCGCACGCGCGCAGTCGTCCTCGTCCCCGCCGTCGTGGGACTCCTCGCGGTCTTCGTCTCCGGGAACCCGTCCTGGGGAGCGAAGTTCGGCGGCACCATCGCCACCCTGGCCGGACTGCTCGTCCTCCTCGCCCTCGTCAGCCGGATCCGCCTCTCGCTCTTCCGCCTCGGACTCATCGGCCTCGCCTCGCTCGGCGTCCTCCTCGGCATCGCGTTCCTCGACTGGCTGCGACCGGCAGGCAGCCGTTCGCACTTCGGGAACTTCTTCGATCAGCTCGTCACCGGCGAAGCCCTCCAGGTCGTCGGCCGCAAGCTCGGCGCCAACCTCCACATCATCCAGATCAACCCCGCGCTCGCGATCGTCACCCCGCTCGCGATCATCGCGATCCTGCTCTTCCTCCGCTACCTCCTCCACTTCCCCCGCTTCCGCGGGCGGACCCGCACCGCTGCGGTGCTCGACCACTGGCAGGGGCGCCTTCCCGCCCTCTTCGCCGACGAGGACCTCCACTCGGGATTCCTCGCCGCGGTCACCGGTCTCGCCGTCGGGCTCGTCCTCACCGACTCCGGCATCGCCGTGCCCTCGACCGGGGCGATGGTCCTCCTTCCCTATCTCCTCGCTCTCTGCGCCGACCGTGGCCTCAGCGGTGCCGTCCCGGACCTCGCCGAGAACGGTCCGGACCGCCGCGCCTCCGCCGGCCGGGTCGGATCCGCTGGCCGAACTGCGGACCGTGGCACCAGTGTGACCCCCGGCACTGACACGAACGGGTCGGTGCGATGACCGTGTTGCTGCGCTCCTGGTTCGTCCGGGTCCTCTTCGGCCTCCTCGCCGCCGCCGTGCTCGTCGTC
Source organism: Brevibacterium sp. K72 (assembly GCF_050562175.1). Classification (NCBI taxonomy): domain Bacteria; kingdom Bacillati; phylum Actinomycetota; class Actinomycetes; order Micrococcales; family Brevibacteriaceae; genus Brevibacterium; species Brevibacterium sp. K72. The sequence goes on from NZ_CP191582.1 coordinate 77,957, forward strand.
GGCCTCCCCCAGGCCAGCCAGGCGGCCGACGCACCGACACCATCCGCGGGCCGGTCGGCATCCGAGACCCCGCCTGCGGGCTCCTCGCCGCCGGTCGGCTCCGGAGCGACCGACTCCGGCGCGACCTCGACGAGCACCGGCGACCGCGGAGCGATCCTCATCGGCACCTCCGGCTTCGAGTTCGAGGACCTCGACCCGCAGACGACGCCGAACCTCTGGGCGATGATGCAGTCCGCGCAGATCGGGACGATGACACCGCGCAGCGTCCGCTCGGTCAGCTGCCCCGTCGACGGCTGGCTCGCGGTCGGCTCGGGCAGGCGCGCCGCCGACGAACCTCGTCCCCAGTGCCGGGTGCCGCAGCCGCCGCTCGACCGCTGGGTCGCCGACTGGGACGTCTACGCGCAGGTCGCTCGGGGCGACAACTACGATGCTGCGCTCGGCGGGCTCGCCGAGGCGGTGCCGTCGATCTCTGCGTTCGGTCCCGGTGCCGCGATCGCCGCCGCCGACCCCACCGGCCGCATCGAGGCGTGGTCCCCGATCGGCGACGACATCGGTCCGCGGGCCGCCGCCGCCTCCGAGGCCGGGGAGCTGACGATCGTCGACCTCGGCAACTCCGCCGCCGACGGCTATTCGCTGCGCGACCTCGACCGTCGGGTCGGAGCGGTCCTCTCCGCGACCGGGTGGATGACCGCCGACGCCGCCGACGGCATCGGCGAAGGCACCTCCCCGGTCATCTTCGCCTCGATCGCCGACGGCACCCACGACGGTTCGTCGATGCAGGCGACGATGATGCTCCAGCCCGGTGAGAAGCCGGGACTGCTCACCTCGTCCTCGACCAGGCAGCCTGGTCTCGTCCAGGTTCCCGACATCGCGCCGACGCTCGTCCAGCTCTCCGGCGGAGAGCCGATGGGCAACGTCGCCGGTGCTCCGATGAGCTCGACCCCCGGCGGGTCGTGGGAGTCGCGCTACCAGTCGGTGCTCGACCGGCAGGTCGCGGTGAAGACGCAGAACGAGATCTCGACGTGGTTCTTCCCCGTCGTCGCCACCCTCATGGTCGTCCTCCTCGTCCTCGCGTGGTTCCTCCGTCGGCGGCACGCGGAGCTCGTCCGCTCCGGGGCGTATCGGCTCGGCATCGTCTTCGCGGCGATGCCCGTCTCGACGTACCTCGTCAACACGGTGCCGTGGGAACGGGCGACGAACCCCGACATCGCGATGCTCGGCGCCCTCGTCGGATGGGCGCTCGTCCTCGGCGCCCTCGCCCTCCTCGGGCCGTGGAGCAGGCACCGTCTCGGTCCGGTCCTCGTCGTCTGCGTCGTCACCGTGACCGTCCTCGGCTACGACGTCGTCACCGGCTCGCAGCTGCAGATGTCGACGCTGCTCGGCGAACCGCTGCTCATCGCCTCCCGCTTCTACGGGATCGGCAACTCCGCGCTCGCGCTCTACTGCTGCGCCCTGCTGCTCGCCGTCGCGGGCTTCGCCTCGCTGACGACACGCCCGATGGCGCGCCTGTCGATCGTCCTCGTCCCCGTGCTCGTCTCGTGCGCACTGCTCGCCGCCCCCGGCCTCGGGACGAAGTTCGGGTCCGTGCCCACGCTCATCATCGGCGTCGCCTACCTCGCCCTCGCCTCGGCGGGGATCCGCTTCTCGCTCAAACGGCTCGGCCTCACCGTCGGCATCGCCGGGTTCGTCATGCTCCTCGTCCTCTTCCTCGACTGGCTGCGACCGGCGAACCAGCGCACCCACTTCGGCCGCTTCTTCGACTCCCTCATCAGCGGTGAGGCCCTCGGTGTGCTCGCGCGCAAGATCGACATGAACATCGACATCCTCACCCAGTCGTGGATGACGGTCATCCTTCCGCTCGTCATCATCGCCGTCTTCTGGGTCGCGCTCATGCCGCAGCGGTTCGGCCTGCGCGGGCTCGTCGACGCCTACGCCCGGATCCCGCTGCTGCGCGCCGGGATGATCAGCCTCGCGATCCTCCTCGGCGTCGGCACGATCATCAATGACTCCGGCATCGTCGTCCCCGCCGTCGGCATCCTCTTCCTCGTCCCCGTCCTCGCCCATCTCGAGACGTTCCGCACCCCGTCCTCCCCCGCCGAGGCGACTGCCGCCACCCGTCTCACCACCCCCGCGGGTCCGCCCCCGGCCGGTGCCGAGAATCCGTCCGGTGCCACGGCTGCGGCCGATGCCGAGAATCCGTCCGGTGCCGAGAGTGCCCCGGATTCCGGGCCCGCGGCCTCACGATCGACCACCGCAGACCGGACCGCCCGTGACGGTGTGTCCCCGACCGACCCGCGCCGGCTCAGCGACCGGTCACACGAGCGCCGAGGCGGCGCACCCTCCTGAGGACCCGAGGACACTCCGGTCCCGGGACCGGACACGCGGACGGGCCGGGGAGTCGCCTCCCCGGCCCGTCCGAACTCTCACACAACGCCAGGTCACACCTCGGCGTCGGCCTTCTTCCTGCGGATCGCGGTGACGACGGCGCCGCCGGCGATGATGAGGGCGAGCGCCGCGGCAACGAGGTTCATCGCTTCGAAGCCGGTGCGCGGTAGGTCTCCCCCGTCCTTGCCCGCGGAGGCCTCCGAGCCGCCGCCGGCCGACGAGGCCGATCCGCCCGCCGACGACGATCCGCCGGCGTTCGAGCCGCCGTCAGAGCCCTTCGCGCCACCCGAGGCATCGGCCGAGCCGCCGTCGGCGCCCGCACCCCCGTCGGCACCCGCATCAGCGCCACCTCCGTCGGCACCCGCATCGGCGCCGGCACCGGCGGTGACGTCCGCGGTCGCCTCGAACGCGTGCGGCAGCGGCAGCGGGTTGTCATCCCACCATTCGGCCTCACCGGCGAGGAGCGTCGCGGTGGCCGTGACCTCCCCGGAGGCGTCTTCGGGGGCGCTGACCGTGATGGGCACCTCTGACTGGCCGGCCGGGATCGACTCGAGGGTGATCGTCGCCTGACCGGCCTCCTGCTTCACGGTCGCCGCGGGCGCCGTTGCCGACTGCGCCTTCCCCGCCTCGACGGTGAAGCCCTCGGGCACGTCGACGGTGACGTCGACTGGACCGGGCACCTCGGCCTTCGCGTCGGTGGTGAGGAGGAATTCACCCGAGCCTCCCGCAGCGATGCCGTCGGCAGGAGCCGTGAAGTCGACATTGAGTTCGCCGTTCGCGATGACGTCCTTCGCGGCGTCGGCCTGCCGCTCGGTCTTGTCGGGGGCGACCGGCGAGTTGTCGTTGAAGTACTTCGTCCACGTCTCGAAGTCGGTGAGTCCGGACTGTTCGAACGTCCCCTTCGCGAACGAGGAGAAGTTGTCGCCGCCTGCGGCGAGGAAGCTCAGGGTCGCGACCCGGTAGTCCCGGTTCGGGTCGATCTCCTCGCCGTTGACCTTGACCGACTTCACGCGCTTCCCGGCCTCGGCGCTCGAATCGTAGACGACGTCGAGCTCCTTCGAGATGCCGAGGTGGAGGAACGGCCGCGAGGCGCCTGCGGGCTGCCACTGCTCCTCGAAGAGACCGATGACATCCGCGCCCTTCATCGTCACGACGCCGTGGTCGTTGGCGAACGGGAGGACCGCGTTGAGTTCGGCAGCGGTGACCTCGCAGCGCTTCTCCGTGTTGTAGATGTCATCGCACTTGAGGTCCGTGCGCAGACCCCCGGGGTTCGTGATGCCGAAGTCCGCGGGCGCGAGCTGGGAGTCCCCGACGCCGTCCTTGAGCGCATCGGCGACGAGGTTGCCGAGCGTGCTCTCGGCACCGCGGTCCTCCGAATCGTCCTTGAAGGCGCGCGTGATGTCCTCGGTGATCGTGCCCGCGACGACGGATCCCGGTCCCTTGGCCTTCTCGTCGGCGTCGGCGATGATCTGCTTGACCTCGTCGACGACCGGGGACGCGTAGTCCTTGTCCTCGGTGGAGAGGAGCTCCGAGGTCGCGGTCGTCCAGTCGCCGTTGCCCAGGGATTCGAGCTGGAGCTGACCGACGACCGATCCGTAGTTGCCGGCCTGGATGACCGGGCGCGTGCGCTCGGGATCACCCGGCACCGGGGCGTCGAAGGACGACGGCAGATGGGTGTGGCCGGTGAGCATCGCGTCGACCGAGGGGTCGGCCTCGGTGACGAGCTTCTTGAACTCGGCGTTCGAGGCCTCTGCCGCCTCGAGGCTCTCCGTCGACGAGGCGCCGAGGTGGGCCTCGACGACCGTCATGTCCGGCTTCTCCTCCTCCGGCAGCGCCTCGAGTTCGTCGGCGACCCGGTTGACCGCGTCGGTGGGGTCACCGAAGTCGACGTCGGCGATGCCGTCAGGTGAGACGAGCGAGGTCGTGTCCTGCGTGACGACGCCGATGACGGCGACCTTGACGCCTCCGACGTCGAGCGTCGTGTAGGCGTCGAGCCCGTCGACGACGTTCGTCGTGCCCTTGTCGTAGACGTTCGCGGCGAGGTAGGGGAAGTCGGCTTCGGCGGACACCCGTCCGGTGAGGTCGTCGATGCCCTTGTCGTATTCGTGGTTGCCGGTCGCCGAGCCCTGGAGTCCGATGGCGTTGAGCACGTCGATCGTCGGCGAGTCGTTCTGTGAGGAGGAGACGTAGGTCGAGGCGCCGATGCTGTCGCCGGCGGAGAGGAAGGCCGTTCCGGCGGCACCGGGAACGTCGGCGAACTTCGCCCTCTCCTCCTCGACGACCGAGGCGACCTGAGATCCGGCCTCGACGATGCGTCCGTGGAAGTCGGTGATGCCGAGCAGCTGGACCTTGGTCCCGGCAGGAGCGGCGTTGGGGTCAGCGCTCGGAGCATCGGTGGGGGCGGCGGACTCAGCGGGGGCCGGCGACTCCGGGGCCGCCTCGGCGGGGCTCGTCGGCGCGCCGATCGAGGACTCCCGGTCCGGGTTCCCCTGCGACGCCGAGGACTCCTCGGACGGGTTGCCCAGCGGTGCCGCATGGGTCGGCGCGATGCCGGGCAGGGTGAGCAGCGTGACGGCTGCGCCGGCGGCGAGCGCCTTGGTGACGAGTGTCGACATAGATTCGCATCCTTTGGTCATGACGTCCGCCGCGGACGGCGGGCTGAGAAGAGGATCGAGCGAACTCATCGTGTCGCAGGGAAGCGAACGACGAGTGACGTACACGTGAATCTACACAGGAATCTCACACCTGGGAAGAGGTTCCCTCTCAAACTCCCAGAGAATGACGACAAGGCAGGCGTCCGGAATGCGTCGGCGGCGCACGTCCCGGGGATCGGGTCGTGCGCCGCCGTCGACGTGCTGATATCGCGGTGAGGCGGTGCGCTCAGAGCTTCGCCTTGATCTTGGCGATGCGCTCCTCGCGCTTCTCCTTGCGTTCGGCCTTCTTCGCCTCCTTCGCCTTCTCGCGGGCGGCGTCGGCGGCGGCGATCGCCGCGTCCTCGGCGGCGGCGACCTCGTCGAGGACCTCGTCCTCGGGCCGACGCAGGAGCTCGGCACCCGTCGACTTCGCGAAGTCGTCGAGAACGGCGGGATCGGTCTCCTCGACTTCGGCGATGACGCCGGTCCTGCCGGCGGGCAGGGCGCTGCTGAACACGGTGAGGGCGTCGTCAGCGTCGAACGTGCGCTCGGCGTCGACGGTCGAGCCGATGAGGGCACCGGTGGCGAATCCGAGGAGGACGCCGAGGGGGCCGCCGAGGATGCCGATGAGCGCCCCGATGCCGCCTCCCCCGAGAGTGGAGAGTCCGAGGTCGTTGTCCTGCCCGTCGGTGACACGCAGCTGACCGCGATCGTTGCGTTCGACGACGGCGGAGGCGACGATCGTGATCGCTGCGGAGTCGAGGTCGCGGAACTTGCTGAAGGCCTCATAGGCGGTGCTCGAGTTGTCCCAGGTGAGGAGGACGATGTTGGTTTCTGACATGGCGCTTCCCTTCGCAGATGGCGGATGGGTGGGGATGGCGGTCGGGGAAGGCTCGGCTCGCCGGTGCCGGGTCACCCAGACAACCACCCCTGCGATGAGGGGTCCAGAGCACGATCGTTTTCACAGGACTCCCTCAGATCCGAGCGGACGATCGACCGAGGCCGCGTGGGAGGTCGAGGGCGGCGGTCAGTCGAGGTCGCGGCGGGCCATCGTCTGGGCCGCGCGTGCCGCGTAGTCCTCAGGTGCCGGGTAGCCGACCCCGGTGAGGACGAGTCCGTGGGCGGGGGTGACGAACATCGGCCCCTCGGGGGCGATCCCGGCATCCGCCTCGGCGAGGAGTTCGGCGGGACGGGTGACCGGCCACGCTCCCGACCCGACCCGGATGAGCCCGCCGACGAGCGCCCTGACCATGTGATGGCAGAACGCGTCGGCACGCAGGTCGATGGTGATCACGGCGTCGTCGTCGCGGACGACGTCGAGGTCGTGGAGGGTGCGGATCGTCGTCGCCCCCTCCCGCGGTTTGCAGAAGGGAAGGAAGTCGTGGAGTCCGCGCGCCTCGTCGGCGGCCTCGGCCATCGCCTCGGCGTCGAGTTCGCCCTTGTGGCGGGGGGTGACCGCGGTGAGGAGCGGATCGACGAAGGACCGATGATCGGCGAGGCGGTAGCGGTAGGAGCGCCACAGCGCGGAGAAGCGCGCGTCGAAGTCCGCGGGAGCCTCGCTCACGGCGTGGACGACGAGGTCGTCGGAGCCGTCGGCGGTGAGCACCCCGCGCAGACGCGAGAGCAGCGCCGTCTCCGCGGTTCGGGACGAGCGTCCGACGAGCCGGGCGATGGCCTCGTCGCCGAGGTCGAGGTGGACGACCTGGCGCCTCGCGTGGACGCCGGCGTCGGTGCGTCCGGCGACGACGGCGGCCACCTCGGTGCCGGCGACCCGGGCCAGACCGTCCTCGAGCTTGCCTTGGACGGTGCGCAGGCCCGGCTGCTTCGCCCAGCCGTGGAAGTCGGTGCCCCGGTAGCCGAGGTCGATGCGGAACCGGGTCATGCCTCGACCGTTCCCCGGCCGGTGCGGTCCCCGGTGCTGGTGCGGCCCTCGGTGCCGGCAGGACCGTCCGCCTCGGCGCGACGGGGGTCCGTGCCGTCTCGGGAGGAGTCCTCTGTGAAGTGCTCCCGGGGGCGGAAGACGCGGCCGAAGAGGCGGGAGAGGAAGCGGGCGCGCTGCCGGTGGTAGCGGTCGACGTTGGCGTTGTAGAGCCGGCTCACGGCGACGATCCGTTCGGAGAGGACGGTGAGCTGGCCATGGAGGAGGAGGACGGTGGTCTCGAGCTCGTCGCGCATCCCCGCCTGCACCGAGGTGGCCGCGTCGGCGCCTCCGCTGGGGGTGGTCGGGATGAGGGCCGCACCGTCGATCGCCGTGGACAGGGCGTTCTCGGCGGCCGCTCCGCGCGGGCCGAAGACGGCGCGCTCGGCTGAGGCGAGGGCGAGTTCGAGGCTGCTCAGGTCCCGGGTGGTCACCTGCTGCAGGGTGCCGATGTAGGCGGGGACGAGGGCGTGCCGGGCCTTGAGTTCGACGACGAGCTGCCGTTTGGCCTCGTCGCAGAGGGAACGGGCCATCGAGAGCTGGTTGAACCGAAGGATGGTGAGCATGACCGCAGCGACGAGGAGGACGGAGACCGCAGCGGCGGCGATGATGGTCCAGACCACGCGCAGTCCTCCCCTCTCGTGCCGGCCGCGCCCAGCCCGCGGGCGCGGTACAAGTTTACGTGGGGTTCACCCCCGCCGCGAACGGGTCGGTCACCGGTCACCGGACGTCTGCCTGAGTGAACTGATTTCGGCAACTCGTCGCCGACACTTCGCCTCCGAGTCGTCGCGTCTTCACCATGGGAGCGTCCACTGGGTGGTGTGAGAGTAGCGATCATTGCAGAATCCTTCCTCCCCAACATGAACGGGGTCACCCACTCACTGCTGCGGGTCCTCGACCACCTGTCCGATCGCGGCGACGAGGTCCTCGTCATCGCTCCCGGCACCCGACGCGACGGACCCAAAGAGGTCTCCGGCGCGAAGATCGTCCGGGTCCCCTCGATCGCCCTGCCGAAGTACCGGCGCATCCGCGTCGCCCCGGGCGGCGTCACCCGCATCCGCCGCCTCCTCGAGCGGTTCTCCCCCGACGTCGTCCACCTGGCCAGCCCCTTCGTCCTCGGGTGGCGCGGTGTGCTCGCCGCGCAGAGCCTCGGTCTGCCGACCGTGGCGATCTACCAGACCGAGGTCCCCGCCTACGCCGCCCGCTACGGCATGCACGGCATCGAGGCGGTGCTCTGGACCCACGTCCGCAACCTCCACCAGCACGCCTCGCTCACACTCGCCCCGTCGTCGTACACGATCGATCAGCTGCGCAGGCTCGGCGTCGCCGAGGTCGACCACTGGGCGCGCGGCGTCGATTCGACCCGTTTCGACCCGTCCCACCGCTCCGAGCAGTGGCGACGGTCGGTGGCACCGAACGGGGAGCGGATCATCGGCTTCGTCGGCAGGCTGGCCGCCGAGAAGCAGGTCGAGGACCTCGCGGTGCTCGCCGACATCCCCGATGCGAAGCTCGTCATCGTCGGTGACGGTCCGTGGCGGGCGAAGCTCGAGCGGCTCCTGCCGAGCGCCCACTTCACCGGGTTCCTCGGCGGCGACGCACTCGCCCAGGCGGTCGCGAGCTTCGACCTCATGGTCGCCCCCGGCGAGCTCGAGACGTTCTGCCAGACGATCCAGGAGGCCATGGCCTCCGAAGTCCCGGTCATCGCCCCGGCCCGCGGCGGTCCCCTCGACCTCGTCGACTCCTCCCGCACGGGATGGCTCTACACGCCGAAGGATCTCCCTGCCATGCGTGCCCACGTCGTCGACCTCCTCGGCGACGAGGCGAAGCGTCGGGCCTTCGGCATCGCCGGCCGCGAGCAGGTCCTCAGCCGTTCGTGGAAGAGCGTGTGCTCACAGCTCGTCGGCCACTACTCGCGGGCGATCGAGAACCCGGCCCCGCAGGTGATGGGTCGCAGCTTCACGGTCCTCTCCTGGGCCGGTGCCGAGGGCACGACCGCCCGCTGAGAACCCTCCTCGCGCCGAGCCGGACACTTCGCGCCGAGACCGACGCTTCTTAGTGTCGGTCTCGGCGGTCTCGGTGGCTCAGGGCGTCACTTCCCCGTCCATTCCGCGACGGTGAGGACGTCGGACTGCCACGGGAAGACCTCCTCGGTGAGCACGCGATGGACCTCCGGGTCGGGATCGGCGCAGGCATCGGAGAGCACCGTGACGCCGAAGTCGAGGTCGGCGGCCTGTCGCCACGTCGCAAGCACGACACCGCGGGTGGCCACGCCGGTGAGGACGAGGTTCGTCGCCCCGAGGCCCGCGAGGACGGTGGCGAGGTCGCTGCCGGAGAATGCGCCGACGCGGCGCTTGGTCACGAGCGGTTCGTCCTCCTTCCGGCCGAGCACCTCGAGGATCTGCGTCGAGTCGCTGTCCTCGCTGAGGTCGCCGAGGGCGGCGATGCGCTGGAACGGCGAGGTCTCGGGCAGTTCGGGGTACCCCGGGCGCAGGGCCACCCGGACCCACACGACGGGGATCCCGGTCTCCCGGGCGTGGGCGAGCGCTTCGCGCACGCGGTCCATGATGGGGGCCTCGGCGAGGCCGCCGGCGATGCCGTTCTGGAAGTCCATGGCGAGCAGGACAGTGCCATCGGTCATGATTCGCTCCTCTTCTGCAGGTCAGGCGGCCTGCATGCCCGAGGATACCCCTCCTGCGCGACGCTGAGGCGAACGTCAGTCGACGATGCCGCGGGCGTCGAGCGCCCGCCCGGTGTCCTGCGCGTACTTGACCGAGCGGAGGATCGCGGGGACGACCCGTGCCTTGAGGCTCGTCTCGAGGCCACGGGCGCGGGCAGCCCGGTCCGCCTCGGCGAGCAGACCCGAGAGATGGGAGATCGCCCGGACCATGAGGCTCGCCGTGAGCGCGATGACCCCGGGATCGACGCCGAGGCGGCGCAACGGGGAGACGATGACCGCGAAGGCGTCGAGGAGCTCGCCGATCGTCGTCGTCAGGGTGAGCAGGAGCGCCGCCTGGACGCACGCGAAGACGGTGCCGGCGACGACGAGCCCCGCCTCGAGGTTGCCGAAGAGGTACTGGAGTCCGATGACGATGGCGACGAGGACCGCCGCGTAGGCCCACGGGATGAGGAAGCGGCGCAGCGGGAGCCGCGCGCTCAGTCCGAGGACGACGAGGACGACGAAGATCGACCAGTTGACGACTCCGTTGCGGAAGACGAGTGCGGTCAGCCCGATGACGGCGATCGCCGCGAGCTTCCATCCCGTCGGCACGCGGTGGAGCCACGTCGACGTCCGCACGACCCGGCCGAAGAGCTGGGGACGCGTTCGGATGCCGGTGCGTCTGCCGGCGCGCCGACTCGGCCTCGGCCGCGAACGCGTCGGGGGAGCCTCACTCATGGGTCTCGCTCATGATGATCTCCCGGTAGGCGGCGACCGCCTCGGCGGGGGTGGAGTCCCAGGCGATGCGTCCGTCGTCGACGACGATCGCGCGGTCGGCGATCGAGGCGAACTCAAGGTCGTGGGTGGAGAAGACGATGCGCACCCCGCGCCGCTCGACGAGGTCGGCCAGACGGGTGCGCAGGCGCTCTCGATTGCGCAGATCGAGCAGGGTCGTCGGCTCGTCGAGGACGAGGATCTGCGGGTCGACGGCGAGGACGGCTGCGAGCGCGACGAGCTGACGCTGGCCTCCGGAGAGCTCGTAGACGCTGCGGTCGGCGAGATCGGCGATCCCGAGTTCGTCGAGGACGGTCAGTGCCGGCGCCCGCCGCTGCCCGCGGGGCACCCGCCTGCGCAGGGAGAGCTCGATGTCCTCGAGCGGGGTGGGCATGACGAGCTGAGCCGCCGGATCGGTGAAGACGAACCCCACCCGGGCACGCACATCGGCGGGATGCCTGGCCGGATCGAGGCCGTCGATGAGGACCTGCCCGGCGCTTGCGGTGACGAGGCCGTTGAGGAGCTGGAGCAGCGTCGACTTTCCCGAGCCGTTGGCGCCGATGACGGCGACCGAGGGTTCGCTCAGCCGCAGGTCGACGCCGTCGAGGATCGACCGGTGCGCCTCGCCGTCGGGGGTGTCGTCGATGACGCCGACGGACACCCCGGTCAGGGCGATCTCCCGGACCCCCGCCTCGGCGGACGCGGCGGACCCGGCCCCCGCCTCGGCGGGCGGAGGGGAACCGGCAGAGCGCTCAGGTCGGCGGCGCAGGATCACGGCGTGTCCGTCACCTGGGGGCGTGCGCCTCGGCGACGGAGGATGTCGGGGAAGGCGCGGTGGATGAGGAGGGCCACGGACACGGAGAGGACGGTCTTGACGATGTCGCCGGGCCAGTAGATGAGGTCGGCTGCGGCGGCGACGCCGAGCGGGAGGTCGCCGTTGATCGACATCCCGAGGATGCCGAGGGGATGGACGATGAGCAGGCTCGCGGCCAGGGCGCCGACGAACATCGCGGCCCACAGGCGTCCGCCGCGGAACCGGCGCAGCGCCCAGCGGGCGGCGATTCCGGCGGCGAGCGCGTAGAGGGTGAAGGCGAGGATGTAGCCGGCGCTCGGGCCGGCGAGGACGGCGATGCCCCCGCGCATCCCGGAGAAGATCGGGAGTCCGATGAGGCCGAGGACGACGTAGAGGCCGGTCGCGGCCGCAGCCCGCCACGGTCCGAGGACGAGTCCGGTGAGCGCGATCGCGAAGGTCTGCAGGGTGATCGGCACCCCGAGCGGGCCGACGGGGATGGGCGGGAGCATCGCGAACGCGGCGATGAGGGCGGCGAAGACGGCGATGAGGGCGATGTCACCGGCCCGGCTCGCGGGCTTGGGCGAGACGGATGCCGCCGAGGCGGGGCTGGACGATGCGTGTGTCATGAGTTCTCCGTGGGTCGGGTCTGGCCCGGGTCCCACCCGGGCTGACCCCACCCTAACTGAACACCGTTCAGGAGTTGTCGGCGGGGCACAGTTCGCGCCCCGACTACTTGGACTCCTGAGCGGTGCTCACTCCCATTCGATCGTGCCCGGGGGCTTCGAGGTGACGTCGAGGACGACGCGGTTGATGTCGTCGACCTCGTTGGTGATCCGGTTCGAGATCACCGAGAGCGTGTCGTAGGGGATCCGCGTCCAGTCGGCGGTCATCGCGTCCTCGCTCGAGACGGGGCGGAGGACGACGGGGTGGCCGTAGGTCCGTCCGTCGCCCTGGACGCCGACGGAGCGGACGTCGGCGAGGAGGACGACGGGGCACTGCCAGATCTCGGCGTCGAGGCCGGCCTTGGTCAGCTCCTCGCGGGCGATCGCGTCGGCACGGCGGAGGATCGCGAGGCGGTCCTCGGTGACCTCGCCGATGATGCGGATGCCGAGTCCCGGTCCGGGGAACGGCTGGCGGGAGACGATCGCCTCGGGCACGCCGAGCTCGCGGCCGATCGAGCGCACCTCGTCCTTGAACAGGGTGCGCAGGGGTTCGATGAGCTGGAACTGGATGTCCTCGGGCAGACCGCCGACGTTGTGGTGGCTCTTGATGTTCGCCGTGCCCGAACCGCCGCCGGATTCGACGACGTCGGGGTAGAGGGTGCCCTGGACGAGGAAGCCGATCTCCTCGCCCTCGTCCTTGGCCTCGCGGACGAGTTCGGCAGCGGCCTGCTCGAAGGTGCGGATGAACTCGCGGCCGATGATCTTCCGCTTCTCCTCCGGGTCGGTGACCCCGGCGAGCTGAGTGAGGAACCGCTCCCGGGCGTCGACGGTGACGAGCCGGACGCCGATCGAGTCGACGTAGTCGTTCTCGACCTGTTCCCGCTCGCCTTCGCGCAGCAGTCCGTGGTCGACGAAGACGCACGTGAGCTGGTCGCCGATGGCCTTGTGGACGAGGGCGGCGGCGACCGAGGAGTCGACTCCGCCCGAGAGCGCGCAGATGACCTGCTTGTCGCCGACCCGGTTGCGGATGAGTTCGACCTGCTCGTCGATGACGGACTCGTTCGTCCAGTCGGCGTCGAGGCCGGCGACGCGGTAGAGGAAGTTCTCGAGGATCTTCTGCCCGTTCTCGGAGTGGAGGACCTCGGGGTGCCACTGGACGCCGGCGAAGCGGCGCTCAGCGTGCTCGAAGGCCGCGACCGGGGTGTCCGGGGTCGAGGCGAGGACCGTGAAGTCCGCGGGCGCCTCGGCGACGGAGTCCCCGTGGGACATCCAGACCTTGTAGGCGTCGGGCGTCTCGGCGAGCAGCGCACCCTGGTCGGCGACGGTGACCGGGGTCGACCCGTACTCGCGCTTGTCGGTCTTCGCCACCCGTCCGCCGAGGCTCGTCGACATGAGCTGGAAGCCGTAGCAGATGCCCATCGTCGGCACCCCGAGGTCGAAGACGGCCGTGTCGAAGGGCGGGGCGGCCTCGTCGTTGACGCTCGAGGGTCCACCGGAGAGCACGATGGCCACCGGGTTCTTGGCCGCGAACTCGGCCGCCGGGGTGTCATGGGCGATGATCTCGGAATACAGTCCCGCCTCGCGGATCCGGCGGGCGATGAGCTGCGCGTACTGCGCGCCGAAGTCGACCACGAGGACAGGAGGCACCTGTGTGCTCTGGGTTTGCGTCATGCGCCCAATTCTAGACGGCGTCGGCGCACCTCCCGAACCGCGGGTTCGGGCGCACTTCGACGCCTGCTGCGGGGCGCGGTGCCGGGGCTCGGCTCAGCTCTTCGGGCTGGGTCTCAGCTCTTCGGGCTGGGTCTCAGCACTTCGGGGCGGGTCTCAGCTCTTCGGGGCGACGACGACCGCTGCGGCGAGTTCGGCTTCGACCTGACGGTGGATGCGGCGTTCGAGGATGAACGACATCACGGGCACGACGCCGGCGAGCGCGAGGACGAGGTAGCGGCCGAGGCTCCACCGCATCTGCTGGTTGAGCCAGAAGCAGCCGATGAGGTAGACGACGTAGCACCAGCCGTGGCTGATGGCGATTGCGGCGGCGAGGTTGAAGTCGCCGAACATCAGCGCGGTCTTCGGGTCGGCGGCGATGAGGTACTTGTAGATCATCTCGACCGTGAGGATCATGAGCATGGTGCCCGTGATGATCGCCATCACACGGTAGAACTTCAGCGCATTGCGCGCCGAGGTGAAGCGCTTGACGCTCCACACGTTGGCCTCATCGATCTCGGGGCGGGAATCGAGGTTCGGGTCGTCGCTCACGCTTCGGGTCCTCCGGTCGGTGTTCTCTGGTCTCGGTGCCTGCGCGGCTTCGTCCCGCCGTGCCGGTGTGCGGGCAGTCCGGTGAGCCCGGACATCACCTCGGGGTCGATCCGCGACTCGCCTGCGGGCTTGACGACGACGTACTCGACGTCGCCTGTCGAGCCCTGTGGATCTCCGTCGCCGAGGCGGCGGCCGAGGTAATCGTCACGGAGCAGCTGCCACCACATGTAGAGGGCCATCGCTGCGAAGATCAGCCATTCGATCGCGTAGACGGCCGACTGGATGTCGAATCCGCCCTCGTCGCGGGTCGTCGTCGTCGGCACCTGGACGAGTCCGCCGGTGCCCACCGAGGCGCCTGCGCCGGCCTCGGTCTCGGGAATGAGGAATCCCGAGTAGGTGAGGAGGTCGGGGAAGAGGTTGATCAGCTGCGAGGTCGAGACCGTGCGCACCTGCCCCTCGGGCAGGTCCGATCCGGGTTCGGGACCCTCGACGGGTCCGATCCGGGCCTCCATCTCGACCGACCCCTCCGCGGCACGGGAGTTCATCGCCGTGGTCTCATCGGTGGTGAAGCCGCGCACGACGGGGATGGCGATCGTCTTGCCCTCGGTCTCCGCGACCGCTCCCTCGCCGAGGCGGGCACCGTCGGGAGCGAACATCGTCACCACCCAGTAGCCCTCCTTGCCGTCCTGGACCCGTCCGGGCAGGACGACCTGGGCGTCGGGCAGCCACCGGCCGGTCAGCGAGACCCGCTGGTCGGCGAGGATGCCGGGCATCGGCGCCTGCGCGCCCATGACGTCGTTGAACGGTTTGAGCTCATCGACGTCTGCGGCCGCGACGACGTCGTTCTTGTGCTGCGCCCGGTCGACCTGCCACGCCGAGAGGCCGACGAAGCAGCTGACGAGGACGAGCACGAAGAGCAGCGACCCCAGCCATTTGGGAGTGAGGGCCAGACGGAACAGATCAGACCACCGATCCAGGCTGGTAGGGCGAGACGGTGACGTCGACGCGCTGGAACTCCTTGAGGTCGACGTACCCGGTGGTCGCGAGCGCCCGGCGCAGAGCACCGGCGAGGTTGAGCTCGCCGATCGCCGTGCGCCCGGGACCGAAGAGGACCTGCTCGAGGCTGCCGACGGTGCCGAGCTCGACGCGGTGGCCGCGCGGCAGCTGCGGGTGGTGGGCCTCGGCGCCCCAGTGCATCCCGCGCCCGGGCGCCTCGGTGGCGCGGGCGAGGGCGGTGCCGAGCATGACGGCGTCGGCGCCGACGCCGAAGGCCTTGACGATCTCCCCGCTCGTGCCCAGTCCGCCGTCGGCGATGACATGGACGTAGCGGCCGCCGGACTCGTCCATGTAGTCACGCCTGGCGGCGTGGACATCGGCGATGGCCGTGGCCATGGGTGCGTGGATGCCCAGCGTGCGCCGCGTCGTCGCCGCCGCTCCCCCGCCGAAGCCGACGAGGACGCCGGCCGCACCGGTGCGCATGAGGTGGAGGGCGGCCGTGTACGTCGCGGCACCGCCGACGATGACGGGGACGTCGAGTTCGTAGATGAACTGCTTGAGGTTGAGCGGCTCGGCCTGCGAGGAGACGTGCTCGGCCGAGACGGTCGTGCCGCGGATGACGAAGATGTCGACGCCGGCATCGACGACGGTCTTGTAGAACTGCTGGGTCCGCTGCGGGGTCAGGGCACCGGCCACGGTGACGCCCGCTTCGCGGATCTCCTCGAGGCGGGCGGTGATGAGGTCGGCGCGGATCGGCTCCGAGTAGAGCTCCTGCATCCGGGCGGTCGCCATGTCACCGGGCAGCTGGGCGATCTCGGCGAGCAGGGGGGCGGGATCCTCATAGCGGGTCCACAGGCCTTCGAGGTCGAGGACGCCGAGGCCGCCGAGCCTGCCGAGGGAGATCGCGGTGTCCGGGGACATCGCGGAGTCCATGGGAGCGCCGATGAAGGGGAGATCGAAGTGGTAGGCATCGATCTGCCACGACAGGGAGACGTCCTCGGGGTCGCGCGTGCGACGTGCGGGGATGATCGCGATGTCGTCGAGCGAATACCCGCGACGACCGCGCTTGCCTTTGCCGATCTCGATTTCAGAACTCACGCGCACAGCCTATCCCACCGGGACTCAGCCGGGTCTCAGGCAGCTGTGAGGCTCGGGGTCACGCGCGGCCGCGTTTCGGGTGCCGCGCCGGGATCACGCTGCGGCCGCGCCGGCGCCTCCCCGAGGAGGATCCGATGCGATTCTGAGCCCGGTTTCGACTCGGATCCACCTCGTGGGCACCACCGCGGGGAGGACGTGCGGTGCAGCGGAGGACGTGCGGTCACAGGTGCGACGTGCGGTGAGAGGTGCGAAGCGCAACCCGCGGTGTGACGCGTGAGACAGGGCGCGGGGCACGGATGGCGAGGCGGACGACGCAGCTCCAGGTAACGGCGCGGGCCGGTTCTCAGGGGACGCGGTCGGCGGCGACCGCCTCGGCGGCGGAGGCGAAGGCCCGCACATGTGGCAGGTGCGCCTCCCGGTCGCGGACGTGCATGACGACCCGGCGGACGGGGACCGGATCGGTGAGGTCGACGGCGGTGAGACCGGCGGGCAGGTGGACGGTCGAGAGCCGAGGAAGGACGGTGATGGCGAGATTCGCGCCGACGAGGGCGAGGGCGGCGTCATCGTCCTCGGAGGCCGCGAACATCGTCGGTTCGAACCCGGCGGCGGCGCACGCGAGTTCGACGACGCGGCTCGTCGGCCCGCTCCACAGGTCGTAGTCGACCCACCGTTCGGCGGCGAGTTCGTAGAAGGGCACGGACCCCCGCTGTGCGAAGGGATGGCGGGTGGAGACGACGACCCGGTAGTCGTCGTCGAAGAGCACCGTCCGCGACATCCCCGGCAGGTGCACCTCCTCATCCTGGGGGACTTCGTTGCGGATCTCGATCGTGCAGTGGCTGCGCCGGACCTTCGCGGGCTCGTTGAGCTGGATGTCGAAGCGCAGGTCCTCATGCGCGAGCGCGACGGGGGCGATGATGTCGGGCAGGAGGACGGCGTTGAACGAGGTGAAGGCCGCGATGCGCATGCGCGGACGCGAGACCGTGCGGTAGCTCTCGACGAGGCTGTCGAGGCGACCGAGGCCGGTGAAGACGTCAGCGGACTCCTCGGCGAGCCTGCGACCGAGCTCGGTCACCTCGATGCCACGGCCCGATCTCCGATAGAGCGGGGCGCCGACGGCCTTCTGCAGCGTCGTGATGTGCTGACTGACGGTGGCCGGGGTGTAGTTGAGGCTGCGCGCGGCGGCGACGACGGAGCCCGTCGCGACGACGGCCCGCCACACGCGCAGACGCTGGAGATCCCACATGGGAGACAGCCTATCCGAGAATCGTTCGGTTCGGCCTGATGATCATTCGTCAATGATTGCTTTTCCTGATGCCTGACATGGGTGAGAATGATTCAGGCGCGGTCGACGACCGCGCCCATCCCCGCCTGTCCCCGCAGCACCCCTCGCCGCACCAGTCGCACCACCGCACGATCGGCACCACGCACGATCAGCACCACCGCACGTTCCGCACCACCATTCGGAGGAGTCCCATGACCGGTCCTGAGCTCATCACCATCGCCGGAGCCGCCACCGTCCTCGCCGTCACCCCCGGACCCGAGACGATCCTCACCGTCAGGCTCTCGGCGCTCCGCCGCAAGGCAGGGCTCATCTACTCCCTCGGTTCGGCCACGGGCATGACGATCTGGATGGTCGCAGCGCTCACCGGCATCTCCGCACTGCTCACCGCCTACCCCTCGGCGCTGCTCGTGCTCAAGATCGTCGGCGGTGCCTACCTCTGCTTCCTCGGCGTCCTCGCCGCCCGGCAGGCACTGCGGATCCGATCCGAGCTGCGTGGGGCTCCCCTCGGCCCGGTCGGTGAGATCGCCGCGGCCAGTGACGACATCGTCTCGGACGGCTCGCTCGTCGAGGCCCCGGTCACTGCCGGACACCCGTGGGGCCAGCTGCGATCGGTCATCTCCTACCGCCGCGGCCTGCTCTCGTCCCTGAGCAACCCGAAGGCGGGACTCTTCTTCCTCGCCGTCATGCCGACCCTCGTTCCCGCATCCCCGGCGGGCACAGACTACGTGCTCCTCGTCGCGATCGTCGTCGGCCTACTCCTCGCCTACCAGATCATGCTGGCCCTCATCGCCGGTCTCGCCGCGGCCGCCCTCCAGCGCCGCAGCACCGATTTCTGGATCGAGGCGGTCTCCGCAGGCATCCTCGTCGTCATGGGCATCACCGTCGCCGCGCTGCCGATGTGACGCAGGCTGCGGGGCACTCACCCGCCCGCCACGGGGCGCGGGCCAGTCACTCGCAGCACCGGAAACCGTTCACCGGCCCAGCGACGCTCCCCTACCGCTCACCTGCCCGCCGCGTTTGATTCACTTTTCGCCCGATCAGTCGGTTCGGAACCCGACCCATCGGGCGGAAAGTGACTCGTTGCAGGCGGCGTGCGGCAGAACCCGACCGGTCTGGCGGAAAGTGACTCGTATCGACTTCCGACGCGACACGACGGCGCCGGTGCCCGAGATCGCTCTCGGGCACCGGCGCCGTTGACAGTGCAGTCGCTCAAGTCAGCCGGGGGTTGGCCGCTCCCGGCAGATGGCACCGGGAGCGGCGTCGACTCACCTGCTGTGGTTGGGACCGTCGCCCAGCGGGCCGTCACTGAACGGTCCGTCGCCCACTCCCCCGCCGCCGGGACCCGTGGCACCGGGGCGACCGCCGAGCGGGTCGGCACCAGGCGTGCTGCCGGGGGTGCCGCTGCCGGGCGTACGGCCGAGACCGGACGCCGCACCGGGCCGGCCCGCGGCACCGGTACGGTCACCTGCGGCGTCACCGGTCGCGGCATCGACCGCCTCGGCGGCCTCATCCTCGACCTTGTCGAGCAGCCTGGCCGCCGCATTCCGTCCGCCGAGGCCGAAGGCGAGCGCCGCGGCAGCCGCGCCGCCGATGACGACGGCGCCGAAGGCGAGGTTGATGATCGAATCGGCGATGCCCATGTAGCGCAGACCCATGGCGATGAAGAGGGCGATCGCCGAGTAGCGCAGCACCTTGCTCGCGATGCTGTTGGTGATGAACCGCCCGATGATCCCCGCGATGAGGAAGCCCGCTGCGATGATCACCGCACCGAAGAGGACGCTGCCGCCGAGGGCGAGGATCTCATTGAGGATCCGCGTGATCTCCGGGAAGCCGAGCATCCGGGTGGCCATGATCGCGAAGAAGATCATGATCGCGATCTGGACGATCTTCGTGATCACCGAGGACGCGCTCGTGCCCTCGGGGACGATGCCGATCGACTCGATGGCCCGGTCGGTGCCGACACCGCGGAGGATCTCCTCGAGGAGGTTGCCGAGGAACTTCGCGATCGCGAAGCCGATGGCGAGCAGGATCGCCGCGGCGACGATGAGCGGAATGGCGTTGAGGAACATCTCGAGCATCTGCTGCGCAGGGCCGGAGATCGCGGCGATCCCGAGCACCTGGAGTGCGGCGATCGAGACGACGATGATGATGATTCCGAAGACGACGTTGCCGACGAGGTTGGAGATGCGGGCGTTCGCCTCGGCCTCCGGTGACCGTCCCATCGACTGACCGGGGTGACCCTGACCCTGGTGACCCTGTTGCGGGTGACCCTGACCCTGGTAGCCCTGCGGCGGCTGTCCGGCCTGGCCGTGCTGCATCGTCTGGCCGGGACCCGACTGACCGAAGCCCGGCTGGCCCGGACCCTGCTGACCGGGACCAGGCTGACCGGGACCCACAGGACCGCTCTGCTGGGGTCCGCCCTGCTGCACCTGGTCGAAGGCGGCGGTCTGCTGTCCGGGTGCCTCACGACGACGGAAGCCTCCGTCGGAGTCGGCGACGCTGACGGCGCGGTCACCGATGGAGCGGAACTTCGCGGTGATCTTCGTCAGGTCGACGGCACCGAGCGCGGTGACGACGAGCTGTTTGGCGATCTTCGCGAAGACGTAGCCGATGAGGAAGATGAAGCCCGCGCCGATGATGTTCGGCAGGAAGCTGAAGATCCCGTTCGCCAGACCCTGCAGCGGCGTGAGCACCTGGTCGAGGGCGAAGAGCTGGAGGACGGCGATGAGGCCGAGGATCCAGATGATGAGCCCGGCGATCTGACCGACGGATCTGCCGACCTGCTGCCCGTTGTGCCCGTCTCTCTGCAGAGCGGGGACCTTCGCCACGAGTTTCGCGATCGCCCATTTGACGATCGAGGCGACGATCCAGGTGACGATGAGAATGACGATTGCAAGGCCCACATTGATGAGGACCGGCCATATGTCCTGCATTTCCGTTGTCTCCTTCGGATGCTGCGACTAACAAGGCTTCTTTGTCACTTGCTATTTCGGAGCCTATTCCGGCTCTTCGCAGCTGAGAGTGTAGTCGGGTTGGGCGCGTCGGTCGCTGGATAGGGGTCGAGGCCCTCCGAGGATGGAAGTTCTGACACTGCCCATCCTGAGGACCTCGACATGGATCACGCTACCTTCGTTCGCCCTGACCTGACCACGTTCTGCCGTCTCGACGAGCTCGGCCTCGAGGCCGTCGGACAGCGGGTTGAGCCTGATCGTGCGGTGATCCAGTGCCGGGTCCTGGAGCCGGACCCGTGGTGCAGGGAGTGCGGGGCCGAGGGCGTGCCCCGAGACACGGTGATCCGCCGGTTGGCGCACGAGCCGTTCGGGCACCGGCCCACGACCTTGATGGTCCGGGTCCGCCGGTACCGGTGTGTTACCTGCCGTCGGACGTGGCGGCAGGACACGTCGAAGGCCGCGGCGCCGCGGGCGAAGATCACCCGTGGCGGGGTGGGCTGGGCGCTGACCGGTGTGGTCGTGGACCACCTCACCGTCAGCCGCGTCGCTGCCGGGCTGGGAGTGTCCTGGCATACCGCCAACGAGGCGGTCATCGCCGAGGGCAAGCGGGTGCTGATCGACGATCCGGCCCGGTTCGCCGGGGTCACCACCATCGGGGTCGATGAGCACGTGTGGCGTCACACGCGCCACGGCGACAAGTACGTGACCGTGATCATCGACCTCACCCCGGCCCGGAACAAGTCCGGGCCCGCGCGGCTGCTGGACATGGTCGCGGGCCGGTCGAAGGCCGTGTTCAAGCAGTGGCTGGCCGATCGTCCTCGGGCGTGGCGGGACGGGGTGGAGGTCGTCGCGATGGACGGGTTCACCGGGTTCAAGACCGCTGCCGCCGAAGAGCTACCCACCGCAGTACCGGTCATGGATCCGTTCCACGTCATCCGTCTGGCAGGTGAGGGACTGGACCGGTGCCGGCAGCGCGTCCAGCAGCACACCCTCGGGCACCGGGGCCGGGCCGGGGACCCGCTCTACCGGGCGCGGCGGACCCTGCAGACCGGCGCGGACCTGCTCACCGACACCCAGCGCGCCCGGCTGGACACGGTATTCGCGGCAGACGAGCACGTCCAGGTCGAAGCGACCTGGGGCATCTACCAGCGGATGGTCGCCGCCTACCGCGAGCCCAACAAGACCACGGGCAAGCAGAGGATGCGAGCGGTCATCGAGTCGGTCGCCAGCGGCGTCCCAGACGCGCTGGTCGAGATCCGCACACTCGGCCGGACGCTGAAGCAGCGCGCCGCAGACGTGCTCGCCTTCTTCGACCGGCCCGGGACCTCGAACGGGCCGACAGAGGCCATCAACGGCCGACTCGAACACCTCCGCGGCTCCGCCCTCGGCTTCCGCAACCTCACCCACTACATCGCCCGATCTCTACTCGAGGCCGGCGGATTCAGACCCCGACTACACCCTCAACTGCGATGAGCCCCTATTCCACGGGTGCACTCTGGACAAGGGTCGTGCGCCTGTCATCTCGAATCATGTCCTGAAATGGGATTAGCGATTGCCGCATTCACGCGTTTATTTCAAGGCCTTAACAATACGTTCATGCGGCGATCACGATTGGGCAACGGAAGGATTTTCAGAACTCGAGCGGTCGATTGTCGATGAGCCTCGTCGTCCCCACGGTGGCGGCGATGAGGAGGAGGGCTGAGCCACGGAACTGCTCGCGCACCGGCTGCAGGGTCGCCGCCTCGACGAGGGCGAGGTAGTGGACGTCGAGGTCGCCGTCGAGAGCCGCGCGGGCGGCTGCGAGGACGTCCTCGGGCAGTCCCCCGTCGGTCAGCGCGGATTCGCCCGCGTCGAGGGCGCGCGGGATCGCCAGCGCCGCGAGCCTCTCCCCCGGGGTGAGATAGTCGTTGCGGCTCGAGACGGCCAGACCGTCCCGGTCGCGCACGACCGGGAGTCCGATGAGCTCGATGTCGAAGTCGAGGTCGGTGATGAGGCGCCGGACGAGGGAGAACTGCTGGATGTCCTTGAGCCCGAAGACCGCGACGTGGGGACGAGTGAGATGGAAGAGCTTCGTCACGACGGTGAGCACCCCGTCGAAGTGGCCGGGGCGGTCCGCACCCTCGAAGATCGCGCCCATCCGCCCCGAGGACACGGTGACCTCCGGCGCCGCGGGGTACATCTCGATGAGTGCGGGGGCGAAGACGAACTCGGCCCCGGCATCCTCGCACATCGCGAGATCGGCCTCGATCGGCCGCGGATACCGGGTGAAGTCCTCCCCCGGACCGAACTGGAGCGGATTGACGAAGAGGCTGACGACGAGGTGGTCGGCCGACTCCCGGGCCCGATCCATGAGCGCCCGGTGCCCCGAGTGCAGCGCACCCATCGTCGGCACCAGCGCGACGGTCCCCGACTGCCGTGCCCGCCACGCCCGCAGCGCTTCGATCCCGCCGATCTCCATCACTCGAAGCTCCTCTCCGGTTCGGGGAACTCCCCAGCCCCCACCTCGGCGACATAGGTCCGCACGGCATCGCCGAGGACCGTGCGCAGGTCGGCGTAGCGCTTGACGAACCGCGGGGACCGACCCGGCCGCAGGCCGGCCATGTCCTGCCACACGAGGACCTGGGCATCGCAGTCGGCCCCGGCGCCGATCCCCACCGTCGGAATCTCCAGCTCCGCGGTGACCTGGGCGGCGAGCGGGGCCGGGACCATCTCCATGACCACGGAGAACGCCCCCGCCGAGGCGACGGCGCGGGCATCCGCGAGCAGCGTCTCTGCCGCATCTCCGCGGCCCTGGACCCGGTACCCGCCGAGGTTGTGCTCGGACTGCGGGGTGAAGCCGATGTGCGCCATGACCGGGATCCCCGCCGAGGTGATCGCCCTGATCCGGGAGGCGACGTGGGCGCCGCCTTCGAGTTTGACGGCGTGGACCTCCGCCTCCTTCATGAACCGGACCGCTGTCGCAACGGCCTGTTCGTCGGAGATCTCGTAGCTGCCGAAGGGGAGGTCGGCGACGACGAGGACGCGGGACGTCGCCTTCGCCACCGCGCGGGCGAGCGGGATGAGCTCATCGACGGTGACCGGCAGGGTCGTGGCATGGCCGTAGACGTTGTTCGCCGCCGAATCGCCGACGAGCAGCGCCTCGACGCCGGACTCCTCGAAGAGCGCGGCCGTGTACTGGTCGTAGCTGGTGAGCATCGCCCAGCGCCGGCCCTCGGCCTTCGCGCGGAGGAGATCGAGGGTGCGGACCCGCCGAGGCGGTCTCGACTCCCCGGCTGCCGTCGGGCTGGACGACCCGTCTCCCCCAGGGGACGCGGCCCCGGCCGCTCCGGGCCCGTAGACGGGCGTCGTCTCGTCTGACTCGGTGGTGCCTGCCGCATCGGGCATGGGAATCCTCTAATGGTTCGGTGGTCTGGGCATGTGCGCCCGTCCTGCCCCGCGGCCTCGCACCGGAGCTGCTCCTCGTCCGAGCGCAGGGACTCCGCGCTCTCGCATGGGAGCCCCGGTTCCTGCGCGGGCCTTCCGATCGAGCATGATCGGCGGTCGCCGCGCGGGGTGTGCGGGCTGGTCGGGACGGCGCCGGCTCGGATCGCGAGCCTGTCACCAGCGTAGAACATCCGCACTGCGCGTGGAGGGCGGCACCGCGGCGGCGGGTGGCCGAGTTGTACTTTACGGACGACCGTGATTAAGCTCAAATGTGCGTAAAAATGCGCCGAGCAGCAAAGGACGACGATGACCACGACAGCTTCGATCGAGCTCACCCTCAAGGACATCTCCGCCGGAAGGACATCGGGGTCGATGTGCTCCTCCTCCCTCGTCGACGCCCCGTGGGACGTCGATGCCTCCCCGGGCTACGGTCCGGGCGCCTCGCTCGCCGACCCGATCCCGGCCGCCGCCCCGCGCCAGGGCGAGATCCCGCAGGAGTACCGTGACGCCTCGGCCGAGGAGCTGCGCGAGCGGATCATCGACGCGAAGGCCGCGCTCGGCGACCGCGTCGTCGTCCTCGGCCACCACTACCAGCGGGTCGAGGTCGTCGAGCACGCCGACTACATCGGGGACTCGTTCATGCTCGCCAAGGCCGCCCAGAACCATCCCGACGCCGAGGCGATCGTCTTCTGCGGAGTCCACTTCATGGCCGAGACCGCCGACCTCCTCTCGACCCCTGAGCAGTCCGTCATCCTCCCCAACCTCGCCGCCGGCTGCTCGATGGCCGATATGGCGACGATCGACCAGGTCGAGGACTGCTGGGAGCAGCTGGCCGAACTCTGGGGCACCGAGCCCGACGAGACCGGGAAGGTGCCCGTCGTCCCCGTCACCTACATGAACTCGTCGGCCGCGATCAAGGGATTCTGCGGCCGCAACGGCGGCATCGTGTGCACCTCGTCCAACGCCGAGGTGGTCCTCGAGTGGGCATTCGAACGCGGGCACCGGGTCCTCTTCTTCCCCGACCAGCACCTCGGCCGCAACACCGCGATCGACATGGGCATCGACCGCGAGGCGATGCCGCTGTGGAATCCGCGCCGACCGCTGGGCAACAACACCGCCGAGGTGCTCGAGGACTCCCGCGTCATCCTCTGGCAGGGCTTCTGCTCCGTCCACAAGCGCTTCACCCCTGCCCAGATCGCCGCCGCCCGGGAAGCCGATCCGGACGTCCGCGTCATCGTCCACCCCGAATGCCCGCGCGAGACCGTCGCCGCCGCCGACGAATCGGGGTCGACGGCCTACATCACGAAGGCGATCAGCGAGGCGAGCGAGCCGACGAACTTCGCGATCGGCACCGAGATCAACCTCGTCCAGCGACTCGCCGCCGAGCACCCGCAGCACACGATCACCTGCCTCGACCCCGTCGTGTGCCCGTGCTCGACGATGTACCGCATCCACCCCGGCTACATCGCCTGGGTCCTCGAATCCCTGCTCGACGGTTCGATCGTCAACCAGGTCACCGTCGACGCCGAGGTGGCCGACCCCGCCCGCATCGCGCTCGACCGGATGCTCGCCGCGAAGCCGAGGATCTGAGGTGAGCCGCGTCATCGTCGTCGGGACCGGCATCGCGGGCCTGACCACGGCCCTGCGTCTGGCCGGGACCCACGAGGTGACCGTCGTGACGAAGAGCCGCCTCGGCGAGTCGAACACAGCGCTCGCCCAGGGCGGGATCGCCGGCGTCCTCACCGCAGATGACACAGTCGGCTCCCACATCGACGACACCCTCACCGCGGGCGCCGGGCTCTGCGACGCCGAGGCCGTGCGCGTCCTCTGCACCGAGGGTCCGGACAGGATCCTCGACCTCGCCGAGGCGGGAGTCGTCTTCGACCGGAACCGTGCCGACGCGAGCGCCGATCCTCTCGACCCCGCAGGCTGGGCGCGCGGGATCGAGGGCGCGCACTCGGCGCCCCGGATCTATCACTCCGGTGGGGATACGACGGGGCGGGCCATCGTCGATGCGCTCGTCTCCCGCCTCCTCGCCGAGGCGACGGCAGGCACCGTCGATCTGCGCACGGAGACCCTGCTCGTCGACCTCGTCGTCGACGGTGGGACCGTGACCGGGGTGAGCGTGCTCGGCTGCGGGGCCGTGCCCGAGGTCATCCCCGCCGAGGCGGTCGTGCTCGCCACCGGTGGGGCCGGGCAGGTCTTCGCCCACACGACGAACCCGCCTGGGGCGACCGGGGACGGGCTGGCCGCGGCGATCCGCGCAGGCGCCGCGGTCCGCGACCTCGAGTTCGTCCAGTTCCACCCCACGGCCCTCGTGGGGTCCGGGTTCCTCGTCTCCGAAGCCGTCCGCGGGGCCGGAGCCCTGTTGCTTGACGCACGCGGTCGTCGGTTCATGCCGGACATCGCCCCGCGGGCCGAACTCGCCCCGCGCAACGTCGTCGCCCTCGCCCTGCACCGCGCAATGGCGGAGCAGAACGGACTGCCGTGCCACCTCGACGCCCGGGCGGTGCCCGACGTGTCGGCACGCTTCCCGAGCATCGCCGCGACCCTCGCCGCCCAGGGCCTCTCCCTCGCCGACGACCTCATCCCCGTCACCCCGGCCGCGCACTACGTCATGGGCGGGGTGGCCACCGACCTCGACGGCAGGACCGCTCTGCCCGGTCTCTTCGCCGTCGGCGAGGTCGCGTGCACCGGTGTCCACGGGGCGAACCGGCTGGCGTCGAACTCGCTGCTCGAGGGTGCGGTCTTCGGAGCGCGGGCGGCTGAGGCGATCACGGCAGATCGCCGGCGTACACGATCGCTCGGTTCGCGATCGGCCGCCGCACCCCCGCGCCCCGCACCGGCCCTGCCGCATCCTGCCCCGCTCTCCCGCGCGGAACTCCAGGCTCTCACCTGGGAACATCTCGGCCTCGAACGCACCGAGGAGGGTCTGATGGTGCTCCTCGACCGCCTCGGCGAATCCCACGGAATCGGACGCGCCGCCGACGGCACGGGCGTTCACGGGTTCCCGGTCGATCACCTCGGCGAGGGCGACCACGTCCAGGCGATCGAAACGGCGAATCTCGCGCTCATCGCCCGGGCCATGGCCGTTGCCGCGCTCGCCCGCACGGAGAGCGTCGGAGCTCACGTCCGCACGGACGTGGATGCGCGGCGAACTGCGGCATCATGGTCGGGGGCCGGGCATCCCGTGCTCGACCGCAACCACGAGGAGGCAGCCTCATGCTGACGACGACCACGATCGATGCCGCCCTGCGCCAGGCGCTGGACGAGGACGCCCCGTGGGGTGACATCACCGGCGAGGTCTTCGTGCCGGCGGATGCGCAGGCGACCGCGGAGCTGCGCGCCCGGGAGGACGGGGTGCTCGCAGGCGGCGAGGTCTTCGCGCGTGCCTTCACTCTCACCGAACCCGCCGTCGCGGTCGAGGTGCTCGCCGGCGACGGTGAGCGGTTCAGTGCGGGCCAGGTGCTCGCCACCGTCTCGGGGCCGGCCCGCGGGGTGCTGCGGGCGGAGCGGATCGCGCTCAACTTCACTCAGCGGATGAGCGGGATCGCGACCCTGACCCGGGCTTTCGTCTACGCGGTCGACGGGCGGACGCGGATCGCCGACACCCGGAAGACGACTCCGGGTCTGCGTGCGTTCGAGAAGCACGCGGTCGTGTGCGGGGGTGGGAGCAGTCACCGGTTCGGGCTCTCGGATGCGGTCATGGTCAAGGACAACCACCTCGGCGTGCTCACCGGGGCAGGCGGTGATGTCACTGCCGCCTTGCTGGCGGCGCGGGAGAGGCTCGGGCACACGACGATGATCGAGGTCGAGGTCGACCGGCTCGAGCAGATCCCTGCGGTCCTCGACGGAGGCGCCGACATCATCATGCTCGACAACTTCTCCCTGGCCGACCTGCGGCGCGGGGTCGCGCTCATCGGGGACCGAGCGATCATCGAGGCGAGCGGCAACGTCAGCCTTGAGACCGTCGCGGAGATCGCCGACACCGGCGTCGACGTCATCTCCTCCGGGGCGCTCACCCACAGCGTCCGGGCGATCGACCTCGGACTCGATCTCGTGCTGTCGGAGGCGACCGAGCGGTCGCACCCGGCAGGCGGCGCGGTCACGGCTGTCGGTGAACACGTTCACCAGGGCGGTGCCGACGCGTCAGGCGATGCTCACGGCGACACCGCTGCGGCAGAGATCCGACCGGCGGCGGACTGAAATGGGCCCGCTCTACCTCGACACCGCCTCGAGCGCACCCGTGCGTCGGGAGGCGCTCGAAGCGGCCTGGCCGTACCTGAGCGGGGCGTTCGGGAACCCGTCGAGCCACCACGAATTCGGGCGCGCGTCCGCGGAGGCGCTCGAGGATGCGCGGGCCCGGGTGGCGCGGGTGCTCGGGATGCGGAGCACAGACATCGTCTTCACCGGTGGCGGCACGGAGGCGGCGAACCTCGCGGTCACCGGGATGGCGCTCGGCGGGCTTCCCGACGCCACCGCCTCGGCGAGGACGGATCCCGGACGCCGGCACCTCGTCACCTCTCCGCTCGAGCATGAGGCCGTGCTCGCCTCGGCGGACTTCCTTGCCCGACGCCACGGGTTCGATGTCGCGTATGTCGAGGTCGACCCCGACGGGACGATCACTCCGGAGGCCCTGCGGGCGGTCCTGCGGGAGGACACCGCGGTCGTCAGCCTCGGCTATGCGAACAACGAGATCGGCACGGTCGCCGACATCGCGGCACTGAGCGAGGTCGTCCATGCCGCCGGCGCGCACGTCCACACCGATGCCGTGCAGGCCGCGGGATGGCTGCCGCTGGCGGGCCTCAGCGTCGATGCGATCACGCTGGCCGGGCACAAGGTCGGTGCGCCGAAGGGCATCGGAGTCGCGGCGATCCGCGCCCGCATCCCCCTCGAGCCGATCATCCACGGCGGCGGACAGGAGTCGGGGAGGCGGTCGGGGACGGAGAACGTCGCCCTCGCCGTCGCGTTCGCCACCGCGCTTGAGCTCGCGGAGTCCGAACGCGCCGAGGCGGCCGCCCGGGTGGCCGGCATCCGTGACGACTTCATCGCCGAGGTGCTCCGCTCCGTCGACGGGGCACTCCTCACCGGCAGTGCTGAGTCGCGGACCCCGAACCATGCGTCGTTCTGCTTCTCCCGCACGAGCGGGGAGGCCGTGCTCCTCGAACTCGAACGCCTCGGGGTCACGGCCTCGAGCGGATCGGCGTGCGCGGTCGGCTCCGATGGGCCCTCGCATGTGCTCCTCGCTCTCGGCATCGACGCCGAGGTCGCGAAGACGAGCGTGCGCTTCACGTTCCCGTCTGCGATCACCGCCGAGCAGGGCTCGGCTGCTGCAGCGGCGGTCGTCGAGGCGGCGAACCGGCTCAGCCTCGCGTATTCGTAGGCCTCAGCCCGTTCGGGTCGCGCCAGCCCTGCCGCCTCGCCCTCACTGCGACGCGAAGAGGCCACTGATGTGCGATTGGCCCCTTTCCACAGCGCCACTTCGGAGAGACACTGGAATCCAGGGTTCCACTGCGGCTGCGAGGGGGTTTCGTCATGGATCTGCTGATCATCACCATCATCGGTGCCGGCTTTGCGGCGATCGTCTTCGCCCTCGGGCGCCTCACGTGTCCGCGGCACGACCGTGTCCCCCTGTCCCAGGTCGATCGCGTCATCCTCTGGACGACACTGTGCCGGGGCTGGATGGCTCTCGGACAGTTCGCCCCGCTGACCATGATCGTCGACGACCGCCGCGAGGGCCGCGCTTAGCGGAGGTCACCGGGCCACCGCGGAGGAGGTCACTGCGCCGCCGCAGCGGAGGGGTCGCCGTCTGCGCGGAGGCCGCCCTCCGCGCAGTGTCGGCGCTCACCGCACAGGTTCGGCCGCGGGCACCGCGAAGACGCCCGCGTCCCAGTCCTGCAACGCGTGCGCCGAGGCCCAGAAGTGGAGTTCGTAGACGCACGCGCGTTCGAACGCGGCCCGCATCCGCGCCGCCTCATCGGCTGGCGCCCGGTCGAGTTCGCGTTCGAGGATCTCGACGGCCTTCCGCGTCGACTCGTCGAACTCCGGGGCGTCGTAAGTCTGCACCCACGTCCGATACGGGTGGTTCTCGTCCATCTCTCCGGCGCGCTCGATGAGCACCTTGCCCATGTGCGCGTACACCCAGAAGCAGGGCAGCACTCCCGCGACGCCCTCACCGTAGGACCGGGTCGCGGCCGTGGCGACGAGGAACGAGACGTATCCGAGCGTCGTCGGCGACGGACCCACCCGGTCCTCGGCCTCGAGCTGGGAGTGCGCCTGCCCGAGGCGGGCATCGGAGAGCAGTTGGGCGTGCATCTCCTCCTCGACGGTGATCGCCTCCGCCGCCGAGGTGGACCAGAACCGGGACTCGTCCCGGTCCGTCGTCTTCCCGGCGAGGAAGGACATCGCCTTCGCATATCCGCTGAGGTAGATGCTGTCCTGAGTGATGTAGTTCGTGAACGCAAGAGGATCGAGGCTGCCCTCGGCGAGCTGGCTGAGGAACGGCAGCGCCTCGATCGCCTCGATGATCGGGCGGACGTGGTCCCAGAGTTCGGTGGTCTGCGGGCCGGCGGCGAAGGTCGTCGTCATACGTGTCTCCTTGGGTCGAATCGTCGTCGATCGGGTCGGGTCCGGGGCGCCGCGGTGCTGCGATGGTGAAGCGCTCCGGGTACGGTGCTCGGGCGGGGTCAGCGGCGGACGATGTCGACCTGATGGTCGACCGGTCCGTGGGCGCCCGCGGGGTCGAGGCTGACCTTCCAGTCCGCCGCCGAGGCGAGCGCCCGGGCAAGGAAGTCGAGTCCCCGTTCGACTGCCTGCCGCATGTCCTCAGAGGCCAGCGTCTTCCCGCCGTTGGCCCGCCGGAGGACGGCCGCCTCGGCGGTGATCGCAGCCGAGAGCGTGCACCCGGTCCCGTGCGTGTTCGGGGTCGCGATCCGAGGGTGGGCGAACTCGGTGACCTCCCCGTCGGCGGTGACGAGGATGTCGGCGACCTCGCCGTCTGCGGCGTGCCCGCCCTTGAGGAGGACGGCGCGCGTGCCGCGCGCGACGAGCTCCCTGGCCTGGTCGCGCATCTGCTCAGGGGTCGTCGCCTCGGGCACGTCGTCGCCGAGGAGGAGGGCCGCCTCGGGGAGGTTCGGGGTGATGAGGTCGGCGGCCGGGAGCAGGCGCGTGCGCACGGCGTCGACGGCATCGACCTCGAGGAGGCGGTGTCCGGAGGTCGCGACCATGACGGGGTCGACGGTGAAGAACCCGAAGTCGGAGGTCGCTGCCCGGTCGACGACGAGGTCGACGAGCGACCGGGATCCGAGCATGCCCGTCTTCGTCGCGTCGACGGGCATGTCATTCAGCACGCTGTCGAGCTCATCGGTGACGAAGTCCTCGTCGATCGGGTAGACGCGGGACACCCCGTGGGTGTTCTGCGCGACGAGGGCGGTGATCGCCGTCGTCCCGAGCACGCCGAGGGCGGTGAACGTCTTGAGGTCGGCGTGGATTCCCGCCCCGCCGCTCGGGTCGGTGCCGGCGATCGACAGCGCGATCGGTGGTCGCTCGCTCATGCCTGTTCCCCGTCCTTTCGGGTGCCGTCGCCGAAGGCGTCGAGGAGGTCCGCGGCCGCCTGCTCGGGATCCTCGGCGCGGCAGATCGCGGAGACGACGCAGATGCCGACGAGTCCTCGTCCCCGCAGTTCGTGCGCGCGCTCGGCGTCGATGCCGCCGATCGCGACCGCGGGGATCCCCGCCGAGGCGGTGAGTTCGCCAAGGCGGTCGGGACCGATCCCGGCCGGGGCGTCGGTCTTCGTCGTCGTGTCGAAGACCGGTCCGATGCCGACAAGGTCGACGCCGCCGGTCTCCTGGGCCGTGGCGAACTCCTCGGGTTCGGCGGCGGAGAGGCCGACGAGGGGGCCGTCGCCGAGGAGGTCGCGCACCTCGGCGACGGGGGTGTCGGTCTGGCCGACGTGGATGTGGACGTCGCTGCCCTCGTCGAGGAGGCGGCGGGCGACGGCGACCCGGTCGTTGAGGAAGACGGGAACGCGGCGGTCGGTCCCGGCGGTCGCCTCGGTGACGGCGGTGATGACCTCACGGGTGAGGACGAGGAATTCGGCGTCGTCGATGTCCTTGTCGCGGACCTGGACGACACCGGCTCCCCCGGTCACGGCCGCGCGCACGGTCTCGGCGACGGTTCGACCCGCCCCGGCGCACTGCGCGGTATCGGTGACGAGATAGAGGCGGGTGTCGATGCCCGCGAGCCGATCCCCGCTCATACTGTGGTCACCTCGACCCGGGCGCGGCCGATCCGTTCGTCGTCGGTGGTGAAGAGCGCGTCGAGGAAGTGCACCGAGTAGGTGCCGGGGCCGAGGGCCCCGGTGGCGGCGGCCTCTCCGGCGACGGCGAAGTGGGCGTGGGCGGCGACGACTGCGGTGAAGCGCTCGAACGCGGCCGATCCTGCCGGGCCCGCCTGCGAACTCGTCCCCGCCGGCGGGACGGCGGCGAGGTAGGCGGCGGTCACGGCGCCGAGTGAGCAGCCGGTGCCGATGACGAGCGGCATGAATGAGTGTCCCCCGTCGACGCGGGCGATGTGGTCGGCCCCGTCGATGTGGGCGACGATGGCGTCCCGGGCACCGGAAACGGCGACGATGGCGCCGGTCGTGCGGGCGAGCTCGGCGGCGGCCGGGAGCACGGCGTCGACCTCGTCGGTGGACTCGACCCCGCGCCCGCCCGCTCCGGCTCCGGCCAGTGCCGCGATCTCCGAGGCGTTGCCGCGGATCGCGGTCGGGTGGGCGGCCGCGGCGCGGCGGATCCGGGTGGTGCGGTGGTCGGCAGCGCCGATGCTCACGGGGTCGAGCACCCAGGGTTTGGCATCCTCGGTGACGGCGTCGACGGCGGCGTCGGCGGCGAGGAACTGCTGGTTCGTCGCTGTGCCGAAGTTGACGAGCAGACCGCCGGCGAGGTGGGCGAACTGCGCGGCATCGGCGTCGTGGTCGAGCATCGCCGGTGACGCCCCGACGGCGAGGAGCACGTTCGCGCTGAACTGCTGCACGACCGTGTTCGTGATGCATTGGATGAGCGGGTTCGACGCGCGCAGCCGCGCATGCGCCGACGACAGGTCGATGTCGGTCATGACGATCCCTTCGCTAGCATGGCCCAGATCAGGTTCGATGGGTGTTCTCTCAGCCCTGCGCGAGTCGCACCGGGCACCCCATGTCATTTGCCCCCGACTGTATCACCGACACCTAGGGGGCGACGACGGCGCCCGCACGGCCCACCGCCGCGAACCCACCCGACCCCACTTTCAATCCAGCCGCCCGGCCCCGATGATTCACTTTTCGTCCGATCGATCTGGTCTTGAACCGACTGATCGGGCGAAAAGTGACTCAGTTCCGCCTCGGCGACCGACCCAGCTGCCTACCGGCAGCCGTCAGACCTCTGTCGCCCACCCTCCGACGCCTACCCTCTGCCGACGTAGCGCTGGCCGCGGCGGCTGATCGCGTCGATGACGACGGCGGTGAGGAGGACGAGCGCGGTGATGATCTGCTGCGCATCGGAGTTGAAGCCGATGAGGTAGAGGCCGTTGTTGATCGCTCCGACGACGAGCGCCCCGAGCACAGCGGCCCACGCCGATCCGCGCCCGCCGAAGAGCGAGGTGCCGCCGATGACGGCCGCCGCGATGGCGTTGAGGAGGTCCTGCGTGCCGACGAGCGTCGATCCCGCGTTCGTCGTCACCCCGGCCTTGACGAAGCCGAAGAGCGCGGCGAGGACACCGGCGGTCATGAACACGCTGATGCGCACCCAGGTCACCCGGATGCCGGCGCGCCGGGCGGCCTCGACCTTGCCGCCGACGGCGTAGATCGATCGGCCGTACTTCGTCTTCCGCAGCACGAGGTCGATGACGATCGCGATGACGAGCATGAGGAAGAACGGCATCGCCAGCCCGAAGTCCTGGTTGACGAGGATGAGGAAGCCGAAGACGACTGCGGTGAGAAGGACGATGCGGATGATCACCGACGTCCAGCTCGCGCTGTCGAGTCCGGCGTTGTGCCGCCGCAGCTTCGAGTGGATGAGCCCGGCGGCGAAACCGATGACCGCGACCGCGCCGAAGACGTACGCCCACATCGCGGGGAAGTAGTAGCTCGCGAAATCGAAGGCGAACGTGTCGGCCATCGAGAGGTTCTTCTGCGTGCCGAGCGTCGTCAGGGTCAGTCCGGTGAACGCGAGCAGACCGGCGAGGGTGACGACGAAGGCGGGAATGCCGACGACGGCGAAGAACCAGCCCTGGATGGCACCGACGACGAGGCCGAGGAGGAGCATGATCGTCAGGGCGATGAGCGGGGGCACTCCCTGGCGGACGACGAGGACGCCGAGCACGGAGGCGCAGAGTCCGCCGAGCTGGGCGAGCGAGAGGTCGATCTCGCCGAGGAGGAGGATGAGGTTGATCCCGAGGGCGAGGATCGCGAGGTAGGCGACCTGCGTGGAGAGGTTGACGAGGTTGGCAGGGGAGATGAAGTTGCTGTTCGCCGACTGGAAGACGATGACGATGATGACGAGGGCGAGGATGACCGGGAACGAGCCGAGCTGGCCTTCCCTGATCCGCCGGACGAAGGTGCGGACGAACCCCTCCTGCGAGATCCGTTCGTCAGTGATGAACGAGTTCCGGGTCATCGGCGCTCACCCCTGCGTGCCGCCCGCTGGGTGACGACGTTGTCGTTGGCTCCCGTGATGGCGGCGATGAGGACGTCGGTGCGCTCATCACCGGGGAAGTCGCCGGCGTCCTTGCCCAGGCGCAGGACGTGGACGCGGTCACACACGGCTTGGACGTCGGCCATGTTGTGGCTGACGAGGAGGACGCCGAGGTCGCGGTCGCGGAGGCGTTCGATGAGGTTGAGCACCTCGGCGGTCTGGGCGACTCCGAGGGCCGCGGTCGGCTCGTCGAGCATGACGATCGACGGTTCGCCGAGGAGGGACCTAGCGATCGCGACTGTCTGCCGCTGACCACCGGAGAGGGCGGCGATGGGCACCCGGACGCTGGGGATCTTCGCCGAGAGGCTGCGCAGCAGCTCCCACGACTTCGCCTCCATGGCGACTTCGTCGAGGACGCCGGCCCGGGTGTCCTCGTGGCCGAGGAAGAGGTTCGCCACCACGTCGAGGTTCTCGCACAGGGAGAGGTCCTGGAACACCGTGGCGACCCCCGCCTTCTGCGCGTCCTTGGGTGAGGAGAACCTCTGCGGGCGGCCGTCCATGAGGAGCTCGCCGTCGTCGGCGCCATGGACGCCGGCGATGATCTTGACGAGCGTCGACTTGCCGGCACCATTGTCGCCGACGAGCCCGACGACTTCGCCGCGGCCGATGGTGAGATTGATGTCGGTCAGTGCCTGGACGGCACCGAAGCGCTTGGATATTCCGCGCAGTTCGAGCACGGGCTGTGTGGTCGCCGACGCCCGCCCGAACGCGGGCGTCGGCTCGTTCGTCTGTGAAGTCATCGGCGTGCGCTCAGCGTCCCCTACTCGATTCCGGCATCGGCGCAGAGCTTCTCATCGATGCCCGAGCAGATGTCCGAGGCCTTGATCTGGTCGCCGACGATGTCCTTGATCGTGTCCTTCGTGACGACCTTGGCTTCGACGAAGTCGGTCGGCGTGTCCTTGTACGTCGTCGCGGCCTTCGGCTCCTCGCCGTTGGCGAGCGCGACCGCGGCCTTCGCCGCGTACTCGGCCTGCGGCGGGATGGACTTGTAGATCGTCGCGTACTGCTCGCCCTTGAGGATGTTCTGCAGGCCGTCGACTTCGGCGTCCTGGCCGGTGACGACGGGTTCCTGCTTCGCCTTCGTCGTTGCGGCGAGCACCCCACCGGCCGTGCCGTCGTTGGCCGCGTAGATCGCGATCGGCTTCTCTCCTCCGCCTTGCAGCTGGCCTTCGACCCACTGCCGGGCGTCATCGGGGTTCCAGTCGAGGGTGTCGTGACTGGCGGCGATGTCGACGCCGGCGGCCTTGAGGGTCTCCTCGGCACCGGCCTTGAAGTCGGCGGCGTTGGGGTCCTTCGGGTCGCCGTTGACCATCCACACCGGCCCGGACTTCGGGTCGACGCCCTTGGCCTTGAGCCCGTCGAGGAGGGCCTGACCCTGAAGGTTGCCGATCTTCTTGTTGTCGAACGAGGTGTAGTAGTCGGCTCCGTCGAAGAAGCGGTCGTAGGAGACGACGGGGATCTGCTTCGCTTCGGCCTTCGCCAGGGACGACGCGACCGCCGAGGCGTCGACCGGGTCGAGGACGATGACGTCGACTCCTTCGGTCACCGCAGCCTCGAACTGCTGCTGCTGTTGGGAGGCGTCCTGGTTGGCGTTGCGGTATTCGACCGTCGCATCCGGGTTCGCTTCGGCGACGTACTTCTCGAAATTCGGCTTGTCGAGCGACTCGTAGCGGGTGGTCTTCGACTCGGGCAGGAGAAGGGCGATGGTGACGTCACCGTCGGAGCCGGTACCGGATCCGGCCTCGTCGTTGCCCTGGCCCTTCTGGTTGCCGCAGCCGCTGAGGGCGAGCGCGGAGATCGCGACGGCGGCACCGAGGACGGTGAGCCGGCGGTGGGCGCGCCTCGGCGATGCTGATTCGCGGGTGTGGGAACTGCGCATTCTCGAAACCTTTCCTCATTCTGACAACGTTGTCAGGATGGTAGTCATATTTCGCTCACCGATGAGGTTTGTCAACTGTCCGCGCGGAATTCCCTCCGAGGATCCGACAGCCGCCTGCTCAGCGTGCTGCGACCTGGCGCGGTGACTCCTCACCGCTGCCGCGACGGATGAGGCGGACCGGGGTGAGGCCGTTCGCCGAGGTGAGGAGGGGTATCGACCCTGTTCCGGAGCTGCGACGGTGGTCCCCCGTGAGGACCCGCACCGCCTCGGCGGACATCGCGTCGACATCCGGGTCGACGACGGTGACGTCGAGGAGGTCTGCTCCGGGGAAGTCGTCGATGCCGACGACCGCGGGCCATTGGTCGAGTCGCCGGCTCGCGTCGATCGCCCCCATCGTCACCGTCGCAGAAAGCGTGATGAGCGCGGTCGGGGCGGCCCGGGACCCGAGCAGGGCGGCGACGACGTTCTTCGCGCTCGACTGGTCGTGGGCACCCGTCTCGAGGTAGGCCCGCCAGCCGATGTCCCCGCGACCGGCGAGGACCTCGCGGATGCCTGCGAACCTCCGCGCCTGCGATTCG
Source organism: Brevibacterium sp. K72 (assembly GCF_050562175.1). Taxonomy (NCBI): domain Bacteria; kingdom Bacillati; phylum Actinomycetota; class Actinomycetes; order Micrococcales; family Brevibacteriaceae; genus Brevibacterium; species Brevibacterium sp. K72. The sequence goes on from NZ_CP191582.1 coordinate 114,974, forward strand.
ATCAGGGATCGGTCGCCGATGACGCCGATGCTGATATGACCGTGACGGACGAGCTGTTCGGCGGCTCGGCGGCCCGCGGCGACGTCGTCGGCGCCGATCGTGGTGATTCCGGGTCCGGCGACGGCGGGATCGAGGGAGACGACCCCGACTTCTCCTGGCTTCGCCGAGGCGGCCTGCCCTGCGACTCGGGCGTAGAGGTCCGCGGACTCCGGCTGCGAGCACACGACGCAGATCCCCGACATGTCCCCGCCGAGGCAGTCGTCGACGAAGCTGCGCTCGATGTCCGGGTCTCCCCCGGTCACGGTGACGACGGGACGCAGCCCGCGGTCGGCGAGGTCGTGTTCGAGGCGGGCGAGGATGCGCACTTGGAGGGGGTCGCCCATGTCGGAGAGCACGACTCCGATGTAGGGCGAGCGACTGCCCTCCCGCAGCCGGCGCGCGGCCGAGTTGAGCCGAAATCCGAGCTCCTCCGCAGCCGACTCGACCTTGGCGGCGGTGGTGCTGGCGACGTGCTTCTCCCCGTTGAGCACGCGGGAGGCCGTCTTGATGCTCACTCCGGCGCGCTCGGCGACCGTGGCCAGCGTCGGCCGGTCGTGCTGCTTGACCATGTGTGCGCCTTCAGGACAGTCCGGAGCATCGGCCCCGGCAGCCGCCTCGGAGCAGACGACCGTGGGATCGATGATAGCCGGAGGCCGGGAATTCCACCCAGCAGCGGGCAACCGGCGGCCCGCCACTCACCGTCCCACGGGGTTGCGCATCGTTCCCGCATAGATGAGCGAATCGGCCTGGTTGCCGAGGTCGACCATCTGCGTCGTGTTGCGCAGCTGCAGACGGTTGAGGCACGAGTGCTTGAAGCGTCCGGCGCGCAGGTCGATGTCACCCGCGAGCCCACGGGCGGTCTCGGGATGCGTGGACTCGTAACGGTCGAGCACCTCGGCGACAAGCGACCAGAACCGACCGGCGGCGAGGATGCCGTCGACGTCGAGGATCCCCGCGAGGTGGCGCAGCACCCCATCGAAGACGTCGGTGAAGATCGACAGCGCCTTCTCCTCCCCCGGCACGATCGCCCGGATCCGCTCGACCTCGGTCGGCAGTCGGCCCTCACCGAGGTAGGCGACCTCCTCGCCGATGTCCTTCATCAACGCCCCGGTGACGACGTCGTCCTCGAGCACGAGGATGAGGTTCTCCCCGTGCGGCATGAACACGAGATCGTGGGCGAGCAGCGCGTGAACGAGCGGCTGGAGATAGGTCTCGAGATAGGCCCGGATCCAGTCCTCGGCATCCAGTCCCGACCGACGGATGAGTTCCCCGACGACAGGGGCGCCGAGGTGATCGCGGTGGAGCAGCGCAGCCATCGTCATCGTCCGCTCCCCCTCGCCGAGCAGCGGCAGCGGGTTCTCCCGCCACAGCCCGGCGAGCATCTTCCGGTGCGGATTCGTCTCCCGAGTGCGGTGGTAGGCGTCACCGGTGTAGCCGATCGCGCTGCGCTCCCGCAGCACCCCGAACCCGGAGGCGGCGAAGGTCGGATCACCGTCGACGAGGCGGGCCACCCAGTCGTTGATCGCCGGGGTGTCCCGCATATAGGCAGGTGAGAGCCCGCGGAGGAATCCCATGTTCTGCACGGCGAGGGCGACCTTGGCGTACGGCGCTCCGGCACGGGTGTGGTTGAAGAACGTCCGCAGGGACTGCTGGGCCTGGTGTTCGTCGAGGCCGGGACCGAGAGGGATGAGATCGCCCCGCGCGATGTCGGAGGCGAACGTGATCGCCAGCCGGTGCTCGGCCTGCCACGGGTGGATCGGCATGAGGTGGACCTCGTCGAGGCGACGCCCGGTTGCGGTGAGGCGAGCGCTGAAGAGTTCGCGTTCATCGGCGCTGAGCGCCCAGGACAGGTGCCCGCTCTCGTCGAGTCCGTCACCGAGCGCCAAGTGCGCATGCTCCCGGCTCACGGCGACCCATTCGAGCCGGTTGCGCCGCCCGATCTCCGGGGCCCAGCGCCGGTAGTCGCGCAGCCCGAAGCCGATGCGGCCGTTGTTCGCGACGAAACCGGGGTGACCCTCGGTCATCGCCGCTTCGATCGTCTGGAAGTCCGCATCGGCGAGGCCCGCGGCAGTGGGTCTCCTGCCCTCACGCGCCTCGGTGAGTTTGAAGGCCCCGCCTGCCAGGGTCGACGCGATCTCCTCGAGATACGTTGACATGAGGTTCTCCGGCACCCCGAGGACGTCCTGGAGTTCGAGGACGAACTCCTGCGCGTCGAGACCAATGGCCTGCCCGTCCCGACGGCGCACGATCGTCGTCTCGTCGATGACCCAATGCTCGAGGGGCAGCAGCGAGGCGTCGAAGGTGTAGTGGATCGTGCCAGTTCCAGTGTCAGTGCCGGTTCCGGTGGGGATCGTGAGCACCCAGGACGCCGCAGTCCTCTCTGGACCACCGTCCGGACCGCTCTCCTCACTGCTCTCCCCGACGCGGACCGGGGCGATGAGGCGTTCGTGGGCGAACTCGGCGAGCGCTTTGGCCACGAGGTGCCTGTTGACCTCGGCGAACACCTCCGGGCTGAGGTGGGCATAGTCCTCCCCGTCGAGGTGAGCGCTGCCCTCCCCGCCGAGGTGGGTCCCGGCCCGCGTCGCCCCCGAGGCTGCGCCCGCGGAGTTCCCGTCGCCCACGCTTCTCGCTGCCGCACGCACGGGCGAGTCGATGAGCTCAGCGAGCCTGCTCGCCGCGAAGTCCGCCCTTGTGCACACGCTGACGAGCGCTGTCTTCGTCTCATTGCCCATCGGGATCTCGGCCTCGCCGATGACCTCGAACCCGGCCGCCGCGTTCTTCGCATGGATCGCCGCATTGCGAACGTCGGGTTCGACGATGACACGGGTGGCACCCCGTCCGCCCTCCACTCGCGGGCGGATGCAGAAGTCGATGACGTGCGCCATGATCCGATCGGTCAGCCCGCGGACGACGCGCCCGTCCGGTGGCGCGACGAGCAGGTGCATGCCGATGTCGCCCGGGGTCTCGGGGACCACCTCGGTGGGGATGAGGATCGCCGGCAGGTAGGTCTCGACGTAGAAGGTCGGTCTCCCGTCGACGAGCCCGATCCATCCGTTCTCATCGACCGAGGCGCGGATTGCGGCGAGGTAGTTCCGCACCGCCGGTTCGTCGAGGTCGGTCATCTGCCAGAAGTGCGAACGCGGATGGCTCAGCCACGTATGAACGTCTGCGGAGTGCCGGTCGGGGCGCAGGGGAAGGATGATGATCTCCGGCGCCGAGGTGCTCGTGCCCCTGGTCTCGGTCGTGGGGTCGACCGTCGGTGTGTCGGCCGTTGTCGTGTCGGTGCTCATGCGTGGGTCATCTCCTTGGATGGTGCGGCTGCGTCGCCGAGATGGGTGTCGTCGGGATGCGTGTCGTTGGGGTGGGCCGTGTCGCCGGGATGGGCTGGGACTCCGGGGTCATCAGGGTGCCCGGGCTGGGCCACAGCGGCCGCAGGGGACTGCGCAGGCGCCTCGGCGCTGGGGACTCCGAAGGTCTGGAAGGCGATCCGACGTTCGATCAGGTAGGGCTCCCGGCCGGTCACCTGCGCGAGCACGACCGAGGCACGCCACGGGCCGAAGCCGAGGTCAGGCGCGGTGACGCCGTGGGTGTGCTCCTCGACTCCGAGGACGTGGAGCGTCCCCGCCTCGTTGAGCGTGTAGTCGCGGTCGGCGGCGAACCGCCCCTGATCGTCGAGGCGGATCTCCTCTCGGATCGGGGTGAGGAAGTCGGGAACGCTCGCTCGGTAGCCGGTCGCCGCGACGATCGCCCCGGTCCGGCGGGTGAAGCGCTCATCGAGGACGGTGTGGCGGAACTCGAGGAGGTACTCCCCCGGGGCGCTGCGGGTGTCAGCTCCGTGCTCGTGCGGGTGCGCGGACGCACCTGGCCCATCAGGGTGGGCGGCGGCGCCTCGCTCATCGGTGTGCGCGGCGATGAGTTCGGCGTCGGTGACGAGGTTCGTCAGCAGCGATCGGCCGCCGCGGCTGAGCCGGTAGAGCGTGTCGTGGATGTCGTCGATGAGGTCGCCGCTGATGCCCTTGTAGAGGGTGCGCTGTTCACGGCCGATGCGTCCGCGCAGGTCATCGGGCAGGGCGCGGAAGTGGTCGGTGTATTCCGGGGAGGTCATCTCGAGGGTGAGCTTCGTGTACTCCATCGGGAAGAACCGCGGCGAGCGGGTCACCCAGTCGAGGCGGACACCGCGCGCCTCGGCGTCTTCGATGAGGTCGCGGTAGATCTCGGCGGCGGACTGTCCGCTGCCGATGATCGTCACGGATCCGCTCTCGAGCAGCTCCTCGCGGTGATCGAGGTAGTCCGCGGTGTGGATGACCGGCCCGCCCCTGCGAGCGGCGCCCGCGTCACCGCGACGAGTCCCGGCGGTGCTGATGCCGGTCTCGGTCCGCTCGCCTGTCAGCAGTTCGGCGAGGGCCTCGGGCAGGACCGGCTGGGTGCCGACGCCGAGGACGACGTGGCGAGCGTGGTAGCTCTCGATGTCGACGATCCGTCCGCAAGTGTCGGTCACCTCGGCGGTGATCTCATAGATCCCATCGACATCGGTCACCGAGGTGACGGCCCGGTTCCAGCGCAGACTCCCGAGCTGCGCGGCGACCCACCGGCAGTACTCGTCGAACTCGGCGCGCAGGGGATAGAAGGATTCGCGGATGTAGAACGGATAGAGCCGGCCGCGGTCCTTGAGGAATTGGAGGAACGAGAAGGGTGAGGTCGGATCGGCCATGGTGACGAGGTCGGCAAGGAACGGGACCTGGACCGTGGCACCTTCGATCATCATGCCCGGATGCCATCGGAACTCCGGTCGCCGGTCGAGGAAGACCGCGTCGACGTCGGGCAGCGGGTCGGACAGGGCGGCAAGCCCGAGGCCGAAGGGCCCGATGCCGATGCCGACGATGTCGTGGACACGGGTGTCAGCGGCGCTGATCTGCTGTCGACCCGGGTCGCTCACCTGGGGGTTCGATCGAGAGATGGACGGCGGTGCGTGCGTGTGAGAATGCTGGGCAGTCATGGGCGTTCGGCAGCCTCCTTCGTATGCGGACCGGGTCAACCCGATTGCATTAGGGAAACCTACCCTAAGTCGACGGAAATGTGCTGAGCAACCACCCGCGCGCGGCGACTACAGAAGTGACCTTGCCGGAATGCCCGTGCGGGAGATCCCCGCAGGCGCGCGGATCGCAGGGACCGCCTGCGCAAGGTCTCCTGCCCTGAGATCCGATCTGTGATTCCCGTCACACCCGCACTCGTGGGCACGTCTGCGGCCGGTCGGAGCCACTCCCGGTCCGCCGCGTCGCCGCCTCGCGCCCGCTTGATTCACTTTTCGCCCGATCGGTCGGTTCGCGACCCGATGGATCGGGCGAAAAGTGAATCAGAACGGCCGCGGCGCCCTGCGTGTGCGGGGTGCCGCGGCCGATCCGGTGTTCCGCGAGGCGTGCTCAGCGAAGCGCGCTGAGCGCAGCGCGCTCAGTGTGCCTCACTTCGAGACGTAGTTCGGGGCCTCGACGGTCATCTGGATGTCGTGCGGGTGGCTCTCCTTGAGCCCGGCCGTGGTGAGGCGGACGAACCTGCCCTTGGCCTTGAGCTCGTCGATCGTGCGCGCGCCGACGTAGAACATCGTCTGGCGCAGACCGCCCGTGAGCTGGTGGGCGACCTGCTTGAGGTGCCCGCGGTAGGCGACGCGGCCTTCGATGCCCTCGGGGATGAGGTCGGTGTCGGTGGCGATGTCGGCCTGGAAGTAGCGGTCCTTCGAGTACGACTTGCCCTTCCGCGGTGCCATCGCGCCGAGCGAACCCATGCCGCGGTAGGCCTTGTACTGCTTGCCGTTGACGAAGATGAGCTCTCCGGGCGACTCGTTGCAGCCGGCGAGCAGCGAGCCGAGCATGACGGTGTCGGCACCGGCGACGAGCGCCTTGCCGATGTCGCCGGAGTACTGGAGGCCGCCGTCGCCGATGACCGGGACGCCGGCGGCACGGGCGGCCTGCGCGGCGAGGTGGATCGCGGTGACCTGCGGGACGCCGACGCCGGCGACGACGCGAGTGGTGCAGATCGAGCCGGGGCCCACACCGACCTTGACGGCGTCGACGCCTGCGTCGATGAGCGCCTGAGCGCCCTCCTTCGTCGCGACGTTGCCGCCGATGATCTGGACGTGGGAGAACGCCGGGTCGGCCTTGATCGTCTTGATCATGTCGGTGACCCCGCGGGCGTGGCCGTTGGCGGTGTCGACGACGAGGACGTCGACGCCCGCCTCGGCGAGGAGACCTGCGCGCTCGTAGGCGTCGCCGTAGAAGCCGACGGCCGCGCCGACTCGCAGGCGGCCTTCGGAGTCCTTCGTCGCCAACGGGTACTCCTCGGTCTTGACGAAGTCCTTGACGGTGATGAGGCCCTTGATGACGTTGTTCTCATCGACGAGCGGCAGCTTCTCGACCTTGTTGTCGGCGAGCAGTTCGAACGCCTTCTCCGGAGAGACGCCGACGGGGGCGGTGACGAGCGGCATCGGGGTCATCGTCTCGGCGACGGTGCGCGTGGGGAATTCGCTGCGCGTGACGAAGCGGAGGTCGCGGTTGGTGACGATGCCGACGAGGACGTCGTTCTCATCGACGACGGGCAGGCCAGAGATCCGGTAGCGGCCGCAGATCTCGTCGAGTTCCTCGAGGGTCTTCTCCGGGGTGATCGTCAGCGGGTCGTTGATCATCCCCGACTCGGAGCGCTTGACGTAGTCGACCTGGTCGGCCTGGTCCTCTTTGGACAGGTTGCGGTGGATGATGCCCAGTCCCCCGATGCGGGCCATGGCGATCGCCATCCGCGATTCGGTGACCGTGTCCATCGCCGCGGAGACGAGCGGGATGTTGAGTTCGATGTCCTTGGTCAGGCGCGTCGTCGTCGAGGCTTCGGAGGGAATGACATCGGTGTCGCCGGGCAGGAGGAGCACGTCATCGTACGTGAGTCCGGTGAGCGCGAACGGATCGTGTGCGGCCTGTGATTCCTGCTCGGAGTTCCCCATGAGTCCAGCCTTTCGACGCGGAAGATCAGTTGATCCATGGTATCGGAGCGGACTGTGAGGCTTCTACGGTTTCAACTACCTCGGGCTGTGAGAATGGACACCTCGCCGAGGCGGTCGATCGCTCGGCAATCCTGTCCCCGTTGTCAGTGCCGTGGGCGAATTACCATAGAGGCCACCCGCTCGAAAGGCCTGCACTCGAATGACGTCGAAGTTCTACACGGTCCTGCTCGGCGCCACTGTGCTCTGCGCGTGGGGTCCCCTCGCTGAGATCGTCAAAGCTCTCCTACGACAGCAACCGGTGGCGGGTGCCGTCTGGACGGCATTGGTCATCTCGGCACTCGGTGCAGTGGGAGTCTGGTTGCTCTTCCGGTCAAAAGGTGTCCGCCCCGAGGTGAAGAGCTTCGTCGGCAGCATTCCGCGGGGCGCGGCACTGTTGTGCACCTATGTGTTCGCGTTCGTGCTTCCCGGTTTCGTCGCTCGTGGTGCCGACGTGGTCGAGCTGGTGTTCACCGCAATCGTCGCAGCCACCGTCGTCTGGTTCGTCCTGTATCTGCTTAGGAAACGGTACTTCACCCCGCCCGACAGTCCCGAGGGCCTCTGACCCTTCATGGAACAGCCGGTCGATCGCGTCGGCACGAACATCGACACAGTCAGTCATCCGCGCGGCCGACCAGCGGTGTCAGCGACCCGCGCCGACCGAACGCGCGAGGTCGAGGGTCGAGGCCTCTGAGTCGTCGAGGTGGATGCGCAGGAGTCCTTCTGCGCCTTGGCGGTCCCCGGACTTAATCTTCTCGAGGATGTCCCGGTGCGGGTTCGCCCAGTGCGAGTGGTACTTCCCCGGTTCGGGCGAGCGGGAGAACGTCGTCGACAGGCGGGCCATGAGATTGAGGTAGAACTCATCGAGCAGGGGCGAGCCGAGGAGTCCGACGATCGCGCGGTGGAACGACGCGGAGTGCTCCTGCGCATCGGCCCAGCCTTCGTTCTCCGGGGCGTTCTCGGCGCGGACGACCGAGGCCTCGACGGCCGCCATCGCCTCGTCGGTGGCGTCCTGGGACTCCTGGACGGCGCGGATCTCGAAGACCCGGCGGGCGCGGTAGAGATCCTTGAGCTCGTCGATGCCGAAGGTGCGGACGAAGAACCCGCGGTTGGGCTCCTGAGTGAGCAGGCCGGCGTGGCGCAGCAGGCTGAGCGATTCGCGCGCGGTGTTGCGGGAGACGTTGAATTCCTTGGCCAGGGCACCGTCGCGGACCGGGGACCCCGCAGGGTACTCGCCGGTGGTGATTCGGGTCCGGACCAAGGCGACGATCGCCTCTGACGTGCATCCGGGTGCGTTCGGGCTCATACCCTCCAGGCTACCGTGTCCACCCGTCGCGCGCGGAACGCCCCCACTACGTCTGCGGCACACCCGGTGTCTCTGCGCCTGCACTGCCCGGGTCGTCGGCCGTCCCCGGCGACGAGGTGAGCGTCGGCCCCGGCCCCGGCATCGGCGAGGTTCCCCGACCGCCGTCGTCGTCAGCGCTGCCGTCGAGGGCGAGCCCCGTCGCGAAGCGCCGTAGTCGCCCATCGAGCGGGTCCGTGAAGTCGATCGTCGCAGCGAGCAGTTGGAGGGCAGTGCTGAAGTCGTAGGGATCGGGGCTGAGATCGCGCGGATAGACGGGATCGCCGAGGAGCGGCAGCCCGAGCGCGTTCATATGCACCCGCAGCTGGTGGGTCTTGCCCGTGAGCGGCTCGAGCCGGTATTCGCTCACTCCCACACGCCCCGCCACCTCGCCGAGGTGGTCGATCCGACTGATCGCATTGGCCTCCCCCGGGACTTCGAGGACCTGGCGACCGCCGGGCGGCTTGTGCAGGCGCGAGCGCCGGGTGAGCGGGAAGTCGAGGTCGTACGGTGGGCTCGAGGCGAGCGCCCGGTAGGTCTTGGTCACCTGCCGGTCCTGGAAGAGGCGCTGGTAGCGACCGCGGGTCTCCGGCCGCCGCGAGAGGATGAGGAGGCCGGCGGTGATCCGGTCGAGGCGGTGGATGGCGACGAGGTCGGGTTCGCCGCGGTCGACGCGCAGTCGGGTGACGACGCTTTCGCGGACGAACCGGCCGTTCGGGGTGCTTGCGAGGAAGTGGGGTTTGTCGACGACGAGGAGATCGTCATCCTCCCAGACGATGCTCACCTCGAAGGGGATGCGCTCCTCGGCGGGAACCGGCCGGTGGAAGAAGTAGAAGCCGCCGGGGATGACGGGATCATCCCAGTGCACTGGGGTGCCGAGGCTGTCGCACATCTGCCCGGGCAGCAACGGGCCGAGTGCCTCGGGGGCGGAAAGTGGCTCGCCGAGCCTCCCCTTGCCTGCCACGTCAGCATCGACGATCTCTGCCGCCTCGGCGGGGGTCTGGGCGACGAGGGCGCGCCGGTCGGACTCCGCGGCGGAGGGGAACTCCTCGCTCAGCCAGCGGCCGATCGTCGCCGGCACCGGGAGGTGGGCCTTCGCATGGGTGGCGAGTCCTCCGGGAGCGCGGAGCACGGTCGCCGAGATCCCCTCTCTCGGCGGTAACGGACTGCGCGGCATGCCCTTCATTCTACGAGGACCGTGTGGTCTACTGGGCTCATGGAAGCTCACCCGCGCGACGTCGCCTGCACGATCTCCCGGCCCCTCGCCGAGGTGGCCGCCTTCGCCGGGGAACCTGCGAACCTTCCCCGGTGGGCGGCCGGACTGAGCACCGGCATCCGCAACGATGACGGCCGGTGGATCGCCGACTCCCCCATGGGCCCGGTCGAGGTCCGCTTCGTCGGCGACGTCGGCTCCGGTGTCCTCGACCACGATGTCGTCTTCCCCGACGGCACGGTCAATCGCAATCGCCTGCGGGTGCGCGTCTGCGGATCCGGCTGCGAGGTCGTCTTCACCGTCGCCCAGCACCCGGGCATGAGCGCCGCTGACGTCGACCGCGATGCCGCGGCCGTGGCCGCGGATCTCGAGCGATTGAGATCGGTGCTCGAACAGCGGTGACGTCAGCTGCCTGCGGGGACGCGGGTGAGAGGGGCATTGTCGCGGGGCAGGGCGGTCAGAGCAGCCCGTGAGTAGGACGCGATCGTTGCGATGTGCCACTGCACCTCGGCGGGGTTCGGTCGCGCCCGGTCCGGGTCGAGGAGATCGACGAGGTTCTCCGAGATCGCGCCGATGAGGGAGCGGGCGAAAATCTCGGCGGGATAGTCGCCTCCCAGGGTGCGCCGGAGTCCGGCGGCGATGACGGCGACGTACCCGCGGCGCAGGGCTCGGCGTTCGCGCTGCACGGCATCGGGGACGTCCTCGAGGAGGAGGGCATGGGCGAGTCCGCGGCCGGCGACGGCGCGGGAGACGAAGACGTCGACGACGGCGTCGACGATCTGTGCCGGGCTCGAACAGGACCCGACGGCGTCGGAGACGACCTCGAGTTCACGGCCGGCCGCACTCGCGAAGACGGCGAGGAGGAGGGCGACGCGGTTGCCGTAGAGGGTGTGGATGTGCCGCGGGGTGCAGTCGGCGGCGCGGGCGATCGCACCGATGCTCGCAGCGCCGAAGCCGCGTTCGGCGACGACGAAGCGGGCGGCGTGCTCGATGCGCGCGCGTCGCTGTGCGGCACCGGCGCGGAAGATCGCGGTCTGTCGGTAGTCCACTCGCCCTCGCCTCTGATGAGATCGTTCGGTTTTCAACAGTTCACGAGTATGGCACTCATCACAGGCGGTGGCAACGACAGGCGGCGAACTCACAGGCGGGGTCGGACGCGGGCGCGTGGACGAGCGCATGGGGCGGGGGCCGGAGGACGAGGTCACGGGCGGAGCAGGAGGCGGTCGACCGCCTCGGCGAGGGCGCGCGGCAACGCACGGATGGCCCGGACCGTGTCGGTCCGGGCCATCGGTCAGGCGACGGTGGTGGAGCTTCGAGACCGGCCCGAGTGGCTTCACACCGCCTCGAGGGCCTTGATGGGGCTGACCCGCGTCGCCGCGCGTGCCGGTGCGCGGCTGGCGAGAATCGCCGCCGCCCCGGCTCCCAGAGCGACACCGAGGAGAACCATCCAGGGGATCGAGGGCGCGAAGAATCCGGTGAGTTCGGAGAGCACCGTCAGCGCTCCGATCCACCCGTAGACGATTCCCAGGGGGATCGCGATGAAGCAGGCGGTCACGCTCAGCTGCGCGCTCTCACTGAGTACGGCCTGCCTGACCTGCCGTGGCGTCTGACCGAGCGCCATGAGCAGACCGATCTCCTTGGTCCGCTGACGGACCGAGAGCATGAGCGCATTGGCGACGCCGATGACGGCGATGACCACGGAGAACGCCACCATGCCGAGGAAGAAGAGCATCGTGTTGTCGACGACTCGCATGATCTCGGAGCTCGCATCGCCCATCCCCCGCTCGTCGAGAGACGCTGTGTAGGCGACGAGCTGGTCGCGGAACGTCGTCATCGCAGTGGCGAACATGACGATGAGGGTGACGCCGACGACGAGTCCGATGACTGTGCGGGCGCTGCGCGTCGGATGACGTTCGATGTTCTTCGCAGCCAGACGGGCACTCGACCCGCGGGCAAGGGTGCGGCCGATGCGCGACTGCAGCGGCGGAACGAACCAGGCGTTGCCGATCACGAAGCCGAGGAAGGAGACTGCCCCGCCCAGCGTCGCGATGAGCAGACCCAGCGGAGTCTTCACGCCGATGCTGAGGACGGCGCCGCCAGCGAGCAGAACCACTCCGATGGCCACGAGCACGATCGCGCTCACCAGCGACTTCCTCGACCCGCCTGAGTCCTCCGGACTGCGCTCGACGGACTGGGACGTCGCTTCGATGGGCGAGATCGTCGAGATCCGCCGCGCACCCGAATAGGCCGCACCCCACGTGACCAGAACGGTGAGGATCGCCGGCAGGAAGGTCGTCCACGAGAGGACTCCGGCCTCGGCGGTGATCTCATCCCCGAGGAGGAGCAGCACACCGAATGCCAGTCCTGTCGATGCGACGAAGGCGGCCAGAGCACTGGGAACAGCGACGAGGAGGCCCTCCAATCCGGCCGCCCGGCGAAGGCGCTTCGCCGAGGCGCCGATGAGCCGCAGCAGAGCGAGCTGGCGGCTGCGACCGGCAATGATGATGCTGAACGTGTTGGAGATCACGATGGAGGAGACGAACAGCGCGATGACGAAGAACGTCAGTCCGACGAGGGTGATGAGGAGCTGTGCGGTGTCGGAGCCCGAAATGAGGGCGGACGAGTTCATCCATGCGGTGAGGATCCCGATGCCCTGGACGATGGCCGTGCCGAACAGGGAGGCGACGAAGACGACGAGGAAGCTCGGAATGAACTGCCGAGGGTTCGACCGGATCTCGTTGAGGGGGTTCACAGGGTCTCCCCCGCGGAGAGGTCTTCGAGTCCGAGCATCGTCTGAGCGACGCGTTCGGCGGAGATGTCGTCGACGAGTTCGGTGACGGGACGCCCGTCGGCGAGGAAGACCACCCGATCGGCCGCTGCTGCGACGACAGGATCGTGGGTGACGAGGACGATCGTCTGTCCGAGGTCCCGCACCGCGTCGGCCATGATGTCCATGACCTCGCGACCCGACCGTGCATCGAGATTGCCCGTCGGCTCGTCGGCGAAGAGGATATCCGGTCGTGTCGCCAATGCACGGGCGATCGCGACCCGCTGCTGCTGTCCGCCCGAGACCTCTCCCGGCCGGTGGTCGAGCCGGGATCGGATGCCGAGGCGATCGACGAGGTGGTCGATCCATGCCAGCTCGTCGGCCGTGGGCTTCCTGTCGTCGAGTTCGAACGGCAGAAGGATGTTGTCTCGCACGGTCAGTGAGGGGATGAGATTGAACGCTTGGAACACGAAGCCGATCCGGCGTCGACGCAGTGCCGTGAGATCGTCGTCGGTGAGGTCGGTGAGTTCACGGTCGCCGATGACGACGTGCCCCGAGCTCGGCCGGTCGAGTCCGGCGAGGATGTGCATGAGGGTCGACTTGCCCGACCCGGATGGGCCCATGATCGCGGTGAGTCGTGCGGGAGCGACCTCGAGGGTGACGTCGCGCAGAGCGGCGACTGCCACCTCGGTGGTGTCATAGCGCTTGGACACATTGATGAGCCGAGCGATCGGGGATGAGTACTGTGACGGCACGTTGCACCTGTCTGTTCTGCGCGGGTCTGGTCAAGGACGCGCTTCGGTGGGGTTGACGCCTCCCAGCCTAGGAACGATGATTCGGCGGCACACTGCGGTTCTCCGACCGGAGAGCGGGACCAACCCGGCCTTCGTCTTAGGGCAAACCCGAACGCACGAAGGGCCCGGACCGAATCGGTCCGGGCCCTTCGTCAGGCGACAGCTGCGGCTGAGCGTTCAGGCTGAGCGCTCAGCGCGGTCGGAGGTCAGTCCTCGTCCTCGTCGTCCTTCTTCTCCACGACCAGGGTCTCGGTGGTGAGCACCAGGGCCGCGATCGACGCTGCGTTGCGCAGAGCCGAACGGGTGACCTTGACCGGGTCGATGATGCCTGCGGAGATGAGGTCGCCGTAGGAGTCGGTGGCGGCGTTGTATCCCTGGCCGGACTCGAGGTCCTGGACCTTGGACACGACGACGTAGCCGTCCTGACCGGCGTTCTCGGCGATCCAGCGCAGCGGCTGGACGATTCCGCGCTTGACGATCTCCACGCCCGTGGCACCGTCGTAGTCGAGGCCGAAGTCCTTGCCGTCGAGGACCTTGGCGGCGTGGATGAGAGCCGAACCGCCGCCGGCGACGACGCCCTCCTCGATGGCAGCACGGGTCGCGGACACAGCGTCTTCGACGCGGTGCTTGCGCTCCTTGAGCTCCACCTCGGTGGCGGCGCCGACCTTGATGACGGCGACACCGCCGGAGAGCTTGGCCAAGCGCTCCTGCAGCTTCTCGCGGTCCCAGTCGGAGTCGGTGTTCTCGATCTCGGAGCGGATCTGGGCCACACGCCCGGCCACAGCGTCATCGGCACCGGCACCATCGACGATGGTGGTGGTGTCCTTGGTGACGGTGATCGTGCGGGCATTGCCGAGCTCGTCCAGGGTGACCTGGTCGAGCTTCATGCCCATGTCCGGGGTGACGACCTGGCCGCCGGTGAGGACGGCGAGGTCCTCGAGGATGGCCTTGCGGCGGTCACCGAATCCGGGAGCCTTGACCGCGCAGACGTTGAGGATGCCGCGCAGCTTGTTGACCACCAGCGTCGACAGTGCCTCGCCCTCGATGTCCTCGGCGATGATGAACAGCGGCTTGCCGGCCTGCTGAACCTTCTCGAGGACGGGCAGGAGCTCCTGGATGTTGGAGATCTTGCCCTGGTTGATGAGGATGAGCGCATCGCCCAGGATGGCTTCCTGGCGGTCGGCGTCGGTGACGAAGTGCGGGGACAGGTAGCCCTTGTCGAACTGCATGCCCTCGGTGATCTCCAGCTCCACATCGGAGGCCTGGGACTCGTCGATGGTGATGACGCCGTCCTTGCCGACCTTCTCGAAGGCATCGGCGATGAGTGCGCCGATCTCCTCGGACTGGGCGGACAGACCGGCCACGTGGGCGATCTCCTCGGAGCCGGCGACATCGCGGGAGATGGAGCCGAGCTCGTCGGAGACGGCCTCGACGGCGGTCTCGATGCCGCGCTTGAGGGCACCGGGAGCGGCGCCCGCGGCGACGTTGCGCAGACCCTCGTTGACGAAGGCCTGGGCGAGGACGGTCGCAGTGGTGGTTCCGTCACCGGCGATGTCGTTGGTCTTGGTGGCGACTTCCTTGGCCAGCTGTGCGCCGAGGTTCTCGTAGGGATCGTCGAGCTCGACCTCACGCGCGATGGTCACGCCATCGTTGGTGATCGTGGGTGCGCCCCACTTCTTGTCGAGAACGACGTTGCGGCCGCGGGGTCCGAGCGTCACCTTGACGGTGTCAGCGAGAGTGTTGACACCCTTTTCGAGTGAACGACGGGCCTCGTCGTTGAATTCCAGATTCTTAGGCATTCGTCCTCCTGTCTTGAGAGTCGTTCAGGGGATTCAGCCGATGACGGCGAGCACGTCGCGGGCCGAGAGGACGAGGTACTCCTCGCCGGCGTACTTGACCTCGGTGCCGCCGTACTTCGAGTAGATGACCTTGTCGCCGACAGCGACGTCGACGGGAACGCGGTTGCCGTTGTCAGCAACGCGGCCGGGGCCCACTGCGACGACTTCGCCTTCCTGCGGCTTCTCCTTGGCAGTGTCGGGGATGACCAGACCGCTGGCAGTGGTCTGCTCGGCTTCGACCTGACGGATGACGATCCGATCTTCGAGTGGCTTGATGGAGACCGACATATCGGGCTCTCTCCCTTCGCTGGGTTCGATACTGGTGGAGTCAGACGGCGGCGTGCGCCTGAGGAACCTCTCGTCGTCGCGGGTGCCGAGGAGTTCGACCGTCCGATGAAACTGGCACTCACTGAGTGTCAGTGCTAATGCGACTCTATGACTCCTTTAGCACTCGGTCAACTCGAGTGCCAAGATTTCGCGGGGCTCTCGGGGAAAGCTCAGCCTCGGGGTGCGCGGACCGCCACCTCGGCGGCCCGCACCCCCGCCTCGGCGGCCAGGGCACGCTACCGCAGGGCCACGGCCCGAGCACCGCTACCTCGGCGGGACGCGCAAGCCCATGAATGCGCGAGAGGGACCCCGGACGGATCCGGAGTCCCTCATCGGTGCGCTCATCTCGGCTGCGACCGCGGACGGTCGGCTGGTGCCGGCGCTCGGTCAGCGCCGCAGCGCTGAGCTCAGGCGCAGGCCCACTGTCCCCAGCCGGCCTTGGCCTGGAGCTTCTTCGCACGGTCGAACTGCTCGCGCGGGCTGGCGTCGATCGGGTTGCCCGAACCGCCCACGCTGCGCCACGTGGCGAGCTTGAACTGGAAGAGGCCGAAGTGGGCGTTGTTCTGCTTGTTCACGGCGCGCGGGTTGAAGTTCGACTCGCACTTGGCGACCTGGTACCACTTGGAGCCGGGTCCGCCGAGCATCGCCTTGATCTCCTCGGTCGTCATCGAACCGCCGCCACCGGAGCTCGAGCCGCCGTCGTCGGAGCCTCCGCCGGAGCCGCTTCCGCTGTCATCGGATCCCGAGCCGGAGCCCGAGCCCGAGTCGTTCGAGGAGGGCTTCTCCTTCTTCTTCGTGCCCTCGACGACGACCTTGGCCTTCGGTTCGGAGAGGACCTTTTCGCCCTTCTTCTCCTTCTCGACCTCTTCGCCGTTGACGATCTTGACCTGGTACTCGACTTCCTTCTGCCCGGCCTTGCCCTTCTCCTCGACCTTCGTCTCACCGACGAAGAGGGAGTCCGACTTCTTCTTCTCGACCTTGGGCTCGATGTCCTGCTTCTCCTTGACGGTCTTGTTCTCCACCCGGTTGACGGTGAGGACCTGACCGTCGGTGACGGATGCGCTCATCGGCACGGAGAGGTAGTCGTCCTTGTCGAGCTTGATGTCGGCTTCCTTGAGGGCGGCGCCGGCGGTGTCGACGGGCGCGGTGACCTTGTGGTCCTTACCGTCGGCGACGACGGTGAGCGCCTTCGCGGTGGTGACGTCGATGCTCGTCTCGCCGTCGACCTTGAGCTTGTCGGTGGCTTCGGCGCTGAGCTCGGCATCCTTGGCTTCGACGCCGAGGTCGGCGAGAGCCTGCCCGACGGTGTTCGCGTTCGTCCACTCGTCGGTCTTCTTGCCGTCGACGGTGAGCGCGACGTCCTTGGCGGTGTTGACCGTGACCGTCATATCGCGGTCGATCTTCGTGTTCACACCCGGCTTGACCTCATCGCGCTTCTCGAGCTCGATGTTCTGGCTGTCGAGGATCTCACCGACGGTTCCCCCGAAGGTGCGGATCTCTTCGGCCTTGCCGTTCACCTCGAGGGTGACGGGCTTGTTCATGGTGAGCACGGCACCGGTGCCACCGACGAGTCCGGTGATGACGACCGCCTGTGCGGCGATCTGCACCTTGCGGTTCTTGAGAAAATCAATCACAGAAATATCCCCGAGCAGAGTTGATCAGCTGTTTGCGACTCATCCACTGTAACCGATTCGTTACATCGCTTGCAAAAGATTACGAAACCGTAACAGGAATCTCTCAGACTCCCGGATTTCCGGGGTTCACAGCAGTCGGCATCCGTCCAGGTCAGACGTCATCCACGGCACGACCGACGACCGTGATGTGACGTCCATAACGACCGTGATCTTGGCCCTCACCCTCGCCGAGGCGGGGGCTCAGTCCCAGCTGCCGAGCGCGGTCTCCGCGTTCGCCCACACCGCCTCGGCGAGGTCACCGGCGTCCATCTCCCGCACCTCGGCGAGCATCCTGGCCGTGATCGGGGTGAGGTAGGGGCCGCCGGGCTTGCCGCGGTAGGGATGAGGGGTGAGGAAGGGGGCGTCGGTCTCAGTGAGGAGGAGCTCGAGCGGGGCGCTCGCGGCGGCCCGGCGCAGCTCATCGGCGTTCTTGAACGTGATGTTGCCGGCAAACGACATGAAGTAGCCGTGCTCGGCGCATTCGCGGGCCATCGCCTCGTCGCCGGAGAAGCAGTGGAAGATCGTCACCTCGGGCGCCCCCTCCTCGCGGAGGATGCGCAGGACGTCGGCATGGGCCTCACGATCGTGGATCTGCAGGGCCCGGCCGGTCCGCTTGGCGATCTCGATATGCGCCCGGAACGACCGCTGCTGCTCGGCGATGCCGTCCTCACCGGTGCGGAAGTAGTCGAGGCCGGTCTCCCCGACCACGCGCATCCGGTCCTCACTCGTCACAAGCGTCTCGATCTCGGTGAGCGCATCGTCGAGGAGGCCGCGCTCTGCCAGCCGCGGGGCCTCGTTCGGATGGAGCGCCGCTCCCCCGAGCATCCAGGTCCGCCCGGTGACAGGCGGTGTCGGCACCCGGGCGGCGACGGCAGGGTCGACGTTCGCCGCGGCGGCCAGGGCCGCATTCCCCTGTCCTGCGTACTGGGAGGCGACGAGCGCGGTCGTCCAGCGGGCGGCGGGCAGGTCGCAGCCGATCTGGACGATCCGGCGCACTCCGGCCGCCTCGGCGGTGTCGAAGAAGAAGTCGAGATCGGGGAACTCCTCGTCATCGGACGGGGTGACCTCCGGGGAGGGTTCGCCGGCACCGAGCGGCAGGCGCACGCCCGTGCCGATGTCGAGGTGGGTGTGGGTGTCGACGATCGGGTGGGGCAGCGGTTCGGGCACCGGCGGGTACGTTCCGGCAGCGCGCGAGGCCATTACTCCGTCTCCTCCACGAACTTCGGGAACACCGGTTCGGGCTTGGGTAGCGGGGTGCCGGGCACGAGCGGGAAGTCGATGGCCGCGAACGAGCGGGGGTCGACGTCGGCGGCCGACACCCCGCCCTCGGCGGTCTCAGCGGCGGCCGGGGCGATGCCGGCACCGGCGAATCCCGCTCCGGCGGCGACGCCGACGGCGGCACTCGCGGTCACGGTGTCCATCACCTCGGCACCGGTGCCGGTCTCGATCGCGGTGGGCAGAACCTTCGCGCCCGCCTCGGCGGACCCTTCGGCGACGCCGAGGAGGTCGAGGATCCTCCCTGCGGATTCGGGCATGACGGGCTGGATGAGGATCGAGACGATGCGCACGACCTCGATCGTCACCCAGAGGACGGTGGCCATGCGCTCGGGGTCGGTCTTCTTCAGCTTCCAGGGCTCCTGCGCGGAGAAGTAGCGGTTGGCTTCGCTGAGGACCTTCCAGCACGCGTCGACGTAGAGGTGGAGGCTCTGGGTGTCGACGTGCCGGCGGGCGGTCTCGAGGGTGCCGCGGGCGAGGGAGAGCAGGGACTCGTCCGCCTCGGTGAGGTCGCCGGGCTGCGGCACCTGTCCGTCGCAGTTCTTCGCGATCATCGACAGCGAGCGCTGGGCGAGGTTGCCGTACTCGTTGGCGAGGTCGGCGTTCATGCGGGTGATGATCGAGTCCTTCGTGTACGAGCCGTCCTGGCCGTAGGAGAACTCGCGGAAGAGGAAGAAGCGGACGGTGTCGAGACCGAATGCGTCGACGAGGTCGATGGGGTCGACGACGTTGCCGACGGACTTCGACATCTTCTCCCCGGCGTTGAAGAGGAAGCCGTGGGCGTGGACGCGACGGGGCAGCTCGATGCCGGCGGACATGAGGAACGCGGGCCAGTAGACACTGTGGAAGCGGATGATGTCCTTGCCGATGATGTGGACGTCGGCGGGCCACCACTTGGCAAACGCCTCGGAGTCGTCGGGGAAGCCGGCGGCGGTGAGGTAGTTCGTCAGGGCGTCGATCCACACATACATGACGTGCTTGTCGTTGCCGGGCACGGGCACGCCCCAGTCGAAGGTCGTGCGCGATATCGAGAGGTCCTTGAGGCCGGAGGCGACGAACGAGGCGACCTCGTTGCGGCGGGAGTCGGGGCCGAGGAACTCGGGGTGATCGCGGTAGAGCTCGAGGAGGGGCTCCTGGTACTTCGAGAGGCGGAAGAAGTAGGACTCCTCCTCCGTCCAGGTCACCTCGGTGCGGGTCTCCTTCGACAGGCGCACGCCGTCGACGACTTCGGTCTCGTCCTCGGTGTAGAACGCCTCGTCGCGCACCGAGTACCAGCCCGAGTACGAGTCGAGGTAGATGTCGCCGGCCTCTTCGAGTCGACGCCAGATCTCCTGCGAGGCGGCGTAGTGGTCGGGGTCGGTGGTCCGGATGAACCGGTCGAAGGTCGAGCCGAGCGCGAGCTGCGTGTCGCGGAAGTTCTTCGCGTTGTCGTCAGCGAGCTGCTTGGGCGTGATCCCCAGCCTGTTCGCCGCCTGAAGCATCTTCAGGCCGTGCTCGTCGGTGCCGGTGGCGAAGAACACGTCGTGGTTGTCGAGGCGCTTGAACCGCGCGATCGTGTCGGCGGCGATGTACTCGTACGCGTGCCCGATGTGGATGGCCCCATTGGGGTAGGCGATGGCTGTTGTCACGTAGTAACCCATAGGCAACTCAGTCTAGATGACGCGCGACGCCCCGCTTGCCGCGGTTCGGCTCGTGGGCGCGGGCGACGTGGGGACGCGCGTGGTGGCGGTGTGCCGGGGCCCGCGCCTCCGAGCCGAAAGCCCTCAACCCGAAGTGAGTCGCATTCTGCCCGATCGGTCGGTTCGACACCCGACCCCACGGGCGGAGAGTGATTCAGCACAGACCCGAGACCCCGAGCCGATCGCACCGACCCGAGCACGGGTCGACTCCCAGCCGCCCGCACTCGAGTCACCGCTTACTCGCGGTGGAGCCAGGCCTCGTAGATCTCGCGCTTGGACAGACCGAAGCGCTTCGCGATCTGCCCGGCCGCCTCCTTCGCCCTCACCCCCGAGGCGACGAGGGTCTCCATCTCGCCGAGGTGGTCCTCCGGAGCCGTCTCCACCTCGGTGGCGCCGGCGAGGACGAGTGTGAGCTCGCCGCGCAGCCCGTCTGCGGCGAGCTCGCGCAGCGTCCCGACGGTTCCGCGCAGTGTCTCCTCGAACGTCTTCGTCAGCTCCCGGCTGATGCTCATCGGGCGGTCGGGACCGATGACGGAGAGCAGGTCGTCCATCGTCTCGGCGATGCGGTGGGGGCTCTCGAAGAAGACCATCGTGCGCTTCTCGCTCGCGAGCTCCTCGAACAGAGCAGTCCGCGCCCCCGACTTGCGAGGGATGAACCCCTCGAAGCTGAAGCGATCACTCGGCAGACCCGAGACCGCAAGCGCCATGAGGACCGCGGACGGCCCGGGGGTCGCGGTGATCGGCAGCCCCGCCTCGGCGCACGCTTTGACCACCCGATACCCGGGGTCGGAGACGGCGGGCATGCCGGCGTCGCTGAGGAGGACGACGGTCTGACCTGCGCGGATGAGGTCGACGATCTCCGGTGCCCGCCCCGCCTCGTTGTGGTCGAAGACGCTGATGACGCGTTTCGTGTGGCTCAGCCCCAGCCGCTGGGACAGCGAGAGGAATCGACGGGTGTCCTCGGCGGCGATGACGTCGGCGGTCTCGATCGCCTGCCGCATCCGCGGTCCCGCATCGCCGAGGTTGCCGATCGGAGTCCCGACGAGGATGAGTCGCCCTCCGGTCGGGTCGAAGTCGGGGGCGTCGCGGTCGCCCGCAGGCCCGTGATCGTCGCTTTCACCCAGCGGACCGAGAGCTGTGTCCGTGTCGTCCGCGTGAGGCGCACCCGAGGTGGGAGAGGGGCTCAACTGTAGGACGTGGTTCCGGCGAAGAGCCCGAAGCCGAGGACGGCGACGAAGAAGAAGATGTAGACGACCCAGAAGAGGATCCACAGTGCGGTGCCGATGTAGCCGACCCAGAGCGCCGCGATCGCCATCCCGTCGCCGCGTTCTCCGCGTTCCCGGATCTGCTTGCGGGCGATGTGTCCCATGACGATGCCGGCGATTCCGGCAAGGAAGATGCTCGAGACGACGCCGAAGATCGAGGCGACGAGCGCGATGATCGCGAGAGTGTTCGTCGGCGGCAGAGCCTGATAGGCGACTCCCGCGCTGCCGTAGCTCGACGCGGGACTGTAATTCGCCGGCTGGTAGCTGTTCGATCCGTAGTTGTCAGTGGCTTGCCCGGACTGGGGCTGCTGGTAGTACATGTCTGGGTTGTTCCAGTTGTTCTGGCTGCTCATGGCTTCTCTCCTCGGGGTCACCACCAACGGTACAGAGACAATCATCTCGGCAAAAGGCGAGCGTGTTGCAATCCTGCATCGTCGTCGCAGTCCACACAGGCGAACACAACACAGTCCACACAGGCGAACACAGCACAGTTCACCGTGACGAACACGGGCGGGAGCGCGCGCCGGTTCCGGTTGACGGCAGACGTAGGCAGACGTGCCGAGCGGTCACAACGCCGACAGATCCGGGGCGCCGGCAGATCCCGAACGCCGACCCGTTCCTGGCATCACTGGTCCTGGGCGCCGTTCGTCGTCCCGACATCCTCGCCGGTCCGCCCACCGGTTCAGGACGTCATGCGCCAGATCATGAGGTCGTCGACAGCAGCGCGAGAATGCCGACGCCGACGACCGCGGCAACGATGATGGCGAGGAGGCCGAGCCCTATGCTGATGTATCCCATGATGAGGCCTGCCATCGCCTGCCCTCGGCCGTCTTCGCCGGAGCGTTTGATCTGGCCCAGGGAGACGTGGCCGAAGATCACCGCGAGGAATGGGGCGATCCAGAGGAACATGAGGATGAAACTGAAGAACCACCCGATGAACGGGATCATCGACAGCAGTCCGCAGACGAACCCGCCCGCCAATCCGATGATGCCCATCCACATCGCCCAACCGGCGAGGCCGTTCGACTTGCGGTAGACGACCGTCGGCGTTCCGTACGTGCCGTAGGTGACCGGCTGGCTGTAGGACGCCGGCTGAACCGAATACGGCTGCCCGCCCGATGGTCCCACCGAATCGAGGTACTGACCGTAGTCGGTGTACTGCCCACCGCCGTACCCGGCCTGCGACGGGTCGCCATACCCGCTCTGACCGTATCCGGCCTGGCCGGAGCCGTACCCGGCCTGGCCGGAGCCGTATCCGGCCTGGCCGGAGCCGTAGGGCGACGGGGAGGCCCCAGCCCCCGAGCCGAACTGCTGCGATCCCACCTGCGGAGGATCGCTCGGGCGGTAGTCCGGGTTGTTCGACACTCTCATCACCGTCTTCGCTCGTGTGCTGGGGCGCTCGCACCCGTACCGGTGCGATAGCCGTAGTCTCCACCCTAACCGCCCCGGCTCTCCCGCGGTACCGTCAGCCCGGCCACTCCGCTCCGCGTGCACGGAGCCTGCCCGCCCGCAGAGGTCTTGCTCCGCTCCTGGCACTCCTCGGACACGACGCGTCCAAGGCTGGGCGGCTTCCGAGTGTCCGCACCCTAGACTTGGCCGTGATGACAGCACCCGCAGATCCCCCGACGCCGAGGCGACCGACCGATCCCCGATCCGGTTCGACTTCCCCGTCCGCCCCGCACCCGACCGCCGAGGCGACAGCGTCGACCCCGGGCCCCACAACAGCGTCGACCTCGAACTCCACGGCCGCGACGAGCCCGAGCTCCACAAACTCTGCCCCAGCCGCAGCCACCGCCACGAAGGACCGTCAGCCCGCGTCGGGCCGGATCGCCAAGGAGGAGCGGGCCCGCCGCCGCGAGCAGATCCTCGCCGGCGCCGCCGCGCTGCGCCGGAAGTCCTTCACCGCCGGCATGTGGGCGACACGGGCACCGCTGTGGATGTGGCCGGCGCTGATCGTCATCACCGTCATCAGCGGCATCCTGCGCCTCTTCCGGCTCGAATTCCCCGGCCGCCTCATCTTCGACGAGACGTACTACGTCAAAGACTCGTACTCGATGATCACCTACGGATACGAGCGCTCCTGGCCGGAGAACGCCGACGCCTCCTTCAACGCCGGCGACCCGAGCGTCATCGGATCGGCGCCGGCGTACGTCGTCCATCCGCCGCTGGGCAAATGGGTGATCGGACTCGGCATCGATCTCTTCGGCGCCGACGATTCCTTCGGCTGGCGATTCTCCGTCGCCGTCGTCGGCACGCTCACGGTCTTCCTTATGGGGCTTGTCGCCTGGAAGCTCTTCCGCTCCGCGTTCTTCGCGTGTGCGGCGGCGGTCCTCCTCTCGATCGACGGCGAGCATTTCGTCCATTCCCGCACGAGCCTGCTCGACATCGTGCTCATGGCCTTCATCCTCCTCGCCTTCTGGTTCATCCTCCTCGACCGGGAGCAGGTGACGAAACGCCTGGCCCGCTGGGCTGCCGACACCACGGACGGGGTCCCCGTGGCCGCCCGCGGCCGCCGGTCCGCCGATGCCGAGCGCGCGGACCTCATCAACTTCGGCCCCCGCCTCGGCGTGCGTCCCTGGCTCATCGCCGCCGGCATCGCGCTGGGCATGGCGACGGGCGTGAAATGGTCGGGTCTCTACGCGCTCGCGGCCTTCGGCATCCTCGTCGTCGCGTGGGACGTCCACTCGCGCTACCGGGCCGGCGTCGTCCATCCGTGGCTCGGTGCCCTCATCCGCGACAGCATCCCGTCGTTCCTCAAGCTCGTGCCCACGGCGCTCATCACCTATATCGCGACGTGGACCGGGTGGATCCTCTCCGACGACGCATGGAATCGGCAGTGGGCGGCCGAGACCCCCGGCTGGTGGCAGGCCCTGCCCTCGTGGCTCGACTGGCTGCCCTCGCTCGCGCAGTACCACTACACCGCGTACTCCTTCCACGTCGGCCTCGACGCCGAGCACCCCTACATGTCGAACCCGTGGGGCTGGATCGTCCAATGGCGGCCGACCTCGTTCTACTACGAATCGCTCAGCCGCGGCGACCTCGGCTGCGCGGCGGCGAAGTGCTCCTCGGCGATCACCTCGGTGGGCAACCCCGTGATCTGGGGACTCGCCCCTGTCGCGCTCCTCGTCGTCCTCGCCGCGTGGATCGTGCGCCGCGACGTCCGCGCCGGGGTCATCCTCTCCGGACTCGCTGCGACCTGGCTGCCGTGGTTCGCCTACCAGGACCGGACGATCTTCACCTTCTACACGATCGTCATGGTCCCCTTCGTCGTCCTCGCGCTCGTCTACTGCCTCACCCTCCTCTGGGGCCGTCGCACCCCGAACCCGCCCTTCGCCCCGCAGATCCGTACGTCGACCATGCCCGTCCCCTCCCCCGCCGAGGCGGGTCCCTCCACCGAGCCGAGCCCGACGTCCGCCGCCCCTGCCCCCGGTCCCGCCGAGGCGGCCGCCGCCGTCTCCGACGCACCGACCACGCCACCGACCGACGGCCAGCCTGCGCCGCCGACGCACCGCGGGCGCCTGGGCTCGCGCCCCCCGTGGCCGCTGCTCGGCCGCCGACTCGCCGTCGGCGCAGTCCTCGCCGCAGCCGTCCTCGCCTTCGCGTACTTCTGGCCGATCTACACCGGCGAGGTCATCCCCTTCGAGGCATGGAACAACCGGATGTGGAACGTCACCTGGCGCTGATCTGAACCGGACATGACCTCGTCGTCTGTCCGACACCGATCGTTCACCTCCCGGACACGACCCGTCGTTAGCGTCGGGGCATTGTGACTGACGAAGCGATACTGAACCACCCAGCACCCACCTCGGCGAATCCCTCTTCGGATACCGGCCCCGGACCAGGGGTCGTCGCCATCATTCCCGCCCGTGGAGGATCCAAGGGGATCCCGCTGAAGAACCTCCAGAAGGTCGCCGGCGTCTCCCTCCTCGCCCGTGCGATCAACGCGGCGAAGGCCACGCCGAGCATCGACCGGGTCGTCGTCTCGACCGACCATGAGGGCATCGCCGCCGAGGCGGTCCGGGCCGGCGCCGAGGTGTCGCACCGTCCCGCAGAGATCGCCGGGGACACGGCGACGAGCGAATCGGCGATCATCCACACCCTCGGCGACCTCGGTGAGGACTACGGGGTGACGGTCTTCCTCCAGTGCACCTCGCCGTTCATCGACTCGGCGTCGATCGACAACGCCGTGTGCCGAGTCCGCGACGACGAGGACGACGTCGTCTTCTCAGCTGTCGAAGACCACTCGTTCCTCTGGCGCCTCGGCGACGACGGGGAGGCGGTCTCCGTCGGCCATGACAAGGCGTTCCGTCCGCGCCGGCAGGACCGCCCCAAGCACTACAACGAGACCGGAGCGTTCTACGTCATGCGCACCGCGGGACTGCTCGAATCCGGTCACCGCTTCTTCGGCCGGGTCGGCATCGAAGAGGTCCCGCCCGAGCATGCGAGAGAGATCGACGACATGTCCGACCTCACCCTCGTCCGCGCGATCGCCTCGACGCAGGAGACCGCGCAGGTCATCGACGTCGATGCGCTGGTGACCGATTTCGACGGGGTCCACACCGACGACGGTGCCTACGTCGACGAGGACGGCAATGAGCACGTCCGCGTCCACAGGGGCGACGGAATGGGGGTCTCACGCTTGGCGAAAGCAGGTTTCCCTGTCATGATTCTCTCAAAGGAACGCAACCCCGTGGTCACCCGCAGGGCGGAGAAACTTCATATTGGCGTAACCCAGGGTGTCGACAATAAGTCGGAGGTCCTGCAGTCGTGGATCGACGAGCAGGGCCTGGACGCAGCACGCGTGGCCTATGTCGGCAACGACATCAACGACCTCGAAGCCTTCGACGTCGTCGGCTGGCCCATCGCCGTCGCGGACGCCCACCCCAAGGTGCTCGCGGCAGCCCGAGTGGTCCTCGACCGACCGGGCGGGCGGGGTGCGGTCCGGGAGGTCTGCGACCTCATCCCGGTCCGCGCCTGAGGCCGCCGTTCGGCTCGGCGCAGAGCCGAAGCCGCCCGGGCCCCGTCACCCCACCGACAACTTCACACGGAACAGCACCACCCACCCCAGCGCGGAGGCATCGCACCGCGTTCGAAACGAAAGCAGGACTCATGACTGATCACATCGCCCCCGTGGCCATCGGCGACCAGCTCGTCGGCCCGGACCAGCCCGTCTACATGATCGGCGAGATCGGCATCAACCACAACGGCGACGTCGAGATCGCCAAGCAGCTCATGGATGCCGCTGCCACCGCAGGCGCTCAGGCCGTGAAGTTCCAGAAGCGCAACCCCGATGTCGCCGTCCCCGAACACCAGAAGTCGAAGATGCGTCAGACCCCGTGGGGCGAGATGACCTACCTCGACTACAAGTTCCGCGTCGAGTTCGAGAAGGACGAGTACCAGGAGATCGACCGGTACGCGAAGGAACTCGGACTGCAGTGGTTCGCCTCGCCGTGGGACACCGACTCCGTCGACTTCCTCGAGAACGAGTTCGACGCCCTCACCTACAAGGTCGCCTCGGCGTCGCTGACCGACTTCGAGCTGCTGCGTGCGATCGCCGCGACGGGCAAGCCCGTGCTCTGCTCCTCGGGCATGTCCGACTGGGCGACGCTCGACGCCGCCGTCGAGGTCTTCGACAAGGACAGGCTCGTCCTCATGCACGCGACCTCGACCTACCCGCTGCCCCCGGAAGAGGTCAACCTCCGCGCGATCCCGGCGATGGTCGAGCGCTACGGCGTGCCCGTCGGCTACTCCGGCCACGAGCTCGGGCTCGAGATCTCGTTCGCCGCGGTCGCCCTCGGCGCCGTCACCGTCGAACGCCACATCACCCTCGATTCGACGATGTGGGGCTCGGACCAGTCGGCGTCGATGGAGCCGCGCGAATTCTCCTCCCTCGTCAAGGGCGTCCGCGTCCTTGAGAAGGCCATGGGCGACGGCGTCAAGCGCGTCATGCCCGGCGAGGAGTCGAAGATCGAATCTCTGCGCAAGGTCACTGCCTGAGCTGAGGCACTGAGCTGAGGCACCGCACTCACGGAACTGCCCCGAAGCCGCCCGGCTCCGGGGCAATTCTGCGTCCGTCACCGGGTGCGACGCAGGCGCCGCACGCGCCGCCTCAGTCCCTTCGCCGCCTTGGCCATGGCCGAACGCGCCTCGGCCTGTGCCGTCCTTCCGGCCAGCGAGCGCAGGTCGTTCTCGGCACGCTCGGCACGCGCACGCAACCCGTCCCGCTCATGGGCGAGTTCCCTCGTCGCCGCCGTCGCCTCGTCGACGGCCGACTGCGCGGTCTCGAGCGCCGCCTGTACCATGTCACGTTCGGAAGTGACCCGCTCGAGCGTTGCGCGGTCGGCACCCGCCTCTCGGCGCACCCGGGCCAGCGCCCGCGTCTGTGCGACGCCTGCCTCCTCCGATTCGGCGACCGCCGCGAGGTGGAACTCCTCTGCGCGCACGTGGTCTGTGCTCCGGGTCCGGACCGCTCGCCGCGGTCGACCGGACTCCCCCAGAGCGTCCCCGATGGCCCGATGATTGTCCCGGGTCAGCTCCCAGAACCGCTCCCTCGTCGCCGCGAGGTCCTCCTGCAGGTCGACACCGTAGGAATAGGCGTCCATCACCGCCGCAACGATCCGGTCCGCGAGAACGCGGGCGCGTCGGCCGACGCTGCCGTCGCTCGTGTCCGCACCGCACGCGCCCGTGCCTCGCGCGACGTCAGCCCCCAGCCTTCCCGCCTCGGCGGCCCTTTCCTCGGGACCGCCCGCGACCATCCCTTCGGGTCCGACCGGGACGACGAACTCGGGATGGCCGATGTCGTGGGCGAAGTACCCGAGCTTCGCGTGGAGATCGAGCGAGAGAGGGATCGAACCGACCCCGAAGGGGATCATCTGCGCATGACCCCGGCCGCCGAGGACGTAGGGAACGGAGGAGAAGAGTGTGAACCCTGAGAAGAAGCCGATGTCCGCACCCCACAGGCGGATCTCCTCGACCTCGGGCACCTCCGCGCGGAGACGGCGTGACACCTCGGCGTCGTCAGGATGGAAGGGCACACTGAGGACTCTCCAACCGTCCGCGACGAGCGCGCGGGCGCTGTCGACGACGGCCCGGTGGATCACTTCGGCGTCGTAGCCGGCCGCCTGCTGTCGGCCGTGGACGAGCATCTGGATCGCGATGAGTTTCTCTCGGGGATCCGGTCGGCTCCCCTGCAGCGGTTCGTAGAGCAGACCACCCAGGGTCGTCGGACACGGCTGGAAGTCGATCGGCACCGCTGAGGGACCGAGAAGCGCCGACATCGACGCGATGCTCCCCGAGTTCCGCAGACCGAAGAACACCGACTGCTCACGGACCTGCTCGACGTGGGTGCGGAGAAGATCGTCGAACTCCGGTTGACCGGGGAACCGATTGTCACCCACGGCGTAGACGATGAGGGGAACCTCGATCCCAGCCAGCGTCTCGGCGGAGATCTTCCACTGCCACCCGGAGAGCCGATTGGGATTCGTGTCCTGGAGGAACAGTCCCCCGCCGCCGATGACGACGGCATCGGCGCGGGCGTTGATCCGGTCGACCAGGCCGCCGTCGACCTCCCGCCGCAGGGCCGCCGCCGAGGTGAACGCCGCCTCACCGTCGAAGGCGCGGAAGGCGTCGCGGACGACGGGGAAGAGCGCTTTGTCCCCGTAGTTGCCCCAAGTCGGGATGTCGAAGTGGAAGAGATCCGCCATAGAGCGACTGTAGTGGACCCGACCGAACGGCAGATGAATGCGCCAGGCCGCTGTCTGCCACCGAACCGTCGACCCAGACAACTGGAATGCGAACTTCGGGTGAATAGCACGCACAGTCTGGTTCACCGCTCAGTCACCGCGAGTTACCCGACCCTGTCTACCATCGTCTGAGCACATGCACGCGTCGTGCTCCCCCGCGGCCGTGCTCAGCAGCGAAAGGACCCCATGACCACTCCCCTGACCAGCGTCATCATTGCGGCGAAGAACGCCGAACAGACCATAGGGAGCAGTCTCAAGAGCTTGACCATGCAGGGGTTCGCCCCCGATGAGCTGGAAGTCATCGTCGTCAACGACGGCTCGGAGGACCACACGGCCGACGTCATCGCCGAATACGAGAACAGACTCAACCTGGTGCCCATCGAGAATCCCGCGTCGCTCGGAGTCTCGGCATCCCGCAACCTAGCCCTCGAAGCATCGACGGGTCAGACGATCACCTACCTCGACGGTGACGACTGGTATGCGCCGGGACACCTGCGGAAGATGACTGACGCAATCACCGGGCTGGGTGTCGACTTCGTCAAGATCGACTACGTGCTCGTCGAAGGCACGAAGCGCAGCCTCAGTCAGGCGCCCTGTGCCGTCCGGAACCGCGCGCTCAACCCGCGCGACTACATCATGCCGGCGAACATGCCGACGATGGTCGACTATCCGGCCTGCTGGACGGGCATCTTCACCCGCAGCATGGCCGATCGCGGCCTGCTCACCTTCGACCCCGCGCTGCGGACCTGCGAGGACAGGCCGTGGACCTGGCGGCAGCACCTCGAGTCCGATTCGTTCGCCGTCATCAACTCGGCAGGTCTGTGCTACCGCAAGGGGATGTCGACCTCGCTGACCTCGATCTACGACGAAAGGCAGCTGGACTTCATTCCGGCGTTCCGGACCGTCTTCGCGATGCTGGAGAACGACCCGGAGATCGACGAATTCGAGACCAAAGCGGTGAGGAACTTCCTCTCGATCCTCTACCACCAGCTTGTCAGGCGATCGGACCAGATGACGACCGAGGTCAAGCAGAAGCTCCTCGCCGGGGCCACGACGAACGTGAAGATGATCAAGCCCGAGTTGGTCGAGAGGGTGGTCGAAAGATTCGGCGACGACCGGGTTCCGGTCATCGCCCCGGTACTCAGGAGGGCACAGGCATGACACAGCTCATCCAGATCTCAACGCTGTATCAGCTCGCGAACGTTGCTGCGAACATCGATGCGGGCCACTTCGGGCCAGCTGACGAACGCCGCATCCTGGTCGTCGCCAACAACGCCTACGCGCCCGAGATCACACCCTCGGCGACAGATCTTCTCGGCTCCGCGACCCTGCTCAGCCGCTTCGACTCGGTGGTCGACTGGAACGCGGCCATCTGGCCGAGCCACCCCAAGCAGTTCGGGGTCTCGCCCACTCGCGCACCGATCATGCGTGCGCTGCTCGAGCGGCTGTGGTCGTTGTCGCCCGACGAGGACATCTCACTCGTCGTCGAATCGCTGCCCGGTCATCCTGCACACGCACTCACTCAGGTCTTCGCCGACGCACTCATCTCTGTGCACTCCGATGGCCTCATGAGCTATGGACCCATCCGCAACCCACTCGGACGCCCGCTGTGGCAGCGCCTCGAGAACGCCCACTACACCGATCTGCTGCCGGGGGTCATGCCACGCCAGCTCGCCGAACATGCGCCCAATCGCATTGCCCTGACCGTCGACGAGCTGCGACCGGTCATCGAGGAGATGGCTCGTGAATCCGACGAAGCGCTCGAGGCCTCAGGCCTATCGGAGCCGATCGACGACAGCGCCCTCGTTCTCGGCCAGTATCTCGCAGAGATCGACCTCATCACCGAAGAGGAGGAGATCCAGCTCCACCTCGACATGCTCGACGAGGTGAAGACGCGCGGTGTGAGCACGGTGATCTTCAAGCCGCACCCGACCTCGGCCCGAACGGTCGTCGAACCCCTGAGGCGTCGCGCCGAGTCCCTCGGCCTGCGCTTCGTCCTCGCCGATGTTCCTGTCCTCGCCGAGGTGGTGGCCTCGAGGACGCAGCCCCGTCTCGTCGTCTCGTGCTTCTCGACCGGACTGGTGACCACACAGGCACTGTTCGGAACCGAGACTGCGGCCGTCGGCACGGAACTGCTCCTCGAGCGCATTGCCCCGTATCAGAACAGCAACCGCATCCCGCTGACGATCGTCGACGCGCTCAACCGCGGCGGCTACTCCCTCACCGACCGTCAGAACGGCCGCGGTCTTCGGGACTTCAACGCCCTCATCGACGCCGTCACCTACTGCATGCAGTCGAACATCATGGCGCATCTGCGGGAGCCGGCGATCAGTTTCCTCACGCGTGCTCTCGGGACCGACGACATGGTCTACTTCAAGCGCAAACGCCTCACCCGACTCGACCTGCCGGGCAGTCTCGAAGCGTCGAGCCGCGGGCGGGTCCTGAGGACGGGGAAGCGCTTTCTGCGCAAGAACGCGAAATCGGCGCTGTCGAAGCTCGACAAGCGCGGAATCAAGATCGACGTCGCCAAACTGACCGGACGCCGCTGAGATGCCGCAAACGGCCATCGCCTTCGTCGAATCGCCGTTGCAGTTCCTCTCTGCCCTCGAAGCCCACGACCCCGAGGGCGACCTCCTCATCCGGGCGCGGGCGAACGCGAAGGGGATGTCCTCGTTCCTCGACGCCTTCGACCCGGAGTGGCTCCCCGCGAACGTCCGCCTCGAACGCCAGGGGGCGAAGCCGGGGATCCTCCGGTCCCTCAACCCCTCGGTCATCTACCTCGGCGACCCGTGCTCCGGACAGATCCACAAGGCTCTGTCCGTGGCCTACCTCGAGCGGAAGATGCCGCACATCGTCCTCCTCGACGACGGGTTGGCGACCTATTCGACGATCGAGACGCTTGCTGCCAAGCGCGGGCCGCTCGTCCGTCCCAGGCAGAAGCTCAAGGCCCACCGGGCTGTCATGGCCGCCTACATCGCCGACCGTCTGCGCGGCCTGGCGGGTTCCGGACGGCTGCGGTGGCACACCGCGCTGCCGGTGCCGAAGGGACTGCGCACCAAGTTCCTCCGCGCCGGGGGCGAGATCACCCGGCATCGCTTCGAGCATCTGCAGTCGCTGCCGACCGGGGGCGGTCACTCTCGTGACACACCGGTGATCGGCTCCGCTCTCGTCGCCGACGGGCTCATCAGCGAAGCCGACTACCGCAGATGGCTCGACGGTCTCACCGCCGCCGGCCCGATCACCTACTACCCGCACCGGCGTGAGACCGATGAGTTCCTCGAGCGCCTCGGTTCCGACGATCGGGTGCGCATCAAGCACGTGGGGCTGCCGATCGAGCTGCGGCTGATCAACCTTCCCCCGGGATCCGTCATCCGCAGCCTGCCGAGCACGGCCGCGGTCTCGCTGTCGGTGCTCAATCCCGATGTGCGCATCGACGTCACCGAGATTCCGGCGGAATGGTGGACCGGCGCCTCACCCGATAGTCTGCGGAAGTCCCTCAACGCGCGAACGGTCACCGGTGATGTCGATTCCTGATTCCCCCGTCCCCCCACTGGAGCCGGACACGGCCTCACTGCCGGTCGCCGACACCGTGGTGCCCTCGCCCGCCGACAGCCCGTCGGGGGCAGCGCATGCCCACGGCACCGACGAGCATACGATCCCGTCCGGACACGAACCGATCAGCATCGTCTCCGTCTCCGACAGCGAGTCCTACCTCAAATGGGCGACCCAGCTGCTGAGCACACTGCCCGATGTCGAGGCACACGTCTACCTCGTCGACAATCCGATCCTGCCGACCGACGAGCAGATCGCCAACGCCGTCGCCGACACCGCATGGGAAGGTCACACCATCCCTGTCGTGTCCCGCAGCGAACTCGGAGCAGTGATCTCCCATCATCGACCGGACATCGTCCTCGGTGCCGCGACGGGCCCGATCGTCGCCCAGCTCTTCCTCACCGCGAGCGCCCTCGAACGACGACCCGCACTCATCTCCGGGCTGCCGGGGATGGGTCTGCCGGCCAGCGGCAAGGGAATGAACTACCGGCGGCTCATGGACGCCTTCCTTGCGCACTCGTTCACCGAGGTGAGCGAATACCGGGCAGTGAGTGCGATGCGACGAGTCCCCGCCGAGATCCTCCTCGGCAGGCTTCCGATGCTCCGCTCGGAATCGCTTCCCGAACCGCCGGCCCCACAGTCGCTGGCCGCAACCCCGCGAACGCTCGTCTTCGCCCCACAGGCGAAGGTGCCGGCGAGCGCCGCGCAACGGGAGGCGATCATCGCCGCTCTCGCGGAGTTCGCCGAGCGTCATCCCGAGTCGCGGGCCATCGTCAAGATGCGGTCGCGTCCCGGTGAGCATGAGACCCATCACGAACAGCATTCCTACTTCGACATCATTGCCGACTTCAAGAAGCGCGCAGTTCCAGGGGCCGAGCGGCTCGAGATCGGCTACGGCCCGCTCACTGCGTTCCTCACCCCCGGTGCGGCCCTGGTCACCGTGTCGTCGACAGCCGCTCTCGAGTCGATCGACCGGGGGATCCCGACGCTGCTCATCTCCGACTTCGGGTTCGATCGGGGACTGCTCAACGAGGTCTACGCCGGTTCGGGCGCCGAGGGGACCCTCGCCGACGTTGCGGCCGGGCGGATCGGCTTCCCGGATCGGGCGTGGCTGGCGGAGAACTACTTCCACACCGACGACGGAAGTCTGCGCCGCAGCCTCGGCCTGCTCGCCGTCCGCTCTCGACAGAGGCAGCTGCCCGACAGGCGGAGGTCGGTGTGGAAGCAGAAGCGCATGCTCATGCGTGCCGAGGTCCGGACATTCACACCGACGCCGTTCATCCGGGTGTACCGGAGGATCCGCTACGGCCGCTGAGCGAGCACATCAGCCGACGAGTATCGGCAACAGACCGTGCGATCTCAGGCCCGATCGTCGGTGGCGGTTCGGGATTCGTCCAACTCGACGACCACCTCGGCGGGCGGGGTGGAATCTTTGAACACCCACGTCCGGTAGGCATAGAAGCGGAAGGCCGTCGCCAGGGCGATGCCGATGACGTTCGTCGAGATGTTGTAGGTGAGCTGATCGCGCATGCCGAGCAGATACCAGGTCACCCCGAGCGGGGCGACGGTGATGACCATGCCGACGAGGTTGACGACAATGAAGAGGATGATGCCGCGGAGATTCGAACCCGTCGTCCGGTCGCCGTAGGTCCACAGCCTGTTGCCGATCCAGACGACGATCATCGCCACGATCGTCGAGACGATCTTCGCCTTGATCGGGCTTCCGTCGAGGAGCGCGGGGATCGGCCCCAGACCATACGCGAGGACGTTCGAGAGCCCCACATCGACGACGAAGCCGACACCGCCGACAGTGAGGAACTTGAAGGCTTCCACCGCGAGGCGCCGCAGCCGGGCCGATACAGACTCATTCATGACAGCACTACTCTAGGGCGCGAGCTTCCGGACTCGCTGAGCGTCCTCAGGTGTGTCTCGACGTTGTGCCCGCGCAGTGCCGAACCCGATGACGATGAAGAGAACCGCCCGCCAGATACTCGACACAACCCGCCTATCCGATGGCCGCCTCGCGGTCGTGCACTCTCGCGACTCGAGGCCCGGGGCTCCCGCATCTCTATCGACAAGCGACAATTTGCGCACAAGGGGGCTTGTGCTCCCGGCGATGCGGACCTACTCTCAGAAATGGAACCTCGCTCACACAGGAGAAGAAGGAGACGGCGAAATGGCAGACGATCGCCCGGGCGTACCTGGAAATCCGACCCCAGCTGAGCCCACACCCGAAGAACCCACGACCCCGCATCCGCCGCTGCCGCCCAAACCCGATCAGAGCGGTCCTCGGCCGACGACGCCGACAGGGGTGCCCAGCAAGGACAGTCAGGCGGACCAGGCTCAGCAAGGTGACTGGCTGACTAGCGCGCAAGGGGCACGGCTGGTCGACACCGATCATTCGCTCAAGGCCGGCCCCCGCGGACCGGTCCTGCTTCAGGATCACCACCTGCGCGAGAAGATCACTCACTTCGACCACGAGAGGATTCCCGAACGAGTCGTCCATGCCAGGGGCGCGGCGGCGCATGGAACGTTCGTCTCCTATGGCACCGCGAGCAACGTGACAAAGGCGGAGTTCCTTCGCAAGGGCGTCGAGACTCCGGTGTTCACGCGTTTCTCCTCTGTGGTCGGCTCCCGTGGTTCAGCCGATGCCGTGCGAGACACCCGAGGCTTCTCCACGAAGTTCTACACCTCTGACGGCGTCTTCGATCTCGTCGGCAACAACATCCCGGTCTTCTTCATCCAGGACGCCGTCAAGTTCCCTGATGTCGTCCACGCTGCGAAGCCTCAACCCGACCGTGAGATCCCGCAGGCGCAGAGCGCTCATGACACGTTCTGGGACTTCGTCTCGCTGCACACGGAGGCGACCCACCACACGATGTGGCAGATGTCCGATCGCGGCATCCCACGGTCCTTCCGCACCATGGAAGGCTTCGGAATCCACACATTCCGAGTCGAGAACTCAGACGGGGACACGTCGCTCGTCAAGTTCCATTGGAAGCCGACCGCCGGGGTGCATTCGCTCGTCTGGGAGGAGGCTCAGATGGTCAACGGCATCGACCCGGATTTCCACCGTCGAGACCTTGCCGACGCGATCGAAGCAGGGGCCTTCCCCGAGTGGGAGCTCGGCATCCAAGTGTTCCCCGACACCCCCGAGGAGACCTTCGAGGGGATCGATCTCCTCGATCCGACGAAACTCGTACCCGAAGAGCTCGTCGCCGTCCAACCGATCGGCAAGCTCACTCTCAACCGCAACCCGAGCAACTACTTCGCCGAAACGGAGCAGGTGGCGTTCCATCCTGGACATCTCGTACCCGGCATCGATGTGACGAACGACCCACTCCTCCAAGGAAGGCTGTTCTCGTATCTCGATACGCAGATCTCTCGCCTCGGCGGACCGAACTTCAGCCAGATCCCGATCAACCGCCCCCACTGTCCGGTCAACGACCTCTTCCGTGACGGGATGCACCAGACCGCCGTGCACACCGGGGTCGCCCCGTACAAGCCCAACACCTTGGACGGCGGAAACCCCTTCACTGCCGACCCAGATGACGACCATACGTTCGTCGAGATCGCCCAAGAGCTGCCGAAGTCGGTCAAGGAACGCCGCTCCCCGGTCTCGTTCGACGACCACTTCACGCAGGCCCGCATGTTCTGGCTCAGTCTCACACCCGTGGAACAGTCGCACCTCGTCGACGCCTTCACCTTCGAGCTCGGAAAATGCTGGGACGAGACGATCAGGCAGCGCGAGGTCGACGTACTGGCGGCAGTCGACGCCGAACTCGCCCAACGGGTCGCTTCGGGTCTCGGGCTGAGTCCGGGAAGGCCGAACACACCCCCTGCCGACGACGTAGCCGCCAGTCCCGCACTCTCCCAGATCGGTGAGAAGTGGCCGGTCGACGGCCGCAGAGTCGGAATCGTCACCGGGCCGAAGACTGACCCGAAGCACGTCGTCACGGCTCGCGACTTCCTGGTCGAGGCGGGGATGGTGCCGATCACCATCGCTCCTGTCGGCGGTCGGGTCGGAGATGTCCCCGTCGAGCGGACCTACCTCACCGCTGCCTCAAGTGAGCTTGATGCGCTGCTGCTCCTCGACGGCGTCGACGCCGACCCGGTGGTGGGTCTGCTGCTTTCCGAAGCGTGGCGGCACCTCAAGTTCATCGCAGTCGCCGGTGGTGCAGACGCCCTTCTCGAGGAGTATGGGGTCCCTGCTTCCGACCCCGGCATCTTCACCGGCGCTCAGGTCAAGAGCCTTCTGACGAAGCTGAGAACCGGATTGGAAGAGCATCGAGCCTGGTCACGGGCTGACAGCTGATCCGCTGCGGTCCTGAGTACGGCCCTCGCTGGAACCCGTGTGACACGGGTGACAGCGAGGGCCGTACTCAGCGTCCCGGACGCTCAGCTCACTTCACGTACTCGGGGAACTCCGCAGGTGTGCCGCGCTGGGCGGCTGGGCTGATGTCGATGCCGTAGTCGCGGGCGAACCTGACCTCGGACCCGGTGTAGACGCCATCGACGCCCTCTTCGAGGGTGAAGACGCGGGCACCGCGCAGTTGGTTCCGCTTCTCCCCCGGCAGCCCGTAGGGTCCGAAGCCCGTCGAGGGCGAGTAGCCGAGTTCGATGCCGAAGTAGTTACCCGAATAGGTGTTGATGTGGTCGTGACCGACGAACAGGCCTTGCACATCGCCTCTCGCGAGCATCGCGTTGAACATTCCGGAGTTGAACGGCCCCGGGCACTCGTTCTCGTTCCGCTCGCCGACGATCGAGTGCTTCTTCTTCGCCGCCGGGTGGGCGGACTCGCCGCGGAAGTCGATGCTCGAGTACCACATCATCCGGTGCTCGTGGAGCGCGATGTGCTGGAAGACGAGGCCAGGGACGAGACGACCGGCGCGCTCTTCGAGGGCTCGTGACGCCCGGGCGTACCATTCGATCTGGTCGAAGCGCAGCCAGTCCCAGTTCGGGTAGCCCTCGAGGCTCTGGCCGGCGATCTCCTTAGGGGCGTAGCGGCCGGAGTCGAGGAGCCAGATGGCGAAGGCGTCATCGTCGCCGGTCGACGAGGAGACCGTGACCACCTGATTCGAAGTGCCGGTGACGTCGGCTCCGGTGGTGTTGAGGTTGTAGCGGTACTGGCTGATGAAGTCGATCATGTCCGCTTCGTCGAAGCCCGTCTTGCCCGTGCTGTCCTCGTCGTGGTTGCCGAACGTGAGCGCCCAGGGAATCTGCCGCTGCTCCATCGGCAGGACGACGTTGTTGATGGCCTGTTTGACCTCGGTGACCGTCTTCGGACCGCCGTCGATGACGTCGCCGTTGATGACGACGAAGTCCGGCTTGGCATCGTCGAGGACCGCATTCTGCAGTTCAGTCGTGCGCAGATCCGTCGTGTGGGAGTCCTGAGTGTCGTTGAACTGAACGATGGTGAACGCGCCCGACGCGGGGAACGCGAGCTCCCCGCGCACGATCCCGTCCTCGGACCGACCCTTGTCCTTCTTGGCCTTCTTCGGCTTCTTGTCCTTCCACGGCTTCGCCGCCGCGGGCACCGCGCCGATTCCGGCCAGTCCGGCGCCGAGCGCCGTCACGCCTGCGGCTTGGAGCATGCCGCGCCGGTTCCATGCCGCCGAGCCCTTCGAGCGCTCGCTGTCTGCTCGGTGATCCTCGGTGCCGTTGGGGGTGTCGTCGTTCATTCTCCGCCTCTCTGTCGCGTTCGGCTGCGACGCGGTGCTGCGCACAGCCACGACGATCGAGACTATGGACGGACAATGTCGTCAGATTGAACCCAGAGGTAACTTCTGCGGACGAAACCACGACCCCAGAAGTTCACTCAGGGCGCGCGACCGCCTTCGACACCCCTCGCCGCTGAGGTCTTCGTCACGTTCGGCCCGCTATGCGTCCTTTTGTGTCATGGGCGCCACAGCCTCATCACACACCTTGGCATGCTGAATCGTCCGCACATGTGCCCCTACCCGGTGCCTGTGCGCCCTGACGAGGGAGCAGGCCACCGCCTGCGACCCACCCCAGAGAATCCAGGAGGAGGGACCCGTGATCGAACTGCGCGGTCTGCGGAAGGTGTTCGGCCACACCGTCGCGCTCGAAGAGATCGACCTGAGCGTGCCCGCGGGAGAGATCCACGGCATCGTCGGTCGCTCCGGCGCCGGCAAGTCGACGCTCATCCGCTGCCTCACCGGCCTCGAACGTCCGACCTCGGGCACGGTGTCGATCGACGGCACGGATCTCACCGAGCAGACGGGTGCCGGTCTGCGCCAGGCAAGGCGCAACATCGGCATGGTGTTCCAGCACGTCAACCTCCTCGATTCGCGCACCGCGCTCGACAATGTCGCCCACCCGCTGCAGATCGCCGGTGTCGGCAAGGCCGAACGTCAGGCGAAAGCCCGGGAGCTCCTCGAGTTCGTCGGCCTCGGCGACCGCCTCGACAACCATCCCGCGCAGCTCTCCGGCGGTCAGCGGCAGCGCGTCGGCATCGCCCGTGCTCTCGCCGCCGAACCGAAGGTCCTCCTCTGCGACGAGCCGACCTCGGCCCTCGATGCCTCGACGACCGAACAGATCCTCGGCCTCATCCGCTCCCTGCGCGACCGTCTGGGCATCACCGTCCTCATCATCACCCACGAGATGTCCGTCGTCCGCGAGATCTGCGACTCCGTGACCCTGCTCGCCGATGGTCGGGTCGCGAAGACCGGGAAGCTCGCCGAGGTGATCGCCGAACCGGGTTCGTCCCTGGCCAAGGACCTCGTCCCCCTCCCTCCCGTCAGCCTCGGCGACGGTGAGTCCGGGATCGTCGAGGTCGCTCTGGCGGGCACGACGCTGCCGCGGGTGCTCACGTGCGCCGGCAGCGTCGACATCGGTGCCGATGCGATCCTCGCCGGTGCCGTCGAGACCGTCGAGGACCGTCAGGTCGGTCGCATCCGCTTCTCCGTCTCCGGTCCCGTCCAGGCGGGGGAGCTCATCGCCGCCTTCGACTCTGAGGGCATCCACGCCGAGGAGGTGGCAGCGAAGTGAACGATCCCATGTGGTTCGACAACCCCGCGATCACCGACCAGATGTGGCCGGCGACGATCGAGACCCTGCTCATGACCCTGTGGTCGACGGGACTCGCCGTCCTCCTCGGGCTGCCCCTGGGGATCTGGCTGTTCACGACGTCGAAGGGCGGGCTCAACTCGCACCCCGTGCTCTACCGGGTGCTCTCCCTCATCGTCGACATCACCCGCTCGATTCCCTTCATCATCCTCATCATCGCCCTCATCCCGTTCACCCGGTTCATGGTCGGCACGGCGCTGGGGTGGCAGGCCACCGTCGTCGCGCTCACGGTCGGGGCGATCCCCTTCTACGCCCGCCTCGTCGAGAACGCCCTGCGCGAAGTCTCCGAGGGCAAGGTCGAAGCGGCGCTGATGATGGGGGCCTCGAACGGCCAGGTGATCCGGCAGGTCTACGTCCCCGAAGCCCTGCCCGGACTCATCGGAGCGGCTACAGTCACCGCGGTCACCCTCGTGTCGTACACGGCGATGGCCGGAGCGGTCGGCGGCGGCGGGCTGGGAGCGCTCGCGATCTCCTACGGCTACCAGCGCTACCAGTCGGACACGATGCTCGCCTGCGTCATCGTCCTCGTCCTCATCGTCGCCCTCATCCAGTTCACCGGCGATCGGATCTCCCGCCTCGTCGACCACCGCTGAGGCGGCCCGATCCACACCCTCCCGTGGTCACACCGCGGACCCGACAGACCTTCACCGACGATCGACACAATCGAAACGACACAATCAAGGAGAGTCATGAAGACCACGCTCATCGCAGTCGCCGCGGCAGCGACCCTGGCCCTGACCGGCTGCGGCCTCGTCGGCGGCGGCACCGACACCGTCGGGCAGAAGGACGGCGACGTCACCAAGCTCACCGTCGGCGCCACCCCGGTGCCACAGGGCGACATCCTCCGCTTCGTCGACGAGAACCTCGCCGCCGATGCCGGACTCGACATCGACGTCAAGGAGTACACGGACTACACCCTGCCGAACAAGGCGCTCTCCGACGGCGACATCGACGCGAACTACTTCCAGCACAAGCCGTACCTCGACTCCGAGATCGACGGCCAGGGCTACGAGATCACCGGCTTCGAACCGATCAACCTCGAGCCCTTCGCTCTGTTCTCGAACAAGGTCAAGGACGTCAAGGACCTGCCCGAGGGCGCGAAGATCGGCATCAACAACGACCCCGCCAACCAGGGTCGGGCGCTGAAGATGCTCGAAGAGGCCGATCTCATCACGCTGAACGACGGCGTCGACGCGGTGAGCGCGAAGCTCTCCGACGTGCGTGACAACCCGAAGAACATCGAGTTCGTCGAGGCCGACGCCGCCCAGCTCGCGCGCACCCTCGAAGACGTCGACGCCTCGGTGATCAACGGCAACAATGCGCTCGAGGCCGGCCTCAGCCCCGCCAAGGACGGCATCCTCATCGAATCGGCCGAGAACAACCCGTACGGCAACTTCCTCGCCGTGCGTACGGAGAACAAGGACGATGAGAACATCAAGAAACTCAACGACCTGCTCCACACCCCCGAGGTGAAGAAATTCATCGAGGAGAAGTGGTCCGACGGTTCGGTGCTCCCGAGCTTCTGATCGGCTGAGCGGCGCAGTCTCGCTGAGATCACAGAGAGCGCCCGTCCGAGGGTGGATCCCACGTGGATTCCACCGTCAGGCCGGGCGCTCTCGCGCGTTCGGCCTCGAGCCCTCAGTGCCGCCCTGCCCAATCGGGGCTGCGCATGAGCCCGAGGACGTTGCCGAAGGGGTCGATCACCGAGGCGGTGACGAACTCCTCCCCGCGCGGGGTCACCGGTGAGTGCACCGAGGCGCCCCGTGAGACGAGGTCGTCGAGCGTCGCATCGACGTCGTCGACGTGCCAGTACGTCACCGAACTGCTGCCCGGTGCTGTGCCCTCCGGCGCGAAGACCCGGCTCATGATGCCCAGTTCGTCCTCGTCTGGTCCGATGCGGAACTCGATGTAGGCCGGCTCGCCCTCGGGCGGCTGCCGGAAGTACGGTGAGATGCCGAGGACGTCGGCGTACCAGTCGGCCGCCGCGGCGACGTCGTCAGCGGTGAGGACCATCGTCGTCAGACCTGTCAGAGTGCTCATGTCGTTCTCCTTGATCGGCGTCGTGTCGACGCGGGTGTGGGGTCATCGTCGATGATTCCGCCCAAAGTGCTCGTCCTCTGACTACTTTTCCTGGAATACTCGGACCATGCGCGCGGACAGACTTCTCGCCCTCCTCCTCTTCCTCCAGAGCCGGGATCAGGTCACCGCCGCCGAGGTGGCCACCGAACTCGAGGTCTCCCTCGCCACCGCCCGACGCGACCTCGAAGCGCTGTCGGCCGCCGGAGTCCCGGTCCACGTCCGGCCCGGGCGCGGAGGCGGGTGGGGGCTGCTCGGGGGTGCGCGTACGAACCTCACCGGGCTCGGCGGGCCCGAAGCGCGGTCGCTCTTCTGGATGCTCGGCACGGCCGGGCTCTCCGACCCCGACACCCGGCTCGCCACGCGCAAGCTCATCCGCGCGCTTCCCGAGAGTCTGCGCGCCGAGGCGGAGGTCCTCGCCACGACGATCCACTACGACCACACCCCGTGGAGTCGGACGCCGATGAGCGACGACGCCGTCCGGGACAGACTCGAAGCTCTGCGCGCCGCTCTCATCGGCGACCGCCTCATCGAGGCCGACTACACCTCACGCGACGGCACACGCCGCCGCATCGCCCTGCGGCCGCTCGGACTCGTCGCGAAGGCCGGCGTCTGGTACCTCGTCGCCGACCCTGCGGACACCGCGGACACCGGTGACGGAGCTCGGACGTACAGGGTCGACCGCCTCGGCGAGGTCGTCGCCGAACCCCCGCGTCCCGACGGTTACGGGGCCGCGCCGAGGCCCGGCCGCCCGCGCGATTTCGATCTCGCCGGATTCTGGGCCCGCCACGTCGCCGATGTCGAATCCCTCCGCTCATCGGTCACGGCACGGATCCGCTGTCCGGCCTGGACGCTGCCGATCCTCGAGGCCCAGTTCGGTCGGTACCTCACGGTCGTCGCTGAGGACACGGACACCGTCATCGTGACGGTGGGCGGCAACCTCGTCGTCGCCCTCGCCGAGCAGCTCGCCGGCTGGGGACGGACCCTCGAGGTCCTCGACCCGCCGGAGGTCCGCACCGAACTCGCCCGTATCGGCGCCGAACTCGTCCAGGCCTATTCCCACTCCCCCACCGATGACACAATGCGAAGACACCCGCATCCGACTCGACGAACCCGGGAGGCACCATGACCACGACGATCGGCATCATCGGCGTCGGAGAGATCGCCTCGGCGATCGTCGACGGACTGTGCGCAGCTGAAACACCGGACGCAGCGGGCAGCGACATGATCGCCCCATCCATCGTCCTTTCCCCACGCAGCCGCGAGCGCGCCGCCGACCTCGCCTCACGCCATGCGGGCGTCGAGGTCGCCGCCGACAACCAGGACGTCGTCGACCGCAGCGACCTCATCATCGTCTCCGTCCTTCCCGACCAGGTCGACGAGGTCCTCACCGCCCTCGAGATCCCCGCCGACCGCACC
This sequence comes from Brevibacterium sp. K72, assembly GCF_050562175.1. NCBI lineage: Bacteria > Bacillati > Actinomycetota > Actinomycetes > Micrococcales > Brevibacteriaceae > Brevibacterium > Brevibacterium sp. K72. The sequence goes on from NZ_CP191582.1 coordinate 158,085, forward strand.
GTCGTCAGTGCGGTGGCGGGAGTGCCGTTCGACAGGCTCCGCGCGCTCCTGCCCCGCGATCCCCGCATCGTCCGCGTCATCCCGCTGCCGGCCGTGCGCGAACGCCGCGGGGTCACCGCCGTCTTCCCCGCCGAGGCGACGACCGTCGAACTCTTCGACCGCCTCGGCGGCACCGTGGTCGCCGAGACCGAGGCGATGTTCAGCACGCTGTCGGCGACGACGGCGACGATGTCCGCGCACTTCGCCTTTCTCGAGGTCATCACCGACTGGCTCATCGACCAGGGTTGGGCGCGCACCGATGCTGAGACCATCGTCCGCGGTCAGTTCGTCGGTCTTGGGACGACACTGGCAGAGACCGATACGCCGATCTCCGAGCTCGTCGCCGCCCACGAGACTCCCGGCGGACTCAACGCCCAGCTGCGGGCCGCGTGGATGGACGAGGCCACACGGGCACGGCTCGCGGGGGCGCTGACGGCAGTGCTCGAGCGGGTGAGTGGCTGACCGACCCCGACGCAGGTCACATACGGCGGGTCCCTATAATCGCAATCATGCCTCAGCCGTCTCCGATCACCGTCTCGATCACCCGCACCGTCCTGCCCGGACAGCACCGCCGCTTCAACGCGTGGGTCCAGGCAGGACAGGAACTCGTCCGCGAACGCACCGGCTACCTCGGGTCCGGGTGGGTGCGGACCTCTCCGGACTCCGATGAATGGCACGTGCTCTACCGCTTCGCCGACGCGAAGTCGCTCAAGGCCTGGGACGAATCCGACGACCGGCAGTGGTGGATCGACAGCGCCGCCGAACTCGTCGAGACGACCAAGGTCGAGCACCGCACGGGAATCGAGGGCTGGTTCGAACCGCAGGGGGAGAACGCGGTGACGATCCCGGAGACCGTCGTCCCGCCGAGGTGGAAGCAGGCCGTGAGCATCTTCCTCCCCTTCTTCCCCCTCAGCCTGCTCTCGACCTTCCTCCTCATGCCGCACCTCGAGAGTTGGCCGCCGGTGCTCGCGGTCCTCCTCAACATCTGCATCCTCACCCCGCTGATGACCTACATCTTCCTGCCCGTGAGCACCCGGCTGCTGCGCCCGTGGCTGCAGAAGCCCCGGAACTGACGACGGGCACGCAGGGCGGCGCGGACCGCGCCGACTCGACACCCTCCGGGTGAGCCGGGGACGCCGATCGCTCAGAACAGCCCGGTGATGTCCCCGTCCTCGGTGACGTCGATCTTCAGCGCCGAGGGCTCCTTCGGCAGGCCGGGCATCGTCATGATGTCCCCGGCGATGACGACGACGAACCCCGCTCCCGCCGAGAGCCGGACGTCCCTGACCTCGATGACGTGGCCTGTCGGCGCACCGCGCAGGCTGGGATCGGTGCTCAGCGAGTACTGGGTCTTCGCGACGCAGATCGGCGCGTCCCCGTAGCCCTCATCGGTGATCTGCTTCAGCTTGCGCTTCACCTTCGCGGGGATCTCGACGTCGGAGGCGCCGTAGATGCGCTGGGCGATCGTGCGGATCTTGTCCTCGAGGGGCTGGTCGAGCTCGTAGCTGTACCGGGCCCGCTCCGCCGGGTCGCCGTCCCCGGCGTTCTCGGCGGCCTCGACGGCCGCCTCGGCGAGGCGGAGCGCACCCTTGCCTCCGTCGGCCCAGTGGGTCGATTCGACGGCGGCGATGCCGAGCGAGTCAAGGTGCTCGATCGCGGCGGCCATCTCCTCATCAGTGTCCGAGGGGAAGCGGTTGAAGCACACGACCGGGGTGAGGCCGTAGATGTCGCGGAGGTTCGTGCAGTGGTGGACGAGGTTGCTCATCCCCTCGAGCACCGCCTCGGTGTTCGGGGTCTGGACGTCCTTCACCTCAACGCCCCCGTGGTACTTCAGGGCGCGGAGGGTGGCGACGACGACCACGGCCGATGGCCAGATCCCGGCGGCCCGACACTTGATGTCGAGGAACTTCTCGGCCCCGAGGTCGGCGCCGAAGCCGGCTTCCGTGACGACCCAGTCGCCGAGGGTGAGCGCCGCCTTCGTCGCGAGCAGGCTGTTGCATCCGTGGGCGATGTTGGCGAACGGCCCGCCGTGGATGAACGCCGGCGAGTGCTCGAGGCTCTGGACGAGGTTGGGGGCGAGTGCATCGCGCAGCAGCGCGGTCATCGCGCCGGCCGCACCGATGTCGGCCACCGTGACGGGGGTGCGCTCGCGGGTGTGGGCGAGGACGATCCGTCCCAACCGTTCCTTGAGGTCCGCCACCGACGTGGCCAGGCAGAACACCGCCATGACCTCACTGGCGACGACGATGTCGAAGTGGTCCTCGCGGGGCACTCCCCCGTTGAGCCCGCCGAGGCCGACCGTGACGTTGCGCAGGGTCCGGTCGTTGAGGTCGACGACCCGGCGGATGTGGACGCGGCGGGGGTCGATGTCGAGTTCGTTGCCGTGGTGGATGTGGTTGTCGAGCATCGTCGCGGCGAGGTTGTTCGCAGCGGCGATCGCGGCGAAGTCCCCGGTGAAGTGGAGGTTGATGTCCTCCATCGGCACGACCTGCGCGTATCCGCCGCCGGCTGCCCCGCCCTTCATCCCGAAGACCGGTCCCATGCTCGGTTCGCGCAGGGCGAGCACGGCCTGACCGATCTCCGGATTCGTCTTCGCCAGTTCGTTGAGACCGTCGGTGAGGCCGATGCTCGTCGTCGTCTTGCCCTCCCCGGCCGGTGTCGGGCTCATCGCGGTGACGAGGATGAGCTTGCCATCCGTGGCCGACTCCGCGGCCGCGTCGAGGACATCGATGGGAACCTTCGCCTTCGTCCAGCCGAACGGGACGATGTCCTTCGGATCGAGGTTCAGCGAGGCGGCGATGTCGACGATGGGATCGAGCTCGGCGGCGAGGGCGATGTCCAGATCAATGCTCATAGTGCCCATCATGCCGGCTCTTCGCGGCTCGTGGTGAAGGAGAGCGTCGCGTCGCTGGCGTAGAACGGCCCGTGGTCCTGCTGTGATGGGTGTTGTCAAGACATCCACACCTCAGAGGACCACGAGCCTGTGCACGAGAATACTGGTTCGCAGCGTGATGCTGCGAGCACGATCTTCAACTTGCCCGATTACCGCGTCACAGACGCGATCGACCTGCCCGACGGAGGCCGTCGAGTGGTGATCGCCTCGACCGTCCCGCCCGGATGTCCGTCCTGCGGGGTGCTCGCGACCAAGGTCCACTCCCGCCGGTCCCAGAAGGTGCGCGACGTCCCCGTGGCCGGGGCGGTGGAGGTGGTGTGGGCCAAGCGGCGCTGGTTCTGCCTCGAGCCGGCCTGCGCCCGGGGCACGTTCTGGGAAGCCACCGACCAGGTCCCTTACCGTGCGCGTTCGACGACCCGGTTGCGGGATCAGGTCGTCTCCGCGGTGATCACCTCGGGCCGGGCTGCCTCCGAGGTCGCCCGGGCCCATGGCGTCTCGTGGTGGCTGGTCCAGGCAGCGCTGGCGGCGGCCGCCGTGGTCCTCCCCGCCGCCGAGGACGTGCCCGTGACGCGCCTGGGCATCGATGAGCACCGCTACCGTTCGGTGCGCTGGTTCCGCACCGATGAAGGTGCCTGGAGACGGTTCGAGCCATGGATGACGACCCTGGTCGACCTGACCACCGGGCAGGTCCTCGGCGTCGTCGACGGCCGGGACTCCACCGCCGTCGGGGACTGGCTGGCCCAGCGTTCGGACGCCTGGCGGGAGCGGATCGAGATCGTTGCGATCGACCCGTCGGCCGCGTTCCGCAAGGCACTGCGGACCTACCTGCCCCGTGCTGCGGTCTCGGTTGACAAGTTCCACCTCGTCAAGCTCGGGAACGACATGGTCACCGCCGTGCGGCAACGCCTGGCTCGCACTCATCGCGGTCGTCGGGGCCGGAAGGATGACCCGGCTTGGGCGCACCGGATGCTGTTGCTGCGCGGCGCTGACACCCTGAGCCCGCGTGCCTGGGAGCGGTTGGAGACGGTGTTCCGCACCGATGATCCCACCGACGAGCTCTCCGCCGCTTGGGGCATCAAAGAGCAGCTCCGCCGCCTCCTGGATACCGACACCCTCGCCCAGGCCTGGGACGAACGGATGCGGATGGGCTACTTCTCCCAGATCGCGAATATGCCCGAGGCGACCAAGCTCTACGACACCATCGTGACCTGGTGGGACGCGATCGAGGTCCTCATCGTCACCGGCGCGACCACCGCCCGAGTCGAGGCCGCGAACACCGGCATCAAGAACATCAAACGCACCGGCCGCGGCTTCCGAAACGCGGAGAACTACCGGATGCGTATCCTGCTGGCCAGCGCCGCGAAAACCGTAGCGTGAATACCCGCCCCAACAGGGTCATTCACCACGAACCGCGAAGAGCCATCATGCCTGCCGTAAGTCGTTTTGTGACAGCCGACACCCGGGGAATCTCCCGCACGGCACCTGAGTCCCCTCTCCCCCTGTCCGGCACCGTGATCTCGTGTCAGTCCGAGGGTCTATCGTCAGACCATGGACGAGGACCGCCCGCCACCCGAGTTCGTCTCCGTGACCGTCCGCTCCGATGCCCACTCGCCGCCGACGACGGCCGAGGTCGCGACATGGCAGCTGGGCCCGGTGAGCGGAGACAGCCGCGGCGACGTCGTCATCTGCCACGGCACTCCGTGGTCGTCACGGATGTGGTGGCCGTTGGCGCGCGCCCTGAACTCGACTCACCGTGTGTTCCTCTGGGACATGCCCGGCTACGGTGCCTCGATCGCCGCCGCCGAGGCGGGGGTCCCCGTCGATCTCGTCGCCCAGCGCCGTCGACTGGCCGAGCTCATCCGCCGGTGGCGTCTCGAGCGACCGCACGTCATCGCCCACGACATCGGCGGAGCCGTCGCCCTCGGGGCGCATCTGCTCGAGGGAGTCGAGTTCGCCTCGCTCCATCTAAGCGACATCGTCACCCTGCCACCGTGGGGTTCGCCGTTCTTCCGGCTCGTCGCGGACAACGAGGCGGTCTTCGCCGCCCTTCCCCCGCCGTTGCATCAGGCACTCGTCCACGCCTACATCACCGGCGCCGGCGGACCGGACTTTCCGCAGGGATGGGTCGATGAACTCGCTCGACCGTGGTCGACGCAGGATGGGCAGGCGGCGTTCTATGCGCAGATCGCCGCCCTGTCACCGGTGGACACGGAGCCGATCGCCGAGCGCCTCGGTCAGGTCCGCTGCCCCGTGCGGATCGGCTGGGGCGAGGACGATCCGTGGCTCCCCGTCGAGCAGGCAGGCCGTCTCGCCGAAGCGCTTCCCGGCCCGGTCGATGTCACCCGCTTCCCCGGGGTCGGGCATCTGGCCGTGCTCGAGGCTCCCGAAGCGTTCGCCGCTGAGGTGACCGCGTGGCTGACGATCAGCTCGGCGTGAGGTCGGCTGGGCGCTCCGTTTCAGGAGCGAACTACCCGGCGTGGTGCGCGACGCGGAACTCCTCCGGCACCCCGCCATGTCCGGTGGCGAGGTCGGCGGCGAGTTCGCCGATCATCGGGGCGAACTTCGCTCCGTGACCCGAACACGCGGAGACGAGGACGACGCCGTCGGCGGAGTCGATGAGGAAGTCCTCGCTCGGAGTGTTCGTGAACAGGCAGGTCGTCTCCGCGTAAGGTTCGGGGGCGAGGCCGGGCAGGTGCTCTCGGACGTAGTCGGTCATCCGCTCGCGCATCTCGGGGGTGATCCGGCCGTCCTGGTCGAGCGCGGAGGGGATCACCCTGCCTCCATTGAATTCCGCGAGCTTGAGCCCCGAGAAACCGGCGTCGCGCCCACCCGGCAGACCATAGGTGAAGATCTCCCCCGATTTGTGGATGAACGTCGGCCACGCTGCCGCAGGCTGTCCCGGGTCGTCTGCGCCGCGATAGGGGAAGTGGAAGGCCTGCTCCTGCCGCACGTCGAACCTCGGTAGCGCAGCCCGGAAGCCCTCCGGCAGACCGAGGTGAGGGAGGAGGGCCGGCAGGTAACCGCCGGCTGCGACGATGACGGTGTCCGCGTCGACGGCACCCCCGCTCGCCGAGGTGACACGGAAGCCGCCCCCGGACCGTCGCCCCACCTCGGCGACGGTCCAGTCCTCGAGGACGCGGACCCGATCGGTGGCGACGGCGAGGTCGAGCATCGCCGTCACCGCGGTCTCGGCGTCGATGACGCCGGCTGCGGGATGCCAGAGGACCTCGGTGTCGAACCTCATCTGCGGCCACCGCGCGGTCGCCTCTGCCGAGGAGAGCACCTCATGTTCGATGCCGACGGTGTCGAACACGGCGGCGAGCTCGCTCACGTGCCTGACCTCGCCGTGGTCGACGGCTCCGGTGGCGGTGATGAGTTCGAGACCGGCGGCCTGCTCGATGTCGGCCCACAGCGCGCGGGAGGCGACGACGAGGTCGACGTAGAGGCGCTGCGGATAGGCGAAGCGCAGTATCCGCGCCGAACCGTGCGAACTGCCCAGCGCAGTGGCCGGTGTGTGCTGCTCGAGGACCGTGACGTTCTCTCCGCGGTCGGCAAGCGCACGTGCCGTCGCAGCACCGGCGAGTCCCGCTCCGATGACGATGTGCTCGGTCATGGAGACCCTCCCCTTGGGTGACGACTGCGGCTGTCCTTCGAGCCTAGTCCGTCTGGCAGGATCCGGCGAACGCGGATCGCACTATGCGGTCGGCACGAGCTCCCGCCTGTTCGCGGCCATGATCGACAGGGCCACGGCCGCCGCGGCCACGGCGATGGCTCCCCAGATGCCGACGACCGCCCAGGCCGCACCGGCGATGACGAGCAGCGGGGCGAAGGTCACCGCGGCGATCTCGACGGGGATGACGGGCAGGTAGGCGAGCGAGAAGTCCTCGAGGGTGCGCGACTTGAGCTTGGGGTCGACGATGCGCAGCAGGGCGATGCCCGTGGCCACGGCTCCCGTCGCCCAGCCCCAGGTGAAGAGCTGGCGCTCGAACCACCCCTCGCTCATCACCCGCGGGGCGACGACGAGGCCGAGGAAGAGGCAGAGGGCGAGTCCGACGATGAAGAGGATGAGCAGCGACAGCCACTGGTCGGCGACGAAGCTCGGGACGACCGAGGCGATGCCGCAGACGATGAGGACGTCGGTCGCGGTGCCGGAGATCGAGTTCTGCGTCTCCTTGTCGATGAACTTCGTCGTCTTCGTCGACACGAGGATGCCGCGCAGCAGCAGTCCGACGATGAAGGCGATCGAGAAGAGGGGGAACGTCACCGCGGGCATGAGGTCGCCGAGGATGAGGTTGACCCCGTACGCACCGGCCGCGACCGCGACGATGATGCCGGCCTGGAACGTCAGGGATTCGATCGCACTGGCGGAGAACATGTGCGTGCCGATGCGCGGCTTGTCCTCGTCGTGGTCGAGGACTCCTGTGCGCAGTTCCGTGGGGACCGTGCCGATGCCGGCGAATTCGCGCGCGTAGCCCTTCTTGGCGCCGAACTTCGCCTGGATGATCCCGCCGATGATGCCCGTGAGCATGCCGACGGTCGCGGCAGTGAAGGCGAGCGACTGCACGGAGGGGTCGCCTGCCTCGGTGAAGACGGTGCCGATCGCCGCCGCCGAGCCGAACCCGCCGGCCCATCCGGCGAAGAGGAGGAGTCCGACATGGTCGGGTGCGCCGAGGAGGGGGCCGAGGAGGAAGAGGACGAGCCCCATGCCCAAGGCCGTCTGGGTGGCGTAGATGAGCACCCCGTAGCTGGCGAAGCCGGCGACCGAGCGGCCGATCTTGAAGATGTTGAAGTCGCTCGTCAGCGACAGGCACGCGAAGACGACGACGATGAGCAGGGAGCTGTACGTGCCGAGCTGGTCGGAGAAGGGCAGCCAGCCGAGACCGTTGGGTCCGAACGCGAGACCGATGAACCCGGCGATGACGCCTGCGGGGACCATCATCGTCTGCAGCACCCGGATCCGGGCACGGAGGATCGTGCCGATGACGAGGAGGCCGCCGATGAGTCCGGCGTCGACGAGCAGGGCGTACGGGGTGAAGGGTGTGGGATCCACGGGGCGGGTCTCCTAGCTCAGGGCATGCCTGAGGGCATGGCGGTGCGATGGGCGGCAGCCGGGGGGCCGACAGGCAGGCGCGGGGCCGGTGCCTACTTCGGGTCGGGCAGCATTCCCGCGGCGGCGACGGCGCTGCGGACGATCTCGGGCAGCCCGTACTCGGCCTTCCAGCTGAGCAGGGCCGAGATCCGGGTGACGTCGGCGACGAGGGCAGGCGGGTCGCCGGCCCGCCGCTGCCCCATCTCGGGCACGATCTCACGTCCGGTCGCCTCGGCGATGGCGTCGATGACCTCCCTGACGGAGGCTCCGGTGCCGGTGCCGACGTTGAACACGGTTTCGGTGGTGTCCCCGGACTTCATGTAGTCGAGTGCCGCGATGTGGGCCTCGGCGAGGTCCTTGACGTGGACGTAGTCACGGATGCACGTGCCGTCGGGAGTGTCGTAGTCGTCGCCGAAGATCACGGGGGCCTTGCCGGCGGCGAGACGTTCGAGGACGATCGGGATGAGGTTCATCACCGCGGTGTCGGCGAGTTCGGGCCAGCCCGCGCCGGCGACGTTGAAGTAGCGCAGCTTGACGGCGTTGAAGTCCTTGCCGCGCATCGTCGCCGAGGTGATCGCGTTGTCGATCATCCATTCGCCGATGAGCTTGGTCTCCCCGTACGGGTTGATCGGTCGGCAGTCGAGGTCCTCGGGAACGAGCGCGACGTCGGGCATGCCGTAGGTCGCGGCCGAGGAGGAGAAGACGAGCGAGTCGATGCCGGTGCGGTCGACGGCAGCGAGCACGTTCGCCAGCCCCCCGATGTTCTGTCGGTAGTAGTGCAGGGGCAGTTCGACGGATTCGCCGACCTGCTTCTTCGCGGCGAAGTGGATGATCGAGTCGACGCCGTGCTCCTCGATGGCGGCGACGAGGCGGTCCTCGGCGTCAGAGGCTGCGAGGTCGAGGTCGAGCACGGGCAGTCCGTCGACGCGTTCGGCGATGCCCGTCGAGAAGTCGTCGACGACGAGGACGTCGTCACCGCGCTCCGTGAGCAGCCGTACCACGTGCGAGCCGATGTATCCCGCACCTCCGGTGACCAGAACCGCCATGCATCTCCTTCTTCGCTGTGTCAGTGACCGGCATCCCGGGTTGCGCCTCGGCGATGCCGGGTCAAGCTTAGACGGGCCAAGGGTCCGGGTGCCACGTGCGCTCCTGACCAGCGCTGATTCGGCGTTCGGGCGCCTTGTCCGCGGCCGGCGGGGTGACCGGTGCGGAGATCAGGTGTCGGTGACCGCAGCCGTGACGAGGTGTTCGGCGATGGCCAGCGCCGAGGTGGCTCCCGGGGAGGGTGCATTGCGGACGAACATCGCCGGTCCGGCCCGGTCGATGACGAAGTCGTCGACGAGGGTGCCGTCGCGGTTCATCGCCTGGGCTCGGATGCCCCGGGTCGCCCGGTGCCCGGTGGCCCCGGCGAGCTCGGGCACATAGCGGGCGGCTTCGGCGACGAAGCGCTCGGTGGAGAGGACGCCTCCGATCTCACGCCAGGCGGTGGCCATATTGCCGGCGGCGAATCGCCAGAAGCCTGTGTCAGCGGCGACGGCAAGCGAATCGCGGAGGCTGAACCCGAGCCCCGAATAGCCCTCCCGGGAGAGGGAGAGGAAGGCGTTGGGTCCGATCATCAGGCCGCCGTCGATGCGGCGGGTGACGTGGACGCCGAGGAAGGGGTATTTCGGGTCGGGGACCGGGTAGACGAGGCCGTTGACGACGTCGCCGGCACTGTCGTCGAGGATGAAGTACTGGCCGAAGAACGGCACCACCGAGGGCTGGCGGCTCTCTCCGGAGCGGGCGGCAAGTCGGTCGGATTGGAGGCCCGCGCAGGCGATGACGGCATCGAATTCGTGGGCGTCCCTGTCCGAGCGGACGAGGGCACGCTCCCCTCGCGGTCCCCGACGGCGCTCGATCCGGGACACCGGCGTCGAGAAGCGCACCCGACCGCCTCGGCGTCGGAAGTCGGCGACGACTGCTGCGGTGAGTCCGGGATAGTCGACGATCGCCGTGTGGGGTGAGTGGAGGGCGGCGACGCCGCGAACGCCCGGTTCGACGGCACTGAGCTCATCGGCGTCGAGCATCGCGACGTCGGGGACGCCGTTGGCTTCGGCCCGCTCGAAGATGGAGCGCAGCCGCGTGACCTCAACGTCGCCGGTGGCGACGACGACCTTCCCGCACTCGTCGACGGCGACGTCGTGGGCGTCGGCGAACTCACGCAGCAGGGTCACCCCGCGACGGCACAGCGTCGCCTTGAGGCTGCCCGGTTCGTAGTAGAGACCCGCATGGACGACACCGGAGTTGTGTCCGGTCTGGTGCGCGGCCGGTCCGCTCTCCTTCTCGTAGAGGGTGACATCGACCGCGTCGTCGCGCAGGAGAAGCTCTCTCGCGACCGCGGCACCGATGATGCCCGCGCCGATGACGGCGACACGTCTGCCCATGGGCGCCCTCCTGCGGCGGCTCGGCCGCCCTCGATCATCACGGTTCTCGCACCCTATCGAAGGATGTCGACATACGCGATGAACGCCTCGCAGACTGGACTCCTCTCGAGGGCGTCACCTCTGTAGTTCTCATTAACGGCGCTTAAGACGGAGGTTTGATCAGGACAGTCCGGCGGGACCGATCTGCCTTCTGAGCGCTCATCCACGCGTCGGACACGGCCCGAATCTGCCGTCGCATCGCCACTCCTGCCAGGCAGGAAGAGGGGATTCGGCGGCCAGGTGCTCACCGATCGACCGAAGCCGCCCAGCCGGGTGTCCGGTGAATCTCGCCCGTAGTTGAATTAATAATTACCACCCACTACACCTCTGCTGGACTCTGCACTTTCTACCTTCCGGTAACAATAACGGATTTATAACGTTATGAATTACCTAGTGATTACTTTTTCATGACTCCGTAATCTCGTGATGGAACGCTCGGCAGACTGCCGGTGCGCACTCAGCCAATGCTCAAGAATCAACGCCGATCTCTTCCGAAGTGGGGGCCATGACGACTCGCAGCCGATCCAGCAACCGACGTCGCGCCACGCTGGGCGCAGTCGCCGCCGCCACGGCGGTCGGCCTCACCGTTCTCATCACCGCGCCGGGGACCGCTGTGCCCGTCGACCCGGATGAGCTCGCCGAGGCCCACGGCCAGCTGATCGACACCGACATCATCAGCGCCGACCTTCTCGACGTCTCCTCCGCCCGAAGCACCTACCCGTCGAGTCCGACCGCGGATCACACTCCTCTCGATGTGGCCGCACTGCAGGCGCTCAACGTCCAACTCCCGAACGTCTCGCTGCCGCTGATCAGCGGTGACGATGGAAACGGTCTGCTCCACCTCGGCGAGGTCGGCGCGCTCAACGCCTTCGGTCATGCTCCGTCGTACGACAGCGCAGTCGCGAGTGCAGGCGCAGTGGGCGAGGACGGGGCGATCAACGTCGATCCTGCCAACCCCGGCGCTTACGGCAATGCTCGGGTCAGTCTCACTCCCCTGCTGCGACAGCTCGGGCTCAGCGATGTCACCGATGAGGTCGTCGATGACCTCAGCCTCGAACTCGGTGCGCTGGCCTCGCGTGCCGAGGCTGACTCCGAGACCGTGAGTTCGGATTACGTCGTCGCAGACGGCGTGCTCACGCTCTCCAGCCCTGCCCTGGCGGACCTCTCGGATGCCCTCGAGACTGCTGTCGACGGCTCCGGCAGCGCACTCGAGGATGCCATCGGCGACGAGGGGCTCGCCGGCGAACTCGCGAAGATCGGTGTCAACGTCAACGCAGGCATCGCCTCGGTGAGGGTCGGCGGAGCGGACACCACAGTCAGTGTCGAGGTCAGGGATGCTCTCAACAGCGTCGTCGAGAACGCCGTGCGGGACAAGCTCGAGGACAAGTCGGGCATCGTGTCGATCGACATCGCAGAGGGGGACATCGCGATCGATCTCGCGAAGATCGTCGAGGGAGGCAACGGCGAGGATCTCAATGGACTGGCGCCGAACACGAAGGTGCTCACCTCGAGCACGATCTCGGCGATCACGACAGCCGTCGCCGATGCTCTCGGGGCGCTCAGCGGTCGTGTCAACGAGACTCTCACCGAGGCACTCAACGATGTGCACGTGAAGATCGAGCTGCCCGGACGGATCTCGGCCCTGGGTGTTCCCGCGGTCACCGGCACCGTGACTGTCGACGCGACTCTGGGGCAGCTCGCGGGAACCGATTCCTCACAGCCCACGGTGACGACCGATCTCTCGTTGCTCGGAGTCCCCGTCGGGACCGTGCTGGGCGCGATCACCAAGCCGGTGATCGATGCGGTCCTCGCGGTGACGAAACCGGTCGTCGGTTCGATCATCACCGCGACCGCCGAGGAGGTGTCGGGCTCCGTCACGGGACTGATCGATCCCGTCCTGAGGACTCTCGACCCAGTTTTCGGGGCACTTGACGAAGTCATCGACCTCACCATCAACGAGCAATTCACCACGCCGGTGCCACAGCAGGGCGATCGGGCGGAGGCGTTCGCAGCCGCGGCGGCACCGCGGGACATGTTCACGGTCAACGCGGTCAGCCTCGAGGTCCTTCCCGGCGCCGACGCGGTCGACGTCAACCTCGCGTCGTCGTCGGTGCGCACCAGCGCCGAGGACGAAGCCGACCCGGACGCGAACACGAACGCCGCGGCATCGGCGTCCGCGTCAGCCACCGCCGACGACGACGGCAACCCCGCAGCCCAGGCTGCCTCGGAGGCCGCAGCCGACAACGATGCGAACACGACCGCGTCGGCAGCAGCTGACGTCAACGCTGAAGCGGCGGCCGAATCGGCAGCCACCGAGGATGCGTCGTCGCAGGCTTCGGCCGATTCAACGACAGATCCGAGCGCCTCGTCGACCGCGGCGTCGCAGGCTGCGGCGCAGGCGGACAACACTGACGACACCAATGCGGAGGCCTCCGCAGCCGCTGACGCCGGACCTGCGGCCGCCGCCGAAGCCGCGTCGACCGCTGACTCGTCGAATGAAGCCTCGGCGCAGGCTGCGGCCGATGCCGACGCTTCGACGGATCCGGATGCTGCGGCAGACCCAGACGCCAACGCTGACCCTGACGCTGCGGCAGATCCGGACGCCTCGGCGGATCCGGACGCGGCCGCCGACCCTGATGCAACCGCCGACTCATCCACCCAGGCCTCCGTGGAAGCAGCCGCCAACGCCGACGCCTCCACGGATCCCGACGCCACCGCAGACCCGGACGCGGCAGCCGACCCTGACTCAGCCGCGGACCCGGATGCTTCGACAGACCCTGACGCCTCCACCGATCCCGACGCAGCAGCCGACCCGGATGCAGCAGCGGATCAGGACGCTTCGACGGACCCGGATGCCTCCGCGGATCCCGATGGCGCAGTCAACGTCAACGCCGCCGCTTCCGCCTCGGCATCGGCCAACGCCGACGACAACGGCGACCCCGCCGCACAAGCCGCGGCACAAGCCGCAGCCGACGAAGACGCGAACACCACCGCCTCGGCGGCAGCCAACGAGAACGCCGAAGCAGCAGCCGAGTCCGCAGCGACGGAAGACGCCACCACCGACACCACCGCCGATGCGACAACGGACGCGAACTCAGCGGCCAAGGGAGCAGCCAAGGCAGCAGCCAACGCCGACGGCACGGACTCGACGAACGCCGATCAATCAGCGGCAGCGAACGCCGACGCCTCCTCAGCAGCCGAAGCCGCCTCAACCGCCGACTCATCCACCCAGGCCTCCGTGGAAGCAGCCGCCAACGCCGACGCCTCCACGGATCCCGACGCCACCGCAGACCCGGACGCTGCGGCAGACCCAGATGCAGGCGCGGACCCCGACGCCGCAACGGATCCCGCTGCGACGGCAGACCCCGATGCGGCAGCAGGAGACGACGTGAATGCCGCTGCAACCGCCTCCGCCTCGGCGAGCGCAGACGACGACGCCGATCCTGCAGCCCAGGCAGCCGCTCAGGCTGCCGCCGAAGAGGACGCCACGACCACAGCGTCCGCCGCGGCTGACGAGAATGCCGAAGCAGCAGCGGAGTCCGCGGCGAGCGAGGACGCCTCCTCGGAGGCCTCTGCCGACGCCGCTTCGGATCCCAACGCCTCATCGCAGGCCGCTGCCCAGTCGGCGACGAAGGCTGACAGCAACGACGACACGAACGCCTCGGCAACGGCGGCCGCTGATGCCGACCCGGCAGCCGCCGCCTCGGTGACGGCAACGGCCGACTCCGCGACGAAGGCATCGGCAGAAGCCGCCTCGGACTCTGACGGGTCGTCACGCATCGGAGGGGCGTCCAGTGCCGCCGCCGACGGCTCGTCGAGTGCAGGCGGATCGACCTCCGCATCGTCCACCTCGACGAATGCGAGCTCGACCGCCTCGGGCGGTGGAGATCTGCCACGGACCGGTGCTGACGGGACACTCGCGCTGATCGGACTTGCCGGGCTGCTCGTCGCCGCCGGCACCGCGATCACTCTGAGCGTGAGACGCCGGCGGCTCTCAGCGCACCAACGCTGAGTGCGGCTCGACACCGAACAGCGCCGTCGCCGGCAAGGGCACATTCCTCCCCGGCGACGGCGCTGTCATGCTCGTGCGAAAGCGTCGGCCAGTTCGTCCGGTCGGGTGAATAGAGACTCATGACTGCCCGGCACCGGAACCGGCTCGACCCCGAGCCGCTCGGCGAAACGGGGCCAGCCGTACTCTCCTTCCGGCAGTCCGATGTCCTCGGCGCCGAGCAGATAGGACACATCGATTCCGAGTTTGGTCGGCATCACAGAGTCAACGGGAGTCGTGAAGTACTGCATCGGCTGGGAAACCAGCAGACTGTGGATCATCGCCTGAACGGACTCGTCGGCGTCCTGCATGAACGCGGCCTTCCATACCTCGAGCGGGAGCATCACGGAGTTGTCACCCGATTGGGCAGCCAGCCCCTCGAACAGCTCACGATAGTGCGGCGGAACCTCGTCCATGAGCGACCGGCCGGCGGCCGGAACGAAAGCACTCCAGTAGACGAGCCTGTGGAGCCGCTCGGCGATCCGCGGTGCCGCACCGGTGATGACATACCCGCCCCAGCTGTGACCGATGAGCGTGACATCGCGGAGGTCGTTCTCCTCGATCACCGTGACAATATGGTCGATCACATCATCGAGCCCGTATCTCTGCGGCTCATCCCCGTCATGCAACCCGGGCAGCGTCGGCGCATAGACCGTATGCCCGGCTTGCCGCAGATGCTGTGCGACCGGCCGCCAGGCCCATCCTCCATGCCAAGCACCGGATACGAGAACGAATGTCTTCAGCATGGCAAACTCCCTTGGTTGCACTTGCAGATGGTGACTCGATGTTACCGTACAGTCATATTCGTAAACAAGAAGCCGCGCAGCGCAGAAGCCCCGACCACCTCGGCCGATGATCCTTGAGAGTCGCGTCACACAGAGGTACCGTCGGACTAACCCAGAGGAGGCAGCGCCATGAGCGGAGTCAACGAGGACCACTATCAGCCGTCGACCCACCCGGGCGACATCATCGAAGTCATTGACGAGGAGACCGGCGAGATGGTCAAACGCCGGATCATTCTCGATGAGTTCGGGAACGGCACGAAGACGAGGCCGCTCGAAGAGGGCGAAGAGGACGAGCTCCCCGAGAGCACCTGATCTCCGTCACCACCAGGCGCGGACGGTCTCCGTCGGTCCGTCCACCTCGGTGAAGCCTGCGTCGATGACGCTCACGGGTCTGCCTGTCGTGCGCCAATCGGCCTTGCTCGGAGTGACGACGCGGAGACTGAAGTCAGCTTCTCGCCAATGATCTCGCTGCTCCGGCGTCATCCGCTCGAAGGCGAGTTGGGCCCCGTGGGCGACCTGAGCGGCGGCCTTGCCCGTCGTCAGAGTGACCAGCGGGGAGAGTTCGATCGTCACGACAGCCTCGGCGGAAGGAACGGATGTCTCTCCCTCATCGGGGAACTCCGTGCCCCCGACCTGCAGCTTCGACAGCTGCGGCGGCAGCGGGGAGACCGGCCCGGGCGGAAAGACCGACGCCTCTGCCGGCGCATAGTCTTCGGTCCCACCGAAGCTCACGGTCACGCTGCCGAGAGCACGGGCATCCTCGAGCTTCTTCCCGTCGCCGCGGCGCACGACCTTGCGGATCGCCCCGTCGCGCCAGTATGCGACAGCGTTGCTCCACTCCCCGCCCGGCTGCGAGCGCGGATCGTCGAGGAACGTGACCACGGCTCTCGCCGTGGCCTCAAGCACGTCGATGTGGCGAGACAGACCCGTCTTCGACTTGCGGACCACGATCGGCAGCGACCACGGGACTTCATGATCGGTCTCGTGTCGGCGCATCTGTTCGATCCGCGTCTGCTCTGACATCTGCTTCCTCCGTCCCCCGCCGGCTCCCCGGCCTTGGCACATTCGTCGACGCGAGCGCGTGTGCCTTCGCGTGCCCTTGTCGATCACTCACTTCGACTATGACAACGTCGCCGGCCACCGCTTATTCCCGCCGAGACCGGTTACGGGCGCGGGCCGCCGGGAGATCGCCCGGACCGCGCACTCCGGGGTCCGCGACCCCGCGAGTAGGCTGGACGGTGCACGTCCGCGCGTTCAGAGATCCGAAGAAGGACACGATGACTCACGATGCGACCTCCCCTTCTCCGCAGGGGTCGACCATGCCGCGGGACATCCGCGAGGCGCTGTCGACGCAGATGCAGGAGGTGCTCCGGGTCCAGGGTGCTCGCGCCGCCGAATGCCGGACGGCCGCCGACGATGTCGTCACCGCCCGCATGGGACGGGAGGCTGTCCCCGACGATTCCAAGGATGCCCTGGCGCCGACGGAGTTCGCCGCTGTCCGAGCCGAGTACCGCGCCGAACGCGCCTTCTGGAATGAGGACGGGCCGACGATGGCGCAGACCCTCGACGCGAACATCAGGGTCCGCGACGTCGAGGTGCCCGTGCGCATCCACCGACCCACAGACGACTCGACGCTCCCGGGCGTCGTCTTCCTCCACGGAGGAGGTTTCTCCCTCGGCGACCTCGATACCCACGACCGGATCGCACGGGTGATCGCCGTCGCCTCAGGAGCCGCCGTCATCGCCGTCGACTACTCGCTCTCTCCGGAGGCGGTCTACCCGCAGGCGCTGCTCGAATGCGCCGCCGTCATCGACCGCCTCGTCGCCCATGGCGGCACGTGGGGCATCGACGGCAGCCGGTTGGCCGTCGCCGGCGATTCCGCCGGGGCGATGCTCGCCCTCGGAGCTGCCCTCCTCCTGCGCGACGAACCCGAACGCATCCAGCACACACCCGAACGCGTCGGCGCCGAGAAGGCGTTCACCTCCATCAGGGCGCTCCTCCTCTTCTACGGCGGTCACGGTCTCACCGACTCCGAGAGCAGGCGACTCTTCGGCGGCGCATGGGACGGGATGACCCCGGAGGCTCTCGCGTCGATCGCCGCTCTGCACTACTCGTCCCCCGCAGACGCAGAGAGCCCCTACGTCAACCACCTCGGCGCCGACCTCAGTAGCCTTCCCCCGACCTTCATCGCCGCCGCCGGACTCGACCCTCTGCGCGACGACAGTCGCGCCCTTGCAGCTCTCCTGCGGCGGGCGGGCACCGACGTCGACTACGTGGAATACCCGCAGGTCCTCCACTCCTTCCTCCACTTCGGCAGGATGCTCGACGAGGCGAACGCCGCTCTCGAGGCAGCCTCGACGTTCGCTGCATCACACCTCGGTCGGGTGGACTGACGCCGACAGCCTCTGGGGTGTATCGTTGGAGGCCTTGCGATCTCCGCTCTGCGGAATCCCTGCGTCGTCAGGACCTCTCGACTCTGCGCACGCTCTCACCGGCTGCGGCACACGACATTCCTCTCGGCGAACCAGAACGCGGTCCCGCGTTCGGACACCCTGCCGGGAAGTTCCGCTCCCTCCGCACACGCGGATGCCGAGTACCCCGGCGCGTCGAAAGGCCACGCCATCACTGCGTCCACGACCACTTCCGCCCGTTCGTTCTCCGACCTCGGCGTCCCCACCGTTCTCGTCGATCAGCTCTCGGCCGACGGCAAGACCGCAGCGTTCCCCATCCAGCAGGACACGCTCGGTGACACCCTCGCCGGACGCGATGTGCTCGGCCGCGGGAAGACCGGTTCGGGCAAGACCCTCGCCTTCTCCATCCCCATGGTCGCCCGGCTCGCCGAGACGCAGCCGTCACGACCGGCCAGGGGCCGCGCCCCGCGCGGTCTGATCCTCGCTCCTACCCGTGAGCTCGCCACGCAGATCGCAGCGGTACTCGACCCGCTCGCCAAGGCGTGCGGGCTGACGACTACGACGATATTCGGCGGGGTCAAGCAGAAGCGGCAGGAGACCGCGCTGGCCGCCGGCGTCGACATCGTCGTCGCCTGCCCCGGTCGGCTCGAAGATCTCCTCCAGCAGGGCATCGTCTCCCTCGACTGCATTGAGGTCACCGTTCTCGATGAGGCCGACCACATGGCCGACATGGGCTTCCTGCCCGGCGTCACCCGACTGCTCGCGAAGACCCCGGTCAAGGGTCAGAGGATGTTCTTCTCCGCGACCCTCGACAACGACGTGGACAAGCTCGTACGACGGTTCCTCCACAACCAGGTGCTCCATTCGGTCGACGATCCGACCTCACACGTCGACGCGATGACCCACCATCTGTTCGAAGTCACCCCCGAGGACAAGAGCGAGCTCGTCCACCGGCTGGCATCTGGATCCGGTCGCCGGATCCTCTTCACCCGCACCAAGCATCGCGCCAAGAGGCTGGCCCGGCTGCTGACGAAGCAGGGTATCCCGGCCGTCGACATGCACGGCAACCTGTCCCAGTCGGCCCGGGAACGCAACCTCGCCGCGTTCGCCGAGGGCGGCGTCAAGGTCCTCGTCGCAACCGACGTGGCCGCCCGCGGTGTCCACGTCGATGCCGTCGAACTCGTCGTCCACGTCGACCCGCCCACCGAGCACAAGGCCTACCTCCACCGCTCAGGTCGCACCGCGCGCGCCGGCAGCGCCGGTGATGTCGTCACCATCATGACGCCCGAGGAGCGCAAGGACACCCTGGCACTTCTGCGCAAGGCGAAGATCTCGGTCAAGCCGCAGAAGGTCACCGCCGACTCCGCTCAGGTGAGCCCGCTCGTCGGCGAGGTCGCCCCGTTCGTCGAACCCCAGGAGGGCCAGCCGGAGAAGGTGCGGGGAACGGAGGCCGCACCTGCCGGCCAGGCTCCGTCGCAGAAGCGCTCCGCGCGTCGCCGCCGTGGTCGCCGCGGTACCGGCGGACAGACTGGTGCGAAGTCCGGCGCGCCGACTTCAGAGAACACCGCGTCGACGACGCGCAGCTCCCGATCCGGTGAGTCCCGTACCGGACGCGCCCACAACGGCACGAGGGGTCAGGGACGCACCTCTGACAGGTCCCGGTCCCGGTCTCGCGCGGACCAGACGCGAGGGAGTCAGTCCCGCGCCGCGGCCTCGTCCCAGGGCGGGACGCAGCGGAGTTCGGATGCGCGTGGGACCACCGCGGAGACCCGTCGCCGCAACCGCTCACGCGCCGGCGGCTCCCAGCAGGTCTACTCGACGAGCAGCTGAGGCGGCACGGCCGGATCCTCGGCCCTACCGCCTGACCCCGCGGCCACCGGTGAGCCGCCCGTCCTCAGAACGTCGGCACGTCGGCGATGAGGGACTTCGTGTACTCGTGCTGCGGATTCTCGAGCACGGCGTCCGCGGACCCGTAGTCGACGATGACGCCCTTGTTGAGGACGGCGAGGTTGTCGGCGATGTGACGCGAGAGCGCGATGTTGTGCGTGACGAAGAGCATCGCGAGCTGCCGTTCGGCCCGCAGGGTGCGCAGCAGCCCGATGATCGACGCTTGGACACTGACATCGAGCGCCGAGGTGATCTCATCGCAGACGAGCACCGACGGTGCGTTGACGAGCGCTCTGGCGATCGCCGCCCTCTGCCGTTCCCCACCGGAGAGATCACCAGGACGCCGGTGGTAGAACGACCGCCCCAGGCGCACCGAGTCGAGCGCCTCCTCGACGATGGCCTTCCTGCTCGCAGCCGTGCCCTCGCCGCTCATCTCGAGGGGAACGGTGAGCGACTGTCCGATCGACCGCCGCGGGTTGAGTGAGGAGAACGGGGACTGGAAGACGTACTGGATGCCGATGCGCTCGTCATTCGTCCGCTTCCGCGTCGACTTCGCGAGTTCGACTCCGCGCAGCCGCACAGCCCCCGAGTAGTCGTCGTTGAGACCGGCCACACATCGGGACAGCGTCGTCTTGCCCGACCCCGACTCCCCGAGCAGCATCGTGCACTCCCCCGGTTCGAGGACGAGGTTGATGCCGTCGAGGATCTGCGCCTTCCCGTACGCAAGCGCCACGTCCGAGACCTCGAGCAGGGGTGCCTCCGTGAGGAGGGTCGTCGCGTCATCGGGCCGCGAAGCCGTGGAATCGGAAGTCGCGACAGTCTCCTCGGACTCCGACACCGCGGTCCCTGACTGCTCTCCGATCGTCTTGTCACCGGCGAGGTCGGGCACGGCGGCGATGAGCATCTTCGTGTAGTCGTGCTGCGGCCTCGAGAGCACCTGCGCGACGGACCCCTCCTCGACGAGGTCTCCGCGGAGCATAACGGCCACCCGATCGGAGATGTCCTTGATGACGGCGAGGTCGTGGGTGATGTAGAGACCGGCGACGTCGTTGGCCACCGTCATCTGGCGGATGGTGTCGAGGACGACGGCCTGGGTGGAGACGTCGAGGCCGGTCGTCGGCTCGTCGAGGATGAGCACATCGGGGTACATGGCGAACGCCATGGCGATGCCGATGCGCTGCTGCTGTCCGCCCGAGAGCTGGTGCGGCCACCGGTTCTGATACGCCTTGTCACCGGGCAGGCCGACATCGACGAGAACCTGGGAGATCCGGGCCTCCCGCTCGGCGGCGGAGGAACTGAAGCCGTGGATGTCGAGGACCTCACGGATCTGATCGCCCACGCGCATCGCCGGATTGAGCGAGAGCGCCGGGTCCTGCGGGATGTAGGCGATCCGGGACCCCCGCAGGGAGCGCACGGCCACCTCGTCGAGGTCGAGGACCTCAACGGCGGTGTCGTCACCGCGCGGCCACAGACTCACCGACCCCGAACCGTACTTGAGTCCTGAACGGAAGTGACCCATGCAGGCGAGACCGGCCGTCGTCTTACCCGAACCTGACTCCCCGACGAGGCCGAGGATCTCTCCCCGGGCGAGGGCGAAGCTCACCCCGTGGAGGATCTCCTTCCCGGCGACCGTGTCGATCCTGAGGTCGGAGACCCGCAGGACGATGTTCTCGTTCGGCACTGATTCGTCGGGGGCGACTACGTCATTGGTCGTCGTCATCATTCCTCCACTGTGGTCGAGGCGGTGGCTCGGGCGAAGGAGTCCGCGAGCAGGTTGGTGCCGATGGTGAGCAGCGCGATCGCGATGACCGGCAGGAGCACGCCCCACGGCTGGATGCTCAGGGCGATGCGGTTCTCGTTGATCATCAGACCCCAGTCGGCAGCGGGCGGCTGGAGGCCGAGTCCGAGGAAGGACAGCGAGGCGATCGCACCGATCGAATAGGTCAGTCGCAGTCCGGCTTCGACGCTCAGCGGTCCGGTGATGTTCGGCAGCAGCTCGCGGACAAGGAGCTTCGTTCGCGGCATCGCGTACATCTCCGCGGCGAGGATGTAGTCCTCGTTGATGACGCCCAGGGTGGCCGAGCGCGCAACACGCGCGATGCGCGGTGCGTGCGTGATGCCGATGACAGTGAGGAGCACCCACCCCTGTGGACCGAGCACCGTGATCGCCAGCAGCGCGAACACGAGCTGCGGGATGGCGAGGAGCACGTCGTTGAGGCGCATGATGATCGCATCGAAGCGCCCGCCGACGTACGCGGCGAGCATCCCCACGGCAGCGCCGAGGACCATGCCCAGCGCGGTGGCGAGAACGGAGTAGATGATGAGCGTGAAGCCGCCGGCGAGGAACCGGGAGAGCACGCTGCGGCCGAGGTTGTCGGTGCCGAAGATCCCGTAGGCAGAGAACGGCTTGCCGACGAACTCGGTGGCCGTCGACCCGGTCGCCCACGGCAGGAGCAGAGGCCCGCAGAAGGCGAAGAGGACGACGATCGCGGTGAGCGTCAGCCCGATCCGTCCCTGCTTCTGCGCGAGCACGCGGCGGAAGAACGGGACGTAGGTCGTCTGTGATTCCTTGGGGACCTCCGCGGCTTCGATGGCCGAGGACTTCATGTCGTCGAGGCTGCTGCTCATGCTGCGCTCCTCAGTTTCGGGTTGGTGAGGATGCCGACGATGTCGGCAGCCAGGTTGACCACGACGTAGACGGCGGCGACGAGCATCGAGATCGCCTGGACGACCTGGACGTCGCGGTAGGTGACGGCGTCGATGAGCGCCTGGCCGATGCCGGGGTAGCGGAAGAGGAACTCGACGACCACGACGCCTCCGGCCAGCCACGCGAGTTGGATCGCGATGACCTGGGCGACGGGACCGAGCGCGTGCGGCAGGGCGTGGCGGAGGATGACGCGGCGCTCGGGGACGCCTTTGAGGCGGGCCATCTCGACGAAGCCGGAATCGAGGACTTCGATCATCGTCGCCCGCATCATCCTCACGATGTAGGGAGTGACGACGAGGACGAGGGTGGCCGTGGGGAGGACGAGCTGAGCCGGGATCGTCCACACCGGTTGGCCCGGCGGTGCCAGGGTGACGGCGGGAAGGATCTGGAACACCGAGGTGGCGAAGATCGCGATGAGGCCGATGCCGATGACGAACTCGGGCATGGCGGCGAGCACGAGGCTGATCCCGGTCAGCGCCTGGTCACGGCGGGTGCCGCGGTGCAGCGCCGAGTAGACGCCGAGAGCGATGCCCAGCGGCACCGAGATGATCGCGGCCAGAGCCATGAGGATGAAGGAGTTGCCGATGCGCTCCCCGAGGAGTTCGGAGACCGGACCGCCCGTGGCGGTCGAGGTGCCGAAGTCGCCGACGAAGAGCCCGCCGAGCCATTCGAGGTAGCGCTGCCAGGGCGGCAGGTTGAGTCCGAGCTGTTCGTTGAGCGCTGCGATGCGTTCGGGGGTGGCCTGCTGGCCGAGGATGGCCCGGGCGGCGTCTCCGGGCAGCAGGAGGGTCGCGCCGAAGACGATGAGGGAGACGGCGAGGAGGATGAAGGCGGAGAAGATCAGCCTGCGGATGATGACTTGGGCGAACATGTCACACCTTTCCGATCCAGACGCGGTCGAAGCGCCACCCGCCCAGCGGCCGGCCGGTCGCGTTGGGTCGCAGGCCGCCGACGTACTTCTGGTATGCGTCGACCTGGTTGGCGAAGCCCCAGATGATGTAGCCGCCGTCGTCGTAGAGCATCTTCTGGAGTTCGTGTTCGAGGTCCCTCCGGTCGGCGGCCTTGGGGATGACACGGGCCCGGTCGAAGACCTCGTTGAACTTGGGGTCGTTCCAATGCGTCTCGTTGAAGGGGGACTCCTCGAGAGCGCTGGCGATGACCTGCGGCATGAAGTCACGGGTGTACCAGAAGTCCTGTGCGAAATCCCATTGGAGGTACTCGTCGCCGAAGAACGTCGTCGAATCGACCCGGCGGGTGTCGACCCTGATTCCGGCGGCGGCGGCCTGCTGCGCGAAGACCTGGGCGGATTCGACAGCACCGGACTGGATCGGGGCGGTGACGAGTTCGACGTCGAGGCCGTCGGGGAATCCGGCTTCGGCGAGGAGCTGCTTGGCTTTCGGGATGTCCTGGGTCCGCTGCGGGAAGTCGGGGTAGTTCTCGCTCAGCGGACCGAACATGTCGTTGCCCAGCGTCCCGTACCCGGAGAGGACCTGTTCGATCATCTGCTCCCGATCGACGGCCAGGCGGAATGCCTGCCGCACCTTGGGGTCGTCGAACGGCGGACGGTCGACGCGCATCGTGAACGGCAGCCACATGCCGGTCTCGGAGTTGAGGATGCTCATCCGCTCATCGGCGTTGATCACCTCGACGAGTGCGAGCGGGATCTGGGCGATGGCGTCGAGCTGGCTGGAGAGCAGCGCGTTGATGAGCGCATCGGTGTCGTTGAAGTTGAGCAGTTCGACACGCTCGAGGTAGGTGTCGTCGTAGCCGTACCAGTATTCGTTGGCGACGAGCACCGACGAGAGCCCCGGGGTGAACGATTCGAGTTTGAAGGGTCCCGAGCATACCGGGTTCGCCGGGTCGTAGCCGCGCGGGACGATGGCAGCGGTGTACTCGGCGACGGCGTCGTTGAAGAGCCCGTTGGGCTCGGAGAGTCGGAACTCCACTGTGCGGTCTCCGGTGGGGACGACCTCGTCGAGCATCGTGAAGTTCGCTGCCGCTGTCTTGGGATCGTCGGGGTCGGTGATCCGTTCGAACGAGAACTTCACATCGTCACCGGTGATGTCGCTGCCGTCGGAGAACTTCAGCCCCTCCCTGAGGGTGCAGGTCCAGACCGTGGCATCGGCGTTGGAGGTGAAGGACTCGGCGAGAAGCGGGACCACCTGTGCCTCGTCGTCCCAGCCGTAGAGGGCGTTGTAGAGATTGACGGCACGCGCGACGTCGCCGCTGTTGACCGGGATGTGTCCGTCCACGGTATCGGCGGCATTGCCCCCGGTCACGCCCACCCGCAGGGTGCCTCCGCGGACGGGGTCACCGGCGCTGATCGCGCCGACGGCTCCCCCGCCGCACGCACTGAGCCCCGCGAGCGCTGTCAGGGACAGGCCGGCGCCGAGTGCTTGTCTTCGGTTCGGTGTGCTCATGTGCCTTCTTCCTGTGACGCTGCGTCCCGGGACGGACGACTTGGGGGCTGAGGCGCGGTGGCCTCGGGGGAAGGGGGCGACTCGGGGGCGAGGATGTGTGCTGCGAGGAACGCTTCGATCATGAGCCGGGCATCGTCGTCGCTGATCGTCATCTGCCGGGCGCTGCGGGCGATGCCTAGACCGTCGATGAACGTGCTCAGGCTCTTGACCATGAGATCCGTGTTGCCGGCTCGCATCTGCCCGGTCCGCTGACCGGCGACGATGACGCCGGTGACGAGCTCGAGCCATTCGCCGTAGACAGCGGTGAGGTTGAGACGCGAGCGTTCGTCGACGACGGCTCGCGCCCAGCTCTGGATCCAGATCGACCAGACGCGGCGGACGGTGGGATCGACCCCGGCGTGGACGTAGGCGAACCGTCGCAGCACCTCGACCGGGTCGTCGGGTTCGAGGAGATCGCGGGCACGGGCGATGATCTCAAGGGAATGGCGCAGTGCCGCTTCGAGAAGCTGGGTCTTGGTCCGGAAGTGGTAGTTGATCGCGGAGGCCGAGAGCCCGCTCGCCTCGGCGATGTCGCTGACACGGACCGAGTCGATGCCGCGGTCGGCGTAGAGCGCCCAGGCGACTTCGACGATGCGCCTGCGATTGCGGCTGCCCTTCGACATCCAGGCGCCATCGGAGTCGGCGTCGCCACCGGGGTCCGCTGCCGTTTCAGGTCCCCGGGAGGCCCGGGATGCCAGATCGCGGGCATCGGTGAGCAGGGTCCCGTCCGACGACGGTGGGGCGTTCCCGACCGCAGTGACCATGTGTTCGGCGGTCGCCGAGGTGGTCGTCCGCCGCGGCGGGCCCTCCCCCTGTCCTCGGGTGAGCCAGTCGGTGGTGACGTCGGTGAGCTCGGCGATCCGCGTGATCTCCTCGACGCGAAACTTCCGTGTGCCTGCCAGCGATTTCGAGAGCTTGCTCGGTTCGAGTCCGATGCTGCGGGCGACTTCGCTGTGGTTGATCCCCGCCCGGCGGATCGCGGCGCGCACACGTGTGCCGAGTCCGGCCTGATCGCCGTCCGCTGCCTCTTTGCCGCCGAACATTCCCCCAGTCTGTACGCGTGTTGCGATTTTGGCAAGAGTTACTAGGACACAATACAGTTTCGGTCTGTGTCGATCGGATCTCTGTCCCTCCGCACTCTTGCCGTACGCCATTCGGCAGATCGTCACAGCACATTGGTTTTGACTGGGCGTGATTCGGTGACACGATTTAGACCGTCAGTTCCGAAAACCGATCTTGTCGCTGAAAGTGGTTCCCTACAGTGTTCAACCCCCTCCGTACCGCAGCGTTGGCCACAGTTCGATCATCTGCCTGGAAGAAGACCAGCCAATGGATCCGAGGAACCGAGCGCTGGGTGCGGCTCGAGGAGGAGTACAACGGCGACTACGTCAAAGCTGAGGTCGTCGTCTACTTCGGTGACGCGAAGTCGAAGTTCTATCAGCTGAGTCAGTGGATCCCTGTCCTCGAAGAGCTCCATCGCACGCACAGGGTCGTCATCGTGCTCAGACGCCCATCGACCCTGCTCGCCGCGCGAGAGGTGACGCGACTTCCGCTCGTGCTCAAGCGCCGCTTCGACCCTCTGCACACCTTCTATCACGCCAACAGCTTCAAGCTCGCCCTCTACGTGAACAATGGAATGACGAACTTCCAGTCCTTGGGATTCGCGCCGATGGTCCATGTCCATGTCAACCACGGCGAGTCGGACAAGCTGAGCATGGTGTCGAACCAGGCTAAGTCCTACGACCGAGTGTTCGTCGCCGGAGACGCAGCCGTCGAACGACACCGGAGGGCGCTTCTGGACTTCGACGAGAAGGCGTTGGTCAAAGTCGGTCGTCCTCAGCTCGACATCGCCCGAGAGGCGGAACTCGAGCGGTCGTCGGCGCGCACGATCATGTACGCCCCCACGTGGGAAGGTGAGAACGACTCGAACAACTACACGTCGGTCGATCTCTACGGCCCTTCCATCGTCGAGGCCGCCTTGGCCCTGCCCGACACACGCGTCATCTACAAGCCCCACCCGCGAGTCGAGACGTCGAAGGATCCGAACATGCAGGCGGCGGACTCACGCATCAGAGAGCTGCTGGACTCAGCCAACGAGTCGATCCACGACCACTCGCTCCAGCACCAGATCCTCATGCAAGGGGACATCCTCGGGATGTTCGACGCGGTCGACCTGCTGGTCACGGACATCTCAAGCGTGGGATTGGATTTCCTCTATATGCATCCCGAGAAGCCCTTGGTCCTCACCGACCGGCGGGACGACCGAGAGCAGCTGCATGACGACGCGCCGATCAGTCGGGCAACACCGATCATCGACGGCGACTCCGTCAAGGACGCCCAGAACATCTTCGGTCAGGCGATGAACCAGGATGAGGCGGCCGGTGCTCGGACGGATCTCCGCACCTTCTACTTTGGGGCAGGCGAGAGGGGCACATCGACGAAGCTGTTCACCGCGGCAGTGTCCGAACTCATCGCACAGCGGTCGGCGGATCTTACGGGCTTCAGAGACTCAGGCTCGAACGCCGAATCAAGCGAGTGAGAGCGGCCCCGGAGTCCCTGCCCGGGCCACTGCAATCCGGCGAGCGGATCAGACGACCGGGGGGCGCCCGTGACGCGCCATTCTCAGCACGCCGCGACCCGAAAGCTTCTTGTGCCGTTCGTTCTCACTCCACGGATCGAGCTTCCACCCGTCACGCCACCCTTCGAACCACGGTCGCAGCTGATCGGGCTTGCTCGCCCACTTCAGGCACTGCATGAGCGTCCACGACCCGACGTACATCCAGTTGAACGGCCACGGCAGATTGCGTCTGGCCAACCAGACGCGGTTGCGGGCATTCATGTAGAAGTACTCGTCGTGGCGGCTGGGATCCATCACAGGGTGGGCGACAGCGAGGTCGCCCATGTACCACACCGAATATCCGGCGTCCCAGACGCGCCACGCAAGCTCGATGCCTTCGTGGGCGTACCAGAACGTCGACGGCCACCCTCCGCACTCGTCGAATGCCTTGCGCTGCATGCACACGGCGCCTTCCCACACGGAGAAGACGTTCGAGGAATGGTCGGCCTCGCCCTTCTTCAGGCGGGGAATCCACCGCTTGGGAGAGGCCGGGCTGCCTGGCTCTTCGACGCGGGGTTGGACGAGGCCGATCTTGGGCTTCGTCCGCATGAGCTGTGCCATGCGCATGAGGGTCGTGTCGTCGGGCAGCCACGCGTCGTCGTCGAGGAAGAAGAGGAACTCACCCTTGACATGCGGCACACCGGCGTTGCGTCCGGCGGGAATGCCGAGGTTCTCCGGCAGTCCCAAGCGCTTGACTGCCGGAGGTATGCCTTCGGGATCCCAGCCGTTTCCCACGCAGACGATGTCGAGTTCGACGCCCTTCTGTGCGAGGAGCGAGTCGAAGCCGCGGTTGAGCTCTTCGAGCCGCTTGCCCTGAGTGAGCACGACGACGCCGAAGGTGTACTTCCGGTTCGCTTCGAACCGCTGTACGAGGATGCGATTGGGCTCGGTCATGACAGCCTCTTCGACGCCATGATCGACATGAAGTGACCGATGACTGAGAGCAGGCACAGCGGCACGAGGATGAGGACGAGCCACCGTTCGCCGCTCAACGGTGCCGCGCCGAGCGGGACGATGATCGCCGTGACGATGCTCGAGACGAGGGCCAGCAGTGAGAGTTCGACCGAATGGTAGATGCGGTGGAACGGGACGAATCGTGCCGCGCGCTTGAGCTTGGCGGTGAAACCGGGGTTGAGTGCGGTCGCCGCCTGCGAATCTGCGAGCTTGTCCAATCCGTTGAAGGCGCGGGAGACGTGGACCATGTCGTTGAGGGCTTTGTTGAGCAGGACGAGGGAGGCGAGCATCGATCCGGCGAGCAGGTACGGGTACGTGCCGCCGGGATCGGTCTGGAGGTTCGACCATTCGCCGACGGCCCGCGCGCCGAGTGCGAACGCGACGAGGCCCTCAGTCGTGTAGTGGCCGACCTTGTCGAGGAAGACGCCCTTGGCGCCGCTCGTTCCCCGCCACCGGGCGACCTCGCCGTCGCAGCAGTCGATGTACATCTGCACCTGGGAGAAGAAGACCGCGAGCACCGCACCCCATACCCCGGGGATGAGCAGGGAGGCAGCGATGCACCATCCCGCGAGGATCATCATCCCGGTGACCCCGTTGGCGCTGATCCGGGTCCTCACCAGGAGCATCGTGAAGTAGATGGAGAAGTGGCGGAGGTAGAGCTGAGCGGTCCAATGCTCGGCGTTCTTCCGTGTCCGGACCTCGACAGGCTGCGCTTTCGCCCGCAATTCGGACAGCGTCGGGTACCGAGTCTGCTTCTCCGCGCTCACGCCCGACCTACCTTTTGACTGCATCCGTCCACGACAATTCACGTCAAGTTTACCGACTGTCCAACCGGCTCGCTACTTACGTGGCAGGAGCCGGAGCCCGCATTCTCTCGCGAGGACGCCGAGGTGAGCCGACCGGCAATCGTTCAATCGACCTTGAGGCTGAGATTGCCCTTCACCGTGCGATACGAAATCAGTCTTCCGAGCGCGGCCTCGTCCTTGTCACCGGCCCATGCGATGCGGTGACGCTCGATTCCGTGCCGTCCCGTCGTCTGCAGCCACACGTCGAGAATGGCATCCGATGGGAGAACGGCGAGCTCCTCGCCCGTGAAGGTCGCCGTTCCTGCCCCATCGACGGCCGAGGCGAAAGCGTAGTATCCGTCTCGAGTGCGCATCGCGATCACATCCTCGTTGCTCGCACGTTCCCTCCGCCCGGACACGGTGATCGCGATTCCGCCGTCCGGCAGCGGGAGTGCAGTTCCACGTTCGGGAGTCGTCCTGCGCGGCGGATGGATCTTCGTGGTGGTCGAAAGCGTCGAGAAGAGCTGCGACCAGCGTTCGGTGACGCGTTCGTCGCTGAAGGTTCGGGCTTTCTCGACGGCCGCTTCGCGCAGGCGCCCCATCGCCTCGGCATCGCAACCGAGGAGCTCGGTGATCGCCGCGGTCATCTCCCGCGGGTCGCGGACGAGGAAGCCGTTCTCGCCGGAATCGATGATGTCGGATGGGCCGTATCTGATGTCGTAGGCGATGGGGACGCATCCTCGTGCCATGGCCTCGATGAGCACGACGCCCATGCCCTCGAAGGAACTGGTGAGCAGGATGAACGAATAGTCGTTGAGCTGGTCGGCGGCACCATCGACGTGGCCTCGGAACGACACTCTTCTTGCCAGGACTTCACTCGCGTCGACCAGGCGTTCGAGTTCGGTGCGCTTCTCCCCATCGCCGAGGATGTCAAGGGTCAGTTCGGGACCGACTTCCCTCACCGCGCTCAGGGCATGATCGACCTGCTTCTGGCCGGTGAGTCGGGCGACGACAGCCCCGCGGTTCTGCTCCCGGCCGTCTCGGACGTCTGCGTCACCAGCGCTGACTGCCGTCGAGTTCGGGATGACGACAAGAGTCGGCGAATCACCGAAGGCCCGGACGAAATCCGCCTTCTGCTTCTCCGTGAGGAAGATGATGAAGTCGTAGTCGAACCAGTGGTTGAGGATCCCCAGACGGGATTTGGTGAAAGGTCCGTTAGGGGATGCTGACCGCGCGTTGAGGTGCGAGTTGTGGAGCACCTGGCCGATGCGGATGTGATCGCGACGGTAGTGAAAGAGGAAGGTCGCGATGTACTTCGACTCGTTGATGAGCACGGCGTCGTCGGATCCGATCGCGGCGTCGAGCCATGCGAAGTAGAAGTCCCGGGCCCGGGAGAACTCTGAGACGTAGCGCCCGTCGGGATCGATGATCACGAGTCGCCGCTTCTCGCCTGTACGGTCATCGATGACGCAGACGGACCCGTCGGCGCGCAGGTGATCGACTCGCACGACCTGACCGCTCGAGTCGAGGTATTCGACGTAGCGCGGGCATGACCGTGTCTCCAAGGATTCCATTGCTGCGGGTACGCCCGCGCCTGTGGCGGTGCCGCCGAAGGTCTGCAGCTGCCGGTGATCGAAGGCGGCCACCTCCGACCAAGCGTTGCGCAGTTCCATGCCATCGATGAGTTCACCTGACTCGCGCAGGCGCGCACGAGCCTCGCTGACGTCGAGGCGATAGTCGAGGGTGAGCACGTCGACTGACATCCCCAGTCGGGTGACGAAGTTCCTCGAACGACGCAGCATGACCTTCGTCAATCCGCCGAACTCGTCGGGAATCGACCACGTGAGGTCGTATACGCGATCGACGCTCCCGCGGCCCTGCGTCACGGACGGTCGGATTCTCCTGAGCAGTCGGTCGAAGATCATGAGTGGAGTTCCTTGCTTGGTGTTGTCGAGGTTCGGTTCGAAGAGCGGTGGGGCGAGCTCGTCGGTGTCACTTCATCGTCTGCGACCGAGGACCTGTCCGACCAGAGCTTTCGCTCCCGTTCGCACGTGGAGGTTCATTCCGCCGTATTTCGTCGGTGAAGACTCGATCGATACACCCCAATGCCGACGTCGGACCCGAGCGGATTCAGCGAGTCCGATACGGATGAACCCAGTTGTCCTTCCCTCATCGTCTGTTGCGCGAGCGTAGAGCTTCACCGTCCCCTGCGAGAGAAGCGCCTTGACCGGGATGGTCACCCGGAATCCGGTGACGGCGTTGGCTGCTCGATCGACATCCCCACCTCCAGCCCGCTCACCGGTGAGTTCTGCGCCGAAGAGAGCGAGTTCCTCGCCGTCCTTGCGCACCTGGATGTCGAGCCCGGTGATCTCACGTGTCGCCAGCACTGCGGCCGCCGTGCCCTCGACCACCACTGCGAAACCTCTGACCTGTACTCGATCGACCACATTCAGCACCGCCCTTGAACGGTTGCCTCTGCGGGCGACTGCTTCCACGAGCGCAGGAATGCCTGAGGCCAGGCTCCACACACGCGCCCGATTGAGCGGGCTGTAGAACTCGAAGAGCCTCTCGGGAAGACAGAATTCCCTCACCAGACGGGTTGATTCGGCGATCCACGCGAGACGGACTTCAACACGTCGCGTATGGAAGGTGTCGTTGAATCGGTTGAGGGTCACTCTGCGGAAGAAGTCCGCCACCGCTTCCCGCCGAAGCGCGTCCTCCCAGGGACCCGATTCAAGGGGTCTGAGGCTTTCGCGGATGCCTTCGGCGTGCAGCCGCGGTTCGGTTCTCGATTGGCTGATGTGACCGTCGCCGTGGTCGCAGACGAAGTAATACGTCCGGTCGGAGAGAATGGAGACTTTGCCAGCCAGCGCATAGGCGCGGAAGCAGAATTGAGCATCTTCGAGCCTGATCCTCTCCGCAGGGAACGTCAGGTCGTTCGCGACGAGGAAGGAACGGCGAAAGAGCTTGAAGCAGAAGTTTGAGCGAACGAGTCGGCGGATATCGCCAACCTCCTGCGTATCGGCGAAGACATCGTCATGCGTGTGGCGTCCTCCTCGTCCTTCGAGTCTGACGAGTACGACATCGCTGAGCTTCTCGTCGGCGTAGGCCACAGCGTTGCCCAGACAGTCGCCGTTGAGCCGGTCGTCGACATCGTGGAAGAACACATAGTCGCCGCGTGCCGCGGCCAATCCGGTATTCCGCGGCGCACCGGCCCAGCCGGAGTTCTCCTGACGGATGACGCGGACGCCGCGGTACTCTGCAGCCAGTTCGTCCAACACGGTCGGGGTCTCGTCGGTCGAACCGTCGTCGACGACGATGACCTCGACATCGCCGTCTTCACACGTCTGCGCTGCGGCTGATGCGACCGCAGTCCGAACGTGCTGCGGGCTGTTGAAGACAGGGATGACGATGGATAGACGCACCGGGCTCTTCTCTGTCATCGTGTGGCTCACTCAGCCGTCCCTCTTTCTTCTCCACGGGGACATGCCCCGCAGTTGGTGGTGGAAGTTCAGCCGTGGGCGGCTGGGCGCAGGTGATCTGTGCGATCCTGCAGATCGCAGCGTCAGGACTTGCCGAGTTCGGATTTGATCCGCGTGGTCGAGATCTCGGGGGTGCGCGGAAGGTAGACGACGTCGACCTTGTCCTTGAGGAAGTCGAATTCCCCTTCCCAGTCGTCGCCCATGACGAAGGTGTCGATGTGGTACTTCTCGACATCGGTGACCTTCTGCTCCCAGTTGTCCTCGGGGATGACGAGATCGACGTAGCGGATGGCCTCGAGCATTCGCTTGCGCTCTTCGAACGAGAAATAGGACTTCTTACCCTTGCCCGCATTGAACTCGTCGCTCGAAAGAGCGACGACGAGGTAGTCGCCCTGCTCCTTGCACCGCTGCAGAAGGCGGATGTGACCATAATGGAGCAGGTCGAACGTGCCATAGGTGATGACTCGGCGCATACGGAGACGGTCCCAACTGATCGATGAGGGCTCGAATCGACAGTCGGGCCCTGGAAGCTGCAAGAGTTCACCCACACTTTACCAGCCGGCCATCCAGCCATCGGAATCGGCGGGCGAGGCGCCGCCCGGGCCTGCTAAGGTGCGGCAGCGAACACGGCCGCCTCGAACTCGCCGATCACCTCCGCGTTGTACGCGTCGGGGTCGAATGCGATAGGCGTGATCTCACCCGCCAGGAACGCTCTCATCCCGGCTGCGAGCGATGCCTCGTCGCGGTCCACGATGAGACCTCCACTGCCTTCCATCGCACTTGTTGCGGATCCGAACCGCGTGGTGACGATGGGCAGCCCAAGCACTCGGGCCTCGAGGATGACGATCGGCTGACCTTCGTAGTCGCTCGAGAGGACGAAGCAGTCGCAACCGGACATCACGGCGTACGGGTTCTGAAGTCGGCCGGTGAACTCAACGGATCCGGCGACGCCGAGCGAGACGGCGAGCTCTTTGAGTTCGCCGCTCAGCGGCCCGTCACCGATGATGACGAGGCGCGCGTCCGGCTCTTCAGCGCTGACTTCAGCGAATGCTCGGAGCAGCCGAGCCTGGTTCTTCTCCGGCGACAGGCGTCCGACGGTGACGAAGGTCTTGCCCTTCTGCTCTCCGAGGAGGCCGCCGACGAGTGCCTGTCGCGAGGCCTCAGAGATGAGCTCGTCGAACGAGTAGTGCCTGCCGATCTCGGCGACGGCGTCGGCCAGTGTGCGCGCATCGATCGACACCGTGTGCGGGCGGGTCTCCGTCGAGCGTCCTGCGCCGTTGCGGACCCGTTCGACATCGATGACATTGCGGGCGCTGATGAACCGCTCGGGTTCGGCGTACCTGCTGAGACTCTCCGCATTGATCTCGCGCAGGTCGGGCGATACAGAGACGAGCGCGTCATAGTCGTGGTAGAGCTTGAAGACACCGGTGAGGTTGTTGAAGTGGGGCCTGGCGCCATCGACCTCGCGCATTGCGTCGGCTTCGAGGTCGTTGTGCAGCCAGACGGCTTTGCGGTCGGCTTCGGCGTGCGCCATGATCCTCGCCCAGTATGACGAGTATCCACTGAAGTCGACGGCCGCGTCGAACCTCGCGTGGCCGAACAGGCGTCGCCATTCCCAGCTCCACAGCGCGGTGTCGCGGTCAGCGGCGGCGAGGTCTCCGACGGGCGAGGCATCGAACTCCTGCATGCTGCCCAGCAGGGGAAGCTGCAGGCTTCCCTGCTCGCGGATGACCTGGCGGACGTGGGACGGAATCAGGGCCGCGTTGTCGAGTCGATCCCGCTGGCCGGACCGGTAGAAGAGTGCCGTGACATCGACTTCCTCGGGATCGATCCGATTGAGCAGGTTGAGCACGGATGAGGTGATTCCGTTGGTGATCAGCCCACCGAGGTAGAGCACGAGGGTGCGTCGCCCGTCCTCGAATCCGCGGATCACTCGGCCCTCGGATTCTCTGCCCCTGAACACGACGTCGAGGACGCGTGCGCTCGCGCCGCCGTCATCGCGTGGGGTCAGCTGCGCTGCGAGCTCGGAGAAGCGCGCGGCCTCCTCGGAGAATGCGCTCGACAGGTCCATCTCGTCCTCGGCGAGACGGGTCGCCTGCTCGAGGAGTTCGTCGATGCTCTCGGAGACCGGTCCCGGAAGCTCGTCGGGTCGCAGGTAGGTGCCGCGTTCGGCAGCGTACTTCCCCGCGTCGGGGAGGTGGAAGAGGACCGGGCGCCCGGTGCCGAGGAAGTCGATGAAGATGCTCGAGTAGTCCGAGACGAGGATGTCGGTGATCGCGAGGACGTCGTTGGCGGGAACATCGTTGGGGACGAGGAAGTCTGCGAGCTCCGGATCGTCGACGAGCTGATCGACGATCACCTGGTGGGCTTTGAGCAGAACGATCCATCCTTCGTCCTCGAGTGCGCTGCGCGGGGCCATGACCGTGGCTTTGAGGCGTCCCGCATCGGACTGCGGATTGTAGAAGGAGCCGCCTCGCCATGTCGGCGCATAGCAGATCACCTTCTTGCCATGGGTGGAGATTCCGCGGTCGCGCAGCACTGCCCTGGCTCGATCGCCAGCGCCCGGGCCGATCATCTTGTCGGTGCGCGGATAGCCTTCCTCGATGATCGCCCCGCGGAACACGTTGTTGAGCTTGTATGCGCCGAGGTACATCGTCTCGGTCATGAAGGAATTCTGCGACAGGAGATAGTCGGCGGACATGAAGTTGCGCAGGACGTTGCGGGCCCCGTCGGCACCGTTCTCGATGTCGTAGCCCATCTTCTTCAGCGGGGTTCCGTGCCACGCGTTGAGATACGTCTGTTCGGGGCGCTTGATGAACTCAGGAGGGAACGTCGCATTGTTGACGAGGTACTGGCTCGTCTCGAGTGCGGTGAAGTAGTCCCGGGATCGGTGTCGGACGAATGACACCCGCGGATGGGTGGAGAACTCCGAGCGGAAGGGCGATTCCCACGCGGCGTCATTGAGGACCCAGATATGGCGGTAGTCCGAGTAGTCGGCCGCTGCGATCATCGTGCGGAAGAGCGCTTCGGGATTGCAGAGTGCGCCGTTGCCGGAGAACGACTCCCAGACCACGGTGTTCTCTTCCACTTTGCTCGTCAGGGCCTTGGTGAACGACCGAGAGCTGATGGCCGCCGCGAGCGATTGTCTGTTGCGCCTGTACTGCTTCGACCATGACACTCGTTCTTTGCGCAGGTAGGCTGCCATCGCCGGTGGCAGTGCATCGAGCAGGAGTCGTTTGCCGGTCGAACGGACATTCACTCGTAGGGACCCTCTTCGCTTTCGGCGTGCCGCCGGTCCTTCGGCGCAACACAGCGCTCGGTCGAGAACCGAGCGCGCATCTGACTTTCCTGAAGATCCTATCCGAAATGCGCTCATCGGCGCACAGAAGTGCTCACCTCTGCTCATGCTCAGCCGTCGCCGAGCACACCCCGCCGAGCCGCCACCACGTGCCGTGCGGCGGTGATGAACCGCTCGATCTGCGATCCCGGGCTCGTATCGCCGAGGTAGTGCGCGCTCAACGAGCCTGAATCACGGTCGGCGGCGTCGGCGAGCCGGTCGACCAGGGAGACCCCACTCGCGGACTCCCAGTTCACTGCCCGATCGATGAGTCCGTTGCGCAGCACCTCGGCTCGCGAGTCGGTCGGAGCGATCATCACCAGCGGTTTCTCGGTTGCGAGCCAGTCGAACGCCACAGACGACATCTCGGCGACGGCGACGTCGGCGGCGTCGAGCTGCCACGAGACGTCGGAACTCGTATCGACGAATCCACGGGGGTGGGCATCGACCTGCTCGCGCACTGACTCCAGCGCACGTGCGAAATCACTGCGCAGAAGACCGGTGCGCGGATGTGTCCGAAGGATCACCCGGTAGCCCGCGTCGAGGAGCTCGGCGACCGCCGGGGCCCCGGTCGTCGCCATCGTTCCGTAGCTCATGCTCGGCGAATCACCCTCCCACGTCGGGGCGTAGAAGACCGTCGGTCCGGCAGGCGCCTCGGCGGCGAACCTCTGCCACGCCTCCGGGACGCTGAACGCACGGTCGAGCTGGGGGCGACCGACATCGATGAGAACCTCGGAGTCGATCCCGTGCAGGGTCGAAGTGATGCGATCGCGGGCTGCCTGACCTGCGGTGAAGACGTAGTCGTAGGCTTTGAGCTGGTTGGAGATCATCGAGATCTTCTCGCTCTCGCCATGGCTGAGATGCACGTGGGCAGGCGCCGGGAACCGCAGTGCCTGAAAGTTCGCCGTGGCCTGGTTGACGTAGAACACCGCGCTCAGGTCCGGAGTCGAGAAGAACGCCTCGAGGCCCGCGGTGAGGCGGGAGAAGCGCACGGGCAGGTCGGTGAGCGAGGCGATGTGCCGAGCGACGCGGGCGTCCCGGGTGAGGATCCCGAAAGGGGCATCGCCGGCTCCCTCACCGATGAGAGCATCGCGCAGCTGCTCGAAGGGCCACAGCCACTGTTCGAGCTGGTACATCGAATGGACATCCGACGAGAAGTAGGCGGCTGCGACGAAGGCGTCGTCGGCGTTCGGCCGGAACCCGCCGGGAAGGCGGGACTCCTCGTACCGACTGCTGATGAGATCGCGTCCGATCCGTGCAGTTCTGGAGACGACCTGCCACTTGCGCCGCATCGAGGCTGTGGAGAGCGAAGGCATGGAGACCATTGTGCCTGGACAATCCGAGAACGGTGGTCAGACAGTTCGGAGACGACGCGGCGCGGGGCTTGCCGCCGGTATAGTTGTCCATCGGCTCATCGCCACCAGAACCGCGAACCCAGAACCCGGAGTGATTGCCCATGGCGTTCTTCTCACGCACTCCCGACGTCACGATCGGCATCCCCGCTTACAACGCGGAGCAATATCTCCCGACGTGCCTGCAGAGCATCGCGGACCAAACTGCCGACCTCAGGCGCATCGAGACCATCGTCGTCGACGACGGATCCACCGACGGCACCGCTGAGCTCGCCGACCGTCTCCTCAAGGACCTTCGCCTCCGCGGCAGCGTGGTGAGGAGGCCCAATTCGGGCACCCCCGCCGAACCCCGCAATGCGGTCCTCGATCAGGCCAAGGGGAAGTGGACGTACTTCGTCGACGTCGACGACTTCCTCGGCCCGGAGGCGATCGAGTCGATGACCGGGCTCGGCAGGGAGGGGCGAGCCGACGTCGTCGTCGGCAAGTACGTCGGTGTCAACCGCGGGGTGCCCAAGGTGATGTTCCGCGAGACGCTCAGTCAGACGGACGCGCGCAGAACGCCCCTCATCGACTCGCTCAACGTCCTCAAGATGTATCGCACCGAATTCGCCCGCACCATCGGCTACCGGTTCAATCCTCGACTGCGCATGGCCGAGGACCATCCGTTCGCCCTGGCCGCCTATGCGCGCACCGACCGGGTCGCGGTGCAGGCCGACGTCGACTGCTATCACTGGGTCCGGCACAAGACGGAGGCCGGCTCTCAGGCGCACCTGACAGGTCATGTGCTCCCCGTCGACGAGTTCTATGCCTACATGTTCGAGTCCTTCGACGTGCTGGCGCGCGCCGTCGACGAGGGCCTGCCCCTCGCGGACTATCTTCGCGATCGGTACTGGCACCGGCTGCTCTCGTTCGACCTCCCCACGGAGATGCGACGGCACCGGGAACCCGAGGACCGGGATCGGTCGATCGCGGCTGCTCGTCGCCTCATGGTCGCCGAACGGGCGCGGGACTCATCGGCCGAATTCAACCTCAAATCGAGGACTATGCTCAGGGCGCTGGAACTCGACGACCGTGAGATGGCGGAGAACGTCGGCCAGCTCCTCAGGTGACGGGCACCGCACCTCGTCGAGTAGTTTGGGGTGTGAGCTAAAGCAAGGAGATCCCGATGGCACCCACACGCCGACTTCCCACTCCCCCGATTGGCCGTCTGCCGCGCCCGGCCGCAAAGCCGCGAACCACGCAGGAGTCCTCGGCGCCGGTGCTGCTCAGTCGTCAGATCGTCGACAGCGAGCCGCAGAAGGTGTCGGTGTCCACGAGCTTCGCCGAGGCGCTCGCGAGCTGCGCGTCCGACGGTCCCTCTCAGCCCGGAACGATCACGCAGGTCATCGTCCCGCATTCGACTCCTGAGCTGCTGGCGGAGATCGCGACCACGTGGGACCTCCACCCGCTCCTCGTCGAGGACCTCTTCCACGCCGATCAGCGCCCGAAGGTCGACCGATACGGTGATGTGCTCTTCGTCGTCCTCAAGTCCGCGCTCTACCTCGACGCCGAGGAGGAAGTCGACTTCAACGAGTTCCACCTCCTCATGAAGGGCAACGACCTCGTCATCATCTGCCAGGACGGGCGCTTCATCGACGGCCAACCCATCCCCTCGGACACGAGCGAGCTCGTCGCGCACTTCTCCGAGGTCGACTTCATCGGGAAGTCCGATCGCAAGCTGCTCTCACTCGGCCCTGAGGCTCTGGTCTACCGGCTCCTCGACGGTGTCGTCGACGGGTACTTCCCCGTCATCGACGGGCTCCAGAACGACAAGGACGGCATCGAGCGCCAGGTCTTCAGCGGCGACCCGGCTGCCGC
Organism: Brevibacterium sp. K72; assembly: GCF_050562175.1. Taxonomy (NCBI): domain Bacteria; kingdom Bacillati; phylum Actinomycetota; class Actinomycetes; order Micrococcales; family Brevibacteriaceae; genus Brevibacterium; species Brevibacterium sp. K72. Next base: position 197,249 of record NZ_CP191582.1, read on the forward strand.
CGAGCGCATCTACCGACTGAGCGAAGAGGTCATAGACGTCCTCCACGCGACGACACACCTCAACAGGCTCACCCAGGCTCTGGGCAACGGCGCCGCGAAGTATGCGATCCCCGAGGCCCTGCGGGCCTACCTCGACGATGTCGTCGACCACCTCACCCGTGTCCTCGCCGAGGCCGGCGAACTGCGCGAATCCCTGTCCCAGATCCTCAACGTCAACGCGACGCTGGTCGCGCAGAGGCAGAACGAGGACATGAAGAAGATCTCCGGGTGGGCGGCGATCCTCTTCGCCCCCTCACTCATCGGTGCGGTCTACGGGATGAACTTCGACAACATGCCCGAACTCCATTGGGCCTTCGGCTACCCGATGGCGATCCTCCTCATGATCGGCCTCAGCGTCACGCTCTACACGGTGTTCCGCAAGAAGAAGTGGATGTGAGACGGCCGCAGCGACCTCGGCGCCTTCGGCAGTTCTCCGCGCTGTGACCTGCCCTTTCCGCTGAAAGTTCCGTCCTTCCCGTTGGCAGTCAGTGGTCAGTGTTCCTTGCAAAGGGAGCCTGCAGGGATGACAATGGTCTCACCTCAGCACTTCCCCGAACCCTAGGAGCCGTGATGACCACCTCCCCGAACAGCCCCGAATCCTCCGATCTCCCCGGCGCGAACCCGACACCGGGATCCGAACCCGCCGCAGGCAGACCCGACCCATTGGATTCCACCCGTTCGCTCCTAACCGACCTCGGTCGCGGAGTGTTCTGGGTCGTGCTCCTGCGCGGCATCCTCGCCGTCCTCTTCGGACTGCTCATTTTCGCCGCCCCCGAGGCGGTGGCCATCGTCGTCGGGATCTGGATCGGCGCGTGGCTCGTCGTCGACGGCATCCTCACGATCGTCAACGCGAACACGGCGCGGAAGCAGGGCCTGTCGTGGGGTTGGGAGCTGACCGCCGGCATCGTCTACATCGTCGCCGGCATCGCGATCTTCATCGCCCCGCTCGCCTTCGCCCTCGCCTCCGGGATCGTCATCCTCTGGCTCATGGCCTTCGGCATGCTCGTCCGCGGCATCTTCACACTCGCGTCCAAGGCGTTCCGGGGATGGTCGAAGCTCCTCGGCGTCCTCGACATCATCTTCGCGATCATCGTCATGATCGTCGTCTTCACCTCACCCGCTGCGGCGGTCACCGCTCTGCTGTGGATCGTCGGCGTCTACGTCATCGTCTTCGGCATCTTCCTCATCGTCATGGCGTTCACGGCCCGTTCGCAGGCCAAGCGCGCGATGAACGGCTGAGGCGCACCATCGCATGACAGGAATCATGAGTCCGAAGGTCCTCCGTCGCAGGCAGAGAACCTTCGCCGCAGCAGCCGTCTGCCTGATCGGGGCCATCGCCACCGGATGCACCCCCTCACCGGCATCGTCATCCGACTCGTCTCCGACGGGTGAATTCGCGGCGCCATCGAGTGTCACGTCTCTGTCCTATCCGGTGACGATCTCTCACCGAGGCGGGGCGCTCGTCTATCCGGAAGAATCCATGGAAGGGTTCACCGCCTCGGCGAGGGATGGCTACCTTCCCGAGATGGACATCCAGTTCCTTCGCGACGGCACCCCCGTCCTCATCCACGACGACACCGCCGACCGCACATTGGACGGTGCGACCGGAGACATCCGCGACCTCTCCCGAAAGGAGTGGGATTCCGCAACGATCACCAGTCCGACCGGTGGACCTCCAGCGCAGACCGTGACGCTCGAGGAGCTTCTCGACGAGCTCGGAGGAGATGTCGTCCTCGTACCCGAGATCAAACCGGGAGCAACCTCGGCGGAGGTCGACGATGTCCTCGACGAGTTCGACGACCGCGGGCTTCAGGACTCGCTCATCGTCCAATCCTTCGACTTCGAAGCGGCTGCGACGGTGGCCGAGCGCGGCTACACCTCGCTCTTCCTCTTCGGCGGCGAGCTGCCTGAGGAGTCTCCTTCGCAGATCGTCGAGGCCGGCATCGACTGGGTCGGGCCCAACCGCGATCTGCCTGCCGGCGACGTCACCGCCCTGACACGAGCGGGACTCAAAGTGGCGCCGTACGGATTGAAGACCGCCGAGGATGTCGCGGTGCTGCCCGACGGAGTCTCGGGCTGGTTCACCGACGACCCTTGGGACGGCTGAGCGCTGAGCCCATCCGACGCCGCGGGATCCTGACGCGAACAGCCGCGTCGCCCGCGAGTACAGTGAGGACTCGTGAGCGACGCCGACGCCCCGTTGACCCCGACCCGCCCGCCGGTGGCGGTCTCCCTCGCCGCGTTCGTCAGCAGCTTCGATCGGTTCGCGGTCAGCCCGCTGCTCGTGCTCGTGGCCGCCGATCTCGGCGTCTCCCTCTCCCAGGCCCTGGTCATCGCGAGTGCCTACTTCCTCGCCTACGGCGTCAGCCAGCCTGTCTGGGGCATACTCTCCGACCGGGTGGGCCGGATCCGACTCATGCGACTGGCCCTCGTCGCCGCCGCGGTCGTCGGCGTCGTCGCGGCCCTCGCCCCGACCCTGACGGTCCTCATCATCGCCCGCACGCTCGGCGGTGCGTTCTACGGCGCCATCGTCCCGACCTCGCTCACCTACGTCGGCGACACCGTCGACGAGGACCACCGACAGTCGGCGCTGGCCGACCTCATGGCCGCCATCGCCCTCGGCACGGCCCTCGCCACGGCGCTGGCGGGCATCCTCGCCGACGTCGTCGACTGGCGCGTCGCCTTCGCAGTCCCCGCAGCACTCGCCGTGCTCTCCGTCATCGGGCTCTCCCGCGTGCCCGAATCCCACCGCGAGAGCCGAACCGGGATCCTCCAGACCCTCCGCACCGCTCTCGGCGATCGCTGGGTGCGCGTCGTCATCGTGCTCGTGTTCGTCGAGGGGGCGGCCGTCCTCGGCGTCCTCACCCTGCTCGCACCGGCCCTGCAGTCCCTCGGCGTCGGCGCCGCCGTCGCCGGTCTCGCCACCGCCGCCTACGGCGTCGGCGTCATCGTCACCACGCGCATGGTCCGGCCCCTGTCCCGGCGCCTGCCCATGCCCGGGCTAATGGTGATCGGCGGGTCCGCGACCGTCCTCGCCTTCGTCCTGCTCACCCTCCGCCTCTCGATCGCCACGGTCATCATCGCCGCCTTCCTTCTCGGCGCGACCTGGTCGTTCCTCCACTCCTCGCTCCAGACCTGGTCGACCTCGGTGCTCCCGCAGGTGCGCGGCACGGTCGTCTCGCTCTTCGCCGGCTTCCTCTTCGCCGGCAGCGCCTTCGGCGCCTGGGCCGGAGGACTCCTCGGCGAGCACGGCGAATGGCGCCCGCTCTTCGCCGTCACCGCGACCGTCGGCCTCGCCCTCACCGTCGCCGTCGTCCTCAGCCGTCGTGCCTACGAAGGGCACAGGCGGGCGTGAGGGTCCTCGGTCACCACGGGTTGGCCTGCTGCCACTGCCGTCGCCAGTAGCCATCACCGGCGTAGTGCGACTTGTTCGGCCGGCACCCGCGGAGGCTGGCGTTGGCCGCCAGCCACGCCCGCACGGACGCTGAGACCTCATCCATCCGCCCGATCCACTCGTCGAGTTCGAGAAGAAGAGTCGCCCCGTCCTCAGCGGTGAGCAGGCACGAATAGCGGGGCAGACCGCGCGTGTTCTGCGAATGCGTGTACGTCACTGCATCGCACCCGGTCGTGAGGTAGAAGCGGATGTACTCCCCCGACACCGCCGAGCACAGGGTCTTGAAGTCCTGATACGTCGTCAGCCACTTCGGCGCCCGATATTCGTTCATACGTTCTATTATGCGCCGAGGTGGCCGGAAGTCCCAGCGCCGGATCAGCCGTCGAGTGCCCCAGGATCCCCAAGGAGGGGGTACTCCCCGCTCTTCGCCGCCTCGACGAGGAGTCCGTGGTCCGCGGTGACCACCTCGGCGTACTTCTCCGCCCACACAGCCACGGCGGTCGCGAAGGTGTCCGACGTCCCGAGATACTCGGCGATGAGCCGAGCTCCCGGTGACTGCGAATGCGCCCGGGCAAGGACCTCGCCGCACAGTCGGGAGTATGCCTCGAGCTGCGGGGCAGTGAGCGCGGCCAGATCGTAGCTGCCCTTCATATCGCGGAACTGGCGCCAGTAGTAGCCGCTGCCCCGGAATGTCGTCCACCCGAGGAACGGGTCGGAGACCGACTGGAGGACGAGCTGGGCTCGGACGACCCGTTCGCCCTCCGAGGTGATCCTCTGCCCCTCGGGGTGATCGGAGAACTTCGGCTGACCGCCGAACGCCGAGACGACCGACTCCTGCGCCTCCTTGACCTGGAGCAGCAGCGGTTCACCGTCGGGCCCGGTGACGAGGACGAGGAAGCAGCGCGTGCCGACGCTGCCGACCCCGACGACGCGCAGCACCGAATCCGCCACCTCGAACTGCTCGAGGAGCACCGCGACGTCGGTGCGCGCGGTCCTCCGATACTCGGCGAAGAGCTTCTCGACATCGATCGACGGGTCATCGAGATGACGGGTCAGCGGCGGCTGGTCGACGATGCGCAGCCCCGAATCCGAGGACTCCGTGGCGAATTTCTTCAGCGCCTTCTCACCCGTGCGGCTGCGCGCCTTCTTCATCGCCTTCTTCGTCGCTGTGTGGTGATGCTCGCCGCTGATCGCCGCCAGCAGCGTGTCCGAGTCGACGATCGAATAGAAGCGATCGAGCGCAGTCACGGCCATCTGGGCACCCATTCGATACTGGTAGCCCTTGACCGCGGCGAATGCCGCCCTGCGCCCTGCCTCCTCACCGAGGCCGTGGACCTGCGCACTGAGGAACGCCGAGGCGGCCAGTCGCTTGACATCCCATTCGAACGGCGCGAACTCGGCTTCGTCGAAGTCGTTGAGGTCGAAGATGAGGGAGCGCTCCTTCGAGGCGAAGAAGCCGAAGTTGCCCACGTGCGCGTCCCCGCTGGAGAGGACGACGGGGCCGGTCGTCACCCCGGCGGCGAGGTCGACGGCCATCTGCGCGGCCGCACCTCGGAAGTAGCTGAACGGCGATTCGGCGAGCCGCTGGGTTCTGATGCCGAGCAGGTCAGGCAGCCGCGACTCGTTCTGCCGGCAGATCACCCCGACCGGATCACGATCGGGCGGCAGATCGAGTTCGGCGTGACTCGAGCGCGGTGTCGCTTCCCGCAGAGACCGGCCATCGGCCACGTCCATCTCTTCCACCTCGTTCGCTCGGCGCGGAGTTCGTCGCCCCATCGTAATGCCCGTCACCGTCCCCTGGATCGTCCCGTAGGCAACGATTTCGCCGAGGCGGTCGGACCCGATCGCACTGTCCGACCGCGGACCCGAGCCGCTCAGGCGATGCGTTCGGGGTGGGAGTAGACGTTGAAGCGGCCGGCCCGGTTGAAGCCGATGACGGTGACGCCGCTCGTGCGCCCGTAGTCGACGGCGAGCGCCGAGGGGGCGCTGACGGCCGACATCATCGGGATGCCGGCCATCGCCGACTTCTGGACGAGTTCGAACGACGCCCGGGCCGAGACCTGGAGGACGGTGCGGGCAAGCGGCAGCCCCCGCTCGGCCATCGCCCAGCCGATGACCTTGTCGACGGCGTTGTGGCGTCCGACGTCCTCACGGGTGACGAGGAGCTCGGGTCCGGCGTCGGGATCGTCGCCGACGGCGAAGAGGGCGGCGGCGTGGACTCCCCCGGTCTTCTCGAACACGGCCTGCCCCTCGCGGAGGCGATCGGGCAGTTCGCCCACGCGCGCCGGGGTGAGCAGTGGTGGGAAGACGATGTCGCCGTCCTCATCGAGGTGCGGGGCGTCGCTCGGGACCGCGATGCCGCCACCGCGTTCCGCAGGGTCCGCGCCGGTTCCGTCCGCCGGCTCCGCTCCCCCGACGCCGAGGAGCGGGATGAGCGGGTACGCCGAGGGTTTCGTCACCGCGTCGATGGCCGCGGTCCCGCAGATCCCGCACGATGATGAGGTGTAGACGGACCGGGCGGGAGCGGCTGCCGCGTTCCACACCCCGGGTCGCAGCCGGACACCGGCGACGTTGTAGTTCCGCGAACCGTCGGGGGCGAGGCCGGTCGAGAAGTCGATCTCCGCGATGTCGTCCATCGAGGTGATCACCCCCTCGGAGAGGAGGTAGCCGGAGACGAGTTCGACGTCGTTGCCGGGGGTGCGCATCGTCACGGAGAACTGCTCCCCGTCGAGGTTGACCTCGAGCGGCTCCTCCCCGGCCAGCGAATCGGGTCCGACCTTGATCTCACCGGTCGCGTCGAAGCGGTGGACGCGAGCCCGGACTGCCTTGCGCTGCTGCATCTCAGACCCTCGGCCCGTGGTCGGTCGTGTCCTCGACCGAGGTCTGGATGTGCTCGAGGAGATCGTCGATGACGGCGATCCCGTCACGCACCCCGCCCTTGGACCCGGGGAAGTTGATGACGAAGGACCGTCCTCTCACCCCGGCGACACCTCTGCTCATCACTGCCGACGACGTCGATTCGAGCCCCTTGCGCCACATCGCGTAGATGAGTCCCGGCGACTGCCGCTCGAGGAGTTCCGCGGTGAACTCCGGGGTCCGATCGTCGGGCGCCAGCCCGGTGCCCCCGGAGGTGACGACGATGCGGGGGCGGGCCGCCTCGGCGGGGGTGAGGAGAAGCTCCCGCAGCGCCTCACCGACGGGTTCGCCGTCACGGACGACGATCGGGTCGGGGCAGTCGTAACCGCGCCCGCGGAGCCAGTCGACGAGGATCGGGCCGGTCGTGTCCGCCGCCTCACCGCGCGCCGCCGAGGTGGACGCGATGATCACGGCCGCAGATCGGCCTTCGCCGAGGCGGTCGACGGTCGGCTCTGTGGTGGTCATCCTCGCACTCCCTGCTCCCGACGCTCATGGATTCCGCGCCCATTGTCCCATGTCGGGCGGACATCGACAGGGTGGGTGCCGACGGCGCTGCCGGCGCCCTGTCGGGATGATCAGTGCGGCGCCCCATCAGTACAGTGGCTGATCAGTACAGTGAGAGGCAGCGCTGGGGCAGAAGGGCCCGACGCGAGGACCGGGAGGGATGATGGACGATCTGACGCTGAGCACGCTCACCTGGCTGCGCATGGTGAGATTCGTCCAGAACAGCAACCAGATCTCGAACGACCACCTGCGCGGCTACGGGCTGACGATCGCCCAGTTCGAGGCACTGGCCAACATCCGCGCCTACCAGCCCATCACGCAGTCCGACCTCGCCGAGCGCCTCACGGTCAGCGGCGGCGGGATCTCGCGCATGCTCTCCCGGCTCGAGCGCGAGGGACTGATCTCGCGCCGACAGGACTGGAAGACGAAGTACATCTCGCTCACCGACACGGGGCGCACAGTCCTCGAAGAGGCCTTCCCGAGCCAGCTCGCCCTCCAGTCGTCGATGTTCGACGACGTCCTCAGCGAGGACGAACGGATCGAACTCCACGCGCTGATGAAGAAGCTCTACGAACGCAGCGTCGAGCGCCGCAGTCGTTCTGCCGACGGGATGTCGGCCAGTGACGACGGGATCGGCACCTCCGCCGGCAGAGGCTGATGCCGCGGGGACTGCTCGACATCCGACGGGGACCGGCACCATCGGGAATATTTTCCCTCGGTTATCAGTTGCCATGACAAACGAGAATGTCATCGGCACCCAAGGAGACACCGTGACCGAGTCCAGGAACCTCATGAACGAGCTGAACTTCGACCCCAGCCAGGGCCTGCAGTTCGGCATGTACACCCTCGGCGACCATCTGCCGAACCCCACCGACGGCTCTCGCATCAGCGCCGGCGAGCGCATCCGCGAATTCGTCGCGTACGCCGAGGCCGCCGAGGAGGCCGGCTTCGACTTCTTCAGCGTCGGCGAGAGCCACCAGCGGTACTTCGCCTCCCAGGCCCACGCCGTCATCCTCGGAGCCATCGCCGAGGCGACGGAGTCCATCCGGATCGGCAGCACCTCGACGATCCTCTCCACCTCCGATCCCGTCCGCGTCTTCGAGAACTTCGCAACGATCGACCATCTCTCCCAGGGCCGGGCCGAACTCGTCGCCGGTCGCGCCTCGCGCGTGGGTCTCTTCGAGCTGCTCGGCTACGACCTGCGCGACTACGAGGAGCTCTTCGAGGAGAAGTTCGACCTGCTCCTCCAGATCGCCCGGGAGGAGCAGGTGACGTGGAACGGGCAGTTGCGCGCCCCGCTTGCCGACGCCGAGGTGATCCCCCGTCCCGCCCAGGAGACCTTCCCGATCTGGCGGGCCGTCGGCGGCGCGCCGACGAGCGCGATCAAAGCCGGCCTCGCTGGCGTGCCCATGGTCATGGCCCACCTCGGCGGAACCGCCTCGGTGTTCAGGACGACGGTCGACGCCTACCGGGATGCCGCCCGACATGCCGGTCACGACCCAGCCACCCTGCCGATCGCCACCGCCGGGTTCCTCTACACCGCGCCGACGACGCAGGACGCGCTGCGGGAGCTCTACCCGCACATCAACGAGGGAATGAAGCGTGTCAACGGGCAGGGCATGCCCAAGCAGCTCTTCGCCCAGGCCGCCGACCCGCACAGCATCGTCAACATCGGCAGCCCGCAGGAGATCGTCGAGAAGATCCTCCACCAGCACGAGGTCTTCGGCCATCAGCGCTACCTCGGCCAGATCGACTTCGGCGGCATCCCGTTCGACCGCGTGATGCGGCAGATCGAGACGATCGGCTCGGAGATCATCCCCGCCGTGAAGAAGTACACCGCGGAACCCGCCTCCGCCCGCACTGCCGATTCCTCGGCGTTCGACCAGATCGGCGCCGAAACCGATGAGACGGGCCATGACCGCGACTCGGCCGACACGGACGGGGAGCTCGTGCGATGAGGATCGTCGTCCTCTCCGGCTCGAACGTCGGGACGAAGACCCGTACGGTCATGGAGTACGTCACCCAGGCCGTTATGGCGCAGGATCCGGATGCGGAGATCACGCTCATCGACCTCGCCGAGGCGGACATGGACTTCGCCGACGGCCGGAACTTCACCGAGTACACCGGTGACACCGGCCGCATCGCGCGGACGATCATGGACGCCGACGCGATCCTCATCGGCACCCCGATCTTCCAGGCCTCGATCCCGGCGTCGCTGAAGAACGTCTTCGACCTCCTCCCGGTGAACGCGTTCCGCGACAAGGTGACAGGCATGGTCGCGACCGCGGGCTCGCCGAAGCACTTCCTCATCCCCCAGCAGCAGCTCGTGCCGATCCTCTCCTACATGAAGGCGCAGGTCGTCCAGCCCTACGTGTTCGTCGAGGAGAGGGACCTCCACCGGAACCAGATCGTCAGCGACGATGTGCTCCAGCGCCTCGACCGCCTCGTCGAGGACACCCTCACCCTCACGCGCACGTACACGGCGATGCGCGAGGAGCGGGAGGCCGCGTACGGGTTCTGACGCTCGGGGCCGACACCGCTGACGGCGTCGGCCCCGGCCAGGTCCATAGGCTGCCGTGTCAAGGATTTCCGAGGTGCGGAATCCGGGGCAGAACTCACAATCTGCTGCCGAGTTCCGCACAGGCCTCTGCCAAAAACGATGAATAGGGTTCTGATTGTCATTTCAATCAAACCTGGAGGTCACCCCGTGTACGCCACGACCGGACTCCCGACCATCGCCCGCGACGTCATTGCTCTCATTGCCCGCATCGGACTCGGAACAATCCTCATCGCCCACGGCTGGCAGAAGTTCAACGAGTGGACCATCGCCGGCACCGCCGATTCGTTCGCGCAGATGGGTGTTCCCCTGCCCGAACTCGCCGCCCCGTTCGCAACCTTCGTCGAACTCATCGGCGGTGCCCTGCTCATCCTCGGCGCCTTCACCCCGATCGTCGGCGCGCTCATCGCCGTCAACCTCCTCGGGGCGCTCGTCATCGTCCACTTCGTGCCGGTGCCCTTCGTCGACCAGGGCGGCTGGGAGCTCGTCGCCGCCCTCTCGGCCGGCGCCCTGCTCATCGCGGCCATGGGGCCGGGTCGCTTCAGCGTCGACCGCTTCGTCTTCCGCTCGAAGTCAGCCCGCGGCAAGCGCGCCGACCGAGTCGGTTCGCCCGCCGCGGCGTAGGAATTCTCGGACCTGAGGCCCTGAGCGGCGGCACTGCCGCTGCTCAGGGCCTTTGCTATAGTGGATGTGCCGTGGCGAGCGGGACGACCCGATCGCTGACCGCCGTGATGAGGACGACCTCGCAGAACTGGATGACCACCATGTCCGCGACGCTGCGCAGCATCGTCACTCCCACCGCTATCGTCCGTCTCGTCCTCGGCTGGGGCACCGTCGTCGCCCTCCCGTTCCTCGCCGAGGCGCTCGCCCCGCCGGCCCCGGCCCCCGTGCTCATCACCGCCCTCGTCGTCATCGTCGGCGTGATCCTCACCTGCGCCTTCGGCGTCGTCCACGAAGCCGAGCACCTCGCCCACCGCCTCGGCGACCCCTACGGTTCCCTCGTCCTCACGCTCTCGATCGTCCTCATCGAGGTCATCCTCATCGCAGCCGTCCTGCTCGGTCCCGGCGATCATGCGACGATCGCGCGCGATTCCGTCATGGCCGTGTCGATGATCATCCTCGGGGCCGTCGTCGGGCTCTGCCTCCTCATCGGCGGCCTGCGCCACGGGGACCTCGCGCACAACCGGACGGGGACCTCGACGTACCTCGGGCTCATCGTCGTCCTCTCCGCGCTCGCGTTCGGGCTGCCGACTGTCATCGGATCCAACGGCAGCTACCTGCCGTGGCAGGAGATCCCGATCATCGTCCTCACCCTCGGCCTCTACGCGTTCTTCCTCACCCGGCAGATGGGGGCACAGGCCGACGACTTCCGTGAGGTCGATCCCCGCCTCGCCGAGGCGGCCGCCCGTTCGACCGAACTCACCGATGCCCTCGCTCCCGCGCACTCCGTCGCGGGGTGTGCCGGCGCCGTGGAATCCGACGCGACACCATCCGACGACATCGTCGCAGCCGAGCCGGCGGCCACCCCTGCAGCTCATCCGAATGGCGCCGCCCCACCGCTTCCAGCCGACACTCCAACGGTCCGCCCGGGCATCGTCGCGACCCTCTCGGCCCACCGGGTCGAGATCCTCGCGCGCCTCGGCCTCCTCGTCGTCACGGTGCTACCGATCGTCCTCCTCTCCCATGACATGGCAGCCCTCCTCGATGACGGGCTCGGCCGCCTCGGCGCCCCGACGGCTCTGTCGGGCATCGTCATCGCGATGATCGTCTTCCTCCCTGAGACGATCACCGCGATCCGCGCCGCCTGGCAGGGCGAGGTCCAGCGGGTGAGCAACCTCTGCCACGGGGCCCTCGTCTCCACGGTCGGTCTGACGATCCCCGTCGTCCTCGTCATCGGGATGCTCACCGGACAGCAGATCGTCCTCGCCGAGGAGCCCGCGAACCTCCTGCTCCTGTCTGTCATCATCGTGCTCTCGGTGACGACGTTCGCCGCGAAGAGGGTCACCGCCGTCCACGGCGCAGCCCTCCTCGTCGTCTTCGCCGTCTACGGGATCGCGGTGTTCGCGTAGACGAGGCTTTAGCAGGCAAGGTCCGCGTCAACGAGGCTTGCCCAGGCGAGGTCCGCCTCGTCGGCAGCCCGCTTGTGTCAGGAGCCGAACCGGTCTGCGCGTGTCAGGGGTTCGTGGCATGGTGGATAGACATCTGTCGCCGCGAGAGGAGGTCGTCGATGCGCCACGATGCCGAACGGGAGCGCACTCATGCGCTCCTCGACTCCGCTCCCGTGCCCGGACACTGGGAGGCGGTGCTCGCCGACCTGCGCGCCTCTCCCCTGACCTCCTTGTCGGATGCCGACATCCTCGCCGAGGCGACCGGCCTCCTCATCGTCGCCCCCACCGCCGAGGTGGTCGAGGCCTGCTTCGGAGACGTCCTCGCCGCTTTCGAGGAGCCCGTAGGCACTACCGATGGCGGTGACGGTTCTGGCGACGCGGCCGCGGGCCCGTCGGCCTTCACCCGCGTCGTCACTCCCGACTCATTTGTTCCCTCAGACGTCCCCGCGGGGACGTGGGTCTTCCTTCCTCACCGCAGCGACGGATGGGAGGAAATCGAAGCCGCCTCGGCGATGGTGCACCGTGCGCTCGTCGAGGAGAACGCCGGCCGCGACCGGGAGGCGACGATCACCGTCATCGAGTACGGGGTCAACCTGTGGCTGTGGGCCGAGCCGCCGTCTCACGGCGGGGACCCGGTCTGCCACGCCGGCGAGCTCATCAGCTGGGAGGGCGCGTGGGCGCTCGACGAGCGCAACCCTGTGCACCCGCCACAGAACATGACCTCCACCTCGGCGAGCCGTGCCGCCGGGAGGTCCGACCGAGCCTACGCGCGGCCTCCGATCTTCTTCGGCCTGCCCCGGGTGCTCCACGATAGGCGCAGGGCCGACTGAGGACCTCACGAAGCTCCGCGCGGCTCGAGAATGCGCTGACCGTGCCACCCGCGATCGCACCCTCCGCCTCCTCACGCGATCGCGACGACCGTCCCGGCGACGACGAGGAGGATGAGGTAGCCCCACGCGTGGACGAGGTCGGGGATCCGTGGCACACGCCTGCGCAGAAGCACGATGATCGGAATCGCCCCGAGGAGGAGAGCGGCCGCCGATCGCACGTCGACGGTCCCGAGGCAGCCGGGCGCCTCGACCTGCCCGTGCGCGGTGAGCGTGATGATCACCGCCGGGGTCATGATGATGAGCGTGAGCGGGTTCGCCAGGGTCGTCGCCACCGTCATCGTCGCTCCCGAGCGCCGCGTCATCGGCACGGTCATCACACTGCCTCCCACCCCGAGGAACGAGGCGAGCCCGCCGATCGGCACACCCCACACCGGTGAGATGCCGCGACCGCCCTCACCCGCCTCGGCGTCGGTCCCGGGTCTCCTCCGGAAGAATCCCGGGCGCAGCACGATGTCGACGGCCGTGACGGCGACGTAGACGACAAAGCCCCACTTAAGCAGCATCTCGGGGGCGTACCGCGCGGCGAGTGCGCCGAGTCCCCCACCGAGCGCGAGGAGACCGAAGAGCCACCCCCTGCCGGTCAGGTGACCCAGTGTCTCCCGCCTCGTCGAGACGGTGGCGACGAGGGCGCCGACGAGCATGACGAGCGCCGAGGTGGCCGCGGCCACGCGCGCGGTGTCGGCACCGAGGTCGGCGTCGACGACTGTGATGATCGGCACGGTGACGAACCCGCCGCCGAAGCCGAAGAGCACGGTCGTCAGGCCGACGAGCACCCCGACGAGCACGAGCACCGCGAAGTCCATCACCCCATCACACCGCACGCGCGCCCGGCGGACAAGGCCTGTGCCACGGCCGTCGCTCCCGAGGGGACCTCTCCCCGGCGAGCGGACCAGCCCGGCGCGGTCCCCTCACACCGGAGCGGTCCCCTCGAGGTGCTGCCGAAGTCGACCGGACCACAGGGGGTCTTGACTCCCGGTCGTAGGCTGAGGGTATGGAGTTCAGATATCTCGGCAACAGCGGTTTCAAGATCTCGGAGATCACCTACGGCAACTGGCTCACCCATGGTTCCCAGGTCGAGAACGACATCGCGACCAAGTGCGTCCATGCCGCGCTCGACGCCGGCATCTCGACCTTCGACACCGCCGACGTCTACGCGAACACGGCAGCCGAGCAGGTCCTCGGCGACGCGCTGGCCGGCCAGCGTCGCGAGTCGCTCGAGATCTTCACGAAGGTCTACTTCCCCACCGGCCCCAAGGGCCACAACGACACCGGGCTGTCCCGCAAGCACATCATGGAGTCGATCGACGGGTCGCTCACCAGGCTCGGCACCGACTACGTCGACCTCTACCAGGCCCACCGGTACGACTACGAGACGCCGCTCGAGGAGACGATGCAGGCCTTCGCCGACATCGTCCGGGCGGGCAAGGCGCTCTACATCGGAGTGAGCGAATGGAACGCCGATCAGCTGCGGGCCGCACACTATCTGGCCCGCGACCTGGGGATCCAGCTTATCTCGAACCAGCCGCAGTACAACATGCTCTGGCGGGTCATCGAGGAGCGGGTGGTGCCGACGTCGAAGGAGCTCGGCATCTCCCAGATCGTGTGGTCGCCGATCGCGCAGGGCGTGCTCACCGGCAAGTACAAGGTCGGGCAGCCGGCCCCGGCGGGCTCTAGGGCGACCGATGAGAAGGGCGGGGCCGACATGATCTCCCGCTACATGAACGACGAGACGCTCACCGCGGTCGCGAAGCTCGAGCCGATCGCCACAGATCTCGGACTGACGATGGGGCAGCTCGCGATCGCGTGGGTGCTCGCCAACGACAACGTCGCCACGGCGCTGGTCGGGGCGTCACGTCCCGAGCAGGTGGAGTCGAATGCGGCGGCGGCCGGGGTCAGGCTTGACGCCGAGGTGCTCGCCCGCATCGATGAGGCCCTCGGCGATCTTCCCGAGACCGATCCCGCGAAGACCCAGTCCCCGCCCACCCGCATCGTCTGATCGCAATCCCTCGCCGAGGCGGCTCTGCCGGGCCGTCAGTACGGAAGTCCCGTGAACCGGTCGATCCTCGGGTGCTTCGGCTTGACCGGTTCGACGATGCGGGAGGTCGCACACGCGGTGAGGATACCGGCTGGCAGGCCGAAGACGAGCAGGAACAGCACCGCAGGTCCATCTACGCCTGTGAATCTCCACGAGCCGCCGCTAGACCAGAGCAAGAAGGCGACGACGGAAGCGATAGCTGATGCGTACCCGAGCCCGAAGCAGAAGAGCACCGCGCTCCATCGGTGCCGCAGTCTGGGCACGACGAGGCGCACGACGATGTCGGCCGGTATGCCCATGAAGAAGCCGAAGGTGGCTCCGATCCCAACGAGCCAAGCGACCATGACGATGCTGCCGAGCGACTCGGCCCCGTACAAGATGGCGACAGAGAGTCCGATCGTCCCGCCGATCCCCGCGGTGAGGAGCACGAACCACCAGATCGGGAGCCGCTTACGGAATACCGAAGTCATACCGACACTCTCTCACGGCCACAGCCGAGCTCCCGAGCCCGCGAGTCAGCGCCCCCGAGGGGGATCCGAGTCGAAGAACGGCCAGATCTCGAACCGGATCCTCCTCGCAGAGCCACGCTCCACGCACTACAGGCTCGCGGAGCCGCGCCACCGGTACTGCAGGCTCGCCGACTGTGCGCACCCGCGCCCTGGGCAGGCACATCGCTTGAGCAGACCGGCCTACTTGTAGAAGCCCTCGCGAAGGTTGATGCCGTACTCGACCCACGCCTTGAGCGCGGCGAGCATGCCGGTCCAGCCCATCGAGTTGCCGAAGGCGCCCTCGGCTCCCCCGACGGTCGTCTTCCACGCCTGCTCGGTGATCGTCACCAGGGTCCGGGTCCCGTCGTCGACGGGAGTGAACTCGAAGGTCGTCTCCGTCTTCGGCGCGGTCGTGTGCCCGTTGCCCTCCCACGCGATGACGATCCGCTCATCGGGCACGGCCTCGATGACGTCGACGGGGAAGCGGCCCGGAAAGTCCGCGAAGTCCCAGCTCACCTCGACTCCCGTCTCGAGGCGCCCGCGGGCGCCGCCCGTCGTGAAGTACTTCGAGAGCTGCTCAGGATCGGCGACGGCCTCATAGGTTTCGTGCGGCGTCTTCGAGATGTACCCGGTGACGGTGAAGGAGAGCTCCTCCAGCTGCGCACTCTTGTCGTTCTGCTCATCATTCATGTGATATTTTTATCACATGTCGAGTGAGAAGGGAACAGGTGCGCAGTCGGAAGGTTACGGCTCGGACGCCGATGCCCGCGACGACGCCGTGTTCAAGGCGCTCGCGAACGCCACCCGCCGCCGCATCCTCGACCTCCTCCGAGCAGAACCGATGACGACAGGCGCCGTCGCCGAGGCGTTCCCCGAACTCGACCGCACCACCGTGCTCCAGCACATCCGCGTCCTCGAACGCGCCGAACTGCTCACCGGCCGCAGGGTCGGCAAGACGCGCGTGCTCGCGCTCGCACCGCTGCCGATCAAGCGCATCCACGACCGCTGGATCGGCGACTACGCACGGGCGGCCGTCGACATGCTCGCGATGCTCGACGATGAGGGGACCGCGACCAGCCCCGACTGAGACTGCCCGGCTCGGCCGAGCACGGCGGTCATGCTCGGGGTCGCTCAACTGATCGGTCAGGCACCGCCGTCCTCGCGCGCTGGCCGATCGCAGCACCCGCGGTCAGCGGCTCGTTCGACGGTTCACCGCGAGCCACGAGACGAGACCGGCGAGGACGAGCACTCCCGTGCACAGCAGGAACGTCGCCGTGTCCCCGAGGTAGGTGAACCCGAGTCCCCCGGTGACGCCGGCGATGCCGAGGCCGATGTCGAAGCTCATGTTCCATGCGACGCTCGCCCGCCCAGGTGTCCGGGCGGTGATGAAGGCCATGACGAGGCTCGCCGACTGCAGGGTGCCGAGCCCGAGGCCGACGATCGCCATCGCGATCCCGAGCACGACTCCCGCCCCGCTGACCGCGGTGACGGTGAGCCCGATGGCGGCCATCCCGACGCCGAGGAGGCTCAGGCCCAGCGGTGAGCGCGCATCGGCGACGGCGCCGGCGGCGAACCTGCCGATGACCGAGCACACCTGCATGATGAGGATGTAGACCGCAGGATGGGCGACGTCGCGGCCCGGCCCGAACCCGACGATGAGGCCGAAGGTGATCATGCCGACGAGGAACGGGGCGAGCATGATGAGGAGACGCAGCGCCCCGCGCTCGCGCGACGACGTCGACGAGCCGACGGCCTCCGCGCTGCCGGTTGCCTCCGCGCTGCCGGTTGCCTCCGCGCTGCCGGTTGCCTCCGCGCTGCCGGTTGCCTCCGCGCTGCCGGTTGCCTCCGCGCTGCCGGTTGCCTCGGCGTCCCGGGCCGCCTCCGCAAGCGCGGCCGCGTCGGGCTCGGTGCCCTCGGCGCGCGGCACCGCCCCGGGGCCCGACGAACTGCCACCGCGGCGACGATCATCGTGCGGTTCGTCGCCGCGCAGACCCTGCCCGTGCGGCCCGCCCCGATCGACCTCGTCACCGGGCACCGCCTCGGCGGGTGGGGAGGGGTAAGTGCGCCCGGGCAGGAACCGCACGAGCGTCGGCACCGCAAGCAGAAGCGTCCCGCACGCGATGAGCCGGAACGACCGCTCGGGAACGACGCCGATGAGCCACAGCCCGACCGGTGCCCCGATGGCCGCGGCGAGCGAGGTCACCCCGCCGAAGATCCCCAGCGCCCGACCGAGCCTGTCCGCCGACACGGTCCCCGGCACCGCGGCATTGGCGAGGACGACGAAGAGCCCGAAGCCCATGCCCCCGCTGATCCCGGCGAGGACGAGACTGAGCAGAGGAGGACCGACGACGAGCCCGAGCACCTGACCGAGCAGCTGCAGACCGAGGGCGACGAGGAGGGCCGCCCGCATCCCGAGCCGCTCCCCCAGCCTCGGGGCGAACGGCTGGACGGCGATGACGCCGACCATCATCGTTGTCAGCGCCGCCCCGCCGGTGACGGTCGAGAGGCCGTCGGCGACGCCGATCGAGACCATCGTCGAATAGCTGAGGAAGAACCCGGAGAATCCGAACATCGCCGACCACACCAACCCCAACAGCGCGGGGGTCAGGGTGCGAGCGTCATCGGATCGGAGTGCCATAGTCGGACCTTACCGCCCATCCTCGCCGAGGCGGCCCCACGTCTCACATCGCCCGAGGTCAAGTGCCCTTCCGCGCATGCTCAGAGGCCTCCCGCCCGTGGTCAGGAGCGCTCCCGTCCGTGGTCGATCCCGGATCCGCTGCCGTTCACCGAGGGGCCCTCGACGTTCTGTAGAATCGCGGCATGACCTCGTCGCAGCATCCCGAGAACGCGTCCTCCGGCCTCATCGACACAGGTTTCGTCCTCCGCTTCGAACCGCTCTACGAACTCTCCGACCTCGAAGCCGAGATCTTCGACGACATCGCCCCGAAGGTCGTGCGCAGGGAGGGCTACAAGCGCAAGAACTTCCTCAAGGTCGTCGAATGGAAGGCCGTGGCCGTGCTGCCGACCGCCCAAGAGCTCTCCGGCGACGACATTGACTATGTCACCGGGGTCGCCCTCGACGACGACACCCCGAACCATCTGCGCCTGCCCTTCCTCAAGGTCCTGCCCGGGGTCGGCAATCCCCTCGCCAGCGCCCTGCTCACCGTCTTCGACCCGAAGAAGTACTCGATCCTCGACTCCCGCGCCGTCGGGGTCCTCCACGGCCACGGTCTCCTCGAGACCCCCAACCCGAGCAGGGTCGACTACACGGCTTACCGGAAGCTCATGAAGTCCCTCGCCAAAGGGGCGAACTGCGCCCCGCTCGACCTCTACCGGGCTCTCATCGCCTACTCCCGCCAGCCGCAGGGCTGATAGGAGCGCAGGATTGACACGGCTGGCCGACGGCACGGGCCAGCGCACGATTCGAGGCGCGGCTGGCCGACGGCACGGAACACTGCAGGGCCCGAGGCGCGCTCAGAGGACGCCCTGCTCGGCGAGCGCCGGGACGACGCGATCACGAGTGAGCGGGGCGAACTGCCGCTCGGCGGTGTCGGCGGGCATCGGATCGTAGGGGAACCAGCCTGCCGCAGCGATCTCCGCCTGATGGCTGATCTCGTCGATGCTCAGCCCAACCGGAAGACCCTCGTAGCGGAACACATCGCCGATGACCCGGTGATCGGCTTCGTTCGCAGCCGCTGCGGTGAACGTGCCCACGGGGATGAGCCTCTCCGGGTCGAGGTCGAGCCCGAGCTCCTCGGCGATCTCCCGGATGATCGTCGCCTCAGGGCTCTCGCCGGTCTCGGGCTTGCCGCCGGGGAGCATGAACGACGTGGTACCGGTCTTGCGCACCATGAGGATCTCGGGTCGTTCGGGATGGGTGAGAACGAGGGCGCTGACGCGGATGTCCTTCATCGGTTCCTTTCGGGCTCAGGTGGTGCGGGCTTCGTCGCGGGGTTCGGCACGGTCGCGGGCGGGCGAGGTTTCGGCACGGCCGCGGGCTGGCCGGGTTCGGGCAGGGTCGCGGGCGACCCGAGCGCAGGATTGTCAGTTCGGCCAGACCCCGGAGGCACCTCGGCGGTGGGAGCCGATGAGGTGCGTGTCCACCATACCGATGGCCTCCATGAGGGCGTACATCGTCGTCGGTCCGACGAAGCGGAATCCCCGATTCTTCAGCGCCTTCGACAGGGCCACGGACTCCGGTGCGGTGGTCGGCACCTCGGCGACCGTCGCCGGCCGGGGAGTGTCCTCGGGCTGGAAGCCCCAGATGAAGTCGACGATCCCGCCGTCGGCGCGCAGGTCGACGATCGCCCGCGCATTGCCGATGCACGCCTCGATCTTCCCGCGGTGGCGGATGATGCCGGGGTCGGTGAGCAGCGCTTCGATCTCGGTCTCGCCGAAGCCGGCGACCGCCTCGGCGTCGAAGCCTGCGAACACCTCACGGAAACGCTCACGTTTGCGCAGAATCGTCAGCCATGAGAGCCCCGCCTGGAAGCCCTCGAGGCTGAGCCGCTCGAAGAGCCCGGACTCGTCACGGACCGGCAGACCCCATTCGGTGTCGTAGTACGTCAGCAGCAGCGGATCGCCGTAGGCCCACGGGGTGCGGGCGAGGCCGTCCTCGCCGACGACGGGACCGCCACGAGTCGCAGTGCCGTCCACAGCAGTGTCATCCACACTTGCGCCTCCGCCGGAGGCCGCGCCTTCGCCGTCAGTCGTCGTGGTCGCCGAACGCTCCGCCATCCTCAGTCCAGTCCCCTCAGTCCGTTCCGCCGGTGATGTTCTCCTGCATCTGGAGGAACTCGACGTGGCGTTCGTACTTGTCGAGGACGTCGTCGATGAGCTGGTCCTTCGTGTAGCCCATGATGTCGTAGCCCTGACCGGCACCGCCGTCGAGGTAGACCTCCATCCGGTAGTAGTCTTCGGTTCCGCGCGGCACCCGACCGCCGAACGAGGGCACGCTGACCTTGTGCGGCCACACCTGGTAGCGGAACGGGTACTGCCCCTCACCGTCGACTTCGAGTTCGACGAGGTCGCCCTCGTCGTCGAAGCGTCCCTCGTTGTCGACGCGACCGCAGCGGGCGGAGATTCCCCGCTCCCGCATCTCGGCCGCGATCTCGCCGAGGGTGGGGATGAGCACGGTCTGCTCGTAGTCGCGGACCTTGCTGCCGCTGGGGAACGCGAGGACGCGGGAGAGCTGCTTCTTCCACGTCTCGTGTCCGCGGGTCGACCGGCGGGCGAGCGAACCGGAGAGGCTCTGCTCGACGCTGTCGACGCGGTTGCCCTCGACCCGCAGCGCCTTGTAGAGGCCGATCATGACGAGGATGATGACGAAGGCGAACGGCAGGCCCATGATCACCGTCGCGCTCTGCAGGGCGCCGATGCCGCCGACGATGAGCATCGCGACGGTGAGCGCGCCGGTGAGCACGGCCCAGAAGATCCGCAGACTCGCCCGCCCGTCGTCCTGCGGGGTGGGCAGGAACGAGGAGAGGTTGGCCATGACCAGGGCAGCGGAGTCCGCTGAGGTGACGTAGAAGAGCAGCGCCGTCATCGTCGCGAGCGCAGCGATGACGATGAACGCCGGATACTGGGCGAGGAGTTCGTAGAAGCCGCCCTCCGGGTTGAGCATCGTCTGCTCCCCGAACTCGCGGTTGCCGCCGCGGATGATGTCGAGAGCGGAGTTCCCGTAGATCGAGATCCACATGAAGATGTAGATGAACGGGATCGTCAGGGTGCCGATGACGAACTGACGGATCGTGCGTCCGCGCGAGATGCGGGCGAGGAAGAGGCCGACGAACGACGCCCAGGCGATCCACCAGGCCCAGAAGAACAGGGTCCAGTCGGTCATCCATGTTCCCGTGTCCTCGAAGGCGAAGGTCTGCCCGACCATGTTCGGGAAGAGGCGGACGAAGTCGGCGACATTGAGGACGAAGGCATTGAGGAGGAACTTCGTGTTCCCGGCCACGAGCACCCAGATGCTCAGCGCGATCGCGGCGAAGACGTTGAGCAGGGAGAGGAACTTGATGCCCTTGTCGACGCCGGAGACCGCCGAGAGTGTCGCGACGCCGACACCGACGACGACGATGGCGACCTGCGCGGCGGTGCTCACGGGCAGACCGAAGATGACGCCCAGGCCAACGTTGACCATGACGACGCCGATGCCGAGCGAGGTCGCCACGCCGAAGATCGTCCCGAGGAGGGCGGCGAAGTCGACGGTGTCGCCGAGGGCGCCCTGGACGCGCTTGCCGAAGATCGGGGCGAGTGCCGAGCGGATCGCCAGGGGCATGTTCATCCGGTAGGCGAAGTACGCGAGGGCGATGCCCATGAGTGCGTAGAGCCCCCAACCGCTGAGCCCGTAGTGGAAGAGCGTCCACACGGTGGCCTCACGGGCCGCATCGACGGTCTCGGATTCCGTGCTCGGCGGCTGGAGGTACTGCGTGACGGGTTCGGCGACGGCGAAGAACATGAGGTCGGTGCTGATGCCGGCGGCGAAGAGCATCGCCGCCCACGGCAGCAGGCCGAACTCCGGCTTCGAGTGTTCGGGGCCGAGCTTCGTCGAGCCGTAGCGGGAGGCGGCGAGGTAGATGACGAAGACGAGGACGACGGCGACGAGGAGGACGTAGAACCAGCCGAACCAGTCCGAGGTCCACCCGACGACGGCACCGAGGACCGCCTGCGCGTTGGCCGGGGCGAAGAACGCCCAGACGGTGATGGCCAGGGTGCCGACCGCCGCCGAGATGAAGACGCGCTTGTTCACGGGCGGCAGCCGCTTCGCCCTGCCCTTCGCGTCGTCCGTGGATTGCTGCGTCTGTGCTGACATCTGCTCGCTCCCTCGTCCGGCGCTGGAGCGCCCCGACATGTCGTTGATCTCAGTGCTCTGGCCCATCGAAGCACCCTGACCGGGCGCTGGGGTGGGAACCGCCTGCGTCTTCGTGGGCACCCAACGATGCAGGCTACCATATCGTAGTTTTCAGTAGCCCTCCCTGCCGTGACGCGCCTGAGTCCGCTCGGAGCCGCAGCGGAGTCTCAGAGGGAGACGAGGAGGAGGGCGAGCGCCATGACGACTCCCGACCCGAGGAACGTGATGAATGTGTAGCCGAGGATGTCGCGCATCTTCAGCCCGGCGATCGCGAGCACCGGCAGCGCCCAGAACGGCTGGAGCATGTTCGTCCACTGATCGCCGTAGGACACGGCCATGATCGCGATCGACGGATCGACGCCGAGCTGGTTGGCCGCGTCGAGCATGATCGGGCCCTGGACGGCGAACTGTCCCCCGCCGGAGGGGACGAAGAAGTTGACGAGCCCGGCCGAGAGCAGGGCGAGGACGCCGAAGGAGACGGGGGTGGCGATCGAGACGAATGCATCGGAGAAGACGGCGATGAGTCCGGTTCCGCTCATGATGCCGAGGATGCCGGCGTAGAGCGGGAACTGGAGGAGGATCTCTCCGACGTTCGAGGCCGCGTTCTTCGTCAGGTGGATGAGTTCGAAGGGGTTCTTCACCAGCAGGAGGATGAGCGCGAGGAACGACCAGTTGACGATGTCGAGGGTGAGTCCGCCGCCCTGGGCGAAGTGGACGACGAGATAGGCGACGAGGGCGAGACCGAGGACGAGGGTGAGGACGCGGGAGGCGTCGATCCGGTCGGCGGGGGTGAGCACCTCCTCGGCGAAGGAGGACCGGGTCGTCGGATCGACGGCCTCGGGCATCTCGAAGACCGTGGCCCCGCCTTTGGGGGCGATGAGATAGAAGAGGAGGCTGCAGACGATGAGGACGCCGAGGATGGCGAGCAGGTTCCAGGTGGAGAAGATCGTCTCGCTCACCGGCACGATCTCCCCGCCGAGGGATTCGGCGAGGAACGAGTCCGGGGTCGCCGCGGTGAGCGGACCCGACCCGGAGTAGCCCATGTGCCACACGACCATGCCCGAGTAGCCGGCGGCGACGAGGAGCGGGAAGTGGACCCTGATGCCGCGCTGCCTGGCCTGCACGGCGACCTCACGGGCGAGCAGCGCGCCGACGACGAGGCCGAGGCCCCACGTGATGAGGCTGGCGATCGCCGCGACGAGGAAGACGAAGACGTAGGCGAACGCCGGACTGCCGGGCACCTGGGCGAGGCGGGAGAGCAGCGCCTGGACGGGGCCGGTGTTCGCGAGGATGTGGCCGAGGAGGAGGATGAGGCACATCTGGGTCATGAACTCGAGGAGACCCGAGAGGCCCACACCCCAGCTGGTGACGACCTCGAGCGGACTCGCCCCGGTGAGGACGAAGGCGAGGACGGCGACGATGAGGGTGAGGACGATGGCGAAGGTGAGAGCCGAGGGGATCCACCGTTCGAGGAACCGGTTGATCGGGCGCATCACCCCTGAGGAGGCGGCGGCGTTGATCTGCGACGACGGAGTGGGGGCCGGCATGGGAACCTCCTGCTGGGAAAGTGCTGTGCGTCACATCAGGATACAGTGAGGGCGTCGTCCGCGGTTGCGGACGACGCCCCCTTGTGGCCGAGTCTGAGTGGCCGGGTCTGAGTGGCCGGATGCCGGTGGTCAGCTGTCCTTCTGGAAGACGAGCTGCTTGTTGACGAACTCGTCCATCGCCAGGGGGCCGAGCTCACGGCCGACGCCGGAGCGCTTGACGCCGCCGAAGGGCAGGTATTCGCGGGATCCCTCGGGCGAGTTGATGAAGACCATGCCGGAGTCGATCTGCGCCCCGACCCGCTCGGCGCGCTCGACGTCGCCGGAGAAGACCGCGGCGCCG
Organism: Brevibacterium sp. K72; assembly: GCF_050562175.1. Lineage (NCBI taxonomy): Bacteria > Bacillati > Actinomycetota > Actinomycetes > Micrococcales > Brevibacteriaceae > Brevibacterium > Brevibacterium sp. K72. The sequence continues at coordinate 220,920 of NZ_CP191582.1, forward strand.
AGGCCGAACGGGGTGTCGTTGGCGAGCTCGACCGCCTCCTCCTCGCTGCCGACCCGGAAGACGATGACGGCGGGGCCGAAGAGCTCCTCGTAGTAGCCGCGCATGCCCTTCTCGACGTCGGCGAGGACGACGGGTTCGACGTAGGCTCCACCCCCGTCGTACTTCTTCCCGCCGGCGAGCAGGGTCGCGCCCTGGCTGACGGTGTCCTGGACCTGCTCGATGAATCTGTCGGCGGCGGCGACCGAGGACAGCGGGGACAGGCGCGAGCCCTCCTCCCCGGGCACCTCCGGGGTGGCCTTCTTCGCCGCCTCGGTGATCGAGGTGAGGAACTCATCGTAGACGTCGTCCATGACGATCATCCGCTTCGGCGAGTTGCAGGCCTGGCCCGTATTGCCCATGCGCGTGTTGAAGAACGTCTTCGCGCTCTTCGCGACATCGGCGGTGTCGAGGAGGATGTAGGGGTCGGAGCCGCCGAGTTCGAGGACGACCTTCTTGAGGTTCTTCCCCGCCTCGGCGGCCACCGCGGCACCGGCCCTCTCCGACCCGGTCAGGGACACACCCTGGTTGCGGGGGTCGGGGAGGATGATGTCGGCGACCTGCTCGTTGCTCGCGTAGATGTTGATGTACGCGCCCTCGGGCAGACCCGCCTCACGGAAGATCTCCTCCATGATCTGCGCCGAGCGCGGACACTGCGGGGCGTGCTTGAGGAGGATCGTGTTCCCGAGCGCGAGGTTCGGGGCGGCGAAGCGGGCGACCTGGTAGTAGGGGAAGTTCCACGGCATGATGCCGAGCAGGGAGCCCACGGGCTTGCGCCGGATCCACGCGGTCCCATCCTCGGGTCCGCGCAGCGGTTCGTCGGCCATGAACGCCTCGGCGTTGTCGGCGAAGTACCGGTAGATGTTCGAGCTCAGGGCCACCTCGCCCTTGCCCTCGGGCACCGCCTTGCCCATCTCGAGCTTGATCACCTCGGCGAGCTCCTCGGCGCGGTCGGCGTAGATGTCGGCGACCCGGGTGAGCAGTGCGGCACGCTCGGCGACCGGGGTCCGGCTCCACTCCGCGAACGCCGTCGACGACCGGTCGAGGGCGGCGAGGATCTCCGCATCGGAGGCGGTGGGGAACTCTTCGACGACCTCACCGGTCGCCGGGTCGGTCACACGGTAGATGGTGGACATGACTCTCCTCGTCTCTGCTGTCAGCCTGTTCTCCTCTCACGCTATGGCCGATCCCCTGCCGCGGCAATTCCCGCACCCTCCCAATTCCCTGACCCTTCTGCTCTTCCCACACGGCGCGCGACTGCTAGGTTGTGGTCATGACTGCAGTGAGAGAACTCGTCGAGCGCTACTACACGACCGTCGACGCCGGCGATCCCGTCGCCACCGCGGCACTCTTCGCCGCCGATGCCAGCTACGACCGCCCCGGCTATCCGACGATGGTCGGCCAGGCGATCACGGACTTCTACCTCGGGGAGCGGGTCATCGAATCCGGGGCCCACGAGCTCGGCGAGATCCTCGTCGAAGGCGCGCATGCCGCCAGTCGCGGGGTCTTCGCCGGGCGCCTCAAGGACGGATCGGAGACCCGGGTCGGATTCGCCGACTTCTTCCGCTTCGACGAGCAGGGGCTCATCAGCACACGGACGACGTACTTCTACCAGGCCGCCGTCTGAGGCTCACTCCTCCTGGCCGCGCGCAGTGAGCACGGCGCGTTGGATGCGGTCGCGTTCGGCCGCGTCCTCTGTGCTCGGGCTCGTCCCGTAGGCGTCCTCGACCTGCCCGAACACCTCCTCCAGCGCCTCGTCCCCGAGTTCGAGCGGCAACGGTTCGAGACCGGTGAGGGAGGGACCGATGTGGGCCATGAATCCGCGGATCCCCGCCTCTCCCCCGCCGAGGTGCATGCCAGCGAACTGCCCCACCGCCGCCCACCGCAGCCCGAGTGAGTTCCGCATCACCGCATCGAGTTCGCCCGCCGTGACGACCCCGTTCTCGACGAGGGCGATCGCCTCCTTCATCAGCGCAGCCTGCAGACGGTTGCCGACGAAGCCCGGCACCTCGCGGCGCAGCACCACCGGCTCCCGCCCGCAGCTGCGGTAGAACCCGACGGTACGGGCGACCGTGTCCGCGCTCGTGGTCGGCGCGGGAACGACCTCGACGAGCGGCATGAGGTGGGGCGGGTTGAAGGGGTGGCCGACGATGACCCGGGCGGCCGCCTCGGCGGGGAGATCGCCTGCGAGGTGCGAAGCGGGGATCGTCGACGACGAGGTCGCGAAGACCGCCGTCGACGGCGCCGCCTCGGCGAGGCGGGCGAAGAGCCGGGGCTTCTCCTCCGGGTCCTCGGGTCCGGACTCCTGGACGAATCCCGCCGAGGCGACCGCCGCCTCGAGCGAATCCGCGGCCTCGACGGAGCCGGTCCGTCGCCGCTCGGCGGCGATGCCCGACCCGACGAGGTCGGGGTCAGCGGAGCCGGCGTCGGCGGCTTCGGCGCGGGCATCGGTCGCGACCTCGGCACGGACGCCGGCGACCACCTCGGCGAGGTCGCCCCGCGGATCCCACACGGTCACGTCGTATCCGGAGACGGCGAAGAGGCGAGCGAAGGAGCGGCCGATGGTGCCGGCCCCGATGACGGCGACGGAGGGCTGAGGATCAGTCATGGGATCAGGCTATACCTGCCCACGAGCCTGCGGCGGGGACGAAAAATCGCCTCGCCGGCGGCTGTGACCGGGACGTTCGGTGGCACAATGTCACCATGACAGCGCGCGCAGGACTGAGAACGGTCGACTCGGAGATCATCGCCCTCGCCGAGGACGAGTCCACGGCCGCTGCCGAGGCCGCAGGCGTCGTCGTCCGGGAGCTGCACACGGCGGCCGAGGCCGCCGAGGCCTCCCTCCTCCTCGACGAGGTGTGGAACGTCGACAAGACGGGCACGAACATCCTCGAACCCGGCCTCATCGTCGCCTTCGCCCACGCCGGCAACTACGTCTCCGCCGCGTACAGCGCCGATGACCCCGACGAGATGATCGGGGTGACGATCGGGTTCTTCGGACAGCCGCTGGGCACGGTCATGCACTCCCACATCGCCGGGGTCCGCCACGAGCACGTCGGGCACGGCGCGGGGTCGGCGATGAAGCTCCACCAGCGCCTGTGGTGCCTGCGCCTGGGCATCACGGAGATGACGTGGACCTTCGATCCGCTCATCGCCCGCAACGCCTACTTCAACTTCCAGCGCCTCGGTGTGAGCATGGTCGAATACCTCGAGGACTTCTACGGGCAGATGCGCGACGGCCTCAACGAAGGTCAGGCGAGCGACCGGATGATGGTCTCGTGGCCGCTCGACCGGCCCGCGAGGGTGCCCGCCGTCGCCGCCGACACCGCGTTCGCGTGCCTGCGCGCCGACGAGTCCGGCGAACCGCTCGTCTCCGAGGTCCCGCGGGAGGCCGCCGTCGTCTCCCTCGACTTCCCCTCGGACATCGAGAGCCTCCGCCGCCATGACGCCGAGCTCGCCGCCCGCTGGCGTCTTGCCCTGCGCGAATCGCTCACCGCGCTCATCGCCGACGGCTGGGTCGTCGACACGTGCCTCAAAGGCGGGACGTACCTCCTCCACCACCCGTGAGAGCCGGGGCGTCGGTGCGGCAGCACCGCCCGTGACGTCGCAGCGTCCGTGACGCCGCACCCGTGAGCCCGACGTCCGTGACGCCCGCCTGCGCGTTCACCTCCGCGACACCTTCGCGCACTTGACTGGGCGCAGGCAGTTCACCGGAGGACGAGGAGCAGCGATGAGCGACCGAGAGGTGAGCAGGCGGCACCCGGGCACCGTCGGCGAGGTCTTCCGCATCTTCCTCCGCCTCGGGCTGACCTCCTTCGGCGGTCCCGTCGCCCACCTCGGGTACTTCCGTGAGGCGTTCGTCGCCCGCCGGAAATGGCTCGACGACGATGCCTACGCCGATCTCGTCGCCCTCTGCCAGTTCCTCCCCGGACCCGCCTCGAGCCAGGTGGGCATGGCCATCGGCCTGCAGCGCGCCGGCTACGGGGGTCTGCTCGCCGCCTGGTTCGCCTTCACCCTGCCCTCGGCCGTGCTCCTCGTCGCCTTCGCCTACGGCTTCGACGCGCTCGGGGATGCGCTCGGCACCGGCTGGCTCGCAGGGGTCAAGGCTGCCGCCGTCGCCATCGTCGCCGGCGCAGTGCTCGGCATGGCGAAGTCGCTCACCCCCGATGCCCGGCGCGCGACGATCGCCGGGCTCGCAGCGATCATCGTCCTCCTCATCCCGTCACCGGCGATCCAGCTCCTCGCGATCGCCGTCGGCGCAGCACTCGGGCTCGCATGGGTGCGCACCCCGGAGACCGCGGGTCCGGCGTCGCAGCCCTCCCCCGCCGAGGCGGACGCTGCCGGGGCCTCGTCTGGCGACTCCTCGTCCTCCGCTGCCACCGCCGACGCCGCCCCCACCGGGTTCCGGGTCCCGGTCTCCCGCCGCGCCGGGGCCGCGGCGCTCACCGTCTGCGCCGCGCTCCTTCTCGTCCTTCCCGCACTCTCCGCCCTCACCGGTGATCCGGCAGTGCGCTTGGCCGAGATCTTCTCGCGGGCGGGAGCGCTCGTCTTCGGCGGCGGGCACGTCGTCCTCCCCCTCCTCGAGACCGAAACGGTGCGGACCGGACTCGTCGACCACGACACGTTCCTCGCCGGCTACGGTGCCGCTCAGGCCGTTCCCGGCCCGCTCTTCACCTTCGCCGCGTTCCTCGGAGCCTCGACGACCTCGGGTCCTTCAGGCATCCTCGGGGCGAGCATCGCCCTCATCGCGATCTTCCTGCCTGCGGCGCTGCTGACGATCGGTGCGCTGCCCTTCTGGCAGCGTCTCCACTCCTCGGTCCACGCCAGGCGGGCCCTCCTCGGGGTCAACGCCGCCGTCGTCGGTCTCCTCGGGGCCGCACTCTTCGATCCCGTCTTCATCGAGGGCGTGACCTCACCGGCGACCCTGGCGATCGCGATCGCCGCGTTCATCGCGCTCACCCGCTGGAACGTGCCCGCATGGGCGGTCGTCCTCACCGCCGCCCTCATCGGGTGGATCGCCCTGTGAGCCCCAGCCTCTGCGGTGCGGTTCCCGGCCGCCTCACCGCCGCACCCGGGCTGCTCAGGCCCGGGTGAGGTCGAGGGCGAACTCGACGACGCCTGCGTCCTCGACGGAGACGAATCCGAGGTCGGGAGCGGTGACACCGTGGTCCTGCCAGGTGACGTCGATCGCCCCGACCACGCGCAGGCCGGCAACAGTGCGGGTCACGGTGCCCTGGGCGGTCGTCTCCCGGCTCTGTCCATTGATGTCGAGGGTTCCGGGGATCTCGATCTCCGCGGTTCCGGAGTCGGCGAGCGCGGTGAGGTCGACCGCCTCGGCGACGGTGAAGGTCGCCTCCGGATTCGCCGAGGTGTCGATCGCCCGGGAGGTGAAGTAGCCGTCCCGGCGGGAGCTGTCGGTGGTCACGGTGCGCAGGTCGACGATGACCGTGCCCGCAGTGAGCTCGGAGCCGTCGATCGTCACCTCTCCGGTGACGTCGTCGGTGCGCCCGACGACGGTGACGTCCTCACCGTTGAGGACCTCGTCGACGCGGTAGCCGGCCTCCGAACCCTCGCTGATCGACCACTGTCCGGCGATCGCGTCGGCCGAGCCCGAGGACTGCCCGGGGGTGGTCGCCTCGGCGACGTCCTCGCTGAGGAACTCCTCGGGAGCGGCGGCGTTCTGCGAGGAGACGTACATCCGTGTGGCGACGATCGCGGCGACGGTCGCGAGGACGGCGGCGATCGCGATGATCCACACGAGCGGGCGGGCGAAGAACGGGCGGGAATTCGTCATGAGTCGATGGTACAAAGTTCAACTACACCTGCGGAACCCTTTCCGTCCTGCCGAATCCCTGGACAGTCCCCGTCCGAATGCGGAGAATCCCTGAGGATGACTCCTCAGGGATTCTCCGGCTGCGGAGCGCGCCTACGCCTCGGCGCCCTCCCATTCCTTCCGGAGCAGCTTCTTGTCCAGCTTGCCCACCGAGGTGCGCGGGAGCTCGTCGGTGACGATGATCTCGTCGGGCAGCTGCCACTTCGCGAACCGGTCGCCGAGGACCTCGACGATCTTCTCCCGGGTCACCTCGGCGCCGTCTTCGGCGACGACATAGGCGACGGGGCGCTCCTGCCACTTCTCGTCGGGGACGCCGATGACGGCGGCCTCCTTGACGCTCGTGCAGTCGAGGATCGCGTTCTCCATGTCGATCGAGGAGATCCACTCGCCACCGGACTTGATGACGTCCTTGAGGCGGTCGGTGAGCTTGAGGTAGCCGTTGGGGTAGATGACCCCGACGTCGCCCGAACGCCACCAGCCGTCGAGGAACCGCTCGGAGTTGTCCGGCAGCTGGAAGTAGGACTCGGTGACCCACGGGCCGCGCATGAGGACCTCGCCCATCGACTTCCCGTCACGCGGCAGCTCCTCACCGGTGGGGTCGACGACCTTGACCTCGACGCCGATGATCGGCAGCCCCTGGAAGCGCTTGAAGTCCCAGCGCTCCTCTTCGTCCATGTCGAGGCCCGGTTTGATGTGCCAGTTCGTCGTCGCCAATGGGGTCGTCTCGGTGGCGCCGTAGCCGTGGATGACATCGGCCCCGGTGATCTCCTTGAACCCGCGCATCATCGACAGCGGCGGCTCTGAGGAGCCGGAGACGAGGCGGACGCCTGAGAGGTCCGGCGGCTGCGGCATGTCCTTCATCATCGCGAGCATCGGGGCGAAGATCGCCGGCGCGCCGTTGGCCAGCGTCACCTTCTCCTCGATGAAGGCCCGGGCGATCGCTCCGAACTCCTCGGCGGCGAACTTGCCCGGCAGGACGAGCTTCGCCCCGGCGGCGACGGCGTTCTGCGGGAAGCCCCACGAGAGGACGTGGAACATCGGGGTGATCGGCATGACCGTGTCGTTGAACGTCGCGCCGAGGGCCGCGAGGCCGCCGATCGTGTGGAGGTAGATCGACCGGTGCGAGTAGTACACGCCCTTGGGTCGCCCGGTCGTGCCGGTCGTGTAGCCGGCGTACGCGGCGGTCTTCTCATCGACGACGGGCCAGTCGTAGGTCTCGGGCTTGTCCTTGATGAGGTCCTCGTAGAAGACGACGTTGTCCAGACTCGTCTCGATCTCGCTCGCGGGCTTGTCGGTCATGACGACCCAGCCCTTGACGTCGAGCTTCGGGGCGAGCTTCTCCGCCACGGGCAGGAGGGTCTCGTCGACGAAGATCCAATCGGACTTCGAGTGGCTGACGACGTAGGCGAGGTCCTCGGGTGCGAGGCGGAGGTTGAGCTGGAGCATCGTCGCGGCCAGGCCGGGGACGGCGAAGTAGAGTTCGAAGTGGCGGCGGGAGTTCCAGTCGAGGACGCCGACCATGGAGCCGGCACCGACGCCGAGTTCGCTCAGGCCGTGGGCGAGTTGGGCCATGCGCCGGAATTCCTCGGCGTAGTCCGACCGTCCCCACGAGCCGTCGGAACGGCGGTAGACGACTTCCTGTTCGCCGAAGACCGTGGCTGCATGGCGGATCATCGAAGTGGTGTTGAGCTGGTAGCTGTCGCCGAGGGTCGACGGGATGCCAGTGAGCATGAGACTCCTTTGTTCGTTCACTCGTGGGTCGGTTCGGGTAGGGGAGGTGGGGGTCGGGCGGGCTATTCGCCGACGAACCTCGGGGTGCGTTTCTCGATGAAGGCCGACACCCCCTCGGCGAAGTCGCGGGTGCCGCGCAGGTAGGTCTGGTCGGCGGATTCGCGGGCGAAGGCGTCGTCGAGGGCGGTCAGACTCGCCTGGTTGATCGCCGCCTTCGAGCGGGAGAAGGCGAGCGGCGCACCCTGCGCCCACTGGCCGGCGAGCTCCTCGGCTCGGCGCAGCTGGGTGCTGGCGGGGACGACCTCGCTCGCCAGTCCCCAGTCGAGGGCCTCGGGCGCCCACACCTTCTGCGCGGTCAGCGCCATCTTCATCGCCTGATGCCGGCCCGCCGAGGCGGCGACGAGGGCCGTCGCCCCGCCGTCGGGCATGAGGCCGATCTTCGCGAAGGCGAGCATGAGATAGGACTCCTCGCTCATGATGACGTAGTCGCACGCGAGCGCGAGCGAGCAGCCGATTCCGGCGGCCGGGCCCGAGACCGCGGCGATCGTGGGGACGCTGACGTCGATGAGCGAGCGGATGATCGCGTTCGCATCGTCAAGGTCGAGGCTGACGTCGTCCGTGCCGGACTGGAGGTCCGCGCCCGAGCTGAACGCCCGGTCGCTGCCGGTGAGCACGATGGCCCTGGCCGATCCCGCCGCCTCGGCGACGGCGTCGCGCAGGGCGAGGAACGTCTCGCCGGTGAGCGCGTTGAGGGATTCGGGACGGTTGAACGCGATGGTCGCGACACCCTCGCTGTGATCGACGAGGACACTCGGAGGCACGGCGGCTCCTTCTGCTGCAGACGACGGATTCCCTGCTCTCAGCTTAACGCACGTTAAGTTGATCTGGGTCACACTTCGATCACTCCTGCTCCGTCGGCCGGGCAGTTCGGGTGAAGTCGTGCGGGAAACGGTGTCCGCGCTACCGCAGGGTCGCCGCCAGCTGCGCGGGCGTGAGCTCCCGATCGGCGAAGACGAGTCGCACGGCCGCGGGATCGGGGTTGCCGGCGTCCGGAGCGCGGTGTCGGAGCCGCAGGCCGACCTTCTCGGCGACCCTGGCCGAGGCCATGTTGTGCTCGAGGAGGTAGGCGACGACCGGAAGCTCGGGGTCGACCTCCCGCGCGCGGTCGATGGCCAGCAGCGAGACGGCTGTGGCCAGGCCCCTCCCCTGCGCTTCGGGGGAGAACCGGTAGCCGAGGTTCCAGAAGGAGTCGGGTCCTTTCGGCTCCGCCTCTGTGCCCCCGCGCAGGCTGCACCCGCAGAAGCCGATGATCGGACCCGACGCCCTCTCACGGACCATCCACATCTCGAGGCCGTCGCGCTCCCACCGACGGATGCGCCGCCCCAGGGTCGCAGCGGCGTCCGCGCGTCGGGTCACCCGTCCGGACGGGAAGTGCGTCCACACCCGCGGGTCACGCTCGATCGCGAAGATCTCGTCGACGTCGTCGAGGGTCGGCCGGTCGAGCACGAAGTCCGCGGTGACGATCTCAGGCATTGGCCTGTGCATCCCGGTGGGACGACGATTCCGCCCCGGTCCCAGGGCTCGCGGCCTTGGTCCCGGTCGCAGCTGTGATCGCGGTATCGAGGTCGGCCCAGAGGTCGTCGACGTGCTCGATGCCGACGCTGAGCCGGAGCAGGCCCTCGGGCACCGTCTCCGGCTCCGAGGCGTGCCGACGCCTGCGTTCGATGAGCGATTCGACGCCGCCCAGGGAGGTCGCGGGCGTCCACAGGCGCACCGCCTCGGCGATGGCGGTCGCGGTCTGCGCGGAGTCGACGGTGAAGGCGACGATCGCCCCGAACCCGGACATCTGCGCGGCCGCGCGCGCATGGCCGGGATCGGTCGGCAGCCCGGGGTAGCGGACCTCGAGGACAGCAGCGCGCTCGCTCAGCCGCTCGGCGATGGTCTGCGCGTTGGCCTGCGCGCGGTCGAGTCGGACGGAGAGCGTGCGCATTCCGCGCAGGGCGAGCCACACCTCGAAGGGACCCGCGATCGCTCCGCGCATCGCCCGCTCGGCGAGCAGCGTCTCCCGCAGGCCCGGGTCGCTGACGAGCACCGCGCCGAGGACGACATCGGAATGCCCGGCGAGGTACTTCGTCACCGAATGGACGACGATGTCGGCGCCGAGGTCGAGCGGGGTCTGCAGGAGGGGTGTCGCGAAGGTGTTGTCGCAGGCCGTCAGGACACCCCGCTGCCGCGCCGCGGCGATGAGCGCGGGGACGTCGGCGACTTCGAGCATCGGGTTCGTCGGCGATTCGATCCACACCATCGCCGAGGCGGCCGCCGGGTCGGTCGCGGCCGCTGGGTCGGTCGCGGTCGTGGGGTCGAACCCAGTTGCTGTGTCGAGGGCGGCGATGACGGCCTCGGTGTCGGCGATGTCGACGCTGAGGACGGTGAACCCGCAGCGTGCGGCGAGTTCGTCGGCGGACTGGAGGGAGCCCTGGTAGGCGTGGCGGGGGATGATGAGCGTGCCGCCTGCCGGGACGAGGCTGAGGACGGCGGCGATCGCCGCCAGTCCCGAGCCGAAGACGAGTCCCGGCACCGGGGCGTGCTCGAGTTCGGCCAGCGCCTCCTCGAACGGGGTCCATGCCGGGGTGTCGAGGCGCCCGTATCCGAAGGGGGCATCGCCCATCCCTGTGGTGCCGATGAACGTCGAGGAGAGTTCGATGGGCGGGTTGACCGAAGCGCCGGGCACCCGCGGCGGGCGCGCGGCTTCGACGAGGACGGTCTCCGGGGAGTAGGCGGGCTCACGAGTCGTCATGTGCCCAATATAGGACGTGGAGCGCTCGGTGAGTCTGCACGTCTCGGACTGTCGGCACCGGCGCTCGACCTGCTCCGGCAACGAGGCCCGCCCCGGAAACGGGGCCCGTCACCTCACCTGCGCGCTCGTCATGTGGTCGAGCAGGGCCCGCGCCCCGTGTGAGAGCCGGCGTTTCGGCGACCACAGGGCGTGGAGCCTGCGATCGAGGTCGATCGACTCGGCGACCGGCAGCGGCACGAGCCGTGCGGAGCGGAAGTCGTCGCGCAGGGCGAGTTCGGAGAGGACGACCGGGGCGACACCGGTGGCGGCGGCGACCCGCAGCGCCGAGTTCGACCCGTACTCCCCCGCGACCGAGACGCCCCCGAACTCCGCGAGTGCGGTGTCGACGGCCTCCCGAGTCCCCGACCCCACCTCACGGACGAGCAGCGGCGTCGCGGCGAGCGCCTCGGCGGTGATCGGCTCCGTCCACGCGGCGGCGAACGACGGGGCGGCGGCGATCATCAGCCGGTCCCGGCCGATGACTGCGGTGGGGAATCCGCTCGGCAGGGACACCGATTCGACGAGTCCGAGATCGCAGCGCAGCGCCCGGACCTCGGCGACGACGGCCGCGGAGTTCTCGACGCCGAGCCCGACGTCGACGTCCGGATGCGCCGAGGTGAAGGTCGCGAGGTACCCCGGCAGCAGGTACTCGGCGACCGTGAGGGAGGCGCACACGCGCACCGTGCCCGCCCGGGCGTCCCGGATCGCCTGGGTGCCCGCATTGAGGGCACGGTAGGCGTCGACGACCTGGGCCGCCCACTCGGCGACGGCCTGCCCCTCAGCGGTGAGGGAGGTCCCCCGCGGAGAACGCCGCAGCAGCGGGACGCCGAGATCGCGTTCGAGGTTGCGCAGGCTCCGGGAGGCGTTGGGCTGGGCGAGTCCGACCGCCTCGGCGGCCTGACCGATCGACCCCGCTCCCCCGCTCAGGGCGACAAGGAGGCCGAGGGCCCGCAGCTCCGGCCACCGGTGCATGTCCGAGACATCGCGCATGAGCACATCATGTCATATCAGTTTCATATGGACTGCGCCGTTTTCGCCGTCTACCGCGGCACTCGCCGAGGCGGAAGACTGGAGGCATGCACCGCATCGTCCCCCTCCTGCCCGGCCTCGGACTCGCCGCGCTCGCCGCCGCGATCGCGTGGCCCGTCTCAGCCCTCGTCCCCGTCGTCTCCCCACTGCTCGTCGCGATCGTCCTCGGCATCGTCCTCGGCAATGCCGTACCGACCCTGCCGGCGAGGTTCCGCCCGGGACTCGACTTCGCAGCGAAACCCCTCCTGCGTCTGGGCATCGTCGCCCTCGGCGCGCAGGTCGTCCTCGGCGACATCCTCGACCTCGGCTGGCCGGTCCTCGTCCTCGCCGCCGTCGTCGTCGCCGTCGGCATCGCCACGAGCATGCTCGTGGCACGCCTCACCCGTGTCGACGGCGACCTCGCCCTCCTCATCGGGTGCGGGTTCGGCATCTGCGGGGCCGCGGCCGTCGCCGGAATAGAATCGACGATGCGGGCGAAGAAGGAGGACGTCGCCGCCGCGATCGGCCTCGTCGTCCTCTTCGGCACGGCGATGATCGCTGTGGTCCCCCTGACGAGCAGCGGTCTCGGTCTCGACGAGGCGACCGCCGGCATGTGGGCGGGCGCCTCGACCCACGAGGTCGCCCAGGTCGTCGCGATCGGCGGCATCATCGGGCCGGCCGCACTCGAGGTCGCGGTCCTCGTCAAGCTCGCCCGGGTCATCATGCTCGCCCCGACCGTCGCGATCCTCGAACTCGTGATGCGCCGTTCCGAGGCGAGGGTGCGCACTGCCTCCGCCGAGGCTGGGGATGAGAGCGCCGTGCCCGCGCCGGCCGGACAGCGTCCCCCGATCGTCCCCCTCTTCGTCATCGGGTTCCTCCTCATGGCCGGGCTGCGCACGTTCGGGCTCCTGCCCGAGATGGCCGTGACCGGGCTGGGCATCGTCCAGACCGTGTGCCTGTCGATGGCGATGTTCGCGCTCGGTCGGGGTGTGCAGTGGCGCGCGCTGCGGAGCCTCGGCGGTGGGCCGATCGCCTTGGCGACGATGACGACGATCGTCGTCGCCCTCGTCGCCCTCGGCGGTGCCCTGCTCCTGACGTGAGCGGGCCATCGCACGGTGCGGTGCCGACAATCGGGAAGTCGCCCTCCCCCGGCATGGTGCTGCCGGGACATGTCCGCACCGGCTGGTAGTCTCTCACCGATCGCACTCAGAGTCTGCTCAGCTACCTCAAGGACGACATGCTTGCCCAGCTCATCGCATTAGGTGTCTTCATCGCCCTCTTCGCCATCGGGGCCGTCCGCGGGGTGCACATCGGCGTGCTCATGCTCGTCGGCGCGGCCGGGACCGGTCTCCTGCTCACCGACATGACCGTCGAGGACATCATCGCCGGGTTCCCCCTCTCCATCATGGTCCTCCTCGCCGGTGTCACCTACTTCTTCGCCATTGCGCAGGAGAACGGCACCGTCGACAGGATCATCGATTGGGCGCTCGAGAAGGTCGGTTCCTCCGCGGTGCTTCTGCCGCTCGTCTTCTTCGTCATCACCGCGGGCATCGCCTCGATGGGTGCGCCGCTGGCCGGTCTCGTGATGATGCCCGTGGGCATGCAGGTCGCCCGGAAGTACGGGGTCGACTATGCGCTCATGGGTCTGGCGATCTGCTTCGCGATCGGTGCCGGCGGCTTCGCCCCGACCAGCCTCTACGGCATCGTCACCTACAGCACCGCCGACGACGCCGGCATCGGCCTCTCCCCGTTCCTTCTCTTCGGCATCGCCGTCATCGTCTATCTGCTCATGCTCACCGTCGCCTACCTCATGTTCGGCAGGCGGCTGTTCGCCGGGCGGAAGACGGCCGCGGTCTCCTCCCGCGGGGGCGGCGCGGCGGACTCGAACAGCACCGCCGCCTCAGCAGCGGCTGAGCCGAGGATCTCCCGCGGCGGCGCCTCGGCGACGAAGGTCGCCTTCGGAGAGGACGACGAGGACGAGGCCCTCTTCGATGCCGGCGCTGCCTCGGCGGACTCCGGTACGAGGCCGTTCACCGGGGTGCAGATCCTCACCGTCGTGCTCATGGTCGGCCTCATCGGCTCCGTCGTCGTGCTTGCCGCCCTCGGTCAGGAGCCCGACATCGGCCTGCTCTGCTTCCTCTTCGGAGCGATCCTCGCTCTCGTCGATCCCGCGACGGGCAAGGCCGCGCTCCCGAAGATCGACTGGTCGACGGTCCTCCTCGTCGGCGGCATCATCACCTTCGTCGGCGTGCTCCAGGAGATGGGGGCCGTCGACCTCCTCGGGGACGGAGCGAAGGCGATCGGATCCCCGCTTCTCGCTGCCTTCGTCCTCTGCGTCGTCGGGGGTCTCGTCTCGGCGTTCGCCTCGACGACGGGCATCCTCGCCGCGCTCGTCCCCCTCGCCCTGCCGCTCATCGAGGCCGGCGGCGTTCCCGGGTGGGCGCTCATCGCCGCGCTCGGCATCTGCTCGGCCGTCGTCGACGTCTCCCCGTTCTCGACACTCGGTGCCACCGTCGTCGCGACTGCCCCAGGTGAGGAGAAGCCGCGGCTCACCCGCATCCTCGTCAAGTTCGGGATGTCGATGGTCATCATCGGACCGATCGTCCTCGTCGGCGGGCTCGTTCTCCCGGCGATGCTCTTCTGAGCGTCCGGCCCTCAGGCGAGCTGTTTGACGAGGGTGACGAACTCGAGGTCGTCGACCATCGGCACGCCGAAGCGCTCGTCGCCGTAGGGGAAGGGCTCGGTCTCCCCGGTGCGTTCGTAGCCGCGCCGTTCGTAGTAGGCGATGAGCTCGGAGCGCTTGCTGATCACACTCATCGACAGCGCGCGGGCACCCCAGCGTTCGACCACCCACGCCTCGGCGAGGTTGATGAGCGCCGAGCCCACCCCCTGCCCCTGGCCGAGGGGCGAGACGGCGAGGACGCCGAGGTAGGCGACGGAGTCAACGGGTTCACGCAGGTAGACGCTTGCGACAGCGGGACCGTCGACGGAGCGGACGAGGATCATCGTCGACTCCGCCTCGGCGAGCATCTCCCTGGCCATCGCCGCATCGAGACGCTGCCCGCTGAGCAGGTCCGCCTCGGTCGTCCACCCCTTCTTCGAGTCCTCCCCGCGGTACGCGGAGGCGACGAGTGCGACGTAGTCGTCGATGTCGGTCTCGGTGAGCACGCTGACGACGTAGCCGGACTCCTGGAGGATGAGCTCGTGGGCGTCAACGAGCGTGGCCGGGGGCTGCGAGGTCATATGGGCGGCTCCTAGGGACGGCGGCAGGATCGGTGCCCGCCGCAGACTTCAACACTCCTTCCAAGATTAGTGGGTAGGCTCGGACTCGAGCACAGCGACCTCACCCTGCGGACAGGAGCAGCCATGGACATCGACATCGACGGTCAGACCTACACCCTCGCCGAGGATCCCGAGCAGAACCGCTTCACCGTCTCCCACGACGGGAGGGTCATCGGGCTCATCGACTACGTCGACACCGCTGACGGCGCCGGCGACGTCCCCACCGCGCGGACCTTCACCCACACCGAGGTCTCCCCCGAGTACGGCGGTCGGGGGATCGCCGCGAAGCTCGTGCGCTTCGCCCTCGAAACCACCACCGAGGCGGGTCTGCGGTTCCGCACGACCTGCTCGTACGTCATGGGATTCCTCGAGAAGAACCACGAATTCGACGAGTACGTCGCCTGAGGTCAGCGTTCTCACCGCCTCACCCGCCGCACCGCCGGCCGGACGGGCTCACACCTAAGCCCCCTTCGTACGGATACCGTCCGCTCGGACGGTTCGGACGACGATGACCACCCGGAAGGGCGCTCTCACAGTGCGAAATCCGCATCGTCTGCGGCCGCACGGCCCCTTACACTGAACCTGGCGCTAGCTCAGCCGCCTCGACTCGACAACCAAGGAGGATCAGCCGTGGACATCACGCCGATCATCAACAAGCTCAACACCGGACTGTTCATCAACGGGCAGTGGCGTGATGCCGAGGGCGGGAAGACCATCGATGTCATCAACCCCGCGACCGGTGACGTCATCACCACCGTCGCCGACGGCTCCGCCGCCGATGCGGAAGCCGCGATCAAGGCCGCCGGCGACGCGCAGGCCGATTGGGCGGTCACCGCCCCGCGCGACCGCGCCGAGATCCTGCGCCGCGCCTTCGAGCTCCTCATCGAACGCTCCGACGACATCGCGGCCGTGATGACCGCCGAGATGGGCAAGCCCTTCGCCGAATCCAAGGGAGAGGTCGCCTACGGCGCCGAGTTCTTCCGCTGGTTCTCCGAGGAGGCCGTGCGCATCAGCGGCGACTACACCCTGTCCACCGACGGCAAGAACCGCCTGATGATCTCGCGTGAGCCCGTCGGCCCGTGTGTGCTCATCACCCCGTGGAACTTCCCGCTGGCGATGGGCACCCGCAAGATCGGCCCGGCGATCGCCGCCGGCTGCACGATGGTCTTCAAGCCCGCGAAGCTCACCCCGCTCACCTCACTCATGCTCGTCGACGTCCTCAAGGAGGCCGGTCTGCCCGACGGCGTCCTCAACGTCGTCACCTCGGAGTCGGCGCGTCGGGTCGTCACCCCGTGGATGGAGTCGGGCATCGCCCGCAAGGTCACCTTCACCGGGTCGACCGAGGTCGGCGTCAACCTCCTCAAGCAGGCCGCCGACAACGTCATGAAGTCCTCGATGGAGCTCGGCGGCAACGCCCCGTTCGTCGTCTGCGAGGACGCCGACATCGACAAGGCCGTCGAGGGCGCGGTGCTCGCGAAGATGCGCAACGGCGGCGAGGCGTGCACCGCCGCGAACCGTCTCTTCGTCCACTCTTCGATCGCCGACGAGTTCTCCCAGAAGCTCGCCGAGCGCATCGGCTCGATGAAGGTCGGCAACGGCCTCCACGACGGCACCGAGGTGGGTCCCCTCGTCGACCAGGAGTCGCTCGACAAGGTCGCAGCCCTCGTCGACGATGCCGTGTCGGGTGGTGCCACCGTGCTCACCGGCGGCGGGAAGATCGACGGCCCCGGGTTCTTCTTCGACCCGACCGTCATCACGAACGTCCCCGCCGGATCCGAGATCCGCACCACGGAGATCTTCGGTCCCGTCGCCCCGATCGTCACCTTCGACACCGACGAGGAGGCGATCGCCCTGGCGAACGAGACCGAGTACGGCCTTGCCGGCTACCTCTTCAGCGAGAACATCAACCGGGCGCTCAGCCTCGCCGAGAAGCTCGAAGTCGGGATGATCGGCCTCAACACCGGTCTCGTCTCGAACCCGGCCGCTCCCTTCGGCGGCGTGAAGATGTCGGGTCTCGGCCGTGAGGGCGGACGTGTCGGCATCGACGAGTACCTCGAGCTCAAGTACGTGGCCACGCCCCGCAGCTGAGGCAGCGAGCCCGGTCGACCGCAGCCGGTCGCTCCCACCTGATCGATCCGGCTGAGCGAGACCTCGCCGAGGCGGTCGGCACCCGAGAGGGTGTCGGCCGCCTTTCGCGTCCCCGTGGTCCTGTTCCCGGGGTCCTGTTCCCGGGTGCTGCTGCGCCCGCCGAGTTGGTGGACCGTTGACCTCCACCGGTGAGCGCCTAGACTCGAGGACTGTCCATGATTGCCCACCAACGAGTCGAGGCATCACCGTCGGCTCCTGGTGCACCTGAGGAGGCACGCCGATGATCCTCTCGACCGAACGGGATCCGCGGATGATCACGATCCGCCGAGGCGGCACCCTCACCGACGAGCACCACCAGCTCCTCGCGCTGTGGGCCGCCGAGTGCGCCGAACACGTGCTGCCCCTCTTCACCGCCGTCGCCCCGGACGACCCGCGACCGGCTGAGGCCGTCGCCGCCGCGCGGGCATGGGCGCGCGGCGAGATGCCGATGATGGCCGCGCGCGCCCTCGGCGGTCATGCGATGGGAGCGGCGCGGCCCCTGACCGGTGCCCCGCGCTTCGCGGCGTACGCAGCGGGACAGGCCGCATGCGTCGGGCACGTCGCCGAACACGACCTCGGTGCCGCAGCCTATGCGATCAAGGCGGCGGCCGCCGCCCGACCCGACGACTCCGACGCCGGGCGCAGGGAACGCGCATGGCAGCGGAAGCTGCTGTCCGATCCGGTGCGTGCCCTCGTCCTCGACGATCAGCGGCGACGCAGCAGCATCTGCTGGAACGTCTTCTCGGACTGAGGTGAGCCGGATCGCTCATCACGGCACCGCCGATGAGGGCAGAGTGCGACCCTCAGCCTCGGCGCGACGTCACCCCTCGGATGCGCGGTCGCCGGCAAGTGGGGGCAGTTCAGACGACGGCACCAGCCTCCCATCGGGGAGGACCGCATTCCAGTTGCGTTTGACGGTGACGAGGTTGGTCGAGAGGCGGACGTCGGTGATGCCGTCGATCCCGCCGAGGTCCGCAGTGACGAACTCATAGAGGGCGGTCTCGCTCGCGACGTTCGCCTGCACGGCGACGGCCACCGAACCGGCCGTCATCGCCGCGGTCCGAACGTTCGGATGCTTGCCGAGTTCGACGACGAGATCGGCGATCGCGGACGGCGCGCAGCTGATCTGAGCGAAGACCTCGACCGGATAGCCCAGATGCCGGGGTTCGATATCGATGCGCGGTCGCACCAGCCCGCTCCCCAGCACCGACTCCAGCGCGCGAGCGGCGGTCACTCGGGTGATTCCGAGCTCCTCGGCGATCTGCACCGCCGTGGCTCTCCCGTTGCCGACGAGCAGGTCGACGACCCCGAGTTCGGTCGGCCGCAGCTGCGGCGGCGTCTCAGCCCCGCCGGGGGCGCGTGCCTCGGCGAGCAGCGCGACCTGATCGGCATCGAGCACTCCGGGAACCATCCAATCGGCGCTACGCGCGGAACTCGCGAGGATGCCGTTCGAGGAGATCCGCTCGACACCGGGGATCTGCGGGATGACGTCGAGGACGAACCCGGCGACTGTGCCATCGGCCGGCGGATGGAGCAGGCAGCGGATCGTCGAGTCACCGGTGACGATGTAGACGGATTGGGCCTCGGGCAGGTCTGCGAGCGCGGCCGCCACGCTTCTCGTCAGCTCCGGCCGGGTGTCGATCCAGAGGACCGTCGGATGCCCCGTCCCTCGCAGGGACCAGTTCACGGAGGAGGTGATCCGCATGAGCTGGTCGTCGAGGAGTCGCGACAGCCTGCGGCTGACCGTGCTCGCCGAGGTCTCCATGACGTCGGCGAGGACGGTGAGCGGTGCGCGGGGCGCATGCTGGAGCGCGGCAACGAGGGTGAGGTCGAGGGAGTCGAGCTGTTCCACCCACCCAATATATCTGTTTCCATAATCCCCACACTCTTGCCAGAGGTGATACATATCGTGCACACTGGATTCTGCCATTGAACATAATCACAATTTGGAGATGAAGATGTCCACACTTTCACCGCCGAGCGTCACAAAGGAGTCGCGCTTCTCGGCGGGAGTGCTCACCGTGCTCGAAACCGTCGATCGGGTGGGGAATAAGCTTCCGCACCCGTTCTGGATCTTCGTCGGCCTCGCCGTCGTCGTCGCCGTCCTCAGCGCCGTGCTCTCGACCCTCGGAGTGTCTGCAACGAATCCCGCCGACGGTGAGACCGTCACCGTCCAGAACCTCCTCTCCTTCGACGGTGTCCAGATGATGCTCGGTGATGCGATCACCAACTTCGTCACCTTCCCGCCTCTGGGCCTCATCGTCGTCGTCGCCCTCGGCGTCTCGATCGCCGACGCCACGGGCCTCCTCCAGGCGCTCATGAGGGGAATGCTCTCGCGAGTCTCCCCTCGCTATGTGACGTTCACGATCGCCATCACCGCCATGGTCGCCCAGGTCGCCTCCGACGCCGCATTCGCCGTCATGATCCCCTTGGCGATGATCGCCTATCGCGCCGTCGGTCGCAGCCCCATCATCGGCGCGGTCGTCGCCTATGTCTCCGTCGGCGGCGCGAGCAGCATCGGCCTGCTTCCCACCGGCAGCGATGCGGTCTTCGCCGGGATCTCGACCGCTGCCGCCCAGACGATCGATCCGAGCTACTCGGTGAGTCCTCTGGCCAACTACTACTTCTCCGCGGCGTCGTCACTCGTCCTCGCCGTGAGCATCACCGTCGTCGTCGAACTCGTCGTCGCCAAGCGCGTGGCAGCCCTGGAGGCCGAGGAGCCCTCGGTCGACGCCGAACCCCTGCCCAGCATGAAGCTCAACCCCGCAGAGCGCCGGGGTCTGGTCTCAGCCGGCATCGGAGCCCTCGTCTTCTGCGCCCTCGTGGTCCTCGCAGTCCTCCCCTCGGGCTCACCGCTGCGCGGTGAGAACGGTTCGGTCCTCGACTCTCCCCTCATGGACAACATGGCCGTGTTCATGATGCTCTTCTTCGCCGTCGTCGGCATCTGCTACGGCGTCGCCGAAGGCACCATCACCTCCGTGAGCCAGATCCCCACGCTCATGATCCCCGGAGTGCGCGAACTCGTCCCCGTCATCGTCCTCTTCTTCGCCGCCTCCCAGTTCCTCGCGTACTTCAAATGGACGAACATCGGCGCCGTCCTCTCCATCGAGGGCGCCGGACTCCTCGACTCACTCGGCGCCTCCCCAGTGCCGATCTTCATCGCTGCAGTCCTCCTCATCAGCTGCATGAACCTCGTGCTCACAAGCGGTTCGGCCATGTACGCCTTCGTCGCTCCCGTCCTCGTCCCGATGCTCATGCTCCTCGACATCGCGCCCGAGACCACTCAGGCTGTCTTCCGCATCGCCGACGCCCCGACGAATAGCCTCACCCCCATGAGCCCGTACTTCGTCATGGCGCTCGGATTCCTCCGCACGCACAGACCCACGGCGGGCATCGGCACGCTCATGTCCCTCGTGCTCCCGATCGCCGTAGTCAACCTCGTCGTCTGGCTCGGACTCTTCATCATCTGGTACCTGCTCGGGTTGCCGCTGGGACCGGGGGTGGGGGTCTGATGCGCACGTTCGCCAGTGCCCTGCCCGCCCTCCTCGCCGAGGTGGCTGCGGAGCATGAGGAGACCCTGAGCGATCTCCGCTGCCTCGTGGAGATGGAGACTCCAAGCACCGACCTGCCCTCGCTACACCGGTGCGCCGATCATCTGCACTCCTGGCTCGACAGGCAGATCGGACCGCTCGACCGCGTCGACCGCATCGACCACGAAGTCCACGGTCCGACCCTCGTCGCCGAGATCCGCGGCGACCTCCCCGGTCGCGTCCTCATCGTCGGTCACTACGACACGGTCTGGCCGCTCGGCACCCTCGAGTCGATTCCGTTCACCGTCACCGACGGGATCATCCGCGGTCCCGGCGTCCTCGATATGAAGGCTGGGCTCGTCACAGGTGTCCACGCGGTCCGCCTCGCACGGCGCACCGGATTGGCCCTGCCGACGATTACGTTCGTCCTCAACGGCGACGAAGAGCTCGGGAGCCGGTCCTCTCGACCGATCATCGAGCGCGAGGCCGCCGGAGCCATCGCAGGATTCGTCCTCGAACCCGGAGTCGGGTGGGATCTCAAGACCGAACGCAAGGGCGTGGGCGTCTTCACCATCGGCACCACCGGGATCGAGTCGCATGCGGGCAACGACCCGAAAGGCGGAGCCAGCGCCGTCGTCGCGCTGTCCGAGCTCATCCTCCAGGTCGCCCAGGGCACCGACCTCGAAGCCGGAACCAGCGTCAACGTCGGGATCATCAGGGGCGGGAGTGCCCGCAATGTCATCGCCGGCACAGCCGAAGCAGAGGTCGACGTCCGAGTCACGACCCGCTCCGAAGCCGAGCGGATCCATCGCCTTCTCACGACGCTCACTGCCTCAGATCCCCGCGTCTCGGTCTCGGTCACCGGTGGATGGAACCGCCCGCCCATGCAGCTGACGGCAGGCAGTCACGCCCTCGTCGACCGGGTGCAGGCCGTCGCCGCGCTCGTGCGATCGGAACTGGGTCTGCGATCGGTCGGCGGCGGCAGCGACGGCAACTTCCTCGCAGCACTCGGCCTGCCGGTCCTCGACGGTCTCGGAGCAAGCGGGAACGGTCCCCATGCTCGGGATGAGCACGTCATGGAGTCCGACATCGACGATCGCATCGTCCTCTTCGCCGGCATCCTCGCCGAGGCGTGCGCTCCCAAGGCGCTCACCTCGGACACCGATGCCCCTGAGCCGATGACGACGACAGCCCGGGAGACGGCGGCCGTCTGACGCCGCACCCAGACGCCAGAGTCCCTGTCGACCAGTGGTCGACAGGGACTCTCGCTGTTGTCCGACGGATGCAGACCGTCCGACGCTCAGGCGCGGCGGCGGGCGAGGACGTCGTTGACGGCGTCGAGCGCCGGGGCCCGATCGGCGCGGATGGCCTTGCGGCCGTGCTCGAGCGGGCTGTCGTCGCGGGAGGAGTCGGAGAGTTCGGCCCGGTAGCCGAGCTCCTCGGCGAACTGCGCGGCGATGTCCTCACGGCTGCGGGCCTCGGTCTCGTACGAGCTCGCGTCGGCGGCCTTCGGCGTCGGGACGGCGTGGTCGGCCTCGGCGGCGTCGACGTAGCTCGGGACCGGCAGCGGGGTCGGCGACCAGCCGTCGCGGGTCCGCAGCCGCTGCTGGAAAGGGTCGCTGACGCGAGGGGCACCGGCAGCAGACTGGTCTTCGGTGCGCGAGGCGGCCTGCGGAACGGTGTCGGCGAGGTCGGCGGCGACCGCGTTCGCCGAGGTGTCGGCAGAGGTGGCGGACTCGACGTCCGCATCCGTCGTCGCCGCGGACGTCGACGCCTCGTCCGTCGACCCTGCCGGAGCGGTCTCCGCGGTCGTCTGAGCCTCCGGAGTCGTCTGAGCCTCCGGGGTCGCCGGAGCCTCAGCGGTCGTCTTCTCGTCGATGACGGGGATCGGCCCGGTGAGGAGGACCTGCCGGGTCGTGTGGCCGGCGGCTGCCTCGTTGCGGATGCGCACGACGGGGATCTCGCCGGTCACGGCTTCCTCGCGGGCGTACTTCGCCGTCGCGCTGCGCTGCTGGAGTGCGCGCTCCCGAGCCGCCGAGGTCGACCGCGTATCCGTCGACTTCGCAGCCGCGGACTTTCCTGCGTCTGAATTCCCACCCTCAGGCTTCGCAACGGCGGTCGACTTCGCGGCGGTTCTCGTCGCGGTGCGCTGGGCGTGGGCGGCGGCCTTCGACGCCGCAGACTTCGGTGCCGCGGAGCTCCGCTCGGTCGCCGACTCCTGTGTCGTCGCCGTCGGGGCCGACGGACGGGCGAGCGACTTCGCAGCGCCCGCCCCCGAGTCGGAGACGTCCTGCGATCCCCTCGTGGGAACAGGCTCTGCGGTCACAGCACCGTGGTCCGCGATCCGGCGGAGGCGCTTCTTCAGCTCGCGCTTGCGGAGGTTGAGCGTGCGGACGATGAACAGGGAGACCACGGCGAGCCCGGCGAAGACGCCGATGAGAGCGGGGTGGACGACGGAGAGGAGCGCGAGCACCCCGGTGACGAGGACGCCGAGCACCGACCCGAGGAACGTGAGCGCGAACCCGCGGACCAGGGTTCCGATCGAACGCAGGGACTCACGCAGCGGGGCGGCACTCTCGGTCATCGTCGGATCCTCATCGGGTCGGGAAGTGGGGGCGGTTGTCGGGGAGTGCACCTCGCCGAGGCGGTCGCGGGGCGCGCTCGGATGTGCGGGTCGGCCGGTGGACACCGCCTGCTGCCGACCGGCTCCGAGGCGGCCCGCCGCATCGACCCCGGCAGGGGACGATCCGCGCTGGGCGGAGGGATCACCGGTCTGCGCGAACACGGCGTGCACGGCCGGGTGGAGGGCTCGGACGTTGCCACCGACCGCCTCGGCGGGAGCGTGAACGCCTCCACCGGCGGGATCATGGTCGCCGACGAGGAAAGCCGCGCGGGTCTCTCCCACGGCCACGGGCAGCGGGGCGACGGCGGACTCGGGCTGGGACTCCGCGGTCGCCTCGGCGGAGGTCTGCGCCTCACCGTCGATGACGGAGAGCTCGGGGCTGCCGGCGGAGAGGCGGAGGCTCGGGGCCTGACCGGAGGCGGTCCGGTCGGCGCTCGGCACGGAGGGCTCGATCGCCTCGGCGCGGAAGACGGTGACCCGCTCGCCGAGGTCACGGCAGGGATTCTGGGATTCGGACCGGACGACCTCGGCATCGTCCGGGAGCCGGTCGAGGTCGACGCGGGAGAGTTCGGTGGCGGACCGGCGGATCATCGAGGGCACGACGACGACGAAGGCCACGACGATGGCGATGACGACGATGATGCTGGTGTCCACACTCCAGAGCCTAGAGGTCACGGTTGCGCAACGACGTGAACGGCGGTGGTGTGTCGGTCAATCCGACACGAAGTTCACACGGTGGGGTGACGGTCCCCGTCGAAGCCGCCGGTCCCCGGGCGTCCCCCGAGGCTGTGACGGTAGGCGGAGAGGATGCCGTGGGGAACGTCCTCGACGGTGAGCGCGAACGTCCGGTGATCGCTCCACCGGCCGTCGATGTGCATGTAGTTCCTCCGCAGGCCCTCGTCGCGGAAGCCGAGCTTCTCGACCACGCGCAGGCTCGCGGTGTTCTCGGGACGGATGTTGATCTCGATCCGGTGGAGTCCGAGGGTGAAGAGGCAGTGGTCGGTCGCCATCGCCACCGCGAGCGGCGTGATGCCGCGTCCGGCCACCCGGGCGTCGATCCAGTACCCGATCTGCCCGCTGAGGATCGACCCCCAGGTGATGCCGGAGACCGTGAGCTGACCACGGAACTCACCGTCGACCTCGATCGCGAAGGGCACGGTCTGTCCGCGTCTGGCCTGTTTGTCGTACATCCGCACCATGGCGCGGAAGCTCGGGGTCGCCTGCTCGGGCATCGGCAGGGTCGCGTCCCACGGTCGCAGCCAGTCCCGGTTGCGACCCCGGACCTCCCGCCACGCGGATTCGTCGCCGCGTCGCAGGGGTCGCAGGGTCACTCCCGCGGTGGCGTCGCGCAGTTCGATCGGCCACATCGGCCCGCTGCCGATCACCGGCACCTCCCCAGGTCAGGAACCCCGGAGGTCAGTCGAGTTCGGACACGTACTCTTTGAGCCATCCCTTGAGATCCTCGCCGAGGTCGTCGCGCGAGCACGCGATCTGCACGACGGCCTTGAGATAGTCGAGCTTGTCGCCCGTGTCGTAGCGGTCGCCGCTGAAGACGACGCCGTAGACGCCGTGGCTGGACTCGTCCTCGGCGAGCGTCTGGAGAGCGTCGGTGAGCTGGATCTCGTTGCCGCGGCCGGGTGCGGTCGTCTCGAGGACGTCGAAGATCTCCGGTGCGAGCACATACCGTCCAATGATCGCGAGGTTCGACGGCGCCTCCTCCTGGGAGGGCTTCTCGACGAGTCCGGTGATCCTCACGACGCCGTCCTCACTCGTCTCCTCGACCGCTGCGCAGCCGTAGAGGTGGATGGACTCGGGCGGGACCTCCATGAGCGCGACGACGCTGCCGCCGGTGGCCTCGGTGACGTCGATCATCTTCGGCAGGATCGGGCTGCGTTCGTCGATGAGGTCATCACCGAGGAGGACGGCGAAGGGTTCGTCGCCGACGTGCTGGCGGCCCTTGAGCACTGCATGGCCGAGCCCCTTCGGGTCGCCCTGGCGGACGTAGTGGATGTCGGCGAGCTCCGAGGAATGGCGCACTGCAGCGAGCTTCTTGTCGTCGCCCTTCTTCGCCAGCGCCGCCTCGAGGCCGTCGACACGGTCGAAGTGGTCCTCGAGCGGGCGCTTGTTGCGTCCGGTGATCATGAGGATGTCCTGCAGGCCTGCCGACACCGCCTCTTCGACGACGTACTGGATGGCGGGTTTGTCGACGACCGGAAGCATCTCCTTCGGCGTCGCCTTGGTCGCGGGGAGGAATCGAGTTCCCAGGCCGGCTACGGGGATCACGGCCTTGCGAACTGTGCTGCGAGATTGATCGTTCATGACCTTCATCATAGTCATGACCGTGTCACCGGTTACGCTGAAGGGCGTGGATCGAGAGTCGTCGAAGGCGCAGCTGCGTGCCCGCATCCGGGCACAGCGGTCGGCCCGCTCACGCGCCGTCGCCGTCTCGCCCCCTCCCGCCGAGGCGACCGCCGCCTCCCGCACCCCGGCCCGTGCCGCACTCGCCTGGCTGGCCGAGATCTGGCCGAGCCACGACCTCACCGGGCGCGTCGTCGTCGCCTACGCAGCGCTTCCCGGCGAACCGGACGTCGATGCGGTCGTCGACGGGATCCGGGCCCGCGGAGCCCGTGTCTTCCTCCCCGTCGTCACGCGCGTCGGCCGTGCCCTCGAGTTCGGTGAGGTGACCGGGCCGATGTCCGACCTCACCCCGCACGGCAGGTGGGGCATCCGCGAACCGCAGGCCTCACTGTCCGCGAGCGCACTCATCGCCGAGGCGGCCCCTGACCTCCTCCTCGTCCCTGCCCTCGGGTTCGGTGCCGGTGGGGCCAGGCTGGGCAACGGCGGCGGCTTCTACGACCGCACCTTCGGCCCGTTCGGAGAGGTGCCGCTGGGACGCCGCTGCGACGCCGCGGTCCCGTCTGCGGCGGGCGAACCGGCAACCGGCGGCCGGGACCCGGACGGTCAGGGAGCGGGTCCGCGCGTGGTCGGGGTGTGCTTCGCCGAGGAGGTCGACCTGTCCGGGCTCGCTGTCGAACCCTGGGATCTGCGCATCCCCGAGGCGATCACCGAAGACGGTCTGCGTCGGCTCTGAGCCCACCCGCACAGGTGACTGTGCCGGCTCCTGCACGTGACCGGCCCGGGCTCCGGCACGGACTCCGGCACGGACTCCTGCACGCGGCCCGTGCGGAGAAATAAAGACCCACTCATCCGTGTTCACCTGTGGAAGAACAGCGCAGGACCCTCGGGACCCTGGCAGCACCGCGAGACCACGGGACGGTGCGGGCCTGTGCACTATACTCTTCACGTTGAGGAAAGGTTCTCTATGCCCGTCTATTCGTACGCATGCAAGAGCTGCGGCCACAAGTTCGACGTCCACCAGGACTTCAGCGACGACTCGCTGACGGTCTGCCCGGAATGCCAGGGCCAGCTGAAGAAGGTCTTCGGCACCGTCGGCATCAGCTTCAAGGGGTCGGGCTTCTATGCCACCGACTCCCGCAAGAGCACCTCGAGCTCAGTGGCACCCGCATCGTCGAAGGACTCCTCCTCGTCCGACTCGTCGCAGTCGAAGGATTCTTCGTCGTCGAGCCCCTCGGCGACGAGTTCGTCATCGACGGCCAAAGCCGGAGCGTCGACCGCGAGCTGACTCCCGAGCGCACTCGACTCGTGCGCACCGGCCTGGGGAGGCAAACCCCACTTGTGCTCATCTCCCCTGTGGACGCGCAGACGCTGTCCACAGGGGATCTCCCATCTCTGGCCGACCGCGGTCACCCACGCGCATCCTGAGGGCATGAAGCTCATCGACCGTCTTTCGGCCGGAATCGCAGGAAGCCGACTCGCTGCACGCACCTCCCGGGTGAGTCCGCGCCGGATCCTCGCCGCGGTGTGCATCGCCCTCGCCTGCGCGCTCCTGGCATGGCTGCTCACCCCGGACCAGGGGGACACACCGATCGTCGTCGCCGCTGACGATCTCGCCCCCGGAGCCGAGATCACGCGCGGCGACCTCACCGTCGTCGACTATCCCCGACAGTTCGTTCCGGAGAAGACGTTCAGCGCCGTCGACGAAGCCCTCGGCCGGCGCACATCGGCGGGGATCTCGAAGGGCACGCCGGTCACCCGCGCCGCCGTGCTCGACGAGCAGGCCCTGCCGGAGGGAAGCACCGATCTCATCATGCCCGTGCGCCTCGCCGACGACGCGTCGGCGGGCCTGCTCGCTCCCGGACAGAGGATCAGGCTCTTCAGCTCGCTGCCGGAAGGTGGATCCGAGGTCGTCGTCGAGGAGGTGACCATCGCACGGATCATCGAGAAAGGCGACAGCATCACAAATGAATCAGGGCAACTTGTCTCAGTAATGCTCTCCTCCGACGATGCGGGAAGGATAGCGGAATTCGCGGGACTGCCGATCAGCTTCGCGATCCTGCCGCAATGATCGCGCATTCGCCGTGATCACCGCGATCTTTCCAGCCCCCTTGTCGCGAAAGCACGCCCTGCGGATTTCGCATGTCAATGGTGTTGAGATGTGAAGATGGTGTGTACTATGTAACCGTCATTGCACAATCAGAATCGCATTACTGCTCACACCACTCAAAGGGTGCCGCTAATGCTCAAGGGTTTCAGGGACTTCATTCTCCAGGGGAATGTCGTCGAATTGGCGACCGCTGTGATCATCGGCAGCGCGTTCACTGCCATCGTCACGGCGTTCTCGGACAAGATCATCAACCCCCTCATCGCTGCCGTCGGCGGCGCCGAAGGCCCCGCTCTCGCGTTCCGCATCAAGCCGAACGTGCCGGAGACGACCATCGACATCGGTGCGGTCATCACCGCAGCGATCAACTTCCTCATCGTCGCAGCGATCGTCTACTTCATCATCATCGTCCCGATGAACAAGCTCAACGAGCTGCGCAAGCGCGGAGTGCCCGAGTCCGAGGTGCCCCCGACCGCTGAGGACCTCCTCGGCGACATCCGCGAGATCCTGCGCAACCAGGCCGCGGCCAACGCCGGTCCCGCCGGCGGCAACCCGGGCCAGGGCGGCTACATCGACCCGAACGAGCCCCCGCGCCACTGATCAGCCTGTGCCGGGCAGCCACCGCGCTGCTTCGCACTTAAAGGCCCGCTCCCCCGTCAGGGGAAGCGGGCCTTCGTCGTGTGGTCCCCGGTCACCGCGGACTGCACACAGTCACCAGTGGGGAGGCTTCTGCGAGCGGTAGTGCTCGGCGCTGAAGCCCGACGCATCCGACTCGGCCTCATTGCGCAGGGTGGCGCGGTACCGACGCAGCGCCCGTTCGAGGCGCTCCTGCTTCTCGCGGTCATCGGCAGCGGTCGCCCGTCGGCGGGTCTCGCTCGGCTCGTTCGTCGCGGCGGACGTCGTCGGGCTGTCAGTGGGCGACAGTGACTCGGCTGCCGGAGACTCGGACGACGGCCCCGTCCTCGGCGAATCGTGTGCGGAGGACTCGGCTGCGTCGGGTTCGCCGGGCCCGTCGCTATGCGACTCTGATCCTCGAGCACTCATCTCAGGACTGTTCGTCGGTGTTCTCCGCCGACTCTGAGCGCTTCCCCTCGGTGCGCTCATCCGTCTGTGCGCGACTCCCGTCGGCGCCCTCTGTCGACCGTGAGCGCGTTTCGTCCGCTTCCGAGCGCGTCTGCCCGGCGTCCGCGCGGCGCTCGGCAGTCTCGGTTCGCGTCTCACGCTCGCTCGAACCCGGCCGTGCACCGGATTCGCCGGAAACCGACTTCGACGCCGACGAGGACTCGGCCTCACCGTCTCCCGGGGAACCGCCCTGACCGCGTCCTTCGGCATCGTCGATGAGGCCGGCGTCGCGCAGCGACTCGGCGCGGATCTGATCGGTGTCGAAGGTCGGGATGACCTCGCCCTCGACGGGACCGCGCGCATCGGCGGCAGGGATGAACACCTCGGCGCCGGTGACCTTCTTCGCCTGCGCATGGCGCTGGCGGTACCGGTCGACGGCGGCCTGGAGCTGAGTCTCCCCGCGCGGGGTGCTGCTCTTCTGCGCGAGCGCGGTGCGCAACAGCTCCTTGATCTCCCCGTCGCCGCGGACGACGGCATCGGACTGGATCCAGTCGATCATCGCGTCGAGGCCCTCATCGGAGTACTTGTGCATCGGCAGTCCCGGCACCAGCTTGGGACGGCTGCCGGTGCGTCCGACGACGACTGAGGCGGCCCGGGCGGCATTGAGGATGGCCTGCGGGCTCATCGTCTCGACGGTGGACTTCCACGCGTCGAAGATCTTCTCCGTCTCGGCCTGCGGGTCGACGAAGGCGTCGGTCGACCACACGCGCATGAACTTCCACCCTCGGCGTTCGAGCTGCTCGGGAACGACGCGGTCACGCTGGCGCAGGCTGCGGATCGACGCGTAGTCGGGGCCGTCGCCGGAGACGGCGATGATCATCCCGTGCTCGTCCTCGGCGGAGTTCGCCACCGCGAGGTCGATGCCGTTGTAGTGCTCATGGGCGACGACGCCGAGCTGGAGGAGACGGTCGGCGATGTCGTTGAACAGCGGGTCGTAGACCTCACCGTGCGGGCCCGGCTGCCGGACGCCGCCGCCTGCGATCTCCTCGAACAGGCGCGGCAGCAGCTGTGCTCCCCCGCTGAGCTTCGCCCGGTCGAAGTCCTCGGACTCGATGCTCGAGACCACGGTGAGGCGCTTGCGGGCGCGGGTGACGACGGCTGCGAGGATGCGGTCGCCGTCGGGTCCCGACAGCGGCCCGAAGTCGTTGATGACCCGGCCGTGGACGGTGCGGCCGTAGCCGAGGGAGAAGATCACGGCGTCCCGCGACATCCCCTGCACGCGTTCGGCGTCGGTGACGACGAAGGGCTCCTTCGCGGGATCGTTGAAGAACGCCGCGACATAGGGCAGGTCCTTCATCGCCCGCGAGATCGCCGTGGCGATGCGCTGAGCGTGGTGCGGGGTGAGTGCGACGACGGCCAGGGACTCCCGCGACCGGGTCCGCGCGTGCTTGAGCACGAGTTCGACGACCCGCTTGACCTCGGCGTCAGGGCTCTCCACCCGACCGGTGCCGATGTCGGTGGGCCCGCGGCCCTCGGCGACGTAGGAGAACTCGAGTCCCGTCCCCTCGCCGGTGTGCGCGGTCGGCAGCGTCGAGATCGTCGAATCGTAGAAGTGCCGGTTGGCGAGGTCGATGAGTCCGACCGGGGAGAGCCGGTACGAGTTCGACAGGCGCATCCGCGGGAGGAACTCGCCGAGGCGGTCCTGCACCGAGTCCGGATGCTCACCCTCATCGGGCCCCCACCGGTCGACGGCGACCGAGAACGGCCGCGGGCCGAGCAGTCGGGAGTCGCCGAGCGAGATGACCTGACGGGCACGGGTGATGCCGGGCACGACGTCGGCGATCGAGAGCCGCCCGCCGTCGGCGATGACGACGGCGTCGAAGAGCGGAAGCGCGGCGAACAGCTCCGGCACCGTGTACGGACTGGCCATCCACACCGGCGCGAGCGTCGTGAGCAGGTCGGGAGCCTTCGTCGACATCCGCTGGACGGAGGTGTGCGGTGAGAGCAGCTCCTGCTTGATGACGCCGGCGGCGATCGGGTCGGCGTCGATGCCGCGCTTCCACGTGTGCGCATGGTTGTAGCGCAGTCGTCCGGCACCGGCGGCGACGAACGCGCGGTCGTTCTCGCGGAAGCCCTCGGCCACCGCGTGGAGGGCGGCGCCGTCATGGCGGCCGATCTTCGGATCCTCACCGGCCATCGACTGGAGCACCGACGCCCAGTAGGCGAGGTCGAACTCCGGTCCGACGAGGTGGTTCTCGACCTTGCGGCGGCGCAGGTCGGTCATGAGGTCGGAGAGTCCTTCGGCGGCGAGCTCGCGCTGGAGGCGGGACCGCTCGGGCAGGTCGGCGAGGTTCTCCGAATCCCCGCCCATCGCCTCGGTCCTCGCCTGGAGCTCCTCGATGAGCATCGCTCCGAGGTCGCCGCCGTCGGGCGTCGACTCGAGGACCGGGGAGAGCTTGGCGACGTCGGCCTCGACGCTCTGGAGGATCTCGTCGGCCTCGAGGACGCCTCGCGGGATCTGGGGACGCCCGTCGTGTCCGGCGAGGTCGCGGAGGATGACGCGCTGGGAGCGGACGTCGATGAGCGCGGAGTGGAGGTCGGCGACGTCGGCTCCGGGCCGGAGGAACTCCTGCGCCGACTTCTTCAGCCGCTTGCGCTGGAGCATGCCCATCTCCACGCCGAGCTCGGCCCGGTACTCGGAGCTGCCGGTCGCCGCGATGAGGTCATCGAGGCGGTGGTCGTAGACGTCGGGGGCGAAGCTGTCGAGGGTGGTGCGCACACGCAGGAGCACCTTGATCGCCCGCGACCAGTCGTCGAGGTTGCGCCGGGGGTTGAGCTTCGCCTTCGCGAGCACCGGCTCGACGGCGGTGACGAGGTCGGGCAGGGTGCGGCCGAGGCGTTCGGCGACGGTGCGCGCGGCTTCGGCCTCGTCGACGGATTTGAGGTCGGCGCCGAACCACACGGTGTCCTCGACGTCGAGGGTGAAGGCCCCGAGGGCTGCGAGTTCGCCGAGCTTGCCGCGCAGGGCGCGGCGGCGGTCGTCGCTGGCCTCGAGGATGTCGCCGCCGAAGCGCACTCCGGTCTGTGGGGAGTCATCGCCGGAGGTGAGCTCCGCGAGGTGCTGCATCGTCTCGTAGACGGAGACATCCCACGGCTGGCGTCGGCGGTGGAGCGAGGAGACGTGGTCGGCCAGCATCGCCCGCTGGTCGTTGAGCTCGCCGAGCAGCCCGGCGAGGTCCGGGCGTTCGGCCCGTTCGGCTGATCCGATGAGATCGATGAGCTGGCGTTTGATGTGCTCGGAACCATCGCGGGTGTCGACGGCGAAGTCGGCCAGCCCCACCTCGGCGAGGCGGGCGGAGAAGTCATCGAGCGCGTCCGAGGTCTGGGCGAGGAAGAGCACGCTCTTGCCGGTGTGCGCAAGCGTCGTCGCGACGGCGACGGCGACCTGGGTGGCGCCGGTCCCCGGTGGGGTGTCGACGACGACCGAGCGTCCGGACACGGCGGCATCGACGACGGCCTGCTGGTCGCCGTCGACGTCGATGACGAGGAACTCCTCCTGCGGCTTGCGATCCGGAAGCGGCGTCACCGGTTCCTTGAGTGCCGCCGGGACGAAGTCCTCGTCGGCAGCGGCCTCGCGTGCCTGCGTCACCCCTGGATCCTCGGTGCGCTCGGCCCCGGTGCCCGACTTCGCCGAGGCAGTCCCACCGTCGGCTGTGCGCGCCGTGTCCGCTGTCGTGCCGTCGACCGGGCGAGTCCGGTCTGCCGCAGCCGTGCTGTCAGTCGCCGTGCCGTCAGTCGCCGCGCTGTCGGCCGGTGCATCGTCCGAGACCGGGCCGCTGGCCGCCGCGTCGACCTTCGTCGAGCTGCTGGCCGCCGCGTCGACGTTCGTCGAGCTGCTGGCTGCTGTGCCGTCGGTCGCGGAGGCGGACCCAGTCGCTGAGTCGGTCCTCGTCGCCGGGGCACCGTCGGTTGCCGATGCGTCATCGTCTGCCGAGGTGATCGGCACCGTCGGCTCGCTGAGTTCGTCCTCGTCGGTCGCAGCGCTCGCGCTCTCGGTGCCGGTGTTCCTGCGGGCATCCGGCGGTGCCGTCGTCTCACCGGAGCTGGTCTTCTCACCAGCTTCATCCTTCGCGCCAGCGTCGGACTTGGTGCCCGTCGTGGTCTGAGCGCCGGTCTTCTCACGAGGATCGGCTTTCGTCCCGGAGCCCTCATCCTGGCCGGACTTCTCCGTCGGTTCCACGACGCCAGTGGGCTTCTCCGCGGAAGCGGGCTGCTTCACGCCGTCGCGTGATTCGCGGCGCGTCGCCTCATCCCCGTCGCGGGCACTCTCAGCCTTCTCCCCTGAGGCACGAGGCGTGCGGCAGGGCGCGGTCGATCCGCCGCCGAACTGCCGGCGGACACCGTCGTCGCCGGCGAGCGCACGGAGGATCGGATGCTGGGTGGGCAGGTAGTCCCCGGTGAACGAGCTCGCGATGTTCGCGAACGTCGAGACGATGAAACGGTGGTTGATGCGCAGTCCCGGCACGGCCTGCGCGAGGTCGCGGAGACGGTCGAGGGCGGGTCCCGGGTCGAAGCCGTGGGGGCCGCCGGTGGCGTCGACCCATTCGTCGACGGGCACCTCGAGGTCGTACGCCTCGGCGAGGTGCCGGACGAGGGCCGGGTTGATGGTGATCTCGTTGCCGAGGACGATCTCGTAGTCCTCGACTCGCGAACCGCGTGGAACGAGGGTGATGTGGCGCAGGACGACGGGAGCGTTGAACTTGAACTTCGAGTCCTTCTCCGTCCACGACGCGAAGCCGATCGCGAGGTGGGCGGTGCGGATGCCGCGTTCGTTGTCGAGCTGCTCGGCCTTCGACCGGATCGAGCGCGCACGGCGACGCGCGTCGGCGAGGATCTCGTGGTCGCGGATCAGGCTCGACAGGCGCGTGGGGCGACCGGCGAGCAGTTGGGCGAGCCCGGACGGGTGGGCTCCTGAGAGGTCGATGCTGCCATCGCGAGAGTCCCGGAAATGGAGCATGGTGTCGCGACCGCCGAGGTGGGCGGCCTGCTCTTTCCACTCGGCGAACGCGCCCCCGAGCTCTGGGTACTGATCGTCAACAACGGAATCTGGCACAGTTCGACCCTAACGAGAAACTTCCCATAACAGGTGCTGGCACACCGTGGAACGTCGAGGTTTCTTCTACGCTACACTGGGTGATCGTGGTTGACGACAGCCACATCGCCCCCGTAGCTCAGGGGATAGAGCACCGCTCTCCTAAAGCGGGTGTCGCGCGTTCGAATCGCGCCGGGGGCGCCACCATCCGACAGCCGTACGGGACCCCTCCCCGCTCGAGCAGACGCTCACGTCAGCGCAAGGACGATGAGTCCGGCGAGCACCGATCCGATGACCACTGCGATCCCCATCGCCGCGGTCGCCTTCCAGCCCATCGCTTTGCCGACCATGACCATCGAGGGGATCGACAGCGCGGGCAGGGCGATGAGCAGAGCACCGGTCGTGCCTGCTCCGACACCGGCGGCGAGGAGCGTGACGATGATGGGGATCTCTCCCCCGGTCGGGATGACGAGGAGGGCACCCACGCAGGCTGCGACGACGATCGCCAGCGCCCCGAGCTGCGCGTCGAGGCCGTAGAGGCCGGTCAGCCAAGGACTGACGAGTCCGATGACGAAGACGAGTGCGAGGTGCTCGGGGACGAGGATGAGCGCGAACCGTGACAGCGACCTGAGGTAGCGCCGAGGCAGATCCCCGAGTCGCACCGGTCCGTCCGGTTCCGGTGCGGGAGCGTCCGTGACGCGCCCTGAGAGCCATGCCCCGATGAGCGCACTCGCCCCGACGGTGATGAGCAGGCCGACGACGATGCGGGTGCCGAGGTACTGCCACGGCAGAACGAGTGCAAGGAAGATGAGCACCGCCGGGTTGAGCATCGGGTTGCCGACCCAGTACGCCAGAGCCGCGCTGCGGGTGACCCCGCTGCCGCGAAGGCCGGCGGCGACAGGTGCCGCACAGCACGTGCACATCATCGACGGCAGCGACAGGGTCGCCCCGACGAGGGACTGCGTGGCCAGATGTCGCCGGTTCATCACCCGCAGCAGCCAGTCGCGCGGCACGAGCGCGTCGACGGCAGCGGCGACGAGGAGGGCGACGAGAAGCGCCTTCCACACCGCGAGGACGTACGCGAGCGTGAAGTCCCATGCCCCGGACAGCGACATCGTATCCCCGGCGACGGCGAAGAGCGGTGCCCCGTCCCAGATCGACGTCTCCGTCAGCGTCTGCGTCTTGTCCCAGTAGGGCAGCCATTTCGACCAGGTGAGGCCGACGCCGAGGAGGAGGATGAGGATGCCGAGTCCGACCCAGTCGCTCGGGCCCAGGCGTCGTGTCCGCGGAGCCCGAGCCGGCGCCCGCTGTGTCGTCGATGCCACCGATTCAGAGTCCCGGTTCGGGGATCTCTCCGTCCTCACGGCGCTTGTCGGGGTCGCGGGAGACGCGGACGACCATCGTCGGGCACTGCGAGTACGGCAGGACGGACTGCGAGGTCGAGCCGAGGAGGAGTCCGGCGAAGCCGCCGCGGCCCCGGGACCCGATGACGAGGACCTCAGCGGTGTCCGAGGCGCGCACGAGCACCTCGGCGGGCTGGCCGTCGAAGAGCGTCCACGTGACGTCGAGGTCGGGGAACTCGGTCTGCACCCGCTGTTTGGCGACGACGAGCTTGTCCGCGCCCTCGTTGATGAGGCGTTCGAGATCAGCGGTGCTCGGCA
This sequence comes from Brevibacterium sp. K72, assembly GCF_050562175.1. Classification (NCBI taxonomy): domain Bacteria; kingdom Bacillati; phylum Actinomycetota; class Actinomycetes; order Micrococcales; family Brevibacteriaceae; genus Brevibacterium; species Brevibacterium sp. K72. Next base: position 256,203 of record NZ_CP191582.1, read on the forward strand.
GCCATTCGGGGCCGATCACCGTCGTCGTGATGACTGCGACGATGTGCAGCGGCGAGCCGCGGCGCACCGCGAGCCGTGCCGCCTTCCACAGCGCCGGGGACTCGGCGCCGAGGGAGTCGACTCCGACGACGACCTTGCCGTCGAAGCGCAGGCCTTCGATCGCCTCGGCGTCGGGATCGGTCTGCTCGACCTCGAAGCCGTCCTGCCGGATCGGCCGCGAGGACGTGGGGTGGGCGGGTTTCTCCGTCTCCGCCTGCCACGACGCCGGGACGACGACCGTCGGGCAGGCCGAGTGGGCGGGCAGGGCGCTCGAGACGGTGCCGAGGAGGCGTCCGGCGAAGCCGCCGCGACCGCGGGAGCCGACGACGGCGAGGCACGACGTCTTCGACTCCTCGATGAGGACGCCGGCGGCATCGCCGACCTCGATGACGGCCTCGACAGGCACACCGGCGGCCTTGACCTCGGCGGCGGCCTCCTTGAGGATCGTCGTCACCGAGGCGCGGATCGCGGAGTCGTCGATGGGGACATAGGAGACGTCGATCGCGGCAGCGGCGACGCTGGGAATGGTGTACGCCCCGACGAGTCGGATCGGCATGCCCAGCGAACGCGCTTCCTGGATGGCCCAGTGGAGCGCATTCCTGCTCGGGGGTGACCCGTCGATGCCGACGACCACCGCTTCGGGCTCACCGGCAGGCGACGACGCGGCATCGTGACTGCGGTCCTGCTCTGACATCGCACGCTCCTCATGTCGCAGCGAATTTCTCTGAGTCCACCCTAGATCACAAAGCCGTGCGAACGACGCCCGATGTCACATCGTTATCCGATTCCGGCCACACTGCGGACAGCGTTCTCACCGGTGAGACGCTTACAGGCCCGAGCGCCGCGGCCACCGTGCCGAGTCGCTGCAGGCCTCAGGCGGCGTGGTTCATCTCAAGGAAGGGCCGCCACTGCTCGACGGGCTTGTCGATCCCGCGCATCCAGAACTGTCCCAGCCGAGGCTCCTGAGGGCGGAACCCGAGCTTCCAGCCGATCTCGGACAGGGTGCGGTCGCCTTTGCGGTTGTTGCAGTCACGGCAGCACGCCACGAGGTTCTCCCACGTGTTGCCGCCGCCGCGGGAGCGGGGGACGACGTGGTCGACGGTGCTCGCGGGCCGGGTGCAGTACGCGCAGCGGTGGTTGTCACGGCGCAGGACGCCGCGCCGGGACAGGGACACCCTGCGGTCACGCGGGGGTCTGACGTAGCGGGTGAGGAGGATGACCGAAGGCTGGTCGAGGCTCACGTGCTGCGATCTCACCGGCGCGTCCTCCGCTGCCAGCACTGTGGCCTTGCCCGTGAGCACGAGCACGACCGCTCTCGTGAACGGCACGACCGACAGCGGTTCGTATCCGGCGTTGAGCACGAGAGTCTTCATATCCCGCCCCCTCTTCTGCTCGGCGATGGGAAACCGAGGAGTGTGTCTGACCCGCTCGCTGTGGCCTGTGCCGGGAGGGCACCGCGCCCAGGGAACGCAAAAGGCGTCGTGCACCAGCACAACGCCTTGGAATCGGACACAGACACAGATATGTACTCCGCACCAGAACCTGGAGCGGTCGTCCGGAATATTCGACTATGTCCCATCGGATTTCCCATCGCTTACGGAACTCAATCTTCTCAAGGGTAACCCCGATTGCCGCTGTGACCGAATTCATACCCCGCACGACACGAAGACTTCCTCGGCCGTTCACCTCGCGACCCGAGATCAGCGCTCCGTCACAGTCTCTCCCTCTCGCACCGGCCACCGTGAGCGGCGCACCGCCCACTCCATCCACCGATTACCGCGCCCGGGAATGCAAGAACTCCCCGCCGCACTCGAGGACCGTCGAGTGCAGCGGGGAGTTCTCCTGCAGAGGTGATCAGAGGACGCGGATGAACTTCGCGCCGCCGTCGATCATCCAGTCGATGCTGCGGTAGCTGGTGTCGACGCGGGGGTTGCCGGCGTCGTACATCATGCCGTTGCCGGCGTAGATGCCGATGTGTCCCGGCTTCCAGATGAGGTCGCCCGGCTTGGCCTCGGACTTGGAGACCGTGGTGCCGGCCTGACCCTGCGCACCCGAGGTGCGGGGCAGGTTGACGCCGACCTTGGCGTAGACGAAGGAGGTGTAGCCGGAGCAGTCCCAGCCGCTGGGCGAGGTGCCGCCGGAGACGTAGGGGGTGCCGACGTACTGCTTGGCGATGGCGAGGACCTGCTCGGCCTTCGAGCCGTCGGGGATCTTGACGTCGCCCGAACCGGAGTCCTTCGACTCACCCTTGTCGCTCTTCGACTTCGACTTGGAATCAGACGAGTCCGAGGACGACGCGGAGGAGGAGTTGTCGTTCGAGGGGGCGGCGGAGCGCTCGGGCTTCGGCTCCGGCTTGGGGGCCGGCTTCGCGGTGACGGTCTGGACGTCGACGCTGAACGACGAGTCGTCCTTCTTGTCCTTGGACTGGCCGTCGGCGACGACGGTGGCGGCCTGGTTCTCGAACTCGGCGACCTGGGTCTTCGACTCGGCGGAGACAGCGACGTTGTCGTCTCCTGCCTGACCGGCTGCCGGGAGGACGGCTGCGGTGAGCAGTCCACCGCTGGCGGCGACGACGGCCGCGCGGCGTCCGAAGACGGCGGAGTTCTGGTTGAGGAGTTCGGTCAGTTCGGTCAGCGGAGTCTTGACCTTGGTCTCTGCGGCGCGGCGGCCATGGTGCTTACTTGCCACGTTTTCCTCTCGTCACCTATCGGATCGCTCCGACCGCCACTCTCGGTCCTTGGGTGTCTTTCGCATCGGGCGTGGCGTGCGGTTCCCGCTGCGAAGCCGCCGCTTTCGCGGACGACCTCAACAACTGTAACCAATCGGTGATCAATTGTCACGTTTCTGTCACAACCGGGGTGGGGAAACCCCGCGGTTTTCCATAGACGCCCAGGTGAGAGAGGTGGATGAGATTCATGTCTCCGTAACATTCGCTGTTACGAAACCGGGTTCGGAGAGTCGGTCAGGACTCTCCGAACCCGGTTCGGTCAAGGTTTCGTTACACAGCTTCCGTCGCCCGGCTGACGGAACCCGTCGCGCTCAGCCGCGGGCCCTGGTCACCGCTTGTGGGCGAAGACGTGCGAGGCCGTCTCGACGGGCAGGTCGAGGACATCCTCGGCGCCGGGGACCTGGACGGTGATGTACTCGCCGTTGCGGGTGATCTCGACGTCGGTGCCGGGCATGACGCCGGCGACCTGGAACTGCTGGAGGAGATGGATGTCGACCTGCAGGGGTTCGGCCAGCCAGGCGATCGTCAGGCTCGTCGCTCCGTCCCGGGCGACGGCGGTGGCGAGATCGACGACCTCGGTGCCGGGGTTCGCCTCCGCCCCGATGACGTCGAGGCCGGGGATCGGGTTGCCGTACGGGCCGGAGCTCGTGTCGGGCAGCAGGGCGACGAGCTTGCGCTCGACCTGCTCGCTCATCACGTGCTCCCACCGGCAGGCCTCGTCGTGGACGAGCTCCCATTCGAGGCCGACGACGTCGGCGAGCAGACGCTCGGCCAGGCGGTGCTTGCGCATCACCTCGGTGGCGATGCGGCGGCCCTCGGGGGTGAGTTCGAGGTGGCGGTCGTTGCTCACGTGGAGCAGACCGTCGCGCTCCATCCGGGCCACGGTCTGGGAGACGGTCGGACCGGAGTGGTCCAGGCGCTCAGCGATCCGGGCGCGCAGCGGGACGATCGACTGCTCTTCGAGCTCGATGATCGATTTGAGGTACATTTCGGTTGTATCGACGAGGTCGTTCACTTAAGACCAGCCACTCCACTCTTCGTCTTCAGGTCACGTAGGCGTTCTCACACTTCAGAGGTCTTGCGACCCTGCGTCGGCCGCGACAGCCCGCGGCCTCTGCGATCCTGACCGATTCTATCCCGGCAGGCCGCACCGGCGCGTCTCAGCCCGCGTTGACGTACGCCGTCTTCTGCACGGTGTAGAACTCACGCGCCGCCCGCGCCTGTTCCCGGGGTCCGTAGCTCGAGCCCTTCCTGCCCCCGAACGAGACGTGGTAGTCGACTCCTGCGGTCGGTGCGTTGACCATCACCATGCCGGCTTGGGCGTAACGCTTGAAGTGCGTCGAATATTTCAGCGAGGTCGTGTAGATGCCCGCGGAGAGGCCGAACGCGGTGTCGTTGGCCACGGCGAGGGCTTCGTCGTAGTCGGCGACCCGGATCACCGAGGCGACCGGACCGAAGACCTCCTCGACGTTGATCGTGTCGGCCGGCTTCGTGCCGGTCACGAGCGCCGGGGCGAGGAAGTAGCCGTCGGTCGCAGCCTCGACGCGGTCGCCGCCGGTGACCTCGCCGCCTTCGTCGCGGGCGATCCCGATGTAGCGCAGGTCCTGCTCGAGCTGCGTCTCGGAGACGACGGGTCCGATGTCGGTGCCCTCGGCGCGGGCGTCGCCGACGGTGAGGGCCGCCATCCGCTCCTTGAGGAGCGCGACGAACTCGTCGTGGACGTCGTCGGTGACGATGAGCCGGGATGAGGCTGTGCAGCGCTGGCCGGTGGAGAAGAACGCACCGTTGATCGCGGCGTCGGCGGCGGCTTCGAGGTCGGCGTCGCCGAGGACGACGAGGGGGTTCTTCCCGCCCATCTCCGCCTGCACGCGGATGCCGTGCTCGGAGGCCGCGGCGATGACTCCGCGCCCGACCGCGACGGATCCGGTGAAGGTGATGGCATCGACGTCCGCCGAGGTGGTGAGGACTTCGCCGACGACGCGGCCGGGTCCCATGACGAGGTTGATCACACCATCGGGCAGTCCCGCCTCGACGAGGATGTCGACGAGGGCCGCGGCGGACCCGGGGACGAGCTCGGCAGGCTTGAAGACGACGGTGTTGCCGTAGGCGAGAGCCGGCGCGATCTTCCACGCGGGGATCGCGATGGGGAAGTTCCACGGCGTGATGATTCCGACGACGCCGATGGGCTCATGGGTCATCTCCGCGGTGAGGCCCGGACGCACCGAGTCGATGATCTCTCCGGTGTTGCGGATCGTCTCTCCGGCGAAGAACTTGAAGATCTGTGAGGCGCGGAGGACCTCACCGCGGGATTCGCCGAGCTGTTTGCCCTCTTCGCGGGCGAGGAGGTCGGCGAGTTCGTCGGCGCGCTCGGCGATGAGGGAACCCGCCCGGTCGAGGATGCCGAAGCGCTGCTGGGCGGGGAAGTCGGCCCATTCGGGGGCCGCGGCGTTCGCTGCGGCGATCGCGTCGCGGACCGCCTGCTCGTCGGCGCGGGCGAAGCTGCCGATGACATCGGCCGGATCGGAGGGGTTGCGGTTGAGCGTGCGGTCGTCCGATCCGCGGCGCTTCCCGCCGATGAGATTGTCGACGAGGTTGTCCTCACCGCTGTCGGCGGTGGCTGCGCTCTGCTGTGGCTGGGTCATCGGGGCTCCTTCGCTGTGATGGGGCGGGTCCCGGGCGGAGCGCTCACGACGGTGCGAGCAGACCCTCGCCGCTGCGGATCCTCTCCCTTCGACTCTAACCGGAGGGACCGACCCGAGGACAGGCGGGTCCGCCAGGCGGCTGGTGCCCCCACGCAAGGGCAGCCGGGCCGGTGGTCAGCGGAGGCGACAGTCAGGGGTAGAGGCGGACGAGGTCCCACGCCTCGGCGGCAGCGAGGTCGGCAGGGTCGTGGCTGCCGTCGGCGGGTCGGAAGACCCACCGGTCGTGGAAGCGGTTGGGCTGTCCCTGCCAGAACTCGATCTCGAAGGGACGGATGCGGAACCCGCCCCAATGATCGGGCCTCGGGACATCACGGCCGGCCAGCTCCGCCTCGGCGCGGGAGTACTCGTCCTCCATCTGCTCCCGGCCGCTGACCGGCTGGGACTGCTTCGACACGCTCGCGGCGATCTGCGAGCCACGGGGGCGGACGGCGAAGTAGGCATCCGATTCGGCGGGGGCGACCTCCTCGGCGAGGCCCCGGATCCGGATCTGACGGTGCATGTCCTGCCAGGGGAAGCTCGCCGCGATCCGCGGATCGGTCCGCAGCTGTCGGCCCTTCGCGGAGTCGTAGTCGGTGAAGAAGACGAAGCCTCCGGCGTCGACGCCTTTGAGGAGGACGATGCGCGCGACCGGACCCCACTCGTCGAGAGTGGACACGGTCATCGCATTGGGTTCGCGGACCTGGCCGGCAGCCTCGTCGTACCAGGTGCGGAACAGCTCGAGGGGGGAGACCTCCGGGCGGTCGAAGGTGGGCGAGAGGTACGAGGCCCTGGTCTGGGCCAGACGGTCGACAGGCTCACTCATGCCTCCACTCTACGGGGCGCGGTGAGTGGCTCTGCGGGGCACTGCATCGACGAGGGGAGGACCACCGCCATCGCCCGGCGACGTCGCAGGGCGCTCTCACGCATGGTGAGACGGCCGGCAAATGCGCGGGGGCCTGCCCATAGAATGGCGAGCGTGACTGCTGCGAACCTGACGATCCCAGACGAACTCCTGCCCGCCGACGGCCGCTTCGGATCGGGCCCTGCCCGCATCCGCGCCGCCCAGATCGAGGCGCTCGACGCGGCAGCGGCGACTGTGCTCGGCACGAGCCACCGGCAGCCGCCGGTCAAGAGCCTCGTGGGACGCATCCGCACCGGGCTCGCCGAGCTCTTCGACCTCCCGGCCGGCTACGAGGTCGTCCTCGGCAACGGCGGGTCGACGACTTTCTGGGACGTCGCCGCCTTCGGTCTCGTGCGTGAGCGCGCGGCCCACGGCACCTTCGGCGAGTTCGGTCAGAAGTTCGCGAAGGCCACCGACACCGCTCCGCACCTGGAGCGCTCGCTCATCCTCGCAGCGGAGCCGGGCACCTCGGCGATCCCCTCCCCCGCCGCGCTTGAGGCGGCCGGTCTCGGCGACGGCGACGTCAGCGCCGATGTCTACGCCTGGCCGCACAACGAGACGTCGACCGGCGTAGCGACGACGATCGCCCGTCCCGACGGCATCGACGAGGATGCGCTCGTCGTCATCGACGCGACCTCGGGCGCCGGCGGGCTGCCCGTCGACATCGCCGAGACCGACGTCTACTACTTCGCTCCGCAGAAGAACATGGGCTCCGACGGCGGACTGTGGGTGGCGATCCTCTCCCCGAAGGCCGTCGCCCGGGCGCAGGAGATCAAGGACTCCGGCAGGTGGATCCCCGCCTCGCTCGACCTCGTCACCGCGATCGAAAACTCCCGCAAGGACCAGACGTACAACACCCCCGCGGTGGCGACGCTGCTCCTCCTCGCCGAGCAGATCGAGTGGATCAACGGCAACGGCGGCCTGGCGTGGGCGAGCGAACGCACCCGTGAGACCTCAGGATTCGTCTACGACTGGGCCGATGCCGCCGAGGTGGCCCGCCCGTTTGTCGCCGACCCCGCGGATCGCTCGTCCGTCGTCGCCACCGTCGACTTCGACGATTCGGTCGATGCCGCTCGCGTGGCCTCGGTGCTGCGTGCCAACGGCATCGTCGACGTCGAACCCTATCGGAAGCTCGGACGCAACCAGCTGCGGATCGCGACCTTCGTCTCCGTCGACCCGGCCGACGTCAAAGCGCTCCTGCGCTGCCTCGACTTCGTCATCGACGCCCTCGCCTGAGCCGTGGTGCTCTCACGGCGAGCGGCTGGGTGCACGGCCAGCCGGCGAGGCAGCACCGCGTTCGCCCCGCACCCTTACCCGCAGAACCACCCCATGCACCGCTCGGATTCGGCGCTGAGGGTATGACGTGCGGAGCCCGCTGGAGGATTCAGCGCTCAGGGCAGGACGTAGCGCTGGGGGTTCGACGCGACTCTGCGGGTGTGAGATCCGGCGGTCACGCGTGCGCCTTTGCTCACCCCTCACCCATACCCACAAAACCTCCACGTGCCCCGCTCGGATTCGGCGCTGAGGGTATGACGTGCGGAGCCCGCTGGAGGATTCAGCGCTAGGGGTATGACGTGATGCTTCGGGTGGGACGAAGCGGTTCCGGTGGGCGTGCCTCAGCGTTTCAGGCGCTCGTGTGGACGGCCGTCAGACGAAGAAGCAGTCGGGCTGTCAGACGAAGAAGTGGAGGAGCACCCCGACGCCGAAGGCGATCGCGGCGAGCAGAGCGAGGATGAACTCGATCGCGGTGCCGATGCCGATCGCCTTGATCGACCCCCAGCTCGACGCCCACGCCGTCTTCGCATCATGGAGACGCCCGAGCTCGGAGAGGAAGAGCCCGAGGACGAAGCCGATCGGCAGCCCGAGCACGGGGATGACGAAGAAGCCGACGATGCCGAGCACCCCGCCGAGGACGACCGACCGATTCGGCACCTCCATCGCCTTGAGCTGACGGCCGGTGAGGACGAACGAGGCGCTCATACCGGCGATCACGAGCAGCGCGACGATCGCGAAGACGATCCACGCCGTCGGAGTGCCGATGACGAACGCCCAGATGAGAACGCCGATGCCGATGAGGATCGAGCCGGGCAGCACGGGCACGACGATGCCGATGCAGCCGACGAGGATGCCGAGGGCGACGAGCACCGAGGTGACGATCTCCGCATTCACCGGATGGTCCTTCCCTTCACGTGGTTCCGCACGATCTCAACTCACTCGAATTGTTGCGACTCGCCGGAGCTGTCTCAACTCAATCGAACCGTCTCAACACACTCGAACGGTCTCAGGGGACCGGTCTCATCTCCGATCCTATGCGACCGCACCCGCTCACCGCCGCGACCCGCATGGCACTCGCTCACTGCCGCGACCGGCATGGCGCCGCTCTCTGCCCCGACGCGCATGGCACCCGCTCGCCCCGCGGGGCCCCGGGCTGCCGTGAGACGACCGGGACCCCGATGCTCACGGATGCCCGTGGTAGCTGACGTGGAGCCGGATGCGGGACGTCGGGTCGAAGCTGAGCCGCAGGTTCTTCGCGACGACCATCCACACCAGCCCCACGGCGAACGCGAGCACCCCTGAGGCCACACCGACGCCCATCGCCATCCGCGGACCGAAGGTGTCGGCGACCCAGCCGGCCAGCGGCGCTCCGATCGGGGTGCCGCCCATGACGACGGCGGCGTAGATCGCCATCACACGACCGCGGTAGGACGCCGGTGTCGTCGTCTGCACGTACGCGTTCGCCGAGGTCATCATCGTCAGCGAGGAGAAGCCGACGAGGATGAGGGCGAATGCGAAGAGGAAGTAGTCCGTGATCAGAGACGCGAGTCCGACCGAGAGGCCGAACCCGCCGGCGGCCCCGAAGATGAAGCGCAGCCGCGGCTTCTCCCGCTTCGCCGAGGCGAGGGCACCCGCCACCGAGCCGATCGCCATGACGGAGTTGAGGAGTCCGAAGCCGCTCGCATCCTTGTCGAATTCGATCCGCGCCATCGTCGCCGTGTAGATGTTGAAGTTGAAGCCGAAGGTCGCGACGATGAAGAGGACGACGAGGACGATCGTCACATCCGGCCGCGTGCGCAGATAGCGGAACCCGCCGAGGACTCCCCCACCGCCTCGGCGACCTGCCGGGTGCAGCCTGGCGCGGTCGAGGCGGATGAGCACGGTGAGGGTCGCGGCGAAGCCGAGCCCGCTGATGAGGAAGACGGGACCGGCGCCGACGAGGGCGGTGATGACACCGGCGACGGCCGGTCCGATCATCCGGGCACCGTTGAACGACGCCGAGTTGAGGCTCACCGCGTTCGGCAGCAGCCGCTCCCCGACGAGCTCGGAGACGAACGCCTGCCGGGCCGGGGTGTCGAGCGTGGCGAGGAGGCCGAGGACGAGCGCGAGCACGTAGACGTGCCAGAGCTCGATCGTGTCGGTGACGACGAGAACGAAGAGGAGCAGCCCCACGGCACCGAGCGCCGCCTGCGTGACCATGAGGAGCATCCGCTTCGAGAACCGGTCGGCGAGAGCGCCCGCGAACGGGAACATGATGAGCTGCGGGCCCATCTGCAGGGCCATCGTGATGCCGAGGGCGGAGGCGTTGTTGTTCGTGAGATACGTGAGGACGAGCCAGTCCTGCGCTGTCCTCTGCATCCACGTTCCGGTGTTCGAGATGAGCGCGCCGGCGAACCAGTGTCGGTAGTTCGGTTCGGCCAGCGACCGGAACGTGTGCGCCATCGAGTGCTTCAGCCCTCCTGGAGCTCGAGTTCGCCGCGGGCGTAGTCGTCGACGACCGCCTCGGCGGGGCTCGTGTCGGGACGTCTCACGTCCGTCTCCGAATGTGCCCCGCACCCGGAGTCGAGTTGGACCACGCGACCGTCGAAGGGCGACCATGCGTTCGCACAGACCCCGAAACTCTCCCGCATCGAACCGGCGATCGGCATGAGGTAGCCGCAGCTGCCGCAGTGCGCAGAGGCGCGGGCGGCGAATTCGCCGTCGGCCCCCGCCTCGGAGTCCGCCCACCGCTGCGCAGCGGCGTTGAGTCCCTCGGGTGAGAGGACCCGTTCACGGCCGATGCCGAACTCGTAGTTGGCGATCTGGTCGATGTTCTCCGCCGAGTTGTCCTCGGTCTGCTGGTAGCCGGGCTGCAGGTTGGGGTCGTTGTCGAGCTTCGGCAGGGTGTCCCGGGGCGTGAGGTCCCCGGGTTCGAGCCGCTGATCCCACGGCACCCATTCGGGGGCGACGAGAGCGTCGGGACCCGGCAGCAGCGCCGTCTCGCAGACGGTGACCTTCTTCGACCGCGGAGCCCGGGCGAGGACGGCGACCCAGCGCCAGCCCCGGTAGCTCGGGTCCGTGCACACGAAGTGGTGGGTGACGAGCCTGGTGCCCTCGGCAGTGGCGCCGAGGTGCTCACCGATGACGGCACTGCCGGCCACCTCGGCGATGGCCGAGCGGGCGACGTCGATCGCCGCGGCCAGCTGTGCGTCGAGGACGACCGTGCGCGCAGGCTTCTGCGCAGGAGCGCTCGGCGCTCCGGCCCCAGAGGGTGCCGCGACCTCGGCCTCAGCCGTGCCCGAGCCCGCCGCGACCTCGGCCCCAGCCGTGCCCGAGCCAGCCGTGCCCGACCCAGCCGCCTCGGCGACATCCGACGCCGGCGCCGGCTCGGCGGCCGACTGCGACCGCAGATCGGTCAGCCACGTCGTGAAGAGAGAGGACATCATGACTCCAAATCGTCGGCGATCGCCCGCAGCAGCGAGGCGACCTTGTTCCCGTGGTCACGGTCGGGGTAGCGGCCGTGCTGCAGACCGTTGCCCAGGTCATCGAGGACCTTGATGACGTCTTCCACCATAACCGCCATGTCCTCGGTCGAGCGCCGCCGAGCCTTCGGGACCTTCGCCGGTGCCGTGAGCACCCGGGCCTTGAGGACCTGCGCACCGCGGCGGGAGTCGACGACGTCGTACTCGAGGCGGGTGCCCTTGGTGACGTCCGTGCCCTCGGGCAGGACGGAGGAGTGGAGGAAGGCCTGGGAGCCGTCTTCGGCGACGACGAAGCCGTAGCCCTTGTCGGCGTCGAACCATTTCACGCGTCCGGTTGGCATGGTGTCCTTTCGTACTGGTGCAGTCTGTCTGTCGTGCAGTGTGTCTGTCGTGCTCTGTGTCTGTGGTCTCCGGTTCCGGAGTCCTGTTCTCGTGCCGGGCGGACCCGACGATGGTCGTCGTGTGATCGTGTGTCGAGAGGGTTCCCATCTCGCCGAGGCGGTTCCCCGTCTTCCCGCCGATCCGGTCCTCGATCCGCGTCGTCCCCGTGGATCCTCGCCGAGGAGGTGCCGCCTTCTCCCCGCATCCCGGGCCGGACGTCCGGCCCGGGATCGGATCCCTCCGACGTTCCGCGGTTCCCAGCGGCCCGCGTGCGGGCCCGGCGCCGGTTCCTGTGGGGCGCACTCAGTCGGCCCCGCGCGGGGGTCCGGCCGGCAGGGCGAGCGTCACCGAGAGTCGGTGCGGCCCCGGTCTCGGCGCGGTCCGCTCAGCTCGGACCCGCCGCGGTCTGCCGGCGTCGCAGCACCGCGCGGATCACAGCCGCGGCGGCGAGGGCGAAGGCGACCGGGAGGAGGATCATCGGCAGGTATGTCAGCAGATGCGAGGGGGTGTACCCCATCCACGCCTGACCCAGAACGCCGAGGAGTGCGGCGGCTCCGATGACGGCTGCTGCGACGGCCACGACGACGATGGCCGTGTCGACACGCTTGGCTGACAATGCTCGTCCCTCCCGAGGGAATGTGCTTTCCTGACCCCACCATCATACCCCTGGGGATACACTGAACGGCGATGTCAACGACCTTCAGCGCCTGGCTCGCCCACAGCTCCGATGCGGACTTCGAGTCCTTCGCCCGGAGCCGCCGGGACCTGCTCCAGCCCGAGTCGCCGACGATCGGGGCGCTGGCCGCGGCCGCGTCCTCGCGCATCGGGGTCTCCCGCGGCATCGAGGCGCTCACCGCGTCCGAGCTCGACCTCCTCATCGACCTCGCCACCGCGGCCCGCACGAGCCCCGACATCGACATCGACTCCCTCACGCCCACCCCCGCCGAGGCGGAGCTCACCCGCCTGCGCGACCTCGGTCTCGCGTGGCCGACGTCGACGCCGGGCTCCTGGAGGATCCAGTCGGAGGCGATCACCCTGCTGCCGACGTCGGCGGCCGAAGCCGCCCGGCCCCGCCCATGGCAGACCTCCGCCGAGGCGGCGATCGATGAGTCTGAGACCGCGATCCCGCAGGCGCTCATCCACAACAGCGAACAGGCCGCCGTCGCCGAGGTGATCTCCTCCCTGCGCGGGCTCGTCGACGATCTCGACTCCGCACCGGTGTCCCGGCTGACCAGCGGCGGCATCTCGAAGCGCGACGTCGGTCGGCTCGCCCGCAGCCTCGAGCTCGAGAGCACCCACACGATCACCCTGCTGCTCGCGGCGAAGGCGCTCGGACTCATCGGCGTCCTCGACGACCCGCTCGACCCGCAGTGGACGGCGAGCGACACAGCACGCGAGGTCCTCTCCGGCGACCGCGCCGATACGTGGGCGGCACTCGTCACCGCCTGGCTGCGCGAATCCCAGGAGGTCACCCAGCTCGTCGCCGGGGCGAGTGCGAACGAACGCCTCACCGTGCTCGCGACGCCGAAGAGGTCCCTGTTCAAGGGCTTCGCCCAATCCGTGCCGACGATGCCGCTGCTGCGGTCCACGGTGCTCTCCGTCCTCCACGGCATCGGCCTCGGCTCCTCACGCTCGGCGGCCTGGATCCACCGGGAGGTGCTCCGCACCCATCCCCTCCTGCCCGCCCACGAGGCGGCGATCACCGAGGAGGTCCTGCGGACGACGGTCATGCTCGGTCTCGCGACGACCCCGCTCCAGCAGCCGAACCACTTCGGACCGAGCCGGTTCGGGTCGATGCTCGCCGCCGGCCTCGAGCGGGCGATGGCCGCTGAGGCCCGCCGTGACCCCTCCATCGCTCCCCTGGGTCTGAGCGTGGCCGCACTGGCGGTGCCTGCCGAGGTCACCGCCGAGGTCCGAGACGGTCTCGTCCCCGAGGTCGAGACCGTGCTCATCCAATCCGATCTCACGGCCGTGGCGACAGGACCTATCGACCCGCGGGTCCACCACATCCTCCGCCGCTTCGCCGTCGTCGAGGCCCGCGGTCAGGGCACCGTCTACCGGATCGATGCGGACACAGTCGAGGCGAGCATGCAGACGGGCATCGACTCAGCCGAGGTGCTCTCCCAGCTGCGGGAGATCAGCGCCGAGGAGCTGCCCTCGACGCTCGAGTTCCTTGTCACCAACACGGCGGCGAAGCTGCGCCGCGTCCGCGTCGCAGGCGCCCGCGCCGTCCTCGTCGTCGACGACCCCGTCGACCTCGACGTCATCCTCGCCGACCAGATCATGGTGCCCGCGAACCTCGAACGGCTGGCCCCGACCGTGGCGATCAGCCAGCTCGGTCCCGAACGCACCATGCACCTCCTCGAATCCGGGGACCACCATGCGCTCCTCCACTCCCCCGCCGGTCCCGTGCGACGCCGCTCGGTGATCACGCAGACCGAACCCGAGGTGACGACGAGGAGGCGGGCCCGGGTGAGCGACGAGCGCCTCGACGAGTATCTGCGGATCCTCCGCTCACCGGCGGGTGCCGCGAGCGCTCAGACGGCCAGCGACGAACCGCTCGGACACCTCGACCGGCTGCGGGAGGCTGCGGCGACGAAATCGCTCGTGACGATCCGGCTCGCCGATTCCCACGGGAACGAACGGGTGGTGCGGATGCAGCCGACGACAGTCAACGGGGGTCGGGTGCGCGGGACGGTGGTCACGACCGGCGCCGAGGCGTCCCTGTCGATCGCGCGCATCGTCAGCGTCGACCCGGTGCCGGACCCGGCAGCGCAGGCATCGGCGGACGGAGCCGACGGCACAGCCGGTACCGACGACACGGGCGGCCCCGACGACGCGGACGGGGCCGGGGAACAATCGGGACCGCGCGGGCGTTGACCACCTCGTTGTCACCTCGGCGAAGGAAGTGAATGAACGGACCCCTCATCGTCCAGTCCGACCGGACCGTGCTCCTCGAATCGGGCCATCCCCTGGCCGTCGAGGCGGCCGTGGCGATCGCCCCGTTCGCGCAGCTCGCGCGCACCCCGGAGTACATCCACACGTACACGATCACCCCGCTGGGACTGTGGAACGCGCGTGCGAGCGGGCATGACGCGGAGTCGGTCGTCGACGTCCTCCTCGAGTTCGCGAAGTACCCGGTGCCCCACGAGCTGCTCGTCGACATCGTCGACATCATGGACCGGTTCGGGGTGCTCACGCTCATCGACCATCCCCTCCACGGGCTCACCCTGACGTCGACGGAGACCGAGCTGCTCGACCGGCTCGTCGGCCAGCCCGACCTCGTCGGCAAGTTCGGCAGGCGCCTCGATGCCGAATCCGTCCTCGTCCACCCCTCCGAGCGCGGGGAGCTCAAGCATGCGCTCCTCCAGCTCGGGCACCCGGTCTCCGACCATGCCGGCTACGTCGACGGCGAAGCCCACGACATCGCGCTCAGCGATGACGCCCACGGCGGGCAGTGGCATCTGCGCGACTACCAGCGCGAGGCGATCGACCAGTCACTGGCCGGGGAGTCCGGGGTCGTCGTCCTCCCCTGCGGGGCGGGCAAGACCGTCGTCGGGGTCGCGACGATGTCGCGGGTGCAGACGACGACGCTCATCCTCGTGACGAACTCGGTCTCGGCGAAGCAGTGGAAGGATGAGATCCTCGCGCGCACCACCCTGACCGAGGACGAGATCGGCGAGTACTCGGGCTCGGTCAAGGAGATCCGGCCGATCACGATCGCCACCTATCAGGTGCTCACGACGCGGCGGAAGGGCTCGTATCTCCATCTCGAACTCCTCGACGCCAAGGACTGGGGGCTCGTCATCTATGACGAGGTCCACCTCCTTCCGGCCCCGATCTTCCGGCTCACCGCGTCCCTGCAGGCGAGGCGGAGGCTGGGGCTGACGGCGACCCTCGTGCGCGAGGACGGCCGGGAGGACGAGGTGTTCTCCCTCATCGGGCCGAAGCAGTACGAGGTGCCGTGGAAGGAGCTCGAACGTCTCGGGTTCATCGCCACCGCCGCCTGCCATGAGGTGCGCGTGCGCCTCGACGGGGGCACCCGGACCGCGTACGCCCGCGCCGACGGGGAGGACCGCTACCGGTTGGCCGCGACCTCGGATGCGAAGCTGCCGATCGTCCGCAGCCTCGTCGCCGAGCACCCGGACGCGCAGATCCTCGTCATCGGCCAGTACCTCGACCAGCTCGAGGAGATCGGTGCGGAGCTCGACGCGCCCGTGCTCACCGGCCAGACCCCGGAGTCGCAGCGCCAGCAGCTCTTCCGCGACTTCCGCTCCGGCGCCATCCGCGTCCTCGTCGTCTCCAAGGTCGCGAACTTCTCCGTCGACCTGCCCGCCGCCTCGGTGGCGATCCAGGTCTCCGGGGCGTTCGGGTCCCGGCAGGAGGAGGCGCAGCGCCTCGGCCGCATCCTCCGCCCGAAGGAGGATGCGGGGTCGGCGACGTTCTACACCGTCGTCGCCGCCGACACCGTCGACGAGCACTTCGCCGCCCAACGCCGCCGGTTCCTCACCGAGCAGGGCTACAGCTACGACATCGAAGTCCGGTAGCCCTCGCGCGGCGGTTTCACCCGGTGACGCGGGGATCTCACCCGCGGGCATGGGATCTCACCCGCGGGCGCGGACGACGCGGCCCTCATCCCAGACCGGCTCGCTCGACTCGTAGACCTCGCCGTCGGAGCCGAACACGAGGAACCGGCCGAAGTCCCGGGCGAACCAGCGGTCGTGGGTGACGGCGAGCACCGTCCCGTCGAAGGCGGCGAGTGCATCCTGGAGCGCCTCGGCGGAGACGAGGTCGAGGTTGTCCGTCGGCTCGTCGAGGAGGAGCAGGGTGGCCCCGGCGAGTTCGAGGAGGAGGATCTGGAACCTCGCCTGCTGCCCGCCGGAGAGCGAGTCGAAGGTCTGCTCGGCCGCCCCGGCGAGCTCGTAGCGGGCGAGCGCCCGCGACGCGGGTTCACGCGGCAGACCGCTGCGGTGCTCGTCGCCGCGGTGAAGGATCTCAAGCAGGCTGCGCCCACTCAGGTCGGGCCGGCCGTGCGTCTGCGCGAACCACCCCGGGCGCACCCTCGCACCGAGCCGCACCCGTCCCTCGTGGTCGACGGCGGGGATGTCGATGTCGCTGACCGGCCGGTGCTCGGCCTCCGGGTCGGTGCCGCCGGCGGCGAGAAGGCGGAGGAAGTGGGACTTCCCCGACCCGTTCGACCCGAGCACCGCGACCCGGTCCCCGTAGTGGACCTCGAGGCCGAAGGGCAGCATGAGGCCGGTGAGCTCAAGACCGTCGGCGACGATCGCGATCTTCCCGGTCCGTCCCCCGCCGAGGCGGATGCCGAGGTTCTGCTCGCGCGGGATCGCCTCGGGCGGGCCTGCGGTCTCGAACCGTTCGAGCCGTGTCTGCGCGGCCCGGTACCGTGAGGTCATGTCCGAGTTGTAGGCGGCCTTCTGCTTGTACATCTGGACGAGAGCGCGGAGCTTCACGTGCTCTTCGTCCCAGCGCCTGCGCAGCTCCTCGAGCCGTTCGAAGCGGGCGGCGCGCGCCTCATGGTAGGTGCCGAACCCGCCGGGATGGACCCATGCGGAATTCCCTGCCGCGGAGAGTTCGAGCGTGATGATCTCCGTTGCCGCCTGTGCGAGCAGCTCCCTATCGTGGGAGACGAAGAGGACGCTCTTGTCCGTCTCCCGCAGCTGGGCCTCGAGCCACCGTTTGCCCGGCACGTCGAGGAAGTTGTCGGGCTCATCGAGGATGAGGACCTCGTCGGTGCCGCGCAGCAGCGCCTCGAGGACGAGCTTCTTCTGCTCCCCGCCCGACAGCGTCGAGACGGCGCGGTCGCGGCACTTCTCGAACGGGACCCCGAGCGCCGAGGTGGTGCACGTGTCCCAGAGGACCTCGGCGTCGTAGCCGCCGGCGTCCGCCCATTCGCTCAGGGTGTTCGCGTAGGCCATCTGCACCTCGGTGGTCTCTCCGTCGGGTCCAAGCAGCCGCTGCTCGGCCCGGCGGACGACGTCCGCCGCTGTGCGGATCCGCTTCGGCGCCAACTCCTCGAGCGCCTCGGCGACGGTGTCAGCGGTGATGAACTGGCGCATGAGACCGACGGATCCGGTCCGGGAGACCGACCCGGACTCCGGGACGAGCTCACCGATGAGGATCCGCAGCAGCGTCGTTTTCCCCGCGCCGTTGGCACCGATGAGAGCGGCCTTCGCCCCGTCGCCGGCGCGGAAGTTCACTCCCGAGAGCAGGGGACGGCCGTCGGCCAGGGTGAACGAGACGTCGCTGACTTCGATGTGGCCCATGCCCTCAAGCTATCAGCTGCGGTCTCAGCCACCGTCCGGGCGCTGAGATCGACGCGGAATCGCCTCACACCTCGGCGAAGGCCTCCGAGCGGGCGACGACCTCACGGCTGCGGACCCGGCGGGCCAGCCGGGACTCGCCCCATTTGATGAAGACGACTCCGCCGAGGATGAAGACGCCGCCGAAGAGCTGGATCGGGGCGGGCATCTCGGCGAGGAGGAGCCACGCGACGGCGACGGAGAACGGGACCTCGATGAGGTTGACGAAGGACCCGACGGTCGCGCCGATGTAGCGCAGGCCGAGGATGCCGGTGATGTAGGCCCCGGCGGTGAAGAGGACGATGAGCGCCATCGGCAGCACCCACGAGGCCTGGACGCCGCCGAAGTCGACGTCGTGGACCGTCGCACCCCACGGCATGACGCCGATGAGGACGACGACGCCCATGACGAGGGCACCCACGCCCATGCCGAGCCCGGTCAGCGCCACCGGCGGCACGGTGATCGTGTCCTTGGCCGAGACGAGGAAGTACGAGGCGAGGCAGACCGCGGCGGCGAGCGCCATGACGACGCCGAGGATGCTGATCGAGGCGCCACGGAGGTTGAGGACGAGGAGGAGGCCGATCATCGAGATGACGACTCCGATGAACGTCACGGTCGCCGGGCGGGTGCGGGTGCGCGCCCAGATCCAGAAGACGATGAGCATCGGCGCGGTCATCTCGAGCAGCAGGGCGACGGCGACGGTGAGGTGCTCGACGGCGACGAAGTAGAAGCCCTGCACCCCGGCCATCGAGACGAGTCCGTAGATGAGGACGGTGCGCCAGCTGCTGCGCACCTCCGCCCAGCGTCCGCGCAGCGCGATGAGGCTGGGGACGAGGAGGAGCAGGGCGGCGCCGACGAGGCGGATGAGCACGACGGCTCCGGGCGTCCACCCGACCGCGTACATCGTCTTCGCGATCGGTCCCGAGACCGCGAAGAAGAACGCCGAGGCGAGAGTGAGGACGAACCCCAGAATCACTGTGCGACTCATTCCTGACCTCCTGAAGTGTGTGTTCGCCGAGGCGGCTGACCGTTCCGTCGCAACGGATCGTCGACGGCGACTGACCGTTCCGACGTGCCGGACTGTCCCGCCGTGACGGGCGTCACTGCGGGTCAGGGACGCATTCAGCGGTGAGTGCGAGCCCCTGTGCTGCCAGTATTCCGCAGCCGAATGAAATGAGTCAAGTGCATTTTGCTCCTTACAGGCTGTGGCACAATGGTCACCATCATGACTTTTGCCTACGACATCCGCTCGAACCTCACGATGCTCGTCGACCTCCTCAACACAGCAGGGACCATCGCCGAGGCGGGCGATGAGCTGACGACGACGGCGAACCTCCACGACTTCGCCTCCCGACACGACTTCTCGGGACCGCTGCGGGCGACGAAGAGCGACGTCGAGGAGACCCGGCGACTGCGCGACCGGTTCGATGCCGCCTTTGCGGCCGGACTCGACCCAGAGGTCGACAGCGACCGCGAGGCGCTCGAAGAGCGCATCGTCGCCGAGGTCAACCTCACCCTGCGCGAGACCGACGCCCTGCCGCAGCTCGTCCGCCACGACGACTGGGACTGGCACCTCCACGCGGTCGGCTCGAGTGCGAGCCTCGCCGATCGGGTCGCCGCCGACGTCGCGCTCGTCCTCATCGACCTCATCCGCTCCGGCGACCTCGACCGGCTCGGTCGCTGCGCGGCCGAAGACTGCCGGGCCTACCTCGCCGACCTCAGCCGCAACCGCTCGAAGCGCTTCTGCGACACCGGCAACTGCGCGAACCGCACCCACGTCGCGGCCTTCCGTGCCAGGCAGAGCGACGCCGAGCACGCGAACGGCTGAGAACCCCGCCCGCCGGGATCTCACAGCAGGACTCGACGCGGATGCGGAAGCGACGCTCGCGCCCCTCTTTCTGTGTCCGGCTTGCGCGGAGGCTGAGATTCCCCGCAATTCGCCCCTCGGTTCCTGAGAGCCTGAGAGCCGAAAGGGCCCTCAGACGACTTTCCTGGGAATTTTTCAGTGATCGAGGTCACATTCGCGTTCAGCTGACGTTCACTTGACTCTCAGGGTAGCTCTCCACACTGGACGCATGAGCACACAGAATGACACCGACATCGAAGCGACCCTCCTCGTTGTCGACGATGAGCCCAACATCCGCGAACTCCTCTCGACGAGCCTGCGCTTCGCCGGCTTCGACGTCGTCTCCGCCGCCAACGGAGCCGAGGCCCTGCGACTGGCCGAGCAGACCAACCCCGACCTCCTCGTCCTCGACGTCATGCTGCCCGACATGGACGGCTTCACCGTCACCCGGCGCCTGCGCCAGATCGGCATGAACGCTCCCGTCGTCTTCCTCACCGCCCGCGACGACACCTCGGACAAGATCACGGGGCTGACCGTCGGCGGTGACGATTACGTGACGAAGCCCTTCAGCCTCGAAGAGGTCGTCGCCCGCATCCGCGCGGTGCTCCGCCGCACCCGCAGCCTCGAAGAGGAGGAGAACGCCGTCATCGTGGCAGGCGATCTCGAACTCGACGACGACACCCATGAGGTGCGCCGTTCGGGCATCCTCATCGACCTCTCCCCCACCGAGTTCAAACTGCTGCACTACCTCATGCTCAACGCCAACCGCGTGCTCTCGAAGTCGCAGATCCTCGATCACGTCTGGGAGTACGACTTCGGCGGCGACACGGGCATCGTCGAGTCCTACATCTCCTACCTCCGACGCAAGATCGACGTCACCCCGGAGACCGACGCCGCAGGCCACCCTGTGGAAATGGAGTGGACGCCGATGATCCAGACCAAGCGCGGTGTCGGTTACATGCTGCGCACACCGGAATCCAAGTAGTCCCCCAAGCGCGGACGCTAGATTACTCACGTGGCACAACAATCCCGTCCCTCCCGACCGAGCTTCTGGGAGGAGTGGTCTCTGACCACCAAACTCCTCGGCATCATGATGCTCCTCATGCTCCTCGTCCTCTCCGGGACGAGCGCGTGGGTGCTGGAGAACCTCCGCGACAGTCTCATCGAACGCACTGACGAACGTCTCATCAGCGCCTCGGAGACGCTGGCGAAGCAGGCGTACCAGGACGTGTTCCAGCCGGCGCAGCTGCAGTCGACGGAGGACGGCAAGGGCGGGACCTCGGCGCCGACGACGATCGACTCGGATTCGTGGCGCCAGCTCAAGGATCTGCTCCCGGGCGGGTTCTACGTCCAGTTCTTCGACACCAAGGGCAACCCGATCAGCGACCCGGTCGCCCCGTCGCCGAAGAACCACCCGATCCTTCCCAAGGTCACCGAGGCCGACGTCTACGAGAAGGCCGGTGAGCCGTTCACGGTCGCCGGAACGAACTCGCAGTGGCGGGCACGGGCGATGAAGGTGCAGAACACCCAGGTGCTCGTGACGATCGCGGTCCCCTTCGATCGCGAGATCGACAACATCAACGAGCGCGCCCGGAACACGATGATCGGCATCGGCCTGCTCGCACTCGCGATGGTCGCCGGCATCGGGTACTGGGCGATCAACAACACCTTCCGACCGTTGCGTGACATCGAGAAGACCGCGTCCCGGATCGCCGGCGGCGATCTCAGCCAGCGCGTGCCGACCTTCCCCCGCAACACGGAGCTCGGTCGGCTCTCGGCAGCGCTCAACACCATGCTCGGACGGATCGAGGATTCGTTCGACGGCCAGACCCGCTCCGAGAAGCGGATCCGGCAGTTCGTCTCCGACGCCTCGCACGAGCTGCGCACCCCGCTCGTGACGATCCGCGGGTATGCCGAGCTCTACCGGCAGGGCGCGATCACGAAGCCTGAGGACATCGGCCAGGCCATGGAGCGGATGGAGTCGGAGGCGAAGCGGATGGGCGTGCTCGTCGACGACCTCGTCGTCCTCGCCCGCCTCGACGAGCAGCGACCGGCGGAGATCGGACCGATCGACCTGTTCAAGGTCGTCCGCGACGCCGCCGCCGACGCCGCAGCCCAGGCCCCGGACCGGGACATCAGCTTCATCGGACTCGACGGATCCGATGCGCAGCCGGTGCCGCTCATCCGCGGCTCGGAGTCCAAGATCCGCCAGGTCATCGTCAACCTCGCCGGCAACGCCGTGCGGCACACGCCCGAGCAGGCGGCGATCGAATTCGCCGTCGGCGTCGTCGGTCTGCCGGATGACGCTGAGCGCAGGTCCAACGGCGGCGGGGACGACTCGGGCAAGCCGGGGGCGAAGGAGAAGTCCCGTGAGCGCGGTTTCGTCACCGGCGGAGTCCGCATCTTCCGCCGAGGCGACTCGAGCGGTGCCGATGCGGCCGACGCGCAGGAACCGGCGGGGATCGTCCCCAACGTCACGGCCGCAGGAACCCTGGCCGTCGACGATTCCCTGCGGGGGTTCCCCAACGGTCGGGTCCGCTTCGAGGTCCGCGACCACGGCGAGGGCATCGATCCGGAGATGGTCCCGCGGATCTTCGAGCGGTTCTACCGCCTCGACGTCTCCCGCACCCGGGACACCGGCGGATCGGGCCTCGGTCTCTCGATCGTCAAGGCGATCGTCGAGAACCATCACGGAGTCATCTCCGTCCACGAAACGCCAGGGGGCGGCGCGACCTTCCGCGTCGACCTGCCGATACCAGAGAACGAAGACAGTGCTCCAGACGCGCGAAAGGACGAGCGATGAGCAGCAACGACGGTAACACTTCCCGGAACCGGGGCAGGCACGGAGACGACGACTACCGCACGTTCCCTCGTCGCTCCTCCGAGGTCCCCCGCACCTTCCCCAGCGATTCGGCTGCCGACCGGTCGGACTCGACCTCGCCGAGGCGGGACTCCGATCCGTCGGGACCCGACACGTCCCAGCCGGGCCAGGGCTCGGGCCAGCCGACCCAGGGCCAGTCGGGTCAGGGGTCGGGGTCGTCGAGCTCCGGCTACGGCCAGGGTTCCGGACAGGCGGGCCCTCGATCCGATGAGTCGACCCGCAGCTACCCGGCGACGACCGGTTTCGGCGCCTCGGGTGGAGACGACCGGACCCGCGTCCAGCCGACCTATGCTCAGAACCCTGTGGACGGCAACGGCCGGGGCAGCGGCGCCTCCACCGGTCAGGGCGGCACGTACGGATCGAATCAGGGTGGCACGCACAACCCGTCCAGCGGCTACGGTCAGACCGGCGGCTACGGTCAGTCGGGCAACTCCAGCCAGTCGGGCTACGGTCAATCGCGCGGCTACGACTCGAGCGCGCAGGGCAGCGCCACCGGCGGACACCCCTCCCCCGGCACCCCGTCGGACTCCCAGGGCCGGTCGTCGAACGCACCGGGTCAGTCATCGATCGCCCCGGGTCGGTCGTCGAACGCTTCGGGCGGCGCAGCAGCTGCGGGCTTCGGTGCCGCCGCCGGCTACGCGGCCGGACACCAGGGCTCCGGCGCCACCGGTCAGCAGGGCTCAGCCGCATACGGAGCGCCTGGTCCCCACGGCTCCCAGCCGGGATCGTCCAGCGGCTACCCCGGTGCCGGAGCCTCCGGTCAGCCGGGCGCCGCAGCCGGTCAGTACGGATCCGCCGGTTCCGGTCAGTACGGATCATCGACCGGGTCCTACGGCTCGGGCGGCCAGTACGACACGAGTGGTCAGGGCCAGTACGGCGCCTCCGGGCAGGGCCAGTATGCCTCGGCGGGCGCCAGCCCCTACGCCACCGACTCCTACGGCTCCGGAGGTCAGGGTCCGTACGGAGGCGGTCAGCAGCCTCGGCGGGAGAAGCGCGGACCGGGGTGGGGCGCGACGATCGCCATCGCCCTCATCGCCGCCCTCCTCGGCGGGGGTGCGGCGTTCGGCGGCAGCTATGCGGTGAGCGCGATGCAGGAGGGCACCGAGTCGAGGAAGGTCGCCGAGCAGACGATCGAGACGCCGGACTGGACCGAGGTCGCGAAGTCCGCATCCGAAAGCGTCGTCTCGATCCAAGCCGCCGCGAACGGTCGCGTCGTCGCCCTCGGATCGGGCTCCCTCTACGACGATCAGGGCCACGTCATCACGAACAACCACGTCGTCGCCCCCTCGGACACTCCGGGCGGCGAGCTCACGGTGACGATGAAGAACGGTGCGACGATGAAGGCCGAGATCGTCGGCCGGGATCCCTCGACCGACATCGCGATCATCAAGCTCGACCAGGTTCCCGAAGGCGTCAAGCCCCTGCCGATCGGCGATTCGAAGGCGCTGAGCGTCGGCGATCCGGTGATGGCGCTCGGCAATCCGCTGGGACTCGCCGACTCGGTGACGACCGGCATCGTCTCGGCCCTCGACCGACCCGTGACCACGGAGAACATCGGCGATGACGCGTCCTCGCAGCAGAAGGAGCTGACGATCACCAACGCGATCCAGACGGACGCGGCGATCAATCCCGGCAACTCGGGCGGCCCGCTCGTCGACGGCAACGGCAACTTCATCGGCGTCAACTCCGCTGCGGCGTCGCTCGGCCAGGGTGAGGAAGGTCAGCAGTCGGGGTCGATCGGCATCGGCTTCGCCATCCCCGCCTCGCAGGCGGTGATGATCGCCGATCAGCTCATCGCCACCGGCAAGGCTCAGCACCCGTTCCTCGGCGTCCGGCTCACCGACGGACAGATCAACACCGGTGGGATCACCCGCGCCAGCGCCAAGGTGCAGGCCGTCGAGCCGGGTTCTCCTGCCGCCAAGGCAGGGTTCCAGGACGGTGACGACGTCATCGCAGTGGGCGACACGAAGGTGACGAGCGCGATCTCGCTCCAGGCCCTCGTCCGCGCACAGCCGGTGAACACCCCCGTCGAGTTCACCATCGTCCGCGGAGGTCAGGAGCAGAAGCTCTCGGTCTCGCTCATCCTCCAGTGAGGGCTCATCCTCCAGTGAGGGCTCATCCTCCCCTGAGGAGAGCGGCCAGGGTGTGAGTCGGGTGCTCGGGTGAGGCCGGGAAGCGGGTGAGGCGGACGGGTGCGATCACCTGTGTGCCAGCGCCTGGGGACAGATCCGGCACTCATGTGCTGGAAGGGTGTGGACGGTCAGGGACCGTCCACACCCTTCGTCGTCCCCCTTGCCCGCGGACGCGGGTCAGGCAACGCTGGACCCTGCCCCCACGACCATCGCCTCTCGCGGTGGCGACCATCGCAGGAGAAGGAGAAGCCATGAGTTTCGAAGTCGACGCCGAGCGCGTCTCGTCCGCAGCCACCGCCACCGCCGCCTCGTCGCAGGCCCTCGTAACGGAGTCGAACACGATGCTGCGCAACCTGCTCACGCTGCAGGAGTGCTGGAAGGGCAGCGCGGCACAGAACTTCCAGGCGGTCATCAACCAGTGGGAGGGCGCGCAGAAGCAGCTCTTCGAGTCGCTCAACTCCATCCACGGTGCCCTCGGCACCGCGGCGGCCCAGTACTCGGAGGTGGAGGCGGCGAACTCGCGGCTCTTCGCTCCGTGAGTCAGCCCACCGATCGGTGCCGGCCCCGCCGAGCGACCCCGGCCGGATGCTCCTCGGCGCACCCGGTTGCGGTCGTCCCGGGGCCCGCCCGCCCACGCTTCCTGCGCACTCTCGAGCACCGTCGCCGGAGTCTGCGCCAGGCGCGACACGCGGACCGATCTGTCCCTGTTTCCTCGTCTGCATCTGGGAAACTATCAGCCTTTATGAGTAGGCTGAAGGCGATAAGTTCACGGCGATCGAGGCCGGGAGACTCCTGGATGGGAGGTTTCCGTTCCGCGCTCGCCGGATCAGGACCAGAGCAGGAGTCGACAACGGTGAGCATCTTCCAACGAATCGCGACGATCTTCGGAGCGAAGGCGAACAAGGCCCTCGACAAGGCCGAGAACCCCAACGAAACCCTCGACTACTCGTACCAGAAGCAGCTCGAACTGCTGCAGAAGGTGCGCCGCGGCGTTGCCGACGTCGCGACCAGCCGCAAGCGCCTCGAACTGCAGATCAACCAGCTCGAGCAGCAGCAGAACAAGCTCTCCGGCCAGGCGCAGAAGGCGATGGAGATCGGACGTGAGGACCTTGCGCGCGAAGCGCTCACCCGCAAGTCCGGGCTGAGCCAGCAGATCACCGATCTCCAGACCCAGCATGAGGGTCTCCAGGGCGAGGAGCAGAAGCTCACGCTGGCCTCCCAGCGCCTCCAGGCGAAGGTCGATGCGTTCCGCACGCGCAAGGAGACCATCAAGGCGACGTACACCGCCGCCGAGGCGCAGTCGAAGATCGGCGAGGCGTTCTCCGGCATCTCCGAAGAGCTCGGCGATGTCGGCCTCGCCGTGCAGCGGGCGGAGGACAAGACCGCGGCCCTGCAGGCCCGGGCCGGTGCCGTCGACGAGCTCATCGCCTCCGGCGCCCTCGATGACGTCACCGGGACGCGGAAGGACGACATCAGCGCCCAGCTCGATGCGCTCTCGAGCGAGAACGACGTCGAGATGGAGCTCGCCCGCATGCGCGAGTCTCTTCCGGCCGGCGAGAAGAAGGACCAGAAGTCGCTCGAAGGCGAGGGCCAGTGATGATCATCCGGATCATGGGCGAGGGTCAGTTCGACGTCGCCGACGTCGATCAGGCGCTTCTGCAGAAGTACGACAACCAGGTCGAGCACGCTGTCGAATCCGGTGACACGGAGGAGGCCCGCACCGCACTGCAGGAGCTCCACGACTACGTCGTCAGCCACGGCAAGCCCGTCTCCGACGACTTCCTCGGCACGAGCGACGTCGTCGTCCCCTTCGTCGACGCCACCCTCGAGGAGATCTCCGAGCTGCTCACCGGCGAGGGGTTCATCCCCGACCCTGCCTGAGTCCGGTCCGCCCAACCGCCGAGGCTGCACTCCGGATCTCCGCCCCGCAGCCTCCCGGTCCATCCGACCTCGACTCCACGATTTCCGGCCCGTCGCCTGATGCCAGGTGATGGGCCGGATGCGCACAACCCAGAGAGGACCCACGATGTCGAACCGCTTCGTCAAGGACAACGGACTCACCATGCGGATGGGGTGGACGATCTTCCTCAACGGGCTCATCTACGTCGTGCTCATCCTCGCTGTCTGGTGGATGCTCGGCGGCAGCACGACCGGTGTCATCATCGCCGTGCTCGTGAGCATCGGGGCGTTCTTCTTCCAGTGGTACTTCTCCGACTCGATCGCGATGAAGGCGATGGGCGCCAGAGAGGTCACCCCCGAGGAGGCACCTGAGCTCCACACGATGATCGACCGACTCACGCAGCTCTCGGATTCGACGAAGCCGCGGGTGGCCGTGTCCAACTCGGCCGTGCCCAACGCCTTCGCCACCGGGCGCTCCCCCAAACGCTCGGTCGTCTGCGTGACCCGAGGCCTGCTCGAGAAGCTCGACCGAGAGGAGGTCGAGGTCGTCCTCGCCCACGAGCTCTCCCACGTCGCCCACCGTGACGTCACCGTGATGACGGTTGCCGGTGTCACCGGCGTCGTCGCCGCCCTGATGATGCGCGCCGGCTACTACATGACCCTCGGCGGACGCCGCGACAACAACGGCGGCATCCCCATCCAGCTGCTCTTCATCCTCGTCGGCGCCGTCGTCTACGGTCTCTCGTTCCTCCTCATCCGCAGCCTCTCCCGCTACCGCGAGCTCGCAGCCGATCGGGCCGCGGCCCTCCTCACGGGTCGACCCTCGGTGCTGGCCTCGGCGCTGACGAAGCTGAGCGGGGACATGAACAGGATCCCGGAGAAGGACCTGCGCGAGACCGCCTCGGCGAACCATCTCGCCCTCATCCCCGCCGCACATGGCAGCTCGGGATTCGGGGAGCTCTTCTCCACCCACCCCTCGCTCGACAAGCGGCTCGCCCAGCTGGCGAAGATCTCCGCGCAGCTCTCGAAGCCGGAATGACCGACCGCGCCCGGCTCGGGCCGCTGTCGGCTCCGGGCACCGCCACCGACACTCTCTAGGAGACCCATGGGCTTCTTCGACGCCATCCTCGGCCGCTCCAAGCCGAAGCGCGCCAACCTCGACGACCTCTTCGCTCTGCCGCCTGCGGCACTCACCCTGCAGGCGGCCACCGGTTTCGTCCCCACCGGTGTCGGTGCGGTCGTGTTCCGCCAGGTCGAAGGTGCGGCCTTCGATTCCGCCGAGGCAGAGAGCGTCGCGCTCATCAGCTCCGACCCGGCCGCCAGCGTGCGGCAGACGAACGACGGCTTCGGCTACACCTGGCAGGTCGTCACCGATTCCGACGCCGAGGTGGTCAACCTCGTGACGAACCTCCACGCCGTCAACGCGGCGCTGGTCAACCAGGGCTTCGACACGATGCTCCTGTGCTCGACCGTGTACTTCGCGCACCCGGACGGGAGGCGGCTGGCGCTCGTCTACCAGTACAAGCGCGGCACGTTCTACCCCTTCGCGCCGACCGGCCCGCGGCAACGGGACAACGCGCTCGAGATCCAGGTCAAGGGCGTCCTCTCCGGTGAGCTGCCCTTCGAGGACGACATGTCGCGCTGGTCCCCGCTCTGGGACGCGCCCGGACTCGACGAGACTCCCCGCGCCCTCGAGGGCTGAGCATACTCACACGGAGATGATCTCGCCGCTTCGCGGCATTCCCCCGTCGAAGCTCATCGGCACCGGCTGCGCGTTGTCGAAGTCGAGCCGATCGACAGCCTGCACGTGCACATGGGGTTCGGTGCTGTTTCCGGAGTTGCCGACCCTGGCCACCGGCACACCGGGGGTCACGGACTGCCCGGGCACCACCATGGCGCTGTGCTGCTGCAGGTGGCAGAGGACGACGAAGGCCGAGCCGACGGCGATGACGATGTGATTGCCTGCCAGTTCCCGCCACCCGCCGGCCAACCTGGTGCGCTGGGAGGCTGCGTAGAGCAGCGAGGGGAACCCGCGATGGGTCCGGTGATCGACGAGGCTGTCCTCGACGACGATGATCGCCCCGTGCGCCGGTGAGCAGAGCCTGCGACCGAAGCCGGGGAAGTGCTCAGGAACCTCCGTGCGCAACAGCGCGGCGACGGTGAAGGGAGCGGATCGCCCGCCCGCATCGACGGGGACGAAGTCGATCGCATGTGCGCTGCCGAAGAGCGTGGTGCCGTGGCTGGGCACACGGTCGGCAGGGCTGTTCTGGACCAGCCACCGACCCTGGAACGGGTAGACGCAGTCGATCGCCGCACCCGACCGGTCCGACGAGGACTCAGCAGGCACGGCGATCGACTCGCTGTGCTCAGTTCGGTGCGGACGGGACCGACATTCCTCAGTCCGTCTCTGCTCGGACCTCGAAGACCTCGCCGAGCGCCTCGACACGGTCACCGGGACGGATGGTCGCTCCTCGGCGGGTCTCGACCTCGCCGTTGACGAAGACGTCACCGGCGGCGATGAGATCCTTGGCCATCGCACCGTGTTCGGCGACGCCGTGGAGTTTGAGGAGCTGGCCGAGCCTGATCGACTCGTCACGGATCGGAACGACGTCCATCAGAAGTCGAAGCCTCCGAAGTCGCCGAAGAGTCCTCCGCCGTCGCCACCGTCGCCGCCGCCGAAGAATCCGCCGCCGTCACCACCGCCGACATCGCCGCCGCCGGCGTCTCCGCCGTCGGCACCCATGCCGTCCTGGTAGCCCTCGGCGTACGAGCCGTCCCAGCCGCCGCCCATGCCGCCGAAGAGCATGGCGCCCATGAGGACACCTGGCAGCAGGCCGGAGCCGGCGTAGGAGTTGAAGTAGCCGCGGTTGTACTCGGCGTAGGCCGGGCCGGCCTCCCAGTAGGCGCGACGCGTGTGACCGTCACCGGTGACGACCTTGCGGACCGCGGGTTCGGCGCCGACGGCGACGCGCTCGGCATCAGCGGCGCACACCGGGACCGGGCGCAGCTGACCGCCGGCGGGAGCCCAGTCGATGTCCTCGACCGAAGGTCCGTGCTGCGGGTTGAAGAAGCATGGCGGGCGCCTCACGGGAAGCGGCTTGCCCTCGACGCGGGCACGCACGCACTTCGCGGCGTAGCGGCCGTCTTCGAGCGCCTCAGTGACATGACGGATGTCAGTGGGCTCCTCGACCTTCTCGAGGGTCTCCTTCGCCACATCGTAGGAATCGAGCGCCTGCTTGTAGTCCTGCGATCCGCCGGTGTCGAGTTCGACCCCGGACGTGAGGATGTCGAGTTCGGCGACCTCTTCGCCGAATTCGGTGACGTCCTCTTCCGCAGCCTTCTTCACCTGCGCGAGCTCCGCGGCGTGGAGCTCCTTCTGACGTTTCTTCTCCTTGCGGTGGCCGATGAAGAAGATGGCCCCGAGGACGATGAGTATGAACAGGAAAACTGTTCCCACGATCTCTGCCTCCCAGATGGACGGAACACTGCCCAGTATGCCCGATGAAACTGGCAAGCGACTGAGCCGCGCCCCTGTGCGCCCTCAGTCCCAGCCGCCCTTTGCCTGCGCGTGCCCGTCTCGATTCCCCGCCGAGGCGGTTCACCCGAACAACCCCAGCCCCTTGGCCAGAGTCGCCGCTCCCCCACCGAAGGCGAGGACGATCATCGCGATCCTCGCCGTCGTCGGCGGCAGCCTCCGCGCCAGCAGATCCCCGCCGAGGAGGCCGGCGACGAGCACGATTCCGATCCCCACCCAGATCGTCGGGTCGAGCCGCGGCCAGGCACCCTCGTCGAGGAGGGCCTTCGCGAGGATCGCCGACCCGGTGCCGACGACGAGGAACGGCTGCAGGGTCGCGGCGAACTGCCGCTGCTCCCACCGGGTGAGCACCGCATAGGCGCTCACCGCGGGTCCGCCGGCACCGGCGGCCGCCGACATCGTCCCGGAGACGAACCCCGAGGTGAACTGCGTCCCGAAGTTCGCAGGGATCGTCGCGCCGAAGCGGCCGATGATGAGGGAGACGGCGAGCGAGGCGATGATGAGCGCTCCGATGAGGATCTGCAGCGGCGCCGTCAGCAGGGCGGTCGTCAGGAGCGCTCCGGGCACGGTCCCGGCCACGGTGCCCACGGCCAGCTTCCAGAACACCGGCCACTCGACCTCGCGCCACGTCCGCGCGAAGACCGTGCCGCTGGCGATGATCCCGCAGAGGTTGACGAGGATGACGCCGGAGACCGGGTCGAGAAGGAGGACGAGGAACGGTCCGCTGACCAGCCCGAACCCCATCCCCGTCACCCGCTGTGAGAGTGCTCCGACGAAGACTGCGGCGAGGATGAGCACGACGACGGGTTCCACCAGAGAGAGTCTAGTGGCCGTTCAGGCCCCGTTCAGGGATGTCCGGGAGCGCGTCGGATTCGGCGCGAGATCCCAGGAACCGGGCCGCTCGTGCGGGGTTACAGTAAGAGGCATGGAAAGTCGTCCCCTCTGGTCCCGCTTCAGCGCAGACCCGCGCGCCTACGGCCAGGTCAGGGCTTCCGACGCCGATCGGGCCGTCGTCACCGACGTGCTCTCCGAGGCCTACGCCCTCGGGCAGATCGACGCCGGCGAGTTCGACGAGCGGATGGAGACGGCAGGACGCGTCAAGACTCTCGGCGAGATCCCCGACCTCGTCTCGGACCTCGTCGTCGCCGACGCTGAGGAGATCGACCCCGACCACCTCGACGAGGCTTCCCGCAAACGAGCTCTCGCACAGCTCGACGACGAGCGGATCCCCATCACTCCGACCCAGATCCAAGCCGCCGCCGAGAAGTACTACCGCGACCGCGTCCGCCGCGCCCTGCTCGGCATGGTCGCCGGTCCTGTCGGTTTCACGCTCCTCATCTGGGCGGTCTCCTCGATCGCGACAGGCGCCTTCATCTTCTTCTGGCCGATCTTCATCATCCTTCCGACGTTCTTCGGCGCGGTCTCCCAGATCACCGGCAAAGACGAGATCATCCGTCGGCGGAAGAAGGAGCTGACGAAACGGGCCAGGGCCCACCTCGGCGATGAGGAGGCCAAACGTCAGCTCGAGGCGCCCCAGCGCGACGTCGAGGACGACGACGTGGCCTTCGGCCACGGACTCCAGCCCCCGCACCCTCCGATGCCGCCGTACGGGCCGGGCCAGATCGATCCTCGCGACGACGAGCTGCGCAGGCGGCGCGAAGAGCGCCGCCACCGCCGCGAGAACCCCTGGGACTGAGTTGCCCGCGGTCGGCACCCCACCGTCCGGCCACCTCGGCGAGAGCTCGTGAGACAGCCTCGGCGAGGGCCCGTGAGACCGCCTCGCGGTGACAACGAGTAGTGACAACGAGTAGCGACAACGAGAAGCGACAACGAGAAGAGCCGTGCCGGCGTCCTTGCGGACACCGGCACGGCTCGTCGAGCGCTGGGCTGATCAGAAGCCCATGCCGCCCATTCCGTCCATACCGGCAGCGGCTGCGTCAGCACCCGGTGCGGCCTTCTCGGGCTTGTCGGCGACGACCGACTCGGTGGTGAGGAACAGACCGGCGATCGACGCGGCGTTCTGCAGAGCCGAACGGGTCACCTTGACCGGGTCGTTGATGCCTGCGGCGAGCAGGTCCTCGTACTCACCGGTGGCGGCGTTGAGGCCCCAGCCCGGCTCGAGGTTCGCGACCTTGTCGGCGACGACACCGGCTTCGAGACCGGCGTTCGTGGCGATCTGCTTGAGCGGAGCCTCGATGCCGACCTTGACGATGTTGGCACCCGTGGCCTCGTCGCCGGTGAGCGAGAGGTCGTCGAAGGCGGCCTTGCCGGCCTGGATGAGGGCGACGCCGCCGCCGGCGACGATTCCCTCTTCCACAGCGGCCTTGGCGTTGCGCACGGCGTCTTCGATGCGGTGCTTCGTCTCCTTGAGCTCGACCTCGGTCGCGGCTCCGGCCTTGATGACGGCAACACCGCCGGCCAGCTTGGCCAGGCGCTCCTGCAGCTTCTCACGGTCGTAATCGGAGTCCGAGTTCTCGATCTCGGCGCGGATCTGGGCCACGCGACCGGCGATCTCGTCGGCGTCTCCAGCACCTTCGATGATCGTCGTCTCGTCCTTCGTGACGACGACCTTGCGGGCGGTGCCGAGCAGGTCGAGGGTGACGTTGTCGAGCTTGAGCCCGACTTCCTCGGACACGACCTGGCCACCGGTGAGGATGGCGATGTCGGCGAGCTGGGCCTTGCGACGGTCACCGAAGCCCGGAGCCTTGACGGCCACGGACTTGAAGGTGCCGCGGATCTTGTTGAGCACGAGGACGGCGAGTGCTTCGCCCTCGACGTCCTCGGCGATGATCAGGAGCGGCTTGTTGGTCTGCTGGACCTTCTCGAGGACGGGCAGCAGATCCTTGACGTTCGAGATCTTCGAGTTGACGATGAGGATGTAGGGATCCTCGAGGACGGCTTCCTGGCGGTCGGTGTCGGTGACGAAGTAACCGGAGATGTAGCCCTTGTCGAAGCGCATGCCCTCGGTCAGTTCGAGCTCGAGTCCGAAGGTGTTGGACTCCTCGACGGTGACGACGCCTTCCTTGCCGACCTTGTCGATCGCCTCGGCGATGAGCTCACCGATCGCAGGGTCACCGGCGGAGATTCCGGCGGTGGCAGCGATCTGCTCCTTCGTCTCGATCTCGATGGCGTTGTCGAGCAGGACCTCGGTCACTGCGGCGACAGCCTTCTCGATTCCGCGCTTGAGGCTGAGCGGGTCAGCACCGGCCGCGACGTTGCGCAGACCCTCGCGGACGAGCGCCTGAGCGAGCACGGTGGCGGTGGTGGTGCCGTCGCCGGCGACGTCGTCAGTCTTCTTGGCGACTTCCTTGACGAGTTCGGCACCGATCTTCTCGTAGGGATCCTCGAGCTCGATCTCCTTGGCGATGGACACGCCGTCGTTGGTGATCGTGGGTGCGCCCCACTGCTTTTCGAGCACGACGTTGCGGCCGCGCGGTCCGAGCGTCACCTTGACCGCGTCCGCAAGCTGGTTGAGACCGGCTTCGAGTCCCCGACGAGCTTCTTCGTCGAATGCAATCATCTTTGCCATAGTGGCTTAGATCCTCCCTGATGGAGTGGACTGGAATCCCAGAGCAGTCGTCAGCGCCCGCGACGGCAGAGAGTGTGTCCGCATGTTCCATTCCACACGGGGACCACGCTCTCGAGACGACTGATGCGATCCCGTGGTTTTCACCACCACTAGATTTAGCACTCTCAGGGGGAGAGTGCAAACGAAATCCTCGCGAAGCCAGGAATTCCGGGGAGTCTCTGAGGAACGATGACGAGAAGCGACCGACGGCAGGTCGACGCGAACGGTCAGGCCTGGGGCGGCGACCGTAGGCGACGGACGAGTCGCACCACCAGGGGGCGCGGTGAACGTCCGCCAGCAGTGCCCCACCGACCGACAGCGCGCGACCGGAGGACGGCGCCCCACCGACCGGCGTCGCCGCGATACCGCGGGGTGAGCCCCGCGCAAAATGCAGAGGCGCCGAGTCGTCATCGACTCGGCGCCTCGTCGCTCGATGTCCGCAGAGCCGACCGTCAGACGGCCATCGCAGCGGACCGATGACGCCGGCAGCGAAAACCGCGGCCCCGCGATCTGCGGAGATCGCGGGGCACGGTCGCGCACGGCTTCACGCCGGCGACATCAGACTCAGAGGAGGGTGACGGATTCCGCCTGGGGACCCTTCTGACCTTCTCCGACCTCGAACTCAACCTGCTGGCCCTCTTCGAGGGAGCGGTAGCCGTCCATCTGGATCGCGCTCCAGTGGACGAACACGTCCTGGCCGTCGCCTTCGAGGGTGATGAATCCGTAGCCCTTTTCGGCGTTGAACCACTTGACGGTGCCTTGTGCCATTACTTCTCCATAGAATGCAGTGTCATTTGAAATCCGCTTCCGACACAACGCAGTGCCGGAATCCGAACGCTAGTAAACCTCAACAGACCCCGCGATTTCTCTCATTGACCTCTGGAGATTGATCTCGGTGAAGCACGATCAGAACACAAGGTGCAGTGCTTGCCTAGCTGGTAAAACTCTACCCCAGGGCCGGGCGGGCCAGAGGTTCGCTCAACACTGTTATCAATTCGTTACATTTGATTTCAGGCGGCATTCATCCTGTGAATTCGCGTGAACTCTCAGCCCTCACCGAGGCCGGTGCCCTCAGACTGTCCGCCTTCGGATCCAGCACTGCCGGCGCCCGAGCCGGTCCCTTCGGATTCAGCACTTCCCGAACCCGAATCCGTGCCGCTCGACGACGGTCCGCGCTGGGCGATGTCCGAGCACACGACGACGGTGAGGTCGGCGGTGAAGTCGTCCGACTGCTCCGTGGCCTCGATGCCGAGGGCGTCGGCGACGAGCTTCGCCTGCGCGGCCGAGCCCTTGTCCTTGTAGTAGACGACCGAGTCGCTGCGGGCAGTCGAGTAGTTGCCGACCTTGCCGATGGTCCAGCCCTTCTCCTCGACCGCGTCGGAGAACCTCTTCGCGACGCCGGAGACTCCCGAGCCATTGAGCACGTCGACCGTGAGCGAGGAGTCGACGACGCTGACTTCGCTCTCCGAGGGGCTCGGCGTCGCCGGCGCCGAGGTCTCCGGGGCGGGTTCGCCGACGGTCGTCTCGGGGTCGCGCATGGACGAGGTGATGATGTTGATCGCCGCGACGACGAGGAGGACCGCGACGAGCGCGAGGACGATGACCAGCGTGATCGCCCCGAGGTTCGACGAGGCCGCGGAGTCCTGCCGATGGGCTCCACTGCGGCGGCCTGGCTCGATGGAGTCGAATTCGTCAGTCATGGCTACCTCGAGACGCGGGCCTGCGCACGTTCGCTCTGTCGCGTCGTGCGGATCCGGCGCAGCCGCTTGACGAGCATCGGATCGCTCGCGAGGGCCGCCGGATTGTCGAGCAGGGAGTTGAGTATCTGGAAGTAGCTCGTCGCCGACATGTCGAAGCGCTCGCGGATCGCGTGGTCCTTCGCACCGCCGTACTTCCACCAGCGCCGCTCGAATTCCAGAACGGACACCTCGAGCTCACTCAGTTCAGGGGTGCCCTCGTTCTGCGGCATAGACGGTGTGCTCCTTCGGGTGTGTACTCTGAAGCTTATGCTATCGCCAGAATGACACGGCTGTCATTCCCGCCGCGCCAGCTCGCCCCTCCGAGACCCGCAGGGACGGCGGACTCGGCTCTGCACCGGGGATTCCCCCTCGCCGAGGCGACCGCCGGGTCCCGCCGGGCGTGACCGTCACCGTTGCGGAAGTCACAGTCGGTCCCGGCCTATGGAACCTGCACGGCCCGAGCGGGGCAGAGCACGACCCGCGCACAGCGGGGCTGTGCACGACCGGGAGCAGGGGCCGATGCCCCTGCCCCCGGTCGGGAGACCGTCACCCCGCCGCGGGTGCGCTGCGGCTCCTCCCTCAGCGGATGCGGATGTTGACCTGTTTGATCTGGGTGAAGCCCTCGAGCATGCCCTCGAGGGAGGCCTCACGTCCGAAGCCCGAGTTCTTCATGCCGCCGTAGGCCTGTCCTGCCAGCTGACCGCCGCCCTGGTTGACCTGGATCCATCCGGACTCGATCCGGTCGGCCATCGTCAGAGCCGAGTCGAGGTCCTTCGTGAACACGTAGGCGGCGAGTCCGTACTCGTTCGTGTTCGCCATGCCGATGACCTCGTCGACGGTCTTCCAGGGGATGACCGAGAGGACGGGACCGAAGATCTCCTCCTGGCTCGTCTGCCAGTCGTTCTGGGCCTTCGAGAAGATCACCGGAGCATGGTAGAAGCCGGGTTCGCCGACATTGAGCTCACCGTGGCCGTCGTAGGCGATCTCGACGCCGTCCATCGACTTGCCCATCTCGATGTAGTCAGCGACCTGGTCGTACTGCTTCTCGTTGATGATCGCGCCGATGTCCGTCTCCTCGTCACGCGGATCGCCGACCTTCATCTTCTTCACCGCGGCGACGAGCTTGGCGAGGAACGAGTCGTAGATGTCCTCATGGAGGAAGAGGCGCGAGCCCATCGTGCATGACTGCCCCTGGCGGGCGAAGCGCGTCGAGAGGAGGACCTGCTCGACCGTGTCCTCGTCGTCGGAGTCGGGGAAGATGATGTTCGGGCTCTTGCCCCCGAGCTCCATCGACGAGTGCGCCAGACGCCTGCCGGCCACCTCGGCGACGTGCCGACCGACGTTCGTCGACCCGGTGAACGAGAGCTTATCGACATCGGGATGGACGTTGAGGGCCTCGCCGATGACCGAGCCCTTGCCGGTGACGACGTTGAGGACGCCGGGCGGAAGGATCCCGTCGAGGAGCTCGGCCATCTTGAGGATCGTCAGCGGAGCGTCCTCGGCCGACTTGAGGACGATCGTGTTGCCGGCGGCGAGCGCGGCAGGGGTCTTGAACGCCGCGATCATCAGCGGCGAGTTCCACGGGAGGATGCCGGCGACGACGCCCAGCGGCACCCGCTTCGTGTACTGGAGCTGCCTGTCTCCGGCCGGCAGGGTCGTGCCCTTGACCTCACCGGCGACGCCGCCCATGTAGCGGAAGAGATCGGCGAGGATGACGGTCTCGGGCCTCGCCTGCGTGCGGATCGCGTTGCCGGTGTCGAGCGCGGTGAGCTCAGCGAGCTCCTCCGAACCGGCTTCGAGCGCGTCGGCGCACTTGATGAGCAGCTTCTGCCGCTCCTTGAACGGCAGTCCTGCCCATTCGGGGAAGGCGGCGCGAGCGGCCTTGACCGCCCGGTCTGCGTCGGCCTCCTTGCCCTCGGGCACCGTGGCGATGACGACGTTGCGGTCGATCGGGGTGATGACGTCATGGGTCTCCCCGTCGAGGGCGTCGACCCATTCTCCGCCGATGTACATCTTCCAGGGTGTGGCGTCGGGAAATTCCGTCATTGGGGTACTCTCACCTTCCAGGTTCTCCGATGAACTCGTTCTCCCGAGCATAGCCCCTGGCCCCTGCCGATCTGAACGCCGGAGGGCTGGGCGATCATGCACACCTCGTCTGCGCTCGGAGCACACGGCGGCCGACGCGTGCTCGATAGAATCACCGGCATGACCTCGAATGCGCAGCTGAGCACGATCATGTCCCCCGACTGGGCCGAGGCGCTCGCCGACTCCGAAGCCGACATCCACCTCATGGGCGACTTCCTCCGAGCGGAGAACGCCGCCGGACGCTCCTACCTGCCGGCGGGCGAGGCGGTCTTCCGCGCCTTCGCCGAGCCCCTGTCCGAGGTCAGGGTCCTCATCGTCGGCCAGGACCCCTACCCGACCCCGGGTCATCCGATCGGCCTCTCCTTCGCCGTCGACCCCGAGGTCAGGCCGCTGCCGCGGTCCCTGACGAACATCTACAAGGAGCTCGCCGACGACCTCGGGATCCCTCCTGCCGCCCACGGCGACCTGCGCGCGTGGTCCCGGCAGGGAGTCATGCTCCTCAACCGCGTCCTCACCGTCAGCCCCGGCTCCCCGGCCTCCCACCGCGGGAAGGGCTGGGAGGCGATCACCGAGCGGGCCATCCGGGCGCTGATCAGCCGTGACCGTCCCCTCGTCGCGATCCTCTGGGGTCGGGATGCGCGGAACCTCGCCCCGCTGCTCACCTCCGGCCCCGCCGAGGTGGCCATCATCGAATCCGCGCACCCCTCCCCGCTGTCCGCGTCGCGGGGCTTCTTCGGCTCGCGGCCGTTCTCACGGACGAACGAGCTGCTCGCGCAGAAGGGCATCGCCCCGATCGACTGGCAGCTTCCCGCCCGGGAGTGAACGCAGACCTCAGCCCTGCACGTCCTTCGGCGGTGCCTCCCCTGAGCGCACGGAATCGGCGACGGATTCCGCTTTGCGGCCCTTGAGCGGGCGGGCGAGGTAGCTGCCGAGGACCGCGCCGACGGCGAGTGCGGCGTTGGCGAGGATCGCGGTGAAGAGCGCAGAGAGGCCCTCGGCGAAGGTCGTCGTCTCCGTCTCCGCGACGATCCGGTAGACCGCGGTGAAGATCGAGAGTCCCTGGAGCAGGGTGTAGATCGCAGGGATCGTCAGCACGATCGCCGGTGCTCCCAGCCGCAGTGCCAGGGGCCGGGCGAGGAAGCCGGCGACGGTGGCCGAGAGAAGGCTCGCGAGCACGTTGTCCATCCCGAGCAGGGACAGCGACATCATCGTGATGAATGAGGCGAGGCCGACGACCGCGGCGGGGAGGATGAACCGCCTCGAGGCCTGCATGCCTACGGCACCGGCCATCGCGACGACCGCTGCCGCACCGAGCGAGACGATCATCGCAACGACGTGGACGCCGGAGCGGGGCACGAGGATCTCGATGGGATCCATGCCGAGCGCCTGCCCGCACGCGACGCCGAATGCCAGTCCGGAGACGATGCCCGCGAAGGAGAGGAACACCCCGACGAGCCGCCCGGCTGCGGTGAGCGGGAAGTTCGTCAGCGCATCCTGGACGGAGGAGTAGAGCGACTGTGTCGGCAGCAGGAGGACGATGGCCGCGGCGACGAGGTACTGCGGGGAGTCGATGAGCCCGAAGTTGCCCGCCGCCATCGCCACGAGAGTGCCGATCGCCGCCTGGAGCGCGGTGATGAAGAACGACGGCAGGCTCGTGCGGCCGATGAGCTTGCCGAGCTGGAAGATGAACACGGCCATCGCAATGCCGAGGACGATCGCGATCGGTCCACCGCCGAGGAGGAGGACGAGGGAGCCGACCATGAGCCCCCACGCACCGGTGACGAACCACTCCTTGAAGGGCCGACGCTGCGAGCGGATCGCATCGAGACGGCTCCGGGCGTCCATGAACCCGATGCGGCCGTCGACGAGGTCGGAGACGAGCTTGTGGACGGAGGCGAGCTTCGCGTAGTGGGTCGACTCCCCGCGGTTGACGCGCATCACCGTCATCAGCCGCCCGTCCGAGGTCGAGTAGTGGACGACGAGCGTGCTCGAGGTGAGGTCGACCTCGGCGGTGGAGAGTCCGCACGCCGTGCACGCGGCAATGACGGAGACCTCGATGTCGTTCGTGCCCGCCCCCGCGCGCATCATGATCGCGGCGATGTCGGCGGCGAGGTCGAGGATCATCCGCGCCTCGTCCTCGCTCGGTTCGCTCGCCTGCACGGGCGCCTGGTACGGGGTGCCCTTGAGGACGGTGATGATCGGCACCGGCTGGGTGTTCACCGAGGTGCCGGTGACGAGCCTGCCGACGGTGCGGCGGGCCACGCGCTGGGCGACCCGCTGGGAGGCGCCGAGGTGGTCGGTGCGCGGCTTGGCCTGCTTCTGCGTCCGGGCTCTGCCGTTGCCGGTGCGCTGGGGCTGGGACTGGAGTTCGGCCAGGCGCTGCGCTCGGGTGCGTTCGAGCAGTTCGCGCAGGGCCTGCGACCCGGCCTCGGACCTCTCCCGGCCCCGCACGGGACCGGTCTCGGCATCCTGGTCGCGGACCACCTCGGCGGGGGCCCGGTCGACGGGGATGTCAGCGGTCGTCGCATCCTCGGTCACCGCACCGTCGAGGGGGATGTCGGCGGTGGTCGCCTCGTCGGAGTCGATCCCGGCTCCGGTCACGGCGTCGTCTGGGGGCCTCTGGGTCACGGCTCGCTGATGAGAGTCGGACCGTACGGGTCGGCCACCTCGGCGGTGCCGGTCTCCTGGTCGAAGGAGTAGACCAGGCGTCCGTCGACGAAGACCTCCTCGGCGCGGGAGTCGAGGTCGAGCGGATCGCCGGACCAGATCGCGAGGTCGGCGTCCTTGCCGGGGGCGAGCGAGCCGAGCCAGTCGTCGAGGCCGAAGATCGCCGCCGGATTGATCGTCAGCGCCTCGAGCGCGACGACGGGATCGAGGCCCTCCTTGACGGCGAGCGAGGCCTCGTGGATGAGGAAGTTGATGGGGATGACCGGATGGTCGGTGGTCAGCGCGATCCGCACACCCGCCTCGGCGAGCGCTGCGGCGGTGGCAAGGGTCCGGTCACGGAGTTCGACCTTCGACCGGCTCGTCATCAGGGGGCCGAGGATGACGTCGATGCCCTTCTCGGCGATGAAGTCGGCGATCTTGTGGCCTTCGGTGCCGTGGTTGATGACCAGCCGGTACCCGAACTCCTCGGAGAGCCGGATCGCGGTGGCGATGTCGTCGGCCCGGTGGCAGTGCTGGTCCCATGCGAGGGTCCCGTCGAGCACCTCGGCGAGCGTCTCCTTGACGAGGTCGCGTTCGAAGGGGGTGCCCTCAGCCTCGGCGTGGTCGCGCTTGGCCCGGTAGTTCTGTGCCTCGACGAAGGCGTCGCGGATGATCTTCGCGGTGCCCATCCGGGTCGAAGGCGTGACCTTCTTGTCCCCGTAGACCCGCTTCGGGTTCTCCCCGAGCGCGGACTTGACCGAGAGGTCCTGCGTCACGAGCATCTCGTCGACGACCCGGCCCCAGGTCTTGACGAAGGCGGTGCGCCCGCCGATGGGGTTGCCCGATCCGGGTTTGATGAGCGCCGAGGTGACGCCTCCGCGCAGGGCATCCTTGAATCCCAGCTCGGCCGGGTCGATCCCGTCGAGGGCGCGCAGGCCCGCCCCGTTGGGGTCGGTCATCTCGTTCGTGTCGTCGCCCGACCAGCCTTCTCCGTCCTCATGCACGCCGAGGTGGCCGTGGGCTTCGATGAAGCCGGGGACCACCCAGCGGCCCGCGGCGTCGATGACCTCGGTGCCCTCGGGCACCTCGGTCTCCGGTCCGCCGACGGCGGCGATGCGGCCGTCGGCGAGGACGATCGTGCCCGACTCGATGGGTTCGGCACGCTCACCCTGCGCATCGGCGATCGGCAGGATCCTCGCATTGACAATGGCGACGTCGTGGCGTGCGGGGACGGGGACCGATCGATACATCGTGCTCCTTCAGATGCGTGTGCTGGGTGCTCTTCGCTCAAGGTGCGCGGCTGCTGTGCCGCGGTGTCGAGTCTACGCCACGGGGGTGCCCGTTCAAGGCTCTCACCACGCGGTCGAGGCACCTCTGGGGCATCTCCCGCCGACGACTCAGCGGGTGTGGCGCGCATGCACAGATCAGGCGGTCGGGCATGGGAGCGGCATGGGGACTGTGGGTATAGGTTGGAGAGAGCGGACGAACGATCAGAAGGAGCTGAGGATGCTCGAAACCATCACTTCCTACGTCGCGATCGGCGACTCCTTCAGCGAGGGCCTCATGGACCCCGACCCCGACGGCACCCCCGACCGCTTCCGGGGGTGGACCGACCGGCTGGCCGAACTCCTTGTCGACTCTCCCGCCGGTGGACCCGAGCTCCTCTACGCGAACTTCGCGATCCGCGGCCGCCTCCTCCAGGGTGTCATCGACGAGCAGGTGCCGAAGGTCCTCGACCTCAAACCGGACCTCGTGAGCTTCTGTGCCGGCGGCAACGACTGCCTGCGCCCGCGCACCGACATCGACGGGCTGGCGAA
The DNA here is from genome assembly GCF_050562175.1 of Brevibacterium sp. K72. Taxonomy (NCBI): domain Bacteria; kingdom Bacillati; phylum Actinomycetota; class Actinomycetes; order Micrococcales; family Brevibacteriaceae; genus Brevibacterium; species Brevibacterium sp. K72. The sequence goes on from NZ_CP191582.1 coordinate 298,137, forward strand.
CCAGTTCGAGCGCGCCGTCATCGCGATGCGCGACGAGGGCATCGAGGTCGTCATGGCCAACGGCTTCGACACGGAGACGATGTCGCCGCTGCTGCGCGCGGTGCGCCCGCGCGTCGGCGTCTACAACGCGCACCTGTGGACGATCGCGCAGCGCCACGGCTGCCACATGGTCGACGTCTGGGGTCTGCGCCCCCTCTACGCCGAGGACATGTGGGCCGAGGACAAGATCCACCTCTCCCCTGACGGCCACGACCTCGTCGCCCGGCAGGCGCTCGCGACCCTCGAATCCGGTCATTCGCTGCCGACGACGGGCTTCGGGATGCCGCCGCGCACGACCCGGGCGATCCGCGACGTCGTCGTCGAGGAGTCGAAGTGGGCGCGCGAGCATCTCGCGCCGTGGGTGGGCAGGCGGCTGCGCGGCCAGTCCTCCGGCGACCTGCTCAGCCCCAAGGTCCCCGACCTCTCCCCGGTGAGGAAGATCGCGGTCGACGACGAGGTCGACGTCACCGCCGCCGCTCACGAGCCCGGGTTCTCCGGCGGGGGCCCCTCTGATGGCGAGGGCTCCGGGTCCGCCGAGGCCGCCGGCGAACGGACAGGGGTCGACGTCGAGACCGCACAGCTGATCAGCGACGACGGCCGGGTGGCGGTCGACGGCAGGCGAATCGTCAAGGAGGACGAAGATGAGTGAGACACACGGATCGACCGAGGATGCGCGCAGCGAGGCACTCGACGCGCTCGGGCAGCGGCTCGGTGCTGAGCCGAACATCGTCCGCCACCCCTACGGGGACGATCCCGACCAGTTCGTCGAGGTCCACGGGGACCCGGCGACCGCCTCGGCGGTGGTGGTCTTCGTCCACGGCGGATACTTCCGCCCGAGCATCGACTTCGTCCACGCCAGGCCGCTCGCCCAGGCGCTCGCCGAGACCGGGGTGCTCTGCGTCCTCGTCGAGTACGGACGCATCGGCGGGCAGCCGCGCTGCCTCGACGACGTCACCGCGGCGATCGGCTTCTCCCTCGATTCGCTCGAGGCGTGGGGTGTGGCCGCCGAGGCCCGGGACCGGCCCGTCGTCGCCGGGCATTCCGCGGGAGGGTGCCTCGTGCTCGCGTGGGCGAGCCACCTCGATGCGGACGGTCCTGACTTCCGGCTGCGTCCGCTCGCTCCGATCTCGGATCTGCTCCGGGAGGTCAATGACGGACTCGCCGACGGTGCCGTGCTCGACTACATGGGCGCGCCTCCGCAGGAGGACCTCGCCGCGTACCTGTGGGAGGACCCGCGGTCGCGGGCGGTGCTCATCCCCGAGCGCGCCGATGCCCACATCATTCATGGCGACGCCGACGGGATCGTCGACGTGTCGTTCTCGCAGAACTTCCCGGCACCGCTGACTGTTCTGCCCGGCGCCGATCACATGGACCTCGTCGAGCCGACCTCGCCGTACTTCCCGCAGGTCGTCGAGCTCCTCTTCGGCGACCGCTGAGCACACGCCGCCGACCGCTTTAATCAACCCGTCCGGGCGCTGAGCAACCCTGCACCGGGTTGCTCAGCGCCCGGACGGGTGCTCAGTGCTTCGGGGCCGCCTGCGTCCCGGGGCCGTTCTCGATGCCGGTGCGGATGTCGAAGAGCTCGGGGAAGAACGTGAGGTCGAGGGCCTTCTGGAGGAATCCGACGCCGCTCGAGCCGCCGGTGCCGCGCTTCATGCCGATGATCCGCAGGACCGTGCGCATGTGGCGGTAGCGCCAGAACTGGAAGTTCTCCTCGAGGTCGACGAGCTCCTCACAGCTCTCGTACTCGAGCCAGTACTCCTCGGGGTTCTCGTAGATGATGCGGAAGGTCTCGAGCAGCTCCTCGTCGAAGGTGTGCGAGACGGAGACGTCGCGGTCGAGGATGCGCTGCGGGACGGGCAGACCGCGGCGGGAGAGGAACCGGAGGAACTCGTCGTAGACGCTCGGCTCCTCGAGGTAGCGCCGCAGCTGCGCCTGTGCTTCGGGTTCGGCGTCGAAGACGGCGAGCATGCCCTTGTTCTTGTTGCCGAGGAGGAACTCGACGGCCCGGTACTGCCAGGACTGGAAGCCGGAGGACTGACCGAGTTCATCGCGGAAGCCGACGTACTCGCTCGGGGTGAGCGTCGCGAGAACCGACCACTGTTCGGTGAGGGTCTTCTGGATGTGCTTGACGCGGGCGATGCGCTTGAGCGCGAGCTGCAGCTGATCGGCGGCGATGAGGCGGCGGGCGTCGAGGAGTTCGTGAATGACGAGTTTGAACCACAGCTCGGTCGTCTGGTGCTGGATGATGAAGAGCAGCTCGTCATGGTGCTCGGGATCGCTCACCGGATGCTGCGAGGTGAGCAGCCGATCGAGGTCGAGGTACGACCCGTAGGTCATCTGCTCCCGCAGGTCGGTGTGGATCTCGTCCTCGAGGGCGCGCTCGTTCTTCTCGGCTGTCGACGTGTCATGAGTCATGGGACAAGGATGTCATGGCCGCATCACCGCCCTGTTCAGACAGCCGGTGCCCACCCCCTCGCCGAGGCGGTCGATCGCCGCCGAGGCGGGCGCTCGGTCTGTGCCTCCACCTCAGCCGGTACGGTCGGCTCAGTCGGCGCCGGGGCGGCGGCGTTCGGGTTCGGCGACGTCGCGGACGTGGTCGACGAGCTCCTTCCACTCCCCCGTGAGCTCTTTCTCCCCGAACCGGGCGTGCCCGAAGCGGCTCTCGATGAGGTAGACGTAGCGATCGGCTGAGGAGACCGAACCGGCCGGAGCGGCGCCGGTTGTCGCCGCCTGCCCGCCGGCACCCGATGCTCCAGCGTGCCCGTCGCCTCGGCTCGGCCACGGGAGGTCGGCGACGCGTTCGCCGAGCTCCTCACGGTGTTTGCTCGTGTCGATGTCGAGATCCCACACGAGGAGGAATCCGCCGATCCCTCCGCTGCGCTCGACGAGGAGGTGACCGAACTCCCGGTCACCGGATCCTGCGGTGCTCACCAGCTGCTCCCTCGGTTTCCCCGGGCTGCGGGCCCGGTGACGACGCCGACGGTCGTCCATCCTTCGACGACCGCGTCGTGGACGTCGGATCCCTCACCGAACTGGTCGGCCGCCTCGGCGATGGTGAGATCTGCGAACTGCGCGAAGTCAGTCGTCGTCGTGATCTCGGATCCGGTGAGGACGCCGTACCAGACCTGCCCGACGGTCTCCCACGCGGGACCGCCGACGGTCGTCGCCGCGACCGCGAACGCGCGGTTGGGGATGCCGGAGTTGAGGTGGACGCCGCCGTTGTCGGATTCGGTGCGGACGAAGCCGTCCATGTGGTCCGGCTGCGGGTCCTTGCCGAGGACGTCGTCGTCGTACGCGGTGCCCGGGGCGATCATCGAGCGCAGGGCCTTGCCGGTGACCGCCTCGGTGAAGATTCCGGCGCCGATGAGCCAGGTCGCGTCCTCGGCGTTCTGCCCGGCGGAATGCTGTTCGGTCAGCGCCCCGAAGACGTCGGCGCAGTGCTCGTTGAGGGCGCCGGACTGGTCGAAGTACTCGAGGTCGGCGGTGTGGGTGATGACGCCGTGGCTGAGTTCGTGGCCGATGATCGACAGGGAGCCGGTGAAGCCTGTGAACACCTCACCGTCGCCGTCGCCGAAGACGAGGAGGCGACCGTCCCAGAAGGCGTTGTCGTAGTCCTGGCCGTAGTGGACGCTTGCGAGCAGGGGTCCGCCCTGACCGTCGAGGGAGTTCCGGTCGAAGGCCTCGGCGAAGAGGGCATACGACGCGCCGAGGCCGTCGTAGGCTTCGTTGACCGCGTCGTCGGCGACGGGTTCCTCCCCCTCGCTGCGGACGAGGACGCCGGGTAGGTCCTCCTTGTTCTGCGCGTCGTGGATCTGGCGGTTCGGACCCGTCGCCTCACCCGCCTGGGCGCTGCGGGTCCGGGCAGTCGCCGAGGAGCCGTCGGGTGCTGCGCGCAGGCCTTCGGCGCGCAGCTGACGCACTCGGGCGTCGGCTCTCAGGCCCGTGCGGGCGGCGTCGGCGGCGCGGGGGAACCGCTCGCCGCCGTTGTCGGCGAGGTTGCTGAGCAGGTACGGCGGGACCACTGTGTTCGCTGTTCTCATGTGACCACGCTCTCATCTTCGCCCGAGTGTTCGATGGGAGCGGCGTCACAGCGGTCGGAGAAGACGCCCGCACACCGCTCTGCGGACGCCTCGGTCGGCCCATGGGCACCCTCCATAGACTGGTGATGTGCTCAAACCCATCCTGTGGCCGGTGCTCATCCCCTCGCTGCTCTTCGCGGCGGGACTGGGAGCGATCCTGCCCGTCCTCGTCCTCGGTGCGCTCTCGCTCGGGGCGAGTTCGGCGTTCGCGGCCGCGATCGTCGGCATCATGGGAGCGGTCTCCCTGCTTGCGACGGTGCCGGCGGGAATCCTCATCGACCGCCTCGGCGATCTTCGCGCCATGGTCGTCGCGACGGTCACCGCGATCGTCGTCCTCGCAGCGATCGTGGTCGCGTTCCTCTGGGACTCGGCGGGATCGATCGTCGTCTACACGATCGCACTCATGCTCTTCGCGCCGGTGTCCGATGTGTGGAACCTCGCCCGGCAGGCCGTCGTCGCCGAGGTGATGCCCTCTGCCCATCTGGCCAAGGCGATGACGGCGCTCGGCGGGAGCATGCGGGTGGGCAACCTCGTCGGGCCGATCATCGGCGCCGGCCTCATGCTCGTCTTCCCGATCTGGTCGGTCTTCGTCTTCGCCGGCGTCGCCGGGCTGCTCGCGATCCTCGTCCTCGCCCTGCCGATCGCACGGATCCCCGACTACGGTCAGACCTCGGGAGACGCGGCGACGGGAACGGCGTCGGCGCATTCGGACCACCGTGAGACTGCCCGAGGTCGAGCCGACGCGGCCGACGCCACCACCGTGACGACGGCCCCACGCGATTCCCAAGCCGCCGCCGACTCAGCGCAGCATCCGGTCCCAGGTGACACTCACGCTCAGGGGGCGTCTGCAATTGCCGCACCACCTCGGCGAGCCCGCCTCGATGTGCGCTGGAACGCCGTCATCCTCGTCGGGATCTCGATCATCACGCTCACCGTGGCGCGGTCGGCACAGCCGGTCGTCATCCAGCTGTGGGGTGTCTCGATCGGACTGCACGAGTCGCAGATCTCGCTGCTCATCGCCTTCGGAGCGGGGCTCGAACTCGTCTTCATGTTCCTCGGCGCCTACATCAAGGACCATCTGGGCCGGGTCGCCACTCTCGTCGCCTGCCTGACGATCTTCGGGGCCGGGTTCATCGCGATGGTGACGATGCCCACCCTCGTGGGCATGATCGTCGCGGTCGGGATCATGGCCGTGGGCAACGGCCTCGGCGCGGGGGTGAACATGACGATCGGCGCGGACCTCTCGCCTGCCATCGGGCGGGCCCGGTTCCTCGGGATCTGGGCGATCTTCAACAACGGCGGCAAGCTCGCGGGCCCCTCGGTCATCGCCCTCGTCATCGCGATCGCCTCGCTGCAGTTCGGCGTCCTCTTCACCGGGCTCTTCGCGATCGCCGGTGCCGTCTGGGTGCTCGTGTGGGCGAAGAGGATCGGCCTCCCGGGGCGGAACGCGGGACAGGAGCGCCCGTCAGCCGGGGCGGAGCCTCAGGGCGCCGGGCGCACCGGCCGGTCGAACGAGGCAGGGAGCCGACCCACCGACAAGGATCAGACCGGACAGTCCCCCTCCGAGTGGTCATCGGCCGACCACCCGAGCCGGAGATGACGATCGGGCCCGGCAGCAGACTGCCGGACCCGATTCGGTGGAGCCCCCTGTCAGACTCGAACTGACGACCTTCGCTTTACAAGAGCGGTGCTCTACCAACTGAGCTAAGGAGGCGCGGGCGCGGTTCTCCCGCGCTCAATGCCTACACGATAGTAGTCCATCGGGCACTCGGGCGACAAAAGCCGGAGCTCTGAGAGCGTCGGGCAACTCGGCCGCTGCGGCGGATGATGGCCAGGGCTCATTCGGGGTGATCCTGCGGATTCTCCGGTCACTGCCCCGAGGTCCGGAGGATTGACTGGTCACTCCGCCGAGGCGACCGGGCCGGGATTCACCCGCCGACCACGCCCCTTTGACCACCAAATCGCCGGTTGCGGTCGAAAAACCGAGGGAAATCAGCCGGATCGGCCAATTTCCCTCGGTTTTTCGACCGCAAACAGTGGGAGGGCTCAGAACCTCAGCGCACTCAGCGCCTCAGCGCAGCAGACTACCTCAGTTCTGGACCTCGCCGGTGGCCTTGAGGATCTCGATGGCCAGCGACTGCGGGTCACCGGTCTGCTCGGTCTGCTTGCCGTTGATGAGGACCCACGGGGTGGCGTCGACACCCGAATCGAGAGCCTCCTGGGTGGAGTTCGTGACGTACTTCTTGAAGGACTGGTCGGTCACGCAGCTCTCGACGGTCTGCTCCGGATCGGAGTTGAGCGCCTTCGACGTGTCGACGCCGGCGTCCGAGGCGACCTTGAGCAGCTCCTCGTCGGTGCGTCCGCTGGTGCCCTCCTCGGGCTGCTGAGCGAAGAGCGCCTCGAAGAGCGCTCCGGCCTTCTCCGGCTGGGAGTCGACGACGCATGCGGCGAGGTTGGCGGCGCGCGTCGAGTACTCGTTGCCGTTGGAGAAGCGGTCAAGGATGGCAATCGGCTTGTATTCGAGGACGATCGTGCCCTCTTCGACGAGCTTATTCAGCGTCGACGCGTTGGTCTCCTCGAACGCCCGGCACGCGGGGCACTGGAAGTCGATGAAGACGGTGACGGTGGCGGCATTCTCCTTGACACCGGCCTCGGCCGGCGTCGGCAGCGACGACTCCTCGCCCTCGGGCATGTTCATCGGCTGGACCACGGTTCCGCCCTTGGCGAGGCTGACGCCCCCGGCGACGTAGTTCGCCGGCGGGTTCGCGGGCCTGGCCGACTGGACGACGAGGAGGGTGACGATGACGGCCACCGCGACGACGACCACGCCGATCCCCGAGTAGAGGATGATCTTGGCGGTCTTCTCCTTCTTCGCCTGAGCTGCTGCGATCTGACGGGCATTCTCGCGTGCCCGATTCCGCTTCTCCGCCGCGGAGTTGTCTTTCGCCATGGTTCCTCACGTTGTCGATCGTCCGACTGGGGGGCGGTCCCGGTCGGCGCGAACCGACATCAGACCCGTCGGGCGGTGCTCCGCCCCGACGCTCCCACTGTACCGAAATCGCCTGTCACGCGACTCCCAGTGAAATTCAAGGTTCAATCATCGCAATCGTCGCCCATGCGCGGGGCTCGACCCCTTCCCCTGCGCGGGGCTCGACCCCCTCCCGTGCGCAGTGCTCAACCGCCTTCCACGGCCGGGTCCTCCGGTGCGATCATCCCCGCCGAGGCCACCCCTCGTTCCGTACGGCCCATGCCCTCCGTCCCGCAAACGCCGGGGAGACTCTCAGACAGGTCCCGGCAGCCACGCAAACGGGCTTTCGGGCAGAGGCCACCAGTTCATCGCGGCACCGGAGGTGATGACCATGATCGCGAGCACAATGAGTACGGCGATGACGCCGAGGGCGATGAGCCTGCCCAGGCCATTGCGGGTCGCCCCGGAGACGATGAGCCGCGAACCGTAGCGCAGGCTCGCAGCCCCCGGACCGACCCAGAGGACGAGGCCGCCGGCAGCCGCTGCCGCCCATACCGACCACTGCTCGGAGAGCTCGCCGGGGACGATGCCTGCGACGTCGAGCCTGGTGAGCACGAGCATCGCTACCCCCGCGATCGCGGGAAGGAGGAACGTCGCCACCGAGGTGAGCACGGATGCCAGCAGCGCTCCCGGCGCCGAGGCGACCGACCGCAGCGTTCCGCCGCCGTCCTCGCCACGCTCATAGCGGTAGCGCTGGACCTTGCGGTCGAGACGGGTGGCCGTGCGCGCGAGCACCGACCAGGCGAAGGAGAACGCGGTGATGACGAGCGGACTGAGCGGCATGATCACCGCCGCGAAGACGACGAGGGCGAAGACGACCCATCCGCCCGTGCGGATGGAGCGGTAGGTCAGCGGCGCCCACTGCTCGCCGGGCTGGATTCCTGGACCGCCGCCCTCATGCCCGACGGGGCCGATGCCGACGGGACCACGACCGGCATGTCCGCCCTGGCCCGACCACCCGCCTGCCGTGACATCGCCTGGCCCGTAGCCGCGGCTGCCGAGGTCGGCACCGGCGAGCGCCGAGCCCGGCGCGGCCTGGATGGCGCCGTTGGGATTGCGCACGGGACCCGCCGTGGCCTGGCGCATCGTCCCGCCGCGGGGGTCGAAGCCCGACTGGCCGGCCCCCGGATGGAGGGAGGTCGGGCGCATCGGCGCCTGCCCGGCGGACGGGCCCTGGGCGAAGCGCTGGCCCTGGGACGACTCCCCCGGGAACGGACGCTGCCCCGGATGCTGCTGTCCCGGCGCCGAGGAACCCGGCTGACCTGCGAAGTTCGTCGTCCCGGGAGACTGCGCCGGAGCGTACCCGCGGCCCGGCATCATGTCCTGACCGCCTCGCGGACCCGCAGCGGCATGGCCAGCAGCGGCCTGACCCGCAGCGGCATTCCCGCCGCCGGACATCCCCGCAGCCATCGCACCGCCGACGGCAGCCCCGCCCATGGCAGCTCCCCCGACCACGGCGCCCCCGTGCGGATCCTGTCCCGGATATCCCCCGCGCAGCACTCCCCGGCCATCGGCCGAGTCTCCGCCGCCGGGCGCCCCGGACCGCGATTCGTCGACGGCCGGCATGACGGCGGTGCGCTGGACCCCGGGGCCCGATCCGGAGCCGAGCTGCGGCATGCGCCCCGATTCGATGTCGACGAGCGCATCGAGGATCATCTGCCCGCTCGGGCGCCTCTCCGGCTTCGGGTCGAGGCAGGCCTTGAGCAGGGGGACGAAGTTGCGTGGGGTATCAGCGAGGTCGAACTTGCCGAGCGCCACTCGGCCGAGCACCGCTTCGAGCGGTCCCGCGCCGTAGGGGTTGCGGCCGGTCGCCGCGAACGCCATCGTCGCAGCCCAGCCCCACCAGTCGGTCTTCTCCGACGACGACTTGCCGTCGGCGATCTCCGGGGAGAGGTAGCCGGGCGTGCCCATGACCAGCCCCGTCGCGGTCACCCGCACCTCGTCGGCGACCTGGGCGATGCCGAAGTCGATGACCATCGGCTCCCCGTCCATGATCATGACGTTCGCCGGTTTGAGGTCGCGGTGGATGACACCGGAGTCATGGACGGCACCGAGAGCGTCGAGGAGGGCATGACCGAAATGGACGAGCTCGTCCTCGGCGAAGGGACCGTTGTCCCGGACGTCGTCGGAGAGCGTCTGACCGTCGACGAACTCGGTGATGATGAAGGGCTGCGCGGAGTCGAGCTCGGCGTCGAGCACCTCGGCGATGCGGGGATGGCGGATCCGCCGCAGCGTCCTCACCTCCCTGGCCAGACGCTTGCGCGCGGTCTCGTCGCTGGCGATGTGCGGGTGGAGGACCTTGACGGCGACAGGATTGTTGCCGCCGTCGACACCGAGGTAGACGACACCCATGCCGCCCGAGCCGAGCTCCTCGATGAGGCGGTAGCCTCCCAGATCCTGAACCATCACGGTCACAAGGGTAGTCGAGCGAGTAGAGTTCGTTCCAAGCAACGAGACTTGAGGAGGCGCAGATGAGCACCGTCGACGCCGCTGGATCCGAGACTGCGGAACCGTTCGGCGAGAGTGATTTCGTCGTCGTCGCGAACCGACTCCCCGTCGATCGCGACGCATCCGATCCCGATCGCGAATGGCGTACCTCACCTGGGGGTTTGGTCACCGCAGTCGCCCCGGTCATGAAAGCGCAGGAGGGGGCGTGGATCGGCTGGACGGGTGTCGCCGACGTCGACTTCGACCCCTTCACCATCGATGGGATGCATCTCATCCCGGTGACCCTGACAAATGAGGATGTCCTCAGGTACTACGAAGGGTTCTCCAACGCCACCCTGTGGCCGCTCTACCACGACGTCATCGCCCCGCCCGAGTACCACCGGACGTGGTGGGACGCGTATGTACGGGTGAATGAGCGCTTCGCGCAGAAGGTCGCCGAGGTGGCCGCCGAGTCCGCGACCGTGTGGGTCCACGACTACCAGCTCCAGCTCGTCCCGCAGCTCGTCCGCCGGATGCGCCCGGATCTGCGGATCGGCTTCTTCAACCACATCCCCTTCCCGCCGTTCGAACTCTTCGCGCAGCTGCCGTGGCGCGACGAGATCCTCCGCGGCCTCCTCGGCGCCGACCTCATCGGCTTCCAGCGCCCCGCGGACGCCGCGAACTTCCGTCGGGCCGTGCGCGGTCGGCTCGGCTTCACGACGAAGGGCTCGACGGTCACCGTCCCCGCCGACGGCGACCTTCCCGGTCACCTCGTGCGCGCCGAGGCGTTCCCCATCTCCATCGACACCCCCTACCTCGAAGAGCTCGCCGCCGACCCGAAGATCATCGAACGGGCCGCGCAGATCCGCGAGGAGGTCGGCAATCCCAAGGTGATCATGCTCGGCGTCGACCGGATGGACTACACGAAGGGCATCCGGCACCGGCTCAAGGCGTTCGGCGAGCTCCTCGCCGAAGGCAGACTCGACGTCGAGGACATCGTCCTCATCCAGATCGCCACCCCGTCCAGGGAGCGGCTCGAGCAGTACAAGCTCATCCGCCACGACGTCGAGCTCGCAGTGGGACGGATCAACGGCGAGCAGGCCGACATCGGCTCGATCGCCGTCCACTACCTCCACCACTCGTACCCGCGCGATGAGATGACGGCGTTCTTCATCGCCGCCGACGTCATGCTCGTCACCGCCCTGCGCGACGGGATGAACCTCGTGGCCAAGGAGTACGTCGCCTGCCGCCTCCACGACGACGGTGCGCTCGTCCTCTCGGAGTTCGCCGGAGCCGCCGAGCAGCTGGCCGGCGCGGTGCTCGTCAACCCGCACGACATCGGCAACCTCAAGGCCGGCATCCTCGAGGCCGTGAACATGGATCCGAAGACGCGCAGCCGGCGGATGCGGCAGATGCGCAAGAAAGTGCGGACCGACACCGTGAGCGCGTGGTCGAAGAAGTTCCTCGCCGAGCTCGATGCGATCCGCGACACCCCCGAGGCCGTCGTCCCCGACCGTCCCGCCCCGCAGGGCCGTCCCGCTGCCCAGCCGGCCGCCCCCGAACAGGCACCGTCGACTCCAGCCCAGGAGACGGCTCCAGCCCAGGACACGACTCCCGGCCAGGAGACGACTCCAGCGCCCGAATCGGCTCCGGTGCCCGAGCGCTCGCCGGTCGCCCCGGTGCCGTCTGCGACGCCCGCGGCCGCACCCTCGTCCTCCACGCCTGCGTCGACCGACGGCGCGCAGTCCACTCCCGACACCCGTTCAGCGACCTAGGAGCCGCCGTGACCTCGGACTCGACCTCGATGCCGCCTGCCGTTTCCGATTCCCTCACTCCTCCGCTCAGCGACCCCGCTGACGTGGATCTGCACCCCCTCGCCGAGGCGGACGACCTCCTCGTCGCCCTCGACTTCGACGGCGTGCTCGCCCCCTTGCAGGACGACCCCTCCCTCAGTCGGGTCCTGCCCGCCTCGGCGGAGGCGATCGCGAGGATCGCGACCCTGCCGAACACGCAGCTCGCGCTCGTCTCCGGACGGGACGTCGCGACCCTGCGCGGGCTCGCCGATCCTCCGGCCTCGGCGATGATCGTCGGCTCCCACGGGGCGGAGATCGACCTCGGCCCGGGGCAGGACGCCTCGGGGACGGAGTCCGCAGCGACCGCCTCGGGGACGGAGTCCGCGGCGACCGCCTCGGCGCCGGACCCGACCGAGGCGAACGCCGTGACGAACGACGAGGAAGAACTGCTCGCGGCGATCGATGACCACCTCGCCGAGCTGACGACGCTCAGCGACCGCGAGGGCTTCGACCTGCGGATCGAACGCAAACCCTACTCCCGCACCGTGCACACGCGAGGAATGGCACCCGGACTCGCCGCGTCCCTGCGCGAGCACGTCGTCTCGGTCCAGGCCGAACACGGCGGCATCCGCGTCATCGAGGGACACGACATCACCGAACTCGCCGTGAGCCAGGCGACGAAGGGCACCGGCATCCGGGCGCTGGTCGCCGAGGTGCACCCGACCGCGGCCCTCTACCTCGGCGACGACATCACCGACGAGGACGCCTTCGCCGAACTCGCGGAGATGCGGCCCGAGGTCACCGGGGTCGGCATCAAGGTCGGATCGGCACCGACGCAGGCCGAGCTGCGCATCGCCGACCCCGACGCCGTCGCGACGCTCCTCACCCGCCTCGCCGACGAGCGCGCGGAGTTCACTGCCTCCTGACGCGGACGCCGCCTGGGCAGGATTTGCTGGTCGCTCCGCCGAGGCCTGCAGGATTTGCTGGTCGCTCCGCCGAGGCCTGCAGGATTTGCTGGTCACTCCGCCGAGGTCGATCAGCTCGATTCGGCCCGCCAGCCTCGGCGCAGTGACCAGCAAATCGCAGGCGCACGGGCGACGACACCATGTGCGGGCAACTCCGCAGGGCATCGAGGTCCAGGCCCCGCGCCCTACCTCCGCTGCGGGGGCACGGCGCTGGCGCGGAGGACGAGGTCGGGAGTGACCGAGTAGTCGACCCGTCTCGCTCGCGTCGGGGCGGCGATCATCGCCTCCACTTCGTCGAGCGCGGAGGCCGCGACCGTCTCCCAGTCGTAGCTGACCTGGGAGAGCGGTGGGGCGATGACATCGGCGTCAGGCATATCGCCGACCGTGAGCAGCGAGAGGTCCCGGGGGACGTCGAGGCGAGCGCGCGCCGCGGCCTCGAGGATGCCGAAGGAGAGCGAGGGGGCGCACGCGATGACCGCGGTGCACCCGAGGTCGAGGAGCTCCTCGGCAGCCGCGACCCCTGCCATCGGTCCGCCCGCGGCCTCGACGACGGGGGCCTGATCGCGGGTCGCGGGAATGTGGAGGACGCTTGCCATCGACCGGCGGAACCCGGCGATCCGGGCGGCCGCGGCCGTGTCTCTGAGCACGGCGAGACCGATGCGCCGGTGCCCCAGGTGGACGAGGTGCTGGACGGCGGTGGCGATGCCGTCGGAGGCGTCGAGGACGATGCGGGAGATCCCGTCGTCGTGGCGGGCGTTCGAGACGCGGATGAGCGGCAGCCCGCGCTCGGAGAGTCTGGCCGCGAGCGCCCCGGCCGCTCCCCCGCCGAGGACGATCGCTCCGGCGATCCGCGGACCCGAGGATTCGCCTCCGTGCTCGGCGACCGGGCCGAGCAGGGAATCGGCGATCGCCTCGGTGCGCTCGAGTTCGGCTTCGACGTGGACGACGGCGATGCCCTGGGCGAACATCCGGTTGGTGAGGATCTCGAAGAGGTTCGTGTACGGGTCGACGTTGCCGGCGGGGGCGGACGGGCGGACGAGGGCGATGAGGGGGATGCCGGACGGGTTCACCGCCGGGGTCTCGATGCCGAGGACGGACAGCGCTTGGCGCACCTTCTCCGCCGAGGCGGCCGAGACCGCTCCCGGGTCCCGCAGCGCACGGGAGACCGTGGCCGTCGAGACCCCGGCGAGGTCGGCGATCTCGGCCAGGCGCACCTGCTTCGAGGAGGTGCCCATCACTGCCTCGCCGCCGCGGTCGAGCCCCTCGCGAAGAGGCGCGGGCGGAAGACCGGCGGGACGGTGGCAGGACCCCCGGGGGTGATCCGCAGGGTGCTCAGCGTGGCCTCGATGAGCGCCTGGGAGAGACCGTCGACGTCGATGCCGAGCACGGTCGCCGGCGGCCCGGTGAAGCGCATCGTCGGCGAGTCGCCGAAGCCGACGAGCGACATGTCCCGCGGCACCTGGAGGCGACGGTTCCGCAGTCCGTGCAGCGCCCCGTGGAGCTGGAGCGCGGACTGGACGATGACGGCCGTGCACGTGGCGTCCTTGAGTTCGAGGATCGCCCGGGAGCCGCCCGAGAAGGACTTCGGGACCGGGGCGATCCAGTCCTCGAGCGGCAGTCCGTAGGACCGTGCGGGATGCTCGGCGAGGAAGCGCTGGATCAGCTGGGTCGCGAGCTCCCCGGTGTCGTTGCAGATGAGACCGATGCGACGGTGTCCGATCGCGCGCAGATGCTCGAACGCCGTCGTCATCCCCCCGCCGAGGTCGAGGCGGGCGGCGATGATGTCGCCGGTCCCGCCCTCGGCCAGGCTCGCCGACTGCTCGTCGACGCGGATGCACGGGATGGAGGTGTGCAGGGAGGTCAGAGTCGGGGTGACGAGCGCGACGGCACCGGCTTCGATCGCGATGTCGAGCGGCGCGGAGTCGGTCTCGACGGGCGGGCGGGTGATGAGCAGCCCCTGGTCCTGGAGGGTGGTGGCCACGCGGGTGCACACCTGCGTCTGCCAGTACTCGGGGTTGCCGGGGGCTCCGACGGCGACGAGGCGGCGCGGAGACTCGGGCAGCAGGGTCGAGCGGGTGTAGCCGAGTTCGTCCATCGCGGTGAGCACGGCGGCCCGCGTCGTCTCGGCGACGGCTCCGCGGCGTCCGATCACCCGGGACACGGTCGCCAGGGACACACCTGCGCGTGCGGCGACCTCCTCGAGCGTGACCCTCATGGTCCCGAGTCTACTGATCGGCTCTGCTGGTCGGCTCTGCCGATCGGTTCTGCTGGTCGGCTCTGCTGGTCGGCCTCACTGGTCGGCCACGGTCGACGGATCCCGTCGGCCGCCTCGGCGAGGTTCGACTCAGCCCGCGTTCAGGCCCGTGCACATGCGCTGTCACAGTGCTGAGAATCACTCTACGCTGTGTCGAAGTCCCTATCTCCGGGCGGCGGCGACCGCATAGGATGAAGGGGACTGAGCATCCCTGCAGGTCACCGACGACCTGCTGCTCACGGCCGACGGAGAAGGAGCTGACATGTCAACAGTGTCGTTGAATGGCCTCAGCCACGCGTACGAGAACACGGTGTCCCCTTCGGTCCATCCGTTCAATCTCTTCATCGACGACGGCGAGTTCCTCGTCCTCTACGGCCCCTCAGGATCGGGCAAGTCGACGATCCTGCGCATGCTCCACGGACTTGAGGCTCCGAGGTCGGGGACGATCCTCATCGACGGCGTCGACGTCACCCACGCCGCCGTCAACGACCGCGATGTCACGCTCGCGCTCGAGTCCTACGCCCTCTACCCGCACATGAGCGTGCGCGACAACCTCGGCTTCGCACTGCGCATCGACGGTCTGCCCGCCGAGGAGATCGCTTCCCGAGTCGAGTCCGTGGCCGAGAAGATCGGACTGAGCTCGATCCTCGACTCCGTGCCCGGGGACCTCTCTCCCCTGCAGCGACAGACGATCGCCCTGGCCCGGGCGATCGTGCGCGAGCCCAAGGTCCTCATCATGGACGAACCCGTCGTCAACCTCGTGCCCGAGCACCAGGCCGACACCGTCCGCCTCATCAAGGACCTCCAGCAGGACTTCGGGCTCACCACCCTCTATGCGACGTCGAACCTCGAGGATGCGAAGATCCTCGCCGACCGCATCGCCTTCCTCGACCACGGCCGGCTCATCGGAGTCGAGGAGCCGGAGGTCGCCGAGGCGCTCGTCGCCTCGATCGCCGACACGGACAGCTGACCAGTGCCCGGCTCCGCAGGGGCCGAGACCACGACCTCGGGCCCCACGATCCACACCGTCGACCCCGCCGACCGGGCGATGTTGGCGCAGCTGCCATGGGATCTTCCGCTCGCCGACTGGCCGACAGACCTCATGGGCGGACTCCCCCGCGGCATCTCCCGCCATATCGTGCGGTTCATCGAGAACGGCGACGAGCTGCTCGCGATCAAGGAGACCGAGGACCGGCAGGCGCTGCGGGAGTTCGACATCCTCGGCGTGCTCGAGAACCTCGACGTCCCCTCCGTCGAACCCCGGGCCTACATCACGGGACGGCGCACCGCCGACGGGCAGGAGCTGCCGGGAGCGCTCGTGACCACGCACCTCGACTTCTCCCTGCCCTACCGAGCGCTCTTCTCGCGTGCGCTCGCCGAGGACACGGCCGGCCGCCTCGTCGACGCCCTCGCCGTCCTGCTCGCCCGCCTCCACCTCGTCGGCTTCTACTGGGGGGACGTGTCCCTGTCGAACACGCTCTTCCGCCGTGACGCCGACGCCTATGCCGCCTACGTCGTCGACGCGGAGACCGGGGAGCTCCACGACTCCCTGTCGGACGGGCAGCGAGAGATGGACCTGCGGATCGCACGGACGAACATCGCCGGGGACTTCCTCGACCTTCAGGCCGCCGGCCTCGTCGAACCCGACGTCGACCCGCTCGCCGCCGGGGACCGCCTCTTCGAGGCCTACAACGGGCTGTGGGCCGAGCTCACCCGGGTCGAGGAGTTCTCCGTCAACGAACGCTGGCGCATCGACGAGCGCATCCGCCGGCTCAACGATCTCGGCTTCGACCTCGGCGAGCTCACGGTCACGACCGACCTCGACGGGGTCAGCCTCCTCGTCGAGCCGAAGGTCGTCGAACCCAACCACCATTCGAGGCGTCTGCTGCGCCTGACGGGAATCGGGGCGAACGAGAACCAGGCGCGCGCGATGCTCAACGACCTCGACTCCTACCGGACGGCGCCCGGGTTCACCGGCGGCGCGCACGGATCCGGTGAGATGCCGGTCGAACTGAGCGAGGAGGAGGCAGCGAGGATCTGGCTCGACGAGGTCTACAAGCCGCTCATCGGCGGGATCCCTGAGAGCCTGATGAACAAGCTCGAACCCGGGCAGATCTTCTACGAGTTCGTCGAGCACCGCCGGGTCATGGCCCAGGCGCGGCAGCGCGACATCCCCCTGCGCGAGGCGATCGCCTACTTCATCATGGACGACCTCGCGAAGCTGCCCGACGAATCCCGGTACGTCCAACCCCCGCCGAGGTGACGGCCGGGTCGCAGCGGTCCCGCCGGGTTGGCGTGGACTGGCGTCCAGCCCCCGCCGAGGTGACGGCCGGGTCGCCGGAGTCCTGTGCGGTTGGGCTGGACCGGCGTCCGTCCCCCGCCGAGGCGAGGGTCGGCGCGGGTGACAGCCGGGTCGCAGCGTCCACGACGTGGACATCGGTGGCCGGGGCCGCCTCGGCGGGCATAGCTTGGGCTCAACGCCCCACTTCCGGTGCTCGGATCTGCAACGATGCAGCGCGCACCCCGTTCTGCCCGGCCGCGTAAGCCGGGAGGAAGGACCTCCGATGACGCAGGACCCGACTGAGCCCACTCCGACGGCTGCCCCTGCGCCGCCCCCACCTCCCGCATCCGCTGCGACGACCGCGCCATCGGCCCCCTCTGCCGCCGCGGTGCCGACGAACGAGGGCAATCCCTCGATCCCCTCTCTCTTCGACCTCACGGGGCGCACCGCCATCGTCGTCGGGGCCGGGTCGGGGCTCGGGCAGGCCTCGGCGATCGGGCTCGCCGATGCCGGTGCCCACGTCATCGCCGCGGACCTCAATGCCGCCGGTGCCGAGGAGACCGTGCGCATCATCACCGAGCGCGCGCAGGGCGGGACGGGGTCGCATGCGGAACCGGAAACGGGGGCCGGGTCGCGCTCGGGACAGGGGCCGGACTCGGACGTCGTCTCGAGCCCGGGCCCGGCGACGGCCGCGGTCGTCGACATCACCGACTCGGACTCCGTCACCGCCCTCGTCGCCGTCCACCCCGACGCGGAGATCCTCGTCGTCACGCCCGGGGCCAACGTCCGCAAGCGCCTGACCGCGACGACCGACGACGAGTTCGACCGCGTCATCGACATCAACCTCAAGGGCACGTACCGGCTGATGCGCGGCTTCGGCGCCGAGATGGCCGAGCGCGGACGCGGATCGATCGTCACCTTCGCCTCGTTCCGGGCGATCACCGTCGAACCCGGACAGGGCATCTACGCCGCGGCCAAGGCCGGGGTCGTCCAGCTGACGAAGACGCTCGCGAGCGAACTCGGTCCAGACGGAGTGCGCGTCAACGCGATCCTCCCCGGCCCCTTCGACACCCCGCTCACCCAGCAGATCAAGGCCGACGAGCAGTGGTGGGACGCGTACGCGGACAAGACCGCGCTCGGCCGGTGGGGCCGGCTCCACGAGATCGCCGGACCGGTGCTCTTCCTCGCCTCCGACGCTTCGACGTACGTGACGGGCACGTCGCAGCTCGTCGACGGCGGGTGGATGGCCCACGACGGACGGTTCACTCCGCGGGTGTGAGCCAGTGCCGGGACCTCCGTGACGGGGGTCTCCCGGGCACATGTGACAATGGCTCAATGAGTTCTCCGCAGAGCACGCCTGCACCACCGTCGGGGCAGCGCCCAGGAATCGTCCGTCAGCTCGGACGCCGCAAGTCGATCACCAGCATGATCAAGGACACCGAGGACGCGAATTCGCAGGAACTGCGGCGCACGTTCGGAGTCTTCCAGCTCACCATGATCAGCGTCGGTGCGACCCTGGGAACGGGCATCCTCGTCATCCTCGGCGAGGCGGTGCCGATCGCCGGTCCCGGAGTGTGGATCGCGTTCATCCTCGCCGGCATCACGGCACTGCTCTCGGCGGTGAGCTATGCGGAGATGGCGGGCATGGTGCCGGTGTCCGGGTCGAGCTACTCGTACACGTATGCGACCCTCGGTGAGGGTGTGGCCTGGGTCTGCGGCTGGTGCCTTGTCCTCGAGTACGCGGTCTCGGTCGCCGCTGTCGCCGTCGGTGCCGCGGACTACGTCAACGAGACGCTGCGGATCTTCGGCGTCGAACTGCCGCCGGCGCTCGCATCGGGTCCCGAGCAGCCGGGCGGGGTCATCAACCTCTCGGCTCTCATCGTCGTCGCTCTCGCGACGATCCTCCTCATGCGCGGGGCGAAGGAGTCCGGCGTCGTCAACACGATCATCGTCTTCGTCAAGATCGGCATCCTCGTCTTCTTCTCGATCGTCGCGTTCACCGCGTTCAAGGCCGGCAACTTCGAACCGCTCCTGCCGATGGGTGCCGCCGGAGTCACCGCGGCCGCCTCGATCGTCTTCTTCTCCTACATCGGCTTCGATGCCGCCTCGACCGCCGGCGAGGAGGCGAAGAACCCCAAGCGCGATCTGCCGCGGGCGATCATCCTCTCAATGGTCATCGTCACCTCGATGTACGTCCTCGTCGCCGTCACTGCGATCGGCGCTCGGGACTGGGAGTGGTTCGGCCTCGAGACGACGACAGCTCCGCTCGTGCAGATCGTCCACGAGATCACGCAGTCGAACTTCGCGGTCTTCCTCTTCGCAGCGTCCTCGGTGCTCGCGATCTTCTCCGTCGTCATCACCGTCCTCTACGGCCAGTCGCGCATCCTGCTGACGATGTCGCGTGACGGCATGGTCCCGCGCTTCTTCGGCATCGTCTCCCCGCGCACGGGAACGCCGCTCATCGGCACGCTCGTGACCGGCACGCTCGTGGCGATCACTGCGGCCCTCATCCCCCTCGGCGAGCTCGCGAACGCGACGAGCATCGGCACGCTCTTCGCGTTCTGCCTCGTCAACGTCGCCGTCATCTACCTGCGGGTGACGAAGCCGGAACTCGAACGCTCCTTCAAGGCGCCGCTCGGGTACACGATCCCCGTCCTCGGGGCGCTCGCATGCGCATTCCTCATGCTCAACCTCGGCGGGGTCACCTGGACGGTCTTCGGGATCTGGATGCTCGTCGGGTTCCTCATCTACTTCGGCTACAGCCGCCGCCACTCACGCGTGGGCACGATGAGCGACGCCGCCTACCGGGAGAGCCTCGACGCCTGAGCGCGCGGGCTCCCCTCCTCAGAGCCACCATCCCAGCAACCCTCCGGGCGCTGGGCAACCCCGCGCCGGGTTGCTCAGCGCCCGGACGGTGGCTGAGACCGCTCAGTCGCGGCGGGCGCGGGCGACCTCGTAGAGGCTGACGGCGGCGGCGATGCCGGCGTTGAGCGACTCGGTGGTCGCGGCGATCGGGATCGAGACGATCTGGTCGCACTTGTCGGCGATGAGGCGGGAGAGCCCCTTGCCCTCGGAGCCGACGACGATGCACAGCGGATCCCGGCTGAACGTGAGCTCGGGCAGGTCGACCTCGCCGTCCATGTCGAGGCCGACGACGAAGACGCCCTGCTTCTTGAGCTCGTCGATCGCGCGGGCGAGGTTGACGACCTGGGCGACCTTGATCCGCGAGGCGGCACCGGCGGAGGTCTTCCACGCGGCCGCCGTCATCGAGGCGGCACGGCGTTCGGGGATGATGACCCCGTGACCGCCGAAGGCCGCGACGGAGCGGACGATCGCGCCGAGGTTGCGCGGGTCGGTCACCCCGTCGAGGGCGACGATGAGCGGGGTCTCGGCCCGTTCGGCGGCGAACTCGAGGAGGTCGCGGGGGTCGGCGTACTCGTACGGCGGGATCTGCAGGGCGATGCCCTGGTGGATCGCATCATCGGTGAGCCGGTCGAGATCGGCGCGACTGGCCTCGAGCATCGAGATGCCCCGCCCGGCAGCGAGCGAGATCGCCTCCTTGACCCGGTCGTCGGAGTCGATGCGGCTGGCGACGTAGAGCGCGGTCGCCGGCACGTCCTCGCGCAGGGCCTCGAGCACGGAGTTGCGCCCGGCGACCATGTTCGGCCCGAGCTCCTTCTTCTTCCGCTTCGCCTGCGCCGAGGCGTTCGCAGCCCGCTTGGCCTGCGCGGCCTTGTGCGCCTTGTGGTAGACGCGGTCCTCGGCCTTGGGGGTCGGGCCCTTGCCCTGGAGTCCGCGTCGGTTCTTGCCGCCGGATCCCTTCGGCGGCCCCTTCTTCTTCGACCCGCCGGAGCGTGGGTTCGATGCCATGTCAGTCCTCTTGGTTCGTCGGTGCCGTCCTGCCCGTCCCGGTCCGACCGGGACGAGCGTGATCAGCTGTTCTTGAGATGGTAGCGGTAGCCGTCGGCGGTGTCCTCGATCGCGATGCCCGCAGCGGAGAGTTCGTCGCGGATCGCATCGGCGGTCGCGAAGTCCTTCTCGGCCTTCGCCTCGATCCTCTTCTGCGCGAGTTCGGCCACGAGGGAATCGAGGGCGGCCGCGGCCGGGGCGTTCGCGTTCGCACCGCCCCACACCTCGGCGCTGGGGTTGACGCCGAGGATGTCGAGCATGAGCTCCACCTCGGCGACGATCCGGGCCAGACCCGGCTTGTCCGCACCGGAGTCGAGGAGCTTCGCCCCTTCTGTGACCCGGGCGAAGACGACGGAGAGCGCACGGGGCACGCCGAGGTCGTCGTCGAGGGCGAGCGCGAAATCCTCCGGTACGTCCACGCTCCGGTCGGCGTAGGCGGCCTCGACGTTCGGCAGCGCGGGAGCCTCGTCGCCGAGGGCCTGCCGGGCCCGGTCGAGGAAGTTCGAGAGCCGCTCGAGCGAGGCGGTCTGGCGCGCCATTGCCTCGGGTGAGTACTCGAGGACGGAGCGGTAGCTTGCGCTCGTGAGGAAGTACCGGACGGCGATGGGGCTGAACTGGGCGAAGAGGTCGGAGGCGAAGATCGAGTTGCCGAGCGACTTCGACATCTTGTCACCCCCCACATTGAGCAGCCCGGAGTGCATCCACACGTTCGTGAACGCATCGCCGGCCGCACGGGACTGGGCGAGTTCGTTCTCGTGATGCGGGAAGCGCAGGTCGAGTCCGCCGCCGTGGATGTCGAAGTGGGGGCCCAAGTACTTCGTCGACATCGCCGAGCACTCGATGTGCCAGCCGGGTCGGCCGCGACCCCACGGGGACGGCCACGAGGCCGTCTCGGGTTCGCCGGGCTTGTGGGCCTTCCACAGCGCGAAGTCCCGGGGATCCTTCTTCCCCCGCATGTCCGAGTCCTCGGCCGGCTCCATGTCCTCGAGGCGCTGGTTCGTCAGCTCCCCGTAGTCCGGCCATGAGGTCGTCGAGAAGTAGACGTCACCGCTGGCGTCGAGCGCAGGGTATGCGTGGCCGGCGTCGATGAGGCGCGCGATGAGCTCGTGCATCTCCGTGATGTGGCCGGTCGCGCGCGGCTCGTAGCTCGGCGGCATGATGTCGAGGGCATCGTAGGCGGCGGTGAAGGCCCGTTCGTAGAGGAAGGCGTGGGCGAACCACGGCCTGCCCTCCTCGACGGACTTCGAGAGGATCTTGTCGTCGATGTCGGTGACGTTGCGGATGAGCGTGACACTGTAGCCGCGGTAGAGCAGCCAGCGGCGGAGCACGTCGAAGACCGACGCCGAACGCAGGTGCCCGATGTGTGGTTCGCCCTGCACGGTCGCCCCACAGACGTAGATCCCCACGTGGCCGTCGATGACGGGCCGCAGTTCGGAGGTCCGGCGGGTGGCGGTGTTGTACAGAGCGATAGTCACCCGCCCAAGTCTACCGGCCATCTCCGCCGAGGTGATCCTGGTCAGACGCCGGATTCCGCCGAGGTGGTGCCGCCGTCTCCCGCCGTCGTCACCGGGGTCGTCACCCCCGCGTCCGAGAGACATCGTCCTTGTCTCGACGACGGAGTTCGGATCGGTGCCGAATTGTGACCCACGACACGTGATGTGGGGCACTGTTCTCAAGCAACTCCCAGTAAGCTGGTGGGCAATCATCCGCGTGCATGCGGCACCGATGCCCATGAGGCGGCGTGAAAACGAAAGGTCATCATGTCAACCACCACATCCCAGAGGGAGGTCTTCGCCACCCGCGGCGCGTTCATCTTCGCAGCCATCGGTTCGGCAGTCGGCCTCGGCAACATCTGGCGCTTCCCGTATGTCACGTATGAGAACGGCGGCGGCGCCTTCATCATCCCCTACCTCGTCGCGCTGCTGACGGCGGGCATCCCGCTGCTCTTCTTCGACTACGCGATGGGCCATCGTGCGCGCGGATCCGCTCCGCTCTCCTTCCGCATGGCGACGAAGGTGGCCGAACCGATCGGCTGGTTCCAGACCGGTGTCGCCATCGTCATCGGCATCTACTACGCCGCGATCATCGGCTGGGCGGGCGCCTACATGATCTTCTCGCTCAACCAGGCGTGGGGCGACGATGCGGAGACCTACTTCTTCGGCAGCTTCCTCAAGATGGGCGACCCCGGGGTCTCCATGGAGTTCGTGCCGAGCATCCTCATCCTCGTCATCATCGTCTGGGTGATCACGCTCGGAGTGCTCCTCGGCGGCGTCCAGGCCGGCATCGCCCGCTTCTCGAAGATCTTCATCCCGCTGCTCATCATCCTCTTCCTCATCCTCGTCATCCGCGCGCTGTTCCTGCCCGGTGCGGCCGCGGGTCTCGATGCGCTCTTCACCCCGGACTTCGCGGCCCTGGCCGACCCGAAGGTGTGGATCGCGGCCTACGGTCAGATCTTCTTCTCGCTCTCGATCGCGTTCGGCATCATGATCACCTACGCGTCGTACCTCAAGCGGAAGACGAACCTCACCGGTTCGGGCCTCGTCGTCGCCTTCTCGAACTCCGGTTTCGAAATCCTCGCCGGCATCGGCGTCTTCGCCGCTCTCGGCTTCATGGCCTCGGCGTCGGGAGCAGCGGTCTCCGATGTCGCGACCAGCGGCATCGGCCTGGCGTTCGTCGCCTTCCCGACGCTCATCTCCGAGATGCCGGGAGGCAATCTCTTCGGCTTCGCGTTCTTCGCGTGCCTCGTCTTCGCGGGACTGACCTCGCTCATCTCGATCGTCCAGGTGCCGATCCAGGCGCTGCGCGAGAAGTTCGGGGTCGGCAACAAGGCCTCGATCCTCCTCGTCGGCGGCGGCATGGCGATCATCTCGATCCTGCTCATGTCGACGGTCACCGCGCTCTACGTGCTCGACACGATGGACGCCTTCGCCAACAACATCGGCATCGTCGGTGCGGCCGTCGTCGGCCTCATCGTCGTCGGCTGGTTCGCGCGCAAGCTGCCCGCGCTCCGGGATCACCTCAACGCGATCTCGAGCTTCAAGGTGGGCTGGTTCTGGATGATCATCCTCGGCGGAGTCACCACCCTGGTGCTCCTCTACATG
Organism: Brevibacterium sp. K72; assembly: GCF_050562175.1. Classification (NCBI taxonomy): domain Bacteria; kingdom Bacillati; phylum Actinomycetota; class Actinomycetes; order Micrococcales; family Brevibacteriaceae; genus Brevibacterium; species Brevibacterium sp. K72. The sequence continues at coordinate 322,016 of NZ_CP191582.1, forward strand.
CTCATCACGCAGATCATCACCTATGCGACCGAAGGCTACGGCGAGTACCCGGCGCTGCTCATCGGCGTCTTCGGCTGGGGCATGATCGGACTGCTCATCGTCGCGGCGATCGTGCTCTCGCTCATCAGGTGGCCGAGGCGCACGATCGAGGAAGCCGATGAGGCGATCGCCGATTCCGTGGCCGAGGAGATCAAGCGTCCCGCCGGACGCCACTCGGCCGACGACACCATCCGAGGAGGGAACTGATGGGCACTTCAGCCATCGTCATGATGATCATCGCCATGGTCACCGTGTGGGGCGGGCTGGCAGCTGCGATCGTGCATCTGCGCAAGCACCCGGACACGGACGTCGACTGACCCTCGCGGTCACACGAGTCAGGCGGGGCGTCTCCTTCGGGAGACGCCCCGCTTCGCTGTTCCCGGTGCCAACCCCGCCGAGGTGGTGGTGCGTCCGGAACCCCACCCCAACCTCGGCGAGGGCATCCAGGAACCCCGCCCCCGCCTCGGCGAGGACATACCGGAACCGCGCCCCCGCCTCGGCGGGACGATCCGTGACAGATGCCGGACACGCTGGCTGAGGACTCGTCGCCTGGTTAGGGTGGACGTGTCCGAACTCTCTGTCGGCGCAGCGGAGCGACCCAGCTGACCTGCGCCGATCATCCCTAGGAGGCGCAATGCCACAGACCGTCAAGGGCGTCATCGCCCGGAGCAAGGGTGCGCCGGTCGAGCTCACCGACATCGTCATCCCCGACCCGGGACCGGGCGAGGTCGTCGTCGACGTCAAGTCCTGCGGCGTCTGCCACACGGACTTCCACTACCGCGAGGGCGGGATCTCCGATGACTTCCCGTTCCTCCTCGGCCACGAGTCGGCCGGCGTCGTCGCCGAGGTGGGCGAGGGCGTGACGAACGTCGAGGTCGGCGATTTCGTCATCCTCAACTGGCGCGCGGTCTGCGGCGAATGCCGGGCATGCAAGCGCGGCGAGCCGTGGTACTGCTTCAACACGCACAACGCCGAGCAGAAGATGACGCTCACCGACGGCACCGAGCTCACACCGGCGCTCGGCATCGGATCGTTCGCGGAGAAGACGCTCGTCGCCGCGGGACAGTGCACGAAGGTCGACGAGTCGGATCCGGCTGTCGTCGGACTCCTCGGCTGCGGGATCATGGCCGGCATCGGCTCGGCCATCAACACCGGTGAGGTCACGCGCGGGAAGTCCGTGGCCGTCATCGGCTGCGGCGGTGTGGGCTGTGCGGCCATCGCCGGGTCGCGCCTGGCCGGGGCCGGGACGATCATCGCCCTCGACATCGACGATGCGAAGCTCGAGTGGGCGAAGGACCTCGGCGCCACCGACACGATCAACACCCGCGGCATGAGCGAGGACGAGGTCGTCGCCGCGATCCAGGAGCGGACGAACGGCTTCGGCGCCGACGTCGTCATCGACGCGGTCGGCCGCCCGGAGACCTGGCGGCAGGCGTTCTACGGCCGCGACCTCGCCGGCACCGTCGTCCTCGTCGGCGTGCCCACCCCGGAGATGGAGCTGAGCGTGCCGCTGCTCGACGTCTTCGGTCGCGGTGGGAAGCTCAAGTCGTCGTGGTACGGCGACTGTCTGCCCGAGCGCGACTTCCCGATGCTCGTCGACCTCTACGAGCAGGGTCGCCTGCCGCTGGAGAAGTTCGTCACCGAGCGCATCGGCATCGGCGACGTCGAGGAGGCGTTTGAGAAGATGGGCGAAGGCAAGGTCCTGCGATCGGTGGTGGTGCTCTGATGGCTGCGATCGAGCATGTCGTCACGTCCGGAACGTTCTCCCTCGACGGCGGGACGTGGGACGTCGACAACAACGTGTGGATCGTCGGGGACGGCACCGAGGTCATCGTCATCGATCCCGCCCATGATGTCGATGCCATCGCCGAGGCGGTCGGATCGAGAGAGGTCAAGGCCGTTCTCCTCACCCATGGTCATGACGACCACGTCGGCGTCGTGCGCGAGTTCGCGCAGCGGGTGGGCAATCCGCCCGTCTACCTCAATCCCGAGGACTACGTCCTCTGGGACATGACGTACGAGGACTACCGTCCCGAGGGGCAGATCGCCGACGGTGACACGTGGACCGTCGGAGGGGTGACCCTGCGGGCGCTGCACACCCCGGGCCACTCCCCCGGGTCGACGAGCTTCTTCATCGAGACCGGGCTGCCCATCCCCGCCTCGGCGGGCGCGGGCCATGCGGTCGGTCCCGTGCTCTTCTCCGGGGACACGCTCTTCAACGGCGGCCCCGGCGCCACGGGTCGTTCGCACTCGAGCTTCGAGACGATCATCGAGTCGATCAGGGACCGACTCTTCACCCTGCCCGATCCCACCGTCGTCCTCACCGGCCACGGCGACTCGACGTCGATCGAGGCCGAGAAGCCGTCGCTCGAGGAATGGATCAAGCGCGGGCACTGAGACGCAGCGATCGAGCGCCTCAGCCCGACGAGCGCCGCGATGCCCGAGATCCGGCGTCGCGGCGCTTCGTCGTCTTTGCCGTCGACCGATGGGCGCACACCCCTGTACACCCGACACCGATACGCGCACTTCGTGAAAACAAGTGTTGGCAACCCACACACTCGGCGCCCCCGATGAGACGATGAAAGCGAAAGGCGGTGGCAACGATGCAGCTCTACAAGATCAAGGCAAGCCCCGAGAGCACAGGCTACGGGCTCATGGCCCGCGACGCCGAAGGCTACTGCTACGTGTACTCCGCCAACACCGGACTGTGGCACCGCAACGGTGGTCGTGAGATCGACTTCGACTTCGATCATGAAGCCGTCTACCAACCGGTCACTGGTACTGAGGCTGCCGAGCTCCTCTCCGGAGTGAGGCCCGCTGATCCCCAGAGCATGGGCTGGTATGTCACGGAGTTGGAAGAACAGGCAGCCCAGTGGAAGAAGACGTCCGCCGAAGTCGGTGTGACGGACGGGAGTGGACCGTCGGCGGCGTGACCCTGCGGGCGTTGCACACCCCGGGCCACTCCCCCGGGTCGACGAGCTTCTTCATCGAGACCGGGCTGCCCATCCCCGCCTCGGCTGGTGCCGGCCATGCGGTCGGTCCCGTGCTCTTCTCCGGGGACACGCTCTTCAACGGCGGCCCCGGCGCCACGGGTCGTTCGCACTCGAGCTTCGAGACGATCATCGAGTCGATCAGGGACCGACTCTTCACCCTGCCCGATCCCACCGTCGTCCTCACCGGCCACGGCGACTCGACGTCGATCGAGGCCGAGAAGCCGTCGCTCGAGGAATGGATCAAGCGCGGGCACCAATTGAAGAAGTGGGAGCGTTGCCAAATTGTCAATCCCCCACCATTCGCCGAGTACATCTCGAAAAATTCTTGATGACGAAATCTCACTTTTACACGATCTCGCTTGATATTATCTGCAAATGATGAGTGAATTGCGGCGACCAGACGCCATCCTCGATTTGAGCCCAACAGAGGAATTCTTGTGCAAGCTTTTTCGAACTGAGAGTCGAGTATCTTCAGCTCGCAGTATTGCAGACACACGAGTTTCACTATTCAGAGGCTCTATCCTTGACCGCGCAGTCTCCGCACTATTTATTACGATCATATTTGGCTGCCTTGTACCGCTATCAACGTTGATAGCAATCACAAATTTTCCCGCAGGCCCGTCCTCGACCGTCCAGCTACTCGAACAGATCTATTTATTTGCATCAAGATGGATCTTTGATGACATCTCGAGTTACATTAGTCTATCTCTAGCTCTCATGACAGCAGGCCTCACCGCAACGGTGACCGTCGCTGCAATGGACCGCTCAAGATACAACGCTGACCTAGAAAACAAAACATACATCGGGAAATTTTCTCAGTTCTTCAACCTCACGATTTCTACCTTTTTCTCAGCGCACCTCCTCCTCTGCCTTGGATGGTTCTTCTGGCGCGAAGAAGACGGCGGAAACATCTCCATATTCGCCCCAGAAGTTTCAGCAATCGGCTGGATAGTCACCGTTTTACTGGCCAGCATTTCCATCGTAGATGTCAGTGTACTGAAAACGAGGCGGGACAGCCTATATCGCGAACTCGGCAACTTGAACAGAGGCATTGATCGGCGTCTTGAGTATCGGCCACTTCCTCTATTTAACATAATCAATCTTGCCGCATTCCTCAGCGTGCTCATAGTACTCGTTTCTGACTCAGCATTGATTCTCACGGTAGCCCCACCGATCCGCGAATCCGGGCTAATATTCACGGCGCGTCACATGGTTGCCGCGTTAATTGCCTCTTACGCCACGGCTTACGTCTACTTCACGCTGACCAGAATGAAATCTCCACAGGTAGGCGGTAGACGGATCGCAACCTATTCAGCAAATGCGCTGTATATTATACTAGCGTTGGCCTGCGGCGCCTTGTCGGCGAGCTCCTGGGGCTCGAGCTACGCTTACCTCATTGCCCTCCCGGTTCAAATTCTCACCTTAGCGCTTGTGCCGGTCCTTGTTAAACGCTCCAAGGTTGGAAGACAACGATTACACCTTAGCAACAATAACTTTCTCTTAGAAAGAAGAGCTGATTTGAAACGCGCAATTGACCGCGTCAACGATCAAATCACCGAAATAGATCCTAAGTAAAATCTGCCGAACTCGCATATCCATCATTTGCCTACGAATTTATCCACCCCCGTAGTTCCTCATGTCAATACGCCCGCGAAAATCACCCGGCCTTGACCCGTACTCCCTTGCGCACATCCGGCAATGCCGACGGGAACGATGCCAGATACAGCTGCTCCGTCTTCTCCCTTGAGAGCACCAACAACCTGTCCTGGACCCTGGCGATTTCAGCAGCGATCTTCGCTGGGTTAAGGCTGTCTCGATGTGCGTTCATCTCCACCACCTGCTTCGGGGACAGCACATTCGCGGCCAGGAGCCTGTCGAAGGGAGTCCGTGGGGCATCGTAGAGACGTTTACGACGTCAATTCCTCGTCGACGAATACCCGATGGGTTTGATCGTGGGCATCAGGTAGTTCACCCGATCATAGACCAGGCGCCATAGCCGGTTCAGTGCCCGTCTCTCCAGGTAGGTGTCGTACCGGTAGTAGAACCCGTACCGCCGCACTGTCAAGCCCCGGGTTTCGTAGAGGCTCCCTTTCTTGGTTTCCTATGCAGCCGCAACCTCTGTCATGGGCTGGTTGACCCAGTCAGAATGGACCTCGAGCGGCGGTCGGTAACCGATCGCCGAGTGCAACCTGGACTCGTTGTACCAGGCCACTCACGCCGACTTCTCCGCCAACACCTCGATCAACCCCGACCACACCTTACGGTCCATCAACTCAGCCTTCTACACCGAGTTCAGTGCCTCAGCCATCGCGTCATCGTACGAATCCCCACGCGATCCCACAGACGCGACGATCTCTGACTCCGCGAGGGCCTCACCATAGCGAATCGACCGGAATTGAACCCCGCGGTCGCTGTGATGCACCAGCCCGGACACGTCTTCACCAACCCGATACTTCGCCGCCAACGCCATCGTCAAAGCGTCTCTGGCCAGAGACTCCCGCATATGGTTCGTCACCTGCCAGCGCACGATCTCCCGATGGAACACATCAAGAATGAACGTCGTGTACACCCACCCAGCCTGAGTCGGGACGTACGTGATGTCGGCGACCCAGACGCGGTTCGGGCCCGGTGCTGTGAACTCACGCTCAACGAGATCGTCCGGACACTCCTCAGCCCGGGCCGAGACCGTCTTCGGACGCTTGCGCTTCCTCCGGACCCCGTCGATGCCCAGCCGGCGCATCAACCGCTCCACCGTACAGCGGGCCACCGCACCGAAACGGTCGGCGTAGCCGCGGTTGATCGCCTTCCACATCTTCCGTACCCCGTAGCAGGAATAGTTGGCCTCATAGACATCGCGGATGACCACCACCAGAGCCTGGTCCCGACGGGCTCTGGCCGAGGGTGGGCGCTTCTTGTTCGCGTAATACGAGCTCACAGCAATCCGTGCAGCAGTCCCTTTCAGGGCGCGCACGATCGGCTCGACTCCGAACTCGTGACGATTGTCGTCGATGAAGGCGACGACTACTTGGATGGGCGGCCTGGCTCCGCCGCGAAGAAAACCGAGGCCCGGCGCAGGATCTCGTTGGCTCGTTTCGCTTCGGCCAGCTCAGCCCGCAGCCGGCGGTTTTCCGCTTCCAGGTCGACTGACTCAGTCGGCGTGGATTTGCCGGAGTCCTTGTGCTTGCGCACCCAAACCCACAGGTGCTCTTTGCTCAGGCCGAGTTCCTTCGCGACGCGGGTGATGGCTCCGTTCGCAGTGTCGGGATCGGCCTGGGCATGGATGACGAGCTCAACAGCGCGAGGGTGGTGTCATAGCGTCGAAGCAACACTCCCGGTCGGCGGGGGTCTGATCGGTGGAGTGTGCAGATGGCGCGGGTGGGGTTGTCGTTCAGCGACAGGTCGGAGATCTCGGCGGCCTCGAAAGCGGGCTGGTCGGTGCGGAGGATCGCCCGTCACCTGGGGCGTTGCCCGTCGGTGATCTCGCGGGAGCTTCACCGGAACTCGACGAAGACCCGCGGCTACCAGGCCGTGACCGCAGACGTCAGAGCGCAGCGTCGGCGAGCTCGCCCGCAGCAGCGGAAGGTCGCGGGGGATCCGGTGCTGCAGGCGAGGGTGGACGCCGACCTGGCCGCGTCCTGGACGCCGAACGAGATAGCGGGCCGGTTGCGTCTGGAGGCGACAGACCCGACCGTTGAACGCATGGCGAACTCTCCTGACGCACGCGGCCGAACCGTCTCCGGTGAGGCTATCTACCAGTACATCTACGCAATCCCGAAGGGTGAGCTCGCCCGCAAGGGCATCTTCCTGCAGTCCAAGCGGACCAAGCGCCGACCACGTACGACCGGGCGGACGCGCGGTGGCCCAATCGTAGGTATGGTCCCGATCGCGGAGCGAGGTGAGGACGCCGCCCAGCGTCGGGTGCCGGGGCACTGGGAGGGTGACCTGATCATCGGGAAGAACGGCACCTCGTGCGCGGCGACGCTGGTGGAGCGGATGAGCGGGTTCACCGGGCTGCTGGCCCTGCCCTCGAAACACGCCGAGCCAACCGCTGACGCGGTCATCGAGTTTTTCAACGACCTGCCCGAGATGATGAAGGCATCGTTGGCGTGGGACCAGGGCAGCGAGATGGCCCAGCACGCGAAGGTCTCCCTGGCCACGGCGATGCCGGTCTACTTCGCCGATCCCCACTCGCCCTGGCAGAGGCCCAGCAACGAGAACACGAACCGGCTCTACCGGGAGTATCTGCCCAAGGGCACGGTGATCCCCGATCACCAGCCCTACCTCACCACCATCGCCGAGGAGATCAACAATCGACCCCGCCGCCGACTGGGCTATCTCACGCCCACCGAGGCATTCGCTCGACTGCTCGCCGGCGAGCCCCATGTTGCTTCGACGCCTTGACATCGCCGAGCCCTGAGTTCGTCGGTGTATTTCACTGGCAAGAGAGAAACTCCTTCTTCCAATCTCCCTGCCTCTATTCTCCCCGGGGCATGACATTGTTCTTCGAATCGATCGTGGCTTGATCGTTCTTCTTATACGGCCGCGATCTTGTGAAATAGATGTCCCTGGATCCGGCCCATTCGATAACGTGCTGGTTGAGGAACTCCGACCCGTTGTCGAAATCCAGACCGGTGATCTGGAATGGGATCTCACGAGCGGCGGTCTTGAGGCCTACCAGGATGTTCGTGTGGGCGTTGTTGCGCACGGTGCGGGTGAATGTCCACCCGGTATGGAAGTCAGTGAGGTTGAGTGTGCGCGCGAATTCTCCGGACTCGACGGGCCCGCAGTGAGCGACGGTATCACCTTCGAAGAAGCCGGGTTCGTCTTCGACCTCGTCACCTGCCCGACGGATCGTGATCGCTGAGCGCAGCAGACTTCCCGGTTGCGTCGTGGAGTGTCCGTTTATCGCGTCTTTGGCTCGGATAGGTTTGAGGTATCGGTCGATCGTTGCGGGGCTCATCGTCAACAGTTCCTTACGGACCTTGCGGGTGTAGCGTCCTTGGCCGATCACGAGCTCGCCATGGGCCTCGAGGAGGTCGAGGAGGATCCGCATCACCGTCGCAAGGTATTTGCCGCACTGGCCGCCAGAGATTGCCCACACGCGTTGGAGGGTCTTCGTCGCGTCGTAGGAGTATTTCCTGGCACGGGGCTTCCGCGGTGCTTTCGCGACTTGCCGACCGGGACCCGGCGGGTGGTGCGCGGCTTGGGTCAGGCGCCGGCGGGCGTTATCGCGAGACCATCCGGTCACAGCAATGACCTCGTTGAGGATGGCGCTCTTGGTCTTCTTCGGTGCCTTCGTGTACGTCTTGGCGTATTTCGTGGTGATCTCGGCTCGTGTCGTCATCGACAGTTCACTCCCCATGGTGTTCGAGGGTCCACCATTTCGCGGGCAAAAGTATGTGAGGCATCGGGTGCGGTTCGCGGACTGATTATCTGAGTCTGGTCGACCCCTGTACACCCGACACCGATACGCGCACACTGAACCTATGGCCAAGACGAACAGAATCATCAGCGTCTCCGTCCCCGTCAGCGACCTCGACGAGGCAACCCGCTTCTACACCGAGGTCCTCGGGTGCTCGGTCAGCTACGACGGCGAGCCGATGCCCGGCAACCGCATCGTCGAGGTGGCCCCGCCGGGATCGGACGTCGCGATCGTCCTCATCCCCAAGGGCAGTGAGATCCCCGTTGCCGTCCGCCTCGAGACCTCGGACGCCGAGGAGGCTCACGAACGGATCTCGGCCGCCGGCGTGACGATCCACAACGACGAGGTGCTGCGGTGGCCCGGGGTGCCGCCGATGTTCTCGTTCACCGACCCCGACGGCAACGGGCTCGTCTACCTCCAGGACGACTGAGCCCCGCCGGTTGAACCAAGCCGACCTGACCCCACCGTCGACCGGGCCATCCCGCCACCTGACCGTGGACGAACTGCCGCCTCGGCGGGGGTCAAACGGACGAATATCCTCCTCGACGGGGACCGACGGGACAACCATCCCATCCTCATGTTGAACCGACCACCTCCTGAGATCGAGGTCACCCCATGGGCGTTAGACTGCTCTGGTGCCTGAACCACGAACATCGCAGTCGCCAGTGACCGCCGACTCCGCGAACGCCAGCCCCCAGCCCACTCCCGACGGCCCCGGCCTCAAGGCCGGGATGAAGCCGCGCCACCTCGTGATGATGAGCCTCGGTTCAGCGATCGGCGCCGGACTCTTCGTCGGATCGGGTGCCGGAGTGCAGGCCGCCGGGCCGGCCGTGCTCATCTCCTATGTCGTCGCCGGTCTCATCGTCATCTTCGTCATGCGGGCGCTCGGCGAACTCGTCGCCGCCGACCCCAACCCAGGCGCGTTCTCCCACTACGCCGGCAAGGCGATGGGCCCGGCCGCGGCCTTCGCGGTCGGTGCCCTGTGGTGGGTGCAGCTGTGCCTCGTCGTCGCCGCCGAGGCGACCGCAGCCGCGCAGATCGCCGCGAGCTACATCCCGTCGGTCCCGCAGTGGGTGCTCGCGCTCATCATCATGATCGTCTTCACCGCGATCAACCTCACGACCTCGGGCAGCTTCGGTGAATTCGAGTTCTGGTTCTCCCTCATCAAGGTCGCCTTCGTCGCCCTCTTCGTCATCCTCGGCGTCGCCTACCTCGCAGGCTGGACCCCGGCGACCCCGCCGGCGGAGATCTTCACCGACGGCTTCATGCCCACCGACATCCCCGGCGTCGCCGCCGGCCTCCTCGTCGTCGCCTTCGCCTTCGGCGGCATCGAGATCGTTGCCGTCGCCGCCGCTGAGACCTCCGACCCCAGCCGCTCGGTGAGCAAGGCGATCAAGACGATCGTCTGGCGCATCCTCTTCCTCTACATCGGCTCGGTGGCGATCATCGTCCTCGTCCTCGACTGGACCGACCCGCGCCTGGCCGAATCGCCGTTCGTCGCCGTCCTCGAGACCGCCGGCCTGCCGTTCATCGCCTCCCTGCTCGCCGGCGTCATCGTCATCGCCCTGCTCTCGTCGATGAACGCGAACATCTACGGCGCCTCCCGCATGGCGTTCTCGATGTCGCGCCGCTCGATGCTCCCTGCCGGCCTCGGCACGACGAACCGACGCGGCGTGCCCGTGGCCGCCGTCCTCGCGACCTCGGTCTTCGGCTTCATCGCCGTGGCACTCAACTACTTCTGGGCCGCCGAGGTGCTCGGAGTCCTCCTCAACATCGTCGGCTCGACGCTCATCGTCACCTGGGTCGTCACCCTGGTCTCCCAGCTCATCCTCCGCCGCCGCGCCGAGGCCGCCGGCACACCCCTGCCGCTGAAGATGTGGCTGTTCCCGGGCCTGACCTACCTCACGCTCGCCGGCATCGCCGCCATCATCATCCTCGGCCTCACCGTCGAATCCGTGCGCTTCCAGATCATCGGCACCCTGATCTTCTCCGTCGCGCTCTACTTCATCGGCATGGCCGTCACCCGCCGTCAGAAGGCGAAGGGGATCGTCGCCGAGGTGTGACCCGCCGAGGTGGTCCTCGCCGGCCCCCGTCCCGCGCACTCCGCGCGGGGCGGGGGCCGACGCGTACGCTCAGTAGGCGAGTTTTGCTCGCAGTCCGTCCGCGATCTCAGTCAGCGCCGCATGCTCCGGCGCCCGTGCTATCCACCCGTCGAGCATCGCAAGCGTCTGCCCCTCGTGCCGGGAGAAGTGCAGTCCGGCGTACTCGCGCATCGGGATCGGCGACACCCGCTCGGCGAGCTCGAGGACGGCCCGCGCCACTGCGGGCAGAATCGGCACCGGCACACCCGTGACCGCGCGGACCGCCTCGGCGGCGGCGTCGCTCGGACGACGGAGATGAGTGAGGAGCTCATCCCATTCCCCGCCGTCGATGCTCAGTTCGGCGACGAAGGGCATGAAGACCGCGGGCGGCACGAGCAGTGCCTCGAGCGGCACAGGGAGGACGAGTGACCCGAGCGCACGGGTGAGACGACGCACGGGCTCGGCTGGGCCGGCGACGAAGAAGGCCGTTGCGCCCAGCGGCGTCCAGAACCGCACGGTGTGCGAGGTCGTGCGTTCGGAGAGGAATGCGGGACCGAAGACGACGACCTCGGCGCCGGGGAAGAGTGACCGGGCGACTTCGAGGTCCCCGTCGACCTGGCTCGTGATCGCCACCCACCGAGGAGCGACCGCTCGCACCGCCGCGGCGACATCCTCATCGAGGTCGCCCGGCCGCGTCGTGAGCACGACGAGATCCCACGAGTCCTGGACGCGCCGGTCACGGGCTCTGCGGCTCCTGCCGCGCTGCCAGTGCCGTCGCGCCTCCGCGACAGAGACCCCTGTGCCGTCGGCTGCCGCAGTCTCACTGCCGGGCTTGAGCCGGAACCCTCCGGCCTCCTCGATGCCGGCCCAATCGGTGATCGTCACCCGTCGCGTCGATGCGGCGTCTCGGGCAGCGTCGACTCCCGACGCGCCATCGTGGGCGAGCTCGTCGAACCATCCGACGCACTGCGGGCAGGCGGCCACCGGGTTCGGCGTCGGCGTGCGCGTGACGACGACGGTCTCATGCCGGTCGCCGAACAGCGCGGCACCGGCGATGCCGATCGCCCCGGCGCCCTGGAAGAGGATCCTCATGGCCGGTGCACCAGCGCATTCGCGATCGCCGCGACCCCGTCGCCGCGCCCGGTCAGCCCGAGTCCGTCGGTCGTCGTCCCCGACACGGACACCTCCGCACCGACGGCCCGCGACAGCGCCTCCTGCGCCTCAGCCCGGCGGGTGCCGATCTTCGGCCGGTTCCCGATGACCTGGACGGAGATGTTGCCGATCGCGAATCCGGCTTCGCGGACGAGACGGCCCGCCTCGGCGAGGAGTCTGACCCCGGACGCCCCGGCGAACTCCGGACGGTCGACGCCGAAATGCTCCCCGAGATCCCCGATCCCCGCCGCCGAGAAGAGCGCATCGCAGCACGCGTGCGCGGCGACATCGGAATCCGAGTGCCCCTCGAGGCCCCGTTCGCCGGGCCAGAGCAGTCCAGCCACCCAGAGCTCGCGTGACGGGTCGTCGGAGAACGCGTGGACATCGACGCCGATCCCCGTGCGCGGAATGGTCATCGCCTCACCCTTCATCGTCGCTTGGTCTGATTCGACGACGGAGCCCTGTCCGGACAGCAGTCGTCTACTGCCAGGGTAGTGGTTCAGCGGCCGCGCGTGCGGGCGATGTGCTCGGCGAGGACGAGGTCGAGGGGGTAGGTGATCTTCAGGGACTCCTCATCACCGGCGACGGCCACGACATCGACGCCGAGGCGCTCGACGAGCCCCGCATCGTCGGTGGCCTCACGAGCGTCCGCACCCTGAGTGCGCACCTCCTCACGGTAGGCATCGTGGGCCCTGCGGAGGATCTCAGCGGCGAACCCCTGCGGCGTCTGGACCCGCCGCAGACTCCCCCGGTCGAGGTCACCGCGCAGAACCTCGAAGTCGGCGTCTGCGGGGGCACCGTGGACCGCCTCCGCCCGCCGGACGGTGTCGATCATGGGCAGGACAGGGACGACCGCCTCGGCGCCGGAGGACACCGCATCGGCAACCCGACGGAAGACATCAGGCGGGGTGAGCGCCCGGGCGGCGTCGTGGACGAGGACGACGTCGTGCTCACCGGCGGCACGCAGTCCGGCGTCGACGGACTCGACGCGGTCGGCACCGCCGACGACGGCGACGATCTCGACGTCGGCTGCGCTGTCCGCCGCGTCATCCGCATCAAGCCGCCCGCGGACCTCGTCGATCTCGGCGCGGGCGAGAAGCAGAAACTCCTCGGGAGCCGCGACCACGATGGTGGTGGCGACTCCCGAGGAGATGATGGCCTCAAGACTGTGGGCGAGCAGCGTGCGCCCGTCCACGGAGACGAAAGCCTTCGGCTCGGGATGACCCAAGCGCGTTCCCGACCCTGCGGCCGGGACGATGACGCAGGTGCTCAGGACGCGAGCACTTCGTCGAGGAGGGCTTCGGCTTCGGACTCCTCTTTCTTCTCGGCGAGGGCGAGCTCGGAGACGAGGATCTGCCGCGCCTTGGACAGCATGCGCTTCTCACCGGTGGAGAGTCCGCGATCCTGCTCACGGCGCCAGAGGTCACGGACGACCTCGGCGACCTTGATGACGTCACCGGACTGGAGCTTCTCGAGGTTCGCCTTGTACCGGCGGGACCAGTTGGTCGGCTCTTCGACGAATTCCGCGCGGAGGACGGTGAAGACCTTCTCGACACCCTCTTCTCCGACGACGTCGCGGACACCCACGAGGTCGCAGTTCTCAGCCGGGACCTCGATCACGAGATCGCCGTGCGCGACCTGGAGCTTGAGATACAGTTTCTCCTCACCCTTGATGGTTCGTTGCCTGATTTCTTGGATTGTCGCTGCACCGTGATGTGGATAGACAACAGTGTCGCCGACCTGGAAACTCATATTCTCTTCAAACCCCTTTCGCGGAATCCCAGTTTACCATGAGGCGCGCCACAGAAATCGCCCAGGCGGCCGATTCTCCGTGCTAGGCTCAGCCTTTTTGCCCACTGTCCGCAGCGTGCTCGTCGGACAAGTGATCCTCCTCTCCGGGATCTCCCAGCCGGTTCTACGGAAGGTCAAAAACCGGGTAGTATACAGACGGATCTTGTATTGCCACTTCAAGGAGCACAATGAAACGGCACAACCGCGCGGCTCTCGCAGTTGCCGCAATCGCGCTCGTCCTCCCGGTCAGCGGGTGCGCCAGCCTGCTGTCGCCTCACCAGACCGCCGAGTACCAGTACAACGGCGGCGACGGAGCCTGGGGAACGGTCGGCGACGTCGAGGTGCGCGGTCTCCTGCTCATCATGGATGAGAGCGGCAAGGGCCCGGCCCAGCTGTTCTTCACGCTCGTCAACAAGGGCGATGCTCCTGCCGAGGTCTCCGTCGAGGTCTCCGGGAAGACCATCACCGAGACCGTTCCAGCCGGCGAGACCTTCGTCCAGGATCCGGAGAGCCCGGCGTCGTCGACGGACGAACCGGTCATCGTCGACAGCCTCCAGGCCAAGCCCGGCGACCTCGTCGACATCACCGTGGCCACCGGCGGCCAGGAGAAGACGATCCAGACCCAGGTCCTCTCCGATGTGCTCCCCTACTACGAGGAGTACGTCCCGACGCCGTCGCCGTCGGACATGCCGACCGACGAGCCCACCGGCAGCAGCGCCGGCGAGGAGACTTCCACGGGAAGCACGAGCACCGAGGGCGCGACCACCGAGAGCACCGCTCCTGCAGAGGGCACCGCGTCCGCCGACGGCTGACGCGCGCACAGCGAAGGGGCCGCTCACCACATGGTGAGCGGCCCCTTCGCTGTCTGCCCTCAGGCCTCGAACTTGTACCCGAGTCCGCGGACGGTCGTGAGCAGCTGCGGCTCCGAGGGGTTCTCCTCGACCTTCGCGCGCAGGCGCTTGACGTGGACGTCGAGGGTCTTCGTGTCCCCGACGTAGTCCTCGCCCCAGATCCGGTCGATGAGCTGACCGCGGGTCATCACGCGCCCGGAGTTGCGGACGAGGATCTCGAGGAGCTCGAACTCTTTGAGCGGCATCGACAGCTCTTCGCCGCGCACGGACACGACGTGGCGTTCGACGTCGATCCGGACCCCGCCGGCTTCGAGGATCGACTCGTCGAAGCTCTCGGCCTCGACGTTGCGGCGCAGCACCGCCCGGACCCGGGCAAGGAGCTCGCGCGAGGAGTACGGCTTCGTCACATAGTCGTCGGCGCCGAGCTCAAGCCCCACGACCTTGTCGATCTCCGAATCCTTGGCGGTGAGCATGATGATCGGCACATTCGACTTCGCGCGCAGCTCACGGCACACCTCGGTGCCCGAGGCACCGGGGAGCATGAGGTCGAGGAGCACCAGGTCGGCACCATTGCGATCGAACTCCGCGAGAGCCTTGAGTCCGTCATCGGCAACAGTCACCTCGTACCCCTCCTTGCCGAGCAGGTACGACAGCGGATCCGAGAACGAATCCTCGTCCTCAACAAGCAGAATTCGAGTCACGTCGTGAGCTTCCTTTGTTCGCTTCCAGTGGGCAAAACCTGGGCAGTCCCATTCTCCTCCGCGCCCTCGGCGTTGTCATGCGCCGAGGCTGCCGCCGGGTCAGCGTCGACCCGGTCGTCCGCAGTCCCGGAGTCGTCCCCGGCCTGCGCGGAGTGTTCGAGGAGGACTCCCGCCGGCGCGGACGAGGTCGCCTCGGCGACGGTCTGCGTCCCGGCGAGCGGGAGGACGATCGTGAACGTCGAGCCCTTCCCGAGTCGGCTCCACACGCGCACCTCACCGCCGTGGGTGGCGACGATGTGCTTGACGATGCTCAGGCCCAGGCCGGTGCCGCCGGTGATCCGGGAGCGGGCGGGGTCGACGCGGTAGAAGCGCTCGAAGACCCGCTCCGTGTCCTGCCGGGAAAGGCCGATGCCCTGATCGGTCACCGAGATCTCGACGCGCTCGTCGACGAGCTCGACCCCGACGCCCACGCGCGTGCCGTCGGGAGAGTAGTTGATCGCGTTGTCGATGAGGTTGCGCACCGCGTTGACGAGGAGTTCGTAGTTGCCCTCGACGAGGAGGGACGACGGTGGGGCGACCTCGATGTGGATCCGCTTCGCCTCGGCTCGGGTGTGGGCACGGTCGGCGGCATCCTCGACCACCTCGGCGGCGGAGATCTTCTCCGTCGTCGACGGAGCCGCATGGTCCTGGACCCGGGAGAGGTCGATGATCTCCTGGACGAGCTGGGTCAGGCGCTTCGACTCCCGCTGCATGCGTCCGCCGAAGCGCTCGACGGCGGCCGGGTCGTCGGAGAAGTCGGTGACCGCCTCGGCGAGGAGGGCCATCGCCCCGATCGGGGTCTTGAGCTCATGGGAGACGTTGGCGACGAAGTCCCGGCGCACGGCGTCGACGCGTTTGGACTCGGTCTGGTCGTCGCAGAGGACGAGGATGAACGCGGTGCCCAGCGGAGCGATGCGCGCGTGGAGGTAGCGGAGGACCGAGTCGGAGAGCTCGCGCTTCTGCTCGAGGTCGATCTCCTCGATGAGCCCGCGTGCGCGCACCCGTTCGACGACCTCGAGCATCTCCGGCGACGACAGGGAATGACCTCTGACCAGGCCGAACGTGTAGGCGGCGGGTGAGGCTTTGACGACGTCGTCACCGGCGTCGAGGACGATCGCAGCGGACGGGAGGACGGCGAGCACCTCGGCGATGCCCTCGGGCAGATCGTCTTCGGAATGCAGATCGGCAGCATCGCGGGAGCGTTCGCTGAAACGGAACGCGAGTATGCCCGCTATGCCGAGTCCCAGGCCGACGATGCCGGTCAGGACCGCTACAATCAAGAGATCCACGTGACCAAGCTTAGGCGCAGTCTGCTCGGCGGTCGCACCGGATTCACTCGCTGACAGGCCTTTTGGCGAGGAATTCACCGAACCGACAAGTCTCGTTCACACGGCGCTGGAAAGCTGGGGTCAGTGTGCCTGCCCGGATCCCCGAGCACGCGGCGATTCCGCCCGGGCCGCGGGCACGGCCGATCGACGAGAACTGCGCCACGCACTCTCACCTCGCACGAGATTAAGGAAACGCACTCAATGCGCGAAGTCTTCAGGAATGAGCTCGACGAACTGGCCACCCAGCTCGTCGACATGTCCACCAAGGTCCTCGACTCCATCCGCCTGGCCAACCAGGCCGTGCAGAACAACGATCTCGATCTCGCCGAACGGGTCATCGAGGCCGACGCGGACATCGACGCCATGCAGCACACTCTCGATCAGCAGGCCGCGGAGATCCTCGCCCTGCAGGCCCCCGTCGCCGCCGATCTGCGCGCTGTCATCGGTGCCCTGCGGATGAGCGCCTCACTCGAGCGGATGGGCGACCTCGCCCGCCACATCGCCCAGCAGGTCCGCATCCGCTACCCCGAGTCCGCGATCCCGCAGCACTTCTCCGGCACCTTCGCACGCATGGGCGATGCGGCAGAGAAGATCGCCGAGGCGACCGTCAACCTCCTGTCGAACCCGGGACTGTCGATGGTGCCGACGATCAACGCGATCGACGAGGAGCTCGACGAGCTCCACCTCTCCGTCTTCGCGAAGCTCGCCGACGCTCCCGCGGAGGACCTCGCGCCGCGCCACATCGCCGACGTCACGCTCCTCTCCCGCTACTACGAGCGCTTCGGCGACCACGCCGTCTCCGTCTCGCAGAAGGTCGAGTACCTGCTCACCGGCAACTGGGAGCCCTACCTCTCCCGCAAGTGAGCGCAGGCTCGCAGTCGTGCACACCGTCCCGGTCAGGGGCGTGAGCGCAGGCTCGCACCGCTGACAACGACGATCGCCGAGGTGGTTCCTCCACCTCGGCGATCGTCATTCACCTCCCGGACGACCCCGACCGGAGTGACCCATTCCCGGGTGCGGCCGTCCAGGTCCGCCCGAGTCGAGGTCACTCTGGTCAGATTCACCGCGCGATCTCCTGCCCATTCCGTCCTGAGGCCGCTGCTCCGAGTTCACTCTCGGCGCCGGCACCTGCGGTCTCAGGGTGCTCGCGGGCCACGACCGTGCGACGCCGCGGCCGCTCGCCTCGGCGGGGTCTCCCGCCTCGGCGCAGGACCACACGCCCGATGCCCCGCGCGACCGTCCGCAGCGCCCCCGTGGTCACGGCGACTCCGAGGATGAGGAGGCCGCCGCCGATGAGCTCGGGCACCGTGGGCCGATCCCCGAGGACGAGCCACGCTGCACCGACTCCCACGGGCGGGACGAGGAGTGTGAACGGGGCGACCTGCGAGGCGGGGAAGCGCGCGAGCAGGGAGTTCCAGATGACATACCCGATGAGCGAGGCGACGCCAGCGGTGTAGACGACGGATGCGAGCACACCCCAGGTCGGGTGCAGGACGGCGCGGGCCACCTCGGCGGGCCCGTCGATGAGGAGGGAGAGCCCGAGCATCGGCACGGGGACGACGAGACCCGACCACACGGTCATCTGCAGTCCGCTGATCCCCGGCTTGACCCCGCGGGCGATGACATTGCCGATCGCCCACGACAGGGCGGCGGCGAGGCAGACGACGAAGGCGGCGACGGGTGTCGAGGCCTCGAGGCTGAGCCCGATGACCGCGAGCCCGGTGAGGCCGATGAGGATGCCGATGACCTGTCGGCGGGTCGGGGTCTCGCGCAGCGCGAGGGCGGCGACGACGACGGTGAAGGCGGCTTGGATCTGGAGGATGATCGAGGACAGGCCCACCGGCAGGCCGAGGAAGAGCGAGGTGTAGAGGAGGCCGAACTGTCCGGCGGACATGAAAACGCCGATGAGGAGGATGCGCCCGAGGCTGCCGCGGGGGAAGCGCACGAAGAGGATCGCCGGGATGACGACCATGGTGAACCGCGCGGCGACGAGGAGCAGGGGCGGCCAATCGCGGAGTCCGAAGTCGATGAAGACGAAGTTGACGCCCCAGAGGACGACGACGAGAAGCGCGAGGAGCTGGTGGACGGGTCGCATGACCTCAGGATCCCAGCGCGCTGATCAAATTTCCATTGAAAGTCCTTACGCGGACTCATTACAGTAATTTGATGATCGACATCGTCGCCCTGCGCACCCTCGTCGCCCTCGACGCGCTCGGCTCCGTCACGGCCACGGCCGACTCCCTCGGCTACACCCCGGCCGCGGTGAGCCATCAGCTCCAGAAGCTCTCGCGCTACCTCGGCGCCCCGGTCACCGAGCGCTCCGGACGCGGCATCTCGCTCACCCCCATGGGCCGTGAGCTCAGCAGCCGGGGCGCGCAGATCCTCCACGACCTCGAGGGCATCGAGGCCGAGGCGCGGGCGCGTTCGGGCGAACCGCGCGGGCGCATCACGGTCGGCGGGTTCTCCACCGGCATCCGCGGTCTCCTCGTGCCGGCGCTGCCGAGACTGCGGGAGGCGGCGCCAGAACTCACGGTGACGAACGTCGAGTCCGATCCCGATGAGCTCGTCGAGATGGTCTCGGCGGGGCGGATCGACGCCGCGCTCATCTTCGACTGGAACAGCTCGGTCCTCCGCCTGCCCTCGACCCTGACCTCGGAGGTCATCGCCGTCGACCGGGCCGACATCGTCATGCACCGCGACCACCATCTCGCCTCGCGCGCCGAGGTGACCCGCACCGACCTCGTCGGCGAGGTCTTCGTCTCCGCCCCGCGCGGGGCGGTGTGCCATCGGTGGCTCGTTGCGCTCTTCGAGGATCTCAGCTCGGAGCCGCGCGTCGAGTACTGGGCCGTCGAGTACGACACCCAGGTCGAGTTCTGCCGGTCGATGCGGGCGCTGGCGCTCGTCCCCCGACTCGGGAGGCCGCACCTGCCGGCCGACGTCACCGCGGTGCCGCTCGACGATCCGACGATCGCCCGGTCGATCCACGTCGTGTGGCGCCGCTCGATGACGAACTCCCCGGCGATCGCCCTGCTCCGGGAGGAGCTCCAGGCGATCGCCGGGGAGTTCGAGACGGCGTGCGGCTGAAGCTGCCTGGCCTCAGCGGCCCTGGTTGGCGACCTTGCCGATCGCTTCCTTCGCGGCCTCGGGGTCGAGGTAGGTGCCGCCGGGGGTGACAGGCGTGAAGTCCTCGGTGAGCTCGTAGTGGAGCGGGATGCCGGTGGGGATGTTCAGCCCGGTGATGTCGGCGTCGGAGATCCCGTCGAGGTGCTTGACGAGCGCCCGCAGGGAGTTGCCGTGGGCGACGACGAGGACGGTGCGGCCGTCGGCGAGCTCGGGAACGAGGACGTCGTACCAGTACGGCAGGAGACGGTCGATGACGTCGGCGAGGCATTCGGTGCGCGGCACCGAGTCGCCGAGGTTGGCGTACCGCGGATCGTGGGCCTGGGAGAATTCGGAGGCATCGGAGAGCGCAGGGGGCGGGGTGTCAAAGGACCGACGCCACGTCATGAACTGCTCTTCGCCGAACTCGTCGCGGATCTCCTTCTTGTCCTTGCCCTGCAGCGCTCCGTAGTGGCGCTCGTTGAGGCGCCAGCTGCGGTGGGTGTCGAGCCAGGAGAGGTCGGCGGCTTCGAGTGCGAGGTTCGCCGTGAGGATCGCCCGCTTGAGGCGCGAGGTGTGGACGACGTCGGGGATGAGGTCGGCTTCGCGCAGCAGCTCGCCGGCGCGCTTGCCCTCGGCACGGCCCTTCTCGGTGAGGGTGACATCGACCCAGCCGGTGAAGAGGTTCTTCTGGTTCCATTCGCTTTCGCCGTGGCGCAGCAGGATGAGGTTATGCGTCATGGCCCCTATCTTCGCACGAGACCCCGCGCGGGTGCCCGCCGGTCCGCGGCCGGCTCCGCGCCCTCGACTTCCCGCCGGCGGTGGGACTCGCGACGGCCCGACCTAAGGGCGCTCAGAGTACGGACATGGGTCTTGCATGACGAAACGCTGGGAGTAGTCTTCGCATATGTCCGATCGCACGCCAGCCCCCGACCCCGTCCGTCCGCGAAGCCGCAGTCGACGGCCGAGCGCAGTTCGATCATCGCGGTGACCGCGCTGCCCGTCCTCGTCATCCTCGCCGGCATCGCGGGCTTCCTCTCCCCGGACACGTTCACTCCGCTGGCCCCGACGATCACGTGGAGCCTCGGCGTGGTGATGTTCTTCATGGGACTCACCCTCACCCTCCCGGACTTCGCGAGGATCGCGAAGCGCCCGTGGGTCGTCGTCCTCGGCGTCGTCACCCAATACGTGGCGATGCCGCTGCTCGGCCTCCTCGTCGTCACCGTCTACAGTCTGCCGCCTGAGATCGCCGTCGGCGTCATCCTTGTCGGCTGCGCCCCCGGCGGTACCGCGTCGAACGTCGTCACGTACCTCGCGAAGGGCGACACCGCGCTGTCGGTGTCGATCACGACGCTCTCGACGCTGCTCGCTCCTGTCCTCACTCCCCTGCTCACGCTGTGGCTGGCCGGGTCGTACATGGACGTGCCGTTCTGGTCGATGTTCGTCTCGATCTGTCAGACGGTGCTCGTGCCGGTCATCGTCGGCGTCCTCGTCCGTCTCGTCGCCTCACGTCTCGTCGATCGGATCGCGCCCGTGCTGCCGTGGCTCGCCTCGATCGCGATCGCCTACATCGTCGCGATCGTCGTCGCCGGGTCGGCCGGATCGATCGCCTCGGCGGGCATCCTCGTCCTCCTCGCCGTGATCACGCACAACCTCCTCGGGCTCGGCGTCGGCTACGGTGTGGCCACGGCCTGCCGCCTCGACACCCCGACCCGCCGAGCGCTCGCGTTCGAGGTCGGACTGCAGAACTCGGGCCTGGCCTCGACGCTGGCGACGACCTACTTCTCCCCGCTGGCGGCGCTGCCCGGCGCGGTCTTCAGCGTGTGGCACAACGTCTCCGGTGCCGTCCTCGCCTCGATCTTCGCCCGCCTGCCCTACGGCAAGCCGCCCGCCGAGGCGACCGAGCAGTCCCGCACGCCGCAGTCGGCGTGAGCCGCCGTCCACGTCGACGCGCGGACTCCAAGCCCGACGAAGCACCCCGGTCGGGATTCGGCGAAATCGCCCCGCACACGATCGATATCGCCGATCGGCGCTTCACGGTCAGGCACACGAGCGGGGACGAGAGTCCGGTGCTCGGTTGGCTCAGCTGACGACGGACAGGTCCCGGGCCGATGCGCACCGCTTCTACGAACGCCTCGGATACACCGCGAGTCACGAGGGACTCAAACTCGACCTCGGACTCACATCCACTTGACGCCGTCGACCTCGAATTCGCGTATACGGTAGGCGATCATATCTGCGAGGAGGGCGTCGGGGATCTCCTCGTCGTACGGCAGTCTGATCGACCCTTTGCCGGTGTCGAAGTCGGTGAGCCTGTCGGCGAAGGCGTCCTTCGTGCTCGGCGTGAAGACGACGTTCGCGTGCCGCTGGTACCCGGCGAACGCGAAGAGGATGGTGTCGAGGAAGTACGCCGGATTGCCCCACTTGAGGCCCTCGCCCGCGGTCGGGGCGTGTTCCCGGCTGAGGTCGCGCAGGTGACGGAGGAAGTCCTGCTGCTCGACCGAGTCGAAGGTCGCGATGTATTCGTCGACATTGCCCGGCCTGCTCAGATCCACTCGCTTGATCATCGTCGGTCGCCGTCGGTCGTCGGGTGCCCGGTCGGCGCAGCCTCTCCCCCGGGGTCGTTGGGACTCGGCTCAGGCCGCTCGGGCCCAATCGTGCCGAGGAACTCATTGTCCGGGCTGTCGAGGACATGTTCGAACGCCGCGAGATTCCGGGTCGACTCACCGCGGCTCACCCGCCATGCCCACTCCTTCTTCATGCCCGTGAGGAATCCGAGCAGGAGGAGTTCGTTGAACGACTCGTCGGCGACGGTGAGGATCTCACCGAGGAGAGCGTCGAGGTCGTCGAGGAGACGGTCGACCGGAACCGTGGCCCTCAGATAGACGTCGCCGAGGTGGTCGATCCCGAAAGACGCCGCTCCGAGCTTCATGTTCTTTCGCAGCAGCCACCGGTTGAAGGCCTCGGCGTTCTCGTCCGGGTGCCGGATGACGAAGGCCGCGAGCTCCGCCGTCCGCGCGGAGACGACGATCGACACGGTCGTCTTGAGCTTCCGCTCTCCCGGCAGGACGACGGCGATCGACGTGTCGTCGAGGCTGTCGACGGCGACGTCGTTGGCCTCGGCCCAGCCCGTGATGCCCTGCATGAGCACGGCCGGCTCGACGCTCATCAGCGCCATCCTCCGCACACGCCCGGGGCCGTGAGGTCGCTCGCGTCGCGGGTGCCGCGGTCTCCGGCCATGCCCCGGGAAGCGGCTCCGATTCCCGAGCGGATCCGGGCAGAGTCCTCGCGTTCCCCGGCGACGGCGTCGAGGACGGCGGCGACGGTCCGGTTCCAGTCGAAGCGCTGCGACCGGGCCGCCGCATGGTCGGCGAGTTCGGCCCGCAGCTCCGCGTCGCCGAGGAGCCTCTCCAGGGTGAGCGCCCAGTGCCGCGGGTTGTGGTCGGCGATGAGCAGTCCCGAATATCCGTTCTCGACGATCTCCGGCAGTCCGCCGACGGCCGCGGCGATCGACGGCAGACCGGAAGCGGCCGCCTCGGCGGCGACGAGCCCGAAGGACTCGCTGCGCGAGGGCACGAGGAGGACGTCCGCGGCACGGTAGTAGGTGACGAGTTCGGCCGCAGGCACGGGCGGCCTGACCTCGACATTCGGTTCCGCGGCGATCGCCGCCGACAGCGTGGCGTGGAAGTCGGAGGGCGTGTTCCACTCGCGATCCGGAGCGGTCCGCCCGCGTCCGTCCGCACCGGCACGACCAGCGCCGCGGGTGCCCGGTCGCGCAGAGGGTTCGACCCATCCGGAGGCCGCGCCGAGGAGGACGCCCCGTGTCCGCGCGGAGAGCTCGGGGTTGTTCTCGTGAAGGCAGGCCAGGGCATCGACGACGACGTCGGTGCCCTTGATGAACTGCATCCGTCCGACGTAGAGGACGAGGTTCTCATCGGCCGCGAGTCCCAGTTCGGCGCGGGCGGCCCGCCGCGATCCGGGTGAGAAGAGGGCATGGTCGACGCCGGGCCGGGCGACGACGACGGAGGCAGGATCAGCACCGAGCTCGCCGATGAGGTCACGGCGCTCAGCCGGGGTGTTCGCAACGAGGAGGTCGACGCCGGCGGCGATGCGCTCCTCGGTGCGGAGTCGGCGCGGGGATTCCTCGGCGGTATCGGAGTCCCGGTTCTTCACGGCACCGATCGTGTGCATGCTCGCGATGATCGTCGGCCGCGGCCCGCCCCGGGTGCGCACGGCACGCAGGGCCGCCTCGGCGGAGATCCAGTAGTGGGCCCACACGAGGTCTGCGGCGGTGAAGACGGGGTGGGCTGTGAGCAGGCGGGCGAGGTCGTCGAGCCTGCCCGCGAGCGCGTCCTTGCTGTCGGCGTCGACGTCGAGACGGTGGAGGCGGAGGTTGGGTGCGAGGGTGACCGAACGCGCCTGCTCGTCGCCGGCGACGCCGAGGCCGTGCGGGTCGGCGGTGAAGACGTCGACCTCGTGTCCTGATGCGGCAAGGGCCCTGACCGTATGGTCGACGTAGACATTCATCCCGCCCGCATCGCCCTGCCCGGGCTGAGCCGCAGGCGAGGTGTGAAGTGAGAGGACGGAGATGCGCACGGAGTCAGTCTAGCCAAAGAAGTCGCCGAGGATCCGGCGGACCTCATGGCGACCCCGCCACAGGATCGATCCGGCCGGCAGCACTTCGAGGCGCGAACCGGGGATCGCGGCGGCGATCTCCTCGGCGATGAAGGCGGGGTGGGCGGGGTCGTCCTCGTGGGTGAGGACGAGGACCTCGCCGGCGAAGTCGCGCAGCCGCTCCGCCGCGGCGTCGAGGCCGCCGCCGAGGTACTGCCCGTCGACGGCGATCTCGAGCGCGAGTCCGAGCCCGTCGGACATGTCCGTGGTGACGAGGTTCTCGGCCTTCGTCCGGGTCCACGCTCGCGCCGGGAGGAGGTCGGCCACCTCGGCAGGCTCACGGGAGAGCATGAGGTCGGTGATGCCCTCGACGTCACCGGCGGCGACGAGGCCGCGCAGGGACTCGAGGTAGGCGGTGTGGGAGCGAACCACCTCGGCGGGGAAACCGGCGAACGAGGCGGGGAGGACGAGGGCGACCTTCTCGAGGCCCTCGGTCACGGGATGACCGTCGCTGAGCAGGCGCAGGAGTCCGCCGGCGGACATCGAGACCACGAGCGCCCTGGTCGCCGAGGTGGCGGTGAGGGCCTCGGCGAGCGCTTCGGCGATGAGGGCATAGTCCCAGCCAAGGCCCGGCGAGGGGCGACCGCCGTGGCCGAAGAGGTGGAGGAAGTGCTTGGTGCCGGAGATGCCGGTGCCGAAGGGCCGGGTGTCGCGGATCGCGCCGGCGAAGCCGTGACTGAAGAGGGTGTGCGGGTCGCCGGAGCCGAACGTCGCGATATACCCGGTGTCGGCACCGGGGAAGTTGAAATCCTCGCTCATCCCCGGGTCAGCGGTTCCGATTCCTGGGGTCGATGGCCTTGATCTTCGGGCGCACGTCGGTGAGGTAGACGATCGCGCCGACGAGGGCGAGGAGGTTGAGGAAGATCATGCTCATGCCCAGCGGCGGGAGCGCGATGAGAGCGAGCGCGAGACCGACGGCGAGCAGGATGACCCAGAACTTCTTCGACTGCTTGTCCACCGCACGGTAGTTCTCATCCTTGTACCGCAGCGAGTCGATGAACGCCCAGAGTTGGACGATGAACGCCGCAACCGTGAGGGCGAGAAAGACCAGGCGCTGAAAGTCAGCAATGAGTTCCATGCCCTTAAGCCTAGCAATCGGGCCTGACACCGGCACCGGGGCAACTCACAGGATGCCCGTCCACCGGATCCCGGCGCACACCGCCATCGCGAGGATGACGCAGACGAGCATCGGCACACGCACCACCGCGGCGAGAACGCCCACTCCGACGCCGATGAGGCGCGCCGGGTCGGCGAGCGCCTGACCGTCGAAGACCGCCGTCGTCGCGAAGACCGCCCCGATGAGCACGACGGTGGCCCTGTCCATCCAGGCCGTGACCCGCGAGGTCGGTTCGTCGGGATCGCTCGCCGAGGCGGTCGGGGCTTCGGTGCTCACCTCAGATCCCGTCGTCACCTGCGCTCCCCGTCGTCCGCGGACGGCGAGCGCAGCGCCCACCTTCACTCCCGCGAAACGCATGACGTAGGTGCCGATGCTCAGCGCGGCGAGCGCGATGAGGAAGGTCGTCGGATTCACTGCGCTTCCTCGCTCTCGGTCGGGCCTGTGCTGCGGGGCTGCATGGTCGGCGGCTGCGAAAATGTCGGTGGCTGGGACATTGTCGGTGGCAGCGACTCGGCGGACATTCTCGACCGTCGCACCTCGACGGGCACGGCCATCTCGTGGTCAGGCGCCGTTCCACACCCCTCCTGGTCGGGCACCGTTCTACGCGCCTCGTGGTCGGGCACCGTTCCACGCGCCTCGTAACCGGGCACAGTTCTGCGCGCCTCGTGGCCGGGCACAGTTCTGCGCGTCCTCCTCTCCCTCACCGCTCGGCGGACGAACCAGCCGAGGGCGACGAAGGCGAAGACGGACAGCGAGGTCACGGCCCCGAGGTCGAGCGGGAGGATCGGCGTGAGGCAGACTGCGACGAGGATGCCGGCGAGTGTGAGGCAGAGCGTCGAACGGTTCCGCAGATCGCCGCGGATGAGGCAGAAGAGGATGATCGGGAACGCCGCGTCGAGACCGAGCATGTCGGCGTCGATGACGCTGCCGAGCCACTGCCCAACGACCGCACCCGAGGGCCACATGATCGCGATCGCCACTCCCATGAGGAGGAACGCCCGCCACCGCTGGCGGTCGTTCCCCCCCTGTGCGGGCCACTGCCGTCGATTCGTCATTGATCCAGTGCGCGGCGATGAGAGCTCGCCAGTCCTGCGGGAAGAACGGACCGACGGCCATACCGAACGCGAAGTTGCGAGAATTGACGAGCAGTCCGGCGAGAACCGCGAGGATCGGCGCTCCACCGGCGGCGATGACTCCGACGAAGGTGAACTCGGCGGCACCGCCGAGGGCGAAGGCCGCGAGCATGAGCGTCTGCCACCACGCAAAGCCTGACACCTGCGAGATCGCACCGTACGAGAGCGCGACGGCGACGATCGTCACCGTGATGATGGCGACTGCCCGGTAGGTCGACGACGGCAGAATGCGCTCGATCGTGCGGAATGATGAACTCATGTTCACCATAGTGCACACCGCGAGAGAGGTTCGTCAACCGGAACGGCAGTGCGGAATAATGAACGACAGCTAAGATGATCGTATGAGCGGAGCAACGGCATGAGCGCGGCGGCAGACGACTCCCCCAGTCCCGAGACGAGAGACCCATCCGTCAAGGGCAACGTCGAGGACAGCAGCGTCGACCAGGGCAGCGTCGACCAGCGCAGCGGCAACGACGCCGACAGCAACCAGGGCAGCGTCGACCAAGTCAGCGGAGATCACGAGAACCGCGTCCACGACAACAGCACCGCGACCGACTCGTCGACCCCGCGAGCCCAGGTCGCAGCAGCGGTCAAGCGCGAACGGCAGCGGGCCGGACTCTCCCTCTCCGAGGTCGCGCGCCGAGCCGGCATCGGCAAGTCGACGATGTCCGGACTCGAGGCGGGAACGGCCAACCCGAGCCTCGAGACGATGTGGGCCCTCGCCGCTGCTCTCGACATCCCGCTCTCACGGCTGCTCGATCCCCCACAGCAGGAGATCGCCCTCCACCACGTTCGCGACATGCCGAGCCTGCCGTCGACGACGGCGAACTATGTCGCCACCCTGCTCTCGGCGTCTCCGCCCACCGCACGCCGCGACATCTACTTCATCCAGGCCGAACCCGGTGAATCACGCAATTCCCATCCGCATCCGGCGGGCACGATCGAGCACGTCATCGTCGGTCGCGGGGCGGCACGGATCGAAGCGCTCGGCCAGTCGTTCGAGCTGGTCGCCGGTGACTACCTCGTCCACCCGGGCGATCAGCCGCATTCGTTCACAGCCCTCGAGCCCGGTACGAACTGCATCTTCGTCGTCGAGAGCCGCTGACCGGCCCCGCCGCTCGCCGCTTGGCAGCCTCAGCCCAGCCCCACCCTTTGCCGCTCGGCAGCCGCAGCCCTATTCGACCGGCGGACCGTCGGCCTTGTCCTCGGCGAGCGAGGGCAGGCGTTCGTGCGCGGCGTCGTTCGTCAGGCCGGCCGCCTGGAGCAGGTCGGCGGCGACGGGCCGGAGGAGGAGGACAAGGGATTCGTCGTGGATGTCCCAGCTCTTCTCCGCCCTGGGATCGAGTTCGCCGGCGGCTTCGGACAGGGCCACCTCGGCGAGCGATCTGTCGGTTCCCCGGCGCAGCGCGATCTCGAGCTTCTTTGCTCCGTCGGCGAGGGATTCGACGTAGTCGGCGATGATCGGCTTCTCGACGCCGAGCTCGGTGATGCCGACGACGCGGCGGGCGATGACGCGGATCGTGCGCATCGCCCGGTCCGAGTATGTGTGGGCACGGGAGAGCCGGGTCACCTCGGCGGCATGACGGCGACCACGCGCATTGATCTTCGCCGCCTCCTTCGACACCTGCAGCGACGAGCCCCACGAGTCGATGATGTCCTGGGTCTCGCGGGCTCGGGTGAGGGCGCGCATCGCGAGTTCGGTGTCGGCGTCGCGCAGGGCCTTCGACATCATTGTGAGCACAGCACTGACCTCGTCGAGGAGGTTCGCGGCGAGTGCCCGCGGGACCTTGCGGGCATCGCGGGGGATGATGAGCGCGAGGACGATCGCGAAGAGTGAGCCGACGAGGGCGTCGAGCGTGCGCGGGAACGGCAGGGTCGTCGCGGTGGCGGGCACGACGACGACGTAGACGGACTGGACTGCGATCTGGGTGATGAAGATGCCGCCGGAGTTGAGCACCGTGCCGATGACGAGGCCGATGATGAGGGTGAGCGCGAGCTGCCAGATGCCGCTGCCGTAGATGTTGACGAGCACCTCGCCGACGAGCACCCCGAAGGTCGCACCGATGCCGATCTCAAGCGAGCGGCGCAGGCGGCGATCGGCGACGGGTCCGATGCCGACGGCGGCGGCGACGGCGGCGAGGAACGGGTAGGGGTGGCCGAGGATGTAGACGCAGAACGCGTAGGCGGCGGTGGCCGCGATGGGGATCTGGATGAGCTGTCCGGAGTTCGCCCACACGCGCCTGAAGCCGAGGCGGAGGCGGTGGGCGACGATGTTGAACCCTCGCTTGATCAACCCGCTGACCTGGGTCTTCGCCATCCGGTCCGGCCCCCTCTCGCGCTCGTTGTACTCAGATTACCGGAATTGTGACATGCTAAAGTCTGTGCGCCGAGGAGGCTGAAGAATGACGACGAACCTGACCCGAGACGAAGCGCAGAGCCGATCGCATCTGCTCAAGGTCAAGACTTACACCGTCCATATCGATGTGAGCAACGCCGAGTCCGATGCCGACACCTTCACCTCCCGCACCGTCGTCGAGTTCAAGGCTCGCTCCGACTCCCAGACCTTCATCGACATCATCGCCGACTCTGTCTCACTTGTGCAGATCAACGGGGAGGACCTCTCCCCCGCCGAGGTGTTCGACGGTGCCCGTGTCACGTTCCCCGTTCGTGAGGGGAAGAACACCCTGACGATCGAGGCGCAGACCCGGTACTCCACCTCGGGTGAGGGACTCCACCGATTCACCGATCCCGCCGATGGCAAGGTCTACCTCTACTC
Organism: Brevibacterium sp. K72; assembly: GCF_050562175.1. Taxonomy (NCBI): domain Bacteria; kingdom Bacillati; phylum Actinomycetota; class Actinomycetes; order Micrococcales; family Brevibacteriaceae; genus Brevibacterium; species Brevibacterium sp. K72. Next base: position 351,212 of record NZ_CP191582.1, read on the forward strand.
GCAGTTCGAACCCACCGATGCCCGGCGGGTCTTCGCGAACTTCGACCAGCCCGACCTCAAGGCGAAGTTCGTCTTCAGCGTCACCGCCCCACAGTCGTTCCAGGTGCTGTCGAACCAGGTCGAGACGAGCCGGGAGACGGTGAGCGGGGACGGCAGCGCGGCCGTCACCCACTTCTTCGCACCGACGCTCAAGCAGTCGAGCTACATCACGTGCATCACCGCAGGCCCCTACGAGGGGGCGACGGACACGTGGACGGATCCGGTCACAGGCGAGACGGTCGACCTCGGCGTGTGGACGCGGGCGAGTCTCGTCGATCATCTCGACTCGGCCGACATCCTCGGGATCACGAAGGCGGGCCTCGACTTCTTCAGCGCCGAGTTCGACTACCCCTACCCCTGGGGCAAGTACGATCAGATCTTCGTTCCCGAGTACAACCTCGGCGCGATGGAGAATCCTGGACTCGTCACCTTCACCGATTCCCTCATCTTCCGGGACAAGGTCACCGACGCGATGTACGAGTCGCGGGCCAACGTCATCCTCCACGAGATGGCTCACATGTGGTTCGGCGATCTCGTGACGATGAAGTGGTGGGACGATCTCTGGCTCAAGGAGTCCTTCGCCGACTACATGGGCGGCCTCGCGCTCGCCGAGGCGACGCGGTTCACCGACGGATGGGTGACGTTCGCGCTGCGCCGCAAGGCGTGGGCGTACATGCAGGACCTCTACCCGACCACGCACCCGATCGTCGCCGACATCCCCGACGTCGAGGCCGCGAAGCTCAACTTTGACGGCATCACGTACGCGAAGGGCGCCTCGGTGCTCAAGCAGCTCGTCGCGTACGTCGGTCGGGAGGCGTTCTTCGCCGGATCCCGGCTCTACTTCAAGCGCTTCGCCTTCGGCAACACGGAACTCGCCGATTTCCTCGACTGCCTCGCTGAGGCGGCCCCCGACCGTGATATCGCCGGCTGGGCGGACGCGTGGCTGGGGACCTCGGGCGTCTCCGAGCTCTCGCTCGCTCTGACGACGAGCGCCGAGGACGACACCACCTCGGCGGGGGCCGGGTCCCGGAACGAGTCGACTGCGAACACTGCCGGTCGGGCCGGGTCGGGCCCGCAGCACGACCCCCGGGCGAGCATCACGGGCGCGACGATCACACAGTCGGATTCGGCTGAGGGCACGCGTCTGCTGCGCCCGCACACTCTGGAGATCGCCACGCTCGGGCGGTCGGGGCGCGACATCGTCCCCATTGACAGCGTGAAGTTCGACTTCGACGGGGAGTCCGCCGAGGTGGAGCAGCTCGTCGGGCGCACGCGTGGTGAGATCGCGCTGCTCAACTACGCCGATCACAACTATGCGCGGGTGCGTCTCGATGAGGCTTCGACGGAGGCGGCGATCACCTCGGTCTCGAGGATCGCCGACCCGCTCTCACGGGCCCTCGTATGGTCGGCGCTCGACAATGCGGTGCGCGACGGGCTGCTGCCCGTGCAACGGTACCTTACTGCTTATGCCCGCAGCCTCGGCAAGGAGAGCCATGCGGGGATCATGGCCGGCCTGAGCCAGACGGCGCTGCTCTGTCTCGATCAGTGGGTGGCGGAGCGGAACTTCGAGACCGCGATCTCGGGCCTGCTCGGTGCCGCGCTTGATGCGCTGGCGACGGCGAAGTCAGGGTCGGATGCGCAGCTGCATCTGGCCAATCTCGTGCTCTCGCTGACGTCGCGGACGGCGCGATGCATCGATGACAGTCCGTCGATCGCGATGGGTCGGGCGTTTGCGACTCAGGTCCTCGCCGTGCCGATCGGCGAGGAGATCGAGAGCATGAGCCCCGAGATCGTCGACGAGGCGACTGCGGGCACAGGTGGTCGCAGCGGTCAGGACGACGGATCAGCCGCAGGAGACCGGATCGCCTCGGGAGACGGGTCGAGCGGGTCCGGATCGGGCGGGACTGCGTCCCATCCTGATCGGGACGGTGTCGCCGAGCATGCAGCGGCTTCCCTGCCGTTCCGTGGTCTCATCAATGACCATGCCCTGCGATGGAACGCGATGACTGCGCTCGTGTGCCTCGGGTGGGCGGATCAGACGGACATCGCGCGCGAGACCCACCTCGATCAGAGCTCCTCGGGACGCCTGCGCGCCGAGACCGCCAATGCCGCCCTGCCGCTGCCGATCGTCAAGATGCGCGCATGGGAGACCGTCGTCACCGGGTCGCTGAGCAACGATGTGCTCTCGGCGATCATCTCCGGCTTCGTCGCTCCTTCGGCGCTGCCGATCACGGAGATGTACGTCGATGAGTACTTCGAGCGGCTTGCCGGGTTCTGGGCGGACAACTCGATCGAGATCGCCCGCCGTCTGGTGCTCGGCCTCTATCCGCGGTGGTCGGTCGACGAGGAGCGCGTCGTCGAGAAGACCGACGCGTGGCTCGCCGACCATCCTGATGCCCCTGCGGCGCTGCGGCGCCTGCTCATCGAGCGTCGTGACGATCTCGCTCGGGCGATCTACCTCAAGGCCCGCCAGACCTCGCGGCACTGAGCCGGCAGTCGCGGTCAGTGCGCCGTCGCGCGACGCGGGGCAGGGTTGCCGCCCGACTGCGGTGTCGGCGCGACTGCGGTCTCGGCGCGACCGCGGTAACTGCGGCCCGAGGCGGTGAGCGGATTACCGACTGCCTCGGCGGAAGCCCCACTCAACGGCAATGGGCCTGACCTTCGCACTGTGCGAAGGTCAGGCCCATAATCAAGGCTCGGGAGCGACCACCTCGGCGAAGAGGCACCACCGATCGGTCCGCTGGGAGGACCAGTGAGCGATCAAGTCGGCGACCACCTCGGCGAGAGGGCACCACCGATCATTCTCAGAGGATGCGGCGGGCTCCGGAGAACTCGTTGCCCTTGTCCCAGTCCTTCCAGTCGACGACGTAGACCGTCTTCGACGCGTTCGGCGAATGGATCATCTTCCCTCCGCCGATGTACATGCCCACGTGGTGGACCGTGCCCGAACTCGTCGAGAAGAAGAGCAGGTCGCCGGCTTTGAGGTCCTTCGACGACACCTTCTTGCCGACCTTGGCCTGGTCGCCGGAGTCGCGCGGGATGTCGATGCCGTGCGCCCGGTAGACGGAGTAGGTGAAGCCGGAGCAGTCGAAGCCGTAGGCGGAGACGCCGGCCCACAGGTAGCGGAGGCCGTCGAACTGCTTGGCGGTCTTGACGAGGTCGTCGCCGGAGGGCTTCTTCGGCTTCTCACCGATGTCGAAGACGTTGACGTCGTCGACGTCGATCCACGCGGCTCCGCCGCCGGGCAGTGCGACGCGGACGTCCTCGACGTCTTGGGCGATGAGGGGCAGTTCGACGTTGAAGCTCGGATCCGCGCCGACGTCCTTGGTGAACTCGATGCCCTCGAACTTGGCCTTCTCAGCGGTGACGACCGCGCGCGGCTGGTCCTTCTTCAGCTTGCCGAACCGGTCGTTCTCGACGAGCTGCTTGGTCGGCAGCCAGCCCGGGTAGCCTTTCTTGTTCTTCGGTGTGGACTGGTCGGTGACGGCGACCTTGGCCCAGCTGCCCTTGGTCTCGAGGACAGTGACCTCGGAACCGTAGACGGCCTGGGTCTCGGCCTTGCCGGTGAGGCCACGACGCACCTCGGTGCTCTTGAGGTTCTCGTTCCACTTGTCGAGGTCGACCGGCTTGCCCAGAGCGGGCTTGTCGACCTTGCGGGGCGCCTTCGAGTCCTTCCACAGCGTGGCGACGGTGACGTCGACGTAGGCCGTCTCGCCCTTCTCGATCTTTCCGTCTCTGATCGGCTCGAGTTCCTGACCGGGAACGACCGCCGCAGCCAGGTTGGTCGACGCGTTGGCAGGAGCAGACTGGTTGCTCGACATGGCAGGAGCGCCGGCTCCGAACACAAGTCCGAGCCCGAGCGCCGCCGAAACAGCAATTCTCGTACGCATAGATTCTCTTTCGGTCTGCGAGCGAGACCAATGGTCGCACCCGCGCGGGGGAAGCCGCCGAATGAGTTTCGCGACCCACGGAACCGACCGATGGCGATCGATCGCGTGAGCATCGAAACGATGTACGCGAACAATCCTACTGTCTGATCCGGACATTGTCTCGGGTCAGCGGGTGATCGCCTCGGACGTCAGCGGAGGAACTCCTCGGCCAGCAGGTCGATGGTCTGGATCCGCGCGGCATCGTGACGCAGCTCTTCGCCTTCCATCGCACCGGCGACCGGTTGGATCATCACCTCGTCGACTCCGAATCGGTCGGCGAGTTCCTCGAGCTGGCCCTTGGCCTGCTGAGGATCCCCGATGATCCAGTTCTTCGAGAGCTCTTCGGCGACCATGCGCTCCTGGTCGGTCATGATCGAGCGGACGTCGTCGCCGGCCAAGCGCAGCGGGCCCATCTGTCCGCCCGTGCGCAGCCGTGCCATCTGCAGCATGAAGGGTTCGGAGTGCAGTCGCGCCTCGTCCTCGGTGGGAGAGACGACGGCATTGACGGTGACGAAGGTGCGCGGCTCGTCCCCGTAGGCGCCGGGAGTGAAGTTGTCGCGGTAGATCTTCATCCCCGTCGTCGCACCGGCGGCGAAGTGATTGGCGAACACGTACGGCATGCCGAGCTCAGCTGCCAGCCGAGCCGAATACCCCGACGAACCGAGCAGCCATGGCAGCGGCTGGGTCCCTTCGGTCGGTGCCGGAGTGGCCCGCAGCGTGTGCTCGCGTCCACCCTGAAGTGGAATGCGGACGCCTTCCGGTGTCATCAGGGAGAGGGTGTCGATCACGTGCTGAGGGAACTGTTCGACCGGGTCGATGGTCTGCCCCTGCCGGTCGACCATCCGCCCCTCGCCGAGGTGGCCCCGCATGGCCGCCGATGTGATCGGATCCGTGCCCGGCGCGCGTCCGATTCCCAGATCGATCCGATCACCGTAGATCGCGGAGAGGAGGGCGAAGAGCTCGGCGACGGCGAGAGGCGCATGGTTGGGCAGCATCACTCCGCCCGAGCCGAGGCGGATGTTTTCGGTGCCCTGACCGAGGTACATGAGTTCGGCACCGGGCATCGTCGAGGCGATCGACGGCATGTTGTGATGTTCCGCGACCCAGTAGCGGGTGTAGCCGAGTTCGTCAGCCCGGCGGACAAGTTCGTGAGACGCCGCGAAGGCATCGGACGTGGTCTGGCCGACGCGCACGGGGACCAGATCGAGAAGAGAAAGCTCCATGCTCAAGGCAACAGGGTTCCGGGAGGGTTCATTCCATGAGCTGCGTCACTGCCGGGCGGATTCGACCTCGGGACGCACCTGTCCCCTCGACGTCCGGATCGGTCTCAACGGAAGAGCGTGTCGGCGATCTCGCCGGCGATGAACCTCGAATGGAGGATCGGTCTGCGTTCGGGATCGATGGTTGCAGGAGGCACCCAGGCCGGTCGCCCGTCTCTGAGCATGATCGTGTGCCAGTCGGATTTGTCGATGAGATGGTGGTGCGCACTGCAGGCCAGAGTGAGGTTGTTGATCTCGGTTCTGCCCTTCTCGGACCAGGGCACGATGTGGTGGGCGTCGCACCAGCCGGGGGTGTCTCGCATCCGGGGAAGGTGCACCCTTGGTCTCTCGCGGCGAGGATCGTCAGTTGGTTCCGATTGGCGTACCGGTTCTCTGTCTGGACGCTCACCGTCCGACCCTTCTCGCTCATGAGGTGGAAGAACACTGCGCCGTTGAGTCCGTCGCGAACCGCCGCCGAAATAGGGAAGCTCTCAGCCGCTCCGGTCGTCGCCTGCCCGCATCCGGTGGCGATGTCCTCGGCCTTGGCCGTGACGACGAGAGCGAACGGAGCGCCCGCACCGACACGGCCCATTTCGATGCGTCCGATGATCGTCGAGAACCTCTCATAGATCCGGTTGCGCACGCTGGGCTGCTCAGAGGCCATGGGTACCGGCGTACCGTCCTCGCGGACGCCGTATCCGGCAGGAATGTCGTTGCCGTCAGCGTCAGTCGGCGCGGAACCGACCGGCGCAAGTTCGGGCGTCGGGTCGATCGCATCGTAGCGGTCACCGCGGAGCACGTCTTCGAAGAGCCGGACGGCTTCGTCCACGACAGCATCGTCCTGCTGCCCCGCACCTACCGTCAGGACATCATCAGTCTGCCCCGCTGCGCCGTGCGCCAGGGCATCGTCAGCATTCTTCGCGTGATCACATGCCGATGCGTCATCGCTCTGTGACGCGTCATCGCTCGCCGGCGAGTCTCCTGCCTCTGATGCGTCGTTTCCAGTTCGCCATCCATCGCCGGTCTGCATCGCTTCATCGGTCTGCATCGCTTCATCGGTCTGCATGCGGGAGGTGAGCAGGCCGTGCATGATGCCACCGGTCACCGAATCCAGGCGTCCCCTGAGGTCCCAAGTCCCATCCTTGCGCGCGCGGAGGTTGACACAGAAGTCCTCTCTCGGCGTCGACTCGTCGGGGAGCTCACCATCGGGGTCAAGCCATTTGAGGATCTCGTTGAAGAGGATTCGGATATCCCTGACGTGGACCAACGGAGCCTTCTCCACGAGGATCCGTTCCGCTTCGAGCTGCTGGTCATCGGTGGCCTTTCGCTTGAGCTCACCGAGGAAGCGGATGATGACCTCTGCCTGCACGGACGAGAGAGTCCCCGTGCGCAGCGCGTCGGCAACGATCGGATGCACGGGTTCGAGTGACTCACCGGCGACCGTGACTCTCCTGCCGAGCTGCTCGGCGAGATCGACCCGTCGAGACGCTTCTCGGGCGGAGACGCCGAGGCGATTCTTCACGAGATCACGGGTCGACTTCGCACCGTAGTCGCGCGGGGTGCCGACGCGTTCGAAGACTGAGAGCGTGACGACGGAGAGCGCCTCGGTGAGGCGGTTGAGCGTTTCGATTCCGTCGAGCATGGTGACAGCCTCGTCCGGGCCCATCGGCCGTTCGAAGGATTCGAGATCATTGACCAGGGTTCGGAGACTCTCGATGCTTCCCGTCATCTCCGGAGCCATTGCCGTCAGGTCTGACCACGCCGTCGCTGGGAGAAGCGGAGAGGCGTCTGCGGCGTCGCAGTCGGAATCGACGGGAATGCCGCTCGCCTCGGCGGTCACGGGCTCGGGACTCCCAGCGTCTCCACCCTCCCCGAGCGAAGCTGGCCCCGATGCCCTCTCAGGCGCCGAGGTCCCCTCGACATCCGAGGTCCCCTCAAGTCCCGCAGCGGCATCGGATGCTTCGTCATCCGTCGAGCGATCATGTCCGTATACGTTGGCTTCGCCGGGCCACCCCGCCTCGACCGGGTCGACGCCGCCCCACCCCTGCGTCCCGTATCCTCTGCTCGCCTGCTCGCGCGGGGTGAACCACGGTGGCTCGCTGGCGAACCCCATGCCCACCTCACCATCCGACGGGCCGGAGCCCAGACCTCCGAGGATACCGCGCTGCCGTTCGATGAGATCGTTCTGCTTGTGAGCGATGAACTCGCTCGACTTCCGGTTCTCCTCGGCAAACCACGCGCGATCCTCGTCGGTGATCCTGTAGTCGGGTTCGGAGGCCGGATCACCATCGTCTGCGACGTCACGCGCGGAGCACTCGTCATCGTCTCGTGTGGTGCACTCGCCGATGCCTCGCGAGGAGCTGTCGTCCGGGTCCGCAGGAGCGGACGGCGTCTCAACCAGGCCCGCCCATTCCGGGTCGGCGGCTGCCGCCGCGGCCCGTTTGGCCTGCTCTGCGCGTTCTCGTTCCTCGCGCTTCTGCCGCATCCATGCTTCCTGTTCGGCGTCGATCTCGGCCGCGCGTCGCCTCAACGCCTCCTGCGCCTCCTCATCGTCGGGCGCAGCCCTCCAGTTGAGCTTGGGTGTCGGCACAGTCGCTGAGTCGAGAGAAGCCGCCGAAGCCACAGGTGTCGAGTCGTCGGAGGCTGAGCCGTCTGACATGGGGCCGCTCGACATCGCGGGATCCTTCGCCGAGGCGATCTCCCCCTGACCGTCTTCCGCGCCGACAACCGGATGCTCCGACGGGTCGAGACCCGAGTTCTCGAGCGCAGTCGGGCCGAGAGCTAATCCTGCGGGCACCTCGGACTCTCCACCCGCAGCCTGGGACACGCGCGGAGAAGCGGGCCGTGTGCGCCGGTCCTTCCGCTTGTCGCGTCTGCGATCTGGGGTGAGAGTCATGACCTCCGTGTCCGATCCCCGAGTACGTCCTTGTGTGATCGATATTACACCCACACAGCAAATCTGTACAGATATTTGTTCGACTTTTTTAGAAATCTTTCTCCCGTTTGAATTCATTACATGATCGATAAACGAGGTTGACGCGGCAGGAGATATACGGCCCCACAGACCGGAAGTGGGGTTGTCGCTCGACGGCGGCGATACTGCCGTGCGCCGGGGGCGAGCGGACCCCCGGCCGGTGCTGGCCTGGACATTCGGACATCGCCTCACGTCCCCTCTGCGCACTCATCGCAGCTGTGGCGACTCATCGTGTTGCCGGCAGGGATGACTCGCGAGCTCCACCGGGACGCAGGCACCGGCGAGCCGAGGGTCGTCGACCTCTCTGGGCGCGCAATGTACGCGGTTACGAGGACAGCGATCCGCTCGATGGGTCGCGCGAGAGCGGACGCGCACGGAGTTGCGACCAATGACGTTTTCATGAACCATGACGGCGCGCTTCGCCGGTGACAATCCTGCCGAGGCCCCCGGACCGTCCCGGACAGCCCACCACCGCGACCGCTACGCCCCCGACCGTCCCACCGAGACCTCCGCGACGTCCCGAAACGACCCACCACCGCAGCCGCGACACCCCGGACCATCCCCGCCGAGGCGACAACACCGCCCGGTCGAACCCGGACCTCGAACTCGTTCAGGCCAGTGGCACTGGCCGATCGCCCCAACCGCTCACCGTCGGCGCGGCGCGCCCGCCTCGACGACGAATTGCCGGGACCGACCGGACCTCACGCCGCCGCCAGCGCGCCGCCAGCCCCGTCGCCGGTCCGCGCCGCCGCCGACACGCACTGCCTCAGCCGGCGCCCGGTCAGCGCCGCCTCAACCGATGTCAGTGTGCGGCTTTGACGCAGAGCACCGGGCTCTCGGCGTCGAGGATGACCTTCTGGATCGTCGACCCAAGGAGGAATTTGCCCACCGGAGTCCGCTTCCGGGTGCCGAGCACGATGAGGTCGGCCCCCACCTCGGCGGCGGTATCGAGGATCTGCTCAGCGGGATCGAGCTCACTCCCGGGAGTGAGCACCTCCCCCTTGACCCCCGCACGGGACAGCTGTTCGCGCACGGAACGGACCTCAGCCTCGGCGAGGCGATGGGAATCCCTCCGCGGATGCGAGGCGTTGACGACGACGATGTCGCTGTCGCTCTTCTGCGCCTCCCTGATCCCGGTGTCGAGGGCCGCGTGGCCGGCCGGGGTGTTGACGTAGCCCACGATGATGGTCATCGGTTCACCTTCGCATTCTCGTAGCCCGGCGTGCGCGGGCAGGGTCGGATTGTATCGCCCGGATTGTGCGGGCCGACGTTTCGTGTCGCAGCGATGTACCCTACAGCAGCGGCATGCGGCGCCCTCTGTCCGCGTGCCTGCCCCCTGACGCGTCTTCCCGCGACACCAGGGCGGACACCTGTCTCGACGGCTCTGCGGTCGCTCGTCACGAGAGTTCCTCGGGGTGGCGGAAGCGGGTGCTCGACCCGCGCACCGACCGGTTCCACAGCCACGTCACGGCCCAGAGCACCACGCCGATGCCGATGAGCGCGATCGCGATCTGGTACTGGATGAGGTCGTCGAGGCGGGCCCACGGACCGACGAGGAACGCACACGTGAACACGCCGATCCACGGCAGCACGGTCGGCGTGCGGAAGTGCTTGTGGTCGACTGTCTGCCGGCGGAGGATGAGCACCGCGACGTTGACGACGGCGAAGACCGCGAGCAGCAGCAGCGAGGTGGTTCCGCCCAGGGAGGCCGTGACGGATTCAGGCAGGATCGTCGTCACCGCGATGATGAGCGCGAACGCGATGAGTGTGGTGAAGATGATCGAGACCCAGGGGGAACGCCGGTTCCTCAGCACCTTCGCGAAGACCGGCGGCAGCACGTTCTGCTTCGCCATGCCGTAGAGGAGGCGGCTGGCCATGAGCATGTTGATGAGCGCGGAGTTCGCGACGGCGAACATCGTCATGAACGGGAAGATCGCATCGATCGGGACCCCCGGCGCACCGGCGCGGACGACGTCGAGCAGGGGCGTCTCGCTCTCGGCGAGCTGGCCGATCGGCACCGCGGCGACCGCGACGATGGACACGAGCACGTAGATGACGCCGGTGATCGAGAGGCCCGTGAGCATGATCTTTGGGAAGATCTGCGGGTCCTTCGTCTCCTCGACCATGTTCACCGAATCCTCGAACCCGACCATCGAGAAGAAGGCGAGCGCCGTGGCTCCCGTGATCGCGAGGAACACGCTCTTGTCATCGGCGGTCTCGAAGATGACGACCCGCGAGAAGTCCGCGTTGCCCGAGCCCAGCGCGAAGAACCCGACGAGGATGACGAGGAGTAGACCGGTGAGCTCGACGAGGGTGAGGACGACGTTGAACCACACGCTCTCGGCGACCCCGCGCAGATTCACTGCCGCGACGAACGCGAGGAAGCCCAGCGCGATCCACATGACCCCGCTGCCGGGAAGATCCCAGCCGAAACCGGCGACCATGTTCGCGGCGAAGACGTTCGACGCCGTCGACGCCGAGGTGATGCCCGAGCTGAGCACGGCGAACGCGACGAGGAAGGTGATGAAGTGGATCCCGAACGCCTTGTGCGCGTAGAGGGCGGCACCGGCAGCACGCGGGTACTTCGTCACGAGCTCCATGTACGAGCACGCGGTGATCATCGCGACCGCGAATGCGAGGATGACCGGTGCCCACCCGGCGCCGCCGACCTGACCGGCGACCTTGCCGGTGAGCGCATAGACGCCGGTGCCGAGGATGTCGCCGACGATGAAGAGCAGGAGCAGCTTCGGCCCCATGACCCGTTTGAGGGTCTCCGGCTGTCCCTGTCCCGTGGATCCCTCCACGGTCGTGTTCTCACTCTGACTCACGATTCCTCCGTACTCGATTCGACGACGTTGTCCCGACCGCACCCGTCCGCTCGGCGAACGGCTGCGCGATCGATCGCGCGGCCAGCATCATATCCCACCGTTCGACGCTTCGTCGGGTCTTCGGTCGGCACCTCCCGCCGAGGTTGTCCTCCCCCGACGCGTGCGCCTCACGCAGGCGTATGCCCCCATTCAACCCCAGATCAGCGAGGTTGTCGGCGTTCGAGGGCGATATATTCTCCGCCGCCTCGGCGAGGTTCTCCGACGCCTTGGGTAGGGCGGGGTTCTGCTGGGGTTCCCGTCGCCTCGGCGAGGGCAGGATCCCATCAGGACTGCCATGGGCAGGCCCCAGGGGTCAGTTGTGAGTCGTCGGTGGTCTCTGTGGTCAGTCCTCGCCGAGGAAGTCCACGTACGCGTCCTCGTGCGCCTCGAGCACCCGCATGACGTTGTCGAAGCCGAGCTTGCGCAGATCGGACTCCGACCAGCCTCGGCGGGAGAGCTCGGCGAAGAGGTTCGGGTACTGGCCGGCGTCGCCGAGCCCGATCGGCAGCTCGTCGACGCCGCAGATGTCACCGCCGATGCCGACGTGGTCGATGCCGATCCGCTCGCGCACGTAGTCGCAGTGGTCGGCGACGTCAGTCACAGTCACCTCGGGGGCGGTGCCCTTCTCCCCCGCCTCCGACCAGTCCCAGCGGTCGCGGGAGAGGAACGAGGGCACGAACGTCATCATCGCCACTCCGCCGTTCGCGGGCAGCCGGTCGAGGACGTCGTCGGGGATGTTGCGCGGGTGCGGGTTGAGGGCATGGGCGCACGAATGGCTGAAGATCACGGGCAGGGTGGTCAGCTCGAGGGACTGGTGCATGACGCTCGGCGCGACGTGGGAGAGGTCGACGATCATGCCGACCCGGTTCATCTCGGCCACGACCTCACGCCCGAACGCACTCAGTCCGTCGTGCTGGGGCGCGTCGGTCGCCGAGTCCGCCCACGAATGCGTCGTCGACCAGGTCAGCGTCATATACCGGGCTCCGGCGCGGGCGTACGAGCGCAGCATGGCGAGGGACTCGTCGATCTGCTGGCCGCCCTCGACTCCCATGAGCGAGGCGACGCGTCCGGCATCCCGGGCGGCGACCACCTCGGCGGCGGTGCGGGTGAACATCAGGCGTTCCGGGTATGCGGCGACGAAGCGGCGGACCGCGTCGATCTGCTCCCAGGTCGCGACGACCGCCTCGGCGCCGGTGATGGACGAGTGGACGTACACCGACCAGAACTGAGCGGCGACATGTCCGTCGCGGAGCTGGTCCATCGTCGTGAACGGCGAGATCTGCGGGTCGTTGAGCCCCTCGACGCTGTAGCCGCGCTCCTCGCGCAGCCACCACGCGAGGTCGTTGTGGCCGTCGAAGACGTCGATGACTGGTGGGGTTGTGTCGGGGGTGGCGGGGGCCTGGGCCGCGTCGGGGGTTCGGTCCGAGTCGAGCGTGATGGAGGTCGGGGTTGTGTCGGTCATGGGAGTCCTTTCGTGGGGTAGGGGTGTGTGGAAGTGTGTCGGGGCGGTCAACGGTCGAATCGGCGCTCGATCCACGCGGAGCCGGATTTCCGCGTCGCCCCGGACGCGGAAATCCGGCTCCGCGTGGATCGGCACTGCGTGGATGCTGAACCGCGGTGTTCATTAAGAGTCGGCGTCATCCGAGACCCGACATGATCTGCGCCGAGGCGAGGCCGAGGAACGTTCCGAGGAACGTGCCCATGAGTGCGAAGAGCACGCCGACGGGCACGAGCTGCCGGTTGAACGCCCCGGCCACCACCGGTGCCGAGGCGATTCCGCCGATGTTCGCGGTGCTCGCGACGGCGATGCTGAAGAGTTCGGTCTTCGTCAGCTTCGCGTATACGAGCATAACTGCGGCGTGGACGATGACGACGATGACGCCGGCGACGAGGTAGAGCGGCGCCTGGGTGAGCGAGGTGAAGTCGGAGCCGGCGGCGATGATGCCGATGATGAGGTAGAGCATCATCGTAGCGAGTTCGCTCGAGCCTCGGATCTGGCCGAACCGCGTCGAACCGATGATGAGCCCGAGGACGCTGACGATGAGGATCGTCCATGTCGAGGCATTGATGACCGCGCCGACCTCGGGCAGGAGATCGCCCACTTGGGCGGCGAGCGCGGAGACGAGGAGAGAGAACGCGAGCAGCCCGAAGAGGGCAGGCAGGGTCAGCGATCCTTCCTCCTCAGCATCCGCCTCGGCGACGGAGAGTTTCGACATATCGGCCTTCGTCCACCGGTTGAAGCGGTCGGAGATGCTCACCGATGAGAATATGAGGAGCAGCCAGAACGAGTAGACGACGGTGTCGACGATGAGGACGTAGCCGAAGACGTCCTCGGGCGCACGGAGGATCTCCTGGACGGCAACCATGTTCGCCGATCCGCCCGTCCATGAGGCGTTGAGCGCACCGAGCGCCTTCCACGCCTCGGGGTCGAGAGCCGAGCGGAGGATGAGGTAGGCGATGACGAAGCCGGCGATGATGCTCGCCGCGGTGACGACGAAGGTGAGAAGCAGCTTCGGCCCGAGGCGGATGATCTGTCGGATGTCGCATCTGAACAGGAGGAGCAGGATCATCGCCGGCAGCAGCGCCGAACGCAGTCCGTCCCCGACCGCGGTGACCGACTCTGTGTGCTCGAATACGCCGAAGGTGTTGAGAAGGGCCGCGATGATGTAGAGGAAGACGAAGCCGGGGACGTAGGCGAAGATGCGGAAGCGGCCGCTGCGCGCGGCGATGACGAGGCCCGCCGAGATAGCGAGCAGGACGCTGATGAAGAGGAAGCCGTCAGTGATCATGTGGTGCTTTCAGGGTCGGGGACAGGGGAAGGTCGGCGAAAGTCACGGGCACGCGAGTCGGGCACTCACGGGCACACCCACAGCCGCGGGCGATCGCCGGCAGGTGCCTCGAGGCGCACGTCGACGCCGAGCGGCGTGCTCGGGGCATCGGGATCGTGCCCGAAGCACAGTTCCGAGACGATCGGGATCCCGGCACCTCGGAGGAAGCCGAGGACGAGGTCCTCCACCTCGGCGACCGGGGCACAGTCGATCCACGATCCGAGGACGACGGCATCCGCCGCGGCGAACCAGCCTGCGCGCACGAGTTGGAGGAAGAGGTTATCGAGCCGGTAGAGCTCCTCGTCGACGTCCTCGAGCATCGCGATCTGCGGCCCGCGCTCTGCGCGCCGCTCCCGCAGCTCTGAGAACTCGGGACTGCCGAGGCCCGCTGCGACGAGGCTGAGGTTGCCACCGACGAGTCGCCCGATCGCGGTGCCCGGCACGAGCGTTCGCGCCCGGCTCACCGGGGGCGCAGGGTCCCGGGGCTCCGAGCGGCGTTCCTTCGTGTGGCGTCGGCGCTTTGAGGACGCGGAGTGTCGATCTCTGGGCTCCGAATCGACACTCAGCGTCCTGGATCTCCGACGTGAGTCGCCGCCAGAGCGCTCACCGTCCGGGAACCCGAGTTCGCGACCGCCCCAGGGCTCGAAGAGCCAGGAGGCCACCTCGTCGGCGACGACGGCGGAGTCGCGGAACGGACTGTTCCCGGGCATGGGGCAGAAGAGTGACGCGACGCCGAGGTGGTGATCCCACGCCTGATGGAGGGCGGTGACGTCGGAGGACCCGGCAAGCAGCTTCGGGCGCCCGTCTGCGCGAAGCCCGTGCCTGCTCAGATGATCGAAGTCGAGCCCGTCGATGAGCCGCATCGCTCCGTACCCGCCGCGCAGGGCGATGACCGCATCCGTGTTCGGGTCGCACCACGCGTCGACGAGGTCGGCGCGGCGCTGAGCGTCGGTTCCGGCGAGGTAGCTCACCCGCGGGTGGCGGGCTCGGACATGCTCACCGGGGGCGACGTTGAGACCCCAGGCTTCGAGTCGGGAGATCGCGCGCTGCAGCGAGTCCTCATCCGCAGGACCCGACGGTGCGATGAGACGCACGGTGTCGCCCGGGACCAGCGGCGCAGTGTCGAGGTACGGACTCCTCATGCGGCCTCGGCTCCCGCATGATCGGAAGGGCGCTGCTTAGCGACCTCAGGAGCGGCGACTCTCTGTACTGCGACGTGCGGCGCGGCGACCTCCGGCGCGGCGAGGAGCTCGCACATCCAGGCGGGGACTTCACGGGCGTGGACGAGGACTCCGTCCGCGGAGGCGGGGAGCTCTCGCGCAAAGACGACGAGTTTTCGCTCGGACGCACGCTGAGGGCCGGAGCGGACCAAACCGACGGGTCCGCGTTCGACGTTCTCTCCCTGCTCCATCACCGCCACCGTATCAGCGATGCTCCTAGCCAGCCCCGCGTCGTGGGCGAGAATGCACGCTCAACCGGAGCTTCCTATCGAGCGGCAGACAGCGGAGTGGCACCCCAGCGAAGACGGGCATCCAGCGAAGACACGCTCCTAGAGGAGGATGCGCTCCTAGAGTCTGATCCCCGTCTCCGCATCGAAGAGGTGGATCCTCTCGGGGTCCGGGTGGGCACGGACGGTCTCGCCTTTACTGGGAGCACTTTCCGTGGGCACGCGGACGACGACCAACTCCGCCTCCGGCGCATCGGCGAGCCGACCGTGGACGAACGTGTCCGCACCGAGCACCTCCACGAGTTCCACCCGCAGCCGCACGCCGTGCTCGCCCAGCCGAAGGTCCTCCGGCCGGATCCCCACCGTGATCGTGTTCCCGGAAGACGCTCTGAGCGCTGTCCTGGGAACCGGGATGATCGCATCACCGAAGACGGCCCCGGACTCCATCTTCTCCGCTTCCACGAGATTCATCGCAGGTGAGCCGATGAACCCTGCGACGAAGACATTCGCCGGTCGCGAGTACATCACGGACGGCGAGTCGACCTGCTGCAGGTGACCGTCCTTGAGGACCGCGATCCTGTCGCCCATCGTCAGCGCCTCCGTCTGGTCATGGGTGACGTAGACAGTGGTGACGCCGAGGCGCGACTGCAGCGACGCGATCTGCGAGCGCATCTGCACGCGCAGTTTCGCATCGAGGTTCGACAGCGGCTCATCCATGAGGAACACCCTCGGCTCTCGCACGATAGCCCGTCCCATCGCCACCCTCTGCCGCTGTCCGCCCGAGAGCGCCTTGGGCTTCCGGTCGAGGTACTCGCCGAGGTCGAGCAGCTCCGCGGCATCGCGGACGCGGGCTCGGCGCTGGGCCGCGGGGACACCGGCGATCTTCAGCGCGAAGCCCATGTTGTCGCCGACGCTCATGTGGGGATAGAGCGCGTAGTTCTGGAACACCATGGCGATGTCCCTCTCGTTGGGCGGGACGTCGGTGATGTCCCGGTCGCCGATGAGGATCCGCCCGTCGCTGACCTCTTCGAGGCCCGCGAGCATCCTCAGACTCGTCGACTTCCCACAGCCGGAGGGACCGACCAGGACGACGAACTCGCCGTCCTCGACGTGGAGGTCGAGTCCGTCGACCGCCGGCTTCCTGCCGGGCTGATAGACCCGGCTCGCACTGTCATAGGTCACTGTCGCCATGGTGATCGCCCTTCAAGCTCTCGTGTTCTTGCCGGTGTCCGAGGTCCGCAGCTCCTCGCCGGTTTCCGGTGTCCGCAGCCACACGGTGACAGCTCCGGGGAGCGTGCCGTCGCCGGGCAGCGCTTCGCTCGAGAGCAGAACCTCGCCGTCCGGGAGCGGCACCGGCTGCGCTCCGAAGTTCGTCACGCTGACCCAGCCGCCCGGCCGACGGAATCCGACTACATGGTCACCGAGTTCGAGCCAGTCGAGCTGCTCGCTGCCCGTCAGCTCCCTGCGCAGTCGCAGCGCATGGCGGTAGAGCCACAGAGTCGAGGACGGATCGCTCTCCTCGCGTTCGACGGAATGATCGGCGAACCACCCCGGCTGGGGCAGATGCGGCGAGACGGATCCGAAGCCGAAGGCGGGGCCCTCGGACGTCCACGGCAGCGGCACTCTGCACCCGTCGCGACCGAGCTCGACTCCGCGGCTGCGGAAGAAGGTCGGGTCCTGTCGTGCGTCGTCGGCGATATCGGGCACCTCGTGCAGTCCCAGCTCCTCGCCCTGATAGAGGTAGGCCGAACCCGGAAGGGCGAGCTGCAGCAGCGTGGCCGCGCGTGCCCTGCGCAGACCCAGAACGGCGTCGAGCTCGGGGGCGGTTCCTCCGGAGAGCAACCACTCCTTCCCCATGCGCTCGCTGTCCCCGGAGACCGGCAGACCGTAGCGAGTGGCATGGCGGACGACGTCGTGGTTGGAGAACACCCAGGTGGTCGACGATCCCGAAGCGGCCGCCAGTTCGAGGTTCGACGTGATCACGCTCCGGAACACCTCCGGGTCGAAATCCGCGCGCAGCAGATCGAAGCTGAAGGCCTGACCCAGGCCGTCCTCACCGGCATAGCGAGCCCTCCTGCCGGGGTCCACCCACGCCTCGGCGACTCCGATCAGAGGCGGATCGTAGCTGCGGAAGAGCCGCCGCCATTCCGCATAGATGTCGTGGACGTCGTCCCGGTCCCAGAGCGGATGCTGTCCGTCGTGGGGCAGGGCGTCGAGTTCGGCCTGAGTCGGCAGAGGCGTCCCTTCCGGCGGGAGGTCCTTGGCCAGACCATGGGCGACGTCCACGCGGAAGCCGTCGACTCCGCGGTCCGCCCAGAATCGCAGGGTGTCGAGGAAGTCCGCGCGCACGTCCGGACTGTTCCAGTCGAGGTCGGGCTGCTCGGGGGCGAAGTTGTGAAGATACCACTGGCCGTCGCCCACAGGCTCCCACGCGGATCCCCCGAAGATCGACGTCCAGTCGGACGGGGGCAGCTCACCGTACTCTCCGCGCCCGTCCCTGAAGAGGTAGCGGTCGCGCTCCGGGGAGCCTTTGCCTGCGGCGAGCGCCGCCCTGAACCATTCGTGCCTGTCGGAGGTGTGGTTGGGCACGATGTCGACGATGATGCGGATTCCTGCCTCATGCAGGGCCGCGGTGAGGGCATCGAAGTCGGCGAGCGTGCCGAGTCGCGGGTCGACATCGCGATAATCATCGACGTCGTATCCGCCGTCTGCGAGCGCAGAGGGGTAGAACGGGCTGAGCCAGACCGCGTCGATGCCCAGGGCGCTGAGGTAGGGCACCTTCTCGATGATCCCGACGAGATCGCCGATGCCGTTCGCGTCGGAGTCGGCGAAGCTGCGCGGGTAGATCTGGTAGACGGCGGCCTGCCGCCACCAGTCGTTATCGGCGAGGAGCGCGGTCGGTCGCGCGTGCGATTCTGATGTCTGGAGCATGGTGGGATTCGTGTCCTTTTCGTACCGGAGACGGGGTCTGGGGTCAGGCTGCGATCGTGGAGGGCTCCTCGCTGGAGCATCCGGACGGGCCGCGCTCGGCAGGCGGCGGCCGGGGGCGACGAGTTCTGATCACTTCACAGCTCCCTGCGTCACCCCGGACATCACCCAGCGCTGGGTGAAGAGGTAGACGATGACCGCCGGTGCCATCGCCATGAGGTAGGAGGAGAAGGCGACGTGGTAGTTGTTGCTGAACTGGGTCTGGAAGATCGACTGCACGACCGGAAGGGTCTGCAGACTCGGGTCGGCGATGATGAGGGAGGGCATCATGAAGTCGTTCCACGATGCGAGGAACGAGAAGATGCCGACGGTCGCGCTCATCGGCGCCAGGAGCGGAAAGACGATCCGCCAGAAGACCTGAGCCGTCGACGCCCCGTCGAGGCGGGCACTTTCCTCGAGCTCCTCCGGCAGACCGCGCAGGAACGCCGTGTAGAGCATGACGGAGAACGACAGCTGGAACAGGATGTGGAGGATGGCCACTCCGAAGGGGTTCGCGAGGCCGACCATGCCGCTCAGCTTCACCTGGGACAGCGCGAGGACCGGGAAGGGCAGGAACATCGCGGCCAGCAGGTAGAAGAACGACCAGCGGAAGACTCGGCGGTGCCAGTTCCGCGAGATCGCATACGCCGCCATGGAACTCAGAAGGATGGTTCCCACGACGGTGACTGTCGTGACGAACACGGAGATGGCGAAGGCCCGCGGGAAGTTCGTCAGCGACCAGGCCTCGATGATGCCTTCGAGACTCGGCGGAGCCGGCAGCGCGAAGGCCTCTCCGTCGACCGCTTGGGATCCCGACTTCAGCGCCATGGAGACGGTGACATAGAGAGGCACCAGCACCGTCAGCGAGCACGCAGCGAGCAGCAGGGTGAGACCGAACCCCCGACGACGCCGGCGTCGCGTTCCCGCCTTGGTGCGGTTCGCGTCGAGGCTGAGCGGTCGGGTCGGAGCGCTGGACCCGGGGATCACAGTGGGGGTTGCGGACATCAGGAGCCGGCCTTTCCGCGGGTGAGCCGCAGTTGGATGAGGGCGATGCCGACGGCGATGAGGAAGAAGACCACCGAGTTCGCCATCTGGTAGGCGTAGTCGCCGTTGTCGAAGCCGCGGAAGATCATCATCGCCACAGACCGGGTGGAGGTGCCCGGCCCACCGTCGGTGAGGCCGACGATGACGTCGTAGGAGTTGAGGAAGTTCTTGAACCCGATGACCACGTTGATGGCGATGTATCCGGCCATCAGCGGCAGCGTGATCGAGCGCAGTCGCGACCACGATGTCGCGCCGTCCAGCGCCGCCGCCTCGTAGATCTCCGCGGGGATGGAGACGAGCCCGGCGATGTAGATGAGCATGGCTGAGGGCACCGCCTGCCAGGCCGTGACGATGACGATCGAGACCCATGCGAGGTTCGGGTCGGTGAGGATGCTCTCCTCGAGGAACCCGATCCCCCAGGCCGACGCTGCGGCCGGAACGGTGCGGGAGAAGAGGAAGTTGAAGACGAATGCGATGATGATCCCCGACAGCACCATCGGCAGGACGAACACCGCCCGCAGCGCATTCTTGGCACGGATCCGCGAGGTCAGACCGATCGCCAGGAGCAGGGCGATGACGTTGACGAGGATCACGGTGACCACTGCGATGCCGATCGTGAAGCCGTACGCACCGAGGATGGCGGGATCGCTGAAGAGCACGGCGTAGTTGGTGAAGCCGACGAAGTTCCACTCCCCGAAGCCGATCGAGTCGGTGAAGCTGAAGAAGATGCCCATCACCGCGGGAACGGTGAGCGCCAGGGTGAAGGCGACCACTGCGGGCAGCAGGAAGAGGAGGTGGACGGCATCGGGGCCGCGTCTGCGACGACGCGCGGGGCGTCGGTCTCCGGTCCGGGTGTCTGTGGTCATCGTGGTCCTCATCGTTGGAATCGGTTCATGACCGGCGGGCCAGTCTGGCCCAGTCGTTGTCGAGGGTCGTGAGAACCCCTTCGAGATCAGCGCCGAGCACGAGGCCCTGCATGTAGTTCTCGAACGGGATCGTGCGGGGAATGGCTGTGGACACCCCCTGGTAGAAGTCACCGCGGTCGACGAACGGCTGCATCTCCACTAGCCGCTCATCGGTGACCGGCGGTGCATCGTCGCGCACGCCGAAGCCGAGGTTCTCCGCGTTGTACGCGTCCTGAACCGCGGGGTCGAGCAGGTAGGAGGCGAGCTCCCGTGCCCCGACCGGGTTCTGTGCGGCTTCGGGGATCCAGAGCGCGAGGTCGATGTTGACGCGCACCCTGAGGTCGTCCCTGTCTTCGGTCATCGGCAGCGGGAAGGTCCCGATGTCGAGGTCGGGATCGGTCTTGGCGATCTCGCCGAGCGCCCACGGACCGTGCAGATACATGGCGCCCTCCCCTCGGGCGAAGGCGAGGTTGCCGTCGCCGTATCCCAGACTCGCCGCGTTCGGATTCGAGTAGGCGGCGAGCTCGAGCATCTTCGACAGCGGGTCGTAGAAGTCCTTGCTGAAGGACACCGGGGCGGTCGGGCCGAGGTCGTCGCCCTGTTCCCGCAGCTGTGCGAAGAATTCGGCGACGTTGAGCCCGCCGCCGAGGCTGTAGTCGGCGAGTCCCTGCGACACGGTCCACGCATCGGCGTAGGTGCTGATGAGCGGCGTTACGCCGGCGTCCTGGAACGTCCCGCACGCGTCGAGCAGCTCGCTCCACGTGCCAGGGACCTCGACGTCATGCCGGTCGAACAGTTCACGGTTGTAGAGGACTGAGGCCGCCATGAGGGAATAGGGGATGACGCTGGTTCGCCCGGGGTAGACGGGGTACTGATCGACGAGGTCCTGGACTCTCGGCGCCACGGCTGCCGCCTCGGGAAGGTCGGAGAGGTCCGAGAGCGCTCCGCGCTCCTGGAAGCGCGCCATCTCGAAGTTGTAGTTGAGACATCCGAGGTCGGGCGGCGCCCCGCGGGCGAAGCCCCCAGAGAGGTTGGACGCGGTGTCGTGGACGGCACGGGGACCGGTGCCATCGGCGTTGAAGACGCGGACGAGTTCGCGGAAATAGGGGATGGCCTCGGGCTTCGACTGGTAGAGCGTGACGTCCGACCGGCTGGTCGAACCGTCGGAGCATCCACTCAGCGACAGCAGGGTGCCTGCTGCGGCGGTGGCGAGGAAGCCGCGTCGCGTTGCGCTCACACGCTGAGGATCGGCCGGTGATCGGGACACGTCGTTGTCTCCTGATGGTCGGATGCTTAGTGCTGTTTCTATAGCGCTTAAATATACCTCCTCAATTAATTAAATCAAGGGGTCTCACTGAACAATCAGGAGAACTCTGAACACGCAAGCGGACCATGAAAGCAGGAGGTCGTCGAGGAAAACGCAGTCCGGCACTCAGTCGGCGAGTCGTGCGCGCAGGGTCTCGCGGACGGCTTCGAGCGCGACGACGATGGCTCCCTCCACCACGGCGTCGGTGCCCAGCGCTGAGGGGATGATCCGCACCGGCATCGGCGCGTAGTCCCCCACCCGCTCCTCTGCCCGCTGCAGCAGGACCTCGTCTTCGAGCGCCGTGGCCCCACTGATGACCACCACCTGCGGGTTGAGCAGGCTCGACAGTGTGGCGACGACCCGTGCCAGTCGGTCGGACAGATCATCGACGAGGCGCAGCGCCGCCGGTCGCCCTTCCGCGGCCTGCGCGATGAGTTCGTGGGGGTCCAGGGGCAGCGGTGCGTCGTCGGACAGTTCGACATTCGCCTGCTCGGCCCATGTCCGAGCGAGCCGACCCAGCCCTTCGGTCGAGCGCACGCCCTCGACGTGCTCGAGGTAGACCATCTCGCCGGCTCCGCCGCGGGCGCCGGTGAGAAGGTGCCCTCCGTCGACGATGCCTGCGCCGAACCGCTCTCCGGCCAGGAGCACGACGAAGTCGCCGGCGGGATCGACGGTGCCGGCGTCGCGTTCGGCGATCGCCGCGAGGTTGGCGTCGTTGTGGACCGCGACCGCCCAATCGAGGTCGCGCAGCACTTCCTTGAGGTCGACTTCGACTTCACGCCAGAACGGGTCCTCCATCGCCATCGACCCCTCGGCGGCGATCGGCGCGGCGAAACCGAAGCAGACAGTCCGCACCTGCTCGTGGTCCGCCTCCGCCGCGGCAAGCGCCTCATCGATGGCGGCGCGCACCTGCACCGCGCGACTCCGGGACAAGTCGTCGGCGAAGCGGATGCGGGCTCCGCCCAGGCGGCGGCCGGTCACATCGGCCACGGCCACAGTCGCCGAATTCAGACCCGCGTCGACCCCGACGCAGAGGGCGTCGCGCGACCGCGGGAAGAATCGCTTGCCGGGACGGCCGGCGCCGCTTTGCCTGTCGGGCGGTCCCTGAACGATGAGGCCGCGCCGCTGCAGGTCGTCGCACTGGGCGAGCACCGTGGCTCGCGTGAGTCCGGTCTGGGAGATGAGCTCGTTCGTCGACAGCCCTTCGAGCGGGTCGCCGGCCCAGAGCCGGTCGAGCACGAGGCGTTCGTTCCACTCGCGCACGGTGTGCCGCGGCCCTTCTTCCGCCGAGGCGAACCGATGTCCGAACGGCTGCCCTCTCTCCGTCGTCACCATCACCTCAGAGTAACCGGTCGCGAGACGATGGACGGCCGGGCGCCCGCCGATGTCGACCTCCGCCCGGCTGGGATCGCGCGGTGAAGGGGTGCCGAGCGGATCAGAGCGGCTCGATCTTCGGTTCTCCCGCCTCGGCGAGGATCTCCGCAATCGTCTGTCCGCGCCGGATGAGGAAGAAGTCGACCCTCTCGCCGAGGTTGTCCGACCCGAGGCCGCTCGCATCGGTCTCGGATGACGTCCGATACCCGTAGACGGGCACCCGCGGAAGGAGGTTGTAGGAGAACGGATTCGAGAAGTAGTACGCCCCGGTGTCGGGGACGACGATGAGGTCGCCGGCGTCGAGCCGCGGCAGGAGGCGATCCTCGGCGAGGAGGTCGCCGGCGAAGCACGCCGGTCCGGCGACGTCGGTGTGGACGAGTTCGGGCCCTTCGGCGTGACCGACGGACGTGGGCTTCGGCATGCCGTCGGGCGCGAACGGGAGGATGCGCACGGGCCAGTCGGCGGGGGCATACGCGGTGCGGGTGGCCACCTGGACGCCCGCGTGCGTGATGGCGATGCGCCGACCACCGGTCGTCTTCGCGTACTCGACGCGGGTGAGGATGCTGCCGGCCTTCGCCAGCAGCGAGCGGCCGAACTCGGTGACGATGTCGAAGTCGAAGAGCTCGGGCACTCTCGCCTCGATCGCCGCACGGTAGTCCGCGAAGGTCGGGGTCACCTCGTCGCCGAAGAAATTCACCGGCAGACCGCCGCCGATGTCGATGCGCGTGACCTGTCGGGGGTCGGTGTCTCCGTGACGATCGCCCTCCCCGACGCTCTCGCCGGCATCCGCCGTGCAGGCATCCGCCGTGCCCGCGTTGATCTCGCGGGCGAGGTCGACGACCGCGGCGATCCCCTCAGCGGCCTGGTCGAGACCGATGCCCTGCGATCCCGAGTGGACATGGATCTGCGTCAGCCATGGACGGGCACGGTAGGCGTCGACGATCGCCTGACGTGCGCCGGGATCGGCGAGACCGATGCCGAACTTCGACGTCGATGTCGCCGTGCTCATTGCGCCGATCTCACCGATCCCCGACTGCGGATTGATGCGGATGCCGATGACCGACTCGGTGCCCGCGTCGACGAGACGGTCGAGGCGCTCGAGCTCCTCCCAGCTGTCGACGTTGATGGACACGCCCAAGCTGAGTGCGCGTCGCAGCTCGCTCTCCGTCTTCGCCGGCGAATCGAAGACGATCCGGTTCGGCGCGAACCCGGCGGTGAGCGCCGATTCGAGTTCTCCGGGGCTCGCCACCTCGCAGCCGGCACCGCTCTCGGCGTAGTACCGGAGCAGGGGGAGCAGGGGCACCGCCTTGCACGCCACCGCGTGGAGAACCTCCGTGTCGGTGTCGAACGCGGCCCTGAGCTCAGCGAACGCCTCGGCGACGTGGTCGAGGTCGATGAGTCCGAGCACCGGCTCACTGTCGGTGAGTGCGGGTACGGCGGCGGACTCGTGTGCGGCTGCGATGGCGGCGACTGCTCGTTCCCGACTCGCGGTGAGCTTCGTGCCTCTGCCTCGTCTCTCGTGCATTCCGTCCTTCGCGCTCGTACTGTCGTCATTCGAGGAACCCGGTCCCGACAGGGTGCCGCTCCCCTCTCATCATGGCAGTTCCCTCACACATTGCGCAGTTGGACGGGCACGGACTTCCACCACCAGCCCGATCCGCGATGCCAGGTGCCGGTCTTCTGCAGGAAGCCCTCGACCTCGGTCCGCACGGCGTGACTCGGGTACTGGATCTCGAGGACGGCGCCCTGACAGCGTTCGACGACGAGGACCTCGGCGTCAGCGATCGCAGGGAACTCGGATCGGACCTGCTCGACCGTCCGGACAGACGGCACGTCGGCGCAGCGGACCTTCGAGGGGACATTGTCGTAGACGACGTCCTGGAACTCGAACGACGACAGCACCCGACCGCACGCGAACGTGCCGATGACGACCGTGGCAGCCGCACCGGCGACGACGATGCCGATCCGCCTCAGCACGGTCCTACGCGAGATGGTCGCCCGCCTTCATCGATCGTTCCGCAGGCATGCCACTGTCAGTGCCGGGCGAAGCAGCAGGACCTGTGACCGGCGGTTCGTCGGCGACCGGCACAGCCGTCGTCTCCCTCAGCCGGACGGTGAGCAGACGATTGACCTTGATGAGGACGATGAGTCCGACCACGAGGATCCCCAGCCCGAGCACCGTGACAGCGACATAGATCAGGGAGATGAGCAGACCCACGATTCCCATCGACACATCCAGGTTCATTCTCGCGACTCCTCGCCTCGGGCGGCCGTGCCGCCGCTCGCTTCCGGGCACGCTCGGATCGCGGCCCGAGCATTCACTCTGCCGTGCACATGGGGTCCGTGTCATCGCACGAAAGGATGAGATCGCCGAGGTTGTGCGACCGTTTCCGCTCGCCCCGTCAGTGTCCGCTCGCCCCAACAGTGTCCGCTCGCCCCGTCTCAGTCCAGGAAGCAGGGCCTCCGGCTCATTCCGGGGAGTGGAACTTGAACTGCACAGCGCGGATGACGACCTGCGCAAGGTTCTTCGCCCCGAGTTTGATCCGCAGGTTCCGGGCATGACTCTTGACCGTGTGGACGGTGACGAACTGTCGCGCCGCGATCTCCGAGTAGTCGAGTCCTTCGCAGATCTGGCGCAGGAGGGTGAGCTCCGCCTCGGTGAGTGCCGGAGCGTTGGCCGGGACATCGGGAACGCTGTCGCCGCTGACGAGGATGTCCTCGGCGAGCGTTCGGAGCAGCTCGGGCGAGTCCCCCTCGAGGGCCGCCTCGGCGACGCGGATGAGCTCCGCATCGGAGGCGGACTTGCTCACGGCCGCGAGCGCACCGGCCTCGAGCGCTCGGGCGAGGCCGGGCCCGGGCGCCACCGTGGTGAGGAGGACGATCGTCGCCGAGGGGTCGAGCCCGATGATCTCCTGCGTCGCATCCACCCCGCTCATCCCCGGAGGCATGTTGACGTCCATGAGCACGAGGTCGGGCCGGTGCGCAGCGTAGGCCGCGACCGCCACCTCACCGGAATGCTGCGGGTCGAGGACGTCGAACGACCCGGAGTCCCGGAGCGCAGCCGCAACCGCCCGCGTCGTCCATTTGTCGTCATCGACGATGAGCACCGAGGCGGCCGGTCGTTCCGTGGACGCCGCAGTCTGTGCGGCTCCAGTCTCTGCGGCTCCGTTCCCGGCGGAGGCGTTCACGCCCTGCGGCCTTCGAGGCGACGGTGGGAGTGCCCGGCGTGCACCGTGGTTCCGGAGCCTGCCGGCCCGGCGGAACCGACCGGCCCCGCGTCACCGACCGTCACGGCATCGGCGGCAGTGCCTGCATGGCCGACAGTCCCGGGAAGCGCCGCACCGGCCACAGAGGCGCTGTCGCCCTGCGCGGTCGGACTCAGCTCGCCGGGGGTCGCCTGCGACGCCGCGGCGAAGTCGTCCCTGACCGGCACCGCCTCGGTCGCGATCTCGGAGTCGATCTCCGTCGCGACGAGTTCGAGCGGGTGGGTGACGGTGACGACGACCCGGCCCTGCGGGTCCGCGCTCACGGTGCAGGATCCACCGACCGCCTCGGCGCGGGTGCTCAGGGACCGCGGCACCTCGGTGAGCGGGGCGTCGGCGGAGTTGACGCTCGTGTAGCGGACCACGACCCGTGTCGGCGTCGCCTGTTCGGCGGCGACGGCGATCGTCGAGGCTGTTCCCGGGGTCGCGTAGCGGATGACATTGGTGGCGAGTTCGAGGATGAAGCCGGTGAAGTGCGTGCCGACCGCGGGAGAGGCATGTTCGGGCAGGGCACCGACGGTCGTCGACAGCCGCACTCCCCCGGCGGCCGTGCCGTCCTCGATCGCGGAGACGAGCAGTCGAGCCTCGGCGCGGAGTCCGACGTGCGCGCTCTCGGGAGCGTCCGCGCGCAGGCGTGCGACGAGCTGCCGCAGGCGCTTCGTCGCCTCGGCGTTGACCAGAGCGAGTTCGGTGATCATCCGATCCGCGCCCGGCGCGTGGGGCGCCCGGCCGAGAGTCCTGATGATCGCTGCCTCGGTGCACAGGGAGTGGGAGATAGTGTCATGGGTGTCGCTCGTGAAGCGCATCCGCATCGTCTCGAGCGCTCGCGCGTTCTCGCGGGCCGCCTGCTCGCGGCGAGTGATCTCACGTTGGATCCGACGCTCGACGAACCCTGCGGCGACGCCGACGAGGCAGGTCGTCAGCCATCCGTAGCCGAGGTCGATGAGGCCGGGCACACCACCGTCGAGACCGTTCTGCGCCGTCGCCGCGACCTGGTACGCGAGGAGCGCGAGCGTCCCTGCACCGGCCGCCCACCAGAGCATATAGCTGAAGAGCACGGCCGTGGCGAGGATGAGCGCCTCGGTGGACATGTTCTCGAAGTCGGGGTACTGCCAGAGGAAGACCCCGCTGAGGGCCGCCGAGGCGACGACGACGCTCAAGGGAAGGAACGGCGCGACGACGATGAGCACGTAGGCGGCCGCGGTGAGAGCGACGTAGAGCGGTTCGTCGAGCTCGAAGGCGCCCGGCACGAAGGCCGTCAGCCCCATGACGAGAGCGAATGCGCGCAGCGGCAGGTCGACGAAGCGCGGACCGCGGAGGAACCGCCACACGGCGGAGCCTCGGCCCTCGGGTCTGTCCACGGTGGTCGCACGCATGACTACCATTGTCCTCCATCCGCGCCGATTTCGCGCAGGGTTCAGCGATTCCGGGCCCCTGGTCCCGCCGACGGCCGTCCGGATCCGACGTCCCTCACCTCCCGGAATGCGGTGAGGAGGACTCCCGTCGCCTTCGCGGGCAGCGTCCGTCCGATCGCCGCGTCGGACCCGCCCGATCGCCACCTCCGCGGGCAGCGTCCGCCCGCTCGCCGCGTCGGACCCGCCCGACCGCCGCCTCCGCGGCCTCCGCGGGCAACTCCCGTCGAGGCAGATGACCCCACATGCGAACGCGAACGACCCTGCCCGCCCCGACCCGGAATCCGGGTGCGGTGGCGAACAGGGTCGTCGGTGGTGCGGGGTGCGGCGGTGCCGGAGACCTCAGCCGAGGATCTCGGCGAGTCCCGCCTCGATGACGTCGAAGGCGTCGCCCAGCAGCTCATCGGAGATCGTCAGCGGCGGGAGGAAACGGAGCACATTGCCGAAGGTGCCCGTCGTGAGGACGAGGACGCCGTTCTTCGCGCAGTACGCCGCGAGCTCCTTGACGAGTTCGGGGTTGGGCTCGATCGAGTCGCGCTTGACGAACTCGGCGGCCACCATGGCACCGCGGCCGCGGATGTCGCCGATCTCCGGGTAGGTGCTCTGGAGCTTGACGAGACGATCGGTGATGAGCTCGCCGATCTCGGTCGCCCGCTCGAGCAGTCCGTCGTTCTCGTACGCTTCGATCGCGCCGAGCGCCGCCGCACACGCGGTTGGGTTGCCGCCGTAGGTGCCGCCGAGGCGACCCGGGCCGACCGAATCCATGATCTCCGCGCGACCGGTGACAGCCGAGAGCGGCAGACCGCCGGCGATGCCCTTCGCGGTGGTGATGAGATCGGGGACGATCTCCTCCCACTCCGAGGCGAACATCTTGCCGGTGCGGGCGAATCCGGCCTGGACCTCGTCAGCGACGAAGACGATGCCGTTCTCGCGGGCGAAGTCGACGAGCGTGGGCAGGAAGCCCTCGGCGGGGACGATGAAGCCGCCCTCACCCTGGATCGGCTCGATGACGATCGCGGCGACGTTCTCGGCCCCGATCTGCTTCTCGATCATCGTGATGACGCGCTTGGCAGCGTCCTCACCGCTGACCTTCGTGCCCGCCGCGTCGTTGTCGCGGAACGGGTAGGACATCGGGGCGCGGTAGACCTCGCCGGCGAAGGGGCCGAAGCCCGCCTTGTACGGGTGGGCCTTCGCCGTCATCGCCATCGTCAGGTTCGTCCGGCCGTGGTACGCGTGGTCGAAGACGACGACGGCGTCCCGGCCGGTGTGGGCACGGGCGATCTTCACGGCGTTCTCGACCGCCTCGGCGCCCGAGTTGAGCAGGACGGTCCGCTTCTCGTGGTCACCGGGGGTGAGCCGGTTGAGCGCCTCGGCGACCTCGACGTAGCTCTCGTACGGATTGACCATGAAGCACGTGTGGGTGAAGGCCTCGAGCTGCTCGGTCGCGGCCTTGACGACGCGGGGGTTCGAGTTGCCTGCGGTGGTCACGGCGATGCCGGAGCCGAGGTCGACGAGCTGGTTGCCATCGACATCCTTGACGATGCCCCCGCCTGCGGCCACGATGTAGGCCGGCAGGCTCGATCCGACACCGGTCGCGACGGCACTTGAGCGTCGCGCCTCGATCTCACGGGACTTCGGTCCCGGGATCTCGGTGACGATCTTGCGTTCCTGCGGCAGAGCTTCGCCGCCAATCTCCAAAGCTGTCATAACGGGAAGAATAGAGCGTGACGACGGTTCTTGTCATTCTCAGTCCGTCAGGTGGGCAGAACGCGCATTCAGGGCCGCCCAGAAGTACTGATTCCGTCGTCACCGCGACGTCATTCTCAGCGTCATCCGGGAGTCCCGCCAGGTCCCCTGAGCACGCAGGATTCCCTTCGCCGAGGTGGCCGACCGTCCGATCGGGACGTTCCCCGCCGCAGACGCCCGGTCCGGCGGGTCTCAGCGGTGCTGATTCCGCATGTCGACGTCCCGGTTCCGTCCGGGCAGGGTCCGGTCGTGTCCGCGCTCGGGGGCGACGATGATCTCCTGCGCTCCCGCCACGGTGCCGCTCTCGCCGAGGTCGACGCTCAGCGGGGCATCGGCGGCGACGGTGCGCTTGATGACCGCGAGCCCGATCGGGCCGAGTTCATAGTGCTGAGCGACCGAGGTGAGGACGCCGACGGGACGGTCGGATCCGCGGACTGCGGCGAGCACCTCGGCGCCGGGATCGGGATGGATGTGCCCGGATCCGTCGAGGTGGACGAAGACGAGGCGCCGAGGCGGCTGTCCGAGGTTGTGGACGCGGGCGACGGCCTCCTGACCGCGATAGCAGCCCTTCGCGAGGTGGACCGAAGTGCGCAGGAGATCGAGCTCGCCGACGAGGGACTTGTGGTCGATCTCATTGCGCCCCGGCCTCCACGCGGCGACCCGCAGGGCCTCCCAGGAGTCGAAGCCGGCCATCCGGAAGTCGTTCGCCGAGGCGGTCGCCAGGTCCTCGCGGGCGACGATGCCGATGACGAACGGGGTCTCGAGACCGGGGTGGTCGGTGCCGGCGACACCCTGACCGAGGTCGACCTCGGCGTACGAGGCCGAACCCGAGCCGATGTGCGGCCACGGGTCCGACCAGACCTGGGTGACGGGCAGGGATTCGGGCAGGGCGCGGATCGCACCGATGGTCTGGAAGTCCTCGCTGACGTCGGCGATCTCGACGCGCATCATGAAGACCATGCGGCGGAGGAACTCGAGCGTCTCGTCGGTGCGGAGGTCGCTGAGCGCCCAGAGCGCGTCACCGTCGTCGATGAGGCGCAGCCAGCCCTCGATGCGTCCGTTGGGGTCAAGGACGAGAGTCTCCGTCGAGACGCCGGGGGCCAGGGTGTCGATCTTCTGCGTCGTGATCGAGTTCAGCCACGTCAACCGGTCCGCCCCGGTGAGGCGCAGCACGCGGACGTGGGGCAGGTCGACGATCGCCCCGCGTTCGGCGAGCGCGCGCTGTTCGCGCAGCGGTTCGCCGTAGTGCATCGGGGTCTGCGCGAGGTCACCCGTGCCGAAGACCGCGGACGAACTCAGCGGTCGGGACAGGGACGACGGTCGCGGCGGGGCCGCCTCGGCGGGCGAGGATCCAGGGGTCCCCGGCGCACCCGCGGGAGAGCCCGGGGACGTCTCGGCGCCGGTCGGGGCATCGGGGTCCGGTGCGGTGGTCCCGGTCATCTCAGCTGAGCTTCTTCAGCCTCGCCGAGGAGTGGGTGGCGAGTTCGTGGCCGAGGGCGGCCATGTCCCACGCCCACATCAGCTCGCCGCCGACGAGACCGTACATGCGGGTCGACGCCGTGTACTCCTTCGCGGTCTTCGTCCTGGCCACGACGTCGGTGCTCAGGTCGATGCGCGGGCCCTTGACGTAGCCGGCGTAGAGCTCCATGACACCGTGAGGGTGGACGATCTCGGCTTCGATCTCGAAGGCGTCGTCGTTCGTCCGCAGGGTCTCGACCGCCGCCGCCGAGGTGAAGCTCGGCTCCTCGGTGGGCACGAGCATCCCTGGTCCGACGTCCCCGGCGTCGCGCGGACGCACGAGCTGCCAGATCCCGGTCTCCAGGGTCAGGGTCGAGTCGAGTTCGCCGTCCTCGGTGAGCAGCCACGCGTGCGCGTTGTACTGGAGGTACGGGGTGCCCGGGTGCGCGACGAATTCGATGCGCTGGCCGAACTGCTTCTCAGGGGTGTCGGCGTATCCGACGACGCCGACGCCTTCCCACGAGCCGATGAGCCACGAGAGGGGAACGAGTTCCGGGTTGACTGAGGCGTCGATCTCGATCATGGGTATCAGCGATTGACCACGATGAGGGACTTGACGACCTTGTAGGCGACACCTGCTGCGCCGAGCGCGGCGATGCCGACGAGACCGGAGAAGACAATTTCGAGCAGAACGAGGTTTTCTTCCATGCCGCTCAGTCTACAGTCCGAGCCCTGACGTGCGACAACCGTCCGGGAGCCGGGCGGCGGCTCAGCGGCGGCCTCCCACATGTTCGTGCCGCGCCGCCCGGCGGCAACCCTCCGGACGCTGAGCAACCCTGCGGCGAAGGGCGTGCTTGCCGGCAACCTTCCGGGCGCTGGGCAACCGTGCGCCAGGTTGCCGAGCGCCCGGGAGGTGGCTGAGAGACGAGTGGTTTGCCCAGAGGGTTGCCGAGCGCCCGGAGGGTTGCTGAGAACGGAGGGTTGCTCAGAGGGCGATGCGCTCGAGGGCGTAGACGACGACGCCGCCCAGGGCGATGGGGGCCGCGCCGAGGGCGAGCTGGACCGCGAAGCTGCGGGCCTTCTCGACGTTGCGCTTGAGTTCGATGTTCTGCGAGAGCTCGAGGTTCGCCGCCTGGTACTGGGCGTAGGCGATGAGGCCGAGCATCCGGTCGACCCCGGCGACGAGCAGACCCATGACGGCGCCGAGGATGAGCGCGATCGGCCACGTGAAGCTGCTGTCGAGGATGATCACGGACATGATGCCCGCGACCGCCGTCGACATCGCCACCGCGAGCGGGGAGGTGTAGATCGCCGGCCACGGCAGCGCCGTCATGCACTGGGCTGCGATGATCGCGACGAGGCCGACGACGATCGCCTCCTTGTCCCCGGGCACGGTGGCCGCCGCGACCCAGGTGCTCGCGGAGAGCACGATGACGACGCCGGCGACCTGCGCGGAGACGTTGGCGACCGCATCCGAGGCGCCCATGCCGCGGGTGAGGTTCTGCACGAAGGTCCACAGCAGCCCGAGGCCGGCGAGGACCGGAAGCCAATCGAGGTAGGGCGCGGTGTCGTCCTGCCACGCG
Source organism: Brevibacterium sp. K72 (assembly GCF_050562175.1). Classification (NCBI taxonomy): domain Bacteria; kingdom Bacillati; phylum Actinomycetota; class Actinomycetes; order Micrococcales; family Brevibacteriaceae; genus Brevibacterium; species Brevibacterium sp. K72. The sequence goes on from NZ_CP191582.1 coordinate 383,613, forward strand.
GCGAAGAGTCCCGCGAGGCCGAAGAGCGCGAGCATGATCGAGGTCGCCCGCGGCTGCGGGGAGTCGGTGAGGCGCGGCCAGCCGTAGGAGACGCCCAGGACGATGAGTCCGGTCGCGATCACGAAGAGCGTGTAGCCCCAGTACACCGACCCGCTCAGGGCGACGGCGAGGGCAAGCGCGACTGCTACTCGAATCCATCTGATCACTCATCTATCGTGCCCTATCGCCCCCACCGGCGACGATTCGTGAAACGCCGCCGGGACGCATCTCGCGGCCTCGATATACTTTGGCTCAGGCCGCACACACGTCGATGAGGGGGCACGCAGAGCATGAGGATCCTGCACGTCTGCCCCGCCCCCGCGCTCTCCGCCCCGCTCGCCCCGCAGGCTCTGGAATACCTCGGCCACCAGGTCGAACGCATCAGCGCCGAGGAGATCCCCGGCTCCTCGACCACCGCCGACGTCGCCGTCGTCGACGCCTGCCTCGACCTCTCCCTGGCTCCGCGGATCGGCGCCGTCCTCGACTCCGCCGGCCTCAGCCTGCCCATCGTCGTCGTCCTCACCGAGGGCGGCCTGGCAACCGCCTCGGCGAAGTGGGAGGTCACCGACATCATCCTCACCACGGCCGGCCCCGCCGAGGTGGAGGCCCGGCTCCGCCTCGCCCGTGACCACTTCCGCTCTGCGGGCTCTCCCGCCGCCGGTCAGGGTCCCTCCCGCCTCGGCGAGCGTGCCGGGGCCGGCGGCACGGGACCGGTGGGCGGGTGGAACGAGAACGGCGAGCCGATGGTCGTCGTCACCGGTGCCCTGCGCATCGACGAGACCTCATTCACCGCCGATCTCGGGGGCCGGTCGCTCGACCTCACCTACCGCGAGTTCTCGCTGCTGAAGTTCTTCGCGATGCATCCCGAGCGCGTCTTCACCCGCGATGAGATCCTCCTCGGCGTGTGGGGCGACGACTACTACGGCGGCACCCGCACCGTCGACGTCCACGTCAGGCGGCTGCGGGCGAAGCTCGGCAAGGACCTCGAGAACGCGATCCACACCGTCCGCAACGTCGGCTACCGGTTCAGCCCCGACGCCGGAGCCGGTGACGACGACGAGGAGGGCGACCCCGGCGACACCACAGGGTCCGTCGACCCCGCCGAGCCACGCGACCCCGGCTCGGGCAGGACTCCCGCCGCTGCCTCCACCAGCCACCCCGCCGATGAGGAGATGAGTGCATGAGAATCGCCGCATCCGGTGCCGTCACGGGCACCCCGATCGACACCGTCACCGAGGCCGAGCTTCACTTCCTCGAGCGCGTGGCCGAATCCGACGGGGCACCGGAGATCTCCGGCGGGCTCCTCGCGATCGCCCGCGGTGAGGACCGCAGCCACGACGCGCAGACGGCCTCGAGCGTGTGGCGCGTCTACGCAGACGGCACGACCCCGGCCGGCGACGCGAGCCCAGCCGACGACCCTGCACCCGCCGACGACCCAGCCGAGCTCATCGGCTTCGGGATCCGGGCGCGCCAGGGCGAGCGCCACGCCGCCGAGTTCCTCATCGCCCCCGACCACCGCGGCCAGGGTCTCGGCGAGACGCTGCTGAGCACGATCCTCACCGAACAGCCCGAGGCATGGTGCTGGGCCCACGGCGACTCCCCCGCTGCCCGGCATCTCGCGGACAAACATGGTCTCAGCCGCGACCGTGTGCTCTTCCAGATGCGCACCGACGACGGCCTCACACTCTCCGACCTTCCCGAGGTCAGCGTCCCCGAGGGCGTGAGGCTGCGCTCGTTCGCCCCCGGCGACGAGGCCGGCTGGCTGCGGGTGAACAACGCGGCCTTCGACTGGCACCCGGAACAGGGTGGGCAGACGCTTGCCGACATCGCGGCCATCGTCGGTGCCGCGGACTTCGACCCCGATTCGGTCATCCTCGCCGTCCGCGACGGCGAGATCATCGGCTTCCACGAGACGAAGCTCACGGACGGACCCGAGGGCCGCCTCGGCGAGGTCTATGTCGTCGGAGTCGACCCGGCGATCCACGCGAGGGGGGTGGGCCGGGCGCTCACACTCGAGGGGATGCGGCGGATGGTCGCGGCCGGGGCGCAGGCGATCGAACTCTACGTCGAGTCCGACAATGCACCGGCGCTAGGCTTGTACGAGCGACTGGGGTTCCATGTCGCGGTCGCGCATGTCTCCTATGCGCCGGCTTCCTCGACTCAGAGCACTCAGGAGTAATCGATGTACGACGTCATCGCAGCCGGGCGCGAGCTCGACCTGCCCGATCCCGCCGACCGATTCCTCGACCGCGAACTCAGCTGGCTCGCCTTCAACGAACGCGTCCTCGACCTCGCCTCCGACCCGGAGGTCCCGCTGCTCGAGCGGGTGCGCTTCCTCTCGATCTTCGCCTCCAACCTCGACGAGTTCTTCATGGTCCGCGTCGCCGGCCTCAAACGCCGCATCAACACCGGCCTCGCCGTGCCGACGGTGACCGGACGGATGCCGCTGCAGGTCATGCACGCGATCAGCATCCGGGCGCATGAGCTCATGACCCGGCACGCGGAGCTGCTCAAGAACGTCATCGGACCCCAGCTCGACGCGGAGTCGATCTCGAAGGTCTCGATGGACGAGCTCACCGACACCGAACGGGCCCGCGTCGACGAGTTCTTCGCCGGCCACGTCTTCCCCGTTCTCACCCCGCTCGCCGTGGACCCGGCCCACCCGTTCCCCTACATCTCCGGGCTCTCCCTCAACCTCGGCGTCCTCCTGCGCTACCCCGACTCCGGCAAGGAGCTCTTCGCCCGGGTCAAGGTGCCCCCGCGCCTGCCCCGGTTCTTCAATGTCGCCGAGGCGACCGACCGTCCCGCCGGACGCGACGTCCCCGCCCGGTTCGTCGCTCTCGAGGACATCATCGCCGCGCACCTCGACGCCCTCTTCGACGGCATGGAGGTCATCCACCACTCGACGTTCCGGGTCACCCGCAACGAGGATCTCGAGGTCGAGGAGGACGACGCGGAGAACCTCCTCAAGGCTCTGGAGAAGGAGCTGCTGCGGCGGCGCTTCGGCCCGGCCGTGCGCGTCGAGATCACCGAGGACATCCACCCCCGGGTCCGGGAGATGCTCAAGGACGAACTCGGCATCGACGAATCCGAGATCTATCAGCTGCCGACCCCGCTCGACCTCTCCGGCATGTCCGACATCGCCGACGTCCCCCGCGACGACCTCCACTTCCCGAAGATGGTCCCGCAGATGAACAAGGACCTCTCGCTTAGGGAGTCGAGCGACCAGGTCGACGTGTTCGCCGCGGTCTCGAGCCGCGACATCCTCCTCCACCACCCCTACGATTCGTTCTCCACGAGCGTCCAGGCCTTCCTCGAGCAGGCCGCGGCGGACAAGAACGTGCTCGCGATCAAGCAGACGCTCTACCGCACCTCCGGCGACTCCCCGATCATCGACGCCCTCGTCGACGCCGCGCAGTCGGGCATCCAGGTCCTCGCGGTCGTCGAGATCAAGGCCCGCTTCGACGAGGAGGCCAACATCACGTGGGCCCGCAAGCTCGAACGCGCCGGCGTCCACGTCGTCTACGGCATCGTCGGGCTCAAGACCCATGCGAAGCTCTCCCTCGTCGTCCGGCAGGAGGCCGAGGGGCTCGCCCGCTACTGCCATGTCGGCACCGGCAACTACCACCCGAAGACCGCGCGCCTCTACGAGGACTTCGGCCTGCTGACGAAGGACAAGGCCGTCGCCGACGACCTGACGAAGCTGTTCAACCAGCTCTCCGGCTACGCCCCGCGCGCCGAGTACTCCCGCCTCCTGGTCGCCCCCACCCGGGTGCGGGCAGGGCTCATCGAACTCATCGACGCGGAGATCGCGATCGCCGAGGCGGGCGGTGAGGGCTGCGTGCGGATCAAGGTCAACTCGATCGTCGACGAGGGCATCATCGACGCCCTCTACCGCGCCTCCCGGGCCGGGGTGAAGGTCGAGGTCTTCGTCCGCGGCATCTGCGCCCTGCGTCCGGGCATCCCCGGGCTGAGCGAGAACATCACCGTCCGCTCCGTGCTCGGCCGGTTCCTCGAGCACTCCCGGGCCTTCGTCTTCGGCAACGACGGCGACCCGATCGTCTACATCGGCTCGGCGGACATGATGCACCGCAACCTCGACCGGCGGGTGGAGACGCTCGTCGAACTCGTCGCCGCGAACCATCGGGCGGAGATCATCGAACTCTTCGATCTCGCCTTCGCCCCGACCACCTCGGCGTTCGAACTCTCCGGGGACGGGACGTGGACGCGGATGACGCACGGACCCGACGGGGAGGAGCTCACCGACTACCAGTCCGAGCTCATCCGCAGGCATCGGAAGCGACGGCAGATCGGGGAGGACGCGTGAGTCCCTCGACGGTCGCATCCGCGCAGGCGTCCTCGCGGGTCACCGCCGACATCCTCGCCGCCGGCGCCGTGTGCTGGCGCAACGGCGCCGAGGGCATCGAAGTCGCCCTCATCCACCGCCCGCGCTACAACGACTGGTCGTGGCCCAAGGGCAAGGTCGAACCCGGGGAGACGCTGCCGGAGGCGGCGATCCGGGAGGTCAGGGAGGAGACGGGCTTCGACGTCCGCCTCGGCGTGCCCCTGCCCACCGCGGAGTACATGGTCGGGGGCAAGAACCTCAAGAAGGTCTTCTACTGGTCCGCCGAGGTCAAGGGGGAGGCGACGTTCGCCCCGCACAATCCGCGTGAGGTCGATGAGGCCGTGTGGCTGCCCATCGCCGAGGCGCGCACGAAGCTCACCGCGTACGCCGACCGGGAGCAGCTCGACGCACTCGAGAAGTTCGATGAGACGGATGCGCTGCGCGCGTGGCCGCTCATCCTCGTCCGCCACGGCAAGGCGTTCCCGCGTGCGAAGTGGTACGAGACGGAACATGTCCGGCCTCTGCTCGCGCTCGGCACCCGGCAGGCGATGGCGCTGACCGGGCTGCTCTCGGCCTGGGAGGTCAGGAAGCTCGTCTCGAGTCCGTGGAAGCGCTGCGTGGCCACCCTCGCGCCGTTCTCCGCGGCCACGGGCAAATCGATCAAGAAGGTCTCGACGCTGAGTGAGAAGGCCACCGCGGCCAACCCGGACAAGACCGCCCGCTACATCGAGAAGCTGCTCGAGAAGGGCAAGCCGACCGCGTTCTGCACGCACCGTCCGGTGCTGCCGACGATCCTGCGGGTCTTCGCCGAGCACGCTCCGAAGCGGGTTGCCCAGGTCCTGCCGACCGAGGACCCCTACCTCAAGCCCGGGGAGATCCTCGTTGCCTATGTCCGCCCGGGCACAGTCGCGCGCATCGTCGAGATCGAGCGGTTCCGGCCGATCGACGCCTAGGTGTACTGCCCAGGCAGGTTGGTTGAATTCTTGCGACGACACGATCTGAATTGATGGGATGACGAAAGCCCCCTGATGTGGAGTGGAGCTGTCTAAGAAACCGCTTCACAAACAGGAGGCCTTCGTGTCCCACGCTAATGCAGCATTGACCCCAAAAGCACGTCTGAAGATTGCCCGGCTCATCGTCGACGAGGGCTGGAGTGTCTCCACCGCGGCGAAGCAGTACATGGTCTCCTGGCCCACGGCCAAACGGTGGGCGGACCGCTACCGCGCCCACGGTGAGGACGGCATGGCCGACAAGCCCAGCCGGCCGCGCTCGAGCCCGAACCGCACCCCGCAGGCCATGGTAAAGAAGATCGTGGCCTTGCGCTGGCGCAAGCGCATGGGACCGGTCCAGATCGCCTTCCACCTGGGCCTGGCCGCCTCGACGGTGCATGCGGTGCTGGTGCGGTGCCGGATCAACCGGCTGCGCTACATCGACAGGATCACCGGCGAGCCGATCCGCCGCTATGAACACTCGTATCCCGGGGCGATGATCCACGTGGACGTCACCAAGTTCGGCAATGTCCCCGATGGCGGCGGACATCGGTTCCTGGGCCGGCAGGCCGGGGAACAGAACTCACGGGCGACGGCGAACCGCACCGGCCAGCGCACTTCCAGCGGGCATCCGAGGCTGGGTACCGCGTTCGTGCACACCGTGATCGATGACCACTCAAGGATCGCCTACGCGGAGATCCACAACGACGAGAAGGCCCTCACGGCCATCGCCGTGCTCGAGCGGGCCGTGGTCTGGTTCGCGGCCCGGGACGTCGCGGTGGAGCGCGTTTTGAGCGATAACGGCTCCGCCTATCGCTCGCACGCCTGGCGTGATGCCTGCACCGACCTGGGCATCAAGCACAAGCGGACCCGGCCCTACCGGCCCCAGACCAACGGTAAGATCGAGCGCTTCCACCGGACCTTGAACGACGGATGGGCCTACGCCAGGCTCTATGGCAGCGAGACCGCGCGCCGCGAGGCCCTACCGGCATGGATCCATGAGTACAATCATCATCGGCCCCACACCGCTATCGGGAACCAGCCACCCATCAGCCGCTTAACCAACGTCGCTGGGCAGTACACCTAGGCGCGACCGCCTCGGCGGGGAGATCCGGGGACGGAGGCCGCGAGGGCGGGGGCAGCGTTTCCGCTTCGGCGGGAGCACACCTCACGCGAGGGCGCACGCCTGATCGCGTCGAGTGTTTCACGATTCGACCGTTCCCTGTGATCGAGCACTCAGGACTCCCCCAATCCTTCAGCGTCCATTCACCTTCCGTTCACTGAGCAAATCCCCAGCCTTTACACACCCTCTTTAGCGTTGAAGGCGAACGATCGAGATCGCTCGAAAACGTGTGCTCAATCCAGAAAGGCATCTTCGTGAAGCTGAAGCATCTTGCCCCCACCGTCGCATTCCTCGCAGTCGGCGCGCTCACCCTGTCGGCCTGCGGTGGAACCTCCGCCACGGGAGAGTCCGCCAGCGGCGGCGAAAGCAACCTCCAGGGCACCATCACCGGCATCGGCGCCTCCTCGCAGAAGGCCGCCATGGATGCATGGACCGCGGACTTCACCTCGGCGAACTCCGGCGTGACCGTCAACTACTCGCCTGACGGATCGGGTGCCGGACGCGAGCAGTTCCTCGCCGGCAACGCACAGTTCGCCGGTTCGGACGCCCACCTCGACGACACCGAGGCAGAGAAGGCCAAGGAGGTCTGCGGACCCGACGGAGCCTTCGAGTTCCCGGTCTACATCTCCCCGATCGCCGTGGCGTTCAACGTCGAGGGCGTCGACTCGCTCAACCTCTCCCCCGACACGATCGCGAAGATCTTCAAGGGCGAGATCACGAACTGGAACGATGCGGCGATCAAGGCCGACAACCCCGACGCCACGCTTCCCGATCTCAAGATCACCGCCGTCCACCGCGCCGACGACTCGGGCACGACGGAGAACTTCACCGAGTACCTCAAGGCCACCGCCGACAAGGTCTGGGACCAGGAGCCGGACGGCAACTTCCCGAAGAGCTACGGCGGCGAGGCCGCGCAGGGCACCGACGGCGTCGTCCAGACCGTGACCGACACCAACGGTGCGATCGGCTACGCCGACGCCTCGGCCGTCGGTTCGCTCAAGTCCGCCAAGGTCAAGGTCGGCAACGAGTTCGTCGAGCTCTCCCCCGAGGCTGCGACCAAGGTCCTCGACGCCTCGAAGAAGGTCGAAGGCCGCGGCGAAGGCGACCTCGCCTTCGACCTCGCCCGCGACACCACCGAGTCCGGTGCCTACCCGATCGTCCTCGTCTCGTACCACATCGTGTGCTCGTCGTACGCCGACCAGAACACCGTCGACATGGTCAAGGCCTGGGAGAAGTACGTCGTGTCGGAAGAGGGACAGGCCTCGGCTGCCGAATCGGCCGGTTCCGCCCCGCTGTCGAACGACCTGCGCTCGCAGATCAACACCGTCCTCGACTCCATCAAGGTCTCAGGCTGAAACTGACGCTTTGACCTGGAACTCCGTACAGTCGAAGAGCGGCGTAGCTCGCGCTACGCCGCTCTTCGGTGCCCAGGATCGCCCTCTGATCCACACTCGTCACCTGAGGAGCAGCTGTGCCGACCAGCACACAAACCACTGAGACCGGCCCCGCCGGCACGCCTCAGCCGCGCGCTGAGGACCGTCCGAGCCCGACGGCGAAGGCCGTTGTGCGGCCCGGAGACCGGATCTTCTCCACCGCGACTCTGCTCGCGGGCATCCTGATCCTGCTCACGCTGGCCGGCGTCGCCCTCTTCCTCCTCGCCCAGTCGAGCGAAACCATCGAGGCCCAGATCTCCGATCCGAGCTCGATCACCGGCGGCAACGGTTTCTTCGCCTACGTCTGGCCGCTCGTCATCGGCACGCTCGTGTCCTCGGCGATCGCGCTCGTCGTCGCCACGCCCTTCGCGCTGGGCATCGCACTGTTCACCACGCACATGGCGCCGCGGAAGCTCGCCCCCGCGCTCGGCTACGTCATCGACCTCCTCGCCGCGATCCCGTCCGTCGTCTACGGTCTCTGGGGTCTCACGCTGGCCGGCAACCTCACCGGCTTCTACGCATGGCTGGCCCAGTGGTTCGGGTGGATCCCCCTCTTCGCCCCCGACGCCGACGGCAGCGTCTCGAACACCGGTCGCACGCTGCTCACCGCCTCGCTCGTCCTCTCGATCATGATCCTGCCGATCATCACCTCGCTCACCCGCGAGATCTTCCTGCAGACCCCGCGCCTGCAGGAGGAGGCCGCGCTCGCGCTCGGCGCGACCCGCTGGGAGATGATCCGCATGGCCGTGCTCCCGTTCGGCAAGTCCGGCATCGCCTCGGCGACCATGCTCGGCCTCGGCCGCGCACTCGGTGAGACGATGGCCGTGGCCATGATCCTCTCCCCGGGTCTGCTCACCGCCTCGCTCATCGTCAGCGGCAACCAGACCATCGCCTCTGAGATCGCGCAGAACTTCCCAGAGGCCGCAGGACTGAGGCTCTCCGAGCTCATCTCGATCGGCCTCGTCCTCTTCGTCATCACCCTGCTGGTGAACATGGCGGCGCGCGCAATTGTTGCCAAGACATCCGTGAAGGGCAGTTGATGATGTTGACCACTTCAGACAATTCGACGACCAAGACCCGCGCGCTGACCTCGAAGCAGCTGCCCAAGGCCACCCCGTGGATCATCGCCGTCGCCTCGATCCTCATCGCCGTCGGCATCACATTCGCGGCCACCGGCGGGTTCTCCGTCGCGATCGCCGCGATCCTCGCCGGCCTCATCAACCTCGTCGCGGTGCTCGTCATCTCCGGCGCCTACGAGGGCCGGCGCAAGGCCGTCGACCGGGTCGCCACGACGATCGTCACCTCGACCTTCGTCCTCGCCTGTGTGCCGCTGATCTCCCTGCTGTGGCTGACCGTGTCGAAGGGCGGGTCGGCGATCAACATCGATCTGCTCACCCGCACGATGCTCGGCATGAAGGGTGTGCTCGACCAGCAGTACGTCGCCGGTGAGGCCTCCCTGGCCGGCGGTTTCTACCACGCGATCGTCGGCACCGTGCTCATCACGCTCGCCGCCTGCGTCATCTCGATCCCGATCGGCGTGCTCACCGCGATCTACCTCGTCGAGTACGCGGGCAAGAACAAGCTCGGTCGGGCGATCACGTTCCTCGTCGACGTCATGACGGGCATCCCCTCGATCGTCGCGGGTCTCTTCGCCTTCGCGCTCTTCTCCACGATCCTCGGCATCGTCATGCCGGATGCCGCGGGGGCGGCGAAGACGGGCTTCACCGCCTCGGTGGCCCTGTCGGTGCTCATGATCCCGATCGTCGTGCGCAACACGGAGGAGATCCTCCGCCTGGTCCCGATGGACCTGCGCGAGGCCTCGTACGCGCTCGGTGTGCCGAAGTGGAAGACGATCGTCAAGATCGTCCTGCCCACCTCGATCTCCGGCATCCTCTCGGGTGTGACGATCGCGATCGCCCGTGTCATCGGCGAGACCGCCCCGATCATGGTCACCGCGGGCTTCGCGAAGTCGCTCAACTGGAACCTGTTCTCCGGCTGGATGTCGACGCTGCCGACCTACATCTACGATTCGCAGCTGCGGCCGGTCTCCCCCGGCGAGGCGGCCCTGGCGAGCTCCGAGCGTGCGTGGGCTGCGGCCCTCGTGCTCGTCCTCCTCGTCATGCTGCTCAACCTGCTCGCCCGCGTCATCGCTAAGGTGCTCGCACCGAAGGCCGGACGATGACCCGGGCGACCGCCTCGGCGGGGATCCCCTCCTCCTCCACGCTTCCGCACCTCTGACGCCTCGACAAGACAAGGACACACCATGTCAAAGCAGATCGACATCAAAGACCTCGACATCTACTACGGCGACTTCCAGGCCGTCGACGATGTCTCCATGCACATCAAGCCGCGGTCGGTGACCGCGTTCATCGGCCCCTCCGGCTGCGGCAAGTCGACGGTGCTGCGCACCCTCAACCGCATGCACGAGGTCATCCCGGGCGCGAGCGTGCGCGGCGAGGTCCTCATGGACGGCAACAACATCTACGGCGCCGGCGTCGACCCGGTCAACGTCCGCCGCGAGGTGGGCATGGTCTTCCAGCGCGCCAACCCGTTCCCGACGATGAGCATCAAGGAGAACGTGCTCGCCGGTGTGCGCCTCAACAACAGGCGCCTGTCGAAGTCCGAGGCCGACGACCTCACCGAGCGCGCGCTCAAGGGCGCGAACCTGTGGAACGAGGTCAAGGACCGTCTCAACCTGCCCGGTTCGGGACTCTCCGGCGGACAGCAGCAGCGCCTGTGCATCGCCCGCGCGATCGCGGTCGAGCCCGAGGTGCTCCTCATGGACGAGCCGTGCTCGGCGCTCGACCCGATCTCGACGCTCGCGATCGAGGACCTCATCAACGACCTCAAGGACAAGTACACGGTCGTCATCGTCACGCACAACATGCAGCAGGCCGCGCGCGTGTCCGACAAGACCGCGTTCTTCAACATCGCCGGCACCGGCAAGCCCGGCAAGCTCATCGAGTTCAACGACACCTCGACGATCTTCTCCAACCCGGACAAGGAAGAGACCGAGAACTACATCTCGGGTCGCTTCGGGTGATCCCGGGGCGCTGCGCGGGTGGGGCTGCGGCTGGCGTTGCGGCTGCGGCCGGCAGTGCGGGGGCTGTTGAGATGCTTTCCCTCCCCGCGTAAGAGACTCACCGTCCCCGCGTAAGAGACTCTCCGTCTCCGTGTGAACTTCCAGAGCGCCGGATCGGGCTTCGTGCCCGGTCCGGCGTTTCGCGTCCGCTGGTCACGCCCCGTACGCACGACCATCCCGCTTGTGTGGAGGATCCGCCGCGATATCCGCCGCAAGATCGAGACGAATCCTCCACCTACCAGCTGGTAGTGAGGCCTTAGGTGCCTATAGCGGACCCTGAGTGTGGCAACCAGGGCCCTGGGTCCTGCACTTGGCCCTGATCGGCCCACCCCATCCGCCCCGGTCACTCGGCCCAGCCCCGCCAGACCCGACCCAGCCCGGCCCGGCCCCGGTCATTTCATCAGATGTCCAACCCATCCGAACGACGGCCGGCTCCGAACACACGACATCAGAAGTTTCACCGCCGAAGCCGAAAGGGATCGCCATGACCACGTCGCACGCCTCTGCTTCTGCCGCCGCCCACTCGACCCGCAGCGCCGTTCAGATCGTCGCGGGCATCTTCGGAGCAGTCTTCCTGCTCGTCGGGATCCTCGGGTTCGTCCCCGGCATCACACAGAACACCGACACCCTCATGTTCGCCGGGCACCATTCGGAGGCCGCGCTCCTCGGCGTCTTCCAGGTCTCGGTGCTCCACAACATCGTCCACCTGCTCTTCGGGATCATCGGGCTCCTCGCCCTCCGGTCGCGCGCCTTCGCGAGGGGCTACCTCATCATCGGCGGCATCGTCTACGCGGTGCTGTGGATCTACGGCCTCATCGTCCCGATGGATTCGATGGGCAACTTCGTCCCGCTCAACTCCGCTGACAACTGGCTGCACTTCGTCCTGTCCGCCGCCATGATCGCCTCTGGAGTCCTCCTCGGCCGCAGGGCCAAGGCCGACTGACCCCTTCCCCGGCATCCCCAATCCCGCCGAGGCGGCTCCCGGTTCCCCACAGAACGCCGGGTTCCACCTCGGCGGGCGCCTGACTGGAGCGACCACCTCATCGAGACTGCTACTTTGCGCCGAGACTGCAGCCTGCAACTAGCCGTCTCGGCGGTAAGTGGCGGTCTCGATGGATTGGGGCGCGTGTGAGCGCCGAGTCGGCGCGCGATTGGACGCGCACTGCGAGTGCACTGCGGGTGCGCCGGGCGCCTGGTTACTCGCGTGGACCAGCACCTGTCAGGGGTCACCACTCACCGAGACCGCCACTTCGCGCCGAGACCGCACCCTGCAACTGGCCGTCTCGGCGCTAAGTGGCGGTCTCGGCGAAATGGGGCGGGTGCTCCGGGCGCGACGTGCCTGACCGCGCAACAGGCGCCCACTGCCCCGCGCTCACCGTCCAGCGGCGATGACTATGACGCCGATCGTCACGGCGAGCAGCGCTGCCGCCGGGATCGTCAGCAGCCAGCCGGCGAACATCGGGATGAAGTAGCGTGCCCGCGGGTGCCCCTGCCGCCCGGCGTACTGGGTGCCGAGGATCGCCGAGCCCAGCACGAAGGTCAGCGACACGGGCACGCGCATGATCAGTGCCGCGGCGTACATGAGCACCGAGGCGGTCGCATCGGCCGCCGCCGACTTCACCGGGTCGAGTCTGGCCATCCGCACCGAGAGCGTGCGCACGACCCGCCAGCCGCTCAGCCCCGTGCCGAGCGCAAGGGCCAGCGCGATGGTGATGCGCACGGGCCAGGAGATCTCGACGACGGCGAGCTCGCTGTGGGGCATGGTGTCGACGGCGAGGATCGCGACCATCACGAGGGCCGCGGTCTTCTGTGCGTCCTGGATTCCGTGGACGAGGGAGAGCGAAGCGGTGAGCACCGAGTCGACCATCCGGGCACCGCGGAAGAGCGGCTTCGACGGGGTCGAGGCGAAGATCTTCGACAGCAGCAGTGTCAGCCCCCACGCGAGGAAGAAGCCGAGCACCGGTGAGATGAGCAGAGGCAGGATCACGGAGTCGAAGAACTCGAGGCTGTCGAAGGTGAAGCCGAGGATCAGCCCCGCCCCGAGCAGACCTCCGATGAGACAGTGCGTCGAGGACACCGGCAGGGCGAGGAAATAGGTGAACAGGCTCCAGATCGTCGCCGAGACGAAGGCGATGAGGATGCAGGTGAGGATGATGTCCGTCGACATCCCGGAGAACCGGATGATCTGGTTGGCGACGACGATGGCGATGCCTTCGCCGAGCAGCGCGCCGATGAAGTTGAAGACGACGGCGAGCCCGAGCGCCCACTTGGGGCTGAGTGCGCGGCCGACCACCGCGTTGCCGATCGTCAGAGCCGCATCATGGAAGCCGTTGGACCCGACGAAGATCACCGCAGCCACGATGACTCCGGCCATGAGCAGCTCCACGGATCATGACTCCTTGATCGCGATCGAGGCCACGGCCTTGCCGAGCTCGGTGAAGCCGCGGGCGGCGCGGACGAAGGCCTGCCCGAGCTGCGAGACCGCCGCCATGTAGGTCAGCCCCCGCTTCGCATTGGGCACGGCGTCGGACATCCGCCACTGCAGGGTCTCCACCTGGTGGGTGAGTCGGTTGATCGAGTCGACGAAGTCCCACTGGTCGACCTTGCCCGGCAGCTTCGTCACCATCCGCGAGGTGTGGTCGGTCTGGTTCGACAGGACCGCGAGGGTCTCGAGGACGCCCGAGGGCAGAGTGTCGAAGGCCTCCGAGGCGAGCACGTAGCCGACGCCGTGGAGTCGGTGGCAGATCTCGCGCATGTGATGGCAGAGGAGGTAGAGGTCGTAGCGGTCGAAGGGGGTGATGTAGTTCTCCCGCAGCGCCCGCAGGACCGCGCCCATGTCCTCATCGGCCCGGTCGCCGATCTCGCGCAGTTTGTCGGCGACTTCACGGCGCTGGCCGACATCGACGCCGGAGAGTTCGGCGAGGACGAGGTTGCATTGGCGCATCTGACCGACGAGATCGGCCATCCGCTCGTAGAAGACAGTGTCCTGCGGTACACGTCGGAGCCGCATGCGTATCCTCCTGCCGGGACCCGGACACCGCCGGACGCGTGCCGATATTTCTCTGTCGACGTTGAGAACCGGACGCTGAACCGAGAGCGCCTCTCGGCGATAGGCCGCTCGAAGCGGCTGAGGTTGGAGCCCGGGGCTTCAGCGATCCAACGTCCGGTGGCCACGAGGGCCGTCTTCCACGATACCGCTTCCTCCCCGTGCGTCCACCCCGCGCCGACCTGGGAAAGCTTGAAAAATCTCACAGTCCGCGACGTATGGTCTCGTGCCCGGGCAAGAGTCCCTGCCAGGGGCGATGCCCTCGCCGAGGTGGGGGCCGGTCAATGCGGCAGCTTGCCTTCGCGTCGGTCAGGTCCGTCGCTGAGGTTGGACGCGGACGATGCCCTCGCCGAGGTGGGGAACGGTCAGTGCGGTCGGTTCGGTATCCGTCGAGTCAGTCGAGCCCGCCGTGGCGGCGGGACATCGCCGCGTCGCCGAGGTCCTTCGAGAGCTGGCGCAGCCGCGTGCGGGTCTCCGGGTCATCGGCTCCTGCCGCGCAGATGCCGACGAACGCGGCAGCGCGCAGGAGGGCGATGACGACGTCTCCGCGGAAGGCGCCGACGAGGATCTCGTCGATCGCGCGGGCCACCTCGTCGGGTCCGGCAGGGATCTCGACGCCGGCGAGGATCTCCTCGAGCCCGATGCCGTCGGTGGTCCGGCGCAGGCCGAGGTCGAAGAGGTCGGAGACCTCACGCGGGGCGGTGACGATCCACTCGCGCAGCGCGTAGAGACGCCAGAGTGCGCCGGGGGCTGAGACCGCGGGAGCGGCCGACCACATCTCGGCGATGACCTCGAGGCCGATCTCATCGGCGAGTTCGACGAAGCGCCTGGTCGCGGCCTCGTCGCGGTTGCCACGGCAGTCGCCGAGGAGGAGCGCCGCCGTCGCGTGCGAGGTCTCCGAACGCGTGACAGGGTCGCTCGGGTCGCTCACGGCGTCGAGGTCGGCGAGGGGCACAGGGCGGTGGAACGGGCGCTCATTCATCGTGCGTGCAGTCTAGTCCCCGAGCCTGGACACCGGTAGGGCACACGCATCCGCCGTCGCCGCGTCCGCACTCGCCGCGTCCGCCCTCACCGCATGAACCCTCACCGAGGCGGCTCGAGGTCGAGGCGTGCGGCGAGCGCGAGCAGCGCCTCGGCGGTGGAGTCGTCGAGGTCGAGCGTCACGGCGTTGCCGGCTTCCGTCTCATGCTCGATCTCTCCCGGCAGTCGCACGTTCTCACCGGAGCCTCGGATCGCGCCGCCGAGCGCGCTCACCTTCGCCTCGGCGGCGCTGCGGCCGTTGAACGCTGCGGAGTCGATCGCGATGAGCATGTGCCCGTTGTTCATCTCCGAGGCCGGGTTGTCCCAGATGTCCTGGGTCTCGTAGGCGAAGGTCGCCGAGGTGAGGCCCCCGGCGAACGCTTCGAGGAGCACTGCGAGTCCTGAGCCCTTGTGCCCGCCGAAGGCGAGCAGAGAGCCCGCCGCGGCCGCCTCGGCGTCGGTCGTCTCGCGTCCCTCGCGGTCGACGGCCCACCCTGCCGGGATCGGACGACCCGCGTTGCGGGCGGCGATGACCTTGCCGAATGCCCCCGCCGAGGTGGCCATGTCGACCGTGAGAGGCGTGCCGTCGGTGCTCGGCGCGGTCAGGGTCAGCGGGTTGGTGCCGATGACCTTCTCACTGCCGCCGTGGACGGCGACGGTGGGTCCGGTCGTCGAGGTGAGGAACGCGAAGAGTCCGGCGGCGGCGAGCTGGTCGGTCCAGAACGCTCCGGCGCCGTAGTGGCTCGAGTTCTCGACCGCGATCGCGCTCACCCCGTGTTCTCGGGTTCGCTCGAGCGCCCAGTCGACGGCGACCTGCATGACGACCTGCCCGAGGCCGCTGCCGCCGTCGAGCACCGCCGTGGCCCCGCCGTCACGGACCAGGGCGATCTCCGGCACCGAGGCGATGCCACCGGTTTCGAGGGCGCGGACGTAGAGCGGCAGACGGAGGAGACCGTGGGAGGCGATGCCGCGCTGGTCGGCTTGGACGAGCGAGTAGGCCGTGAGAGCGGCATCGTCCTCAGGCACTCCGCTCGCGGCGAGGGCGGCGAGGGCGAACTCACGGAGGGAGTCGACGGAGAACTCGCTCATCCTGCCTGCTCCCGCGTGTCGGTCGTCTCAGTCGTGCCCCTGCCGTCCTCGGCGCCTGCACCACCCCGAACGCCTTCGGCATCCCGCGCAGCCGCGCTGCCTTGCCCATCTGCACCACCCTGAACGACATCCTCGGCGTGCCCGTTCCTGCCCTCGGACGCGAGCGTTATGCTCCCGGCGTCGGGGATCCCGGGCATGCTGCCGAGAACCGACGCATACGTGTCGGCAAGGTCGCGCCTCACCTCCGACGAGCCGTCAGCGTCGCCGGCCGAAGCCCCCTTGCCTCCTCCCGCGCCGTTGCTCCCCTCACCCGCGGCACCGCTGCCGACACCGTCGCTCGTGCTCGCGGAGAACCGGCTGAGTGCGCGGAGGATGTGTTCGCGCATCGCCGCCTCGGCGGCATCGGGATCGCACGCGGCGATCGCCGCAGCGATCTCGGCGTGCTCGTGGGAGGTGTCGGTGCCGTGGGGGTCGCCCGGGTAGAGGCGGAAGAGATGGAGGTGCGGGTGCATCTGCCGGTACGCGTCGATGAGGAAGCTGTTGCCGGTCGCCTCGAGGATGAGCAGATGGAAGCGGGTGTCGTGTTGGAAGAGCTCGTGCTTCCAGTCGGACGACCCAGCCTGTTCCGCACGGTACCCCGCAGTCCCAGCAGTCCCAGCAGCCCCCGCAGCCCCCGCAGTCCCCGCAGTCTCTGCAGTCCCCGCCGCATCTGCGCCGCCGCCACCGGGTCGCCCCGAGAATGCGTCGATCTCGGCCAGCAGCGCCCGGCCGGGATTCGATGCCCGATCGACGGCGGCCATGCGTGCTGCCCACGGTTCGAGCAGGAGCCTGACCTCGATCATCATCTCGAGATCGCGCTTCGTCAGCAGCGGGGTCGTCGCGTATCCGCGCGGCTGCCGGGTGCGCACGAGTTTGTCCCCCTCGAGCCGCTGCATCGCCTCCCGCACCGGTGTCTGCGACACCCCGAGCTCACGGGCCATCCGGTCGATGGTGATCCGCTCCCCCGGCGGCACCGTGCCGTCGAGGATCATCGCTTTGATCCTCGCGTAGACGGTCGGGTCGGTCTCGCTCGGCATTCCGTCTCCCTTCGCGCGTTTCGCGACGGCTCGCGCCAGGCCGCCGTCGATGGTCTCCACTGTGCCCACGAGACTACCGCTGTCCTGCTCCGATATCGGCGAAGAGGGTACGGATTCCGTAGTCCCAGGCCGGCAGGTCCTCACTTCGGCCCACCGTGTTCCTCAGTGCTCCCAGATGGTCGTTGGCGATCATCACGACATCGCCGAGGTGGTGGGTGAATCCGAGTCCGGCCGCATCCCGGTCCTCGGTCGGGGCGAAGAGGGTGCCGGTGAAGAGGACGAAGCCGTCCGGGTACTGATGGTGGCGACCGTGGGCCGCGGAGACGAGGTCCTCGAAGCCTCGGCTGAGCGATCCGACCGAGTTGACGCCGGTGAGCTTGCAGCCGTCGTCACCGGTGACGGTGAGTCTGAGCTCGAGGCTCCTCGCGTCCTCGAGCCCGAATGTCTCGTCGAAGAGCCTGATGAGCGGCCCGATCGCCGTCGACCGGTTGTTGTCCTTCGCCATGCCGAGCAGCAGCGCGCTGCGTCCCTCGATGTCGCGGAGATTGACGTCGTTGCCCATCGTCACCCCGTGGATCGTCCCCGTGGAGTCGACGACGAGGACGAGTTCGGGTTCGGGATTGCTCCACTGCGAGAACGCGGGAATGCCGACGGCGTCCCCGGATCCCACGGCCGAGAGGACTGGGCCTTTCGTGAAGACCTCGGGGTCGGGCCCGATGCCGACTTCGAGGTACTGCGACCACCACCCCTTGGCGATGAGGGCCTCTTTGAGGCGAGCCGCCTCGGCGGATCCGGGCACGATCGCGGTGAGGTCGGCGGTGACCGCCTCGGCGAGTTCCGCACGAACGGACTGCGCTCTGGCCGGGTCGCCGTCGCAGCGCTCCTCGATGAGGCGTTCGACCATCGAACCGGCGAAGGTCACTCCGCACGCCTTGATGACCTGGAGGTCGATCGGGGCGAGGAGGACGGGTGCGTCCGCAGATCCAGGCGCCGCCGCGGCGGGGGTGGAGACATCGTCGACCGCCCAGTCCGCAGGCCGGGTCCTCACCTCGTCCAGGCGCCGAGGCAGGTCCGGGGTTTCGAGGATCCCTGAGACCGTGGGGTCGATGTCGGAGACGTCGTGGACGGCGTTCCCGGTGACGAGGACGGGAACAGGAGCCCGGCGTCCGGGGACGCGGAGGCGGCCGAGGAAGGTTCCGGTCGCCTCGGCGGGGAGGAGGTCGCGAATGCTCATGCGTGTCCGTCCTTGTCAGCCGAATCAACGGTGGAGGAGCCGACGGCGGCCCGGTCGCCGGTGCGGACCCAGCCGGGGCCGGTCGGGTACGTCCATTCGGCAACGGATTCCGCGACCATCTCCGCGCTCGTGCCCGGTGCGGTCGGTGCCTGGTAGCGGCCGTCGACGACGGAGACCGGAGCGACGAAGTGCTCGTGGAGGTGGTCGACGAACTCGATGACGCGGCCGTCCTCGGTGCCGGAGAGGCGGGCGAAGTCGAAGAACGAGTAGTGCTGGACGAGTTCGCACAGTCCGACTCCCCCGGCGTGCGGGCACACGGGGATGCCGAACTTCCTCGCAAGCAGGAGGATCGCGAGGTTCTCGTTGACGCCGGCGACGCGGGTCGAGTCGAGCTGGAGGATGTCGATCGCCTCGGCTTGGAGGAGCTGTTTGAACATGATCCGGTTGTGCACGGCCTCACCGGTGGCGACCTTGACGGGGGCGACGCCGCGGCGGATCTCCGCATGCCCGAGGATCTCGTCGGTGCTCGTGGGCTCCTCGATCCAGTAGGGGTCGAATTCGGCGAGCGCGTTGACCCAGTCGATCGCCTCGCCGGTCTCCCACTTCTGGTTCGCGTCGATGGCGATGCGGACATCGGGGCCCACGGCCTCGCGGGCGAGCGCAAGCCTGCGCCGATCGTCCTCGAGGCTGCCGCCGACCTTGAGCTTGATCTGCGTGAACCCCTCGGCGACGGCCTCCTTCGCCAGCCGCACGAGCTTCTCGTCGTCGTAGCCGAGCCAGCCGGGCGAGGTCGTGTACGCGGGGAAGCCGGTGGCCTCGAGGGCGGCGATGCGCTCGGCGAGACCCGCTTCTCCCGCGCGGAGGATCTCAAGCGCCTCCTCTTCGGTCAGGGCGTTGCGGATGTGGGTGAAGTCGATCGCGGCGACGAGGTCCTCGGCGGGCAGTTCGGCGAGGTATCTCCACAGCGGTTTGCCCGCACGCCGGGCCGCCATGTCCCACAGGGCACTGACGAGGGCGCCCGCGGCCATCTGCGTCACCCCCTTCTCGGGTCCGAGCCAGCGCAGCTGCGAATCGTGGACGAGCAGCGCCGAGGCGGCTCCGAGGTCGGAGAGGAGATCGTCGAGTTCGCGGCCGATGAGCAGGGCCGCGTACGACTCGACCGCGGCGACGATGAGTTCGTTGCCGCGTCCGGCGGTGAACACGAGCCCATGACCCACCTCGGCGGCATCGCCCTCACCGGCACGGATGGTGACGTAGGCGGCCGAGTAGTCGGGGTCGACATTGACGGCATCGGAGCCGTCGAGCTCGAGCGAGGTGGGGAATCGGACGTCGGTGGCGCTGATGTCGGTGATGAGAGGCACGGGATCGCGGTCTTTCTGTGCGGCGGGGAGACGGACGGGTCGAAGAGTCGGACGGCCACGGGTTGGGCATCGCTCAGGGGAACCCTCACACGGGGTAGCCCAGGAGCGAGGGCAGCCACAGGCTGAGGAACGGGACGACGGAGATGAGGACGAGGGTGGCGAGCATCGGGACGAAGAACGGCAGGGTGCCCTTGATCACCGTCGTCACCGGGTACTTCGTCACCGAGGAGAGGACGAAGAGGACGAGGCCCACGGGTGGGGTGAGCAGGCCGATGAGGAGGTTGAAGATGATCATGATGCCGAAGTGGACGGGGCTGAGTCCGAACACCTCGGCGACGGGGAGGAGGACGGGGACGAGGATGAGGAAGACGATGGGGCGGTCGGTGATGGACAGGAGCACATCGGCGGCGAGCTGCGGTGCCTGCTCACGGGCGAGGACCCAGCCGAAGAGGGCGGCGCCGGCGACCATGATGAGGACGCCGCCGGTCGTCTCGACCGCGGTGACGAGGGCGTGCCGGACCTTCGGCCACGTGAAGTTGCCGTAGACGATCGCGAGGATGCCGATGTAGGCCACACCCACGGCACTCGCCTCGGTGGGGGTGAAGACTCCGGAGAGGATGCCGCCGAGGATGACGACGGCGGCGCCGACCGGGGGCAGAGCGCGAAGCCCCGACCGGACGCGTTCGCCGAGGCCGGCCTTGGGCAGGCGCAGGTCCTCGCGTTTCCGGGTGAGGAACCAGCACATGACGCTGAGCGTGACGACGAGGAGGACGGCGGGGACGATGCCGGCGACGAAGAGGGCGCCGACGGACACGCCTGCGGTCACGGCGTAGATGATCGCCGGGATCGACGGCGGCATCATCGGGGCGATGAGCGAGGAGGCACCGGTGACGCCGAGGGAGAAGCCGACGGGGTAGCCGCGGCGGATCATCGCGGGCACCTGGATGCGTCCCATGGCCGCGGCATCGGAGATCGCCGCACCCGAGACCCAGGAGAAGCCGAAGCTCGTGAGGATGTTGACGTAGCCGAGCGATCCCCGCACGTGGCCGATGGCGGCGACCGCGGCGTCGTAGAGGCGGTCGGTGGCACCGGAGATGTTGGCGAGGTTGCCGAGCAGGATGAACATCGGCACCGCGAGGATCGCGAAGTCGAAGACCCCGGAGGTGGCCTGCTGGACGGCGAGCGCCGGGCTCGATGAGGGATCGAAGGCGATGTAGATGATCGAGGGCACGAGGAGGGCGATGCCGACGGGCACGCGCAGGGCCAGGAGGATGAGGAGCGCTAGGAGCATGAGGAGGAGGGTCATGTCACAGTCCTTCCAGCTGGGCTGCGGTGTCGACGGTGTCGGGGTTCTCCTCGGGGTATCTCGCGATCATGATCATCTCGATGATCGTGTGGATGAAGATGAGGATGAAGCCGACGGTCGCTGCGAGGTAGAGCAGGGCGGTGGGCAGCCCGGAGGCGGGCATCGCGATCGCTGCCACGATGTCGACCATCATGATCCCGGCGACGGCCATGAACGCGGAGACGGCGAGGACGACGAGGCGGGCGAAGGTCCCGATCACCCGGCCCACCCGGGGCGGGACGACGGTGGCGATGAGGTCGACGGTGATGTGCGAGCGGCGGGAGCTGACGAAGGCCGCGGCGATGAAGGTCAGCCACACGAGGGTGAGGCGGGCGACCTCCTCGGTCCACGACAGGGGCGAGTCGAAGACGTAGCGGGTGACGACCTGGAGGAGGACGAGGACGAAGACGCCGACCATGAGCAGGATGCCGATCGTGCGTTCGAGGCCGATCGCCCAGCGGTAGAGGGTGCTGCGCCTCTCGAACGAGTCCTGCTCGAAGGCCAGGGTCGCCTCGGCGTCGGCGATGCTGGCGACGGAGGTGGGGTCGGGGTTCGAGCGGTTCGGGTCGGCGGGGGCTGGGTCGGTGGGGTTCATCGGTTCTCCTCCCCCGCCTCGGCGCGGGCGTCTTCGAGGGATTTCTTCACGGCGAGGTAGGTGTCACCCCAGGTCACCCGGTTGGGCAGTTCCTTCGCGACGAGGTCGCGGAAGGCGTCGATGTCGACGTCGTCGACGACGGTGATCTCGCCGGTCTTCTTCCAGTCGGCGAGGATCTCCTTCTCCTGTTTGACGGTGCACTCCTCGACGCGGACGCGGGCGTCGTCGATGGCCTGGGTGAGGATGTCGCGCTTGGCAGGGTCCATGCTGTCGAGCAGGCGCTGATTGCCGACGAGGTAGACGCCCTGGACGATGTGCTCGGTGATGCTGATGTAGTCCTGGACCTCGTAGAACTTCGCCGAGGCGATCGTCGGGATCGGGTTCTCCTGGGCGTCGATCGTGTTCTGCTGGAGGCCGAGGTAGACCTCGCTCAGGGCCATCGGGGTGGCGGTGGCGCCCATGATGTCGAGCGTCGTGAGGTAGAGGGGTGCGTCGGGTGTGCGGATCTTCAGTCCGTTGAGGTCGGCGGGGGTGCGCACGGGTTTGTTGGCGGTGACCTGGCGGGCACCGTAGTAGAAGTTGCTGACGACGCGGAGGTCGGTCTCGGCGGCCATGCGGTCGAAGACCCCGGTCATGATGTCACCGGTCGTCGCGGCTTGGAGTTCGGCGGCATCGGCGGCGAGGTAGGCGCCGTCGAGGACGGCGGCTTCGGGATACCAGGCGCCGAGGAAGGAGGGGCCGCTGTTGACGAAGTCGAGGGCACCGGTGGCGACCTGTTCGACCATCTCGGCTTCGCTGCCGATCTGCGCGGCGGGGTAGATGAGGACGTTGAAGCCCTTGGCTGCGAGCTCTTCCTTCATCGGTTCGAGGCCGCACGAGTTCACGGGGTGGCTGGCTTCGTAGACGTTGCCGAAGCGCAGAGTGATGGCGTTGGGGTCGACCGCCTCGGTGGCGGCGCGGTCGACGTCGACGGGTTGGAACATCGCACAGCCGGTGAGCGTGAGCGCGGACAGGCCGGCTCCGATCATGGCGGTCAGACGCTTCTTCATGGATTCCCCTCAGACCGCCCCACCGCGGTGTGGGGCGTCACGACGTTGTGACAAGCTGATGGGCGGGACACCCAGGAGCCGGAATGTATAGCTTTTGCCAGAATCATATAGTTTAGATGTAACGGACACAACCCTCGGGGTGCGGGCGAGACCAGACCTGATCCCGCTCTGGCCTCGACCCGGTCTCGATGTTCGGTCAGCAAATGCTCGGCTGCTTGTACGAAAATCACAGCGTGCCCTACTAAAATGATCTCGGATCCGGGCTGAAGAATCGGCCCGTGAAGACAGTGAACGAGGAGGAGCTCCCGTGGCGAAACAGACAATGGTGCAGAAGGGTCTCGGCAAGGCGACGAAGCTTGCGATCAACGACGATGGGTCCTTGAACCCGCGTGCGCAGTCGGCGCTGTCCAAGCTGCTGTCGGTGCAGCGGCCCGTCGTGCTGACCTATGTGCGTTCGCTGCGCAGGCGGAATCCGGATGCCACCCCTGAGGAGCTCGTCGCGATCATCCGCAAGCGCTATCTAGCACTTGCGACGACCGGTGGTGCCGCTGTGGGTGCGACGGCTGCGGTGCCCGGCATCGGGACGATGGCTGCGCTCGGTGTGGCGACGGCTGAGACGGCCGGGTTCCTCGAGCTCACGGCGCTGTTCGCGCAGGCGATCTCGGAGATCCACGGTCTGCCGGTCAACGATCCGGCGCGGGCGAATGCGCTGGTGCTCGGGCTCATGCTCGGACAGGACGGGAAGAACCTCGTCCAGCGGTTCGGGAAGAAGTCCGTGGGGCCGGAGGCGCTCCTCGGCGATTGGGGTGCGACCCTGACGAAGCAGCTGCCGGCGCCGGTCGTCGACCTGCTGCTGCGGAAGCTGCGGAAGACGTTCATCCGGAAGTTCGCTGCGAAGGCCGGCGGATCGCTGTTCGGTCGTCTGCTACCGTTCGGCATCGGCGCGGTCATCGGCGGTGTCGTCAATGCGCAGATGTCGCGCAAGGTCGCCAACGAGTCTAAGACCGCGTTCGGTGCAGCGCCGACGGTCTTCCCGCTCGAGACCGACCCGCAGTATGTGGCACCGAAGAGCGACAACAAGCTGCTGGGAACACTGCAGCACGTTGCCGCGCTGGTGCGGAAGAAGGACAAGGACTCCGTCGACGGCGAGGTCGTCGACGAGGGCGTCGAGCACGATGCGACGAAGTACGATTCGGACTCGTCGGTCTCGGATTCGACGAAGCCGTCGAAGGAGATCGGTCGCTGAGGTTTCGCAGGCGGCGGTCAGTGCGCGGTGGTGACCGCGGTCGCCGCTGACGCCGTTGCCGGATCGAGAGGGTGTCCCGCGAACTGCGTGGGGCACCCTCTCGGACTGCGAGGGGCACCCTTTCGGGTTTGAGCGAACGCCTGGTCTGGCCCTAGTATTGGGGAGTCTCCAACAGCAGCTTCCGGGCGCACGCCCATGCCGATCTGTTGGGACCGGGCCTCTAGCTCAGTTGGTAGAGCAGCGGACTTTTAATCCGCGGGTCGTGGGTTCGATCCCCACGGGGCCCACCATAGGAATAAGCGCCTCACCAGGAAAAACTCTGGTGGGGCGCTCTCGTTCATAGACTGCGTTCGCTGTGGAGACTTACTGGAATGTCACACAGGCCTGCCTGCATTCACCGAAGAGGCGTGGTCGCCCCAAGGCTGGATTGTCGCTCTACTTCAGGTACTCCGAAGCCATCTTCCGATAGACCTGCTCGAGCACTGCAAGAGAGCGTCGGGCGAGCCGCCCCTGCAATTCCGATCGGTACTCGTCAATGCCCCGATTCTGGTCATCTTTCTTACTGAGTGGGATCACATCGGCAGACACCCAAGACCACTCATGGGTCACCATGGGGAACACAATTGGGAACTGAAACCCGCCTGTGTTGAGCTGGAGAGCGTCGGCCCACTGGTGGTGAACCCGGTTCCTCGCGAAGCGGATTCCTCTGATTGTCGCGCGCTCTTCTACTTCCAGGAGATCTCTCCATCGGTATTTCAGCAACTCACCCCCAGGCTTCCAGTGATGAACGATATGATCATCCATCACAACGGCCCAGTTAAGTGCTTCGAAAAGCGGGAGGAATGTTGCTTCAGCACTCTGGGTACGCCTTGCTGTTTCGAAACGGAGGTGTGCGTCGATGTAACCGTTCAGCAGTGTTTCAAACGTCACTGTCATCTTTTCGCGCATGTCGCAATCAGACCACATTCGCATCGTCCCGAATGTGACAAATCCAATGAAACTCTTATTGCGCGGCGAACCGACCACTCTCGACGACGCCCACCACACGGTGGCCGCCGACCCCGGCTGAGCCGTCTCAGAGCAGGTCGAGCAGTTCGGGTGCCGCGCCTGCGCGAACGGCTTCGCGGGCTTCCTCCGGCGACTCGGCGGCGAGCGCCGCCTCGGCGAGGGCACGACAGTCGTCGAACGCATGGCTCCGCAATGCCAGCCTCACGGCACCGACCTTGCCCGGAGCCATCGACAGGCTCGTGATTCCCAAACCGACGAGGACGAGCGCGAGCAGCGGATCACCCGCGGACTCCCCGCAGACACCGAGCGGCTTGCCAGCGGCCTTCGCACCGTCGGCGGCTGCGGCGATCATCGACAGCACGGCAGGCTGCCATGGGTCGAGCAGCTCCGAGAGCTCGCCTTCCATCCGGTCGGCCGCCATCGTGTACTGCGCGAGGTCGTTCGTCCCGAGACTGCCGAAGTCGACGGCCTGAAGCACCTGTCGGGCACGCAGCGCCGCCGCAGGCACCTCGATCATCACGCCCGCCGAGGCGAGACCGTTGGCCCGCACCTGGTCTGCGAACCATCGGGCCTCCGCCGCGGTCGAGACCATCGGGGCCATGACCCTGACATCGGCACCCGTCGCCTCCGCCGCAGCCGCGAGCGCTTCGAGCTGAGCCGTGAGCACATCCGGCCTCGCCTGGGACAGACGCAGACCCCGTCGCCCGAGCGCCGGATTCTCCTCCGGCCCCAGGTCAGCGAACGCGAGCGGCTTGTCGGCACCCGCATCGAGGGTGCGCACGACGACGCGACGACCCGCGAACGGGGCGAACACCTTCCGATAGATCTCCGTCTGCTCCTCAACACTCGGGGCGCTGACAGCGGAGAGGAAGACGAATTCGGTGCGGAAGAGACCGACCCCTTCGACATCCTCGGCGCCGGCGAGCTCCGCGTCATCGACTCCCCCGATGTTGGCCAGCACCGCCACCCGGTGACCGTCGGATGTCGCACCCGGACCGCTCACCTCGGCGAGCGCTGCCGCACGTCGTTCACGACGCTGCCGCTGCGCCTCCACGGACTCCGGATCCGGACGGACGACGACCTCACCGCTGCCACCGTCGATGAGCAGCGGAGTGCCCATCGGGATCGCCGTCGCCTCCGGCAGCTGCACGACGGCGGGGATCCCCATCTGCGCGGCGAGGATCGCGGTGTGGCTCGTCAGCCCGCCGGCCCGGGTGACGATGCCGAGCACGAGGGAACGGTCGAGCGTCGCGGTCTCCGCGGGCGCGAGGTCCTCGGCTGCGACGATGCTCGGTTCGGTCAGCGTCGGCAGTCCCGGCGCAGGCTTCCCGAGCACCTCGGCGATGGCCCGGGCCCCGACGTCACGGAGGTCGGTGACGCGTTCGGCGAAGTACCCGCCGAGGGCTTCGAACTGTGCCGCGAACACCTCGATCGCCTCGGCGACGGCACCTGCCGGGCCCTTCCCCGCGTTGAGACGCTTCGTCACCTCACGGTGCAGCGACCGGTCGCGGGCGATCATCGCCGTAGCCTTGAGGATGTCGCGGGCCGTCGGATCGGCGCTCAGCGCCTTCTGATCGAGCGTGTCGGCGACGTGCATGAAGCTCGCGATGGCCTGCTCCGAGGCCGCCGCCGGATCCTCCGCCGCCGGCTCATCCTCGGGAGGCGCGACCGGCGCTGCCGCCTGGACGACGGGCCCGTACGCGGATCCCGGGCTCACTCCGATTCCGTGGAGCGTCGCCGACTCCGCCCCCGCAGCGGGCGCGCCGAGGGCCTCGCCGTGGCCGCTCATTGTGCGTCCATGTCCGTGGCGAGCAGGTCGACGAGACGATCGAGGACCGCCTCGGCGCCCTCACCCTCAGCGGAGAGGACGACCTCTTCGCCGTGCTTGGCACCGAGGGCCATGACGCCGAGGATGCTGCCGGCGTCGACGGCGTCCTCACCGGGGCGGCTGATCTCGACGTCGACCCCGGATTCGGAGACGGCTTCGACGAAGAGCGAGGCCGGGCGAGCGTGGAGTCCGACGGTCGAGGCGATGGTGACGGTGCGAGTTGCCATGATCTCTCCTTGTGGTGCGTGAGTTGTGGTGCGTGAACTGTGCGGTGCGATGGTGCGGGTGGTGCGGGTGGTGCGAGGTCTGATCATGCGGCGACCGGGGCCGCCTCGGGAAGGCTGTCGGCAGCCTTCTCAGCCCGGCGCCGGGCCGCGAGCGCCTTGAGCAGGACGACGAGGGCGGCGGTGATGGCGACGCCGACGGCGAGGGCGAGCACGAAGAGCAGCGGCTGGCCGATGAGCGGGAGCACCCAGATGCCGCCGTGGGGTGCGAGCAGCGTCGACCCGAAGAACATGACGAGGGCGCCGGTCGCCGACGACCCGATGGTCGAGGCGATGATGATCCGGATCGGGTCGGCGGCGGCGAATGGAATGGCGCCTTCGGAGATGAACGAGGCTCCGAGCAGCCAGGCCGCTTTGCCGTTCTCCCTCTCCGGCACCGAGAAGAGCTTCGGAGCGACCGTCGTCGCCAGGGCGAGCGCGAGCGGTGCGACCATGCCGGCCGCCATGACCGCGGCCATGATCTTCAGCTGCGGGGCATCCATGGCGGTGCCTGCCGCCGAGAGTCCGGCGGTGGCGAAGCCGTAGGCGACCTTGTTGACGGGGCCGCCGAGGTCGAAGCCCATCATGGCGCCGAGGATGAGCCCGAGGATGAGCACACCGCCGCCGGTGAGGCTGCCGAGTCCCGCGTTGAGGCCGTCCATGAGCGCGACGATCGGGCGGCCGAGCACGGTGATGAAGAGGCCTGCGGTGACGAGCGTGGAGAGGAGCGGGATGACGACGACGGGCATGACGCCGCGGACCCCCTTGTGGACCTTCCAGCTCGAGATCCATTTGGCGACGAACCCGGCGAGCAGACCGGTGACGATGCCGCCGAGGAACCCGGCATTCATCGTCACGGCGACGGAGCCGGCGACGATGCCCGGGACGAGGCCCGGCCGGTCGGCGATCGCGAAGGCGATGTAGCCGGAGAGGATCGGCACGAGGAAGCCGAACGACGCAGCACCGATGACGTAGGCGAGAGCCGCCCACGAGGTGAGGCTGGTGAGGTCGAAGTTCTGGGCGATGTTGTACTGGTCGTCGCCGACGAGGCCGTACTTGACGATCTCGATCGCTCCGCTCTCACCGAGGGCGATCTGCGCGAGCATGAAGGACACGGCGATGAGGATGCCGCCGGCGGCGACGAACGGGATCATGTAGGACACACCGGTCATCAGCCACTGCCGCAGCTTGGTGCCGAATCCGAGCCGTTCGGTCGCCTCGTCTTCGGTCCGTTCGTCGATGATCGCCGAGGCGGTGGCCTCGGTCGGTCCGGCTGCGGCCAGTTCGGCGGCCCTGCTGATGAGCTGGGGTCCCTCCGAGATCGCCTTCTTCACGCCGACGTCGAGAGTCGGTTTGCCGGCGAAGCGTGCCCGTTCCTTCACCTCGACGTCGTGGGCGAAGATGACGGCGTCCGCCGCGGCGATCTGCGCCGCGGTGAGCGGGGTCGATCCGGCTGAGCCCTGCGTCTCGACGATGATCTCGTGGCCGGCCGCGCGGGCGGCGTTCTCGAGGGATTCGGCGGCCATGTACGTGTGGGCGATGCCGGTCGGGCACGAGGTCACACCGACGAACCGGAAGGTGCGGTCGGCCGACTCGGCGGACCTCGCTTCCGCGGACGGCGGCTCCGTGGACGGCGGATCCGTGGGCGACGGCTCCGTGGACGGCGATGAGGCGGGAACCGGGGCGGCCGCCTCGGCGGGGGTGTCGGCACCGTCCGTCGTCGGGGATCCGGCAGCCGTCGAGGGTCCGGCCGACGCCGGGGCTGTCGGCGACGTGGCAGCCGTCGCGGACGCGTCATCGTCGAGGTGGACCTGCTCCTCGACGATGGCGACGACCTCCGCCGGGGTCGCGGCGTTGAGCAGCGCCTGTCGGAAGTCCTCCTTCATCAGAGCGCGGGCGAGCTGTGGGAGGACCTTCATGTGGGCGTCCCCGCCGTCGGCGGGGGCCGCGATGAGGAAGACGAGGCGGGCGGGACCGTCCTTGGCACCCCACGGGATGCCGTCGGTGGTCCGGCCGAAGACGAGCGAGGGCTCGGTGATCGCGGCGCTGCGGGCGTGCGGGATCGCGATGCCTCCCGGCAGGCCGGTCGCGGTCTTCGCCTCGCGTTCCTCGACGTCGGCGACGAAGAGGTCGAGGTCGGTGCAGCGACCGGTGGCCACGAGGCACTCGGCGAGCCTCCGCGTCGCCGCGGACCGGTCGGCGTCGCCGAGGTCGAGCAGCACCTGTTCGTCATTGATCAGTGGCATGGCGGTTCCTTTCGTGACCCGGTGGGCGAGTCAGTCGTCCAGTGGCAGGGCGAGCTCGGGCTCGCGGGTGATCGACAGCGGGATGTCGACGAGGTGGGCAGGGGTGGGCACGGCGGTGCCTTCGAGCCGCACGGCGGCCGCACCCCACACCACTCCCTGGCTGAGAGCGCTCGCGGCACCGGCACCCTGGTCGAGTCCGAGCAGCAGGCCGGCGAGCATACAGTCGCCGGCTCCGACGGTGGAGACAGGGTCGGTGATGACCGCTGTCGCGTGGAGGGCCTCCTCGGCGGTGACGAGGACCGCACCGTCGCGGCCGAGGCTGACGGCGACGTTCTCGACGCCCGCTGCCACGAGCTCCCGCGCCGTGTCGATGACAGCTCCGAGGGTGTCAAGGGAGCGGCCGCAGAGTTCGGCGAGCTCGATGCGGTTGGGCTTGATGAGCGTCGGTGCGGCGGCGACGGCCGCCGCGAAGGGCGCCCCGGAGGTATCGACGGCCACCCTGGCCCCGCGAGCCTGGGCCTCGCGCACGAGCGCGGCGTAGAGGTCGGCGGGTGCTCCGGGCGGGAGGCTGCCGCAGCCGGCGATCCAGACACCGGGGGCGGCGTGCTCGAGCGTGGTCTCGAGCAGACTGTCGACGTCGGCGGCGGTGAGTGCGGGGCCGGCTTCGTTGAGCTTCGTCGTCGTCCCGCCGGGCTCGAGGACGCTGATGTTCATCCGCATGCTCTCGGCGATGGGGACGACCCTCGTGGGGGTGCCGTCCTCGGCGAGCAGCGTCTCGAACAGTGCGCCTTCGGGACCGCCCGAGGGCACGATGACGAGAGGGTCAGCACCCATCGCGGACAGCGCCCGACCGACGTTGACGCCTTTGCCGCCCGGGTCGACACGAGAGGCGTGCGCCCGCAGGACATGGCCGCGGCGCAGCGCGTCGACGGTGACGGCACGGTCGACACTGGGGTTCGGCGTGAGGGTGACGATCATACGGTCACGACCTCCGGTCCCGCGGCGCGCAGCTCTTCAGCGCTCTGGTCGCCGAGGTCGGTGTCCGTGATGATGAGGTCGACGGCGTCGATGCCTGCGAAGCGATGGAGGTGGACCTGCGCGGCTTTGCTCGAGTCCGCGACAAGGATCGACGAACGGCAAGCGTCGACCATGGCCCGCTTCGTTGCGGCCTCGGACTCGTCAGGCGTGGTGAGACCGCGGTCGACGTCGAACCCGTTGGTGCCGATGAACCCGACATCGATGGTGAGCTCGGACAGCGCCTCGGTGGTCCACCGTCCGACTGCGGCACCGGTGAGCTCGCGCACCCGACCGCCGAGCTGGAGGAGTGTGATCCCCGGTTTCGCCGCGAGGGCCGCGCAGATCATCGGGCTGTTGGCGACGACGGTGAGGGCCAGTTCGTCGGGAAGGGCCTGGGCGATCGCAAGAGTGCTCGTGCCCGCGTCGAGGAGGACGCTGCCGCCGTCGGGGATCTCCTCGAGGGCGCGCAGTGCGAGGCGCCGCTTCTCCGCGGCGCGGTGGCCGATGCGCTCCTCGAGCGCCGGTTCGAGAGAGAGGGCCTCGGCCGGGATCGCTCCCCCGTGCATGCGCTTGAGCAGTCCGCGCCGCTCGAGGACCGTGAGGTCCCGCCGGATCGTCTCGGCTGTCACATTGAGCTGATCAGCGAGGGCGGTGACCTCGACTCGGCCGGCCGACCGGGCGGCGGCGAGGATGGTCTGTTGGCGTTCGGCGGCGTACACGGATTCATAATCTCACACATTCGGGCATAAACACAGCAAAACCAACATCTGTTTTTGGGAATGTGTCACGCAGATGTGCTGAGCAGGGACAATGCCGACGAAGTGTGCCGCTCGGGCGCGGACATCAGGAGGCCCCGCGTTCCCTCCCTGACAAGGGAACGCGGGGCCTCATCGCGTGACCGGAACTGCCGGTCGCAGTCACGCGAGTCGTGGGCTTCTCAGAGGCGGGCCTACCGTTCGAGCTGACTGCCGCCGAGGGCACGCTGGAGCGGGATGCTCCCGTCCTGCCACGGGGTGATCGCCCAGACGACGGCGTAGGCGCCGAGGCCGACGACGGGAAGGAGGAAGGAGAGGAGGACGAGGATCCTCACGAGCCAGACGTTGAGCCGCGTGACCTTCGCCAGTCCCCCGGCGATGCCGCCGACGATCCGGTCGGGTCCGCGGCGGAAGCCGATCTTGCGGATGGAGTCGAATATCGCGTTCATGTCTTCGACACTACGCCGCGCTCACGCCGCCCCACAGGGGTGAAGACCTGAGACTCGACTGAGGAAACCCATAATCTGCGAAGCACCGGGAGGGTGACGGCGGGGGCCGGCACCGGGATGCCGCCACCGGGATGCCGGCTTCGGGATATCGGCATCGGGACCCGGCCCCCGCCTCGGCGAGGAGTCCCCCACACCCGGACTACGCGGTCCGGCGCAGCTCAGCTCCGGAGACCTTCTCGGTGACGTCGAAGCGCTCCCGGTACCGGCCGGTGAGCAGGCACCACTGTGAATAGAGCGCGGTGCCGGAGTTGAAGACGAGAAGGGTGAGCGGGTAGAGCAGCCACTGCAGCCACATCGTCACGCTCCGCAGCGGCGGCACGTGGACCGGGCGCGGGGGCAGCAGGGCACGGAAGACGACGACGGAGACGATGAGCCCGATCATTCCCAGCTGTTGGACGAGACCGACGGTCATCGGCATCCGCTCGATGAACTCGGTCGCCTGACCGGTCTGGGTGGCGACGACGAAGGGGATCCACCCTCCGACGGCGATGATCACCGAGATCGTCGCGAGGCTGACGTGGCCTTCGAGCAGAGAGAGGAAGCGGAGGAATCCGGGCCAGAACGGGGATCTGGCGTCCCCGGCGAACACCCTCACCCCGACGTAGGGGACGTCGCTCGCACCGTACGACCAGCGGCTGAGCTGCTTGAACTGTGCGACCATCGTCTGCGCGAAGCTGCCGGCGAGCACGGCGTCCTGGTAGATCGGGACGTGGACGGGCACGACCCGATAGTCGCCGTCGAAGTGGAACCAGCTGCGCCAGTACTGGTGGCCGTCCTCGACGATCGTCCGCGTCGACCAGAACCCCATGTCGATGAGCGCCGACAGCGGCTGGGAGTGCGAGGCGAAGTTGCGCAGCGCGAAGAGCCGCACCGTCGTCGTGAGATTCCAGAAGCAGTTCGCGCTCGCGACCACCCGCGACGGCGCGGGCGCATCCCAGATGTTCGTGATGTAGAGGCTGATCGGCTGGAACGAGACCCTGGCCCGGTCCGGCGCGATCGCATACTCGTAGGCGACGCAGTCGAAGTACGACTCGTGCGGGATGTTGTCGCAGTCGAGAGTGGTGACGATGACCCGCTCCGGGTCGATGGCCTCCTCCCGCACCCAGGCGGCGAGCGCCCGCCCCGCGTGCGTGATGTTCGCGCCCTTGCCTGCGATCTCCCCGGGCACGCCCGCGGGATGGGGGACGAGTTCGAACGCCCGGAACCGGTCACCGTAGACCGCGGCGAGGCGGCGGGCGGTCTCCGCCATCGCCGGGCCCCCGCGCTCCTCGTAGGCGAAGAAGACGACGATCTGTCCTGGCGAGGTCGACGTGTGCAGGAGGGCCCGGATCGTTCCGGCGATGACCTCGAAGGGTTCGTTGTAGGCGGCCACGACGACGGCATGGATGAGCGTGGAGGGGCGCATTACCGAAGCGGGATCCGCACGCACCCGAGTGACCTCGGCGAGGTGGTCGGCGGCACGGAACCCGCCGAGTGGGACCGGGAGGGGCGCACGCCCGTCCATCGCCCGCTCGAGGTCGACGAGCCTGGCCCTCCAATCGACGCGGGCGGCCCGCCGGTAGCGGGCGAACCCGCGGGCGACGTCGACGGCCCCGCGCATCGCCCGGACGAAGGTGAGGCCGACGATGGTGAGGACGTAGACCGCGCCGAGCATCGCGTCGAGGAACGGGAGGACGAAGACGAGCGCGATCGCCGTATAGCTGATGAGCGCCGGCAGCGCCTCGAAGAAGCGGTACGCCCGGGTGCGCTCACCGGTCGGCAGTTCGATGTCCGCCGAGGCGGAGGTCCGGGTCCGAGGGGTCCGGACGAGAGCGGAGGGAAGACTGGGCCTGACGGGGAGATCGGTGCCGCGCATGAGGCGGTCGATCCCGGAGGTCGGTTCACCACTGATTCTCACAGTGTTGATCCTGCGGGGGGATTCTGACCTGGGGTTGATCCGCAGGTGCAGGCCAGGTGAACACTTGGAGACGGCAAGCCCGGTTGTCAGGGCATGCGACCTCGGCTCCTCCCCGCTGATTCCGGAACCACCTCGGGGGTCCTCACACCCAGAGCACTTCGGCCTGGGCTCGCACCCGGCCGGCGGCGACATGGTCGGCGAGGACGAGCGCACCGTCGAGGGGACTGCCCGCCGCTTCGACGACGGCGGCGTCGGGGCGCCGATGCTGCGCTTCGGCGCGGAAGGCCTCGAGCAGCGCCTCCCCTGCCTGGGTGAGCCCACCGGTCACCGCGACCCGCTGCGCCCCGGCCGCGGTCGCCGCGGCGACGGCGCTGCGGGCGGCCTCCCGTCCCGCCTCGGCGAGGAGGTCGACCGCGACGGGATCGTCGAGGCGGGCCAGAGTCGCGACGTCGGCGGCGAACTCGGCGAGGAGGCCCGCCCGGTCGCTGCGCGTGTAGAACGTCGCCGGCCACGAGCTCGGCTGCCCGAACCGACCGGTGGCCGCCGCGAGCAGTGCGGCACCGCGGACGTCAACCTTGTCGTGGGCACGCAGGGCCGCCTCGAGGGCGAGCCGTCCCAGCCACGCCCCGCCCCCGCGGTCGCCGAAGAGGTGCCCCCAGCCGTCGACCCGCGACCACTGGGCAGTGAGCACGCCGTGGTCGTCGGCGCCGGGGTGGGCGATGGCGATCGCGCCCGTACCGAGCACCGCGATCGCCCCGCCCTGTCCCCGCAGCGCGCCGAGGTGGGCGGTGACGGCATCGATCGTCACCGCGGTCGGGGCGTCCGCTTCGGCGGCGATGACCTGCGCGAGCACCGCGGGATCATCGGTGAGGGAGGCGATCCCGGTCGCCCCGATCCCGATGCCGACGACGCGTGGGAACTGCTCCGGCCACGCCTGCCGTGCCGCGGAGACGAGCCGCCGGATGACGATGGGAGCGCTGCTGCCCTCGGGTCCGATCTCGACGCGGGGCCCGGTGAGGGTGCCCAGGACGGTGTGTTCGCCGAGGCGGTCGGAGCGTGTCGTGTCCGCGTCCGCCGGGTGCGCCGCCGGATCGTCGGCGCTCTCCGGGGATGCGGCGGGGTCCGCGTCCCGGTCTGCGGCCGCCGCCAGCGCGACGCGGGAGCCGGTGCCGCCGACGTCGATGCCGAGGACGAGTTCGGCGGCCTGACAGTCGCGCATCAGGCGGTGCCGCCGGCCGCGGCGATCGCCGCCCGCACCGAACCGTCATGGGTGCTCAGCAGCTCGGCGGCCACGGCGGGAGTCACCTCGGCGAAGGAGACGACCAACGCCGTCTTGAGGTCATCGCCGCATCGGGCGAGGAGGTCGCGGGCCGCTGCCTCGTCGAGGTCGGCGGCGTCGGTGAGGATGCGCACGGTGCGGTCGCGCAGCTTCGCGTTCGTCGCGACGACGGAGACCATGAGGTTCTCCCACGTGCGGCCGAGGGCGACCATGAGGGCGGTGGAGAACCCGTTGAGAGCGAGCTTCTGCGCGGTGCCGGCCTTGAGCCGGGTCGACCCGGTGACGACCTCGGGGCCGGTGTCGAGGACGATGTGGGCGGCGGCCGCCTCGGCGACAGGGGCGTGCGGGTTGTTCGAGATGAGCACGGTGTGCGCGCCGTTCGCCCGGGCGGCCTCGAGGGCGCCGCGGACATAGGGAGTCGACCCGCTTGCCGCGATCCCGATCGCGACGTCCCGCTCCCCCAGCGCGGCACCCGCGGTGCCTCCGTCGGTCAGGGAGTCCTCAGCGTTCTCGACGGCGTTGACGAGGGCGGGCTCTCCTCCGGCGATGTGTCCGACGACGCGGCCGGGTTCGAGGTTGAACGTCGGCATGAGCTCGCTCGCGTCGAGCACCCCGAGCCGACCCGAGGTCCCCGCCCCGAAGTAGTGGACGGTTCCGCCCGCGCGCATCCGCTCGGCGGCCGTGTCGACGAGGGCCGCGAGCTGCGGCAGGGCGGCTGCGACGGCGTCGATGACGACCCGGTCCTCGGTGTTGAGGAGGCGGAGGACGCCGAGGGCATCGAGGTCGTCGAGGCCCGCACTGCGGGAGTTGCGCTGTTCTGTCGGGGACAGCCGCGGCCGGGCGTCGGCTGACGGTGCGGGCTGGGACTGATCGGTCATGGACGGAGGCTTCCTTCCACCTCGGCGGGGGTGCGGGCAGGGGGAGACGGGTGGCGCAGGGAGAGCAGCCCGCCGACGACGACCATGACGATGACGCCGAGGAGCGGGTACCACTGCCAGGCCACCCAGATCTCACCGGTGACGTACTTCTCCATGATGAAGAAGTACGCGTTGACGGCGATGGCGAGGACGAAGGCGATGTTCGCATCGACGGCGGTCGCGCGCTTGTTGACCATCCCGAAGACGAACGCGCCG
Source organism: Brevibacterium sp. K72 (assembly GCF_050562175.1). Classification (NCBI taxonomy): domain Bacteria; kingdom Bacillati; phylum Actinomycetota; class Actinomycetes; order Micrococcales; family Brevibacteriaceae; genus Brevibacterium; species Brevibacterium sp. K72. Next base: position 419,620 of record NZ_CP191582.1, read on the forward strand.
AGGAGGCCGCCGTAGGTGATGCCGGCGATGCCGAGGGCGAGGATGACGATGTTGCCGGAGTCGGATTCGAAGACCGTGGCCGGGAGGATGAACGCGATCCCCCATGCGATCGTCGCCCAGCGGCCGACCCTGAGGCCCTCTGCGTCGGTGAGCGGGGTCCGCCTGAACCGGGCCCAGACGTCGGTGACGGTCGAGGACGACAGGGCCGAGAGCGAGGACGACAGGGTCGACATCGCGGCGGCGAGGATGCCCGCGAGAAGGAGGCCGGAGATCCCCGGCGGGAGGCCCTCGATGATGAAGAGGGGGAAGATCTCGTCGTCGCGGGTGAGCCCGAGGTCGGCAGGCAGGGCCTGGTCGTAGTAGGCCCACAGGGCGAGTCCGACGGCGAGGAAGATCGCGAACTGGACGAAGACGACGAAGCCGGAGACGATGAGCGCCTTCTGCGCGTCGGCCTTCGTCCGGCACGACAGGAGCCGCTGGACGATGATCTGGTCGGAACCGTGGGAGGCCATCGCGAACACGGCGCCGCCGACGAACGAGGGGATGAACGATCCGGCCGCGTTGATCGGGTTGCCCTCGAAGACGAACATCTGCAGCTTTCCGGCGGCGGCCGCCTCGGCGAGCCATCCTCCGCCGACGCTCGCGGTGATGACGACGATCGCGAGGACCCCGCCGAGGACGTAGAGGACCATCTGGGCGACGTCGACCCAGACGACGGCCTTGATCCCGCCGATGAACGTGTAGACGATCGTCACGAGCGCGAGGACGACGATGATGACGAAGTAGGACGTGTGGACGCCGAGGCCGTCGAGGATGACCTTGAGCGGGATCGCTGCGGCGAGGACGCGGATGCCGTCGGCGAGCAGGCGGGTGAAGAGGAAGGTGATGCCCGCCGTGGTCTGCGTCGACTGGCCGAAGCGCTTGCCGAGGTAGGCATAGGCGGTGATCATCTCGCCGTCGTAGTAGCGGGGAAGCATGAGGAAGGCGACGATGATGCGCCCGACGATGTAGCCGAGCGCGAGCTGAAGGTAGGAGATGTCGCCGAGGTAGCTCATCACGGGGATACCGATGACGGTGAGTGCGCTCGTCTCGGTCGCGACGACGGACAGGCACACCGCCCACCAGGGCAGATCCCGTCCGCCGAGGAAGTAGTCCCTCAGTCCGCTCTGCTTCCCGCTCAGCTTGAGGCCGAGCCAGGCGGTGGCGACGAGGTAGGCGACGATCACCAGGAGGTCGATGATCTGCATGGTCGGTGCTCCTTCGGTGGGATTCGCGTCGGTGGGGGTCGGCTCAGGTGGGGTTCGCGTCGGGCGAGGGCGGGTCGTGCGGCGGCCCGCCGAGGATTCGCAGCCGGCGGGGCCGGCGCTCCAGGGGCGCGGGCAGCCGCAGGGGCCTCCACCCCGGGCTCAGCCGTCCGGCGATGGTCGGGCGGGCGGCGCCCGTGAGGCTCGGCTCGGTCGAGGGCAGGCCGTGCCAGCTCAGCCAGCCGATGAGCGCCATGAGCACGGCCTCCTTCGACCCCTCGGGCAGGCCGAGGGCCGCGTCCGTCGTCTCGAGGGTGACCGTCTCTCCGAGCTCGGCGCGCAGGGCACGCATGAGCGTCGGGTTCCGGGTCCCACCCCCGGAGGCGATGACCGCGGTGACGCCGTGGGGACGGACCGCCTCGGCGATCGTGCGGGCGGTGAGCGCGGTGACCGTGGCGATCGCGTCGACTTCGCTCAGCCGAGGATGGTCGGCGAGGTATCGGTCGAGGTAAGCGGCATGGAAGTGCTCCTTGCCCGTCGACTTCGGGGCGGGCAGCCGGTAATAGGGTTCGCCGAGGAGGTCGCTCAGCAGTGCCGCGTCGACCCTTCCGCGGGCGGCGAGCTCCCCGTCGACGTCGCAGGACTGCGCACCGTAGGTGATCCGGCGGGCGAGGACGTCGATGAGGGCGTTCGCGGGACCCGTGTCGAAGGCGAACGGGTCTTGGTCCGGGGCGATGACGGTGACGTTGGCGATCCCGCCGAGGTTGAGCAGCGCGGTCGGGGTATCCGCATCGGTGAGCAGCATGGCGTCGAGGATCCCGACGAGCGGGGCTCCCTGCCCGCCGGCGGCGATGTCGCGGGAGCGGACGTCGGAGAGGACGGGGACGCCGAGGGTCTCGGCGATCCACGCGGGCTGGCCGAGTTGGAGGGTCGAGGTCACCCGCGCCTCGGCGATGTCGTGGCGCACGGTCTGGCCGTGGGAGACGACGAGGTCGGGGACGGCCCCGACGTTCGCACACACCTGGGCGAGCGCCTCGGCGCTGAAGCGGCCGAGGCGACCGTCGACGTCGCTGACGAGGGAGAGCGGCAGCTCGACGGGTTCGAGGAGGCGGAGGATGTCGGTGCGCAGGGCAGGGTCGAAGGGCATCTCCTCGCCGGCGAGGAGGCGCACCCCGAGCTCGTCCGCGGACGGGTCGTGGACGAACTCGGCGAGGGCGACGTCGAGGGCGTCGGCCGAGGTTCCCGTCATCAACCCGGCGATGATCATGCCCGGTCACCGCTTGCAGGGGTGGGGGTTGCGGGGCGGGCTGCGGCGCGGGCCTCGGCGGGCGTTGCGGGGCGGGCTGCGGGGCGACCTTCGGGGCTGGCCGGTCGGACGGGGACGGTGAGTTCGGTGCGGACCTTGTAGCGGTCACCGCGGTAGACCGAACGGACGACCTCGAAGGGAACGTCGTCGGCGCTGCGCGAGATCCGCTCGAAGAGGAGCGCCGGAGCCTGCGGTGGAGCCGCGAGGTGGGCGGACTCGTCGGCGTCGAGGAGGGTCGGTTCGATCGTCTGCACGCTGTGGGCGAGCTCGATGCCGAAGCGGGTGCCCAGCAGCTCGTAGAACGAGCTGTCCTCGAGGTCGTCGGCGGTGAGGCCGGGGACGCGGGCGGCGGGGATGTGGAGCTCCTCGAGGGCGATCGGCTCCGCGTCGGCGAGGCGGAGGCGGAGGATCGTCACGACCTCGTCGTCCTCGCCGAGGTGGAGCTTCCGGGCGATGTGCGCCCCGGCCGGGCCGCGGACGAAGCCGAGGACGTGCGAGCCGGGAGTGAGCCCGCGGGCGAGCATGTCCTCGGTGAACGAACTCGCGGCCAGCGGCTGGTCGAACTTCGGGCCGAGGGCGAAGACCCCCGCGCCGTGGCGCCGGCGCACGACGCCCTGGGCGACGAGTTCGTCGATCGCCCGACGCAGGGTCATCCGGGAGATCCCGAGCTGCTCGGCGAGCTGGCGCTCGGGCGGGAACTGCTCCCCGGCGGCCATGCCCTCGAGGCGATCGAGGAGCTGGTCGCGGATCGAATGGAATTTCGTCACCTCCCCATTGAGGCACAGCTCACATCCGATTTCAAGACCACTGGTCTAATTCTTGCAGGTGGGGTTGCGGTCGGGTCGGCAACCGCTCGTTTCCGATCCGCATGGCATGGATCGATCCGCAGCGTGTGGATCGAAACCGCGCGGATGGCCGGGATGCGGATGAGAACCGCGCGGTCACCCGACCGGGCGCGAGAGGGCGGTCGGGACGCGGGCATCCTCGCCGAGGTGGTCGACCCGCCGGCGACCGCAGCGTGCACACCGGACGTAGGCGACCGTCCCCGTCGAGACCCGATGGCATGACTCCGTCAGCCAGCCGTGTTCGCAAGCGTCGGCGTCTCCGTTCGGGGACGGGTTCCGTGTGGTCGTCTGCTCTGTCCTGGCTTCCATGACTCCAGCCTGGTGTAATGGTCCTATGCAACTCAACCCTTACGGTGAGTACGCCGTTCTCCTCGCAGCCTCGCTGGCCAACGACTGGCCAGGCGACCGCGCCGGAATCGAAGCACGGACTCGGGAATTCGGGATGACGATGGGATTCACGCCGACACCGACCGACCTCGGCGACACTCGCGCCGTCATCGACGAATGGCTGAGGGTCGTCGATGCCGAGAGCCCGGAAGCCCGCGCGGAGCTGCTCAACGCGATCATGGCGAGCGCGGCGGCATTCCCGCGGCTCGTCGACCATGACGACGAGGGCTGGCACCTGCACTACCGTGATGCCGATCAGTCGCTGGCCCACGTGCTGCGGGCCGTCATCTGCGTCGGCACCGCCCTCCACCTCACGACGCGCGGCATGCACCGTCTCGGCAGGTGTGCGGCGGGGCTGTCTCCGGGCGACCCGTGTGCGAACGTCGTCGTCGACGTCACGCGCGGCGGCCGTCAACGGTACTGCTCGGTCCGGTGCGCCAATCGCGATGCCGTGCGCCGCCATCGCGCGAAAAGCACCCGTCCGTCAGGCTGAGGGCGGGGTTGCGGCGGGTCGGCAACCGCTCGGTTCCGATCCGCGTGGCATGGATCGATCCGCAGCATATGGATCGCAACCGCGCGGATGGCCGGGATGCGGATGCGAACCGCGCGGCTGAGCGCACGCATTCGTCGCGAGGGGTTCCCGTGGGAGACGCCAGTTCCTAGCATGGTGACATGACTGAATACACCGGAGAGACACTCACCGACGCCCTCGAGGCCGCGGGGCTGAGCGACTGGCACAGCGCCGACGACACGATCGTCGCCACCTACGCCACGGGAGACTTCGCCACCGGACTCGAGTTCGTCAACCGGGTCGGTGCCGCCGCCGAAGCGGCCAACCACCACCCGGACATCACGCTCACCTACCCGAGCGTCGAGATCACCCTGACGAGCCACGACACCGGTGCCGCGACCGACCGCGACCTCAAGCTCGCCGCACGGATCAGCAACTTCGCCGCGGAGGCAGGCATCACGGCTGATCAGCCGCAGTGACCTAAGCTGAACGAAGCCACCGTTCGCCTGCTGAGGGGAGACTCCGTGTACGCCGCTACCGAGAACCGCTACGACTCGATGACCTACCGCAGGGTGGGCCGATCCGGTCTCGTCCTGCCGGCACTGTCGCTGGGCATGTGGCACAACTTCGGCGACGATGTCGCCTTCCAGACCCAGCGCGACTTGGTCCGCCGCGCCTTCGACCTTGGCATCACCCACTTCGACCTCGCGAACAACTACGGCCCGCCAGCCGGATCGGCCGAGATCAACTTCGGCCGGCAGCTGCGCGAGGACCTCGGCCCCTACCGCGATGAGCTCATCATCTCGACGAAGGCCGGCTGGGCCATGCACCCCGGCCCCTACGGCGGACCCGGCGGCAGCCGGAAGTACCTGCTCTCGAGCCTCGACGCGTCGCTCGCCCGCCTCGGCCTCGACTACGTCGACATCTTCTACTCCCACCGCCCGGACGCCTCGACTCCGCTCGAGGAGACCATCGGCGCGCTCGACACCGCCGTGCGCTCGGGGCGCGCCCTCTACGCCGGCATCTCCTCGTATTCGGCGGCCGACACCGCCCGCGCCGCTCAGATCGCCGACGACCTCGGCACCCCGCTGCTCATCCACCAGCCCTCGTACTCGATGCTCAACCGCTGGATCGAGGACGACGGTCTCCTCGACACCACCACCGAGCATGGGCTCGGCGTCATCGCGTTCTCCCCGCTCGCCCAGGGCCTGCTCACGGACAGATACCTCGGCGGAGTGCCCGAGGACTCGCGGGCCGGCAAGGACACTCCGTCGTTCAAGGACGGGTTCCTCTCCGAGGACAACCTCGCCCGGATCCGCGGACTCGGTGAGATCGCCGCCGCCCGTGGTCAGTCACTCGCCCAGATGGCGCTCGCCTGGGCGCTGCGCGATCCCAGGGTCTCCTCTCTCGTCATCGGCGCGAGCCGCGTCGACCAGCTCGTGAACAACGTCGCCGCCCTCGACTCCGCGCCGTTCACCGATGACGAGCTCTCCGCGATCGACGACTTCGCCGTCGATTCGGGTGTCGACATCTGGGGAGACGCCCGTCGGAGCACGCAGAGCTGAGCCTGGGCCGTCCCCGTCCGATCAGTCCGCCGCGTCGAGGAGCGCTCCCGTCCGGCCCGACCACTGCGGTCGGAACGCGTAGACGCAGACGAGTCGGAGCAGGGCCGAGCGCTCGTAGAGCCGCACCCGCGCCAGGTCGCACCCGCCCGCCGAGGCGGCGTCCGCGATCGCCGTGAGCACGACGTCGGTCTGGTGCTGAGTCCAGATCCCCTGCTCGCGCCGCCAGCGGGCGTGCGCACGGAGATTGCCGAGGTCGAGTTCCCGCTCCCCCGCGCACGCCGTGTCGACGTCGAGCAGTCCCGGTCCCGCCTCGGCGTCCCACATCAGCTGCTTGTCGTGGAGGTCGCGGTGGAGAGGACCCCAAGTCCCGGGCCCGCGACCGCCGAACACAGAGGAGACGTGGTCACCCGCTGAGGCGGAAACGGTCCCGGCGTTCGCGCGCAGCTCGCCGGTGACCGCGGCGAGGAGCGGATCGAGTCCGGCCGTGCGAGCGCCGAGGTGGTCGTCGGCCCGATCGCGCCAGTCCTCGAGCACGCGGGCTTCGTCCGCCGCGGTGTGCTCTGGAGCATCCGGGGCGAAGGAGCCGCCGTCGGGCGCACTGCCGGCCCGAACCCACGCGTCGAGGCAGGCCGTCCAGGCGCGCGCCCAGTCCTCCCCGAGCCCGGCGGGATCATGGAGGTCGACTCCTGGGACTCGAGACAGGCGCACGGTCGAGTCGTCGGCGTCGAGGACCGTGGGGAGGGTGAACCCTGCGGCGAAGGCGGCGGCGCGGTCCTGACCGGCGAGGATGGCCGCAGCCCTGCCGGCGCGCACGCACTTGGCGAAGGTGCCGTCGCCGAGGGCGACGACGGCGCGGCGGCCGGGCCGGTGTGAGACGAGCCGAGCCGCACCCTCTTCGAGGACGCGTTCGAGTCCCGGCAGCTCGGGGTCCGCCCCTGCAGGGAGCACGGTCGCCTGGTGCACCCCTGGGGGTGAGACCCCGTCGAGGTATCCCGCGCGCAGCCCACCATCGACGATCGCTTCGAAGGCGATCCTCCCCTTCTTCGCCGGCCACGCCCGCCGCACCCGCGCCTCGGCACCGTCGATGCGCACTGTCGACGGGATCGGGCCGCCCGCACTGGGGCCGGAGTCGGCGTCGGCGGCATCGTCGGCGTCGGTGCCCGCGCTGGTGCCGGAGTCGGCGTCCGCGCCGCAGCCGGAGTCCGCGCCGCAGCCGGAGTCGGAGCCGGAGTCGGTGCCGGCGTCGGCGGCACCGTCGGCCTCGGCGTCAGCGTCAGCGAAAGTGGACCGGCGACCGCTGCGACCGGATCCTGAGCCGAGTGCCTTCTCTGCTAGCACGAGGTGCCGGTCGGTGTGCTCCCGCCAGTCGGCGCGGCACGATCGCCACGGTTCGATCGCGGTGACGAGCAGTGCCCAGGCCGTCCATGCCTCGAGTGCCCCGGCAGCGGTCGTACCCGCGACCCCGGCTGACTCGGCGCCCACCGCACTGCCGTCGGCGCGGTCGTACCCGCGGAGGAAGCCCTCTTCGAGGCCCGGGCCGTGTTCGTCCTCGCGAAGCCGACACGCGGCGGTCCACCGGCCGAGGTCCATCCCGGTCGATCCGACCCCGGCCCGGTCGAGGTCGATGATCCGCAGGTCGCCGTCGCCGACGAGCACCTGGTCAGGGCTGAGATCGCCGTGGATCGCCCGATTGCCTCGGAGGACTCCCGCGGACTCGAGCCGCGCGCCGATCCGACGCGTCAGCTCGGCGACTCGTCCGTCCTCGCCGAGGAGACGCGACAATGCACGCTCGGCGTCGGCGAGCATCGCGAGCGGCTCGGCACCGCGCTCGGCCAGGGAGACCTCCCCGGCACCGTGCGCATGGAGGCGGGCGATCGACTCTCCGACCGCCTCGGCGAGGGTGGGATCCGGATTCCCGTTGAGGTCCCCACTGCCCCACCAGGGCGTGCGCACGGCGCTCTCCTGCTCGCCGAGGCGGTGGACGGGAAGGGTCGGCAGGCCCCATCTCAGCCACTGCTCGGATGCGGCGACTATGGCAGAGAGGGAGCCGGTGCCGATCCGAACGAACTCGGCACCGCGGTCGGGAGCGCGCAGCAGCACCCGGCGGCCGGGGTTGCAGCCGACGACCGTGCACGCGTCGAGGTCGAGGGTCGTCGCAGCCTCGACGAGGGGCCGGGCGAGCTTCGGATCGGCGCGCACTCCCCCGCTGAGCAGGACGAACCCGGTGTCGCTCACCGCGTGGTCGAGCACGGTCTCCCCCACCCGCGCCGCACGCCGACGGAGGTTGGCGAGTTTGTCGGGATCGGTCATCACCGCGGTCCACCCCCACCCTCCGAGGTGGTCGACCCCTGGCCGCCGCCAGGCGACGATCGCGCTGCGGCCGGGTTTGATCCGGATCCGCACGGGTTCGACGGGGAAGCCGAGGTGCGCGCTCAGGACGTCGGGCGATCGGAGGTCGGCGAGGAAGGGCACGCCGAAGTCGGGGGTCGTTCCGGCGGCAGAACCGTTCGCCGTCGGAGCTGTCGCAATGGTCACGGTCGACTCGACTGCCGTCATCGGGCGGCTCCCATTCCCACGGCGGTGCGGGACGCGCCGTCTGCAGCCGCGCCGTCGGCAGCTGCGCCGTCGGCAGCTGCGTCGTCGGCAGCTGCGTCGACGGGGGCCGCCTCAGCGACGGGGGCCGCCTCGGCGACGGGCTCCTGCGACACCCCGCCGCTCTCGGCGTCCTCGGCCTGATCGCGCATCCACTGGGCGACGCGGCTCGTCGGGTCGGCTGCGAGATCCTGGGGAGAGCCGTCTTCGACGATTCGCCCGTCCTCGAGCCACACGACCCGGTCAAGGCCTCTGACCATGGCGACGTCGTGGGTGATGACGATCCCGGTGCGGCCTTCGGTGAGCGCCCACAGGGACTCGGTGACCTGCGCTCGGGTGCGCGGGTCGAGCCCGGTGCTCGCCTCGTCGAAGACGACGACCGGGGCGGAGCGGACGAGGGCCCTGGCGATCGCCAGACGCTGCCTCTGCCCGCCGGAGAGCGTATCCCCGCGGTTGCCGAGCACGGTGTCGTAGCCCTCGGGAAGGGCACGGATGAACTCGTCGGCACGGGCGGCGCGGGCGGCGGCCTCCACCTCGGCGTCGGTGGCGTCGAGGCGGCCGTACCGGATGTTCTCCCGCACGGTCGCCGCAAAGAGGACGGACTCCTGGAGGAGGACGGAGACGCTGCCGCGCAGGGAGGCGCGGGTGACGTTGCCGGTGTCGTAGCCGTCGAGGTAGATGCGTCCCTCCTCGGGTTGGGCGAGGCGGAGCAGGTAGCTCGTCAGGGTCGATTTGCCTGCCCCCGAGGCACCGAGGATCCCGATCCTCTGACCGGCGGGGATGAGGAGGTCGAGACCGTCGAAGAGCGGCCGGCCGTGCCCGTCGCGGGAGCGGATGCCGTCGAAGACGACGTCGCCGCTCACCGGTCCCATCGCCACCGCTCCGGGCTCGTCGGCGATCTCGATCGGTTCGTCGAGGAGGTCGGCGATCCGCTCCCCCGAGGCGGTGGCGCGGGCGATGCGTCCGGTGTACTTCGCCATGTCCCGCAGCGGCTTCATCGCGATCTTGAGGTAGAGGAGGAAGAGGACGAGGTCGCCGGGGGTCATCGCCCCGCGGAGCACCTGGTAGCTGCCGAAGGCGAGGACGAGGGCCTGGGAGATGCCGACGAGGACATCGGTCGAGCGTTCGAGGCCGGCGGCGAGGCGGCGGGCACGCACCCCGGCCCGCAGGGCCCGTTCGTTGCCGTCGGCGAAGTCGGCGGCGACGGTGCGTTCGAGTCCGTAGGCCTGGACGACGCGGATCGCCCCGAGCGCCTCGGCGGCGGACCCGACGAGGCGGCCCTCCCCCTTGCGGGTCGAGCGGGAGGCGGTCGTGATCTTCGGGGTCGAGACCCGGGAGAGCACACCGTAGACGACGGCTGTGGCGAGGACGATCGCGCTGAGCACGGGGTCGAGGACGACCATGACGACGAGGAGCACGGCGAGCGTGATGATGTTGCCGAGCAGGGGCAGGCCCGCGGTGACGGCGACCTCCTGGAGGCGGCCGATGTCACCGACGAGCCGCTGCGAGGTGTCGCCGATCGAGGCGCGCGAATGGTACTTCAGCGACAGCGCCTGGATGTGGTCGAAGACCCGGGTGCGCAGCTGGGTGGCGACCCGCGCGCCGACGAGGGCGAAGCAGATCGTCGAGGCGTAGTTGGTCACTGCCCGTCCGGCGACGATGACGGCGAGGCCTATCGCCGCGGCTGCGAGCGTCGTCGCGACCCCCGTCCCGAGGTCGAAGCTCGCGTCGATGTTCGCCCCGAGGGCCGCGGTGACGGCGTCGACGGCGATCTTGATCGGCCACGGTTCGAGGATGCGGAAGACGACGTCGGCGAGCAGGGCGAGGAGGCCTGCGATGATCAGCCACGTGTGGCCGCCGAGGTGCGGGGTGATGATCCGCAGCGTCCGTCGCAGGGCGCTCGGGGTGGGGCGGGTGGGGCTCGTCGTCATGCGGTCTCCAGGAGGACGGGGTCGAGGATGTCGCGGCATCGGCTCGTCCACGAATGCCGGGCCAGCGCCTCGGCGCGGGCGGCCTCACCCATGCGGGTGCGCAGGGCAGGGTCGTCGATGAGCGACTGGAGCGCCTCGGTGAGGGCGGCGAGGTCGTCGGGCGGGACGAGGATCCCGGTCCCGGTGCCGGCGATGAGGTCGGGCAGGGCCCCGACCGCCGAGGCGACGGTGGGCAGGCCCGCGGCCATGTACTCGTAGACCTTGAGCGGGGAGAAGTAGTTCGGCCCGCCCGGGTACGGGGCGGTCGCGATGTCGAATCCGCGCAGATGGGCCGGGACGTCGGCCGGGGCGACGGCCCCGTGGAAGGTCACCCGCTCCCCCAGGTCGAGGTCGTCGGCGAGGCGGACCAGCGCCTCGGCTTCGGGGCCGTGGCCGACGATGTCGAGGTGGAAGGACCCGCGCAGCCCGGCGCACGCGCGCAGCAGGCGGTCGGTGCCGTGCCACGGTTTGAGGGTGCCGACGAACCCGATGTGCACGGGGGCACCGGGTGCCGCCGCATCGGCGGGGTCCGCGCCGGGGACGATCCGGTCGGTGTTGACTCCGTTGGGCACGACGGCGACATCGTCGAGGCCCGGGTAGTCGCGGTGGACCCACTCGGCGACGGCGTCGCTGACACAGACGAGCCGGGTCGCCTGTCCGAAGCTCACGGCCGTGGCTCTCGCGGCGTGGTCGTCGTGGACGAGTCCGCGGTGCGTGCGCTGTTCGTCGATGAGCGGGGCGTTGACCTCGAGGAGGAGGGGCACGCCGAGGCGCTCGCTGATCCTCGCTCCGGCCGTCGAGAAGAGGGAGTACCGCTCGTAGACGACGTCGATGCCTGTGTACTCGCCGGCCACGAGGTCGGCGAGGAGGTCGGAGACCCGCAGGAGGGCGATCTCCCGGCTGCCGCGCTCGAGCCCTGCGGGCAGCTCGAGGCGGACGACGTCGAGGTCGGCGAGGTCGGCGGGCACCGCGTCATCGGTGCGGGTGGAGAACACAGTGACCTCGTGGCCGAGCGCGCGGAAGCTGCGGATGACCTCTTGGGCGTGGACGCTGGCACCCTTGGTGCCGAAGATCCCGATGCCGGGGTCGAGGAGGACGTAGGCGATTCTCATGAGGCGACCTCGAGTTCCTCGAGCGGCTGGTCGACATCGTCAGCGGGCCGGTCGATGAGATCCGCGAGCGCCCGGGCCTGCCGCCGGGAGTCGTGAAGGTCGGCGACGCGGTCGCGCGCGGCATCGGTGATCCGGCGCAGGGACTGCGGATCATGGGCGGTCAGGCCGATCACCTCGGCGACGGCGGAGGCGATGGCATCCGGGTCGGTGCCGTCGACGAGCCAGCCGGTCCGCCCGTCGATGACGATCTCGGGCACGGCGGTGACGCTGCCGGCCACGCAGGGGATGCCCGCGGCCATGCCCTCGAGGAGGACGGTGGGCAGACCGTCGACGTTGCCGTCGGAGCCGGGGACGAACGGCGCGACGAGGGCGGTGTGGTCATCGATCATCGCTGTGACCTCCCGCTGGGTCAGTGCCCCGTGCATCGTCACGATGTCGGCGAGGCCGAGCTCGGTGATCTGCTCGTGCAGCTCCGCCTCGAGCGGGCCGGTGCCGACGAGGTCGAGTCGAACGTCCCGCCCGGACTTCCGGAGGAGTGCGAGGGCGGGGAGGAGGTGGGTGAAACCCTTCTTCTCGACGAGGCGGCCGACGGCGAGCAGTCGCGCGACCCCGCCTGCGGGGCGCCCCGGACGGTAGGGGAAGCGGTCGAGTTCGAGTCCGTTGCGCACGACGTGGATCCGCTCGGCGAGGACCGGTCCGAGGCGCCGGCGCAGATAGTCCCGGTTGAAGTCGCTGATCGCGACGACGTGGTCGGCGTCAGCGGTCTTCCGGGCGAGGTCGGCGGTGACGACGCTGTCGTGGAAGATGTCCTTCGCGTGCGTGGTGAACGAGTACGGGATCCCCGTGAGCAGGGATGCGGCGCGGGCCACGGTCGTCGCCACCGAGGCGAAGTGCGCGTGGAGGTGGGTGATGCCGTGCTCGCGGGCGAGCCGGGCGACGGCCAGCGACTGCGCGGCGTCGTCGTGGTCGAGTCCGACGAGGTCGCCGAGGTTCTCGGCCGTCCCGTCAGCGAGCACCGGGTCCGCTGCCGCCTCCTGCCACAGCTGCCAGAATCCGTGGGCGCTCGAGGGGCGGGGGACGTGGATGACCGGGGCCTGGACCCGGGCGAGCTCCGGGTGGAACCGAGCGTCGGTGCACGGGCGCAGGGAGAAGATGACGATGTCCTCCCCCGCCGCCTCGCGGGCGAGGATCTCGGAGACGATGAAGGTCTCGGAGAACCGGGGATACATCTTGAGGACATAGGCCCGCCGAGGCGGGACCTGGCTGGGGACGATCTCAGACGGCACAGCGGGCCTCCTCGGTGAGGGTGGTCGGGTGGGCGGGAGCGAACGGGAGGGTGCCTGCGGTCGAGAGGAGCTCGGCGGCGAGGGCAGGGACCCGGCGCAGGCCGTCGCGGTCGATGTGATCGCGGGAGACCTCGGACCCGGCCCGGGAGCCGAACCAGTCGCGGAGGAACTCCGGGGTCGTCTCGGTCAGGGGTGCGGAGTCAAGGGCACCGGCGGCGGTCAGGGCCGCGGCGCGCCGCGGCTGCTCCTGGCGGTGTCCGACGCGCGGGATGACGAGGACAGGGGTCCGGGTCGTCATGACCTCGGCCATCGTGTTGTATCCGCCCATGCACACAAGAGCCTCGGCGCGGGCGATGAGGCCGGGCATGTCCGGGCTGTGCCGGACCACGGAGGTGCCGGCGGGGGCGAGGGCGGTGAGGCGGTCGACCTCGGCGGTCGCCATCTGCGGGCCGACGACGACGAGGTGGCGGTGGCCTACGGGTGGGGCGGCGAGGATCGCACGCTCGGCGAGGGCGGCACCGTCGGAGCCCCCGCCGAGGCAGGTGAGGACGAAGGGTGCGGCATCCGTGAGTGCGGGATCGGCCGCGGGGACGGGCGTCGAGGGTTCGCGGCGGGCCAGTGAGAGGTATCCGGTCATTCGGGTGAGGCGAGCCAGTTCGGCCGGCACTTCGCCGGTGGCGCGGGGGTCGTAGACCTCGGGATCGCCGTAGACCCACACCTCGTCGAACGCTCGGGCCACGGCGTCGGGGCCGCCCACACGGTCCCACTCGCCGGCGATGACCGACGGGTCGTCGAGGACCTCCCGGAGCCCGAGGACCGTGCGGGTCCCGTGGACGCGGCAGCGGTCGAGCGCCTCGGCGAGTTCGCCGTCGATGCCGAAGGGATGCCGGTCGACGATGAAGAGGTCGGGCTGCTGCTGGTCGAGGACGGCGGTGATCGCTGCGGATCGCAGGCTGCGCAGTCCCTCCATCGTCGAGGCGAGCGCGCGGGGAGCATATCCGCCGTTCGCGGGGGTGACTCCTGGCAGGATCATCCAATCCCATCCGGTCGGCAGGTCGAAGCGGGCGGCTTCGGGGCTGCCGGCGATGAGGAGGCCGCTCACCGGTCGACCGGTGAGTTCGGGCAACTGCGCGGCGAGAGCGAAGGCGAGCGCCCGGTTGCGGCGGATGTGGCCCAGCCCCAGGGAGTCGTGGGAGAAGAGCGCGATACTCAGATTCTCTGTCATACCACTCAGCTTGGCCGCGAAGATTAAGCCCCAGGTAAGACGGGGATGAGAGAACTCTCATGTGCGCCCGACCCGACAGGATCGCTTGTTCGTGTTCGACCCCGGCTGCGCGCGGGTTGCCGTCGGCGGCGGGCGGTCGGCTGTCGGGGCCCGCACAGTCGGCGCGCCAGGTCGTGCTCAGTCGACGCGGTAACCGAATCCGCGGACGGTCGTGACGAAGTCGCTGCCGAGTTTGCGGCGGAGGTAGCCGACGTAGACGTCGACGACGTTGGATCCGGGGTCGAAGTCGAAACCCCAGACATGGGAGAGCAGCTGTTCGCGGGAGAGCACACTGCCGCGGTTCCTCAGCAGGATCTCGGCGAGGGAGAGCTCGCGCGCCGAGAGGTCGACGATACGCTCATTGACCCAGACCTGACGTCCGAGCAGGTCGATGCGCACGTCGCCGCGGGTGAGCTCCGTCGTCGGAGACTCCTGGACGGTCTCCTTGAGCCGCAGCCGGATCCGCGCGAGCAGCTCACCGAAGCGGAAGGGCTTGATCATGTAGTCCACGGCGCCGGACTCGAGGGCGTAGATCGTGTCCTCGGCGTTGTCGCGGGCGGTGAGGACGAGCACGGGCAGGGAGGGCCGCTGTTCGCGCAGCTGTTCGAGGACGCTGAAGCCGTCGAGGCCGGGCAGGCCGATGTCGAGGACGAGGAGGTCGAAGTCACCGGTGATCGCGAGATCGCGGCCGGTGATGCCGTCAGCGGCGATCTCCGTGGTAAACCCGGCGGCCCCGAGGCCCTTGGCGATGAAGGACGAGATCCGGTCCTCGTCCTCGACTACGAGAATGCTCTTCACTGGTGTCCTTTCGGCAGGATCATGCGGAACTGGGCACCGACCTCGGTCGGGTCGAGGACGATGGTGCCGCCGTGGGCTTCGGCGATGGCACCGACGATCGAGAGTCCGAGTCCGAAGCCGCTGCCCTCGGTGGATCCGCGGGTGAAGCGGTCGAAGATGTCGGTCGCGATCTCCGGCGGGACTCCTGGGCCGTCGTCGCGCACCCACAGGTGGACGTGGGTCGCATCCTCGGTGGCACCGAAGGTGATCGTCCCGCCCTCCTCGGTGTGGTTGACGGCGTTCGCGGCGAGCTGGAGCAGCGCCTGGGTGAGGCGTTGGCGGTCGGCGCGCAGGACGAACGACTCGGGGACGTCGACCTGCCAGTCCCGCGACGCCAGCCCCGTCGCCTTCGCGAGGACATGGTGGAGCAGGGCCGGGATGTCGACGCTGCCGGGGCACACGAAGTCGGGGCGACGGGAGCGGGCGAGGACGAGGAGCTCTTCGACGAGGCGGGTCATCCGGTCTGTCTCGTCGAGGAGGAGCGCCCGGGTCTCGTCGACGTCGTCGATGTCGGCGGCGTTCATCGTCTCGAGGTGGCCGCTGAGGATGGTCAGCGGCGTGCGCAGCTCATGGCCGACGTCGTCGAGGAACTGCCGCTGCGTCGCGAACGAGGATTCGAGCCGGTCGAGCATCGCGTTGAAGGTGCGGCCGAGTTCGGCGATGTCGTCGCTGCCGCGGGTCTCGATCCGGCTGCTGAGATCACCGGCGGAGATCGACTGGGCGGTCTGTCGCAGTTCGGTGACCGGGGAGAGCAGACGACGGGCGAGCACGGAGGAGATGCCGGAGATGATGAGGGTCGCGAGCAGGGCGACGACGACGTAGAGCTGCATGACCTGAGTGAGGTCGGCCCGGCTGTCCGATGCGTTGGTGACGACGACGAAGGCACCGCGCGCGTCCTCCTCTCCCGGCTCCCCGCCTCGGTCACTGCCCCGGTCCGCCTGCTGCTCCAGCGGGGTCGGCGACGCTGAGGTGGCATCCCCAGGCGCCGAGGTGATGGCGGAGACGGGAAGCACGTAGCCGATGTACTCGTTGCCGTCGATCCGCAGCGAGAACTCACCTCCCTGGTCGGATTCGGCTTCGACGGCGTCTTCGAGCGAGCGCGAGCCGCGGATGAGGGTGTTCGGTTCTCCCTGGTAGAGGACGCGCCCGTCGCTGAGGAACGCGAAGAGCGCTTCGTGGGCGTCAGGCTGGTTCTGGGCGAGGAACTGCCCGAGCATCTGGTCGACCGAGGTGAAGGGCTGGCCGGTCTCGGGGTCGACGCCGGTCTGCGCGAAGGCGCGCATCTCGGCGATCTCCTGTGACATCGACGCGGACAGGCGGTTGGAGACGTTGTTCGACTCCACCGAGTAGAGGACGAGGCCGACGATCGTCAGAGCGAGCACGGAGAGGAGGGTGACCGCGATCGTCAGACGGTTCTCGACGGTGAGCCGGATGCGACGATCAGTCGTCGTCATCGTCACCGCCGTCATCGTCGTCGTCATCATCGTCGCCGTCGTCGCCGGCGCCGTCATCGTCGCCGTCGGAGGGCACCTCCCGGGGCGGGTTCGGTGCCGGTTCGTAGGAGTGCTGGAGTTCGCCCCGTCCCTTCGCCGAGGCGTCGCCCCCCGATCCGCTGCCGCCAGGCGTCTGCCCCCCGTCCCGAGAACCGCTCGAATCACCACCGCTGCCGTCGGGGTCGCCGGAACCCTGCGCGGACCCCGTTCCGTCCTGATCGCCGGTTCCGTCCGTGACCGTGGCAGTGGGGGTGACCTTGACCGGGCTGAGGTCCGGGCGTTCGGGGTGGGACGTTCCGCGGACGAGGACGAAGGCCAGTGCCGCGAGAATGACGACCAGCCCGGTCACCACCGCGCTGATCACTTTCGACTGTCGTCCCACATCTTCCACCCTGCCCAAGGCCGCGGTCGATGTCGAGCGATCGGCGATGAGAGTCTTCTTAAGCGGCGTCCACGCAGGCATGCGATACTGTGAACGCCCACCGCCGACGCAGCCGCAGGAGATCCCATCAGCGTGGAACGCCGCCCCGACGACGAACACGTCCGCCGCGACGACTCCCTCCCCGACGACGATGCCCCCGCCGCGAACGGCGAGTCGACCGCCGCGGCAGCGAAGGAGAACCCGTGGGCAGCCCTCAAGCCCTGGCAGGGGAAGGCGGCACCGCTCGACAAGCTGCTCCTCTTCGTCATCATCGGCGTCCCGATCATCTACCTCGCGCTTCTGCCTCTGCGCCCGTGGATGCTCGTCAACGCCCCGGTGCTCCAGGAATTCATCAACGGGGCGAAGACCGCCATCGTCGCCGCCGGCGCCTACGCCCGGGTCGGGGAGATCCCACTGTGGCTCGTCATCGTCGCCGGCTTCGTCGGCATGGTCAAACTCGACTGGGCGTTCTGGCTCGCCGGCCGACGCTGGGCCGACGGTGTGCTCCGGCTCTTCGCCCAGGACGAACGGCAGCTCAAACGCATCGAGCGGCTCAAGGGCATTCCCAGCTGGGCGCTCTTCCTCATGACCGTCATCGCCCGCTGCCCCGGAATCCCGCAGACGCTCGTCTTCATCGTCGCCGGGTGGACGGGCATGCGCCTGCGCACCTTCCTCATCGCCGACTTCATCGGCAGCCTCATCTTCACGCTCATCTGGACGATGCTCGGCTATCAGCTCGGCCAGGCGGCCGTCGACGTCCTTGCAGTCATCGACAAATACGCCCTGTGGATCACCTTCGCCTTCATCATCGGCATCTTCGTCTACGCCTTCGTCAAGGAGAACCGCAAGGCGAGGGCCCAGGGGTAGCAGCGGTGGCCATCAGCCGGCTCGTGCGCTGAGCACCGGCTCCTCGTCGTCCTGACGGCCGATCCCGGCCGGCATGATCCTGCGATGGGCGGCCTGCCAGACGAGCCTGGCGAGATCCGCGGCATCGACGCGGAGGACGGGTGCCGCCATGTCGATGAGCCGCCGGGCGGCGTCCGGGGTCAGCGTCTCCGTCTCGCCTCTGCCCTCCCTCTCACCTCCAGCCTCGCCGCCGCCATGGTCACCGATCGGCTCGGCCACCTCCTCGGCGTCGGCAACGGCTTCCACCGTGCGCGACCCATCGGCACCGTCGGCGCCGGCGCGGACGGTCTCACCGAGATACCGGAGGACGACCCGATCGGGCTCGAAATGATCGGAGCCGGCGAGGGAGAGGAGGTGGAAGTAGGTCACCGCCGAGTGCTGACTCGGCAGCGCCGTCCATCCCTCGGCGACCGGGTTCTCGCGGACGTCGGGCCCGATCGCCGAGAGCAGATCGGGCACGGTGTCGATGTCGAGATCGGCCATGAGCCGGGTCGCCCGGTCGACGACCTCGGCCTTGAGTGGGGCGCCGGGATGGGTGTTGGCGGGTTTGCGATTGCATGCGACGGTCTCCGCCCACGCCTTCGCGCCGCCGGCAGCCGCGATCGAGTACCGCAGCGCTTTCGCCCCGTCCCGGTACCCGTGTCTCGACACGTATCGGTCGAGGACATTGGCGACGGCTGTGGGGTGGGAGCCGGTCGCGTAGATCGCATCGATGATGCACAGCGCGAGACTCTGCGGGTGGCTGATCGGGTGCGGGCGCTCGTCGTCTGCGACGAGTTCTCGACAGCGTTGCACCAGCCGGTCGACTCCGTCGGTCGTGATCTCCATCGGTCTGACCTTTCGTCGGGCATCGCCTTCGCGATGCGGGTTCCCCGGCCCTGGTGGCCGGGAGGGTGACGACGAGCGTAATCCTCGGCACTGACATGAGATGATCGGAGTGGATTCGAACGGCGATCGGCGAAAAACGCCGATGGCGTTCCGCAATCGTCGCCGAGAGGGAACTGACAGCGCGTCTTGGCACGTGCATCATCGGTCTGGCAGTGTTGAGCCATGAACAGCGAAGAGATGATCATCGACGGGCCCCTGGCCCGCGCGGCACGGATCCTCTGCCAGGTCTCGGCGGCCGATGTCGCCGCGCAGGCGGAGATCGACAAGGCCGACCTCAAGGACTACGAGAAGTGCCGCGACGACCTCACCTCGGAACAGGAGCGTCGACTCGTCCACGCTCTCGAGCACTACGGCGCCCACTTCATCCCCGACGGCGATGACGGCGGATACGGCGTGCGCCTGCGATTCAATCGGCTCAAGGTCCGCGCCGTCGAGCGCTGGGAGAACGAAGGCGGCACGACCGGCGCCGACGACGTCTGATCCCACGCAGGCGGCGTGTTCGGCACACCCCGAACACGCAGCCTGCGACCGGTGAATGCACTGCGGGGCGCCCCTCTCGATGAGGGACGCCCCGCAGTGCGATTCGAGCTCAGGCGCCGCTGAACTCAACCGCCGGTCTCAGCTGCGGCCGATGAGTTCGAGGTTGTCGACGACGCGGTTGGAGAAGCCCCATTCGTTGTCGTACCAGGCGACGACCTTGACGTTGCGGCCGTCGACGCGGGTGAGTTCGGCGTCGAAGATCGACGAGGCGGGCTGCCCGACGATGTCGGAGGAGACCACGGGCTCCTCTTCGTAGTCGAGGATGCCGTTGAGCGGTCCGTCGGCGGCCGCGCGGTAGGCGGCGAGCACCTCGTCGCGGGTGACGTCGCGGGAGACCGTCGTGTTGAGTTCGACGATCGAGCCGACCGGAACCGGCACGCGCATCGCGTCGCCGCTGAGCTTGCCGTCGAGGCCCGGAAGCACGAGTCCGATGGCCTTCGCCGCGCCGGTCGAGGTCGGGATGATGTTCGCCGCCGCAGCGCGCGCCCGACGCGGATCCTTGTGCGGGCCGTCCTGGAGGTTCTGGTCGCCGGTGTAGGCGTGGACGGTGGTCATGAAGCCGTGCTCGATTCCGGCGAGGTCGTCGAGGACCTTCGCAAGCGGGGCGAGTGCGTTCGTCGTGCACGAGGCATTGGAGATGATCGTCGCCTCGGGGGTGTAGGCATCGGTGTTGACACCGTAGGCCAGGGTGACGTCCGCACCCTTCGAGGGGGCGCTGACGAGGACCTTCTTCGCTCCGGCGTCGATGTGTGCGCGGGCCTTGTCCGCCTTGGTGAAGCGGCCGGTGGACTCGAGGACGACGTCGATGTCGAGGTCGCCCCACGGCAGCTGGGCCGGGTCCTTCTCGGCGAAGACGCGGATCGAGTGGCCGTTGACGACGATGCTGTCGCCGGTGGCCTCGACGGTTCCGGGGAAGCGTCCGAGGGTGGTGTCGAACTTGAGGAGACGAGCGAGCTCCTCGACGTCACCGAGGTCGTTGATCGCGACGACGTCGATCTCGCTGTTGCGCTCGCTGAGCGCGCGCAGGGTGGCGCGACCGATGCGACCGAATCCGTTGATGGCGATGCGGGTCAATGTCTCTCCTTGGGAGGTCTGATAACCGGTACATCACCATGATCCCCAGCGCGACGACCCGACAACAGTGGCCAGCACGACAACCTGCGAAAGGTTCTCGCCAGTCTTATTGCCACAAAGCGAAAGTTTCCGGCCACACCTGCTCTCACCAGGAGAAGCTGTGTCTCAGCCCGAGAACGTGTGCCGGTACTCGTTCGGGGAGATCGAGAGGATGCGCTGGAAGTGCATCCGCAGGTTCGCCCCGGTGCCGAGCCCCACCTGGTCGGCGATCTGCTCGATCCCCAGGTCGGTGTTCTCCAGCAGCTCCCGGGCGAGGTCGACGCGGGCGCGGAGCACCCACTGCATCGGGGTGTACCCGGTGTCCTCGACGAAGCGCCGGGAGAATGTGCGCACCGAGACTCCGGCGTTCGCGGCGAGCTGGCCGAGGGTGAGCTCCTCCCCGATGTGCTGCAGCGCCCACTGCCGGGTGTCGGCGAAGACGTCGCCGAGGGGCTCGGGAACGCTGCGGGGCACATACTGCGCCTGCCCGGCACTCCGATAGGCTGCGGCGACGAGACGGCGGGCGACCTGGTTGGACAGGCCCACACCGTGGTCGCGCCGAATGAGATGGAGACAGAGGTCGATCGCCGAGGCGGCCCCCGCCGAGGTGAGCAGCTGACCTTCGTCGATGAAGAGGACGTTCTCGTCGACGTCGATCGTCGGATAGCGGCGGGCGAGCGCCTGCGCCGTCGACCAGTGGGTCGTCGCCCGACGGCCGTCGAGGAGACCCGTGCGCGCAAGGACGAAGGTGCCCGTCGACAATGCTGCGATCCGCGCGCCCCGCTCGAAGGCGGTGAGGAGTCCGCCGATGACAGCGGCCGGGGCCTCCCCTGCGACCGCCGAGGAGGCCCCGGGGATGAGAATCGTGTCGGCCTCGGCGAGCGCCTCGAGCCCGTGGTCGACGGCGAAGGAGAGTCCGTCGGCTCCGGTGACCGTTCCGGGTTCGACCCCGCACACGGTCACCGAGTAGGGCCAGCCACCGGCGGTCGTCGCCGTCCCGGGCACCTGGCCGACGCTGTTCGACTCGGCGCCGAAGACCTGCACCGGGACGCCGAGGTCGATCGCCGAGACCCCCGCGAGCACGAGCACGGCCATGCGGTGAGGTTTCGGGCGCGGGGTGCGCCGTGCTGAGGGCAGCAGTGCGTCGGCAGTCATCGTGCCCTCCAGTCTAGGCACTCACCTGGGCCTGTCGGCGTAACCCCGGCAGGCGTCGGACCGGGAACCCCGGCGGGGGTCGGGCCGGGGGCCACGGCTCGCGCCGGGGCGAACTCGGTCTCCGTCGTCGCCGTGTGTTCGGCTGCGGTCGCCTTCGCCCGTGCGCGCAGTCAGTACGCGTAGCTGCCGGGGACGATTCCCGGCAGGGTTGCCACGCCGATTCCCCCGCCTGCGACGAGACCGCTGCCTACGGTCCCGGCGTGGAGTCCGACGGGTGCGGCGGCTCCCGACCCGGCCCCTGCCGGAGGGGCCGCGCCCGCACCCACCGCGGGATTCGACCCCGCGGTTCCGGCAGGATTCTCCGTCCCTGCACCGGCCGGTGCGCCGGCGACACCGGCAGCGCCGGGGGCCTCGACGGTCCCGGTCCGCGCCTCGGCAGCACCGGTGAGCGGCCCGGGGGTCACCGCCTTCTCGGGCAGCGCCGATGGGGTCGGGGGGACCACCTCGGCGGGGACAGCCTCGGTGATGGCTTCGAACATCGCCAGGGTGCCGTGCTGGGCGGCCAGGGACACGGGTTCCGGATCGGAGGAGAGCTTGACGCCCACGGTCTGCGTGGCACGGTCGATGTAGAGCATCTGCCCGTGGATGCCGATGCCGATGACGACGTCTCGACTGGCCGAGGGCACCCAGAACTGGCTCCGGTACATCCCGCCGGGATACGACTGGCCGGAGGCGGATTCGGCGAAGACCTGCGCCGAGTCAGGACCGCCTGCGAAGATGTCGTCGACCCAGGCCTCGGAGACGACGCGGGTGCCGTCGGCGTTGACCCCGCCGCGGGCGATCATCTCGCCGAAGCGACCGAGGTCGCGCAGGGTCGTGCTGATGGCGCCGTCGGCGATCGAGCCGCCCCATCGGTCCTGACAGACCTGCGCCGCGTGGGCGGCACCGATGCGCGACCACACGAATTCGCTGGCGACGACAGCGAACGGGCGTCCGACGACGTTCTCGCACACCCAGGCGAGCACGTCGGTCTCACAGCTGCGGTAGACGAAGGAGGACCCGTGTTCGCGTTCGCTCGTCAGCCCGGTGAGGAAGTCCTTGATCCCGTGCGCCGAGGTGGGGGTCCGCGGCGCGAAGTCGACGGCCTCGAAGAGCCTGCGGATCTCCGAGCCGTCCTCGAGGTACTCCTCGGAGAACTTCACGCCCGAGCGCATATCGAGGAGGTCGCGGATCGTGGCCCCGGCATAGCCGCTCTTGCCGAGCGCGGGAACATGGGTGGTGACGAGGTCGTCGACGCGGAGCAGTCCCGCATCGGCGAGCGCGCCGACGACGATCGAGACGATCGACTTGCTCACGGAGAAGAGCATGTGGCGCCGGGCCGGCTTCATCGGCCACGCGTACTCCTCGGCGATCGCGACCCCGCCGCGGGTGACGAGCCAGGCGTCGGTGAAGGTGTTGGCGAGGACGTCGCCGACGGTCGTCCAGCCTTCGTCGTCTGCCGCGGTCCACTTCTTCGCATCGATCGTCAGCGACCGGAAGTCGTTGTCCTGCGAGATGTACTCGCACACGGAGCCGATGCCGCGCGGGATCCCGGCGCTGGGGAAGATCTCCTCCATCCGGGTGAGCGCGAAGGCGAAGTACTCCGGCCACTTCCAGGAGTCGAGGTCGATGCTCTCGAGGATCGCCTCGGACGGGTCGACGATCGCCTCTTCGCTCGCCGAGGTGAGTTCGCCGACGTGGGGCAGCGGCCGCTTCCCGGGTCCGCCGGGTCCCGCCGCACCGGAACCGGAGCCGGCCGCGTCATCGCCGGTGGGATCCTCGCCGAGGCGGTCCGTGCCGTGCGAACGGTCCGTGCCGTCCGAGCCCTGGCCGCCGCGATCGCCGCTGCCTCCGCGGTCCGTGCCTTCGCCCGCCGAGGCGTCGGTGGCCTGCGTGCGCTCGGCATCGGACTTCTCGTCGCCGTCGATGCCCTTGGTGTTGCCCGACAGCGCCCCGATGCGTCGGGTGGCGGGGTTATGAGTCAGGCTGTGGAGCACCTTCTTCATATCCGCCATCTCTGCCTCCGTCTGTGGTCTCATGCACCGCCGAGCCTACCTCCCGGACATGGACGGCAACAGCCTCCGGAGCCTCAGATCGTGAATCCCACGGCCTCACCGGCTGAGACGGAACGCTGTCACCAGGAAGGACACGCGCGGCAGTTACCTATCAGTTATTTAACTTACAACCATCCGACACGAGAAGTTCAGACCCGCGTCGCGGACGGTTCGCCGCAGCGCTCACGCGCCCTCGCCCGTGTCTCCCCGTTCACCGCGTCTCGTCGAGGCTCGTCTCCGACGGCGCCCTGGTGGACCGGAGGACCGCAGCGAGAGCCGGGAAGACGAGGACGGTGCACGCGCCGGCGAGGACGAGGAGGGACCCGATGTCGGCGGTGAGCAGACCGGAGCTCTCAGCCAGGGAGGTCACGGCGACGATGATCGGCAGTCCCGTGGCCCCGTAGAGGCCCACCTGCGCCTGCTCCCTGAGACCGCTGACGCCGGGGGTGATGCAGAGGAAGCGCTCACCGAGCATGAGCGGCAGACCTCTGAGCAGCAGGATCGCTGTGAAGAACCAGAGGAGGGTGAGGGGCTGTTCGGCGACGGCGGCCAGGGCGATGCCCATCCCCGAGTAGACGAAGAAGACGGGGATGAAGAAGGAGAACCCCAGGGTCTGGAGGCCGACCTCGAGACGTTCGACCGCCTCGGCGGGGGCGATCCGCTTGACGAGCATGCCGGCCATGAACGCACCGAGGACGACGTCGAGGTCGAGGAGGGCGGAGAGGAACATCAGGGCGATGAGGACGAGCATGATCGTGCGCAGCACGAGTTGGGAGGTGCCGCTGGCGCCGTCGATCATCGCCCGCTGCAGGGAGGGGATGCGGCTGCCGAGGTGGAGGGGGATGACGACGGTGAGAGCCATGATGACGACGAAGGCGACGAGGATGAGGGCGCTGAGGGAGAAGCTGCGTCCCGAGAGGAGGAGGGCCATGGCGAGCACGGGGCCGAGCTCGCCGACGGCGCCGTGGACCATCGTGCCCGCTCCCACGGGGGTGCGCAGGACCCCTGCGCTGGTGAGGATCGGCAGGAGCGTGCCCAGGGCAGTCGAGGTGAGGGCCAGGCCGATGGCCGCCCAGCCGAAGAATCCGAGATCACCGGCGAAGAGTGCGGAGAAGCCGACGGCGAGGGCGAAGCTCACAGCCCAGACCAGCCACGAGAGCCTGCCCTGCCGCGACTTCATCGCCTGCGGGTCGATCTCGAAGCCCGCGAGGAGGAAGAGGAGGCCGAGTCCGATCTCTGAGAGGAGGCCGAGGCTCTCTGACGGGTGGGCGAGTCCGAGCACGGAGGGACCGATGAGGAGACCGCCGAGGAGGAGCCACACCGTGTCGGGCACCCATCCGCGGGTGAGCCTGGCCAGCAGCGGCGAGACGCAGACGACGGCGACCATGAGGACCAGCGGTGCGAACTCTTCTGCGGTGTCCATAGCGCTCAGGGTACAAGCCGGATCGGGCTGCGGACCGTTCGCCGCGGAACGGTGACGCGAATGTGATCGGGTCGCCGTCCACCCCGTCAGGCTCTGCCGGCCGCCCCGGAAGGTCGGCTAGTCTCGTGGGCACAGGGTCCCGTGGCACGGGGACCCCTCCACCCGATGCGAGGAGTGACACACGATGCCCGTGATCCAGATCGACCCCGACCGCTCGGCCGACTGCCTCACGATCGGCTGGCGACTGCCGGCCGGCGCCGACGCTGTGTGGGCGCATCTGCAGGACGTCGACGCTCTCAGCGAGTGGCTCGGGCGACCGCTGACCTTCGACAGCCGCCTCGGCGGTGAGATCATCGTCGACCATGCCGACAGCTACCTGTGCCGGTCGGAGGTCCTTGCGATCGACGGCCACTCCGCAGAGATGACGTGGTCGTTCCCGGACGAGCCGACGAGCCGGATCTCCGTGGCGGTCGCCGCCGGCGATCTCAGCGGAGAGGGCGTGGAGGGCCCGTCGGCCGACGGCACGTCCGCCTCCGGACCGTCAGCCGACGGCACGTCCACCTCCGGGCGGTCAGCCGACGGCGGCGACGAAGAGCCTGCGAGCGTGCTCACTCTGCGTCACCTGGGCCTCGGCGACCTCATCGACTCCTACGCGACGGGCTGGCTCACCCACCTGAGCTTCTTCGAAGCGTCGCTGGCGGGCACGCCGCTGCCGTGGGAGCAGTTCTGGCCGCTGTGCGAGACCTTCGATCGGCTCCTCGACCGCACGGGTCGCTGAGCGGCTCAGGCGCTGACGGTCAGGCCAGCTGATCGACGAACCCACACGAGCGAACGGCGCCTGGTCACCGGTCGATGACGACCCACATCGTCGTCGAGTCCTCGTCGGAGACGAGCACGAACCGCCGGCTCGAGGACAGAGATGCGAACTCGGAAGTCTGCTTCTCAGAGACCTCTCTGCCCGTCGCCGCTTCATAGAAGCGCGTCGTCCCGGCGTCGGTGACGACGACGAGACCGAGGTCGGGCAGCACTCCCTGACCGCCCCACGGCATGCCGAACTGGGCGTCGTCCTCCGCGGTGGGAGCAGAGACGGTCCTCACGTCGCCTGCCGACCAGACGGTCCTTCCCGTCCGTGCATCGAGCGCGTCGACCGACTTCTGCAGCCCGGGCACGATGACGAGGGGGCCGTCGGGCCCGTCGACGGGGGCGGTCTGCGGGGCGCCGGGGAACCCGAGGGAGTCGAGGCCCGCCTCAGGGGCATCCGCCGTCCATGCCTTCAGTCCACCGGTGGAGCCCTGGTACTTGATCGCCGAGGCGTAGAGCTGGGGCTGGAGGCACGTCGGCTCTCCCTGCGGGGTGAACGCGGGTTCGACTGCGCACACGGGCTCGACGATGTCCTCCATCGTCGCCTCGGTCTGCGCGCCGGCGCCCTGCGTGCCCGAGCCCTGAGTGTCGGCGACCGCCATGACCGGATCCGTCGACTGCGGAGGGGCGGCGGGCAGGTCGAGGACGGCGGTGCGCGTCACCGCGGCCGAGAGCGGATCGTCGGGGTCCTCGGCTCCGTAGACGTAGAGGGCGGACGCCGGGTCCGTGGTGGGTCTGACGTCGTAGTAGTCGACACCCGTGTCGTCGACGGTGCGCGCGGTCTCGAGCGAGATCGTCGAATGCTCCCCCGTCTTCAGGTCGATCCGGCTGAGCGCGGATGTCCCATCATCGTCCCAGGACAGGTATCCCGTCGACCGGTCGGGTGAGATGTTGACCGCTGTGCCGCCGAACGTCCGGGCTTCCTCGCCCAACGACAGCGCAGGCCAGGCTTCCTTCCCCGTGCGGGGATCGAGGGCGACGACCATGAGGTTGCCCTCCGGCGACGTCGGCTCACACCCCGAGTCCTCCATCCCGAGGTAGGCGAGGAGGATGAGGTCGCCCTCGCCGAGGTTGGGGCTCACTCCCGTGGTCTGCGACCCGAATCCCGTGGCCGGGTGGCAGGTGCCCTCATCGCCGGGCACCGTGAACGACCACTGCTCACTGCCGTCCGACCACGCGTAGGCCGTCGTCGTGCCCGAGTAATCATGGATGATGACGTTCTCACCGGCCAAGTATGCCTCCGCCCCGCCGCGCTCGTCGTCGATGAGGGTGTCCCTGCTCCACAGTTCGCTGCCGGTCGCGTCGATGACGCGCACCTTCTGGGCATTCCAGTCGGTGATGAGCGCACGGCCGACACCGTCGTCGACGACGACGGAGGACAGGGAGTCGAGCTCGATCGGGTCGCTGAGGGTGGGGACGGTGGTGGGAGTCGGTGTCTGCTCAGTGGACGGAGCAGTGGCACTGCAGCCGGTCGCCGCCAGCAACGTCGCAGCCGTGACGGCGAAAACGGCGCGCAGGTTCATCGGGGAATCCTCACATTCATGAGCTGATCGTAGTCCACGTGTAGTCACGTTGTCGGGCAATGGTCGAGCGCCAGCTGTCGGCGGTGTGGATCCCGCCCGGTCCCGCACCGATGATCTCGTGTCACCACCGGGCTCTACGATGAGCCCATGAGTCCGTCACCGCGCACCGTGGGCATCGTCCTCTTCGAGGGCTTCGAACTCCTCGACGTCTTCGGTCCCGTCGAACTGCTCAGCGTCGTCCCCGACGGCTTCGCCATCACCTACCTCGCGGCGAGCCCGGGACCGGTCCGGAGCAGTCAGGGCGCCGAGGTGGTCGCCACCGACTCCCTGTCCGACTCCCTGGCATCGGGGTCGGTTCCCGACATCGTTCTCGTGCCCGGCGGAGGCGGAACGCGAGGACTCGTCGACGACCACGACTTGCTCGACCTCATCGCCGCGTGGGCGTCGCGGGCCTCCGTTGTCACCTCGGTGTGCACCGGTTCGGCGGTGCTCGCAGCGGCCGGGCTGCTCGAGGGGTACCGGGCGACGTCGAACAAGCGGGCCTTCGCTTGGGCGTCGGCGCAGGGGACGGACGTCGAATGGGTGCCGCACGCCCGCTGGGTCGAGGACCGGGACCGGTGGACGTCGTCGGGCGTGGCGGCGGGCATGGACATGACTGCCGCGCTCATCGCCCGCCTGGTCGGTGAAGAGGCGGCGACCACTGCTGCCCGCACCGTCGAACTCGAGGTCCACAGCGATCCGGACTGGGATCCCTTCGCCGAGCACTACGGGCTCGGGATGTAGGCCATGGGGCGCGGCGGCATGACAGACCGTAGTTGGGACGAGGTGCGTGCCACCTGCGGGCGCAGCTTCGGCCGGGATGCCGCCACGGGCCGAACGCCCGATCAACCTGCCCCCACGGACTGCCTCACACGAGACCGAGGTCCTCCGCGACCCGGATCGCCCGCGCTCGCGAATCGACGCCGAGCTTGGCGAAGACGTTGACAAGGTGACTCTTGACGGTCGCTTCGGTGACGAAGAGCTCCTGCGCGATCTGCGCATTCGAGGCCCCGGTGGCGAGCAGGGCGACGACCTCACGTTCCCGGCGGGTGAGCTGCGGACCGGGATTGCGCATCTGCGCGATCGCCTTCGCGCTGATCTCCGGCGGAAGGTAGGTCTCGCCCCGGGCCGCGCGCTCGATCGCCACGGAGATTTCGGTCGGTTCGATGTCCTTGAGGAGGTAGCCCGCCGCGCCGGCGCTCAAGGCTGCGACGATCTCCGCATCATGGTCGAAGGTCGTGAGGATGAGCACCGCGGGTGGTGTCGGCATGTTCCGCAGAGCCGTAGTCGTCGCGATCCCGTCCATGCCCTCACCCAGACGCAGGTCGCACACGACGACGTCAGGGCTCAACCGCTCGGAGAGGGTGAGCGCCTCTTCCCCACTGCCGGCTTCTCCGACGACCTCGATGTGCTCGGGAACGTCGATGACCGCGCGAAGCCCGGCCCTGACCACAGGGTGGTCGTCGACGAGGATGACCCTGATCGTCATCTGCGCCCTCCTCGCGGAAGCGTCGCCGAGATCGCGAAGCCCGCTCCCGGGGCGGTCTCGATGTCGAGCTCGCCCCCGAGTTCACGCATCCGCGAGGCGATGAAGTCGAGTCCGAACCCCGAGTCGGTCTTCCGCGTCCGAGTCTGTGGGTCGGCCAAGCCGACGCCGTCGTCGACGATGTCCATTCTGATCGAATCGCCGAGGTCGCTCAGGCTCACGCGCACGCGTGTGGCCTGCGCATGCTGACGGACGTTGGCGAGCGCCGACTGCGCGGTCCGCAGGAGGGCGACCTCCGCCTCGGCGGGCAGGGCCGGCCAAGTCTCATCGACGGTGAGGTCCGCCAGGATCGTCGTATCGGACTCGAGCCTGCTGAGCAGGCGGCCGATGGCCGCGGGCAGGGCGGCATCCTCGAGTTCGGCCGGGGCGAGTGCGGCGATGATCCGACGGACATCGCGCGACCCCTGGGCGGCGAGATCCTCGACCTGTCGCAGCACCTGCGCGGCATGGGCGTCTGTCGTGCGATCCGCCTCGGCGTGGGAGATGAGGCGGATCGAGGAGATCTCCTGGGCCACGGTGTCGTGGATGTCCCGAGACACCCGGGTCCGCTCCTCGATCTCTCCCGCATGACGCTGGGTGAGGGCGAGTTCGTCCTGGACGTCGAGGAGGCTGCGGTGGGCGGCCTCCAGCGACTGGAGCAGCTCCTCGCGTCGGCGTCCCTCCCGGAGGAGTTCGATGTATCCGCGGGAGAGCCCGAGGGCGAAGACCGCGCCGATGAGGGAGCCGATGACCGCGGGAGTGCTCACGCTTCCGTGGTGGATGAGCGGTGCCGCGACGGTCGCGAGGTAGGTCACGGCGGTGAAGACGACGGCGATGGGCAGGGAGAAGAGGTGACCGGCGAGCAGCCAGAGGAGGAACGCGACCCAGATGAATTCGGCGGAGACGACGAGCATGAGCAGCCAGATCGCGGCGAGGACGAGCAGCCACCATCGGGCGAGGTCGACCGAGCCGCTGCGGGCGGCCCGCACCGCGCCGAACCCGTACCAGGCGAGGAGGACGAGACTGACCGCAACCACTGCGAGAACCGGGGCTCCCGCAGTGATCGCCCGGAGGCTCGAGATCACGGTGAGGACGACAGCGATCGCGTGCTGACCGATCTCCATCGTCCGCGCCGTCCACCTGTGTGGGCCCACTGCTCCTCCTTCTCCCCCACCGTCAGGATAGTCGTCGGGGCGGCCCGCCGCGGCGGCCGAACCTGCATCCGCAGGCGTCCGCGCGTCTTCTGCTGCGGCCGCGGACCGCCCCGGTTGGGTCCCGACTGTCACCGGGCGTACCCAATCGGACCGCCGGTGCGGGCGGAACCTTCCTCGACTGCGACGTCGGCCCCGACCGCGAGGCCGACGTTCGCGCGCGATACCAGCTGGGCGGTGGTGCTGTCCTCGCCGCGGGTTCCCGTCCCCGCATCCGGCGCGAACTCGGTGATCGCCCGGTCCGGCCACCAGATCCGGGGACCGGCGAGCGCGATGATCGCGGGCACGATGACGGTGCGGACGAGGACCGTGTCGACGAGGACGCCGACGCCGACGATGAGCCCGAGTTGGCCGAGC
The DNA here is from genome assembly GCF_050562175.1 of Brevibacterium sp. K72. Taxonomy (NCBI): domain Bacteria; kingdom Bacillati; phylum Actinomycetota; class Actinomycetes; order Micrococcales; family Brevibacteriaceae; genus Brevibacterium; species Brevibacterium sp. K72. The sequence continues at coordinate 450,087 of NZ_CP191582.1, forward strand.
ACCATGAGCGGGAGCATACCGAGGGCGGCGAAGACCCCGGCGAGGACGATGCCCGCGCTCGTGATCACCCCGCCGGTGTGGGCGAGGGCTTCGATGATGCCCTGCCTCGACCCGTGGAGCGCCGACTCCTTCTTCGCCCGGTGGGAGAGGAAGATCGAATAGTCGATGCCGAGGGCGACGAGGAAGAGGAACGCGAGGATCGGCACCTGCGCGTCGATCGCCGCCTGCCCGAAGAAGACCCTGCTCAGCGCCGACCCGAGGCCGATCGCCGCCGCCGTCGAGGCGACGTTGACGACGAGGAGGGTGAGGGCGACCAGCGGTGCCCGGAGGATAGCGAGGAGGACGAGGAAGCTGATGGCGAGGATGAGCGGAGCGATCGTCGCGAGGTCCCGGGCGTTGCCGTCACGGGCGTCGAGCTCGGTCGCCGCGGCCCCTCCGACCTCGGCGTGCGCGCCGTCGACCGCGTGGACCTGAGAGCGGATCGTCTCGACGAGGGCGAGTCCCTCCGGGCTGTCGGGTTCGTACTCGCCGGTGACCATGATCTTCGCGATCCGGTATCCCTCGACCGTCGCCTCGTCGACGGTCCCGGCACGGACGACCCCGTCGATGCCCGAGACCGCGTCGACGACCTCGTCGGCCTCGCCCGCGTCGGCGACGATCCAGATCGGCTGGGATTCCCCGGGCGGGAAGTGCTCGCCGAGGACGTCGAGTCCCTGGGCGGACTCCGACTGCACCCTGAACTTCTCCGACTGGTCGAGACCGACGGTCGTGCCGATGAAGCCGGCTGCCATGACCGCGAGGAGGGCGATGCCGACACCGAGGTGGATCCCCGGGCGGGCGACCACCCGGGTGGCGATGGCCCGCCAGAACGTCGGCGTGGTCGCACCCTGGGCCGAGCCTCGGGAAGCGGCGGCACCGCGGTCGGCAGCGGCACCGCGGTCGGCAGCGGCACCGTCGGCCGCCTCGGCGGGGTCGGCATCGTCGGCGGGACGCGGGACGAAGGGCCAGAACACGCGCCTGCCGCAGATCGCGAGGACGGGCGGGAGGGCGAGGAGGACCGCGCAGGCGGCGATGACGAGGCCGGCGGCAGCGGTGATGCCGAGTCCGCGGGTGCCGGGGATGACAGCGAGGACGAGGCTGAGCAGTGCGAGGACGACGGTGAGGTTCGAGGCGAGGATCGTCGTCGCCGTGTGCCGCCATGCCGTGGCGAGTGCGAACCGATGATCCGGGTGCCGGGTGAGCTCCTCGCGGTAGCGAGAGATGAGGAGGAGGGCGTAGTTCGCGCCGGCCCCGAAGACGAGCACGCTGATGATGCCGGCGTCGAACTGCAGATCGAGACCGTCGCCGATCGCCCCGGTCACGCGCCCGGCGAGTCCGTCGGCGGTGCCGATGACGATGAGCGGCAGCAGCCAGAGGATGGGCGAGCGGTAGGTGACGATGAGGAGGAGCGCGACGATGGCGATCGTGACGATGAGCAGGGTGAAGTCCGCGCCGTCGAAGGCTGAGGCGATGTCCGCGCCGATCGCCGGCCCACCGGTGACGAGCAGCTCCAGTCCCGTGTCCTCGAGCGCCTGCGCACCGGGATCCGCGGCGATCGTCCTCCGCAGCTCGCCGACCGTCTCGGCCGTCTCCGTGTTCGTCTGCCCGACGGTGATCGGCACCATGAGCAGGGCCGCCTCACCGTCGTCGCTGACGATCGGACCGCCGACCGCTTCACCGTCCTCGCCGAGGCGGGACCCCAGCTCGCCGAGCGCGTCCCGGTCCGCGGCGCTGAGCGTCGCGCCGCCGGGGCGGGAGGCGACGACCATGACCGACTGCTCGTTCGCGCCGGGGAACTGATCGAGGACCGCCTCGGCGCGCGCGGATTCCGAGTCCGGCGGGGCGGACTGCGTGGGACGGTCCTCACCGGCTCCGGAGAGGAGGCCGAAGAGGACGGTGACGAGGAGGACGAGGGCGGCGAGGACGAGCCAGGCGCCGCGTTTCGACACGAGGACCGTGCCGGTGCGAGTGAGCAGATTCTTCATGCCTCCAGCTCATCAGGGCAGGGGCACCGGGCACATCGCGTGTCGGTTGAGACTTCGTCTGCAACTTTCGATGGGGATATTCGCCGGGGAGACGAGGTGCTTCAGCCTGCTGAGAAGCGTCCGAGGCGATGCCGGCCGCGGGGCGCCGACCGAGCCGAGGTCAGTCGATGACGGCGCCGGCGGACTTCATCTCGGTGAGCGCCTGAGCACTCGAATCGGCGCCGACGCCGGCGATGAGGTCGGTGAGGACGCGCACGCGAAGGCCCTCGCTGAGACCGTCGAGGACGGTTGCGCGCACGCAGTGGTCGGTGGCGATGCCGACGACGTCCACCTCGGCGACGTCGAGCCTCTGCAGGAGATCGCCGAGGCGGTCCCCCGTCTCCGTCGCCCCTTCGAACGCGGAGTAGGCGGGCACCCCCTGACCCTTGCGCACCATGTGGGTGATCGGGCTCGTCGTCAGCAGCGGGTCGAAGGCCGCACCGTCGGTGTCGGCGACGCAGTGGACCGGCCACGAGTCGACGAAGTCGGGGTCCGCCGCGAAGTGCCCGCCATTGTCGTTCTCCCCGTCATGCCAGTCGGCGGACGCGATGATCGCGTCGTAGTCCCCGGCATACTCGCCGAGGTAGTCGGAGATCCTGGTCGCGACGGCATCGCCGCCGGTCACCGCGAGCGCTCCGCCCTCGGTGAAGTCGTTCTGGACGTCCACGATGAGAAGTGCCTTCGCCATCCAACGAGCATAGTCGCTCCGGACCGACGATGGCAGGGGTCGTGGTCGGCAGCGTCGAAGGGGCGGGTCAGTGCCGGCAACCCCGGCGGGGCGGGTCAGGGTCGGGGAACTCCTCGGCGCTCCGAGCTGCGGCGCGGCCACCCCGATCGGGACAGGGCAGCCTCAGATCCACCCGGCGGCGGCGAAGGCTCGCCGATAGATCTCGTGGATGACGGCCTGTTTGCGCGCGTTGTAGCCCATCGTCGTCTCCCCCGCGGCGTTCGCTTCGTCCGCGGCGCGCAGCTTCGCCTCGACGTAGCGTTCCCGATCCTCCGGGTTCGCCGTCAGCCACTCACGGAAGACGCGGTGCCGGGCGACTTCCGGGCAGTGGGGGCCGAAGACGTGGAGATTGCTCAGGGGCAGTTGCTGGATGCCATCGGGGTCCTGGTGCCGGAAGGCCCGGTGCTCATACCAGCCGGGTTCGCGGATGACGAGGTCGTAGCCCGCCTCGGCGAGCGCCGGCCGGTAGGCGTCCTCGTCACGGGGGTCGGCGACGACGAGGTCGATGTCGATGACGGGTTTCGCGACCAGACCCGGCACCGAGGTCGACCCGATGTGCTGGAGCGCGAGGACGCCCTTCCCGAGCGCACCTCTGATCGCGACGGCCAGCGCCTCGTACTGGGCGGCCCATGCCGGGTCGTGGTCGACGACGGCGATCTCGGCCCGGGGGCTGGGCTTGACCCACAGGTCGGGGTCGTCGATGTCGTTGAAGACGACGATGTCAGCGGGGTCGACGTTGGTCGGATCGGCGGCTGTCATTCCGTCGACTCACCGGCCGGGACGTGAGCTGACCGTCTGTCTGACCAGTAGGCCTGGGAGAAGTGCCGCCGCCGGTCGAGCGGCAGCTCGCGGCGCAGGCCGTGGCGGACCGCAGAGACGAGCCCCCGCTCCCCCGCGACCCAGACGTAGAGACCTGCGGGGCCGAGTCCGAGGTCGCGCACATGGTCGATGAGCGCCTGACCGCGGGATCCGGTGCTGCGCACCCACGTCCAGGTCGCGTTCGCCCGCTGCCGCTGCGGGATGCCGTCCGTGTCACCGTCGTCCTCGATGATCGCCGTGGCCTCGACCTCATCGGGAATCCATGACAGCCACGAGTTCACCGCCGGCACGGTGCTGAGATCGCCGAGGAGGATGAGGCGCTTCGTATCCCGCGGCAGATCGAGGCGGTCCGGGGTGACGCAGGCGTTGATCACCGTTCCCGGCTGCGCTGCCTGCGCCCACCGCGTCGCCGGGCCGAAGGCGGCCTCGCCCGCAGTGCGGTGGTGCGGGAGTACGAGGTCGAGGGCGAACGACCCGGATCGGATGTCGACGTCGACGAACGTGTAGTCGCGGCGGCTGACACGGCCGGATCCGCGTGCGGGCCCCGGGTGGTCGGTGGTCGCAGCGTCGCCGTTACCTGCCTTCGCGGACCCATCGCCGGCCTTGGCGTCGGCACCGGCCGGAGACTCGGGAACCCACAGTCGCACCCACGCCGTGGGATAGACGTCGGTGAGATCGTGCAGGAGGTCGTCACCGGTGAAGTGGATGCGCCGGTAGCGATCGCTGAAGTCCTCGACTCGGGTGACGACGACCTCACGGTCGGTGCGGTGCCTCAGGCGCCTGATGCCGCTCGGCCAGGTGACCATGGTCAGCTCCTGTCGGCTCGGTTCGATCCGGTACAGACAAGGCTACTCCGCCCACCCTGTGCCGCGGGAGGCTTCGGGGGCTGATCACGGACGTTCGTCCGCCTCGGCGAGGAGACGCCTCGGCGAGGGGGAACGGGTCGGCGAGAGGGCAGGACCCGCGAGCGCGACGGTACGGCGGTACCGGGACGCCCCCGGCCCGATCAGCTGCGCTGGGCTTCGCGGACAGCGTCCTTGCCTTCGCGGAACCCGCGCTTCTCCGCCTTCCGGGCCGCCTTGTCCGCGGCCTTCGCAATGGCGTGGCGCGTGTCCTCGGTGCCGACGATGACGAGGAGTCCGCCGAGGGCGGCGAGGTTCTTCGCGAACTGCATCTTCTGCGCCGAGGCCTCCGGCTCCTCGTCCTCCCAGAACGCGTGGCCGGCAAGGGTCGTCGGGATGAGCGAACCGGCGAGGGCGAGCGCAGAGAGTCGCGGCTTGATGCCGAGCAGCAAGGTGGTTCCCGCGGCGAGCTGGATGCCGCCGTTGATCCGGACGAGGAGTTCGTCATCGTCGGGGAGCACCGGCACGTACTCCCGGATCTTCTCCAGCGTCGGCGCGGCCATCTGCACGCGCCCGCCGGGCTTGGTCAGCGCGCCGTAGCCGCCGATGATGAAGATCGGTGCGGTCGCCATGCGTCCCACGGTGCGCAGCAGCGATGATCCCAGTGCCATGAGCGTCTCCTTCGTCGGGTGGTTCGAGGTGTCCGCCGAGGTGGTGCCGACCGCCTCGGCGACGAGGTCGTTCGGGGCTTGAGCCTATAGGAAGGAATGACTGAGCTCAATGCTCTGGTGGGGAAATCTCGTAGGCGCGCCGACCTGCGGATTCATTCCTCGGCGGGTGCCGAGTTCCGACGAGGCGGCTTGACGTCGACCTCCGGCTGCCGCCGGAACTGCCCGGTGAGGACGAGGACGGGGACGACGACGGCGGAGACGAGCCACCCGGAGACGCCGAGGACGGTGACGAGAGCCATGTCCGGAGTCGGGGAGTCGGCGCTGAGGACGAGAGCGAGCAGCATCCCCGACGAGGCGTTGAGAGCGGCGTGGGCGAAGACGGCCGGCCACAGGGACCCGGTGCGCAGGCGCAGCCACCCGAAGAGGACGCTCAGGGCTATGCAGCCGCCGACCATGAAGGCGAGGCCCGTGAGGTCGGGACGGCCGAAGTTGTAGCCGAGGAGGATGAGCGGCGCGTGCCACAGCCCCCACACGAGACCGATGAGGAGCAGCGCCGGCCATGTGCCGAGCGGCCGCAGCGAGGTGAGCAGCCATCCGCGCCAGCCGACCTCCTCTCCGAAGGCGAAGAGCGCGGTCGCCCCGGTGTTGACGACGACGATGACGAGGAAGACGGCCACCGCTGCGCCCAGGGGAAGCTCCTCGAGTCCGGGCAGTGCCTGCTGCTGGGCGGAGAATCCGGAGAGTCCGACGAGGTCGAGTCGCATCCAGCCGAACGCGCCGGCGAGGAGATAGGTCGCAAGGACGAGGAGGTAGGTGGCGAGTACCGCCAGGCCGGTCCCTCCGAGCACCCGTCCGACCGGATAGAGGGGCCAGAGGCCGAGGCGGCGGGGAATGCTCGCGAGCGGTTCGCGGGCCCGCCTGCGTTGGACGATGAGCGCTGCGATGGTGCCGAGAAGCGGAGTGAACATGAGCGCCTGGCCGGTGAGCTGGACGAACGTGAGGTCGCTCAGTCCCTTGCCCGAGAGCCACAGCGGCAGGCAGACGAGCCAGCCGAGACCGACGGTGACGACGAGGAACACGCCGACCTCGACCCACGGGACGCGGGTGGGCACGATCGGGGGCGCAGACTCCGCGGACGGGCGCGAGCCGGGCACCGCCTCGGCGGGGGTGGATTCCCCCGTGGGGACGGGACGCTCAGCGGCAGGGTCGGGGGCGCTCATCGGATCCTCCTCGCATCGTGACGTCTCGCTGACCTCTGCCTCCAATGTACGGCGGAGCGTCGGCGACGTCCTCCCCCGCGCGGATGACCGAGGCCTCCGACGCGCAGGCGAAGCCGCGCCCCTGGTCAGCTCCCCGGTCGGCTACGATGAGCGGGTCCCACAGTGATTCGCGCAAAGGTGCCGAAATGACAGAACAGTCCCCGCAGACCCCTCGCCCGCCACAGTCCCCACGGTCGGGAGCCCACCTCTCCGACGGAGATCATCTCTCCGTCCTCGGCTACAGCGACTCCTTCGAGCGGTCGATGAGCGTGTGGGCGAACTTCGCGCTCGGGTTCACCTACCTCTCGCCGCTCGTCGGCGTCTACTCGCTGCTCGCGGTCGCCCTCGCGGCCGGCGGCCCACCGTCGATCTGGTGGATCGTCATCGTCGCCGCAGGTCAGATGCTCGTCGCCCTCGTCTTCGGCGAGGTCGTCTCCCAGTTCCCCATCGCCGGCGGGATCTACCCGTGGGCGCGGCGGCTCTGGGGCAAGCGGTACGCGTGGATGGCAGCATGGGTCTACATCTGCGCGATGATCGTCACCATCACCTCGGTGGCGGAGTTCGGGGCGGGCTTCGTCGCGAGCCTCTTCGACTTCGAACTCACCCGCAACGTCACCCTCGTCCTCGCGCTCGCACTCCTCGTCCTCGCGCTGGCGATCAACTTCAGCGGCACGAAGTGGCTGGCCAGGATCGCGCGCATCGGCCTCTTCGCCGAGCTCATCGGCGTCATCGGGCTCGGCCTCTTCCTCCTCATCTTCGAGCGCAAGCATCCGTTCTCCGTGTTCTTCGATGCGATGGGCGTGGCCGGAGACGGCAGCTACCTCGCCGCGTTCATGGGCGCTGCCGTGGCCGGGCTCTTCCTCTTCTACGGGTTCGAGGCCTGCGGCGACGTCGCCGAGGAGGTCTCCAACCCCGCCCGCGGCATTCCCAAAGCGATGATCATGACGATCGTCGTCGGTGCGGTATCCGCCCTCTTCTCCTTCGGCGGGTACGTCCTCGCCGCCCCCAACCTCGATGAGATCGTTGCAGGTGAGGTCGTCGACCCGATCCCCTCGATCCTCGAAGGCAGCCTCGGACCGGTCGGTGCGAAGCTCTTCCTCCTCATCGCGATCCTCGCGTTCATCTCGTGCGTGCTCAGCCTCCAGGCCGCCGCCTCGCGCCTGATCTTCAGCTTCGCCCGCGACGGGATGATGCCCGGCCACCGGTGGCTGTCCCGAGTCGCCGAGGGCACGAAGGTCCCCCGCAACGCCCTCATCGTCGCGTGCACCGCGCCCGCGCTCATCTGCGTGCTCATCTGGTTCAACGACGGCATCCTCGTCGCGGTCACCTCGTTCGCGATCCTCGGCATCTACCTGAGCTTCCAGATGGTCGTCCTCGCCTCCCTGCGCCAGCGCGCCAAGGGGTGGAAGCCGGCGGGTCCGTGGTCGCTGGGAGCGTGGGGAATCGTCGTCAACGTCCTCGCGCTCGCGTACGGGATCTTCGCGATGATCCTGCTCGCCCGGCCCGGCGAGTCGGGGGCGTTCTTCGCCGACTACGTCGTCCTCATCGGTCTCGTCGTCGTCCTCGCCGTCGGGTTCCTCTACCTCTTCATCGCGCGTCCCGACCGGAAGTCGGATGCGCCGGAGGGTGATGCCATCGCCGTCGCCGAGGCGATCCGCGCCCACCGCCGCGACTGACCTCCCAGCGGGGCGGGGACGCGGCGCGGGCGCATCGCCGCAACCGCTCGGTTTCGATCCGCATGGCATGGATCGATCCGTACCGTGCGGATCGAAACCGAGCGGTTGTGCCGCCGTCGCAGGGCCGGCCGGACACGGCACGGCGGACCACCTCGGCGAACCACCCAGGCGGACCACCTCGGCGCCTCCACATAAAAATTCATTCCCCTGCATAACAATTCGACACAGGCACCTCGGGACGGCTACAGTGAGGGGCATGTCGAAAGTTCTCTCCTCCCTGCCCATCGGTGAGCACGTCGGGATCGCCTTCTCCGGCGGCCTCGACACGTCCTGCGCGGTCGCGTGGATGCGTCACAAGGGCGCGATTCCGTGCACGTACACCGCGGACATCGGCCAGTACGACGAACCCGACCTCGAGGGCGTGACCGCTCGGGCCAAGGAGTACGGCGCCGAGATCGCGCGCTTCGTCGATGCCAAGCGCCTCCTCGTCGAAGAGGGCTTCGTCGCCCTCCAGTGCGGGGCGTTCAACGTCCGTTCGGGCGGGAAGACCTACTTCAACACGACCCCGCTGGGTCGGGCGGTGACGGGCACGATGCTCGTGCGCGCGATGAAGGAGGACGGCGTCGACATCTGGGGCGACGGTTCGACCTACAAGGGCAACGACATCGAGCGGTTCTACCGCTACGGGCTCATGGCAAACCCGAAGCTGCGGATCTACAAGCCGTGGCTCGACTCGGCCTTCGTCGAGGAGCTCGGCGGTCGGCAGGAGATGAGCGAATGGCTCGTCGCCCACGGCTACCCCTACCGCGACTCCGCGGAGAAGGCGTACTCGACGGATGCGAACATCTGGGGTGCGACGCATGAGGCGAAGAGCCTCGAATTCCTCGACGCGGGACTCGACATCGTCGAACCGATCATGGGCGTACCCGCCTGGCGCGACGACGTCGAGGTCGAGACCGAAGAGGTCACCGTCCGCTTCGAAGCCGGTCGCCCGGTCGCGATCAACGGCGAGGTCTTCGACGACCCGGTGGCACTCGTCTACAAGGCCAACGAGATCGGCGGTCGGCACGGGCTCGGCGTCTCCGACCAGATCGAGAACCGGATCATCGAGGCGAAGTCCCGCGGCATCTACGAGGCCCCGGGCATGGCCCTGCTCCACATCACCTACGAGCGTCTCCTCAACGCCATCCACAACGAGGACACGATCGCGCTCTACCACGAAGAGGGGCGCCGGCTGGGGCGGCGGATGTACGAGGGCCGGTGGCTCGACCCGCAGTCGCTTATGCTCCGCGAATCCATGCAGCGGTGGGTCGCCTCGGCGATCACGGGCGAGGTGACGCTGCGCCTGCGCCGAGGCGACGACTACACGATCGTCAACACCGAGGGCCCCAACCTCTCCTACCACCCGGAGAAGCTGTCGATGGAGCGCGTCGGCGACGCCGCATTCGGACCCGAGGATCGGATCGGCCAGATGACGATGCGCAACCTCGACATCGCCGACTCCCGCGCCCGCCTCGAGCAGTACGCGGCGATGGGCATCGTCTCGGGCCCGACCTCGGAGCTCGTCGGATCGCTCGAGGCCGGAGGCGCCGAGGAGATCGCCAGCACCGATGTCGACGTCGATGCCGCGACCGACCGGTCGGGCCTCTCGGCCGCGTTCGACACCGGCACGGACTGAGATCCGCGGCCCGCCGGGCGTGACCTGTGCCTGCGATCGATGGGCCGTCGGCGTCGTCCGGCACCGGTGCAGCTGCCGGGCGACGCTCACACGGAGGACCCGCCTCGAATGGGTATCGGATTTCGAGGCGGGTCCTCCGCTTGTCTGCTTATCTGCGCTGACCGGTCGGGTGCGCGTGCCCCCTCCCGTGATGGCACCGGCTGTTCGTGCTCCCCTCTCGGAATCGCGCTCGCGAGGAGGATCGGAGTCGACATCTCCGTGATTCTCGAGCCTGATCCTCCTCGCGGGCGCTGCGCTCATGCAGACTGAAGCCATGACCACGGAAGGCGCGACCGATTCCCGAACCCTCGCCGAGGTGATCGACGCCGAACTCCGTGCCCGCGCGGATCCCGCTCGCGCTGAGAAGGAGAAGGCGTACCTCAAGAGCGCGCTCACGCACTACGGGGTGAGCGTTCCCGACACCCGCGCCGTGGTCACGGACGTGATGCGCGGCATCGACTTCGACCACGATGCGGTCGTCGGTCTGGCCACGGAGCTGTGGTCCGGACCGGTCGGCGCACGCCCGTCGGCGGCTGTGCGTCAACTGCGCTCGGTCCCGATCTACGAACGGCGATCGGCGGCGGTCATGGTGCTCATTCGGGGGAAGGGCCACCTCAGCGGCGCGGATGCCGATCTCATTGAAGCCTTCATCCGGGAGGCCGGAACCTGGGCCCTCGTGGATCCTCTCGCCGGCGATCTCGCCGGTCCTCTCGCCGATGCGAGCGGCGAGTTCGATCAAGTGCTCGAGAGATGGGCGGTCGATGAGGACTTCTGGGTGCGGCGGGCGGCTCTGTTGGCCCACCTGCGGCCACTGCGCGTCGGGGCCGGTGACTTCGAGCGCTTCTCGCGCTTCGCCGACGCGATGCTCGAGGAGCGTGAGTTCTTCATTCGCAAGGCGATCGGCTGGGTCCTGCGCGACACCGCGAAGAAGCGGCCTGACCTCATCTTCGAGTGGCTGCTGCCGCGGGCGCACCGCGCCTCAGGTGTGACGGTCCGGGAGGCGCTCAGACCGCTGTCGCCCGATCAGCAGACCGCGATCCGCTCGACACACCAGAGTGGACGCTCGTCGCACGCTTAGCAGCACCCCGCACCTTCGACGACACATCGCCCCGACAGCACAGCCCCGGAGGCGGATCTGGTTCGAAACGCGACGCGATATCGAACCGGATCCGCCTCCGGGGCGCTGGCAGACGGGCGCCGGGCAGGCGGCCGCGCGTGGACGGCCGCCCGGCCGCCGCACCGAGCGGCGCCGCCTGGCCGGACGCCTGCGTCAGGCGGTGACGGCGGCCGCAGCCTCGTCGATGAGGTCGGCGACGGCCTTCGGCTGCGAGGCGAGCGAGGCATGGCTCGCGTCGAGCTCGATCGTCTTCTGCGGCTGCATCCGCTCGGCCATCCGACGCTCGTTGTCGGGCGCGATCATCCGGTCCTGCGTCGAGACCTGATACCAGGTCGGCTTCGCCTTCCACGCCGGGTCAGTGACTGCGTCTTCGAAGGTGGAGCCGAGCGGGGCCTTCTGCGTGACGGCCATGACGAGGGCCTGCTCGTCACCGAGGTCCTGGCAGAAGCTCTCGTGGAACTTGTCCTGCTTGACCCACAGGTAGCCGTCCGAGTCGGGCTCGAGGTTCGGGGCGGCCTCCGGAGGCATCTCCTGCGTGATCCCGCCCGGGCTCTCACCGGCGTCGGGCGCGAAGGCGGCGATGTAGACGAGGCCGAGGACGTTGGGCTGATCGCCCATCTCGGTGATGACGGCTCCACCGTACGAGTGGCCGACGAGGATGACGGGGCCGTCGATCTGGGCGACCATCTTGCGTGTGCGCTCAGCATCGTCGGCGAGGGAGGTGAGGGGATTCTCCACAGCATGGAGGTCGGTGTAGCCGCGCTTGCTCAGCTCGACGATGACGTCGGCCCAGTGGGCTGCACCTCCCCAGAATCCGTGGACCAGGACAACACTCGGCTTGTCTGACATCTGTACTCCTCGAATCAGCGGACGCGTCCCGTTCGGGGCGGCGTCCCATTCTCAGCGGGGGTGCAGGGCGGGTGCCCACCGTGAGCCTACAACGGCCCTTGAGCCTCCCACCGGGGAATTCCCTGTGAAGGCACCGTCCGTCCGCGTCTCAATAGGCTCAAATTTCATGTCCGGACAAATTAAACTCGCAAACCTCTTTTGACCGGACAAATTCCTCGCTAGTGTGGTGTGTGCTCACCCCGTCTTCGAAGGAGAAGTCATGACCGAACGACTCGGCGTCGCCGTCATCGGAGCCGGCATGGCCGGTCGCGCCCATGCCGCCGCCTGGCGGGCCGCCCCGACCGTCGGCACCGGAACTCTGCCGACCATCGACCTCGTCTCGATCTGCGACGTCGTGCCGGACGCCGCTCGAACCACGGCCGAACGCTTCGGCTACTCCCGCTTCGACACCGATTGGCAGGACATCGCCGCCGCCGATGACATCGACATCGTCAGCGTCGTCGTCGCCAACTCGCTCCACAAGCCGATCGTCGAGGCGCTCCTCGGCGCCGGCAAGCACGTGCTGTGCGAGAAGCCGCTCACCGATACGATCCCCGAGGCGGACGCCATGATCGCCGCCGCTGAGAACGCGGATTCGATCGCCCGCCTCGGTTTCACCTTCCGCCGCACCCCGGGTCTCGCGGCGATCGCCGACCTCGTCGCGAACGGCACTCTCGGTCCAGTCCAGCACGTCGACGCCCACTACTGGACCGACTACGCGTGCTCGCCGACCGCGCCGATGAGCTGGCGGTACCAGGGAGGTGCCGGCACCGGGGCACTCGCCGACGTCGGCAGCCACCTCACCGACTCCGTCGAGTTCATCGCCGGTCCGATCACCGCGGTCTCGGGAGGGCGGTTCCACACCTCGATCGCCGAACGCCCGCTGCCGCTGGGCCACGTCACCGGCCATGACCATGTCGAGGTCAGCGACGAGTACGAGCCCGTGACCAACGACGACTACGCAGGCTTCGGCGTCGAGTTCGGCACCGGCTCGGGCACCCTCCAGGTCTCGCGCATCGCCGCCGGGCACCCGAACACCTTCGCCATCGAGGTCTTCTGCGAGAACGGCTCCGCCGGCTTCGACTTCCGCCGCCCCGGGGAGATCACGCTCGGTCGCACAAGCGGCGATCCCACCCGCGACGGGCTGACGACCATCCAGCTCGGGCCGGCCCACCCGTACTTCGGCACCGGCGTGCCGATGGCCGCCCCAGGCGTGGGCATCGGTCAGAACGACGGCTTCACCTTCCAGGCCCGCGCCTTCCTCGACGAGGTCGTCGGTCGACCCGAATCCGAGTCCTACCCGCGGTGCGCGACCTTCGCCGACGGTCTCCACGCCCTGGCCGTGCGCGACGCCGTCATCGCCTCGGCCGCGAACGGCGGGGCTGCCGAGGAGGTCACCCGATGAGGCTCGGCGTCTACACGGCCATCCTCCACGACCGCGGGCTGCCCGAGGCGCTCAACGCGGTCCGCGATCTCGGCCTCGATGCGGCCGAGATCAACGTCGGCGGCTTCCTCCCTCCCGTGCACATGCCGACGATCGACGACATCCTCACCTCCGATGCCGCCCGCGACGACTACCTCGCGACCTTCGCCGAGGCGGGGGTCGCCCTGGCGGGCCTCAACGCCAACGGCAATCCGCTCGACCCGAACCCGGAGATCGGCCCGCCCACGCTCGCCGACATCGAACGCGCCATCGACGTCGCCGCTCGCCTCGGTCAGACCCGGGTGGTGACGATGTCGGGACTGCCCGGCGCCCGCGCGGGGGCCGCGACCCCGACGTGGATCGTCAACCCGTGGGAGTCCTCGCACCTCGACACCCTCGAGGACCAGTGGACCCGCGCCGTGCCCGTGTGGCGCGAACTCGACCGCCGTGCCGCCGACCGCGGGGTGATGATCGCCATCGAGATGCACCCGCACAACCTCGTCTTCAACCCCGCGACCCTCGAGCGTCTCATCGACGCCACCGGGGGTGCGAACATCGGGGCGGAGATGGACCCCTCCCACCTGTTCTGGCAGGGGATCGATCCGATCGCCGCGATCGACCACCTCGGCGATCGGGTCGTCCACGCCGCAGCCAAGGACGTGCGGATCAATCCGGCGGCGGCCGTCCACGGCGTCCTCGACGACCGGCACACCCGGTTCGCCGGGGACCGGATCACGCGCATCCGCGGGGGCGCGGCGATCAACCGGTGGCCGGAGGGCTCCGCCTGGGACTTCGTCGCGCTCGGACGCGGACACGACCAGGACTTCTGGAACCGGTTCGTCGCAGCCCTCGCCGCCGTCGACCCCGACATGGCCGTCCACATCGAACACGAGGACGAGTCGCTCGGGCGCATCGAAGGACTCGAGACCGCCGCCGAGGTGCTGCTCACCGCCCGCGATCACGCCGGGTAAGCTCGAGGGCAGACCGAGTACGGAACGAAGCAGGGACCCCATGGCACGCGCACCCGAGACCGAGCTGAGCGAGGAGTTCTTCGGCACCCTCGACCGCTCCGCCGGAGCCGCGCCGCTCTACGTCCAGATCGCCCGCCGCCTCGAGGCCGCGATCACCGCCGGAGACATCGCCGCGGGCACCCGTCTGGAGAATGAGGTCTCGATGGCCGAGCGGCTCGGTCTCTCCCGACCGACGATCCGGCAGGCGATCCAGGACCTCGTCGACAAGGGGCTGCTCGTGCGTCGGCGCGGGGTCGGAACGCAGGTCCTCCAACGCCCCGTCGCCCGGGCCGTCGATCTCACGAGCCTCCACGAGGACCTGCAGAAGTCGGGCAACGCACCGGCGACGACCGTGCTCAGCCACCGCGTCGAGGCGGCGGACGCGGAATTCGCCGAGCGCCTCGGTGTGGCGGTGGGGTCCCCGACCCTCCACCTGCGCCGACTCCGGCTCATCGGCTCGACGCCGCTCGCGATCCTCCACAACGTCCTGCCCGAGCCGTTCGCCGATATCACCGCCGCCGAGCTCGTCACCGCCGGTCTCTATGAGACCCTGCGCGAGCGCGGGGTCGTCTTCTCCGTCGCCCATCAGACGATCGGCGCCCGCGCTGCCGCCGACGACGAGGCCGACCTCCTCGACATCACCCCAGGTGCCCCGCTGCTGACGATGCACCGGACCGCGCTCGACCATTCGGGCCAGATCATCGAATGGGGCGACCACTGCTACCGGCCCGACCTCTACTCCTTCGAGACGACGCTCGTCTCCCGGTGAGGGGCGCCCCCGGCTGGTGGCGCGGCACAGATCGTCTCGGGGCCAGCTGAGGGACGGGAACGCTGAGCGGCAGGAGCGCTCGTGCTCGTTGCGAGCCGCTGCAACGCCGCGGTGTGGATCCGCACGCGGTGGTTCGATCCGTACCAGGGGGATCGAAACCGAGCGGCTGCCTCACGACCGCTCCCGGGATGCGAGCACTCCCCAGAACCGCCCCCAAAAAAAGGGGGTGACGCAGAGCACGATGAGTGATATTGTCATGACAAATAGTTTGTCCTGACAAATAGACACGCGGCACTGCAGCCGCACGGAGGGAACCGACGTCCATGACTCAGACACCTTCGCCGTCACCGCAGGATCACCCGCGGAACGAGCAGGCTGACGCGCAGCCGGTTCACCCGCGGACCGGTACGGCTCACCCGCGAATCGAGCAGGCCGACGCGCAGACCGACCGGACTCCCGCTCCGACGACCCCGCGCACCACCCCGTTCGACCTTGTGAGCATCGGGCGCATCGGCGTCGACATCTACCCGCTCCAGGACGGTGTCGGCCTCGAGAGCGTCGAGACCTTCGGCAAATACCTCGGCGGTTCGGCCTCAAACGTCGCCGTCGCCGCTGCCCGCTACGGACTCAACTCCGCGATCGTCACCGCCGTCGGCGACGACCCGTTCGGGCGGTACCTCCGCGATGAGCTCACCCGCCTCGGCGTCGACAACCGTTTCGTCGCCACCGACACCGAGCACAACACCCCGGTGACGTTCTGCGAGATCTTCCCGCCCGATGAATTCCCCCTCTACTTCTACCGCGACCCGATCGCCCCCGATCTCACGCTCACCGAGGCCGATCTCGACCTCGACGCGATCCGGACCGCCCGGATCTTCTGGGCCACGGTCACGGGTCTGAGCGTCGAACCCAGCCGTTCGACCCACCATGCGGCCTGGGCGGCCCGCGGTCGCGCCGAGCACACGGTCCTCGACCTCGACTACCGCCCGATGTTCTGGTCCGATCCCGCGACGGCCACCGCCGAGGTGTCCCGAGCCCTCGACCACGTCACCGTCGCCGTCGGCAACCGGGAGGAGTGCGAGATCGCCGTCGGCGAGACGGACCCCGACCGCGCCGCCGACGCCCTGCTCGAGCGCGGCATCGAACTCGCCATCGTCAAGCAGGGACCCAAGGGCGTGCTGGCGAAGACCGTCGACGAACGCGTCGAGGTCCCGCCGTATCCCGTCGACGTCGTCAACGGTCTCGGCGCCGGCGACGGCTTCGGCGGCGCCCTGTGCTTCGGACTGCTCGAAGGCTGGGATCTCGAGTACCTGCTGCGCTTCGCCAACGTCGCCGGTGCCATCGTCGCCACCCGTCGGGAGTGCTCGACGGCGATGCCGACGACCGCCGAGGTGACCGCCGTCGTCGGTGGCCCCGGTACCACGCAGACCGCCTCGGCGAACGACAACGCCGGAGCCGACCTCGCTCACACCTCACCCTCGACCCCCGCCGCCTCGACATCGAAGGACCGCTGATGCCGACTCCCACCCTCTCCCCCGCGGCGTTCGCCCGCCTCCGCGACGCGCGCTTCGACGACCCGGCAGCGATCTCCGCCGCGTGGTCCGCCCGCGCCCGCCGCCCGATCGGCGGTGCCGATTCGAAGCTCTTCATCGTCGCCGCCGACCACCCCGCCCGCGGAGCGAACGCCGTCGGCGACGACCGGTTGGCCATGGCCGACCGCGAGGACCTCCTCAACCGGCTCGCCACGGCACTCTCCCGTCCCGGCGTCGACGGCGTCCTCGGCACTCCCGACGTCCTCGACGACCTCGCGTTCCTCGGCTGCCTCGAAGGCAAGCTCGCCGTCGGGTCGATGAACCGCGGCGGCCTCGCCAGCTCGGCCTTCGAGATCGACGACCGCTTCACCGGTCACACCGCCGCCGGCATGGCCCGCGACGGCATCGACCTCGCGAAGACCCTGCTGCGGATCAACCTCGGTGACCCGGCGACCGCATCGGCGCTCGAAGCCAACGCCCGCGCCGTCAACGACTGTGCAGCCGAGGACATCCCGGTGATGATCGAACCCTTCCTCAACGAATGGGCCGACGATCGGGTGCGCAACATCCTCACCCCCGAAGCCGTCATCACCTCGATCGGGATCGCCCAGGGCCTCGGCACCTCCTCGGCGCACACATGGCTGAAGATCCCCGTCGTCGACGATATGGACCGAGTGCTCGCGGCGACGACCCTGCCCACCCTCCTCCTCGGCGGCGAGCGCTCGGACGACCCCGAGGCAACGTTCCGCAGCTGGGAGGCCGCGCTCGCGCTGCCCGGGGTCCGCGGCCTCGTCATCGGCCGCTCCATCGTCTACCCCGCCGACGGCGACGTCGGCGCCGCCGTCGACCGGGCGGCCGCACTCGTCCACGGATCGGAGAGGACCTCGGCATGATCAACGACTGGCTCCACCGCCGCGACACCCTGAGCTCGGGCGCCTGCGAATCCCTCGTCGATGCCTCCCTGCCCGGGTGGGCGCACACCGGCCTGCGGATCCTCGAGCTCGCCGATGCGACCGTCGACCTCCCCGCCGAGGCGGTCGAACGGGTGCTCGTGCCCCTGTCCGGGCCGACATTCACCGTGAAGTACTCCGCGCCCGAGGGCATCGTCGGGGAGCAGAACCTCGCCGGTCGCCGCTCGGTCTTCCACGGTCCTGCCGACTGCCTCTACCTGCCCACCGGCACCGCCGCGACGGTCAGGGGCTCGGGACGCATCGCCGTGTGCGAAGCCCCGACCGAGGAGACCCGACCCGTCCAGTACCTGCCTGCGGCCGATGTCCCCGTCGAGCTGCGCGGGGCCGGGCGCTCGAGCCGACAGGTTCACAACTTCGCGACCCCGGCGGGACTCGACTGCGTGAAGATCATCGCGTGCGAGGTCATCACCCCGGCCGAGAACTGGTCGTCCTATCCCCCGCACAAGCACGACGAAGCGATCGCCGGGACCGAGACCCGGCTCGAGGAGATCTACTACTTCGAATCCGCAGTCTCCCGCGGTCTGACCGCCCCGGCTGCGGCCGATCCGTTCGCGCTCTTCGCGACGTACTCCTCGGTGGCCGGGGAGATCGAGACCTCGGCGATCGTGCGCACCGGCGACATCGCCCTCGTCCCCTACGGGTACCACGGCCCCGTCGCCGCGGCCCCCGGCTACGACAACTACTACCTCAACGTCATGGCGGGCCCCGACCCCGACCGTGCGTGGCTCATCACCGACGATCCCGCCCACGGCTGGGTCCGCGAACAATGGGAGGGTGAGGAGTTCGACCCGCGGCTGCCCTACACGGCGGAGCCGACCGGCGATGAGGACACCACAGGCACTCAAAACGCCGCCGCACCCGGACGCGACGGGTTCACCACCGAGGATGGAGGAGAACGGCGATGACGACGATGACGGTCGCGCAGGCGCTGATGACGTTCCTGACCCGCCAGTACACGGTCGACGGCGATACCCGGGTGCGCACGATCGCAGGGACCTTCGGGATCTTCGGCCACGGCAATGTCGCCGGCATCGGTCAGGCGCTGCGTCAGCTCCACCATGACGAGCCCGGGGCGATGCCTTACCACCAGGCGCGGAACGAACAGGCGATGGTCCACCAGTCCGTCGGCTACGCCCGGATGAACCGGAGACTTTCGACGTTCGCCTCGGCGGCCTCGGTCGGTCCGGGAGCGGCGAACATGCTCACCGGGGCGGCCTTGGCGACATCGAACCGGATGCCCGCGCTGCTTCTGCCCTCCGACACGTTCGCCACTCGCGTCGCCGACCCCGTCCTCCAGCAGCTCGAACACCCGCACGACACATCCTTGCAGGTCACCGACGCGTTCCGGCCGCTGTCCCGGTTCTTCGACCGTGTCGACCGGCCCGAGCAGCTCTTCTCGATCGCTCTGACGGCGATGCGCGTGCTCACCGACCCCGCCGAGACCGGGGCGGTGACGATCGCCCTGCCCGAGGACGTCCAGGCCGAGACCATCGAGGTCCCCGCCGAGTTCCTCACCGAACGCGACTGGCACCTGCGCCGGCCCCTGCCGGAGACCGGTCCGCTCGAGCGGGCGGTCGCAGCGATCCGCGAGTCCCGGACCCCGCTCATCGTCGCCGGAGGCGGTGTCCTCTACTCCCACGCCGAGGACGAGCTGCGGGCCTTCGCCGAGGCGACCGGGATCCCCGTGGCCACGACCCAGGCCGGGGGCGGGGTCCTCGACTGGGATCACCCCCTCAATCTCGGCGGGATCGGAGCGACGGGGTCGACCGCAGCGAACCGGATCGCCGCCGACGCCGACCTCGTCATCGGCATCGGCACCCGCTACAGCGACTTCACCACCGCGAGCCGGACCGTATTCCAGAACCCGGAGGTCCGCTTCGTCAACCTCAACGTCGCCGCCTTCGATGCGTTCAAGCACGGCAGTCGCCTCCCCCTCGTCGCCGACGCGAGGGAGGGGATCCGGGGACTGCACGAGCACCTCGGCGATTTCCGGGTGAGTGAGGACCTGAGCGCACGGGTCGACCGTGAGCGCACGGACTGGATCGCCGTCGTCGATGAGGCCACGGCCCCCACCGATGCCGCGCTGCCCGGTCAGGCCGAGGTCATCGGGGCGGTCAACACCGCCGCCGGTCCCCGCGACGTCGTCATCCAGGCAGCCGGTTCCCTACCCGGTGACCTGCAGAAGCTCTGGCGCACGAACGATCCGCTCGGCTACCACGTCGAGTACGCGTTCTCGTGCATGGGCTACGAGATCGCCGGCGGGCTCGGCGTCCGCCGCGCGATCGACGCCGCCGGTGAGGACCGGGAGGCGATCGTCATGGTCGGCGACGGGTCGTACCTCATGCTCCACACGGAACTCGTCACCGCGGTCGCCGAAGGGCTCAAGCTCATCGTCGTCCTCATCCAGAACCACGGCTTCGCCTCGATCGGCCACCTCTCCGAGACCGTGGGCGCACCCCGGTTCGGCACGTGGTACCGGAAGTACGACGCCGAGGCGAGCGACTTCCGCACCGACGAGGTCCTCCCCGTCGATCTCGCCGCCAACGCCCGGTCGTACGGCATCGACGTCGTCGAGATCGACCCGGGACCGGATGCGAGCACGCGGCTGGCCGAGGCGGTCGCCGCAGCCAGGGAGGCGGAGACCTCGACGCTCATCCACATCCATTCCGATCCTCTCGTCTACGCCCCCGACGGTGAAGGCTGGTGGGATGTCCCCGTCGCCGAGGTCTCGACGATGGGCGACACCCAGGCTGCCCGCGACGAGTACGAGATCGCCGTCAAGAAGCAGAGGCCGCTGTTGTGAGCACTGCACTCGACACCAGCCCACAGGCCACCGCACCCGACCGCACACGAAGGACACCCACCATGACCACCTCGACGGCGGCAACGCAACCGCTGCGCATCGGCACCGCCCCCGACTCGTGGGGCGTGTGGTTCCCCGACCATCCCGGCCAGGTGCCCTGGCAGCGGTTCCTCGACGAGGTCGCCGAGGCCGGGTACACGTGGATCGAACTCGGACCCTACGGCTACCTTCCCACCGATCCCGCACAGCTCGGCGAGGAGCTCGGCAGCCGCGGCCTCAAACTCTCCGGCGGAACGGTCTTCACCGGCTTCCACAAGTCGGGCGACCAGTTCGCCCGGGCCTGGGAGCAGGTCGAACGCGTCGCGAAGCTCACTGCGGCCCTCGGCGGCGAGCACATCGTCGTCATCCCCGACCTGTGGCGCTCGGACGCCACCAGCGAAGTCCTCGAAGCCCGCACCCTCGACGCGGAGGGCTGGCAGCGTCTCGCCGCCGGCCACGACGCCCTCGGCAAGGCGCTCGAGGAGGAGTACGGCCTCCACCAGCAGTTCCATTCGCACGCCGACTCCCACGTCGGCACCCACTCCGAGGTCGAACGGTTCCTCGAACTCACCGACGAGCGCTTCACCAACCTCTGCCTCGACACCGGCCACTTCTCCTACTACGGCGGGGACAACCTGCGGCTCATCGAGGACCATCCCTCCCGGATCGGCTACCTCCACCTCAAGCAGGTCGACCCGGTGAGGATCTGGGACGTCCTCAAGTCAGATCAGCCCTTCGCCGAGGCGGTCGCCGAGGGAATCATGGTCGAACCGAACCAGGGGATCCCGCCGCTCGATCCGATCATCGAGGCCGTCGCCGCCCTCGACCCGAACACCTTCGCCATCGTCGAACAGGACATGTTCGGCTGCAGCGTCGACGCCCCCTACCCCATCGCCGAGCGGACGCTGCAGACGATCCTCGCCTCGACCCCGTCCGCCGCCACCGACCACTGAGGACACGATCATGTCGACACCGACAGCCACCTCGGCGAGAGCACAATCGCAAGGAGCGAGCATGAACGCACAGGACTTCCGCATCGGCGTCGTCGGCGCCGGGATGATGGGCGCCGACCACATCCGGCGCATCACCCGCTCGATCAGCGGAGCGAACGTCTCGGCCGTCATTGAACCCGACACGGGCCGGGCCCAGGCGGCGCTCGGCGATGCTCCGGCCGCGCAGGCCTTCACCCGGGTCGAGGACGCCCTCGATGCGGGCGCCGTCGACGGTCTGCTCATCGCCACCCCCGGCTTCCTCCATGAGCCGGTGCTCCTGCCGGCGATCGAGGCCGGAATCCCGACCCTGTGCGAGAAGCCGCTCACTCCCGACCCCGAATCCTCGCTGCGCGTCCTCGAGGCCGAACAGGCAGGCGGGCGCAGGCTCATCCAGGTCGGGTTCATGCGCCGCTTCGACCCCGAATACCGGCAGCTGCGCGGTCTCGTCGAATCGGGTGAGACCGGGGAGCTGCTCATGCTCCGGTGCGCCCACCGCAACGCGGTCGTCCCCGACTCCTACCAGCAGGAATCGCTCATCACCGACTCCGTCGTCCACGAGTTCGACATCGTCCCGTGGCTCGCCGGATCGCCGATCAGATCCGTCGAGGTCAAGTTCGCCCGCCGCAATCCGCTCACGCCTGAGCGCCTGCGTGAACCGATCCTCGTGCTCATGGAACTCGAGAACGGGGTCCTCGTCGACCTCGAAATGAACGTCAGCGTCCAGTTCGGCTACCAGGTGTCCACCGAGGCGGTGTTCTCCTCCGGCATCGCCCGCATCGGCGAGCCCACCGGACTCCAGACCTGGCACGCGGGCCGCTTCTCAATGGGCGAGCACGCCGACTTCACCACCCGGTTCGCCACCGCCTACGATGCACAGGTCCAAGCCTGGGTCGACGCCTCCCGGGCGGGCACGACGACCGGTCCGTCAGCGTGGGACGGATACCGGGTCGCCGTCGCCTGCCAGGAGGGAGTCGCCTCGCTGGGCGGCGGCGGTCAGCGCACGATCGATGTTCCGCCGACCCCGGCGTTCTACGCGTGAGGAGCAGACGATGAAGATCGCCTACGACCCGACCCCGCTCCACCACACGCACAGGCTGCTCGACTTCGCCGCAGCCACCGCCGACCTCGGGTTCGAGCACATGCAGCTCACCCCGCATCCGGACTTCGCGACGCACTTCCGGTACCCGAAGATGGACCGCGACCTCATCAAGCGCTTCGCCCACAGCGTCGACGCCGCCGGGATCACCGTACCGGCGCTCCTGCCCGTGCAGCGGATCGCGTGGCCCGATGAGGCGAAACGGCAGGCTGCGGTGAAGAACTTCGACCGCGTCATCGACATCGCCGTCGACCTCGGCGTGGGCACGATCAACACCGAGTTCAGCGGCCGACCCGAGTCGTTCGAGGACTCCGAGGAATCGTTCTACCGGTCGATGGACGAGCTGCTGCCCCGCGTCGAACGCGAGGGCCTCAGGCTCAACTTCGACCCCCACCCCGACGACTTCGTCGAGGACGGCCACGAGGCGTGGCGGGTGCTGCGCGGGCTCGATTCGGACGCCATCGGCTTCGTCTACGTCGCCCCGCACACCTTCCACTACGGCGACTGCCTTGACACGCTCGTCCCCGAACTCGGCGACCGCCTCCGCGCGGTCTACATCTCCGACGCCTACGACCACCGGGCCTCACACGGGCTGCGGTACATCGCGAACCCGCCGACCACCTCGGCGAGGGTGCACCAGCACCTCAAGGTGGGCGACGGGGACGTCGACTTCGACGCCCTCTTCGCGACCCTGGGGACTGCAGGATCCCTCGACCGGGAGGATGCGCTCATCGTCTCCAACGTCTTCGGGGAGAACGAGAACAACGACACCGTCAGCCGGTACCAGAAGCAGGCGATCGACGAGCTCGTCGCCGGACATCGAGGTGATGCCGACTGACGAGAACCCCCAGGGCCGCCTGACACATCGGCCGCCGATCCGAACGAGCACAGGCTCACCCATCGCCTGAGGCTGGCGGACATCGCCCTACCCGACGTGCGCCCGCGCACATCCGAACCGCACCATTCACCGAGTCATTCAGCACCATTCACTGAGTCATTCAAAGGAGAGTGAACGCCATGAGCGGTCAACAGAAGTCACTCGTGGACCTGCCCCCTGACACCAAAGGTCCGCACACCTCCCGGTTGGGGATCATCGCCGTCGTCGCCACCTTCGGCGGTCTGCTCTTCGGCTACGACACCGGCGTCGTCAACGGTGCCCTCGAGCCGCTCACCCAGGACTTCGGGCTCACCCCGCGCACCGAGGGGATCGTCGTCAGCTTCCTCACGATCGGGGCCGCTTTCGGCGCCGTCATCGGTGGGCGGCTCTCCGATGCCTTCGGCAGGCGGTCGAACATCCTCCTGCTCGCGACGTTCTTCATCGTCGGCACGCTTGCGTGCGCGCTCGCACCGAACTGGCAGTTCCTCGCCGGTGCCCGGTTCTTCCTCGGTCTCGCCGTCGGCGCTGCGTCGACGACAGTGCCGGTCTACCTCGCCGAGCTCGCCCCGTTCGAACGGCGAGGTTCGCTGGTGACCCGCAACGAGGTGATGATCGTCGTCGGTCAGTTCGCGGCCTTCGTCATCAACGCGATCATCTTCAACATCTGGGGAGAGCACGAGGGCGTGTGGCGGTACATGCTCGCCGTCGCCGTGCTGCCAGCGATCGCTCTGCTCATCGGCATGCTCTTCCTCCCCGAGAGCCCGCGCTGGCTGATCTCGAAACACCGTGACGACCAGGCGTTCGAGGTGCTCAAACAGGTCCGCTCGACCGAACGCGCCGAGGCGGAGATGAAGGAGGTCGAACTCCTCGCCGAGGAGGAGGAGAAGTCGAAGACGGGCGGACTGTCCGACCTCGCCTCGAAGTGGGTGCTGCGCCTCGTCATCATCGGCGTCGGCCTCGGCATCGCCCAGCAGCTCACCGGCATCAACTCGGTGATGTACTACGGCACCCAGCTGCTCACCGACGCCGGTTTCTCCGCCGACGCCGCAATCATCGCGAACACCTTCAACGGACTCTTCTCCGTCCTCGGCGTCACCGTCGGCATCATGCTCATCAACAAGCTGCCGCGGCGGGTCATGCTGCTCGGCGGGTTCACACTCACGAGCACGTTCCACCTCCTCATCGGCCTCTCCGCGGTGTTCCTCCCGGACGGGCAGTTCAAGGCGTACGCGATCCTCGTCTTCGTCGTCCTCTTCGTCTTCTCGATGCAGGGCACGCTCGGACCCCTCGTATGGCTCATGCTCGCCGAGATCTTCCCGCTGAAGATCCGCTCGTTCGCCATGGGCATCTGCGTCTTCGCCCTGTGGATGGCCAATGCCGCCGTGGCCCAGTTCTTCCCCAGCGTCGTCGCCGGCATGGGGATCGCGAACACCTTCTTCATGTTCGCCGGCCTCGGAGTTCTCGCCCTCATCTTCATCTACTTCATGGTCCCCGAAACGAGGAACAAGACCCTCGAGGACCTCGAAGAGGAGTTCCGCACGAAGTACGGTCGCTGAGGGTCCCGAGTATCCTCGATGACACATCCCCGCCCACCGAGCATCCAAGGAGTGACCATGGCCATCATGGTGGCAGTCCCCGACAACGCCTCAGCCGACGCAGCCGTCACGGCCGCGATCGGCGAAGCCCGGCATTTCGACACGAACCTCGTCGTCATCCCGCTGGGTATCCAGTCCGATTTCGACACGACCGTGCTCGACGCCTCCGAAGTGCCGTACGAGCTCGTCGGCCGCCAGGGTCGCGGTGATCGCGATCCCGCCGAGGCCGTCCTCGACGAACTCGAGGAACGCGACGACATCGCACGGCTTGTCATCGGCATGAAGCGCCGCTCCCGGGTCGGCAAGGCTCTCATGGGCTCGGTGAGTCAGCGGCTGCTCCTCGACTCGCCGGTGCCGGTGCTCGCGGTCAAAGCCTGATCACCCCGGGCGTTCTGCCAGTGATGCGCCGGCCCCATCAGCGTCGGAGTCAGTGGTGGGGTCCTAGGGGCGGACGACGCGGACATGACGAAGGCCCCTCACCGGAATCTCTCCTGGTGAGGGGCCTTTCGTGGTGCGCCACGAGGGATTCGAACCCCCAACCTTCTGATCCGTAGTCAGATGCTCTATCCGTTGAGCTAGTGGCGCATCGTCACCGGGCTCCCGCCCTGCAACTCGATCAACTATACACACGATGCCGATCCGACCTCAAATCTCCGACCAGTGCCCTTCGCCACAGTTTCGGGCGACTTCCGCCGCAACGTTCAGCGCTGACCGCAGGAATCCGCTCCGCCGGACGGCTGCCAAAGGGGACGCACGGGACGGTTGACCGCCTCGGCGAGGAAATCGATGATCCAGTTTTCAAGCAGATCATCGATCTGAAACTTCACGTCACACTTCTGCAAAAACACGGCATGTGCTTGCCGAGAATAAGTCACAAGTGCCCTGGTTGTGTTCCAATGCACATCTTCGAGCGGCGATATTCGGTGATCTTCACCATTGCGCCCACCCTACCGTGGAGATGTACCGCCCTCCGACATCCGTCGCGAAACCCCCGATACACCAGGAGACCACTCATGACGGTCCTCGACCATGACGTCGTCGCTGACCAGCTGAAGAACGCCCCCACGAAGAACGAGAAGGTGCTTTCGTTCGTCAGCCGGATCGCCACCCTCACCACCCCCGACGAGATCGTGTGGATCGACGGCTCCGAGGGTCAGCGGGACCTCATCACGCAGCAGCTCGTCGATGCCGGCACGCTCGTGCGCCTCACCGGCACGAAGGACTCCTACTACGCCGCCTCGGATCCCGAGGACGTCGCCCGCGTCGAGGACCGCACCTACATCTGCTCGGTCGACGAGAAGGACGCCGGCGCGCTCAACAACTGGGTCGCCCCCGCGGAGATGAAGGAGACCCTCAACGGTCTCTTCGACGGCTCGATGCGCGGACGCACGATGTACGTCATCCCCTTCGTCATGGGCCTCGCCGAGGCGGATCAGCCGATGTTCGGCATCGAGGTCACCGACTCGCCCTACGTCGTGCTCTCGATGCTCATCATGGCTCGCTCGGGCAAGTACGCCCTCGACGCGATCGATGCGCAGGACGCGGACTTCGTCGAGTGCGTCCACTCGGTGGGCGCCCCGCTCGCTGAGGGCGAGGCCGATGTCGCTTGGCCGAACAACTCGACGAAGTACATCACCCACTTCCCCGAGGAGCGCTCGATCTGGTCGTTCGGCTCCGGCTACGGCGGCAACGCGCTGCTCGGCAAGAAGTGCTACGCACTGCGCATCGCCTCGGCGATCGCCCACGACGAGGGCTGGCTGGCCGAGCACATGCTCATCCTCAAGCTGACGAACCCGGAGGGCCAGGTCAAGTACATCGCCGCCGCGTTCCCCTCGGCCTGCGGCAAGACCAACCTCGCCATGATCGAGCCGACGATCCCCGGCTGGAAGGCCGAGACACTCGGTGACGACATCGCGTGGATGCGCTTCGGCGAGGACGGCCAACTCTACGCCGTCAACCCCGAGTTCGGCCTCTTCGGCGTCGCGCCGGGTACCGGCTACTCGACCAACCCGACCGCGATGCACGCGATCGAGGCCGGCGGCAACATCTTCACGAACGTCGCGCTCACCGACGACGGCGACGTGTGGTGGGAGGGCAAGACCGACGAGAAGCCCGCGCACCTCACCGACTGGCGGGGCAACGACTGGACTCCGGACTCGGAGACCCCGGCCGCGCACCCGAACTCGCGCTTCTGCACCCCGATCGCCAACGTTCCCACGCTCGCTCCCGAGTGGCAGAACCCCAACGGCGTACCGATCTCGGCGATCCTCTTCGGCGGACGCCGCAACACGACGATGCCGCTGGTCACCGAGACCCGCGACTGGAACCACGGTGTGTTCATGGGCTCGGTGCTCTCCTCGGAGACCACCGCGGCAGCCACCGGTGCCGTCGGCGTCGTCCGTCGTGACCCCATGGCGATGCGTCCGTTCATCGGCTACAACGTCGGCGACTACCTCCAGCACTGGCTCAACATCGGCCAGACCGAGGGTGCGAAGCTGCCGAAGATCTTCTACGTCAACTGGTTCCGTCGCGATGACGACAACTCGTTCCTGTGGCCCGGGTTCTCCGAGAACTCGCGTGTCCTCAAGTGGGTCTTCGAGCGCGTCGCCGGCACCGCCGACGCTGTCGAGTCCCCGCTCGGCTTCACCCCGGCTGAGGGCGCACTCGACACCGAGGGCCTCGACTTCACCGCGGAGCAGCTGCGCAAGGCGCTCGCGATCAAGCCCGAGGAGTGGGAGACCGAGCTCGCCTCGATCGAAGAGTGGTACGCCGAGCTCGGTGATTCGGTTCCGGCCGAACTCCGCGCCGAGGTCGACAGCCTCCGCGAGCGCCTCGGCCTTGCCTGAAGTGCTGATCTGCGTGAGTCGCTGAGCACGTGCAGTGCTCAGCGGTGCGGATGTGTGGCAGCGGTTCACGTGAACCGCTGAGCCTCACGGCGTCGCACTGACACCGACGATCCCCCGATCACCGCCGAGGTGGTCGGGGGATCGTCGTGTTCGACGTCGGTCGGGGGTTCCGGGCGGCGTCGGGTGGCAGCCTTGGCCGGGCGGCCTCCGCAGTGCCGGGCCGCCTTGGCCCGGCAGTCTCAGGAGCGCCGGGCCGCTCCGCTGACCCTCCCCGAAGCGGCAATTCATCCCGGTGCAAGGGGAGGAATCAGCGCTCCAGCGAGGGGGTGGCGCGCTCGAGGTTGTTCGTTCAGCTGCGGGTGCGAAGCATCGCTTGGGGTGTGAATAGATGCCGACGGTGGGATGTGGCCGGCGCGGCAGCACGGCGACACTGCACCATGCGTGCACCACTCCTCGGAGTTGCAAATCCTACGCTTGCAAACGTAGGACGTAACGCTGCGGCGCAGGGGTGGCGTGCTCGAGGTTGTTCGTGCGACTGCCGGTGCGAAGCAGCGCCACGGGTGCGACGCCGCGCAACGGGTGCGGAGTGACGCTAAGGGTGCGGCGTGCGACTGCGGGTACGGGGCGTTCGAGCTGTGTCTCGGGAGGAGCTCAGGCTGAGCGCCCGCATGTCAGCGACGACACGGCGACCCGGCGAAGTCCGCGGCGGGAGCGCTCAGGCACCGTGGAGGACGGGGACGATGAGGTAGACCCCGAAGAGGACAAGCGCACCGCAGAGTGCGAAGACGGCCCAGTATCCGGCCTTGAGCAGCGGGTTGCCGTGGCCCTCGGCGACCTGATCGATGTGGACCGCGCGCATGCGCACCGCGGTCGAGAACAGTCCGATGACGACGAGCGACGAGAACCACGTCGCAATCGCCACGATGGCGAACGAGCTCCACTCGATCATTTGGCGCCTCCCTTGTCAGCATCGGCGTCTTGCCTCGATGCGTCGGCAGCCGACGTGCCTGTCGCCCGGACGTCCGTTGCGGAACCAGCGCTGCTCGCCGTGCCAGCGACTGCCTCCTTCGCGACGGCATCCGTCGTCACAGCGCCGTTGGCCGCCGCAGTGCGACGCGCCTGGGACTTCCGGCTCTTCTTCTCCGCGTCCTTCTTCGTCTGCGCCTCGGTGCGGGCCTCACGACGCGCCTCGGCGCGCTTGCGGTTGCGATCCTGGCGCAGCTTGCGCTTGCGGCCGCGGATGTTGACGGCCTCGCCGACGGTGTCGAAGTTCGAGATCTCGGCAGTCTTGTCCTGGCGGGAGCTGAGGTAGATCCAGAGGACGGCGACGACGGCGACGGCGGTGTCGATAAGAACGCCGAACAGCCCCAGGTGGGCGACACCGGCCGCGGCCGCACCGACGATGCCCGCGGCCGGGATCGTCAGCAGCCAGCCCGAGGCGATGCGTCCGGCCGTCGACCACCGGACGTCGGCACCCTTGCGGCCGAGACCCGACCCGAGCACCGAACCGGAGGCGACCTGCGTCGTCGACAGGGCGAAGCCGAGGTGCGAGGAGGCGAGGATCGCCGCAGCGGTCGAGGTCTCAGCGGAGAGTCCCTGGGCGGGCTTGACGGTGGTGAGCTTCGTGCCGAGCGTGTCGATGATCCGCCATCCGCCGACGTAGGTGCCGAAGGCGATCGCGAAGGCACACGTGGCGATGACCCAGAACTGCGGGCCAGTGCCCTGCGCCTGGAGGTTCGCGGAGATGAGGACGAGGGTGATGACGCCCATCGTCTTCTGCGCATCGTTCGTGCCGTGGGCGAGCGCGACAAGCGAGGAGCTGAAGATCTGCCCGTACTTGAACGGCGCCCGGTGCGCGGTCTGTCCGTCGCCGTTGCGGCGGGTGATGTAGTACGCGAGTCGCGTGCACAGGTAGGCGCTGATGCCGGCGATGAGCGGCGCGGCGATCGCCGGGATGACGACCTTGGAGAGGAAGACCCCGAAGTCGACCGAGTTCAGGCCCGCACCGACGATGGCCGCACCGATGAGGCCGCCGAAGAGCGCGTGCGAGGACGACGACGGCAGTCCGAACCGCCACGTCGCCATGTTCCAGATGATCGCGCCGATGAGGCCGGCGAGGATGAAGTCCGGAGTGATCTGGACCCCGCCCTCGCCTTCGCGGATGATGCCCCCGGAGATCGTCTTCGCCACCTCGGTGGAGAGGAAGGCGCCGACGAGGTTGAGGATCGCGGCGAGGGTGACGGCGGCCCTCGGCTTGATCGCGCCCGTGGCGATCGGCGTGGCCATCGCGTTGGCCGTATCGTGAAAGCCGTTGGTGAAGTCGAAGAAGAGTGCCAGTGCGACGACGAGCACGACGACGAAGATGATTTCCACTCAGCGACCTTGGATGTAGACACAACGGGGACCGGGGATTGAACGCACTGCCAGGCAGCGGCCTCAAACACGTGTGAGTCTACAACGTGAGACGCCGAAGCTTCACACAGCCTTCAGCCTGCAGTCACCCCATTCATCTTCCGTTCATCTGCGAACTGGGTCAATACCTGCAGCCGCAGGGACGATGTATCAGCTCTCACATCCCGCCGAGGCGGCCGCCGGGTCCCAGCGCACCGGTCGTTCGGTGCCGGAACGACCCCGCCGAGGCGGCCGCCGGGTCCCAGCGTCCGATTCAGTGCACGTATCCGTCGGCGACGGCCAGCGCCCGATCGAGGGCCTCGAGGCCGCGGCGGACATCGGCGTCGGGGGTGTTGAGCGGGGGCACGATGTGGATGCGGTTGAAGTTCGCGAACGGGAGCACACCACCCGCCTTGAGGGCGGCGATGACCGCGTTCATCTCCTCAGACGATCCGCCGTAGGCGGCGAGCGGCTCCTTCGTCTCCCGGGTCCGGACAAGCTCGACGGCCCAGAAGCAGCCCATCCCCCGGACGTCGCCGACGGAAGGGTGGCGCTCGGCGAGCTCGCGCAGGGCGGGACCGATCACCTCGGTGCCGAGGCGGTCGGCGTTCTCGACCATCCCCTCCTCACGCATCGCCCCGATCGTCGCCACCGCCGCCGCGCACGCGAGCGGGTGCCCGGAGTACGTCAGCCCGCCGGGGTAGGCACGGTCGCGGAAGGTCTCGTAGATCGCCTCCGAGATCGCGACCCCGCCGAGCGGGACGTAGCCGGAGTTCACACCCTTGGCGAAGGTGAGGAGGTCGGGGGTGACGTCCCAACGAGCGACGGCGAACCAGCGTCCCGTCCGGCCGAACCCGGCCATGACCTCGTCGGCGATGTAGACGATGCCGTAGCGCCGGGTCAGCTCCCGCACGCCCGCGAGGTAGCCGGCGGGCGGGCCGTAGATGCCGGCGGTTCCGGGCACGGTCTCGAGGACGAGGGCCGCGATGTTCGCCGGGCCCTCGAGGACGATGAGGTCCTCGAGGTGGCGCAGCGCGCGCTCGGTCTCCTCCGCCTCGGTGGTCGAGCCGAAGTACGAACGGTACTGATAGGCGGGCATGAAGTGGACGACGCCCTCAGCCGAGTAGTCGTTGGGGAAGCGGCGCGGATCCCCGGTGACGTTGACGGCGAGCTGAGTGCCGCCGTGGTAGCTGCGGTAGGCGGAGAGGACCTTCGTCCGGCCCGTGTGCAGGCGCGCCATGCGGATCGCGTGCTCGTTCGCATCCGCTCCCCCGTTGGTGAAGAACACGTGGTCGAGATCGCCGGGGGCGAGCTCGGCGATGAGGCGGGCGGCCTCCGAGCGGGCGTCGTTGACGTGCTGGGGTGCGATCGTGCACAGCCGGCCCGCCTGCTCCTGAATGGCGGCGACCACTGCGGGGTGCTGGTGGCCGATGTTCGTGTTCACCAGCTGCGAGGAGAAGTCGAGGAGCTTCCGACCCTCGCCGTCCCAGACGTACGAGCCCTCGGCCGCGACGACGGTCATCGGGGCGAACGGTCCCTGTGCCTGCCACGAATGGAAGACGTGGGCCCGGTCGAGCTCGTGGGCGCGCCGCCCGGCAGCGAGCTGCTCCTCGGTGGGTCCCTCGAGGCGGGGCGCCTCGGTGCCGGGTGCCTCGGTGCGGGCTGCGGCGTTCGTGGTCGCAGTCTCCTGGTTCGCAGCCAGCGCCGCCGTGTCCGCTGCGGACCCTGTCGGATCGATCGTCGTCGTCATCGTCGTGTCCTTGTCTTGTCGCCGAGGCGGTCAGTCGTGGGTCAGTCGTGGGTCGGGAAGCCGAGGTTGAGGCCGCCGTGGCTGGGGTCGAGCCAGCGGGAGGTGACGACCTTGCCGCGGGTGAAGAAGTGCACGCCCTCCTCGCCGTACGCGTGGGTGTCGCCGAAGAGCGAGTTCTTCCACCCGCCGAACGAGTACCAGCCGACGGGGACGGGGATGGGCACGTTGACGCCGACCATGCCGACCTCGACCTCGCGTTCGAAGCGGCGCGCGGCACCGCCGTCGTTGGTGAAGATCGCGGTGCCGTTGCCGTACGGGTTGGCGTTGATGAGTTCGAGGCCTTCGTCGTAGCCGGGCACGCGGACGACGGAGAGGACGGGTCCGAAGATCTCGTCGGTGTAGATCGACATGTCCGGGCTGACGTGGTCGAAGAGCGTCGGATTGAGGAAGAACCCGTCGGCGGGGACATCGTCCCGGCCGTCGAGGACGACGGTGGCTCCCGCCTCGGCGCCGGCATCGATGTAGCCTGCCACCTTGTCACGGTGGGCGGCGGTGATGAGCGGCCCCATATCGGGTTCGGTCGCGCCGTCGCCGACGCGCAGGGTGCGGGTGCGTTCGGCGATCTTCTCCACGAGCTCATCGGCGATCTGCTCGACGGCGACGACGACGGAGATCGCCATGCACCGCTCCCCCGCGGCGCCGTATCCGGCGTTGACGGCGGCATCGGCGGCGAGGTCGAGGTCGGAGTCGGGGAGGACGAGCATGTGGTTCTTCGCCCCGCCGAGGGCTTGGACCCGTTTGCCGGTGGCGGTCCCGGTCTCGTAGACGTACTTCGCGATCGGGGTGGAGCCGACGAAGGACACCGAGGCGACGTCCGGGCTGGTGAGGATCGTGTCGACGGCCGCCTTGTCGCCGTGGACGACGTTGAAGACACCGTCGGGCAGTCCGGCCTCCTGCCAGAGGGCGGCGAGCCAGTTCGCGGCGCTCGGGTCCTTCTCGCTGGGCTTGAGGACGACGGTGTTGCCGGCGGCGATCGCGACGGGGAAGAACCACATGGGGACCATCGCGGGGAAGTTGAAGGGCGAGATGATCGCTGAGACACCGAGCGGCTGGCGCAGCGAGTGGACGTCGACGGTCGTCGAGACGTTCTCGGAGAAGCCGCCCTTGAGCAGGCCGGCGATGCCGCACGCGAACTCGACGACCTCCTGCCCGCGGGCGATCTCGCCGAGGGCGTCGGAGAGGACCTTGCCGTGTTCGGCGGTGATGATCTCGGCGAGCTCCTGCTTGCGGGCGTTGAGCAGTTCGCGGAACGCGAAGAGGATCGCCGTGCGCTTGGCCAGGGACGTGTCGCGCCAGCCGGGGAACGCCTCGGTGGCGGCCCGGATCGCGCCTTCCGTGGTGGCGGCATCGGCGAGCGCGACCTCCCCCGTGACCTCTCCGGTGGCGGGGTTCGTCACCTCGCCGAGGCGGGTGTCGGGTCCGGCGGGAACGGTCCGTCCGTTGATCCAGTGGGAGATGGCGGCCATGGGGGTGTCCTTCTGCGTCGATGACAGGGGTGCTCTGCTCCCATCGTCGTCGCCCACCCGGCCGCACGACAGTGTCAGAGTGTCAGTTCTGCCGTCTTGAGAATTACACTGTGTCAATGAACGTTGAGAGGTCGGAGGCCGCAGCGAGCCTCACCGTCGCCGGGGTGCTCGATCTCGAGGAGATCCGCAGCGGTGCGCCCGAGGTCGTGGCCGGGGAGGCCGACCTCGATCGCCCGATCCGGTGGGTGCACATCGCCGATTCCGAACACGTCGAGCAGTTCCTCGAAGGCGGCGAACTCGTCCTTACGACCGCGCAGACCTTCCGCCGCTCCCCTGCCGCAATGACGGTCTTCCTCGATCAGCTCGAGGCGGCTGGTGCCGCGGGTGTCGTCGTCGAACTCGTCGACGATGCCTCGGATCCGGATGAGCAGGCCGCCGAGGTGGTCCGCCATGCGGCGTCCGGGCGCGAGCTTCCCGTCGTCGTCCTCACGCATCGGATCAAGTTCGTCCGCATCACCGAGGTCGCCCACCGCTCGCTGCTGGCCGAGCAGCTCGGGCGTCTCGAACGGGCGCGGGAGATCCATGAGACCTACACGCAGCTCAGCCTCGAGCGGGCCGAGGTCAGTGCGATCGTCGCGCGCACTGCCGAGCTGCTCGGAGCCCCGGTCGTCCTCGAGGATGTCGCCCATCGGGTGCTCGCCCAGGCCGGTCCGGGAGCAGAGGCGCTCGTCGCCAACTGGGTCGCACTCGTCTCCGGGGCCGACGCGTATGTCCGACGTGACTGGCCGCAGATCCCGGTCGGTCTGCAGTCGCGGCGGTGGGGCCGCCTCGTCGTGCCGGGCCTGCCGACCGGCGCGGCCAATGTCGAGCAGATCATCGAACGGGCGGCACAAGCGCTCACGCTCACCCGCATGGCAGAGACCGACGAACGGGATCTGCTGCTCCAGGCCCAGGCGGGTTTCGTCCGCGAGCTCATGGATGTCGGCGCCGAGGACGAGGCGCAGGCCAGAGCCCGGGCGCGTTCGCTCGGGTTCGAACCGCCTGGCGCGTCGCGGCTTGTGCCCGCCGTCATCCGCCTCGACCGGGATCCGAGCACGGATCCGACGCGGATGCAGCTATGGGAGCGCGCACTCATCCAGGAGGCGACTGCCGCTGCCGCCCGAGCCGGTGTCTCGACGCTGTCGACGGGACTGCAGTCCGGGTCGTTCGGGCTCGTCCTCGCTCTGCCTGGGCGCGGCGATGAGTCGAAGGCTCTGCACCGCGTGTTCGAGGAGATCGCCGATCTCGGGACGACGTGGGCGGTGGGGGTGGGCCGGAGCAGCTCGTCCCTGCTCACGGCGGTGTCGCGTCTCGAGTCAGCCGCTCAGGTCGCCGAGGTGGTCGCCACCCTCGATGTCCGCGAGCAGGTCTTCTACCGCGCCGGCGACGTGCGGCTGCGCGGACTTCTCGCGCTCCTCGGCGACGATCCTCGGCTGCGCGGCTTCGCCGAAGGGGAGCTCGGACCGCTGCTCGAGACCGACGACGAGGAGATGCTCGACTTCCTCGAGCTCGTCCTCGCCCACGGTGGGAACAAGTCAGCGGTGGCACGGGCCGGGTTCCTCTCCCGACCCGCCCTCTACGCGCGGCTCGCGAAGCTCCAGGACCGACTCGGCGTCTCCCTCGACGACGCCGAGTCGAGGACCGCGCTCCACGTCGCCCTCCTGTGGTGGCGGATGAATCGGTGAGGAGCCGCACCGGATGAATCGGTGAGGCGTACTGACAGGGCTCAGACGGTCAGGGTGCGGCCGGTGACGTTGCCCTCGACGGCACGCACGAAGGCCGCGGCCACCTCCTCATCGGTCACGGGGATCATCCCGGCGAAGGCGTCGTGGAAGTGCGGCGAGTTCGCGAGCACATTGGGGCTGACGGCATTGATCCGGATCCCCCTCGGCAGCTCCGGGGCAGCGGCCATGACGAAGGACTCGAGTGCGCCGTTGGCCAGCGCGGCCGCTGCCGCGGTCGGCACCGATTCGCGACTGAGGACTCCGCTGGTCAGCGTGATCGATCCGCCGTCCCGAACATGGTCGAGGCCCTGGGTGACGAACTCGACCTGGCCGAGGACCTTCGAGGTCAGGGCCGAGAGATAGTCGTCGCGGGTGAGGTCGGTGACGGGTTTGAATGGGACGGAGCCGGCGGCGACGACGATGGCATCGACCTCGCCGACCGCGTCGAGCAACCCCTGGATCGACGCGGGATCACTCGTGTCGACTCCTGGGTCCGTCGACCGTGAGGCGGAGATGACCTCGTGTCCGCGCGCTTCGAACTCGGCCACGGCCACCCGCCCGACATGACCGCCTGCTCCGACGACAAGAATTCTCATAGTGGGCACTCCTTCGCACCTTTGCTTCTCGTGCGGATCGCCGAGGACTCGGCGGTTCGCCCGGTCATCGCCGGCAAGGTCCGACCGGCACTGACCACACTAGACCTCGGCACTGACCTTCAGGGGATCCGCCGACTCCTCGGCTGTTTGTGGTCGAAGAACCGAGGATTCTGAGCCGTTTGGGCGTTTTTCCCTCAGTTATTCGACCACAACGGGGAGGCCAACAGACCTCGTGCACAGTCGGCTCTCCGGCCGCAGCCGGGCACGCAGAAGCCCCTGCGATCCGCTCAGACAAACGGATCGCAGGGGCTTCTCACAAACGCGGAGCCGGTGGGATTTGAACCCACGGTCCCCAGTTCAAGGGACTTCACCTTAGCAGGGTGATGCTTTCGGCCGCTCAGCCACGACTCCAGATTCTCGCCTCGGGGCGACACGCTCGACGCATGCCCCGAAACCACAGTTGACACTGCGAAGACCAGCCTATGCGAAAGGAACCTCCCAGAGCAAAGTTCACTGCGGCAGAGTGGGCTTGATCATAGTCGCTGGTACGAGGATCGTCGCATTTGCTGATGTTAGGGCGGTTTCGCAGGCGCATATCCGCGCGAATTCCAGCATTCGTCAATGTAGGGGCGTAAAATCGACCTGATGTGACCCGTGGTTCGCGCTCCGATACGCCCCCAACGACGGACATTGCGGGAGACATCTGCGCCGAAGACGAGGCGTCAACGGCCCGACACGCGGCGCACGAGATGAGCAACGAGGAGTTAAGAACTTGCCAGAGTTTCCCCCTGACAAGAGAGGACCTCAGGGGAGCGACCCCGATTCTCCATCTGCAGGCCGCCGCCTCCGCGCGTCATCCCGCCCCCGCTTCCGCGGCGAGGCCGCCGCCAGCTCGACCGAGAACCACACCGATGCACCGCCGCAGTCCCCGCGCGGCGCCGACTCGACCCGCCGGGCCTCCGAACCAGCCCCACCGTCTGCCGCCCACCAGCCTCCGCGTCCGTCCGGCTCCGATTCCCGCGGGGACTACTCCCTCAACAGCTCTCGCCGAGGCGGCTCCACCTCCGATTCGTCCGACGAGCAGTCGCCCCGGTCCAAAGCCCCGACCCCGCGTCCCGTCGCACCCCGCACCCGCCGTGAGGCGAGGATGCTCCGCGCGGCTGCCGCCGGCGGGGCGAGCGCTGCCGGCGTCGCCGCAGCCGCCGGCAACGTTGACCGCGGGCGCTCCTCCGCACCTGAGTCCCGAACCGCCTCGGCGCGGGCCGACGATTCCCGCGCAGATCAGGATCAGCGCTCCTCCCGGGACTCCGACTCCGGCCGTCGCCGCTCGCAGCGCGCAGCCGCGGCGGCGGCTCCGACAGCCGCAGCGGCAGCACCGGCAACCGCCGTCAGCGCCGGCTCCCCCGCCCCGGGCAACAGCTCCGGCTCCGGCTACAGCTCCGGCAACAACGGCAACGGTGACGGTGACAAGCCCGCCTCCGGCGGTCCCGAGCGCGCCCGCCGTCATTCCTCCCGCCTCGGCGAGGCCTTCCCCAGCCTTGTCGGATGGACGTCGCTGAGCACCCTGCTTCCGGGCATCGGACTCCTGCGCACGCGGTTCCGTCCGCTCGGCCTCATCGTCTTCGGCGGGTTCGTCCTCACGATCCTCTTCGTCATCGGCTACCTCCTCATCAAGGGACCCGTCCACGCGATCGGCACGATCATCGCGAGCCCCTCCCTGCTCAACTTCATCGCGTTCGCCGCCGTCGCCGTCGGTCTCATCTGGATCATCGTCGTCGTCCTCTCCTACCTCGGACTCCGGCGCGGGCATCGCTACCTGCCCTGGCAGAACCGCCTCTCCGGTGTGCTCATCGTCTCCCTCGTCCTCATCATCGGGATCCCCTTCGGCATCGGCTCCGTCTACGCCCGCGTCCAGAGCGACACGATCGCGAGCCTCTTCGGCGAGAGCACTGGAAAGACGGTCGACGCCAAGGAGCTGTGGAAGGACAAGCCCTACATCAACGTCTTCCTCATCGGCCGCGACAACGGCGACGACCGTCAGGGCACCCGCCCGGATACTATGCTCGTCGCCTCGATCGACACGAAGACCGGCAACGCCGCCCTCATCTCCGTGCCGCGCAACCTCGCGTTCCCGATCTTCCCCGAAGGCAGCCCCGAGGCCGAGGTCTGGCCCAACGGGTTCCGTCCCACCGGGGACTCCTCGGAGGACCTCATCAACGCCGTGTGGCAGTGGGGCGAGCAGAATCCCGACGCCGTTGGCGAAACGAACGGCCTCGAACCGGGGATGACGGCGACGATGGCCGCGGTCGAAGGATCACTCGGCCTCAATCTCGACTACTGGGCTTCGGTCGACATGGCCGGGTTCGAGGACGTCGTCGACGCCATCGGCGGAGTGAACATCGACGTCGAACGCCCCATCCCGATGGGCGGCGGCAAGTCGATGTCCGGAGTGCCGAACCGGGTCTTCGGCTGGATCGACCCCGGTCAGCAGAACCTCAAGGGCAAGAAGGCCCTGTGGTACGTCCGCTCCCGTGAGGGCAGCGACAACTACGACCGCATGTGCCGTCAGCAGCGGATGCTCAAGACGATGCTCGAGCAGATCGACCCGCAGGAGCTCGCCGCGGCCTACCCGAAGCTCGCCGGGTCGGCGACGAAGAACATCGCGACCTCGATCCCCCAGAACGAGATCCCGGCCTTCATCGAACTCGCCGTGGCCATGCAGAAGGGCGACGTGACGACGGTCCAGATCAACAACGACGTCACCCCCACCTACAACCCCGACTTCGATGTCCTCCACAAGTGGATCCAGGGCGAGATCAAGGGTGCCTCCGACGGCGCCGAATCGCCGCGCCCGACGAACGACCCGTCGAAGACTGACGGAGCCACCGACTCCGGTGACTCTTCAGAGTCCTCGGAGTCCTCGGAGGACCAGGGCCAGCAGGACCACAGCCAGGACGTCGAGACCGGCACCGATGCCCCGAGCGGCGACGGTGCGGGAACCTCGACCGATGACTCGGGTGTGCCCGGCGAACCCAACGCCGAGGGCAAGTGCTACCCCAAGGACTACCAGCCCGGTGACCCCTGGCCCGGCTACCCCGGCCCGGGCGCCGGAGACCAGGAGTGAGCGCCGACCACTCCGTCGCGATCATCGGGGTCGGCCCACGCGGGCTGAGCGTCCTCGAGCGACTCGTCGCCCTCGGTGCCCGCCGCTGGGATCCCGCGCGCGGACCGATCGTCATCCACCTCGTCGACCCGTACCCACCGGGTGCGGGCATCGTCTGGCGCACCGACCAGCCGACGAGCCTGCTCATGAACACGACGATCGGCGAACAGACGATCTTCCCCGACGGCAGCTGCTCCTTCCTCGCCGAGGCGATCGATGCCGGTGACGCGGCCCGCCCCGACGACCGCACCCCCGGGTCCACCGACAGCTCCTCCGTGGCGTCCGCCTCCTCCACCGGGGCGGCGGTCCCCTCCCCCGATGCGGCCGGCCGCTCTCCGTTCGGTCCGTCGATGGCCGAGTGGTACCGCGCATCCGGCGGCACCGAGCCCGTCGA
Organism: Brevibacterium sp. K72; assembly: GCF_050562175.1. NCBI lineage: Bacteria > Bacillati > Actinomycetota > Actinomycetes > Micrococcales > Brevibacteriaceae > Brevibacterium > Brevibacterium sp. K72. The sequence continues at coordinate 489,402 of NZ_CP191582.1, forward strand.
TTCGACGTTCCCCAGCCGCACCCTCTACGGGGAGTACCTCAGCGACGCCTACGCCCGGATCCGCGACTCCGCCCCCGATTTCATCCAGATCGTCGAACACCGCACCCGCGCCGAGTCGGTCATCGACCTTCCCGCCGTCGACCTTCCCGGTGACCCCGCCGAGGCGGTTCCCCCTCAGCTCATCCGGTGCGAGGACGGAACGACGATCATCGCCGCAGCCGTCGTCCTCGCCGTCGGCCACATCCCCAGCACTCCGACCGAGGAGCGTGCCCGTCTCGCCGCCTTCGCCCAGCGCTCAGGCGGGATCTACATCCCCCAGAGCCTCCCGGCCGAAGCCCCGCTCGACGAGATCCCCGCCCACGCGCGCGTCCTCGTCCGGGGCATGGGGCTCAACTACTTCGACGTCCAGACGCTGCTGACGATCGAGCGCGGCGGCAGCTTCGTCGACGCCGGCACGTCAGATGGCGCCGGCACGTCGGACGCCGGCGCATCCGCCGCGGAGTCCGCCGCGGAGTCCGACGCATGGTCCGATAACTCCGCGACCTCGACCGCCTCCGGGACCGTCCGCTACCTCCCGAGCGGGAAGGAACCCGCCCTCTTCCTCGGCTCCCGGCGCGGCATCCCCTACCGGAGCAAGCCGATCAGCCACGAGCATCCGCGCTCGGCTTGGCCGCTGCGGTACTTCACGAAGGAGAATGTCGCCCTCCTCGCCGGCATCGACGATCTCGAGGGCGAACGCCGGGCCGGGGCCCGCTTCAACGACCAGCTGTGGCCGCTCATCCTCGCCGACCTCCGCTTCGCCTACTACCGCACGCTCGCGCGCACGGATCCCGACGCGTTCGCCGACGATCCCGGGCGCCTGCGCGAAGCCATCGCCGAGGCGGTCTCCCGCCACCTGACCCGCCGCACCTGGCAGGAGACCCACCCGGAGGCCGAGTCGGCGAGCGACTCCTCCCGCCAGGGCCGTGTCACGCGTGAGGCCTTCGCCTGGGCGGAGATCGAAGAGGAGCTCGTCCCCGATCCGGCTCACCGGATGTCGCTCCACGATCTCCTCGACCCGCTCGACGGGCTCGAGTTCTCAAGCCGCGAACCCGGCGAACCGGACTCCCTCCACGACTGGATGCTCGACTTCCTCCGCACCGACCTGCGCGACTCGCTCGCCGGCCCCAAGGACAGCCCGGTCAAAGCGCTGTTCATGGTCCTCTGGCAGTCGAGGCTCCTTCTCAAGGAGCTCATCGCCGCTGGCCACATCGATCCGGTGAGCGTCGACATGGAGATCCGCGGCTGGTTCGAGGGCTTCGTGTCCGGAATCTGCGACGGTCCCCCGCCGAGGCGGATCGCCGAACTCATCGCCCTCGCCGAGGCGGACGTCGTCCGCTTCATCGGCCCCGATATGCACATCGGCGAGAACCCCGAGTACTCGGTGGAGACGGACCCGCAGAGTTCGACCGCACAGGATCCTGCAGCATCGGTGGAATCCGCAGCATCGGTGGACTCCGGTGCTGACGACGATCCTCTCCCGCAGATCTTCGCGGTCACCTCGGCGAGGATGGGAGGAACGATCACGGGAAGCGTCGTCATCGATGCCGCCTCCCCGACGAACTCCCTCGCTCTCGCCGCCGATGTCCTCATCCACGGGATGGTCGACCGCGGTCAGCTCACCCCGGCCCGCCTGACCTTGGACGACGGTCGCGAGAAGCGGCTGAGCGGTCTCGCGGTCACGGAGCGCCCCTACCGCACGATCGACGAGGAGGGTTCGGCCCATCCGCGTCGCTTCGCACTGTCGATCCAGCTCTCCTCGGTCCAGTGGGGTCTTGCGATCGCGGCCAACCCCGACTCCGATGCGACGACTCTCGCGGACTCGCACGCTGCCGCCGAGGCGATCCTCGACCTCATCTGAGGCCCGGGCCGACGAACCCGGTCGCTGCTGGAACAAGCTGATCGCTCCGGCACTCTCGATCCACGCGCAGCCGGGAATCCGCGTCGCGGGCGACGCGGAATCCGTGCCAACTGTGGATCGAGCGGACGGGTGGTTGCAACGAGCGGACGGAAGGCTGGATCGAGCGGGCGGGTGGCAGGCTCCGGCCTACGCCATGGCGAGGGCGGCCTCCGGCTTCGTCGTGCGCGCCCGCACGATCGCGAGCAGCGAGGCCACGAGGCCGATGACCGCCCACGCGAGCAGCCCACCGTACGCCGCGGCCAGTCCCGGGGTGCCCGCGGCGATCGCTGCGAACCCGTTCATCGCCGGGGTCAGCGGCAGCAGCGGGGCGATGAACGTGAAGAACTCGGGCACCGCGCCGATCGTGCGACCGGCGACGGCGAGGACGACCGCGATCACCGAGAGGAATCTGCCCACTCCCCCAAGCCACGCGACGAGCGCGAAGTTGAGGATCATGAACACGATCGCGGAGACGAACGTGAGGACCGCGATGTCGAAGCCCTGGATCGCGTCGATGTCCATGACGGTGACCGCGAGGATCGCGAGCACGAGCGCCTGGACGAGCCCGACGGCGACGCCCGGCACCAGCCCGCGCAGCCACACGAGGACCGAGGACTGCGTCGACAGCAGCGTCGAGGACGGGATGGGCTTGAGCACGGTGTAGGTGACGAGTCCGCCGACCCAGAGGGCGAGCATGATGAGCAGGGCGATCGTCGACCCGGTGAGCAGGTTCGTCACCGAATCCGTGTCCGGTGCCTCGATGTTCGCCGCGGCGACCGTCGACAGCGTGTCCCGTTCCGGGGCCGTGTACGAGGGCACCTCGTCGGCACCGTCCTGGACGCCGTCGGAGAACTCCCCGACGCCGTCGGAGTACTTCTCCGATCCGTCGGCGAGCTGGTCGAGTCCGCCCGCAAGGTCCTGCGATCCCGTCGCCGCCTGGGACACACCCGTCGTGTACTTCCCGACACCGCCGGCGAACTGGTCGGCGCCCTCGGCGAGCTTCCCGGCACCGTCATCGAGCTTCCCGGCACCGTCAGCGGCCTCGGCGATGCCGTCGGTGAGCTTGGGCATCCCGTCGGCGAGCTGCTGGGTGCCGTCACTGAGGTCGGAGGCTCCTTCGGCGAGCTTGGCATTGCCGTCGGCGACCCCGGACGCCCCCTCGCGCAGCCCCTTCGAGGCCTCGAGGAGCTTCGGCGCGTTGTCGGTGATGTCCTTCATCCCCTTCGCGAGGTCACCGAGGCCCTTCTCGAGCCCCTTCGCGAACTCGCTCATCCCCGAGCTGAGTTCGGCGCTGCCGTCCTTGAGGGACGCCGCCCCGCCGAGGAGGGACTGCTTGTCGTCGGTCGAGCCGAGGCCGTCGACGGCTGAGTCCAGCCCACCCGAGGTGCCGTTGAGCAGCCCCTGTGCGTAGGCTTTCTCCATCCCGGCGCAGACCTCGTCGGGGGTGCCCGCCGGGCACAGCTGTGCCCGGATCTGGTCGGCCTCGCCGCTCGAGATCATTCCCGCGCTGACAAGACCGTCGAGGCCCGGGTTCGACTGCGCCAGCTGGTCGGCATCGTCGGCGCCCTTCTGCAGCCCGTCTCGGTACGACCCCAGTCCGTCGGAGAGCCCGCTGGCCCCTTCCGCGACGCCCTGGGCGCCCTTGTCGAGGTCCTTCGCCCCGTCGATGAGGTCGTCGAGGCCGCCCTCACCGGAGCCCGAGCCGCCGGCCCCCGACCCGGAGAGTCCCCTGATGATCTTGTCGATCGAGGTCGTGTACTCGTCGACGCCGTCGGAGAGGTCCCCGGCCCCCTTCGAGAGGTCGTCGGCTCCGGTCGAGAGCTCGTCGGCGCCGTCGGCGAGCTTCTGCGCGTTCTCCGGCAGGTCCTTCGTCTGCGTCTTCATGGTGTCGAGGCCGGTTGCGAGCCCCGAGGTGCCTTCGGCAAGATCGCCCGCGCCCTTCGCGAGGTCCCCGGCAGCCTTGTTCAGCTCACCGCCCGACTCGTCGAGCTGGCCCATTCCGTCGGCAAGCTCTCCGGCGCCGTCGGCGGACTGCCGGGTGCCCGAGGAGAGCTGCTGGGCTCCGTCGTCGAGTTCGCCCGCGGCATCGCCGAGCTTGCGCATCTGCGTGCCGATGTCGTTGAAGCCGAGGTAGATGTTGTCGAGGTAGTTCTCGGTCATCGACGTGTTGAACGTCGTCCGGGCCACCTCGGCGACCGAACGGGAGATGAGCTGGTCGCTGGCCGGGACGACCCCGGAAACGTCGACGTCGAGCTGGGTCTGCGTCGCGGACTTCGCATCCGAGACCGAGGTGACCGCCCGGGAGAACCCCTCGGGGATCGTCAGCCGCGCCGCGTACGTGCCGTCGGCGAGACCCTTCTCCGCGTCCGCCTCGTCGGTGATGACCCAGTGGATGTTGTTCTCCGTCTCGCCGACGAGTCCGCTGGTCAGTTCACGGCCGATGGGCACGGTCTTCCCGTCGACCTCCGCGCCGTCGTCGTTGTTGACGATGGCCGCGTCGATCGTCTCGAGGCGGTCGCTGCTCTTCCACGTGGCGAGGATGAATCCGGCGGCCACGATGATGGGGATGAGCACGAGGCCTGCGAAGGACACCCAGGTCACAGGCCTCTTCGAGTTCGCTCGCTCAAGTCTCATGACTGTACGCCTTCCCTGTTGAAGTCATCGGCGCGCACGCCGGGTCCATCGCCTCTCTCGCCGAGGCGGTCCTCGCCTGCCGTGGGGCTCCCGCCGAGGCGGTCGTCCGGATCGTCGACCGCGGTCGCTTCGCCGTCGGCCGTCGCACCGACAGCGGTCGCATCGCCGTCGGCCGCCGCACCGACGGCGGCGGCCTCGAGATCGAGGTGGAGGTAGTCCGCGTTCGGTGCGAGGATGCCGCGCACGTCCGCGTCCGGCAGGGCGAGGACGAGAGCCGTGCCGTCGGCGGTGAGCTCGGGCAGGGCGTCGGCGAGGTACCGTCCCTGACTGCGCGCGAGCGCCTCGGCGCCGTCGATGACGAGGAGATCCGGTGGATCCGTCCGCAGTCGGGCGATCTCCCCGGCTCCCGGTGCCGGTGTTCCCACCCTGCCGAGGTCGAAGAACGGCACCGTGCGCCTGACCTTGCCCGCGTGTTCGGGGAGGACAAGGGATCCGATCTTCAGTTCGCCTGCGCTCAGGGGCACACGCCCGGTGAGCGCGAGGAGCAGCGCGGTCCGGTCGGTGCCGCTGACGACGAGCGTCTGCCCGGGCAGGAGTGCGAGGTCGACGTGGGAGAAGCCCCTGCCGCCGGCGCTCACCCCGAGACCGCGCCCGTAGATCCGGTAGGGCGAGTTCGGTTCGGGCCAGTCGCGCAGCGCCACCTCGTGGGCGAGCCCCTCCCCTTCGACGTCGAGGCGGGGAAGGATCCGGTCGAGCCACGTCGGCAGCCACCACGCCTTGTCGCCGAGGAGCTGCATGATCGCGGGCACGAGCGACATCCGCACGAGGAAAGCGTCGACGAAGATGCCTGCGGCGAGCGCCAGCGCGATCGATTTGATGATCGGCTCACCGGCGGGGACGAAGGCGGCGAAGACGGAGAACATGATGACGGCGGCGGCGGAGACGACGCGGGCCGAGGACATGAAGCCCGCCCGGATCGCCGCGGTCGCACTCGCCCCGTGGACGTAGGCCTCGCGCATCCCGGAGACGAGGAAGACCTCGTAGTCCATCGCGAGGCCGAAGAGGATGCCCATGAGGATGATCGGCAGGAAGCTGATGACCGGCCCGGTCTGGTCGATCCCGAGGGGGCCGGCGAGGAACCCCTCGTGGAAGACGAGGACGACCGAACCGAAGGAGGCGAAGACCGAGAGGAAGAACCCGCCTGTGGCCTTGAGCGGTACGGCGATCGAGCGGAAGACGATCGTGAGGAGGATGATCGAGAGGCCGACGACGAAGATGCCGAAGGGCACGAGCGCCTTGCCGAGCTGATCGGAGACGTCGATCTGGATGGCCGTGGCCCCGGTGACGGCGGTCTCGAAGCCGTAGTCGTCCTCGATCTGGGTGCTCAGGTCCCGGAGTCGGTTGACGGTGTCGAGGGTCGCCGGGTCGTCCGAGGCGGTCGTCGGGATGATCTGGAAGAGCGCGGAGGTCGCATCCCGGTTCGGTGTGGCGAGCACGACCTCGTCGACGCCGGGGACCGCGGCGATGCGCTCCTCGATGTCCTCGACGTCGCCGAGCGGGTCGTCGGAGGTGACGATCTGGCTCGTCATCACCAGCGGTCCGTTGAAGCCGGGGCCGAAGTGCTCCTCGATGAGGTCGTACGTCGTCCGCGCCGGGCTGCCCTCCTCCTGGCTGCCGGCGGTGGGCAGGGAGAGCTGGAGCTGGGAGGCGGGGATCGCGAAGAGGCTGAGGCCTCCGACGATGAGGACGATCGTCACGATCGGCGCCTTCGTCACCAGGGACAGCCAGCCGGCGAAGAACCGGTCGGTGCGGGTGGCCGGATAGGGCTCGCCCGCCTCGGCGAGGACGGCGGGATCGGTGCGGGGATCGGGTCCCCCGGAGGCGGCGGCCGCCTCGGCGCGGGCCATGGCCTTCCGGTACCGGCGGGAGGGCTTCGGGGTGATCTTCCCCTTCGCGATGCCGAGCAGTGCGGGGACCATCGTCAGGGAGATCATCACGGCAATCGCCACGGCGCCCGAGGCGCCGATGCCCATGACGGTGAGGAACGGGATGCCGGCCAGGGAGAGGCCGAGGAGGGCGATCATCACGGTGAGCCCGGCGAAGACGACGGCGGATCCGGCGGTCGCGGTCGCCCGTCCCGCAGCCTCCTGGGGTTCGAGGCCTTCGGCGAGGAGCGAGCGGGCGCGGGAGACGATGAAGAGCGCGTAGTCGATGCCGACGGCGAGGCCGAGCATGAGGGCGAGCATGATCGACGAGGAGTTCACCGGTCCGAACGCCGTCGAGCCGACGACGAGGAGGACGGAGATGCCGACGCCGATGAGCGCGGTGATGAGCGGCATGCCCGCGGCCCGGAACGAGCCGAGGGTGAGGAGGAGGACGATGAAGGCGATGACGACGCCGACGCCTTCGACCCAGGACACGTGCACCCCGGTGATCTGGAAGAGCTCACCGCCGGCCTCGACCTGGGCGCCGGGCAGGTCCGCGCGGATGGGGTCGAGGGCGGCCGTCAGGGCGTTCGAGGCGGTCTCCCCGCCGACCTCCTGGAGGGTCCCGTCGTATTGGACGGAGATCATCGCCGCCGACTTGTCCCCGCTGATCGCGCCCGTGACCATGTCGTCGAACGGTGAGGTCACAGCGTCGACGTGGGGCAGCTCGCCGAGGTCGTCGACGGCCTTCTCGATCGCGTCGCGGTAAGGCTGGTCCTCGACCGAGTCCCCGTCGGCGGCGACGACGATGACCGACGCCGAGGTGCCGGCGGCTTCGGGGAAGGTCGCGCGCATCGCGTCGAGCGCGGTCTGGGCTTCGGAGCCGGGCAGGGTGAAGTCGTCGTCGAAGTCCTTGGCGAAGGCGGCGACTCCCGCGGCGACGAGTCCGAGGATGACGAGCCAGAGTGCGACGAAGCGCAGCGGCTGACGGAACGCTCTGCGGCCGAGAGCGTAGAGGAATGTCGACACGGAAACCTCGATACAAAAGTGTATTGGATACAGTCATGTATTCTTGTTGACACCTCCCGCTCAGCGCAAATCACTGTGAGAGAATCGTGTGATCTCCCATGGGATGCTCAGTTTCATGCGGCCTCCCCGACGGGAGGCATCCCCACCCAGAGAGACGAAGACAGACAGGCGATGAACACAGAGAACCTCAGCGAACGCAGGCGCCGCACCCGTTCCACCCTCGTCGAAGCGGGGGTCTCCGTGTTCGCGGTCAAGGGCATCGAGGGCGCATCGATCGAGGAGATCTGCGAGGCCGGCGGGCTCACCCGCGGTGCGTTTTACTCGAATTTCTCCAGTCGCGACGACCTCGTCCTCGCAACGACCGAGATCCGCACCGCCGAGACCCTCGACCGCCTCGATGCGACGATCCAGCGGTGGAAGGAGCAGCTCGACGACACCGACGCCGGAGAGATCAGGCCCCTGCTCACCCAGTTCATCGAGGAGATCTTCACCGAGAAGCTCCTCACCGCCGCCGATGCGATCGCCGAGCAGGAGATCACCCTCTACTGCCTGCGGGTGCCCGAGCTCTACGTGCGCTACCAGGAACTCGACGCCCGGCGACTCGAACGGCTGGCCCGTCTCGTCCAGACCGCGATCGACAACGTCCACGCGGTGCCGACGGTGCCGCTCGACAGCCTGCTCACCATCCTCATCTCGCTCTTCACCCACCTCTCCCTCGAGTCGGCGGCCGGTCTCGACCTCCACGAGACCGTCGACATCGACCCGAGCCTCATCGTCGAGGTGCTCCTCCGCTTCCTCGACTTCGACGGCCGGGAGTGCCCCCGCGCCTGAGACCCAGCGGCTAAGGTGGAGGGCGTGACTGAACTTCAGCGTGAATACACGGCCTTCATCAACAACATGGACGTCCGCCTCGGCGCGTTCGTCCTCGCGGACCTCCCCGAGTCCGTCGAGCAGGAGGACGGCACCCAGGCCCCGTTCCGCAAGGATCTCAGCCCCGAGTCCCTGCCGCTCATCGAGCACTTCGTGCTCTCCCGGTTCGCCACCCCCGACGAGGTGGTCGCCCCCGAGAACCACCGGTTCGTCGAGGGACTCATCCGCTACCTCGGCGAGACGTACCTGCGCTCCGTGGGCGGGGCCTGGGACCACGATGAGACGACGGGCAACGGGATGCCGTTCATCCGTCCCGACAACGCGCAGGGCCAGCTCGAGGGCGAGCCGATCCCCCTCGTCGCCGTCGTCCTCACCGCCGTCGACCAGCGCACGGGCGGGATCTTCACCGCCGTCCTCGACCGCGCCCAGCAGGAGCTCGGGGACGCCGAGCGCCGCACGAGCACGGGCCTGTCGATCGGAATGCTCACGCGACAGAACTCCACCGAGGAGGAGGTCGAGTTCCTCTCCCGCTTCATCGGGACCATCGAGCCCGGCATCGCCGCGTGGACGAAGGAGCAGGCCGACCCGGAGTCGTGGGCGCTCGACCGCGACAGCCTTGTGCGCCTCGGCAAGCAGCTCGCCGTCCGCTACGACACCCGAGACGAGATGATGGCCGACGACGAAGTCGCCTTCGTCGCCGGAGCGATGCGCTTCATCGGCGAGACGATCCGGCGCATCGGGCTCGGCCAGTGGCGCTACGGCGCCGACCTCGAAGCCGACGATCCGCGCAGCAAGCAGCCCTACATCCGTCTCGTCATCGGCGACCAGAACCTCGACCTCGTTCCGTGGAAGCTCGCGCAGGCCGCCCTCGAGGACTCCGAGGCGATCGCGAAGGGACTCGACACGGTCATCGAGATGCGCGAGGAGGAAGCCGCGGGGGCAAGCTCGTCGTCGGACGGCACGGACGCGCCTGCCGACAAGGACACGGCGTCGGAGAGCTAGAGCTGAAAGCGGCGGTTGCCGCGCAGTCCATCGGCCGGTGACCCGGGTGCGAGATCGATCGTCTTCGCACCCGGGTCGATCTGCACCGTCGCCAGGGTCGCTGACCGGTCGCCATAGAGTGCGCCGGGTTCCGGGAGGCACGAGACCGGAGGATCTCCCGGTCCCGTCGTGAGCAGAGCGACGAGGTCGGCGGTCGTCTCCGGGGCGGTGGTGCCCTCGATCTTCGCGGCGAGGTGGTCATACCGCGGCCGGGAGCTCGAATCCGCGCGCAGCTCGAGAGCTCCGGTCTGGAGATCGGGGTGGAGGAAGTGGTTCGTGTGCATGAGCACGCCCTCGTCCGCGATGTCGCCCGCCGAGGCCGGGGCGTCGGCCGGCAGGGGATCGCCGGGTCGGAGTTCGCGCTTGGTCTCCCCTGCGATCTCGACCTGGACGGCCGCCTCGGCGGTGACGACGGTGATGACCGACGACGAGGAGGTCGGGGCCGAGCGGATCGTCTCGAGCGCCTCGGCGAGATCATGCGCCGTCGACAGCACCTGGGCGAGGACGGCGTGGACGGGCACTCCCCCGGGCCGGTCGCCTGCGTGCTTGAGGATGTTGAGGTGGACGCCGACGCCGTCCTCGTTGAGGCCGATCTTGCCGAGCATCCCGTACTCGGCCATGCCGATATGGCGCAGCTGGCCGGGCACCGCGCCGACATCAGCAAGGTGCCACAGGGTCGAGAAGTCGGCGAGCCAGTCCCATGTCTGAGCCGAGATCGTCGCTCCCGGGCGGGTCCGGCTCAGCGTCGAGCATTCGGTGGGCGCCGCCTTGGCGAGCGTCATGATCTCGGTGCGGGCGATGACCTGCATGATCTCGTTCGTCGTCCGCCCCGACCCTTCGGCGACGGCGGAGATCTCGGCCGCCTGGTCGGGGGCCCAGTCGCCGAGGCGGGCGAAACTGTCGCCGGCAGCGGCCCGGACGTCCGCCTCGGCGATGCCGAGGAAGGAGAAGTAGCGCTGGTAGCCGGCGATCGCTGACCCGATGCCGGTGCGCAGTTCCCTGCCGCGCTGGAGTCCGCGCTGGACGTGGTCGCGGGCCCGGGTGACGAAGAGTTCGGGGCGGACGTTCGCGGCCGGGACGACCTCGGTGCTCATGGGCGCCCCTGCGGAACGAGCGAGTCCACGCCGACGTCGAGGTCGAGGTAGTGCATGTGCGCTGCGGTCTCGGCGAGGGCGGCGAAGAGGTTGAAGTGGTGGAGTTCGTCGAAGCCGCGTGCCCAGTGCAGGCCCTGGGCGATCGAGTAGACGGAGTGGTCGTCGGTCTCGGTCATCCGGGCTTCGATCTCGGCGAGGCGCCGCCGGTGGTGGTCGACGAGTTCACGGCTGCGCTCCTGCAGGCCCTGGAACCGGAATCCGTGGGCGGGGAGGACGGCGATGTCCCCGGGCAGGTCGCCGAGCTTCTCGAGCGAACCGAGGTAGTCGCCGAGGCTGTGGGTGATCGCCCCGGAGTCGAGGCCGATGTTCGGGGTGATCGTCGGCAGGACGTGGTCGCCGGAGAGGAGGAGCGCGTCCTCGCGGACGAAGGCCGTGTGACCGAAGGTGTGCCCGGGCGTCCACATCGCCGTGAGCCGCCCGGTCTCGAGCGGCAGGGTCGCCCCGTCCTCGAGAGTGAGGATCGAGTCGGGCAGGTGCGCCATCTGCAGGGCGAAGGGGTCCCGTCGGGGCTTCTCGCCATCGCCGGCCGGGCGGTCGCTGTCGCCGGCCGGGCGGTCGCCGTCCTTGGCCGGCCTGCTCACCTGGAGGCTCTCGACCTCGTGCCACCGCTCTTCGGGCACCCCGTAGGCGCGGGCGATGTTGAGGTTGGGATCCGTGCCGGTGCCGAGGTCGACCGCCCGGGAGGCGAAGCGCTTGACCGCACGGAGGTCCTCGCCATGGATGGCGAGCCACATCTCAGGGTTGGCCTTGAGGAGGGCGGGGACGAGTCCGATGTGGTCCCGGTGGTAGTGGGTGACGGCGATGCCGTGGATGTCGCTGACGGCGAAGCCGATCCCCGCCAGCGCCGAGGTGAGGGCCCCGAACTGGTCCCGTCCGTCCCAGCCCGGGTCGATGAGGGCGACGCCGGAGCCGTCGGCGATCGCGTAGCAGTAGGTGAAGACGAGCGGATTGTTCGGAATGGGGACCGGAATCGCCCAGACCCCCTCGGCGACCTCTTCGACGGCGGGGAGGACGCGGTCCTTCCACGCGTGCGACTGCTGGGGGCTGAGCGTTTCGATCGGCATACGGCGGTGTCCCTCTCTCCTCATCGAGCCTCGGCGAGGTTCTCCATCCAACCTACTCCCCTGGCACGAAAACTGAAAGATCGTTCGACAATGAAAATTGAACTCTGCGCATGCCAGCCCTCTGACAACGGATTTCGTTGATTTTCGATCTAGACATCGATGTTGCCGTCTCATTCCGCGTCAGGAGTTTCGCTTTCAGTTGTCGTGCTCTACCATCACCTATGGCGCAGGTCACTCCTGCGCACTGTCGGACGACGCTTCGACGCAAGACTCATTGGGGAGGATTGATATGGCTGGTTCGGGATCGCTCAAACGGAACCTGGGGCTGTGGTCCATCGTCGGGCTCGGGCTCGGGTACATGACGCCGACGGTCGTCTTCGACACCTTCGGCATCGTCTCGGAGGGGACGAACGGAGCGGTGCCCGCGGCCTACCTCGTCGCTCTCGTCGTCATGGTCTTCACGGCCATCAGCTACGGGAAGATGGTGCGGATCTTCCCCACCGCCGGATCGGCGTACACGTACACCCGGGAGACGATGACGCCGGGGCTCGGCTTCCTCGTCGGCTGGACCTCGCTCATGGACTACCTGCTCCTGCCGATGGTCAACTGCCTCATCATCCGGCTCTACATGGAGTCGATGGTCCCCGATGCGCCGCCGTGGGTGTGGGTGGTCGCGTACACGGTCATCATGACCGGCATCGTCCTGTCCTCGATGCGGGGCACGGCGAACATCAACGCGATCCTGCTCGTCTTCTCCCTCGTCCTCATGGTCACGTACTGCGTGCTTGCGATCGCCCAGCTCAATGCCGGTGAGGGTGCGGGGACAGTGTTCAGCCCGGAGCCCTTCGTCCATGACGGCGTCGAGTTCAGCGCGGTGCTCACCGGAGCCACGGTCGTGTGCTTCTCCTTCATCGGCTTCGACGCGGTGACGATGTACACGAACGAGGCCAAGCACGTGAACATCATGCCGAAGGCGATCATGATCACCGTCATCGCCGGCGGGATGATCTTCCTCATCGCCTCGTACTTCACCCAGCTGCTCTACCCGGACAACTCGCAGTTCACGATCGTCGACGATCCGCTGCCGGAGATCGGCCTACTCACGGGCGGCCCGTTCTTCCAGCTCTTCTTCGTTGCCGCCGCGTTCGCCGCGACCGTCGCCTCGGGCCTGGCCTCGCATGCCTCGGTCTCGCGCATGCTCCTCGTCATGGGCCGCAACGGCGTCCTGCCGCGCAAGGCCTTCGGCTACATCAATCCGCGCACGCACACTCCGGTGTTCAACATCGTCCTCGTCGGCGCCGTGTGCCTCTTCGCGATGTCGTTCAGCCTCGAGCTCATCTCGGCGTTCATCAACTTCGGTGCGCTCATCGCGTTCACGTTCGTCAACCTCACGGTCATCGCCCACTATGCGTTCCGCACCCGGCAGGTCGTCGATGTCCGGACGGCGTTCAAATACGTCGTCATGCCCGGACTCGGTGCGATCCTCACCGGAGTGCTGTGGGTGAGCCTCCATGCGACCGCGCTCATCGGCGGTCTCGTCTGGCTGGCGATCGGCGTCATCTACCTCGCCGTGCTCACCCGCGGGTTCACGCGTACGGTGCGCAGCTTCGACGACCCGGAGGCCGACGCCGACATGTCGGAGCCGGAGGATCCGGAGTCGGCCGCTGTGGCAGCGGAGAAGGCAGCGGACTGAGGTCGCGGCTCGCGTGATTCTCTGGTCGCTGCGCCGAGGCGGGCGGTGCGATTTCGGCCCGTGCGCCTCGGCGCAGCGACCAGCAAAAGGCGCGGCCTCGGTGGAGTGACCAGGAATTTCCTAGCACGAACGGTGTGGGACGCGTCGCGGAGGCGCACGGCATCGTTGCCCTGCCTCGCGGGGTGGGGATTGTGCGCCGGGTCGGCGCGGGGGGTGCTGTCGAGTCGCTCTGCGGGGACAGAACGACGTGACCCCAGCACGGTATCAGCGCATCACCTCGGAGCGCCTCACACGGAAGTATGAGATCAGGGAGGTTTCTCAGCACGTCGAGTGTGCTGCCGCTCGTCGTCTCCGGAAGGGCGCCGGTCATCGTCTCCGCAGTGGCACCGGTCATCGTCTCCGCAGTGGCACCGGGCCAGGGCGCCGGGTCAGTGCGTCAGGTCAGGGCGCCAGGTCAGAAATGAGAAATGTGCTGCGACGTCGGTCGATGTCGCAGCACATTTCATCGGCGGAAGCGGTGGGATTCGAACCCACGGTACGGGGTTACCGCACAACGGTTTTCAAGACCGTCTCCTTCGGCCGCTCGGACACGCTTCCCTCGGTTCGACGCCCGTCGAACCCGGCCTGCCCAGCGCGAGCTGAGCCAGAACAGTTTCTCACAGTCCCGCGAGCAACTGCCAATCGCTCGGGCGGGCTGACCTCAGTGCTTGTTCCTGCCCTTCTTGTCCCTCTTCTCACCGGGAACCTCGCGTGCGGGCCCGCCGTCGTGCTTGTGCTGCTCGTGCGGACTGCGCCCGGTCGAATCCGCATCCGCCGAGGTGGCTCCCCGTGCCGCGAAGGTCGCCGGGACGCGGGAGGGGACGAAGTCCGCTTCCTCCTCGTCCTCGAATTCCTCGTCGTCAGCGACTGCCCGGGCACCCCGATCGGCGACCTTCGGGGCTCGCGCGTCGGCGACCTCCGGTGCCGGAGGTGCCGAGTCCGCGGGCACTTCGTCACCGGCCTCCTCGTCACCGGGGTCCGCTGCGTCGTCGCCGGGGACCGCGGGAGCGTCCGGCAGGGGCGCAGCGGCGACCTCGGGCGGCTCGGTCGGCATCGGCGGCGCGTCAGGCATCGGCGTCGCGACGGGCCCCGGATCCTCCGCACGGAGCGGGGGCGCCTCGTCGCCGACCGACTCCGCCGAGCGGTCCGTGCCGCTGTCCGCAGGATCAGCGTCCCTCTCCGGGGAGAGCGCAGGGTCCGCCGCCTCGGTTGCATCATCAGGATCGTAGCCGTCGGCAGTGTCGTGATCGGAGAGTCCGTTCCCGGAGTCCTCACCGACCGCCGTCTCATCGCGGGCTTCGACATCGACTTCGGCGAGGTCGTGAACGCCGAGATCGACCTCGGGCACCCCGTCGTTGACCGGCTCGACCGTCTCTGTCGTCACCGCGTCGACGTAGGTGTCCTCGACGACCGCGCCGCCCGTGATCCGCACGTCCCCGGTCGCCGAGGCGGCACCGCCGGTGCTCGTCGCCTCGCCGACGAAGAGGGTGCGAGTGACCGTCGTTCCCCTCGCCGAGGTGGTCGTGCCGTCCCGCCCGGACCCCCCCGAGTCCGTGGCCGAGTCTGCGGCGGTCGGTCCGGTGGCCTTCGGTGCGGTCTCGGTGACGTCGTTCGGTGCTTCGACACTCGGTTCGACGAAGCCGCCGGCGTCGGGCACCATCTCGGCGATCTCGGCCTGACGCGGTTCGACCGATTCGGTCGACACCGCATCGACCATGACGACCTGCGGGTCCCCGTCGGCGGTGACGTCTCCGGGCTCGCCACGGTCCGTGGTCTCGGAACCTTCACCGGGCTGCGCAACGGCGTCGGCGTCGGCTGCGGCGGAGTCCTCAGCGCGGTTCTCCGTCTGCGCGGGTGCCGCACCGGCAGAGTCAGCTCCATCGGAGGAGTTCGCGTCGCTCGTTCGCGATCCATCGGTGGCATCGTCGACGGTGGCGGCGGACGAACCGGCACCTTCGTTGCGCGGGCGCTCGTCGTCGGCCGAGGACGCAACTGCCGCACCGGCGACTCCGGCCGCACCGACGACCCCGGCGGCGCCGGCGACGAATGCCGCACCGCCTGTCCTCGAATCGTCGACACCATCGGTCGGCCCAGCCGGGTCGTCTGCGGCATCGCTGCGAGCACCATCATCGCTCTCCGGCGCTGAACCCAAACCGACCGAGTCCACGTCCGCCGGCTCAGCGTCGTCCGTCGACGCCGACTTCACAGTGTCAGAGCCGGACTTCGCGGTGCCCGCGTCCGACTTTGCAGCCTCCGAGTCCGTCGTCGCGGCACCCGAGCCCGACGAATCCGACTCGACGGTGCTCGACGCTGACAGAGACCCACCAGCTTTGTCGGACGGCGCCGGCTCGTCGACGTCGGCGGCCTCTCGCTCCTCGGCGGAACCGCCGGTGGCATCGACCTCGCGCGATTCGTCGGAAGCCACGTCGGCGTCACCGTCGGCACTCGGTTCTGAGGACGAACCAGCGCCCGCACCGGCATCGGTCGCGGGCACACTGAGCTCCGCCTCGGTGGGGTCATCGGTCGAGCGCGCCGGCTTGCCCTTGAGGATGAGGGTGAGCGTCGCGAGCGGCACGGACAGCCAGTTCGGGCGGTTGCGCAGCTCGGTGACGACCTCGACGAGGAGCCGGTCGATGAGCGCTGCCCGGAGCACGGGATCGTTCAGCCCGATGCTCTCACCGCGTGCCCTGGAATACCCGCTGAGCAGGGAGTTCTGCACCTGGGAGGCCCAGAGGTACTCGGGCGAATCGTAGATGGCCCGCAGCGCGGCCGGGTCGTTGCCGAAGCCGTTGACGACGAGCCCGCCGTCCTCCGCATTGAGTGCCTCGGTGCGCTGGAGCCGCGCGAATCCGGCGGCGTAGTCGACGCTGCGCAGCAGGGCCACGAGGTCGAGGGCGATGGGCTTCGGATCGGAGTTCGACGAGTCGGTGAACTTGACGACCTGGTAGCCCTCGCTCGGCGAGCTGACGACGTGGTCGAGGGTGAGCTCGCCGTGGATCTTCTGCAGCCGCCCGATCGAATCGAGCGAACGCAGCCGGTTCCGGTGCTGCTTGAGCTCGGGAACGAGGGAGTCGAGGGCGAGCGGGGCCCGACCGAGCGCCCAGTCGACGCGCTCGACCCACTTAGCGACGAACTGCTTCGTCGGCTCACCGGCGCCCGCGACGATGCCGAACTCAGCAGCCATGTCGGAATGGAGTTCGCCGATCCGGCGCCCCATCTCCGCGGCATGCGCGTTGTATCCGCCGATCGACCCGGAATCGACGCCGACGACGATGTCGACGGCCTCCCGCCAGGCCGGTTCGGCCTCGACGTCGGCCTGGGAGAGGAGCGCCATCGGCGCCTCCATCTCCGTGACCTCGAACATGTCGTACCAGCGGCCCGAGCTCCACCCGATGACCTCGGGAACGCTGCGCGATCCCGCCTCGGTGAGGAGGACGGGGATCGTCAGCGACGACGGCATCCCGTTCTCGAGCACCCGGAAGAAGCTCAGCTCCACCGGTTCGTACTCGTCGTGGATGATCACCGTCGACTTGTTCGCCCCGGAGTCGGCGACCTCGATCGGGCGGATCGGCACGTCGATCTCGTCCTTGACCTCCGACGACGACGGTGCGGTCGTCGGCTTCGGTGGGACCGCCTCGGCGCCGGATCCCTGAGGATCAGACCCCACCGTCGCCGAGGCGGGAGCCGGGACCGTCTCCCGGGTCCGACCTCGGGTCGGCAGTTCGGAACGGTCACGGCTGTGGCGCAGTGACTCCGTGCTCAGCTGGCCGCCGTCGAAGACCTTGCGCTTGGTGATCGCGTCGGCGAGGAGGTTGACGAAGACGGGATCGGCGGCACCGTCGTAGACGAAGACACGGCCGAGCGCGAGGTCATCGACGGTGCCGATGAGCGCGTGGCGGAGGTGGAGGTCCTCGGCGCCGCGGAAGGACAGGGGGATGTTGAGGCGGCGCAGGGTCGGCCCGTCGCCGACGGAGATGACCGTGACGAGTCCCGAGAACCCGCCGAGCTCCTCGGCGGTGAAGGTGAAGGCGCGGGCCACCGACATCGGGGTGATGTCGGGGTCGACTCCGAAGTCAGCAGCCAGCTTCGGGAACCACGACTGCCGGGGAATCCAGCGGGCTAGGAGCTGCTCGAGCTCACTGCTGATGGCCATGACGCCTCCTTGAAGGGATTACGGGCATCTTCCATCAAATCATGATATTGCCGTCTCACCTCTGAGGGCGCACCCGAAACCGCCCAAGTCCCCATGTGCCCGGCGGGACTGCGTGGGTTGCAGCCGACCGGCCGGCGAGGGGTCGGCCGCCTCGGCGGGGACGGTCGCAACACGTCGGCGGGGAAGGGCGCACCGCGTCGGCGAGAAGGGGTCGCAGAGTGACCCGCGGGTCTGCGATGCGGGACAGTTTGCCGAATGGCAAGACGGAGGGCGCACAATGGTGATGTGTTGAGAACAGACGAATCACCCCAGCAGCAGACACTCGCACACGAGGTCGAAGCGGCCGCTGCGCGAATCGCCGACTCCGTGATCACGTCTCCGCTCCAGATTTCGGAGCGGCTCTCCGCCGCGACCGGGGCCACGGTCTACCTCAAGCGCGAAGACCTCCAGCCCGTGCGGTCGTACAAGATCCGCGGCGCCTTCAACTTCATGCTCCAGCTCGACGAGGACGAACGCGCCCGCGGCGTCGTCTGCGCCTCGGCGGGCAACCACGCACAGGGCTTCGCGCTCGCGTGCAGGCAGCTCGAGATCCGGGGGACGATCTTCGTCCCCAAGACGACGCCGAAGCAGAAGGTCGAGCGCATCCGCCACTTCGGCGGGGAATGGGCGACGATCGAGATCTCCGGGTCGACCTATGACGACGCCTCGGCGCTCGCGCACAGGTTCGCCGACCGCAATGACGCCCTCCTCGTCTCCGCGTTCGACGACCGCCGCACGATCGCCGGGCAGGGCACCGTGGCCGTCGACATCGCAGGTCAGCTCGAGACGCACCCCGACGCCATCATCGTGCCCGTCGGGGGAGGCGGCGTCATCGCCGGGATCGCCGCCTACGCGGCCGAGCACATGCCGAACACGAAGATCATCGGCGCCGAACCCGCCGGTGCCGCCTCGATGATCGCCGCACTCAAGGCCGGGCACCCCGTCACCTTGGACAACATCGACCGGTTCGCCGACGGCACCGCCGTGAGACGCGCCGGCAACATCACCTACGAGATCGTCTCCGACCTCGGCGTCGACGTCCGACCCGTGGCCGAAGGGGCCGTGGCCTCCGAGATGCTCCAGATGTATCAGGTCGACGGCATCATCGCCGAGCCCTCCGGGGCGCTGGCCTCGGCCGCTGTCGGGGCCGCTGGGTCGGGCAGGCCGATCGTCGTCGAACCCGGGGCGACGGTCGTGTGCCTCGTCTCGGGCGGGAACAACGATTTCTCCCGCTACCCGGAGATCCTCGAGCGCTCGCTCGTCCACGAAGGCCTCAAGCACTACTTCATCGTCGACTTCCCGCAGGAGCCGGGGGCGCTGCGCCGTTTCCTCAATGAGATCCTCGGACCCGACGACGACATCGCGCTCTTCGAGTACGTCAAGCGCTCCGACCGGGAGACGGGACCGGCGTTCGTCGGCATCCAGCTCGGCGCCGCCGAGGATCTGCCCGGCCTCCTCGAGCGGATGGAGTCCTCGCAGATCGAGATCGAGCGCGTCCACCAGAACTCCCCGCTGTTCCGGCTCTTCGCGTAGGCAGGATCCGACTCGCGGCCGCCGCTGCGCGATGCCCGGACTGCTGCGTCAGCGCTCGGCTGCCCGCACTGCTGCGTCAGCGCGTGGCCGCCAGCACCGCCGCGAGTCCTGCCCGGACGTCATCGACGAAGAAGTCCGGCATCTCGAGCGACGGGAAGTGACCGCCCCTGACCGGCTCGCGCCATCGCACGATCTGGCGGTACCGCTGTGCGGCCCACGGGCGCGGGCACTTCGAGGAGACGTCGACCGGGTACATCGTCATCGCCGCGGGTACGTCGACGCGCAGCTGCGGATCGAGCGAATCGTGGCTCTCGGCGTAGATCCGCGCCGCCGAGGCACCCGTCCGCGTCAGCCAGTAGAGGGTGACATTGTCGAGGACCCGGTCGCGCGGGATCGTCTCGAACGGACTGTCGTCGGTGTCCGACCACTCGGCGAACTTGTCGAGGATCCACGCGAGCAGGCCGACCGGTGAGTCGACGAGCCCGTAGCCGACCGTCTGCGGGCTTGTCGCCTGCGCCTTCGCATACCCCGCACGGGCGAGCCAGAAGTCGCGGTGGTCCTCGACCCAGCTCCGCTCGGCGTCGGTGAGGCCTTCGATGCTGAGCCCGGGCGGCGCCTCGGCGAACGTCGAGTGGATCCCGATGACGTGCTCGGGGAACCGGCCGCCGAGGATCGTTGTGACCACTCCGCCCCAGACCCCGCCGTGGGCGAGGAAGCGATCGTAACCGAGGCGGGACATGAGCTCGACCCACGCCGAGGCGATCGCCTCCGTTCCCCACCCCGTCGCGGTCGGGCGATCGCTGAAGCCGAACCCCGGCAGCGAGGGCGCGACGACGTGGAAGGCCGGAGCGCCGCGGTCGCTGGGATCGGCGAGCGCGTCGATGATGTCGACGAACTCGGCGACGCTGCCCGGCCAGCCGTGGGTGATGACGAGCGGCACGGCGTCGGGACGGGGAGAACGATGATGGAGGAAGTGGATGCCGAGGCCGTCGATGTCCGTGCGGAACTGGCCGATCTTGTCGAGCCGCGACTCGAAGCTGCGCCAGTCGTAGCCGTCCTGCCAGTACGCGACCAGCTCCGTGAGATCGGCGAGGGGGACGCCCTGCGCCCACCGATCGGCGCCGGTGGCCGCCGGGTCGGTCGGTTCCCGTTCGGGCAGTCGGGCTGCCGTCAGTCGGGCCCGCAGGTCGTCTAGGTCGGCATCGAACGCCGGTGCCGAGAAGGGCTGCACTTCGGCCGTACTCGAAGCAGTGGTGCAGTGGAGAGACATGAGACCTCCCGAACGTCGCGGTCTGCCGCCGGATTCATCGATGAACCAGCTAAGACGGTTCTATCATGGTGGCGGCGTCGGCACAACCGTCGACAGTCATCTGCCGTCACCGCGCCGACGGCCTCTCCCCAGTTAGGGTGTTTGCATGAGTGAGGGACGACTGGACTTCCGGCTCGGCGCCATTCTGGCGACGAGCTTCACCGGCACACTCTCGGAACGCCAGGGCGATCGGATCGAGCGCATCCGCACTCCCGACCGCCTGCTCGCGTGGCTCTCGATCTCCGGTCTCGACGTCGAGACGTGCACGGACGACGAACTCGACCTCGCCCGCGAGCTGCGGGAGGCCATCCACCTCGCCGCCACCGCCACAGCACTCGGGGACCCGCTTCCCGCCTCGGCGCTCGCGACGATCAACGACCGGAGCCGGAGCGGACGGGCCGCTCCCGTGCTCCTGGAGAGTGGTGAGCGTCGGTGGGAGCTCGGCCCCCCTCCCACCGTCGCCGACGCCTTGAGCGTCATCGCCGCCGATGCGATCTCCATCCTCTCCGGGGAGCGGGGCGGCAGGCTCGCACTCTGCGCGTCCCCCACGTGTCGGGCCGCCTTCTTCGACACGAGCCGCAGCCGCAGCCGCCGCTGGTGCGATATGAACACGTGCGGCAATCGGGAGAAGAAGGCACGGTTCAAGGCTCGTCATCGTCCGCCGTCGGAGGCGGGTGCCGCCGGCGACCCGAGGTGAGGCGCCCACCCACGATTCGCTCATCGGATTCACTGCAGGTGCCCCTGTCGCTGTCCGCTCCACGGACTAGAGTGGTCCCATGCGCGCCATCACGATTCCCGTCCCGGGTGATCCCGAGTCCCTGAAGCTGACCGAAGTGCCCACTCCCGAGATCGCGCCCGACGAAGTCCTCGTCGCAGTCCACGCCGCCGGGGTGAATCGTGCCGACCTCCTCCAGCGCCAGGGCTTCTACAACCCGCCGCCCGGCGCCACCGACATCCCCGGGCTCGAGATCTCCGGGACGATCACCGCCCTCGGCGCCGAGGTGACCGGGTGGAACGTCGGCGACCGGGTGGCAGCCCTCCTCTCCGGCGGCGGTTACGCCGAGGAGGTCGCCGTCCCCGCGGCCCAGCTCCTGCCGGTGCCCGACACCTACGACCTCACCGCCGCGGCGGCCCTGCCCGAGGTGCTCGCCACCGTCTACTCGAACGTCGTCGGCCGCGGCCGCATCCGCATCGGCGAGTGGCTCCTCGTCCACGGCGGCGGATCCGGGATCGGCACCGCCGCGATCCAGGTCGCGAACCTCCTCGGCGTGAAGATCGTCGTCACCGTCGGTTCCGAGGAGAAGGCGGCGTTCTGCCGCGACCTCGGCGCCGACGCCGTCATCAACTACCGCACCGAGGACTTCGCCGAACGCGTCCACGAGATCTGCGTCCACCCCGACGGCACGACGGGGGCCGACGTCATCCTCGACATCATCGGAGCGAAGTACCTCGAGCGCAACATCCGCGCGCTGCGGACCGACGGCCGTCTCGTCATCATCGGCCTCCAGGGCGGGACGACCGCCGACCTCGACCTCAGCACCCTGCTCACGGGCCGGAAGACGATCACCGCGACGACCCTGCGCGCCCGCCCTGCCGAGCAGAAGGCCACGATCATCGCCGAGGTGGGCGACCAGCTCTGGCCGGCCGTGATCTCAGGGGACATCCGCCCGATCATCTTCGACACCGTCCCCCTCGCCGAGGCGGCCCGCGCCCACCGCATCCTCGAGGACGGCGCGAACATCGGCAAGGTCCTCCTCACGGTCGACGGCACCGCCGCCGGGGGCGCAGGGACCGCCGCAGCCACGGGCGGCCACGGGACCCAGCCACGAGGGGAAGAAGGAATGCGACCATGACCGAGCGTCCGACGTCCGCTGAGAACGACCGGCCCGCCGAGGCGGTGCCACCGACCGAATCCCCCGCCGAGGCGGTGCAGCCGTCCCCGTCCCCCGCCGACCCTGCCGGCCCCGACGACGGGCAGTCGACAACGGCCGCCCGACCGGATGCCGACGCACCGGCAACCGCGGCCGAGGCGGCCCAGCCGGCATCGGCCGA
This sequence comes from Brevibacterium sp. K72, assembly GCF_050562175.1. Classification (NCBI taxonomy): domain Bacteria; kingdom Bacillati; phylum Actinomycetota; class Actinomycetes; order Micrococcales; family Brevibacteriaceae; genus Brevibacterium; species Brevibacterium sp. K72. Next base: position 511,876 of record NZ_CP191582.1, read on the forward strand.
CGCGGTCCAGCCGCCGTCGCCCCAGCCTCCTGCCCCGGACAGCGCCGAGGCGGCCGACCGTGCCGGAGCCGACGAGGACGATGAGGAACCCGACATCTCCTCGCCCGCGAAGGTCATGCGCATCGGCACGATGGTCAAGCAGCTCCTCGAAGAGGTCCGCGGCACCGAGCTCGACGAGAAGGGCCGCGAACGCCTCGCACAGATCCACCGTCAGGCGATCGACGACCTCGAGGACGGGATCTCCGCGGAGCTCGTCGCCGAGCTCGACCGCTTCGCCCGCCCCTTCGACTCGACCGACGGCCCGCCCTCGGCCTCCGAGCTGCGCGTCGCCCAGGCTCAGCTCGTCGGCTGGCTCGAAGGCCTCTTCCACGGCATCCAGACCGCGATCATGGCGCAGCAGGCCATGGCCCAGCAGGACGGCGGCGGACGCGGTCGGATTCCGGGGATCGTACCTCCCGGCGCGGGCGGTCCCGGCACGACTGCCGGACCCGAGTCCGAGGAGGACAGACGCAGAACCGGCAACTATCTGTGAAGAAGCTCCTCTCCTTCCGCTCCCGCGGACCCGACAAGCGCTTCGGCACCGGGCTGTGGCGGCACAACCACGACCGCTTCCTCCGCGCCGTCGACCGCTACTACGCCACTGCCGTCGCGATCCACGAGGCCGCCCCCTCTGCCACCGGCACGGACGAACCCGGGCCCGCCGGGATCGGCACGGTCGATGCCGACCAGGCGGCCGCCTCGGCGAGGGAGCTCATCATGACCGGCACCCATCGGCTCAACGACCTGGCCACCCGGATCGATGAGCTCACCGAGCGACTCCACGCCCGCTGGCCGATCGAGGACCAGGTCGTGCCCGGGCACGTCCGGGTGGAGGTCGGGGACACCCCTGAGGTCCTCACGCGGGCGTCGGCGAAGGTCGCCGAGGCGGTGCTCGCCGCCTCGATGGTCCGCGCGGAGACCGCCCAAGGACCCGCTCTGTCCTCGGCCGCCGCCGCGACCGACCGCTACATCTCCGACGCCGCCGACCTCCTCGACCGCGCCCAGCGGACCATCGCCGAGGCGGAGAGCCGATGAGCGGGCACCGCCGACTGCCCGTGGACTTCGACCTCGGGCTCGTCGCCAGCGACATCGACGGGACGCTGCTGCTCGACTGGCAGCCGATCTCCGAGGCGACGATCGACGCGATCCACCGCTGCCAGCGCGAGGGCATCCCCTTCGTCCTCGTCACCGGTCGACCGATCCGCTGGCTTGCCCCGATCGCCGAACAGATCCCCGACCTCGGCCGGGTCGTGTGCCTCAACGGCGCCGTCGTCTACGACATCGCCTCCGAATCCGTCGTCGACGCCCACACCCTCGGCCACGCCGAGGTGGTCGAGATCGTCTCTGCGATCTCCGGCGAGCACCCCGAAGCGCACTTCGCCTTCGAGACCCTCACCGGGCTCTTCATCGACGACGGCTTCGCAACACGCTCTCCGCGGGACGCCACCGTCATCGGAGACATCAGTGAGATCGCCGACCGCGACGTCGTCAAGATCCTCGTCAGCCTCGGCACCGAGGACTCCGCGGCCCTCCACGATCTCCTCGGCCCGCTCGTCACCCGCTCATGCCACGCGACGTTCTCCGACCCGGTCAACGGCCTCGTCGAACTCGCACCCCGCGGAATCACCAAGGCGAAGACGCTCGAGTCGGTGTGCGACCACCTCGGCGTGGGGCAGGAGCAGGTGATGGCCTTCGGGGACATGCCCAACGACGTCGAGATGCTCTCCTGGGCCGGGCACGGAGTGGCGATGGGCAACGCCCTCGACATCGTCAAGGAGTCCGCGGACGCCGTGACCGATGCGGTCGAGGACGACGGCGTCGCCCACTATCTCACGGCGATGCTCGACGCCCTGCCCGCCCGCTGACCTCTTCTCTCGGCAGCCCTACGGGCGGGTCTGGGTCGACCCCTCGGTGTCGAGCACAGCCGGATCGAGGTCGAAGTGATCGACGAGCGCGACCGCGAGGCCGTCGTCCTCGACCGGGTCGGTGACGACGCTCGCGAGGACCTTGAGCTCGTCCTTCGCCTGCCCCATGACGATCGCGTGGGCGGCCCATTCGATCATCTCGATGTCGTTGAGTCCGTCCCCGGCAGCGACGGTGAGCGCGTGGTCGATGCCGAGCTCGTCCTCGACGAGGGCGAGGCCGCTGGCCTTCGACACTCCGTCCGGGGCGATGTCGAGCCAGTTGCTCCATCCCACCGAGTAGCTCACCTCGTGGAGTCCGAGACGGTCGACCGCGGCGGCGAACTCCTCCGCAGTGCCGTTGACGTCGCGCATGACGATGCGGGTCGCCCGCTTCTCCAGCAGCTCGTCGAAGGGCACGATGTCGAGGGTGTCGGACTCGGCGAGCTCACCGGGCGGGAACGCCCCGGAGGCCCAGCGGTGGAGGTCAGGATCCTCGACGAGGAAGAGGGCACCCGGCAGGACCTCGCGCATCCGTTCGAGAGCCGCGCGGGGATCGAACGAGACGACGTTGTGCATCTCCCAGCCCAACGGCAGCGAGGGATCGAGCCTGACGACGACCGAGCCGTTCGAGCACACGACGTAGCCTTCGGTCAGGCCGAGGGCGTGGACGAGCTCGAGCGCACCCGGCAGGGCACGGCCGGTCGAGATGACGAGGTGGTGACCCGCCTCGGCGAGGTCGAGGAGCACCCGTCGCACCGTTTCCGACAGGGTGCCGTCGTAGTCGATGATCGTGCCGTCGACGTCGAGCGCGATGAGGTGTGCGGGCAATGGTTCTCCTTGACCGGCAGGGGCTGCGCTGCTCAGAATCGCGGACCCTCCGGTCCCTGAGCAGTCATTCCGCCGAGGTAGGGGCGCAGGGCTTCGGGGACCGTGACCGATCCGTCCGCCTGCTGATGGTTCTCGAGGATCGCCACGAGCCACCGGGTGTTCGCCATCGTGCCGTTGAGCGTGGCGACCGGACGCGTGGCACCGTCGTGGCGTTCGCGGATCTGCAGGCGCCGGGCCTGGAACGTCGTGCAGTTCGACGTCGAGGTGAGCTCGCGGTAGGTCTCCTGCGTCGGCACCCAGGCTTCGCAGTCGTACTTCCGTGCCGCGGAATCGCCGAGGTCGCCGGCGGCGACGTCGATGACCCGGTACGGCAGCTCGCACAGCTGGAGCATCTTCTCCTGCAGGGAGAGCATGCGCTCGTGCTCGGCCTCGGCGTCCTCGACCTCGACGTAGGAGAACATCTCGACCTTCTGGAACTGGTGGACGCGGATGATGCCGCGGGTGTCCTTGCCGTACGAGCCGGCCTCCCGGCGGTAGCACGAGGAGATGCCGGCGAAGCGCAGCGGACCGTCGGAGAGGTCGATGATCTCGTCCATGTAGTACCCGGCCAGCGGCACCTCGGAGGTGCCGACGAGGAAGAGGTCGTCGGCTTCGAGGCGGTAGACCTCATCGGCGTGCTCGCCGAGGAACCCGGTGCCGCGCATGACCTCGGGCTTGACGAGCGTCGGGGTGATCGTCGGGCTGAAGCCCGCCTCTTCGGCGACGTCGCGAGCGAGGTTGAGCAGCGCCATCTCGAGCTTCGCGCCGAAGCCGGTGAGGTAGTGGAACCGCGCGCCGGAGACCTTCGTGCCCCGGGCCGTGTCGATGGCCTTCAGCTCCTCGCCGAGGGCGAGGTGGTCGAGGGGTGCGAAGCCCTCCGCTGCGAAGTCCCGCGGCTGACCGACGGTCTTGAGCGTGACGAAGTTCTCCTCACCGCCGGAGGGGATGCCGTCGATGATGAGGTTGGGCAGCTTCGCCGCGAGGCTCTCGAAGGCGAACGAGGCCTCCTCCGACTCCGCCTGCAGGGCCTTGACCTTCGCCGACTTCTCCTTGCCCTCGGCGATGAGGGCAGGCTTCTCGTCCTTCGACGCCTTCGCGATCTGAGAGGAGAAGGCCTTCTGGTCGGCGCGAGCGTCCTCGAACGCCGTGATGGCCGCGCGCCTCGCGGAGTCCGCGGCGAGGACCTCGTCGACGAGCTCGACGGAGGCCCCGCGGGCCTTCTGCGACGCCTTGAACAGGTCCGGGTCTTCTCTGAGCAGCACTAGATCGATCACCGTCTCAGCTTAACGGGCGCGCAGTCATTTCGACATTTCGACCGTTCGGCCTCCACTCAGGTGCACCGGAGTAAATTTGTGCCATGACCCTTGACCTGGACCCCGCCATCCTGTGGCTGCTCATCCCAGGGTTCCTCGTCACCGTCGTCGCCGCCTATCTCCTCGGCGCCCGCAACGGCGGACGCCGGGTCCTGCGCCGCCTTCATCGCTTCTCGAACAACCATGCCCCTGCCGGCATGGAGGAAGTGCCGGCAGACCGCTACCGGGCAGCCCTCGTCATCAATCCGACGAAGGCCAATGCGAAGAACATCGCGGCGACGGCGAAGGCGATCTGCCGGTTCGAGGGGTGGGCTCCCCCGCTCATCTTCGAGACCACCCTCGAGGACGCCGGAGAAGGGGCCGCCAACGAGGCCCTCGAAGCCGGGGTCGACGTCGTCATCGCCGCCGGCGGGGACGGCACGATCCGCGCGGTCGCCTCGGCGCTCACCGGAACGGCGACACCCATGGGGATCATCCCGATGGGCACGGGGAATCTCCTCGCCCGCAACCTCGGCCTCGTGCTCGACAAACCCGAATGGGCGATCCGGATCGCCCTGTGGGGCCGCAACCGCGACGTCGACGTCGGGGTGGCGCAGATCAGCAGGGGCGGGGACCGTCACGTGTTCATGGTCATGACCGGGCTCGGCTTCGACGCCGAGGTGATGGCCAAGACCACCGCGAACGCGAAGAGCAGGCTCGGCTGGCTTGCGTACCTCGAAGCCGGTTCGCGCACGCTGGTGGGGCGCCCGAGCCATGTCAAGATCACCTATGACGACGACTATCGGGTCTCGGCACGGGTGCGGTCCGTCATCGGCGGCAACTGCGGCAAGCTCCAGGGCGGGATCCAGCTGCTGCCCGAGGCGGTCATCGACGACGGCCTCCTCGACGTCCTCGTCGTCAGCCCGAAGAACCTCGGCCAATGGGTGGGTGTCGCCGCCTCGATCATCGGCCGCAAGACCCGCAACGGCCTGCACACCGACATCCGCAAGTGCCACAACGTCGTCATCGAATCCCGTGACGAACTCGAGGTCCAGCTCGACGGGGACCCCGCGGGCACGACGAAGTACCTCGCGATGGGGATCCTGCCGTCGGCGATCACCGTCAAGGTGCCGACGACCGATCAGCGCAAGGAGATCAGGGCCGAAGTCTGGCCCGTGTGAGGCGGGCCGACCGAGAAGTGAGGCGGGTCGGCGGGCGTTGCCGGCGGCGCGTCACCTGTGGGTCGACACTACCCGCCGGTAGGTCACGGGATGGTCGCGAACATGTGACGGCATTCACCAAAGTGTTACCGGAATGCCACTCGAACAAAAGTTACAAAAATAGTTCTGATAATTCCCTGTACCTAGGATGACTTCCAGATGTGCACGGTGGTGTCATAGCGTCGAAGCAACACTCCCGGTCGGCGGGGGTCTGATCGGTGGAGTGTGCAGATGGCGCGGGTGGGGTTGTCGTTCAGCGACAGGTCGGAGATCTCGGCGGCCTCGAAAGCGGGCTGGTCGGTGCGGAGGATCGCCCGTCACCTGGGGCGTTGCCCGTCGGTGATCTCGCGGGAGCTTCACCGGAACTCGACGAAGACCCGCGGCTACCAGGCCGTGACCGCAGACGTCAGAGCGCAGCGTCGGCGAGCTCGCCCGCAGCAGCGGAAGGTCGCGGGGGATCCGGTGCTGCAGGCGAGGGTGGACGCCGACCTGGCCGCGTCCTGGACGCCGAACGAGATAGCGGGCCGGTTGCGTCTGGAGGCGACAGACCCGACCGTTGAACGCATGGCGAACTCTCCTGACGCACGCGGCCGAACCGTCTCCGGTGAGGCTATCTACCAGTACATCTACGCAATCCCGAAGGGTGAGCTCGCCCGCAAGGGCATCTTCCTGCAGTCCAAGCGGACCAAGCGCCGACCACGTACGACCGGGCGGACGCGCGGTGGCCCAATCGTAGGTATGGTCCCGATCGCGGAGCGAGGTGAGGACGCCGCCCAGCGTCGGGTGCCGGGGCACTGGGAGGGTGACCTGATCATCGGGAAGAACGGCACCTCGTGCGCGGCGACGCTGGTGGAGCGGATGAGCGGGTTCACCGGGCTGCTGGCCCTGCCCTCGAAACACGCCGAGCCAACCGCTGACGCGGTCATCGAGTTTTTCAACGACCTGCCCGAGATGATGAAGGCATCGTTGGCGTGGGACCAGGGCAGCGAGATGGCCCAGCACGCGAAGGTCTCCCTGGCCACGGCGATGCCGGTCTACTTCGCCGATCCCCACTCGCCCTGGCAGAGGCCCAGCAACGAGAACACGAACCGGCTCTACCGGGAGTATCTGCCCAAGGGCACGGTGATCCCCGATCACCAGCCCTACCTCACCACCATCGCCGAGGAGATCAACAATCGACCCCGCCGCCGACTGGGCTATCTCACGCCCACCGAGGCATTCGCTCGACTGCTCGCCGGCGAGCCCCATGTTGCTTCGACGCCTTGACATCGCCCACCCCCTCACATATAGATAGAAGGCACTCCAATGAAGAAGATCATCCTCGCGCCGGCTGTCGCCCTCGCGTTCACCGGACTCGTCGCCGCACCGGTCGCCGCCGCCGAAACCCCTTCGACTCAGTCGGCTGAAGCCAAGGCCGCTGAGCAGGAGAAGGCGGAGAAGGAGAAGGCCGAGAAGGAAGCCGCCGCCAAGAAGGCCGCGGAGAAGAAGGAAGCCGAAGAGAAGGCCGAGGCCAAGAAGAAGGCCGACGCCAAGGCGGCTGCCAAGAAGAAGGCGGACGAGAAGGCTGCCGAGGAGAAGAAGGCCAAGGAGGCCGCGGAGGAGAAGGACGACGCGAAGAAGTCGGCTCCTGAACCGGCGAAGAAGGAGACCACTCCTCCGCCTGCGCCGACGCCGTCTTCCTCACCGTCGCCCTCGACCGAGCCCTCGGAGGAACCCACTGACGATCCCACCGAAGAGGCGCCCGAACAGCAGGCCGATCCTGTGCTCGTCGTCCCCCAGGGCGAGATCGCAGCCGAGGATCTTGCTGACCCCTCCAAGGGCGTCACCGTCACGGTCACAGGCCTCGAGACCGGTGATCTCCTCACCCCGCTCAACGGGCTCGCCGGTGACTCCGTCGAAGCCGCAGGCTCGACCGCGACGCTGAATCTCTTCTACGACGGCAACGCCGAAGACCTCGAGGACGGCCCGCTTCCATTCACGATCGACTACCAGGGCGCCGCCGGGATTGAGACGCTTTCGGGCACGGTCAACGTCAAGGCCGTCGATGACCAACCAGTCGAGCCGATCGAAGCAACCCTCACGGTCGACCCCAAGGAGATCACCGCCGAGGACCTCGCGAACGAGGAGAAGGGCGTCAAGGTCACCGTCTCCGGGGTCAAGGAAGGCGACAAGGTCACCGATTCCCTCACAGGCAAGGCTGTGACGGCAAAGTCTGACGGAGAACTCGTCATCCCCATCTACTACAAGGGCGAGCCGGAAGAACTCGATCCGGGCACAGTCCCGTTCACCGTGACGATCGACCGCGAAGGCACCGCGTCGAAGGAACTCAAGGGCGAGATCACCGTCGTCGAAGACGATGCCGTCGAGCCGATCGAGGCTACCCTCAAGGTCGACCCCACGGAGATCTCGCGAACAGGGACAAGGGCGTCAAGGTCACCGTCTCCGGCGTGAAGGCAGGGGACATCATCACCAACTCCCTGAGCGACGACACCTACACGGTCACCGAAGACGGTGATTACACCTTCACCCTCTACTACGAGGGCAACCCGGACAGCATCGAGCCTGGCAAGGTCCCGTTCACCGTGACGATCGACCGAGAGGGCACGGAGTCCAAGGACCTCAAGGGCGAATTCACCGTCATCGACGACAAGACCGAAGCCCCCGCCGAGGCGTCCCTGACGGTCACCCCGAAGTCGATCGAGGCCGCTGACTTCATCAACGAGAAGAAGGGCGTCAAGCTCTCGGTCAAGGACTGCAAGCCCGGCTCGGATGTCCGTTTCATGGTCACCGCCGATGGCAACTCGCGAGTGACCGCCTACGACCGAACGGTCAAAGCCGACAAGGACGGCAAAGCCTGGGTCCGGGTCTTCGGAACCTCATCGAACGCCTCGGCGTATGTCGGCTCCTACTCGGTCACGGCGACCTGCGGCGATGACTCGCTCAAGGGATCGTTCAAGGTCACGGCCGGGTCCAACGCCGGCGGAGGCGACGGCGGCGGTGACAACGGCAGCGGTGCCGGGGGCAACGACGGCGGCAGCGGAAGCGGAAACTACCTGCCCCGCACGGGTGTCGAACTCGACGGCCTCGCCGCAGGCGCACTCCTCCTGCTCGTCGGCGGTGCCGCGGTGACGATCACGATGCGCCGGAAGAAGGGCGACTTCTCTCCGTCGTACATCTGAAGCACTGATCCACCGGACGGGACAGGCAGAGCCTGAGGGAAGCCAGCCTGCACCGGAACGGCGGACGCGACACAAGGGCCGGGAGTTCGATCGAACTCCCGGCCCTCTCGCATGCCCGGAAAACGTGATCAGTCCGTGACAGAAACGGCTTATCCGCCCGGATATGCTTCTGTAGTTATCTGACAATCCCCTGAGAGGACCGCCTCCTTCCATGCCCAAGAAACTTGCGCTCATCCCCGCGCTCGCCCTGGCGATCGCCGGACTCGGCGCGACGCCTGCACTCGCCGACACCGCCGCCGCAGACAGCGCCTACTCCGCTGCGGGCGCGGCCGCTGAGAACCTTGAGACCGCCGTGGCGACTGACGACGCCGCGCCAGCGGACGATGCAGCGACCACCGATGACCCCGCTCCGGCCGAACCCGCCCCGGCAGAGGACCCGACTCCCTCGGAGGGATCGAGCTCGGGCGATGACGCCCCGGCAGAGGACCCGACTCCCTCGGAGGGATCGAGCTCGGGCGATGACGCCCCGGCAACCGGAACCCCGGACGCACCGTCACCGGCAGAGGACGAGACCCCTGCCGCCGACGAGTCCACGGACGGGGCCGAAGAGGAGACCGCTCCCGCCTCGGCGCCGATCGAGGCCACCGTCACGGTCGACCCGAGCACCGTCGACATCTTCGACTTCTGGGAGGACGGAGTCACCATCACCGTCTCCGGGCTCGAGAAGGACGACGTCGTGACGAATTCGCTCACCGGCGAGACGAAGACGGCCAAGGGTTCCACCGTCGAATTCGAGTACTTCGATGATGCCGAGGAGATCGTCGAAGCGCAGGTCGTCGACTTCACCGTCACCGTCGAGCGTGCGGATCAGGAGCCGCAGGGGTTCCCCGGCCGCTTCACGATCACCGAGGAGGACTACGAGGACTTCCAGGAAGGCGAGCTCTCGCTGGCCACCAACTCGATGAGCGTCTCGGAGTTCAAGAGGAAGGGCATCGCCTTCACGGGCACCGGATTCGCACCCGGCGAGATCGCCTTCGCGGCGGCAGCGAAGTTCGACGCCGAGAATTTCTACGTCGACCAGCTGATCTACTCGGAAGACGATCTCACAGTCTCGGACGAGGGCGTCGTCTCCGGCGTCATTCGTCCGACCGAGACCGACGACATCAAGCCGGGCGACTACATCGCCATCGCCAGCGGTGAGGAGCAGTTCTCCTCAGCTGAGTTCACGCTCACCGCTGATCAGGCTCAGGCCTCCCTGACCGTGTCTCCGAAGACGATCGACGCGAGCGACTTCGCGAACAAGGACAAGGGCGTGACCCTGACCGTCAGCGACTGCACACCGGGAACTGACGTCCGCTTCGTCGTCACCCCCAAGGGCAATTCGGACGTCACCGCGTTCGACCAGACACTCACCGCCGATGAGACCGGCACCGCCTCGGTGAACGTCTTCGGCACCTCCTCGCGGACCCAGGCCTACGTGGGCGACTACTCGGTGACGGCGACCTGCGGCGATGACACGCTCACGGGTGAGTTCTCCGTGACCTCCGGCGCGAACGCCGGCGGGACCGCGGGAACCGGGAACGTCAGCGGAAGCCAGCTGCCACGCACGGGCGCCGACTTCGGTGGGCTCACCGGCGGACTCGCGCTCCTCCTCGTCGGCGGCGTCGCCGTGGCGATGACCATGCGTCGGGCGAAGGCCGGACAGGCTCCGACCGAGCTCTGAGCGCTTCACTCCGACACACGACTGTGCCCCGACTTCTGTCGGGGCCACAGTCACATCCGGGATCGGGACCACCGCCTCGGCGAGGCCGGGGACCGGCTCAAGGGACGATCGCCTCGGCGGGGGTGCGGTTGCTCAGCGCACCCGCAGGGCGGACGGGGCGATGCTCACCTCGATCCTCTCCGTCTCGCCGAGCTCGTCGCCGTCGACCTCGACGACCCGGGGCTTCTCGAGTTCGATGGTCAGTGAGGTCACGCGCTGATGGATCGCGGTGTCGCTGCTCTGGGCGGAGTCGTCCTTCGACATCATCCGGCGCAGGCCGTTGTCCCAGACCATGTTCTTCATCGTGTCGAGCCAGCCGGTGACCCCGTCGGCCTTGAGGACGAGGACGTCGAGCTCGCCGTCGGCGGGATCCGCGTCGGGCAGCAGGGTGATGCCTCCCTGGAGGGTGCCGCAGTTGCCGACGATGAGAGTGTGTGCCGACTCGTCGTCGATCTGCTCGCCCGGGCGGGAGAGCTTGATCTCCATGACGTCGCTGGCAGAGACGGCGCGGCCGAGCGACTCGACGTAGGCGAGCCAGCCCGCCTTGTCCTTGAGGTCGTCGTTGGTCTCGGTGATCATGTGGGCGTCGATGCCGAAGCCGGCCATGACGACGAAGGGCTGGTGCTCGTTGCCGTCGGGGAGGGTGATCTCGACCCAGCCCATGTCGATGCTCTGCGGGGTGCCCGTGATCGCCCGATCCATCGCGGCTTCCAGATCGTTGAGCGGCACCTCGAGATTGCGGGCGAGCAGGTTGCCGGTGCCCAGCGGCACGATGCCGAGGTCGACGTTCGCCCCAGTCTCGGCGAGGTGGCCGGCCACTGCACGGACGGTGCCGTCGCCGCCGGCGGCGATGACCACCTCGGCGCCATCGGCGATGGCCTGCTCCGCCGCTGACTTGCCGGGGTCGTCCTCCTCAGTCTCGTACCAGGAGACCGAGAGGTCTGGATCGTCCGGCAACGCCGCCACCAGGTCGTCCTTCTCAGTCTTCGCGGGATTCCAAACGATGCCGATCCGTCTTCCAGCCATTCCAGAACCTTCCCTCTCAGCGGTGCGTTGCAGGTCGTATCGTGCGGGCGTGCGGTGACCGAGGGCAGGACATGGTCAGTCCTGCTCTCGGAATCGCCGACGGCTCAATCCATCTTGTCATATCGCGCGCGGAGGAAGAGGAAGACGCCGTAGAGGACGAGCCCGACGCCCACACAGAGCAGCAGGATGCTGCCGAAGGGCTGATCGCGCATCGCCTTGAGAGCCCCGTCGACACCGGTTGACTTCTCCGGGTCTCCGGCCACGCCGGAGACGATGACGAGGATGCCGACCGCGAGCAGGGTCGCGCCCTTGCCGAGGTAGCCGACCACGCCGGTCACCGTCAGCAGCTTGCCGACGGCGCGCGACCTCGGCGGGCGGACGTCGTCCTTCCACTTCCGACGGATGCCGTTGACGCAGAAGACGATGCCGATGACGGCGATGACGGCACCGATGAGGATGAGCAGGAGGATGCCGCCCGGTGCCTGCGCAAGCGTCGAGCTCGCCTGCGACGAGGACTGCCCGGAGTCCGATCCCTGTCCGAAGGCGAACTTTCCGAACAGCACGGCCACTGCCGCGTACGCGATGCCCTGGGCAATCGCGAGGACGAACTCCTTCCAGTTGCTCCGGCCGTCCTTGTCCCGCGGGTCGCTCGAGCCATGGCCGCGCAGCGACGCGGTGCCGAAGAAGGCGTTGATGAGGTTCCACAGTGCCAACAGCGCACAGCCGAGCATGCACAGCCACAGCAGAACCATGCCGAACGGCTGGGCGGCCATCTGCTGCATCGCGCCGGACTGCTCGGCCTCTCCCCCGCGCCCCAGCGCCAGTCCCACCGAGGTGGCTCCGAGGATGATGTGGACGAGTCCGTTGGCGACGAAGCCGACTCTGGCCGCGCGTTCGAACCACTTGCTGTCCGCGGCGCTGGTCGCCGCATCATCGGCCTTGTCAGCGGCCTTCTTGATCGTTGAGTCTCCAGTCATAGCACTCAGTTAAACACCGACGGCCTCGGAGTCAAGGCCTGTTGTCTCAGAAGGCGTGTTGCAGTCTCAGAAGACGGGTCGCGGAAGACGGGTCGCGGAAGACGGGTCGCGCCGGGGTCGGGCTCCTTGCCGAAGCGGGATTGCTCGAAAAGGGCTGACCAAAACGTTCTAAACTATGTGCGTCGTGAATGTTTCATTACTGTTACTTTCGGAATCGCTCCACCCCCTCGTCCCCGAAGGAACACAATGAAGAAGCTCGTGCTCGCGCCTGTGGTGGCCCTCGCCATCACCGGCCTCGCCGCATCCCCCGTCATCGCCGCTCCGAGCGGAGGCGACGCATTTGCCCGCACCTGAGTCCAGGCTCCCTCCGATGGCGGACAGCCTGCCGACAGCGGCGCCGACTCGCAGACGGAGATCGCGGCGAAGGTCTCCGTGTCACCGCAGAAGATCTCGCAGACCGACCTCAACAACAAGGACAAGGGCGTTGTCGTCACGGTGACCGGCCTCGAAGCCGGTGACAAGGTCTCGGATGATCTCACCGGAGATGTCGGCGAGGCTGAGGGAGGCAGCTTCGAATACACCATCTTCAGCACTGTCGACGATCCTTCCGCGATTCCCGCCGGTCCCATCGACTTCACCGTCACGGTCAAGCGCGGCGAAGAGACCCAGGACATCCCCGCCTCGTTCACCGTCATCGAGGACGACACCGAAGAGCCGACCGCTCCGGTCGTCGACCCCAAGGCGACGCTGGCAACGAAGACGATCACGGTCTCCGAGATCAGCACCGACGGACTCAAGTTCACCGGCGAGGGCTTCACCCCCGGCGGCACCGTGAGCTTCGCCGGCGGTCCTGCCGGCTCTCAGGCCGGCCCGCAGGCCGACACTCAGGCCAACGAACCGCTCAAGGCCGACAAGGACGGCAAAATCTCGGGCGCGTTCATCCTCGCCGAGGGGTCGGCGACTCCCGGCAAGTACACCCTCGTCCTCATCGATGACGAGTCCGGCAAGGAGACCGAGGCCCTCGAATTCACGATCACCGAGGACACGACCGACGATCCGACCGAGGATCCGACGACGCCGGTGGCCGAGGCCAAGCTCATCATCTCCCCGGAGTCGGTCACTCCGCAGGACTTCGTCAACGAGAAGAAGGGCGTCAAGCTCGCCGTCGAGAACTGCGAGCCCGGTGAGGACGTCCGCTTCCTCGTCAACCCCGAGGGCAACACGAACGTCACTGCGTTCGACCGGACCGTTAAGGCCGATGACGAGGGCAAGGCCGACGTCACCGTCTACGGCACCTCGAAGTCGAACCCGAACGCCTACACCGGCGACTACAGCGTCACCGTCACCTGCGGCGACGACAAACTCACCGGCAAGTTCTCCGTCGAGGCCGACCCCAACGCCGGTGGCGGCGATGGCGGCAACGACGATGGCGGCAATGGCAACGGCACCGGAGGCGGAGACCTCCCCCGCACCGGCATGGAGCTCGGCGGTCTCGCCGCCGGAGCAGCACTCCTCCTCGTCGGCGGCGCAGTCGTCACCATGACGAAGCGCCGCCGGTCGGCCGCCCTCTCCCCCTCGGACATCTGAGCCGAGCAGAGATCGTCAGCTCAGCCGATCTCAGACGGACCGGCCACCCTTAGCCAGGCCGATCCGGTGATCGAACGGTTGAGCTGCTGACACAGACAGAGGCGTTCAGTCCGATTCCCTCAGGGTCTCGGACGGAACGCCTCTTGTCGTCTGTCGGGGTGGCAGGCTGTCGACAACCGGCCCGGAACGCCCTATATCGGCGCGGCCGGCCGGTCTCCTACCCGAGGTCGTCACGCGATTCGGCGTAGGTGCCGCCCCATCTCTCCATTTCGGCGATGACCGGGATGAGAGCGCTACCGAGACCGGTCAGACGATAGTCGACTCGCGGTGGAGACTCCCCGTGATCGGTTCGCTGCACCACCCCGTCCGCCTCGAGCTCGGCGAGCTGCCGCGTCAATGTCTTCCGGTTCACTCCCGGCACAGCCCTTTGGAGCTGGCCGAAGCGGATCGGGCCGTCGATCATCGACTTCACCACTGTGATCTTCCACGTGCCACCGAGGACTGCCACGACCACCTCGGCGGGGCAGGTCTCCAGAGCCACTCGAACTTTCCCTCGCACTCTGCCCTCCCGGTTCCGGGCCGTCTCCGTGGCGCCGTTTGCGGTCCTGATGGAAGCCAGGGACAGAAATGTCCGTACTGGTGCCGACTGACTTCTTCCTTCCACCATAGAGCCATGGACGAATCTGCACGGGTGCTCTGGGTTAGTGCACACCCTGAACCTCTCTCGCTCAACGGTTCGATACGCCGGACGGGGATCGCGGCAGTGACGGCTCAATCGCACACCGTCGATGAGGTCGATCTGTATGCGATGGGGTGGGACCCGGTGCTGCGACGTGAGCAGTTCGAGTCCGATGACGCTGTGCTGCCCACCCGATTCGATGCGACCGGCGAGGTTCGACGAGCATTCACCATGGGGCGCCTGCCCGGGGACGTAGCGACTGAACAGGACCGGCTTCGTTCCGCCGACGCTCTGGTCCTGCAGTTCCCGCTGTGGTGGTACGGCATGCCCGCCATCCTCAAGGGTTGGTTCGATCGTGTGTTCACCAGCGGGTTCGCATTCGGCACAGACCCGCGCACAGGCATGCGTCTGCGATTCGAGAACGGCCCATTCAGCGGTCGGCCTGCACTCGTCATCGTTACCGCCGGCGATCGGCCGGGAGCTCTGACCCCTCGCGGGATCAGCGGCGATCCGATCGATCTCCTCTTCGGCCTTCTGCACGGCACGCTGGCCTACACGGGATTCAGTCCGCTTCCTCCTCTCATCGTGCCTTCGGCAGATTTCCTCACCGAGGCAGACTGGCCCCAGGTCGAAACATGTGTGCATGAGCGCCTCTCAGGGCTCTTCACCGATGCTCCCCTTCGCGCACGACCGCAGTTCACCGGCGACTACACAGACGACTGGGTCCTCAAGAACGACGTCGCACCGGAACAGACCGGCTTCGCCGCGCATTGGCTGTGATTCGAGCGACGTTCACCCGTCACCCGACTGCGCGCCTGCGGGCGACGACGAGCGCGACGACGGCGATGAGGGCGAAGACACCGGTGGCGACGAACCCGAGGTACTCGGTGTTGAGCGTTGGCAGGGCAAACGTTGCCGTCTCCGCCCCCACCTCGGCGATGCCGGCGATGACGACGACCCCGGCGATGAGCACCGAGAGCCCGGTGACGATGAGGTTGTACCTCCGGAACCGCCCGCCGTCCCCGGCCGCCCACCGGTAGAGGCGCGCCATCATCACGCTGTCGCCGGTGTCGCAGGCGGCCATGCCCGCGGCGAAGAGCAGGGGCAGGGACAGCGCGAGCAGGGGTGAGGTGCTCGCCGCCGTGGTCCCTGCCGCGATCATCAGGCCGATCGTAGCAGCCGTGTCGAATCCGAGGCCGAAGAGCAGCCCGACCGGATACATGCGCGTCGGTCGGTCGACGGTGTCGATGAGGCGGGAGAAGATCATGGAGATCGAACCCCGACTCGCCGAGGCGGCTGTCCCTTCCGCTGCCGCGTCCCCTGGGCGGCGGCGCAGGAGACGGACGAACGCGACGAGGTTGACGATCCCGAAGATGCCGACGACGCAGGTCGCGAATGTCAGTCCCCACATGCCGAGGACCTCCCGCACCCCCGAATCCTCGCTCTCGACGAGGCTGCGGGCGGCCGCGGCACCGGCAGTGACGAAGGCTGCGGTGACGATGACGACACTCGAGTGACCGAGAGCGAACCAGAACCCGACGGCACCACCGCGCAGCCGGTTCTCGTCGGTGGTCGCGAGACGGCGGGTGACGTTGTCGATGACGGCGATGTGATCGGCGTCGAAGGCGTGCCTGGCACCGAGAAGCACGGCAGTCGCCGCGAGGCCCCACGCCGCCGCATGACCGATCTCGCTCGTCGAGGCGAGCACGAGCCCGATTCCCGTGACCGCGAGCGCCGCAACAACGATGGCAGGGACTCGGGCTCTGCGCGATCCTCTGCCGGCTGCTGCCTCCTCCGTCCTGCTCGCCGAGGTGCTCTTCTCTGCTGTCGTGCTCATCGCTCCGTCCCTCTTTCCCTTGTCGTCGGTGTGCTGTCGACTGTCATCGCTGGGCTGAGTCGTTTGTCGTCACTGGACTGGTGTCGTCTGTCATCGCTGGGTCGGTGTGCTGGGCTGGTGTCGTCTGTGGAACTCTGCGCCTGGAGACGGTCGAGTCGTCACCGGTCGTGGTCACTTTCGTCCACACCTCCCACACGGCGTCGACGTGCGCGTCGTGGGTGTGCGTCCCGCTTGCTCGCGCGATCGCTCCTGGCCGGGCGAGGTGGAGGATTCGACCGTGCCCGTCCGTGTCGCCGTGCGCCTCCGTGTCGCTGCGCCGGCCGAAGAGCATCGCGGTGTCGAGCACCGAGGCAGCTCCCATCACTCCCGGTTCCGGAGCGCTCCCGTCGATGGCGAGTTCCTCGACGAAGTACGGTGCACCGGTCGTGTCGCGGACTTCGGTGGCACCGGTGATCGCCCCACCGTGCTCTCCCGATCGCCCGAGCACGAGCGTCTCCCGCAGGCACACCGTGGCACCGGCCCCGAAGCGCACCCGGGTCGAGCGTCGCACGCGCGCACCGGAGGCGACGACGAACGGAAACGTCTCCCAGACGAGGCTGGCCCCGTCGGCGACGTCGATGTCGACGTCCCACCGGGAGTCGACATCGCGACAGGGATAGGCGACTGTCCCACCGATGTCCTCGATGAGCAGACTGCACCCTGGACCGACTCGGATCCTGATGGACACCGCGTCCCCGCCGAGAAGGGCCGCTCCCCCGGCGACGATCGCGACATGCGCGCGCCCGCCTGCGGACCGGGTGATGAGCCGCGGCTGCATGAGACCCGGCGTGAGACGCAGCTGAGGCAGGTCGCGGTCAGCGGCCTGCTCGACCGCGATGAGGGTCATCCCCGGGCGTCCGCGACCGCGGGCTCGGGCTGCTCCGACCCGGACTCCGGCGAGGCAGTCCCCGTCCCGGAAGTCTCGGCGTGACTGTGCGCATGCTCGTGCTCGTCGTCCGCGTATGCGTGGTTGTGCTCCGCTTCAGCGTCGTCGTGGGAGTGGATGTATCCGCCGTCCTCATCGGCGTGGAAGTGCGGGGCCATCGGGCCCGGATCCTGCGGTTCATGGGCACCGGCCCGATGCTTCTCGAGCATGTCGAGCAGCCACGTGCGCAGGCGTGCCACGGATTCCTCGTCGAGACGCGAGAGCCCGAGGACCGGCGCTCCCTCCCGTGCCGCCTCGGCGTCGGAGACCATCTGCTCGACATCGACACCGACGTAGGGGGCGAGGTCGGTCTTGTTGACGACGAGGAGGTCGGCGCGGCCGATGCCCGGTCCTCCCTTCCGGGCGACGTCACCGCCCCCGGCGACGTCGAGGACGAAGATCTGGGCGTCGATGAGCGCCGGGGAGAACGTCGCGGTGAGGTTGTCGCCTCCGGATTCGACGAGGACGAGGTCGAGGGGATCGAAGTCGGCTTCCAACTCCTCGACACCGGCGAGGTTGGCGGTGACGTCATCGCGGATCGCGGTGTGCGGGCACGCGCCGGTCTCGATCGCGCGGATCCGCTCGGGTTCGAGGACCCCGGCGGCCCGGAGCAGGCGGGCGTCCTCGTCGGTGTAGATGTCGTTGGTGATGACGCCGATGCGGATCTCGGCGGCGAGCGCGCGGCAGATCATCGCGATGAGCGAACTCTTGCCGGTGCCGACCGGCCCGGCGACGCCCAGGCGCAGGGACCGGTGTGGGGTGGGGAACTCAGGCACGGAACAGCCTCCTCGGAAGTGCGGACTGGACCTCTGCCCAGTCCTCGATGAGCGGTGCCCCGGCAGCGGGGATCGCTGCCGGGACGGTGAGCGTCGCCAGGTCGGCGACGAAGCACTCGATAGCGGTGCACGCCCCGAGCACCCAACCGGTGGCCCGGATCGGGTCCATCGGTTCGAGTTTGAGAGTCGCAGCGGCGACGGTCTGCGCGTCGTCGTAGGCGACGATACGCACGAGGTCGGCCGCCGACACCTCGGCGACGGCGGCGATGGCACCGAGCACAAGGGGACGCGGACACCCTCGGCGGGGCAGCACGCCAGCCAGCTGCGGCCACAGGACGACGGCGACGCGGCGCAGCCCGGCCCCGAGCACCTCGGCGATCTCCCGCAGTGCGGGACTGGGGGTGCGGGCTGCCCATTCCTCGGTGATGGACTCGAGCGCCTGGGCGAGGTCGGGGTGCTCGTCGGTACCAGCACCGGCGCTGCGGACGGCATGGTGGGTGACGACGGCGGCACCGGCCTCGACGCGGACGACCGTGCGCATTCGGGCGCGCATGTACGCCGGCACCTCGGCGGGGGTGAGGTCCTGCCGCAGCCCGGCTTCGACGCTGTTCGAACTCACGTGGGCACCGGCCGGCAGGCGGGCGTCGGCGAGAAGCATCATGAGGGTCGCCGAGGCGGCCCCGGGCACTCCAGCAGCGCCGCAACCACCGTTCATCGAGCTGTCCATCAGAACATCTGGTAGAGCTGGGTGAGCGGAAGGGCGGTCGCCGGTGCCCCGGTGACGAGTTCGCCGTCGATGGCGATCTCGAATGTGTCCGGGTCGATGTCGATGGCCGGGCGGACGTCGTTGTTGCGCATGTCCTTCTTCCCGATCTCCCGTGTCGGCCGGACGGCGACGAGCGGGCGTCGGAGCCCGAGCCGCTCGCGCAATCCGTCCTCGACTGCCGCTGGGGCGACGAACGACACCGAGGTCTGCGCCCCGATCGCATCGCCGAAGGCCGGGCGCATGAGCACCGGCTGAGGGGTCGGCGATGTCAAGGCGTCGAAGCAACATGGGGCTCGCCGGCGAGCAGTCGAGCGAATGCCTCGGTGGGCGTGAGATAGCCCAGTCGGCGGCGGGGTCGATTGTTGATCTCCTCGGCGATGGTGGTGAGGTAGGGCTGGTGATCGGGGATCACCGTGCCCTTGGGCAGATACTCCCGGTAGAGCCGGTTCGTGTTCTCGTTGCTGGGCCTCTGCCAGGGCGAGTGGGGATCGGCGAAGTAGACCGGCATCGCCGTGGCCAGGGAGACCTTCGCGTGCTGGGCCATCTCGCTGCCCTGGTCCCACGCCAACGATGCCTTCATCATCTCGGGCAGGTCGTTGAAAAACTCGATGACCGCGTCAGCGGTTGGCTCGGCGTGTTTCGAGGGCAGGGCCAGCAGCCCGGTGAACCCGCTCATCCGCTCCACCAGCGTCGCCGCGCACGAGGTGCCGTTCTTCCCGATGATCAGGTCACCCTCCCAGTGCCCCGGCACCCGACGCTGGGCGGCGTCCTCACCTCGCTCCGCGATCGGGACCATACCTACGATTGGGCCACCGCGCGTCCGCCCGGTCGTACGTGGTCGGCGCTTGGTCCGCTTGGACTGCAGGAAGATGCCCTTGCGGGCGAGCTCACCCTTCGGGATTGCGTAGATGTACTGGTAGATAGCCTCACCGGAGACGGTTCGGCCGCGTGCGTCAGGAGAGTTCGCCATGCGTTCAACGGTCGGGTCTGTCGCCTCCAGACGCAACCGGCCCGCTATCTCGTTCGGCGTCCAGGACGCGGCCAGGTCGGCGTCCACCCTCGCCTGCAGCACCGGATCCCCCGCGACCTTCCGCTGCTGCGGGCGAGCTCGCCGACGCTGCGCTCTGACGTCTGCGGTCACGGCCTGGTAGCCGCGGGTCTTCGTCGAGTTCCGGTGAAGCTCCCGCGAGATCACCGACGGGCAACGCCCCAGGTGACGGGCGATCCTCCGCACCGACCAGCCCGCTTTCGAGGCCGCCGAGATCTCCGACCTGTCGCTGAACGACAACCCCACCCGCGCCATCTGCACACTCCACCGATCAGACCCCCGCCGACCGGGAGTGTTGCTTCGACGCTATGACACCACCGTCGGGATGGAGGCGTTCGGATCGCCGAGTCCTGCCCACGCGATCGTCCCGCCTTTGATGACGAGGTCGGGTCGCACGCCGAAGAACCGCGGATCCCACAAGGTGAGGTCGGCCATCTTCCCCGGTTCGACCGACCCGATGTGCTCGTCGACGCCGTGGGCGATGGCCGGATTGATCGTGTACTTCGCGACATAGCGGCGGGCGCGTTCGTTGTCGGCCGGCAGGGATTCGCCGAGGCGGCCCCGGCGGTGCTTCATCGTGTGGGCGATCTGCCACGTGCGGGTGATGACCTCTCCGATCCGGCCCATCGCCTGCGCATCCGAGGACGTGATCGACAGGGCGCCCATGTCGTGGAGGATGTCCTCGGCGGCGATCGTCGTCGCGCGGATCCGGGATTCGGCGAACGCGAGGTCCTCGGGCACGCTCGGGTTGAGGTGGTGGCAGACCATGAGCATGTCGAGATGCTCGGCGACGGTGTTGACGGTGTGCGGCAGCGTCGGGTTGGTCGATCCGGGGATGATGTTCTCGAGTGCCGCGATGGAGAGGATGTCCGGGGCGTGTCCGCCGCCGGCGCCTTCGACGTGGAAGGCGTGGATGCTGCGCCCGGCGATCGCGGAGATCGTCGATTCGACGAATCCGGATTCGTTGAGCGAATCCGAGTGGAGGGCCACCTGGAGTCCGTGGGTGTCGGCGGCGCGCAGGGCCGCGTCGATCGCCGCCGGGGTGGCACCCCAGTCCTCGTGGATCTTGTAGCCGGCCGCCCCGCCGAGTGCCTGTTCGGCGAGCGCTTCCGCCGAGATCGTGTTCCCCTTGCCGAGCAGCAGCACGTTGACCGGCAGGGCGTCGAGGGCCTGCAGCATCCTGCCCAGGTGCCACGCCCCGGGGGTGACCGTCGTCGCCTTGCTCCCCTCGGACGGTCCTGTACCGCCCCCGACGACGGTGGTGATGCCGGTCGCGAGCGCCTCGTGGATCTGCGAGGGCGAGAGGAGGTGAACGTGGGAGTCGATGCCCCCGGCGGTGAGGATGCGGCCCTCGCCGGAGATGACGTCGGTCGAGGCGCCGATCTCCAATTCGGGGTCGACGCCGTCGGCGATGTCGCTGTTGCCGGCCCGACCGAGTGCCGTGATCCTGCCGTCGCGGATCCCGACGTCGGCGCGGATGACACCCCACCAGTCGAGGACGATGACGTTCGTGATGACGGTGTCCGGCGCGCCCTCGGCCCGGCTCGTCGTGCCCTGGAGCATCGATTCGCGGATCGACTTCCCGCCGCCGAAGACCGCTTCGTCCCCGCCGAAGGTCCGGTCCTCCTCGATCTCGATCCACAGGTCGGTGTCGCCGAGGCGGACCTGATCCCCGGTCGTCGGTCCGTAGAGGGCGGCGTAGCGCTGGGCTGAGATCTCGACCATCAGCCCTCCCCCGCCTCGGCGCCGGATTCCCCCGCGTCGGGGGACGAACCCTCGTCACTTCGCGCCGCCTCGGCGGCGGCTGCCTCCTCTCGGATCTGCAGGCCGGGGACACGCTTGCGCCCGCCGAGGCGGACGATCGCCACGGTCCGCGAGGCCCCCGGTTCGAACCTCACCGACGTCCCCGCGGGGACGTCGAGACGGAACCCGGTCGCGCCTCGGCGATCGAAGGACAGGGCGTCGTTGACGTCGGGCAGGTGGATGTGCGATCCGATCTGCACGGGCCGGTCGCCGGTGTTCTCGATGGTCGCGGTGCCGGTGTCGGGGGCGCTGCGCCGGTTGAGCACGCGGATGCCCTCGCGCACCTGCACGGCACCGGGCCCGTGGTCTCTCGTCCCTGTCATGGGTGGTCCTGTCAGTCGATGGGGTTGTGGATGGTGACGAGCTTGCGCCCGTCGGGGAAGGTTGCCTCGACCTGGACGTCGTGGAGCATGGGCGGCACATCGTCCATGACGTCGCCCCTGGTGAGCACCTCGCGCCCGGTGACCATGAGCTCCTCGACGTTCGCCCCCTCGCGGGCGCGCTCGATGACCCACGTGCTCAGCAGCGCGATGGCCTCGGGGTGGTTGAGGGGCACTCCCCGTGCAAGCCGGTCACGGGCGATCATCCCGGCCACCGACAGCAGCAGCTTCTCCGTGTCGCCCGGAGTGAAGTGCATCAGCGCTCCCGCACGGGGTCGGCCGGCAGGACGTGTTCGCCGAGGCGATCGGTCGACAGTGCCAGGGAGCTGAGGTAGAGGGTTTCGCCGTTGGGTCCGCGCTTCGCCGAGGCGATCATGTCCGGACGCTCGAACTCCATCTCCGTGACGTGGCACCACAGGGTGGCGTCGGTGGGGTTGCCGTGCTCGTCGAGCAAGGGCACGTCGATGCCGTCGTCGCGGCGGCGCAGATAGTACCGGCCACGGGTGAGGATCGCCATGAGCGGGGTCGCGACGATCGCGATGCCGACGGCGAAGAGCGGCGAGAACGGCTGGACGGCGGACCCGAAGGCCCCGAAATAGATCGCGATCGACACTCCTCCGGAGAGGAGCAGCGAGACGACTCCGACGGGATTCCAGTCGTAGAGCATCCCACGACGGAACTCCGGTGTCTTCGGGGAGAGTCCGAGGACGTACTTGTTGATCGCGATGTCGGCGGCGACGACGCAGATCCACGACATCGCGAGGTTGGCGTAGAAGCTGAGGATCGCGTTGAGGAAGTCGAACATGTTCAGCTCCATGAGCGCGAGCGCGAAGAGGAGGTTGACGACGAGGAACGTGATCCGCCCCGGGTAGCGCTTGGTGATCCGCGTGTACGCGTTCGTCCACGCCAGCGAGCCGGAGTAGGCGTTGGTGACGTTGATCTTCACCTGCGAGATGACGACGAGGACGACGGCGAGCAGGAGCGCGAGCCACTGCGGCATCATCTGCTCGTAGGTGGCGAGCAGCTGCTGGACGGGTTCGGTCGCGAAGCTCGTCGCTCCGGGGACGTTGGCGATGAGGTAGACGGCGAGGAACATGCCGATGATCTGCTTCGTCGCCCCGAAGATCACCCAGCCGGGACCGGCGAGGATGACCGCGGTCCACCAGCTGCGACGGTTGGCCGGGGTGCGGGGCGGCATGAAGCGCAGGTAGTCGATCTGCTCGGCGATCTGGGCGATGAGGGAGAGGCAGACGCCGGCGGCGAGCATCGCCGAGGCGAAGTTCGCGCTCTCCCCGCTCTCGCCCTGGTAGGCGAAGAACGAGCTCACGGAGTCGGGCTGGAAGGCGATGAGGTAGCCGACGGGCACGACCATGAGGACGAGCCACAGCGGCGTCGTCGAGACCTGGAGCCGGGCGAGGGCCTTCATGCCGAAGATGACGAGCGGGAAGATGATGACCGTGGAGAGGAGGTAGCCGATCGGGCGCGGTATCCCGAGGCCGAGGTAGAGTCCCTGCGCCATGATCGAGCCCTCGAGGGCGAAGAAGATGAAGGTGAAGGTCGCGAAGATGATGTTCGTGATGACCGAGCCGTAGTAGCCGAATCCGGCCCCGCGAGTGATGAGGTCGAGGTCGAGGTTGTAGCGGGCGGCGTAGAACGCGAGCGGCCACCCGGTGAGGAAGATGATGATCGCCGCGGTGAGGATGCCGAGGATCCCATTGGCCGTGCCGTGGGCGAGCCCGATGCTCGCGCCGATCGAGAAGTCCGCGAGGTAGGCGATCCCGCCGAGCGCACTCGTCGCGACGACGGCCGGCGCCCAAGTCCGGTAGGAGCGCGGGGCGAAGCGCAGCGTGTAGTCCTCGAGGCTCTCCCGCGCCGCGGTCTTCGCCTCGCTGCTGCCCGGCGGCGGTGTCGCCGATGTCTCTTTCATGGTGGCCCTCTCAGTCGCGCCCGATCCCAACATCGCCCATCCTGGCAGGCGATTGTTTCGGTGCGTGTCGACTGAGTTTCGTCCATGTTTCGAGACCAAAGTTTCATCTCGCGGACAGGTCCGCGCAGTGACCAGTGGTGGCTGTGGGAGCACCCGCGGACATCGGCTGCGCTCAGGGGCTTCCTGCAGGCAGAGCCACAGGAACCGAGCGCCACTCCGACCCGCACACACGCAAATGAGTCGGTTCTCGCCCGATCGGTCGGTTCATGAACAGACTCATCGGGCGAAAACCGACCCAATCAGGTGGGCAGCGCGCGGACTCGGCTCGAAGCGATGCCACTGGACACCCGGCGGCGCGGAGGAACACCCCGGGCATGAGAAAAGGGGCGGCGTCAGCCACCCCTGTTCGCTCACGCCCGGCGCCGCCCGGCGCTCACGCCGTGCTACCAGGCGCCGCGTCGCCGCCGGGCGCTCACACCCTCCGGGCGCGGAAGTCGTCGTAGAGCACCACGGCTCCGGTCCCGGACTCCGGCGACACCTTCGGCCGCCGGCCGCGGGCGATCGAGACGACGTCGCCCCTCGACCCGGCGGCGAACACGCGGGCATCCCGCTCGCGTGCCTCCGCCTGGGCGAGGGCCTCCTCCTCGAGCTCCTGGTTCCGGCTCCGGAGGGCGTCGATCTGGTTCTGCATCTCCATGATCTTCTTGATCCCCACGAGGTTGACGCCCTCGTCCTGCGAGAGATGCTGGATCAGGCGCAGCTTGGCGATGTCCCGCCCCGAGTAGCGGCGGCCCTTGCCGGCCGTCCGCTGCGGGGTGACGAGGCCCATCCGGTCATACTGCCGCAGGGTCTGCGGGTGCATGCCCGCGAGTTCCGCTGCCACGGAGATGACGTAGAGCGCCGCACTCTGAGAGAACTGCATGGTGCCCCGCCGCCTCAGCTCGCCTTGGCCCGATCGAGCAGGCCGGCTCGCGGATCCTCGGACTCGGTCGCCGCCTTGTAGGCCTCGACCGCTTCCTTGGCCTCCTTCGAGAGGTTCTTCGGGGCGACGATCTCAACGGTTACGAGCAGGTCGCCCGTGCCCTTCTTCGTCTGCACGCCCTTGCCGCGCACGCGCAGGGTCCGACCCGAGGGCGTGCCCGCGGGGATCTTCACCTTGACGGGCTGACCGCCGAGCGTGGGCACCTTGACCTCCGCACCGAGGGCCGCTTCGTCGAAGCTCACCGGCAGGTCCATCCGCAGGTTGTCGCCGTCGCGGGTGAACACCGGGTGCGGCTTGACGTGGACCGTGAGGATGACGTCGCCGGGCTCGCCGCCGTTCGGGCTCGCCTTGCCCTTGCCTGCCAGTCGGATCTTCTGCCCGTCCTTGACCCCGATCGGGGTGCGCACGGTCAGCGGCTTGCCGTTGGGCATCTTCAGCTTGACCGAGGCACCGTTGGCAGCCTCGGTGAAGCTGAGATTGGTCGAGGACTTGATGTCACCGCCCTTGACCGGGGGCGAGTAGCCGCCGCCGAAGCCGCTGTCACCGTAGCCGCCGTAGGAGGCACCGCCGCCGAAGCCGTTGAGCAGATCGGCGAGATCGGGCGGAACGTCGCCGTATCCGCCGCCGAAACCTCCGCCGCCGGGCGAGTAGGTCGTGCGTGTGCGCGTGCGACCGCCGCCTCCGAAGAGGTCGGAGAAGACGTCGTCGAACCCGCCTCCGCCGCCGGCACCACCGGCACCGGCGCTGAACCTGGCGCCGCTGCCCATCGCGCGGACCTGGTCGTACTGTTCGCGCGACTCCTTGTTCGACAGCACCTGGTGGGCCTGTCCGATCTCCTTGAACTTCGCCTCCGCCTCGGCGTCCCCCGGATTCGCGTCCGGATGGTACTTCCGCGCGAGCTTGCGGTAGGCCTTCTTGATCTCGGAGTCCGTCGCGTCCTTGGAGACGCCGAGGGTCTTGTAGAAGTCCTTCTCGAACCAGTCATTCTGCGGTCCGGTACTCATCTGGCACCTCCCTTCTTCCTTGTCCTGTTCGTCGTGCCGCTGCCACCTGGCCTCGGCTCTGTCATCGTTTCCCTCATCTGTCTGCTCACAATCCGCAGCCCCCGGACAACGTCTGCGTCCCGGAGACTCCGGACCGTCGCCGAGGCGGTTCCTTCGTCCCAGCATCCGCTCACGAACGCTGGGAGGCGGTCCCACCTCGGCGGGGTCGGGGTCCTCAGTCCTCCGGCTGCTGCACGCCGACGCGGGCCGCGCGGATGATGCGATCACCCATGCGGTAGCCCGGCTGCATGACCATGAAGACCGTCGGCACCTCGACGTCGTCCGACGGCTGCTGCATGAGGGCCTCATGCAGCCGCGGATCGAACTCGTCGCCGACGGCACCGTACTGTTCGACGCCGACCTTGGCCAGCGCGTCGAGCAGCTTGTTCACGTGGGCCTCGAAGGGCCCGGAGACGTCGCCGTTCTCCTGCGCCAGCCGCACCTCGTCGAGGACGGGGACCAGCGCCTCGACGACCTTGATCGTGCCGCCGGCTGCCGCCCGCTCGCGTTCGCGGTCGGCGCGCATCCGGTAGGCGGCGTACTCCGCGTTGATCCGCTTGAGATCCGCGAGGTGGGCTGCGGCCTCCGTTCCGGGGGCGGGCTCAGCCGCACCCGGTTCGGCGGCCGCCTCGGTGTCGTTGAGGCTCGAGGCATCGGCGGGGATATCGACCCCGAGGTCGCTGGCATCGGCCAACACTTCCTCGGTGTCCTGTCCCTCCCCGGCCCCCGAGGCCGACTCGGCGTCGGCCTCGGGACGGAGTTCACCGGTGTCCGGATCGACCCGGCGCTTGTCATGGAAGGTGAAGCGTGGCTCCTCGGACGACGGATCGTTGCCCTCGGTGGTCATTACTTCTTCTCCTCGTCCTCATCATCCACGACCTCGGCGTCGACGACATCGTCGTCAGCGCCCGTTCCGGCATCGGAGCCGCCCTGGTCGGAGGCTCCGCCGGCAGCACCGGCGCCGGCTTCCTGCTGTGCGTAGATCGCCTCGCCGATCTTCTGCTGCTTCTCGGTGAGGGTGTCGAACGCCTTCTTCACCGCGTCGTCGTCTTCGCCCTTGAGAGCTTCCTTGACGGCGTCGACGTCGGACTGGATCTCCGACTTGACGTCCTCAGGCAGCTTGTCGGCGTTGTCGTCGAGCAGCTTCTGGGTCTGGTAGGCGAGGTTCTCCGCGTTGTTGCGGACGTCAGCGGCCTCACGGCGCTTCTTGTCCTCTTCCGCGTGCTCCTCGGCCTCACGGACCATGCGCTCGATGTCCTCCTTGGGAAGCGCCGAGCCGCCGGTGATCGTCATCGACTGCTCCTTGCCGGTTCCCTTGTCGGTGGCCGAGACATGGACGATGCCGTTGGCGTCGATGTCGAACGCGACCTCGATCTGCGGGACTCCGCGCGGCGCCGGCGCGATGCCGGTGAGCTCGAAGGTGCCGAGGTTCTTGTTGTCGCGAGTGAACTCGCGCTCACCCTGGAACACCTGGATCGACACCGAGGGCTGGTTGTCCTCAGCCGTGGTGAACGTCTCCGAGCGCTTGGTCGGGATCGGGGTGTTGCGTTCGATGAGCTTCGTCATCACGCCGCCCTTGGTCTCGAGACCGAGCGAGAGCGGGGTGACGTCGATGAGGAGGACGTCCTTGCGTTCGCCCATGAGCACACCGGCCTGGACGGCGGCGCCGATCGCGACGACCTCATCGGGGTTGACGCCCTTGTTGGGCTCCTTGCCTCCGGTGAGCTCGGTGACGACCTGGGTGACACCGGGCATACGGGTCGAACCACCGACGAGGACGACGTGGTCGATGTCCTTGACGGACACGCCGGCATCCTTCATCACCGCGTGGAACGGGGCCTTCGTGCGCTCGAGGAGGTCCTTGGTGAGGTCCTCGAACTTCGCCCGGGTGAGGGTCTCGTCGAGGTGGATCGGACCGTTCTCGCTCATCGAGAGGTACTGGAGGGAGATGTTGGTGCTCGTCGCGGACGAGAGCTCCTTCTTCGCCTGCTCAGCGGCCTCCTTGAGACGCTGCATCGCCGTCGAGTCCTTGGTCAGGTCGACGCCGTAGTTGTTCTTGACCTGCTCGACCAGCCAATCGACGATCCGCTGATCCCAGTCGTCACCGCCGAGGCGGTTGTCGCCGGAGGTCGCACGGACCTGAATGGTCGAGAAGCCGTCGTCGTCCTTGCCGACTTCGAGCAGCGAGACGTCGAACGTACCGCCGCCGAGGTCGAAGACGAGGATGAGCTCGTCTTCCTTGCCGCGCTCGAGGCCGTAGGCCAGAGCGGCGGCGGTGGGCTCGTTGATGATGCGCAGGACGTTGAGGCCGGCGATCTCACCGGCATCCTTGGTGGCCTGACGCTCAGCGTCGTTGAAGTAGGCCGGGACGGTGATGACCGCGTCGGTGACCTTCTCCTGGAGGTATTCCTCAGCGTCGTGCTTGAGCTTCTGCAGGATGCGCGCGGAGACCTCGGGAGCGGTGAGCTTCTTGCCGCCGATCTCGGTGTCCCAGTCGGTTCCCATGTGGCGCTTGACGGACGCCACGGTGTTCTTCACGTTGGTGACGGCCTGGCGCTTGGCGATCTCGCCGACCAGGGAGTCTCCGTTCTTGTTGACTGCGACGACGGACGGGGTCGTGCGACCGCCTTCCATGTTCGCGATGACCTTGGGGTCACCGCCCTCGAGGACGGCGACGACGGAGTTCGTGGTTCCGAGGTCGATTCCAACTGCACGTGCCATATCGTTTCTCCTTAACTCTCAGAGTCGGCTCGGGCTGAATGCGTGCGGTCGTCCTCGGAAGCCGTTCCGGGAGCTGCCTCCCGGTGTCGCCTCGTCGGACCGCCGCCCGCATTGAGTCTGATGGACTCAAGTATTCTCTTCGCGGCTGAGATCGTCAATCCCCACCTGTAAAAGTTGCGTACACTAGACTCAACTTTCTAGAGCGACGGGTTATTCCGCATCTGGAGAATTTTTTTCGAGGAGTTCTTGTAGGTTCTCGTTTAAGTTGTCACTTTCTCACTTTCTTGGCCATGGCGTGTCAAATTTCTCACGCACCTGTCAATCGAGGACCATGAGGATATGGGGCTCTTCGCAGCTGAGAGTGTAGTCGGGTTGGGCGCGTCGGTCGCTGGATAGGGGTCGAGGCCCTCCGAGGATGGAAGTTCTGACACTGCCCATCCTGAGGACCTCGACATGGATCACGCTACCTTCGTTCGCCCTGACCTGACCACGTTCTGCCGTCTCGACGAGCTCGGCCTCGAGGCCGTCGGGCAGCGGGTTGAGCCTGATCGTGCGGTGATCCAGTGCCGGGTCCTGGAGCCGGACCCGTGGTGCAGGGAGTGCGGGGCCGAGGGCGTGCCCCGAGACACGGTGATCCGCCGGTTGGCGCACGAGCCGTTCGGGCACCGGCCCACGACCTTGATGGTCCGGGTCCGCCGGTACCGGTGTGTTACCTGCCGTCGGACGTGGCGGCAGGACACGTCGAAGGCCGCGGCGCCGCGGGCGAAGATCACCCGTGGCGGGGTGGGCTGGGCGCTGACCGGTGTGGTCGTGGACCACCTCACCGTCAGCCGCGTCGCTGCCGGGCTGGGAGTGTCCTGGCATACCGCCAACGAGGCGGTCATCGCCGAGGGCAAGCGGGTGCTGATCGACGATCCGGCCCGGTTCGCCGGGGTCACCACCATCGGGGTCGATGAGCACGTGTGGCGTCACACGCGCCACGGCGACAAGTACGTGACCGTGATCATCGACCTCACCCCGGCCCGGAACAAGTCCGGGCCCGCGCGGCTGCTGGACATGGTCGCGGGCCGGTCGAAGGCCGTGTTCAAGCAGTGGCTGGCCGATCGTCCTCGGGCGTGGCGGGACGGGGTGGAGGTCGTCGCGATGGACGGGTTCACCGGGTTCAAGACCGCTGCCGCCGAAGAGCTACCCACCGCAGTACCGGTCATGGATCCGTTCCACGTCATCCGTCTGGCAGGTGAGGGACTGGACCGGTGCCGGCAGCGCGTCCAGCAGCACACCCTCGGGCACCGGGGCCGGGCCGGGGACCCGCTCTACCGGGCGCGGCGGACCCTGCAGACCGGCGCGGACCTGCTCACCGACACCCAGCGCGCCCGGCTGGACACGGTATTCGCGGCAGACGAGCACGTCCAGGTCGAAGCGACCTGGGGCATCTACCAGCGGATGGTCGCCGCCTACCGCGAGCCCAACAAGACCACGGGCAAGCAGAGGATGCGAGCGGTCATCGAGTCGGTCGCCAGCGGCGTCCCAGACGCGCTGGTCGAGATCCGCACACTCGGCCGGACGCTGAAGCAGCGCGCCGCAGACGTGCTCGCCTTCTTCGACCGGCCCGGGACCTCGAACGGGCCGACAGAGGCCATCAACGGCCGACTCGAACACCTCCGCGGCTCCGCCCTCGGCTTCCGCAACCTCACCCACTACATCGCCCGATCTCTACTCGAGGCCGGCGGATTCAGACCCCGACTACACCCTCAACTGCGATGAGCCAGTTATTCGACCGTCCGACTACGGTGCCTGGCACGATCGTTGACTGGAGTGGCACGAGTAGCGAACGACATCAACCGAACCGATTACTAGTCTGAAATGGCAGGCGAAACATAAGCGATTTCGCATGCAAGTTCCAGCAGAAAGCTG
This sequence comes from Brevibacterium sp. K72, assembly GCF_050562175.1. Classification (NCBI taxonomy): domain Bacteria; kingdom Bacillati; phylum Actinomycetota; class Actinomycetes; order Micrococcales; family Brevibacteriaceae; genus Brevibacterium; species Brevibacterium sp. K72. The sequence continues at coordinate 542,569 of NZ_CP191582.1, forward strand.
GAAGGAAAACTATGGAAGGACACGAAAATCATGGCTGATGGCAATCGCGCAGTAGTGTTCGCAAATCCGCAAGACATGCAGGTCGAAAACCTCGACTTCCCGAAGCTCGAGATGCCCACCGGAGAAAAAGCACCGCACGGGGTCATCTTGAAAATCGTCGCTACAAACATCTGCGGAAGCGACCTCCATATCTACCGCGGCTCCTTCCCAGTGCCCCAAGGCATGGTCATGGGACACGAAATGACAGGCCAGGTAGTTGAGCTCGGATCCGATGTTACTTTCCTCAAGGAAGGCGATCTCGTCTCGGTGCCGTTCAATGTCGCTTGCGGCCGGTGTCGCAATTGCCGGGGGCGCAGGACGGAAGTCTGCGAGACTACGAATCCAGATGGCCCCTGCGCAGCCTACGGGTTCAACCTCGGCAATTGGCAAGGTGGACAGGCGGAATACCTGTTTGTGCCCTATGCCGACTTTCAGCTGCTCCGCTTCCCAGACAAGGACCAGGCCATGGAGAAGATCCGCGACTTGGCCCTGTTGTCAGACATTCTTCCCACTGCATTCCACGGACTCATGGAGGCCGGCGCCAAGCCAGGCTCGACAGTCTATATTGCCGGTGCAGGACCTGTCGGCCGGTGCGGGGCAGCGGCAGCTCGCCTCCTCGGAGCGTCATGCATCATTGTCGGCGACTACCACAAGGACCGCCTCGATCTGATGAAACAGAACGGCTGCGAGACCATTGACCTCAACGAGGATGTTCCTCTGACCGATCAGATCGAAGCTATTCTAGGCGAGCCCATGGTGGATTGTGCGGTGGACTACGTCGGCTCGGAAGCACATGGAATCGGTCGTGAGGCCGGAGATATGAATCCCGCGCACGCGATCAATCAAGTCATGGACGCTACCCGACCTGGCGGGGCTACTGGCATCATCGGAGTGTACGGACCCGATCCGCTTGCAGAGTCGAAAGCAGAGCAGGAAGGAACTTTCCCACTCGACTTCGGAAAAGCATGGATCAAGTCACCACGAATCTCGGGCGGCCAGGCACCGATCATGCACTACAACCGCGAGTTGATGATGGCCATTCTCTGGGACCGCATGCCGTACCTCAGCGACATGCTCAACACGAAGATCATCAGTCTCGACGATGCTCCAGACGCCTACGCAAGCTTTGATAAGGGTGTTTCGGACAAGTTCATCATCGATCCGCACGGGCTCATTTCAGCCTGACCTGATCCACCCTCCAGGAGGGTTGCAAGCTTCATTTAACGACATCAGAGAACGGGTTCGGGTGCTGGGCTGACCCCGGGATGTAGGTCCAGTCGTTGTGTGAGTCGTCTTGATGCTCGCTGCTGCGGGCAGGAAGACTGGTCTCATCATGACGAACACGAGGAAGCGGCACACGCCTGAGCAGGTCGTGCGCAAGCTCGGACAGGCCGACCGGATGCTGGCCGATGGCGCGGACGTCGCGGCGGTGTGCCGCGAGCTGGGCGTGTCGGAACAGACGTACTACCGGTGGCGCAACCAGTACGGCGGGCTCAAGGCCGACGACGCCAAGCGCCTCAAGGAGCTCGAGAAGCAGAACGCCACCCTCAAGCGTCTGCTCGCTGAAGCAGAGCTGGAGAAGGCGGCGCTGAAGGAGCTGGCAGAGGGAAACTTCTAGGCCCGGGCAGGAGGCGCGCCGCTGTCGCTCACCTCATCGCGAAGATGCGGGTGAGCGAGCGGATGGCGTGCCGGCTGACCGGGCTATCCAGGTCCGCCTACCGGCGCACCCTCAAGGCCGATACCGTCGCCGACCCCGACGCCGCCTTGCGTGAATGGCTGCGCGGTTACGCGAAGAAGCACCCCCGCTGGGGCTACCGGCGCGCGTGCCACGACGCCCGCGGCGAGGGCTGGCAGGTCAACCACAAGAAGATCCAGCGGCTATGGCGCGAGGAAGGCCTACGCGTGCCCCAGCGACGTCGCCGTAAGCGCATCGGCTCCTCGACCACGGACGCCCCCAAGGCGTGCGCCCCGAACGTGGTGTGGGCCATCGACTTCCAGTTCGACGTCGACGAGGCCGGGCGTCCGATCAAAATCGCGTCGATCGTGGACGAGCACACCCGGGTCTGCCTCGGCGGCCTCGTGGAACGCTCCATCACCGCCGACCGTCTCACCGACCATCTCGACGACCTCGTTAAGCTGCACGGACCGCCCGCGGTCCTCAGAAGCGACAACGGGCCCGAGTTCATCAGCCAGGCGATCGCCGACTGGGCCGGCACCCGCACCGGCCTGTCGTACATCCCGCCCGGCTCGCCGTGGCTCAACGGCTACGTCGAGTCGTTCAACTCCCGCCTGCGCGACGAGTGCTTGAACATCAACAGCTTCTACTCACTGCTGCACGCCCAGGTCGTCATCGGCGACTGGAAGGTCGAGTACAACACCGTGCGACGCCACTCGGCGCTGGGCTACCTCACCCCGGCCGACTATGCTCGCCACTGCACCCACGAAATGGAACCCGACGACTCACACAGAGACCGGACCTAACAACGGGGGCGGCCCAGTGCCACCAATGGTGGCACCCGAACTGTATAGTTCGTCAGTAATAGGCTTCCGGCCAACCACCAAACCGATTGACACTGTTCTCGCGAGAATATAAGGGGTGCCGTCACATGAGTGAGCCAACTGTCCCCAGTTTCCGGTTGAGTAGATGGTCGACTACTCAGAACTCGAATAACGATGCTGCAGATCACTGGCAGCACATCCGTCAACAGGCTTACGTCGACGTCTCTACCGACCCCTTGACCTCTGATTTCCACGGCGAGGTCACCCTCGGACGATTTCCCAGCTTCGCACTATCCATCAAGAGAGCCGGAGGTGAGGATGTCTGGCGCAGCCGCAGCCATATCGCACAAGGCGACGAGCGCGATGAGTATCTTTACACCGTCTTTCAAGTCAGCGGAACTTGTGTCCTAGAGCAATTTGATCGGACCGCAGTGGTTCCTCCGGGGTCTGCGGTCATCTACGACAGTTCCGCACCTTTTGTCATGCACAATGCTGGCCCCTACGAACAGGTCATTGTCGAACTTCCTGCCGACGAAGCTTTCGCCCGTGCAGGTATCTCGCGCGGCAACGATCTACTCGCGCGAACCTTGCCTTGTGACGGGGCGGTATCGGCAGTCGCCTCCTTCTTCGTTAACCTGGCGCAAACTCAGATCCGTGATCCTGAAGGCGCAGTACGGCTGGAACCCCATGCTTCTGACCTTGCGTTCTCTACGCTCAATCTGGTTACTCCAACCACCGCGAGTGCAGATCTCCCTGGAGCTGCTCGACGAGAACAAGCCATCGCATATATGCGTGCGAATCTTATCGATCCAAGTGTGGATGCAACCAGCATCGCCAAGGGAATCCACATCTCTCGAAGGAGCCTCTACCGAGAGTTCCAAGGAACTGGCGATTCAGTGATTGGAGTGCTCAGGGAACTCCGAGTGGAGCAGGCTAAACGGCTTTTGCTCGGTTCTCCGAATCGGCCAGTTAGCTCGATTGCGCATGATACAGGTTTCTCGAGCGTGGCTCATTTCTATCGCGTTTTTCGGGCGTCAACATCGATGACTCCTGGCGAATATCGTGCTCAGGGACTTCCACGGGGTCTCTAGCGAAGCACGATAGCGACGCCGAAACTAGCATGCCGCGCTGGAGAAGATCAATCAACTGAGACGACTGCGGAAGTTCCGTAAATAGACCACCCCAAGAACGTTCCTGCGCCGGACACTTTCACGAATATCGAAAGCTATGGAGGCTCTTGCCAGATGAGGGTGTAGGTCGGCCGGGCGCGTCGGCCCGCAGATAGACGTCGAGATCTCCCGACGACGGAGGTTCCTACGCCATCCATCCGAAAGACCTCGACGTGTCCGACGCTACCCCGCCGGCCGGCTTCGGCCGCCCTGACCTGACCGCCTTCGCGTCTTATCCCAATCGACTCTGATCGGGTCTGCTGATCCTCTCGACGAGAACGCAGCGACATCACAGCCACCCAACCCCGACCGTCCGGGAAGCCGGGACACGTCACATGGCCTGTGGTGCGGGCGTGTCGAGTGGGTCGTCCAGGGGCGACGCAGGAGCGTCGACGCGACGTGCTGAGAGCTGGTTCCAGTCGAGTACTAGCACACCGGCTACAGGCATGGCGATAGGTCAGGAACGGCGTCGCTCCCTACGCAGGAGGGAGCGCAGAGTCTCGGCGTTCGCGTAGCCGACCCGTAGCGCGATCTCGGCGGAGGTGAGGTCCGTGGTTGCTGAGAGGTGCCGAGCTCGCTCGATGCGAAGCCGTTGGACGAAGCCGAGCGGAGTGAGGTTGAGCGCCGCACGGACTCGTCGTTCGAGGGTGCGCCGGCTGGTGCCGAGCGACTGCGCGACGAAGGCGACGTTGAACGGTTCGTCCAGGCGGGCGCGCACGAAGCGTTCGAACTCGACGACGATCGGGTCCTCGTGCCGGAGATGTTCGTAGGCGACGAAGGCCGCCTGCGACGGGCGCTCGTCGATGATGAGGAGCTTGGCGACGTGTTGGGCCAGGTCGGGGCTGATCGATCGCACGAGTGAGAGCGCGAGGTCGATGTGGGCGAACGCGGCGCCGGCGGTGACGAGGTTCCCGTCGACCACGACCATGGTGTCGAGATCGAGGGCGACGGTCGGATAGCGCTTCAGGAACTCCGGCCCCAGGAACCAGCTGGTCGTCGCCCGCCGATGCTGCATCCGTCCGGTCTCGGCGACAGCGAACACGCCGGTGCACGCCGCGGCGATCCGGGTGGTCGCCTCGTCGAGGCGCCCGAGCGAGGCGATGACCGAACGAGCATCTCGGCTCTGGAGGGCGTCGTTGGTAGCGGCGGCCGTAAGGGTTCCAAGCGCAGGGACGACGACCACGTCGAACTCTGCGGACTCCGACAGCGGGTGGTCCACCGACAGGGTCATCGATGCCGTCGTGGTCACTCGCCGTTTCGGTCCGAGGATGGCGAGTTCGATCGGGTCGATCCGCGGGTCGACATCGCCGCGGGCTCCGTCGGCCACCCGCACGATGTCGATGATCGACGCGATAGCCGAACCGAAGCAGCCGTCAATCGCGATCAGTCCAATACGCATGACGTAAACAATAGCAATACTGCCGTATACGCCACTCCCCACCGGCCCTCGCTCGTCATACGCTGAACTCGTCACACGAAGAATCACGACTTCAAGGAGAGTCCCTCATGTCAACACCCGCATCACTTCCGTATGCCTTCGTCGCCAAGATCGTCGCGGCCGATGGACAGCACGACGCGCTCGCCGATCTGCTCGCCGGCGCTGTCGAACTCGCCAACGAAGAAGTAGGAACGATTGTCTGGTTCGCGGTCAGGACCCACGCCGACACCTTCTGGATCTTCGATGCATTCCCCGACGAGGCCGCTCGCGACGCCCACGCCAACGGCGCCATCGTCGCAGCCCTGATGGCCAACCAGCACCTCCTCAGCGCAGCACCCGAGATCCTGGCGGCCGACGTCCTCGCGTCCAAGCTCCCGTAGTCCGCCAACGCACGTCCGCAAGGCGAACACAATACGAGCGCTGTCGGTCACAAACTCAACAGGCAAACCAACGGGCGGCTCTGGAGCGGCTCGAGCCACAAAGCGCACGCCACATTCGAAGGAGCAATTGATGCCATCTATTCCTACATTGTCGTTGGACGACGCCAAACGTGTCATCGCGGCAGCAGAAGCTGAATCCAGCACGCAGGGTCAGCCCAGTAACATCGCCGTCGTCGATGCCGGCGGCAATCTCGTCGCTCACGTACGGATGGACGGAGCGTGGCTGGGCAGCATCGACATCTCGATCAACAAAGCTTTCACGGCCCGAGCGTTCGACACAGCCACCAAAGACCTCGGCGACCTCGCCCAACCGGGTGAGCAGTTCTACGGCATCAACGCCTCCAACGACGGTCGGGTGATGATCTTCGCCGGTGGCATCCCGCTCGAGCGCGACGGCCAGGTCGTCCGCGCCGTCGGCGTCAGCGGAGGAACCGGCGTCCAAGACCAGGCCGTCGCCGAAGCCGCCGCCAGCGCCTTCTGAGACCGACCCGCACCGAACCCGGCCCCCGGCCGGCACGGGGCTGGATGCGTGCGTCGTCGACGTAGACGGTCACGGCTCGGACCTGACGGCCAACTAGCACCTCCTCAGCGCAGCACCCGAGATCCTGGCGGCCGACGTCCTCGCGTCCAAGCTCCCGTAGTCCGCCAACGCACGAGACGATCGCGCCCCGCCGAGCCCGTCGCCAGGTCGCGACGCAGCGCCATGCTGCGTTGCCGAGCGGTGCGAGGCCTATCGGCACACGGACAGGATGCCGGCCGCGAGTGCTCAGCCGGCGAGGGGTCCGTCGCAGTGGAGAGCGACGTCGGTGTCGGGCAGAGCCGTGAGGCCAGCGCATCGCTCGACCACCAGAACAGAACAGCCCCTGCCCTGCGTTTCCGCAGGTCAGGGGCTTTTCGCCGGAGCCGCCTGTCGGAATCGAACCGACGAGCTAATCACGTCGGCTTTGCGTCTATCGCTTGATGGGCCCACGGGGCGAACGAGCCGCTGACCTGCGCACACGCCGAGCGTGGGGGACGCCGCCGTCCGGTGGTGACCGACCAGTACCGACCGTTTCACCGGAGCTTGCGGCGGCGTCGAAGCCGAGCAAGCTCCATTCCTTTAGCTCACCGCACCCTCCTCCTCGCCGGTCCCGTCGTCGTCGAAGACGTTTCAGGGGTCTTCTCAGATGACGGTGTAGGTCGGCCGGGCGCGTCGGTCCGCAGATAGACGTCGAGATCTCCCGACAACGGAGGTTCCTACGTTATCCATCCGAAAGACCTCGACGTGTCCGACGCTACCCCGCCGGCCGGCTTCGGCCGCCTTGACCTGACCGCCTTCGCTCGACTCGACGGCCTCGGTCTGAGCGTGACCGGACAACGACTTGAACCGGATCGTGCGGTCCTCGCGTGCCGCGTGGTGGAACCAAATCAGGGGTGCCGACGGTGCGGCAGCGAAGGCGCTGCTCGTGACACCGTGATCCGGCGGTTGGCCCACGAGCCGCTGGGCTGGCGACCGACCGTGCTGGAAGTTGTAGTGCGCCGCTACCGCTGTGCCGACTGCGGACACGTGTGGCGCCAAGACACCAGCGCCGCGGCGGAGCCACGCGCGAAGCTCTCGCGCACCAGGCTGCGGTGGGCGCTGGAAGGGATCGTGGTCGCACACCTCACCGTCGCCCGTGTCGCCGAGGGACTCGGGGTCGCGTGGGACACCGCCACCAACGCGGTCCTGGCTGAAGGCAAGCGGCTGCTGATCAACGACCCCACGCGGTTTGAGGGCGTGAAGGTCATTGGCGTCGATGAGCACGTCTGGCGCCACACCAGGCGAGGCGACAAGTACGTCACCGTGATCATCGACCTCACCCGGTCCGCGATGGCGCCGGCCCAGCAAGGCTGCTGGACACGGTCGAGGGCCGGTCGAACGCGGCGTTCAAGACCTGGCTCGCCGACCGCGACGACGCCTTCCGTGACGCGGTCGAGGTGGTGGCGATGGACGGCTTCACCGGGTTCAAGACCGCCGCTGCAGAGGAGATCCCGGACGCGGTCACGGTGATGGATTGAATCGCCCCGGGGATAATAGAGGCAGGGAGATTGGAAGAAGGAGATTCTCTCTTGCCAGTGAAATACACCGACGAACTCAAGGCTCGCGCCGTCGAACTCGTCATTCATGCTCAGGCCGATCCGGAGACGGCGAACGGGGCAATCACCCGTGTCGCCGGCGAGCTCGGTCTGAGCAAAGAGACCCTGCGAGTCTGGGTCCGTAAGCACAAAGACTCCGGCAAGGCCACACCGACTGAGTCAGTCGATTTGGAAGCGGAGAACCGTCGGCTGCGGGCGGAGTTGGCTGAAGCGAAGCGGGCCAACGAGATCTTGAAGAGAGCGTCGGCTTTCTTCGCGGCGGAGCTCGACCGCCCATCGAAGTGATTGTCGTCTTCATCGACGACAATCGTCACGAGTTCGGAGTCGAGCCAATCGTACGCGCCCTGTCCGGGACTGCGGCACGGATTGCTGTGAGCTCGTATTACGCGTTCAAGAAACGCGAACCATCGGCCAGGGCCCGCCGAGACCAGGCGCTGATGGTCGTCATCCAGGATGTCTATGAGGCGAACTACTCGTGTTACGGGGTGCGGAAGATGTGGAAGGCGATCAACCGCGAGTACGCGGATCAGTTCGGCCCGGTGGCCCGCTGCACGGTGGAGCGGTTGATGCGCCAGTTAGGCATCGACGGTATTCGACGCAGGAGGAAGCGCCCGAAGACGGCTTCGGCTAGGGCTGAGGAGTGTCCGGATGATCTTGTCGAGCGTGAGTTCGCAGCACCGGCACCCAATTGTCTATGGGTCGCGGACATCACCTATGTTCCGACGACTGCTGGGTGGGTATACACGACGTTCATCCTCGATGTCTTCCACAGGGAGATCGTCGGCTGGCAGGTGACGAACCACATGCGGGAGTCCCTGGCCAGGGACGCTCTGACGATGGCTCTCGCTGCGAAATATCGGGCCGGTGAAGACGTTTCCGGGCTGGTGCACCACTCGGATCGCGGGGTGCAATTCCGATCGATTCGCTATGGCGAGACCCTGGCGGAATCCGAGGTCGTGGCGTCGGTGGGGTCGCGTGGGGATTCGTACGACAACGCCATGGCCGAGGCGCTGAACTCGGTCTACAAGGCCGAACTCATCGACCGGAAGGGGTGGTCGGGGTTGATCGAGGTGATGGCGGAGACGTCGAAGTGGGTGGCTTGGTACAACCAGTCCAGGTTGCATTCAGCGATTAACTACCGACCGCCCGTCGAGGTCCATTCCGAATGGATCAACCAGTCCGGGACAGAACCCGCGGCTGCTTAGGAAACCAAGAATAGGAGCCTCTACGAAACCCGGGGCTTGACACTACCCACCGCAGTACCGGTCATGGATCCGTTCCACGTCATCCGTCTGGCAGGTGAGGGACTGGACCGGTGCCGGCAGCGCGTCCAGCAGCACACCCTCGGGCACCGGGGCCGGGCCGGGGACCCGCTCTACCGGGCGCGGCGGACCCTGCAGACCGGCGCGGACCTGCTCACCGACACCCAGCGCGCCCGGCTGGACACGGTATTCGCGGCAGACGAGCACGTCCAGGTCGAAGCGACCTGGGGCATCTACCAGCGGATGGTCGCCGCCTACCGCGAGCCCAACAAGACCACGGGCAAGCAGAGGATGCGAGCGGTCATCGAGTCGGTCGCCAGCGGCGTCCCAGACGCGCTGGTCGAGATCCGCACACTCGGCCGGACGCTGAAGCAGCGCGCCGCAGACGTGCTCGCCTTCTTCGACCGGCCCGGGACCTCGAACGGGCCGACAGAGGCCATCAACGGCCGACTCGAACACCTCCGCGGCTCCGCCCTCGGCTTCCGCAACCTCACCCACTACATCGCCCGATCTCTACTCGAGGCCGGCGGATTCAGACCCCGACTACACCCTCAACTGCGATGAGCCCAAAAACGATGCTTCTCTCTTTCACTCATGGTGGAGGACAGCGACAGTCTCATTGACAGGCTTGCAGAAGGTTGTCTTTACTAGCGATTCGTCTGAGCGACTTCTCCCTGGCCCCAGAGGCAGCACGTTGGTTATCTACGTGGGTTCACGCGGCTTGCTGCATCAAATGGGTCTGAGGATTTTGACAAGATGATGAGACGGGAGCGGTCTCACCTTTGTGTCGCTTCCCAAGTCAGCGGGCTGTGCCTATGACAAGTTCCACGAGATCCTACAGTTCTTCCAAGGCACCGTTGCGGCATGAGAACGGGGCCGGTTCGAGACGAACCGACCCCGAGTGGGCGCACGCGGCGCGGGCACCCGCCCCTACTTGACGACGACCACCGGGCAGGTCGCCTCGAGGATGACGCGCTGGACGCTCGAACCGAGCAGCAGCTTCATCACCGCCGAGCGCCGCCGGGTGGAGATGACGATGAGCTCGGCGGACTGCTCGTCGGCGAGGTCGATGACCTGGGAGGCGACGTCCGCCTCGGCGCGCAGGACCTCGAACTCGACGCCCGCGGAGCTGAGGGCCTCGACGAGCTCGGTGATCTGGGCGGGATCGTTGTCGAGCGGGCCCGCGGGACTGTCGGAGGAGAAGACGACGACCCGCAGCGCCGCCCCCTCGAACCGGGCCATGCGCAGCGCGGTGTCGAGGACGGTCCCCGGCGCATCGAGACGCAGCGCGAGGACGACGGTCCGCTCCGCCTCGGCGATGCCGGCCGAGGCCGCCACCTGCAGGGACGGAACAGGACGACGGTCACGGGGAGTCGAGTAGAGATCGGTCATGACGGCCCCTTATCCGATGGCGATGACGCCGATGAGCACACCGACGGCGAGCATGACGAGTGAGACGAGCAGCGCCCGCCACAGCACCTTCTTGTGATGGTCGCCCAGGTCGACGCCGGCGAGCGAGACGAGCAGGAGGATCGCGGGCACGAGCGGCGACTGCATGTGCACGGGCTGACCGGTGATCGAGGCCCGTGCCATGTCGGCGGCCGAGATCCCGTAGTGCGCGGCGGTCTCGGCGAGGACCGGGAGGATTCCGAAGTAGAACGCGTCGTTGCTCATGAAGAACGTCATCGGGATCGAGAGCAGACCGGTGATGACAGCCATGTACGGTCCCATCGAGGACGGGATGATGTCGACGAGCCACGCGGCCATCGCATCGACCATCCCGGTGCCGCTCATGATGCCCGTGAGCACGCCGGCGGCCATGACCATGGCGACGACGGCGATGATCGCCGAGGCGTGGGAGGCGAGCTCGGCCTGCTGGTCCTTGATCTTCGGGAAGTTGACCATGAGCGCGATGACCATGGCGATCATGAACAGGTACGGCAGCGGCAGGACGTCGAGGACGAGCATGACCATGACGGCGAGCGTGAGCGAGAGGTTGAACCAGAACAGCTTCGGCCGCAGCGTCGGACGGTTGGGGTCGAGTGCGGTGTCCGTGAGGGAGCTCGCCGAGGAGGTCGCAGGCTCCTCGTCGGCACCGTCGTTAGGTCCGCCGACGGAGACCGAGGCCCCGTTGCCGCCCGAGGCAGTGCCCGTGGCCCCGGCCCCGGTGCCGGTGCCGGTCGAACCTCCGATGGTGCCGGTGGTGCCTGCGCCGGAGGCCGAGCGCGCCACGGCACCGACGAGTTCGCGCTTGCGGCCGAAGCCCTTCGTGCGGTCCTCGACCCAGGTCACGCCGTTCTTCGCCAGGCGGCGACGCTCGGAGAGTCCGAGGAAGTACGCGAAGACGAAGCAGACGAGCAGCCCGGCGGCGAGCGCTGGAACCATGGGGGCGAAGATCTCGTTCGCATCGATCTGCAGCGCCGAGGAGGCCCTGGCCGTCGGCCCGCCCCACGGGACGATGTTGAGCGTGCCGTTGATGAGGCCCGCCACACAGGTGAGAACGACCGGGGACATCTCGAGGCGCTGGTAGATCGGCAGCATCGCGGCGGTGACGACGATGAACGTCGTCGACCCGTCACCGTCGAGGGAGACGGCACCGGTGAGCAGCGCGGTGCCGAGGACCACCTTGACCGGGTCGTTGCCGGCGATGCGGAGGATGAACTCGACGAGCCTGTCGAAGAGTCCGACGTCGATCATGATGCCGAAGTAGATGATGGCGAAGAGCAGCAGGGCAGCCGTCGACGACATCGAGGCGATGGCGTCCATGACCATCTCGCCGATGCCGAGGCCGGCACCGGCGAAGAGACCGAAGATGGTCGGGACGATGATGAGTGCCAGGATCGGCGAGAGTCGCTTGGTCATGATCAGCGTCATGAAGACGACGATCATCGCGAATCCGAGGATGACGAGCACGGACTTCTCCTTCGAAGGCGTTTGTGATGCGCGATACACGCACGTGATGCGGGATACACGCTAGACCCGAGGCGATCACCGCCGCGCGCTTAAGTGCACTGATCGCGTTCTGCCCGTTCTGCCACTTTTGCTCATTCTGCTCAGTGGTGGCTACTGTGGAGAGGTGTCCCGCTCATCTCGAGCCTTCTCCCGCCGTGTCCTGGTCAGCCAGCTCGCGGTCATCGTGGCGACCTTGGCCCTGGTCACGGGCGTGTTCGCGTGGATGGCGGCGCGCGCGGTGACCGATGTCAGCGAGACCGAGGCGCTCGCGACCGCCCGGGCACTCGCCTCGGCGCCGGAGGTGCGGGAGGGATCGACCCGGGCCTCGGAAGCCCGCGACCCGATGCCGGCGAAGGAGATCACCGATTCGCTGCGCGCGATCACCCGGGAGCTGCGCGACCGCTCGGGCATCCAGTTCGCCGTCATCACCGACGACCGCGGGATCCGGCTCACCCACCCCAACCCCGACCTCATCGGCAAGCCGGTCTCGACCTCGCCCGACGAGGCGCTCGCGGGCCGTGAATCCGTCACCCAGGAGGTCGGCACGCTCGGGAGCACGGTCCGGGCGAAGGTCCCCATCTACTCGTCCACCGGCGACGGCACGGTCGTCGGCGAGGTGTCGGTCGGCATCCACACCTCGGTGCTCAACGCCGACCTCCGCCGCGAATTCGCAGCCCTCGGCTCCGTCTCCGTCCTCGCCCTCGGCATCGGGGTCCTCGCGTCGATCACCCTCGGTCGGCGCCTGCGCCGGGAGACCCTCGGCGTCGGTCCCGAGGAGCTCGCCGAGATGGCCCGCGACCAGGGAGCAGTGCTGCGCGGACTCGACGACGGCGTCCTCGGCTTCGACTCCGACGGGGAGCTGACCCTGAGCAACGCCGCCGCCCGGGACCTCCTCGCCGAGGCGGCCGACGACACCGACACGGACAGCTCGGACACGGACTCCCCAGGCGACGCAGCCGCTCCCCCACAGGACGGTGCCGATGTCCGCGAGGACATCGTCGACTCCCGCGAGGGCGTCGTCGACGACCTGCCGGTGTCGATCCGGACGATGATGGCCGAGGCCCCCGAGCACGGTGCCCTGCGCCGGCGGATCACTGTCGGAGACAAGATCCTGCTGGCCACAGCGGTGCGCGTGCGCCGCGACGGGGTCTCCGTCGGCGGCGTCGTCACGCTGCGCGACGAGACGACGATGCTCACCATGGCCCGACAGCTCGAATCCGTCACTGCGATGGCCGATGCCCTGCGCGCCCAGCGCCACGAGTTCGCCAACCGCCTCCACACCGTGCTCGGCCTCGTCGACACCGGCGCGACCGATGAGGCGAGCAGCTACCTCGAGTCGATCCTCGGCACCGGTCCCTTGGCCGCTCCCGTCGAAGGCCTCGACCCGATCACCGACCCGTACCTCCGCGCGGTCCTCGAGGCGAAGGGGACCACCGCCGCCGAGGCGGGTGTGACCCTGCGGGTCGCCCCCGACTCCCTCGTGATCGGCAGGGTCACCGACCCCGAGGACGTCACTCTCGTCCTCGGCAACCTCATCGACAACGCCGTGCGCGCCGTCGTCCGCCGCCGCACCTCGGGCGAGGAGGCCGCCGCACGCCCGCCCGTCTCCGACCTCGTCGAGGTCGAACTCCTCGGTGCCGACGGGGAGCTCCACGGGCTCGTCACCGACACCGGATCGGGCATCGACCCGGCCGACGCCGAGAGGATCTTCGACGAGGGTGTGAGCGGGGATGCGCAGTCCACAGGTGCCGGTGACCGCGCAGATGGCGGGGACCGGTCAGACGACGGCACCGGACCGATCCACGGGCTCGGTCTCGGACTCGCCCTGTGCCGTCGGGTCGCGAACCGTCACGACGGTCGGGTGTGGCTCGTCGACGGACACGACCCCCACCTCGGCGGGGCGAGCTTCGGGATGCGCCTGCCCGGGGTGCTCATCGAGGACGACGAGAAACCGCCGCGCACAGACGACACGACCGTGCCGCGCGCCGACGAGACAGAGAAGGAGTGAGCTGATGATCAATGTGCTCGTGCTCGACGACGACTTCTACGTGGGCCGGATCCACGCGCAGTACGTGGGCGACGTGCCCGGCTTCCGGGCGCTCGACCCGGTCCAGGACCTGCGCACCGCGCGGACCGTGCTCGCCGAGCAGGACGTCGACCTCATCCTCGCCGACTACGTCCTGCCCGAGGGCACCGGCGTCGAACTCATCCGCGAGACCGAGGTCGATGCCGCTGTGCTCTCCGCCGTCGCCGATCCGCAGATCGTGCGCTCGGCTCTGCGCGCGGGCGCGCTCACCTACATCGTCAAGCCCTTCCCCGCCGAGCACCTCCAATCCTTCCTCCGCCGCTACGCCCGCTATCGCCGCTACTGGGAGCGCGACCGGATCCAGCAGGCCGACCTCGACCGGCTCCTGCGGACCCTCCACGACGCCTCGTCCTCCGGCACCGGGTCCGCCTCGGGCACGCGGTCGTCGACGACGAGCCGGATCCTCGATGCGCTCGAGGCCGCGAAGCAGCCGATGACGGCGGTGGAGATCGCCGAGGCGGTCGGGGCCTCTCGAGCGACCGCACAGCGGCATCTCGCGAAGCTCGCCGAGTCCCGGGCGGTCACTGTCACCCTCCAGTACGGGAGCACGGGCCGCCCCGAGCACCTCTACCAGACGGGGTGACCACCTCGGCGAGGCCGGGGTCAGCGCCCGTGCCCGACACGGTGCCCCGGTCGGACGACGTCGGCGAGGAGGATCCGAGTCGACATCGACGCCGATCTCGCACCGGATCCTCCTCGCCGGGTCGCTGAGCGGGGACAGCGCCCCGGCCTCAGCCGAGTTCGTCGTCGACGGCGGCCCGGTCCGCGCGGGAGAAGCGCGAGAGCTGCGTGACGTGGCTCGGTTCGAGTTCGGCGACCGTCGAGACCTGGAGGAGCTTCATCGTCCGTTCGATCTGCTCGCGGAGGATCGCGATCGTCCGGTCGACGCCGGCGCGGCCGCCGGCCATGAGTCCGTAGAGGTAGGCGCGGCCGATGAGCGTGAAGTCCGCGCCGAGGGCGAGGGAGGCGACGATGTCGGCACCGTTGCGGATGCCGGTGTCGATGATGATCTCGACGTCGTCACCGACCTCACGGGCCACCTCGGGGAGGAGTTCGAAGGGCACGGGTGCCCGGTCGAGCTGTCGACCGCCGTGGTTGGACAGGACGATGGCGTCGACGCCGAGGTCTGCCAGCCGCTTCGCATCGGCGACGGTCTGGACGCCCTTGACGGCGAACTTCCCGGGCCACATCCCGCGGATCGTCGCGAGGTCGTCGAAGTCGATCGTCGGATCCATCGCCGAGTCGATGAGCTCGCCGACGGTGCCCCCGGTCTCGGACAGAGAGGCGAACTCGAGCTTCTCGGTCGTGAGGAAGTCCCACCACCACCAGGGCCGCGGGAGTGCGTCGAGGACGGTCTTCGGGGTGAGCTGTGGGGGGATCGAGAAGCCGTTGCGGACGTCGCGCAGCCGGGCCCCGCCGACCGGGGTGTCGACGGTGAAGAAGAGGGAGTCGAATCCGGCCTGCGCAGCGCGTTCGACGAGTCCGTAGGAGATCTCACGCTGGCGCATGACGTAGAGCTGGAACCAGTTGCGTCCGTACGGGTTGGCAGCCCGCACGTCCTCGATCGAGGTCGTGCCGAGCGTCGAGAGCGTGAAGGGGATGCCCGCCTCGCCGGCGGCCGAGGCTCCGGCGATCTCCCCCTCGGTCTGCATGAGCCGGGTGAAGCCGGTGGGGGCGATGCCGAACGGCATGGCCGAGCTGCCGCCGAGGATCTGCGTCGTCGTGTCGACGTGGGAGACGTCGCCCAGGATCGAGGGGTGGAATTCGATGTCCTCGAACGCCTGCACGGAGCGGTCCATCGAGATCTCGCCCTCGGCCGCGCCGTCGGTGTAGTCGAAGGCCGCGGCGGGCGTGCGCCGCTTCGCGATCCTGCGCAGGTCCTCGATCGTCAGCGCCGCGTCGAGGCGGCGCTTCTTCGGATCGAGTTCGAGCTTCTTGAACTTCATCAGCTCGAAGATCTCCGCGGGCTTGGGGATCTGCCGTTTGACCATGGATGGGACTCCTTCGTTCTGCGATATTCCGCGCTGAGGGACGCGCCGGGCGCTGAGGGGGTACCGGTCTGACGTATGACATTCATGAGGTCAGACCATTAATCTGAGCATAGGACCGAATGCGGAAGACCGTCAAGGGTGTCTGTGCTCGAGTCCGCGATACGACCCAGGCGGCGAACGCCGAGGAGGGAACGGGATGAGCGAGAAGGCAGCCGGCGGCACGGCAGGTGCGGCGGCCGAGGCCGCTGCGGCGACCCAGAGCCCGGAGTGGAGGCCGGTGACGAGGCCGAGCACCCACGAACTCGTCATCGACGCGATCGAGGAGCAGATCATGGCCGGTTCGCTCGCCGTCGGCGATCCCCTGCCCGCCGAACGCGAACTCGCCGCCAGCCTCAAGGTCAGCCGGGCGAGCGTGCGCGAGGCGCTGCGGGTGCTCGAGAGCCTCGGCGTCATCCGCTCGAGCGGCGGTTCGGGACGGGGAGCAGGGACGTTCATCGCCTCCCTGCCGCGCGAGGCACTCACCCGCTTCCTCCGCCTCCACGTCGCGCTGACGAACTTCAGCGTCGACGAGGTCATCGAGACGCGCATCCAGCTCGAGCGCTCGAGCGCGGCGCTGGCCTCGGCGCAGGCGAGCGATGACGACCTCGCTCGCCTTCACGCGACCCTGGCGATCATGGACACCCCCGGCATCAGTCTCGAGGTGTTCAACGACGCCGACACCGACTTCCACGTCGCCATCGCCCAGGCGACGGGCAACCAGCTCTTCTCCGACCTCACCGGGGCGATCCGCAGCTCGCTGCGCCGCCCGATCCTCGCAGCCTTCCGCGCCGTCGACGACCCGGCCGAGCTCATGGCCACCCTGCAGGCCCAGCACCACGCGATCCGCGATGCGATCGCCGCCGGGGACGCCGGCCGCGCCGCGCAGCTGACGGAGGTGCACATCCTCACCGCCGCGCAGGCGCTGCCGGCGCTCACCGACGGCTGACAGGACGGGACCGCCCAGGACCGCCTCGGCGGGGGCCCGAGCCGGGCGGTCGGTCACTCCCCCGCGTGCCGGCCGACCACCTCGGCGGTCTCCTCCTCGATCCGCGCCTGTTCGGCCTCCTGCTTCCGGGCGGCCTTCTCGGCTCGACGCGCGGCACCCCGCTCCTTGCGCCGTTCGACGAGGAGGTAGAGCGCGGGGACGAGGATGAGGGTGAGCACCGTCGACGAGGTGAGCCCGCCGATGACGACGACGGCCAGCGGCTGCGAGATGAAGACCCCGCCCCCGGTGAGCCCGAGCGACATCGGGATGAGCGCGAACACCGTCGCCGCCGCCGTCATGAGGATCGGACGCAGGCGCAGCCGGGTGCCGTGGACGATCGCGTCCTCGAGGCCCATGCCGTGGTCGCGCAGCTTGTTGATGAGGTCGATGAGGACGATCGCGTTCGTCACCACGATGCCGATGAGCATGAGCAGACCGATGAGCGAGGGGATGCCCAACGGAATGCCCGTGGCGAGGAGAAGGAGCACGGCACCGGTCGCGGCGAAGGGGATCGACACGAGCAGGATGAGCGGTTGGACGAAGCTGCGGAACGTCGCGATCATGACGAGGAAGACGAGGACGATCGCCACGAGCATCGCCCATCCGAGCTGGGCGAAGGACTCGGCCTGTTCGGCGCTGGCACCGCCGACGTCGAAGCTCACCCCGGCCGGCAGATCCATCGTCGTCGTCAGCTGCTGGGCGGCCGCGTTGACCGCGTCGAGCTGACCCTCGGCCGGGGTCGCGAAGACCGTGACCTGACGGTTGCCGTCGGCGCGGGTGATCGTCGCCGGCGTGGTCGTCTCCCTGACCTCGGCGACCTCGTCGACGGTGATGGGATCGCCCTTGATGTCGGTGATCGCCTCCTGCTCGTCGGCCAGCCGCTCGTCCTCGGCCTGGGACTGACGCTGCTCGGCCTGACCGTCGATGAGGTCGTCGATGGCCTGATTGGCCTCGCGCAGACCCTTCTCCGCCGCCTCGACGCCCTCACGGGCCTGGTCGATCTGGTCCTGGCGCATCTCACCCGGGCTCTTCGGCGGGGGCGGGTTCTCGACGTCGCGCAGAGCCTGCCTGGCCTCCTCGAGCTGGTCGGCGGCGGTGTCGCGGGCCTCGCGGGCGGCGTCGAGCTGTTCGGCCGCATCGTCCTCGGCCCTGCGCTGGGCGCGCTCGGTCCGTGCGTCGGTCTCCTCCTTGATCCGGTCGGTTGCGTCCTCCTGCGCGTTCTTCGTCTGCACCTCGGTCACGGGCAGTTCGAGCGCACGGATCTCATCGGGTGAGGCGTCGGGGTTCGTCGGCGCGACGAAGATGTCGCGCTCCTCCCCCTCGAGGGTGATCGTGCCCGCCTCGGTGCCGTGGAGGGCGGCGGCGATCGCCTGACCGAGTTCGGCCTGGCTGTAGCCGTAGTCCGCGGCCTTCTGCCGGTCGACGTCGACCTGGATGATCGGCTGGTCGGAGGCGAGGTCGTTGCGGGCGGTCGCCACCCCCGTCGACTCGGCCATCGACGTCGTCACGGCGTCCGCGGCTTTGCGCAGGGCGCCGAGGTCGGAGCCCGAGAGCGTGATCTCGACGTCCTCGTTCGCGCCGGCGCCGGCGCCTTGGACCTCGATCTCGCCGGCGTCGTCGCCGAGGCTCTCGAGCTGACTGCGGATCCGGGTGATCGCGTCCTGACCGTCGGAGTCCTCGGCGAGGGTGACGTTGAAGCTGTTCTCGGCCCCCGACTCGGGGCCGTTGACCGTCGACGAGTACGTCTCGACGTCGCCGTCGGCACCGAGGACCTCTTCGACCCGCTTCGCTGCCGCATCGCTGGCCTCGAGGGAGGCACCGGCTGGCAGGGTCTGGGTGACGAAGAGCGAGTTCTGTCCCGCGGAGCCGAGCAGGTCGGTCTTGAGGAAGCTCGCGAGCATCATCGTGACGATGAAGACGACGACGGAGAAGGCGATGGTGCGCCACGGGTGGCGGAGGGCGGCGAGGATCGCGGGCAGTCCGCGCTGCTGGAGACGGTCGATGCGGTCCGAGGCCTCCCCTTCGCCGGGCACGGGACGCGGGGCGGGCACGACCGTGGCGGCGGGGAGGAGCTCCTTGCCCTTCTCGGCGCGCTTGGCGTTCTTCCTCTCGATCTTCGCCTGCCGGCGCTCGGCCCGGCGCTGCGACTTCGCCTCCTGGCGTGCGACCCACGCCTCGTAGCGCTCGTCGGCGGCGGCCTGCCGCTTCGGCGACAGCGGCTTGGGGCTGCGCCGCAGCACCCAGTAGCTGAACACGGGCACGATCGTCAGGGCGACGAGCAGCGAGGCGAGGAGGGCAAGGGTGACGGTGACGGAGAACGGGCGGAAGAGCTGCCCGGCGATGCCGTCGACGAAGGCGATGGGGAGGAAGACGGCGACCGTCGTCAGCGTCGAGGCGGTGATCGCTCCGGCGACCTGCCGGACGGAGGCGACGATGTCCGGGATCGTCAGCTCCGTGGTGCCCTGACGGCGGCGGATGTTCTCGATGACGACGATGGAGTCGTCGACGACGCGGCCGACGGCGATCGTCAGCGCGCCGAGGGTGAGGATGTTAAGGGTGTAGTCGCCGACCATGAGGCCGATCATCGCGATGAGCAGCGACATCGGGATCGAGATCGCGGCGACGACGGTCGAGCGGAACGAGCCGAGGAACGCGAGGATGACGAGGACGGCGAAGAGGAGGCCGAGGCCGCCTTCGACGGAGAGGTCCTTGATCGACTTCTCGATCTCCGGTGCCTGGTCGAAGATCGTCGTGAACTCGACGTCGTCGCCGAGCGTCGACTGCGAGGCGGCGAGGACCTCGGCCACCCGGTTCGAGACCTCGACGACGTTGTCGTCCTGGCCCTTGACGACGGACACGGTCACCGAGTCCTTGCCTCCGGCGCGCGAGAGCGAGGTCTTCTCGACCGCGTCGAGGGAGACGTCGGCGACGTCCTTCAACAGGACAGTGCCGTCGGCGGTGCGGATCGGGGTGTTCTCGATCTGCTCGACAGCGTCGACGGGCGTGCCCACCTCGACGGCCATCGCGGTCTCCCCCTGCGCGCTCTGCCCGGCGGGCACGACGGTGCCCGCCCCCTTGAGCTCGTCGGGCACGGAGGCGGTGACGACGCCCTTGTCGTTGACGTCGTCGGGGCGGAAGGCGATGTTCACCCGCTGCTCGGTCTGTCCGGAGACGTCGACGCTCGCCACGCCCTCAATGGCCTGGAGTTCGGGGACGAGGTCGGTCTCGAGGCGGTCGCCGAGGGTGGCGGGGTCCCCGCCGGAGACGGCGAACATGACGACGGGGAAGTCGTCGATCTGCTGGGAGAGGACCTCCACCTCGGCGTCGGCCGGCAGATTCGCCTTCGCCCCGTCGACGGCGGACCGGACGGAGTCGGCCATCTTCTCCGAGTCCTTGCCGAACGGCCACGTCACGGAGGCCGACATCATCCCCGCCGAGGTGGTCGTCTGCACCGATTCGAGATCGCCGACGGAATCGAGGGCCGTCTCCAGCGGCTTCGTCACTGTCTCCTCGACGACCTCGGGTGAGGCGCCGGGGATCGTCGCCTGCACCGTCGTGCCCGGGAGGTCGACCGACGGCATCGTCTCCTGGTTGAGCGAGGTCGTCGCCACGACGCCGAAGACGGCGATGACGAGGGTGAGCAGTCCGACGATGAGACGGTTCTTCAGACTCATCCTGGTCAGCTGGGACACGGGTTCCTCCGGTTTTCGGGCGCAGGGTGGCGCCGATGGGCTGCGGTGCGGGCGATCGGGGACGACGCGGTCGGGTGCGAGGCGACCGGACGAGGCGACCGGTGCGCAGGTCGAGGGCGGCGTTCGTCGGACGAACGAGTTCAGTCTCTCAGGCTCGGCAGGCGTGGCGCGTCCCCCGAAAGTTGTCATTCGCCTCCCCCTCATGGGGGATGCTCCTCCGGGGAGAGATCCCTTCATGGGAGATGTCGGCGTAGTCTCAGGTGGTGCTCACGGTTCGATCCTAGGGGCGCGCGGTCGGGACCACAGGGGTGTTTTCCCCCGTCTTCGACCTGCGGAAATGCTCCTCCGGCGAGGGGCGACCGGATGGCCGGCCGCCGGGTGGGGGCCGATCAGTCTCCGTCGAATCGAGACCGGACCCGGGCGAGCTCGTCGGCGGTGTCGAAGTCGAGCACGACGCCCGGGTCGACGTCGATGACGATCGGTTCACCCTCGGCGAAGAGGAGCTTCACCGCCTTGTCCGTCGGATCGCCGATCTCCTTGAGGCGCGAGCGCAGCAATCGGCTCGGCCATGCCGCGCAGAGGAACTGAGCCTTGCCGCGGTCGTCGGTGCCGGTCACGGGACGTCCGGTCCGGGCGCACTCCTCGATGAGGTCGGCGATGTGGTTCGCGGTGACCATCGGCATATCGCCGGCGATGACGAGGGTGATGTCGGCGCGCTCGGCTGCCGAGGAAGCATCGGCGACGGCGATCCCCGCCAGCGGCCCGGCGAACTCCGGCCGTTCCCGCACGATCGCAACGGTCTCCGCCTCCTCGGCGTCGAGTCCATCGGCACGTCCGGCCACAACCACCTCGGCGAGGGGATCCGCGTCGCGGACGGTCGCCAGGATGCGGGAGATGACAGTCCGGCCGGCGAGCTCGACCCCGGGTTTGTGCACTCCGGCGAAGCGGCTCGAGCGACCTCCGGTGAGGATGATGGCGCGCAGAGACATAGTGCGATCCTACGTCCCGGCCCGTTCGGGGGTCCTGATCCGTTCGGCGGTCCCGATCCGCCCGACGTCGTTCTGACAGGTTCTCTTGCAGCCTCGGGATCAGTGGCGACGGAAATCGTAGGCCCGCCTCGGCGTGCGTGGGCGATACTGGTGGGGCACCCATCGCCCGCACGTGTGGCGGCCGCTGCCCGCACCTTAGGCGGCCGCTGCCCACCCATTCGGGCGGTCACCGTCCCACCCACCGGGCGGTCACCGTCCCACCCACCGAAGGAGCACGAGAATGACGAAGTTCGACGTGGTCGAGGCCTCCATCGCGACCCTGCGCGAGGCGCTCGAGTCCGGGGAGACCACCTCGGCGGACCTGGTCGACGCCTACCTCGAGCGGATCGCCGCGTACGACGGACCCGACACCGAGACCAAGCTCAACTCCGTCATCGTCGCCAACCCCGAGGCCCGCGCCGAGGCGGTCGCCTCCGACGAGCGGCGCGCCCGCGGGGAGACGCTCGGCCCCCTCGACGGGATCCCGTACACGGCCAAGGACAGCTACATGGTCACCGGGCTCACGGTCGCCTCGGGCTCCCCGGCCTTCGCCGATCTCATCGCCCAGAAGGATGCGTTCACGATCGAGCGGCTGCGCGCGGGCGGGGCGATCTGCCTCGGCCTGACGAACATGCCGCCCATGGCCAACGGCGGCATGCAGCGCGGACTCTACGGCCGCGCCGAGAGCCCCTACAACGCCGACTGGCTGACCAGCGCCTTCGCCTCGGGGTCGTCGAACGGGTCGGGGACGGCGACGACGGCGAGCTTCGGGGCGTTCGGCCTCGGGGAGGAGACCTGGTCCTCGGGTCGGGCGCCGGCCTCGCACAACGCGCTCATCGCCTACACGCCGTCGCGCGGGGTGATCTCGGTGCGCGGGAACTGGCCGCTCGTGCCGACGATGGACGTCGTCGTCCCCCACACCCGCACGATGGCCGACCTCGCCGAAGTCCTCGACGTCATCGTCGCCGACGACGAGCAGACCCGCGGGGACTTCTGGCGGGTGCAGCCGTGGGTGGAGATCCCCGCGGCCTCCGCGGTCCGCCCCGACTCGTATGCCTCGCTGCTGCCCACCGACCGCGCAGCCGCGGAGTCGACGCTTCACGGCAAGCGCCTCGGCGTGCCGACAATGTACATCAACGCCGACCCTGAGGCCGGGACGAACCCGGACGGCGGCATCGGCGGACCCACGGGTGAGCGCGTCGTCACCCGCGATTCGGTCATCGCCCTGTGGGAGGCGGCACGGCGTGACCTCGAGGCCGCCGGCGCCGAGGTCGTCGAGACCGACTTCCCCGTCGTGAGCAACTACGAGGGCGACCGCCCCGGGGCCCCGACGATCGCAACCCGCGGCCTGGTGAGCCCCGAGTACCTGCAGCGGGAGATCGTCGACCTCTCCGCATGGGCGTGGGACGACTTCCTCGGAGCCAACGGGGACCCGAACCTCAGCTCGCTCGCCGAGGTGGACGGGGCCCTCATCTTCCCCCACCCCGAGGGTGCGCTGCCCGACCGCTACACCGGCTTCGACGACGACATCGCCGAATACCCGGCACAGGTGCGGGAGCACCCGTATGCCGCGATGACGGACATCCCGCACCTCGAGGAGGGTGTCCACGGCCTCGAACTCAGCCGGCGGGTCGACCTCGAGGCGTGGATGGATGAGAACGGCCTCGACGCAGTGATCTTCCCCGCGATGGCCGACGTCGGACCCGCCGACATGGACGTCGACGAGGACTCCGCCGACCTCGGCTGGCGCAACGGCACGTGGGTGGCCAACGGCAACCTCGTGCCCAGGCATCTCGGGATCCCGTCGGTGACGGTGCCGATGGGCACGATGGCGGACACCGGCATCCCCGTCGGGCTGACGATCGCGGGCCGCGGCTGGGACGACTCGGCGCTCATCGCCCTCGCCGCCGCCTTCGAGGCCACCGGCGACCGCCGCGAGGTCCCCCCGCGCACCCCGCGTCTCTGACCACCCACGGGCACTGGTCACTTCAGGCAGATCTTCGGGCCGGAACCCTGTCCAGAGTGACCAGCACCCGCCGCGAGGAGGCGGGCGCCCTGCTGCCCCCGTTGCCCTCGACTTGAGGACCCGGAGTGTCGATTATGCGCGCGAAGATCGACACTGCGGGTCCTCAAGTCGCGGGGTCTTCCCTCCCACCTCGGGTGATTCTGAATTCTTCGGGTGAATGGGTGATAGTGCTGGCGCGTTCAGGGCAAGTGGTGCAACAGTGGGGACCATGACAGACCTCTCTGTGCTCGCGGACCGCGCCGCCGCCCTTCTCGACGCCCACCACCAGGCGAAACCCGTCGTCCTGCCCACCGTGTGGGACGCCTGGTCGGCGAATGCCATGGTCGACGCCGGGTTCACCGCCCTGACCGTCGGTTCCCACCCACTCGCCGACTCCCTCGGCTTCTCAGACGGGGAGAACATGCGCCTCGAGGACGCGCTCGCAGGGATCGCCCGGATCACCGCATCCGTCGACGTCCCCGTCAGCGCCGACCTCGAATCCGGCTATGACACGCCTGCACCCGATCTCATCGCCGGTCTCCTCGAGGCCGGTGCCGTCGGCGTCAACATCGAGGACACCGTCCACAGCGCCGGTCGTCTCCGCACCGCCGAGGAACATGCCGAGTACATCGGCGACCTCCGCCGGGCCGCCGACGCCCAGCGCGTCCACGTCGTCATCAACGCCCGCACCGATGTCTTCAAGTCCCCTGAGGGATTCGACGACCCCACCGCCGAGGTGATCCGCCGCCTCCAGCTGTGCGCCGAGGCGGATGCGGACTCCGTCTACCCCGTCGCGATGCCCGACACCGAGACCCTCAAGCGCGTCGTCGCCGAGGTGCCCCTTCCCCTCAACGTCACCGCGAAGCCGGTCGACGGAGCGATCCCCGACGGACTCGGTCTCGCCCAGCTCACCGAGATCGGCGTCAAGCGCGTGTCCTTCGGCCCGCTGCTCCAGGCGGCCCTGCGCCCGCAGTTCGCCGAGGTCACGCAGGCCTGGCACTGATCCCCCACCTCGGCGACGGTGATCCGTCGCCACCCCAGAGCGCACCACCCCTTCAACCACCCGCAGCACCACAACGAGGAGATGCTATGCCTGAGAATGCACGCGAAGGTCAGCCCTGTTGGATCGATTACGTCTGTCAGGACTTCGACGGGATGAAGCGCTTCTATGAGGAGCTCTTCGGCTGGGAGATCGTCGACCAGGGTCCTGACTTCGGTCACTACCATATTGCCCGCAAGGACGGAGTCGACGTCGCCGGGTTCATGCGCGCGATGAACATGGACGGCACCCCGGAGCCGTCGATGCCGACCGCATGGTCGACGTACCTCAACACGAAGAACATCGACCACACCTTCAAGAAGGCCGTCAGCGACGGCGCACACGAGGTCGTCGGGCCGATGGCGGTCGGACCGCTCGGGCAGATGGCCGTCGTCGTCGACCCCACGGGGGCACCGATCGGCATGTGGCAGGCGGATGAGTTCACCGGCTTCGAGACTCCGCTCGTTCCTGGTACGCCCGTGTGGTTCGAACTCATGACGACGAACTACGACGCCGCCTGCGAGTTCTACGTCGACGCCTTCGACTTCGAACTCATCGAGATGGAGGGCCAGGACATCAAGTACGCGACGAACGGCGGCAACGAGAAGGCCGTCGCCGGCATCTGCGACGCCAGCCAGTGGGTCTCGAACTCGTACTGGCGCACGTACTTCAACGTCGCCGACATCGATGCCGCGACGGCGAAGATCGTCGAACTCGGCGGCAAGGTGCTCGACGGGCCCGAGGACTCGGAGTTCGGCCGCATCGCGACCGTCGCCGATCCCGAGGGCGCGACGTTCCAGCTGCACCAGGACCTCTGAGCGAGAAGCCCATAGCACTGGGCTCAGCGCACGCCACAGAGGGCTCAGTGCGCGGTGCTCCCGTTCACCCTCGCATCGCCAGGGCGAACGGGAGCACCGCGGCAGCACCGGCCAGTCGCAGCTGACGGGCGGCGATCGCCATCGTCCACCGGGAGACGATCTCGTCGTCGACGAGGAGGACCGCCTTGCCGGCGACCGCCTCGGCGACCTCAGGGGGAACGACGAACGCGTCATGGAGGTCTTTGACGCGGAAGGCACTGTTGACGTCGGGAGTGCCGTGGTCGTGGACCTGGAGCAGCTCACCGCCGTCGATCAGCCGTCCCGCCGAGGCGAGGTTCGCCGCGAGTGAGCGCACCGTGACCGGGCGCCGCGCGCTCGGGATCGACACGACGACCTCGGGGCGGACCGCCCAGTCCCATTCGCCGAGCACCTGCAGGCACCACTTCCCGATCTGCGACGGAACCTCGGCATCGGGAGCATCGGGGGCGAGGAACTCCCGCAGCACCTGCCCCTGGCCGAGATCGCTCAGGCGCGCGATGACGCGTCCCTCCTCGGCGAGCTCGTCGGCGGGAATCCGGCCCTTGAGGGAGACCCCGATGTTCGCCATCCCCGACGGCCACGTGCTCCGCGCTTCGATCGGCAGCCCGATCCGGTGGAGCGTCCCGGCCGCGTCCTGGCGGCTGGCTTCCGTGATCTCCGTCGACCACCACACCCCGGCGCAGTTGTCGCAGCGTCCGCACGGGCGCGGATCCGGGTCGTCGAGCTGGCGGATGAGGAACTCCATCCGACAGGCACCGGTCGACTCGTAGTCGAGCATCGCCTGCGCCTCGGCGCCGCGCACCTCGGCGACCTTCTCGTAGCGCTCCTGGTCATAGGTCCAGCCTCGGCCGGTGGAGACGTACCCGCCGCGGACCTTCTCGACGGCGTCCTCGACCTCGAGGGTCTTGAGCAGCAGCTGCAGTCGGGTCCGCTTCGTCCCCACGAGCGTCTCCAAGCGGGCGACGGACAGGGGGCCGTCCGCCTCGGCGAGGGCGGTGAGGACGGCGTTCGCATCGGACTGGCTCGGCATCGACGCGGTCGCGAAGTACTCCCAGATCTCCGTGTCCTCGGCCCCGGGCAGGAGGAGGACGTCGGCGGATTCGGTGGCGCGACCGGCGCGACCGACCTGCTGGTAGTAGGCGACGGCCGAGGAGGGCGCGCCGACATGGACGACGAATCCGAGGTCGGGTTTGTCGAATCCCATCCCCAGCGCCGAGGTGGCGATGAGCGCCTTGAGCCGGTTGTCCTTGAGCATCTGCTCGAGTTCGGCCCGCTCCTCTGCGTCCGTCCGCCCCGTGTAGGCGCGCACTTCGTGGCCTTGGTCGCGCAGGATCCGGGTGATGTCCTCGGCCGCGGAGACCGTGAGCGTGTAGACGATGCCCGATCCGGTGAAGTCGCCGAGGTGGGAGGCCAGCCACGCGATCCGCGCGCTGGGGTCGAGGCCGGGTTGGACGCCGAGGCGCAGGGAGTCGCGGGCGAGCTCCCCGCGGACGACGGTCGTGTCGTCACCGAGCTGTTCGGCGACGTCGGTGACGACGCGGGAGTTCGCCGTCGCCGTCGTCGCGAGCACAGGGGTGTCCCCGGGGAGCTCTGAGAGGATGTGGCCGATCCGTCGATAGTCGGGGCGGAAGTCGTGCCCCCAGTCGGAGATGCAGTGGGCTTCGTCGACGACGATGAGGCCGAGGAAGCGCATGAGCTGGGGCAGCACCTCGTCGCGGAACTGCGGGTTGTTCAGCCGTTCCGGGGAGATGAGGAGGACGTCGAGGCTGCCGGCGCGCAGTTCGTCGAGGACGTCGTCCCATTCGGTGACGTTCGAGGAATTCAGCGTCGCCGCCCGGACCCCGGCCCGCTCGGCGGCGGCGATCTGGTCGCGCATGAGGGCGAGCAGCGGGGAGATGATGAGACTCGGACCCCCGCCGGCGGCACGGAGGAGGCGGGTGGCGACGAAGTAGACGGCGGACTTGCCCCAGCCGGTGCGTTGGACGACGAGGACGCGCCTGCGGCCGACGACGAGGTCGCGGATCGCCTCGAGCTGACCGTCGCGGAACTCGGCGTTCGGGTTGCCCGTGAGTTCGGCGAGCACGGTCCGTGCGTCGGCGTCGAAGTCGGTGAGCAGGCTGTTCTCCGTCATGCGCCCAGTCTAGGCGGGGGCACTGACACGGCCCCCGCCTCGGCGCTTCCGGGCCGGGAACGCCGGACTTCGGGCGACGGGGGGACTCTCACCGGAGGGCGACGTTGACTCCGAGGGTGGCGAGGACTCCGAAGAGCACGCCCCAGAGGATGATCGAGATGATCTGCCAGACGGCGACGGTGTTGCGATTCGCTCCGAAGCTCACCATCGCCATCGAGGTGATCTGCGAGGGCAGGACGGTCTGGCCGAGCAGGGAGACCCCGGGGACGCCGAACCGGTCGAACATGCGCTTGATGCGCTGCCGCCTCGGCGAGGTCTCCTTCTCCCGGTTCTTCGTCGCCTTGTCGCGAAGGGCTCCGGCACCGTAGACGAACGCGAGCATCGAGATGACGTTGCCGATGACGGCGACGAGGATCGCGACGACCGGACCCAGTCCGATCGCGACCCCGATGACAGAACCGAAGTACGACTCGACGAACGGGATCGCCGAGACGATCATCACCCCCAGCCACTGCAGCCAGTCGGGGAACGAGTCGGCGAAGCTCTGGATGTTCTCGATCATGGTGAAGCTCCCATCTGTGCGGTTCCGCATCTGCGGCGCGGTCGGTCGAATCGTCTGTAGTACGCTGTACTAGTACACTGTACTATACATAGGATGAGCGGAGCGACGACGCCGTGGAGAGGAGAGCCGATGTCCCGACGCGATGAGATCATCGAGGCGGCGATCCGCCTCGCGGAGTCCGCTCCGCCTGGCGAGGCGAAACTGAGCGTGCGCACGATCGCCAAGGAGGCGGGCATCGGAGCCTCGACCCTGCGGCACTACTTCCCCACCCAGAACGCCCTCTACCAGGAGGTCGCACGGCGCTCGATGCAGACGGTCGTCCAGGACTTCGCGATCACCGACTCGAGCATCGATCCCGCCGAGCGCCTCTACGAGGTCTGCGCGCAGTTCCTCATCAACGACGAACTCAGGGACATCCAGCTCGAGACGTGGTTCAAGATGCACCTCAACGCGCTCGGGCCCGATCCCCGCGAAGGGTCCCACGAACTCCTTCGATACGGCCACGAGATCACCTACGACAGCCTTCACCGCTGGCTGGGCATCCTCGCCGACGAAGGGCACATCGACCCCGCCGAGGTGGCCCCGAGTGCGACGCTCCTCTTCACCGCCATCGACGGCATGGCCCTGCACTCGATCATCACGCCCGAACGCATGACCGTCGAGACCGTCCATGACACCGTCAGGTGGACGATCGCCAAGATCCTCGACTGACGCTGTCCCCCGCCGAGGCGGGGCGGCCGTCGGCCGGTCATGCGTGGTCCACGATTGGTCGGATGCGGTTCCCCGCCGAGGCGACCGACCCCGCAACACATGTGGGGCGGCCCTCCCTCACCGCATGTGCGCGGCGGCCCTCGTGAGCGCCTCGGTGAGGCGGGAGAGCTTGTCCGAGGCGAGCTTCCAGTGGTGCCAGTAGAGGGGGACGTCGACGCTCGGATCCGCAGTGATCGGGACGAGTTCGGCGTCGATGTCGGCAAGCTGGAGGACGGGGATCATCCCCCAGCCGACGCCGGCGACGACGGCGGTCGCGAATTCGGTCGAGCTCGGCACGACCGACATCGGCGGCACCTGCCTGATGCCGTTGCGTTTGAGGAAGGCGAGCTGGAGGTCGTCGTCCCTGCCGAAGTTGACCATGGGCAGGGACGCGAGGTCCACCTCGGCGAAGGGACCTGACGACCCCTCGCGCTGCGTCCAGCCGTGCCTGTCGAGGAGTGCGGGAGCGGCGACGGCGACGTAGCGCATCGCGCCGAGTCGCTGGACGCGCGTGCCGTACGTGCGCGCCCCGGTCGAGGCGATCGCGCCGAGCACCTCACCGGAGGTGAGCAGCGGCATGACCTTGTCCTGGTCGGCGACATCGAGGCGGATGACGACATCGTCCCAGGCGGCCACCTCGGCGAAGACAGGACGGAACCACGTCGCCAGGGAATCGGCGTTGAGCCCGATCCGCAGCACTGTCGGCTCGCGCAGGACGCCGGGCGCCCGCGGGTCGGCGTCGGCGGCGATCCCGTGGAGGCGGTCCATGGCCTCGGATTCGAGGAGCTCGACCTGGCGGGCGTACCGGAGGACCGCGGTGCCCGCCTCGGTGACGGTGATGGGATTCGTCCGCCGGATGAGGACCTGGCCGAGGCGGGACTCGAGGGCCCGGATGCGCTGACTCGCCGCCGAGGGAGTGATCCGAAGGACGAATGCGGCCCCTTCGACGGTGCCTTCGTCGACGGCGGCGGCGAGGGCGCGGACATGCTCGATGTTCATGAAGCTATTCTGCATCAAGTGCAGATAAACTTGCTTTTCTTCACATGGAGAGCGTCCTAGTCTGGCATCATGCTCACCCATCTCCTCACCGGTCTCCTCGCGGGCTGGTCGCTCATCATCGCAGTCGGGCCGCAGAATGCGCTCGTGCTCCGACAGGGGATCCGGCGCGAGCACCTCGGCGCCGTGCTCACGATCTGCATCGTCGCCGACATCCTCCTCATCGGCGCCGGCGCGGTGGGGATCGGGGCGATCGTCCTCCTCGCCCCCTGGGCGCTCGAGGTCCTCCGGTGGCTCGGGGTCGCGTACCTGCTGTGGTTCGCGTTCACGAGCCTGCGCTCGGCGCGGAAGGCCGGTGGGCTCAAGGCCGATGCCGAGGCGCGGAGTCTGCGCGGAGTCATCGCCACGACGCTCGCGCTGACGTTCCTCAACCCCGGCGTCTACCTCGACACCGTCGTCATGCTCGGCAATCTCGCCAACCAGCAGGGTCCCGGCGGGGTGCTGCCGTTCACTCTGGGCGCGATGCTCGGGTCGGTGACGTGGTTCCTCGGCATCGGGCTCGGCGCTCGGTCGGCCTCGACCCACCTCGCCCGTCCCCGGGTGTGGCAGGTCCTCGACGTCGTCATCGCCGTCGTCCTCGTCATCCTCGCCGTGCGGCTCGCACTCGGGTAGGGGCGGTGGTCCCTCGCCGTGCGGCTGGCGCTCGGGTAGGGGCGGGACCCCGCCGAGGTGGGATGGCGGCGCGGGGTCGCTCCCGAGGAGGATCCGGTGCGAATCGGCGTCGCTTTTCGAACCGGATCCGCCTCCGGAAGACACCTGCCGCTTTGCCAGCCGGGCGCCGAGGCGCCGAGGTGGGGGCCGTGTCAGTCCTCGACGCTAACCTCGGTGTCATGGATCCCCGAGTCGGTCTCCCCCTGCGGTCGGTCGCCGCCCATGCCCACTCCCCGCCGGACCTGCCGGCCTGGTTGGCGGCCATTCCCGCGGTGCGCGATCTGCTTGGCGGCTTCGAGTTCGAGGCGACGACTATCCTCGTCGGTGAGAACGGGTCGGGGAAGTCGACGATCATCGAGGCGATCGCGACGGCACTCGACCTCCCCCACGGCGGCGGCACCGCGTGGGAGGTGCGCGAGCACGCCGAGGAGGCTCCCGCGCTCACCGAGCATCTGCAGGTCGTCAAAGGCGCGACGACCAACCGCACCGGATTCTTCCTCCGCGCGGAGACGATGCACGAGAGCATGGCCCACCTCATGGAAATCGGCGCGATGCGCGGATACGAGATGGCGCGTCGGTCTCACGGAGAGATGTTCGTCGACCTGCTCACCGGCAGATTCACTGAATTCGGCCTGTGGATCCTCGACGAGCCCGAGAGCGCACTCTCCTTCACAGCGTCGCTCACCCTCCTGCAGCTCATCCGCGAGCGCGAACGCGCCGGGTTGCAAACGGTCATGGCGACACACTCCCCCGTGCTCGCGAGCGCCGAGGGGGCCCGCGTCGTCGAGCTCGGCGAGTGGGGAATCCGGGACTCGACGTGGGACGACCTCGACATGGTCGCCCATTGGCGGCGATTCCTCGACGACCCGCGGCGCTACACCCGATACTTCGACGAGGAGTGAGGTGTCACGGAACCGGGTGAGGCTGAGCCTGGCGACGGTTCCGCGCCGCCATGCGCCTAGAGCGACAGGCTCGGGTGGAGCTGCGTGAGCGTCACCATGCGCTTGCG
Organism: Brevibacterium sp. K72; assembly: GCF_050562175.1. Lineage (NCBI taxonomy): Bacteria > Bacillati > Actinomycetota > Actinomycetes > Micrococcales > Brevibacteriaceae > Brevibacterium > Brevibacterium sp. K72. The sequence continues at coordinate 574,364 of NZ_CP191582.1, forward strand.
GCTGCACACGAGCACGGTTGCGAGCAGACAGATCACCGTCATGAGCAGCAGCACTCCAGCCGCCTGCACGGCGATGAACAGGTCGCCGCCGGCGATGAGCGTGCGCAGACCGGTCACCGCGTACGTCATCGGCAGGAACGGCGAGATGATCTGGAAGATCTCCGGCGCGGTCTGCACCGGATAGGTGCCTCCCGCCGAGGCGATCTGGATCATCAGCAGGACGAGCGCGATGAGCCTGCCGACGCCTCCGAGTGCGGCCACGCACAGCTGATGGACCGAGTGGAAGCACGCGGCGACGAGGATGGAGAAGACGAGAGTCCCCAGCCACGCGCCGGCGGAGAAGTCGAGGGCGAACCAGAGCACTCCGTAGAGCACCGCGACCTGGGCGATGCCGAAGAGCAGTCCCGGCACGTATCCCGCCCACGCGATCCGGTTCGACTTCGCCGTCGAGGCGAGCGCACGGTAAGGGATGGCATTGAGCACCATATAGGTGATCATTCCGCCGATCCACAGGGCCAGCGAGATGAAGAAGGCGGCAAGTCCCTCCCCGTAGGTGCTCACGGCGTTGTTCTTCACCTTCTCCGCGTCGACGGGGACGGCGACGACGTCGGAGCGCTTCTCCCGATCGTCCTTGTCATACGTCGGGATCTGCTTGACGCCCTCGGCGAGTTTGTCGGAGAGCTCACCCGAGCCCTCGTCGAGCTTGCCCGCGCCCTCATCGAGGTCAGTGGCCCCCTTGGCCAGCTGCGATGAGCCGTCCTTGAGCTGGCCGACGCCGTCCTTCGCCTTCGCCGTGCCGTCCTTGAGGGCGACGGCACCGTCATGGAGGTCGCCTGCGCCCTTCGCGAGGTCGTTCGCGCCCTTGTCGAGCTTGACCAGTCCTGAGTGGAGGTCGTTCGCCCCGTCGGCGACCTGCTGGGCGCCGTCGTCGAGCTGACCGATCTTCTTGTCGGCCTCGCGGATCTTGTCCATGACATCGTCGACGGCGTTCTTGACCGGCTTCTCGAGTCCCCGCACTTCGTCGGCGGCCTTCGAGGCCCGCTCATGCGCCGAGTCGAGGTCGTCACCGAGGGCACCGACCTCCTCGGCGAGCTTCTCGACGTTCGGGTCGTCCGGGTAGTCCCTCTGCAGCTGTTCGATCCGATCGTCGACGCTGCCGCTGACCTTCGAGTGCGCGGAGTCGAGGTCCTCTTCGGCCTGGTCGAGCTTCGGCCGTGCGCTCTCAGTGAGGTCATCGGCCTTCTTCTTCAGGCTCTCGGCCTTGTCGGTCGCGCCATCGGCGACGTCGCGCAGCTGCCCGGTGCCCTCGGCGACCTGACCGGCTCCCTTCGCGAGCTTCTTCGCACCGGATTCGGCATCGCCGGTGCCCTTCGCGAGCGTGTCCGCGCCGGTCGCGAGGTCACCGCTGCCCTTGGCGAGCTTCCCTGCCCCGTCGTCGAGGTCGCCGATGCCCTTCTGCAGATCCCCGACGCCCTTGTCGAGGTCGTGGGCGCCCTTTGCGAGCTTGCCCGAACCGTCATGGAGTTCGACGGCACCGTCGTGGAGGTCGGAGGCGCCGTCGGCTGCCTTCTGAATCGACGAGTGGATGTCATTGAAGCCGACGTAGACCTGGGAGACGTACTCCGAGGTCGTCGTCTCGTTGAGACCCGCCTTGATCTCGGCGAGCACGGTGCCGGAGAGCTGTCCGACGATGAAGCTGTGCGCATCGTCGGTGCGCAGCTCGAGCCCCGCCTGCTCGGGATCGTCGCCGCCGGTGGAGACGAGGCGCTTGGAGAAGTTCGAGGGGATCTCGAGGATCGCGAAGTACTTGCCCTCGGCGAGGCCGTCCTTGGCCTCCTGCGCGGACGTCTCCTGCCAGTCGAAGCCGCCCTCGCCCTTCGGGGTGATCTTGTCGACGAGTTCGTCGCCGGCATTGAGCCGCTCGCCATCGGAGTTCGGCTTCTCGGCGCCGGTGTCCTCGTTGACCACGGCCGCCTGCAGGCGGTCGAGGTGGTTGGTGGGGTCCCAGTTCGAGGCGAGGTAGAGGCCGCCGTAGATCGCGGGGATGACGGCGACGACGATCATCGCCAGGCGCGTGATCGTGTGTCGTTTGAACCGTGTGAGCTCGAGCCATGGAAGAGAGAACATCGAAGAATCACCTTCAAGAGAATCCGTGTGCCGTCGGTGCTTCGCGGATCCGAGTCCGCGACGGCGGAGGTGCTAAGGGGTCAGGTTGAGTTCGGTCACCGAGGTGGGGTGCACCTCGGTCGAGAGCTGGTCGAAGGCGAGGTCGATCTCCGCGGAGTCCTCGCAGGTGACGATGAGCGTGAGCGGCTTCTCGGGGTCGCGGTTGCGGCGCAGCTCCTGGTAGATGAGGAGAGCCGCCCACGCCCGGGCACGATCCTCGCGCTCGCGCAGGAAGTCGATGTTGTCGACGACGATCACCGGGGCCTGCGCCAGGGAGGCGAGTCCGAACTCGAGGAGGAACTTCTGGAGCTCGCTGAGCTCGGAGACGAACGTGTCGCCGTCGTCGTCGACGAGGAAGTCCGCGCTCTTGGCGTCGCTGGAGGTGAACGTGTCGGCGGGGAGGCGGCCGATCACCTCGGTGGCGGAGTCGAAGGTCTCCTTGATGAGGTCGATGACCTCTCGCAGGGACTTCTTCGATACCCACGGCTTGTACCAGGGCTGGAGCATGATGAGGCGCTCGGCGATGTGCTGGGCGACGGTGAAGTCGTTCTCGAGATCGGTCAGCCCGGCGACGTGGCCGATCGAGACCTTCCCGCGCACGGCTCTCGCCTGCTTGCGGATGTCGAGGTCGAAGACGAAGCCCTCGCCCTCGTCGACGCGCATCCGTCCGGCGATCGAAAGGAGCAGCGAGGTCTTGCCTGAGCCTGCCGCACCGCGGATGATCGCGAGCGACCCGGGTGGGACGACGAGGTCGATGTCGGAGAAGACGGGTCCGCGCTTGCCCGACATCCCCCAGTCGTGCAGGCGCACGGCCGCAGTGCCGGTGTCCGTCTCCTCGGCGAGCGTGTGCGAATCGCTCTGCATGTCTGTGCTCCCTCACCTCTCCGCGGGCGCTGGTCCGACTCCCCTGCCGCACCGCCGGTCCGTGATGCGGCTCTGCCGTCGTGGTCGGTCTCTTCTGCGGTCGGCCGCTGTTGCGGCCTGGCTCCGTTGTGGCTGGTCACTTACTCTCGGCCACCCGGACGGGCGGCCGACTGTCGCGAACGCTCGGATCCGCGTCCCGCCGTTCCGGCCTCCGCCCCCAGTGCTCCGCGGATGCCGTTCCGGTCATCTGCACATTACGGCAAACATGGGGCCTTGACGCGGCTGCGGCTCGAAATCGTCAAGTTACTCATAGGTAACTATACGACGCGAGTCTGAGAATCGACCCGGAATCGACGCAGATGTCTCCAATCCCACATCGCCGCCTCGACACTCGCACCGCTGCCGCCGCACAGACGCCGCACGCAGTCCGTGAGGCGACCTCTCCGTCGGCGCGGAAACGCATCCCACACCCGCAGCGCTTCGTCGCACCGGTGCCAGGGGAGGACGTGACGCTGCGGGGGTGGCGTGCGAAGCGGCGCGGATGATTCGGCGCTACCGGTGCGTCGTAACGCGAAGGGTGCGGCGTGCCACGAACGGCGCACGATGACGCGAGGGGCGTGGCGCGGCTCGAACGGCTTGCCGTGGTCCAAAGGTCGTGACGCGAGGGGTCCGATGGCAGGCCGCCGGTGCTTCGTGAGACGAGTCGCCACCGCACCCAGGGCAGACAGCAGACGACCGGCCTCCACGGACGCATCCGCGAAGACCGGTCGTCGCCGTGCAGTCAGCGACGGATCGCGACTGCGTCAGCCTGGAGCTCAGACGTCGAAGCGACGGCCCTCCGGCTTCGAGGGCATGAGCATGAGGGCGAGCACGATGAGGCCGCCGACGCCGGGGATGAAGGTGAGGAACCAGAACGGTCCGGCGAGGTTCGCGTCGTGGAGTCGGCGCCAGCTGATGGCCAGCGTCGGCACGAGCAGGGCGAGCATGACGATGATCATGAGGATGCCGCCGATGAGCGCGAGTGTCGCACCGCCGGCCGAGGGCTCCGCGGTCGGCGTGCCGTAGGGCGAGTACGACGACGATGCCGCCGTGGCCGTCACCATCGAGAAGCCGATGACGTAGAGGACGGTCGGCACGAGCATGAGGAGCGCCGTGAAGAGGTAGGCGAACCAGTACTCGCTGCGGGACGCGCGTCCGGAGAAGACGGAGAACTTCTTGAAGAAGCGGCGCACGGCCTGGCCGAACGTCGCACCGTAGAGGGGACGAGAGAGGTCATCGGGGCTCTTGGCGCCGTCGAGGTCCGAGCTCAGCGGGCTTCCGGAACCGTATGCGCTGTTCGCGTCGTAAGTCATGATGGCTTCCTGGTTGAGGGGTGGGCCGCACGGTTCGGGATCGATCCGCGCGGTCTCTGCGAACACCATTCTTGCACCTGGCACTCAGGATGAGCACAAGGAAGTGTTCCGAATCTGCCACAGCAGACCACCGCCGTCGTCGGCCGCAGACGGATTCGGCCCCCGAGAGTCTCCTCTCGAGAGCCGAAATCCCAGGTCAGACCGTGAACGCGGGGGCGCGCCCCGTCCGCCGACGCAGGTTCAGGCATCGCCTCCGGTGAGAGCGTAAGCCTCGTCGACCGGTGATTCCTCGAGGTGTCCGTCGATGCGCCTCAGCGCCTTCCATCCGAAGGCGATGACGAGGATCGCCAGCACCACGGAGGCGGCACCGAAGAGGTAGGGCGCTCCTGCCCCGATGCTCTCCGAGACCGTGCCTGCCACGATCGGCGCCATCGCTCCGCCGATGAATCGCACGCCCGAATACGCACCTGATGCGACCGGTCGCGGCAGTTCGCTGACCTCCATCGCCGATTCCGTGAACACGGTGTTGAGGAGGCCGAGCACGAGGCCGGCGGCGACGACGCAGATGATGAGCCCGACGAACGAGGTCACGAGGAAGCACATGGCGACCAGAAGCGCCGCCATGACGACGAGCACCATGATGAGAGTCGCGCGCCGCTTGAAGTGCCGGGTGAGCACCGGTGCGCCGAACACCGAGGTGATCGCGAGGCAGATTCCCCAGCCGAAGAAGACGTAGCCGAGGCCCATCGCTCCGAAGTTCTCGACGCCCATCCGCTCAGCCGCCGCCTCGACCGGGAAGGGGCTGTAGGCGAGGAGGATGAAGAACGCGAAGTTGTAGAGCAGAGACGAGATCGCGATGACGAGGATCCCGGGATGGGCAAGGGCGCGGAATGTGGCGCTGAGATGGACCGGCGCCGCATCGTCCCTGATCGCCGACCCCTCCGACTTCGGGTTCGGCAGGAGCACGATGATCGCGATGAGTCCGATGGCCATGAGCGCCGTGGTGCCGAAGAACGGGCCGCGCCATGAGATGCCGCCGAGCAGGCCGCCGATGAGCGGACCGGTCGCGATCCCCAGCCCGAGAGCCGCCTCGTAGAGGATGATCGCCTTGTCCGCCCCGCCGGCGGCTGCGCCGACGACTGCCGCCAGAGCCGTCGACAGGAACAGGGCGTTGCCGAGTCCCCATCCGGCCCGGAAGCCGATGATCTGATCGACGCTGCCGGAGAGGCCGGCAAGTGCCGAGAACGCGATGATGAGCACGAGCCCGATGATGAGAGTGGTCTTCGTCCCGATGCGGGAGGAGGCGAAGCTCGTGAAGAACATGACCCCGCCGGTGATGAGCAGGTAGCTCGTGAACAGCAGCATCGACTGCGCCGGCGTCGCGTTGAGCTCACGGGAGATCGCGGGGAGGATCGGGTCGACGAGCCCGATGCCCATGAAGGCGATGACGCAGGCGAAGATCACCGCCCACACCGCCTTCGGCTGCCGCAGTATCGACGCCGTCTCGCTGTCCTGCTTGGTTTCGTTCGTCGCGCTCATCGTTTCGCCCGTTCGTCCTTTCGTTCGGTGTTCGCTGTCTGGTCGATGGAGGATCGGAGAGCCGTCCGCCCGTCCGCCTGCACGTGCGTGCGGCGTCATTCGTGGGACTCCCCCGCCGAGGCGGCTCTGGAGTCCGGGTCCCCCGCCGGGACGGTTCCCGGTTCCGGACTTCCCGCCGAGGCGGCACCCGGGTCCGGTCCGACAGGGTCGTCGGCCTCACCCCCGCCGTCGGCCTCGGCGGAGTCGTCGGTGCCCACGGGGTGCTCGTTGCGGAGGTAGTCGCCGACGAGCTCGAGGGCCCGATAGACGCTCATGCGCTCCTCGGCGGTGAGCGACTCGAAGTAGGGGACCATCTGATCGGTCATGATCTGACGGTTCGTCGCCAGGCGTGTCCGTCCCGCCTCGGTGAGCGAGAACTGAGACGCCCGCCTGTCCGTATCACTCGCCTCACGCACGACGAGCCCTTCGCTCTCCAACCGTCCGAGGAGCTTCGTCGCGGCCGGCTGCGAGGACAGGTAGCCCTGCGCGAAGTGACCGACCCGCACGGGCTGATACTGCTCGACGACGGCGAGGGCTCGCAGGGTGACGAGCTCGCTCTCGTTGCCGATGAGCCGTCGGAACGCCCTGGTCAGCCGCGAGGAGACGACGACCAGTCCGCGGACGATCTTCTCCGGATCCACATCTTCCATAACTCGTTTATATACCTTGGTTATGTAACTATGCAACCGCGTCCCACGCACGATCCCGGCTCGCCCCCTCTCCCCGCACCCACCTCACCCAGCACCCGCCTCGGCGGGGACATCGGCCACATGACGGACATCACAGACGTCGCGGGCCCCGGCGTGCTAGCCTGATCGCAACATGTTCCGGGGACGGTGAAATTCCGTGCCGGCGGTGACAGTCCGCGACCCGAGCGCAGCAGTGCGATCGGCCGACTCGGTGGAATTCCGAGACCGACAGTAAGAGTCTGGATGGGAGGAACAGGACGACCGCGGTCGTCGTGTCCGTGCGTGAGAGCGCTCGAGACCGACACCCGTGATCGGCGACCACGCTCCTCCCTCCCGGCCAAGGCTCGGGAGGTTTTCTTATGGGCGCACCGCCCACCGATGACGCGGCGATGGCCGCTGCGCTCACGGCCGCACGCGACGGCCGCCGCGGAGCCAATCCCCTCGTGGGAGCGACCATCCGCGCAGCCGACGGACGAACGGTGACCGGTCGCCACCTCGGCGCGGGGACCGCTCACGCCGAGGTCGACGCGATCGCCGCCGCCCGGGGCGCGGGCCTCGATCTCACGACGTCGACGCTCTTCGTCACCCTCGAACCCTGCTCGCACACGGGCCGGACCGGACCGTGCACGGAGGCGATCCGCGACGCCGGGATCCCCGAGGTCGTCTTCGCCCTCCCCGACACGACGGAGGTCGGTGGCGGCGGGCAGATCCTCGCCGAGGCGGGGGTCCGGGTCCGCTCGGGACTGCGAGCCGAGGAATCGGCTGAGCTCAACGCCCGCTGGCACCGCGCCACCGCCGAGCGCCGTCCCTTCGTCACGGCGAAGATCGCGCAGAGCCTCGACGGGAAGGTCGCGGCCGCGGACCGGACGAGTCAGTGGATCACCTCGGCGGCCTCGCGCATCCATGCCCACAGTCTGCGCGGCGAGGTCGACGCGATCCTCATCGGCACCGGCACGGTCAGCGATGACGATCCGCGCCTGAGCGCGCGCGGTGAGGACGGGGAGCTCCTCGACTCCCAACCCGTGCCCGTCGTCCTCGGCTTCAGCGACCTGCCCGCAGGCTCGACGCTGGCAGCCAATCCCGCGACCGTGCACCTGCGCACCCACGACGTCGCCGCTGCCCTGCGCGAGCTCCACGACCGCGGTGTCCGCCACCTCCTCGTCGAGGGCGGGCCGCGTGTGCTCGGAGCCTTCTTCGCCGCCGACGCCGTCGACGAGGTGCTCTGCTATCAGGCTCCCGTCCTCCTCGGTCCCGGCCTGCCGAGCATCGCCGGCCTCGACATCGCGACCCTCGCCGAGGCGGTCGGCCTCGTCCCCGACGACACCGACATCCCCGCGGTCGCCCGGCTCGGCCCCGACGTCCTCCTCCACTTCACGACGGGAGGCCGATGAGCCTCCTCGCCCCCATCACCATCGACCCACCTCACGCACAGGAGGCATCAGTGTTCACCGGAATCATCGAAGGACTCGGCACCGTCGTTGACGTGGCGCGCCACGAGGACTCGGCCGTCCTCACGATCGACGCCGGCGACGTCGTCGCCGACCTCGGCCCCGGCGGATCGCTCGCCGTCGACGGCGTCTGCCTCACCTCGATCGTCGAGGACGAGAACGGCACGGCCGCCGAGACCGGCCGCTTCGTCGCCGAGGTCATGGGTGAGACCCTGCGGCTGACCGGCCTCGGCGCCCTGACCCCCGGTGACCCCGTCAACCTCGAACGGTGCACCGTCGCCGGCGGTCGCCTCGACGGCCATGTCGTCCAAGGCCACGTCGACGGCCTCGGTGAGGTCATCGCGCGCACCGACCACGCGGAGTGGACGACCCTGCGGATCGGGATCCCCGCCCGGCTCGCCCCGTTCACCGCGGTCAAGGGCTCGATCGCCCTCAACGGCGTCTCCCTCACCCTCACCGCCGTCTCGGAGCCCAGCCTCGCCGAGGCGTGGGTCGAGGTCGGCCTCATCCCCGCGACGCTCACACACACGACCTTCGGCGGCATCCGCACTGGCGACCCCGTCAACGTCGAGGTCGACGTCATCGCCAAGTACACCGCCCGGCTGCTTTCGTTCGCCCCGGCGACAGCACCCACCACCGACCGAGGAGTCGATCATGACTGAGACCTCACCGACCACCGCTGCGGCTCAGGCCGCAGGGCCATCGCCGCGCACCGGGAGCGTGCGAAACACCGGGGGCGCTCCGGGCGCAGGCGGCGCTCCGGGCGCCGGACTCCTCGACACGATCCCCGAGGCGGTCGCCGCGATCGCAGCGGGCCGTCCGATCGTCGTCGTCGACGATGAGGACAGGGAGAACGAAGGCGACCTCATCATCGCCGCCGAGTTCGCCGACTCAGCGACGATGGGCTTCATCGTCCGCCACAGCTCGGGCGTCGTCTGCGCACCGATGACCGCTGCCCGCGCCGAGGCGCTGCGCCTGCCGCCCATGGTCACCGACAACGAGGATCCCAAGGGCACGGCCTACACGATCAGCTGCGACGCCGTCGGCGTGACCACCGGCATCAGCGCCGAGGAGCGGGCGCTCACCGGGCGAGTGCTCGCCGCCGCCGACCCGGACCCGGAGACGATCTCCCGCCCCGGTCACGTGTTCCCTCTCATCGCGAAGGACGGCGGTGTGCGCGAACGTCCCGGCCACACCGAGGCCGGAGTCGAGTTCGCGCGTCTCGCCGGCGCCCGCCCGGTGTCGATGATCGCCGAGGTCGTCCACGACGACGGGGCGATGATGCGCTTCGACGCCCTGCGGAAGTTCGCGACCGAGAACGGGCTCGTCATGGTCTCGATCGAACAGCTCATCGACCACCTCGGCGAGGTCGAGGCGAAGGAGAGCGATGGCGCGGCGGACGATCTTCCGCTCGCGGACGCCGCCCTCACCGGGGCCCCGGCCATGCTGCGGCCCGCGGAGATGCTCGCCGCAGACGCGTCCGACGAGGTGCCGCTGCCGACGAGGTACGGCAGCTTCACGGCCCGCGCGTTCACCGTCGACGGTCAGGACCACCTCGGCGTGTACACGGAGCTGGGCGACGATCAGGCTCCCCTTGTGCGGGTCCATTCGGAGTGCATGACCGGGGACGTCTTCGGTTCGCACCGCTGCGACTGCGGGGAGCAGCTCGATCTGGCGATGCGCACGATCGCTGAAGAGGGCGGCGCCGTCGTCTATCTCACCGGACACGAGGGGCGCGGGATCGGGCTGAGCAACAAGATCCGCGCGTACGCGCTCCAGGACTCCGGCCTCGACACCGTCGATGCGAACCTGCGCCTGGGCCTCAGCGACGACGCCCGCGACTACCGGGCGGCGGCAGCGATCCTCACCGCGATGGGCCTGACACGGATCCGCCTGCTCACGAACAATCCGACGAAGACCCAGGCGCTCGAGGCGCTCGGGATCACCGTCGAGGAGGTTGTGCCGCTCGAGATCCCAGCACGGCCAGAGAACGCGAAGTACCTCGCGACGAAGCAGACGCGGATGCACCACACCCTGCATCTGGCCGGCTGAACGCGACCGCCCGGGCTGCCCCGCACCGCGCGGGGCAGGCGGGCGGACGCGACCGGCAGGCGGACGCTTCCGGCTGAACCTCCCGACCATCACACGCACACCCACACTCACACTCACACTCACAGAGGAGACTCACCCATGGCGCACTCCGGCGCACCCGACATCACCGTGACCGCAGGTGACTTCACCGTCGCGATCATCGCCGCCTCCTGGCACACCGAGGTCATGGACGGCCTCATCGCAGGTGCCGAGCGCGCTGCTGCCGACGCCGGCGCGCAGACGACGCTCATCCGCGTGCCCGGCAGCTTCGAACTCGCGGTCGCCGCGGCCCGGGTCGCGAAGCACTTCGATGCCGTCGTCGCGCTCGGCGTCGTCATCCGCGGGGGCACACCCCACTTCGACTATGTGTGCTCGGCCGCCACCGACGGCCTCAACCGCGTCGCCCTCGACTCCGGCAAGCCTGTCGGGTTCGGCGTGCTCACCTGCGACAACGATGAGCAGGCCCGCGACCGCGCAGGACTCCCGGGCTCACGCGAAGACAAGGGCCACGAGGCGATGACCGCGGCCCTGGCGACCGCCTCGGCGCTGAAGGACTATCCGGTGAGCTGAGGGCCCGCGCGGCGAGGGGCCGTCCGCGCCGCGGCGAGGCGGCGAGGGGCGGCGAGGCGGCGAGGGGAACAGACAGAGTCGAGGACGCTCAGTGTCGATTCGTGCCGCAGAAATCGACACTCAGCGTCCTCGACTCGCGGGCTCGCGGGCGCTCCGCACCTGGAGCGCCACCCGCACACAGGTGACTCTCCTCCGCGACGGCAACGCCCCCACGAACGTGCTGCCCGACCGAGTTATGGACGCCCGGTGTCGATTTGTGCCGCAGAAATCGACACTCAGCGTCCTCGACTCGCGGGCTCGCGGGCGCTCCGCACCCAGGCCACGCTCGCCCCTGCTCAGAACAGCTGGCGGACGTTGGTCCTCGCGAGGTCGATGAGCTCGTCGCCCTTGCCCGAGAGCACGGTGCGGATCGCGTAGAGCGCGAAGCCCTTGGCCTGCTCGACGGTGATCGACGGCGGCATCGAGAGCTCCTGGCGCTCGGTGGTGACGTCGAGGACCGCGGGCCCGTCGTGGTTGAGGAACTCGGTGACGACCGCTGGCAGGTCCTTCGACTTCTCGACGCGGTAGCCCTTGATGCCGACCGCCTCGGCGATCGTCGCGAAGTTCGGGTTCTCGAGGTCGGTGCCGAAGGTGACGAACCCGGCGGCCTTCATCTCGAGTTCGACGAAGTTGAGCGAGGAGTTGTTGTAGACGACGACCTTGACGGGCAGGTCGTTCTGGGTGAGTGTGATGAGTTCGCCGAGCAGCATCGCGAGCCCACCGTCGCCGGCGAGCGCGATGACCTGACGGCCCGGATAGGCGGCCTGCGCTCCGACGCTCTGGGACAGGGCGTTGGCCATCGACCCGTGGCTGAAGGAGCCGATGAGGCGGCGCCTGCCGTTCATCGTCAGGTACCGCGCCGCCCATACGACTGGTGAGCCGACATCGGGGATGAAGACCGCGTCGTCGGTGGCCGCCTCATCGATGAGCTTCGTCAGGTACTGCGGGTGGATGGTCCGCTTCGACGGGGTCGCGAGCTCATCGAGCTCCTTGCGGGTCTTCGCGTAGTGCTTCGTCGCGGTCTTGAGGAACGAGCTGCTGCGTCCGGTCCGGATGAGCGGGAGCAGGGCGTTGACCGTATCGGCGACGGTGCCGGTCAGCGCGATGTCGACCTTCGTCCGCTTGCCGATCTGGGATCCGCGCACATCGACCTGGATGACGGTCGCCTCGTCGGGATAGAACTGCTGATAGGGCAGGTCGGTGCCGAGCATGAGGAGGGTGTCGCACGATTTCAGCGCATGGTAGCCCGAGGAGAACCCGAGCAGGCCGGTCATGCCGACGTCGAAGGGGTTGTCGTACTCGACGAACTCCTTGCCCCGCATCGAATGGACGATCGGAGCCTGAAGGGCGTCGGCGATAGCGATGAGTTCGGGATGGGCGCCCTCGGTGCCGGCACCGGCGAGGATCGTCACCTTCCTGCTGCTGTTCAGCGCTGCCGCGGCGTCCTCGATGAGGGTCTCAGCCGGGATGACGCGGGAGGGATAGAAGGAGATCTCCTCCGCCTCGGCGTCGATGTCGGCGAGACCGACGTCGCCGGGGATGACGAGCACGGCCACGCCGCGCTTCTCGATCGCCTCGCGCATCGCGATGCGCAGGAGGCGGGGCATCTGCGAGGGGTGGGCGACGTGCTCGGCGTAGACGCTGCACTCCCGGAAGATCTCCGTCGGGTGGGTCTCCTGGAAGTAGTTCGACCCGATCTCCTCGCTGGGGATGTGCGCGGCGATCGCGAGCACTGGCACCCGGGAGCGCTGGGCGTCGTAGAGGCCGTTGATGAGGTGGAGGTTGCCGGGTCCGCAGCTGCCGGCGCACACGGCGAGCTCGCCGGTCAGCGCCGCTTCACCGCTGGCAGCGAATGCCGCGCCCTCTTCGTGGCGGACGTGGACCCATTCGAGTTCGGGGTTGACCCGCAGGGCGTCGGTGAATCCGTTGAGCGAGTCCCCGGGGATCCCATAGACTCGCTTGACCCCGCTCGCGACGAGCGTGTCGACGATGTTCCTGGCGACGGTGGGCATGGTGCTCCTTCGGTTGGGACACGGCCACCGGAGCCCTGGTCTGCACCCCGGTGTGAGGCATGGACTGCTGGTGCCAGTCTAGACCTCGCTCTGCGGCAGGGAGAGTTCCGTCGGTCACACCGCGCCAGCGGCAAGGTTTATTGCCACCGCTGTGCTGGGTTCGAGGTGTGAGAGAGGGGCCGCCGCGGCGAGGTGGGAATGCGTGCCCGCCGAGGTGGGGCTGACTCCCCCGTTCCGCCGAGGCCGTCAGGGGCGTTATCCCGCCGAGGCTGTCAGGCGCTCATCGTGTGCGCCTCGCGCTCGGCGATCGACTGCTTCTCGTCCCGGTTGATGATCGCGAGGAACACGACCGCGATGAGGCAGAGCGCGATGAGGAGCGCGAAGGTGAGGTTCCATCCGAAGTGATGGACGACGAGTCCCACCCCGCTCGAGGCCATCGTCGCCCCGAGGACGTACCCGAAGAGTCCGGTGAACCCGGCCGCCGTTCCGGCGACGTGCCGCGGGGAGAGGTCGAGGGCCTGGAGTCCGATGAGCATGACCGGGCCGTAGATGAGGCCGCCGATGACCGTCACCGTCGCCAATGGGATCCACAGGGGTGCATCGGCAGGGGCCAGCCAGTACACTGCGGTCGCGGCGGCGACTGCGAGCATGAACACGATGCCCGTGATCGAGCGGTTGCCGCGGAAGACCCTGTCGGAGAGCCACCCGCAGAGGATCGTGCCGACGATGCCCGCGAGTTCGAACAGCGAGAAGCCGGCGATGCCTCCGGTGAGGCTGGCATTGCGAACTTCGGAGAGATAGACCGGCGTCCAGGTGAGGATGCCGTAGCGCAGCGCGTAGACACAGACGTTGGCCAGGGCGAGGAGGACCATCGTCCGGTTGCGCAGCACGTACTTCTCGATCGTCTGCCACGTGCTCAGGGATTCGCGCTCCTCGGCGTCGGCCTCGACCTTCGCCGGGTCGTCCCGGTACTCCTCGATCGGCGGCAGGCCCTGCGATTCCGGGGTGTCGCGGATCATGAGGAAGGCGAAGAGCGCGACGACGAGGGCGACGAGCGCCGGCAGCCAGAACACAGAACGCCAGTCGTCGCCGGTGAGCTGGAGCCCGAGAGCGGCGAGGACGCCGACGAAGAATCCGCCGACGTTGTGGGCGACATTCCAGATCGAGGTCTTGATGCCGCGCTCGCTCGTGGAGAACCAGTGCACGAGGACGCGCCCGCTGGGAGGCCACCCCATGCCCTGCACCCAGCCGTTGACGAACATGACGATCGCGAACACCGCGATCGATGACGACAGCCAGGGCACCCAGGCGATGAGGAGGTTCGCCACCGCCGAGAGAGCGAGGCCGATCGGGAGGAAGAGGCGGGCATTGGAGCGGTCGGAGACGATCGCGGAGAAGAACTTCGAGAACCCGTAGGCGATGAGCGCGGCATTGGCGATGATCCCCAGCCCGACGGAGTTCATCCGGCCCTCGTCGATGAGCAGGCTGCCCACCAGCGGCACGTTGTTGCGGATGAGGTAGAAGCCCGCATAGCCGACGAAGATCCCCATGAACACCTGCGCCCGGAGGCGAGGATAGCGGCGGGCGACCTCGTTCTCAGAAAGCCGCGGTGCCGGGCTCGGCGCCGCCAGCCACCCCAGACCAGATCCCAGTCGCGCGCCCACGGATTCCCCTTCTATTCATGAACAAGACACCTCATGTTCACAGGAAGTTCAGAGGAATTCAAACGCGGCTCGACGGGCCCTCGCCGAGGCGGTGCTCAGACCTGCCCGCGCGCGAAGTAGTCGGCGACCTCGGGGTCGAGAGGCGGAACGGGCAGCGCCGATCCGCCCTTTCGCAGGGAAGCGGTCGCCTGACAGCCGACGGCGACGGCTTCCCGGGCCGCCACGGGTGAGGTCTCCGTGGGTCCGCCCTCGCGGGCGAAGCGGAGGAACTCGGCGATGAGGAGCGGGTCCGCGCCCCCGTGCCCGCCGTCGCCGCCGGAGACGACGACCGTCTCGTCCGGGGGTGCCGAGCCGTAGTGCCGACGGTCCCAGATGCCGATTTCGTCGCCGTCACCGTCGCCGAAGTTCTCGATCCGGCCGCGGGTGCCGATGACCGTGTAGTTGCGCCAGTAGTCGGGAGTGAAGTGACACTGTTCGTAGCTCGCCAGCGCCCCGCTGCGCAGGGTCATGTTCACCTGCGAGATGTCCTCGACGTCGATGGTCTCGTTGAGCCCTGTCTGCTCCTGCGGGGGCCAGGTGCCGAGGTCGAACCAGTCCCCCATCCGCTTGTCGGAGTTGTCGGCGCGATCGCCGACGTCCCCGTAGACCGTGAGCGCGCCCATCGCCGCCGTGACACGGGTGTACGAACCGGCCAGCCAGTGGATGACGTCGATGTCGTGGGCGCCCTTCTGCAGGAGCAGTCCCGTCGACTTCCGCCTGTCCGCGTGCCAGTCCTTGAAGTAGTAGTCGCCGCCGTGGCCGACGAAATGGCGGCACCACACCGCTTTGACCTCGCCGATCCGTCCGGAGTCGATGATGTCCTTCATCGTCCGCATCGCCGGCATGTGCCGCATGTTGTGGCCGACGTAGAGGCGCGCGCGGTTCCTCGCGGCGGCGGTGAGGATCGCGTCGGCGTCCTCGATCGTCGTCGCCAGCGGCTTCTCGCAGAAGGTCGGGATCCCCGCCTCGAGGCAGGCGATCGCGACCGGAGCGTGCGCGTGATCGGGGGTGAGGACGAGGACGGCGTCGAGTCCGGCGGAGAGGACGTCGCCGAGGTCGTCGGTGATCGCAGCCGTGGGGATCCGGTCTGCGGCGTCTCTGCGACCGCGTTCGCTGATGTCACAGATGATCGTCACCTCGTGTCCGTCCGCGGGCGAGTGCGCGTAGCGCCACAGTCCCGCTCGCAGCCCGAATCCGACGATGCCGATCTTCATGGTGGAGCTCATTCTGGGGTGTCCTTCTTCGTGGTCGGGGAGAGCGCTGCGGGCACCTCGGAGGCGAAGTGGCACATCGCCGTGTGAGAGGCGGGGCGGTCGCCGTCCGCGGCGTGCGGGCGGTCACTGTCCGCAGCGGCGGCGCTGTCTGCGGCGTGCGGGCGCGCACTGTCCGCCGCGTCTGTGGGGGCAGCGGCTGGTTCCCCTGCGGGTCGGGCATCGCCCCCGTGCAAAGAAGCGATGGTCACCGGCTCCGGGACGGATGTCGCACAGATCTCGGCGGCCATCCAGCACCGGGTGCGGAACCGGCAGCCGGTCGGCGGGTCGATCGGCGAGGGCGGATCGCCGCTGAGGACGATGTGCTCGCGCTCGATGCCGGTGGGCGTCCGCAGCTCCGGGGCCGCTGAGAGCAGCGCCCCGGTGTAGGGGTGCGCGGTGCGCGTGTAGACCTCTTCTGTGGGACCGCTTTCGGCGATCCGGCCGAGGTACATGGTGATGACCCGATCGGACATGTGCTCGACGATCTGCAGGTCGTGGGCGATGAAGAGGTAGCTCATCCCGAACTCCTCCTGGAGATCGGCGAGAAGGTTGACGATCTGGGCCCGCACGGAGACATCGAGCGCGGACACCGCTTCGTCGCAGACGAGCAGGCGGGGTTCGAGTGCGATCCCCCGAGCGATGCCGATGCGCTGCTGCTGCCCGCCCGAGAACTGGTGCGGCAGCCGGTCGGCGTGGTCGGGGTTGAGGCCGACGAGTTCGAGCAGCTCCCCGACCTTGGCCCGTCGCTTCCCCGGCGGCAGCAGGTCGCGGTGGATCTCGAAGGGTTCGCCGACGATCTTCGCGACGCTCTTGCGCGGGTCGAGCGAGCTCGAGGGGTCCTGGAAGATGAGCTGGATGTTGCGACGCATCTCCTTCCACGCCGACTTGGACAGCCCTGTGACGTCCTCACCCGAGAAGAGCACCTGACCCTCGCTCGGCGACTCGAGACCGGAGACGATGCGGGCGAGCGTCGACTTGCCGCAGCCGGATTCGCCGATGACGCCGAGGGTCTCCGCGTCTCCGATGGTCAGGCTGACATCGTCGAGGGCGCTGACGATCCGGTGCCGCCCGATCGGCAGAGGGCGTTTGAGCTTGTACGTCCGGGAGACGTGGCGCAGCTCGATCAGCGGCGTGGACCCGGCCGGCTCGGCCACCGAGCCGCCCAGCACCTCCCGAGTGCGCGCCGACGGGCCCAGCGCAGGGGAGGTCAGTGAAGTCGTCGTCACAGGGAAGCCACCCTCTCGCTCAGCCAGCATGCGCTGGTTCTGTCAGGTCCGGTCGGCAGGCGCTGGGGAAGCTGTGCGCACTTCTCCGTCGCGAACTCGCATCGCGGGGCGAAGGCGCACCCGCCGGGCAGGTTGAGCAGGTCCGGCGGCGCACCCGGGATCGCAGGGATCCTCTCCCCCTTGACCACCTCGGCGCCCATCGACCGGGCGAGACCCCTGGTGTACGGATGCGCCGGGGAGGCGAGCACCTCGGCGGTGGGACCCGATTCGACGACCCGCCCACCGTACATGACGATGAGATCGTCGGTGACCTCGCGCACGACGTTGATGTCGTGGGTGATGAGGACGAGGCTCATGCTCCGCGCCTCCTGCTGCTCGCGGAGCAGGTCGAGGATCTGCGCCTGGACGGTGACGTCGAGCGCCGTCGTCGGCTCGTCGGCGATGAGGACGTCGGGGTCGAGGGCGAGCGCCATGGCGATGACGATGCGCTGGCGCATCCCGCCGGAGAACTGGTGGGGGAAGTCCCTTGCCCTGGCCTCGGGGTCGGGGATGCGCACACGGCGCATCATCTCAACCGCCGCGGCCTTCGCCGCCGACCGGCCCATGCCGCGGTGGACGCGGTAGAGCTCCGCGATCTGCCGACCGACCGGATGGACCGGGTTGAGCGCGGAGAGCGCATCCTGGAAGACCATGCTCAGCGACGAGCCGATGATCCGGCGTCGGCGCCGCTCCGGCATCCCGATGAGCTCCTCCTCGCCGAGGCGGACGGACCCGGAGCGGATCCGCGCGGGTGGAGTGGGCAACAGTCCCATGACCGCCGAGGCGGTCACCGACTTCCCCGACCCTGACTCGCCGAGGATGCCGAGCGCTCTGCCCGAGGGGACGCGGAAATCGACGGAGTCGACCGCACGCACGGTGCCGCGGGGAGTCGCGAACTCGACGACGAGGTCGGTGACGGTGAGGTCGGGAGACGGTGTGCCGGTCATCGGTTCGCTCCGTTCGGGTCGAGCTCGTCGCGCAGAGCCTCGCCGAAGAGGACGAAGGCGAGCACGGTCACGGACAGGAACACGGCGGGGAAGATGAGGAGATGGGGCACCGTGGAGACGTACTCGCGGGCGACGGAGAGCTGAAGGCCCCACGACACCGACGGCGGGGTGAGTCCGATGCCGATGAACGTCAGCCCCGCCTCGGCGCCGATGGCCCCGCCGATCCCCAGCGTCTGGAGGACGAGGAGCGGGGTGAGCGAGTTGGGGACGATGTGGGAGAAGATCAGCCGCGAGTCGCTGCTGCCGAGGACCCGGGTGGCCTGGACGAACTCACGGTCCCTGATCGCAAGGACCGAGGAGCGCATGAACCGCACTCCGCCGGGCCACGCGAAGAGAGCGAGGGCGAAGGCGACGGTGAGGATGGATCGTTCGGGGAAGAGCTGGAGGATGACGATCGCGGCGAGGATGAAGGGCAGGCCGAAGGCGATGTCGCAGACGCGGGAGATGATCGCGTCGACCCAGCCGCCATAGAATCCGGCGATCGCGCCGAGGATCGCTGAGATGACGAACGAGGCGATCGAGACGAGGAGGCCGACGACGATCGAGGCCCGCGCGCCGTAGATGACGTTGGTGTAGTAGTCGCACCCCTGCGGGTCGTAGCCGAACCAGTGATCGCTGCTCGGCGGCAGGTTGCTGTTGAGGATGTCGCAGCCCTCGAGCGGTCCGGGTCCGAAGCCGGTGAAGAGCTGCGGGACGGCGGCCATGACGATCATGACGAGCACGAGGCTCGCGGAGAGGATGAGGCGCGGGCGTCGGAGCAGGGAACGGAGGCGGTGGCGCTTGGGCGGGGTCTGGGTCGAGACCGGGGCGGACTCGGTCAGCTGCTGGGTCATACTCTCACCCTCGGATCGATGATGCCGTACATGAGGTCGACGAGGAGGTTGAAGACGAGGTAGGCGATGACGAGGAATGTCGCGATGCCGACGACGACCGTGCCCTCCTTGTTGTTGATGGCGTCGACCATGAGCTGGCCGATGCCGGGGATGTTGAAGATCGCTTCGATGATCACCGTGCCCCCGAGCATTCCGGCGAGGCTGAGACCGAGATACGTCGAGACGGGGATCATCGTGTTGCGCAGGGCGTGGCCCCAGATCTGGCGCTGCGGGCTCAGCCCCTTCGCCATGGCCGTGCGCATGTAGCCGGCGCGCAGGACCTCGACGAGGCTGGTGCGGGTGAGCCGGGCGAGGCCCGCGGAGGCTTCGACGGCCATGACGAGGGCCGGGAGGATGAACGCCATCGGCCAGCCGGCTCCGATGCCCGCTGGGTCGACCCAGTTGAGCTTGACCCCGAAGAGGGTCTGCGCGCCGAGGGCGACGACGAAGCCGGGAACGCCGATGAAGAAGACCGTGAAGAAGAGCGCGAAGTGGTCAGCGGGACGGTTGTATTTGAGCCCCGAGTAGATCCCGATGAGCAGTCCGATCACGAGCTTGAGCGCCCACGCTGTGAGGCCGAGCTGCAGAGTCACCGGCAGGCGCTCGGCGATGAGACCGGCGACGGGACGACCGAAGAGATCGATGCCGAGGTCGCCGCGCAGCAGACCGAGCATGTACTGCCCGTACTGGACGAGGAACGGGTCGTTGAGGTGGTAGGCCTCGCGGATCTGCTGGACCGTCGCCGCGGGCAGTGGGCGCGACCCGGTGACGGCGGCGATCGGGTCGCCGGGCATCGCGAAGGTGAGAGCGTAGATGATGAAGGTCGCGCCGATGACCACGGGGATCATCTGGAGCACGCGACGGATCGTGTAGGCGACCATCATGCCCCCAGACGCGCGTCACCGCTCACGTGGGCGAGCGGATCCTCGAGGACCTTTGCCACCATCGAACTCGCCGCGTAGTGCGTAAGACTCATGAGGTGGCCATTGGAGACGACGACCCGCTCGGAGGCGGCCTCCCCGAGGACGGACTCCCGACCGACTCCGGTGCGGATCTCCTCGAAGTGGTCGGCCACCTCGGCGGGGGAACCGGCGATGACGAGCCGACCGGGGTCGTCGAGGTCGAAGAGCGCGGCCGCCGTGCAGCTGATGGCGCGGTTGCGTTCGCTCAGCAGCGCCGAGGCGGTGGCATCCCCGGTGTCCGCGAGCCTGACGAGGAGGTCGAGGTAGGAGATGTCGGTCAGTCCTGCCGTGTGTGCCTGCCGGACGAGGGCATCGTCGCTGGCGGCGGCCGCGAAGCAGCCGGTGCGACCGCACTCGCAGACCACGGTGGATCCGGGCACCGTGAGGTGGGAGATGATTCCGGCCCGTCGGCTCGCGCCGTGGCGGATGGCTCCCTGCCGCACGCTGATGCAGCCGACGTCCGAGGCGACGACGAGGAGGAGGAAGTCGTCGGTGACCCGACCGACACCGTAGAGCAGCTCCCACTGGGCGGCGGCGCGGACATTGTGATCGAAGACGATCGGCCCGCTGAGCGCGGCACGGAACGGTGAGATCGCATCGAGATCGCGCCACCCGGCGCTCGGGTGGTCGAGGACGACGCCTTCTCCCACGTCGACCTGCCCGCCGGTCGCGATCCCGGTGCCGAGCAGTTCACCCGGTTCCCTGTCGGCGGTGAGTCGCTCGGCCGCCGTGACGACCTTCGCGATCGCTTCAGGACCGGGAAGGTCTCCGTGCGGCACGAGTTCGGAGACCTTCTCCGTGCCGTCGAGACCCATGATCGTCAGACCCGTGACCTGCGGGCCGAGATGGATGCCGAGCACCGCACGGCGGTCCGGATCGACTGCCAAGGGCACCCGCGGACGCCCCATGCTGCCGGACTTCGACACCAGTCCTCGGAGGAATCCGTGGTCGATGAGTTCACCGGTGAGATTCGTGACCGTTGGAGCGGAGAGTCCGACGCTCTTCGCCACTTCCGATCGGGAGAGCCCGGGATTGTGGAGGAGGTGGCGCAGGATGAGTCCTGTGTTGCGCTGTTTGAGGCCGATGAGCGGCTCCCTCGTCTCGTGATCAGCAGGCATAGCCGGCCCGGTAGAACTGGATGTCGCCCTGGACTTCGTTCGTCGCCGCGCACTGCGAGCGCAGCCCGTAGTCCTTGGGGATGAAGAGGGGCACGGCCGGCATGTCCTCGAGGATGAGCGCCTCCGCCTGTGTGAACAGCTCGTTGCGCTTGGCCTCGTCCTGCTCGCCCCTGGCCTGTTCGAGGAGCTCATCGACCTTCGGATTGCTGTACTGGGTCGCCTGGTTGCCGTCACCGCCGGTCTGGTACTGGCTGAGGAACTGGTCGGGGCTCTTGTACGTCCACCCCCACAGACCGTAGACGGCACCTTCGAGCTTGCCGGTGTTGCGCTTCTCCGAGAGCTCAGTGGGCAGAACCGGGTCGAGCTTGACCTCGATGCCGAGGTTGTCCTGGATCTGACGGGCGATCGCCTGGATGAGCTGGTCCCTTCCACCGCTGGCATAGGAGATCTGCAGGGTGCCGGTGAATCCTGACTTCTCGAGCAGCTGCTTGGCCTTCGCAGGGTCGAAGGTGCACGATTCGCAGGCACCCTCCTGATAGGCCTCGAGGCTCGGCGACAGCAGCGAATCCGAGGGCATCCCCTGCCCTTTGAGCAGTGCGTCGACGGTCTTCTTGCGGTCGATCGACAGAGACACGGCCTTGCGGAAGTCGGGGTTCCTCAGCTCCTCGATGTATTCGGGGAACTGCAGGGAATCCTGTTTGCTTCCGGTCTGCACCTCGTAGATCGCGTCCTCGCCGACGTCGGTCTTCGCCTTCTCGACGATCTGCGGGGTGGAGTTGCGCATCATGTCGAGGTTGCCCGCCGTGAAGTCCGTGTAGGCGGCGTCGATGCCGGTGTAGATCTTCGCGACGAGGGACTCCGCTCCTCCGGAGAAGGCCT
Source organism: Brevibacterium sp. K72 (assembly GCF_050562175.1). Lineage (NCBI taxonomy): Bacteria > Bacillati > Actinomycetota > Actinomycetes > Micrococcales > Brevibacteriaceae > Brevibacterium > Brevibacterium sp. K72. The sequence continues at coordinate 596,232 of NZ_CP191582.1, forward strand.
CTCCACCGGGGAACTCCTTCCACTTCTCAAGGTCGACCTGGACCCCGTGATCCCATGACGTGAACTTGTAGGGACCGTTGCCGATCGGGTTCTTCTCGTACTCTTCAGGGTTGTCGAACGCGGCCTGCGGCAGCGGACAGAGCGGGTTGGTCGACAGAAGCATCGGGAAGTCGGCGTTGGGGGCGTTGAGCGTGACTTCGATCGTCTTGTCGTCGGGAGCTCTCACTCCTGAGAGCTCCTTCGTCTTCGGTTCTCCCTCGGCGGGATTGAGATCGGAGTAGCCCTCGAAGGTGGTGAAGGAGCCGTTGCCCTGCCAGGCGTTCAGGCCGTAGGCGGTCTTGTTCCACGCATCGACGAACGAAGCGGACGTCACCGGGGTGCCGTCCTGGAAGGTCCACCCGTCCTTGAGCTTGATCGTCCAGTTCTTCGCATCCTTGGATTCGACGGACTCGGCGACGAGCGGTTCGTACTCCTGGTTCTCGACATTCATCTCCATGAGGTTCGCGCACAATGCCATGCCGATCTGCGAGCCCGGTTCCTTCTGGGGCAGAATCGATTTCGGCTCGGAGGTGTTGAACGACAGGCTTCCATCGCCCTCCGGGGTCGAGGATGAGGAGCCCGAGGAGCAGCCGGAGGCGAGGAGGACCGCCGAGGCGGCCAGGGCGGAAAGGGTGAGCAGGTGACGCTTCGTCTTCATTGACGTGTCCTTCGTTCCGTTCGTCGGTGAACTGCGGAGGTCGGACCGGGCGGTTCCGGTCAGCGTGATGGTGAGTACGGGGAATTCCAGGTATCCCGACTCCCCTGTGGCGGCTGTCACAGCCGCATGGTTAGTTAGTTTATCTATTGAAAAAACAAAGTCAACAGGCGCGGCGGGGAAAGATCGGTTCGCTGGCGGTGACGGTGAGCGGGCCGGTCAGGTCACCGGCGTCTCGGCTCGCGCACCTTCACCGTGGCTGCCGTCGCCGGTCTCCCACACCATCGTCGAGGCCAGGGTCTTCTGCCGGCTCGGGTTCTCGATCGAGGTCGCAGCACCGACGTAGGGTTCGATCGTCTGGAGCAGCTTCTGCGGGGTCGCGAGCACCATGTGGAAGCCGAATTCGAGGAAGACGTCGAGCGCCATCCGCGTGTACCGGGCATCGGCCTTGTCGAAGGCCTCGTCGAGGATGATCGTGCCGTACTTCGAGATCGCCTCGTCGGGGTCGGCGAGCTGGTAGCGCAGGGCGGCGGCGAGGCAGAAGATGACGAGCTTCTGCTGCTGTCCGCCGGACATCGCCGCTCCCGAGTCGTAAGTCGCGTGCGCGCGGCCGTGGTCGTCGATCTCCTCGGCGAGGAAGCTCACGTGCAGTCGGGTGTCGAGGCACTGGGTCCGCCATACCCGATCGACGTGCTCGCTCGAGGCGAAGCGGCGCATCACCTCGGCGAGGGTCGCGTACCTCTCTTCCGCAGTCTCGCTGTCGTCTTCGTTCCAGCCGCCGCCGACGATCCGGCGGAGGTCGGCGATGAAGGCGTTGACGGTCTCGCTGCGGCGGGTCTTGACCTTGAGCCGGAGGTAGCGGCCTTCGTCGAATCGGGAGCGCAGGAGGGAGGAGTTGATCGGGGCGACCCGGTCCTCGATCTCGTGCGAGGCGGCGTAGATCTCGTTGAGGAGCTCCCCGATGAGGTCGCGGGAGCGCTCGCGCAGGAGGTCGCGAAACCGGTTCTCGTGGTCGGGCAGACCGTGGGCTTCGATCTCGTCGAGCATGACGAGGTAGTCGTGGCGGTCAGCGACCTCGGCCGTGAGCTGGACGGCCACCGACGGCCAGGCCGCCTTGAACTCCGCGGCCAACCGGGTCACGGCCTGACCGGCCTCGCTCGCCGCCGCCTGCGCGCGGTCCTTCTCTGCCTGCAGGGTCTGGGACACCTGCTGGCCCGCCTCGGCGAGGGTCTCCCGGCCGATGCTGCCCTCGACCTTCCCGAAGCGGGCATCGAGGGCGTCGGCGAGGGCGGGGTCGACCTCGAGGATGCGGCCGGCGTCGATGTCCTCGGTGAGGCGGTCGATGTCGGCACGCAGGTCGCTGATCTGCTCGTTCGCCCGCCGCAGCGCATAGTCGGCGTCACGGGTCTGCGCCTCGGCGGACTCTTTGGCCGCACGGGCCCGACGTTCGGCGCCGATCGCCTGCTGGAGGTCGCCGTCGGCGGCCTCGAGGTCGCTCAGCTGCTTCTCGAGCGCCGTGATCGCCGCCTCGGCGCCGGCAGTGTCGATGTCACGCCACGACTGTTCGCGGATGCCGGCGAGGATGCCCTTGCGGCGGTTGGCCAGGGCGGTCTCCGCGGTCGCGGCGCGGACGATCTCCTCGGCTGCAGCCAGCTCCGTCTGCGCGTCGCGGAGGGAGTCGATGAGCGCGTCGAGCTTGGCGTCCCGGTTGCCGAGCACCCAGTTGCTGCGGTCGTCGATGCGGCGCCGGTCGTCCTTCTCGTATCGGGTGCGTGAGGACTTGATCTGACCGGCCAGGGTGACGGCGCGGGCGTAGTCGTCGAGGTCGTCCGGACGGTCGACGCAGGCGACGTCGAAGCGTTCGGACAGGGCCGAGCGGACCCATTCGCCGAATCCCGATTCGGCGACGTCGATCTTGTTGACCAGGGACTTCTCGCTGCTCGCGGGTCGCGGCTTGGGAGCCTTGGCCGGGATCTCCTCGAAGACGAGACGTCCCCTGACCCGGTGGGCGTCGACCCAGGAGCGGACGGCGCCGAGGTTCTCCTGCCGGACGAGGACGGTGAGCGCGAAGGGTCGGAGCACGCGTTCGATCGCTCCCGTCCACTGCGCGTGGGCGGGGTCGACTTCGATGAGCTCGGCGGCGAACGGCAGCGCCTTCTCGCTCAGGCCGGTGCCCTCGGCGAGTTCGCGGCGGATCTCGAGGAGGCTGCCGGGCACGGTCGACCCGGACTTCCGCAGCGAGTCGATCTCGGCCTCGAGGTCCCTGACCCGACGGCGTGCCGTCGAGAAGCGGTCGTGATCGGCGTGGCTGGGTCCGCTCTCGGAGTCGTCGTCGAGGGCGGCGGCGATCTGCTCCTGGAGTGCGGCGAACTCGGCCGCCGAGGTGGGTGCGTGGTCGATGCCCGCCTGTTCGAGTCGGCGTTCGAGGCCGGCCCAGCGGTCGGCGACGGCGCGCCGTTCGGTCTCGGCGGTGGCGATGCGCTGCTGGAGGTGCTCGGCTTCGGCGCCGCCGAGTTCGAGGGTGGCCCGGCGGGCGAGGTCGTAGTCGTCGACGGCGGTGTCGTAGTCGCGTTTGGCGCGATCGGCGGCAACCTCGAGTTCGACGAGGTCGCGGCTGCGGGCGCTCAGCTCGGTGCGCAGGACGTCGAGCTCGCGGCGCTTCTGGAACGGCAGGAGGGCGTCGTTGAGGGCGACGGCCTGGGCTTCGGCCTCGTGGGCCGAGTCGTAGCGTGTCGCGGCGTCGCGCAGCTGGAGGAGGTGGTCGCGTTGGCGACGGAGTTCGACGACGTGGTCGTGGGCGTCCTTGAGGTCACCGAATTCGCTCACCGCCGTGTCGGCGAGGGCGAAGGTGTTGGGGACCTCGAGCATGTGGTCGCGGAAGAGTCGGTCGAGGCTGTCGAGGCTCTTCGCCGACTGCGTCTTGTGGAGCAGCTGGAGGGCGGCATCGCTGGCCATGCCGAAGACCTTGCGCATCCGGGCGTAGAACTTCGCGTGCATGCCGTTCGAGGTGATGACCGCCTCGGGGTGATCGGCCTTGAGTCTGCGGGTCTCGAGTCCGGTGCGCGCGTACTGCTGGAGGTCGGCGAGGTCGAGGCCGGCGCGTTCGAGCAGGCACACGTCGGCGAGGTCGGCCGCGGTCGTGCTCGATCCCTTGAGGAAGAAGAGCCGGGCCAGGGTGAGCGGACGGTCGGAGCCGTTGTCGTAGCGCAGCACGATGCCGCTCCACGTGGCACGGGGCCGCAGGTACTTGCTCACCACTCGGTCCTCGTCGGAGTCCGCGGTCCGCGTCCAGGCCCCGCGGACGTAGCTGACGAGGCTGCGCTGGTCGACGCGGCTGCCGGCGGTCTGGGCGGCGACGTTGAAGCGCAGCCACTTGTCGGGGGTGAGGACGGCGGCGATGCCGTCGAGGAGGGAGGACTTCCCGGAGCCGGAGGGTCCAGTGATGAGATGGCCGCGGTGGGAGACGGGGATCCGGTGGATGTCGGAGTCGAAGGTGCCCCAGTTCGCGATCTGGATCTCCGAGAGCCGCCACTGGCTGCCGACGTCGGGCCGGTGCGCCCCGCGGGCGCGGGCCTGGTCGGCGATGAGGGCGGCGTCGAGCGGGAAGAGGGCCTCGGTCATGCGTCGACCTTTCCGTGGGCGACATTCGTGGCGGGGTCGCCGGTGCCTGCGTTCCGGGTGTCAGCGACCGCCTCGGCGGGGTCATCGGTATCTGTGTCGGCGGTGCCGGCCTCCCCGGTGCCGGCGATGCGTTCGTAGACGTCGATGAGCTCGCGGACGCGGTCCTCGTCGATGAGGAACCTCACCATCGGCGAGATCTCGAAGCGGTCGTCGCCGACCTTGTGGAGGACGCGCAGGCGGTTGCTCATCCGTCCCCACGCGCCGTTGAGGTTGCGCTGGAAGGTCGACTCGTCGCCGGTGCGGTAGATCGCGAGGCGCTCGTAGACCTCGTCGCGGTCGACGATGACCCGGCGTTCTCCGGGGGCGGCGAGGAGGAGCTGGCGCAGGACGAGGAGCATCGCGGTGTCGAGGAAGGTCAGGCGTTCGCTGCGCACGGCGGCCGGGACGTCGAGTTCGTCGGTGACGACCTTGCGGGTGAAGGCGAACTCGTCGACCTTGTCGATGACAAGGTCGAGGAAGAGCTCGTGGAGGCGGGAACGGACGAGGGCCTCGTCGGTGACGAGGGCGGACCACAGCTGCGGGCTCTGCGTGCCCGAGACGTAGGGGCCCTTGAGGAGTTCGAGGAGGACTCGGCGGGTGTTCTCACCGAGCGTTCCCGTGTCCCCGGTCCACAGTCCGTCGGGGCTGTCGGTCGCCTGCCGGTCGGCGTCGAGGCGGGTGTCGGGGGTGTCTGTCATAGTCGGATGCCTTCGGTGAAACGGTGGCGGCGGATGATGGCGTGGCGGTCGACGCCGTCGACGCCGGACCAGGTGATCCTCTCCCTGGCCTCGGGATCGACGGTGCCGTAGGTGCTCGCGAGCGAGAGAAGGCCGACGACGCTGGCCAGGCCCTGCGTGGCCGGGTAGGTCTCGAGCACCTCGGCGACGGTGACCGAGTCGGTCCCGGCGATGGCGCGGTTGATGTTGTCGGTGAGCTCGGCGAAGTCGATCTCGGACTCGCGGGCGATGGCGATGAGCTCGGCGAAGTCGACGTCGGCCTCCCCCGCCTCGGCGAGTTCGTCTCCGGCGTCGAACTCGGCGGGATCGTGGAGGATGACCTCGCCGAGGCTGCCGAGGGGAACGCTCGAGAGCTCGAGTTCGACGCCGACGTCGTCGTAGGGCCGCCGCACGGCGGCGACCGGGGCGGCGGTGGCGAGCGCGTCCTGGAGGAGGGAGCGCATGACGCGGTCGCGTTGGAATTCGTGGGAGTGGACGTAGCGACGCAGGCCGCGGGCGAATTCGGTGAGGATGTCGGAGACCTCGCGGGAGCCGTCCTTCATCTGCCGCATCAGGGTGCGCAGGGACCGGCGGGTCTCGGGGGTGAGGGCTGCGGAGAAGTCGCGGTCGAGGATCGCTGCGATGTCCTCGTCGAAGGCCGCTGCCTGCTCGGGGTCGCGGACGAGGGCGGAGAATGCGGCGAACGTCCGACCTTCGTCGGAGGATTCGATGAGGTCGACGCCGCGGAAGACCTCGTCGAGGACCTTCGACTGGGAGTCCTCGGCGGAGAGGATCGAGAGCCGCAGGTCCTGGTTGAGCTCTTCGAACCGGGCGCGCACGCGCGCGAAGTCGGCGGGCATGCCCTGGGCCTGCTGGAGGATGTCGGCGACGCGCTCGTTGGCGCGGCGCCGGTCGAGCACGATCGAGCGGGGGTCGCCGCGGCGGACGCGGGCGATCTCGGCGTCGATGCGGTCGCGTTCGGCGTGGAGCGCGGCGAGTCGGCGGGCGCTGTCGGGGTCGGTGTCGATCGCGAGCTGCCGCACCGCCTGGGCGAGGCTGACCAGCCGGGATTCGGTCGCCGTCTGCGGTGGGGTGCGCAGCTGTTCGAGCATCCGGATCGCATCGAAGCCCGCGGCGGAGAGCTCGTAGGTCTCCCCGCGCGCCGAGGTGGCCGGCCGCCGCACGAGGATGCCCGCGCGCCGCCAGTCGTCGCAGTAGGCCTTCGCGGTGCGGGTGCCGAGCGGGAAGTGGTCGCGCAGATCCTCGAGGTCGGAGTCGATGCTCTCATGGAGGTCCTCGGTGATCATACGCGTGCCCGGCCGGCCGAGGTGGGCATCGAGGGTCACTGCCATCACGGGAAGGTGGTCGGCCCGGAGCATGCGCAGAGTCTCATCGGACTCGAGCAGTCGCTTGTAGGCGAGTGCGGAACTCAGGGCAGACATGACCTCCATTGTCCGGGCCGCCGCGAATGCACGCCAATCCGGGGTCCCAGATCACAGGTCCCACATCTCAGTCCTGGTTTCGCCCTCCGAAGGTCATCGGATCGACCGGGCGGTCCCTGACCGGCAGCTTCGCCACCACCAGGCAATAGGACTCGAGGACGAGGTCGTGGAGAAGGTCGGCGTCGAAGTTCGACTCCGTCTCGCCCTGTTCGCTGGTCTCGCCCTGTTCGCCGGGATCGCCTCGTCCGGCGACGGTGATCCAATGCTTCTTGCTCATGTGGTATCCGGGTGCGATCTCCGCATAGGCGTCACGGAGGACCTCACCGTCGAGAGGGTCGATCTTGAGATTGATGCTCGGCACGCCCCGCAGCTCGTACTGCATCATGAACATCTTCCCCCGCACCTTGTATACGGCGTACTCGGGTCCGAACGGGTGGTCGACGACGACGGACGGGTACTGCATCGCCTGCTCGTGGGCGAGCCTGAGCACGGTGTCCGGATCCATGTGTGGATGCTAACAGCGGGGACTGACACAGCATCCCGATCTCCTCCGTCACCTCGCTAGACTCGGGGTCATGCCTGATACGCCACTCCATCTGCTCGTCGCCGCGCTCGGCGGAACCATCGCCTCGACCGCCGACGGCAGCGGTGGGGTCGCTCCGGCGCTCAGCGGAGCCGAGATCGCCGCAGCCGCTGGTCTCGACCGGATCTGGCCTGACCTCCAGGCCGACTTCACCCAGGTCGCCCAGGTCTCGAGTGCGAACGTCACCCTCGACATGCTCCACGATGTCGTCGACCTCGCGCGGCGGACCGACGCGGACGGCATCGTGCTCACCCAGGGCACGGACACCCTCGAGGAGTCGGCCTTCGCGCTCTCACTGCTCAATGACTCGGGCACGCCGATCGCCGTGACCGGAGCGATGCGCAATCCGACGCTGCCCGGCGCCGACGGCCCCGCCAACGTCCGCGCCGCCGCGCTCACCGCGCTCTCGCCGTCGGCTCGGCACCTGCCGGCCACCCTCGTCTTCAACGACGAGATCCACGATCCGCATCATGTCCGCAAGGCGCACGTGTCCTCGACGGCGGCCTTCTCCTCGGGTCCGGTGCTCGGCGCCATCGGGTGGATCAGTGAGGACGTCGTCCGTCTCCCCCACGCGCCGCACCCTCGCACGGCGGCCTCGCCGTTCGCAGGACTCCCCCGACCCGACGCGTTCGCGGCGGTCGCCCTCGCCGAGGTGGGACTGGGGGAACCGGCGGAGACGTTCGACCGCCTCGGTGAGGCAGGCTTCGCCGGCCTCGTCCTCGCCGGAGTCGGCGGCGGACACGTCCCCGAGGATCTTGTGCCCGCGGTCCTCCGCCTCGGCGAGCAGATGCCGGTCATCCTCGCCTCCCGACCTGGGTCGGGAGCGAGCCTGACCCGCACGTACGGTTACGTCGGCGGGGAGATCGGCCTGCTCGAGGGCGGGCTCATCCCGGCCGGGATCCTCGATGCGAGGAAGGCGCGGATCGCGCTGACCCTCGCGCTGAGTTACGGCCTCGACCCCGCCGAGGTGTTCGCCCGCTTCCGGTGAGACGGTTCAGTCGGAGAGCAGAGCCGCAATCGTCGACCTGAGCTGCGGAACGCGATCGTTGACGGCTGACCAAACGATCGCATAGTCGATCTCACCGTACTGATGAGCGATGACGTTTCTCATAGCGATGATCCGGTGGATGTCTGCGATCAATGCAGCCGTTTCGGGATCTGCACTGCGCACCCGATTGAGCGCCTCACCCAGCACTTCGAGCTGCCGCTCGACCGCAGACCGGATGAGCAGACTGTGCGTGAACTCGCTTTCATCGACGCCATCGACAAAACTGCCGATGGCATCGATCGCTTCGCGGGCATCCCACAGCCAGGCAGAGGTTTCACGCCGCATAGAGTTCCTGCGCGCCGCTCAGGGCTGATTCGCGGAAGTAGGGATTCTTCAGTGCTCGGCCGACCACCAGCTCCACCTCCCGGTCGAAGAGAGCTGAGAGATCTTCGAGCAGACCGAAATAATCATCGAACATGCTGTCACGCCCAGGAACGAAATCCACGATGAAGTCGAGGTCGCTCGACTCTGGATCGAACCGGTCGGAGACTGCGGAGCCGAAGACGCGCAATCGCTCGACTCCGCGAGCTGCGCAGATCCGCGCAATCGCGGCTTCGTCGAATCTGATTGCCGGTTCCATAGTCTCAGTCTCCCATTCGCGGCCGAACGAGTACACACCTCGATATCTCCGGCCGAATCCGGGCTCCCAACACAATGTCCACGCCGTTCGTCGAGATCGCAGCAGACAACCCGCCCCGTGTCCGGGACGGCTCCATAGCCGTCCCGGACCCCGTGACTAACGCTGGCTCTGCTCGCCGACGGCGACGACCATCTTCCCGAAGTTCCCGCCGGTGAGGAGTTCGTTGAAGTACTCCGGTGCACGATCGAGACCTGTGCGGATGTCCTCGCGGTAGCGAATCTTTCCTTCCTGGATCCACGAGCGCATGTCGGACAGGAACTGCTCGCCCAGGCGGTCGACGAACTCGCTCTGGATGAAGCCGCGCACCGTGAGCGACTGCCGCAGGATCGTCGACATGAGCAGTCCCGTGCGGTCGGGTCCGGGCGGCAGTTCGGTGAGGTTGTAGCTCGAGACGAGACCACACACGGGCACACGGGCGAACGTGTTGAGCAGCGGCAGGACCGCTTCGAAGACCTTACCGCCGACGTTCTCGAAGTAGACGTCGATGCCTTCGGGAACCGCCTCGGCGAGCTCCTGCCTGAAGTTCGGGGAGCGGTGGTCGAGGGCGACGTCGAACCCGAGCTCCTTGAGGTGGGCGACCTTGTCCGGCCCACCGGCGATGCCGACGGCCCGCGCCCCGACGATCTTCGCGATCTGCCCGACGACCGAGCCGACCGGACCGGTCGCCGCGGCGACGACGACGGTCTCACCCGGCTTGGGCATGCCGATCTCGAGCAGCCCTGCGTACGCGGTGAACCCCGGCATCCCGAGCACACCGAGCGCCGTGCTCACGGGCGCGATCTCCGGGTCGATGCGGCGCAGCTGCGAGGCGTCCTCGATGGAGTACTCCTGCCAACCGCCGTAGCCGAGGACGATGTCACCGGGAGAGAACTCCGGAGATCGCGACTCGACGACCTCGGACACCGTCGCTCCGACCATCACCTCGCCGATCTCCGTCGGCCGCGCGTAGGACTTCGCGTCCGACATCCTCCCCCGCATGTACGGATCGAGGGAAAGGTAGAGAGTGCGCAGGAGAACCTGCCCCTCACCCGGGGATTCGACGGGGACCTCGTCGTGGAGGAAGTTCTCAGCCGTCGGCATCCCCACGGGACGCGAGTTGAGGCGGATACGGTGATTCGTGGCCATAGCGATGTCCTCTCAGCGGTGGTCCGGTCTTACGTAACAACCCGCGGGTATGCGTCGATGTTCCCGCTGACCTGGAGAAATTGTGTCCGCCGAGGTGGTCGGGCCGAGCCGCGGCTTCTCCCCCGTTCCGGACCGCGGCTTCTCCCCCGGTTCGAACCCGGCGAGGTCGCGGGCGACGCCGGCCCACCGGGGATCGAACGCCCATCGGTGGTCCTCGAGCCGGTCGAGGACGAGGCTGCCGTTGCCGCGGACGATGTCCGACCATTCGGGCGGCCAGTAGCCGTACTGCGCGGCCGCGGCGATCTCGTGGACGTCCTTGAAGACGGCTCCGCGCGCATTGAGACGGCCACCGGGGAGGTGCAGCGGCTCCTCGGCGACGGGGAAGGTGATGTCGAGGATGAGATCGCTGGTGAACACCGCCTCGGCGGTGCGCAGGTGGGTGCTCTCGAGGTTGATGTACCACTCGATCCGGACGGGATCGGCGGACGGGTCGGCCGCCTCGGCGGGTTTGACGAGCACCCACACGGAGAACGGGACGTTCGGCGGGGCGAGCTTGAGGACCCCGTGCCCCTGCCAGCGGGTGGGCACCATGGTCCGGCGGGGTGCCTCGGCGGGTGGGCGGAAGCGGACGTCGAGGGGGACGTCGTGGGCGTTGAAGCCCTCCCATCCGACGATCCGGGTGTCGGTGACCTCGGTGCCCCCGGGCATCCACAGAGCCGCGCCGTCGGGTCCGTCCTCGATGACCCGCATCGGCCGGAGCACCTCGATATGGTCGCGATCGAAGTCGAAGCGCCTGTACGTCCAGGTCACGGCCTGACCCGGCGTCCAGAACGGGGGCTGACCGAGAGACCGCGCCTGCGACGGGACGGCGAGCGCGAACGGGTCGGTGTACTCCATTCCCGCAGTCTAAGGCGGGTGTTTGGACGCAGCCTGTGGGACGGATCCGCGTCGCTGCCCGGCTGTGTCCGTACCGGGACGTAGGGTGGGACCATGATCGCTCCTCCCCGCACCGATGCGGAGATCCCGGGGTATGTCGAGGCGCTCGATCTGCCGGGGCTGGCCGACATCCATGTCCATTTCCTCCCGCAGAATGTGCTCGACAAGGTCTGGTCCTACTTCGACGACGCCGAGGCGCATTACGGTCGACCGTGGCCGATCCACTACCGTCACGACACCGACACCCGGCTGCGGATCCTCCGCGACTGGGGCCTCCACCGGATCCCGGCACTCACCTACCCCCACCGACCGGGTATGGCCGCGTGGCTCAACGACTGGAACAGGGAGTTCGCCGCAGCCCACCCGGACGTCGTCCACTGCGGAACGCTCTACGCCGAACCGGAGTCCGCCGAGTACGTGCCCGCAGCCCTCGAGGCCGGGGCACGGCTGTTCAAGGTCCACGTGCAGGTCGGCGGCTTCGCTCCTGATGACCGTGTCCTCGATCCCGCGTGGGCGGCGCTGTCGGAGGCGCAGGTGCCGATCGTCATCCACGCCGGTTCGAAGCCGCTGCCCGGCGAGTTCACCGGCCCCGAGGCGGTGGCACGGGTGCTCGAACGCTTTCCCGCCCTCAACTTCGTCATCGCCCACATGGGCATGCCCGAGTACGACGCGTTCGCCGATCTCGCCGAGGCCCACAGCGGGGTCCACCTCGATACGACGATGTACGTCTCCGGGTTCTTCAACCACCCCGCCGAGGTGGCCCCCGCCTTCCGTGAGCGACTCCTGGCGCTCCAGGACAAGGTCGTCCTCGGCTCGGACTTCCCGAACATCCCCTACCCGTACGCCGATCAGCTCTCGGGGCTCGCCGGCCTCGACCTCGGCGACGACTGGATGCGCGCGGTGCTCTGGGAGAACGGGGCCAGGCTGCTCGGGCTCGAGGAGGACGAGGAGGTGGTCGCTGGCGACGACGCGAGAACTGAAGAGTGAGCCTGGTCAGACGGGCTGGTGTCGTCGTCTCAGCCGATGTCCGATCGGGGGATGCGCTCCGCCCCGACGACACCATCGAGCAGCGCCGGGTCGATCGGCCTGCCGCGCTTGATCACACTGATCTGGCCGGTGGGTTCGAGGATGACGCACGCGACCTCGGAGAGCTCTCGGATGCCTGCCATCCGCAGCTTCGAGACCACTTCGACGCGATCGACATGGGCGCGGGCCATGTTGTCGGTGAGAAACTCCTCTCCCGCCATGAGGACGATCGCGGGACTGTTGACGATGCCCTCGATGCGGGCGCTCCGCCGCGCCTGCCCGGTCACCGCCTGGAGGATGAGCAGCGTCCCGACGGCGAGGACACCGGCGACGAGAGTGGGGGTGTCGCCGAGGATCGCCCGTCCCACGACGGCTCCGAGGGCGATGATCGCGGCCAGGTCGAAGCTCGAGAGACTCGCCAGGGCGCGTTGCCCGAAGAGACGGACGACGATGATGATGCCGAAGTAGAAGACGACGCAGGAGACGACGACGCGCAGGGCGTCGACACCGTCGAGTCCGTATTCGTGCCATTCCATGCAGGCCACCTCCCGACCGCATCCTACTCGGCGGGAGGCGGAGATCCCGCGCCCCTCACCCGCCGATTCCGGCTGGAGACGCCTCTCCTGCTCTAGGGTGAGAAGAGAGCAGACCGGACAACAGCCCTTGTCGGCCACGGTCGATGTGCGGAAGCAGGATGGTATGAGACTGACGAAGGACCCGACGCCCGAGAAGGTGCTGGCGGGGCTGCAGGCGCAGATCGAGCGCTCCTCGCAGTTCGCCTCGACGATCGATCCGGTGGCGGCTCTGCAGACCTACGAGCGCCTCATCCGACTGCTCCAGCCGCGCCTGCCAGAACTGCGCCGCAGTGTCGGACTGCCCGCCGACCCGCCGATCTTCGCAGCCGCCCGCGCTCGCACCTCCGCACGGCGTCGGTACCGCGGAATGCCGGTGCCCTCCGACCGTGTGTTCACCTACTGGAACACTCCGATCGACACGGCCCCACCGCTCGTCCAGGCGTGCCTGGCGAACATCAGGGAATCGTATCCCGCGCTGCGTGTGCTCGACGGAGAATCGGTCCGTGAACTCATCGACGTTCCCGACCGGATCGCTGCGGTCCTCGAGGACTCGCGCCCGGCCCACTTCTCCGACTACGTCCGCACCCGCATTCTCGAAGAGCATGGAGGCGTCTGGTTCGACGCCACGGCATGGGTCGGACACAACTTCGACGATGACCTGCAGCGCCGCTATCTCCGTGCGGGAACGATCTTCCCCCGGTGGACGAAGCTGTCCATCGCGAACTGGTTCATCGCCTCGCAGAAGGAGTCGGTTCTGCTGGGCCTGCAGAGGCGCGCTCTCGATGAGTGGTGGACCCACTTCGACGACCTGCCCGACTACTTCCTCTACCACCGGATCTTCGAAGTCCTCCAGGTGCTCGTGCCCGAAGCCCGCGGCCAGTGGAACGCAGCACCGGTGCTCTCGGCCACCTCGGCGCATCTGCTCCAGCTGGCGATGATGCAGCCCTGGCGACCGGGTACGCTCACCGACATCGCCGCCGTCGCACCTCTGCAGAAGCTCAGCTACAAGTACGGCACTGTTCCCGACGGCTCTGTCCTCGGGCACCTCATCGGTCCGTACGTCTGAATCACCTCACCGGGTGCGAAGCCATTCGTCGACTGTGACGGTCGAGAGCCTCGGCGACTCGGGGATGAGGCCGTCGTCCGCCGTCGGTCCGGGAATCGGCACGGGCACGACCTTGCGGGCCCGCGTCCGTCCCCGACGCCTCACGCCGGAGCCCTGGGTCCGTTCTCCGGTGCGGCCCGCCTCCGCTTCGGCGACGACTCGGGCGATCGCGGCGAGGTCGCTGATCTCGGGGCCGGCGACCTCGACGGTGCCGCGCTCTCCGGCTTCGATCGCCTCTGCCATCATCCGGGCTGCTTCGTCGGCGGCGAGGGCGCGCACCCGCATCTTCGGGGCGAAGACGACCGGGCCGACGGACACCGATGCCGTCGCGGCGAGTTCGTACCATTGGGTCGAGCGGAACATGAGGAGCTGGTCGGCGGGCACGAGCCTGCGGTAGACCCGCTCCTGCATGTTCTTGCCCTGGTAGTAGCCGAAGAGTGCGGATCCGGCGACCGCGGGTTTGAAGGCGATCGACAGGCATACCATCGCCGCACCGGGATTCTCCGCCGCGGCCAACGCGATCGAGCGCGCACTGCGGGAGAAGAAGTCGAGCGCCCGGTGCCGGTTGTTCGTCAGGAGGTTGACGCAGTCGACGAGGACATCGCTGCCGACCGCCGAGTCTGTGACCCCGTCGCCGGTGTACGTGTCGACGCCGATCCCGCGGTGAGCGGCGATGACGGAATGCCCCATCGCCCGCAGCCGGGTGACGAGTCGGCTGCCGAAGGTTCCCGTGGCTCCGTAGACCGTGACCTGCATTGTCTTCCCTTCGGTGGCCCGGCGAGCAGGGCGCGGCGGATGTCGCACCGTGCGCTGCGGTCGTCGAGCCGAAAGCGGTGGCCCGCCGCGCCGCTCAATCAGTTCTGGTCGATCGTGATCGCGCCCGTGTCCGCGGTGACGGAGACAGGGATGACCGCTTTGCCTTCTGCGTCCTTCGGATCCTTCGACGCGTCGTACTTCTCGAGGTCCTTCGCGAGGTCGACGCTGCCCTGGTTCGATGTCGCGTTGATCCGGTAGAAGAGGTCCTTGACCTCGGCACCGCCGTCGTCGGAACCGTCACGTCCGTCGTCGGGGCCGGCCGCCTCGGCGCTCATATGCTCTTTGACGAGGTCGAGGCGGGGCAGACGGAGATCGATCTTGCCTTCGTCGGCCTTGACCGTGATTCCCGAGGTCGGGACCATCTCATTGGAGAAGTCGAGGTCGATCGACCCCGTCGAGGTCGTCGCGTCGACTCGGTCGCGGACCTTGAGGTCGGTTCCTTCGAGGGTGCCGACGTCGGACTTCGCCTCGATCGATCCGAAGCTGCCCTTGAACCGGGTCTGACCCCAGTCGGTCGTCGTCTGCACCTTCTCGAAGTCGCCCTCGAGCGAGACCGACCCGGCGTCGGTGTCGGCCTTGACGTCATTGAACTCCCCCCGGACGTCGACTTCGCCGAGGCCGCCGGCGAACGTGAGGTTGGTGTCCTTCGACGTCGCCTTGGGGATGGCGACGTCGATGCGGGCGTTCTCGAAGACCTTCCTGTCGTCGACGGTGACCACCGATTCGCCGTTGGTCTCCTCGACACGCAGTTTCGGGACGTCATCGCGCGGACCCACCCCGGTCATCGTCACCGTCGCCGTGTCCGCATCGGTCGTCCTCACCGTGATCGAGGCTCCCGTGTCGAGGGAGAAGCGGACGTCTCTCGCCGAGGCGGCCAGCTGCTCACTCGACTCGACCTTCGTGTAGTCGAGCCGGGAGGCACCGTGGGCGACGCTGATCGCGATCGGAATGAGCAGGACGATCGCTGCGGCGATGACGAGGACGGCACGCAGTCCGGTGCGGGCCGACTGGTTGACGAGGACGGTGGCAGGCATTTCTATGCTCCGAGGAATGTGAGGACTGCGAGGACGCGACGGTTGTCCGAGGTGTCCGCGGTGAGTCCGAACTTGGTGAAGATCGAGCTGATGTGCTTCTCGACGGCTCCGGCGCTGAGGAAGAGGGTGCCGGCGATCGCGGCGTTCGACTTGCCCTCGGCCATGAGCTGGAGGACCTCGAGCTCGCGGGGACTGAGCGTCGAGAGCCCGTCGGTCTTGCGGGTGCGCACGAGGATCTGGGAGACGACCTCGGGGTCGAGGACGGTTCCGCCCTTGGCGACCTCGTCGACGGCGGAGAGGAAGTCCTCGACATCGGCGACGCGGTCCTTGAGCAGGTAGCCGAACCCGCCGGTGTTCTCGGCGATGAGTTCGGAGGCGTACTGCTCCTCGACGTACTGGCTGAAGACGAGGACCTTGACGTCCGGATTCTGCTTGCGGATGAGGACCGCGGCGCGGATGCCCTCGTCGGTGAACGTCGGCGGCATGCGCACGTCGATGACGGCGAGGTCCGGGGGCATCGTATTCACGGTCGCCAGCAGCTCATTGGCATCAGGCACGGCCGCGATGACCTCATGTCCGGCGTCGACGAGGAGTCGTTCGAGTCCGGCCCTGAGGATGGCTGAGTCTTCGGCGATCACGATGCGCATGGCACCTCCACAACGATGGTAGTCGGCCCACCTGCGGGGCTGGTCAGGTTCAGTGTCCCACGGGCGGCCTCGACCCGGTCGACGAGACCGGCGATGCCGGTGTGCCGACCCGACCGGTCGATCCGGGCTCCGCCATGACCGTTGTCGGTGACGACGATCTCGACTCCCGCCTCGGTGGGGGCGATGACGACCTTGGCCTGCGTGGCACCGGAGTGCTTGGCGATGTTCGTCAGGCACTCGGCGACGACGAAGTAGGCGACGGCTTCGGCTTCGCGTTCGATCCGACCGCCGAGGCGGACGTCGACCTCGACGGGGATCGGTGAGCGGCCGGCGAGCGCGGAGACCGCAGCGTCGAGACCGCGGTCGGTGAGGACGGCGGGATGGATTCCGCGGGCGAGCTGGCGGAGTTCGTTGACGATGCCCTTCGCCTCGGCGTGGGCTTCGGCGACGAGCTCTTTGGCACGTTCCGGGTCGGAGTCGATCTTCGACTTCGCCAGGCCCAGGGTCATCGTCAGGGCGACGAGGCGGGGCTGGGCGCCGTCGTGGAGGTCGCGTTCGATGCGCAGACGCTCAGCGGCGGCCGCATCGATCCCGGCCATGCGGGCGCGGTCGAGCTCGGAGACCTCGGCCTGGAGGGCGGCGGTGCGGGCCGGCGGCAGAAGGCTGCGGTCGAGCGCACGGTCGAGATACGGGGCGAACCAGAGGATGGCGAGCGAGCTGGCGAGGATGATGAGCGAGCCGATCGCAACGCCGACGCGGCCCAGGCCGCTCTCACCGCCGCCGAAGAAGAGGCCGGGGATCCCGTCGGGGTTGATCGCCGAGAAGACTCCGAGGATGCCGCCGCAGATGCCGGTGATCGTGCCGCCGACGACGGCGAGGCCGAGGAGCATCTTGACGTAGTGGTGGGCGGTCGAGCGCCAGAACGAGCCCGAGGACACGAGCAGCCACCGGTTGTGGAGGAAGCGGGCGAACCCGGATTCGCGGGTGCTGCGCGGGACCGTCGGCACCGGGATTCTGTCGTCGTAGACGAGTTCGGCGCGGTAGCGTTCGAAGACGTTGGCGACCTGCTGGACGAGCACCCAGAGGATGAGCGCGAGGACGCCGAGGCCGAGGGCGAAGATGCCGCCGATGCCGGTGATGAGGAGCCCAACGGGGATCCACGCCCAGAGGATGGCCATGACCGCGGAGAGGAAGAGGTTCGCGACCCCGACGACGCCGACCGGCCGCTTCGGCCAGTCGATCGGGCCCTCCGGAGGGATGTCGGTGACATCGGTGCGGCTCAGCGGCATGGGTCCGGTGACCGGAACCATGACGAGGTCGTTCGGGCGGGGCTTCTTCCGCCGAGGCGGTCGCGGCGGTTGGAGCCGGACCTGTCCCGGGTAGGGGCTCTGCCCCGGGAAGGGATTCTGTTCCTGGTGGGGGCTCTGTCCTGGGAAGGGTCCCGCGTGCGGGCCAGGCTGGGGCCCTGACTGGGTCGGGTACTGCGCACCCGGAGCGTCGACGCGCTGCGGGGACGGGCGCGACGGCGCCGGTCGACCCGGGCCGGAGACCGGGCCGCCGGGACCGTACGATGCGGACGCGTACTGGCCGGGGTGCTCAGCGCCGGGCAGCGCGTGCTCGACGCGGGGCGGCATCGGCGGCTGTGCGCCGGCAGGATGCTGTGCGGCGCCGATGTAGGTCTGTGCAGGAGTGCCGTAGGCCTGAGTCGGGTCGCTGGCGGCGGGGCTCGGGTTGCCGGCGGCGGGGCTCGGGTTGCCGGCGGCGGGGCTCGGGTTGCCGGCGGCGGGGAATCGCGACGGATCGTAGGCCTGAGTGTGAGGGTACTCCCGAGTCGGTGACTCAGCACTGCCCTCGAAGCCGTCGGCCGCCTCGGCGGGGTGGGTCCAACCGGGCCGCGGGGTGGTGAAGGGAACCTCGAGGTCGAGCGGGGTGGTGCGGAACTGCCCGGCTTCGGTGGCCTGTGGCGCACTGTCGCCGTGGGGGTGCTGAGCTTCTGCAGGCATGGAGCCGGTCGGCTCCGGTTCCTGCGGATGCTCGGGGGTCTTCTCACTCATACCGAATACGCTACGCGGGCGGGTGTCCGGGCGACAGCACGTTGACCGCCGCGACCGAGTCGGGTTTTCCCCCGCGCTGGAGCGCTTCCGCTCCTTGGGCCTTCGTTCCGCGCCACCCCTGACGGCGTCTCCTGGGCGAAATGGGCAGAGAATCGACGCGATTTCCTGTCCAGATCGACCTGAAGTCGAGCGCGTTCAGGCCGCCTCACACTCTCCACTCCGAATGACCCCTGGAACATCACGCCCTCCCTGGAGCGCCACTTCGCCGCCGGAGCGTCTCACACAACCCTGAGCAATTCACCTCATCCATCGAGCGCCATGTCCTACGTGTGCAGACGTAGGACGTGACGCTCGTGGTGTGGGGGGCGTCAGGGCACCGGCGCTCGCGATGGTGAGCCGGGCGCGGACGGCATTGCGGCGCAGACTCTCCGGCGGGAGGCTAGACGATCTGAAGTGCGGGGGCCGGAGCTGTCTTAGCCTGCGCTTTCGACCGGCTGGCGGCGTCTTCGCCAGACGCTGCGAACGCGTTCGTCTTGGCCAGCGCCGCGTCGAGGTCGGCGAGGATGTCCTCGATGTCCTCGATGCCGACCGACAGGCGGATGAAGCGACCGGAGACGCTCAGTTCGCAGTCGGCGACGGCGAGATGCGTCATCGTCGCCGGGTGGTCGATGAGGGACTCGACCCCGCCGAGCGACTCGGCCAGGGTGATGAGCTCGGTGCTCTGCACGAGCTCGAGCGCCCGCTCCTCGGTGTCGGTGGAGAAGGAGACCACTCCCCCGAACCCGCTCATCTGTTTCTTCGCGATCTCGTGGCCCGGGTGTGAGGGCAGTCCGGGGTAGAACACCTCGGCGATCTCCGGACGCCCCTCGAGCCATTCGGCCACGGCCTGCGCGTTCGCGCAGTGCGCGGCCATGCGCACGGGCAGGGTCTTGATCCCGCGCCGTGTCAACCACGCGTCGAAAGGGGAGATCCCCAGCCCCACGGATGCGAAGTGGCTGGTGAGACGGTCGATCACCTCGGCGGCGCGGGGACAGGTCTGCCCGTCACCGGCGAGCACGGCCCCGCCGATGACATCGGAATGGCCGTTGATGAACTTCGTCGTCGAGTGGATGACGAGGTCGGCGCCGAGCTCGATCGGACGCTGCAGGTACGGGGTCGCGAACGTCGAATCGACGGCGAGGAGAGCATTGTGGGCGTGGGCGATGCGCGCGGTCTCGACGATGTCGATGACGTCGAGGCCGGGGTTGCTCGGGGTCTCGGCCCAGACGATCGCGGTGCGGTCGGTGATCGCCGTTTCCAGCGCCTCGGCGTCGGTGAGGTCGACGGTGCGGATGACGACGCCCCAGCGCTCGTACTCATTCTTGAGCAGCCGATACGTTCCGCCGTAGACATCGCGGGGGATGATGATCTCGTCGCCGGGACCGAGCAGAGCGGAGAACACGGCGACCTCGGCCGACGTTCCCGAGTTCACGGCCGCCGCGTACGCCGCCCCTTCGAGGTTGCACAGCACCTCTTCGAGGTCGCTGCGGTTCGGGGTGCCCGTGCGCGCGTAGTCGAAGCCGGCCCGGGGCACGCCCGGGACGTCCATCTCGAAGGTCGAGGTCTGGAAGATCGGGGCGACGACGGAACCGGTGTGCGATTCCGGGGCGGCGCCGGCGTGCACCGAGCGGGTCGAGACCCCGCTGCGGTCTGTCGAGCTGCGGTCGAGTGAGCTCACGGCAGATCCTTCCTCTCTGATGACCTTCGACGCGGCTGTCGAAGTCCCACCAGTCTGTGTCGACGACGGTGCGCGAGGAGCCGACCGCGTCCCGTGAGGTCACCGAGCGTCATGTGTGCGACTTCTCCCGTCACGAACCGTCATACGGGTTCCGCTTCACACTGCGGAGCGACGGCGAGCCGACGATCGGGAGGTCAGCGAATCCGCGTCACCGAGGCGGTGCGCCCACTCGTGGACCCAGCCCTTCCCATTCCCCGCGCGCCGTGCAATACTTAGCCACATGGCTAACCATTCGGAGGAGCTCGACGAGGTGTTCACCGCACTCGCCGATCCCACCCGACGCGCCGTCGTCGCCAGACTCGGCCACGGCCCGGCGAGCATCAGCGAACTCGCCGAACCACTGAGCATGTCGATGCCGTCGTTCCTCAAACATGTCCGCACCCTCGAATCGTGCGGGCTCATCACGACCCGCAAGACCGGGCGGGTACGCACCTGTGTGCTCAACGAGAACCGACTCGCCGTCGTCGACCGATGGCTGGAGACCCAGAGACGCAGCTGGGAGGCCGCCACCGACCGACTCGACGCCTTCGTCACCGGGATCTCGACGCCCGACTCATCTACTCGAACGGCCTCATCCGACCACCCTGCCTCCACGGCCGACCGCTCTTCCCCGACCACTCACCCACACCCCAAGGAGACGCCATGACCTCGACCCCTGACTTCGGCCTCGGCCCCGACACCGACTTCGACACCGGCATCGACCCCGACCGCGACCTCATGATCGAACGCATCATCCGCGCGCCGCGCCAGGCCGTCTGGTCCGCGTGGACCGATCCGGCGCAGCTCGTCCAGTGGTGGATCCCCTCCCCACTCGTCCTCCGCGTCGACGCGCTCGACCTCCGCCCCGGCGGCGCGTTCGTCACCCGGATGAGCGAGGACGGGCAGACCTTCACCCCGCACGTCGACGCGATCTTCCTCCGCATCGAGGAGGACTCGCGTCTCGTCTTCACCAATGCTGTCGACAGCTCCTGGCATCCCGCGCAGCCCGCTCCCGTGACGATGACGACGGAGATCATCCTCGGCGACAGCGAGTTCGGAACCGACTACCGTGCCATCGTCCGGCATGCCAGCCCCGAGCAGCGCGCCCTGCATGAGGAGCTCGGATTCTTCGAAGGATGGGGCACCGTCACCGAGGCGCTCGCCCGACTCGTCGAACGCTGAGTTGCGCGGGCGTTCTTCCCGCACCAGCGTCCACACCGGACCGAAGCCGTCCCGGCCGGTGGCCATTCCTGCGGCGGGGCAGCTCGGATGAGACGATGGCATCACCCGACGTCAGGAGTCGACACCATGACCATCGCCTTCGAGACAACGCCGTTGCCGATCATCGGCGCCCCTATGGCCGGCGGGACGACGACCCCCGAACTCAGCGCGGCCGTCGCCGCTGCGGGCGGCTTCCCCTTCGTCGCCGGTGGCTACCTCACCGCCGAGGCGCTCGCCCCGCTCGTCGAGCGGATGCGCGAGACCTCCGAGACCTTCGGGGTCAACCTCTTCGCCCCGAACCCGGTGCCGCTCGACCGCGCCGCCTTCGACCGCTTCGCCACCGCCCTCGAACCTCTCGCCGCCGAGCACGGAGTCACCCTCGAGACCGAGCCCGTCGACGACGATGACCACTATGACGCGAAGGTCGACTGGCTCGTCGCGCATCCCGTGCCCTTGGTCTCGATGACCTTCAACCTCCCCACCGCCGAGGTGGTCGACCGCCTCCACGCGGTCGGCACCCAGGTCGTCGCCACCGTGACGACGGTGGGCGAAGCCCGCGAGGCCGCTGCTCGCGGCGTCGACGCCCTCATCGTCCAGGGTCCGCGTGCGGGCGGGCATTCGGGCACCGCGGATCCGACGCGGGAGATCGAGGATCGGCCGACTGCTGATCTCGTCCGGGAGATCCTCGCCGAGGTGGACCTGCCCATTGCGGCCGGCGGCGGTGTCGACGGGGCCGAGGCGGTCGGGGAGCTCCTCGATGCGGGGGCGAGCGCGGTCGTCGTCGGGACCCTGCTGCTCCTCGCCGACGAGGCGGGCACTTCGGCGCCGCATCGGGCCGCGCTCCAGGATGCGGAGAAGTACTCGGAGACCGGCCTGACCAGGGCGTTCACGGGTCGCCCGGCTCGTGCGCTCGTCAACGACTTCGTCCGCGAATTCGACGAGGTCGCCCTCGACGCCTACCCCGCTCTCCACCACCTGACGAAGGGCCTGCGCGCCGAGGCGAAGGCTTCGGGTGACCCGAACCTCCTTCACCTCTGGGCGGGCACCGGCTACCGGTGGGCCGCGCCGAGTTCGGCGGAGACGATCGTCAAGCAGCTCGGCACCCGCTTCGCACGGTAGGGTCGCCCTCTCCCGTCGAGTCGCCCGGTAGATACCGAGTTCGCCGTCGAGTCGAGGACGTGCAGTGTCGATTCTGAGCTCACCGATCGACACTGGGGGTCCAGAAGTCGAGAGTCTGGGCTCAGCGGGGACGATCCTCGTGGTGCGGCCATGCGAAGTCGAGCATGGGATGTCGGTGATTCGGCCGCTCACGGACCTTCCCCGAACCGTCGTCGTCCGCGGTCCTCCGGCCGTACTGGTCCGGAATGGTGCCCCACCCCCAGTAGGGCAACGGCGCCGCAGGGACGATTCCGAGGGTGATCGCGGGGTCGATCTTGGGGGAGTGCACGGTGCACTGATGGACCCATCGGTCGCCCAGATCGAAGGTGAACCTGCAAACGTCTCCGGGCTTGAGGAGCTTTGTCACCTTCGCCCTGGCGCTGTCGAATGCCCGGCTCGTCGGTCCCGCAGTGGAATCGGCCAGCTCGATCCCCGACTCGACATCGGTGACGATGTTCCCGTCGGCGAGGTCGAACAGCGAGAGGTGTCCGCGATCCCACCTCGCGAAAGCGGTGTTGATGGCGTCGGCGAGGTCATCGAAGGTATGCGCCGGGCCGACCGCGAACGTTCGACCCGGCGGCGGCCACAACTCGTGACCTCTCCCGCCGAGGAGTTCGACCGCCACGGACAACCACGTCCTCGCCATGATCCGAGTATGTCACTCAGGCACTCCTCCTGCACTCCACTCAATGAGGAGCCTTCAGCGCACGGCAACGAAGCGGCTCACCGTCGAGTCGAGGACGCGCAGTGTCGATTCTGAGCTCACCGATCGACACTGGGGGTCCTCAAGTCGCGGGCGCGGGGCCGCCGCGCTGGGTCGCGTGCTCACCGCCCGCCCATGATCGTTCGATTTCTCGCACAGATACGTTATCGGGACTCTCAGCGATCGGCCGGTCCTAGCGTGCGCCGCGATCATTAGGATCGATCTCGACGCCGCAGCGTTGCGGCGGAACACGCGACCACCGGCGCCGGACCACACAGACGAAGGAGTCCCACCGTGCACCAGACGACCCGCCCATGGATCCCCACCGAGAGCCGTGCGCGCATCGAGGAGATCGCCGGCGACCGCCTCGGCGAGGGCGGCACCGCTCAAATGCCCACGGTCGTGAAGACGATCGAGGACCTCATGGCGGCCTCCGAGCGCCTCCACGACGAGGAGGCGTTCAACCTCAATCCCGCGTCGAACGTGCTCAACCCCAGGGCGGCGGCACTGCTGGCGGGAGGATCGGCGTCGCGGACCTCCCTCGGGTACGCGGGCGCGAAGTACGAGATGGGACTCGAGCACATCGAACAGGTCGAGGTCATCACCGCCGAGCTCGCCGCCCGCCTCTTCCACGCCGACTTCGCCGAGGTGCGGGTGCCCAGCGGGGCGATGGCGAACCTCTTCGCCTTCATGGCGACCTCCTCACCAGGTGGTACGATCATCGCCTCCCCGGCGACGATCGGCGGCCATGTCACCCATCACGCCGCCGGGGCTGCGGGACTCTACGGCCTCACCACGGTCGGGGCTCCCGTCGACGTCGCCCACTACACGTACGACGTCGATGCGCTGGCAGAGCTCGCCCGCGAAGTGCGGCCGTCGCTCATCACGATCGGCGGTTCGCTCAACCTCTTCGAACACCCGGTCGCGAAGGTCCGGGAGATCGCCGACGAGGTCGGTGCCCGAGTCCTCTTCGACGCCGCGCACCTGTGCGGGATGATCGCCGGCGGCCAGTGGGCGAACCCCCTCGACGAAGGCGCGCACCTCATGTCGATGAGCACGTACAAGAGCCTCGGCGGACCGACCCACGGCCTCCTGCTCAGCAACGACGCGGAGCTGTCCGAACGCATCGACGCCATCGCCTTCCCCGGTATGACCGCGAACTTCGATGCCGCGGCCGTCGCGGCCCTCGGGGTCACCCTCGCCGACTGGATCGCGACCGGCACCGACTACGCCTCGCAGATGCGGGCGTGCACGGGCGCCCTGGCCGACGCCCTCGCCGACGCCGGTGCCGTCCCCTTCCAGTGCGAACGCGGGTTCACCGACTCCCACCAGTTCGCCCTGCTGGCCGCACCGTTCGGCGGCGGCACCCGGGGTGCGCGGGTGCTCGAGAAGGCCGGCATCCTCACCTCGGGCATCGGCCTGCCCGTCCCCGAGGTGCCCGGCGATCAGAACGGCATCCGCCTCGGCACCCCGGAGATCGTCCGGCGCGGCATGACGGCGTCCGACATGCCCCGGCTGGCCGGATACATCGCCCGCGCCCTCGACACCGCCCGGACTCCCGCGGATCCCGGATCGATCTCAGACACCCCCGCCGAGGTGGTGCTCCGGGAAATCGCCGACGACGTCGCCGCGTGGCGGAAGGACTTCACCGGAGTCCGCTTCACAGCGTGAGCGGCGCTGCCCGCGGGGTGCTCGCCACCCGGGTCCGCGGCCGGCAGGCTCCCCGACGTCAGCCCGCTTTCATCCTTTCGGCCGACCCCGCCGAGGTGGTCGCCCGGGTATCGTCGAAGAGTGCCCCTGACCAATCGCCGCAATCGCGTCATCCGCGTCGTCGTCTGGACGGCGATCTGCTTCGTCATCGGTGCGCTCATCGTCGCCGGCCTCATTGCGGCCAACTGGTCCAACCCGAACGATCCCGACGTCGACGAGGCCAGCCGGAACGTCGAGATCGCCATCCACATCGTTTTCGGGGCGATCTCCGTCGCGTGTCTGCCCGTCGTCCTCTGGCTCGACGGGCGGACCGTTCCGCGCTCGACATTGCGGCCCAAAGTCCTCGCAGCCGAGAAGCTGCGGGACTTCCTGGCGGCGAGCGGACGCGGCGGCGAGAAGTTCCTCGACCGGGATGGTTCGGTTGAATCGCTGCAACGACGCACCGGAGGATGGATTGCCGTCACCCTCGGCCTTATCGGGGTCGCTTTCGGGACGATCGGCGTCCTCGGCATCGCCTCGTCGGGGCTTCTCATGATCACGTTGTGCGCACGGCGCAGCTGGCTGCTCACAATCTCGACACTTCTCGTGTCGATTGCGGCGCTGACGAGCGCCTACGTCATCACGCCTGTCGCACTCGGCGGCTTCCAGCTGCCCGTCTATCTCTTCAACCTCTCATCACTGTCCATCATCGTCGTCATCGGCGTCATCCGCGGGGCGCGAGAGCAGGGCTTCATCGACTCCGCCGCCCAGACCTTGCTGCGTGGACAGGCTCGGCAGGAGCGAGCGATCGCCGAGGTGCGTCGGGGCATCGCCCGCGACATGCACGATTCGCTCTCGCACCACCTCAGCGTCATCGCGATGTACGCCGGCGCTCTGTCCGTGCGCGAAGACCTCGACGCCGACTCCGTGCGCGAGAGTGCGCGCCTCATCGCCGGCAGCGCCCGCCGGTCCGGCGTCGAACTCCGCGAAGTGCTCACGATGCTGCGCGGGGATGACCAGGGCACCGTCGTCGACCCCGACCTCGACCGCCTCGTCCGCACCCGCGCGGACACCGTCACCCTGGACTACCGACCGCCGCTGTCCGCCGCCGCACTGCAGGGACTCGGTGCCCTCGAGCGCACGACGATCTACCGCTTCGTCCAGGAGGCGATCACCAATGCCGTCAAGCACGCCCCCGGGACGCGGGCGACGATCATCGTTGCCGCCGGTGAGACCCCTGAGAGCCTCACCCTCGTCGCACACAACCCGCGGACGACCGCCTCGGCGGGGACCCGACCAGCGCAGCAGCCGTCACCCGTGACCGGATCCGGGCTGGGTCTGCTCGGTCTGCGCGAGAGGATGGAGGCGATGGGCGGGACGCTGACAGTGAGCAACGGCGACGACTTCGTCCTTCGCGCCACGCTCCCGGCCGCGGGGCTTGCGACACAGCAAGCGGCGGAGGCCGCCGCGGTCGAGCCGCCGGATCACGCACCCACCGGACCGACCGGCGAGGAGCGCCCGTGACGATCAGGATCATCATCGCCGACGACGAGTCGCTCATGCGCTCGGGCCTGCGCCTCCTCCTCGGCGCCGCACCGGACATCGACATCGTCGCCGAGGCGGCCAACGGCGAAGAGGCCATCGCCCTGGCCAGGGAGTTCATCCCCGATCTCATCCTCATGGACCTGCGGATGCCCGTCATGGACGGCCTCGAGGCCACGCGCACGCTCCTCGCGCAGGCAACACATCCCGAGGTCCTCGTCCTCACCGCCTTCGGCACCGACGACTTCGTGCTCCGGGCGCTGAGTGCCGGCGCGGCCGGCTACCTCCTCAAGGACACTCCGCCCGACGAACTCATCCACGCCGTCCGAGCGGCCGCCGGCGGCACTCGGGCGCTCTCCCCCGGTGTCATCGACTCCCTGCTCGACCGCTCGGGATCCTCCGCCTCGACGGGAGGCCTTACCTGGGGAGACAGCGGTGAACGGCGTCCGGACCCCCTTGCCGTGCTCACCGCCAGGGAGCGTGAGATCGCCGAGGCGGTCGCCCAGGGGATGACGAATGCGCAGGTGGCCAGGTCGCTCTTCGTCTCCACGGCGACGGTGAAGACGCATCTGGCCCGCATCTTCGACAAGCTCGAGGTGAGCACCCGGGTGCAGCTCGCCCTCCTCGTCAACGAATCACGCTGACCGGGCGCAGATGCGCCGAGGCCGCCCCACGGTGCGTGGGACGGCCTCGCGCTGCTCGGTGCCGTGAGTCGGCTCAGCTCACTTCGGAGCCATGCGGATCGCGCCGTCGAGGCGGATCGTCTCCCCGTTGAGCATGGGATTCTCCACGATCGACTCGACGAGCTGTGCGTACTCGGCGGGCCTGCCCAGCCGGGCGGGATGGGGCACGGACTTGCCGAGGGATTCCTGCGCCTCGGCGGGCAGGCCTGCCATCATCGGGGTCTCGAAGATGCCCGGGGCGATCGTCACCACGCGGATGAGGGAGGCGGCGAGCTCACGGGCCATGGGGAGGGTGACCGCTGCGACGGCTCCCTTCGACGCGGAGTAGGCGATCTGGCCGATCTGCCCATCGAAGGCCGCGACCGAGGCGGTGTTGACGATGACGCCGCGCTCCTCGCCGACGGGCTCCTCCTGCTGCATTGCGGCGGCGGCGAGGCGGCAGACGTTGATGGTGCCGACGACGTTGATGGCCATGACCTTGGAGAACGCCTCGAGGGGCAGCGGGCCCTTCTTCGACACGAGCTTGCCCGGGGTCGCGACGCCCGCGCAGTTGACGACGACGCGCAGCGATCCGAGTCCGGTCGCCGTGTCGACGGCCGCCTGGACCTGCGCATCATCGGTGACGTCGGCTGCGACGAAGTGGGCACGGTCGCCGAGTTCGTTCGCGACCTGCTCCCCCACCTCGGCGTTGAGGTCGACCATGACGACCTGGGCACCGGCGGCGAGCAGGCGTTCGGTGGTGGCGCGGCCGAGCCCGGAGGCTCCGCCGGTGACGAGGGCGACGGTGTCGGTGAGTTCCATGGGTGTCCTTCGCTGCGGGGGGGGGCGGCGCCCAGGCGAAATCGCACCTGAGCGATCGTTCACTGGCTCGACTGTATCCCAGCGGTGTCGCCCAGGTCACGGTGGGGTGGGCGCATGGGCCCCGGCCAGGCCGGGAGGACGGCGCAGCCCGCCTGCCGGGAGGGCAGACGGGCTGCGGGTCGTGGTCGACGACCGCCGTCACGCTGACGGAACGCGGCGCTCGACCGTGGTCGGCCGCCTCGGCGAGGGTGCCGATCGATCTCAGACGGTGAGCGACTGGCGTGCCTCGCGCACGCCCTTGAGGGCACCGCCCCACGCGACGAGGTCGTCGACCATCGAGGCGAACGGCGCCGCGGAGACCTCGGTCGGGGCGAAGGTGCCGTCGGCGACGTCGGTGAAGATGCTGAAGGAGGCCTGGTCGCGGACGACGGCGACCTTGTAGTTCGCGAGGATGTGGCGCAGGTGCTCGGCGGCGCGCACACCCTTGTCGGCGCCGTAGTTGACGATGCCGGCGACCTTGTGGTTGAACTCGGTGGCGACGAAGTCGAGGGCGTTCTTCATGGAACCGGAGATCGAGTGGTTGTACTCGGGAGTGACGAAGATGAAGGCGTCGAACTCGTCGAGCTTCGCACCCCAGGCCTTGGTGTGGGCGTTCTCGTAGCGCTTCGCACCGGCCGGGATGACCTCATCGAGGAGCGGGAGGTCGAAGGCGCCGAAGTCGACGACCTCGGCGGTCACGTCGTCGCGACCGGCGAGCTGGTCGCTGACCCACTGGACGACCTGCGGGTTGAGGGCTCCGGGACGGGTGGTTCCGGGGATGATGGCGATTGTGAGCATGGACGTCCTTCGCTGTCGGGTCGGTGGTGCGCGGCTGAGCCGAACCGACCGGGTGGAGGGCCGATGGTCGGCCCCAGATCGATCGGTGTGCCGCACTCGGGCGGCACATCCATGCCCAACGTCGTTGAAATTTGCATCATTCCGCGACCAGGGGGTGAGCCTCGTCACTGCGCAGTTGGTGACGGGGTGCGGGTAAGGCGGAGTGCGGTTGGGTGCGGGGTGGAGTTGGGGGCAGGGTGCGGCCGCGAGCGGGTTGCGCCCGATGCCGCGGATTGCCCGGGGACTACCGCGGCAGGCGGGTCGATCTGCGGTATTGTCGAGGGGCACATGAAAGATTGTTCGATCGTCGATGATTGAGGAGCGAGGTCCCGTGAGAGCAACGAACGGCCGCAACAACATCCTCCGCTCGGCTCGCGACACGTTCGCCACGAAGGGCTTCGACGGAGCATCGATCCGCGACATCGCGCAGGCGGCGGGGCTGAGTCTCTCCGCCCTCTACTACTACTTCCCGTCCAAGCAGGAAGCCCTGTACGAGCTCGTCCACACCGCCTACACGTGGTACATCGACCACTCGCGGGCTGTCGTCGCCGAGGTGGGCGACGACCCCGTCGACCAGCTCGCCGTCTCGGTCCGCTACCTCTCCCGCTACCGGATGGCCAACGTCTCCGTCTCCACCGTGCTTCTGCGCGACACCGAGCGCCTCGACGGCGAGAACGCCGCCCGGATCAAGACCCTGCAGCGCGAGGCGCGGGCGGTGCTCGGTGACATCATCGAGGCGGGCATCGCCTCAGGCCAGTTCCGCGTCAGCCACGCCCAGCTCGCGACCCGGGCGATCCTCTCGATCTGCAATTCGCTCTCGATCTGGTTCCGCCCCGGCGGCGGCCTCGAATCCGACCAGATCGAACGCGAGTTCACGCTCTACGCGATGCGCATCGTCGGCATCGACGCCGATGAGGCCGAACTCGACCGCCTCCTCGCCCTGCCCGTCAACGAGGCGGGCATGCTCGACTTCATCGCCGAGAGCAAGTAGCGGCAGGCAGCAACCCTCCGGTTCGCGCGTTTCCACCGCGGCACCCCTCCGGGCGCTGGGCAACCCGCGCAGGGTCCCCCAGCACCCAGAGGGTTGCCAGACGCCTACGCCCCCGCCGCGGCCCGCAGCCGCCGGGCCGCCTCCCGCCGCTGCGCCTGCTCGACCGGGTCGGGCACCGGCAGGGAGGCGATGAGCCGCTTCGTGTAGTCGTTGCTCGGCGACCCGAGCACCTGCTCGCCCGTGCCCTCCTCGAGCAGCCGGCCATGGTAGAGCACGCCGATGCGATCCGAGAGCATGTCGACGACCGCGAGGTCGTGGCTGATGAACAGTGCCGCGAAGTCGAAGCGGTTCTGCAGCTCGACGAAGAGCTCGAGCACCTTCGCCTGCACGGACACGTCGAGGGCCGAGGTCGGCTCGTCGGCGATGAGCAGCTCGGGATCGAGCGCGAGACCGCGCGCGAGCGAGGCCCGCTGCCGCTGACCGCCCGAGAGCTCGTGCGGGTAGCGCCCGGCATAGTCCGCCGGCAGCTGCACCGAATCGAGGAGTTCGAGCACCCTGGCCCCGCGATCGCGCACGCTCAACTCCGGCCGGTGGATCGCGAACGGCTCCGCGATGCACTCCCCGATCGTCAGATGCGGGTTGAACGAGGCCGCCGGGTCCTGGAAGACGAACCCGATGCGCTTGCGGATCGACCGGAACGACCGCTCCCTGAACCCGACCATCTCATGCCCGAGCACCGAAAGGCTGCCTCCGCTCGCCCTGGTCAGACCCGCGATCGCGCGCCCGATCGTCGTCTTGCCCGACCCCGATTCGCCGACGAGCCCGTAGACCTCGCCCGCGCGGATCTCGAAGCTCACCGACTTCACCGCGTGGAAGTCCGGCCGTCCCAGCCCACCCGGATAGACGATGTCGAGTCCGTTTGCGACGACGACGGAATCCCCCGCCGAGGCGGCCGTCCGTTCCCGCTTCCTCGCCGAGGCGGTTGTGCCGAAGCTCCCCTCCTCTGCCGCAGGTCCCGGTTCCCGGTCAACCACGGCGTCCCGGTCGTCCGCCGCGTCCCGGCCGTCTCCTGCGTCCCGGTCGGCCGCGGCGGCCTTGCGGCTGCCGACGACGGTCGAGCCGAGCTTCGGCACGGCCGCGAGCAGGTCGCGGGTGTACTGCTCCTTGGGGTCGCTGAAGAGCGTCTTCACGGGCGAGACCTCGATGAGGTCGCCGCGGTACATCACGGCCACGCGGTCGGCGAGGTCGGCGACGACGCCCATGTTGTGGGTGATGAGGACGATCGCTGTGCCCGTCTCATCGCGCAGCTCGCGGAGCAGGTCGAGGATCTCGGCCTGGACCGTGACGTCGAGAGCCGTGGTCGGCTCGTCGGCGACGATGAGCTTGGCACCGAGGGCGAGCGCCATCGCGATGACGATGCGCTGCTTCTGTCCGCCTGAGAACTGGTGCGGATAGTAGTCGAAGCGGTGCTCGGCGTCGGGGATGCCCACCTGCTCCATCGCTGCGACGACCTTCGCCTTGAGCTCGGCCCGGCTCGCCTTTCGGTGGTGGGCGCGCAGTCCCTCGGCGATCTGCCATCCGACCGTGAAGACGGGGTTGAGTGCCGTCGACGGCTCCTGGAAGACCATCGCGACATCGGACCCGCGCATCTCTCGCAGCTCCTCGGCGCTGACGGCGAGCACATCGCTGCCCGAGAGCACGACGGCCCCAGACCGCTGCGCCGTCTCCGGAAGGAGGCCGAGGATGGACCGTGCGGTGACCGTCTTGCCTGAACCGGACTCTCCGACGATCGCGAGCACTTCGCCCGGGCTCACGGCCAGGGACACGTCCTTGACCGCATGGACGTCGCCGGCGTCGGTGGAGAAGGTGACGTCGAGGTGATCGACGTCGAGGATGGGCTGTCCGCCGTCGACGGTGCGGGCGCTTCCGGGCGTCTCGATCGCGCCGTCAGCGCCGTCGAGGGTCTTCATCATCCTGTCGTTGCCGCTCATGCGCGGGCCTCCGCCTTCCAGTCGCGGGCGCCGGCGGCACCGGCCTTCGTCTTCGCCTTCCTGCGCACGCGCAGACGCGGATCGTTGAGGTCGTTCATCGACTCCCCGACGAGCGTGATCCCGAGGACGGTGAGCACGATCGCCAGACCTGGGAACACCGAGGTCCACCACACACCGCTGGTGACGTCCGGCAGGGCCTTGTTGAGGTCGTATCCCCATTCCGCCGCCGAGGTGGGTTCGATGCCGAATCCGAGGAACCCGAGCCCAGCGAGGGTGAGGATCGCCTCGGACGAGTTGAGTGTGAAGATGAGCGGCAGCGTCCGCGTCGCATTCCGGAAGATGTGCTTGCCGATGATCCGCGTCTTCGACGCGCCGAGGACGATCGCCGATTCGACGAACGGTTCGGCCTTGAGTCGCAGGGTCTCCGCGCGGACGACGCGGAAGTACTGCGGGATGAAGACGACGGTGATCGACAGCGCCGCCGCAGCGATGCCGCCCCACGCGCTCGACTGCCCGCCGGAGATCGCGATCGCCATGACGAGGGCGAGCAGCAGGGTCGGGAATGCGTAGACGGCGTCGGCGATGACGACGAGGATCCGGTCGAGCCACCCGCCGAGGTACCCGGAGATCAGCCCCAGGATGACCCCGGCGAAGAGCGAGGCGGCGACGGCGACGACAATGACGGCGACCGCGGTCTGGGCACCCCAGACGACCCGGGAGAAGACATCGTAGCCGCCGACGGTCGTGCCCCAGATGTGCTCAGGACTCGGCGGCTGGGTGGCCCCGAAGTTCCCTTCCGCAGTGCCGAGCTGGTTGAAGCCGTAGGGGGCGATGAGAGGCGCGAAGATCGCGCAGATGAGGACGATCCCGCAGAGCACGAGACCGGTGATGAGCATGCCCCGCTGCAGTCCGACGGACTGCCGCAGGTGGGAGACGATGGGCAGACGGGTCCACCACGACTTCTTCGCCTTCTCGTCGAGGACGACGGCAGGGACACCGGAACCGGGGGCCGCCTCGGCGAACTTCTCTGTGTTCTCAGACATCAGTACCTCACTCGGGGGTCGATGAAGGCGGCGATGACGTCGACGATGAAGTTCGTGAACGCCACGATGACGGCGAGCATGACGACGATGCCCTGGACGGCGACGAAGTCGCGGGCCGTGAGGTACTCGGCGAGCTTGAAGCCGATGCCCTTCCATTCGAACGTCGTCTCGGTGAGCACGGCGCCGGCGAGCATGAGCGCGATCTGCATGCCCATGACCGTGACGATCGGGATGAGCGCGGGCCGGTAGGCGTGCTTGGTGACCAGGCGGAACTCGGAGATGCCGCGGGAGCGTCCGGAGTCGATGTACTGCTGGCCGAGGGTGCCGATGAGGTTCGTGCGCACGAGCCGGAGGAAGACGCCGGCGGTGAGGATGCCGAGCGCGAGCGCGGGCAGCACAGCGTGGGCGAGGACGTCGCCGAGGACCTCGAAGTTGCCGATCCGCAGCGCATCGATGATGTAGAAGCCGGTCGGTCCGACGACTCCGGACATGATGTACTCGGTCTCCGTCGTGCCGCGACCGGCCACCGGCAGGATCGGGAAGTAGACGCCGAAGATGAGCTTGAGGATCATGCCGGCGAAGAACACGGGGGTGGCGTAACCGAGGATCGCGAGGATGCGCAGCGCGGCGTCGGGGGCCTTGTCCCGCTTGTAGGCGGCGAGCATGCCGAGTGGAATGCCGATGATGAAGGCGACGATGAGCGCGTAGAAGACGAGTTCGACGGTGGCCGCACCGTAGGTGAGGAGGATCTCGGTGACCGGGCGGCCGTCGGAGATCGTCGTCCCGAAATCCCCGCGGAGCAGGTTGCCCATGTACTCGAAGTACTGGACGAGAATGGGGCGGTCGTAGCCGGCGGCGGCGACGCGTTCGGCCAGCTGGTCCTGGGTGAGGCGGCCGCCGAGGGCCGCGGTGATCGGATCACCGGTGATCCGCATGAGGAAGAACACCAGGGTGGTGAGGATGAAGATCGTCGGAATGATGAGGAGGAAGCGGATGAGGACGTAGCGTCCCAGTCCGGTCCCGGAGGACTTCTTCACCGCTGCGGTCGGTTCGGCCGCCTCGGGTTGGCTGATGGCTGCAGACATGGTTCCTTTGGGATTCGTCTTTCGGTGCGGACGCGCCACGAGGTGCAGGTGGGTCACACCTGCACCTCGGGGACGGTCAGCCGGCTGATCGTCGCTGCTCGGTCCCGTGCCGCCTGCCGGCGGCCACGGGTCGGAGCGTCGGAGTGCTCACTTGCTCAGCAGAGCCAAGCGGAACTGGAAGGCGGGATCGAGGGTGTCCTCGACGCCCTTCACGTCCTTGCCGGAGACAGCGATCTGGTTGCCCTGGAGCAACGGCAGCGTCGGCAGCTCCTCGGCGAGCTGGTTCTGGATGTCCTCGATCGCCTTGGCGCGTTCGCCCTTGTCGGCGATCGACGCCTGATCGGTGAGCTCCTTGTTGATCTCCTCGTTGCGGTAGTGGTTGGCGAGGAAGCTCGGGGTCTCATCCGTGTCGTAGAAGAACGGCACGAGGTAGTTGTCGGCATCCGAGTAGTCGGGGAACCACCCGAGCTGGTACATCGGATAGACGTCGGCCGTGCGGTCCTCTGAGTACTGGACCCATTCCGTCGACTGGAGGTTGACCTTGAACAGGCCGGTCTTGTCGAGCTGATCCTTGATCAGGGCGTACTCGTCGCCCGAGGAGGGACCGTAGTGGTCGGGGTTGTACTGGAGGTTGAGTTCGACCGGGGTTGTCACGCCGGCGTCCTCGAGCGTCTTCTTCGCCTTCTCGACGTCCGCGCCGCCCTTGCCGTCGCCGTAGGCGGACTTGAGCGATTCGTTCGCGCCCGGCAGTCCTTCGGGGACGTAGGAGTAGAGCGGGGTGTAGGTGTCCTTGTAGACCTGGCTGGCCACGGCCTGACGGTCGATCGAGTCGGCCATCGCCTGGCGCACGGCCAGCGCCTTCTTCTCGTCGGTGTCGTCGGTCTTCTTACCGAAGGGCATCGTGTCCATGTTGTAGACGATGTAGCGGATCTCGCCGCCGGGTCCCTTGTGGACGGTGAGGTCGTCGTTCTTGCCGAGATCCTCGATGTCGGTGGCAGACAGCGAGCGCCACGCGACGTCGATCGTGCCCTTCTCGACGTCGAGCTTCATGTTGTTCGCGTCCGAGTAGTACTTCATCTGCACGGTGTCGGTCTTCGCCGGCTCGAGGTAGCCCTGATAGTCCGGGTACGCCTTGTACGTGATGAGCTCGTTGAACTTGAAGCCGTCGATGACGTAAGGGCCTGAGAAGGCCTTGCCGTCGACGATCTCCTGGTCAGGGGTGAGCTCGGTGGGCGAGAAGACGTCCTCGTCGACGATCGGTCCCGCCGCCGAGGCGAGGACGCCCGGCCAGGTCTGGTCGTTGTCGCGCTTGAGGTTGAAGACGACGGTCTTGTCGTCGGGGGTCTCGACCGATTCGAGTCCGCCGAGGAGGGACGACGGTCCGTTGGGGTCCTGGATCTTGATCTGCCGGTCGAAGGAGAACTTCACATCCGAGGAGGTGAGTTCGTTGCCGTTGGCGAACTTGAGGCCGTCCTTGAGCTTGACCTCGTACTTCTTCGGATCCGTGAAGTCCGCCGACTCCGCGATCGACGGGTTGAGCTCGGCGGTGCCGGGCTTGTAGGCGAGGAGGAACGGGTAGACCTGCTGCTCGACGAGAGAGGTGCCGTTGTCATACGCTCCGGCCGGGTCGAGGACGGTGACCTTGTCCGTCGTGCCCACCGTGAGGACGCCGCCGTCCTCGCCGCCGCCTCCACCGCCGGTGGTCGAGGTCGAGCATGCCGAGAGAAGCAGGGCGCCGGCCGCAGCGATGGCAGCGACCTTGATGCCGGTTCGACGTTTCATTGTGATCCTGTTCTGTCACATGTGCTCTCCGTGTCGTCTTTGCTCGGAGAGATCCGCGTCACATCATACGGATTCCGTCCCAGATAGTGAACCAACGGCCTCGCGGAGAGGGATACTGAGACCGTTTCGCAACCAAGAGTTTCCCGGATTGTCGGGCCTCACCGGCCAATTTGCGTCCCAGCTCACAATGGGCTTCACTTATGAGGTGGCTCACAGCGAAGCCACAACCTTCTTTCGAAGTGAGCGCTTCGAGTCGGGAGCCCGACTCGCGCAGCCAGCACCAACGCACGCATCAACGATTGGAAGAACGTGTCCGCAGTCGTCGAATGGATCAACGGGATCATCTGGTCCTCGTGGCTTGTCTACCTCTGCCTCGGCGCAGGCGTGTACTTCACGATCCGCTCCCGCGCCGTCCAGATCCGCAAGGTCAAGACCATCTTCACCCAGATGTTCCGCGGCAAGAGCTCCGAGGACGGCGTCTCCTCGTTCCAGGCTCTCTCGATGTCGCTGGCCGGACGCGTCGGCGTCGGCAACATCGCCGGTGTGGCGACCGCGATCGGCTTCGGCGGACCCGGTGCCGTCGTGTGGATGTGGATCTCCGCCCTCCTCGGCGCTTCGACCTCCTACGTCGAGTCGACCCTGGGCCAGACCTACAAGGAGAAGGACCCGAAGACCGGTGAGTACCGCGGCGGTCCCGCCTTCTACCTCGAGAAGGCCTACGAGCTGACGCGCTTCGGCAAGTTCTTCAAGGTCTACGGCTTCGTCTTCGCCGCCGTCACCGTCCTCGCGATGTCCTTCCTCCTTCCGGGCGTCCAGTCGCGCGCCATCGGCGGCGCCGTGACCAACGCGTGGAACCTGCCGACCTGGGTCACGGCGCTTGCCCTCGTCGTCATCATGGCCTTCATCGTCATCGGCGGCGTCAAGCGCATCGCGCACTTCGCGTCGCTGGCCGTGCCGTTCATGGCCGTCATCTACATCCTCGCGGCCATCGCGGTGACCTTCATCAACGCCGACCAGATCGTGCCGGTCCTCCAGCTCATCTTCACCTCCGCCTTGGGCATCGACTCGGCTCCCGATGCGGCCTTCGGCGGCATCATCGGCCTCGCCGTCCAGTGGGGCGTCCAGCGCGGCATCTACTCGAACGAGGCCGGTCAGGGCACCGGTCCCCACGCCGCTGCCGCCGCCGAGGTGTCGCACCCGACCAAGCAGGGCCTCGTCCAGGCCGGCTCGGTCTACATCGACACGCTCTTCGTCTGCTCGGCCACGGCCTTCATGATCCTCTCGACCGGCATGTACCGGGTGCTCAGCCCCGAGGGCGAGATCATCGGCTCCGGTCGCGGGCAGCTCGTCGAAGCCCTCGAGACCACCCCGGGCGAGGGCTGGCCGCAGTCGGGTCTCGACACGATGCTTCCGGGCATCGGGGCGAGCTTCATCGCGGTCTCGATCTTCCTCTTCGCGCTCACGACGATCGTCGCGTACTACTACATGGCGGAGACGAACCTCGTCTACCTGCTCGGCAAGCTGAAGAACCCGGTCTTCCTCACGATCGGCACCCGCGCTCTGCAGGTGCTCATCCTCATCGCCGTCGCCATCGGCGTGATGAACGACAACCCCAGCGATGCGTGGGCGCTCGGCGACATCGGCGTCGGCGCCATGGCATGGCTGAACATCGTCGGCATCCTCATCCTCCAGCAGCCGGCGTTCAAACTGCTGCGCGACTTCGAGCGTCAGCAGAAGCTCGGACTCGATCCCGAGTTCGACCCCCAGGCCGTCGGCATCAAGAATGCGACGTTCTGGGAGGAGCGCTGGGCGAAGATGAAGGCCGGCGAGCACGTGCCGCAGGGCTGATGCACACCGTGCCGGGCGGTCGAGGCGACGATCCTCGGCCGCCCGGCACGGGCTGACGTGCCCCACAGAGCCAGCGAGGTCCGGGACAACGGCGTCCCGGACCTCGCGTCGTCTCCGCGGGCGTGGGTGTCACCCTGGTCGCACCACGCGGACGCAGCCGGTCACGCGAGCTCCGGTGGGCGACGTCCGGGCTGTGAGGCGAGTTGAGGACGCGCAGTGTCGATCTGCGAGGCAGGAATTGACACTGCGCGTCCTCGCCTCGACAGCCACCGAACTCCCGCGGGCACATCGCCGCGACCACCCGCGCGAGAGCGTCCGAACGCCGACGGGCCCCGCACTGCTCATCTGCAGTGCGGGGCCCGTCCGAGTGTCCGATCACACCGGCGCAGCCTGGAGCTCACACGGTGACCACCAGGAGCGGAGTGCTCACTTCACGCTCGTGCCCGCCGAACCGAGGTTCTCGCAGGCCTCGACGACGCGTGCGGCCATGCCCGCCTCGGCGGCCTTGCCGTAGGAGCGCGGGTCGTACTCCTTCTTGTTGCCGACCTCGCCGTCGACCTTGAGCACGCCGTCGTAGTGACGGAACATGTGGTCGGCGACGGGGCGGGTGAACGCGTACTGGGTGTCGGTGTCGACATTCATCTTCACGACGCCGTGGCGGACCGCCTCGGCGATCTCCTCGGCGCTCGATCCCGAACCGCCGTGGAAGACGAGGTCGAAGGGCTTGTCCTTGCCGACCTCCTTGCCGACGGCGGCCTGGATCTCGCCGAGCAGCTCGGGACGGAGCTTGACGTTGCCGGGCTTGTAGACGCCGTGGACGTTGCCGAAGGTCAGCGCCGTGAGGTAGCGGCCCTTCTCCCCGGTGCCGAGCGCACGGACGGTCGCGAGTCCGTCCTCGACGGTCGTGTAGAGCTGCTCGTTGATCTCGTTCTCGACGCCGTCCTCCTCGCCGCCGACGACGCCGACCTCGATCTCGAGGATCGCGTGCGCGGCGGCTGCGAGCTCGAGGAGCTCCTCGGCGAGGACGAGGTTCTCATCGAGCGGCACGGCCGAACCGTCCCACATGTGCGACTGGAAGTAGGGTTCGCCACCGGACTTCACGCGCTCGGTCGAGGCGGCGAGGAGCGGCTTGACCCACGCTTCGACGGCGTCCTTGGGGGCGTGGTCGGTGTGGAGGGCGATGTTGACGTCGTAACTCTTGGCCACCTCGGTGGCGAAGGCGGAGAACGCGATCGCCCCGCGCACCCGGTCCTTGATCGTCGGGCCGGAGATGTACTCGGCGCCACCCGTCGAGAGCTGGACGATGCCGTCCGACCCCGCCTCGGCGAATCCGCGGATCGCGGCGTTGATCGTCTGCGAGGACGTGCAGTTGATCGCCGGGTAGGCGAAGCCCTGGGACTTCGCCCGGTCGATCATCTCGGCATACACGTCAGGGCTGGCAATGGGCATCTGGGCTCCTTGGTCGTAGCGATCGCGGTCAGGTGCCTCCAGCCTACTCGGTCACTCCCGCCGCGGTCACGACACGACCGCCCATCCCGTGCCTGGCCTTCCCCGGCTCTTCCCCGCCGAGGCGGTCGGCCCGACCAGCCGGGCCTTCCCGAGGAGGATCCGATTCGAAATCGGCGTCAGTATCGGACGGGATCCTCCTCGGGAACGGGGTCGCCGGCAGCGAGAGCGGGGTGCCGCCCCCGGGCGACCAGCCGGCACCGTCCGACCACCGACGCCCGCACCGCCGCCCGCAGACGCCGACACCGTCCGGCCACAGACTGACGGCCCCGTGACGAACCACGGGGCCGTCGTTGCTGCCGGAGCCGGCTACCTGTCCTTGCGGGAGTCGGAATCCTTGCGGGGGTTGAGCTTCCAGGCGGCGTCGCGAAGGCCCTTGCCCTCCTTGCCGTCCCGGCGCGCGGCGGCATCGCGGCCCGATCGACCATCGCGGCCTGCCCCGCCGTCGCGTCCTTCCCGAGCGGCCTTGTCGCGCTGGCGTTCGATGAGACCGCGGCTGCGCGTGATCTGGTAGTCGATGCGCTCGTCGACGATGTCGCCGAGGTACTGGTCGAAGTCATCGGCGAGGTGCTCGCCCACGGCCCGGTAAGCGGCGGCGCGCTCGATCGCAGCCGTGCGCTTCGCCTCCTTGCCGAACGCCTTGAGCGTCGAGACGCAGACGAGGATGAGCACGATACTGAACGGCAGCGCCGTGATGAGCGAGCCCGCCTGGAGGGCCGTGAGCCCACCGGCGGTGAGCAGCGCGATCGCGAGCGCGCCCTCGAGCAGAGCCCAAAGCACACGCGACCAGATCGGCGGATTCGGGTGACCACCCGAGGCGAGCATGTCGACGACGAGCGAACCCGAGTCCGAGGACGTGATGAAGAAGATCGCCACGAGGATGATCGCGATGACCGAGAGCACCGAACCGAGCGGCAGTCCGCCGAGGACGTCGAAGAGGACACGCTCGGCGACGACGCCCTCCTCGGGATCGACGAGGTCGCCCGCGCCGAAGAGCTGCCGGTAGATGCCGGCACCGCCCATGACGGAGAACCAGAAGAACCCGACGAGCGAGGGCACGAGGAGGACACCGGCGATGAACTCACGGACCGTGCGGCCACGCGAGATGCGGGCGATGAAGACGCCGACGAACGGTGCCCACGAGATCCACCAGCCCCAGTAGAAGAGGGTCCACGAGGCGTTCCATGCAGCGCCCTCCTCACCGGTGTAGGCGCCGATGTCGAAGGTCATGCCGAGCACATTGGCGAGGTAGACGCCGAGGGACTCGACGAAGTTCTGGAAGAGGAAGAGCGTGGGTCCGAGCACGAGCACGGTGACGAGCAGGAGGCCCGCCAGCGAGAGGTTGATGTTCGAGAGCCACTTGATGCCCGCGCCCACACCCGAGACCACAGAGAACGTGGCGAGCAGGGTGATGATGACGATGAGGATGACGAGGAAGAAGTTGTCGTACTCGCCGACGAGCCCGATGTGGGCGAGTCCCGCGGAGATCTGCTGCACGCCGAGGCCGAGCGAGGTGGCGATGCCGAAGACCGTGCCGAAGATCGCGATGATGTCGATGAGGTCGCCGGCCCAGCCCTTGACGTAGCGGCCGAGCAGGGGTTCGAGCGCCCAGCGGATGGACAGCGGACGGCCGCGCCGATGGATCGCGTAGGCGAGCGCCATGCCGAGCACCGCGTAGAGCGCCCACGGGTGCAGTCCCCAGTGGACGAAGGTCTGGGCCATGCCCAGCTGCGCGTTCTCGACCTCGCCGCCGGGCCAGCCGGGCTTGCCTCCGGTGGTGGCGAAGGTGAGCGGTTCGGCGACTCCGTAGAAGACGAGGCCGATGCCCATGCCCGCGGCGAAGAGCATCGCGAACCAGGAGAGGATGCCGAACTCGGGTTCGTCCTCGTCCTTGCCGAGCTTGATCCTGCCGTACTTGGACACGCCGACGACGATCGCGAAGGCGACGAAGGCTCCGACGACGAGCATGTAGTACCAGCCGAGGTCGGCGACGATCCACGACTGGATGCCGAGGATGGTCTCACCGGCACCGGTCGGGAAGACGATCGAGAGCACGGCGACGGCGACGATGACGATGAGCGCCGGCCAGAAGACGCGCGGCGCGATCATGCCGCGGCCGATCTTCACGCCCTGCCGGCGCAGCTTCTCCGTGATCGCCTCGTCCGAGTCGTCCTCGCCGATGTGGAGCTTGTCGGGCAGGTGGAGTCTGACGGGATCGGGTGCCCCGAAGAGATAGTGGTTCTGCTCCTCGTCACCCGGCGGAGTGCCCGCCGAATCTGTCTTGTCCGCCTGGGAATCAGTCATGTGGTCCTTCGTATCGGGTGCGTCCAAACGACTTTCCACCTTGCCGTAATCCTGGGCAAACATCAACCGAATTCCCATGTGGCGACCATGAACCGACCGTTCGGTTCAGTACAGTGACGTCATGCGCGCATACCCGAGATCCCCGTCCAGCTCACGCCGAGGCGTCTTCAGCTGGGCCCTGTGGGACTGGGGTTCGGCGTCGTTCAATGCCGTGATCATCACTTTCGTCTTCACCCCGTATCTGACGAAGGGCGTGGCCGCGACGGAGGAGGCCGGATCGTCCGCGCTCGGCTGGTCGCTGGCCGCGGCGGGCCTCGTCATCGCCCTCGTCGCCCCCGCCGTCGGCACCCGCGCCGACGCCGGCGGCCGGCACAAGCTGTGGCTCGGCGTCCACACCGCAATCGTCGTCGCAACGATGTTCGGCCTCTTCTTCGTCCGCGACTCCCCCGCCTACCTCTGGCTGGGCCTCCTCCTCATCGCCGTGGGCAGCGTCTTCTTCGAGTTCGCCGAGGTGGCCTACAACGGCATCATGGTCCGCATCAGCACCCCGGACAACGTCGGGAAGGTCTCCGGCTTCGGCTGGGGCATGGGGTATGCGGGCGGCCTCGTCCTCCTCGTCCTCCTCCTCGTCCTCGTCATCCAACCCGAGGTCGGCCTCTTCGGCGCCACCGACGAGGGCGGGCTGCGCTTCCGCATCGTCGCCGCCCTCTCGGCGGCCTGGTTCGCGATCTTCGCGATCCCCGTCCTCATCACCGCACCCGGCGCGAAGGCCACGGGCACCTCGGCGGGGCATCCGATCCGCGCCTTCCTCTCCGACTACGCCTCCCTCGTCCGCCGCCTCGTGCGGATGTGGCGGACCGAGCATCAGACGCTGCGGTTCTTCATCGCCTCCGCGGTCTTCCGCGACGGGCTCGCCGCGATCTTCGCCTTCGCCGGGGTGCTCGCGGCCGGCAGCTACGGTTTCTCCGCCTCCGAGATCATCATCCTCGGGGTCGCCGCGAACGTCGCCGCCGGGGCCGGCGCGATGATCGCCGGGTTCTTCGACGACCGGTTCGGCCCCAAACCCGTCATCATCGCAGGCCTCATCGTCATCATCCTCGGCGGCATCCCCATCCTCTTCTCCGCCGAGGCGGCCGTGTTCTGGGTCTGCGCCCTCGTCCTCAGCTTCTGCGTCGGACCGGTGCAGTCCTCGTCGCGGTCGTTCCTCGCCCGCATCACCCCGCCCGAACGCGCCGGAGAGAACTTCGGCCTCTACGCGACGACCGGCCGGGCCGTGAGCTTCCTCGGCCCGGCCATGTTCGCCCTCTCGATCTCGATCTTCGGCTTCCAGCGCGCCGGCACGCTCGGCATCATCGTCGTCCTCATCGCGGGCCTCCTCCTCATCATCCCCGTGAAACCGGAGGCACCGCAGATGTCGATGGCGGCGATGAGGGAGGACTGACCCCGCCGAGGCGGGCCCCCGTGCCCGTGGTCCGCTGACCGGGCGTCGGAATCGGCTGAACGGCCGGGGACCGGCTGATCAGCCGCGGGCGAGGAGGTCGTCGATCTGGCCGATCGCCTCCGTCGCGCCTTCGACCACGCCCATCTCGAGGACCGTGCGCAGGCCTTCGACGCTGTCGAAGACCGAGGTGCAGACGGCCTTCGTGCCGTCGCCGTCCGGGGTGAACGTGTAGGTGTTCGTGCTGCCGGGCAGGTTCTCGTCGATCGTGAAGGACTCGTCGGCGAACCAGTCCGTGAACTCGAAGCTGTGGGGCGCGTCGACGGCCGTGACCTCCCACAGCCCGTAGTACCTCTCCCCCTCGGGACTCGTCATGAAGTAGGTGACCCGACCACCGGGTTCGAGCGCGTGGTCGACGACGGTGGCGGGATAGGTCGGCGGTCCCCACACCCGCTCGAGCTGACGGGGGTCGGCGTAGACGTCCCAGACCCTCTCGGGCGGGGCGGCGAAGCGGGCGACCATCG
This sequence comes from Brevibacterium sp. K72, assembly GCF_050562175.1. NCBI lineage: Bacteria > Bacillati > Actinomycetota > Actinomycetes > Micrococcales > Brevibacteriaceae > Brevibacterium > Brevibacterium sp. K72. The sequence continues at coordinate 639,274 of NZ_CP191582.1, forward strand.
TCAGGGTCTTCGTGTCCTCGTCGTGGCTGGTCTCTGTCACGGGCATGGCGTCTCCTCACTCCTGCGACCGTCTCGGTCGCCTCGACACCGACCCGGTCGGGTCGGCCTGTCCGGGGCTCACGCATCCTCGGCGAGGAGGGCGTCGATGCGCTCGACGCGGCCCCGCCATTGGACCTCGAGTTCGCCGAGGAGGTCGCGCACGGTCCGGATCGCACCGACGTCGGCACGGGTCACCTGCGACCTGCCCACGCGTTCCTTGGTCACCAGTCCCGCGCGCTCGAGCACGGCGACGTGCTTCTGGACCGCGGCGAAGCTCATGTCGTAGGACGACGCGAGCTCGGACACCGACAGCCCCTCGACCGCGACCCGGCGCACGATGTCGCGCCTGGTCCGGTCCGCCAGCGCCTGGAAGACCGCATCGGTGCGATCGTCGATGAGGGCGTCGGCGGAGACTGTCATGACCTCATCCTACAACCGAATGGTTGTAGGATGAGGCCCCGGCCGGGAGCGCGGGAGACTCGCCTGAGAAGAATTCACCGCGACCCTGTTGACAGCATCATTGAACATGCGTTTAATATTAAACATGCGTTCAACCAGCCCGCAGAAGGAGCCCGGCCGCTCCCCCAATTCGTCTCCCGAGACCGCGCAGAGGATCCTCGACGCGGCCGTCAGAGAGTTCGCCGCCCACGGGTTCGCGAAGACGACGGTGCGCGCGATCGCCGCGGCCGCCGGCGTCTCCCCCGGACTCGTCATCCACCACTTCGGATCGAAGGAGGGGCTGCGCACCGCGTGCGACGACCACGTCTTCGCGCTCATCACCGAGAAGAAGGCCGAGAACGCCCAGTACGCGGTGATGGCCATGCAGATGATGTTCGACGACCCGGTGATGACGACCGCCGTCGAATACCTCCTCAAATCGCTCCTCGACCCCAGCACCCACGGTCAGCGCTACTTCGACCACTACGTCGACCTCGTCGAGTCCTATCTCGCCGACGGCTTCGCCGGCTACAGCTTCCGACGCAGCGACGACCCGCACGGCCAGGCGGCCACCCTCGCCGTCATGGCGCTCGCCCCGGCGATGCTCGCACAGCGCCTCGAGTCCAACCTCGGCACCGGGGACATCGCCGAGACGATGACCCGCATCGCCCCGCACCTGCTCGACCTCTACCAGAACGGCGTCCTCGACTCCGTTCCCGACCAGAACCCCGACACTCCGACCAAGGGAGATGACACACCATGACGATGACGACGACGACCGCGCGCGACCGCTCACCGGGCACCTCCTCGGCGGCCATCGAACTCGACCACGTGGTCAAGAGCTACGGACGCGTGCGCGCCCTCGACGGCCTCGACCTCACCGTCGACCGTGGCGAGGTCCACGGATTCCTCGGCCCCAACGGCGCCGGGAAGTCGACGACGATCCGGATCCTCCTCGGGATCCTCCGCCACGACCGCGGACGGGTCCGCCTCCTCGGCGAGGATCCGTGGTCGCAGGCCGTGTCGCTGCACCGGCGCCTCGCCTACGTTCCCGGCGATGTCGAACTCTGGCCGGGTCTGACCGGCGGGGAGGCGATCGACCTCTTCTCGCGGCTGCGCGGCGGGGTCGACGAGCGCCGGCGCGACGAGCTCATCGAGCGCTTCGACCTCGATCCCAGGAAGAAGGGGCGGACGTATTCGAAGGGCAACCGGCAGAAGGTCGCGCTCATCTCCGCGCTCGCCTCGAACGTCGAGCTCCTCCTCCTCGACGAGCCCACGGCGGGTCTCGACCCGCTCATGGAGGCCGTCTTCCAGGAGTGCATCCGGGAGGCGAAGGAGCAGGGACGCACCGTGCTCCTCTCGAGCCACATCCTCGCCCAGGTCGAGGCGCTCGCGGACCGGGTCTCGATCATCCGGGCGGGCAGGATCGTCGAGAGCGGTGCGCTCGCCGATCTCCGGCACCTCTCGCGCACGACGGTGACCGTGCAGGTCGTCAAGGACATCCCCGAGCTGACGAGGATGTCCGGCGTCCACGACCTCGTCCGCGAGGGACGCCAGCTGCACTTCAGCGCCGACACCGCGCAGCTGCCCGGCATCATGCGGGCACTCGGCGAACACGACATCGAGTCGCTCACGGCCACCCCGCCGACGCTCGAGCAGCTGCTGCTGCGCCACTACGGAACGGAGGAGTCATGACCACCACTCGTCTGCTCGCCGCCGACGACCCTCGTGCGGACAAGCGCACGCCCGCGCACCGCGACCATCCGGCCCACCGGGCCGAATCGGGGTCGAACCTCTCGGGCCTGGGCACGATGCTGCGCTTCATGCTCCGTCGTGACCGCCTCCGGCTTCCCCTGTGGGTGCTCGGTCTCACCGTGATGACCGCGTACTTCGCCAACGCCATCGCCGTCGTCCTCGAGGGCTCCTCCCTCGAGTCGATGATGGTCTTCGCGCAGAACCCCGTCATGGGCATCATCACCGGCCCCGGCTACGGCTTCGACGACATCACGGTGCCGCGGTTCGTCGTCGGCATGTACGGCGTCTTCCTCATGCTCGGCGCGGCCCTCATGGGGATCCTCACGATCTCCCGCCACACCCGCAGCGAAGAGCAGACGGGGCGTGCCGAGCTCATCCGCGCCAACGTCACCGGCCGGCACACGCAGCTCATCGCCGCCCTCGTCCTCGCGGTGCTCATGAGCGCTCTGACGAGCCTCGGCATGGCCGCGGCGTTCTACTTCTCGCAGGCCGAGCCGCGCCCGTTCTCCTCGGCGCTGCTCTTCGGCGTCAGCGTCGGCTCCGTCGGCGTCGTCTTCGCCGGGGTCGCGGCCGTGACCGCGCAGCTCTCCGCGTTCGCCCGGGCCTGTTCGGGTATCGCCGGGGCCGTCCTCGCCGCGTTCTTCATCGTCCGCGGCCTCGGCGACATGTCCGCCGTCCAGGACGGGGACCTCGACTGGCTGTCGTGGCTGTCCCCGCTCGGCTGGGCGCAGCAGACCGCGCCATTCACCCTCGACCGGTGGTGGCCGCTGTGGCTGAGCGCAGGATTCTTCGTCCTCCTCGTCGCCCTCGCGCTCACCCTCCAGTCGCGGCGCGACCTCGCCGCGGGCATCCTTCCCGATCGCCTCGGGCGGCCGGAGGCCTCGAAGGCGCTGAGCTCGCCGTTCGCCCTCGCCCTGCGCCTGCAGCGCTCGAGCCTCATCTGGTGGTCGGTCGGCATCCTCGCCATGGGCGTCGTCTTCGGCTCGTTCACCTCGCCGATGGCCGAGGGCGCCGAGGGCATGCCGCCGGAGATCCTCGCGATCATGGGCGGGGCCGACGGCATCGTCGACGGCTACCTCGGGTACATGGCGCTCTACTTCACGATCATCGTCGCCGTCTTCGCGATCCTCTCCGCCTCCGGGCTGCGGAGCGAGGAGCAGGCCTATCGCACCGAGCCCGTGCTCGCGACCGGCGTCAGCCGTCCCGGTTGGATGCTCGCGTGGGCGGCGGTGACCTTCCTCGGCTCGCTGCTGCTCATGGGCCTCGCCGGCCTCGGTGAGGGTGTCGGGGCCGCGGCCTCGACCGGCGACTGGGACCTCCTCTGGCCGTCGTTCGTCGGCCACGTCGCACAGACCCCGGCCGTGTGGGTGCTGCTCGGGATCGTCTACGCCCTCTACGGTCTCGCGCCGCGGCTGCAGGGCCTCGTGTGGGTCGTCTTCGCCCTCGGTGCCGTGCTCGCGCTCTTCGGCGGGATGCTCGACCTCGACGAGGCGATCCTCGACCTCTCGCTGTTCGTCCACATCGGCCAGTACCCCTCGGTCGATCTCGAACCGCTCGCGATGGCCTGGCTCACCGGGGCCGCCGTCATCCTCACAGTGATCGGGGCGGCGGGCTTCCGCCGCCGCAACCTCATCACGGCGTAGGACTGCGCCGAGCAGAGGCCACGTCAGCGCACGACCTGCCGCGGCACGGGAGTCACTCCCGCGCCGCGGCCGTCTCCGTTCCTGCGGGGTGACCTCGGCTCCCGCCGGGCGGACCGCAGCCGCTGCGAACAGGCGGACTGCCGCGGCTCAGCTCGGGGTGACGAATCCCAGCGAGCTCGCGCGAGCGACGACCTCGGCGCGACTCGAGACCCCGAACTTGCGGTAGAGAGCCGAGAGCCGATTCTTCACCGTTCCGGGCACCTGATGGAGCTCGGTCGAGATCTCCGCGATCGTCAGCCCGGACGCGAGCAGGGTGAGCAGCCGCGTCTCCGGGTCGCTCAGCTGCGGCATCGACGTCTCGCTCACGGTGATCGTCCCGACCTCCCGCAGCCGTGCGAAGAGGGCGTCGCGGGTCGCGAAGTCGCCGGAGAACGTCTCGAGCGCCCCGTCCCACGCAGGGTCGTCGGCGCTGAGGTCGAGGAGCCGGATCCGGTCGTGCCACGGGAGCAGGGCCAGGGGCAGCAGGGAGCTCACCCAGGCCGAGAGCCCGATCGCCGTGCGCAGCTCGGCCACCGCCTCGGCGTCGCGTCCCAGTCGGCTCAGGGCAGCCGCCTTGAGCGCAGCGAGGTCGGCACGGCCCGACGGCGTGAGCATCCGATGGTAGAACCACGTGTCGGCGAGCGCGATCGCGCTCTCGACGCGGCCGGCGACGAGTTCGACCCGCACGCTCTGGACGACGCGGATCGCGGAGTCGGCCGACATCTGGTCGAGTTCGACCTCCGCCCATCGCAACTGGCCGAGGGCGATGAAGATGAGGCTGCGGCTCGCGCAGAGCAGGTCCTTCTCCGTCTCCGAGGGGATCGGGAACTCACCGTGGGTCTCGACCTCGTCGTTGGCGAAGAGCAGCGCCGACTCCGTCGTCGCCGAGAGCACGGCGAGGATCCGCCCGAACACGGGGACGATGGCCTGCAGCCCCCAGCCCTGCGGGGCGGCGGCGAGGTCGTCGATGCTCCTCCGCGCCCCCTCGAGGTCGAGGCGGTCGAGGGCGCGCACCGCCGCGGCCGCGCTCCACGCCGGATGGACCATGTCGTCGACGAGTGTCGGAGGCTGTCCCGCGAGGCGGGCGAGAAGACGGTCGGCGCGTTCGTGGTCGGCGCCCGTGGCCGCGGCGAGCGCCGACCATGCGAGGGCCGCGGGGAGGAGGAAGTCCCCGTCGACGTGGCGGACGCTCGCCTGGCCCTCGACGTCGTGGAGGATCGACAGCGCCTTCGAGAGCCGACTGTCGTGGACGGCGCTGATCGCCGTGAGCAGGCGGATGGTCAGCTGGGCACGCCTGGCGCCCGGGCGCACCCTGGCGGAGAGCCCGAGCTCGACGGCCTCGGCATGCCGCCCGGCCGCCGCGAGCTCGGCTATGGCCCGGATCGTCTCGAGCGGCCCCGCCGCTTCACTCTCTGGCGCCGCGTGGCCGTCCGCCCGTGCCTCCCTGCTCTCCGCCTCACCGTCGGGGCGCACACCTCCCGCCGTCCCGGAGGAGACGAAGAGCTCCCGCATCCGCCCCTGCCGAGTCTCTGCGGCGACGGCCTCGCGCAGCTCCTCCTCCCTGATCGTCCCTTCGCCGACTCCCCCGCCGAGGCGGCCGAGGACGTCCTCGGCCAGCCGTGAGAGGAGTCCGAGCTCGGGTTCCGCACGCAGCGCCTCGGCGGGCAGTCCGGCGAAGGCCATGCACGCCGAGGCGGGGGTGAGGAGGAACATCGGCAGACCGATCGACTCCGAGAGGCGGACGAGGTCGTGCCAGAGTCCGGCCCGGCGGGCGAGGGTGAGGACGTCGGAGAGGATGGCCGGTTCGACCGCCTCGGCGCCTTCGAGATGGTCGTTGAGCACGGCGACGAGCCGGCTGATGAGGCCTTCCTCCGCCGTGGGAGCGACGTCGCGGCGGTAGGCGGCGGCGAGCAGCGACGGCACGCGGAGGTACCGTCTGCCGCCTGACTCCCCGTCGGCGACGATGACCCCGGCCATGCGCAGGCGCATGAGCACCCCCTCGGCGTCCCAGAGCTCCGTCTCGACGCCGGCGGGGACGGAGGTGAGCGCGAGCAGCGCGGTCTGCTCCGTGAACGAGCTCAGGTGCGCGAGCACTCTCGCAACCCAGACATCGGCCGTGCTCAGCTCGAGCGCCGGGGCGGGAGCGAGCGAGGCGACGTAGTCGGCGAAGCTGCGGGAGCTGAGGTCGACGGCGAAGTCCGCACCGGCAGCCGCTTCGACGGCGGTGCGCCCGAGGACGAGGTCGCCGCCGCTGGCGGAGAGGAGCTCGGCGGCGAACTCCTGGTCGGCGACGCCGAGGGCGTCGGCGAAGTCCGCAGTCGTCCGGTCGGACCCTTCGTCCTGACCGGAGTCGGCAATCGAGACCATCTTCTCCAGACCTCCACCTCGGCGGGGCGAACCAGTGTCGCGCACATCGACGTACATCACGGTCCCTCTCTCCGATCCACAGCACGGACGAGGGCATGCGTCCCCGTCGCGGCTCCGGACCGATCGCTTACCGACCCGGAGCAGTGGAATCATTCTCGGGCAGGCACACGTGCGCGGACGGCGCTTCCGCGACAGCCTGCGGGAAGCCGTCAGGGTTGTGCGGGTCGGCGAAAGGCGGGTGCCCGGGCGTAGAAGCGGCCTCTCAGCCGGCCGTACGCTGAAGACCATGCACACCGTTCGCACGATCCGCCCTGACGAGTTCCGCGGATTCCTCGATCGCACCGACGGCGCCAGCTACCAGCAGACCTCGGAATGGAGCCGGGTCCGCAGCGCCGACTGGGACCACGAACTCGTCGGCTGGTTCGACTCCGGGAACCAGCCGGTCGCCGCCGCCGTCATCCGGTACCGTCGCCTGCCCGGGGTCGATCTGCGCTTCGCCTACATCCCGCAGGGACCGCTCATCGACTGGTCTGCACCGGAGGCTCTCGACCTCCTCACCGCTCTCGAGGCCCATCTGCGCACCCGGCGCGTCTTCGGCCTGCGCATCTCCCCCGCCCTGACCCTGCGGCGGTGGGACGCCGAGACCGTGCGGGCCGGCGCCGCCGACCCGGGGATCACCCGGTTCTCCCAGCTGCCGCCCGACGACGTCTCCCGGAGCGCGCTCGATCTCGCGGCCGCGCTGCGGGAGGCCGGATGGCGTGAGGTCATCGACGACGCCGAGGCGGACGCCAGCCAGCCGCACCTGAACTTCCACCTCCGCCTCGACGGGCTCACCGAGGAGGCCGTGCAGGCAAGGATGACGAAGGCCTGGCGGAAGAACATCCGCCGGTCGGCGCGGGAGGGGGTCGAGGTGACCCCGGGAGGGCGCGACGACCTCGGCGACGTCCACCGTCTCTTCGTCGAAACGGCCGAGCGGAACGGGTTCGCCCCGCAGCCGCGCAGCCACATCGATGCGATCTGGGAGGCGATGAGCCGGGACTTCCCCGGCGGCTTCGCCCTCGACATCGCCCGCCACGAGGGCACCGCGATCGCCGCGAACGCCACGGCGCGCATCGGGCGGCGGGTGCAGGGCGTGCTCGCGGCGACGAGCGCGGCGAAGCCGGAGACGCGTGCGTCGAACGCCGCCTACTGGACGATCATCCGCCGCGCCATCGCCGACGGGGCTGAGATCCTCGACCTCGGCGGGGTCGAGGACACCCTTGACGAGGACGATCACGCCACCGGTCTCATCCGCTTCAAAGCCGGGATGGGCGCCGACGCCCACGAATGCCTCGGTGTCTGGGACCGTCCGCTGCAGCCGCTCGTCTACGCCGCCTTCGCCCGGCTGCTGCCTCTGCGCGCCCGCCTCCAGGCGCGCCCATGGACGTGGTCGATTCCGACTCCGATCCGCACAGGTGCCGCCGCGGGCGGTCGGAGGTCGGCCGGATGACAGCCGATCCGACGAGCGTATCCGCAGGCAGGGTGCGGGTTTCCGCAACCGGGTCATCGCCGTGCCCGGCGACGAGCGACTTCGGAGGGGAGGGACATGGCCGGTAGGCGCGGATCCATGCTCCTCGTGACCGTGGGCAACATCATGGTCGCCACGGCGCAGTGGTACCTCATCTGGCTCTTCGCCAGGCACGCGGGCCCCCAGGCCGTCGGCGTGTACTCGTCGCTCGTCGCCTTCATGACTCCTCTGTTCGTCATCGCCCAACTGGGTCTGCGGAATCTCTACATCACCCTGCAGACGAGCGTGCGATGGCCGGTCTACCTCGCAGTGCGCACCGCGGGGATGGTCATCGCGAGCGGTCTCGCCGCAGTCGTCCTCTTCGCAGTCGTACCCGAGACCGCGTGGGTGATCGGCACGGCGGTTCTCGTCATCAAGATCGCGAACTCGATCGCCGACCTGTATTTCGCTCGACTCCAGCGCGCCGAACGCCTCCGGACCTTCGGTGTCCTCCTCATCGTCGATGCTCTCGCCACCGCCGCCGTGACGACGGTGATCATGGCTCTGGGGAGTTCGGTCGAAGTCGCCGTCGCCGCGGCGGCTGTAGTCGCCCTTGCCGGTGCGGCGGCGACGGTCCTGCTCGGGCGCCGGCTGACCGCTGCCGTCGACGACACCGGAGGGACGCCGTTGAGCGACGAGTTCCGCTGCATGCTCCGACACGGATCGCCGCTGGCGCTGTCCCAGGGAATCCAATCGATCCTCACGTATCTGCCGATCGCCATCGTCGGCTGGCTCGGCACCACCGCGGACATCGGCGTCTACTCGAGCGCGGCGTACCTCGTCACCTTCGCCAACCTCCTCGGCGCCTCGGTGCAGATCACCCTCCTCGCGGACTTCCGCCGTCGGTTCGAGGCATCGGGCCCTGCCCTGCTCCGTCAGTCGATCCGCCGGAACAGCGTCGTGTCGATGGCCGTCCTCGCACCCCTGGTCGGCCTCGCCGTCGTCATCGGGCCGCAGCTCCTCGCCCTCGTCTACGGGCCCACCTTCGACATCAGCCGCCTCTCGGTGCTCTTCCTCTCACTCGCCGCAGTGATCGTACTGCCGACCTATCTCCTCTCCTCGCTCCACCTCGTGCTCAACCGGTACTGGGTGATGACGATCGTCGGGGCGGGGTCGATCGTCGTCGTCGCGGCGGCTGGTGCCGCCGGAGGGGCCCTCGGGCTCGGTCCCGTCGAAGCCGGAAGCCTGGCAGTACTCGTCGGTGCGACCGCCAGGTACGTCGGCGCCGACGCCCTCTCGCGCCCCGAGCCGTTCGCTCAGGCACCGACGCTCAGACAGAGAGCGGGGATGTCATGACACGCGTCGATGCGCCGGCCAGGGTTCAGCTCCTCGGCTACTTCGGGTGGGGGAACTTCGGCGATGACCTCTTCCGGGAGACCTGCGTGGATCGGGCCTCACTGATGTGGCCCGACAGCAGAGTGCGAGTGTTCGAGGGCCGGCGGGCGAACCTGTCGGAGCCCTCGCCGGCCTCCCGCGTCCGCCGACTGCGCACCGCCGTGCACGGGGCTGTGTGGTCCGATGCCTTCGCCTACTGCGGAGGATCCGTCTTCTCCGACCTCTCGGGCACCGCAGCACTGCGCTCCCGCTTCTTCCCCCGCCATTCCTTCGAGGCGCTGGGGGTGTCGGTCGGTCCGTTCTCCTCGCCCGTCGACGGCCGAGACGTGGTTCGCGCCCTGCGCGGATTCGACAGGGTCGTCGTTCGCGACGAGGAATCGCTGCAGCGACTCGACGGCCGCGCGGAGTTCGGCGGCGACCTCGCAGCCCTCAACCGCCGGTTCGCTCCCGGACGGGGACGGACCGGTCGAACCCAGGAGGGGCGCATCACGATCTGTCCCTCCAGAGCCGCGAACGTGCCGGCTGCCGACCTCGCTGAGGACGTGGCCACAGCGCTCGGCGCGCACGACGGCGAGATCACCGTGCTCGCGCTCAACTCCCACCCCCGCCTCGGCGATCTCGACGCCGCGAATGCCGTCGCCGCGCGCCTGCGCGCCAAGGGAGCGCAGGTCCGCGTCCTCGACTACGGCGACATCGGGATCGAAGGGGTCATCGCCGTGCTCAGGTCATCCGCCCTGGTCTGGACTCAGCGCCTGCACGGAGCGATCGCCGCGTACCTCCTCGGAGTCCCCTTCGCGATCGTCGACCACCACGAGAAGTGCGGTGCGTTCGCCCGCGACATCGGGCTCAGCGACGGCTTCCTCGTCTCGGGCTTCGCCGAGCTCTCGCCGACCCTCGCCGTCGCCGACCACGGTCCCGAACAAGGCCGCGCAGCGGTGTGGAGTCGGACGCCGGCCGAGTACCGCGAGCGCGCGCTGCGCACCTACACACGCGCCGACGGGTGAGAGGTCGCGGAGGCGATCAGCGGTTGAGCAGGGTCCCGAACGATCCGAAGTAGAGTGCCCAGGCTCCGAAGGCGACGAGGAGTGCGAGGCTGAGCACCGTGTGGAACCGCCCCGTGTACCTGAGGACGGGCACCGATACGAGGACGGGGATGAGCGACCACGAGAACGCCGCCAGCCGGTCGCTGAAGTAGACGAAACCCAGCGCGAGGAAGTAGCAGTTGAGGAGGATGAAGGCGTTGAGCAGCTTCGGATACCACTCCGGAAGATGGGCCAGGCGCCTCTTCACGGCGGCGTAGGCAACGAACAGCGGCCCTGCGCTCAGGAGCCAGAAGATGGGCCGGTTCGTGCCGCCGGAATACGACCGCGCGAGCTCGGAGTCGGAGTAGACCTCGATCTGTTCGATGCCCGATCCCAGAGGACCGGCCAGGCGGGCGTTGAGGCCCGTGAAGTAGGCGATGCTGAAGATCACCCACGCCCCGAGGAGGATGTCCGTGCGCAGGCGCACCAGCCTGACCACGAGGATGACGATCGCAGGCGCGATGGCCGACCAGTGGAAGAGGAGACCGAGTCCGAGGACGACGAGGATCCAGACGACCCTGGCATTGCGGAGGACGAGCGCCAGACCGAGGAAGAGGAACGAGATCGACAGGCCCTGACGGACGAGGAAGCTCGAATAGTCGAGGAAGAATCCGAAGCACACGGTCACGTAGAGGACGACGGCCGTCTGCCACCCGGACCCGAGGATCATCCACAGGGCGATCGTGAGCATGATCGCACAGAAGGCGGCGACGATGAGGAAGTACACGTCCGCGTCATGGGTGAAGGAGCCGATGAGCCAGTTCACGAGCAGAAACGCTGGCTCCCTCCCGTCGGTCACCGTGGTGTCGAAGACCTCTCCGGGTTCGGCGAAGCTCATCGTCTCGAACTCGGCGGCATAGCGGGTCTTGTCGACGACGTCGTAGTTCGCCGGGGCCGCAGCGAGAACGATGATCGTCGCCAGCGAGGCCACCGGAAACACGGCATTGCTCCAATGCCGGAACTTCGAGCCCTCCCCGACGAGACAGAAGCCGACGATCCACAGGGTCACGAGCCCGAACCACGAGACGAGGAACATCGCTCACGCCCCGATCCGGCCGAGGCGGCGTTCCCACTCGATGAGAGTGGTGATCGCCGGCAGCATCTCGTCGAGCATGGTCTGGTGGACGGCCTCGGACCGGCCGATGGGATCGACGACGTCGTCGTCTCCTCCGTCCCCGGGAGCCCGCCGCCGGTAGCGCTGGGCGAGGGCGGCGACGGACTGCCATCGCTCGATCGGCGAGGAGCTGTCCTCGGGCGGCACGAGGGGAAGGATGCGGGCGAACTCTCTGAGGGTGAACGTGCGCTTGAGCGCACCGGGGGCCATCTGGACGACCATCGACCGCTGCGCCCGCTCCATCGTGAGGACGAGGTCGGCGTCGCGGATGTGCCGCGGGTCGAGTCGTTCGGCCCGGAAACCCTCAAGGGTGAACCCGTGCCGGTCGGCGATCCGTGCGATCTCCGGGGGCACGGTGTCATCGGCCATCGCGTTCGTACCGGCGCTCGAGACCGCGAACTGCATCGGCGCGATCTGGTCGAGGCCGCGCTGGAGGAGCTGCTCGACCAACGGCGATCGGCAGATGTTGCCCGTGCACACGGCAAGGATGCGGAACGGTGCGACGTCGATCTCCCAGCTGCCCGTCATCGCAGGCCGCCCACGAGCCCGGTGACGCGGTACATCGTCCGGTAGCCGAGGAGGTTGTAGGCGGAGCTGAGCAGACGCCTGCCCGCGCCCAGGCCGCGCACCCTGACCGAGGGCACCTGCACCCGATACCTCTTCGCGACCGCCAGTCTCTGGTCACGGGGGATCTCGCAGTCGGGGCGATGGAGGTCGCGCATGCACGAGAAGACGTTCTTGGCCCTGATGAATTCGACCGCCGCGATGATGTCGGGGGAGGCCGTGCTCTGCGCCCACTCCTCGAGGCGACGACCGACCTCGGTGAGATCGGCGAACTTGTCCGGCAGATACCGCGCCGTGGCCGAACCGGCGCTGTTCCGGCGGTACCAGTGGCCGAGGATCGGCACCGTGCGCACCACCTCGGCGCGGTCGATGCACGCGAGGTTGAAGAGGAGGTCCTCGCCCATCCTGATGCCGTCGACGAAGCGCACCGCTCCCGCCTCGATGACCGTGCGGCGGTAGGCCTTGTCCCAGACGGCATTCGCCGACTCATCGGCGATCATCCGCGCCACGGTGTGCTCGTCGAGGCGCACGTCGCTGCTCTCGGACAGACTCGCCCGGAGGCGGAGGTCGGCAGTCCGCGTCCCCGCTGCCGCGCCGAGCGCCGGGTCGTCACTCGAGGCGAAGCAGACGATGTCGGCGTCGTCGGCACCGGCGCGGACGACGGCGTCGAAGAGCAGCGGGTCGACGAGCTGGTCGTCGGCGTCGAGGAAGACGACCCAGTCGCCCGTCGCCTCCTCGATTCCGCGGTTGCGGGCGGCGGAGACCCCCTGGTTGGGCTGGTGCAGGGCGCGGATCCGGGCATCCGCCTCGGCGAGGTCGTCGATGAGCGCTCCCGAGGAGTCGGTCGATCCGTCGTCGACGAGGATGAGCTCGAAGCTGCAGTAGCGCTGGGCGAGCACCGATGCGACCGTCGACCGCAGATTCGACGCCCCGTTGTAGACGGGGACGATGACCGAGACCATGGCCTCCCTGCCCGTCATCGCACACCCTGACCTGCGGTGCGCCGGTCGGTGAGCCCTTCGAGGAAGGAGCGCACGGCGTCGCCGGTGAGACGGTAGTCGAGGTCGGCCCGATCGAAGTCGAGCGGGGCGGTCATCCGGCCCGAGGCCCAGTCGGCGTGGACGGCCGCGGCGAGCGCACCGGCGTCGCCGTCGGCGGCGAGCACCGCCTCGGGGACGTCCCGGACGCCTTTGACGTCGAAGGCGTACGCGCGCCGCCCCACGGCGACGGCCTCGAGCATGACCCGCGGCAGCCCCTCCCACGCGGAGGTGTGGAGGAGGCCGTGGCTGTGGGTGAGCGCGTCGACCACGGAGTCGGGCCCGTCCGCGGTGACGCGTCCGCTGAGTCCGAGTCGCCGGATGCGTTCGCGGGTCGCCGACCGCAGGTCGCCGTCTCCGATCATCCGCAGATGCACGTCGACTCCTCGGGACTCCAGCCCGAGCACGACGTCGAGGGCGAGGTTCGGTCGCTTCCGGGCACTGAACTCCCCGATCCACACGAGTTCGAGTCGGTCGTCCGCGGACCGCGGCAGCGGCTCGCCGGCGCGGTACCTCTCGAGGTCGAGGCCGACACCCGAGCGCAGGCGCAGCAGCCGTTGGGGGTCGAACCGCTGCCCGAACCAGGCATGGTCGTCGGAGTTGATGGCGATGACCCCGGCGGTGCGGCGCAGCAGGGCGTGCTCGACCTGCTGCCACACCCGGTCGCCGAGTTCGGTGCCGGTGTTCCAGTGCAGACCGTGGCAGAAGTAGACGACGGGGACCTCGAGTCGTGCGGTGCGCACCAGCGCCGAGGCGGTCGCCGAGTTGGTCACGACGACGTCGAGGCGTTCGCTGCGAACCCATCTGCGCAGTCCTGCCCACGCGGTCACGGCGCCCGGCCCGGGGCGCCTGCCGAGACCGGAGATGACGACGCCGCCCCCGTCCGCGGTCGGCGTCCCAGCAGCGACGGACACCGAATGCCCTGCCACCGTCCATGTCTCGATGATCTCGGGGAAGAACGAATCGACCATGTGTCCGACGCTGGCGAGCAGGCCGATCCTCACGACAGCCTTCTTCCCTGCGCGAGGCTCTCGCGCCTCGTCAGGGCGTCGGAGTGGCCGAATCGTGCGGGTTCGGTCGCGTCCTCGGGAAGCGGCCACACGGTCGGGACCGTGGGTCCCGAACCCCGCCGGGGCCGGAGACGATCGGCGGTCGCCTCCGAACCGTCGACGGTGAGGTCGGAGCCTCCGGCGTCGTCGGACAGCGGTGAGCCGGAGCCGCGGCGGTGCCGCGGCGGCACATCCTGGGACCTGCTCGAGTAGACCTGGTAGTAGCCGCTCGTCTCCGCCGACGACCTCGGCACCCGGTTGAGGACGAGGTTGACCGGAACGTCAAGCACCTCGAGACTGCGCAGGGCCTCCTGCAGTTCGCTGATCCTGACCTCTCCGACGCTGGCGACGAGGAGGACCCTGCCGACGTACTTGGAGAGTGTGAGGGAGTCGGCCACAGGAAGGAGCGGCGGGCCGTCGAGGATGACGAAGTCGAATTCGCCGCTCAGGCGGGTGATGAGCGTGCCCATCGCACGCGAATCGAGGAGCTCTGCGGGATTCGGCGGCATCATGCCGGCGGTGAGGACGTAGAGCTCGTCCTGCCCCCAGGGCTGGAGGAGTTCGGAGACGTCGGCGGATCCGAGCAGGGCGGTGGTCAGACCCGCGGAGTTCTCGAGTCCGAGCTTGTCGGCCACCGTGGGCTGCCGGAGGTCGACGTCGACGAGGGCGACCCGACTGCCCGCCTGGGCGAGGGAGATGGCGAGGTTGATGCTCGTCGACGACTTGCCCTCCTGGGCCTTGGCCGAGGTGATGAGCACCGCCGGGTTCGTGTCGTCGACCTGGGCGAATCCGAGGTTGGTCCGCAACCGCCGGAACGCCTCCCCGCGAGCGTTGTCGAGGCCCATGTCGCTGATGAGGGGCTCCTCGGCGATCCGTGCGTCTGCGGGGATCGCGGCGAGCACCGGCGCCGAGGTGATCGGTTCGAGGTCCTCCTTGGCCCGCAGGCGGCCGTCGAGGTTCGTCCGCAGCAGCGCGATGCCGAGCCCGACGGCGAGACCGACGGGCAGTCCGAGTCCGACGCACATCCACAGCGGCAGGCCGTCCGCCTGCGCTGCCGGCACCGCAGGGTTGGAGACCCGCAGCTGGATCTGACCCGTCCCGTCATCGCCCTGGTTCTCGACGTCGTCGATGACCGTGACGAGGCTCTCGGCCACGGCATCGGAGAGTTCGGCGGCGTCCTGCGGCGTGGCCGCTGTCGCCTCGACGGTGATGAGCACCGTGCGCGGGTCGCTGAACGCCGTCACCTGGGAGTCGAGCTCCTCGGGGGTGACGTCGAGGTCGAGTCGGTCGATGACCGGTTCGAGGACGGGGCGGGACCCCGCCATGTCGACATAGGTCTGGATCCGCTCGAGGATGAAGTTCGACGCCATCTGCATCTGATACGGGTCGCCGGACGTCGAGACCGACGCGAACATCTCGGTCTGCGAGGTGTAGGTCGTCGGTCTGAGCAGGGCGTAGGCGAGGCCGGCTGCTCCTCCGAGGAGGGTCGCGATGATGATGAGGGCGACGTTGCGCCTCATGATGCGAAGGAATTCCTTGAGTCTCATGTCTCGTTCCACTCGGGTCGGCGACTGCGGATCGGGATCGCAGCGCGGGTGGGGCGTGGTGACTGCCTTCGTTCCAGGCTAGGCACGCGGACCCGGTCGGCACCGCCGACCGGTCCTGAGGGTACGGGCTGCCGCATCACCGGTGCGGCCCTCCGCAGAGGACCTCGGCGATGACGGAGAGGACCCGATCGAGTTGGCTCGGGCTCAGCGCGGAGCCGCTGGGCAGGGTGAGGCCGGTCGCGTAGAGGGCCTCCGCGGTCTCTCCGCCGTGCATGACGCAGCCTGTGAACACCGGCTGGAGGTGCATCGGCTTCCACAGCGGGCGGGTCTCGATGTCATGGTCGGCCAGCCGCTTGCCCAGCTCCTCGGCGCTGAAGCCGGTGACCTCGTCGTCGATGAGCACGGCGGTCAGCCACGCGTTGTCCGGGTGCGGATTGTCCGCACCGAAGAGCGCGATGCCCTCGGTCCCTGCGAAGAGCTCGAGGTAGGCGGCCCGGTTCGCCTGCCTGCACGCGATCATCGATTCGAGACGGGTGAGCTGGGCCCTGCCGATGGCGGCGAGGAGGTTGCTCAGACGGTAGTTGAACCCGACCTCGGTGTGCTCGTAGTGGGCCACCGGCTGCCGCGCCTGGGCGGAGAGGTAGGACGCGTACGCGGCGAGGTCGCCGTCGTCGGTGAGCAGCGCTCCTCCACCTGAGGTCGTCATGATCTTGTTGCCGTTGAAGGACACCGCTGCCGCCTGTCCCATGCTCGCCGTCGCCCGACCGGAGTGGAGCGAGCCCAGCGATTCGGCGGCGTCGACGAGGACGGGGACGCCGAACTCCGCGGCGATCGGCAGGATCCGGTCGTAGTCGGCGGGCCGTCCGAGCAGGTCGACGGGGACGACGGCGGCGGGCAGGCGTCCCCGGCCGGCGGCTGTGCGGAGGGCGTCGTGGAGCAGCGCCGGGTCCATGTTCCCGTCGGATCGGCAGTCGATGAACTCCGGTTCCGCCCCGCAGTAGGTGATCGCGTTCGCCGTCGCGGCGAACGTCATCGTCGAGGTCAGCACCCGGTCGCCCGGTCGGACCCCGAGACCGAGGAGTCCGAGGTGGAGGGCCGCGGTTCCCGACGACAGTCCCACCGCGTGCCGGACGCCGACGGTGGCGGCGAGCTCCGCTTCGAAGGCCGTGAGATCGGGGCCGGTGGGAGCGATCCACCCGCTGCGGAAGGCGCTGAGCAGGTACTCCTCCTCAAGCGCTCCCACGTCGGGGGTCGACAGCGGGATCCGCCCGATCTCGGGTGCCCGGGTCTCGGTGGTCGATTCGGCATCGGAGATCGTCATGACGCCATCCTCAGTTCGGTGGTCGGGTGGGCCTCGGTCCGCAGAGCGCAGCAGAGGTATTCCTCGCCCGCGCGTGCAGGTGAGGCGGGGTGCGGCAGCGGCACGGTTCCGCGCGGGTCGGTGATGGGCCGGAAGCCGGAGGCGAGGTAGAGGTGGGGCGCGCCGGCGGCTGTCGAGGCGGGGCAGAAGGCGTAGTCGGCGTCGGTCGCCCGGACCCTGTTGAGCAGCAGCCGCAGCACTTCGCGGCACAGCGACTCGTGCTCATCGTCCTCGAGCGCGGGATGGGTCGGATCGGGGAGGAAGCGGATGATCCGCGCCGCGTCGCCGGTGCCGACCATCTCGCACAGGCCGACGCGCTCGCCGCTTCGGGTCCGCGCCATCCACTGGGTGAGCTCCCGGGTGCGGGCGATCTGCTCGAATTCGATGAGGTCCGAGCGCATGCTGCCTCCGAAGCTGATCATCGTCGCGCTGCCAGGATGGCTGACGCCGTCGCGGCGGAAGACCGTGAGCACGGTGAGCACGAGGATCCGCAGATCGGTGCGCAGGCTCATCGTCTCGACGTACTCGACGTCGAGGTCGAACCGCTCGTCCCAGGACAGTGCGTTGCGGCCGCTGACCTGGGCGAGTCCGCTCAGTCCGCCGCGGACGGCGTGCCGTCGGGACTGCTCGGGCGTGTAGAGCGGGAGGTACTCGGTCGTCAGGGGTCGGGGTCCGATGAGGCTCATGTCCCCGACGAGGATGTTCCACAGGCTCGGCAGCTCGTCGAGGCTCGTCGCCCGGATGAAGCGACCGAGAGCGGTGAGTCGAGCCGAGTCGTCCGTCCACCCGCGCCCCGGGTCGAGCGGTCGCATGCTGCGGAACTTCTTCAGGCGGAAGATCCGGTTGCCCTCGGTGACCCGCTCCTGGGTGAAGATCACCGGCGCGCCGTGGGCGACGAGGACGAGACCGGCGACGACGGCGATGACGGGAGCGAGGACGAGGAGTCCGAAGGCCGCTCCGGTGACGTCGATGGCGCGTTTGAGATGAGGATAGGCCATCTCAGGACCTCGCCTCAGCGGTCTGCCTGACCACCGGTTCCGTCGGGCTCAGCGCCTCGGCTCCGCGCCGGTAGGCGGGGAAGAAGTCGCTCGCCTCGTCGAAGTCGAGTCCGTTCGCCGCCAGGCGGTGCCGGTGGGCCGCCAGCAGCTCCTCGTAGCGGCCCGGTGAGAGGATGCGTTCGCCGGTGAAGTAGTCGTACTGCCCCTCGAGGGCGAAGCCGCGCTTGTAGCGTTCGAGGCTGTCCTCGGCGGTGACGCCGCCGCCGAGGACGTACCGCCGTCGGCCCTGCGCCTGGAGCCACTTCATCGACTCCATCTTCACGAGGTCGTTGGGCCGCACGCCGAACGCCGCCGCCTCGGTGCCGCCGAGGAAGTAGTAGCCGTCCTCCCTGCCGAAGAGCAGGAGGTCGACGGAGACGAGACGGCCCTCGTGCTGGGCGTAGACGTAGGCGAACTGGCCCGGCAGCGCTGCGTGGATCCCCTCGAAGAACGGGCGCTCGAAGCGGTACCAGTCCGCGCTCTCGCGCCTCTCCATGGTCTCGGTGTAGATCCGCACGAAGTCGTCGACGAACTCGCCCTCGGTGTCGATGACCGTGGTGACGCCCTCGCGCAGGGCGCGGCGGACGCTGCTGCGGACCTTCGGGGCGACCTTCTGACCGAGGTCGTCGGCAGGGACGCTGAGGTCGCGGACGTAGTTCGTCTGGCGTCTGCGCGTCGTGCCCTGGTAGGGCAGCATCGTCTCGGTGAAGAGGGTGAGCCGTGAGAACTCGCTGACGACGGAGTTCTCGTCCGCCCAGAGATCGAACATGCGCCAGAACTGCGCGGAGGCCGCGTCGATATCCCTGATGCCCCAGTGCAGCGGTCCCCCGTAGCCGTAGGGCGAGATGATGTCGAACATCCGTTCGTCGCCCGACCGTGCCGTGAGCTCCGCATCGATCTCGCGGAGGAAGAAGGGGTAGAGGACGTATCCGTCGCCGACGGTCATGACCGCGGCGGCGAGCTGTCCGTCCCCGGCGCGCAGCAGTGAGCAGACGTCCGGGTGGGCGAAGGGATGTCGCTCCGCCGAGGCGGACCAGAGTCCGATCCACTCCTCCCGGTCCGTTGCCGCCTCGGCCCAGAGGACCTTCCACTGCGCGTTCATGCCGACACCTCCGTCGTCCGGCTCTCGGTCTCTACCAGGTGCGTGCAGCTGTGCTGCGCGGATCGATAGACGGGGAAGAAGCTGTCCGTGGTGTGAGGGCAGCTCAGCGCCGAGTAGCGCTCCGGATCGATGACCTGCTGCGCCGTGCGATAGCGTCGGCGCCCGGATTTGGCCATCGACAGCTTGTAGCGCAGGAGGCTGTCGTCCTCGGTGTTCGTCACTCCCCCGGTGAGCACGTAGTCGGCGACTCCACGGGACTGGGCGTAGAGGAACGCCTGCATGACGAGATAGCTGTTCGCTCCCGACCGCAGGCCCTGCGCATCGGAGGCGCCGAGGAGCGCGTAGGCGATGTCGTTGCAGAAGAGGATGAATTCGACCGAGGTCGCTCTGCCGTCCTCAAGCGCGTAGATGTAGGCGAAGCTGCCGGCGAACTCACGATGGAGCATCGCGAAGTAGTCACGGTCGAGGTAGAACCGCTCATCGGCGCCGTTGCGGTCCAGGGTCTCGCGGTGCAGCCGGAGGAAGTCCTCGAGCCGTTCGCCGCGCTCGTCGACGACCACCTGGATTCCGGAGGACTCCGCCTTCCGCAGGGTTCTCCGATAGCTCTTCGAGGCGTCGGCGAGAAGCTCGTCGATGGTGCGGCCCTCGAGCCTCTTCACAGCGTGCGGGGCCTGCTCGATGTGGTCTCCCGGGTAGCCGAGTGAGGAGTCTGCGAGCGGATTCTCCCGATGGAACTCGGTGACGACTCCCTTGTCGAGGGCCCAGTGGCGGAACCGCCGCCAGAACCGATCGCTGACGTCGGCGATGTCCGCCCGGTGTCCCAAGCTCAGCAGAGGCCCCCCGTAGAGCAGGGGCGCGGCGACGTCGTAGCACTCGCTCGTCACCGGACGCCCGCAGGCATCGTGGGTGACCTCGCGCAGGAGGAAGGCATAGAGGACGTGCGAGCCGGAGCGGTCGTCGAAGACGGCAGCCAACGGCGTCTCCCCCTCAGCGGCGAGGGTCGCCAGGTAGTCGGGGTGGGAGAAGGCGTCGCCGGCGGCACAGCGGTGCCAGGCGTCCAGCCACGTCTCGTAGCCGTGGGTCGAATCGGTGCCGACGATGTGGAAGGCGGTGTCGGCGAGGTCGTCGTCGATGTGCATGGTGTCCTCACTCGGGTCAGACGGCATTGGGTTCACCCACGAAGCGTCGGCGGACGGCTTCGAGGAGTTCTCGGGTGTCATCGTTCGCTTCGGGCAGACCCTTCTCAGGGGCATCGCCCGCATCTCCGTCGGCTCCGCTCTCAGAGCGCACGCTCACGGACGCGAGCGCCGGGGACTGCACCGGCTCCGTCTCGGTCGGCCCTTCGAGTCCGGTCGTGCAGGTCTGGGCACAGAAGAGGTCGATGACCTGTCGTGATGCCGACTGCCCCGGCAGGATCCGGTGGTCGAGCGCGGGAGCCTCGACGCGGCTGATCCGCTCGTGGACCCGCACCACCGCACCCTCGTAGTCGCCGAAGAGCTCCTCGTCGAGCTTCTCGCCCTCACGCAGTCCGGTGTAGATGATGTCGGCAGAGCGGTCGGACATGGCGACGAGGCTGCGGGCGATGTCGTCGATGCGCACGGGTTCGCCCATGTCGAGGACCATGATGTTGCCGTCCTCCCCGATCGCAGCGGCCTGGAGGACGAGCTGGCAGGCTTCGGGGATGGTCATGAAGAACCGCCGGACCTCGGGATCGGTCACGGTCACGGGACCGCCTCGGCGGATCTGCTCCTGGAACGCGTGGAGCACGGAGCCGCGGGAGCCGAGAACGTTGCCGAACCGCACGGACAGGTACGTTCCGGCCGATCGTGCTGCGAAGCCGCTGACCAGCTGCTCGGCCACCCGCTTGCTGCGTCCGAGTTCGCTCGTCGGCGCCGCCGCCTTGTCCGTGGAGATGTTGACGAAGGTCTCGACCTCGGCCGCCGCCGCGGCCTCGAGGACGTTGAGCGTCCCGTGGACGTTGGTCTTCCACGCCTCCTGCGGGAACCGCTGGAGCATCGGCAGGTGCTTGAGGGCCGCGGCGTGGAAGACGATCTGCGGTCTCGTCGCGGCGAAGATCCGGTCGAGGGCCTCCCGGTCCCGGATGTCGGCGAGCACGGTGTTCGGCGAGGTGAGGAGCGCAGAGCCGAAGAGGGTGAGCTCGACCCCGTGGAGGGCGGACTCATCGCGATCGAGGAGGATGAGGGATTCGGGTCCCAGCGAGGACAACTGCCGGCACAGTTCGCTGCCGATCGAACCTCCCGCACCGGTGACGAGGACGCGCCGTCCGGCGATCGTCTCCGCGATCTCGGTGAGATCGGTGTGGATCGGACTGCGGCCGATGAGGTCCTCGACCCTGAGGTCGCGGATGTCGGCGATCTGCACCCGACGGTCGACGAGTTCGGCCAGCGGCGGGATGGTGCGCAGCCAGCGACCGGTCATCTGCAGGCTGTTGCGGCACGCGTGGAGGAAGCGCGCATCGGAGTCGGCGATCGCGACGATGACGCCGGAGACGTTGAGCCAGTCGACCACCTCGGCGATGTCGTCGCTCGTGCCCCGCACTCGCACCCCGTGGATGCTCAGGTGACGTTTGCGCGGATCGTCGTCGATGAGGCCGACGGGCAGGTACGCGCCCAGAGGATCCGAGAGCATCTGCCGGATGAGGGATTCCGCGGCGTCGCCGGCACCGACGACGAGCACCCGCTCCCCCTGTCGGGGGCGGGTCGCGAACTGGTGCACCCAGCGGATGACGTAACGGGTGCCTGACATGAGGATGAGGGCGGCGAAGACGAGGAGGAGGACGAACGGCGCGTCACCGGCGGTGACGACCATGAGCGCGCACGCGACCGCGAGGCAGACGAGGACGAGCCCGCCGAACTCGGCGAAGCTGCCGTAGTGGTAGCGGCGCCGGTAGAGGCCGAGGCTGAGTCCGACGAGCAGCTGCAGGGCCAGGGCCACGGCGAGGACCATCCCGACGGTCGGCCCGCTGATCCACCCGAAGCCGAGGACCAGCCAGGCCAGTCCTCCGGCGAGGACCCAGGCGAAGGCGTCGAAGACGATCTGCAGCCACGTCTTGTTCTCCCAGATCACCATCGCCAGTCGTGACGACCGACTTCCCGAGGGCGCTCCAGGCGCCGGATCGGGGTGTTCGGATGCTGTCATTGCGAACTCCAATGCACTATGGGACTTGCGGTGCGCTCTCGCCCTCGGGCGGCGTTCGCGCTGCGGACGATCGAAGTCGGCCGCAGCGGGAACCGTGCCTCTCGGGGGATTCGCGATCGCCTCCACGCTATGGCGGTGTCCGTGCCGCGGACCCGATGCGGGAGCGGTTCTGCGGGCATCCGCGCGGGCTGTGCGGACTGCCGCCAGTCGGGTGCTCAGACGGCGGCGAGCCTGGGGTTGCCGGCGAGAAGGGAGACGAGTTCGGTCCGCGACCCCACACCGAGCTTCC
This sequence comes from Brevibacterium sp. K72, assembly GCF_050562175.1. Lineage (NCBI taxonomy): Bacteria > Bacillati > Actinomycetota > Actinomycetes > Micrococcales > Brevibacteriaceae > Brevibacterium > Brevibacterium sp. K72. The sequence continues at coordinate 661,776 of NZ_CP191582.1, forward strand.
GGTAGGCGGCCGTGAGACGGAGCTCGACGGTGCGCAGGGAGACGAAGACCCGGCCGGCGATGTCCTTGTTCTTCAGTCCCGCCCTGACGAGTTCGACGACCTTGAGCTCCTCCTCGCTGAGCTCGGCGAGCTGCGGGTGGACCGGGGGTTCGGAGGGAGCCGGCGCGGGCGGACCCGGCGACTGCGCGGAGCCCTCGACCCCGAGCTCGGTGAGGATCGCCTCGGCGGCGAGGAACTGCTCCCGGGCACGGGAATCGGACCCGAGCTGCTGCAGGCGCCTGCCGAAGGCGGTGTGGGTGAGCGCCTTCTCGTAGAGGGAGTCCTGGGCGCCCCACGACCGCAGCGCGAGGTTGAAGAGCTCATTGCCCTTGTCCCCGGAGGCGAGGAGGGCCTCGCCCCGGCGCAGGGCGAGTTCCGCCCACCGCGAGGGACAGCGTTCGACCCGCTTGCGCAGCTGCTGGACGAGGAGTGCCGCGTGCTCTCTGCGCCCGATCTCGACGAGGGCCTCGATGAGATCGGCTTCGTGGCGGCGGACGTTGGGATTGACCTCGTTCGCGGAGAGTTCGTCGCATCGCCGCAGATGGCGCACGGCCTCAGCGGGGTATCCCATCCGCAGCAGGCAGCTTCCCTGCAGGGCGTTGAGCTCGGCGAGCAGGCGGCGGTTCTCCGACGTCGTCGCCAGGGCGGCGAGCTGCTCCTCGACGGGTTCGGCGTCGCATGCGGCACCGTGCATGAGCAGCGCCCACGCCCGGAGGACGAGGACCCGGTCGGGCCGCACGCCGGGCAGGGTGACGCTGTCTGCGACGACGGCGCGGATGAGTTCGTCGGCCAGCCGCAGACGGCCCGCACGCACGGCTGTCTCGGCCTGCAGGCAGCGCGCCTGCAGTCGCCAGATCGTTCCGTCCCCGCTGCTGCGACGGAGGAGGGAGAGCGCGGCCTGGGCCGAGTCGAAGTGCTCGGTGAGCATGAGCCCCGAGGCGACCGCGAGGACGAATTCGGGGTCGAGGTCGTCGCCGTCGTGGTCGCGCAGGGCCGTGAAGCTCCGCACCGCCGACCGGTCCGTCCCGCGGGCGCTCTCGAGCCGGATCGTCGCCGCCTCGAGCAGCCGGCGCCCGTCCTCGCTGAGGTGGTCGACGGCCCCGCGCGCCTCCCGCAGCAGCTCTTCGGCCTCCGCGTACTCGCCGCGTTCGCAGCGGCACATGCTCAGGGTGAGCTGGAGGAGGGCGACCTCGGCGGGCGCCTCGGCGCGTTCCCTCTTCGACCAGCTGTTGATGAGGTGGGAGGGCAGCGTCTGGCGCTGGGAGAAGTCGATCCGGATGCCCAGCGTCCGTGCCCGCACCGCGAGCGCGGGCGAATCCGACTGTCCGGCGATGCGCACATAGCGGCTCGCGAAGACGAACTCGCCGCGCTCGTAGAGCTGCCATGCGATGTCGATGAGGGCGGGTGCCAGGGACTCGTCGTCGGTGCTCACCCGCATCGCCCGCTCGACGAACTCGATTCCGGCCGGGCCGGCTCCCTCGGTGATGAGCGTCCTGCCGTCGTCGATGAGCGTCGGCGCCGTCTGCTCGGTCGGCCGGGCGAAGGACGCATGCCAGTGCTCGAGGCGGGGGTCGACGCCTGCGGAGTCCTCGGCGAGCTGCTCGTGGCCGGCGATGCGCTCGCTCGCCCCCATCGACTGGTGGGCCCAGGCGCGGACGAGGTGGTTGGTGATGCGCAGATGCGGACCGCGCCTCTCGATGATGTCGCGGGTCTCGAGGTCGTCGACGATCTCCCACAGGCCCGGGATCCGAGCGGCGAGGGGTCCCCACAGCGCTGCCGGTGCCAGGGACAGCTGTCGGAGCAGGGTGATCGTCTGCGGGCCGGGGCTGCCGAGGACGTCGCGGAGGATCGATGCCCCGGTGTCGCCGAGGCGCACGGGGATGGTCAGCGGACCGTCGCCGAGCCGCTCCCGTCGATTCATCTCCGTGACGATGCTCTCGAGCGCGAGCGGACGCCCGCACGCGGTGGCAGCGGCGAGGTGCGCCGCTTCGGGGGCGAGCCGGCCCTCGCAGAGGTCCTGCGCGGCGGCGACGAGCTCGTCGCGGGTGAACTCCCGGAGTTCGACGGTGGGGATGAGCGAGAGGGGTCCGTCGTCGGGTAGGGAGGTCGCGGAGACGACGAAGTTCGCGCACCCGGCCTGCGCACGCCTGAGCATCTGGCCGAGGACCGCCTGGGACGGTCCGTCCATCCGGTCGGCTCCGGCGACGACGATGAGCGCGTCGTCGGCGATTCCGGCTCCGCGCAGCGCCGACTGGGCGGCATCGGCGATGTCCTCGCCGCGGTCGTGCGCGAGGTCGGCGACCGAGGTGCGGCTGTCGATCGCCCCGAGCGAGGTGAGGAGGATGTCGATTCCGGAGCAGTCGCTGCCCGGCTCGGAGTGGCTGAAGTGGACGCGCAGGACCGGTCCCGACCATTCGGCCTCCACCTCTCGGAGGAGAGAGGCCTTGCCGAGGCCGGTCCGGCCGACGACCGCAGCTGCGCGATGACGCTCCAAGAGCGTCCGCAGCCGTGCGAGTTCGCCCGGCCTGCTCGATCGCGATGTGCGCGGATCGGTCTCGTCAGGTCGGCTCCGCTGCGGTGGGGCCGGCACGTGGGGATGGGATGACTGGGGATTCTGGGGATATGCGGGGATGTGCATGCACCCCATCTTCGTGAGCCGTCCCACCGGTCACCAGGTGGTCATTACGGGATAATTCTCGGCAGATACTCGAATGTGCCCGCCGGTTCCCGGAATGTCACTACTCGATCACTCGCCGATGACGATTGCGTGACAGCAGGTGACTACTCGAATTCCCTGCGTGTCGTTCTTCGCTACTCGATCGCACAGTCGCGGGCGGCCCGTTGATCTGCGATTTCGCATGGGTCCGCCCTCCCTCATCCCGGCCGGTCGGTCCGTAGGCGGCTGAGCGCCTCGGCCACCTCCGACCGGGAGGTGATGTCGAGCTTGCGGTACATCCGGTAGGTGTGGCCCTCGACGGTGCGAACCGCGACGCCTAGCTCCTCGGCGATCTCCGCGTTCGACAGGCCCGCGACGATGAGCCGGGAGATCTGCCGCTCCCGGTTCGTCAGCTCGACGGCCTCCTCCTGGACACGATGGGGGTGCGTCGGGGGCTCCTCACGCCAGGATTCGGCGATCTCGCGGCAGCGCTCGGCGAGGTCCGGTCCGATCCCGCCGAGGTCGTCGGCGAGTGCCGTGAGCGCCTCCGGGTCCTCGTCCCGCAGGGCCGCGCCGAGCGATCCGAACCGCCACCGGTCCCTCTCGCCGGCCGCGGCGGCGAGCGCGAGGATCGCCTCGGCGTCGTAGAGGCCGAAGTGGCGCAGCAGCTCGAGCCGCAGCCGCATCGCGAGCGCGAACTCATGGTCGGCCTCCGCCTCCGCGAGCACCTCGGTGAGGGCGTCGAGGTAGGACTGCTCGCCCGTGAGCACGGCGCGTGCGACGAGCCGCAGGCCCCGCGCGCGGCCGCCCTCGAGGTAGACATTGGCCACCGGCAGGCGGACGAAGCGCGCATCGAAGTCGTCGGCCGCCTCGGCGTTTCCGCTCATCATCGCCGAATACTCGGCCTGGGCGAGGGCGAAGGCCATGAACTGCTGCTGGTTCCAGTACTCGAAGGCCTCGACCGCGGCGGCCGCACGCCGGGCGGACTCGGCCCACCGCCCCTCCTGGCCGAGGATGCGGGCGAGCACGAGGTCGCGCGGCCCGCTCGAGGCGGCGAGGAACGCGAGGTCCTGGCTGCGCACCTCGCTCAGCCCGTCCCTCACCTCGTCCCGCCTGCCGGCCTGGAGCATCGCCCACGTGCGGAAGCAGTCGAGCATGATCAGCGGCGTGCCGATGGTCGTCATCTTCGCCTCGGTCTCCTCGAGGAGGTCGAGCACATCCTCTCCGCGGCCGCGTTCGAGCTCCTTCGAGGCGAAGGCGATCGCGATGCTCACCCGCAGGGTCTCCGGCACCTCCTCGGCCGTCATCCACCGTGCGTCGACGACGTCGTCACCGGACAGGCGCGCCCACGTGAGCCGGCTGACCCGGTCGAGGGTGACGCGGGTGAGGTCGATCTGCGCGAGGACCTCGGCGTCCCCGTCCGCGGCGGCCGCGATCCGGTCGAGGGTGACGCGGGTGAGGTCGATCTGCGCGAGGACCTCGGCGTCCCCGTCCGCGGCGGCCGCGATCCGGTCGAGTGCGGTGAGGAAGTCGTCGACGGACAGCGAGGGGGATTCGCGTCCGACATCCCGGAAGATCCACACGATGAAGGCCTCGAGGACGAGGAACGGCGTCTGCGTCCGGCGCACCGTCCTGGCGAGGATGTCGAGGCCGACGGGTACGAGGTTGACGTCGCAGTAGAGGCGACCGAGGTCGAAGAGCTCCTGCGGGTCCATCGCCTCGAACGGCACCCCGCGGAGGATCCGCAGCGCCCGATGCCATTCGCCGAGGGCGATGGCGATCCTTGCCGCGTCAATCGAATCCCGCAGGGAGATCCTCGCCCCGCAGCTCAGGCCCCAGTCGGCGCGGAGCATCCGCGAGCGCTGGGAGGGCGTGCCGGGAGCGGATTCGACGAGTTCGAACATCCGGCGGCTGCGTCCGACGGGAACGGTCACCCGGATCGTCTCCGTCGAATGGGATTCGAGGGCGACGTAGACGGGCGAGCCCCGCGACTCGAGTCCGATGACCCCGGCGGCGACGAGGTCATCGGCGGCCTCCCCGTACCCGGCACTGAGCATGAGCTCGACCTCGACCTCGCCGGCGAGGACGACGAGTTCGAGCGCACCCCGCTGCTCCTCGCTGTAGCGGGCGAGGTGGTAGGAGATGACGTCGCGGACCCGCTCGTCGTAGGCGATGTCGAGTCCGTCGAGCAGCCACACCCCGTGTCGGAGGCGGAACCGGTTCCACTGCCGGGCGTACCTGAGCAGTTCGAGGACCCGCACCGGGACCCCCATGGTGAGGAACATCGTCGCGTCGATGACTCCCCGTGACACCACCCCGCCGAGGTGGTGCTCGAGCATCGTCGTGACATCGTCCTCGTGGAGCGGGTCGAGGAGGACGTGGTGGAGCAGTCCGTCGGCGACGAGCTCCCGGAAGTGCGGGGAGCGGCCGTCGACCGCAGGCTGGACGGTCACGGCGATGCGGATCTCCCCGTCGGTGGCGAGCTGGCTGAGCACGCTCACGCTTGCGTCGTCGAGGTGGTGGGCGTCGTCGACGAAGACGACGGGCGGTTCCTCGCCGGCCGTGAGCATGGTGACGACGCGGTTGAGCAGCGTCCCCTCGTCGTCGGCGAGGTCGACGGCGAGGCCGAAGGCGCCGAACGGGCTCTCGGCGAGCACCCGGTCCCCGCGCACCCAGAGCTCGCGGCCGCCGCGTTCGGCGTGGATGAGCTCGATGAGGCTCGTCTTCCCCGCCCCGGTGTCGCCTTCGATGACGACTCCGGCGGCTCCCGTTCCGACGAGGGCTGCGGCGATCTCGGCGAGCTCGCCGTCGCGACCGAAGCAGTCCCGGCGATCCCGCGCCTCAGACATGGACCCTGCCCCACGTGGAGACGAGTTCGCGCAGCTCGCGTCGGTTGGCCACCTGCAGACGGCGGTAGATCCGGCTCAGGTGCCATTCGATGGTGCGCGCCGAGAGATGGTGGAGCTCCCCGAGCTCGTGGCTGCTCGCCCCCGCCATGACCCCGTCGACGAGCTTGCGCTCGAAGTCGGAGAGGACGGTGTGGAACCGCGACCCCGTGGCACCCGAGCGCACCGTGCGCGTGCTGTTGCCGATGAGGATCCTCGCCTCCTTGACCGCCGAGCGGTCGCCGACCTCGACGGCCCGCTTCTGCGCGAGCTTCGCGAAGTCCGAGGAGGTGAGGTACGAACCGAATTCGAGGGACGCGCGTGCGGCCTCGATGAGCGCATCGGCGTCTCCGACGAGGACGCCCTCGGCCACGGTCCGGGCGAGCCGCCCGATGGCACCGTCGATCTCACCTCCCAGGACGGCGAGGCTGTGGCCGGCGGATCCCTGACCGAGGCGAGCGGCCTCGATGAAGGCGAACGCGGCCATCGTCGCCGCGCCGTGCTCGGCGATCGAGGTGCCGAGGGCATGGAGGCGGTCGGCCGCCTCGGCGGGATGGGCGAGCGCGAGCGCCTGCAGGTCGAAGAGGCGCGCTTCGGCCTCCGCCCACCACGAGTAGCGGTCCGCCCGCTCCTCGTCCCACGTCGCCTCCCGCAGCCGCTGCGGATCCGAGGGCCGGCCGAGTAGCGCATCCGCGTAGCGCTTGGCCGCGCGTCCCACCCCGGTGAGATCGATGAGATCGGTCTCCTGGGCCGGTTCGAGCACGGCCTGCAGGGTCGACTGGGCTCGCGCGGGATGGCCGGTGCGCAGGTCGACCAGCGCCCCGGCGAGTTCGAACATCCGGTCCCCCGACCGGGCCTCGCGCACCGATCGCCGCGCCCCGGCCCAGTCCCCGGACAGGTAGCGGGAGACGAAGATCTGCGGTGCCGCGTCCTCGAGCTCGTAGCTGGTCAGGCCGGGCAGGGAGAACATCAGCTCGGCCTGGTCGATGCAGCGGATCCCGTCGACCACCCGGCCCTGCAGGACGAGGACGAGACCGAGGATCGCGCAGGCCCGCAGCCGATGCCGGTTGAGGCACTCGTGGTCGTGGAAGACCTCGGAGGCGAGGCAGCGGGCCTCGTCGAGGCGGCCTCCCCGCAGGGCGAAGCGGGCGCGGGTGACGTCGACGCGGCCCGTGTCGGCCGGGGTGCTCAGGAGGTCGCGCACCCATTCGACGCGCAGCTCCTCCGGAGCGTTGGGATCGGTGAGGCGATAGTCCATGCACAGGAGCCGGGAGAGGTACTGGGGGTCGGCGTCCTCATCGGCGTCGGCGAGCAGACGGGCGAAGGTCTGCTCCGCCTCGGCGATCCCCCCTCTTCCTTTGTCCGCGCGCACGAGTTCGAGGAGCACACGGTCGGTCTCCCACCCGGAGGCGACGATGAGGTCGGCCGCGTCGGAGTACCGCCCCTCGGCGTTGGCATCGCCGACGGCGGCGAAGATCCGGTCCTCCGGCTGCCCGACGCCGAGGGACAGACCCCAGCGCAGGTACCCGAAGAGGGCACGGCCCTCGAGGTCGTCGAGGTCGACGACATCGGCGAGGAGCCGGAACAGTCTGAGGCTGTGGGAGGGCATGACATGGGCTTTGAGGGTCTCGGCGATGACCGGCTCGGCGAGGTGGACCCCGGCGCCCGGGCCGCGCTCCATGACGACGAGGCCGATGTCGGCCAGGGCGTCGATCTCCCCCGGCGAGCAGAGGAGGGCGAGGCTGTCGTAGGGGACCTCGCCGACCATGGCGACGACCTCGAGGACGGGCCGGAGGCCGCTGGGGACGTTCCACAGGATGCGCTCGTGCGCGCTCGACTGATCGGCGCCGAAGATCACCTGGTTGAGCAGGCGCGGGTTGCCGCCGGTGTCGCGCAGGAGCTCGGCCGCCGAGCGGGTCGGGGCTCCGGCCGATTCGACGAGCGCGGCGATCGCGCTCTCGTCGAGTCCGGTGAGGTCGATGCGCACAAGCGATCCGCCCAGCCACAGCTTCGCGAGGAGATCGACCGGCGGCCGGATGGATTCGGCGCCGGCGACGAGGCGGATGCGACGGGCATCGGCGAGGCGGCAGAGGACGGCCAGCGAGGTGGTGTCGATGAGGTTGCTGTTGTCGAGCTGGACGATGGGCACTGTGTCCTCGCTCGCCGCCGCGAAGGCGCGGGCGAGGGTCGACAGCGCCGCCCCGGGTGCGATCTCGCGGTGGGCGCCGGCCTGGGAGAGGAGGATCTCGAGGACGCCGAGCTCGCGGTCGCGCAGCAGCTCGGAACCGCGCAGGCGATGCACCGTGGTGTCGGACTCGAGATGGTCGAGTGCCCGATTCATCACGGTGGTGCGTCCGATGCCCGCGGCGCCGACGACGAGACACCCGCAGCGGTCGGGGTCGACGAGCGCGTGCCGCACCGCCGAGACCTCGTCTGCGTAGCCGAAAGCGCGACCCTGCGGGGATGGGACCGTAACCGACATGTGCGCTTCTTTCGGTGTCGCCGCAGTCCTGCCCGCGGATCGCGCGGACAGCACACGGCTGTCTGCCTCGCGGATGCTCGAGCGGATCCTCCGGGTACGGCGCTCGGAGGTTCGGACTCGCAGGCCGTCGGGAGGGGACCACTGACCACCGCGAAGCTGGGGATGTGGGGACACTGTAACCGCATATCCCGCTCCCCGCAATCGACCCGTCCGCCTGTCGACCACCTCGGTGAGCTACTTGTGGGACACTTCACGCGAACGTAGTATGGACAGAAACTTACTGAACGATCTATCAGGAGCACTCATGGACACCCTTCTGAGCGCAGAGGAGCGCGAGTTCGCGCAGCAGATGCGTCAGTTCTATCGCACGGAGATCCCCGAAGAGCTCCGTTTCAAGGTCGCCACCGGCCAGGAGCTGTCCAAAGAGGACATGGTGACCTCGCAGCGGATCCTCAACGCCAACGGGTACGCCGTGCCCCACTGGCCGCTCGAGTGGGGCGGTCAGGACTGGACCCCGGTCCAGCGCCACATCTGGCTCGAGGAGATGCAGCTCGCCTGCGTACCCTCGCCGCTGCCCTTCAACGTCTCCATGGTCGGGCCGGTCATCGCGAACTTCGGCTCGCAGGAGCTCAAGGAGCGGTTCCTCCCGGCCACGGCGAACATCGACATCTGGTGGTCGCAGGGGTTCTCCGAACCCAACGCCGGATCCGACCTCGCCTCCCTGGCCACCTCGGCGGTGAGGTCCGGGGACAAGTACATCGTCAACGGACAGAAGACGTGGACGACGCTGGGCCAGTACGGGGACTGGATCTTCATGCTCGTGCGCACCGATGCGAACGTGAAGAAGCAGGCGGGGATCTCGTTCCTCCTCATCGACATGAAGTCCCCCGGCGTCACCGTGCGCCCGATCCAGCTCATCGACGGCGGCCATGAGGTCAACGAGGTCTTCTTCGACAACGTCGAGGTGCCGGTGGACAACCTCGTCGGCGAGGAGAACAAGGGGTGGACGTACGCGAAGTTCCTCCTCGGCAACGAACGCACCGGGATCGCCCGGATCGGCGCCTCGAAGGTCAACCTCGCCCGTGCCAAGGCGTACGCGGCGGTGACGAAGACGGCCACCGGCACCCTCCTCGACGACCCGCTGTTCTCGGCGCGCCTGACCCGGCTCGAAGCCGAGCTCACCGCGCTCGAGATGACCCAGCTGCGGATCCTCTCGACGCAGGCCGCCGGCTCGGACAAGCCGGATCCGCGGTCCTCGGTGCTCAAGCTCAAGGGCTCGCAGCTGCAGGAGGACATCAGCGAGATCCTCGTCGACGTGCTCGGACCGCAGGGTCTCGACTTCGTCACCGACCGGGTCCAGGGCGAGGGGCTGACCGACCTGCCGCTCGGCGCCGTCGACGCCCTGCCCGCATACTTCAACACCCGCAAGGTCACCATCTACGGCGGTTCGTCCGAGGTGCAGCGCGGAATCATCTCGAAGGCTCTGCTCGGGCTCTGAGCCCGGCGAAGGAAGTGGACATCCATGGATCTTGAACTCAACGACATCCAGCAGGAGCTCGCGAGCACCCTGGGCAAGTACCTGCGCACCGAATACGATGCGGCCGCCCGCGAGGCGATCCTCAAGAGCGACGAGGGCATCTCGCGCGAGAAGTGGCAGCAGTTCGCGGAGATGGGCCTGCTCGGCCTCACCGTGCCCGAGAGCTTCGGCGGTGCGGAGATGACCTTCGCCGAGGTGGCTGTGGTCCTCGAGGCCTTCGGCCGTTCGCTCGTGCTCGAGCCCTTCGTCGCGACCGCGGTCCTCGGCACCAATGCGCTGCTGCTCGCCGGCAGCGAGGAGCAGAAGCAGGCGATCCTGCCCGGCGTGTGCGAGGGCGAGACCTTCCTCGCCGTCGCCGCCCTCGAGCCGGGGCAGCGCTACGCTCTCGCCCAGCCGACGACGACGGCGACCGCCGACGGTGACGGAGTGCGCCTGACCGGGGAGAAGAACGGTGTGCTCGGCGGCGATGTCGCCGACCACTTCGTCGTCACCGCGGTCGAGAACGGCGAGCTCGGCCTCTTCCTCGTCGCCGCCGACGCGCAGGGGCTCACACGTGTGACCCATCGCCAGGCCGACGGGCTCGGCAGCGCGAGCGTGCGCTTCGACGGCACTCCCGCCCAGCGCCTCGACGCCGGCGACGCCCATGCCGTGCTCTCGGAGGTCTTCGACATCGCCAACGCCGCGCTCATGGCCGAGGCCGTCGGCGCGATGGAGGCGTCGCTGACGATGACGGCCGAGTACCTCAAGACCCGCGAGCAGTTCGGGGCGCCGATCGGTGCCAACCAGGCGCTCCAGCATCGCGCCGCGGACCTCTACGCGGACCTCGAGTACGCCCGCAGCATGGCGCTCTTCGCCCGTCTCGCCGTCACCGCCGAGGCGGAGGGCGCGGAGAAGGATCGCCACCGCGACGTCATCGCCGCGAAGATCATCATCGACTCGACCGCGCGCCACATCAGCCAGGAGTCGATCCAGATGCACGGCGGCATCGGCATGACGATGGAGTACCCGATCGGGCACTACGCGAAGCGCCTCACCGTGATCTCGAAGACCTTCGACGACGCGGACTCGCTCACCGCCGAGCTCGCATCGATCGGCGGTCTCATCGAACCCCACGCCGCCGACCTGTCCTGAGGAGGGCGGCCTGGTGAGTCTCGGCGGAAGGGCAACCGCCCGGTGAGTCACAGCGGGATCAAGGACGCTCAGTGTCGATTCTGAGCTTGCGAATCGACACTGAGCGTCCTTTTTCTGCGTGCTGCCGCGCTACCCGACCGGCTGGTCGAAGACGTGGCGGCGATGTCCGCGTGCTAGCGGCCGCCCGCGTGCCGCCAGCACTCCGCCCGCACCCGCCTCGCGGGCGTGCCAGAGTCCGTGCCGAGCTACCCGATCGGCTGCTCGAAGACGTGGCGGCGGATCCACGCGTGCATGGTGATTGCCGCTGCGGCCGCGGCATTCATCGACCGCGTCGAACCGTACTGGGCGATCGAGAGCACCGCCGAGCTCGCCTGATGCGCCTCCTCGCTCAGCCCCGGCCCCTCCTGGCCGAAGAGCAGCAGGCACCGCTGCGGCAGCTCGAACGTCTCGAGCGGCACCGAGTCCGGGAAGTTGTCGATGCCGATGAGCGGCACGTCGTTCTCGACGCACCATTGGAGCAGGTCGTCGACGCTGGGATGGTGGATGACGTGCTGGTACCTGTCCGTGACCATCGCCCCGCGCCGGTTCCAGCGCCGCCGCCCGACGATGTGCACGGCCGCGGCATTGAACGCGTTCGCCGTGCGCACGACCGAGCCGATGTTGAGGTCGTGCTGCCAGTTCTCGACACCGACGTGGAACCCGTGCCGCACCGTGTCGAGGTCGGCGACGATGGCATCGTGGCGCCAGTAGCGGTACTTGTCGACGACATTGCGCCGGTCCCCGTCGCGCAGCAGCTCCGGATCGTACTCCTCACCGACAGGCCAGGGGCCGGTCCACGGACCGACCCCCACCTGCTGCTGCTCGAGACCGTCGGTCACTTCGCGTCGGAGTCCTTCCCGGAGTCCATCGCGTCGTCCGTGGCCTTCGTCGTGCGGGTGCCCTTCGCCGAGGCGGTGGTGCCCGCAGCCTTCGTCGCGCCGGCCGTCTTCGTCGTCGTGACCTCCTCGGTCTCCGAGACGGTCACGACCTCGTCAGCGTCCGCGTCGTCCGAATCTGCGTCGGCGTCGGCGTCCTTCGTCGCCGTGGCCGTCTTTGCCGCACCCTTCGCCGAGGCGGTCGACGCCTTCGCATCGGCGTCCTCCTCGGAGTCGGAGGCGGCGGCGACCTTCTTCGCGCGCTTGCTCATCTTCACGGTCTTGCCCCCGCGGCCTCCGCCGGAGAGGACCGAGCGGACGTAGGCACCGCCGGCGACCGCGTGGAGGATGAGGGCGAGGACTGCGGCGATCGCTGCGGCGACGAGGCCCTCCCACCACTCGGGCTGGGCCGAGAAGAAGCGGCCCGCGATGCCCAGCGGCGAGGTGAACGGAGTCCAGGAGAGCACCCGGCCGACCGTTCCGCTCGCGCCGACGATGACCGGGGCCATCGCGCCGCCCACGGTGAGGATGCCGATGATCGTGAGCACGATGCTGCGGGCGCGATCGCTCGTCAGGGTCGAGGCCCACACGAGGAGGGCGAAGATCGCCCACGCGGTGAAGAAGAGGGTGAGGGCGAACCATCCGAGTCCGGGCAGCATCGCGAAGGCGATCGACGTCCTGCCCGAGATCGAGAGTCCGAGCTCGAGGACGACGGCTGCGACGAGGAGGTGGATGACGACGAGCGTGAGCATGCCCGTAATCCGACCCGAGGCGGCCGCGCGCGGCGGAATCGTCGCCGCGATGATCTCGGTGATCCGGTTCCGCTTCTCCAAACGCAGGTTCTGGTAGAGCGCGGTGCCGAGGGTGCCGATGACGAGGAGCGAGAAGACGACCATGCCCCACAGCAGCGGAGTGGCGATGTCCTCGGCGACGGCCGGGGTCTGCAGGAGGGTCGCCTCGGTCTGCGGGGCGAGCTTCTCGAGCAGCGCGGTCGGCTGCTTGTCGAGGGCGATGATCGTCGGCTGCGTCTGACCCGTCGGGTCCTGGATGAACGCGGCGTCGACCTCACCATCGCGGACGAGCTGCTCGGCCGCCTGGGCATCGGCGACGTCGGTGATCTTCACACCGAGCTGCTGTTCGTACATCGCCGCCTGCTCGCCGACGCCGACCATGGCCATGCTCGGCGTGCCCGAGTCGACCTGGGCTTCGCGGACGATGCCGCTGATGATCACGGCGAGGATGCCGAGGATGACGACGGCGACGGTGACGAGGAAGAACGGCGAGCGCATGACGGTCGAGCTCTCGCGGTTCGACACCAGCCACGACGCCTGACGCCGGCCGACGTCGACGAACTCGGAGACGAGTCCCGTCTCGGGCAGGTCCTCAGGGTTCGGCCGGTCCTCGGCGAGTTCGAAGGGGACCTCATCGAGTCCGGCCGTCGCATCCGCCTCGGTGTCGGCCGTCTTCTTGGAGGCCGCAGAGGTGGAGGTGCCCGCCTTGGCAGCCGACGCCTTGGAGGCAGCCGACTTCGACGTCGAGGTCGTCGAGTCGGAGTCGGCCGACTCGGTGCCGGTAGTGCCCATGTCGAGGTCGTCGAGGCTCTTGGGGGCCGTGCCCTTCGAGGTCGTCGGCTCCGTTCCGGAGGCGGCCTTGCCGGATGCCCTCGACGTCGTCGTGTCCTTGGCGTTCTCCGCGTCCTGCGCGTCGTCCTTGCGTGCCATCACAGGGCCTCCTTGTACTGCTCGGCCAATGTCGGGCGGATGCGTTCGAAGCTCTCGACTCGTTCGAGCCTCGCCACGGTCGCGGCGGCCGAGCCGGGATCGTTCGCGCGGAAGGTGATGACGGTGTCGATGACCTCGATCTCGGTGATCCCCGACCGTCCTGACAGGGTCTTCGCGGCCGCCTCAGCGTTAGCGAGGGCGACACGGTAGCGGTGCTCGCCGAGGAGGTCGTCGACGCTGCCGGAGGCGGTGACCCTGCCCTGGCTGAGCGCGACGATGTCGTCGGCGTGCTTCTCTGCGGCCTCCCAGTCGTCGGTGGCGAGGATGACGGGGACCCCCGAGGACGCGTGGGCGCGCAGGAGGGACATGACGAGTTCGGTCGACTTCGCGTCGAGGCCGGCGAAGGCATCGTCGATGACGACGACGTCGGGGTCGGCGGCCAGGGTGGCGGCGATGTCGACGCGGGCGATCTCGGCGCCGCTGAGGTTCTTCAGCGGAGCGTAGCCGCGGTCGGCGAGCTCGAGGCGCGAGAGCAGGGTGAGGGCGTTGCGCTCGGCCGCACCGAGGGTGATGCCGTGGAGACGGGCGAGGTAGACGATCTGGTCGATGACCCGCATGTTCGGGTAGCCGCCGCGCTCACCGGGCAGGTAGCCGAAGTTCTGCCGGTCGCCAAAGTCGAGCTCGTGGCCCTCGACTTCGACGGTGCCCTCATCGGGGCTGATGAGACCCATGATCACACGCACGAGTTCGGTGCGTCCTGCCGATCGGGTGCCGACGACGGCGGTGATCCGACCTGCCTCGGCGGTGAAGCTCACCTCGTCCAGATATGTTCGCTTCCCCTTGCGGAGGGAGACCTCGTTGAGTGTGAGCACACGTCATCCTTACGTTCGTCCGTAGGCGGCCGCGCGGAACCGCGGCCCCGTGAGAGTTTCTCATCTATCGTGGTGAATCGCCCACGGCGATTCAAACCGGGGCAGGGATTTCGACGGAATTGACAGTCGAGTCCCAGCTCATGATCGCCCCCGTCACTCCAGGCCGAGGTCCTTCGTCGACAGCGCCGTGAGGTAGGGGATCCCCGCCTCGGCTTCGACCTTCTCCTTCGCCCCCGTGTCACGGTCCATGACCACGGCCACGGCGACCACCTCGGCGCCGGCCTCCCGCAGCGCCTCGACGGCGGTGAGGACGGATCCGCCCGTCGTCGAGGTGTCCTCGACGGCGATGACGCGCTTGCCGGCGACGTCAGGACCTTCGACGCGGCGGGACATGCCGTGCTTCTTCGCCTCCTTGCGGACGACGAATGCGTCGACGGGGGTCCCGCGCAGCACCGAGCGGTGCATGACCGCGGTGCCGACCGGGTCGGCGCCCATCGTCAGCCCGCCGATCGCGTCGATGCCCTCGAGCAGCCCTTCGGCCTCGAGGAGGTCGAGGAGGACGTCGCCGATGAGCGGCGCCGAGCGATGGTCGAGCGTGACCCGGCGCAGGTCGAGGTAGTAGTCGGCCTCGCGGCCGGAGGACAGGGTGACTCGGCCGCGGACCACGGCGAGTTCGTCGATGAGGCCGAGCAGCTGTCGGCGCGTGTCTGCGGGGTCGGTCATGGCCCCCAGTCTACTTGGCCCTCAGGGCCGTCCCGACCCCGCCGAGGCTGGGCGCAGTCCTCACGTCAGGACGGCAACCCTCACCCTCGCCGAGGCGAAAGCCGAGTCTGGCGGGGAGGCTCAGTGTGAGCCGCCGCGGCTGATCACCCGGAGATCGACCTCGACCGGTGCGCCGACCTCTCGGTCGACGACCGTGAAGATCTCGTCGACGATCGACGCGACCGATCGCGAATCGTCGAAGTGGGCGTCGATGCGCACGCGCCAGCCGTCGTCGGACTCGGAGAGGTCGATGCCCGTGGGCTGTCCGCCGGCGCGGCGCAGCACCCGCGCAGTGGCGCTGGCCACGAGGTCCTTCATCCCCGGTGCCAGGGATTCGACTCCGGCGATGCCGGCGACCTCGTGTGAGAGCTGCCGGGCCGTGCGCGTGACCGGTTCGACCTCGCTCGGATCCTCCTCACCGTCGGCGGTAGCGTCATCCCCGGCTGGCAGTTCGGGCTCCGGTCTCGCATCATCCCCGGCGGGCAGTTCGGGCTCAGACGTCGCGTCGGCCCCGGCCGACAGCTCGGGTTCGAGTGCCGCGTCGGAGTCGGACTCGCCCGTGCGCGCGGCCGGTGCGTGACCCGGCAGCGGCGCTGAGGGCGTGTCCGGATGCGACTCGGGCGGGTGCGGGGCAACGATGGGGTCCTCGTGCCGAACCTCGAGCGGAGTCGGCGTCTCATGCGGGTCATTCGACATAGGCATCCTCGACTTCGATATCGATCCGTGCTGCCGGCACTCCGAGCTCGCGTACGAGCGCCTCGGAGACGGCCGTCCTGATGAGATCCGCGGCGGCGACGAAGCGGACGTCCGCGCGCATGGTCACGGTCAGTCGCACCTCGGCGGCGCTGCCTGCCGGTTCCCCGGACGGGGCGATGCCGACGCTGCGGGAGCGGATCCCGTCGACCGAGTCGACGGCATCGCGGACGATCGTCCGCACCGCCGCCGAGGCGATCGAGTACTCGTGCCCCGCATCCGTGCGCAGCTTCGTCGACGGACCCCGGTAGAGGTCGTTGCGGACGAGCTGGAGGATCCGTTCGCGGATCCCGGCGGTCTGCTCGGAGTCGGGGACGTAGTGGCCCATGTAGTCGTCGATGACGTCGCGCAGCTCGGCGTCGAGGTCGGGAGCGGCGCGCTCGTCCTCGGCCCGCCTGCGATCATCACTCATGTCCATCCCTTCATCCCTTCGACGATGGCGGCTCGGGCCCGATGGATCCGGCCGCGCACACTGCCTTCGGTGATGCCCAAGGTGTCGGCCACCTCAGCGTAGCTGAGCCCTTCCATCTGATGGAGGACCCACGTGATGCGCTGCTCGGTGGACAGCGTCGAGAACACCTCGGCGAAGCGCTCGAGCGCGCTGCGGGCCTCGACCCGCTTCTCCACCGAGGCCCGATCGTCGGCGTGGACGCCCATGTCCTCGGGGTCGACCGGATCGGCGGGCCGGGAGACCCGCTTGCGCAGGACGTCGGTGCACCGGTTCGACGCCATCCGATAGACCCACGTGCCGAATGCCTCGGGGGAAGCGAGCGCATTGAGGGACTTCCACGCCTGCACGAGCGTGTCCTGGACGACGTCCTCGGCGTCCTGCCTGTCCCCGAGTGTGCGCATCGCGAAGCGCAGCAGTCTGACCTCGTACCGGTCGACGAGGGCGGCGAAGGCGTCGACATCGCCTTCACGGGCCCGCACGACGAGGGTCACGACGTCGAATCGATCATCACCTCTTGCCATGTCTCAGATCATAGGCGAGCCTCCGACCTGGGAACATGCCTTGCCGGATATTCGGAGGAAAGTTCACCGAATCGAGACTCCGCGGCCGCCGGTGCGCGCACAGGTTTCGGGCGATGCGGAGAAATTCTTGCGATTCGTGCGTGAGGATTCGCCACCGGCTGCGTCTGTACCTATGTCAGCACCTCCGACACGAAAAGGAATGAACAATCATGCCTGAGACCAACGCTCCCTCCACCACCAAGACCGCTGGTTCGACCGCTTCGGCCGGCGCCGACGTCAACAGCCCCCTGGTCACCGACAAGGGCAACACGACCATCGCTGAGAACGTCGTCGCCAAGCTCGCCGGCATCGCGGCGCGCGAGGTCCCCGGCGTCTTCGGTATGGGCAACGCCGCTCGTCGCGCCTTCGACACCCTCACCGACCGGATCCCCGGCTCGCAGACGAACGTCTCGGGCGGAGTCTCCGTGGAGAAGGGCGAGAAGCAGACCGCGATCGATCTCACGATCGTCGTCGAGTACGGCACCTCGATCGTCGACGTCGCCGAGGCGATCCGTCGCAACGTCATCCGCGCCGTCGAGCAGGGCACCGGACTCCAGGTCGTCGAGGTCAACATCGACGTCACCGACGTCCACCTCCCCGACGAGGACAACGACGATCAGAAGAAGTCGGACGATCAGAACAACCTCTCCTGACACACCCACCCCTCGCTGACGCCCCCGAGGCGAGCACTCGCCTCGGGGAGCGCAGCGACAGCCCCGGAAGGACAGCCATGTCGAAAACTTACGTAGGACTGCTTGTCGGACTCACCCTCGGCATCGTCGCGTACTTCGGAGGATTCGTCGCATTCCTCGTCGTCGCGATCTGCGGTGGGCTCGGCCTCACCATCGGTCTCGTCCTCGACGGTCGACTCGACCTCGGAGCCCTGAGCTCGCGTTCGACGACGCGGAGGTGATCGGCGTGGCTGCATCACGCGGTAGCCTCACGATCGCGGACAGAGTCGTCGAGAAGACGGCCTCCGAGATCCTCAAGGGCATTCCCGGAGTCGGCGGCACCACCTCGGGCTTCCTCGGCATCGGCGGCAATGACAGCCTCGACGCCCGTCCGAGCGTGTCGGTGACCCTATCCGGCCGCAGCTGCGTCCTCGACGTCCGGCTCGGCCTCCGCTATCCGCTCCCGATCTCCCAGACGACCGAATCGGTGCGTGAGACCCTGCGCACCGAAGTCGAATCGCTCACGGGGGTCGCTGTCCGCCAGGTCGACATCGACGTGACCTGGCTCCGGCCCGAAGGTACGGGCCGCTCAGCCGAAGTGAGGAGTCTGGCATGAGTGCACAGCTTCTGCGCGCCCGCCCCGCGCGGGTCGTGCCATCCGTCATCGTCGCCGTGGTCCTTCTGCTCATCGCAGTGGCCCTGGGGTGGGCGGGCATCGCCGCGATCGCGCAGGCGAACTCCGCGGACGCCTCTCTGGAGACGGTTCTGCCCGGCATCGCCGGCGCCGAATCGCTCCAGTGGGCCACCCCCGCGGTGATCGCTGCGGGCATCGTGCTCGGCCTCATCGGCCTGGTGCTCGTCATCCTCGCGATCTCGCCGGGAGCCCGCCGCATCCTCGGCCTGCAGGCCCCTGCAGCCGAGCACGTCGAGCGCCTCGAGGTCGCCATGCCGACGTCGGCGCTCTCCGACCTCGCCGCCTCGGCCGCGGATGCCGTCGACGGGGTCGCCCGGGTGCGCGCCTCATCGAACACCCGCTCGTCGATCGTCACGTTCACCACCCCGGTGCGTGACACCGCCGAGATCCGCAGCGAGGTCGCCGATTCGGTCACGCGTCGGCTGAGCTCGATCGATTTCGTCCGGCAACCGAGCGTGCGCGTGCACGCGGTCAGGAGGCAGTGATGCGACGCATGGCAGCAGGCGCGAACCGGACCGGTCTGTTCATCATCGGACTCATCCTCCTCCTCGGCGGAGCGTTCGTCGCCCTCTTCGGGCTCGGACTCCTGGCCGGCATCCTGCCCGGCCTC
Source organism: Brevibacterium sp. K72 (assembly GCF_050562175.1). NCBI lineage: Bacteria > Bacillati > Actinomycetota > Actinomycetes > Micrococcales > Brevibacteriaceae > Brevibacterium > Brevibacterium sp. K72. Next base: position 680,514 of record NZ_CP191582.1, read on the forward strand.
GATCCCTCGGCGAGTCTCGCCCCGATCGCGGACAAGTTCGCGCTCCCGTTCTCAGCGATCGTCGCCGTCGTCATCGCGGTGGTGCTCGCGATCATCGGAATCTGGTGGCTGTCGCTGCAGATCCCGCGCAAAGACGCGGCGAAGCCGCTGCGCCTCCAGCAGGATGCTCGCACCGGCATCACCTCGGTGACGGCGGCAGTCGTCGCCGAGGCGGTCTCCGACGACCTCGAGGCCACCGACGGCGTCGAGGACTCCCAGGTCATCCTCCGCGGCACCGCGAAGCGACCGGAGCTCATCGTCCACGTCGACGTCGACGAACGCGCGGACATCGACGCCGTCGTCGCCGACATCGCCCACCGGGTCGCCGGCAATGCCAGCCGAGCGCTCGGAGTGCCGATCGCGGCGATGGGACTCGAGATCGGCATCGCCCGGTCGTCGAATCGGAAGCAGCGCGAGGTCACCCTCGCGTAGTCGGCCGAACGATGGCATGACGGAGCGGCGCCCCCTCAGCGGAGGGGGCGCCGCTCCGTCGTCGTGCGTCACTGCCGCGAGGACGGTCCGATCCGGCTCCGCCCGGCACCGTCCGGGGCACTCAGCCAACGGCCGCGCGGTCGAGTCCCCACGCCTCGGCGCCGGGCTGCGCTCGAACACGCGCGTGGACGACTGAACCTCAGGGCAGCGGCCGCGCCGCGGTGACCTCGTCGAAGAACTCGATGACGACGGCGAAGACCTCGTCGCGGACGTCGGGTTCATTGTGGACTTCGTGCCGGACCCCTGCCCACAGCCGCGTCGTCACGGCCGGATGGCCCGCTGCGACGAGATCGTCGGCGACGCTGCGGACACCCTCGCCCCAGTCGCCGACGGGATCCTCCTCCCCGGCGATGAGGAGCACCGGCACCTCGTGGGGGACGCGGGAGGCCCAGCCGGCTCCGTCGACCCGCTCGTAGAGTGCGGCGAAGGAGGCCGCGAAGCCCGCGGTGACGGGATGCTGCCCGAGGTTGAGCGGATCGGAGACGTAGTCGGCGAGGACGGCGGGCGATCCCGAGACCCAGTCGATCGGCGTCGCGTCGGAGCCGTACCGTCGGTTGAGGGGACCGAGCATGAGCGCGAGCGCGCCCGAGTCGACGGCGCCGGCGCCCTCGTCGCGGATCTGTGCGAGAGCGTGATCGCGGCCCTCTGCGATTCCGAGCATCCCTGCCGGGGTGCCGCAGAGCACCGCTCCGGCGACGTCGCCGGAGCCCTCGGCGAGGTAGGCCCGCATGATCATCGACCCCCAGCTGTGGCCGAAGACGAGGAAGGGCACGTCGGGGACGATGGCCCGCGCCCGGAGGGCGAGTTCGGCCTCGTCGGAGACGAAGACCCCGGGGTCGGCACCACCGGAGTCACCCCAGGAGTCATTGGCCACCGCTGTGGTGCCGTGCCCGAGATGGTCGTCGAGCGCGACCGCGTAGCCGGCGTCGAGGAGCGCCGAGACGAGCGGCAGGTAACGACGCGCATGTTCGCCGAACCCGTGGACGATCTGGACGAGTCCCCGCGGCCTCTCCGCCACCGGCGTGTGCACCCAGGCGCGCACGTCGTCGCGGCCGTTGCTCGAGGGGAACGTGAGATCGAAGACGGCCATAGGGGTGCCTCTCAGTCGGCGCGATGCGGATGCGTGATCAAACTCACACCAGCCTACCGGCGAGATTGCGCCGATCGGGTGCTTCGACGGCACTTTTCGCGAGTGCCGGACCCGCACCGCCGAGGTGGCATCGAAGACCTCTCGACCACCCTCCTGCGGTCGGATCGGCGACCGTCTCGACGGTCCCCCGATCCGGCGCGTCAATGACTGTCGTGGTGACTTCGGATGACGGAGATGATGACCGGGGAATGACTGCCGGCATCGATCGAAAAGCGCGCAATCCCTGATCAATACTGATCAGAAGGGCCTCCGACTGAACAGTGTTCGGCACCGCATGTCACGGGCTATAGGACAGAAAGTGTGTCTCGGATCAGGCTCGTGCCCAGCAATCCCAACGGCAATACCCGGTTTGCTTAGCTGATCGGGCTTAGCATCGATGGGGTGCTTGCAATCGACGTACATGCGTGATCTGTCAAACAAGGCTGAAGAAGAACGGCACGACCAGTGCTGGTACACCGAGGTACCGGTGCCCGAACTGCGGGGCCAGCAGCACCGGTACACGGGCCGTATCGACACGAAGAACCGAGCTGCGGGTCTTCCTCGACTGGCTACTCGGTCCCGCACCACAGACGGCTGTCGATCACTTCGGGTCGACCCGAACCTTCCGCCGCCGCACTCAATGGTGCTGGCGAATCGCCCCGACCGTGTCAGCGACTGGGGAGATCCATGACCAGATCATGCTCGATGGCACCTATTTCAACGGGTGGTGCGTCCTCATCGCCTACACCGGGGAGAAGGTCATTCACTGGCAGTGGTGTGATCGGGAGAAGACCGCGTCCTGGACGGCGTTGATCGCCCGTATCCCTGCCCCGAGATACGCCGTCGTCGATGGCAACGGTCCTTTGACCACTGTGATCGAGACGCTGTGGCCAGATACCCGCATCCAACGGTGTTTCTTCCATATCCGGCAGGCCGGACACCGGCACCTGACCCGGAATCCGAGCTTGCCGGCCAACCAGGAACTGTTGCGCCTGTACCAGGCGCTGCCGCGGGTTGACTCCCGCGATCAAGCAGCAGCGTGGTTGGCGGCGTTCGCGTCGTGGGAGGCGAAGTGGTCAAGGTTCCTCAAACACCGCACCAGGGCCAAAGACGCTGGTGCGAGGCCGGCGCATGTCCGTCGTGGACAGTCGTGGTGGTACACGCATCTGCGGACCCGTCGAGCGTATTTCTTCCTCTCACGGATCATCGCGAAAGGACACTTGTTCACCTGGTTGGATGCCGCTGACGAGGGTATCGAGCTCGCGCGGACGACGAACGCGTTAGAAGGCGGGATCAATGCGGGCATCAAAGGACTGCTGCGGGCACACCGCGGGTTGAGTGAGGGGCATGCCCGGCGTGGGGTGGACTGGTTCCTCTTCGAGAGGTCTCATCAGGCCGGGACGGGGTGGTCCTTGGTCGGGCCGGAGCATTGGGCACCGCCGAAGCGTGTGCGTGCTCCTCGTGAGGAGCCGATCGGACCGGTGGAGTACGGGACAGGGTTCTCGTGGGAAGACGGCATCGGCATCCAGAAGGGGTGGGGAGGACGACGCGGGTGACGCGCCCGGAAAAGACACACTTTCTGTCCTATAACCCCATGTCACCAGAATGAGCGAATGATGGTGAATGACAAAGACCCCGGGGCGCGTAATCGCGTCATCCCGGGGTCCTCGCAGCACTCCCCTCGAGTACCCGGACGCATCCCCATACGTCCGTTATGTCCACCCGATCCCCACCGGGCGGACATCACAATTCCACCACACCTTCCGCACAGTTGTAAAGGTTGATCTCACACTTACTTGCTCTCATTGAATGAGAGAATCAGTGTTTCGTCAGCGAGAACCCGCAGATGAGAGGGCTGGTCGAGATCATTCAAGCCTCAACTTCCCTGGTTATTCAGGGCCGAAAAACTTCTCGGATGTCGATACCGTCAGGCCCTGCCCGTCTTCGCTCTCCCCTCCCCTGTCGCGTCCGTGCTGCCGGTCGAAGGCGAAGCCCGCAGAGCCGCGGCGGATGAGCCCCCGCGGAAGGAAGCGGGCGAGCCCCGCTGCCAGCCGGTACTGCGCCCCAGGGACCGAGACGACCCTGCCGCGTCGGGCATCGCGCAGGGATGTGCGCACGACGTCATCGACGCTCAGCCAGATCCACCCCGGTCCCGGTCGGCGTGCGCCGAGGCGTTCGTGGAACTCCGTGTGGACGAATCCGGGCAGCACCGCAGTGACCGTCACCGGGGTGTCACGCAGCTCCCCGGCGAGCGCCTCGGTGAAGACGAGACTCGACGCCTTCGACGCGGCGTACTGGCCCATCGTCGTCAGCGCGGCAAGGGAGGAGACGGTGATGATGCCTCCGCGTCCGCGTTCGCGCATCCCGGCCGCTGCGGCCAGGGAGAGGTCGCGCACGGCTGCCTGGAGCACGGTGTCGAGGGCCGCGACGTCTGCGGGATCCGAGTCGAGGAGTCCCTCAAGCAGTCCGTAGCCCGCGTTGTTGATCAGCACATCGATGCGCCGGGTCCCGATGAGGTCGACGAGGCGGCCGATGTCCTCAGGATTCGAGAGGTCGGCGGGGACCACCTCGGCGCGGATGCCGAACTCGGACTCCGCCTCCCCGGCGACCTGCCGCAGACGCTCAGCACTGCGGGCGACGAGGACGAGATCGAAGCCGTCGGCGGCGAGCGCACGGGCGTAGCCGCGGCCGAGGCCGGCGCTCGCCCCGGTGACGAGCGCCCGGGGTCGGGATCGGCTCGCCCCGGTGACGAGCGCCGTGGTCATCGCGCGCCCTGGCCCATCCGCACGGTCAGCGACTGGGCGGCGGTGCCGATCGGCCCGTCGACGTCGCTGAGCACGCTCGCCGTCTCCCCCACCCCGGTCGGCCCGAAGGCGACCCGGGTCTCGAGGCCGACCCAGCCGGGTGTCGGAGTGCGGATGAGGTGGATGGTGAGGTCGACGTTGGGGAAGAAGGTCGTGCGCGGGTCGACGCGCACGGCGAGCCCGTTGGCGGTGTCGACGTACTTGACGAGCGCCGCGGCCGGCGGGTCGACCTCACCGTCGACGAGCGGGAGGTCGGAGGTGATCCAGCTGCGGGCGCGCCCGGGACGCGCGTCATCGGCCTGCCGTCCCCGCAGAGAGGCGATGTAGCCGCCGCCCCACCGCTCGCTCAGCCCCTGCTCGGGCATGTCCTCCGGAGCGGGCAGCGGGGTCCATTCGTCGCCTGCCACCGCCGAGGTGTCGCTTCCGAGCAGCCGCCACACCCGCGCCCGGATGCTCGCCCTCTCACCGTGGCGCATCGTCGCCTCGACGAGTTCGATGGTCCGCCCGGGGCGGACGACGTCGACGTCGACGGTGAACTCTCCGGAGTGGATGACGCCGAGGACGTCGAAGCTCACCCGCGAGACGATCTTGTCACTCGGCAGGCGGCGTTCGACCTCGGCGAGGACGAGCCCGGAGGCGGGAGCGAGATGCTGCTCGCCCGGCTGCCAGGCACCCTGACTGTGCAGGGTCGAGGCGAACCGGTCCTCCCCGAGGCGGACGTAGTAGGAGTCGGGCACGGTCGCACCGTCGTGGCCGAGGTGCTGGTTGGAGGCATCAGGCATGCCGTCAGACTATCGGGTGCCTGACGAGCGAACACCGTCTAGGGTGGAGGGGTGAGAATCGCAACGTGGAACGTCAACTCGATCCGTGCCCGTGCCGAGCGGATCGGCGCCTGGCTCGACCGCTCCGACGCCGATGTGCTCGCGATCCAGGAGCTCAAGTGCCGGGACGACCAGTTCCCCCGGGAGGTCTTCGACTCCCGCGGCTACGAGGTCGCCTTCCATGGACTCAACCAGTGGAACGGGGTCGCGATCGCCTCCCGAGTCGGCCTCGAGGACCCGCAGATCGGCTTCGCCGGCATGCCCGCCTACAACGACGCCGACGAGGCGCGGGCGATCTCCGCCACGTGCGGCGGGGTCCGGGTCCATTCCCTCTACGTCCCCAACGGCCGCGAGCTCGGCCATCCCCACCTCGACTACAAGCTCGAGTGGTACCGGGCGCTCACCTCGGTCGTCGCCGATCGACTCGCCGCGGACCCGGAGGAGAAGCTCGTCCTCTGCGGTGACTTCAACGTCGCCCCGCTCGACGAGGACGTCTGGGACATGGCCGCCTTCGAAGGCGCCACCCACGTCTCCCCACCGGAGCGGCAGGCCTTCTCCGACCTCCTCGGCGCCGGCCTGACCGAGGTCACCCGCCAATTCACCCCCGGCCCCGGCGTCTACACGTACTGGGACTACCAGCAGCTGCGCTTCCCGAAGAAGCAGGGCATGCGCATCGACTTCGAACTCGCCTCGCAGGCGCTCGCCGCCACAGCCTCGGCGGCGATGATCGACCGCGAGGAGCGCAAGGGCAAGGGAGCCTCCGACCACGCCCCGGTCATCGTCGACTTCGACCTCTGAGCGACAGTACACAGCTTCGGACCAAAGCCGACGAAAGCATGGACATCGCCCCTCTCATCTGGTGAAGTTGGAGCAGGAGGAAGGTGACGACGATGTCAGCAACAGTCCGTGAGCTTGTCGGAGAGGCCTACGAGCGGCGTGAGTCCACGTGGAGGGCCGCGCTCGAGACGGTCGAGGATTGGGTCGACGCGGCACGGGCGAGATCACCCCAGCTCACGGAGGACCGGATGCAGGTGGTTCCGGGCCGGATCAAGGACCCCCTGCGCACGGGCGAGAAGCTGCGGCGCAAGCTCGCCGACGCCAACGATGAGATCCATGAGGCCGTCGAGGTCGAGAACCAGGTCATCGACGTCGTCGGGGCCCGCGCCGTGTGCCGCACGGAACGCGAGCAGTCGGTCCTCTGGGACATCCTCACCGACCCGAACGACGATTCCGCCCTCACCATCGCCGAGGTGCGCGACTACTCCACGCACCCGAAGCCGTCCGGCTACCGCGGCCGCCACCTCATCGTCGAAGTCCCCTTCGACTCCGAACCCTCCGTCCTCGTCGAACTCCAGATCCGCACGATCCTCCAGGACGCGTGGTGCGTGCTCTCCGAGGAGCACCTGTTCAAACCCGGCCAGGTCCTCACTTCGGACTCGCAGCAGGAGCGGCTCTCCCTCGTCCTCGCCGGCCTCTTCGCTCAGGCGGACTCCGTGGCCGGATTCATCGCCGACGACGTCGGGGCCTCCCTCGGTCTCGGCAACTCCGCACCGCCGCGGACGATGACCGACCCCGCCGAGGAGGATCCCTCGATCGAGGTGACGATCCGCGAGCTCAACCACTCCTACGTCCTCGCCGCCGACGAGGTGGGCCGCCACGGCATCATCCGCTTCGAGACGCTCGGCCTCACCCCCGACAACCCCGACCGCGCGGGACTGCCCTCGCCCGGGGACACCCTGCGGGTGCGGATGGACGAGTCCCACTCGACCCGGTACTTCATCCCCGTCTCCGGGGAGGGCTGAGCCGCCACCTCGGCGAGGGCTGAGCCACCGCCTCGGCGAGGTCCGGATCGGCGTGCACGGTGCGGTCGTGGGCACCGACTAGACTTGCGTCCCATGGGAAAGAAGTCGAAGCGCTCCAAGGAAGACCTCATCGCCAAGCGGCTGGCCCGCGCCCAGGCCACGGCGTTCGTCGCCCGCCCCTTCGAGGGGCTGCCGTTCGAAGCCGACCTCATCTGCCTCCGCGAGCTCGTCCCCGCCGCCACCGCGCAGGTGCGCCTGAGCGAGGAGTACGGCGGCCACGACGTGACGATCGCCTCCCTGCTGCCTGCCGCATGGCAGGCCTGGCACCGGGAGGACGGCGCGCTCTACGCCGGCATGCAGGTCCCCGTGTCCTCGACCGATGCCTCCCGTGACGTGGCCCGCGGCATCCTCGCCGCCGCCGAGGCGGCCCCCGGCACGACGATCGAGGCGACGACCGAACCCGGTGAGGGTCCGAAGCTCCAGGACATCCTCGACACCGACCACCCGTTCTCCGTCCGCGTCCTCGAGACCTTCGACTACTGGGACCTGCCCGGCGACGACGACGAGGTGGCCGCCGCCCTCGAACAGGCGAACGATTCGATCACCCCGACCGAGAAGCTCGCCTCCGTCGACTCCGCGTACTGGACGGAGATGTCGGGCCGCACCTACGTGCGCTGGGCCCGCAGCGAAGGTGAGGACGCCGTCGTCGACGCTCTCGCCAGGCTCGCTGCCGAGGGCGGCAACGACCTCGGCGGTCCCGGCACCTTCCTCGGCTACTTCCGCGCGCACGGGATCATCATCCCCGTCTGGGAGCTCGAGTTCGGCACGCAGGCCGATGACGTCGAGGAGCCGATCGCGGAATTCGCCGCCCGCCTCGACGCAGCGCTGAGCTCCGAGGAGCCGCTGAGCACGGAGGCCCGCCGGCTCCGCTCGGGCATCGTCGCCCGCCAGCTCACCATCCACTGACCGCCGCCCGCCTGCAGCCCGGGGCCACCGCCTCGGCGAGGGGATGAAGGAGAGGAACCGTCCTTGCCCGAGCACCAGACACCGAGCGGAATCGCCGCCGTCATCCCCGCCATGGACGAGGCGGAGCGGATCGCAACGACCGTCGCGAGCACGAAGCTCATCCCCGGCGTCGACATCGTCATGGTCGTCGACGACGGATCGAGCGATGACACCGGCACCGTCGCCCGGCGGGCCGGCGCCGAGGTCGTCACCCACCGGAAGAACAAGGGCAAGGCCGCGGCGATGATGACCGGGGCGTTCGCGATCCGCAATCGCGAGATCTCCGAGGCCGCTCCCGGGCAGCCCCCGCAGCACCGCGCTCTGCTCTTCATCGACGGCGACCTCGAGGACTCCGCGGTCAACACCGCACCGCTCGCGGCCCCCGTGCTCGCCGGCGAGGCCGATATGACGATCGCGATCCTCCCCGCCCAGAAGCGCAAGGGCGGGGGCTTCGGCTTCGTCGTCGGGCTCGCGAAGAAGGGCATCGCCGAACTCTCAGGATTCGAGGCGACCCAGCCGCTCTCGGGCATGCGGTGCCTGAGCCGGGAGGCCTTCGATGCGGCCCTGCCGTTCGCCGCCGGTTGGGGGGTGGAGACAGCGATGACGATCGACGTCGTCAACGCGGGCCTGCGCGTCGAGGAGGTCGAATGCGACCTCCACCACCGGGTCACCGGCCGCGACCTCAAGGCTCAGCTCCACCGCGCAGCCCAGTACCGCGACGTCGCCCGGGCCCTGCTGGCGCGTCGACTGAAGGGCCGGAAGTGAGGTACGCGTACCTCGGCCCCGAAGCGACGTTCACCGAGGCGGCGCTGCTGCGCTACCTCGACGCCCACGACCTGCGGGAGCAGGCGACGACCCAGCCGATGCGCGGTGCCGCGGCCGCCCTCGACGCCGTCCTCGACGGCGACTGCCTCGCCGCGGTCGTCCCGATCGAGAACTCCGTCGAGGGCGGGGTGCCGGCGACGATCGATGCGCTCACCGAGCACGGCGACCTCCAGATCATCGCCGAGGTGGTCGTCCCCGTCCGCTTCGTCCTCGCCGTGCGTCCGGGCACCGCCGCCTCGGCGATCACCTCGTTCGGCACCCACCCCCACGGGGAGGCCCAGGTGCGCGGCTACATGGCCGAGCACTACCCCGACGCCGTCTACATCCCGACGTCGTCGACGGCCGCCGCTGCCCGCGACCTCGCGGGCGACGCCGCCGACCACGTCGCCGCGGTGTGTCCGGCGCTCGCTGCCGAACGCTACGGCCTCGAGGTCATCGCCACCGACATCGGGGACCGCCAGGACGCGGTCACCCGCTTCGTCGTCGTCACCCTGCCCGGCCCGATCCCCGCGCAGACCGGGGCGGACAAGACGACACTGGTTGCGGCCCTGCGCTCCGACCGGCCCGGTGCCCTCCTCGAACTCCTCGAGCAGTTCTCGACCCGCGGGATCACGATGTCGCGGATCGAGTCACGCCCCACCGGTGACCGGCTCGGTCTCTACCAGTTCTCCATCGACCTCCTCGGCCACATCAGGGAGGCCAGGGTCTCCGACGCCCTCGTCGGGGTCCACCGGGTCGCGATGAGCGTGAAGTTCCTCGGCAGCTACCCGAGCGCCGACGCCACCCGTCCGATCATCGATCCGACGACGACGGACTCCGCGTTCGCCGAGGCGACCGCGTGGCTGACCGGAGTCCTCGACCGCGACGACTGATCCCACCCCTGCGACGAAGGAGTCGACGATGGACACCGCCCCTGCCGGCACCGGCACGCCCCCTGCCCCCGACGCGATCATCGTCGGGGCGGGACTGGCCGGCCTCGTCGCCGCCTTTGAGCTCACCCGTGCGGGCAGGAGCGTCCTCATCGTCGACCAGGAGAACCGGGCCTCCCTCGGCGGGCAGGCGTTCTGGTCCCTCGGCGGGCTCTTCCTCGTCGACTCCCCCGAACAGCGTCGCCTGGGAGTGCGGGACTCCCTCGACCTCGCCCGCTCCGACTGGGCCGCCTCGGCGGGGTTCGACCGGGAGGAGGACCGCTGGCCGCGCAAGTGGGCCGATGCCTACCTCGACTTCGCCGCCGGGGAGAAGCGGGACTACCTCCACGGCCTCGGGCTGCGGCTGACCCCGATCGTCGGGTGGGCCGAACGCGGCGGCACCGAACCCGGCGACCACGGGAACTCCGTGCCCCGATTCCACCTCACGTGGGGCACCGGTCCCGAGGTCGTGCGGATCTTCCGGGAGCCCGTCGAAGCCGCCGAGGCGGCCGGCCGGGTCGACTTCCGCTTCCGTCACCGGGTCGATGAGCTGCTCACCGACGACCGCGGCGTCGTCGGTGTGCGCGGACGGGTGCTCGCACCGAGCCCGACGGCGCGCGGGATCGCCTCGAACCGGGAGGAGGTCGACGACTTCGAGTTCCGTGCCCCGGCCGTCATCGTCACCAGCGGCGGGATCGGGCACAGCTTCGAGACGATGCGCAGGTTCTGGCCGACCGAGCGCCTCGGCCCGTTCCCCGACCGGATGCTCGCGGGCGTGCCCGCCCATGTCGACGGGGGGATGCTCGGCATCGCCGAGGCGGCGGGGGCGAGTCTGATCAACCGGGACCGGATCTGGGCGTACACCGAGGGCATCGAGAACTGGAACCCGATCTGGCCGGGCCACGGGATCCGCATCATCCCCGGCCCCTCCTCGCTGTGGTTCGACGCCGCCGGGCAGCGTCTGCCCGCCCCGAACTACCCGGGATTCGACACGAACCGGACGATGGCCGCGATCCTGAGCACCGGGCACGACTACTCGTGGTTCGTCCTCAACGCCTCGATCATCCGCAAGGAGTTCGCGCTCTCGGGCTCCGAGCAGAACCCCGACCTCACGCTCAAGGACATCCGGGTCACCCTCGACCGCGTGCGCTCCTCCGGCGCGCCCGCCCCCGTCGAGGCGTTCACCCGGTTCGGGTCCGACTTCGTCGTCGCCGAGACCACCGAGGAGCTCGTCGCGGGGATGAATGCCCGCTCCCGGGGCCCGGTCATCGACCACGATGACCTCGTCGCGCAGATCGCAGCCCGGGACCGGGAGATCGGGGACGCCGACCCCCGGGATCCGCAGGTGCAGGCGATCCACCGGGCCCGGCGCTACCTCGGCGATCGGATCGTGCGGGTCCAGCGCCCGCATGCGATCCTCGACCCCGCGCACGGACCGCTCATCGCCGTCCGGTTGGGAATCCTCTCACGCAAGACCCTCGGAGGGCTCGAGACGGACCTCGACGCCCAGGTCCTCGACTCCGGCGGTGAGCCGATCCCGGGTCTCTTCGCCGCCGGTGAGGTCGCCGGGTTCGGCGGCGGCGGAATGCACGGGTACAACGCGCTCGAGGGGACGTTCCTCGGCGGGTGCATCTTCTCGGGACTGCGCGCCGGTCGCGCCGTGGCCGCACGGCCGAGGTAGGGCGTCGGCGGCCTCAGGCTGAACTGACAGTGTGCGGTTCAGGCGGCGGGGCCGGGGGCGTCGGTTCAGGCGGCGGGGCCGGGGTTCTCCGCGTCGGGGGCGGTCGCCTCGGCGCCCGAGACGGGGCCGGCGGGGCGCTGGAGGCGCGACGGGGTGAGGTACTGGGTCGTCGAGATCCCGAGCACCCGCTGCTGGCGGGAGAGGTTGTACGTGCGGTCGTGCTGGAGGTATTCGACGAGGAACAGCCGGGCGCTGTCCCCGCGCCGGAACAGCGACTTCACCTTGAGCCCCACCTTCGCTGCGACGAGCGCCTTGTCCTTGGCGATCGCCTCGATGACGACGGGGTCATAGCCCATCCGGGCGAAATGCGTGGCCACCGCATCCTTGAGGCGGTAGGGGATCGGGTCGCCGATGTTGAACGGCCCCGAGGCCTTGGGCACGTCGAGACACGCGAGTGCCGCCCGGACGAGATTGTCGATCGCCGTCAGGGTCATCTTCTGCCGACCGCCGCCGGGCAGGGTGAGGACCCCTTTGCGTGCGAAGCAGCGCAGGCTGGGCATGAACATCGTCTCGCCCGGGCCGTAGACGGCGGCAGGGCGGAGGATCGCGGCGTCGGGACGGATGCGGGTGACCAGCTGCTCGGCGAGCACATGGGTCTTCGCGTAGTCGTCGTGGTACTCGCTCGGGCCCTTCGGGCCCGCCTCCTCCCAGAGGTCGGTGTGCGGGGCCGTCGGTGAGTAGACGGTCGTCGAGGACAGATGGACGATCCTCGCGTCCTCGAAGGCGTCGAGGACGTTGCGGGTGCCGGTGACACGCACGTCGTAGAAGTCGTCGTAGGCTGCGGTGACGTCGTGGATGCCGGCACAGTGGAAGACAGCGGTGACCTTCTTCGCCAGAGAGCGGATCGGGGCCGGCGCCTCCTGTCGGATGTCCCATTCGTGGAAGTTCACGCCCGGGATCTGCGGATCCCGTCGGCACAGGGCGTAGACCGGTTCGTCACGGGTCGCCAGGGCACGGGCGATGGCACCGCCGATGAAGCCGCTCGCCCCGGTCACCACTATCGCCACGGCCGCTCCTCGCTCTTTCCCGCTCTCACCGGTCCCGGGTGCGCGCATCCCCCTGCGGCATGTCGAGCATGGCCGGATCGGCATCGGTCAGGGGGAGTCCGCTGCACACGGAACACTGCCTTGCCTAAGGCAACTGTAACCGACCACACGGACTCGGCCGCGTCGGGCCCGCAGAAATCGTTCCCCACAAGACCTCATCGTGAGAATACAATTGCCTCAGCTGTAACCGCCCTTGTCCCCAGTCGCCTGGAATCAGGAGCCGCCGATGACGCCGCCGCACACGACCATCGGCCACGGGGCTGCGACGAAGGCCGCCGGGATCCACGCGCGGCCCGGACCACCGCGCCGGCGTCCTCTCTCCCCCTCCGCCCTCGCCGCCCAGCCGCACGTTGCCCTCACCGCCCGGCCGGGCCCCGCCATCTCCGCCCAACCTGGCGCCGCCATCTCCGCCCGGGCGGACCCCGCGACCATCCACCGCCCCGGCGTCGAGGCGGTGGTGCAACCCTGATCTCGGCGACAATTCCCCCTCGAAAACCAAAGTTGAGTGGAATAGACTCAACTTTTGAGGTGTTGGAACGAAGAGAAGTCACACACACCAGTTGAAGGAGATGCGCATGGACGCACAGATGACGACCAAGTCACGAGAGGCGCTGCAGGCGGCGGTCAATGACGTCGTCGCGCGCCACAACAACCAGATCGAACCGGCCCACCTCGTCGCGGCGCTGCTCGAGCAGCCGGATTCCCTCGCCTCGAACCTGCTGGCCAAGGTCGGTGCCGACCGCCAGTCCGTTCTCACCGCCGTCGACGCCGTGATCGGCGGATTCCCCACAGTCAGCGGTCAGTCCGTCTCGCAGCCGAGCCTCTCGCGCGCCGGCCTCGAGATGATGAACCTCGCCCAGGAGGAGATGACGGCGCTCGGCGACCAGTACGTCTCCACCGAGCACCTCCTGCTCGCGGCAGCCGCGATGCACGACGGCTCGGGCGATGCCCTGCGCAGCAACGGCGCGAGCCGCGACGCGCTGCTCGCCGCCCTGCCGGAGCTGCGCGGCGGCAAGAAGGTCACCTCGGAGAACCCTGAGGACACGATGCAGTCGCTCGAGAAGTTCGGCATCGACCTCACCGCGGCCGCCCGCGAAGGCAAGCTCGACCCGGTCATCGGCCGTGACAAGGAGGTGCGCCGGGTCATCCAGGTGCTCTCGCGCCGGACGAAGAACAACCCCGTCCTCATCGGCGAGCCCGGCGTCGGCAAGACCGCCGTCGTCGAGGGCCTCGCCCAGCGCATCGTCGCCGGCGACGTGCCCGAGTCCCTGCGGGACAAGACGCTCATCAGCCTCGACCTCTCGGCCATGGTGGCCGGAGCGAAGTACCGCGGTGAGTTCGAGGAGCGCCTCAAGGCGGTCCTCGAGGAGATCAAGAACGCCGACGGCCAGATCATCACGTTCATCGACGAGCTCCACACGATCGTCGGGGCCGGGGCCGGCGGGGACTCCTCGATGGATGCCGGCAACATGCTCAAGCCGATGCTCGCCCGCGGCGAGCTGCGGCTCATCGGTGCGACCACGCTCGATGAGTACCGCGAGAACATCGAGAAGGACCCGGCGCTCGAACGCCGCTTCCAGCAGGTGTTCGTCGGCGAACCGAGCGTCGAGGACACCATCGCGATCCTCCGCGGACTCAAGGAGCGCTACGAAGCGCACCACAAGGTCTCGATCAACGACGGCGCCCTCGTCGCCGCAGCCGGCCTGTCGAACCGGTACATCACCGGCAGGCAGCTGCCGGACAAGGCGATCGACCTCGTCGACGAGGCGGCATCACGGCTGCGTATGGAGATCGACTCGGCTCCGGCGGAGATCGACGAGCTGCGCCGTGCCGTCGACCGCCTGAAGATGGAGGAGATGGCCCTGTCGAAGGAGACCGACTCCGCCTCCCAGGAGCGGCTGAGCAACCTGCGCGCCGACCTCGCGGACAAAGAGGAGAACCTCCGCGGCCTCGAGGCGACGTGGGAGTCCCAGCGGGCCGGCCTCAACCGGGTCGGCGAGCTGAAGACGAAGCTCGACGAACTGCGCTCGCAGGCCGAGAAGGCCCAGCGCGACACGGACCTCGAGACGGCGTCGCGTCTGCTCTACGGGGAGATCCCCGCGGTGCAGAAGGAGATCGCCGAGGCCGAGGCCGAGGAGGCAGAGGCCGACGCCGGCCAGACCAGCGATCCGATGGTCAGCGACAAGGTCACGGCCAACGACATCGCCGAGGTGGTGGCGTCGTGGACGGGCATCCCCGCCGGACGCCTCATGCAGGGCGAGGTCGAGAAGCTGCTCGGGGCGGAGAACGAGCTCGGCAAGCGCCTCATCGGGCAGAAGGATGCCGTTGCCGCGGTCTCCGATGCGATCCGCCGCTCCCGGGCCGGGGTCTCCGATCCCGACCGGCCGACCGGGTCGTTCCTCTTCCTCGGACCGACCGGCGTCGGCAAGACGGAGCTCGCGAAGTCACTCGCGGACTTCCTCTTCGACGACGAGAAGGCCCTCATCCGCATCGACATGAGCGAGTACGGGGAGAAGCACACGGTCTCCCGCCTCGTCGGTGCTCCCCCGGGGTACGTCGGCTACGACGAGGGCGGTCAGCTCACCGAGGCGGTGCGTCGGCGTCCGTACTCCGTCGTCCTCCTCGACGAGGTGGAGAAGGCGCATCCGAGCGTCTTCGACATCCTCCTCCAGGTCCTCGACGACGGTCGTCTCACGGATGGTCAGGGCCGCACGGTCGACTTCCGGAACACGATCCTCATCCTCACCTCGAACCTCGGTTCCCAGTTCCTCGTCGATCAGGCGATGACGGCGCAGGAGCAGAAGGATGCGGTCATGGACGTCGTCGCCTCGGCGTTCAAGCCCGAGTTCCTCAACCGGCTCGACGACATCGTGCTCTTCGACGCGCTGAGCAACGACGAGCTCACCTCGATCGTCGACCTGCAGATCAAGAGCATGGACAAGCGCCTCGCGGATCGTCGGATCACCCTCGACGTGACCCAGGAGGCCAAGGACTGGCTCGCGCTCGAAGGCTACGATCCGGCCTACGGTGCGAGGCCTCTGCGCCGTCTCGTCCAGCGCGAGATCGGGGACAAGCTGGCGCGGAAGATGCTCGCCGGCGACATCCAGGACGGGGACACGGTCCTCGTCACGATGCCCGAGCACGCCGACACGACGGGTCTGGAGCTCCAGGCCAAGCAGTGAGGCATCCGGGCTGAGCGGCCGACTGCTCATCAAGCCGACTGCTCATCCGGCAGACTGCTCATCCGAAGGAGGGGCGACCATCATGGTCGCCCCTCCTTCAGTGTGTCCGGGGACGTAGGCTGCTCGGGTGAGCGCGTGTCGAAGGGCCGGCGGGTGGCGTGAGGCGGGTGCCCCTCCGAGACGGGTGCCTCCCCGAGGCGGATCCGGTTCGAAATCCGGCCTGCATCCGAACCGGATCCTCCTCGGGGAGTGCAGTGGCGGCTGAGTCGGTGGCGTCCGCGCGCTGAGGGCCGTCGCCGAGGCTGCTCGGGTGAGCGCGTGTCGAAGGGCCGGCGGCTGGGGTGAGTGCGTGCCTCGTCGAGGCAAATGCCTCCCCGAGGAGGATCCGGTTCGAAATCCTGCCCCTATTCGCACCGGATCCTCCTCGGGGACCGCCGTGGTGGGTCAGTCGGTGGCGTGGTCGGCCCTCGGAGTGGCGTCAGGCCGCTGCGCCTCGGGCGCCTGGTCGTGGCTCGTCCCGGCACCCCCTGCACCGCTCGTCCCGACGCTGCCGGCGCTTCCGGCACCGCCCGCACCGTCGGCGACCCCGCTGCCGGCCCCAGCACGAGCACCAGCCCCAGCACCGACCCCGGCAGGAGCGGTCTCGCGTGCGGCACCGTCGGCTTGCGCGGCACCTCCGCGGGTCGAGGACCACCAGCGGCGGAGGAATGCGCTGAATCGTTCGAAGCTGCGGTCCTTGATGAAGATCGCGTCGACAGCGATCATCGTCAGCGAGAACCACGGCAGGCCCATGAGCAGCGCGATGCCGAGGTGGAAGGAGAGGATGCCGACGAGTGCGATCGCCCGCGTCCACCGGTTGAAGAGCATGAACGGGAACGCGCTCTGGAAGAGGATCGACCCCCACGAGATGACGACGACTCCCGGCCCCCATGCGGTGACGAGGTCGGAGAGCACGGGCCAGGTGCCGAACTGCTGGGTCTGGAGCGGATTGTAGACGGCGAAGCCGTGCTGCCATGCGGTGCCGCCCGCCTTGTAGAGGGCACCGGACATGTAGATCGCGCACACCTGGAAGGCGAGGACGACGATCGCGAGGTTGTTGGCCATGATGAGGTACCACGGTCCGTCCTCGGGTCCGAGGTCGGTCCCGTGCCTCCGGCGCCTGCGCGCA
Organism: Brevibacterium sp. K72; assembly: GCF_050562175.1. Taxonomy (NCBI): domain Bacteria; kingdom Bacillati; phylum Actinomycetota; class Actinomycetes; order Micrococcales; family Brevibacteriaceae; genus Brevibacterium; species Brevibacterium sp. K72. Next base: position 697,476 of record NZ_CP191582.1, read on the forward strand.
TCGAGCGACCAGCGCCTGGTCGTGTCGGCGAAGAGGAGGGCGATGAGGAACATCCGGTACGCGTTGTCGCCCTGGTCGCCGGCGCTGTCGTTGAGTTCGATGAAGCTCACCCAGAGGATGAGGTAGAACGGCAGGATGATGCGCGTGCGCCACCCGAGGATGACGGTGACGGCGAGGATCGCCAGCCCGATGATCATCGCCGTGTAGAGCGGCGGGTTCGTCACCGCCCGGTGGAAGAGCGAGAAGAGCCAGATGTTCGGGAAGTCGCTCTTCGGCTCGGCGATCTCCCCGTTCCACGCTGCTCCGACTCCGAAGGCGTAGTTGCGGGCCGCGAAGTTCGTCAGCAGCAGCCCGAGCCCCGTGATCCCCATGAGGATGCGGGTGACCGCGAGCCCGTAGGTCGCGTGGTAGCGGCCGGTGAGCAGCTCCTCGAGGCGGTTCCAGCCCCGACCGAGTGCCGCGACGACCCGCGCGGAGACCGTCATGTCCTTCTCACTGCTCACTGACGCACCTCACTGTGTCCGAGGCGCAGAAGTACTGCGCGAACTCGTCGTTCGACTGGTTCTCGGCGAACGACAGGGCCCTCCAGCCGACGGGCACCGGCTGGATCGCGGGCCGCTCTGCGTCCTTGTCGTTGCGTTTGGCGAAGGGCACGACGTTCTGCCGGGCGGCCTGGTACTGCACCCGCTGGACGTCCTCTCCCCAGACGGCGAGCGCGACCTGTGTCGCATACCGGGTGGCGACCTCTTCGTCCTCGAGATAGCTCGAGACCGCCCCGTCGGGGTCGTCGTACTCCGACAGCTTGGCCTCGAGACGATCGACGGAGTCGTCGCCCTTGAAGTAGTCGAGTGCGACGATCGCCTTGTGGTCGTCGCTGAGCTCCTCCCACGACCCCTTGAGGTCCGAGGCCACCCCGATCGCGAGACCGGCCGAGCGCGGAGGGAAGAGCTTGTACGTCGAATGGTCGAGTTCGACATCGGTGGCGCGGACCCGGTCGGTCGTCTCCTCGCCGCCGTCGGGGGTGGAGACGACGGCACGGACATCGAAGTAGTAGTCGCCGTTGATCGGCTCGGGGGCGAAGACGCTCCACGACTGCCCCCACATCGGGATCATGTACTTCGAGAGGAGGTCCCCGGGGATGACCTCGCGCAGGGCCGAGGACGGAGCGATCCAGAGGAAGGTGGCGAACAGGTGGAATCCGGTCAGCGCCATGGCGATGACCATGATCGTCCGCTTGAGCGCGGGATGAGTCTTCTTCTCGTCCATCTCAGTTCCGGGTCGTCGGCAACAGGTTCGGTTGTGCGATCGCCGTCGGGGCGCGACTCTGCGCCCTCCGATTCAGGAATCGCACAGACTCCAGGCTACTCGAGTTCGCCCGATACGCACGGGCCGATCGCCGTGGAAGGACCGCTCAGCCGCGCAGCCACTCCTTGACGAGATCGGTGCTCTGCCCCAGCGTCGGCGGGGCGAGATCGTAGCTCGGCGGGGTCTGCGAGAGCCGGATCGGGTTGGCCACGGTGGGGATGACCCGCTCCCCCGCCCCCGCCTCGGCGACGGGGTCGAGACCGAGCCGGGCGGCCAACTCGACGCCCTGAGCGATCGTGTTGATCGGCGCGCACGGCAGCCCGGCCGCCGTCAGCGTCTCGAACCACTCCTGGTTCGTGCGCTCCGCGAGTGCTGAGACGAGGAGGGGCTCGAGTTCGCTGCGGTTCTCGTTGCGGTTCGCGGCCCGGGCGAAGCGGTCGTCGGCGGCCCATTCGGGGTGGCCGAGCACCTCGGCGAGGCGGGCGAACTGGGCGTCGTTGCCGATCGCGATGATGATCTGGCCCTGCTTCGTCGGCATCGGCTGGTACGGGTAGAGGCTCGGGTGGGCGTTGCCCATCGCCCGCGGGGTGACCCCGCCGGCGACGTAGGCCGAGGTCTGGTTCGCCAGACCCGAGAGCGCCGAGGAGAGCAGGTTCGTCTCGACGAGCTGGCCCTGCCCCGTGTTCTGCCGGTGGACGAGGGCGGCGAGGATCCCGACGGTCGTGTGCAGTCCGGTGAACACGTCGACGATCGCGACTCCGGCCTTGACCGGGCCCGATTCCTCGGTGCCGGTGACACTCATGAAGCCCGAGAGCCCTTGGATGAGCAGGTCGTAGCCGGGCTGCGGGTTGTCCCGGCCGAAGCCGGTGACCGAGGCGTAGACGACGCCCGGGTTCTCCGCGCTCACCGTCTCGTAGTCGAGGCCGTACTTCGCCAGCCCTCCGGCCTTGAAGTTCTCGACGAGGACGTCGGCCCGCCGAGCGAGCTCCTGGGCGAGCGCGAGGTCCTCGGGGTCCTTGAAGTCGAGGACGACAGAGTGCTTGTTCCGGTTCGCCGTGAGGAAGTACGTCGCATCCTCCCCTCGCCGAGGCGGTGCCCAGTGCCGGGTGTCGTCACCGGTCCTGCCCTCGACCTTGACGACCGTGGCGCCGAGGTCGGCGAGCATCATCGTCGCGTACGGTCCGGCCAGCACGCGGGAGAAATCGGCGACGAGGACCCCGGACAGAGGTCCGGTCCCACTCCGCTCGAAGAGCTCCTCGGCGCCCTCTGTGCTCCCGTGATCCTCGGCGTCCACCTGTGACTCCCTTCGGTGCGGGAGGCAGCGGACCTCGCTGCCCGCTGCGGCCCGCACGTCCATCGTGTGATCTCTCTGACGTCCTGCCTCCCCCGACTATACGGAAGGTCGCGGCCTTCCTGCGGTGCGGAATCCGTTGCCCCGGCGCGCCCGCGGCTCGTTACACTCAGGAGCACGACCAGCACCGGTCCCCGACGCTCTGCGGGGATCCCAGCACCACCGAAGGGGCAGACGATGACGTTCCACATGCCGGCGGAGACCGCCGCCCACGACCGCATCTGGATGGCGTTCCCGTCCTCCGGCTACGCCTTGGGCGCCTCGGAGGAGGACGCCGAGGCGGCGCGGAGCACGTGGGCGGCCGTGGCGAAGGCGGCCAGCGAGTTCACCCCGGTCACCGTCGTCGTCTCCCCGGACCAGGTCGACCACGCCCGCCGCCACCTCGGCGAGGGCATCGACATCGTCACCGCCGAACTCGACGATGCGTGGATGCGCGACATCGGTCCGACCTTCGTCGTCGACGACGAGGGCCGGCTCGCCGCCGTCGACTGGGTGTTCAACGGCTGGGGCGGACAGGACTGGGCGAAGTGGGACAACGATGAGCACATCGGCCGCTTCGTCGCCGAGCAGGTCGACGTTCCCGTCGTCTCCTCGACGCTGCGCAACGAGGGCGGCGGGATCCACGTCGACGGGCAGGGCACGGTGCTCGCCACCCGCAGCGTCCAGCTCGATCCGGGCCGCAACCCCGGCCTCACCGAGGCCGACGTCGAAGCCGAGTTCGCTCGCACGATCGGTGCGAAGAAGGTCATCTGGCTCGAGCGCGGCCTCCACCGGGACAATCAGACCTTCGGAACCCGCGGGCATGTCGACATCGTCGCGACGATGCCGAGCCCCGGCGTCGTCCTCGTCCACGACCAGCGCAATCCCGAGCATCCCGACCATGCGCTCAGCGAAGAGGTCAAGACCCTGTTCGCGAACGAGACGACCGCCGATGGGCAGCCCTTCGAAGTCGTCCCGATCCCGGCGCCGGAGATCCTCAAGGACGACGAGGGCTGGGTCGACTACTCCTACGTCAACCACCTCGTCACGAACGGCGGGGTCATCGCGTGCACGTTCGACGACCCGATGGACGCTGAGGCGAAGGCGATCCTCGAGACCGTCTACCCCGGTCGCACCGTCGTCGGCGTCGACGCCCGCGAGCTCTACGCGCGCGGCGGTGGGATCCACTGCATCACTCAGCAGCAGCCGAGCCTCTGAGAAGCCGGAGGGCTGAGGACCCGGTCGTTCGCGCCGCCCGGGCGTTCGGTGCCGGGTCTGAGGCGGGCCAGACACGTCTGTGCGGCACCGAGATTCCGATCAGGTGACTTGCCGACGGCGAATTCGTCGGGAGGTGTCGTCGAACATCACCGTTCGCCCAGAATCTCGGTATAGGGTGGTGTCCCAGGACACATTCCGTCCCTCACAGCAGTCGACGCAGCAGAGGAGAGCACGACCATGAAGAAGCGATTGATTCTCCTGGCCGGATTGGGAGTCGGGTACATCCTCGGCTCACGCACCGGCCGTCAGAGCTACGAGAAGCTCAAGGCACAGCTGCAGGAGCTGTGGACCGACCCGAAGGTCCAGGAGACCGTGGAGAAGGCCAACCAGTCGATCCGCGAGAAGGCTCCTGCTGTCGCCGATGCCGTCCAGACGGCCACCGACAAGGTCACCGCCGCCGCGCAGGAGCTCGACGGCGACGAGGATGCGAACGCCACGCAGGGCACCGGGCCGCGGTCGACCGGGTCCGGGCCGGCCTCGACCGGGTCCGCGACGGGTTCCGGTTCGACCGGTTCTGCGACGAGCGCGGGACCGAACCGGTCAGCAGCAGGCTCGACCGGTGCGGCAGCGTCGCGTTCGACGACGGGTCCCGGTTCGACCGGTTCGACGACGGGCCCCGGTTCGACCAGTTCCACGACGGGCCCCGGTTCGACCAGTTCCACGACGGGCCCCGGTTCGACCGGTTCTAAGACGGGTCCCGGTTCGACCGCGGGCTCGGGACCGGCGACCGGCGCATCGCGGGCAGGGACACCCACGCCCACCCCGGGCCCCAAGCCGACTCCGACGCCGAAGCGGGCCGAGGACGTCATCACCGACCCCTCACGGTCGATCGAGGACGAAGGGCCGGCCGCCTCGGCAAATCGCTGAGTCCCCACCGCCGCTGACAGCGCCCGCCCCCGAACGGGGCGGGCGCTGTCGTCGTCCAGGGCTGTGCCGGCCGCAGGACCGACCGCACCGCATTCGGTGAGGACCCGCCCGTCGGTGAGTGTCCGCCGACCCTCAGAGCAGGGAGCTCGTCAGCCGCGCGACGTTCTCCGCGTACTTGCGTCGCAGGGGCCGCCTGCTCCATTCCTCGGCATCGAGTTCGACGGAGTTCGGGGCGTACTCCTCGGCCTCGAGCGCGTACATCCGGGACGTGAACTCCTGATCGACGATGAACATCGTCACCTCGAGGTTCATCGCGAACGACCGCTCGTCCATGTTCGAGGACCCGACGATCGAGACGTCGTCGTCGATGAGGAGGAACTTCGAATGGAGCACCGTCGGGGCGTGGTACATGAAGATCCGCACCCCCGCGCGCACGAGTTCCTCGTAGTACGACTGCTGTGCACGGTGCGTGAGCCAGTGGTCGCTCGTCTCCCCGACGTAGAGGCGGACGTCGACGCCTGAGCGCGACTCGGTCGTCAGCGCATGGAGGAGGGATTCGTCGGGCACGAAATACGGGGAGCAGACGACGACGGTGCGGTTGGCGTTGTAGATGAGGTGGTTGAACAGCCGCAGGTTGTTCTCGTCGTCGAAGCCCGGCCCCGAGGGCACCACCTGGGCGAGCGCTCCCCCGCGCTGAGGCGCCCGCAGCTCGAGCCGGGCCGCCTCCTCGAAGAGCTCGTCCGTCTCCGAGTACCAGTCGGTGGTGAACACCGCATCGAGTTCGTCGACGACGGGACCCGTGCACTCGAGCATGAGGTCCTTCCACTGGAAGCCTTTGCGCAGGTTGCGGGCCTTGTTGTACGAGCGGTCGATGATGTTCTGCGACCCGGTGAAGGCGACGGTGCCGTCGACGACGAGGATCTTGCGGTGATTGCGGAGGTCAGGGCGCTGGTATTCGCCCCTCCACGGGCGGATGGGCAGGGCGCGGCGCCACGGGATCCCCGAGGAGTCGAGACGTTTGACGAGTTCCGAGTACCCGGGATAGCCGATCGATCCGAGGTGGTCTATGAGGATCCGCACCCGCACCCCGCGCGCGTGGGCGGCGAGCAGCGATTCGAAGAGCCGCCTCGTCGTGTCGTCGATGGCGACGATGTAGAACTCGAAGTGGACGAACGAGCGCGCGGCATCGACAGCATCGGCCATCGCATCCATGCACTCGTGGTTGTCCGTGTGGAGCTCGAACGCGTTCCCGTGCGTCATCGGCAGCGCGCCGAGGTCGAAGTTGAGCAGGGCGGAGGTGAGGAGGGGTTCGGAGAGGTGGCCGTGGTCGCCGATGATCGCCTGGTCGTTCGTCTCCTCGCGGATGATGTCATTGACGAGCGCCTGCTTGTCCCGCCTGCGCTTGGGCAGCTTCGACGAGCCGAGGAGGAGGAAGACGAGGAGACCGATGTAGGGGATGAAGAAGATCGCGAGCAGCCAGCCCAGAGCCACAGACGGTCGGCGGTTGTGCGGCAGCCACCCGAGCGCGACGAGGCGGATGACCAGATCGACCAGGATCAGGGTGATGATCAGCCAGCCCGGCCAGCCCTGATCGATCGCGAAGAGGGGATAGATCTCCACGCCGCTCGCTTTCGTCCCTCCGGCCCTCCGCGGGTGTCGGAGCCGGGATACCGCTGTTCGTCCTCATCGTATCGCGCCCGGCCACACCCGGTGTCGGGCCCCGCCGGGTCCGTCGGCGCGGGAGGATCAGCCGCCGAGGCGATGCCCAACATGTCCGCCTTGCTCCTTCGCCGTGGCGGTGCCCCTCGCACCCTCGCCGAGGCGGTTCCGCGATAATGGGGGAACCCGTCCGACCGCTGTGCGAAGGTGTCCTCATGAGCTTCGATCCGACCGCCGTCCCCATCCGCCCCGCCGTGAGCGTGATCATGGTCCGCGACGGCGACTCCGGGCTCGAGGCCTTCGTCCAGCACCGGGTGACGACGATGGACTTCGCCGCCGGCGTCGTCGTCTTCCCCGGCGGGCGCGTCGACCCCGTCGACCGGCAGGGGGCTGAGAGCATCGAGGTCGACGATCCCGACCTCCACCTCGAGGCGTGGAGTGATTCGACGATCGCCGAGGCGGCCGACGGCTGGCGGGTCCTCCTCGCCACCGCTGTGCGCGAGGTCGCCGAGGAGACCGGCGCCGTGCTCGACCCGGCACTGCTGCGGCCATGGGCGAACTGGGTGACCCCGCTCGGGCAGCCCAAGCGCTTCGACACCTACTTCTACGTCGTCTCCGCCGACGCCGCTCCGCGCCACCTCACAACGGAGGCGCATCGGAGCGAGTGGCTGCCCGTCGCGGCGATCCTCGCCTCAGCGGAGGCGGGAGAGCTCGAGCTCATGCGCCCCACCTTCGTACTGCTCCGCGAGCTCGCCCAGCTCGGTTCCGTCGAGGCAGTGACCGCAGGGCCTCGGAGCATCGAGGTCGTCCGCCCCGAGCATCCGGGGCACAGCGACGACTGAGACCGGCGCTCAGCCTCGTGAGGCGCGCAGCTGGGCGAGTCGGGCCTCGACGACCTGGCGCTGCTCGTCGGAGCCGAGGAGTTCGGAGAGCGCCTCCTGCTCGGCGTCGAGTCCGACCTCCAGCGGTGCTGCGTAGGAGAGGTCGACGAGGCGCTTCGACCACACGAGCGAGGCGCGGGACTTCCCGGCGATGTCGGCGGCGAGGTCGAGAGCGCGGGCGACGGGGTCGTCGGCGAGCTCCTCGACGAGTCCGATCCGCTGCGCTTCGACTCCGCCGATCGCCTCACCGGTGACGATGAGCTTCTTCGCCATGCCCGGTCCGACGAAGCGCGGCAGCAGCTGGGTGCCGCCCATGTCGGGGATGATGCCCCACTTGATCTCCATGAGCGAGAACTGCGAGTCGGGGCTCGCCACCCGAATGTCGGCTCCGAGCGCGATCTGCATGCCGCCGCCGAGGGCGGGACCGAGGACCGCGGCGATGACGGGGACCTCGACGAGCGACCACACGTGCACGGCCTTCTGGGCGAGCGCGCGGGCCGCGCCGAGCCGGTCCCCGACGTCGACGACGCCGGCACCCGCCTCGGCGATCCGGGCCATCTCGGTGAGATCGAGGCCCGCGCTGAAGGCCCGCCCCCGACCGGAGAGGACGACAGCCCTGACCTCGGGATCCGCAGAGAGCCAGAGACCGACCTCGACGAGGTCCTCGAACACCTCCCGGGTGAGCGAATTGAGCTTCTCGGCACGGTCGATCTCGACGTGGGCGACGCCGTCCCTGCTCGTGCAGACGACGGTGCCGTGGGCGGTCTGGGGCATCGGTGCTCCTCGCGTTCAGTGGCGTTTCCTGAACCCTATAACGACGATGACTGCCACGAGCGAGGTCACGCACATGCCGACGACACCCGGCCACGCGAAGTCGGTGAAGAGGACGGCCGACAGCCATGCTCCGAGGCTCGTGCCGAGGTAGTAGACGGTGAGGTAGATGGCCGCCGAGCGCGTCGTATCGACCCCGGGTCGGGCGGCGCTGGCTGCCGCCGAGGCGCCGGTGTGGCCGAGGAAGAATCCGCCGGTGAGCAGCGACATGCCCAGGATGATGACGGGCAGGGAGTCGACGAGGGTCAGGCCTGCGCCGACGATCGCAGTGACCATGCCGACGAGGGTGAGCCGGGTGCGGGTGAAGCGCTGAGCGAGACGACCGTAGTACGTCGTGACGACGGTGCCGACGAGGTAGATGAGGAAGAAGAGGGCGACCGCGCCCTCGCTCAGGTGCCAGGGCTCACGCTGCAGGCGGGAGCCGAGCATGGTGAACGATCCCCCGAAGACGATCATGCAGAGGAAGCCGGTGAGGTAGATCCGCCAGAGTCCGTTCCCGAGCGGGATCGGGGAGCGCCGAGGAGGCCGGGCCCCATCATCGGCGCCGGGAACGGTCGCGGCTGCCGGGTCGGGGACGGCGTGCTGGCGCACAGGCGCTGTGAGGTCGCGGCGCAGCAGCCACACGACGATGAGGCCGAGGACGAGCGAGACGGCGGCGGTGAAGGCGAGCCCGCCGTGCCAGCCGAGGACTTCGGCGGCGAGTCCAGTGAGGAGGCGGGAGCTCAGACCGCCGATCGTGTTGCCGGCGATGTAGACCCCGATCGCCCCGGGCAGCACGGCCGGAGGTAGGCGCAGCGAGAGGTAGGCCATCGCGGTGGCCGGGACCGAGGCGATCGCCACCCCCTGGAGGAAGCGGACGGCGATGAGGAGCTCGGGATTCGGCATGAACGGCAGGACGAGGGCGAGCGCGGCGGCGAGGATGACGCCGCCGGCGATCTGCCGCGCATGCCCGATGCGGGATGCGAGCAGGGAGAACGGGATGAGGAAGCAGGCCATGGCGACGTTCGTCGCTGAGACGGTGAGGCTTGCGGTGGGGGCGTCGATCCCGTAGGCCTCGCGGATCGCGGGGATGAGCCCCTGCGTCTCGTAGAGGACGAGGAACACCGCGACACCGGCGAGGAAGACGGCGACGACCGTGCGCCGGTCGCTCGTCGGATTCGGCTCCCCAGTGCTCATGCTCGTCACGCTATGCCCGCACCGGTGCCGAGCTCAAACCGTTCCGTGCCTCGAACAGCGCTCCTTGCTCTGTCGTGGCGGCCGGCAGTGGGGATGCTCGGTCATGGTGTTGGGGACACCCGGCCGTGGTGGTCTGCCCCAGTGGTCGGCCCCGCAGACAGTCGGCCCCAGCAGTCGGCGCTCGTCACGTTCAGGGGGCGAAGACCGAGTCGGGTTCACGTGTCGAAGAGCGTGTCGATGATCTGCCTGGCGATGAATCTCGCGTGAAGGATGGGTTGTCGCGCCGGGTCGATCGACGCAGGTGGCACCCACGCCGGTCGTCCATCGGTGAGCATGATCGCGTGCCAGTCGGATTTGTCGATGAGGTGGTGGTGCGCGCCGCAAGCGAGCGTGAGGTTGTTGATGTCTGTGCGACCCTCCTCCGCCCACGGGACGATGTGGTGCACTTCGCACCACCCCGGTGGGGAGTCGCATCCGGGGAACGAACACCCCTGATCACGGGCGGTGATGATCGCCGTCTGCTTCTCGTCGGCGAAGCGCTTCTCGGTGGCGACCTGCACGGTCGTCGCCTGATCACTCATGAGGTGGAAGAAGACTCGTCCATTGAGCCCCGACGCGGTGAGTTCCTCGATGGGCACGGGGTTCTCGGTTCCCGTCCGACCCGAACCGGTGTTCGCGGCGAGGTCTTCGGCCTTAGCCGTCACGACGAGGGAGTACCGAGCGCCCGACGTGGGTCGGGTCATTTCGATCTTGCCGATCAGAGTGGCGAAGCGTTCGTAGATCCACCGGCGCACGGTCGGCTGGGCGTCAAGGGTGCTGATCTGGGTGCCGTCCTCACGGACTCCGTAGGCACCGGACGTCTCGCCCTCACAGGGCTGTCCGCTTCCGTCCAATGCGGCATCGCTGCCGTCCTGCGCGAACATCGGGGCATCATGGCGCTGCCCCGAGAGCACCGCGTCGAGTACCGCGAAGGCGTCGTCGTCGGCGCCGCTGCCCGTACCGCAGTCGCCAGCGACCCCGCCTCCAAGTCCAGCACTGTCGGCATTGCCAGGACTCGATGAGTCTGGCCTGCCAGCGCTCGATGAGCCTGGCCTGCCAAGGCTCGATGAACCTGACCCGACTGAGGCCGATGCGGCAGCGCCGCCTCTGCGGCACGATTCGATCCTCGAGGTGAGAAGACCGTTGAGGAGTCCTCCGGTGATCGGGTCGAGACGGCCGGTCAGATCCCAGTCACCGTTGCGTCGGGCCCTGAGGTGGACCGAATAGTCCGCTCGGTCCCGCGACTGCGACGGCTCCTGTCCGTCGGGGTCGATGATGTCGAGCATCCGCTGGAAGATCTCCCTGATGTCCGAGACGCGGACCCTTCTCGCCTCGCTGACGAGTTTCGCCTCGGTCTCCTCGCGCAGTTCGGCACTCACCCATGTCGGCAGACGCTTCATGCACTCGGCGATGACCGAGGCCTGTCCTTCGGAGAGGGTGCCGTCGTGCAGTCCGCTCGCGGTCGCCGGGTTGAGGGGCGGCATCGCCTGGCCGGTGATGTCGACACGGCCGCCGAAGTTCCGTGCGAGTTCGGTGCGACGGTTCGCTTCCGCCCCTGTCAGACCGAGCCGGTTCTGGATGAGGGACTTCGTCGTCTTCACTCCGAAGTCGGTGGGCGTTCCGACGCGTTCGAAGACGGCCAGGGTCACTGCGAACAGCGACCTGTTGACACGGTCGAGGGCTTCGAGGGCGTCGGTGAGCATCACGGCCTCCTCCGGACCCATGGGCCGTTCGAAGGACCGCAGCTCATCGTTGAGCGTGGTCAGACCCGTGATCCCGTCGAGCACCTCTGGCGCGAACCGCGAGAGCGCCGACCATTCCTCGTCGCTGAGCATCGAATGTCGGCTCAGTCGACGAGTGTCCGGCATCATCGCCTCCGGCGAAGGTGTGTCCGCAGCCAGCGCTGACGTCACGTCTCCGTCGTGCGGGCGGTGGCCGGGAGCCTCCTCGGCAGACCCCGCCTGCCCGACACTCTCGTCCGCATGGGGATCGAACGGCACATCGCCATCACGTTGCGGCTCATCACAATCCGATACACCGGGCACGCCGGGGATCTCGTCGAATCGGTCGGCGAGGCTGTGGCCGGTGAGATCGAACCCGGCATCGCGGAGCTGGTCGAACAGCGACGACTGACCGCTCGCGCTGCCGCGATGCGCATTCTTCGCCGAATTTCCGCCCACACCCTTCGCCGGCTTCCCGCCGCGGCGCGATCCGGCGGAACGACTGTCGTCGCCGGGGTGCTGCCTGTCCGGGGTGAGCGTCATGACTCCTGATCCGCCTGCCAACGTCTGTGTTGTTGCCTCCGAGTCTACTCCTTGAATGTGAATCAGACAATAGTCTGTTCCCAATTTATTCGATATTTTTTGGCTGATGAATTCATTCACTCAGCGATTCCTGATCACGGTCGCTTGCCTCGGCGTCTCCCCCGGTCACAGCCCCTACCGGCCACACGGCCGACCGTCCCTCATCCGTTCGACGGCGCCCCGACTGCCGCAGGGCCGGCCCCGCTGACACTCTTCCCCTTCCTCGCCTCACCGCCGGCCCGTCGGGGGCCGTGAATTCCCCGAGTCCACAGGAACTCAGGACGACCTTTCCTGAAATCACCGCCTCGGCGGTCTAGGCTCGGATGCGGACACATCAGCGGCACCCGGTCGGACGGCCGTCGTCACCGACGACGAACCGAGCGGTCCGCGGGACCGACAAGTTTCGAAGCACAGCCGAAGGAGACGCAATGGCAGGTCAGCTTCCCATAGTCCGCCTGGTCACCGGAGAGACGACAGGACAGCGGGTGGCCCGCGTCGCCGCTGCCGCCTCGGCGATCGGGCTCGGTGCCCTCGCAGCATGGGACCTGACGCAGAAGAAGCACGCGATCCTGCGCAACTACCCGATCGCCGGACACGCACGCTTCCTCCTCGAATCCATCCGTCCCGAGATCCAGCAGTACTTCATCGAACGGAACTGGGACGGCCGCCCCTTCAACCGCGACACCCGGACGACGATCTACGAGCGGTCGAAGGGCATCCACTCCGAGCACGCCTTCGGCACCGAGCGCGACGTCGCCCGCACCGGGTACGAAGCGCTCATGCACACGAACGCGCCGATCCCCAACTCCCCGGCACCGCCGCGGATCCGGGTGGGCGGAAAGGACTGCACCCAGCCGTATGAGATCTCCCTGCTCAACGTCTCGGCGATGAGCTTCGGATCGCTCAGCGACAACGCCGTGCGTGCGCTCAACAAGGGCGCGGCGATGGGCGGCTTCGCGCAGGACACGGGCGAGGGGTCGATCTCTCCGTACCACCGCGAGTTCGGCGGCGACCTCATCTGGGAGCTCGGCACCGGGTACTTCGGTGCCCGCACCCCCGACGGCGACTTCGACCCCGACAAGTTCGCGGCCAAGGCGCAGGACCCGCAGGTGAAGATGGTCTCGCTCAAGCTCTCCCAGGGGGCGAAGCCCGGCATCGGCGGCGTGCTCCCGGGGGCGAAGGTGACCGAGGAGATCGCGACGATCCGCGACGTGCCCGTGGGTCAGGACTGCATCAGTCCCCCGAATCATCGCGTCTTCTCCACCCCGATCGAGCTCCTCGAATTCATCGCGAAGATGCGCGATCTCTCGGGCGGCAAGCCTGCCGGCTTCAAGCTCTGCGTCGGCTCGCGCACCGAATTCCTCGGGATCTGCAAAGCGATGATCGAAACCGGGATCACCCCGGACTTCATCATCGTCGACGGCTCCGAGGGCGGCACGGGAGCGGCTCCGCTCGAGTTCGAGGACCATGTCGGCCTTCCGCTCACGCAGGGGCTGATGATCGTCCACAACGCGCTCGTCGGTGCGGGGCTGCGCAGCGAGATCAAGGTGGGCGCCTCGGGGAAGATCGCGAGCGGCTCCGACATCGTCAAGCGCCTCATCCAGGGCGCGGACTTCACGAACTCAGCGCGGGCGATGATGATGGCAGTCGGATGCATCCAGGCGCAGACGTGCCACACCGGCAAGTGCCCGGTCGGCGTTGCGACGCAGGACGCCCGGCGGGCGCGGGCGATCTACGTCCCGGACAAGGCCGAGCGCGTGCGCAACTACCATGACGGCACGGTCGCCGAGGCGACCCGCCTCATGGCGTCGATGGGGGCCGCCCATCCCAGCGAACTCGAACCGACGATGCTGCGCCGCAACCTCTCCCCATCCGAATCGTGGTCGTACGCGCGCCTCTACGACTGGCTCGAACCCGGCGAACTCCTCCGCGATACGCCGCCCGAGGACTGGGCGGCGGACTGGGCCGCCGCACGCGCCGACACGTTCCGCATCTCGCGCGGACACAGTCGCTGACCATGGCGCACACGGTGCTCCTCCACTCGGCGCTCGGCAGGACAGCAGGCATCGACCGCATCGCTGAGGGGTTGAGGGCGAACGGTCACGAAGTCTTCGCCCCGGACTTCTATGGGGGCCACACGTTCACAACCGCCGAGGAGGGAGTGGGCCACTCCCGCACGATCGGCTTCTCGGCACTCGTCGATCGGGTGAAGGAGGCATGCCGTGGACTCGATGGCCCTCTCGTCTTCGCCGGGCTGTCGTTGGGCGCGAGCATCGCCCAACAGATGGGCAAGAACGACGACCGCGCTCGGGGAGTCCTGCTCCTTCACGGAGGAGGATTCCCGTCCCGTACGCGCTGGCAACCGCAGGTGCCGGTACAGGTCCACTTCTCCGTCGACGACGTGTGGCGCGAACCGAGCCAGGTGGAGAATCTCCTTGCCTCGGCCGCGGGAGTCGGCGCGGGAGCCGAAAGCTGTCTCTACCCGGGCGGATCCCATCTGTTCAGTGATCCGGAATCCGACGACCACGACCCGAAGAGCGCGGCGCTGCTCTGGACCCGGGCAGAGCGCTTCCTCGCCTCGACCGACGCGGGCTGAAACGGCAACGGCGCCTGACAATCGCCCTTTCTTCCTCGCCGCTCACCTGCGGTGATGAGAATTCATCCGGTAAGCCCCGAAAAAATCCTAAAACTGGGGTTACATTCGGTCGTCCATGCCATAGTCTGGAATGAAAATTCCATACTCACAAGCGACTGTCGCCGACGTCTCGGACGCGGTCACCTTCGTGATCGCAGGCCTGTGCCACCGTCGTCGATGCGCTGATCCTTGGTTGCCCCTCACTGCCGGGATCGGCTTCGGAGTCCTGTGAGACTCCCATCGCCGGCCAGTCCGATCGCCGTTGCCCGCAGCGTTGACCCTCGCGTTGCCGGAATCCCCCGACAGGCGGAGCGTTCCCTCGACAGGGAGCGCTCCCCTGCCCGACAGTTCGTCTTGTGGCAGCATTCCCGAGAACGGATCCCCATGCACCGCACCCATCCCGGAAACGACGCTCTCCGAACAAGTGTCGAGAGCCGCCGACGGACGACGATGTCAACCGTCCCCGCCCTCACTCACCAGACTCAGTATCGCGATCCCCGGCTCACCGTCGGAGTCACCGATGGATGAGAAGGGAAAACGAATCGTGTCCCCCATCGATGCGACCGGCGCGGGAGCCTCCGGGCCCGCAGGTCCGCACACCGGCATCCGTTCCGCCCAGGACGGAACATCGCCGTTCCTCCCCCAGACCTCGCCGCCGCGACATCCGACCGGCGGCTCCGATGGCTCCGGTGACGGCCCTCCGAGTTGGGTTGTCGCAGCCACCGGATTCCCCACCGTGCCGTTCCGGCACCGGCACCACCCCGGTCCGCGGCGCTGAGCCGCCTGCAGGGCGCCGCCTGATCACAGGCGGTCGATGTTGCCCCGCAGCCGCAGTCGCACCGGGTCGATGCGAGCGAGCCGGTCCACACTCTCCTGCCCGAGCTCAGCGGCGACGAGTTCGCACACCGCTTCGACGAGGGCGAGCATCGGCGCGAGCGTGTCGGCGGGCCCTGACGCTCTGACATCGGCGGTGAGCACGTGATCGGCGAGCGCCGCCGCAGGTGAGAGCCAGAGGTCGGTGAAGACCACCGTCGTCAGTCCCATCTCCTTTCCGATCCTCACCACCTCGGCGATCATCGGCTCATAGCGGCGGACATCGAAGACGACGAGGAGGTCTCCTCGTCGGAGGTCGACGAGTTCGGTCGCGGCCAACAGCGGACTCGACGACAGCCTGGTGACACCGGGCCTCAAGGGCGCGAGCTGCGCGTGGAAGATGTCGGCGACGTACCCTGTGTAGGAGGCGCCGACGAGGGCCAAGGTCCGCTTCGGCTGAGCGAAGAGTGTGACGGCGCGATCGAATTCGTCGCCGATGACGGAGTCGAAGGTCTCATCGATCCCCGCGTGATACCCGCGCCTGGCGGCCTCGAAGACAGGTTCGTCATCCGCCCTGCTGACCTCGGCCTGGGAGAGGTTCGACTCCTCGCGTTCGCGCATCTCGACTTTGAGCGCGTCCTGGAGCCCCCGATACCCGTCGAAGCCCAACGTCCGGGCGAAGCGCACCACCGAGGGCGCACTCACGCCGGCCGAGTACGCGAGGTCGGCGATCGGTTCGAGCCCGGCAAGCGGATAGGAGGCGAGCAGCGCGCGGGCGATCTTCTTCTCTGCGGGGGTGAGCTCAGGCATCACCGTGCGCAGCGTGACCGCGAGACTCGACGTGCCGGTCGACTCGCGTGTCGGGGCTCTCCGGTCCGCGGCGCCTCCCCCGTCGGAGGCCTGTCCGCGCCCGTCCACCATCGCTCCGCCTCCCGGGTGCCGCCATTGGGTCTGGTCCTGTCGCCGCAATGACACGATCTGCCCAGGTCACCGCGAATGATATCGCTCCAGCATAGCGATTCCCGCCGTCGCGGGCACCGCCGCCGCTCACCGCATGACGTAGCCGTTGTCGACGATGAGGTTCTGTCCGGTCACCGCGCGCGAGTCCGGGGAGGCGAAGAAGATCACCGCCGAGGCGAACTCCTCCGGGGTCGTCACATGCCCGAGCGCCGAGGCCGCAGCGACCTCATCGAAGACGCCCTCAGGGGTGGCCGCCGATGCGTCGGTCGTGCGCAGAAGGCCGCCGGAGAGCATGTTGACGCGCACACCTGCGGGCCCGAGGTCACGGGCGAAGGTCCGGGTCAGCGAGAGCAGAGCGGCCTTGGCGGCGGTGTAGTCGTGATAGGGGACGACGGGATGCTGGACGAGGTTGGTGCCGATGTTGATCACGCGCCCGGACCCGATCTCCCGGAAGCCGTGCATAGCCGCCTGAATCGTGTTCATCGCCGCCCCGACGGTCCCCCGGAACTGTTCCGAGAGGTCGTCGTAGTCGATCTCATCGGCGGGCTGACGCTCCTCGCCGTTGAAGGAGTAGTCGAGCAGCGCACTGTTGACGACTGTCGAGACGGGCATGCCGAACTCCTCCTGCGCCGTCTCGAACATCGCGTCGACCGCTCGATCATCGGTGACGTCGGCCTCGACTGCCGCCGCGCGACCACCACGGGCCCGGATCGCCTCGGCGAGCTCCTCTGCCGCGTCGGCCGAGTACCGGTAGTTGATGACGAGTCCTGATCCGGCGTGGGCGAAGGCCTTGGCGATCGCCGCGCCGAGCCCGCGGCCGGCGCCCGTGACGAGGACGAGCTGCTGGTCGAGCGGCATGGCCGCGGTGGTGAAGGCTTGGGCGTTGCTCATCGGGATTCTCCTTCGAATGCCGGGCGCTGGGATCCCTCTCAGCTTACCCATGCCGACGGGGTCGAGCGGCGATGGTCGGCGGGCCGGTGAGGGAGCCAATAGAATAGACAAGATCACTGTTGTCCATTCGGCAAGGAAGTCCCTATGAGCGAGATCGGCGCCAACATCTCCATCGGAGTCCTCGCGGCCATCGTCGTCATCCTCATCTACCTGCTGGCGGCCAAGGTCGGGAAGTGGCAGCCCGCCCCGGAACACCGCGGACCAGGAGGCCAGGGATACGGACAGCCGGGCTACCCCGAGCAGGGCAGCCCGCGAGGCTACGGCCAGCCGCCGCGCCGTCGGGACGTCCGCGGCTACAGCGCCGACGAAGCCGAGACCCGGGTGATGCCGACCGCAGACGCCGACGAGAAGGCCACGACGGCCGAACTCGCCCAGAACATCGCCTACTCGGGGCAGATGATCGCCCAGAACCGGCGCGCGGCCACCTCCTCGTCGGGCGACACGCTCGCGGTGTTCACCTACATCCTCGGTGCCGCGCTCCTCGCCGCGATCGCCTTCGTCTTCTTCAACAACCTGCTCCTGCCGGCCACCGTCGGTGCCCTCGTCGGGGCGATCGTCTGCGTCGCGCTGGCGGCGACGTACACGATCAAGTCCCTGGACTTCTGGCCGGACAATTCGACGATCACGATCATCAACCTCGGCGTGGCCCTTGCTGCCGCCCTCGTCATGTACATCGGCGCCTCCCGGACCGAACGCGACCGGATGACGCTCAACTCGATCATGGACTCCTTCGACCCGCTGCCGATGAGCGAAGGGTTCTCGGGATTCGCCGCGGCCGTCGGCGACCGCGTCGTGAGGTTCTTCACCGACTACGGCTTCCTCGGCTTCGTCTTCCTCCTCTTCATGGCCGTCGGCTGCATCATCGTCGTCACCCTCGCCGCGAAGTCCCTCATCGACGTCATGGACTGGCGGATCTTCGCCCAGTTCGGCCGCAACGTCACCGACCGTCCGATGGCGTATTCGCGGGCCGAACGGTTCCAGGCCTCGAAGGTCTCGCACACCGTGACCTCGATCGTCCTCGCCGGCATCGCCGTGCTCTGCGCGACCGGGCTCGCCTACGACGGATTCACATGGTTCACCCGCTGACCCCGGCACACGCGCCCGAGGTCCCGGCACAGGCGTCCGGGGTCCCAGCACACGCGCCCGGGGTCCCGGCACAGGCACCCGGTGGCGAGGTCGGCCGCACCTGCTCCCGCGATCTCGGTCCCCCGGGTTCCCGGCGCTGAGAACGATCTCAGCAACCGCGCGCTAGGATAGTCCCCGGACTTCCTCCGCCCGACAGCGCCCACCCCGCGCGGGAAGGCGGCCAAGGCAGACGTCGACGAACGACCCGAAAAGGGATGAGAACCTCAATTGGCGAACGGCAACGCAACTTTCCGGCACTCGAACGTGGCGCTTCTCGGTCTGGCCGAGATCGTCGCCCCGAATGAAGTGACCTCCCACGAATTCGACGAGCGCCTCGCCGATACCCTCACAACCCTCGGCCTGCCCACGGGTCTCCTCCAGCGCGTGGCCGGTGTCGAGGCCCGCCGCAACTGGGACCAGCCGAGCGACTTCGTCGCCGGTGCCGTCGCCGCCGGCGGCAAGGCGCTGGCCGAGGCTGGAGTCGAACCGTCGGCGATCGGCCTCATGGTCAACACCTCGGTGACCCGCGAGCACCTCGAGCCGTCCGTGGCCGTCGGCGTCCACGCCGGGATCGGGCTGGGCCCGCACGCGATGAACTTCGACATCGCCAACGCGTGCCTCGGGTTCGTCAACGGCATGACCCTGGCCGCGAACATGATCGACGCCGGCCAGATCGACTACGCTCTCGTCGTCGCCGGCGAGGACGCCTCCCGCGTGCAGGAGGCGACCCTGCGCCGCCTCACCCGCTCGGGCATCACCCGGGAGGAGTACCTCAACGAGTTCGCCTCCCTCACCCTCGGCTCCGGAGCCTCCGCCGCCGTCCTCGGACCCGCGGACAGGCACCCGGAGGGCCACCGCATCCTCGGCGGGATCACCCGGGCGGCCACGCAGCACCATGAGCTGTGCGTCGGTGACCACAACGGGATGTTCACCGACACGAAGGGCCTGCTGGCCGGAGGGATGGAGCTCGTCGTCGCCGCATGGGAGGAGGCGCACGAGAACGGCTGGGACTGGCGGAACATGGACCGCTACGTCATGCACCAGGTCTCCGACGTCCACACGAACTCGATCACCCGAGCCGCCGGCCTCGACCCGGAACGGATCCCCGTGACCTACCCGGAGCTCGGCAATGTCGGCCCTGCGTCCCTGCCGATCACGCTCAGCCGGGAGGTCGAGACGCTCCAGCGCGGAGACCGGATCCTCTGCATGGGCGTGGGATCGGGGCTCAACACCGCCATGACCGAGATCGAGTGGTAGAGGAATCCATGAGGCACCCTGCACGGCCGGCAACGACTCCCCCGACGCTGCCCGAGTGGGATCCCGCGTGGTCCCGGATCGTCACGGCGCAGACCGCTGACGGCCCCCACGACTTCCACGTCCTCGACACGCTTGCGTCCCTGCAGGCCGAGGGCATCGAACCCGAGGGCACGATCCTCGCCCTCCACGGCAATCCGACATGGTCATACCTGTGGCGTCGGCTCGCCGCGGTCAGCCTCGCCTCCGCCGCCGACGGGGGACGTGCGTGGCGGATCATCGCCCCCGACCAGCTCGACATGGGCTTCTCCGAACGGCTGCCGCACGATGGTCTGCCGACCCCTCACGGCGCCGAGGTGCGTCGGATCTCCCAGCGCATCGCCGACTTCGACGCCGTCGTCACTCCTCTCCTCGCCGAGGCGGGGACAGGCCATCCCGTCGTCACCCTCGGCCATGACTGGGGCGGGGTCCTCTCGCTCGGCTGGGCGGCGCGGAACCGCGACCGGGTCGACGCCGCGATCAGCCTCAACACCGCCGTCCACCAGCCGGAGGACGCACCGATCCCCGCACCCCTGCGTGCGACCTTGGCAGGTCCGATGCTGCCGACGGCGACCGTGCTCACCGATGGGTTCCTCCGGGTGACGCTGCGCCTCGGCGACCTCTCCCCCGAGGTCCGCGCCGGCTTCCGCGCCCCGTACGAGTCCGCGGCCCAGCGGCATGGGATCGGCGGCTTCGTCGCCGACATCCCCGTCGACGAACGGCACCCCTCCTACGATGAGCTCCAGCGCATCGGTGCCGACATCGCCGCCTTCGACCGTCCGGCGCTGCTCGTCTGGGGGCCGAAGGACCCGGTCTTCCTCGAACGCTATCTGCGGGATCTGCGCGGGCGCCTGCCGCACGCTGATATCCACCGCTTCGAACTCGGCTCCCATCTCGTCGGCGAGGACTGGGACGTGCCGGGCACCGTCCTCGAATGGCTCGACGCGCAGTTCCCGACGACCACTGCCGTCGCGGACAATGAGGCGAGCGCCGCGGACAATGGGTCGAGCGTCGCGGACAATGGGGCGAGCGCCGCCCCCGGGTCGACCGCCTCGGCGCCGGTCGGCACATCCTCAGCCACAACCCGCCCGGTCACCGCGATCCTCGACGCCCGCCGCGACGACGAGGCGATCGCCTCGGTCGACTTCTCGAAGGACCCTGCCCAGCAGATCTCCTGGCGCCACCTCTGGCACGTCACCACCGCGATCGCCCACGGCCTGCGCGACCTCGGCGTGCAGCCCGGCGACCGGGTCTCGATGCTCGTCCCGCCCGGCAACAACCTCACCGCCGCCCTCTACGCGTGCCTGAAGATCGGCGCGGTCGCCGTCGTCGCCGATGCCGGCCTCGGTCCGGCGGGGATGACCCGGGCGGTCACCTCGGCGGACCCGCAGTGGATCATCGGCGAGCTGCCCGGTCTCGGGCTCGCCCGCGCGTTCGGCTGGCCGGGACGCCGGATCTCGGTCTCCCCGCTCGGGAAGGTCCAGCGGAGGGTCTTCGGCACCGAGACGAGCCTCACCGAACTCTCCCGCACCCCGATCTTCGGGGACCTGCCCACCCCCGGGCCCGACGCCGATGCCGCGGTCCTCTTCACCTCCGGGTCGACGGGTCCGGCGAAGGGCGTGCGGTACACGCACGGGGACATCGCAGCCCTCGCCGAGGTGCTCACCCGGGTCTTCGACGTCCGCGAGGGCACCGGGCTCGTCGCCGGCTTCCCGCCCTTCGCCCTGCTCGGACCCGCCATCGGGGCCACCTCGGTGACCCCGGACATGTCCGTGACGAAGCCGAAGACGCTCACGGCCACGGCCATCGCCGACGCGATCATCGCCGGGAACGCGACGATGGTCTTCGCCTCACCCGCCGCGTACCGGAATGTCGCCCGAACCGCCGGTGAGCTCGACGATGCCCAGCGGGCGGCGTGCGCGGGCGTCGACCTCGTCCTCTCCGCCGGGGCGCCGGTGCCGCTTGAGCTCATGGAGTCGATCGCCGAGGTGTTCCCGAATGCGTCGATCCACTCGCCGTACGGGATGACTGAGGGTCTGCTCCTCACCGACATCGACGCGGCCGGGGTGGCTGCGGCCGAGGCCGGATCCGACCTCGGCGTCTGTGTCGGCACCCCGATCGACGGAGTGACGCTGGCGCTCGCGCCGATCGACGAGTCGGGGTTCGCCTCCGACGATCTGCTCACGGGCGCACAGGCGCAGGGTCGCCTCGGCGAGTTCGTCGTCAGTGCCGCGCATCTGCGCTCGGGGTACGACAATCTCTGGCGCACGACCGCGCACGCGGGGCGGGACCGCCTCGGCGGGAAGGACTGGCACCGGACGAACGACATCGGGCACATCGACGATGCGGGCCGGATCTGGCTCGAGGGCCGCCTCCAGCACGTCATCACGACACCGCAGGGACCGGTCGGTCCTGGCGGACTCGAGGCCCTCATCGACACGGACGGTCAGGTCACCCGCAGTGCCGTCGTCGGTGTCGGTCCGATCGGGACTGAGGCGCTCGTCGCCGTCCTCGACGCCGAGGGCACGGACCTGCGTCCCGGGCTCGCTCCGCTCGAGCTCACCGCACGGCTGCGCGAGCTCGTCGCTGGGACGGGGGCCGATCTCGCCGCCGTGCTCGTCGCTCCGAGCTTCCCGACCGACATCCGCCACAACTCGAAGATCGACCGGACCCGGCTCGCGCAGTGGGCGGAGCGGGTGCTCGCAGGTGAGGGCGTGCCCCGGCGCGTCTGAGGCTCAGCCGCCGGCCGCCGGCCGTCGCCCGACACCCGATCCCGAACCGTCCTCCCGAACCGACTGAGGAGACCACCATGCAGATCACCGTCACCGGCGCCTCGGGCCTCCTCGGGTCCTCCGTCGCCCGCGCGCTCGTCGCCGACGGTCATGCCGTGACCACCCTGCAGCGGCGTCCGTCCGGAGTCGACGACGCCCGGGACGTCCTCGGGTCGGTGACCGATCCGGCGGCCGTCGCCGAGGCGGTCGCGGGCGCCGAGGCGATCGTCCACCTCGCGGCGAAGGTGTCGATGATGGGCGATGCCTCCGAGTTCGAGGCCGTCAACATCGGGGGCACGGCCACACTCGTCGAAGCCGCCCGCGCCGCCGGGGTCCCTCGGCTCGTCCACATCTCCTCACCGTCGGTCGCCCACACGGGTGACTCGATCGTCGGCGACGGTGCGGGTCCGGCATCGCCGGAGCACGCTCGCGGTGAGTACGCGCGGACGAAGGCCGCAGGCGAACTCATCGCGCTGTCCGCCGACTCCCCCGCTTTCCGCGTCCTCGTCCTCCGCCCCCACCTCATGTGGGGACCGGGCGACACACAGCTGACGGAGCGGGTCATCGACCGCGCGAGAGCGGGCCGGATGCCTGTTCTCGGGTCGGGGGCAGCACTCATCGACACACTCTTCGTCGACAACGCCGTCGAGGCGATCGTCGCGGCCGTCGCCGCCGTCGATGAGCACCACGGGGAGGCACTCGTCGTCACGAACGGCCAGCCGCGTCCGATCGGCGAGCTCATGTCGCGGATCGCGATGGCCGGTGGGGCCGCGGAGCCGAGGCTGCGGATCCCGGTCGGACCGGCCCTGGCCGCAGGGTCCGTCGTCGAGCGGGTGTGGGCCCTCGGGGAGCACGACGACGAGCCGCCGCTGACGCGCTTCCTCGCCGAGCAGCTCTCGACCGCGCACTGGTTCGACCAGCGCAGGACGCAGGAGGTGCTCTCATGGCGCCCGCGCATCAGCATCGAAGAGGGGCTGACCATCCTCGCGGAGCACTACGCGGGCTGAGCTCCGCTCTCGCGCACGCTGCGGTCCGGCGCGGCGGCCGAGCCCTCCCGCACAGTGCGGCAGTTGCTCAGGTTGTTGCCGCACAATGGGCCCATGACCGCGACACGGTCGTCTCCGGTCGTCCTGCTCGCAGGCGTCCCCGGGGCCGGCAAGACCGAAACCCTCAAGGAGATCCGGAGTCACGCCCCGTGGCTGCGGATCTCGGACCCGGAGTCGGTCCGTGATGTCCTGCGCCGGGTGCTGCCGTGGCTGCCGTACCCGGTGGCGCGGCCCTTCGTCCACACCATCGCTCACTTCGCGGCCCTGTTCCGTCTCCTCCGCCGAGGTGACCGCCCCCTCATCGTCCACGACCCGGGGACCCGCCGGTGGAGTCGGCGGCTGCTGCTGTGGCTCGCGCATCTGCGCGGGCACCCCGCCGAGGCGGTCTTCATCGACGTCGACCGCGATGACGCTCTGGCCGGTCAGGAGCGTCGCGGGCGGATCGTGCGCGGACCGGCCTTCGACCGGCACTGGCGGCGGTGGACTCAGCTGCGCTCACGGATGGTCGCCGGTGAGCAGCCGGGACCGGGCGAGAGGTGGGCCCGGATCGTCCTCACCACCCGCGACCGGGCCGTCGACGATGTGCTCGCCCTCATCGACCACGCCCCGCACTGAGCCCCGCGATTCTCTGGTCGCTCCACCGTGGTGCGGGTGCCCGAATCGGCTCAGCCGCCTCGGCGGAGTGACCAGTCAATCAGTAGGAGACCCGGTGCGGTGACCAGGGAATCAGGCTGGGACGACCACGGTCCTCACCGCAGCGAGCGCACCTCACCGTGACGAGCGCGTATCTCCATCGGTGCCTCCGTCGGAGGCTGCCTCCGAGGCGGACGAAGCATTCCTCTCATCGTCGAGCACGTCGACAGACATGCCGGGCTGACCGACCGGCGGAGACTCGAGGGAGGAGCCCTGCGCCGAATCGTCCCTGTTGTCGTCGGTGACGGCGCTGTCCTCCCGCTCGCGTTCGCGCTCGGCGGCCTCCCGCGCGTGATCGGGTTCGATGTCGTCGACCGTCTCGGCGTCGGCCTCGGCGCGCTCCGCCTCTTTCGCCTCGGCCGCCCGCTTCACCGCGGTGTCCGGGGCCTGCTCGGTGCCGGACAAATCAGCGGGACCAGCGTCATCGCCGACCTCACCGAGCCGTGCTTCCGGCACCGGTGGCGCTGCGGTGCCCGGGGTCTCGGAAGCCGTTCTGCTCGGATCCGATGCTGTGCTTGATCGATCAGGCCCGGCGCTCGGCTTCTCGTCGTCACCGGAGGTCACGCTCTCCGCGTTCGACTCCTCGGCCCCGGCGGGCGGTGCGTCCGAAGCCCCGGCAGCGGAAGAGGTCTCCGCGGCGTCCGAAGCCCCGGCGGCAGAGGTATCGGAGGCCCCGCTCGAGGACGGGGCCCCCGCGGACTCGGACGAGCTGTCGTCCCTGACTCCCGCCTCGGCGGCGAGGCGGGCGCGTCGATCCGCACGGGCCTGTGCGCGTTCCTCGTCGCTCATCCTCGGTGCTCCCGGGATGCCTTCGCGCTGGCTGGGACGCACGGTCTCCCAGATGAGGAGGATGATGACCATCGTGATGCCGACGATGCCACCCATGGACAGCGAGTTCCACGGTCTCGGCAGTGAGAAGATGCCGGTGAAGGCGTTGACGACGAACAGGGCGACGATACCGACGATGAGAGCGATCAGATAGCGCATCCTCCCATTGTGCCCGTCGATGGGAGCGAATACCGGGAGCCGGAGGTAACGGTTGGGCACCCCCACCTCGGCGAGGGACTGTGCCATGGGTCACAATGGGACAATGAATGCGATCTCCCGCCCCACCTACGACGATGTCATCGCAGAGATCTCCGCCGACCCCGGCGAGTACTGGCTCGAGCAGGCCAGGACGCTCATCGACTGGGTGAAGGAGCCGACGAAGGCCGTCGACGACTCCGCCGCACCGATCTACCGGTGGTTCCCCGACGGCGAACTCAACGTCTGCTTCAACGCCCTCGACCGTCACGTCGCGGCCGGCCGCGGCGACCAGGCCGCCCTCATCTACGACTCCCCCGTCACGGACACCGTCCGCACGATCACCTATGCGGAACTCCTCGACGAGGTCTCGCGCTTCGCCCGCGCCCTGTCCGACCGCGGCGTGGGCAAGGGCGACCGCGTCGTCATCTACCTGCCGATGATCCCCGAGGCTGCCGTCGCGATGCTCGCGTGCGCGCGGATCGGGGCGATCCACTCCGTCGTCTTCGGCGGCTTCGCCCCAGCCGAACTCGCCGTGCGCATCGACGACACCGCCCCGAAGGCCGTGATCTCCACCTCGGCGGGGGTCGAACGCGGACGGATCCTCGAGTACAAGCCGATGCTCGACGAGGCGATCGACCTGGCGGAGTCGAAGCCCGAGTTCACCGTCATCGTCCAACGCGACGAGCATAGGTGCGAGCTCGGCGAAACCGACCTCGACTACGCCGAGCTCCTCGCCGCCACCTCCGAGGGCATCGACCCGGTGACGGTGAAGTCGACCGACGAACTCTACGTCCTCTACACCTCGGGCACGACGGGAAAGCCGAAGGGCATCGTCCGCGACTCCGGCGGATACGCCGTGGCCCTGGCCTACTCGATGCCGCACATCTTCGGCCTCGAACCCGGGGACACGATGTTCACGGCCTCCGACGTCGGCTGGGTCGTCGGGCACTCCTACATCGTCTACGGGCCGCTGCTCGCCGGCGTCACCTCGGTGTTCTTCGAGGGCAAGCCGATCGGCACCCCGGATGCGGGCACGTTCTTCCGGATCATCGCCGACCACGGGGTCAACGTCCACTTCACCGCGCCGACCGCGATGCGCGTCATCCGCAAGGAGGATCCCGACGGCAGGCTCATCGGCCAGTACGACCTGTCCTCGCTGCGGGCCTCGTTCCTCGCCGGGGAGCGCCTCGACCCCGATACGTACGAGTGGACGACCCGGATCCTCGCCGAGGCGACCGGCCGCGACATCCCCGTCGTCGACAACTGGTGGCAGACCGAGACCGGCTGGCCGATCGCGGCCAACCCGCTCGGCCTCACGCGCTTCCCCCTCAAGGCGGGATCCCCGACGAAGCCGGTGCCCGGCTACGACATCGAAATCGTCGACCCCGGCGGCGCCCCGGTTCCCGCCGGCCAGGAGGGTCTCATCGTCATGAAGCTGCCGCTGCCGCCGGGGACGATGGCGACCGTGTGGGGCGATGACTCCCGCTTCGTCTCCTCGTATCTCTCGGCCTTCGACGGCTACTACCTCACCGGCGACTCCGGCTACCTCGACGAGGACGGCTACGTCTACGTCATGGGACGCACCGACGACGTCATCAATGTCGCCGGCCACCGGCTCTCAACCGGGGTGATGGAGGCCGTCATCGCCTCCCATCCGGCCGTCACCGAGGCGGCCGTCATCGGCGTCCACGACGAGACGAAGGGTCAGAGCCCGCGTGCCCTCGTCGTGCTCGGCGACTCCGCCGAGGCGGTCGATCCCGACGAGATCGCCGCAGAGCTCGTGGCGATGGTGCGGAAGGAGATCGGTCCGGTCGCCGCGTTCAGACAGGTCGACATCGTCTCGGCGCTGCCGAAGACGCGTTCGGGGAAGATCCTGCGCAAGACGATGCGCGAGATCGCCGACGGCGCCGAGAACCCGGCCGTGCCCTCGACGATCGAGGACCGGTCTGTGCTCGACGCCCTTGAGGACGTGCTCCGGCGCGGGTGACTCCCAGCGGGCTCCTGGGCGGACGCTCGTCGGGCCGGGCGCGGCGGCAGGCCTCCGTCGATCTCCCACCGCCGCGTGATCCCCGTCAGTCCCGGGACTTCCTGCCCTGCTCGAACCCGGCGGCGAAACCGCGCTCGTAGGCCTCCTCGCGTCCCCGAGCGCCGGAGTCGGAGCCGCGCATCCATTGGGCGAAGAACTCACGCGGGTCGGGGTCGAAACCGCTGCGCGGATCGAATCCCCACCGGCCGCGCCGGCCGCGGCCCCGAGGCCCGAAGCCGTCGCACGACCCGTAGCCTTCGCGCGACTCCCGGTCGCCGCGGCGGCCGAAACGGCCGTCCGTGTCGCGCTCCCCGCCTCGGCGGGACCAGCCGCGTCCGTGCCCGAACGCGGTGCGCGGATCGAAGTCGTCATCGTCGGCTGAGACGTGATCGCGGTGCTCGCCGTCACGGTCTCCCGGGTATGCGCGCGGTTCGGACCCGTGGGGACCGAAGCGGCCAGGACCGAAGCCGCGGTCACGCCCGAATCGGCGCATCCGCTCCTTGAACGCGCGGCGGCTCTCCTCGTCGCCTCCGAGGGCGTCGATGAGCTTCGTCAGCGTGGCGTTGACGGATTCGATCTCCTCCTCGGTGAGGATGTCGTCGATCTTCGCGCTCACTCGATCCCGCAGCTCCCGCATGCGGTTGCGCAGCTCCTCGTCGGACGCCCGGTCGGTGGGGTCCTCATCGGTCCACGCGCCGTCGTCGACGACCTCGTCGTCATTGCGACGGCCGTACCCGCGCAGATCACGCGGGTCGATGCCCGCGTCGTCGAGAGCCCCGAAGAACTCCCTGCGCAGCGACCGACCGGCCTGCCTGAGCAGGTGGGCCAGGTGCGGGGCATCGTCGCTGACTTCGTGGTCGAGCGGCCGGTCCTCGTGGTCGAGCGGCCGGTCCTCTGACGTCGCCTCCCCGTCGGAGGGAATCGGATCCGCACCGTCCTCCGGCGCGGACGAGCGGCCGAATCGGACGGATCCATCGGTCGCCTCTGCTCCGTCGTCGGCCCCCTCGCGTCCGCCGTCACCGGCGGTCGCCGATGACGAGCCCTCGGGTGTCGCGGACGACGAGCTGTCACTCGTGTCGTCATGGAGGTCGTCGCGGCGGTCGTCATGGTCATTCTCGTTGTGGTCGTGGGTGGTCATGTCATCTCCTTTAGTTGTCATCTGACATGTATATGCATAATGACATGCACCGTGAAACATGTCAACAGACATGTAAAATCGAGGCATGACGACAGACAGCTCCACGGAGAAGATCGCCGAGGCGCTCACCCGCCTCCAATGGCGACGGGGCTTCCGCGGTCTCTCCGGCCACGGACGACACGGCGACCACGGCGGGGGCCCGAATCCGTTCGGCGGCCCCAATCCCTTCGGCGGGGACGGCCCCTTCGGAGGTCTCTTCGGCGAAGGAGGCCCGTTCGGCAAGGACGGCCCCTTCGGCGGGGACCGCGCCTCCGGCCGCGACGGAGACCACGGCCACCCAGGCCGCGACGAGTGGCGGGAATGGTCGCGCCGCCTCGGCGGTCGCCTCGGGGGACGCGCACAGCTGCGCCTCCTCATCGCCCTCGCCCAGGTCGGGCACGCGATCGGGGTGAGCGCCCTCGGGGAGGCGATCGGCGTCGATCAGCCGCGCGCGTCGCGTCTCGTCTCCCAGGGCGTGGAGCTCGACCTCGTGCGGCGCGAAGCCGATCCCGATGATGCGCGGCGCACGCTCATCGCCCTCACCGAGAAGGGGCGGGCGATCGCCGACCGCTTCCTCGGCGCGCAGAGGGAGAGCGTCGATGTCGCGCTCGACTCGTTCACCGACAAGGAGCGCGAGATGCTCGCCGACCTCCTCACCCGCCTCGCCGACGCCTGGCCGAGGTGAGAGACCCCGACGGGGCGTTGAGCGCTCGGGTTCAGCCTTCGGCGAGAGCCTTGAGACGCTCCATCGATGCGAGCAGCGTCTCCACGGTCGTCGACTGGGCCCGCGGAAGGCGTTTGGGATCGCGCAGCCGCGTCCAATCGTAGGTCTGGCGCACGAGCACAGACTCGTCCCCGGCGGCCTCGATCTCCCAGATCCACGTGTGCCCGAGCGGAGGCTCACCGACCTCCGAGGGCATCCACGCGATGCGGCGGCCCTCGACGAAGTCGACGACGTGGTTCTCGCGCTCGACGCCCTTCGTCAGCGTCGTCACGAACGATCCGCCCGTTTCGGTGACCCGTTGGCCCGAGGCAGCCGATCCGAGGTTGTCGTTTCCGTCCCACTCCGGCTGCCTGGCCGGGTCGGCGATGAGTTCGAAGACCTCGGCAGCAGGGGCGTCGACGGTGATCTCGGCGCTGACGACCTTGAGTGCGGGGTCGATCGCATCGAAGACCGCTGCATCGTCGGATCGGTTGGGGTCGGTCATCTCGGTTCCTTTCGGCCGGCGGCGCGGAATCTGCGCCCTGCCGTCAGACTACCCCGACCCCGGCCGAGGCGGTCCGAGCGTCGACTCCAGAGCGCTCAGTCCTCGATGGCTCGGTCCTGGCGATCGGCGCGGGCGGCCGCGGTGCTGAATCGGGTGAAGAGCCTCGAGGAGTCGCTCGAGAGCGAGAGGAGCACGCCGACCTGAAGGGCGACGGTGATGAGCGAGTACATGTTCGTCGCGATGCTCCGATCGCCTGTGAGGTAGTTCGTGAACGAGATGACGACGGAGATCGTCGAGAGGGTGAGGATCCACAGTCTGGCCCGGTTGCTGCCGCGGAAGACCGAGATGGAGGCGATCACCTGGATGACGCCGATGATGAGGCTCAGTCCGACGAGGACGCCGGCGACGATCCGGGTGACGACCTCGGTCTCGGACGCTGTCACCTCGACGCCGACTCCGGCGACATCCGCCCGCAGGCGATCCCAGTCGAGGAGGATGCTGAGCACGTCGGTGGCCTGGAAGATGAGGAGGACGAGCACTAGGCCCGCGCCGATGAGCGTCTGCAGGGGTCGCCTGCTCCACAGGGTGCGGGCAAGGGCCGAGACCGAGTGGGCGTCCTGGTCGATCTGCGTGGCGTCGAGGGCGAGGTCGAGCCGTTCGGGGTAGTCCTCGGCATCGGTGGTCACCCTGCCGACGTCGACGATCGGCAGGTCACCGTCGGTGATGATCGCGTCGCCGCCGCCGTTGCGCGAGTGGTAGCCGGTCGAGAAGTCCCTGACGACGTCGACGCTGATCTCAGGGTCCGCCTCGGTGACGGTCCTGACGATGTAGTCGCGTTCGATGTCGGTGTTCTCCTCGATCTTGTGGGTGACCTGGAGGGTGAAGAGGGAGAGTCCGACGCTCTTGTCGTAGGTTCCTGCGGCGAGCCAGTCGGCCTGCAGTCCGCCCGGCAGCAGCCAACCCGACGGGCACTTCCAGAAGCGGACGTGATGGCGCTGCCCCGGATCGCCGTCGACTTCCTGCTGGTAGGCGAAGTCCTGCCGCCGACCGAAGAGCATGAGCGGGGAGACCGGCGCCTCGGGGTAGCTCGACCTCGCCACGGTCGACCGGATGATCCCCCACGTCGATGCCGCCGTGATGTCGTCGGCGAGCGTCCACCCTGCCGCCTTCATCGCGTGATGGATCTGCGCCTCCTCGCCCCGCCACGCGAGGTTGACCGGATCGCCGAGGAGTCCGTCTGAGGTCCGGGTCCGGCCGATGAAGTAGTTGGGGACGTAGATCTGGGAGAGGATGCGGTGCAGGCGCGGCAGCGCGAGGTAGGAGACGACCGCCCAGAGCACGAGCAGGGTGAGGACCTGCCACCATCCCAGCGAGAAGCCCTTGAGGAGGATGAGGAGGGCGAGGAAGAGGGAGGCGACGCCGCCGAAGAGGAAGAAGAAGTAGTCGAGGATGCCGGTGACGGTGAAGTGGTGTCGGCGGAACACGAAGGACTGCCGGCGGCGGTTGGGTCCGCGCTCGGGGGCCTGCTCGGGAGGGGGATCCGCGGAGTGGGCCTGGGGATTCATGGGTCAAGTCTAGCGATGTCGGCCGGTCTCGGCGCTGGTCCTTCTCCGTCGCCGCAGGGCCGCCTTCGCGGTCTCCGCGGTCTCCTGCTCCGCATCATGGGTGAGTCCGGTGAGCAGGGCCTCGGCCTGAGGGTCCGGGATCTCGATGAGCACCTGGAGGACCCGGAAGCGCACATGGGCATCGGACGAACGCAGGCGCTCCCGCAGCGCAGCCATGATCGAGGCGCCGACGGAATCGCCGGTCGGTTCGCCAGTGTCCTCGCCGGTCGCCGCCCCTGCCCCGTCGACGACCGGAACCTCCACGCCGTCGACCGGAACCTCCACCTCGTCGCGGGACGGCGCATTCGCACCTCCTGCCGGGGGCACCTCTGCGAAGTAGCCGGCGAGCGCCTCGGCTGCGTCGATGTCCTTCTCATCGCTCATCGCGACCTCGAGGAGGATCGGCACGGCGACGGGATCGCGCATGTCCCCGAGGGCGAGTGCGGCGACCGTCATCACCTCTAGGTCATCGTCGCGCAGCGCCTCCCGCATGTGAACCGCCACCGCAGTCGCGACCGCGACGTCATCCGCCGAGGCGGTCCTGCGGATCTCGTCGAGCGCGCGGATCGCGTTGCGCCTGACAGCGGGTTCGGCGGAGCGGAGTCCCGTGGAGAGCGGCTCGACGGCGTCGGTGCCGACCTGGGCGAGCGCCCACCGCATCGCGCCGGCCGCATTCGGCACGGCTTCGTCGAGCACGGCGCGGGAGAGCGACTCGACGGGCACGCCGAGGTCGACGCCGCTGCCGAGAGCGGCCTTGTGGCGCTGGATGACGTCACGCGACTCGAGGGAGCGCATGAGATCGATGGTTCCGAGCAGGCTCTCGCCGTCGGAGCGGCCCAGCCCCCGGATCTCCTCGAGGCGTTCGAGCAGTCTCCGCTCGGTCTCGATCCTCTCGTGTGCGGCCGCGATGAGGTCGGTGACGAGCGCCGAGGCGTCGAATCCCGGTTCGGCGAGGAGGCGGCCGACCTCGGGCAGAGACAGGCCCAACCTGCGCAGACCCTCGATGTGGAAGATCCGGCCGATGTCGCTCGGCGAGTACTCGCGGTACCCGTTCGACCCCCGGGCACTCGGGGTGACGAGGCCCAGAGTCTCATAGTGGCGCAGCATGCGCGCGCTCACACCCGATCTGCGGGAGACCTCTCCGATGCGCATCGCCACCTCGCTCTCCGCGCAGAATCCCGGTCCGCGGCTCCGGTGTCCGCCCCGGCTCACGCGGACGTCGCCACTCTCTCGGTCGTCGCGCTATGGTCTCGCGAGAGCACACAGCACTCTACTCGCTGGGCCACGACGGTCAGAGTCCTGTGCCCGACGGTTCGGAGGAAGGAGTCCGAGGCATCGGCCATGCGCCACGGTGGTCGAGCTTGCCCCTCTCGACCACCACACGCATCCGACCGACCCTTCCCAAAACCGGTTCAGGCCGATGCCTCGGACCCCAGTGCGACCACCCGCTTGGCCTCGTCCATGGCGTGGGCGAAGCCGGCGTCGGGGTCATGGAACATCGCCACTGTCGCCAGAGCGTGTGTCCGCACTGTTTCTTCCTCTGCCCCCACCCTGCCATCGACCACTGACACGACTTCGTCGCCGAGGGCGACGAGTGCCCGGCTGAGGCTCTTCTGCATCTCGACGTCACCTCGCCCCAGCTGCGTGACCAGGGACGATGCAAGATCTCGGTGTCGGTCTCCCGGCACCAGACGAACCGCGGCCCTCCACGCACTGCGGGCCGCCTCGGCGTCGGCATGGGCGATGAACCGCAGACCCGACACGGACGGGTCGAGGGCGACCCAGCCACGCGGATCCCCGATCTTCGACAGCGAATGCAGGGCCTGGCTCTGGGCCTGAACGGAATCGGACTCGAGCTCGGCGAGGAGGCGGGGCACGACGAGGTCGGCAGGCAATCGGGTGAGCGCCCAGGTGAGCATGTCGCGGACGAAGAAGTCCGGTTCCGTCCGGCTGCGTTCGATCAGGACGTCGAGGTGGTCGGGGTCGGCGTGCGTTCCGATCGTCATCGCGGCCTGCAGTCGCTGCTGCGCACTGCCCAGCCGCAGAGCGCGGGCCACATCCTGTACTCCTGTCTCAAGCGATGCTCCCGCACGTCCGTCCTGCGGATGGTTCTCTGTCATGGCTTCCGCCTCCTTCACCTCCCAGTGAAGACCTTGACAGCGTGTCAAGGTCAAGGACGGCGGGGGAACTCGGCTCCGAGTCGGTCTACACTCGGACTCAGCGGCACCCCGTCGCCCGAGCGGACACCGTGGACCCCCGCGGACACCGTGAACCCGCGGGGACACAGAACAGGCGACCCGACCCCCCGCATCGACCAGGACACGGCTGAGGAGAGAACCCGTGGACAAGATCGATCTCAAGAAGACCCTCCCCGGCTACCGAGCCAAGCGAGGGGCGTTCTCGACGGTCGACGTTCCGCCGATGAACTACCTCATGATCGACGGCCACGGCGATCCCAACACCTCGCCGGAGTTCACCTCGGCGGTCGCATCTCTCTATCCGCTCGCCTACACGCTGAAGTTCCTCAGCAAACGGGAACTCGAGCGCGACTACGTCGTCCCACCCCTCGAAGGCCTGTGGTGGGCCGAGGACATGAGCTCCTTCACGACGGCCCGCAACAAGGCCGACTGGGACTTCACCCTCATGCTCGCCGTCCCCGAGTGGCTCGACGGATCCCACGTCACCCGGGCCGCCGAGGCGGTCGCCGCCAAAGCCGATCCCCCGCGTCTCAGTGACGTCCGGTTCGAGACCCTGGTCGAGGGAACCGTCATCCAGACCCTCCACATCGGACCCTTCGACGCCGAGGCCGAGGTGCTCGCGCACATGCACGAGTCCGTCATCCCCGAATCGGGATACGTCTGGACGGGGCGCCACCACGAGATCTACCTCAGCGACTCCCGCCGGACGGCACCGGAGAGGATGCGGACGATCCTCCGGCAGCCCGTGGAACCGGTGCAGCCTCGGTGAGGCGCGGAGGAAGCTCAGTCTCCGCTCGTCCAGCCTCCGGTCACCGCGCTCGGCGAAGGCTGCACCGTCTGCACCGATGCCGGAGGGTTGTTCACCTCGGCGCCGGAGTTCACCCCCGTGGACACGACGACGACAAAGAACACGACGGCGACGACGATGAGCATGACGACGAACGCGACCCCAGCGACGAGGAGGCGGGCAAGCGGAGTGAGACGACGACCGTAGGGCATGTCCAGAGCCTACGGCGAGAACTCCGACTCCGGCGCCGCTGCCGCGTGGCAGTTCGGCAACACCGGGTGCCCGGTCAGCCCGGCTCCCACCGCGCCGTGATCGTTCTGTGACAAAAAGCATGGCGTGGTCACATTGACCCTTAAGTTTGTTGCATTATCGTTATATTCATGCCTCGACAGACACGACACCGCAGGGGACCCCGGTCCGTGCTCGTCGGTGCCCTGATCGGTCTCGGGGCAGCGGTCGCAGCACTGGCGATCGGTGCGGTCGTCATCCTCAATTCGCCCGTGTCCTTCGGCTCGACGACGATCAGGCAGATGCAGATGGCCTCGGTGAACCAGCTCAACCAGCAGCAGATCGACAACGCCCGCCTCATCATCGCCGTCGGACGCGGCGGCGGATTCGACGACGAAGCGATCCGGATCGCGCTCATGACCGCGCTCCAGGAGTCCTCGCTGCGCAACATCTCCCACGGCGACCGGGATTCCGTCGGCCTGTTCCAGCAGCGCCCCTCGCAGGGATGGGGCGATCCGTCCGAACTCACCGACCCGGTGTTCGCGACGAAGTCCTTCTACGGCATCAATCCCGAGATCGAGAATCCCGGGCTTAATCAGATCGAGAACTGGGATTCGATGACTCCGACGGAAGCCGCTCAGGCCGTGCAGCGTTCGGCGTATCCGAACGCGTACGGGCAGTGGGAGTCGCTCGCCGACGATCTCATCGGCAGCCAGGACGACGTGGAAGCGCTCCACTGACAGGCGCTACACTTCCCTGGTGAAGTTCGCCAGCCCCCTCCCCATCACTGCCCTCTCAGCCGCCGCGGTCATCGGACTCGGCGGCTGCTCCGTGCTCCCGTCCTCCGCCGGAGCGGCCGACGGTCCCTTCCCGCAGACGATCGACTCGCCCTACGGGACGACGACGATCGAGGACGCACCGACGAAGATCGCGGTGGCCAGTCCGACCGACCTCGACATCGCGCTCGCGCTCGGTGCCGAACCGGTCATCGCCCCGGCAGCCGACGGCGATGACGAGTTCAGCCCGTGGGCGCAGTCCGCGCTCGACGACTCAGGCGCCGAGGCGCCGCAGACCTACGACGGCACCGACGGCCCTGACATCGCCGCGATCACGCAGGCCGAGCCCGATGTCATCCTCGCCACCGGGCTCGAGGACGCGGGCGACCATTTCAACGACCTCTCCGAGATCGCGCCCGTCGTCGCCGCGGCACCCGACGCGACCTGGACGGACCGGACGGCAGCGGTGGCCACCGCCCTCGACGCAGCCGACGAGGCCAAGCAGGTCGTCGGCGACATCACCACCGAGGCCGAGGACATCGCCGGTCGGCATCTCGAGTTCGAGGACACGACGTACACGGTCGCCGATGTGCAGAAATCGTCGATCGACTACCTCTCCTATGACGGCAGCGACGACAGCTTCTTCAGCGGACTCGGTCTCCTCCCCGCCCCCGAGGCAGCGTCGTACTCGGCGGAGGAGCACTCGGTGAAGAAGGCGAAGGTCGACGACCTCGACGCCGATGTCCTCCTCATCCACTTCCCGGACACGGGCAAGGGGCTGCTCGACGAGTCCGACCTCGCCGACCCGTTCTACCGCGAGGTCAAGGTCATCCGCGGCAAGCACTACGCCGTCCTCAGCGAGGACGAGTTCGCGGCTCTGACGAACCTCTCGCCGCTGAGCTACCCGTGGCTGCTCGACGAGCTTCCCGACGCCATCGGCAAGGCAGAGCAGGGCGAGGCCTGAGGGCGGCTCACCGAGTCGACCGAATTCGGCCGACTTCTTGGGCCGCTCTTCTCGCTGAACGCCAGGTAATGTTCGAAGTTGGGAGCATTGCACGCCGATCAGCGAAGGAGCAGCATGTCCGAGGGCGCGAAGTTCGACGGCCTCGCCAGTGACTATGACCGGTACCGTCCGCGGTATCCGTCCGAACTCGCCGAGGTGGTCTTCACCAACCGGACAGAGGGAGTTCGCGTCGCTGACGTCGGTGCCGGATCCGGCATCGCCTTGGAATGGGCGCTGCCGGCCCTCGTCGATCCCGAGGTTTTTGCCGTCGAGCCGTCGACGGACATGATCGAATCCGGTCGGCTCAAGTTCCCTGATGTGACGTGGTTACAGGGACGGGGTGAGGACATTCTGCCGACGCTGAGCGCCCTTGATGTCGTCATGGCGGCACAGGCCTACCAATGGTTCGATCGACCGGCGTTCCTTCGCGCCGCGCGAACGACTCTGCGACCCGGAGGCAGAGTCGCGATCATTCAGAACAATCGCAATCACACATCAAGCGAATTCCTTGACGCATACGAGTCACTTCTCGAAGAGAACAGCCCGGGGTACACGCGGGGGTACCGAGACATCGACATCGCGGCTGAGCTTGCAACGGGATTCGACACCGATCCGGCTCACGTCACCGTGTCCGTCTCCGACTGGGACAGGACCATGTCAGTTGACGACTTCGTCGGCATGTCGGCCAGTTCGACACAAGCTCAGCGAGCTGTCAGCGCGAAAGGTGAGCGCTTCCTCGACGATGTCCGCTCACTTGCCGGAAACTTTGCCGAGGACGAGACCCTCCAAGTGCCCTATCGAACGGAACTCTTCGTCGTCGACAAACCCTGATCGATCACCTCGCCGAGGCGGCGCATCGCCTCGCGGTAACCGGTCGGATTCGGGCCGGCGAAGTTGAGTCTGACGTGCGGAGCCGGCGCCTCGGTGGGAAAGAGCTCATCACCGCCGGTGATGAAGACACCCCGAGCAGCCGCCTCGGCGACCAATGAACGGACATCCGTGCCCTCCGGAAGTCGCCCCCAGAGGTTGAGGCCACCCTGGGGGACGCTGTCAACGGTGAGCTTCGGCACTTCCGCGCGGATCGCCGCGAGCAGGGAATCCCTCCGGTCGCCGAGGTGGCGCCCCAGCGCGCGCACATGGGTGCGCCAGGCCGGGCGGGTGATGACGTCGAGGGCCGCGGCCTGGAGGATCGGGCTGACGTACATCGATTCGGCCCGCACGTCGGCACGGATCCGGTCCCGCGCAGGTCCACGGGCGATGACGGCGGCCACGCGCACAGCCGGGGAGACGGACTTCGTCAGCGACCGCACGTAGACGATGTGTCCGTCGGCGTCGTCGCCGATCATCGGCACCGAGCCCGCATCGATACCGAAGTCGTGCGCCCAGTCGTCTTCGATGAGGAAAGCCCTGCGCGATCGCACGACCTCGAGGACCTGTGCCCGCAGGTCCGGTGACCACTGCACCCCGGTCGGGTTGGTGAAGTTCGGCTGTGCGTAGAACGCGGTGGCACCGGTGCGGTCGATCGCCTCGGCGAGGACGGCCGGGTCGGGGCCGACCGGACCCGTCGGCACAGGCACGAGGGTCACCCCGGTGCGCTCGGCGGCGGAGATGAGGCCCCAATAGGTCGGCGACTCGACGATGAGCGGCTGCCCAGGGCCGACGATCGCGCGAAGGATCGAACTCAGCCCCGTCTGACTGCCGGGGACGACGGTGGCATCGGAGGCGACCGGCGGTGAGGTGGCACCCGTGTCGGAGACCTCGGCGGCGAACCACGCCTGGAGGTCGGGCAGACCCGCCAACGGAGCCCGGCGCAGCGCATCCTCCGAGCGCGCCGCCCGACCAAGCGCCGCACGGACCAGCTCGCGTGGAAGCAGACCAGGTTCGGGATAGCCGTCATAGAGGGCGAACTCGTCGTTGCCTGCTTCCCGCAGCGGCGCGGCCATGGGCCCGGGCAGGTACTCCCGGGGGCCGAGGGTGCCCGTCTGCCAGCTGAGGTCCGGCGAGGCCAGTGTCTTCTCGCGCCTCACGAACGTCCCCACACCCGGGCGGGATTCGACGAGACCGCGCAGCGCCAGGCTCGCGAGCGCCTTCTGCACGGTCACCGGCGAAGCTCCGTACTGCTTGACGAGCGCGCGCGAGGACGGCAGTCGCGCGCCGTCGGGCGCGGTGGCTATCCACTGGGAGAGTTCCGTGGCGATCCGCGAACTGCTATCGTGGTGCATGAGTACCGATAATAGCGCTATCATCAACAGCCGCCAACCGCTACAACAGGGTGGGGCGTCCCGATCTCCCAGGGACAGCGGCGACCTGAATTCCGGTGGCAGCAGCGGCCTGTGGTGGGGGCTCCTCGGCGTCACCGCGTTCTCCTTCACGGTGCCCTTCACACGCATCGCCGCCGAATCAGGGACGATGCTGCCTCTCTTCATCGGTGTCGGACGCGCGACGGTCGCCTCCGTCCTCGCCGCGCTGCTCCTCCTCGTCGTGTGGCTGCGCGGGCGCAGGCCCGCACGGTCGAGTCCGCGTCCCGCCTCATCACTCGGTGTGCGCCGTCCCACCGGTCTCCAGTGCCTGCGACTGCTCGTCGTCGCCGGCGGGGTGGTCCTCGGGTTCCCACTGCTCACCTCCTACGCCCTCAGCCAGACCCCGGCCAGCCACGGCGCGGTGGTCATCGCGCTCCTGCCCGCGGCTACGGCCGCGGCCGCCGTGGTCCGCACCAAGGAGCGTCCCGGCCTGTGGTTCTGGGTCATGGTCGGGCTCAGTGCGGTCCTCGCCATCGTCTTCGCCTCTGTCCAGGGCACCGCGTTCGGCGGACTCCAGCCGGCCGACCTCCTCCTCTTCGGCGCGGTCGTGGCCGCAGCGGTCGGGTACGCGGAGGGCGGGGTGCTCTCCCGCGAGATCGGGTCATGGCAGACGATCTCGTGGGCACTCGTCCTCTCCGCCCCGGTGACTATCGCCCTCACAGTCGTCGCGGTCTCGGCTGCACCCCCGTCGGGGACCACCGCCGAGTGGGCGTCGTTCGCCTACCTCGGTATCGTCAGCATGTTCCTCGGCTTCCTCGCCTGGTACCGCGGTCTGGGGATCGGCCCGATGGCGCAAGTCTCGCAGGTGCAGCTCACCCAGCCGGTCATGTCGATCGCGTGGGCCTCCCTCCTCCTCGGGGAGCGCCTCGACTGGCTGACCATCGTCTGCGGTGGCGCGGTCGTCGTCAGCGCCGCGGCGACCATGCGCACGAGGCTGCGGCCATGATCGCCCTCATTCTTCTCCTCGCGTTCGCTCTCGTCGTCTTCGCCGTGGGTCGCCTCGTCTGCCCGCCGCACGACCGGCTGCCCCTGCGCTGTCTCGACCGGGTGATCGCTGTGACGACGTGGGCGCGCGGGTGGCGGGCCATCGCCTCGGCGGGGCCGCTGTCGACGCTGCGCACCGGCGACGGTGCACCGGTCACCGGGACGGCGACGCTGCCGGGCGCCACCGCCGACACCGACCGGAGCGGCCCCTGCGCGGACGGACCCTGGCCGGATGGACCCAGTGCTGACGGACCCGGCGCTGACGGGCCGAACGCCGACGGTCCCTACCCGGACGGCACCGACGGTTAGGGCGACGTGACGGTCCGGACGATTTGCCGAGCGCGAAGCCTGTTCCGGTAATCTCTATCCATGGCTGACTCTCCAGAATCCGTCCCGGTCAACGCCGCCGTCGAACAGCTGCTGCGCAATCCCGAGGACAATCTCGACGCCATCTCCGAGACAGCCGACCTCTTCAAGGCCCTCGCGACTCCGTCGCGGCTGAAGATGCTCCTCGTCCTCGCCCACGGCGAGGCGACGGTCACGCACATCGTCGATTCGACGGGGCTGTCCCAGCCGCTCGTGTCCCAGCATCTGAAGTTCCTCCGCGGTCTCCACCTCGTCGGGGTCAACCGGATCGGCCGGGAAGCGTACTACTCGCTCAAGGACGACCACGTCGCCCACATCATCCTCGACGCGCTCGCGCACACCGTCGAGGGTCACGAGCACTGACGCGCTGACCCTGCGCACGGGTGATCCCACCTGGGGCGAGCGACGCGCGCACGCTACCGGGCCGACCCCGCGGCGGCGGACACCTCACTTCACGTGGTCGAGCACCCGGTCGAGCGCCTCGGCGGTGCGATCGGCTCCCACGGCCAGGGACAGTCGCACGGATCGCCAGCCGTCCACGGAATCGAAGTCGTCACCGGGCGCGAAGGCGACTCCGGTCGCCTCGAGGAGGTCCTCGCACCACTGCGTGGCCGTGGCGAATCGGCCGCCCGAGCGCTCGAGGATGTCATCGATGCGCGCATACATGTAGAACGCACCGTCGGGCGGGGCCATGTCGGTGAACCCGAGCTCCGCGGTCGCGTCAAGGACGTGGTCGCGGGCGTGGGCGAAGGACGCGACGTTCGCTTCGCATTCGGCGTAGGACTCCGGGTCAAACGCGGCGACCGCGGCGTACTGGGCGGGCACGGGCGCGCAGAGGGCGAGGTTGCCGGTGACGTTGCGGGCGGCCGTCGTCAACCGCTCGGGCAGGATCGCCCACCCCAGCCGCCACCCCGTCATCGCCCAGTACTTCGAGAACGACGAGATGACGATGGCTTCGTCGTCGTGGGCGAGCGCGGTCTCCCCGCGGGTGCCGATGTAGCTGATGCCGTGGTAGATCTCGTCCGAGATCACCTGCACCCCGTGGTCGCGGCACCAGGAGATGAGCTCGCCGAGGTGGTCGGCCCCGATCATCGTCCCCGTCGGATTCGCCGGGGATGCGAGCATGAGGCCCTTGAGCGGGGCCTCGGCGTGCGCCTGCTCGAGGAGGTCGATCGTCGGCTGGAAGCCGTGCTCGGCCCCGCAGTCGAGTTCGACGATGTCGGCGCCGAGGGCGGCGAGGATGTTCTTGTACGCACCGTACCCGGGTCGGGCGACGGCCACCCGGTCGCCGACGTCGAAGCAGGTGAGGAACACCGTCTGGAAGGCACCCGAGGAACCGGTGGTGACCTGGATGCGGTCGATGGGGATGTCGACGCCGTACCAGTCGCGGTAGTGGGAGGCGATCGCCTCACGGAGTTCGGGGATGCCGAAGACCGCGGAGTAGCCGAGATTGGTCCCGTCGGTGAGGATCTCGGCGGCGCGACGCTTGACCGGAGACGGCGCACCCTGGGTCGGCTCGCCGAGGCACATCGCGATCGCGTCCCGACCGGCCCGCTGCATCGCCTGGACCTTGCCGACGATGTTCATCGCCGCGAACGGACGGACGAGACCCGCCCGGTCGGAGGCGTGCAGGCTGCGGGTGTCATCGACGGTCATCGTCGGCTCCCTTCCTCGGGTGGCGGTTGAGCTCTCGGCGTGCCCGCAGTCGCAGCCGACGTGCGGGTTTCGCATAGTGCACATGCTAGCTGTCGTGTGCCGGCGGGGCTTAGGGTGAGGGCGGATGGGCACGACCCACCGCACACGACGACACGACTTCGACGGCGAAGGAGCAGGGACGATGAGCACGGAGAGCACAGGAGCGGAGACGAGCCGTGCGGTCGGGGGCGTCGGCGGCGCGGGCGACACCGGGGCTGGCAGTGGCGCCGGCGACACCGGGGCGACCGGCGAGGTGCAGCTCGACAACGGGATCTTCCGAGTGACCCGGTGGACGATCGAACCCGGCGGCGTCATCCCCATGCACCGGCACGAGCACGAGTACGTCGTCGTCCCTATGGTCACCGACACCATGCACGTGCGGAACTCCGGCGGCACAGAACTCACCGCCGAGCTGCACGCCGGCGTCTCCTACACCCGTCCCGCTGGGTCGGAGCACGAGGTGTCGAACCCTGACGGCGAGGACGCTGTCATCTTCGTCGAGGTCGAGCGGCTGTAGGGGCTTACGGCGCAGGGGTGTGCGGTCATCGACCGGCGCTGACGCGCGAGTCGAGGACGCGCAGTGTCGATTCGGCACGC
This sequence comes from Brevibacterium sp. K72, assembly GCF_050562175.1. NCBI lineage: Bacteria > Bacillati > Actinomycetota > Actinomycetes > Micrococcales > Brevibacteriaceae > Brevibacterium > Brevibacterium sp. K72. The sequence goes on from NZ_CP191582.1 coordinate 739,407, forward strand.
GGAAATCGACACCGCGCGTCCTCAAGTCGGCTGTCGGAGGCCAGGCTGGGCCCAGCGGGGCCGGGCGCCGCGCTGGCCGAGCGGCGCGCAGAGCAGTGTCGCCGAAATCTCCTGGTCGTTCTGGGCAGGTTTTCGACGCAGAAACCTGCCGAAAACGTCCATCATTCGGCTGTCTGACGCTCCGACCGGCGTGCCTCTGCACTCAGGCAGGGACGTCCCACGTGTGGACAGGGCGGCCGCTCGCCTGGTTCTCGAGGTAGGCATCCATCATTGCTTTGAGCCCCTCACGGCGCTCCGGCGAGTCCGGTCGGCTTCCCGGGGCGAGGTGGTCGAGCATGCGCAGCTGCCACGTCGCACCGTTCGCCCTGCCCGAGGCCCGGCCCTCGATGATCGACATGTACTCCTCGATGACGTCCTTGTCGATGTTGAGCCGTCGCAGTCCGCGCCGGGCCTGCGGGATGAGGACGTCGATGACGAGGTCGGAGACGGCGATGTGCCCGATCTTCGGCCACGTCACCCGGGCCCTGATCCCGTCCTTCGCACACGCGAAGAAGTTCTCCTCCGCCTCGGCGAAGGACATTCGGGACCACACGGGACGGTTCTCGCCGACTAGGAACTCGGCGAGCCCGTAGTAGAAGGCGGCGTCGGCGACCATGTCGACGGGCGTGGGGCCCGCCGGCAGCAGCCGGTTCTCCACCCGGATGTGCGCGCCGTTGTCACCGGCATCGTAGATCGGCCGGTTCCAGCGCCACACGGTGCCGTTGTGGAGATTGAGCTCGAAGAGCTTCGGGGCGTCGGCGTCGCTGAACTCGACGAAGTCCTTGATCTCGGGCAGCAGGGGCGGGAAGTAGCGGACGTTCTCCTCGAAGAGGTCGAAGACGCTCGTGATCCACCGCTCCCCGAACCACACGCGCGGGCGCACGCCCTGCGTGACGAGTTCGGGTGTGCGGGTGTCGATCGACTGGGTGAAGACCGGGATCCGCGACTCGTGCCAGAGCTTGTGGCCGACGAAGAGCGGCGAGTTCGCGCTCACCGCGACCTGGGCGGCGGCGATCGCCTGGGAGGCGTTCCACGCCTCGGCGAACTTGTTCGGCGCGACCTGGAGGTGAAGCTGCATCGACGTGCACGAGGACTCGGGGGCGATGTCGGCGAACTCCTGCCGGTAGGTCTCGCGACCGTCGAGTTCGATCTTGACGAACTCACCGCGGGCGTCGATGACCGAGTTCGACAGAGCCTCGTAGCGGTTCTCCTCCGTCATCCACGGGTCCTCTTTGAGGAACTGCGTCGTCAGCGTCGGAAGAGTGCCGATCGAGGCGATTCTGAGCCCCTTGTCGGCAGCGGCCCTCTGAGCCTTCGCGAGCCGATCGGCGACCCCGGCTTCGAGGGTCTTGAGTCCGCGCCCGGCGACCTGGAGGACCGGGTGGTTGAGTTCGAGGTTGAACCCGCCGATCTCGGACTGGTACTCGTCGTCGAGGTCGCCGAGGACGTCCTTATTGCGCAAGCTCGGCTGGTTGTCCTCGTCGGTGAGGTTGAGTTCGAGCTCGAGCCCGATCGTGCCGGCCGACTTGAACTCGGCATGCCGGAGGTAAGTGTCGAAGAGCTCGAGATTCTCCGCGAGCTTCTCGCGGTACAAGGTCCGCTCTTCCGGTGTGTACCGTTTCGAACTCACTGCCTCACCCATGCCTCAAGCAAACCACACACGACGGGAGTTATGAGGGGCCAGGTCCCGACTTTCTCACAGCCGACCTTTCCCCCACGCGTCCATGGCGATGCGGACGCAAGCGGTGCCCCGCACGCGCGAGCCGTAGAATCGGCGACATGTCGACCTCTGTGAATTCGCCCACTCAGCCCTCTGACCTCGTCCGCGACTCCGAGGAGCGCCTCCCGGCGATGCTCGCCGACCTCGCTCGCGTCATCGGCGTCGAAACGCCGTCCTCGGACAAGGCCGCCGTCGCCCGCGGGGCGAGCGACTTCGCCGACCTCCTCCGTGAGCGCCTCGGCGCCGAGGCGGAGCTGCTCACCGTCGACGGCGTCACCCATGTGCGCCTGCGCTTCGGAGACGGGCCGCCACGCGTCGTCCTCCTCAATCATCAGGACACGGTGTGGCCCCACGGGACGATCGAACGCCTCCCCTTCTCGACCGAGAACGGGGTGGTCCGCGGTCCCGGCAGCTTCGACATGCTCACCGGGGCGATCATGAGCGTCCACGCGGTCGCAATCCTCGCCGACCGCCTCGGCGAGGGCAGGCTGGAAGGACTGTCGATCCTCATCACCGGTGATGAGGAGGTCGGGTCCGTGAGCTCCTCCGATCTCATCCGCGCCGAGGCGGCCGAGGCGAATGCCGTCTTCGTCATGGAGGCGAGCGCCGACGGTGCGCTCAAACTCGAACGCAAGGGAACCGGGATCTACACCCTCGTCTTCCGGGGCCGGGCATCCCATGCCGGGCTCGAACCCGAGAAGGGCGTCAACGCGGGCATGGCGCTCGCGCTCACCCTGCCGCTCGTCGCCGGCCTCTCCGACGCCGAAGCCGGAACGACGGTCGTGCCGACGACGATCACCGCCGGCACGACCTCGAACACCGTCCCCGCCGAGGCGCGCGTGAGTGTCGATGTCCGTGCCCGGACCGCGGCCGAACTCGAGCGCGTCGACTCGGCGATCCGCGCCCTCGCCGCCGAACCGACGCTCGAGGGGTCGACGACCGAGGTCATCGGCGGCATCAACCGCCCGCCCTTCGAACCCGAGGCGTCGGCGGCACTCTTCGACCGAGCGACCGTGCTCGCCTCCGAGCTCGGGATCGCCGCCCCGCGCGGGGTCGCGGTGGGCGGCGCCTCGGACGGGAACTTCACTGCCGGGGACGGGATCCCCACGCTCGACGGCCTCGGTGCGGTCGGGGACGGTGCGCACGCCGAACACGAGCACGCGGTCATCGCCGAGATCGCTCCGCGCACCGCTCTGCTCGCAGCACTCATCGCCGATCAGCTGGCGAAGTAGGCGACCCGCGCGCTTCATGAGCGCCGCTGGTCGCTCGTGTGCGCCGGTGGGATCTCACTCCACGGGGAATCCCTCGGCCCGCAGGTTGGCGGGCGACTTCGTCGTCAGCAGCCAGTCCCGGAGGCGGGGATCGGGCACGATGCGTCGCCGGTGGATGAGACGGTCGCTGCCGACGAGATAGAAGCGGTAGCCGAACTCGTCGAGGACGGCCATGAGTTCGGCCGGCTTCGCCCGGTCCTCGAGGACCTCGCAGAGGATGTCCGGGCGCAGCACCGCGAGGAAGTCACGGCCGTATCTGAGGACGTCGTTCTCCGCGCCTTCGACGTCGATCTTCATCGTCACCGGGGTCGTCCCCTCGGGCAGCTGGGGCAGGAGTTCGTCGAGAGAGGTGAAGCGCACCTCGACGCCGTCGGCGAAGTCCATGCTCGCGGCGTAGAACGACGGCAGCGCCGAACCGCCGTCGCCCGTGGGCACCTGCATCGTCGTCCCCGGCCGGCCGACGCCGGTGGGGTGGACCGTCACCCGGTTCCGCAGGCGGTTGCGGGCGACGTTCTTCTCGAGGCCTGCGACGACAGCGGGGATGATCTCGAAGGAGTGCGCGACGGTGGTCGGGTTGGCGGCGAGGACCGCCATTGTGAACACCCCGGTGTAGGCGCCGATGTCGACGAACACCTCGGCGTCCCTGCTCAGCTCGACCATGAGGTCGAGGGCGAACGCGTCCTCGGGTTCGGTGCGCCGACCCTTGCCCCAGTAGAACTCCTTGGCGATCTCGCAGCGGAAGGGATCGACGAGGACGAAGTCGCCTCCCCCGGCACGTCCGGCCACCTCGGTGAGGCCGATCGGGGCGGGCAGACGACCGACCTTGATGCCCCGGACGCGGGGCGCGACGGCGCGCATGAGCGGATGGAGGAAGGGCTGCGCGAGCGCGGCCTTGATGGGGAGTTTGAGCCCGAACCACTTCTGCTTGCGGGCGGTGAGGCTTCGCAGGTAGTCGTTCATCGTGGGCCCCTTCGGTCGCGTGGCCTCTTCGGCCCACCGTACCAATGACCGGGACCGCTGACTACCGATCACGTGCGGGGCCCTAAGCTGGTGATCAGGTTCACCCGTCCCCACTGCGAAACAGGAGCCCGGCCGATGAAGCTCGTCTCGATCACCCTCCACCAGGTGTCCATTCCCCTCGTCACCCCGTTCGAGACCTCGTTCATGCGGGAGACCGAAAAGGACTGCTACCTCGTCGAGGCGACGTTCGACACGGATCGAGGAGAGATCACCGGGTGGGGCGAATCGGTGGCGATGATCTCCCCGCTCTACTCCTCCGAGTATGTGGCCGCAGGCATCGACGTCACCCGCCGCTGGCTCGCTCCGATCCTCTTCGGCGTCGACGACCTCACCGCCGAGACCGTCGGCTGGCATCTGCGCCATGTCGTCAGTCACCCGATGGCGAAGTCCGCGCTCGAGATGGCCGTCATCGACGCGCAGCTCCAGCTCAACGGCCAGTCATTCAAGTCCTATCTCGGCGGGGTCGTCGATTCCGTGCCCTCGGGTGTGTCCGTGGGCATCCAGGACACCGTCGAGGAGACCGTCAGGGTCATCGGGGACTACCTCGAGGAGGGGTATGCCCGGATCAAGCTGAAGATCAAGCCGGGCAAGGACATCGCCCCGGTCGCCGCGGTGCGTGAGGCCTTCGGGGACGACTTCGGCTTCCAGGTCGACGCGAACGCCGCCTACACCCTCGTCGACGCCTCCCACCTGCGCCGGCTCGACGACTACGGTCTCCTCCTCATCGAACAGCCCCTCGGTGAAGCCGACATCCGTCAGCACGCGGAGCTCGCGAAGCTCATGGAGACCCCGATGTGCTTGGATGAGTCGATCGTCTCCGCCGAGGCGGCCGCCGACGCGATCGCCCTCGGCGCCGCGGCCGTCATCAATATCAAGCCCGGCCGGGTGGGCGGCTACATCGAGGCGAAGCGGATCCACGACCTCTCCGCGGCCAACGGCGTGGCCGTCTGGCACGGCGGGATGGTCGAGACCGGTCTCGGCCGCGCGGCCAACGCCGCCCTGGCCTCCCTCCCCGGCTTCACCCTCCCTGGCGACATCTCCGGGTCGAACCGCTTCTTCCACGAGGACATCACCGAGGAGATCGTCATGCACGACGGTCGCGTCGACGTCCCCGACACGGTCGGCTTCGGCGTGACGATCGACCCAGCGAAGCTCGAGAAGTTCCGCACCGAATCGATCGACATCCGCCCGGAGGGGTGAGGGACGGGCACGCCCGCCGCTGGGGCGCCTACTGTCCGAGTCCGACGACGCTGATCATGATCGGGGCAAGGACGATGATGAGGATCGCACCGGCGATGTCGAAGGTGAAGCCGGTCCTGATCATCGTCGTGATCGGCACGGCCCCGGTGCCGTAGACGATCGCGTTCTGCGGTGTCGAGACCGGAAGCATGAACCCGAACGAGGCGGCGAAGGTCGCGGCCATCGCCGGCACGAACGGGTCGATGCCCGCGGCCTGGCACAGTGGGATGACGATCGGCACGATGACGGCGGCGGCTGCGGTGTTCGAGGTCGTCTCCGAGATGAGGATCGCGAGGATGACGGAGACGATGGTGATGGTGAGCATGCTCGTCACCCCCAGAGTGTCCGCGAAGCCGGTGCCGATGGTCTCGGCCAGTCCCGTGTCGGCGAGGAGCGAACCGAAGATGATGCCGCAGCCGAAGAGGATGATCGTGCCCCAGTCGATCTTCGCCGCCTGACTCCACGTCAGGGTCGGTTCGCGCCGTTTCCAGTCGACGGGGAGGATGAAGAGCAGGGAGGCTCCGATGACCGCGACGATGCCCTCGTCGAGGCGGGAGTCGAGGAACTCGTAGACCGCTGAGTCGGTGCCGGCGAAGAGTGCGGCGAACGCGGGCAGCAGCCAGAGCAGGACCGTGAGGCCGAAGGCGAAGAGGGTGTTCTTCTCCGCCCGGGAGACCGGCCCGAGCTCGGCCAGCTCCTTCTTCACGTACTCCTCGACGCCTTCGATCTTCCGGATCTCCGGCTTGTTGAGAAGGAGGAGGACGATGGCGAGGACGATGAACATCGCCACGCAGATCGGCAGGGCGACCGCCATCCACTGCCCGAAGGAGATCTTCTCCCCCGTGGCCTCCTCGATGAGGCCGCGGCCGATGAGGTTCGGAGGCGACCCGACTGGGGTGAGCAGTCCGCCGACGCTCGCGCCGTAGGCGAGCATGAGCAGCAGGGCGGCACCCACGCGCAGCCGCAGCGGATCGAAGTCGGGCTTGACGATGCCGCGGGACTGGAGGAGTTCGGCGATGACAGCGAGGATGCCGAGGGCTGTGGGCATGAGCATCGCGACCGTCGCCGTGTTCGACACGAAAGCGGAGAGCACACAGGTGATGAGGCCGAAGGCGATGATCACCCGGTACACGGACTTCCCGACGCCCGGCAGGGAGAGGACACTGAGCGCGAGACGCTGCGCGATGCCGTGTTGGAGCATCGCCTGGGCGAGGATGAAGGCGCCGATGAATGTGAAGATCGTCGACGAGCCGAAGGGACCGACCGCATCGGCGGCGGGAACGATCCCGAGCACGACGACGACCCCGACGCCGAGCAGACCACCGATGGGAATCGGCACCGGTTCGGTGATCCAGAGGACGATGACGCCGAGAAGGACGGCGGCGAGCATGTGCTGCTGATACGTGAGGTCGAGGGGAAGGAGCGCGAAGACGATGGCGATCGCCGGAGCGAGGATGAAACCTGACGTCATCCGGGCCCGCTCGAACCTCTCCTCCCGGGGAGAGAGCTTCTGCTCACTGAGGCTGCGGAAGGTCTTGCCGCCCAGCAGCGCGTCGCGCACATCGGTCATGGGAGTCGACGGGCCGCCATCGCCCCGTGCCTGCGAGATATCCACCGTCATCGGTCCTTTCATCGCTTTCGAACCAGCGTGACCGAGCCCCGCGGATTAGTCCAAGGCCTGTTTGCGATGAGACCAATAGCATATGCCTATGGATATCCGCCAGCTGCGCCAGTTCCTCGCCGTCGTCGACACCGGAAGCTTCACGAAGGCCGCGGAGGCGATGCTCGTCGCCCAGCCCTCCCTGTCCCAGACGATCAAGGGGCTCGAACGCGAGCTCGGCGTCTCGCTCTTCAACCGCATCGGCCGCACGGTGAGTCTGAGTGAAGCCGGACGCGAGTTCGAAGGTCCCGCCCGGCTCGCCGTCCGCGACCTCGACGCCGCGAAGGCACACATCGACCGTCTCCGCGGGCTCCAGTCCGGCCGGATCGAGATCGCGGCGATGCCGTCGCCGAGCATCGAACCGCTCACCGCGCTCATGGCGTCATTCGCCACCTCTCACCCGCAGATCGCCTTCGCCGTCGACGGCACCTTCACCGTCGATGAGACGATCGATGCCGTCCGCCACGGCCGCGTGGAGATCGGCTTCCCCGGCAGTCGCGGTCCGCTGCGTCTCACCGACCTCGACGTCCTCCCGGTCTCCGCCCAACCCCTCATGCTCGCCCGCAGACGTGAGCCCGGAGCACCCCGGGACACCCCGGTCGATCCGCGGACCCTGACAGGGACCCGCTTCGTCGTCTCCCACTCCGGGTCGCTCATGCGCGCCTACGTCGATGAACTCATCGCCGACGGCGTCGGCATCGAGATCACCGCCGAGGTGGCCCACCGCACCTCGATCATCCCGCTCGTCCGAGCCGGCGTCGGCACAGCCGTCCTCCCCTCCGCCTGGCAGGCGTTCGCCGGGGCCGACGTCGAACTCGTCCCCCTCCTCGGCGCACCGTCGCTGCACGTCTCCGCGATCTCCCGCCCCGAGGGCCTCACCCCGGCCGCCGCCGCCTTCCTCACAGCGACCGCGAAGGTCGCCGCCTCCGCCGGGACGACGCAGCCGACGTGAATCGCGGCCGGACGGTGCGCACACCGCGGGCCCGGAGCGCGCCCTGCGGGCCCGGACCCGCCCCTGACGGCCCGGACCGGCCCCTCACGGTCGGCGCTGACGTCGGGCCGCCTCGGCGGGGTCGAAGGCAGAAGGTCGACTCATAGGCAGAGCCAATGGATACGATCGCGAACGGGTCTTGGACTTATGCGCCGTCTCCGCGCTCAATGGAAGGAGCCCGACCGCACCCGAACGAGGACAGCCATGACCGACACCCAGACATTCTCCATCGCCTCCATCCCCGGTGACGGCATCGGCGGCGAGGTCGTCGCCGCGGGACTGCGCGTCCTCGACACCGTCGCGAAGCTCTCCGATGGGGACATCGCCTTCGATGTCACCGAGTACCCGTGGAGTTCGGCCTACTACCTCGAGCACGGCACCTACATCCCCGAGGGCGGGCTCGAGGATCTGCGGAAGCACGATGCGATCTACTTCGGGGCGGTCGGCTCGGCTGATGTCCCCGACCACACGAGCCTGTGGGGACTGCGCCTGGCCATCACCCAGCCCTTCGACCAGTGGGCGAACATCCGCCCGGTCACCTTCCTCCCGGGCGTCGAATCGCCGTTGCGCAAAGCCGACGACACCGACCTCGACTGGATCGTCGTGCGAGAGAACAGCGAAGGCGAGTATGCGGGCATGGGCGGTCGCAACCTCAGCGGCCGCGGCCCGGGCAACGAGGTCGCCCTGCAGACGAGCCTCCACACCGAGAAGGGCACCGAGCGGATCATCCGCTTCGCCTTCGACCTCGCCCGCACGCGAGCGGTGAAGAAGGTCTCGTCGGTGACGAAGTCGAACGCCCAGCAGTACGGCATGGTCCTCTGGGACGAGGTCTTCGCGCGCGTCGCCGCCGACTATCCCGATGTCGAGACCGAGAGCGTCCTCGTCGACGCGATGAGCGCGAAGTTCGTCCTCCACCCCGAGCAGCTCTCCGTCGTCGTCGCCTCCAACCTCCATGCCGACATCCTCTCCGACCTCGGCTCCGCCCTCGCCGGCAGCCTCGGCCTGGCCGCGAGCGCGAACCTCAACCCCGAGAAGCGCTTCCCCTCGATGTTCGAACCCGTCCATGGGTCTGCCCCGGACATCGCGGGCCTGGGAGTGTCCAATCCGATCGGGGCGATCTCGTCGGCAGCGCTCATGCTCGACGACTTCGGCCTGCATCAGGAGGCCGACGAGGTCCGGCGCGCCATCGAGAACGTCACTGCCGCGGGCATCCTTCCCCGCGACCTCGGGGGCGAGTCGAACACGATCGAGATGACGGAGGCGATCGTCGCCCAGCTCGAAGCCCTCCACGCCGAGGCGGCCGTGCCCGAACCCTCACACTGAGAGTCCGCCCGGAGGGGTGAGGGAGAGATGACGCCCGCCGTCGCGTTACATTTCGCGGCGGCGGGCGTCGTCTTCGGACCCCGGCGGCACCCCTCAGCTGTGGGTCTGCTTCTCCACGGCGGCGTCCTTCGCACGATCGAACTGGAACGTCGAGTGCTCGATGGAGATGTTGAAGTGCTTCGCCACGCAGTCCTGGAGGTCGGCGAGGATCTTCGGAGCGTGCCCGTCGTAGAAGCACTCGTCGGCGAGCACGACGTGCGCAGTGAGCACCGGAAGGTTCGAGTCGATCCGCGTGACGTGGAGGTCGTGGACCTCTTCGACGTGGTCGACGTCCTCGATGTGCTTCCTGACATCGTCGAGATCGAGCTGCTTGGGGGCGGACTCGAGCAGGATCGACCCGGTCTCACGGAGGATCGCGAAGGCGCGCGGAACGATGAGCGCGGCGATGAAGAGGGCCGCGACGGCATCGGCCCGCGTCCAGTCGAAGAGCCAGATCGAGACCGCGGCGACGATGACGCCGACCGAGCCGAGCGCATCGGCGATGACCTCGAGGAACGCCGCTCTGAGGTTGAGTGATGAGTTCTTCGAGGAGGTGAGGATGAGGATCGAGACGACGTTGCCGGCCAGACCGACGACACCGAAGATGAGCAGTTCGGGCCCCGGCACCTCCGGCGGCGCGAAGAACCGGCGCACACCCTCGATGAGGCTGTAGATGCCGAGGCCGAGGAGCAGCGTCGCCTGCGCTCCGGCGGCGAGCACCTCGGCGCGCTTGAAGCCCCAGGTCTTCTGCCCCTTCGGCGGCCGGGCCACCAGCGTCGCCGCGAAGAGCGCGATGCCGAGCCCGATGAGGTCGACGGAGTTGTGCCCGGTGTCGACGAGGAGCGCGAGCGACCCCGTCCAGATCGAGCCGAAGACCTGGAAGGCGAAGATCACCAGGACGATGCAGAACACGACGGCCAGGCGCTTGCGCGACCCGGTCTCGTGTGAGTGGTCGTGTGACATGAGGACTCCTTTCGAAGTCACATTAACATATGCGTATGTATTTATAAATTGCGAAGCGCTGTCCGTTGTGTGCCGCTCATCACCCTGGGCTCACGGCCCCGACCGCGTCCGGGAGGCCAGTTCGCCTCCTGCCCCACGCCATGCCCGAAGCACAGAGCGCCCCCGAGGCGGATCCGGTTCGATAATCGCGTGATTGTCGAACCGGATGCTCCTCGGGGGCGCATGGCTGGGGCCGAATCGGCCGGACTGCGGCAGGCCGCCGGCTACTCGCCGCCGGGCTCGTCGTCGGAGTCATCGTCCGTCCCCGAAGGGCCGGACTCCGAACGGTCGGTGCCGCCAGCACCGGTCCCGCCGGTCGAATCCGCGCTGCCCGTGCCGGTGCCCGGGCCGCTCGTGCCAGTGCCAGGGCCTCCGGCGCCCGCCCCTCCGGCTCCTCCGGCACCTCTGCCGTCGCGGCGGCGCAGCGCCTCGTCGATGTAGGCCTGGACGTCGATGCCGGTGGCACGCTTGACCTCGTCGCCGATGTGCTGGATGTCGATTCCGCCGTCCGCGTCGAGGAAGTCAGCCGGGTCGAAGCCCGCCCACTGACCGCCGTCGCGCTGACCAGCGTCGCGCCGGCCGCCGCGCGGACGACGGCCACCGGGCGCACCTCCGCGGCGACCGCTGCGATCGGCACCCCCACCTCGGCGGGGGCCGGCTGCACCATCGACGTCAGCCAGCCGACCCTCGATCACCTGACCGCCGGACCCTGAACCCGAACCGGATCCTCCGCCGGGCCCCGAACCGGACCCGCCGTCGGACCCCGCACCTGGGCCCGAACCGGCTCCGTCATCCCCGTCGGGGTTCTGCGCCCGATCGACGAGGTCGGTGAGGTCGATGCCGGTCGTGCCGCGCACGACCTCGAGGACCTGCGCGAGGTTGTTCGACACGGAGTTCGCGAGCTTCGACTCGCCATCGGTCGAGACGATCGAGAGGTCCTTGATGTTCGAGTACGGAGCGACGAGCTCGCCGGCGATGTCGGGAAGCACCTCGAGGACCTTCGAGAGCACGGCCGCGTCGTTGAACTTCTTGTACGCCTCGGCCTGGGCTTCGAGTGCCCGCGCCTCGGCCTCACCGCGCGCCTTGATCGCATCGGCCTCAGCCTGGCCTTCGAGGCGGATCGCCTCCGCTTCCTTCGACCGGCGGTGGAGTTCGGCCGCCGCCTCGGCGCGGCCCTGGGCTTCGATCTCGTAGGCCCGGGCGTCGGCCGCGGCCTGCTGCCGGTAGCGTTCGGCGTCGGCGGGCCTGCGGACCTCGGCGTCGAGCTGCTCGGCACGCAGCTCCGCGGCTTCCTTCGCGACGACGCGGTCGCGTTCGAGCAGCTTCTGCTTCTCGGCCGCGGCCGCGAGCGGGCCGGCGTTGTCGGCCGTCGCCTGCCGCTGATCGGCCTCTTCCTTCAGGGCGGCACGGCGCAGCGCGAGCTGCTGCTGCTGTTCGGCGATCGCCTGGTCGGTCAGCGCCTGCTGCTTCTGCGTCTCCTCGTTCTGCTGCGCCTCCTCGACGGCGGCGGCACGGGAGGCGTTCGCCTCGGCGATGGCGGCGTTCTTCGCGACCTCGGCGGCCTGCGGACGACCCCAGTCGCGCAGGTAGCTGCCCTCGTCCTCGACCGCGGAGATCTGGAAGGTGTCGATGACGAGACCCTGGTTGTTCATCGAGTGCGCGGACTCCTCCTGCACCTGCGCGGCGAAGGAGGCGCGGTCCTGGATGATCTGCTCGACGGTGAGCGTGCCGACGACCGCGCGCAGGGTACCCGAGAGGATCTCCTTCGAGTAGTGGTCGATCTGATCCTGCTGGTCGAGGAAGCGCTGCGCGGCCTTGCGCACGTCATCGTCGGTGCCCCCGACCTTGACCTGAGCGACACCGCGCAGCTTGAGGGCGATGCCGTTCTTCGAGATGCCGTCGATCTCGACGGAGATCTGCCGCGAGGACAGGGAGAGGATGAACGCCTTCTGCACGATCGGATAGACGACAGCGCGCCCGCCGATGATGATCCGCCCCGACCCCGACGCTCCCGAGGCGTTGCGACCGGTGATGATGAGCGCCTCGGACGGGGAGGCGATCTTGTACGACCGGAGGATGACGACGAGTGCGATGAGCACGATGACGATGATGGCGCCGATGCCGACGACGCCGAGCATGAGGTCCATGAGCGGGCCTTCCGTTCCTCGTAAGGGATGCGATGAGGGCGGCCCGGTCGGCCGCCCCATGCTCACCACCCTATCGGAGGGGCTCAGTGTTGCCCAGGGTCATCCTTCCGATGATCCCAGGTGAGAGCCTCGCCGAGGCGGGGCTGAGTGTCCGCGATGCTCAGTGAGCGCGGGGCTCGGTCCGGCTCACTTCCCGGGAGGTCCGACGACGAGGAGACCGGCGAAGACGACGATGACGACGACGAGGCCGATGCCCGCTGCCAGCCCCGGGGAGCGGATCGCCCACGCGCACAGCTTCTCCAGTGGTCCGCGGGGGGCGCGCCCCTCACGTCCGAGACCCCACCCGCCGTCGAGCGCGCCCGCCCGGTTCGAGGCGATCTCGAACGGGATCGTCGCGAACGGGATGACGGCCGAGACGAGCCCCATGAGGAGACGGCCGATGCCCCACTTCTGCGAGACGCCGACGAGGATGACGACGACGACGAAGCAGAGGAAGACGAACCCGTGGATCCCGCCTCCGATGCGCACACCGACCTCGGTGGTCTTCGTGACGTATTTGAGGAACATGCCGAAGAGGAGGAGTGCCCACGTGATGGCTTCGGCCACGGCGAAGAAATTGAAGAGCTTCTTGGGAGTCACGGGAACCCATTGTGCCGGGCGAAGCTGAATGCGTCCTGCAGGAGAGGCGATTCTGTGGGCATGAACACCTCGGTCAGCGCCGCAGACACGAACACGCGGGCCGGCGAACTTGTCCAGTCACCGGCCCGCGTGGCTTCGGGGTTGTTACTGCAGGCTGCCGGCCCTGCGGCGGCGGGCTCCCATGGTCATGACCACACCGAGCACGATGAGCGCTGCGGCAGAGGCGACGAGCGGGAGGGCTTCGGAACCGGTCCGCGGCAGGTCTCCCCCGCCTCCGGCACCCGGATCGTCCGCTCCGGCGGCGACGACCTCGAACGAGCCGGTGAGCGCGTCTCCGCCCTCACACTCGACCGAGACGTCGTAGCTGCCGACGTACTGGGCCGACTGCGACGCGTCGAGACCGCGGACGCCGAAGTTCGCGATGCTCTCGGCACTGACGGTCGCCGTCTGCTCGAACTTCTCGATCTTCCCGTTCTTCGGGGTCACGGTCATGGTCGCCGTGGTCTCGGGCGTGCACCCGGCCGCGGTGACGGCGACTCCCTTGTCGGAGACGAAGTCGTTCTCGTCGATCGTCGTCGGGTCGATCGTCAGCTTCCGCTCGACCGGATCGTCCGTGGGCGACTCGGTCGGCGTCTGCGTCGGGGTCTCGGTGGGCGTCTCGGTCGGGGTCTCCGTCGGCGTCGGCGAGGGCGCGTCGGTGAGATCGTAGGCGAGCGCGTGCACCGAGTACGCGATCGCAGGAGCGAAGATGTCGATGGACTCCTTGCTCATGTTCTCGATCGTGTCACTGGGCTGGTGGTAGTTCGTGTCGTGCTTGGCACCGACGGTGCCGCCGAACATCTCAGCCTCTTCGGCCGTCTTCGTTCCGTCCGCTCCGGAGAACAGACCCGAGGCGGGAATCCCCGCGTCGATGAACGCCTGGTAGTCCGAGCGACCGGAGAAGTCCGTGCCGACGTTGGGCTGGTCGACGGTCTCGAAGTAGTCGGTGAAGACCTTCTCGAGCTCAGCGGACCCTGCGGGCACGTTGACGTCGTCGGGGATCGGAACATCCGACCCGTCGGAGTCGAGGGTGCCGACGATGTAGTTGTCCGAGCCGATCATGTCGAAGTTCATGTACGCCTTGACCTTGGCGAGTTCGCTCGCGCTCAGGCTCTCGACGTACCTCTCGGATCCGACGAGACCGACCTCCTCAGCGCCCCACCATGCGAAGCGCACCGCGTTGTCGACCTCGGTCGGCTGCTTCGCGAGCGCTTCGGCGCTGGCGAGCAGGGCCGCGGAACCCGAGCCGTTGTCGTTCGCGGCGGGGCCCTCCGGCACACCGTCGAGGTGGGCGCCGAACATCTGGACGTTGTCCTTGTCGCCCGCCTTCGTCTCGGCGATGACGTTCCACGTCGTCACCGTCTTGTACTCGGTCTCGAGCGTGAAGTCCGTCGACGGGGCCTCCCCGTCACCGGCGGCCTGGATCGCCTCGAGCAGTCCGTTGCCGAGGTTGTAGGTCGTGCCCACGGTCGGTGCACCGTTCTCGATGCGCGCGCCGAGGGTGGCGTTGAGCTCCTCGTCGGGTGCGTCCTTGGTGTTGTTGTAGATGATGACGGCGGCTGCCCCCGCGTCGGTCGCGGCCTGCGCCTTTTCCCCGAAGGTGCAGGAACCGCGGGCGACGAGGACGACGGCACCCTCGGCGGTGTCGTCGTAGTCGGTGGCCGCGCAGCCGAGCTGGCCCCCGGCCAGGTCGGAGTAGTCGTCGTCGGTGGGCAGCACGAGCGGCACGTCGGTCAGCGGTGCCACGGTGCCCTCGGTGTAGCTGGCAGGGTTGACGGCGATGTCCTCACCGTCGACGCTGACCGCGACCTCACCGTAGGTCTGATCCTCGATGTCGAAGGCCTGGCGCGTGACGTCGTAGGCGCCGGTGGCCCCGAGCGTCTGCTCGACGTACTCCACCGCCTCCTCGTAGCCGGGCGTGCCCAGGGCGCGGAAGCCCGAGTCCTTGTTCGCCACGGAGATGTCAGAGATGTTCTGGAGGTGATCCATCACGGCGTCGCCGGTGACGCCCATGTCGGTGTGCTCTGTCGGTCCCGCGGTGCCGGCGGCCGTCGCCGGCGCCATGCCTCCCAGGACCAGTCCCGCGGCTGCGGTGACGGCCAGAGAGGCTCTGATGCGTAACTTCATGGAGTTCCTTTCGCTGCTCAGGTGCCACGCGAATCCGTCCCCTCGATTGGGCCGTCGATCGTGCACGACCCTGCACTCCGGTCCGTGCGCAGGCCTGCGCCCGACTGCGGAGTCCGCAGCGGCGCGGCGCGCTTGGTGCTGGGAGGATCTGACTCTTGCGTTCCGCCGAGCGATCCGCCGCTTGGTAACGAATCACAAACTTCTATAACGAAACGGTGACACAATTCACATAGTTCATCAACTTAGCCGATCAGGGACGCGCTGAGGTCACGAATAGGTAACAAACAATAGTTAAGCAATTGCGCAAGTATTGAAATCATAACCGCATCCCCCGTAGAATCCGACCAGTGAGTAACCAGCAGTCCTCGGCCCCAGCGCCCTCGGAGTCACCCGATCGCCGAACCATCCGCCGGTGGCAGCGCTACCTCGCGAACGAGCGCCTCGAAGAGCGCGTCTACCGTGACCTCGCTGCCCGACGCACCGGCGAGGACCGCGAGATCCTCCT
The DNA here is from genome assembly GCF_050562175.1 of Brevibacterium sp. K72. Lineage (NCBI taxonomy): Bacteria > Bacillati > Actinomycetota > Actinomycetes > Micrococcales > Brevibacteriaceae > Brevibacterium > Brevibacterium sp. K72. The sequence continues at coordinate 755,168 of NZ_CP191582.1, forward strand.
CGCCCTCGCCACCGCCGAGTCCCGGCATCAGCAGCATTGGATCAGCCTCCTCGGCGAGCACGCCGAGAAGAAGCGCACCCCCGACCTCGTCACGCTCAGCCTCGCGTTCTTCGGCCGCCTCTTCGGATCCGTCTTCATCCTCGCCCTCGCCCAGCAGTCGGAGACGAGCTCGCCGTATCAGAACGAGGTCGCCGCCTCCCCGGAGATGGCCGCCGACGAGCGGATCCACGCCGAGGTGGTCCGAGCCCTGGCCGCCCGATCCCGCGCCCGACTGTCCGGCAACTTCCGCGCCGCCGTGTTCGGCGCCAACGACGGACTCGTCTCCAACCTCGCCCTCGTCCTCGGCGTCGGAGCAGCAGGGGTGTCGAACACCGTCATCCTCCTCACCGGAATCTCCGGGCTCCTCGCCGGCGCCCTGTCGATGGGGGCCGGCGAGTACATCTCCGTCCGCTCCCAGCGCGAGCTCCTCGACGCCTCGACCCCGGACCCCGAGTCGCGGCATGCGCTGGCCGACCTCAACATCGACGCGAACGAACTCGCTCTCGTCTTCCGTGCCCGCGGGATGGATCCCGCCGAGGCCGAGGCCCAGGCGCACCGGACGATCGCCGAGGCGAAGTCGACGCAGGCTCCGCAGCTGCCGAGCCTCGACGCGGGAGTCGACCGCGACGAGCTCGGCACGGGCATCGGCGCGGCGATCTCGAGCTTCTGCTTCTTCTCCTCCGGCGCGCTCATCCCCATCCTTCCCTACATCTTCGGCATGTCCGGACTGCCGGCCGTATTCCTCTCCGCCGGCCTCGTCGGCATCGCCCTCCTCTTCACCGGCGGCACAGTCGGCCTGCTCTCCGGCAAAGCGCCCGGTCCGCGCGCGCTGCGGCAGATGGCGATCGGCTTCGGTGCGGCCGCCGTCACGTACGGTCTCGGTCTCCTCTTCGGCATCAGCACTGCCTGAGAACATCCTCACCTGCCGGGAAGGTCTCCCGCAGGCGGGGCGGCGACCGTAGACTGTGGGCATGACCGAAGTCCTCGTCCTCATCGATCCCGGCGCGTCGACGATCAGGTCGGCTCCGCTGAACTCGCCCCAGCTGCCGGTGACGGATCTCGCGGCCCACCGAGGGGATGGGATCTTCGAGACCGTCCTCGTCCGCGTCGACCCGGCCACGCGCGAGCCCACCGTCGTCTCCCGCGAACGGCACTTCGCCCGCTTCCACTCCTCCGCCTCGGCGCTCGACCTTCCCGAACCCGATCGCCGGCTGTGGCGCCAGGCCGTCGACACCGTCGTCGCCGAGACGATCAAGGCGAACCCCGGGGTCACCGAGTTCGCCGTGCGCTACTCCCTCTCACGGGGCACCGACACCCCGCGCGGCTGGGCGTTCTCCCTGCCCATCGAGGACAGCATCGTCACCGCCCGCGCCGAGGGCGTGCGCGCAGTGAGCATCGACCGAGGCTTCCCCGCCTATCTCGGGCGGACCTCCCCGTGGCTGCTCCTCGGCGCGAAGACCCTGTCCTACGCCGTCAACCAGGCGGCGCTGCGCTATGCGCGGGCCCAGGGCGTCGACGAGGTCGTCTTCGTCTCCCACGACGGCATCGTCCTCGAGGGACCGACGTCGAACATCGTCATCCGCCGAGGCGACCACCTCCTCACCCCGGACCCGACCGCCGGTCTGCTCGCCGGCACGACGCAGCGGCTGCTCTTCGACCATGCCGGCCGGCTCGAGCTGCGGGCGGACTTCGCCGATCTCAGCCTCGACGACGTCCACGCCGCCGACGGCGCGTGGCTCGTGTCCTCGGTCCGCACGGCGGTGACGCTGCGTGAGCTCGACGGCAGGGAGCTCAACCGGGACGAGGCTCTGACCAGGGAGTTCCAGAGGATCATCGCCGCCGGGTGAGACCCCCGGACTGGACCGACCCGCGGGTCCCGGGCGGACGCTCACGATCGTCGTCGACGCGAGGGACCGTGGCGGCGAGGATGAGCCCGAGGATCGAGGCACCGCAGCCGGTGAGCCAGAGCACCCAGAAGGCGGGAGCGAGGTCGGGGACGAGACCGAGGACGAATCCGGCTCCGCCGAGCACGAAGAGGCTCGTGACGACGACGTTCTTCCGTCTGCTCAGCACTGTGTCCACCTCTCGACTGCCGTGCCTCCACGCTACGGGGGCGAGCACGCCCGGCACATCCCACGAAAGTATGAAATCGACCCGCCTGCGATAGTGTGGTCACCGAGGATCCCTCGCCACCGCGCAGGGTCTCTCGACCCCCGAACTTCGGACGAAAGGACACGGGCATGGGAAAGCTCGCTTGGCAGATCATCGGCGTCGGAGCCCCCATCGCGGCGGCATTCGCAGCCCGCAAGGTGCTCACGTTCGCCTGGGAGAAGTCGACGCACCGCCCCGCACCGTCGAATCCGGTCGATGAGGAGATCACGATGTCCGAGGCTCTCGCCTGGACGGTCGTCTCCGGTGTCGGCGTGGCCGTCGCCCAGCTCATCGTCCAGCGCCTGGCGGCGAACACCGTGCGCAACAACTTCGGCGACGAGGCGCTGCCGAAGAAGTTCCGCAAGCAGATCGCCGAAGGCGTCGACTGACCCTCACCGACACCGGATGTGCGAACGGCCCCGGATGCCGACCAGTGAGTCGGCATCCGGGGCCGTTCGCATCGGCGTCCCGATCGCCGGCAGGCATGTCGACCGGACCTGCTCCGCTCTGACGAGGTTTCAGGCGCAGAGAGCGTCGAGCATCGCTGCGAGTTCCGCCGCATCGATCTGCCCGGGTGCCGAGGCCTGCCCCATCTGGGCGAAGGTCGCGCAGCTGCCGAAGTCCCCACCGAGGATGCGGCTGGTCCGGCCCAGCCGTCCCATGGAGATTCCGATGACGGGGCAGTCGAGCCGGGCCTCGGATTCGGCCGTGGCCCGCAGGAGGTCGGCGACATCGGCCGGAGACTGCGGCATCATCGCGATCTTCGCGACGTCGGCACCGGCCTCGCGCATCGCCGCCAGTGTCGTCCGCATCTCGGGGACGCTGTCCGTGGCGGTGAAGTTGTGCTGCGAGGCGACGACCGCGGCCCCCTGCGCATGGACGGCGTCGATGAGGTCCGGCGCACCCGACCGGGCGATCTCGACGTCGACCGCCGCCGTCCCGAGAGCCCCGAGGCGGCGCACCACCTCGGCGTAGTCCGCTTCGCTGATGTCGGCCTCCCCTCCCTCGAAACCGGAGCGCAGGGTGACGAGCACGGGCGGCCCCGCCGAGGTGACGTGCGGGGCGAGGGCGCGGACCGCCTCGGCGACGGCATCCGCATCGACCCGGGCAGGACCCGCATCCGTCGCCTCCGCGGCCTGCCCGAGCGCGACGACGAGCGGATCGATGCGCCATTCGATGACGTCGACGATGCCGCTCGCGGCGATGTCGGCACAGGCGGCGGACAGGGAACTGGGATCAGTCTGCTGGACGGGAACGATGATCGCCGGTCGTCCCGGATCGCGCTGTGCCGGGGTCGGCAAGCGCCCGGAGGAGGCGGCGGAGAGGAACGGCAGCGGCTTCACGCCTCCACCATAGAGGCTCTTCGCGGTTCGTGGTGAATGACCCTGTTGGGGCGGGTATTCACGCTACGGTTTTCGCGGCGCTGGCCAGCAGGATACGCATCCGGTAGTTCTCCGCGTTTCGGAAGCCGCGGCCGGTGCGTTTGATGTTCTTGATGCCGGTGTTCGCGGCCTCGACTCGGGCGGTGGTCGCGCCGGTGACGATGAGGACCTCGATCGCGTCCCACCAGGTCACGATGGTGTCGTAGAGCTTGGTCGCCTCGGGCATATTCGCGATCTGGGAGAAGTAGCCCATCCGCATCCGTTCGTCCCAGGCCTGGGCGAGGGTGTCGGTATCCAGGAGGCGGCGGAGCTGCTCTTTGATGCCCCAAGCGGCGGAGAGCTCGTCGGTGGGATCATCGGTGCGGAACACCGTCTCCAACCGCTCCCAGGCACGCGGGCTCAGGGTGTCAGCGCCGCGCAGCAACAGCATCCGGTGCGCCCAAGCCGGGTCATCCTTCCGGCCCCGACGACCGCGATGAGTGCGAGCCAGGCGTTGCCGCACGGCGGTGACCATGTCGTTCCCGAGCTTGACGAGGTGGAACTTGTCAACCGAGACCGCAGCACGGGGCAGGTAGGTCCGCAGTGCCTTGCGGAACGCGGCCGACGGGTCGATCGCAACGATCTCGATCCGCTCCCGCCAGGCGTCCGAACGCTGGGCCAGCCAGTCCCCGACGGCGGTGGAGTCCCGGCCGTCGACGACGCCGAGGACCTGCCCGGTGGTCAGGTCGACCAGGGTCGTCATCCATGGCTCGAACCGTCTCCAGGCACCTTCATCGGTGCGGAACCAGCGCACCGAACGGTAGCGGTGCTCATCGATGCCCAGGCGCGTCACGGGCACGTCCTCGGCGGCGGGGAGGACCACGGCGGCCGCCGCCAGCGCTGCCTGGACCAGCCACCACGAGACGCCATGGGCCCGGGCGACCTCGGAGGCAGCCCGGCCCGAGGTGATCACCGCGGAGACGACCTGATCCCGCAACCGGGTCGTCGAACGCGCACGGTAAGGGACCTGGTCGGTGGCTTCCCAGAACGTGCCCCGGGCGCAGGCCGGCTCGAGGCAGAACCAGCGCCGCTTGGCCCACACCACCTCCACCGCCCCGGCCACGGGGACGTCGCGCACCTTCTGGGACCGGCGGGAGTGGACCTTGGTCGCGAGCACCCCGCAGGACGGACATCCGGGCGGGACGGTCGAGGCGATCACCACTCGACGGCCTCCGTCGGGCAGGTCGATCGCGTCTGTGACGCGGTAATCGGGCAAGTTGAAGATCGTGCTCGCAGCATCACGCTGCGAACCAGTATTCTCGTGCACAGGCTCGTGGTCCTCTGAGGTGTGGATGTCTTGACAACACCCATCACAGCAGGACCACGGGCCGTTCTACGCCAGCGACGCGACGCTCTCCTTCACCACGAGCCGCGAAGAGCCACCATAGAGGGTCGACGAGCTCGCCCGCTGAGCATTCCGCACAACGTCCGCGATAACCGAACTCACAAGTCAGTGAATGCGGGGAAATGCGCGGAACAGGTGTCAGGAAACCTCGACCGACGCTGTGAATGTAACGATCAAATAACACACCGACTTGCATCGTCCCTGGTGAGATAGCCTGTCAAACACAACACTCCGGATATCAGGAATAAAGTTTCCGCTGAAATGCATGGAGAATTCTATAATGATCGAGAGAATTCCGTGAGCGGTGAGGCCCACGTGATCGACCTGGTCATCGCCTCACCGCGCGACAGGGTGGCGCCTCTCGTGGCTGCGGAGCATCTGGACTGCAAGGAGGAAGCGCGTGAGCGTCGTCAGAGCGTCACATGTCTACAAGGTCTTCGGCAAACGGCAGAACGAAGTCGTCAAGCGCCTCGAACAGGGCGCCGATCGGGATGAGCTGACCAAGCTCGGCACTGCCGCGGTCATCGACGCGAGCTTCGAAGTCGAACCGGGTGAGATCTTCGTCGTCATGGGACTCTCGGGGTCAGGGAAGTCGACGCTCATCCGCACTCTCAACGGTCTCTGGTCGACGACGTCGGGTTCGGTCGAGGTCCTCGGCACCGACATCGCCAAGGCCGACGCCGGAACCCTGCGCAGAGTCCGCAGCGAGCACATCTCGATGGTGTTCCAGCACTTCGCGCTCCTCCCCCACCGCACCGTCCGCGAGAACGCGGCCTATGCGCTCGAACTCCGCGGGGTGCCGAAGGCCCAACGCCTGGAGAAGGCCGACTACTGGCTCAACGCCGTCGGCCTCAAGGGCTGGGGCGACAAGTTCCCCGGTCAGCTCTCCGGCGGCATGCAGCAGCGCGTCGGTCTGGCCCGGGCGTTCACGGCGGAGACGGACATCCTCCTCATGGATGAGGCGTTCTCCGCCCTCGATCCCCTCATCCGCCGTGAGATGCAGGAGCTCCTCGTCGAACTCCAGTCCAAGTTCAAGAAGACGATCATCTTCATCACCCACGACCTCAACGAGGCGATGTTCATGGGCGACCGCATCGCCGTCATGCGCAACGGTCGGATCGTGCAGATCGGCACTCCCGAGGACATCCTCACCGACCCGGCGAATGACTACGTCGCCCAGTTCGTCCAGGACGTCGACCGGGCCCGCGTGCTCACCGCGAGCAATGTCATGGAGAAGCCGCGTCAGGTGATCTCCGATCAGAGCGGCCCGAGGGTCGCGCTGCGGACGATGCGCGACGGGTACTCCTCGGCCGTCTACGTCACCGATCGCGACCGCCGCTTCCTCGGCGTCGTCACCGACCGCGACGCCGTCGACCGGATCCGCGCCGGGGCAAGGACGCTCGAGGGCATCATCGCGCCTCCGGCGCAGGTCGCTTCCCCGGACGATGTGCTCATCGACCTCTTCATCCCGTCGGCGGAGTCGCCGCTGCCGCTGCCCGTCGTCGACGACCAGGGGCTCCTCGTCGGCGTGATCCCCCGTGCCACGCTCCTCGCCGCGCTCGGCCACCAGTCCGGGGACGGAGAGGTGCGAGCGCCGGCACCACCGCTGGCCGCGAGCGAGATCGACGAGGTGCTCGCCGACGAACCCGCCCCCGTGGGCACCGAGGACGCCGTGAAGAGAGAGGCCCTGTGATGGAGGACATCAGAATTCCGGTCGGTGCGTGGGCGGATGTCGCCTTCGACTGGCTCAAGGACAATCTCGCCTGGCTCTTCGACTTCATCACCCTTGTCGTCCGCTTCCTCGTCGACACCCTCACCGAGGTGCTCGTCGATCTCCATCCGCTCGTCATCATCCTCATCCTCGCGTTCTTCGGACTGCTCGTGAGGTCGTGGCAGTTCGCCGTCGGCACCCTCATCACGCTGTTCTTCATCATGACGATGGACCAGTGGGTCTCCGCGATGCAGACGCTCGCCCTCGTCGTCCTCGCCGCGCTCGTCGCGATCATCATCGCGATCCCCGTCGGCATCCTCGCCGCACGCAACGACACGGTCTCGGCGATCGTCAAACCGATCCTCGACTTCATGCAGACGATGCCGGCCTTCGTCTACCTCATCCCGGCCGTGACCTTCTTCAGCATCGGAGTCGTCCCGGGTCTCGTCTCCACGGTGATCTTCGCCCTGCCCCCGGGCGTCCGCTTCACCGAGCTCGGCATCCGCGGTGTGGACTCCGAGACCGTCGAAGCCGGATACGCGTTCGGTGCCACGCCTCGCCAGATCCTCCGCGGCGTCCAGCTGCCCCTGGCCACCCCGACGATCATGGCCGGCATCAACCAGGTGATCATGCTCGCCCTGGCGATGGCCGTCATCGCCGGCATCGTCGGCGCCGACGGGCTCGGCAAGAACGTCGTCGAAGCCGTCGCCACACAGAACCTGCGGCTGGGCATCGAGGCCGGGCTCGGCGTCGTCATCCTCGCCATCTACCTCGACCGCGTCACGGCGGCGCTGGGCTCGGCGAAGGACTACCCGAACTCCCTCCTCGGCATGCTCAAGCGTCGCCGGAACACCTCGGCGGAGAACCGGCAGATCGCACAACCGCGGGAGGTCGACGTCGTCGAGATCGACCGAGTCCAGAGCTGAAGACCATCCGACCATCACCCTGAGAAGTAAGGAAACCACGATGAAGAAGCGTTTCGTCACGAAGATCGCCGCCGTCGGTGCTGCCCTGGCGCTGGCTCTGTCCGGCTGCTCCCAGGAGGCCAGCAAGGACAACGCCTCCGGCGGAGGCGACAAGGGCACCATCACCCTCGGATTCATCCCATCCTGGACGGATGGCCTGAGCACCGCCTACCTGCTGGAGAACCAGCTGACCAAGCTCGGCTACGACGTCAAGATGGAGACGATCACCGAGGCCGCGATCCTCTACTCGGGTCTCGCCAACGGCGACGTCGACATCTACCCCTCGGCGTGGCCGGAGGTCACCCACAAGCAGTACATGGACGAGTACGGCGACAAGCTCGAGGACCTCGGCGCCTACTACGACAACGCGAAGCTGACCATTGCGGTGCCCTCGTACTCGAACATCAACTCGATCGAGGACCTCAAGGGCAAGGCGAGCGAATTCGACGGCAAGATCATCGGCATCGAGCCCGGCGCGGGTCTCACCGCGCAGACGAAGGACAAGATGATGCCCGAGTACGGTCTCGACGGCGAGTACGAACTCGTCACCTCGTCGACGGCGACGATGCTCACCGAGCTGAAGAACAAGATCGACAAGAAGGAAGAGGTCGTCGTCACCCTGTGGCGTCCGTTCTGGGCGAACAGCGCCTACGACGTCAAGGACCTCGAGGACCCGAAGGGCGCGATGGGAGAGCCCGAAGCGCTCCACTTCCTCGGCACCAAGGGCTTCTCCGAGAAGAACCCGGAGGCCGCCGAGTACATCAAGGGCATCAAGCTCGATGACAAGCAGTACGGTTCGCTCGAGGACATGGTCGTCAACAAGTACGGCGAGGGCAAGGAGGCCGAGGCCGTGGCCCAGTGGATCAAGGACAACCCGGACGCCTACTCCACGGAGATCAGCGAATGACCGCTGAGACCATCCTCGGCTGACCTGTCAGCCACCGGTCATAGACTGGGCCCGTCGGCTCGCACCGCGAGGCGACGGGCCCAGTCGTCTCCTCACTCAGACTCAGGCGGACCGATGACACAGAGCAGACCGGAGACCGGACTCCACCGCGCGTCCCTCGCCTCCCCGGTCGGCACGCTGCTGCTCTCGAGCACGGGCACGGCGATCGTCCGGGTCGAATGGGTCGACGACAGCGACCTCGGTGCCGCGCAGACCGCAGCAGGCGACACGTCCGGCGGCTCGGGAGCGGACCGCGATCCGCTCCTTGCCGAAGCCCTCGGCCAGGTGGGGGCCTACTTCGACGGCCGCCTCGGCGAGTTCGATCTGCCGCTGGGACTCGACGGCCTCTCCGCCTCAGCGACGACGGTCCTCACCGTCCTCACGGACACGGTGCCGTTCGGGGACACGATCACCTACGGTGAGCTCGCCGCCCGGACCGGAACCGCGATCCCGGCCCGGGCGATCGGCACCATCATGGGCCTCAACCCGCTGCCGCTGCTCATCCCCTGCCATCGGGTCGTCGCGGGCGACGGTCTCGGCGGCTATTCGGGCGGACGCCGCGGCGAGGGCCTCGAGACCAAGCGACGGCTGCTCGAGATGGAGGGAGCGCTGCCGAACCCGCTCTTCTGAGCGGGCCGGCGGCGCGCTCACCCCTCGAACAGCGCCTGGCCGACGTACTCGCCTTCCCGGACGCCGCGCGGGATCGCCCACACCGTCGACGCGATGGGCACGGTCCAGATGTTGAGCAGGTCCACCTCGGCGAGGCGGCGCTGGATCGGCAGGAACTGCCGCTCGATGTCGGCCTGGAAGGACGCGAACATCAGGCCGGTCTCCCCGCCGGCACCGGTCTCGTAGTTGTACGGGCGGCGGTGGATCTGCACCTCGGGACCGAGCCCGTCGCGTGAGCGAGCGATGTGCGAGGCCGAGGAGATCTTCGTCAGACCCCGCTTGTCGACGGCCTTGAAATCCGGATCGGTGAACTCGGTCCCGCCCGAGAGCGGAGCCCCCGAGCCGACCGTGCGCCCGATCGCGAACTCCCGTCCCGGGCGGTCGGCCTCGTCCCAGGTCTCGAGGTTCATCGCGATGTCCCGCAGCACCAGGGTCGTGCCGCCCTGCAGCCAGTCGGGCAGATGCGCGCCGAGATCGCTCGGCGGCTCACCGCGGGAGGAGAACACCGGGTTCTCCCGACCGCTCGCCTTCCCCCACACGAGGCGGGTGAAGTCCTCGGTGCCGGGGGTCGGACTCGCCGTGCCGTCGAGCTGGCCGAAGAGGTTGCGCTGCGTCTTCCCCTCGCCCTTGGTCCCGTACGACCGACGGAATCCCGTGCGCTGCCACGCCACCTCGGCGAACGAACGCGAGTCCTTCCAGATCATGCGGCGGGCGTGCGCGACCGTGATCGGGTCGTCACCGCAGATCTGCACGAGCAGATCGCCCTTCGACCGCTGCGGGTCGAGACGGTCGATCGAGAACTTCTCGAGCGGAGCCAGCCACTCGGGAACGGCCCCGGCACCCTTCGTCGCGACGACTCCCCGACCGAAGCCGAAGGTCACCGTCAGGCCCGCAGGGTCGTTCGCGAGTTCGGGTTCCGAATCCGCCAACGGCGCCGTTCCCTGGGTGAGCGCCGCGGCGTCCGCGGTGAGCAGACGCAGCCAGCGGACCACCTCGGCGGCGGTCGACCCCGGTTTGAGCTGGAAGGAGAGGAACTCCCCGTGGGCCTGCGGCATCGTCTCGACCCCGGCCTGGTGCTCACCGAAGTAGGGCACGGTGACGATCCCGTTGGCACCCTGGGTGTCGCGCTGCGGCTGAGCGTCCTCCTTCGCATCGGCCTGACGGCCGATCGCGAAGCCGGCGAGGGATCCGACGGCCCCGGCGCCGCCGGCGACGGCCGCCGACGCGATGAGGCGTCGGCGGCTGAAGCCGGAGCGGGCGGTGGGCGCCTGGGCGTCGGCGTCCCCACCCGACCGCGGCTCGGAGGCCGGGTCGGAGCTGGGAGTCACCTCTGGTTCATGGTCCGGCGAGCGGGGGTCACTTGTCACCGGACATGTCCATACCGCTCATGTCGCCCATGCCGTCCTTCTCGGACTTCTCGCCGTCCTTGCCGGCCTCGGCCTCGCCGGGGGCATAGGTCTCCTGCGCGCCCGAGTAGTCCTTGGCGATCGCCTTGACGGGGATGGTCTCGTCATCGGCGGTGACGAGCTGGACGTCGATCTCCTCGCCGGCCTTGATCGGCTGCTTGAGATCCATGACCATGATGTGGTTGCCGCCGGGCTCGAGGACGAAGGAGCCGCCTGCGGGGATGACGAATCCGCCCTTCTTCTCGCGCATGGTCATCGTGCCGGTGCCGTCGTCGACGGTCTCGTGGAGCTGGACCATGCCGGCGCCGTCGTACTTCGCGGCGACGAGGTTGATGTCCTTGTCGGTGGTGTTCTCCAGGGTTCCGAAGACACCGGTCATGCCCTCCTCAGCGGTCTTGACCCAGGCATCGCCGAGGGTCAGGGACGCCGAGGCGGCCTGCGAGGTGCTCGCGGCCTCCGGCTCGCTCGTGTCGTTCTGTCCGCACGCGCTGAGACCGAGGACGAGGGCGGCGGAGATGGCCGCGGCGGGGAGGACGGAGGTGATGATGTTCTTACGCATGAGTCTGCACTTTCTGAGTCTGTCTTTCGGTGGCACTCGACGCGGTCTGCTGCGGTCGTCCGATGCGCTCGTGCGCACACCGGAGGGTCATGGCCGACGACGGCGGGGCCGGGAACGGCGCGGCCGACGCGGGCACATCCGTCCGTGGTCAGGTGCCGTCCGCCTCGGCGAGGCAGAGGACGGCTGCACGGGTGGATGACCGCAGGGACCAGGCGGCGAATGCCGATGGTGCCGGGCAGCACGACGTCGACGGCATGGGGCCGCGACGGACTGCCGGTGGGTGAGGTGTCAGACGAGTGCGGGAGGTCCGCGGCGATAGTTCGGGCCGATGACCGCGGTCGCGATCGTGGCGGGAAGCGCGCAGACCTCGAGGACGACGCGGGTGTCCGCGGCCGCGAGCGTGCGGCGGGCGAGCACGAGGGCGCGCATCGCGAGTAGGACGGGGCCGACCGCGAGCTGGAGGATGCTGAAGACGAGGTCCTCGCCGCGCTTGAGGATGAAGGCGGTGATGACGATGGCGACGAGGTGGGCGATGACCATGGGCACGCCCGCGCCGTTGGAGTGATCCATCGTCTGGCTCATCGCAGCGGCCTGGCTGAGGTCGAGCGACCCAGCCGGCTGGCTCATCATCGCGTGCTCGCTCGCCGACATCCCGGCCATCTGCGGCGAGCCCGCGGACTGGCCAGCGGCGTGGCTCATCGACCCGAACCACCCCATCGAGACGTGCATGAGGATCTGTCCGAGGCCGATGATCGCCATGAGCGAGAGGTGGCCGAGACGGCGTCCGGCGAGGATCATCGCTGCCCAGAGGACGAAGACGAAGACGAAGCCGGTGCCGAGGACGGAGAAGTCTCCGCCCGCGCCGACGTGCATGAGCTGGGCGAGGAGCGTGGTGATGAGTGCGGCGAAGAGAGCACGAACGGACTTGTGCCAGCCGGTCATGCCACCTCCTCACTTCAGGACTCGCTCAGGCTTTCCGGACCTTCTACTCAGTGTAGAACCGGGGCGTGCGGCGTGCCAGTCGGCGGCAGCGCACCGTCGGCCCCGAAGAAGTGTACCGACCGGAGGTGAACGCCGGGAACCGCGCAGCGGACAATGCGCGGGCAGGTGGCGGGGTGGTCGCGACCGGGTGGCGGGCTGGTGGCGGGCAGGCCGCGACCGGGTGTCGGGCTGGTGTCGGGCAGGACGGATTCGGGTGGCTGAGGCCGGTCGGCAGCCTCCACTCGTGTGCGCTGCCTCCACAGGCTGTCTTCTGTTTGTGGTCGAAGAACCGAGGGAAATCGGCCGAAATGCCCGATTATCCACGGTTCTTCGACCACAACTGAGGCGGGCATCGACGCAGGTGAACCGGCATTGCTGAGGTCTGCTGCGGTGGTCGGCCGGTGTCGGCGGCCGACTCGTCTGCGCAGATGCTCGACTCGGGCGCACCGGCGCTGTGGACGACGGTTCCTGTCCACAGGTGCGTCTCCGGACCTTTCCGTCCTCGCCTCGGACGGTCACCATCGGCGGCATGCAGGGACACTTCGAGAGACGCAGGACACAGAGGCTCTACCGCAGTCGCGACGCAGCGGACAACGGCGTGACGGAATGGGGCCTGCGGAACACCGAGATCGCGCCGCGGATCATCCACGGGATCCGAGTCGCCCCGGGCGAGTTCGATGTCCGCCGGGTTCCTCAATGGGCTGATACAGAATGGGAGACCACCAGCGAATCGCTCAGGGCCCTCCAGCTCATCCACCCGGAGATCGCTGCCAGCCACGCATCCGCTGCCCGCCTCTTCGGTCTGCCGCTGCCCCGCCGACTCGGAGACCAGTTGCTTCACGTCGCCACCGCGGACAGGGACCAGCGGATCCGCCGCCCCGGCGTCGTCCTCCACCGGACGAACGACTTCGCCGCAGCGACCCTCCTCGGACACCGGATCATCACTCCACCGGTCCTGTTCCTTCAGCTGGCGACGATCCTCACGCGGGATGAGCTCGTCCAAGCCGGAGACGCGATGATCGGCTCATGGCACGGCCCGCCGCTGTGCACGGCAGACGACATCGCCGCGCACTTCGCGTCCCGCAGCGTGGTCCGCGCGCGGAGGACCGCCTCTGCCGCGCTCGAGCTCATCCGGCCGGGCGTGGACTCTCCGCAGGAGACCGACCTGCGCCTGTGGGCGATCTCGGTCGGGCTGCCCGAGCCGGAGATACACCCTGCTGTGTGGTGCCGCGAGCTGGGGAGGGATATCCATCCCGACCTCGGGTACGAACGGGCGCGCCTCGGCCTCGAGTACGAGGGAGACCACCATCGCACCGATAAGCACCAGTGGGACGACGACATCCAACGGGTCAACGCTCTGGCCGCGGAGGGTTGGTTGATCATCAGGGTGAATTCGCGGACGAACCGTGCCCGCCTCGAGCGCAGCATCCGCGGACATCTCGCCGCGAGGGGTGTGCTCTGAGCTGAGGGCGCATCTGCGGTCGAAGAACCGTGGAGAATCGCGCATTTCGGCCGATTTCCCTCGGTTCTTCGACCACTTTCGGAAGAAGCGACCAGGGAATCCCAGCCGTCGCGCGATCACATGCGCAGCCAGGTGTCCTCGGTGCGCTTGACCATCGCGCCCGCCGCCTCGGCGTCCGCCGCCCAGGTCACGGGGTTGCCGTCGGCGTCGACGACGGAGTCGGAGAGGACGATGACGTCGAAGTTGCAGACCAGGGCCGCCATCGCCGAGGCCCACACCGCGCCGGGCGAGTCGTCGACGCCGGCGACGACGATGCGGTCGACGGCCATGTCGTGGAGGCCGGCGGCGAGGTCGTCGACGCCTTCGAAGATGTCGGGGTTGTCCGAGCGGAGCACGAGGTCCTCCTCGTCGGGCCCGAAGACGCTGATCTCCGCATCCTCGCGGTCGGTGAGCTCGTCCTTCGTCGAGGCGAAGATGAGCACCCCGCCGACCGCGCGCGTGCGCCCGACGATGCCGCCGAGGGTCTCGATCGCCTGGTCCGAGGTGAAGCCGGTGTCGTCCGTGTCGATGAGGAGCAGAGCATCCATGCGCACCATCCTCCCACGAGATGCCCACGCGGGAGCATCGGGGCCGCCTCGCTCAGTCCCCGAGCCACACCCTCTGCAGTCGCATGTCGGCGTCGAGGAGGACGCAGTCGGCGGGCTTACCGACCCGGAGCAGGCTGTGGACCTCGGGATCGACGAGGCCGAGCGCCCGCAGCGGCACGAGGCTCGCGGCCTGGACGGCGGCGATGGGACTCATCCCCACCTCGGCGACGGCCCGGCGCAGTGCCTCGTCCATGGTCAGCGTCGACCCGGCGATCGACCCGACCGACCCGTCGGCGTGCCGGACCCGCGCGACCGAGTCCCTCACCCGCACCGGCAGCGACCCGAGGAGGTAGTCGCCGTCGCCCATGCCGGTCGCCGCCATCGCATCGGTGATGAGCGCGACCCGGCCGGGGGCGAGCTCGGTGATCATCCGCGCCGCCGGTGCCTGGACATGGGTGCCGTCGTTGATGAGTTCGAGCGTGACGTGCGGGGCGTCGAGGGCGGCGAGGATCGGACCCGGCGCCCGGTGGTGGATGCCGGGCATCCCGTTGAAGACGTGCGTGAGGATGCTCGCCCCGGCGTCGAAGGCGCGTGCCGTCTCGTCGTATCCGGCGGCCGTGTGTCCGACGGCGACCTTCACCCCCGCCGAGGCGAACCGACCGATCGCGTCGAGCGCGCCGGGCAGTTCGGGGGCGAGGGTGACCTGGAGGAGTTCACCGTCGGCGGCCTCGAGGATCCGGTCGACCGCCTCGGCGGTGGGAGGGGTGAGCACCTCGGGTGCGTGGGCGCCCTTGAAATCCGGGGAGAGGAACGGACCCTCCGCGTGGAGGCCGAGGATGTCGGGCCGGCCGCGTGCGGCCCGGGCACCGGCCGTGAGCGACGCAGCCAGCGGGTCGATCCTGTCGGAGACGAAGGAGAGGGTGAGCGCCCGGGTGCCGTGGGCGCGGTGGACGGCGAGGATCTCGCCGAGGTGGTCCGGCCCGTCCTCGACGTTGTGTCCCCCCGCGCCGTGGACGTGCATGTCGACGAACGCGGGTGCGAGGTGGGCGCCGGCGGCGTCGACGACCTCCGTGTCCGGGCCTGCGAGACTCTGCCAGTGTGCTCCCCGCCCGCGGGCGAGGACGGTGCCGCCGGCGACCGCGAGCCACGTGTCGGCGAAGTCCGTCGAATACGTCGCCGGGTCGCTGTCGAGGATGACGGCGTCGTGGACGATCGCCTCGGCCGGAGTCGACATGGTCTCGGAGACCGCGCTCATCGCCGCTCTCCTTCCGGCCGGGTGGGGGCGAGATCGACGGCGTAGCCGGCAGCCGTGAGCTCCCGCAGCTCATCCTCGCCGAGGCTGTCGTCGGTGATGATCTCCTCGAACACCTCGGTCCCGCCCACCGAGGCGAAGGACCGGCGGCCGCACTTCGAGGAGTCCGCGACGACGATGGCCCGCTCCGCGCGCTGCGCCATGAGCCGGTTGACGTACGCTTCGTCCTCGTTCGCCGTCGTCCCCCCGGCGGTCGCCGAGAACGCGTGGACGCCGATGAACGCGAGGTCGATCCAGATGCCGCGGAGCACCGCGTCGACGAATGAGCCGACGAGTTCGAAGCTCGAGGCGTTGATGACCCCACCGCAGACGATGACCTTGATCCCCGGATGGACGGCGAGCTTGTGGGCGATGTCGACGGCGTTGGTGACGATCGTGAGGTCGTGGAGGAGGTCGTCGCGCTGGCTGAGGGCGTCGGCGACCATGAACGTCGTCGTCCCGCCGGAGAGTCCGATGACCGACCCGGGAGTGATCCGGGCGACCGCGGCCCGGGCGATCGCGGCCTTCGCCTCGGTCGCAGCGGCCTCCTTGTAGCGCAGGGAGAGGTCGTAGTCGACGTTCCGCCTGCTCGCACCGCCGTGGGTGCGCTCGAGGAGGCGCCGCTGCTCGAGGAGGTCGAGGTCGCGGCGCACGGTGGCCAGTGACACCCCGAGCTCCTCGCTCAGCGCTTCGACTCCGACGGTGCTGTCCCGGTCGAGGCGCGCGAGAATGCGGTCGAGGCGGTCTTCACGCGGGCTCATAGTGCCACTCTCGGGCCTCGTGCACGGGTTTGGCAAACCTCGATGCTCACGCCTCGGACTCCTGCGTGCGGGAGGCGGTGCGTTCGCCGTCTGCGGGCGCGGCAGCCTCCCCCGCGGCAGGCGCGTCAGGCTCCCGCGCGGTGGGCGCGTCAGTCTCCCCGGCGAAGAGGGCGAGGAGGCGGGCCACCTCGGCGGCGAACGCCTCCCGGGCCGGGGCAAGGTACTTCCGCGAATCGACGAGGTCGGGGTGCTCGACAAGGGTCTCGCGCACCGCGGCGGTGAAGACGGCGTTGAGGTGCGTGGAGACGTTGATCTTGCGCATCCCGGCGGCGATGCCGCGGCGGATCTCGGCGTCGGCGACGCCCGAGGAGCCGTGGAGGACGAGCGGGACGGGCACGACGCCGGCGAGGCGGACGATGAGGTCGAGGTCGAGACGGCTCGTGCGCTCGCGCATCGCGTGCGAGCTGCCGACGGCGACGGCGAGTGCATCGACGCCGGTGAGCGCCGCGAACTCGACGGCTTCCGCGGGGTCGGTGCGGACGCCGGGAGCATGTGCCCCGTCCTTGCCGCCGATCTCCCCGAGCTCGGCTTCGACAGCGATGCCGCGGTTGTGGGCGCTGCGGACCACCTCGGCGGTCGTCTGGCAGTTGACGTCGTAGGCGAGGTGGGCGCCGTCGAACATCACGGAGTCGAAGCCGAGCTCGATCGCCTCCGTGACGAGTCCGACGTCCGTCGCATGATCGAGGTGGACGGCGACGGGCACGGTCGCGGACGCGGCGATCGCCTGCGTGGCCCGTGCGATCGGGGCGAGTCCACCGTGGTAGCGCACGCAGTTCTCGGAGATCTGCATGATCACGGGACGCCCGGCCGCCTCGGCGCCGGTCGCGATCGCCTCCGCGGACTCGAGGTGGATGACGTTGAATGCCCCCACCGCGGTGCCCGCCTCGGCCGCCTCGGCGAGCAGGGCGTTCATCGATGCCGTCGTCATGGTCGGTCTCCGCTTCGCTTCGTCGTGGCGTCCTCGGTGAGGACGCGGGCGCGCAGGTCGCGCCAGTTCTCGGGGATCTGCCCGGCTTGGGGCATGAGCACGGCTGCCGCTGAGACCGCGACCGCGCGGGTGAGGATGTCCCTGACCTCATCCTCGCCGAGGCGGCCGGCCGTTCCCGTGCGCGAGCGCGGGGCGGACCCGGCGGCCGGGTCTGCCGGGAGCGCCTCGGGCGCTTGCCCGGTCGGATCCTCGACCGGCTCGGTCGGCGGACGCTCACTGCGGACCCACGCGAGGGCGGCGACCGCGGCGTCGCCGGCGCCGGTCGGATTGCCGTGGAGGGTCTCATCGAGGCGGGCGCGCAGCCGCGGACCCTGGTCGTCGATGAGGACCATGCCCGCGGCGCCGAGCGAGAGGAGGACGTGTCCTGCCCCGGCGTCGACGAGGCGCCCGGCATCCGCGAGGAGGTCCCCGGGCGCGCTTGCACGGTCGGGCCTGCCGTCGCGGGCGAACAGCGCCGCGATCTCGTCGTCGTTCGGTTTGACCCAGTCGGCCCCGGCCCGCACGGCGGCGAGCAGTGCGGGACCCGAGGTGTCGACGACGACCTCGACGCCGGCGGCATGGGCTGAGGCGATGAGTCCGGGCACGAGATCGTCCGGGCAGTCCGGCGGCGTCGACCCCGAGATGACGAGGACGCGGAGTGCAGGATCGGCGAGGCGCGCGCGGACGCCAGCCCGCACCGCCTCCCACACCTCACCGGTGTGCGGGTGCCCCGACTCGTTGACCAGGGTCGCCCGACCCGAATCCTCGACGACGGCGATGCTGCGCCGCAGGGGCGCCGAGGTGGGGGTGAGGTCCCAGGTGAGAACGCTCGAGTGACCCGCCTCGCCGGACGCCTCCTCCGGCCAGTGCTCGCCCGCGACCGGACCGAGGGCGACGACGGGGACGCCGAGGGCGGCGAGCACCCGGGCGACGTTGACGCCCTTGCCCCCGAGCACCTCGGCGGCGGGCGCGACACGATGGGAGCGCCCCAGCGTGAGTTCGCCGACGTCGACGGTGAGGTCGAGGGCGGGGCTGAGGGTGAGGACGGCGACGACGGGCGCGTCGGTGTCCGCACGGGCGGTGCCGACCGTCATCGGTGCCTCGTGAGCAGTCCGGCGCCGATGAGCCCGGCGACGGGGCCGAGGCTCGCGCGGCGGATGCGCGGGGCCCGGTGGAAGTCGAGTCGGGAGCGCAGGGCGGAGTCGACCCCGTCGAGGAGTTCGTCGGCGCTGCTCAGCCCTCCCCCGAAGACGATCGCCTCGGGGGCGACGACGGCGACGAGCTGGGCGCACATCGCTCCGAGGGCGTCGACCGCCTCGGCGAACACGGCGGCGGCGATCCGGTCGCCCTCATGCATGGCGGCGAGCACATCGAGCGAGCCGGACACGGCGGTTCCGCTGCGGGTCGAGTACCGGCGGGCGATCGCGGCGGCCGAAGCGATGTGTTCGATGGGTCCGCGGAACGGACCCTCGGCCGTATCGACGCTCACCTCGGAGAAGCCGACCTCTCCCGCATAGCCGCCGGCGGAGATGAGGCGGCCCTCGACCATGACCGCGGCGGCGATGCCGGTCCCGATCGTCACCATCGCGGCGTTCTCGGGCATCCCCTCGGTGAGCGCGAACTCGGCCCGCCCGGCCGAGCGGACGTCGTGGGAGACCGCGACCGGCACGCCGAGGCGGTCGGTGAGGACCTGAGAGAACGCGACGTTGCGCCATCCGAGGTTCGCCGAGAACACTCCGGTCCCCGTCGCCTCGTCGACGATGCCGGGCAGGACCACCGCCGCCTCGGCGACCCGGTGCTCCGGCTGCGTGCGTGCGAACTCGGCGTGGAGGTCGGCGACGAGGTCGACGATCTCGCGGGCGGCGGAATCCGTGCACTCCGGGGTCGGGGCGGTCATCGCCTCGACGAGGCGGCCGTCGGCATCGAAGAGCGCCGCCTTCATCCCCGTCCCGCCGACGTCGACGGCGAGCGCGATCGGACCGGGTCCGAGGCTGCGGCCGTCGGCGACGCGGAGGATCTCGGCCCGCGTGGTCATGAGTCGAGGATGACCGAGCGGGTGAGCGAGCGCGGGTGGTCGGGGTCGACGCCGAGGCGCCTGGCCTTGGTCAGGGCGAGCGCGTGGAGGCGGACGAGCTCGGCCAGCGGGTCGCGGTCGGAGGAGACGAAGCGGGCGCCCGTCGCCTCGACCTGGTCCTTGAGACCGTCCGGTGCCTCGCCGTACTGCCAGGTCACGCGGCCGGGTGCGGCGATCGCGATGGGTCCGTGGCGGTACTCCATCGACGAGTACGACTCGGTCCAGGTTTGCGCGGACTCGCGCAGCTTGAGTGCGGCCTCATTGGCCAGGCCCCAGGTCCAGCCCATGCCGAGGAAGCTGTACTGCTCGGCATCGATGAGCGCGTCGTCGAGTATCGCGGGATCGAACTCCGTGAAGTCCTCCGAGATCCCCTCGAGCACGGCCTGCGCATCGGAGACCGCAGTGCCGAGCGCCTCGGCGCCGCCCGCCCACGAGCGCAGGAGGGCGATCGTCGACGTGCAGAACCGGGTCTGGACGACGGAGCGCTCATCGGCGAAGTCGAGGGCGATGACGTCGTTCGAGCGCTCACCGATCGGGGAGTCTGCGCCGCCGACGATCGCGGTGACGGGAACCGATCCGCGGAGGCGCTCGAGCGCATCGACGACCTCGGTCGTCGTCCCCGAGCGGGAGATCGCGACGACGCGGTCGTAGCTGCGATCGAACGGGTACTCGCTCGCGGTGAAGGCGTCGGTCTCACCCTGCCCTGCGGTCTCGCGGAGGTTCGCGTAGATCTGCGAGGCGAACCACGACGATCCGCATCCGATGACGGCGACCCGCTCACCGTCCGCCGGCACCGCGGTCTCGGGGACGGAGAGGGAGAGCGTGCGCTCCCACGTCTCCGGCTGACTGCGGAGCTCCTCCGCCATGAATTCTCCGGCAATCGACATTGCGCACTCCCTTGATCGTTTTCTGATTCAATCAATCACTATCATGACACATTACGCGACATCGGGGTAGTTTTCGTGTACGGTCAGAGAAGGAAAACTCGCAAAGGAGCAGTCACGTGGCATTTCTCACCGACCTGCGGCAGGCACCGCGGCTCGTCACCATCGTCGCATTCGCCGCCGTCGCCCTCGGCATCACGTACGGATACGACATCTCGAACATCGCCGGCGCCCTCCTCTTCATCGAGGGCGACCTCGGACTGAATACCGCCGAGCTCGGCGGACTCGCCACCGCGGTCGTCATCGGGCAGATCGTCGGCGCGATCATCGGCGGTCCGCTGTCGAACGCGATCGGGCGCAAGAAGTCGATGTTCCTCATCGCCGGCGGCTACATCGTCTTCTCGATCATCTCCGGCATCGCCCCCGGCTACCTCTCGCTGCTCATCGCCCGGCTCTTCCTCGGCGTGGCCATCGGCATCGCCCTGGCCGTCGTCCCCGTCTTCATCGCCGAGTCCTCCCCGACGAAGGTCCGCGGCGGCCTCCTCGTCGCCTACCAGGTGACGACGGTCATCGGCATCATCGCCGGCTACCTCGTGTGCTGGGGCCTCGCGCTCATCGAGTCGTGGCGGCTCATGCTCGGCCTCGCGGCCGTGCCTGCCGCGATCGTCCTCATCCTCCTCTTCCGCGTCCGTGAGACGCCGCACTGGCTCATGCTCAAGGGACGCGACGCCGAGGCGGCCGCCGCCCTCCGCGAATTCGACCCCGATCGCGATGTCGACCGGGACCTCGGCCTCATCCGCGACGAGCTCAACCAGGAGAGCGGTCGGCTCGTCGACATGTTCCGCGGCCACCTGCTCAGGGCGACGCTCTTCGTCATCGGGCTCGGCTTCTTCATCCAGATCACCGGCATCAACGCGACGATCTACTACGCCCCCTCGATCTTCGAGTCGATGGGTTTCAGCGGCTACGGCGCGCTCCTCGGCCTGCCGGCCGTCGTCCAGACCTTCGCGCTCATCGCCGTCATCGTCTCGATGTTCATCGTCGACCGGCTCGGGCGGCGTCCCGTCCTCCTCACGGGCATCGGGATCATGATCGTCTCGACCCTCGTCCTCGTCCTCGTCTTCAGCCTCGGCGGCGAGGCCGGCAGCACGACCGGGGGCACGGTCTTCGGCGTCATCGGCATCATCGCCTTCACGATGGGCTACACCTTCGGCTTCGGTTCCCTCGTCTGGGTCTACGCGGGTGAGACGTTCCCGGCGAAGTACCGGGCGCTGGGCGCCTCTCTCATGCTCACCGCCGACCTCGTGGCCAATGCGATCGTCGCCCAGTTCTTCCCCGGCCTCCTCGAGCTCATCGGCGGCGCGGGAGTCTTCCTCGTCTTCGGCGGTCTCGCGGTGCTTGCGTTCCTCTTCGTCCTCCGCTTCGCTCCCGAGACCAAGGGCCGCGACCTCTCGGAGATCTCCGCTTACTGGGCCAACGGCGCGAAGTGGCCGACGGAGATGCGGACCGCGACGAAGTAGGGCTCAGCCACCCAGGCTGCCGTCACGGACTCAGCTCGGTGCCGAGCCACCTGGTTGCGGTCGCTGTCGCAGCTCACCCAGCCCGGTTGCGGTCGCAGATTGAGGCGAAACGGCCGAATTCGGCCCAAATTCCTCGGTTCATCGACCACAACCGGGGGTGGGTGAAGTGGCCAGCGCGCGTGGATGTGGTGGCCAGCGCGCGTGGGCGTGGTGTCCAGAGCCGGCGTGCGGGCCGTAGCGAGGCTCCCGCCCGCGAGGCGACTCACTGGCGGGTCACTTGAAGGTCGGGGAGGGCACCGGAACTCCGTCGATCTGGATCGTCGGCATCATCTGCTTGAAGTCCTCGGCCGCGGCCTCGTTGCTCTGGAGGGCGCGCATCTCGACGGCGACGTCGACGAGGCGGCCGTTGGTCTGGTAGCCGATCCGCGCCCCGTACATGGCGGTGGGCTGCTGGTTGATCGCGAAGATCTCGCTCTCTCCGAGCACGCCCTGGAACGTCCAGTAGTAACCGGAGGCGATGCTGCCGGTGCGCTCGGCGGTCACCGTCGAGCCCTGCTCGGAGAACGAGTACTGCTTCTTCGCGTCGATGACGGCCTTAGGCGAATCGTCGAAGGCCTCGTTGCACGAGACGATGATCGTGTCGCTGTCGGTGAGCGAGGTGCCCCGGCTGAAGACGACGAAGGCCGGAGTGCTGCTGCCTTCGTACCAGTCGGAGCCGAGGGCGAAGCTGACGTCGACGGGACAGTCCGCGCCGAGGTTGAGCCGCTTGGTCTCCATCCCCTCGGGAATCGTCGGCCCCGTCGGCACTGTCGTCGGATCCTCGCCGGCCTCCCGTTCGACGGCGACGCGGATCGGACCCGATTCGCGCTCTGCCGTGCGGATCTGGAGAACCGAGCAGCCGCTGAGCAGCAGGGTCGCGGCCGTGCTGCCGGCGACGACCGCCCGTGGCCACGACACCCGAGTCACTGCGAATCGCCTCGCGCCCTCAGCTCACGCCGGGTCGGGAACTCCCGCTCCTCACCGGTGCGCCGGCCGTCCTCGCCCTGCGCGCCGGATTCGTCTGCGGTCCGGGGCGGATGCCCGGTGCCGCCCTGTGGAGTCGGCCTGCTTCCCACCGGGTCGGGGTTGCCCGCCTGCCCCTGCGGCGCACCGGACTGACGGTACTGGGCGGGTCGGTTGGGCTGGCCGAACTGCGCTGGCTGGCCCTGGTGCGCGGGAGAGCCGTGACGGTCTCCCGGGTCACCCGGCTGCCGGCCCGGCTGACTGCCGACGGGCGCCTGCCCCTGCGGGGCGCCGTAACCCGGACCGGCAGGCCGCGCGCCCGCACTCTGCTGGGGGCCGGGGAACTGCTGCGGAGCGCCGCCCGGATAGGGTCGACCTCCGGGCTGACTGCCGAACGACTGCTGAGGCCCGGCCTGGCCGACACCGCGATTATCGGGGCCGGGGTTCGCATAGCCGACAGGCTGAGGCCCCGATCCGGGGTGCCCGACAGGCTGGGGTCCAGAGTTCGGCTGGCCGATGTGCTGCGGGCCCGAGTTCGGCTGCTGCGACCCGCCCTGCTGGTCGGGCCGCGGGCCGCGCACCGGTTTGAACTGCGAATGCTGACCCGAATCGGTCGGGAAGCCGGCACCGACGGACTCGCCGGTCGACCGGTCGATGAGCGTCCCGTCGACGCGTTCGAGGCGGCGTTTCGACGTCCGCCTCGGCGTGCCGAGGATGCGGCCCTTGAGTTCGTCCTCGCTCGGCTGTCGCGGTGGAAGGAACCCGGGGGCATGGCGCATATCCGGATTCTGCACGGGCTGCACGGGATGCGATCCCGCGGCTGCGCGCTCTCCGCCCTCGGCCATCGGCGGCGCACCGACGGGCGCGGCGTCGGCAAGGACGGGCAGGACCATGCGCACGGACGTGCCCACGCCCTCCTGGCTGAAGAGCTGCACGGAACCGCCGTGCCGGGCGACGATCGAGCGGACGAGCGAGAGACCCATGCCGGATCCGGCGACCGCACGCACCCGGGAGCCGCGGGAGAGCTCGTCCCACACCTGGTCCTGCTCGGAGATCGGGATGCCGCTGCCGGTGTCGGCGACCTCGACGACGACCCAGCGGTGATTGTCGATGATCTGCTCGTTCGCCCGGAGTTCGACGACCTCAGCCTGCGAGGAGTACTTGAGAGCGTTGCCGAGAAGGTTGAGGATCGCCGTGAGGAGGAGGTCCTCCTCACCGGCGACGTCGGGCAGTCGCCACGGGGCCCGGGCGACGGTCGCGACGATCATCCGGTCCTCGGCCCCGGGCGCGGTCGAGGCATCCTCGACGGCCTGGTGGATGAGCCGGTCGAGGTCGACACGGGAATACTCGATGATTCGGGTCTCGACGTCGGCGAGCTTGCGCAGATCGGCGAGGAGTCGGGCGACTCGGCGGGAGGAGAGGTCGACCTGCTTGGCCGCGGGTTCGACCTCGGCGATCGACCCGCCCTGCCTGGCGACCTCGCGGATCGTCGCCGCCGAGGTCCGCAGGGCCGTGAGCGGGTTCTTCAGCTCGTGGTCGAGGCGGATGAGCATGCGGTTGCGCTTGGCCATCGAATCCTCGGCCGCGGCCGTCTCGATCGATTCGCGCAGCTGCGCCTCACGCTTGCGCAGTCGCCGCCACCCGAAGAAGACGAGCGCAGCGATGCCTGTGAGGACGAGGAGGAGCAGGAGGAGGAACAGCCAGATCTGGACCTCGATGACCAGGAAGTTCGTCATACCCGTCGCATCCCCTCTTCACCGTGGACCTCTCCGACGAACCGATAGCCGCGTCCCTGCACCGTCGCGATCCACCGCGGCTCCGCGGCATCCTCGCCGAGTACCCGGCGCAGTTCGGCCACCCGTGAGTCGACGGCACGGGTGCCCACGGCCTCCTCGAATCCCCAGAGGACCTCGAGCAGGCGCGCCCGATCGATGAGCTCGTCCTGGTGGACCATGAGGTATTCGAGCAGGGTGAAGCCCTTCGGGGTGATGACGAGTTCGCGCTGGCCCAGCCACGCCCGCCTGCCCACGCGGTCGACGCGCAGACCGAAGCTCGAGACGAGCACGGGCGCCGTCGCGAGCGGCGGACCCTCGGTGCGGGTGCGCCGC
This sequence comes from Brevibacterium sp. K72, assembly GCF_050562175.1. Classification (NCBI taxonomy): domain Bacteria; kingdom Bacillati; phylum Actinomycetota; class Actinomycetes; order Micrococcales; family Brevibacteriaceae; genus Brevibacterium; species Brevibacterium sp. K72. The sequence goes on from NZ_CP191582.1 coordinate 780,077, forward strand.
AGCACCGCCCGGATCCGGGCGACGAGCTCATGCGGATCGAAGGGCTTGTTGAGGTAGTCGTCGGCGCCCTCCTCGAGCGCCATCGCCCGCTCCACCGCCTCACCGACCTGGGTGAGCAGGAGCACGGGCACCCAGTTCTCGTCCTGGCGCAGCTGCCGCAGCACCTGTCGCCCGTCGGCACCGGGCATGAGCACGTCGAGGACGCAGACATCGGGACTGTGCCGGCGGATCTCGTCGAGGGCGAGGAGACCGTCACCGGCTGCGAGCACCCGGAACCCCGAGCGCTGGAGGAACGGGACCACTGCACCGAGGACATCGGGTTCGTCATCGGCCACGAGGACCAGTGGTTGGTGTTCACGCTGACTGTCAGCCGTCATTCTCGTCCGTTCCGAACTCGCGTCGCCGTTCTCTGGCGACCTCCCGCGCTTCTGCCCGATCCACTGCCTCGGCCAGCTCGTCTCGATACAGCATAGATCGACGCAGGTGCTTGGTGCGATATCCCGCACGGCCGACCATGTGCGTGGCAACGGGAATCGTCACGAGCTGGAAGGAGACGATGATCGCCAGGGTCGTCACCGTCGCCCACGTCGGGAAGTGGATGGCGATGGCGATCGCCACGAGGATGAGGCCGAGCACCTGGGGCTTCGCGCTCGCGTGCATGCGCGAGAGCAGATCGCCGAACCGGAGCAGACCGACGGCAGCGGCCAGGGAGAGCACGCCGCTGGCGAGGACGAGGACCGCGGAGATGATGTCAAGGACCATCGTGGCCCCCCTTCGGTCCGTCATCGGCGTCGTCGGGGCCGGGGTCGGGCCCGGACCCCAGTCCCTCCTCGGCCGAACCGGGAGAGTTCGCGGCCGCGTCGGCGCCCATCTCGTCCTCGGCGAGCGGGACGACGGGTTCGTCGCGCACGGTGACCTCGACAGGGCCGTCGGGGACGTTCGAGATGCCGCGGGCGACATCGTCGGGCCAGGTCGACGAGTCGGCCTGCGGGGCCTCGTCGCGACCGACGTGCCAGTCGGAGGCGGAGAAGTCGCTCAGGGCCCCCACCTCGGCGCCGGGGGTCATCGAATCGGACTTCGAGACGTATCGGGACACGCTCACGGAGCCGACGAAGCCGAGCATCGCCAAGACGATGAGCACGGGCAGGAGGTCGGTGCGACCGGTCAGGGCCATGAAGCCGCCGAGGCCGCACATGAGCGAGGCGAGGATGACGTCGGTGGCGATCATGCGGTCGAGGATCGACGGTCCCCGGATGACGCGGTAGAGGGCGAGGAACACCGAGGCGGCGAAGAGGACCGCGGCGGTGACGACGATGATGTGGAGGATCGTCTCGGTCATCGCCGGCCTCCCCGGTCGTCGGTGGGCGTCGGGTGGTCGAGCGGATCCGGATCGACCTTGAGGGCTGCGAGGTCACGGGTCGAGCCCAGCGCCCGGATGAGCAGCTCCTCGATGTGGTAGACCTGGCGCTTCGCGGCGCGGATCTTCTCCTCGGTGTCGGCGTCGAGGACGTGGAGGTAGAGGCGACCGCGGGCCCGGTCGCTGTCGACGATGATCGAACCGGGGATGAGGCTCGCGGTGTCGGCGACGAGCGTCATCATCAGGTCCGACCGGGTCCGCAGATCGCACGCGATGACCGAGCCCGCGCCGACGGCCTTGGGCCGGAAGGAGAACCACGCGACCTCGATCGAGGCGATGACCATCGAGACGACGAACCAGCCGGCGAAGACGAGGGCATGGACGACGTTGAAGCGACCCGAGAGGACGACCGGGGGCAGGTAGAACACCCGCGTGACGAGGAAGGCGAGGATGATGCCGGTGACCACGCTGAGGACGGTGAGCGAGTCCCACAGCATCACCCAGAGGAGGACGAGGAAGAAGACGAGGACGAGCTGCTGGATGACCCGGCGGCCCTTGGGTGGGGACGTGCGCGGACTCATCAGCCCTCACCTCCGAGGACCTCGTTGACGTAGGTGATCGGGTTCTGCAGGTTCTCCGCCGCCCGCTCCGAGAGGTCCCACAGGGGTCCGGCGGCGATCGTGAGGATGAGGGAGACGACGACGATCGCCGAGGTGGCGGCGAACATCGGTCCCGGCACGCCGATGCGCGAGCGCCAGGTCCGTCCCTCCAGCAGGGTGCGCTTGCGTTCGGCGAACTCCTCGACGAGCTCCTCGTTGGGGTCCTCCGCGTCCGCGGGGTCGCGCCAGAACGCCAGGTTGAAGGTGCGGCCGATGACGTAGAGGGTGAGCAGGCTCGTGAGGGTGCCGGCGATGATGAGGACGGTGGCGAGCCAGCTGTGGTCCTCGAACCCAGCCTCGAAGAGCGCGACCTTGCCGATGAAGCCGGAGAACGGCGGGATCCCGGAGAGGTTGAGAGCCGGGATGAAGAAGACGATCGTCAGCGCCGGCGAGAGCACCATGAGTCCGCCCAGCGACCGGGTCGACGTCGATCCGCCGCGCATCTCGACGAGGCCGATGGCGAGGAACAGCGCGGTCTGGACGATGATGTGGTGGACCGTGTAGTAGATGCCGGCGGCGAGCCCGAACGCTGTGCCGAGGGCGACGCCGAAGAGCATGTAGCCGATGTGGGAGACGAGCGTGAAGGAGACGATGCGCTTGATCTCCGACTGTGCGATCGCGCCGAGGATGCCGACGATCATCGTCAGGCCCGCCGCGACGAGCAGGGGCACCCTCAGGGACGAATCCGAGAAGAGCAGGGTCTCGGTGCGGATGATGGCGTAGATGCCGACCTTCGTCAGCAGGCCCGCGAACACAGCGGTGACCGGGGCGGGGGCCGTCGGATAGGAGTCGGGAAGCCAGAACGAGAGCGGGAAGATCGCGGCCTTGATGCCGAAGCCGATGAGGAGGAGGACGTGGAGGATCATCTGCACATCGGGCGGCAGCTGGTCGAGTCGCTCGGCCAGCTGGGCCATGTTCACCGTGCCCGTCGCGGCGTAGATGACGCCGATCGCGGTGAGGAAGATGACCGAGGACACGAGTGAGACGACGACGTAGGTGACTCCCGCGCGGATCCGCTCGGCTGTCGCTCCCAGGGTGAGGAGGACGTACGAGGCGAGGAGGAGCATCTCGAAGCCGACGTAGAGGTTGAAGAGGTCGCCGGCGAGGAACGCGTTCGCGACACCTGCGCAGAGGATGAGGTAGCTCGGGTTGAACACGGAGATCGGGGTCTCGTCCGAGTAGTCGGAGGCGTCCTGGCTGAGCGCGTAGATGAGCACGGCCAGGGTGACGAGACAGGACACGACGAGCATGAGCGTCGAGAGCCGGTCGGCGACGAGGACGATGCCCGCCGGCGCCTCCCACCCGGCGATCGCAACGACCTGCGGACCCTCCTGGTCGACGCCGACAAGGAGGACGACGGCGATGACCATGACCGCTGAGAGCGTGAGCAGGGAGACGAGGTTCTGCGAGCGCGAATGCTTCGACAGCACCAGGGCGAGGCCGGCGCCGATGAGCGGCAGCAGCACCGGCATCGGGATGAGGACGGCGAGGAGTTCGGTCATCGTCGCTCCCCCTTCCCGTCGTCGTCGCTGTCCTCGTCATCGGTGCCGTGCCCGTCGGTCTCCGCAGCAGGCCGGTCGGTCTCCGCGGCCTCGGCGTCAGCGGCTTCGGCCTCGGCTTCGCGTTGAGCGGGAGTCCCATCGTCGTCGAGGTCGACGGCCCCGCGGATCGGGCTCTCGGCCTCGTCGCCGAACTCCGTGTCGTCGTAGTCGGTGCTCGCCTCGGCTTCCGAGTCGATCATCTTCGTGATCGCGACCTGGAGGTCGGCGGCGTCGTCCTGGAGGGAGTCGGCGCGCACGAGACGCCACGACCGGTAGATCATCGCGAGCAGGAACGCGGTGACGGCGAAGGTGATGACGATGGCCGTGAGGACGAGCGCCTGCGGCAGCGGGTCCGACATGCCCTCCGTCGAGAGGTTCTTCCCGTCGGTCAGCGGCGGGCGGCCGCGACCAGCGGTGAGGACGATGAGGAGGTTGACGGCGTTGCCGAGCAGGATGAAGCCGAGGAGGACGCGGGTGAGCGAGCGCTCGAGCATGAGGTAGACGCCGCATGCGAAGAGGACGCCCATCGCGAGCACCATGATGAAGGGCAGACTCACAGCCGTCCCCCTTCCGCTCCGTTGTCGACCTCGAGGTGGTTGACGCGGTTGAGGATCTTCGACACGGCCTTGTGTTCGGCCTCCGCGCCGAAGTTCTCCGCCAGCCCGAGCGAGGTGTTGAGCCGGTCGGTGAGGAGCAGTTCGTCGCGCTCCTGGTGGAGGTCCACCTCGGCGCCGAGTGAGCGGAGGATGTCGAGCATGAGGCCGACGACGATGAGGTAGACGCCGATGTCGAAGAACGTCGGAGTGCCGAACTTGAGCTCCCCGAGGAGCGGCAGGTTCGCTTCGACGAAGACGGACTTGAAGACGGTGTCGCCCCAGAACCATCCGCCGACCGCGGTGAGCACGGAGAGGATGAGTCCGGTGCCGAGCAGACCCGAGGGCGTGAACCGCGCCGCCTCGGCGAGTTCGAACTTGCCTCCCGCGAGGTAGCGGACGACGAGGGCGAGACCGGCGACGAGACCGCCGGCGAAACCGCCGCCGGGGGTGTTGTGCCCGGTGAAGAGGAGGTAGACGGAGAAGACGAGGACGGCATGGAAGATGAGGCGGGCGGTGACCTCGAGGATGATCGAGCGGTTGCGCGGGGCCAGCGTGCGTCCGGCGATGAGCCACGAGGCGCGCCGCGTCTCGAGGTCCTCGTGCTCGGTGCCGTCGATGACGCTGCCGGGGCGCGGCGCCACCTCGTCGGGCACGGGCTGGAAGCGGAGCCGGCCGCGCCGGTCCATGCCCTCGCGACCCGCGGAAAAGCGGCCGAGGTGGCCCTCGCGGCCGCGGACGAAGATGAGTCCGGCGACTCCGGTGCCGGCGGCGACGAGGACGGAGATCTCACCGAAGGTGTCCCAGACGCGGATGTCGACGAGGGTGACGTTGACGACGTTCTGGCCGTGCCCGATCTCGTAGGCGAGCTGTGCGAAGTCGACGGAGGCCGGTTCGGTCATCCGCACCCCTGCGGCGATGAGGACGACGATCATCATCGTCACGCCCACGGCTGCGCCGATGATCGCGCGCCATGCGGGGGTGAACCGGCCGGTGCTCTGACCGATCCGGGCGGGCAGGCGGCGGAGGACGAGGACGAAGACGACGATCGTGATGGTCTCGACGAGCACCTGGGTGAGCGCGAGGTCGGGGGCGCCCATGAACGCGAAGAACGCGACCATCGCGTAGCCGGAGATGCCGGTGACGACGACGGCGGTGAAGCGCTTCTTCGCTCGGGTGGCGGCGATCGCGACGACGATGAGGACGCCGGCGACGATGAAGTCGAGCGGAGTGTCGAAGAGCGTGAACCGGATCTGCCATGTGTCGTTGGAGATGACGGCGAGACCGACCCCGGCGACGAGGACGAGGTAGATGACGCTCTGGTAGAAGGGCAGCGATCCGCGCTGGGTGCGGGAGGTCACCCAGAGGGCGAGGATCTCCATGCCGCTGATGAGGCGCCGGTAGAGGTCGTGGAAGTCGAAGCCGGCCGGCAGGGTCGCCTGGACCCGGGCGAAGCGGTCGCGGAACACGAAGAGGAGGAGACCTGCGGCGATGGTGACCGCGGAGAGCCCGAGCGCGGGTTCGAAGCCGTGCCACATCGCCAGGTAGTACTCGCCGTCGGCCGGGTCGGTCGCCGGCAGGGACGCACTCCAGGCTTCGACGTAGGTGTCGACGACCATCGCGAACGGACCGAGGGCGAGCGTGAGGATCGTGAGGATGATCGGAGACACGACGAGCGTGACGTTCTCCTCCCGGCGGGCGATGTCGTCGACGCCGGGCTTCGTCCCGAACGCACCCCAGACGAACCGGGCCGAATAGGCGACGGTGAGCACCGAGCCGATCATGATCCCGACGAGGGCGATGATCGAGGTCTTCGTGCCGGCGTCGAGCAGGGTCGAGTACACCGCCTCCTTCGCGACGAAGCCGAAGGTCGGGGGCAGACCCGCCATCGATGCCGCCGAGATCGTCGCACACACGGCGACGACGGGGAAGGCGCGCCAGCCGCCGGAGAGCTTCGTGAGGTCACGGGTGCCGGCTCGGTGGTCGATGATGCCCACACAGAGGAAGAGGCAGGCCTTGAAGAGCGCGTGGGAGACGAGGAGGGCGAGCGCGGCCTTGGTGATGTCCGGTGTGCCGAACGAGGAGACCACCGTGAGGAAGCCGAGCTGGGAGACGGTGCCGAAGGCGAGGAGGAGCTTGAGGTCGGTCTGGCGCAGGGCCTGCCACGCGCCGATGAACATCGTCAGCAGGCCCGCGGTGAGGAGGATCTCCGTCCAGCCGGGAAGCGTGTGGAAGCCGGGTGCGAGCCGGAGGACGAGGTAGATGCCGGCTTTGACCATCGCCGCGGCATGGAGGTAGGCGCTCACCGGGGTCGGAGCGGCCATGGCACCGGGCAGCCAGAAGTGGAACGGCAGCAGGGCCGACTTCGAGATCGCTCCGACGAGGAGGAGGACGACGGCGGTGACGACGAGGGGTCCGGTGTCGAGGCCGAGTTCGGCGCGCTCGACGAGGACGGAGATGCGTCCGGTGCCGGTGGTGACGATGAGGAGGACCATCCCGACGAACATCGCCAGACCGCCGGCGGTGGTGACGATGAGCGCCTGCAGCGCCGCCTGCCGGGAGCGGCGGCGGGACTGGCTGTGGCCGATGAGGAGGTACGAGAAGATCGTCGTGCCCTCCCAGAAGACGAAGAGCATGAGGAGCTCGTCGGCGACGACGAGTCCGTACATCATCCCCGCGAACGCCATGAAGACGGCGGCGAAGCGGGCGAGGCCGGGTTCGTCGGCGGGGAAGTAGCGCGAGCAGTAGACGAGGACGAGCGTGCCGACCCCGGTGACGATGAGGCTCATGATCCACGAGAGGACGTCGAGGCGGAAGACGCCCTCGAGGTCGAGCGCGGGCAGCCAGTCGAGCGTCTCGGTGAGCGGGGCTCCCCCGGGCCCGAAGATCGCCGAGGCGGTCGTCAGGGTGTAGACGAGGCCGGCGAGCGGGACGAGGGCCAGCAGCAGGAAGGCGTTGCGGCCGAGCAGTCGGACGAGCGGGTAGGCAATGACAGCAGCCCCGAAAAAGGCTCCTGTCATGGCTATCACCGGCGGACACCTCCGTCATTTTCCGTTGTGTGGCGATCGAGACCTGCTCAACAGTATTTTCGCATGGAAAGTGGTCGTTCTCCCAATCAACGGACCGGCGCGGAGCACCCGAGACGGACCGTCACACGATGATGCCGCCTGCCGTGCCCGATCAGGCCCGCAGCTGCGCCGATGTGACAAGGAACCCGTTCTCATCGAGGCCGATGCCGTCGCTCCGGGAGAGCAGCTCGGCGCCGATCCGATCGACGAGGGCGGCCACCTCGGCGCGCATCTGCCGGAAGCGGCGATCATGGCCTGGGCGGTAGCGGACCTCTTCGGCGTCCATCCAGTGGACGTGGTACTCGATCTGCGGCAGCTCGGTGCTCGCCCGCACGATCGGGGGCACCCATTCGGCCTCGGTCACGCGGATCTCGATCGCCCCGGCCGCCTCGTCGATCTCGCCGAGCGGGATGAGGAGGGAGTAGCCGTCGAGGACGACGGGTGCGGAGGAGTCGAAGAGAGGATCGTCGAGCGAGGTCTGCGCGAGCACCGCGGCATCGGGGGTCGGCAGCTCCTGCTGGAAGGCATGCGGGGCATGGGTGCGCACGAGCGAGAGGGCGACATCGGGGTCGAGCCAGTACGGGGAGTAGAGGTAGAGATCGACCTTCGCCTCGGGATCGGGCACGAGCACGCGGGTGCCCATCCCGTCCTCGTCGGCGAGGCGGATGGCCAGATGCAGGCGCGAGGCGATGGAGATGAGGAGGCTGAGCGCGCGCTCCTCCTCACGGTCGGGAAGGCCCGCGGGAAACGCCTCATGGAGTCCGTCCGCGTCCTCGAACCATTCCGGCGGCGGCGCGGGCTCCCGGTCGCGCGGAGTGTCGAGGACGACGGCGCGACGGGACCACTCGGGGATCTCGAGCGCGGCGACCGTCGCCTCGTCGAGGTCGACCCCGGCACTGAGCCGCGAATGGCGGGAGAGACGGACCTGATCGTTCTCGTTCAGGCGCGGCGGCACGTCGGGGAGCCTGTTGTGGACGAGGGCGAGGACGTCGGAGACCTCGATCTCGGCGTCGAGGAGGAGGAGGTGGCGTCCGCGCAGGTCCGCGGCGAGTCCCTCGACGGCGGGGGCACCGCCGCCGGACTGCTCCCGCTGCCTCCTCAGCTCCCGCCGGGTGATCACATGGCCCTCCGGAAGAAGTTCGCGTGCGACCGTGAGGCCGTGGGGCCGCGCTGACCCTGGTACCGGCTGCCTGTGGCCTCGGAGCCGTAGGGGACCTCGGCGGCGGAGCTGAGCCGGAAGAAGCAGAGCTGGCCGATCTTCATCCCCGGCCACAGCGTGATCGGCAGCGTGGCGACGTTCGAGAGCTCGAGGGTGACATGACCGGTGAATCCCGGGTCGATGAACCCCGCCGTCGAATGCGTGAGCAGACCGAGACGGCCGAGCGAGGACTTCCCCTCGAGCCTGGCCGCGACGTCGTCGGGCAGGGTGACGAGCTCATGGGTCGAGGCGAGGACGAACTCCCCGGGGTGGAGGACGAAGGGCTCGGCCGGATCGACCTCGACGAAGCGGGTGAGCTCGGGCTGTTCGAGCGAGGGATCGATGACCGCGTACTTGTGGTTGTCGAAGAGCCGGAAGTAGCGGTCGAGGCAGACGTCGACGCTCGCAGGCTGGATGAGCGAGAGGTCACAGGGGTCCAGCGCGATGCGACCGGATTCGAGTTCGGCGCGGATGTCGCGGTCGGAAAGGAGAGTCACACCCCTGATGGTAGTCGGATCGGACCCCGGCGCGCAGTCACGACGGGGGCAGCGAGGCGGGGAACCACCTCGGCGAGGCAGGAGTCGGGTGCGACACGCCGTTACTTTGTCACGAATTGATAACGATCCTGCGATAAATCCTTGAATTGCCTCCGTGTGTCTCGCCATGCGCCTGAGTGAATGCTTTAGAGTGGGGTGCTGTACGAACCCGCGCACGATGGTGCCTTCCTCTTCTCAGCCAGGGAATGCCGGGAGTTCCATCGCCTTTTGTGGGTTGACATCAACCGAAAGGCATTACTGTGAAGACCTCGCGTCTTGTGCTTGCCCCCGCAGTAGCCGTTGCACTGACCGGTCTCGCCGGCGCTCCCGCGTTCGCGTCGACCGCGTCTCCTACGGTGCCCCAGGGCCCGCTCTGCGCCTATGACGGCGCCGGGCCCCAGAGCGACTCCACCGTCCCCGACAGCGACACCCCGCAGGCCACTGTGTCCGCGGCGCAGGTCAGTCGGGAAGAGATCGTGGACAAGAAGGAGGGCATCGGGTTCTCCGGCACCGGATTCACCGCCGATGAGAAGGCGACCGTGACGGTCGTCGGCACCGACGGCACGAAGTACACCCCGGAGACGAAGCTCACCGTCGATGAGAACGGGAAGGTCAACGGGACCTACTTCTTCTCGACCACCGAAGGCGCTCAGGTGCCGCTCGGGACGTACACGCTCTACCTCACCGACCTCAAGTCCGAGAAGGACTCCTCGAAGGTGACCTTCGAGGTCGTCGCGAAGGACTCGGACAAGGACGATTCGGGCGCCGGCAACACCTGCGAGCGTCCGACCGCCCCGGCTCCCACGGACACCGCCTCGCCGGACCCGTCCGAGACCGGAACGCCGACGGAGACCGCGAAGCCGACCGAGACGGCGAAGCCCACCCCGTCGGAGACGAAGACGGAGTCCCCGTCGACGACCGCGCCGGCTCCGACCGAGACCGCGAAGCCGACGGAGACCGCGAAGCCGACCGAGACGGCGAAGCCCACCCCGTCGGAGACGAAGACGGAGACCCCGACGCAGACGCCGAGCAAGACTGCGGATCCGACGCCGTCGGAGACCGGTCAGCCCTCGCCGACGCAGACGGGCCCCGCTCCCACCGACACCCCGTCCGAGACCGGAGAGCCGTCCAAGACGGCTGAACCGTCGGAGACCGGCACGCCCTCGGAGAAGTCGACCGATTCGACCGACGAGGGGGCGAAGGACGACAAGCAGCCGGCCGCGGCACCGCAGGCCCTCATCATCGACCCCACGGAGATCACCTCCGAGGACTTCCTCAACAAGGGCGTCACGCTCGGCGTCACCGGTGCCCAGCCCGGTGAGAAGATCACGATCGTCGTCGAGCATGCCCAGGGCAAGGTCGACCGCTACACGATGTCGAAGGAAGCCGACTCCGAGGGCAAGGCGACCTTCGGCGTCCAGGCCAAGGTCAAGGCCGTGCTCGGCACGTACAACGTCCGTGTCCAGGCCGAGAGCTTCGACAAGCCGCAGGGCGGAAGCTTCACCGTCGTCACCAACGGCACCGATGTGTCCGAGAACGGCAACGGCTCCGGCAGCGGAAATGGCTCCGGCAGCGGTTCCGGCAGCGGCGCCTCGAACGACCTGCCCCGCACCGGTGCCGAGATGACCGGACTCGCGCTCGGCGCGGGACTCCTCGTCGTCGGCGCGGCAGCCGTCGTCATCACCCGTCGACGCGCCGACGCGGCCGCCGACGATCCTGCGGAGTTCTGACGATCCGTTGAGCCGCGAACTGTCCCTGGCGGGGCTGCACCTCGGAGGGCGCCCGATCGACCTCGGTCGTCTCCGAGCGGGGACGGTTCTCGGACTCATGGGCAGCCCGGACAGCACCACTGAGGTGGTGCTGTCCGCGGCCGCCCAGCCCGGTGTCGCACCACCCCCACAGCTCCCGACCGGATTCCGGTCGGGACGTCTGCGTGTGCGCAGGTGGGTGACGTCGTATCTGCGCGCCGCCGATGCCGATCCCGGGGAGGCGGCATCAGCGGCGGCGCTGAGCGAATTCGGACTCGAGACCTCGGTGCTGCGGACCCGCATCGGCGACCTCGATGCCGCGACCCGCGCCAAGCTCGTCCTCGCCCTCGCCTGGTCGACCGGCCGCGAATGGCTGACCTTCATCGACCCTTTCGCCGAGGTGCCCGGCCACATCCGCACCGGTCTGCGCGCCCGGCTCGCCGACCTCGCCGCCGCGCAGGGACGCGGAATCGTGCTCTCCTCGACGACGCTGACGGACTTCATCATCGCCGAGGCTGGCGTCGCGAACATCGAGAAGGGCGAACTCGTCGCCCTCGGTCCGCTCGCGACCGTCGTCTCCGAACCGCGCGGCTCCCTGCCCGCCGAACTCACCGGAGTGAACATCTGGTCGGGCCTCGCCCGCAAGGGGTGGCTGTCGATCGGCCACTCGGCCGTCCGGGCCCGGACCGAACTCGACGGCAAGGTCTTCGTCACCCTGCCGTGGCGAGCAGCCCACGTCTCACTCGACGAGCACGACCCTGCCTTCACCTCGGCGGCGGTCTTCGAAGCGATCGTCGTCGGACTTCGGGACCGCGGGTCGGCGATCCAGGCGAAGCTCTCTCCCGTCGATACGGAGATGGGGCTCGCCCTCGATGTCGACCTCGCCGATCTCACCGATCTCGGGGGCACGGATGGCACGGCCTACGGGGTCCTCCACCCCGGCCTCGGCGAGTCCCTCACCGAGCTGCGCGCCAACGTCAGGGTGGGCACCCACGTCTTCGTCGACGTCGACACCTCACAGCTGCGGGCCTACTCCGTCGAATGAGGCGGACCGGACCCGCACCCGCGAGATGAGCAGACCCGCTCCCGCGCGATGAAGGGGGCCGGGCCCGGTACGTGACGGCGGCAGGCTCGCTGTCCACTAAACTGGATTCGACATCCCCACCCGGAGACAGCGGAGCCGCCCGCCGACCGGGACATCCCCCGAGCCGATGAGGAGAGGCCATGCGAACGTCGCGCACCCTTCTCATCTCCGCCCTCGTCGTCATCGTGCTCACCGTCGCCTCGGTGCCTCTGCTCAACCTCACCGTCTACACCCCGGCGCGCACCGTCGAGGCGTACATGTCAGCGATCGAGCAGGGCAACGCCGAGCGTGCCTTCTCCTACCTCTCCTCCCCCACTCCCGGTTCGACGCTGGCGCTGAGCCAGGACGTGCTCTCCGCCGCCCCCGACCTGCCCCGCGAAGCCTCCGCTGAGACCGTCTCGACCGACGGCGACCGGGCGAAGGTCCGCCTCTCCTACGTCCTCTCCTCGCAGACGCACAGTGTCGACCTCGACCTCGTCCGGCTGCCGGCCGCCGCGGGGCTCTTCGACCGCTGGGCGATCGAGCAGAAGGCCTGGCCGACCCTCGACCTCGACGTCTCCGGGTCCTCGACGGCGACGGTCAATGGATTCAGCGTCTCCGCGGGGGAGGTTCCGGTGCTGTTCCCGGCGACCTACCTCGTCGGCTTCGACGCAACGTTCCTCAAGTCGAAGTCCGAGCGCGCCGAGGTCACCGCCCCCGGGGACTCGCCGAAGATCTCCCTGGCGCCGCAGCCGACCGCGAAGCTCGAGCAGGCCGTCGCCGAGCAGGTCGACGAGCACCTGCGCAACTGTGTCAAGGCGAAGACCCTCATGCCCTCGGGGTGCGTATTCGGCTACGAGACCGACAACGAGATCCTCGGGGATGTCGAATGGTCGATCGTGCGGGAACCCAAGGTCAGTCTCACTTCCTCGGGCGGCGACCTCGAGCTCACCCCTGCCACCGCCGAGGTGCGGATCAAGGGACGCTATCGTGACATCGTCACCGCCGACGAACGGGACCTCGACGAGACGCTCTCGTTCGTCCTCGGCGGATCCGTCGTCGTCCGCTCCTCGCAGGTGCGCGTCGAACCGCGCCGCCTCGGCGAAGTCTCGATCATGTGAGCAGCCCGGTGCGGGCCGAGTGGCCCTGCCCACCCGTTTGTGGGTGTGCCCACCCGTTTGTGGTCGAGAAACCGAGGAAAATCGAGCGATCGGGCCCATTTTCCACCGGTTTTCGACCGCAACCGGCGGTGGCGAAGCGAGGAAGGGCGCCGGACGCCGGGTCTCAAGCGCCGCGACAGTGCGACCCTGCGCCTCTGCCCACCCGTTTGTGGTCGGAGAACCGAGGAAAATCGAGCGATCGGGCCCATTTTCCACCGGTTTTCGACCGCAACTAGCGGTGGCGGAGCCAGGACGGCGGTCTCCGGCGCAGTGCGAGCACTGAACCGCCGGCTCAGGGCCGCAGGAGCACTGGCCGGGTCTCAGGCGCCGCGGAGGTCGAGGTCGAGCACTGAGGGACCCGCCTCGGTGAGTTCGATCGGAATCCCCCAGTCCTGCTGGTAGAGGTGGCAGGCGGCGTGGAGCGGGATCTCTCCTCCCGGTTCGCCGTCGCACGCGGCGGCGCGCGCGGTGACGTGGAGGACTCCCGAGGTCGCCTCGGGGTCGATGACGATGTCGCGGCTCAGCCCCTCGGCCCCGCCGCCACCGGAGACGATGAGTTCGGGCGGAGTCGAGGACACCTGCAGGTAGGTCGGGTCACCCCACCGATCGTCGAGCTTCTGACCTGCTGGAACGGTGAAGCTCACGCTGATGGACACAGGTCCGGCGGCGAGCTCCGTCGACGGGCGGTGGCTCGTCTGCGCACCCTCGTCGACGCGTTGGGCGTCCTTCGGCAGGGTCACCCGGGTGAGCGAGTGGTTCGCCGATTCGACGACGAGGAGTTCGGCGGTGCCGCTGCCCGCTCCCGTCCCGCCGGCCGTGTCCCCGCCCGCAGCACCCGCTTCGACGACGAGGATGTCCGAGGGTTCGCGCAGTCCACGGGCGAGCGTCGAGACCTCGTTCGTCGTGAAGTCGTACCGGCGGATCGCACCGTTGTACGTGTCGGCGATCGCGAGCGACCCGTCGGGCAGGGTGCGCACTCCGAGCGGGTGCTGGAGCCGTGCCTCGGCGGCGGGCCCGTCGCGGAAGCCGAAGTCGAAGAGGCCCGTGCCCACGAGCGTCGTCGCCTCTCCTGAGGCCGGATCGAGGCGGCGGATCGCCGAGGTCTCGGAGTCGGCGACGATGACGCCGCCGTCGGGGTGGAGGTCGAGGCCAGAGGACTGTGCGAACCACGCGGACTCCGCGTCGCCGTTGACGAGCCCTTCGTTCATCGTGCCGGACAGCAGGCGGATGTCGCCGGTGACGGGGTCGAACGACCAGATCGTGTGGTTGCCGGCCATCGCCACGACCACCTCGCCGGTGGCGGGAACGAAGAGGACGTCCCACGGGGAGGAGAGCTTGACGTCGAGGGCGGGGCCCGAATAGCGGCCGAGCGCGCCGTGGGTGCCGCGGACGTTGTCGATGGCCCCGACCATGTGCTGTTCGCCGGTGCCGGCGATCGTTCTCACGGTCTCACCGTCGAGGTCGATGCCGCGCAGGACGTGGTTGACGGTGTCGGCGACGACGAGCTGGTAGCCGGCACGGGCGGCGATGTCCTCGGGGAGGACGGTGATGCCACCGGGCTCGCTGAACTGTGCGGAGGCGAAGTCGCCGTCGGTGAGTCCCCGTTCCCCGGTGCCGATGCGCCGGAGCACGGTCTGTCCATCAGGGGTGTATTCGACGAGGCTGTGGTGGCCGGAGTCGGCGACGAGGAGGTTTCCAGAGGGCAGGACCGTCACCTTGCCGGGGTAGAAGAGCTCGGTCTCCGGTGCCGGCGGGGGAACGTAGGGGCCGTCTCCGGAATGGAGGGTGCCCTTCGCCGAGTGCTCCTCGATGAGGCCTTCGATGATCTCCCCGAGGCCGGCGCCGTGGCCTTCCCCGGACAGGGTCGCGACGAGGTAGCCCTCGGGGTCGATGACGGCCAGCGTCGGCCATGCCCGGGCCGTGTACGCCTGCCACGTGACGAGGTCGGGGTCGTCGAGGACGAGGTGTTCGACCTGGTAGCGCTCAACGGCCTGGTCGACGGCCTCGACGGTGCGCTCGAACTCGAACTTCGGCGAGTGGACGCCGATGATGACGAGTTCGCCTGCGTACTTCTCCTCGAGCGGCCGCAGCTCGTCGAGGACGTGGAGGCAGTTGATGCAGCAGAACGTCCAGAAGTCGAGGAGGACGACCTTGCCGCGGAGGTCGGCGAGGGTGAGCTCCTTGCCGCCGGAGTTCATCCACCGGCGGCCGATGAGCTCGGGGGCGCGGACCTTGGGTTCGCGGGCGCGGGTCGGGGCGGTCGCCTCGGCGGGGGTGTCGTCTGCGGCGGTGGCCGCGGAACTCTGCGGACTGGCGTTCATCTCTCCATCGTCTCAGATCCGCTGGCGTGGCGGCAGGGCGGCTGTCATCGGGGGACACATGCTCACGGGGCGGGGCGGGCGCCGAAGACGCTCGAACCGATGCGCACCATCGTCGCCCCCTCGGCGATCGCAAGCTCGAAGTCGTTGCTCATCCCCATCGACAGCTCGGTGGCGTCGGCGGGCAGGGCACCGGTCGCGATGAGCCGGTCGCGGAGCTCGCGGAGGTCTGAGTAGCTCGGGCGGATCTCCTCGGGCGTCTGGCCGGGCAGGCCGATGGTCATCAGGCCCCGCAGACGCAGGCGATCGAGGTCGCGCACTGCTGCCACGAGCGCCTCGGCGTCCTCGGGTGCGACCCCGGACTTCGAGTCCTCGCGGGACGTGTTGACCTGGACGAAGACGTCGACGGTGGAGTCGAGGACGCCGAGGCGGTTGTCGATCCTCTCCGCGAGCGCGAGGCTGTCGACGGACTGGATGCACTGGGCGTGGCGCAGCGTGTGGTTGACCTTGTTCTTCTGCAGGGGACCGATGAGGTGCGATTCGTGCGGAAGGTCGGCGAGGTCGTCGGCCTTGGCGACGAGCTCCTGCACCTTGTTCTCGCCGATGAGTGAGAAGCCGTGCTCGATGGCCACACGGATCCGCTCCGCCGGCTGCGTCTTCGTCGCAAGCAGGATCCGCACGTCCTCGGCGGACCGGCCCGAGGCCTCGGCGGCGGCTGCCGTGCGTTCGGCCACCTCGTCGAGGCGGGTGCGGATCGCGGCGGACTCTTCTGCGGTGAGGGGCTCGGTCGAACTCATGCTCCCAGTCTCGCATGCGCCGCTGCCGGACCGGATCTCTGCGCTCCTCGGGAGAGGCATCTGCGCCCGCTCACCGGAGAGCGGGCGCAGCATGGCCCCGGTCAGTGGGCGCAGAATCGTCGGATCACGGCGCCGGTCGCTCAGGGCTTTGTCG
This sequence comes from Brevibacterium sp. K72, assembly GCF_050562175.1. Taxonomy (NCBI): domain Bacteria; kingdom Bacillati; phylum Actinomycetota; class Actinomycetes; order Micrococcales; family Brevibacteriaceae; genus Brevibacterium; species Brevibacterium sp. K72. Next base: position 796,269 of record NZ_CP191582.1, read on the forward strand.
GCAGGCCCTGCGCCTCGGGGTCGATGTTCTTGATGATCGCCGTCGTGTCGAGTCCCTCGAGGCCGTCGTCGACGAGCTTCTGCAGCTGCGCGTAGACGAGGGTGGCCGCGGGCAGGTCGACGCCCTGGGTCTCGGCACCGGCGAGCGCGAGCCCGACGTCCTTGTGCATGAGAGCCGTGGCGAAGCCGGGCTTGAAGTCGTTGTTCGACGCCGAGGTCTCGGTCACCCCGGGCACCGGATACCAGGTGCGCAGGGGCCACGAGTCGCCGGAGGAGACCTTCGCGATGTCGTAGAACGCCTTAGGGTCGAGACCGAAGCGCTGCGCGAGCACCGCGCCTTCGACGACGCCTTCGAGGCTGATCGCGAGCATCATGTTGTTGACGATCTTCGCGGCCTGACCCGCGGCGTCGCCGCCGGCGTGGAAGATGTTGCCGGCCATCGGCTCGATGAAGGGCTTCGCCTCGGCGACGTCCGCATCGGACCCGCCGAGCATGAAGGTGAGCGTGCCGGCCTGTGCACCGGTGACACCGCCGGAGACGGGACCGTCGACGAAGCGGAAGCCGGCGGCCTTCGCCTCGGCGTGCAGGGCCCGGGCGGAGTCGAAGTCGATCGTCGAGGAGTCGACGAGGAGGGTCGCGGGGTCGGCGGTGGCGAGGACACCGTCGGGGGTGAGGTAGACGGCGCGGGCATGCTCGCCCTTGGGCAGCATCGTGAAGACGATATCGGCACCGGCGACCGCCTCGGCGATCGAACCCACCGGGGTGACACCATCCTCCGCCGCCGCGGTCACGGCCTCCGGGACCACGTCGAAGCCCTTGACCGTGCGGCCGGCCTTGACCAGGTTCGCCGTCATCGGTCGGCCCATGTTCCCCAGGCCGATCCATCCAATCGTCGCCATCGCATGCCTCCTCGCATCGAAATCTCGTGTGTTCCCCTTCACATTACGCCAGCCCTGCCCGTGCCGGCCGCCGGCGACGATCACCTCTTCCGCACCGGTTGTGTGCGTGCACGCAGATAGACTGGGCGGACTATGGCCGCTCATGCACCCCAGCAGATCTCGCCGGAGGATCTCCTCACCCTCCTCGCCGTGGCGCGTCTGGGGAAGTTCACGGCCGCCGCGCACAGTCTCGGACTCAATCACACGACCGTGTCGCGGCGCATCGCTGCCTTGGAGAAGGCCTACGGTCAGCGCGTTCTCGTCGCCTCCCCGGACGGATGGGAGCTGAGCACCGCGGGTCGGCAGCTGCTGCCGATCGCCGAGGACATCGAGGCGGCGCTCGGGAGGATCGACGCACGCGAGTCCTCGGCGCTCTCGGGCACGATCCGCATCGCCTGCCCGCAGGCCTTCGCTCTCGAGTACGCGGTGCCGGCGCTGACGGCGCTGCAGATCGGCCATCCGGGCCTGCAGATCGAGCTCATCACCGCGACCCAGCGGGCCCGCCAATACCGCTCCGGCGTCGACATCGAGGTCGTCGTCGGTCGACCCGACGCCCCGCGCAGCGTCGCCAAGCGCATCCGCGACTACCGGCTCCAGCTCTATGCGTCGCAGGAGTACCTGCGCACGCACCCGGTTCCGGTCACGCTCGACGACCTCGCCGAGCACAGGATCGTCTACTACATCGAGAACGCACTCCAGGTCGACGACCTCGACGACGCCTCGAGAGAGATCCCGGCCGGCAGGGGCTTCTTCCGCTCGACCTCGGTCCACGCCCACGTCCTCGCCACAGCGAACGGGGTGGGCATCGGCATCCTGCCCGACTTCCTCGCCCGGGACAGCAGCCGCCTGGTCCAGGTGCTGCCCGAGCTCTTCTCCAAGCGCGTGTCCTATTGGGCGTCGGTGCGGCACGAATCCCTGCGCAATGCCGCCGTCCGCAGCATCCTCGAGGTGCTCTGACCCGCGCGGCGCTCTCCCCGCTATCCCTGCTCAGGCGGCGGTCCAGCCTCCGTCGATGCTGTGCGCGGTGCCCGTGACGACCGCGGCGGCGTCGGAGGCGAGGAAGAGCGCGAGCGCGGCGATGTCCTCGGGCTCCGCGAGGCGGGGCACGGCCGAGTGGCCGAGGAAGACCTTCTCGAGCACCTCGTCCTCACTGATCCCGTTCGTCACCGCCTGATCCGCGATCTGCCCCTTGACCAGGGGCGTGAGCACATAGCCCGGGTTGATCGCATTGCACGTCACCCCGCGCGGACCGGCCTCGAGCGCCGTCGTCTTCGTCAGACCCATGAGTCCGTGCTTGGCCGCGACGTACGCGGACTTGTTCGCCGAGGCGCGCAGCCCGTGGACGGAGGAGACGTTGATGACCCTCCCCCAGCCCCTCTCGTACATCCCCGGCAGCGCAGCCTTCGTGAGCACGAACGGCGCCTCGAGCATGATCGTCATGATCAGCCGCCATTCCTCCAGCGGGAACTCCGGGATCGGGTGGATCCGTTGGATCCCGGCATTGTTGACGAGGATGTCGACCTCGAGGTCGATGCCGTCGAGCGCCGAGGTGTCGGCGAGGTTGACGGCCCACGCCTCCCCGCCGATCGCCTCGGCGACTGCCCCCGCCGCCTCCGCGTCGACGTCGGCGACGACGACGGTCGCACCCGCCTCGGCGAAGGACTCGCACATCGCCTTGCCCAGGCCCGAGGCCCCGCCGGTGACGAGGGCCCTCCTGCCGGTGAGATCAACTGCCATTTCCCGTCCCTTCTCTGCTGTGCCTGTCCACGGACGCCGCACCACCGCGGCGGATGAGCCACGGCGATGCGGCGACGACCCGATCAGTGCGTGACGACCCCGCGGCGCACCTTGTCGGCGTGGTCGAGGGAGTGGAGGTCGATGCCCTTCGTCTCGCGGGTGAAGATGAGCGCGACGAGCGAGATGAGAGCGGCCACGGCGAGGTAGATCGCGATCGGCACCGAGGAGCCGAACTCGTCGAGCAGCGCGGTCGCGATGATCGGCGCGAACGATCCGGCGACGATCGCCGTGACCTGGTATCCCGTGGACACACCCGAGTTGCGCATCCGGGTCGGGAACATCTCCGCCATGATCGCCGGCTGCCCCGCGTACATGAAGCCGTGGAAGACGAGTCCGAGGAGGAGGGCGAGGAAGATCAGTCCGGGGTTGCCCGTGTCGTACATCGGGAAGGCGAAGAAGCCCCACGAGGCGGTGAGGATGATGCCGATCGCGTAGGGCGGCTTGCGTCCGATCCGGTCCCCGAGGGCACCGATCATCGGCACGAGCAGCGCATGGATGGCGTGCGCGCCGAGCAGGAGGCCGAGGATCTCGCTCGCCTCGATGCCGACGGCGACCGCGAGGTAGGTGATCGAGAAGGTGACGACGAGGTAGTAGTGGATGTTCTCGACCAGCCGCAGACCCATGGCGGTGAAGACCTCACGCGGGTAGCGCTTGAAGACGGCCTTGACGCCGTAGTCGACGCCCTCCTCGATCTCCTCGGCCTGGATCTTCTCGAAGATCGGGGCGTCGGAGACTCGGGTGCGGATGTAGTAGCCGATGAGGACGATGACCGCCGAGAGCCAGAACGCGATCCTCCAGCCCCACGAGAGGAACGCCTCCTCGGACAGGGTGGCAGTGAGGACGAAGAGGACGCCGGTGGCGAGCAGGTTGCCCAGCGGCACGCCCGACTGCGGCCACGAGGACCAGAAACCGCGTTCCTTGTCCGGGGAGTGCTCGGCGACGAGGAGCACCGCGCCGCCCCATTCGCCGCCGACGGCGAAGCCCTGGACGATGCGGAGGAGGACGAGGAGGATCGGAGCGAGGTAGCCGATCTGACCGAACGTCGGCAGGCAGCCCATGAGGAACGTCGCCGCCCCGACGAGGATGATGGAGAGCTGGAGGAGCTTCTTGCGTCCGAACTTGTCACCGTAGTGGCCGAAGACGATGCCGCCGATGGGGCGGGCGATGAAGCCGACAGCGTAGGTCGCGAAACCGAGGAGGATCGGCGTCAGCGGGTTGTCCGACGGCGGGAACAGGATGTGGTTGAACACCAGCGTCGCCGCTGACCCGTAGAGGAAGAACTCGTACCATTCGACGACGGTGCCCGCCATCGAGGCGGCGACGACCTTGCGCAGCTGCGTTCGGATCGTCTTCCTCTCGGCATTGCTCTGTGCACTCATGACTCTCCTTGATTTCCACGATCCGCTTCATCGTTGACAGGTCGGATCGTTCCGCTGGGGCAGCGTAGGCGGCGATCCCGCGATGTCAGGGGACTCGGCGATGAGGCCCCTCCCGCGGCTGAACGCGCCCACATCCACCCGATTGGTGAATGGTGCTCAAGAAACAGTGTGCGCCATCACATCGGCGAATGGGATACGTGAGGGCGGGAATTCGGGAATTCGACGTGCACATTCCCGCACATCAGGTGTGCGTGAGACGGGTTCGCCGAGGCGGTCGGGTGGGTCAGCCTCGGCGGGGACCGGGGTCAGCCTCGGCGGGGACCGGAGTCAGCCTCGGCGGGGACCGGCGTTCGCGTCGCGTTCGGCGATCTGCGTGAGCATGTCGTTGTAGGCGCGCAGCTCGGCGTCGCCGGTGCGGGCCTCCCGGCGGTCGACCCGCTTGGCCTCCCGGTCGGACGACTTCGACCACTGGAAGGCGACCATGATCGCAAGGAACAGCGTCGGGATCTCGCCGATGCCCCAGGCGATCGCGCCGCCCCGCTGCTGGTCCTCGATCGCGGAGTATCCCCAGTCGGTGCCCATGTTGCCGAACCAGTCGCCTTCGATGAGCACCTCGGAGCTGAGCAGGGAGATGCCGAAGAAGGCGTGGAAGGCCATCGTGATGAGGAGCATGAGCAGGCGCAGCGGGTAGGGGAACCGCTTGACGCCGGGGTCGATGCCGATGAGGGCCTGGGTGAAGAGGTAGCCGGCGGCGAGGAAGTGGACGATCATGAGCTCGTGGCCGAGATGCCACTCGAGGGCGTACTTCATCAGCCCCGCGTAGTAGAAGACGACGAGGGAACCGGCGAAGTTGACCGAGGCGACGACCGGATTGGCGAAGAAGCGCATGTAGGGGGTGTGGACGAGCCAGAGCACCCATTCGCGGATGCCGCGGGAGCCATCGGTGCGCGCGGTCGTCGCCCGCATGAGCAGGGTGATCGGGGCGCCGAGGACCATCGGGATGGGCACGACCATGACGAGGAGCATGTGCTGGATCATGTGCGCCGAGAACGACACCTCGCCGTAGACCTGGACGCCGCCCGAAGTGACGTAGACGAGGCCGATCATTCCGAGCACCCAGCTGACGAGGCGGAAGACCGACCAGGTGTCGCCTCGGCGACGGAGCTGGAGGTACCCGGCGACGTAGGCGATCGTCAGCCCCACGGCGACGACGACCCACAGCGGGTCGACCGACCACTCGGAGAAGAAGCGGGCGAAGTTCGGTGCGGGGGGCAGAGGCTCTCCGGTGAGGATCTCCGAGGGCGTCGGGTTGCCCACCGGCTCCTGCGGGACGGGCGGTTGGGAGCGGGAGAGGGCGACGGCCAGGCCCATCGTCGCTCCGAAGATGACGAACTCGACGAGGATGAGGCGCCAGAACTCGCCCGTCACGGAGGCGACCTTGCCGAGCCGGGCGATGACGAACCGGCGGTGCCAGAAGCCGACGAGCCCGAGGAGGATCGTCGCGAAGGTCTTCGCGATGATGACCTGGCCGTATGGGGTCATGAGATCCGCGAGGTCCTCGACGCGCAGCATCGAGTTGACGACGCCGGAGAAGGCGACGACGACGAACGCGAAGAGCGCGATCGACGAGTAGCGGGCGATGAACGTCCCCAGCTCGGGCGACTTGGCGAGGCGGGAGCCGAGCAGGGCGATGACGAAGAGACCGCCGAGCCACAGGGCGACGCCGAAGAGGTGGAGTCCGATGCTGTTGACGGCCTGCGTGTGGCCCGACGCCTGGGCGGAGTGGCCCATGAGGGCGAGGGGGATCATCACGCCGAGCGAGAGGACGCCGGCGAAGGCGAGGCCGAGGTAGGACCGGGAGCCGAAGCACAGCGTCGAGGCGACGGCGATGAGGACGACGATGAGGGCCCAGTACTGGCCGAAGGCGATCTGGGTGAGGAAGACGCCGAGCTGGTTCGAGAAGTTGAGGTAGGCCTGCGCACCGACGGTGGAGACGAAGGTGAAGAGGAGGACGGCGACAGCGGAGATCGTCCACGCCACAGAGGCGACCTCGGCGACTTTGAGAGACTTCTCCCAGAGCGCGTCGAGCGGCGGCTGCTCGTCCTGCTGCGCCTTCCTGCCCCGGATCCGCCCCTGCGTGCGGGGCAGGATGAGGAGCGCGAAGAGGAGTGCGCCGACGGTGAGGCTCATCGCGAGGTTGAAGACGAACTTCGCGGCCGGCAGTCCGAAGCGGACGACGGCTCCCGGGTCGTTGATGACGGTCGGCTCGGCGGCTCCCGTGTAGAGCATCGCGACGAGTCCGACGGCTGCGCCGAGGAGTGCGACGAGCGGGATCGCTGCGCGAGCGGTGAATCGGATGATCGGCTCGTTGTCGTGAGAGGTCACAGAGGTCCGCCTGCCGATTCGTGCATGGAACAAGGATATCGTCCCGGGGTCTGCGGCGGCGAACTCACGACCGCCGAGGTGGTGCAGATCTCCTGAGGATCACCCCGCTGTGCGGGGCGGACACGATTCCGGTCAGCCGCCTCGGCGTGGGAATCGCCCGGGGAAAGCAGATGGCCCGGACCGATCGGTCCGGGCCATCCTGCGCTTGAGCGCGAAGGTCACTTCGGGGTGCCAGCGGCAGCCTTGAGCTTCGAACCAGCGGACAGCTTCACGGAGTAGCCGGCCTTGATCTCGATCTCTTCACCGGTCTGCGGGTTGCGACCCTTGCGAGCGGCACGCTCGGTGCGCTCGACGGAGAGCCAGCCGGGGATGGTGAGCTTCTCGCCCTTGCCGACGACGTCGGAGAAGACATCGAAGACACCATCGAGAACATCCGAGACCTGCTTCTGGGTCAGGCCGGACTTCTCGGCAACTTCTGCAACGAGCTCACTGCGGTTCTTAGCCATAAAAGTGTCCTCCTTAGGACAAGTCGGTCAGTTACCGGTCCGTTTTCCGATAACGAACTCCCTCGAGATTACCAGCTCGACTTCGTGATGCCGGGCAACTCGCCGTCGTGCGCCATTTCGCGGAAGCGGACGCGCGAGAGTCCGAACTTGCGCAGGTAGCCGCGGGGGCGGCCGTCGACCTGGTCGCGATTGCGCACACGCACCGGCGAGGCATCGCGAGGAAGCTTCTGCAGGCCGAGGCGTGCTTCCTCACGCTGCTCGTCCGTGCTGTCGGGGTGGGTGAGCTGACGCTTGAGGGCGGCGCGGCGCTCCGCATAGCGTTCAACGATGACGCGACGCTGCTTGTCGCGGGCGATCTTGGACTTCTTGGCCATGTGCGCTCAGCGCTCCTCTCGGAAATCGACGTGCTTGCGGATGACGGGATCGTACTTCTTGAGCACGATGCGATCCGGGTTGTTGCGGCGGTTCTTGCGGGTCACGTAGGTGTACCCGGTGCCTGCAGTCGACTTGAGCTTGATGATCGGACGAACGTCTTGGGTCTTCGCCATCAGAGCTTCACTCCCTTGGCAATGAGTTCGGCGACGACGGCGTCGATCCCGCGGACGTCGATGACCTTGATGCCCTTGGCGGACACATTGAGGGTGACGTTGCGGCGCAGCGACGGGACGTAGTAGCGCTTCGTCTGAATGTTCGGGTTGAAGCGGCGCTTCGTGCGGCGCTTCGAGTGGGACACATTGTGTCCGAAACCGGGAACGGCCCCGGTGACTTGGCAGGTTGCTGCCATGACTCTCCTCCAGTTCACAAGTTACCGACTCTCGAGACAAGCTCATTCGCTTGCGCCGATGTCGGAAGACATCAACAAATTCACGCGATGCTGCTGTGGCGGGCACGATCCGACCCAGGCGCGGACCTGCGTCCGGTCGAAAGGCGGATGTGCACCCGTGCACGCGGCGTTCGCAATGGAAATTGTGTACGCCGAAACAGGCATGCCCGTTCGGGCGAGATGTCTCACCAGCGCTGAAGCCGTAGCCTGTGAGAGATGGCCGAAGCTGGAGTGCAGCGGTGGGTGAGCACCATGTCGGTCGCGGCGGATCAGTCGGGGACCAGGCCGTCACGACACAACAGACAACCAGTTTAGAGAGACCCAGGCCTTCTGGGCAAATTCACACCCTCCGAAGTCACCCGGGACACCGCGCGAGCCGCCGCTCGCCCGAAAAGTCTGTGTTTCAACTACCTCCCGGTAGGAGTATCGCCCGGATCCGCGCGGATCGCGGCATGTCGAGCATCCACTCCCCTTGCCAGACGCCCCTCTGCACGTCCGCACTCAGGGTCGGGCCGCCTCGGCGATCACTGCAGATGTAAGGGGTACGGGGGCTTCGGGGCCGTGTTGAAGACCCATGGAACTCGTGTCAAGGTAAGAAGATGATTGCCACCACATCTGGCACTCTGGAGGACAGATGAGCGACGTTCCACCGAGGCCGCGCATCCGTCCCGCGACCAGCGATGACTGGGTTCCGACCGATCGATCCGGCCGGGGCGCCCAGGCCCGGCCGCAGGGACAGGATCAGGACCCGAACCCGGCCGAGGCCGAGTTCGACCGTTCGACGTACTACGAGTACATCGAACGCCACACCGGCGACTTCCCCGTCTCGCAGACCCGCCGCAGCAACGTCTTCGCTCCGGCCGGCAGCTCACCGTTCCAGGACCACATCAACGCACGCGCGCCCGAACCCGCCCGCCGTGGCGGTCGCGGAGGACCTCGCCGCACCGGTGAGGCCCGCAACCCGAACAGCGGCGGGTTCCCCGCCCAGCCCGGTTATGCCGGCGGCTCCTCCGGGCGCGGCACGGATTCGGGCGGCTTCGCAGCGGTGCCCGGCTACGGCGGTCCCGACTCCGGTCAGACGCAGTCCGTGCGCCCGCGCAGAAGCACCGGCCTCAAGGTCGTCGTCGTCATCCTCGCCATCGTCATGGTCCTCGCGCTCGTCGGCTTCTTCGGCATCCGGTGGCTCGCTCCGGAGACCGGGACCGTGCCCGCCGATGTCAGCGGCGAGCCGACCTCTCAGGCACCGTCGCCGAGCGACGAACTCGTCCAGCCCTCTGCTTCGCCCGAGGAGGAGCTCGACGGCTTCGTCGAGTCGGGTGCCGAGAAGGCCGCCGCCCTCGAAGGTCAGTGGGTGACGCAGGTGAGCGCGAAGCAGGTCGGCACCGAAGCCGACGGGAAGACGTGGTCGGCGCAGGACATCCTCGACGAATTCAAGGCGAACCAGGTCAAGTACCCGGGTGCGATCCTCCTCGACAGCAGTGAGTGGAAGGCGTACAAGACCGGCGGCTACTGGGTCACCGTCATCGATACGCCGTACAAGGACTCCGGCCCGGCGCTCGAGCAGTGCCGCTCATGGGGTCTCGACCGCGACCACTGCCTCGCCAAGCGGCTCGTCAAGGACGGCGAGTACTCCGAGAAGAACAGCGCCTACCTCGACAAGTAGGGTGCCCACAGCACCCGAGGCGCCGAATCGCCCTCGAAGCAGCAGAACGCACCTTGGGCGACGAATCCCCCTTTGAGCGGCAGTACGCACCCGGGGCGACGAATCCCCCTTTGAGCGGCAGTACGCACCCGAGGCGCCGAATCACCCCTTGAGCGATACGTCCTCCCGGCAGCTTCGTGCAACGCCCCCGCAGCCTCTTGTCCTACGCGTGCAAGGGTAGGACAAGAGGCTGCGGGGGCGTTATCGCTGCGGGGGCGTTGTGGCATCGGAGCCTGCGCGACGGTCGCCCGACATCGTCTTACGCGAGCGAGGCCCCCCTACCGAGAGGGACCGAGCGGGACACACCTACCGAACGAGGCGCGCGACCTCACGCGAGGAGGACGCTCGGATCCTCGAGGCCACGGCCGACGTCGGCGAGGAACTTCGAGATGATCTCGCCGTCGACGACGCGATGGTCGGCGCTCACCGACAGGGTCGTGATCTCGCGCGGAACGATCTCGTCGTCGACCACCCACGGCTTCTTCCGCACCTGCCCGAAGGCGAGGATCGCGGCCTCACCAGGGTTGATGATCGGGGTGCCGGCGTCGACGCCGAACACGCCGACGTTGGTGATGGTGATCGTCCCACCCGTCTGGTCCGCCGGAGGCGTCTTGCCCGACCGGGCCAGGGCCGTGAGGTCCTGGATGCCCTGTGCGAGCTGCGTCAGACCCATCGCGTGCGCGTTCTTGATGTTCGGCACGATGAGTCCGCGCGGAGTCGCAGCGGCGATCCCGAGGTTGACGTACTTCTTGACGACGATGTCATCGCCCTCGAGGGCCGAGTTGATCCGCGGGTTGCGTCCCACCGCCCACGCGACGGCCTTCGCGACGATGAGCAGCGGAGACACGCGCACATCCTCGCCGAGCACCTTCGACGCCTTGAGCCGACGGACGAACGCCATCGTCTCGGTGACGTCGACGTCGAGGAACTCCGTGACATGGGGCATCGTGAACGCGGAGTCGACCATGGCCTTGGCCATCATCTTCGTCACGCCCTTGAACGGGATCCGCTCCTCGAGTTCGCCGGTATCGACACTCGCCGAGGCGGTCGCCCCTGAGACTGCAGGTGCGGCCGAGCCGTCGGCGGCCGCCAGGACGTCGGCGCGGGTGACCTCGCCGCGGGAGCCGGTCGCCGTGACCGTGGCGAGATCGACGCCTAAGTCCTTCGCGAGTTTGCGCACCGGCGGCTTGGCCAGGGGCTTTGCTCCCGTCGGTGCCTCATTCGCCGAGGCGGTCGGCGCCTCCGCGGCCGGCTGCGCTTCCGCACCCGACTGCGCTGCCGGAGCCTCCGCACCCGACTGCGCTGCCGGAGCCTCCGCAGCCGAGCCGGCGGCAGTGCCGCCGGGCGCCGGCGCACCCTTGCGGAGGCGACGCTTCGACGAAGCGGCCTTCGCGCCGTATCCGACGAGCGTGGCACCGCCTTCGTCGTCGGTGGTCACCGCGCCTTCGGAGGCAGGCGCCTGCGTCTCGGCGTGGGGCGCGGACATCGTCTCGGCCGCCTCGGCGCCGGAGTCATCGGCACCTCCGAAGCGGATGATCGGGGTCCCGACTTCGACGGTCTGTCCCTCCTCGACGAGGAGGGCGCCGACGGTCCCGGCCTGAGGGCTGGGCAGCTCGACGAGGGACTTCGCGGTCTCGATCTCGACGAGGATCTGATTGACCGTCACCTCATCGCCGGGGGACACCTTCCAGGAGACGATGTCCGCCTCGGTGAGGCCTTCGCCGACGTCGGGAAGGGGGAATTCGAATGCCATTCTTGCTCTCCTTCTCGTCAGTAGGCCAGGGCCCGGTCGACACCGTCGAAGATGCGATCGAGGTCGGGCAGGTAGTGCTCTTCCATCCGCGAGCCCGGATAGGGGGTGTGGTACCCGCCGACCCGGATGACCGGGGCCTCGAGGTTGAAGAAGCAGCGTTCCGAGATGCGGGCGGCGATCTCCGATCCCAGACCGAGGAACGTCGGCGCCTCATGGGTGACGACGAGGCGACCGGTCTTGACCACGGAGCGCTCGATCGTCGAGAGGTCGAGCGGGTTGAGGCTGCGCAGGTCGATGAGTTCGACGCTCTTGCCCTCCTCCGCGGCCGCCGCGACGACGTCGAGGGCCGTGGGCACGAGCGGGCCGTAGGTCACCAGCGTGACGTCGGTGCCCTCGCTGAGCACCCGTGCCTCGAGCATCCCGAGATCACGGCGAGTGGTGTCGACGTCCCCGCGCTGCCAGTAGCGGCGCTTGGGCTCGAAGAACATCACCGGATCGTCGCTCTTGATCGCCTCCTGGATCATCCAGTACGCGTCATTGGCCGTCGATGGGCTGATGAGCTTGAGGCCGGCGTGGTGGGCGAAGACGGCCTCCGGGCTCTCCGAGTGGTGCTCGGGAGAGCCGATCCCACCGCCGTAGGGCACGCGGATGACCATCGGGATGCGCTCGTTGCCGAGCGTGCGGTTGTAGAGCTTGGCGACCTGCGTGACGATCTGGTCGTAGGCCGGGAAGATGAACGCGTCGAACTGGATCTCGACGACGGGCCGGTAGCCGCGGATCGCCATGCCGATCGACGTGCCGACGATCCCGGATTCGGCCAGCGGCGCATCGATGACCCGCTGCGGACCGAAATCCTTCTGCAGGCCCTCGGTGACGCGGAAGACGCCGCCGAGCTTTCCGATGTCCTCACCAATGAGGACGACCTTCGGGTCGTCCTCCATGGCCTTCCGCAGACCGGCTGTGATCGCCTTGGAAAGGGGAAGTTTCTCCATCAGGCCTCACCTGCATCGGCGAATGAGGACTGGTATGCGAGGAATTCCGCACGCTCCTCATCGACCAGCGAGTGAGGCTCGGAGGTGACATTGGCGAACATCTCGACCGGATCCGGGTCCTCCATGGTCACGCAGTTGTGGCGGATGCGCGCGGCCAGGGTGTCGGCTTCGGCGTCGACCTCGGCGAAGAAGTCCTCACCCGTGTCCGTGTGGTTCTCGAGGTAGGCGCGCAGACGCGTGATCGGGTCGCGGTCCTCCCAGATCTCCTCTTCGGCGCGGTCACGGTACTTCGTCGGATCGTCAGCCGTGGTGTGGGCACCACGACGGTAGGTGAAGGCCTCGATGAGCATCGGACCGTTGCCGGCGCGCACGGAGTCGAGGCTCGCACGGGCCACGGAGTACATCGCGATGATGTCGTTGCCGTCGACGCGGATGCCGGGCACCCCGAAGCCCTCGCCGCGCTTGTACAGCGGGGCCGCGCTCTGGACACGGGTGGGCTCGGAGATCGCCCACTGGTTGTTCTGGCAGAAGAAGAGCACAGGGGCGTGGAAGGCCCCGGCGAAGTTGAGCGCCTCGGACACGTCACCCTCGGAGGTCGCGCCGTCACCGAAGCAGGCGATGGCGACGGTGTCGCGGTCGAGGTCGCCGGTGCCGACGTCGCCGTCCATGTTCACACCCATCGCATACCCGGCGGCATGAAGCGTCTGGGAGCCGATGATGATCGTGTACGTATGGAAGCGGTGCTCCTGCGGATCCCAACCGCCGTGGTTCTGACCTCGGAAGATGCCGAGGAGGGTCTCCGGTTCGACGCCGCGGGTGTAGGCGAGGCCGTGTTCGCGGTAGGTGGGGAAGACGAAGTCCTGCGGACGCGCTGCGCGCCCCATGCCGATCTGAGCGGCCTCCTGGCCGAACATCGGCGCCCAGAGGCCGAGCTGTCCCTGCCGCTGCAGTGCGGCTCCCTCCGCATCGACGCGGCGGACGAGGACCATGTCCCGATAGAACCCGCGCAGATCCTCATCGGTGAGCTCTGCGGCGAACGCGTCGTACTCTCCGGACTGGACGCGGTTGCCGTCCTCCGTGAGCATCTGAATCATGCGAGGCTCCGTGGGCTGACTGTGGGCAGTCCCGGATCCCACTGAAATGTTCGAGGTCATTCCAGTACTCCTTTGTTCGTGGTCCGACCCACCGGAGGTGACCAGTGGCGGACCGGGTGCTGCGGGCGGGGCCTCTGGTGGGAGGACTCACCCTCGAGTGATGCGATTCACAGGTATGTCAACGATACCGAATCGCCTCAGCCGGTGCCACTGGACCGGTGTGTCGAGCGCGCTGTGCGGAAGCGGCGTCCGCACCGACTCCGAAGATCATCGGTCGTGATCAGCCTAGGGGTGTGACCTCGTGCTGTGCGTCACTCGCCAAAGGTTCGCGGTGCCGTTTGTCGATCCTCGCCGAGGTGGTTGGGAGTCCGACCACCGTATGTCCGAGCACCCCGATCCGTTCAGCTGCGCCTGCGTCGTCCCTGGTAGTCCCGGGTCTCGGTGATGCGCCCGGAGAAGAACTGCGCGTTCCTCGCCGTGAATCCCCTGAGTGCCGGGTGACCGGCGGCGACCATGAGGCCGATCGAGGCGGAGTAGGCGGCCGAGGAGTGTGCGGCGCCCGCGGAGTCGAACATGTCGTCGAGCTCCTTGTCGCTGCGGTCGGCGAGGTTCGGTGCCTGCCGCAGCGCGTCGGGATCGTAGTCGACGGTGATGGTCGACCAGCGGTCCCGGACCGGGTTCTCGTTGCCGTCGAGATCGGGAACGAGGTCCTGTTCGTGTTCGATCGAGAGGACGTCGATGCCCTCATCGATGGGGAAGTCGGACACGGGCGCCCCGACGGTGACGAGCGCGGTGACGTTGACGTCGGCGAGGAACGCGGGATCGGCGGCCAGCGACCCGGCCGTGATGCCGCCCTGGGAGTATCCGACGAGCATCACCTCGGCGTCGTCTGGGATCCCGGCGTCGGCGATCGCCCGCCGGACCATCTCGCGCATCACCGTGTCGTTGCCGGCCATGCCCTCGACGTTCGTCGTCAGGTCGGTCGTGTTCTCCCCCGGGACCGGTGACCAGTCCGTGGTCGCCGGAACATAGACGATGTAGCGCGTGGTTCCGTCGGGAGAGCGCACCTCTTCGATGCGCACCTGGCCCGAGTCGACTCCGCGATGCTGGGCGGCTTCGCGGTCGTAGAGCTCGGCGACGTCGGCCGGGGGTCTGGTGTGGGGTTGCGTCAGGCCCTGCGCCTTCCACACCTCGACCTCGGAGGGGGTGAGCAGACCGACGAGGTTCGCGGCCGCAAGCACCCACGCGGTCATCGACCCCGAGTCGTGGGGCCACAGCGTCGTGTCCGAGTCGACGGCGAGCAGTCCCGGCGGCAACCCGAGGAAGCCTACGACCATCCCCGGCAGCACGTGCTCGATGACGGCACCGGTGGCGTCGGAGTTCTCGAACACGAGGGCGACGAAGTCCTCGGTGATGTCGGCTTTGGCCTGGCCGAGGTCGATGCCGAAGTGCCGCTCGACCACGTCGTCGAGTCCCGTGGCGTCGATGATCTGCCATCCGGCGACGGCGGGGACGCCGACGGCGATGGCGGCGGGGATGATGACGGGCAGGCTGATGGCGATGAGCCTGCCGGTGGCATATCCGAGGCCGTCGAGGAGTCCCCCGAAGACCTCGCTCACTCCTTTCTCTGCCTCGCGGTAGGCGAGCGCTGCGGTGCGGATCGCGAGCACCGTCGCTTCGAGTTCGGCGAGCACGAGCGCGAGCTGCTGGTGATAGCGGACCCGGGCGGCGTCGAGGTTGAGGGCGGTGAGCGGCGCCGGCACCTGCGTGAGCAGGGTGCCGAGGTCGAAGTCGCCGACCGTGCCGTCGGCCGAGAGCTCCCCGATCCGCGCGCCGAGGCGGTCGAGGTCGGTGCCGCTGATCTCGATCCGATCACCGACCGTGATCCCGCCCCCGCCACGGGTCGTCGTTCCGATCATGGGGAGCCCACCTCGGCGAAGCGCAGACGCGTGAGCATCGAGGCGACGACCATCCGCACCGCACCATCGGGCATCTCCTCCGTGCGCGCGACCGTCATCCCGTTCTCCCCTCGCTCGAGGAGCGGTCGTGACCATCTCCCCGCCTGTCGGTGGAGGAACTCCATCCCTGCGCGGGCAGGCTGCCCGTCGGCACTGCTGCCGAGGCAGGTGAGGGTGAGGACGCAGTCGCCGGCCACGAGGTCGGAGAGGTCCTCGCACACGGACGCCACCTCACCCGGTTCGAGGCGGCGGAGGAACTCGTACCCGGCGAAGTCGGCGTTGTCTGCTCCGCGCAGGGCGAGCATCGCGAGGCAGGAGTCGGCGGCCATGGCGATCTCGAGGTGGACGGCGCTGCTCTCGGCACCGACGACGAGCGCCATCCGGGTGCGGGCGAGGGCGAGTTCGGCGGCGAACCCTGCCAGCCACGCCGAGAGGACGTCGAGGTCGCGCGGGCGCACGACCTCGGCGGGGAGTTCCTCGCGGACTGCGGCCGACGGTGCGGTCAGGGTGATCCCCGCCGAGGCGGCCGCTCGGGCGACGGCGGCCCGTGACGGCGGGTGCCCGCCGAGCTCCGGCGGGTGGCCATCCCCGTCCGGGACGGCAGACCCCGGCGGCCGGGTCGCACACCGCCTTGAAGGGGTCGGCCCGACGGAAGGGTCTCTGTCGGTCTGGGGCAGGAGATCGCTCGGCCACAGGCGGCGCAGCCGGTCAGGCAGGCGGAGGATGCGTCCGAGGTCGACGGTGATCCACCGGGAGTCGAGCACGCCGTGGCCGTTCACAGCTGGATCCTCCCGCCCACGGAGACGACCTGGAGGTGGAGATCGTACGCTTCGGAGAGGTCGTCGGCGCGATCGGCGAGGAGACCGATCGCCTCCGCACACGAACCGAGACGCTCGATGAGGAGACGGCCCGCCGGTGAGTCCCACCCGTCGATCCGCCGGGTCGCGTTCGCGAGCACCCGCAGCTCGTTCGCCCGCTGCCGCCAGCCGTCGCGGCTGGCGGCGAGTTCGTCGGTGATCATCCCGGTCTCCTCTCGTCATCGCCCCCACGCTAGGAATCCGGCCGACCGAGACCAAGGGGTGCGAATAGGCCTGTGGACACGGCCTGAGCGTCCACAGCCGCCTGACACGCGAGTCCCCTGCCCGTCCACAGGCGAGTGAGCGCGAGTCCGCCTGCGGCGGCGGGTCGTGAGAAAATGAGGGCATGCCGACCGTTTCACTTGCTCAAGTCTCACCCGCCATCGCCCTCGGACCGCTCGACGGTCGCTACCGCAAGGACACCGCTGACCTCGTCGATCACCTCTCGGAGGCCGCGCTCAACCGCAACCGCATCCGCGTCGAGGTCGAATGGTTCATCCACCTCGCGCAGAACTCGGTGATCCCGGGCGTCCGCACTCTCACCGAGTCAGAGGTCACGGCGCTGCGGAAGTTCGCCGCGGGCTTCGACGCTGAGACGATTGCGACGCTCGCCGCTCACGAAGCGGTCACGGTCCACGACGTCAAGGCCGTCGAATACACAATCAAGGACGCACTAGTCGAGATCGGCGCCGACGACCTCAGCGAGCTCGTCCACTTCTGCTGCACGTCCGAGGACATCAACAACCTCTCGTGGGCGCTCGGCATCAAGGAGGCCACCGAACAGGTGTGGCTGCCGCGGGCGAAGGCCCTCATCGACGCCCTCGCCGACACCGCCGCCGACCTCGCCGGCGTCCCCATGCTCGCCCACACCCACGGGCAGCCGGCGACGCCGACGACGATGGGCAAGGAGCTCGCGGTCTTCGTCCACCGCCTGCGCCGCCAGTACGAGCGGATCGCCGCGACCGAATTCCTCGGCAAGATCAACGGTGCGACCGGCACGTACTCCGCGCACATGGCCGCGGTGCCCGGCGCGGACTGGCCGCAGATCGCCCGCACCTTCGTCGAGGGCAGCCTGGGCCTGACGTTCAACCCGCTGACCACGCAGATCGAGTCGCACGACTGGGATGCCGAGCTCTTCGCCGACATCTCCCGGTTCAATCGGATCGCCCACAACCTCGCGACCGACATGTGGACCTACATCTCGATGAACTACTTCAAGCAGATCCCCGTCGCGGGCGCCACGGGATCATCGACGATGCCCCACAAGGTCAACCCGATCCGCTTCGAGAACGCCGAGGCGAACCTCGAGCTCTCCTCCGCCCTCCTCGATTCGCTCGCCTCGACGCTGGTGACCTCCCGGATGCAGCGGGACCTCACCGATTCGACGTCCCAGCGCAACATCGGCGTCGCCTACGGGCATTCGGTGCTCGCGCTGGGCAACCTCGTCAAGGGACTCGGGCAGCTCGCGATCAACGAGGACGCGCTGGCCGCCGACCTCGATGGGAACTGGGAGGTCCTCGGCGAGGCGATCCAGTCGGTCATGCGCGCGGCCGGTCTGCAGGGCGTGGCCGGGATGGAGAATCCGTACGAGAAGCTCAAGGAGCTCACCCGCGGCAAGCGCATCCACCAGGCCGACCTCCAGGAGTTCGTCGCAGGCCTCGGCCTGCCCGAGGAGGAGACCCGGCGCCTGAGGGCCCTCACCCCGGCGAGCTACATCGGGCTGGCCGAGCAGCTCGCCCGCGACGAGGTCGCCGCCTGGAACGCAGCCGCGAAGGGCTGAGCCCTTCGACCATGAGCGGTCCCGGAGCCGAGCAGTCCCGGGACCGCTCGGCTCCGGGAGTGCCCCGGGTCGGCTAGATCCACCTCGGCGCGGTCACCGGCTCACCCGTCGAGGTCCGCACGCCTGCATCGCCCCGGCCCGAGGCCCAGCGGACCAGGTCGGGCAGCGATCCGCTGACGACCGTTCCGGCCCGGTCACCCGCGTCCGCCGGGTCCCCGTCCGCAACGCCGGCCCCGCCGAGGCGGTCGTCCGTCCCCTCGACGGCGACGACGATCCCCGCATCGGTTCCCCGCGCCCGCCACGCCCCGGTGATGTCGGAGAGCAACCGGGTGAGGACGGGTGCGGGGATGTCGCTCATCCGTGCCCCGTTGTCCAGATCGATCGCGTGGAGCCACACCTCGCGGGTGCGCATCCACACGGTCTCCCGTGCGGGCACCTCCCGGCCCTGCGCGGTGCGCACGATCGCCTCCCACGCCTCGTCGGGGCTGTCGCGCCATTCGACGTCGAGGCTGATCGCCGCGTGCTCGATGAGGTGGCGCAGGGCGCGCACCGGCAGGGTCGACCCGAAGTCGATCTCGGCGTCACGGGCCGTAGGCGACTCGTACATCGGCGTCTCGACGCCGGTGTTCGCCCACTGCACGAGGCGGGTGAGCGCCCGAGCGTTGTACCCGACGTGGGCGATGAGGTGGCGTCTGGACCAGCCGGGCAGAAGACTCGGTTCGTCGAACTCGGCGTCGGAGAGCTCACCGAGCTTGCGGGCGAAGAACGCCGTCCCCCGCCGCACCGTGAGCAGTTCGGCCAGGAGTGCGGGGTCGGTGGTGAGATCGTGCCGGGCGACCATGGCTCACCCGGCGTCGACGATGCGGTTGGAGATCGTCCCGATCCCGTCGATCGACACGCTCACCTCGTCGCCCGGCTGCAGGTAGACCTGCGGGTCGCGGGCACGGCCGACGCCGCCGGGGGTGCCGGTGAGGATGATGTCTCCGGGCTCGAGGGTGATCATCGTCGAGATGTAGGAGACGAGGTGGGCCGGGGTGAAGAGGAGGTCGACGATGGCATGCTGCTGCATCACCTCGCCGTTGACCGTGGTGGTGAGCACCGCCTCGGCGGGGTCGAAGTCATCACCGGTCGCGAGTACGGGTCCGAGCGGGGTCGAGTCCTCCCACATCTTGCCCTGAAGCCATTCCTTCGTCCGGAACTGCCAGCCGCGCATCGAGATGTCGTTGGCGATCGTGTACCCGGCGATCGCCTCGGCGGCTTCGGCCTCATCGGCCCGGCGGACCTGCCTGCCGATGACGACGACGAGTTCACCCTCCCAGTCGAGCTCCGGATCCTCGGGCGCGAACGGCACGTCTTCGTGCGGGCCGGTCAGCGTCTCGGCGAACTTCGCGAAGAGGGTCGGGTACGCGGGCAGGTCGCGGCCCATCTCGAGGATGTGGCTGCGGTAGTTGAGCCCCACGCACACGATCTTGCCGGGGCGGGTGATGAGCTGAAGCTCCTCGGCCTCGCTCACGGGCACGGTCGCCGACGGGGAGGCGATCGCCTCGGCGACGGTGCGCTGCCAGTACTCGTCGGCGAGCAGGGCTCCGACGTCGGCGAAGTCCTCGACGACGACATAGTCGTCGCCGTCCTCCACTGCGGCACGGGATCCGGACGGGGTGGCGATGGTGGCAAGTCTCACTGCTGTTCTCCTTCGACGTGGGTGCGGGCGAAATTCAGGGTTTCGATGATCGGTCGGTCGTTGAATGCGAAGAGGTCGAGGCCGGTCTCGGTCTCGATGCTCACCGCCGACCACGAGGGCATGACGACGAGATCGCCTGTGACGACGTCGAAGACGCGGTCGTCGACGAGGATGCGCCCGGAGCCTTCGAAGACCTGCATGACCTCGGAGCCGACGCGCCTGGTCACCGGGGTCGTCGTGCCTGCGCGAAGACGATGGAATTCGGCGCGGATCGTCGGCATGACGTCTCCGCCGGTGGTCGGGTTGACGTAGCGGATCGCCGCATGCCCCTGACCGACGGTGGCGGGGAAGCCTTCGTCCTCGAGGCGCAGCTGCTCGGTGAGGGCGCGGTCCGTGTGCTCCCAGCGGTAGGCCCCGATCGGGGAGCTCACGGTGTTCGACAGGCCCGAGAGCGGACGGAGCCCGGGGTGCCCCCAGAGCCTCTCCGAGCGGGAGATGTCCGGGGTCGACTCGTCGGTGACGCGGTCGATGCCGAACTCGAAGAACGAGGTGTCGGCGTAGTGGACGAAGGGGATGTCGAGGCCGTCGATCCACGCCATCGGCTGGTCGGTCTCGTTGTGGTGACCGTGGAAGTTCCAGCCCGGGGTGAGCAGGAAGTCCCCGCGCGACATCCGCACCGGATCGCCGTTGACGACCGTCCACACGCCCTCGCCTTCGACGACGAAGCGGAAGGCGTTCTGCGAGTGCCGGTGCTCGGGAGCGACCTCATGCCCGCCGAGGTATTGGATCGCCGCCCACAGCGTCGGGGTCGCGAACGGTGCCCCGCCGAGGCCGGGGTTGGCCAGGGCGATCGCCCGCCGTTCCCCGCCGCGACCGACGGGCACGAGGTCGCCGGCGCGTTCGGCCAGGGGGAGCAGGGTCGACCACTGCCACTGGTGGGCGACCGCCGCCGAGGCGGGGACCTGTGGCATGAGCTCGTCGAGCTGGGTCCACAGCGGGATCATGTTCTCCTCCGCCATGGTCGTATACATCGCCTCGAGCTCTCGCTCCTCCTCGGGAGTCGGGTCGGGGTTGACCATCGTCGGTGCAGGGCGCGTCATCGGGGCCTCCTCGGACCAGTGCGTTGAATCTGCGCCGAGGCTACTCCTCGGTGGGCGAGGTCACAGCATGAATTCCGCTGGACGGAATCGGTCGATGGCGCAGGCACGCGCCCTCGCCGATCGCTGGTCGTTCCGTACAGGTTGACGGCGTCGGACGCTGTCCATGGTGACCAGGAACGATCGCTCCGCCGAGGTGGGGGCGGGCGCGGCGCGGGCGGCTCAGTCGGCCGGGGGTGGGCTCTCCGGCACGAGCTCGAGTCCGGCGAGGTCCGCGCAGGCGCGCCGCACGAGGTCGATCGAGCGCTCCGAGGTCAGCGCCGTCGTGCGCACCGCCGGCGCGCTCAGAGCCACAGCGTCGCGCGGAGGCAGTCCGCTGCTGTGCGGAACCGCGATGCCGACAGCGCTGATGTCGGACTCCGTCTGCCGCAGATTGAGCGCGAAGCCCTGAGCTCGCACCTCGTCCATCTCGGCCAGGAGGCGCTCGAGGTCGCTGCCGGCGAGGCGCTCACCGGGTGAGCGCCCGCCGGCGTAGAGGGCGCGGATCGACACGTCGTCGAGAGCGGCGAGCAGTGCTTTGCCCCCTGAGGTCAGCCGCGCCGGGAGGACGGTGCCGGTGCGCTCCCCCACCCGCAGACGCTGGCGGGATTCGACGGTCGTGAGGAAGACGACGCTCACTCCGCGACGGCGCAGGAGGGAGACGGTCTCTCCGGTGTCGGCGCTGAGCTGGGCGAGGATCTCGAGGACCGGGCCGGGCACCGACTGTGTGCCCTGGGTCTCCGCGACGCCGAGGGCGGGTCCGGGCCGGTACTGCCTGGCGGGCCCGCGGGTGACGAATCCCCGGTAGAGCAGCGTTGAGAGCAGGCGGTGCGCACTCGAAGGCGCCACCCCGAGGTACGCGGCGACGTCCTGGACGCGCACGCCCTCCTGCGGGTGGCGGCGGAGGAGGTCGATGAGCAGCAGGGCATTGTCGACGGACTCGATGGCATGGTCAGGACGTTTGACGATGCTGAAATGCTGCGGCATGACCCCCACGGTAGCCTGTCCTCCGGATTCCGCAGAGCAGAATATACTCGTGATCGGCTTCACACCCTCCCTACGGTGTCCCCCATGACCGAGACCACCTCCTCACAGGCCCCGGCGCGCAGCGAAGCGCGCCGCTGGGCGGCAGTCGTCATCTGCTGGCTGCTCATCGTCATGGACGGCTACGACCTCATCGTCTACGGTGCCGTCCAGAACTCTCTCATCGAGACCACCGACTGGGGACTCACCCCCGCCTCGGCGGGCACCCTCGGCTCGCTCGCGTTCCTCGGGATGATGATCGGCGCCGTCGTCGCCGGCCGTCTCGCCGATGCGATCGGGCGCCGCCGGACCATCCTGCTCTGCGTCATCGTCTTCGGCGTGGCCACGGTCGCCTGCGCCCTGGCACCGAACCCCGGCGTCTTCGGGGCGCTGCGCCTCATCGCCGGCCTCGGCCTCGGCGGACTCGTGCCCTCGGCGAACGCGCTCACCGCCGAGCTCGTTCCCCCACGCTGGCGCGGCTCGATGGCGACCCTGATGATGTCCGGGGTGCCGATCGGCGGAACGATCGCCGCGCTCACCGGACTCTGGCTCATCCCCGCCTTCGGGTGGCCGGCGATGTTCTGGATCACCGCGGTCTCCTTCATCCTTCTCGCCGTCGCCTGGAAGGTGCTGCCGGAGACGGGTGCGCCCCGTGCCGCGTCCGGCAGCGACCCGGGGCAGGCGGACGTTGAGGCCGGAGACCGCGGAGCGCCGCGGACCGGCTTCTCCACGATCCTGTCCACGCCGTGGCTGAGCTTCTCGATCCTCTTCGCACTCACGACCCTCTTCACCCTCTTCGCGTGGTACGGCCTCGGCACGCAGCTGCCGAAGATCATGCGCGACTCCGGCGCCGATCTCGGACCCGCCCTGGCCTTCACGATCGCCCTCAACCTCGGCGCGGTCGTCGGTTCGGTGCTCACGGCATGGGCGGGCGACCGGTTCGGAATCCTGCCGACGGCGACGGTCGCCGCAGCGGTCGCCGGCATCGCCCTCGTCGCACTCATGAGCGGGACGACCGCGACGCTCGCGATCTACGTCGCCCTCGTCCTCGCGGGCATCGGCACCCACGGCACGCAGTCGCTCATCGTCGGGGCCATCGCCTCGCACTACCCGGCACACCTGCGCGGCACGGCCCTGGGCTGGGCGCTCGGCGTCGGGCGCATCGGTGCGGTGCTCGCGCCGCAGGTCTCGGGCATCCTCCTCGGAATCAACGGGGTCGACCCGTCGATGAGCTTCCTCCTCTTCGGAGGGGCGGCACTGGCTTCGGCCCTTGTCCTCGCCACCCTCACGGTTCTCAGTCGCCGCCGGCGGACCGTCGACGGCGAACAGGCCGCCGTGGAACCGGTCGCGCCCTGAGAGTATGCATCACACCTCGCGCGAACCGCCTTCGCGAGGAGGATCCGGTACGGCGTGGGGCTCGATGTCGAACCGGATCCTCCTGCCGGAGGCCGCCCCAGAGGCCCTACGCGGGCACGAGGTGGCGGTCCTCATCGATCTCTGCGAGCGACTTCTTCGCCATGCTGCGAGCGAGGAAGAGCACAGGGACGCCGGCGACGACGACGATGACCGTCGCGTAGATCGCGGGTGCCAGGGTGAGACCGGTCGAGGACATCAGCCACGTGGCGACGAGCGGTGAGAGTCCGCCGAAGAGGACGGTGGCGACGTTGTAGCCGATGGCCATGCCCGAGAAGCGGCTCGTGCCGGTGAACTGCTCGGGGATCATCGCCGCGGCCACGGCGCTCCACCCGGCGGCGGGGATCGCGAGGAATGCGGCGCCGCCGATCGCGATCGACGCCGAGTCGTTGCTCAGGAGCACATAGGCGGGGATCGTCGTGAAGATGAAGACGACCATGAGGCCGGCAAGGGAGACCTTCCGCCCGAACCGGTCGGAGGCGAGCCCGAAGAACGGCGTGACGACGATGGCGACGACTGCG
Source organism: Brevibacterium sp. K72 (assembly GCF_050562175.1). Lineage (NCBI taxonomy): Bacteria > Bacillati > Actinomycetota > Actinomycetes > Micrococcales > Brevibacteriaceae > Brevibacterium > Brevibacterium sp. K72. The sequence continues at coordinate 820,006 of NZ_CP191582.1, forward strand.
GCCACGGTGCCCAGCGCCAGCGAACCCGAGTTCGGGACCTGGGCGACCTCTTCGACGTAGGTGGGCACATAGGTGATGTTGAGGAAGTAGCTCACCGACCCGATCGAGGAGATGAGAAAGGCGACGATGATCGCCCGGGGCTGTTCGAGGATCGCGGTGATGAGCGGCGAGCGCTTGAGGACGACATCGGTCTTCTCCGCCTTCTGCAGGCGCTTGAACGTGTCGGTCTCGACCATCATCCGGCGCAGCGGAACCATGAGCGCGGCGAGGACGGCACCGAGGACGAAGAGCACCCTCCACCCCCACGACTCCATCGCCTCGGTCGAGAGCGTATTGGCCAGCAGGGCACCCGAACCGACGGCGAGCAGGGCGCCGACCTCGCTGTTCGCCGCAGCCCAGCTCGCAGCGAGTCCGCGCTTGCCCGGCTTCGCCGACTCCATGAGGAAGACCATGATCCCCGTGTACTCGGCACCGACGGAGAACCCGGAGAGGCAGCGGAAGAAGACGAGGCCGACCCCGGCCCAGATCCCGATCGTGTTGTAATCGGGCATGATCGCGATGCCGAGCATGGACACGGCCATGAGCACCGCGGAGACGACGAGTGCGTGTTTGCGTCCGACCCGATCGCCGAGGTGGCCGAAGACCATGGCCCCGAGCGGCCGGAAGAGGAATCCGGCGGCGCCGACGCCGAGGGTGAGCAGCAGCGAATCGGCCTGCCCGCCGAAGAACTCCTTCGTCAGCGTCGTCGCGACATAGAAGAAGATCGAGAAGTCATACCATTCGACGACGGTGCCGAAGGCGGCGACGAGCATCGAGCGGCGGCGTCCCCTCTCCTTCTCGGCAGAGTCTGCCCCTGCCTGGGTGCGGGGGCGTGATTCGGGTTCGAACTCGGACATCGTCGGTTCCGTTCGCTCGCAGTGAAGGGGTCCGTCAGGGGCCTCTCAGGTGATCCGCGCTTGAGACTATCAGCTGACCCGGACACACGGGAGGCTTCAGCCGAAATTCATCGTGTCCTCCCTGGTCACACGAGTACAGACCGACGCACGCGATCAAGTCTCCCTGTCCGGCCGCCTTGACTCGCCTCCCATCGCCCCGGGAAGGGAGCCGACGGCGGACGAATCCCTGCGACCCCGCACCTGAGACGAGGGCGTCCGCCGTCGACAGCGGCTCATCGTCGGCGGCCGCGGCTCTCACCTCGATGGGGAACGAGATCCGCAGCCCGCGGCGGAGGCCGGCGCCGCACTGCCCGCCGACTCAGCGGATCTGCTCGACCGCGATGGCCGCTGCGCCGGAGATCAGACGGTCGTCGGCCTCGGCGTCCTTCTCGTCCTTCGATGAGAGGACGGAGATGATGATGGGACCGCCGTCGCCGGGCCAGACGATCCCGAGGTCGGCGCGCGAACCGTAGTATCCGGTGCCCGATTTGTCCCCGACCGTCCATTCCTCGGGCAGCTCCGCTCGGATCAGCGTGTCCCCGGTCTGCGTGGCCTTCATCCAGTCGGTCAGGGTCGTCGCCTCGTCGTCCTCGAGCGCTCCGCCGAAGACGTATTCGCGGAGGTTGCCCGCCGAGGCGCGCGGTGTGGTGGTGTCGCGGGGATCCCCGGGCTTCGCCTCGTTGAGTCCCGGTTCGGTGCGCGAGACCGTGGTTCCGGTGTCGCCGAGATCGTTCAGGCGTTCGTCGAGGGCTGCGGGCCCGCCGAGTTCGGCGAAGATGAGGTTCGCAGCACCGTTGTCGCTCTGGGTCATCGCGGCCTCGCAGAGCTCGGCGAGCGTCATCGTGCCTCCGACCTTCGTCTCGGTCACCGGCGAGTGGCTGACGATGTCGTCCTCGGAGATCGACACCCTCTTCGACAGTCCGTCAGTCCCCACCTCATCGAGCAGCGCCGCCGAGGCCATGGCCTTGATCGTCGACGCGTACGCGAACCTCTCATCGCCGCGCCAGGCGAGCTCTCGACCCGTGTCGAGGTCGACGGCGTAGACGCCGACCCTGGCATCGAAGTCGTCTTCGAGCTGGGTGAAGGCGGAGTCGGCTTCGGCTGGGTCCGCCGCAGTCGGATCCCCTGTATCCGTGGGCGTCACCGATGTGGAGGATGCAGTCGGATCGGCCCCGTCCGCCGAGGTGGCCGCCCCGCCCTCCTGGCAGCCGGCGACGAGGATGAGGCCGCTCGTGCAGGCCAGCGCGGCCGCAGCCCGCAGCATCCGGGTTCGCGGTGTCAGTGATTTCGTCATCTCTCTCCTATCCGAGTAAGTCCCCTCTGCGTACGCTTCCCGAGCCTGTGCGCGCCTCGGCCGAGCACTCGGGGCAGGCACGTGATTGGGCCACCCCTGTCGACTTCTCCCCCGGTTCTCAGAACGCGCCGGCGAGGACGCCGATGCCGACAACGATGTAGGTGAGAACGACGGGGACCGCCGCGATGATGAGCGGCACGGGCCGGCCCCATCGATACCCTGCCCACGCCCACAGTCCGATGTCGACGATGAGGAGGCCTGCGACGCCGAGGTAGGACAGCGTGGTCACCCAGTCCGTCTGCGGCTCCCCCGAGCAGTGGACGATGCAGCCCGAGTAGGCGATGAGACCGAGGAAGGCGAGCATCGCGATGGGGAACGCGAACACGGCGAGGGCAGCGATCCCGAACCCGACAGCCCCGCCGACCGAGCGCGGACGACCCTTGGCATCGACAGTCATCTCCCTCCCAGCCCCGCCTCGGCACCGTCGCGTTTCGCCGGATCATCCGGCTTCCCAGCATCGTCCGCCTCCGACGGTCCGTCGCCCGACCGGCCGGGCTCGCTCCCGCCGTCGGCACCGCGGGAGACCTCGCTACCGCCGTCGGGTCCCCGAGCATTCCGACCCGCGCTCTCGCCTCCGCCGTCGGGCCGCGGGAAGCCGCCGGTCTCCGCGCGCGGACCCGCGTAGCGCATGAACTCCTGCCATGTCGGCCCCGATACAGTCTGACCATAGACGATGCGCGGCATCGACCCGCGTGAGTTCCGCCGCCAGTCGCGCATGCCCTCGGGGTCGCCCGTCCACACAGCCGTCGACAGGCCGCGGGTGAACCCGACGAGCCAGCTCGCTCCGACCTCGAAGTTCGTCGTCCCCGTCTTCGCCGCAGCCGGTGTGCCGATGCGCAGCCTCGTCGTCGTCCCGCCCTCGAAGGTCTGACTGAGCGCGTACGCGACGGTGTCGGCGATCGTCGGGTCGATCACCTCGGCGCACCCCGCGTTCCCATCACCACCGGCACCGCGGATCTCCTCGCCCTCGGAGTCGGTGACGGTGACGATCGCCTGCGGTGCGCACCGCGTCCCGTGGTTGGCGAACGCCGTGTACGCCGAGGCCATCGTCAGCGGTGAGACGGAGACCGTCCCGAGGATCGACGACGGGTAGAGGACCTGTTCGGTCCCGTTCTCCAATGTCGCCGCAGAGAGCTTCTCCCCGGTTCCCAGACGCACGCCGAGGCTCGTCGCCGTATCCCGGATCTCACACATGTTCAGCTGCGAGGCCATGTCCGCGTACGCCTTGTTCACCGACTTCTTCGTCGCCTCGAGCACGGTCATCCTGCCGTCCGCGCCGCCGGAGTCCCCGGCGTTGCGCGGGTTGTAGCCGCCGGCGGCATAGTTGCGACCGTCGCATCCCTGCGTCGAGAACCCCGTGTAGTCGGTCCCCGACCCGTTGACGGTGTCGCCGAGGCTGCGGCCGTCGGCCAGCCAGGCTGCGAGCACGAACGGTTTCCACGTCGAACCCGGCTGGAAGCCCGTGCCCCCGCCGAAGGGACTGTCGACGGCGTAGTTGACCGAGGTGCGTCCCCGCTTCTCCTCCTCGCCGAGGCTGTACTCCGTGTTCTGGGTCATCGCCCGGATCTCTCCGGTGGCGACATCGACGCTGACGAGAGCCTGCACCGCCCCGGAGGAGTCCCCGACGGGAAGCCGGTCCCGCACCGCTTCCACGGCCTTCTTCTGCAGGGCCGAGTCGATGGAGGTGCGGATCGTCAGACCGCCTCGGCGCAGGGTCTCCTTCCGTTCTTCGGGGGTGGCACCGAAGCGCTCGTCGGTGAGGACCGCGCTCTCGACGTAGGTGCAGAAGTAGGCGAGGTCACCGGCGGAGGCGCAGCCGTTGGGAGTGACGTTCGGCTTGAGGTCGAGTCCGGACTCCGCCGCCTCCTTCTGCTCGTCGGCGGTGATGTACCCGTATTCGGCCATCTTCTCAAGCACGAGGTTGCGGCGTTCGATGACCGCCTCGGGGTTCTTCTGCGGGTTGTACTCATACGGGTTGCGCACGATCCCGGCGAGCGTCGCCGCCTGGGCGATCGACAGCTCGGCGGCGTCGACGCCCCAGTACTGCCGGGCGGCGGCCTGGACGCCGTAGACGTTGGGCGATCCCGAGTAGCTGGCGATGTTGAGGTAGCGGCCCAGGATCTCGTCCTTCGTGAACGTCTTCTCCACGGTGATCGCGAGCCGCATCTCCCGCAGCTTGCGCGCCATGCCGCTCACCCCGGAGCGGTCCCTGGCCCGGTCGATGCCCTGCTCGTCCCCATCGGCCTGGCTGGCATTGATGAGGACGTTCTTCACGTACTGCTGGGTGAGCGTCGATCCGCCGTGGAGGGACCCGGTGAGGAGGTTCTTCGCGACGGCCCGGGCCACACCTTCGACGTCGACGGGACCGTGCTCGTAGAAGCGGCGGTCCTCGATCGCGAGCGTCGCATCGCGCATCGGCTGCGAGATCCTCTCGAGCGGCACCTCGTCCCGGTTCTGCCACGAGAAGGTCGCGATCGTCGTCCCGTCCTTCGTCAGCAGCGTCGACGGTTGGGCGAGTGGGCGGTCGTCGAGCTCGGCGGGCAGGGAGTCGAAGAGGTCCATTCCCGCCCCGAGGGCGGCGGCGGAGGATCCGGCCACGGGGATGGCGAGTCCGGCGGCGACGATCCCGGCGCACACGGACAGGGCGAGGAATCTCAGCAGATGTCTCATGAGTTGAGCTCCGTGAAGAATCGGTCGGCGACGGGCACTGCCGCCTCGGCGCCGAATCCCCCGTCCTCGACGAGGACGGCGACGGCGAGGTCGCCTTGGAACCCGGCGAACCACGAATGGGTGCGCGGGGGCACCGCGGTGCCGTATTCGGCGGTCCCCGTCTTCCCGTAGACCGGGTCACCGGGGACGTCGGCGAGCGCCGAGGCGGTGCCGTCGCTCACCGTCGCCCGCATCATCTCCTTGACCTCGGCCAGCCCCTTCGGATCGGGGGCGGGCACCTCGCCGGCCCGGTCCCGGCTGTCGGGGAGGACGAGGAGGGGTCGGACCGTGGACCCCTTGGCCACGGTCGCGGTCATCGTCGCGACGGCCAATGGTGTGGCGAGCACCTTGCCCTGGCCGATCATCGCCGCCGCGTGCTCGACGGGGTCGTCGACCTCGGGCACCGAGGCCATGTAGGAGTCGGTGCCGATGTCGATCTGGCCCATGCCCATGCTCAACGCCGTCTCACTCAGGGCTGCCGCGGTGACGTCGGGGGCCGAGTTGACGAAGGCCGTGTTGCACGACTGGGCGAAGCTCTCTGAGAAGTCGACCGTGCCGAGCACGTGGTCCTCAGCGTTCTTGAACCGCTTGCCGTTGACGCTCGTCGTCTTCGGGCAGTCGAGGGCGGTGCCGGGAGTGATCCCGGAGTCGACCATCGCCGCCCCGGAGACGATCTTGAACACGGACCCGGGCGGGTACTGGCCGGTCAGGGCCCGGTCCCACGCGGCCCCTGCGGGGTCGGAGTTCGCCACGGCGAGGACATGGCCGTCGCTCGGGCGGATCGCGACGATCGCGCTCGGCTTCGTCGCCGTGGCCGCCGCTTCCTCGGCGGCGGTCTGGACGGCGACGTCGAGCGTCGTCGTCACGTCCTTCCCGGAAGTCCCGTCGACCGTGTACAGCGTCGCCGGGCCCTCACCGGATCCGCCGCCCGCAGCACCCGAAGCAGCATCCTCGGCAAGGATCCGCAGCCCGGGGCCCGGCCGCAGCGTGCCGTCGTAGAGCATCTGGATTCCGCTGCGCCCGACGTAGGAGTCAGAGGTGAGGCTCTCGGGTTCGGCGGCGATCTCGTCGGGTTCGGCACGTCCGGCCGAGCCGAGCGTCGCCGCGGCGAAGCCCTTCGTCCGCGCGAGCGGCTGCGTGCGGGAGCGGAAGACGGTGCCCGGCAGCTCAAGGATCGCGCCTTTGACGAGCTCGTAGTCGTCCTTGCGGAGCGTGATGACAGGGACGAACGCGTCCGGATCGGCCTTCTCGACGCGTTCGGCGAGCTCCTTCGGATCGATATCGAGCGACTTCTCCAGCTGTGCGAGTGTCGCCTTCTCATCCGTGAGCCTGCTCGGCTGGAGGCCGACGTCGATGACCTCGCCCTCGGCCACGAGGACGGCGTCGTCGGCACCGAGGATCCGCCCGCGCTCACCGGCCGTGCGTTCGGCAGTGAGGATCTCACCGTCACCGAGGTCGGGGTGGACGAGGCGGGGATCGAACTCGGCCGTCCACAGTGCCCCGGACCGCCGGAGGGGGACGTCGACGGAGTAGGACCAGTCACCCGCCGCCGAGGCGAACTCCCAGTCCCAGCGCAGCGTCGCCGTCGCGGTGCCGCCGGCCGAGTCGACGCCGTCGACGGTGACACGGCGTGTGCCCTGTCCCGCCTCGGCGAGGTCGGTGACGATCCCGGCGAGGTCGTCCCCGTCGTCCGGGTTCGTCCATGCCTGTGAGCGCAGCTGACCGGAGGTGAGGTCGGCGGCGATCTGCCTCGCGGCGACCGAGGGGAGGACGGGGAGGGCGCGCAGCGCGAGGACGCCGACTCCGACGAGCACGAGCACGACGACGACACCGATGATCCTTCGTGTCAGGGGCTTCATGGTGCTATCGTTGGCACCCATCCTGAGCATGTCCAATATCACATGGAGTTCGCATCATGCTGATTCTGATATACACCCAGGTGGAGACCGGTCGGTGAACCTCCTCAAGAGCCTCGAGATGTTCCGTGCCGTCGCCGAGCACGAGAGCTTCACGCGGGCTGCCGACGAACTCTCGCTCGCACAGCCGCCGATCTCCCGTGGGGTCGCCGACCTCGAGAGGCACCTCGGGGTGCGCCTCTTCGACCGCAGCCGTCGCCGCATCCGACTCACCGCCGCCGGCAGGGCGGTGCTGCCCGACGTCCTCGAGATACTGCGCCGCATCGACGGCCTCGCCGAGGTGGCCGGGCGTCGCGAGGAGGGCACCCTCATCGGCGTGCACGGGCGCCTCGACCCCGCGGTCCTCGTCTCGGCGACGAAGGAGCTGCGCCTCGGCGGGGCCGTGCCGCGGTTCGTCCCCGCCGAATCGGCGGCCCTCGACGATCTCATCGAGTCCGGGGAGATCGACGCGGGACTCGACGTCCGCGGGCTCGGTCCTCCCCGGCCGACGCAGCGTCGACGGCAGTCGAGTGACCTCGTCGTCGACCTCGTCGCCGCCTCGACCCGATTCACAGGCTCCGAGGGAGCGATGAGCGCCGCCGACCTGCGCGGGATGCCGCCTGGCATGGGCTTCGGACGGGCCTCGGAGCGGGAGACGATCATGATCCTCCCCGAGGATGCCGGCCTCCTCCACGATTCGGGTCTGCTCACCCCGCTCGTCGCCCGCGGCATCCACCTCGGCCAGTTCGTCGTCGCCGACACCGAATTCGACGCCGTCACCCATGTCTTCGCCCACGGCTCGGTGCTCCTGTGCCCAGCGATGACCGCGCGCACCCACTCCCTGCCCTACCGCGGTCTGCGCGACGTCGACCTCGCCCGCCGGGTCGAGGTCGTCGGCTCCGGCAGCCTCGATCTCCTCGACGCGATGGAGTCGCCGCTCATCCTCACGGCGATCGCCCGGATCCTCGGGGCCCGCTCCCATGAGACCCGCAGCGTCGCTCACCAGGGCCGCTATGCGGATGAAAGGCTGTTCGGACCGTCATGAGCGAGACCGTCATCGACGAGATCAACGGGGTGTGGACGAGCCTCGGCGCGCAGGGTTTCCTCTTCGCCGAGGACCTCGAGACCCACCGTTCGGTCGGCATCCGGGAGTCCGCGCGCATCCCGCTCGCCTCGGTCGGCAAGGTCGCGATCGTCGCAGGCCTCCTCGATGCCGCCGCCGACGGCGTCCTCGACCTCACGCGGCGCGTCGTCGTCGACCCGACGACCGCGACCCCGGGCGGGACGGGGATCTCCGGACTGTACGATCCCGTCGAGATGAGCCTGCGCGACCTCGCCGCGATGGCATTATCGGTCAGCGACAATGCCGCCGCGGACACGCTCTTCGCCCTCGTCGGGCCCGAGAGGATCACCGCTCTGCTCCACCGCTTCGGGATCCGCTCGTTCGACGTCGTCGCCCCGATGTCCCACCTCTACGATGTCCTCGCCGAGGTGGCCGGTGGTGACGAGGCCCGTGCCCTGGCCGTCGCCGTCGCCGATGCCCGCTCGGGTCGCGTGCCCCAGCTGCCGGATTCGGCGTTCAACACCGGCACCGTGCGTGCCACCGCGCGCCTCTTCGAGCTCATCCACACAGGCCGTCTGCTCGGGGCCGAGAACTCCGCGGTGCTGCGCGACCTCCTGCGCAGGCAGATCTTCCGGCACCGGATCGCTGCGGGCTTCCCCATGGATGCCGTCAGCTACTACGGGAAGACCGGGACGTTCCTCAACTTCCGGCACGAGGCCGGGGTCATCGTCGACAGCGACGGCACGGCGTATTCGATCGCGATCTTCACCCGCTCGACGATCGCGACGTTCTCCCAGCCCGAACTCGACGCCTCGATCGGCTACTGCGCCCGGCTCGCGATCGAGCACCTGCGCTCGCTGCGCTGAGCGAAACCGATCGAGCCAGGGCCCCTCACTCCTCGTCGACGACGGTGTATTCGAGGACGGGACGCCCCGCGGACCCATAGCGGGGACGGCGATCGAGGAGGCCGGCGTCGGCCATGGCCTCGAGGTAGCGGCGGGCGGTCACCCGCGAGACACCGAGACTCTCGGCCACCTCGGCGGCGGACTGACCGGGGGTCTGCGTGAGCACCCCTCTCACCTCGTCCTGGACACCGTCGGGAACCCCCTTCGGCGTCGCGGTGACGGTGTGCGTGCGCAGGGCGGCGATCGCGGTGTCGACCTCGTTCTGGGTCACCTCGCCCTCCGGGCAGTCGGCCCCGAGGCGGAACCGGTACGACGAGTACGCTTCGAGCTTCGACTTGAAGACGGGGAACGTGAAGGGCTTGATGATGTACTGCGCGACGCCGTAGGAGAGGGCCTCCTGGACGATCTGCATGTCCCGGGCCGCGGTCACGGCGATGATGTCGACGTCGACCCGCTGACCGCGGATGGCACGGCAGACCTGGAGTCCGTGGCCGTCGGGGAGGTTCATGTCGAGGAGGACGAGGTCGATCCCGTCGGGGTCGAGGCCGAGGATCTTGCCCGTGAGCGCCGCCATCGCCTGGGTGGCGTTCTTCGCGACCCCGGCGACGTGGTAGCCCTCGAGGCGCTCGATGTACTTTGCGTGAGCACGGGCGGCGACGGCCTCGTCCTCGACGACGAGCACACCGATGCTCGCATCAGGCTGGGTGGTCTCGGGCATGCCGTCAGTCTAATCTCCGCACCGCGCCTGCGGGCTGGGCACGTGTTCCAGGCTCGACACATGCCGTGAGCCGCCGGGTCCTGCCTCAGCCGCGGTCGGGCAGCCACACGGTGAGGACGGCACCGGTGAAGTCGTCGCCGTCCTCACCGCGGCCCTGGACGTCGATGGCCCCGCCGAGGCGGCGGATGGCCTGGATGACGAGCGAGAGTCCGACCCCTCGGGTGCCCGTCTGCCTGCGTCCGTGCCCGCTGTCGGTGGTCACCCCGTCGTGCTTCGTCGACCAGCCGCGTTCGAAGATCGCGTCGAGGTCCTCCTCGGCGATGCCGGGACCGTCGTCGCTGACCTCGATCGTGAATCCTGCCGCTCCCCCCGCGCCGCTGAGGTGGACGTGGACCCGCTTGTTCTCCGGGAGGACGTCCTGCCTGCTCAGCGCGTCGAAGGCGTTGTCGACGAGGTTGCCGAGGATCGTCGCGAGATCCCGGTCGTCCCCGCCGAGGCGGCTCGTGAGTCCCGCGGTGTCGACCGTCATCTCGATGCCCGCCTCGGCGGCCTGGGCGACCTTGGACAGGAGCAGGGCCGAGAGCACGGGATGGTCGAAGCTCATGTGACCATCGCCGGTGACCCAGCTGAGGTCGTCGAGGTCCTTGGCCGCGAAGTCGATGGCCTCGTCGACGTGACCGGTCTCGAGGAGGGAGATGACCATGTGGAGGCGGTTGGCGTACTCATGGGTCTGAGCGCGCAGCGAATCGGAGAACGAGCGGACGGAGACGAGTTCGCCGGTGAGCTCCGCAAGCTCGGTGTGGTCGCGCATCGTCACGACCCACGTGTCCGCACCCTCCTCGGTGGGCTGCTGGTTGACGACGAGGACACGCTCGTCGGTGTAGTGGATCTCGTCGCGCGCCCACCGGCCCGAGGAGAGGAGTTCGGAGAGGGCTTCGGGCAGGGCGAGCTCGGCGAGCGGGATCCCGCCCTCCGGGGTCGTCGCCGCCACCGCATCGGGCGGGGCGGAATCGCCGCCGAGGTGCGGGGACTTCTCTCCGTCCCCGGCGCCGACGTGCGCGTCCTCGCCGAGGCGCTGCTCGGCACTGCCGACGCTCTGCTCGTCCCCACCACGGATCTGCTCGTCGCCTCCGGCACCGACCGCCGCCGGCGCCGGCTCCCGCTTCGACCCCGTGCTCGGGAGACCGAGCAGCTCCCTGGCCTGGGCGTTGATGAGGACGATGCCCATCGACCGGTCGATGAGGATGAGTCCTTCGGAGACGGCTTTGAGCACGGAGGAGTAGAACTCGATCATGCTCCGCAGCTCGTTCGCACCGTAGTCCCCGGTGACCCTGCGCAGACCGCGGGACGTCACCCATGAGGCGCCGATGCCGAGGAGAAGCGTGGCGATGGCGATGCCGATGAGCCATTTGCTCTGCGCGAGGAAGCCCGCACGCACGGAGTCAGCGGAGTTGCCGACGACGACCGCCCCGACGACTGTGCCCGGGCCGACCTCGTCGAGGCCGAGCTGCTGGGCGAAGACCGGGGTGACGACGTACATCGTGCCTCCGCCCTCACCGCCGTCGTCGACGAAGCGGACATCCGACCGGCCGCTGAGCACCCGGGTCGTATTCACCGAGGCGGCGAGCTGGTCGAGCGAGTCGACGGGGATGTCGCCGGAGGAGGCGGTGACGAGGTTCTCCGCAAGGTCCGCCCGCCGGTTCGCGGACCCGAGCGAGGGCGGAGTGCGCAGATAGTCGATGGGCACGACGGCGGCGATGTCGAAGTCGTATTCGCTGACGACAGTGCGCAGCATCGTCTGCAGCTTCTCGTGCGAGGAGGGGGCGAGGAATTCGTCGCGCGCGTTCGTCTCGTCGGCTTCGACGACGCCGAGGGACAGCGAGATGGTGTCCGCGGCGGACCGCAGCAGGTCCTGTTCGCGCTTGGTGTTGAGCTGCGAGAGCTGGAGGTAGAGCAGGCTCGTCGTGAGCACCATGATGCCGATGAGCATGACCGAGTTCGCGAACATGATCCGCCCGGCCACGCCGTAGCGGACCCGGCGGCTCAGCCGGACGACGGGCCCGACGAGCGCGCGGGAGAGCGCCGGGCGGGGGGTCGTCGCAGCCTCGGTCATGGCCCCATTGTGTCACCTGGACCCGCCGAGGCGGTCGGGCGCGGGCCGTCGTCGTCCCGCCTCAGCGGGTCAGGCAGGGGCTCGGCGGGCGCGGGACGAGACCGCGACTCAGCGGGCGCGACTGCGGGCCGACACGAGGCTAAGCCTCAGAGGGCGAGGCTGATCGGTCCGGCGGGCACCGCCGAGCATGCGAGGACGTGATCGGCCGGAACGCGCGCTGCCGGTTCGACGGGGTAGAGGACGGTGCCGGAGGCGAGCGCGATCGAACACGTTCCGCACGATCCGCCGCGGCACGAGCTCTCCGCGTGGACCCCGCGCGACTCGAGCGCGTCGAGGAGGGTGCCCTGCGCGGGCTCCCAGAGGAAGCTCGTGCCGGATTCGGCAAGCGTGACCTCGGCGGGTTCGCAGTCGGCGATCGCCTCGCTCATCCCCGTGTGCGGGGAGGCGAAGGTCTCCTGGTGGACGCCGGGAACCCCGGCCTCCTCGGCCGCGGCGAGCACGGCCCGGGTGAAGTCGGCGGGCCCGCACACCATGACGTTGTCGCAGCCGCTCAGGGTCGCGACGAGATCGTCGTGGCCCGGCCTGCCGTCGACGGCGGTGTCGCGGTGCTCGGCCTCGACGGGCAGGCCCGTGCCCTCGGCTCGGTCGACGAGCCGGTTCCACAGGCACGCCGTGCGCTGATCCCGGTCGATGTGGAGCAGCCTGAGCCGCTCGGCTGCCGGCACGGCTCTGCCGAGCGTCTCCTGTGCGGCAGCCCCGTCCGCAGACCCCGGCCCGACCCCGTCCGCAGAGTGGCCACCCGCGCCGAGCGCAGCGCCGACGGTCACGGGTTCACGGGCGACCTCGCGGAGGAGTCCGAGGCTCGGGGTGATCCCGATGCCCGCGGTGACGAGCGCGGTCGTGCCGCCGAAGACCCGATCCGCTGTCATCGTCCCATGCGGTCCTGACGCGAGCACGCGCTCGCCGGGCGGCAGGCTCGCGACCGCACGCGATCCCTTCCCCTGGGTGCGCACGGCGATGGAGACGACGTCGTCGGTGACGTCGGTGATCGTGTACGTCCGCCAGAACGGCGCCCCGAGCTCGAGGTGGACGCGCAGGTTCGTCCCCGGTTCGTCGAAGTCGCGGATCCAGTCGAGTTCGTCGCGCAGGGAGATCTCCACCGTGTCGTTGCAGATCTGCCGGGAACTGACGACCGTGAGGAAGCGCGGAGTCCGGGCGGTGGGGACGAGATCGCGCGGCGCCTGGCCTTCGACGACGATCTCATCGCCGGCCGTGATCGTCCCTGATTCGAGGATCCGTCCGTAGACCCCGCAGTGGAGGTGCCCGCACGCCGAGGCGAGGATGCGGGGGACATTGACGTCGACCTCGGTGGTCACGGGGTTGACGGTCGTCGCCGGGCAGCGCTCGATCGCCTGGCTGATCGCCAGCCGGACGCCGCCGATGCGCACGATCCGACCGATGAGCCCGAATTCGGCGAAGGGATCAAGCCCCTCGACGAGGATGTTGCCGCGGAACCGCAGCGGGTCGAGGTCCTCGCTTCCCAGCGCAGCCCGTCCTTCCTCGGTGGCCCCGAGGGCCTCAACGGTGGCGGGGTTGATGAGCGAGATCCCCGATTCGCGGGAGTCGAACATCCCCTGCGCGGCGACGACGATCCCGCGCGGATGAGAACCCTGCGGGGGTATATGCGAGGAGAGGAACTCCGCCGAGGCGGCCCGTGACTCGTCATCGTCCGGGCAGAAGGTCGTCGACCCTCCCGCCGGCGCGGTCAGCGTGATCGCAGAATCGGGAGCCGTGCTCACTTGCCATTTCTGCAGGTCAGGGTAGTTCTTGAGGACGGTGAAAGCGGAATAGCGCTGCCACTGGTCGGCGGGGACGTTGAGGCTTCCGTTCGTGAAGGCGGCGACGCGGTCACCGCGGATGCCGCGACCTGAGTCGACGACCGCCTCGGCGATCTCCTCTGCAGGGAACCCCTTGACGGGGAAGCGGAACAGTCTGGATGCACGCATGCCCCGATTCTACGAGCACCGCCGCCGCGGGGATGCGAGAATGAGACCAACGGCACACGGGCCACCGGGGTTGCCAGATACCCTATGGGGGTATATAGTCCTGTCATGACTGAGCAACATGGATACACCCCGCAGAAAGACGCTCTGGCTCGCCGGATGAAGCGGATCGAAGGACAGGTCCGCGGGATCGCGAAGATGATCGATGACGACAAGTACTGCATCGACATCCTCACCCAGGTCTCGGCCGCCACGGCTGCGCTGCATGCGGTCTCCATCAATCTCCTCGAGGAGCACATCGCTCACTGCGTCGTCGACGCCTCCGCCGCCGGCGAGGACGAAGCGCGCAAGAAGATCGAGGAGGCTTCAGCCGCCATCGCCAGGCTCATCAAGAGCTGACCTGATCTCCAGGGCGCCGGCCCCCTTCCCGGACCGATGCCCCCGACGATCGCGCATCTCTGACGAGTCATCGCGACCTCGCCGACCGACCGGTCGGCGAGCACGTGCGAGGAAAGCAGGAGACATGACCACCACCACCATCACCGTGTCAGGCATGACGTGCGGCCACTGCGTCGCGTCCGTCAAGGAGGAGATCGGGGCGCTGCCCGGAGTCTCCGACGTCGCGGTCGATCTCAACGCCGGCGGGGACTCCCCGGTGACGATCACCTCGGCGAACGACCTCGACGATGCGGACCTGCGCGCCGCCGTCGACGAAGCGGGCTACGAGGTCAAGTGATGTCGCGCGAGGTTGATCTCGACATCACGGGAATGACCTGCGCATCGTGCTCGGCTCGGATCGAGAAGAAGCTCTCGCGTCTCGACGGGGTGAGCGCCGAGGTGAACCTGCCGCTGAATACGGCCCATGTCGTCATCGACTCAGGTCTCAGTGATGACGACATCACCGCGGCCGTCGCGAAGGCCGGGTACGGGGCGACGGTGCGGCAGGCCGCCTCGGCGGGGCCGGAGATCGTCGACTACGATCCCCGGCACCTGCGCCCGCGCTTCATCGGTTCGCTCGTCCTGTCCGTGCCGATCATCGCCATCTCGATGGTGATGAGCTGGCACTTCCCCGGCTGGCAGTGGGTCGTGGGCGCTCTCGCCCTGCCCGTCGTCACGTGGGGCGCCTGGCCCTTCCACTCGGCGGCGTTCAAAGCAGCCCGGGGACGCTCGACGACGATGGACACGCTGGTGAGCGTCGGCATCATCGTCGCCAGCGGGTACTCCTATGCCACCCTCATCCGCGCGCTCATCGACGGCTACGGCTGGCAGATCCCCGGCGACTACCACGTGTGGTTCGAGGCGGCTGCGGCGATCACTGTCTTCCTCCTCATCGGCAAGCTCACCGAGGACCGGGCGAAGAACCGGGCGACGGCGGCTCTGCGCGAGCTGCTCGACCTCGGGGCGAAGTCGGCGACCGTGATCCGGGAGACTGGGGCTGGGGCCGGCGGTTCGGTGTCCGGGTCGCCGGTCGGGACCGGTGCGCTCTCCGGCTCGCGGGTCGAGGTCGAGGTGCCGATCGACGAGCTGGCGGTCGGCGACGTCTTCCTCGTCCGGCCAGGTGAGAAGATCGCCACCGACGGAGTCATCGTCGCCGGTCATTCGGCCGTCGACGAGGCGATGCTCACGGGCGAATCCGCGCCCGTCGAGGTCGGCGTCGGCGACACCGTCACCGGGGCGACGATCAACACCTCGGGCGTCCTCGAGGTCCGCGCCGAACGCGTCGGGGCCGACACGACCTTGGCAGCGATGGCCGATCTCGTCAGCCGCGCGCAGCTGGGCAAACCCGCCGTGCAACGCCTGGCCGACCGGATCTCCGCGGTGTTCGTTCCGATCGTCTTCGTCATCAGCGCCCTCACCCTGCTCACGTGGGGTGTGGTCACCGGTGACTGGGCGATGGGCCTGCACGCCGCGCTCACTGTGCTCATCATCGCGTGCCCGTGTGCGCTCGGACTCGCGACTCCGACGGCTCTCGCCGTGTCCTCAGGTCGCGGCTCCCAGCTGGGCATCCTCGTTTCGGGGCCCGAGGCGCTCGAGTCGACGAGGTCGATCGACACGGTCGTCCTCGACAAGACGGGCACCCTGACCACGGGCGTGATGTCGCTGACCGGAACGCAGCTGAGCCCGGACGACTTCACCCTGCTCGCGCGCCTCGAGCACGGCAGCGAGCACCCCGTGGCCCGGGCGATCGTCGACGCCGAAGCCGCGCGCAGTGCGGGGAGCACGGTCGGAGGCTCTGTCACCGGCGGTGCCTCGCCCGATACCAACGGCGCGGGTGAACGCACCGCACTGCGGACCACGGACGCGGGGACCGCCTCGGCGGGGGTGGAACGGTCGAGGGAAGGGGTCGAGGACTTCACCGCCATCCCCGGCGGTGGGCTCGAAGCCCGCATCGACGGCTCCGCGGTCCTCGCGGGTCGACCCGATCTGCTCCGCGACCGCGGGATCACCGTCGACATCGACCCCGCCGAGGTGCCGGCCGGAGCGACGGTCGTCGCCCTGGCCGTCGACGGGCAGTTCCGCGGGCTCACCTTCGTCGCGGACGAGATCAGGGACGGGGCCGCCTCGGCGATCGCCGAACTCCATGACCTCGGACTCTCCACGGTGCTGCTCACCGGGGACAACGCCTCGGCCGCCGAGGCGGTCGCGCAGGCCGTGGGGATCACCGAGGTCCGCGCCGACGTCCGTCCCGAGGGCAAGATCGCCGTCGTCAACGAGCTCCAGGAGAAGGGCCGGTCGGTCGCGATGGTCGGCGACGGCATCAACGATGCCGCGGCGCTGGCCGGGGCCGACCTCGGCATCGCGATGGGCTCGGGCACGGATGCGGCGATGGCGGCCTCGGACATCACGATGGTGCGCTCGGACCCGCGGCAGATCCCGCAGGCGATCCGCCTCTCGCGGAAGACGCTCGGGCTCATCAAGGGCAACCTGTTCTGGGCCTTCGCCTACAACACCGCGGCGATCCCGGTGGCCGCGGCAGGGCTGCTCAGCCCGATGATCGCGGGTGCTGCGATGGCGTTCTCCTCGGTCTTCGTCGTCCTCAACAGCCTCCGGCTGCTGCGGTTCAGGTAGCCCGGCGGCTGCTGCGGTTCAGGCCGCACGGCCGCAGTCGCTGTGACCGGCGCTCCCCGGCCACGGCGACTGCGCGAACGGCGCTCACGGCACGGTCCGTGGGCGCCGCTCGCGTCTGTGTCCGCGGGCGCAGGCGGTGCGTGAGCGCTGCCGGCGGTGCGACCGCGCCGCCGGCGGAGCCTGTGCTCAGTCTGAGCGCGCACCCCCGCCCTCACTGCTCAGCGTCGTCGCCCTCGCCGGGCCAGAACCTCCGCCGCGCCCGGTCGGAGTGGGCGAGCCTGCGGAGGCTGCCGATGAAGATCTCGCCGAGCACGGTGCCGAGAACCGCCTTCTCGACGATCGCCGCTGCGGAATCGGTGGTTGCCACGCTGGCCATATCGGCATCGGCGATCCGGTCGGCCGCCTCGGCGTAGACCTCGAGATGACCGAGGAGGTCGGCGTGACCGGTGTCGAGCATGGTCTCCACGGCCGTGATGAGGGCGTCCCTGGCCGGTTCGTCCTCAGCGAGGTTCCAGCCGCGCGCGGCGACAAGGTCGTCGACGACCCTCGCGGCCCGCGCGCGGTTCTCGCTCGGCGCATCGTCGGGCCGGGCGTTGATCCCGAGCATCGCCTGGCCGAGCACGACGGGCACCTCCGGGGTCGGGGAGTCGAGTTCCGTGAGAACCGTCCGCGCCGTGGCGATCGACATCCCGCCGATGGTCACCATGGCTCGGATGAGGCGCACGCGATGGAGGTGGTCGTCCCCGTATCCGCCCGGGTCATCAGCGGTCGGCTGCGCGCGCGGCACGAGCCCTTCGCGGATGTAGTACTTGATCCGCGGGATGGGCACGCCGCTGCGAGCACTGAGCTCGGAGATCCGCATCGCCGTCCATCGCCTCCTCGTCGTCGCCGGTGCCGTAGCCGTCGTCGCAGCCGCAGCACCAGTCACAGCCGTCACGGCCTTCACTGCCGTCGCGGCCCTTGCCGCCCTCGTCGCGGGCCACTTGTCACTGACCTCTTGCGCCAGCCTCCTGGATAGTCTACTATCCACAGTATGGATAGCGGACTATCTGCCAATGGCGGCAAGAGGTCCCCGGATCGGACCCCGACCGGGACGCCGCCGGATCACGAACGCGAGCACCACCTCGGCGAACGACGACGAGGACCCCTTGTCTCCGCACTGCTCCGCCTCCACCGGCCCCTGCTCGTCGCGGCGGCGTTCTCCGCGGTCGTCGCGGTCGTCGCGACGATCGGCTATTTCGTCGATGACCGCACGCTTGTCGGCGTTCCGATCTGGCACAAAGCGGCGAAGTTCGGCGTCTCGATCACCATCTACACCCTGACGATCGCGTGGATGCTCACCTTCCTGCCCTCGCGCAGCCGCTTCGCTCGCGTGATCGGCACGATCATCGCGTTCGGCATCACCGTCGAACTCGTCCTCATCGTCCTCCAGATCATCCGTGGTCAGATGAGCCACTTCAATGTCGGCACCGTCTTCGACGCCGCCGTCTACTACGGCATGGGCGGTTTCATCGTCGCAGTGTGGATCGCGAACCTCATCATCGGCATCGTGCTCGCCGTCCGCCGCCTCCCCGACCGTGGCATCGCCGCCGGGATCCGCTGGGGGACGGCCATCGGGCTCATCGGAATGGCCATCGCCTTCCTCATGACCGTCGGCGAGTTCGAGATCGTCGACATGGACGCCGCCGAGGCGCAGGGGCTCGCCGGTGCGCACAGCGTCGGCGCCGTCGACGGGGGTCCGACGATGCCGATCACCGGCTGGAACACTCAAGCCGGCGACATCCGCGTCCCCCACTTCGTCGGTCTCCACGCCCTGCAGATCATCCCCGCCTTCGCCCTCGGCCTCGTGCTCCTCGGGCGGAAGTGGCCCAGGCTGCACCCCGAGAGCACCCGGGTGGGGCTCGTGAGGATCTTCGCACTCTTCTACTTCGGCATCGTCGCCGTCACCGCGGCCCAGGCGATCAGCGGTCAGTCGATCCTCGAGACGGACCTCCGGACCCTCGGAGTCGTCGCCGTGCTCGTCGTGGCCGCGGGCCTCGGCTCATGGGCCGTTCTCGCCCGGACCAGGCAGGGCACCTCGACGTGATACGCAGGGCCCTGCTCGAGGCAGCGCCCGCCTACCTGAGGCCAGGGTGCCTACTTGAGGACAGGGTAGGACTGGTCGTCGTTCTGAGTGTCGTTGCGCATCACCCAGTTGAGCACCGACGCGAGGGCAGTGACGAGGACGAACGCGATACCGGCGTAGATGAACGAGAAGCCGAAGGCACCGGAGTCCTGCCACGCGCGGGTGACGATCATCGAGAGGATGAGGACGGCGACGCCGCAGACCAGCCCGACTTTGAGCGCGTCCTTGTAGGACACGGTGCTGGAGGACTTCTTCGCGGATTTCGACGCTGCCATACCCCCAGGGTACCGACTCGAGCTGGGAGTCGTCGCATCCGCACCTCTCCCCCGCCTCTCCCGGCATCCGCCCGATCGGCCAAGACTCCTTGACCCCGGCGAATCACCCCAGGTGGACGCGCACGCCCGAACACGCGAAAATGTCATCGTGCCCATCCCCACACCTGTGCGCTCGCGGGCTGCCACGTCGGCAGCAGGCGTCCTGACCAGAGTCGGTCCGAGGACGCTGCTTGCGTGCGTGTGCGCCCTCGTCCTCCTCACGGTCGCCGGTTGCGGCCCGGACCGGGGACTGCGGATCGAGCCCGCGAGCACAGCCTCCCCGACACTGCTCAACCAGTCCAACGAGGACGCCGGCCCTCCGGACAAGCCCTTCTCGCTCGAGACGATCCGCACAGCGATCGAGGACGCCTCCGGTGTCGCCGTGACCGGTCGCGCGGCGGAGACCGCCGAGGTCGTCGGCGAATGCACGGACTGCCTGAAGTTCGGTGCCCCATTCACCCGTGGCGAGGAGAAGTTCCAGGTCGTCACCGTCGCCAACCCGCAGCAGCGCAGTGAGGACATCGCCGGTGTCGTCGTCAGCGAGAAGGACGGTGCCCCCCGCCTCGAGCTCATCGCCACCGGCAACCAGCTCACGCTCAGCCCCGGGAAGAACGGGACCCTCGTCGTCCAGGAGGCGATGTATGCCGACGGCGACGAAGACTGCTGCCCTTCTGGCTGGTCGGTGCAGGTATTCCGTCTCCATGACGGTAGGTTTGAACCGGGTCAACGCTTCACGCGACTGAATGGAGAGTCGTAATGCATATCGTGCTGGTCGAGGATGACGAGGTCATCCGGGAGACGACGCAGATCGGACTCGAGCAGTTCGACTACACCGTCTCCGCCTTCGCCGACGGCCGCGAAGGCTACGAGTTCGTCGCCGCGCACGGCGCCGACGTGCTCCTCCTCGACCTCATGCTCCCGACGATGAACGGGGCCTCGATCTGCCGGGCCATCCGGGAGCGCTCGTCGATCCCGATCATCATCATCTCCGCCCGCTCGGAGGCCATCGACATCGTCCAGGCCCTCGAGGCCGGCGCCGACGACTACCTCACCAAGCCCTTCGACATGCAGGTCCTCAACGCCCGCATCCGCGCCGTCGTCCGCCGCTTCATCACCACCGGCACCGACCGCCTCGGCTACTCGCCGACCACCGACATCGTCGACGAACACGAGACCGTCATCGGCCCCGGCGGAGTCATCACCGGCGACGGGATCCCCGAAGTGCTCGGTCCCAGCCCCGGCATGGACTCCCGTGACCGCACCCGCAGCGCCCTAGCCGACGACGACACCTACCTCGGTGCCGGCGGGAAGTTCACGTCGGCGGCGGGCACGGATGTCACCGTCCCTCCGCGGCCCGCATCGTCTCCGCCCTCGGCCGCCGAGGCGGGGCAGTCGACCAATGAGCTCGGACCCTTCCGCACGCGGCTGGGGTCCCTCGTCCTCGACACCGGACGACTGACTGTCGAGGTCGACGGTGAGGAGGTCCACCTCACCCCGACCGAGCTGCGCGTCCTCCTCCTGCTCACCGAGCAGCCCGAACACGTCTACTCGCGGGAGAAGATCGCGTTCACCGTGTGGGGCTACGAATGGGCCGGCGACTCGCGCGTCGTCGACGTCCACATCCAGCGCCTGCGGAAGAAGATCGGGGCGAACATGATCGAGACCGTTCGCGGCTTCGGGTACCGCTTCGCCGGCTGAGCCATGTCCCTGCGCTGGAAGATCTCCCTTCTCATCGTCGCGTCCGTGATCATCGCGGTGCTCTCGTGCAGCATCATCCTCCGGCAGTCCGCAGCCCGGGCCGAGGACGACCGGATGCGCTCGACGGTGACCGACCAGCTCGCCAACGCTGTCAACATCTTCTCCGAGACCGGGGTGCTCACCCTCAATGCGCGCATCGACGACCCGCAGCTGCCCGACGAGGCCCGCGCGCAGGCGCTCAAGGGCCAGAGCGTGACGATCCGCTCCGAGGTCGACGGGGAGGAGATCGTCTGGGCGGCCGCACCGATCGAGGTCGGCACGTACACCGAGGTGATCTCCGTGCGCGCCTCGACCGCCGACAGCCGTGAGCTCATCGGCCGCATCGACCAGGCCCTGCTCGTCGGGATGATCGGATCGGCCCTCGTCGTCGGCGGCGTCGGGTCGATCGTCGCCGGACGGATCTCTCGCCGACTCACCCTGGGCGCACAGGCGGCGCGGAAGATCGCCGCCGGGGACACGTCGATCCGCATCGCCGACGTCGTCGACGAATCGGATCAGGAGGTGTGGGCATTCGCCTCGGCGGTCGACACTGCGGTGACGAGGCTGAGCGAGCGCATCGACTCCGAGCAGCGGTTCACCGCCGACCTCGCCCACGAGATGCGCACCCCGCTCACCGGCCTCGTCAACGCGGCGAGCCTGCTCACTGAGGATTCGCGTCCCGCCGAACTCGTCAAGGACCGGGTGCAGCGGATGCAGGTCCTCGTCGAGGACCTCCTCGAGGTCTCCCGCCTCGACGCCGGCCGGGCGAACCCGGAGTTCACCCGCGTCGACATCGACCAGGCGATCCGGTCCCTGCTCGGGACGATGACCGCGTCGGGAGCGCTCGCCGGACATGAGGTCGGCACCGACTTTGGTGCGCAGGGCGCCAAACTCGTCACCGACGTCCGCCGCTTCGAGCGCATCATCTCCAATCTCCTCGTCAACGCGATCAAGCACGGCGCCGACCCCATCCACCTGACGACGAGCCCCACCTCGATCGTCGTCACCGACTCCGGCAGCGGATACCCCGCCGACATCGTCGAGACCGGCCCGACCCGTTTCGTCTCCGCCGGCGGCGGCGGGATGGGGCTCGGTCTCGTCATCGCCCAAGGTCAGGCACGCCTCCTCGGCATCCGTCTGATCTTCAGCAACGCGCCAGCCGGGGGTGCGCGCACCGAGGTGATCTTCCCCGACGAGGAGGCCCAGGACATCGCCCTGCGCCAGCAGCTCGGAGTGGAGTAGGTCCCTTCACCGATGTGACAGAGCGTTACTCGACCGTTACACTCTTGTGATATTGAGTGTCGCGGCCGTCGGGGAGATCCGGCGGTCGAATCGTGAGAGCAACGTGGAGCAGTATGACGGGTGAGGCAACGACCGCGGGACAGGTGCGGCGGCGAGATCTTCGCAGGCAGCAGGCACACACCCCGACAGTCGCACCCCACCCCAGTGACCTCGACACCGCACCGATCTCCACCTCGGCAGTGACCGCCGCATCCGCGTCGACCGCACCGCTCTCCCCCCGCCGCGCCGCCATGGCGGCAGAGGCCCGCGCAGCCGCCGGATCACCGCGGCGCGCAGCGATGGCCAAGGAGGCCCGCGAGTCCGGCTCGGCGTTCACGGCACAGTCCGGCCGTCGCGGATCCGACGGCGCTCTGCTCCGCTCGGTGCGCCGCAAGCGCGCGACGACGGTCACCACCCTCTCCGGCCTCTCGGTCGCCGGCGCCGCCGTCGCCACGGTGATGTTCGCGACCGCCGGAAACGGCAGCGAAGTCACAGTCGACACCAGCGCCGGATCCGAACCTCGTCAGATCAACGCCGAATCCGTCAACGCCGACATCCCCGCCGCCGACGAGAACTCGTCGATCGAAGTCGGTGCCCCGAGTGCGAAGCAGCAGGGGGCCAAGGCCGCCAGCCGCTCGATCGCGAAGAGCGCCCTGCCCGGCTGCGATGCAGAGACCGAGTTCGGTTCGGGTGCGAGCAACGGTCAGCTGCCCGATGAGTGGCTGTGCGACCTCGGCAAGGGCGGTCACAAGCTCCGCGCCGACGCCGCGGTGTCGTTCGCGGAGATGAATGCCGCGTACAAGAAGGAGACGGGCAAGGAGATTCCGATCACGGACTCCTACCGCAGCCTCGAAGGCCAGGTCTCGGTCGCCGGCCGCAAGCCCGGCCTCTCCGCCCGTCCCGGCACGTCGATGCACGGCTGGGGGATCGCCCTCGACCTCGGCGGCGGCACCGAATCGAAGACCGGCCCATGGGACTGGCTGGTGAAGAACGCCGGGAAGTTCGGCTGGGAGAACCCGGACTGGGCGAAGTCGTCGAAGTACGAGCCCTGGCACTGGGAGTACGTCCCCGCCCGGGACCAGATCAAGGGCAAGTGACCCCGGTCTGAGATGAGCCTCCGCGCGGCACCCTGCCGTCGGTGCCCAGGAGGCGGATCCGGTGCGAAATCCGGCTCACTTTCGACTCGGATCCTCCTCGGGGGAGTGGTCGCCTCGCGAGCCCGTTCGCGTTACCCCGCAGGGCGCGCGAGTACCGTCGCCGGTAGACCCTCTGCGCGAGGCGGACGACCGGCTCGCCGAGGCGCCAGATGCCCAGCCCCGCCCGCGACACGGAGCGGAGGACGAGGAACACGCGGTCGTCGGGACGGTGGACGAGGAGGAACGACTCCTCCCCGGTGATCGGATGCCCCGGCTTCGTGCCGTAGGTGAACCCGCGGAGATCCTCGGTCTCGACGACCTCGAGCACCCGGGAGGGTTCGGGCAGTCGGAACGGGCCGAGCCGCACGCGGATCGTCGGCTCCTGGCCGGCCTCGACCCGGCGCCCGGCCGGCTCGATGTCGAAGCCGCTGCGGGTCTTCACCTTCCACTGGAGGAGGTCCTCGGCGCAGGCCTCGAACGTCGTCCGACCCCGCCCGACGAAGTACGCGGCCTCGAAGCAGCGGTAGCCGTCGGGACGGTCGAGCCACCTCGGCGAATGGGGACGGGTGAGGAGCGGATTCTGCGGACAGGTCAGAGGAACCGGGGTCATAGGAACACCGTAGCCAACGCCTCCGATTCGGCAGTAGAGTGCACAGTGACGGCATTCGACGATCGAATGTCCGATAAGGACATCACGCGGCTGCCCAGACACTCCGACAGCCCGCGCACGATGACACGCCCCGCAGAGAACAGCCCGCGCACCCACAGGATCGAAGGAGAACCCATGCGCACCCTCACCGGCATCGACGAGATCGAATCAGCCGTCGGCACGGAGCTCGGCTCCTCGCAGTGGCTGACCGTCGACCAGGCGGCGATCACCGCGTTCGCCGACGCCACCGACGACCATCAGTGGATCCACCTCGATGAGGAGCGGGCCGCGGCGGGTCCGTTCGGGGCGACGATCGCCCACGGGTTCTACACGCTCTCGCTGCTGCCGAAGTTCTCCTCGGAGATCTTCGCCATCGACGGGGTGTCGATGAAGATCAACTACGGGCTCAACAGGGTCCGCTTCCCGCAGCCGGTCCGCGTCGGCTCGCGCCTGCGCGACACCGCCACGCTCACCGATGTCACCCGCGGGCCCAAGGGCACGCAGGTGATCATCAGTCACGTCATCGAGATCGAGGGAGAGGACCGCCCGGCGTGCATCGCCGAGATGGTCAGCCTCCTCGTCGAGTGAGGCCTCAGAGCGTCCGAGCGAAGAACGGGATGACCGACTCGAGCGCCTTCCCGGCCCCGTCGCCCTGGTCGTAGAGGTCGTAGTGGGAGGCACCGGGGATTTCGACGAGTTCCTTGTCCTCCGATGCGGCCTTCTCGATGATCGTGTGGCCGTCGCGCCACGCGCCGAAGGCCCCCTGCTTGCCCTCGTCGCCGATGACGACGAGGAGCGGCTGGTCGAGGAGCACTTCGGCGAGGTCGAAGGCATCCCAGCCGAGCGCCGACGATCCGTGCGCGCCTTCGAAGCTCACGGCACCGCCCTCGGCCCGGCCCCGGTTGGTGCGGTAGTAGTCGAAGGCTTCGATGATGTCGATGTCTCCGGTCTCCTGTGCCGCCTCGGCGGTCTCGGGGAGGAACCCGTTGACGAGGCTCTCGGCGCCTCGGGCCTCCGCGGTGCGCTGATCTCCGATGCCGCGCAGTGCCGCGAGCGGGCCACCGCTGAGTTCGGACATCTCCCGCTGGAGACGGCCGAAGTTCGCTCCGGTGATCGACACGGCGGCCTTGAACCGCTTCTCGGTCTTCGCCGCCGCCCATGTGTAGCCGCCTCCGCCGCAGATCCCGAGGACGCCGATCCGTTCGGCGTCGACGTAGGGAAGGGTGACGGCGTAGTCGACGACGCGGCTGAAGTCCTCGACGCGCTGAGCGGGATCCTCGAGGAAGCGCGGCAGCCCGCCGCTGGCCCCTTGAAAGCTCGCGTCGAAGGCGATGACGACGTATCCGGCATCGGCGAGGGCCGGAGCATAGACGTTGCCCGACGTCTGCTCCTTGCAGCTGCCGATGGGGTGAGCGGCGACGATCGTCGGATAGGTGCGCGTCTCGTCGAAGTCGGTCGGGAAGTGGATGTCGGCGGCGATGTCCCAGTACATGTCGGGATTGCGGAACGTCACGTGCTCGACGTTCGTGAGTTCGGTGCGCTTGATGGTGCCTGTGGACACGGGTCCTCCTCGTGGTCGGTGGGACGATCCTGTGCGTCGTCCTCGTGCTTCCATCCTTCGCGGGTTCCCGCGCCCCAACCAGAACAGGACTGTTCCTGGGAAGGATCCCTCCCAGGAACACCGCCCGCGCACCGGGCTATCGTGAGGGCATGGCCTCCTCACCCCAGCTCGCCGCGCTCGGCGAGTTCTTCCGCGTCCGCCGAGGCGAAGTCTCGCCAGGGTCGGTGCCCAGCCACGTCGTCGGATCGACGGGCATCAGGCGGGTGCCCGGTCTGCGCCGCGAGGAGGTCGCCCAGCTCGTCGCGGTCAGCCCCGACTACTACACCCGGGTCGAACAGGGCCGACTCGCCCCGTCCGACCAGGTCTTCGCCGCCCTCTGCCGAGTGCTGTCCCTGACGTCCGAGCAGACCGCCTACGCCGAGGACCTCCTCGCTCATGCTCGCGGGCACCACTCCCCCGCACCGGGTCGCGAAGCCGCGAACGGCCGCCTCCAGCTGCTCCTCGACCAGCTGAGAGACCTGCCCGCGATCGTCCTCGGCGCACGGATGGACATCCTCGCCTGGAACCCGGCGGCAGCGGCTCTGCTCATGGACTTCTCCCAACTGCCGCCGCACGAGCGCAACTACGTCTCGATGACGTTCACGGTCCCGCAGATCCGAGACCTCTACGAGGACTGGGACACGGTGGCGCGCACGTGCGTGGGCATCCTCCGCCGTGAGGCCGCGGACAACCCCGACGACCCCGAACTCGCCTCGCTCGTCGGTCGGCTCTCGATCGCCGATGCGGACTTCCGCCGCTGGTGGGCCGAGCATCGCGTGGCCGAGCAGGATTTCGGGGACAAGGTGCTCAACCACCCCCGCGCAGGGCGGATCCGCCTCCAGTGGGACTCGTTCACCTACGCCGGGTCGACCGGGCAGCAGCTCATCCTCTGGTCCGCCGAGGCGGGCACCCCGGACGCCGCGGCGCTCGCCGACCTCGTCTGAGCGACGACCCCCTCAGCTCTGGCGGTGGGCGTCGAGCATCTGCGCGACCCGGATGTAGCCGAGGTGGGAGTACGCCTGCGGGTGGTTGCCCAGATGCATCTCCGCGACGGGGTCGTACTCCTCGGGCAGCAGCCCCGTGGGTCCGAGGAGATTGTCGAGCTGGCGGAACAGATCCCACGCGTCGTCGATGCGCCCGACCTTGATGAACGCCTCGATGAGCCACGTCGTGCAGATGTGGAACCCGCCCTCGAGTCCCGGCAGACCGTCCTCGTAGCGGTAGCGGAAGACCGTCGGGCCCACCCGCAGCTCCCGTTCGATGGCGTCGACGGTCGCGATGAACCGCGGGTCGTCGGGTTCGAGCAGACCGCTGAGCCCGACGAACAGGCACGCGGAGTCGAGATCGGTCTCACCGTAGGCGACGGTGAACGCACCGATCTCCTCGTTGTAGCCGTGCGTGAGGATGTCGCTCTTGATCTCCTCCCGCAGCTGGCGCCACGCGCCGGGGGGCTGCCTGTCGAAGCGCTCGGCGATCCGCAGCGCCCGATCGACGGTGACCCAGCACATCACCCGCGTGTAGACGTTGTGCTTCGGCGGCCGCCTGGCCTCCCAGATGCCGTGGTCGGCTTCGAACCACCGCTTGCTCACTGCTTCGACCATCTGGGTCGTCAGCTTCCAGTACGCCTCCGGCAGCTCGCCGAGGTGCTCGGTGAGTTCGTCGAGGAGCTCGGTGATCGGTCCGAAGACGTCGAGCTGGACCTGATGCTCGGCGGCGTTGCCCACCCGTACCGGCCGGGAGCCGGCGTACCCGGGCAGGTGCGCGAGCACCGCCTCGGTGGTCAGCGCGGATCCGTCGACGGCGTAGAGCGGGTGGAGCTGTTCCGGGGCGACGGTGTGGTCGAGGATCCCGGTCAGCCAGGAGAGGAAGCCCTCCGCCTCGGCGGGGGAGCCGAGCGCGAGCAGGGCACGGGCCGTCATCGACCCGTCGCGCAGCCACGTGTAGCGGTAGTCCCAGTTCCTCACACCGCCGATGCCTTCGGGCAGGGAGGTCGTCGGGGCGGCGAGGATGCCGCCGGTGGGTTCGTGGCAGAGCGCGCGCAGGGTGATCGCCGAACGGATGACCTCTTCCCGGTGGTGGCTCGGGATCGACAGCGTCGACGTCCAGTTCGTCCAGAACCGCAGCGCCTGATCGCGCACCCGCTCCTCACCGCCCTCGGCGATGTAGCGGGCATCGCCGGTGCCGCTGCCGCATGCGAGGACGAGGACGACGGTTCCGCCGGGGAACTCCGAGGGCACCACCGTCGCCTCGGCAGTCTGGGACTGTCCGGACTCGACGATGTCGAAGTCGACACCGGGGGCGATGAGCATGATCGGCTCGGCGGTGCCGAGCACCCGGACGCCGTCACGAACCGGGGCGAGTCGAGTGGGCACGGTCGCATAGTCGAGGCGCGGGGCGAAGCGGATGCGGGCGGGGGCGTCGCCGGTGAGGACGCGGACGACGATGGTGTCGTCGCTGGCCCCGTCGACGGGAGCGAGGTAGTCGATGCAGCTCAGGCCCGGCCACCGGGTCTCGAGCAGGGTCGAATGCGTGAGGTAGCGCTGGGTGAGCGGGGCGACGCCGGAGGCGGCGTCGACGGCGAAGTAGCCGGCAGCAGCGGTGCCGAGGATCTCGGAGAACATCGAGGCCGAATGCGGCAGCGGGTGCGGCATCCAGCAGATGCTTCCGTGCGGGTCGACGAGCGCCGTCGACTGTCCGTTGCCGAGCAGGCTGTGGCGGTCGATGGGGGTGGCCTCACGGCCGAAGAGCCAGGACTTGCGCAGTTCGTAGATCGCGGCGAGGACGACCGAGACCGCATTCGGGTCGGGGAGGCGGAAGTCCGCATGCGTCTCGTCGTCACCGACCTTGATCCCGAGATCGAGGTCGCCGAGCGTCTCCATCGCACCCTCGTCGGAGCGGTCGTCGCCGATGAAGACGACGACGTCGGCGCCGGTGCGCGCCCGCAGGTTCGCGAGTGCCTCGGCCTTCGAGGAGGGCACCACGGAGAGGTCGACGACCTGCTTGCCGCGGGTCGGGAAGATCGCGTGGTCCTCGACGAGGGCGGCGATCCCGTCCTCGACCCGCCGCCGGGTGACCTCGTCGAGCCCGCGCAGGTGGACGGCCGCTCCCGCGGTCTTGTGCTCGATCACCTCGGGGGGCAGAGCGTCGACGAGGTCACGGCGGAACGCCTCGAGCGTCGTCCGCTGGCTCGGGTCGAGCGCGCGGTGGACGTCGACGTCGGTCTCCCCGCCATGGGAGCCGAAGAGGTGGACCTCCCGCGGCAGCCGCGACATCGCCGCGAGGTCGCGCAGGCTGCGCCCGGAGATCACCCCCGCCGAGGTGGACGGCAGCAGGGCGAGCGCGCGCAGGGAGTCGACCGAGCTCTCGAGCGGATACGCCTCGGCGGGGTTGTCGACGATCGGGGCGATCGTCCCGTCGTAGTCGGTGGCGATGAGCAGCGACGGCGAACGCGAGACCTCGAAGAGGCGCCGGAAGAGGGCGTCGGGCAGTGCGCGGCTGGCTTCCGCGAGATCGCCGAGGAGGCCCGACGAGGAGACGGACGCGGAGATCGGAGTCAGCGGGGACACATCGTTGTAATCGTGTTCGACGGTGCTCATCTC
This sequence comes from Brevibacterium sp. K72, assembly GCF_050562175.1. Lineage (NCBI taxonomy): Bacteria > Bacillati > Actinomycetota > Actinomycetes > Micrococcales > Brevibacteriaceae > Brevibacterium > Brevibacterium sp. K72. The sequence continues at coordinate 849,211 of NZ_CP191582.1, forward strand.
ACCTCGGGTATCGGTCGGAGGTCGGGTGGCGGTCGGTGGTGCCGGCTGGTGGCTCGCTCACACGTCGTCGGCGGCGGTCTCGCCGGACGTCTCGGCCTTCTCGCCGGACTCCTCGGTCCGGCGGGCCTGTCTGACTCTGCTCATGCGCGAGTACCCGCCGATGATGAAGATCACGCCGGCGATGAGCGCCGCGGCACCGGTGAAGCCGACGATGTCGAGCGCGGCAAGCGTGTCCCCGGCGAGCAGGATGATGCCGAGGAGGATGTGGACGGCGGCGGAGATGAGGAAGTCGGTGGCCATCGGGTGGTGGACGAGCTTGCGGTAGTTCCACAGCTCGATGAGTCCGTGGAGGATCGCCCAGATGCTCAGGGCCGCGCGCAGCTCGGCGGGGGTGTCGGCGATGGCGAGGAAGACGATGGCCGGGACCGTGACGATGGCCTGGCCGAAGACGGCGGTGCGCACCGACAGGGGCGAGCCCAGCGCCTGGTAGACGAGGACGAGGGCGAGCAGACCGAGGTAGACCATGCAGAGCAGATCGACGATGTCGACGCCGAGGGACAGCTGCATCGGATTCTCGGCCTCACGCGGCCAGAACACCGTGGCGAAGCCGAAGAGGACCCCGAGGATGCCCCGGACGATCATCGGCGCGCCCATCACTCCCGCGTCGTTGAGGTTCGTCTCCGCCGACAGCGTGGGTTCGGTGCGCGATTCTTCAGTACTCATCACTGCACCAGTCTAGGACCGACCTCCGGCCGAGTCCCAGTCAACTATAGTTCTCATCTTTACGTAATTACGTAATTCGCGTATGGTCGAGGCATGAGCGAGGGATCGGACAGGACAGGCGACGCCGCCGCATCGGGCAGTGCGGCGGCCGGGGTTTCCCTCGAAGACCGCCTCGCCCGGCTCGAGGACCGGGTCGCCGAACTCGAGACCTCCGCCGGTTCTGCCTCGACGAGCGATACCGCCCCGACGAGCGATACCGCCAACGTGGGCGCTCCCGCCCCGGCCCGCTTCCCCGCCGATGACGACACGTTCTGGGCGCTCGAGGGCCTCGTCGAGCGTCTCGGGCCCACCGGCGGGGTCGTCTACACCGGCCACGTCACCCCGCCCGGGACCGCCTCCCCCGTGTCGTGGCAGATGGGGCTGACCGCCGAGGCGTTCACCGACATCGACTTCGCCGAGGCGGCCCCGGCGCTCACCGCGTTCAGCCACCCCGTACGCCTCGCCCTCCTCCAGGCCGTCTACGAGGGGACGACGACCGTCGCCGAACTCAGCGCCGACGACCGCTTCGGCACGACGGGTCAGATCTATCACCATCTCAAGGCGCTCGCCTCGGCGGGCTGGCTCGAGAACATCCCGCGCGGACACTGGCGCGTTCCCGCGCAGAAGGTCGTTCCCTTACTCACCCTCATCCTCATCGGCACCCACTGACCCGAGGACGACCGTCACCCCATCCGAGGAGCACTCACCCATCCGAGGAGAACCGACATGACCGCACACATCGCCACCGGACCTCACTCATCGACCGGGCGACCACCTCGGCGTCGGATCCTTCCCGTCGTCATCGCCGCCGCGGTCGCCCTCGGCCTCCTCCTCATCACCCCGTTCCCGCGCGGCTTCCAGGGCGAGGCGACCGGGGATCCGGCCCTCATGGATGCCGCCGCCGAGGCGCTCGGGAGCCGGCATTGGAACCACCTCGCCGTCGTCAGGGTCGACGGCGACACCGTCACCGAGGCCGGGACCGGCGCGGACGGCGGAACCCAGTTCGAGATCGGGTCGATCACGAAGACGTTCACGGCCGCCCTCTTCGCCGATGCGATCGAGCGGGGCGAGGTGGAGGAGTCGACCCGCCTCGGCGAGGTCTGGCCCGAACTGCAGGGGAACGTCGCCGAGGTGACGCTCGGATCGATTGCGACGCAGCGCTCGGGGCTGCCCCGGCAGGAGCCGGCAGGGAGTGTCGGGGACGGTTTCGCGACGGTCCTCGCAGGCTATCTCCACACCGATCCCTACCGCGGCGACGTCACCGACCTCGTCCGCGCGCTCGACAAGGTCGACGTCAGCGACACGGAGCCTGAGTACTCGAACTTCGGGTTCGCCGTCCTCGGGCAGGCGCTCGCCGAGGTGGCGGGACGAAGCTACGCCGACCTCATCCGGGAGCGGATCACGCAGCCACTGGGGATGGACGACACGTTCGTGCCCTCCTCGGCGAAGGGGCTCTCCCACGGTCAGACGTCGTCGGGACTGCCGGCGGCACCATGGACGCTCGGGGCCTCGGCCCCGGCGGGAGCGATCCGGTCGACGCCGCGGGACATGGCGATCTGGCTGCGGGCGACGATGGCCGGCACCGCACCGGGGGCCGCCGCGAGCGAACCCCGCGAGGACTTCGACGAGACCGATCGGATCGGCTGGGCGTGGATGACGACGACGAACCGCACCCCGAACATCACGTGGCACAACGGCGGGACCGGCGGATATCGGTCGTTCCTCGGCTTCGACCGCGGGTCGGGGACCGGGATCATCGTGCTCAGCGACTCCGCGAACTCCGTCGACAAGGCGATCGACCTCATCTCGGAGAAGGCTGCCGGACGGGCCGCCGAGCGGCCCGCGCCGGGAAGCGGGACCGCCGAGGGGAAGGGACAGAGCTGATGACACCGACCCTCGTCGCCGAGCTGACCGCGGCGTTCGTCCTCGCCTTCGGCGCATGGACCGCGGTGAGCGCGACCCGTCGCCCCCAGTCGCGCGTGCTGCTGCTCGCCGGGCTCGCCGGGGCGCTCGCGATCATCCTCCTCGTCCGCCTCATCGGCCCCTTCGGCGGCTGGGGAGACTGGTTCGTCTGGGTGTGGTGCGCGGCCCTGGCCGTCTTCGCCTGGGCCGGATACCGTGCGGCGGCGGCGTGGCCGGGACTGCCGTGGCGCGCGTCGGGACCCGGGGTGCCGCGCGGAGACGGCGTCCGCCTCGGCCTCGCTGCGGCGATCCTCCTCGCGGTCACCGGCGCCCTCGTCGTCCCGGGGATGCTCCTCGGGTAGCGCTCACGCGGTCACTCACCCATGATGCTCACACAGCCGCTCATCCACGAAGCTCATACAGCCGTTCACCCACCACGCTCACCGAGTCAATGGAGACAGAACCCGCGAGGCGACCGCCCAGCGGACCGAGTTGAGGAGAGAAGATGTCGAACAGAGAACCGTTCCGTATGGACGCCCGCGTCTGGACCATCGCCGTCATCGGCATGGTCATCGGAGGCGCTGTGGGCCTGCTCATCTGGGGCCTGCTCCAGATGGTCCCCTTCGCGGTGATCGGCTTCGCCCTCGGGCTGGCGATCGCCTGGATGCTGCCCCGCTCGACCGGGTCCGGTGAGGGAGTGCCCGAGTCGGACGGCGGTGGGCAGCCCGAGGCAGATGGCGGTGGGCCCGGGTCGGACGGCAGGCCGACGAAGCCCGGTGACGATCCGCGCTGACAGTAGGCATCCCCGTTTCGGGGAAGTCCCCCACCATCCTGCGGAGGCCTTTCACCTCCCCGAGGACGTGAGGCCTACTTCCCGGAGATCGTGAGATCGCCGCCGGACTCGGAGACCTCGTACTTCGGCAGCGGCTCGGTGGCCGGGCCGGCGAGGACCTCACCGGTCGTCGTCGAGAACTGGGACGAGTGGCACGGGCACGTGATCTTGTCCTCGGTCACCGTGCGCACCTGGCAGCCCTGGTGCGTGCACACGGAGGAGAAGGCGTAGAACTCGCCCTCCTTCGGCTGGGTGACGACGTAGGTCTCGTCGATGACCGTGCCCGATCCGACGGGAACGTCACCCGCCGGGATCGTCGCCCCGCCGGCGGTGGATTCGGAGGAGCCGTTGCCCGACTCCGCTGATCCGGAGCCCGCATCGTCGGTGCCGCACGCTGAGATGAGACCGACGGTGCCGACGGCTCCCGCCGAGGTGATGATCGTGCGCCTGGTCGCTTCCACTGTGCTCTCCTCGTCTCGGTTCACGGGTGCCCGTCCAGCTTAACGCGGCACCTCACCAGCACCTGTGCGATCGTGTCAGCCCCCTCGACTAGGCTGGTCGGCATGACCGCCGCAGCCACCGCCTCCGCCCTCGACGTCCTCCACGATGTCTTCGGCTACGAGGAGTTCCGCGGACAGCAGGCGGGGATCGTCGACCGCCTCGTCTCCGGCGGGGACGCCGTCGTCCTCATGCCCACCGGCGGCGGCAAGTCGCTGTGCTATCAGATCCCCAGCCTCGTGCGCGAGGGCACCGGCGTCGTCATCTCCCCGCTCATCGCGCTCATGGCCGACCAGGTCGCAGCATTGGAGAACCTCGGCGTCCGCGCCGCCTACCTCAACTCGACCCTTGACTTCGACGAGGCCCAGGACGTCGAGCGCCGCCTCCTCGACGGCGAGCTCGACCTCCTCTACCTCGCCCCCGAACGCCTCGTGCTGCCGCGGACGATGCAGCTGCTCGAGCGTGCGCACGTCTCGCTCTTCGCCATCGACGAGGCGCACTGCGTCTCCCAGTGGGGTCATGACTTCCGCAGCGACTACCTCGGCCTCGGGGTGCTCGCCGAACGGTTCCCCGCCGTTCCTCGCATCGCGCTGACCGCGACGGCGACCCCGGCCACGCACGCCGAGCTCACTGAGCGCCTCCACCTTGAGAACGCCGAGCACTTCGTCGCGAGCTTCGACCGGCCGAACATCACCTACCGCATCGAGCCGAAGTCCTCGGCCCGGTCGCAGCTGCTCAACTTCATCACCACCGAACACCCCGGCGACTCCGGGATCGTCTACTGCCTCTCTCGGCGAGGTGTCGAACAGGTCGCCGAGGCGCTCGCAGCCCGCGGGATCCCCGCCCTTCCGTACCACGCGGGTCTTCCCGCCGAGGTGCGCGCTGATCACCAGGCCCGCTTCCTCCGCGAGGACGGCCTCGTCATGGTTGCGACGATCGCCTTCGGCATGGGCATCGACAAACCCGATGTCCGCTTCGTCGCCCACCTCGACCTGCCCCGCAGCGTCGAGGGTTACTATCAGGAGACCGGGCGTGCCGGCCGCGACGGGCTGCCCGCCGACGCGTGGATGGTCTACGGCCTCGGCGATGTCGTCTCCCAGCGCCGTCTCATCGAATCCGGGGAGGGCGACCAGGCCCACAAGCGCCGGGCGATGTCCCACCTCGACGCGATGCTCGCCCTCTGCGAGACCGTCGACTGCCGTCGCGTCCAGCTCCTGCGCTACTTCGACGAGGAGTCGACCCCGTGCGGCAACTGCGACACGTGCCTCACCCCACCGGCGACCTGGGATGCGACCGTGGCCGTGCAGAAGCTGCTCTCGACCGTCATCCGCCTCGACCGCGAACGCGGCCAGCGCTTCGGCTCCGGACAGGTCATCGACGTCCTCCGGGGCAACGACAACGACCGCTCGCGCGCCTCGAACCACGACCAGCTCAGCGTGTGGGGCGTCGGCGCCGACATGAGCGAAGGCGAGTGGAAGGCCGTCATCCGCCAGAGCCTCGCCCGCGGTCTCCTCGAATCCCACGGCGACTACGGCGTCCTCGTCCTCGGCCCGGCCGCCGATCCCGTGCTCCGCGGTGAGGCCGAGGTCTCGATGCGCATCGACCCCGTCAAGCGCTCCGGCGGTTCCCGCTCAGGGGCGAAGCGCCGAGGCGGCGACGTCACGCTCGACGCCGCCGACTCCGCACTGTTCGAGGCCCTGCGCGCATGGCGAGCCGAGCAGGCCAAGGAGCAGTCGGTGCCCGCCTACGTCGTCTTCCCCGACGCGACGATCTACGGCATCGTCGAGGCGAAGCCGCGGACCGTCGCCGAGCTCGGCCAGGTCAGCGGCGTCGGACTGAAGAAGCTCGACCGCTACGGACCGGCCGTGCTCGAGGTCATCGCCGCCCACCTCGGCTGACGCGCCGCCTAGCCTTCGGTCTCGGTGAAGGCCTCCGGTCCCGCCTCGGCGGCGGCTGGGTCCATCCACATGAACTCGATGATGTTCCCGTCGGGATCGGTCATGCTGATCGCGTACATGAACCCGTGATCCTGCGGTGGGCGGTTATCGCCTCCCCCGGATTCGAGGACCGCTGTGCGCATCGCGTCGACGTCCTCGCGGGAGGGACGGCTGAGCGCCGTCATCGCCTGCGCGCTCGCATGCGGGTCGATGATCGGCTTGTCGGTGAAGGACTGGAGGTAGTCCTTCGTGAGGATCATGAAGAAGATCGAGTCCTCCCACTTCACGCAGGCGGCGTTCGCGTCGGTGAACTCGGGGACGATCGTTGCTCCAAGCGCGGAGTAGAACGCCTTCGAGCGTTCGAGGTCGAGGGTGGGGAGGTTGACGGCGATGTCAAGGCGTCGAAGCAACATGGGGCTCGCCGGCGAGCCCCATGTTGCTTCGACGCCTTGACATCGCCTGCTCCTTCGCAGGACAGTTTCGCATTCAAAAGGATTCTACTTCAACATGGAGAATCATTATCAACGCAACGACAAACCGCTGCGTCCCTGAGGTAAAAATTTCCAAAGCCTAGAACTTCCAAGTTAGGCCCATTTCAAGTACGCATGCGCAACAAGTAAATTATCAGTACTCCAAACTCCAATCTCCATTGCGATTCCAACAGAAACCAACGCCGGCAGCCTTGAATGATAAACTGGCATCACGACAATTAAATCATCCGGCTGACTCAATCAAAGATCAAGACAACATATTATTGAGTAACCCACTAAGAGCACTAGAGCGAGAACGACGTGCCCCTAAATCAGATGAATTCCGCACTCCAGACGTGTACTGTGCGATTGCCGACTCCACGCGATCATTCTCCACGCCAGCGAGAACGCCCAACTTTTTTAGGTCCGCCGCAGTTGCCGATTCGTCGCCGCCGTTCTTTTTATAATGAGAAACCGAACGCTGGAATAGATCAAAGAAATCACGGATGCTCGACGGGTCCGAAGTTAAATCGTTGAGTCCTTCGCGAAACTCCCAGGTAACATGCAATAGTGTAAACATGTCCACAATATTCGACCACCGAGTACGCCCTTCCCACTTGATGAGAATTGTTAGATCGTCGAGAAGCTTCACAAAACTCATCGCGTCATCTGCGTAATCTTCGAAGTCGACAGACATCGTGTCATATCTTTCATCCAGCTCGGCCTTTTTGTTCGAGAGCCCGAACACGCAGCTTCCGAACGCTTCCGCAAAGAACTCTAGATCGCCACCCCTTTGACGTCGTTGCGGGCTAAATATACCCGACACCGTGCTAATTTTGTGATAAGAGCAATCTTTCAGGAATTCCAGGAATGGACCAGGCATAATCGCGTTCCTCAACTCCTGCTCAGTCAAAACCATGTTGACACGATTAACCCGAGCGAACACGGAACGAACAAACTCGTCGGTAATATTGGACAAACGGCGAATCGGAAATCGATACTCGAAGAAGTCTTGGCGCACCTCGGGAGGAAGATCCTTGAAGAAGAGGCCCTCGTATTGTCCAATCAGGCCTTCATCTTCCAACCCCTGAAGCGGATACTCGTTATTAACAAACTGCAGGAGTGCGGTCAGTCGTTGCTGCCCGTCGACGACTGAGGCACGCACGTCCCCGTCTGCGCTGGTTTCATATGCTAGATATATTTCCGGAATCGGATATCCAAGAAGTATCGTTTCCATTAACGAAACTTTGGCATGCTCGGGCCACACAAGCTTTCGCTGATAATCTGGCCTCAACTCCAGTTCGCCATCGTTCTGTAGTTTACGAAATTCAGCGACCGTCTTGGATTCAATTTCAAACTTCAAAGTGGCATCTGACATCAAGTTAAGACTCCATCTCCGACGGCTCGCGCCTCAGCTGCCTTAACGCTTTTCAATTGATAAGCGCGCAGTGATTTATGATTTCGGTAGATTCTATAATTTATATCTAGTGAAGTAAATTCACTGCCCAGCGAGGCTATCAAATCCTCTCGAGCCTTAGACCAGGCCTGACCGAAGGAGAGGTGCGGCAAGACAATATCTAAGCCGATGCACTCCTCGAAGACCAGTTTTCTCAACCGCCCCTTCATGCCATGAAAATTTCCTTCCTCAAATAGTCGGCGCAACTCCGTCCAAGATTGCTCGAAAATGTCCGAATTGATTATGGCGACATCCAAGTCGGATTCTGAATCAAACTTTTTAAAGTTTTTACCTGGATTTAGAGAGTACCCTAATCGCGCGCTCCCAACTAGTTGCACTTCGGCCGGATCCACCCCTAGACGGTCTCCGACCAAATGTCGCCACGTTACGTACTCGAGATCCTTCGTCCAAACCGACGGAACGCCATCCATGAGGCGAGCAGTAACAAAATATTCGACATTGCGGTCTAGAGTTTCGAAGTCAAACGAGAACTGCTTCAATCCCTCGCTCACTAGCTCCTCATCTCGATTTCTGGCGATGTTCGATCTGATTATTACGTCTACAGTATCATGCGCGAATCAGGTTATGTCGTTGAACCCGACTTGAATAGTTTGGCAGAACGTTGTTTGCGAGCCTGCACCCTCCGGTTGACCTTCACACATATACGTCGCCTTCCATTTGAGACCGAGCGAATCAGTCACGGGTCATCAGCCGCGGTGGTGGCCGAAGACGAGGCTCGTCTGCGTGTGGGCGATCGCCTGGTCGGCGAGGTGCTCGTCGATGAAGGAATGGAGGCCGAGCGGATGGGTCGTGGCGATGTGGACGAGGAGGTCGCGCTCTCCCGAGACCTGGAAGACCTCGAGCGTCTCGGGCACCGCGAGCAGCCGGTCGATGACCGCGGCCATCGAGGCGCGGCCCACCGGTGTCGTGCGCACGGAGATCATGCCGAAGACGTGGAGGCCGAGCGCCTCGAAGTCGATGTCGGCGTGGAAGCCCCTGATCACCCCGCGCCGCCGCAGTGCACTCACCCGCCCCGAGCACGTCGACGGGGCGATGCCGACACGGGCGGCGAGCTCCCGGTTCGAGATCCGGGCATCGGCACTGAGCTCACGGAGGATCGCGAGGTCCACCTCGGCGAGGGGATCAGACTCCGGTGTGCGATGATCGGCGATCAGACCCGAACGATTGCTCATTTCCTCGCTCCTTTTCCGTGAATCGTTCACTTCGACTCCGATCCTGCCGCAATTTCGGCACGATGGGAACATGACCGAACTCACCGTTCTCGACCGGGCCGCCTGTCAGCGCCGCGACGCCGACGATCCTCTGCGCGGATTCCGCGACGACTTCATCATCCCTACGGACACGATCTACCTCGACGGGAACTCGCTCGGTGCCCGCCCCAAGGGTGCGGCCGAACGCGCGGCCGCGGTCATCGAGGACGAATGGGGCGAGGGCCTCATCCGCTCGTGGAACACCGCCGGCTGGTTCGAGCTGCCGGCTGCGCTCGGTGAGAAGGTCTCCGGTCTCGTCGGCGGCGGCGACGGGAGCACCGTCGTCACGGACACGACGTCGATCAACCTCTTCAAGGCCGCCTCGGCGGCGCTGCGGATCCAGGCCGAGGACCGGCCCGAGCGCCGCGTCATCCTCACCCAGCGGGAGAACTTCCCCTCCGACATCTACATGCTCCAGGGCCTGGCCGAGCAGCTCGACGACGGGTACGAGGTCCGTCTCGTCGACGACGCCGAGGTGACCGCGGGCTTCCCGACGACGATGACCGACGAGGTGGCCCTCGTCGTCCTCACCCACGTCAACTACCGCACCGGCCGTCTCTTCGACATGCGCTCGACGACCGAGGCGATCCACGCCGGCGGGGCGCTGGCGATCTGGGACCTCTGCCATTCCGCGGGCGCCCTGCCCATCGACCTCGCCGGAGACGGTGCGGACATGGCGGTCGGCTGCACGTACAAGTTCCTCAACGGCGGGCCGGGATCCCCGGCCTTCATCTGGGTGGCCGAGGAGCATCGGAACCGCTTCGCGCAGCCGCTGTCGGGCTGGTGGTCCCATGCGAAGCCGTTCGAGATGAGCCCCGGCTACGCTCCCGCCGACGGCATCCGCCGCTTCCTCACCGGCACGCAGGGCATCGTCTCGATGTCCGTCGCCGAGGTGGGGCTCGACGTCGCGGCGCGCGCGGACATGGGTGCGGTGCGGGCGAAGTCGCTCGAACTCAGCGACCTCTTCATCGAGCTCGTCGAGACGCGCCTGTCCCACCACCCGGTCGAGATCGTCACCCCGCGCGAGCACGAGCACCGGGGCTCACAGGTCTCGATCGCCCACGAGGAGGGGTTCGCGATCATGAGCGCCCTCATCGCCCGCGGCATCATCGGCGACTACCGGGAGCCCTCGATCCTGCGCTTCGGCCTCACCCCGCTCTACCTCGGCTTCGCCGACGTCTGGGACACCGTCGAGGCGCTGCGCGACATCCTCGACAACCGCCTCTGGGACACCCCGGAGTTCAAGGTCCGCGGCGCCGTCACGTAGGCCGCGAGCAACCCTCGGGGGCGCGAGCGTCGAATCTCGGCAAACCTCCGCACGCTGAGCAACCCTCGGGGACGCGAGCGTCGAATCTCAGCACCCCCGGGCACTGAGCAATCTGGCACCGGGGTGCCGAACGCCGAAGGGTTGCTGAGATTCAGGCCACCTCGGCGTAGACGCCGAAGAACGGTTCACCCGCCCGGTTCGTCGCCCTCGTCGCGGCGAGCGTCGTGAGCAGACTGCCGGTGCGCTCGCCGGTGGTCGGATCGAGGTCGATGACCGCGCAGCGCGGGACCGGTCCGCCGATGCGCAACCGCAGTCCGTCGACGGTCCCGCGCACGGTCATCACCCGTCCCAGCCACGTCTCCTCGGCGAACGGCTCGTCCGTGTCGACGAGCAGTGTCGCCCGGAAGCGGTGGAACAGATCGGTCACCGCCGCACCCCCTGCCACCTCGGCGAGGGAGGCGGTGGCGACGATCGTCAGCGGCTGGCCGAAGACGACGCCGCCGCGCGGGGCCTCGGCCAGGCGCACCGGCCGCCCCAGATGCGTCGAGAACAGCTCATCGTGACCGCCTCCGGTGAACGTCAGGTCGACCGCCCGACCCCAGTAGTCGCAGGTGAGCGTCTCACCGGTGGGCTCAGGAACCGCAGTCACCGCACTGCCGTCGGGGAGCACCGTCTCCAGCGCCTCACCCTGCATCCGCGCGACGACGGCGAGCAGCGAAGGATTCTGCACGGTCCGCAGCACGCGCCGGGTGCGCATGTCGACGAGGCAGAAGCGCCGATCACCGAGCGGACCGGCCGCATCGAAGCGAGCCTTCGGCTGCACGAGGTGCCGTGTGCCCTTGATCGGCGAGAAGCCGACGGCACGGACATCGAGAACGTCGTCGTCCACCTCGGCGACCCCCTCCCATTCCATCCTTCGAACATCTGCGTCCCACACTAGGTGATGATCCGCGCCCGCACCGCGCCGCCACTAGGCTGATGAGCAGCCGTGCACCGACCACCAAGGAGCTTGCACATGCCGAAGATCACCATCGGCCTCGGAATCATCCTCATCCTTTTGGGCGTCATCGGATGGCTCGCCACCGGTATGGCGAGCTGGACCGCGCTCATCCCCGCGATCCTCGGTCTCATCATCGCGATCTGCGGGTGGATCGGGATCCGCCGCCCGAAGATCGGCATCCACATCGCCCTCGTCGTCGCCCTCCTCGGCGTCTTCGGCACGTTCATGAACGTCCTCAAGCTCGGCGATCTCTTCGCCGGCACCGCCGAGCGTCCGGCCGCCGTCATCATCAGCACGGTGACGTTCGTCCTGCTCATCATCTACATCATCCTCGGCATCCGCTCGTTCATCGCCGCTCGCAGGAACCCGACCGCCGCCTGAGTCCCGACCGTCCGGTCAACCGGACGCCAGCAGGTCGTCCGGCATCTTTGCATCCCGACCGCCTCGCCGCATCCCCGCGCCGAGGCGGTCGTCTGCGTTCCGGTGCGATCCGCCCGTCCGTCGTGCCCCGGCACGGCCTATCGTCGTGTCACGGGCGGACGCTAGCCTGTCAGTGACCGTGCATGTGCACGACGATCAAGGAGGATCGCATGTCGAACAACACCCCCGCCGCCGCACCGAACACCGCTGCCCCGTCCGCCGCTCTGCCCGCCGAGAGACCGAATTCCGCGCTCGTCGTCATCGACGCCCAGTATGCTGCGTTGGCCGCAGCCTGGAACGCCGCCGAGGTGGTCGCGACGATCGCCGACCTCGTCGAGCGTGCCCGACAGTCCGGGACCGAGGTCGTGTGGGTCCGCCACAGCTCCGCCGGGCTTCCGCCGGGCTTCCGCCGGGCTCCGACCAATGGCAGATCGTCGAGGAGCTCATCCCGGCAGAGGGAGAGGCGATCGTCGAGAAGACCCATGCAAGCAGCTTCGAGGACACCGACTTCGACGAGGTGCTCGCAGGCCGGGGCATCGGCCACCTCATCGTCACCGGGGCCCAGTCGGACTGCTGTGTGCGCTCGACGATCCACGGCGGATTCGCGTGCGGCTATGACGTCACGCTCGTCTCCGACGCCCACACGACCGAGGATCTCACCGAGTGGGGCGCACCGCCGCCCCAGGACGTCGTCTCTCACACCAACCTCTTCTGGACCTTCGAATCCGGTCCCGGACGACAGGCGCGGGTGCAGGAGTCCGCGGAGGTCGACTTCGGGGTTCGGTGACTGAACCGGATCTGACTGCACCGGAGCTGACTGAACCGGTCCATCGGCGCGTGCGCCCCAGCGACGCTGCAGCGTTACGGCACGGGTCGAGCTGCACTGGCGGCACGCCACGGCGCTGGCCGCACGCCACGGCGCGGGCCTCTCGCTCCGTCTGCGCCACGACGCCTGCGCCGACGCCCGTAGGCCAGCGCCGCGCCCGGGTGACGGCCCTTCTGCGATCATGGATCCATGAGCGAAGACCCGCGCAGCATCGAACTGACCCGCATCGCAGAGAACCACTACCGTGCGACCGCTCCGAACGGCGCGAGCATCGAATTCGGCCGTGGCGAGGGTCTGATGACGCCCGTCGAACTCCTGCTCGCCGCCGTCGCCGGGTGTTCGTCGATCGACGTCGACACAGTGACGAGCCGGCGGACGGAGCCGACGCGCTTCGACGTGCGAGCGAGCGCGGACAAGGTCGTCGAGGACGGCGCGAACCGGCTCGAGAACGTCCACCTCGACTTCGACCTCGCGTTCCCCGACGACGAGGCCGGCCGCAGGGCCGATACCCAGATCGAGAAGCTCGTCGCCCTCTCCCACGACAAGTACTGCACGGTCTCGCGCACCATCGAGCATCCGACGCCCGTCGATGTGAGGATCCACCGCGACTGACACCGCCGATGGCCGATCGGCCCCGCGGGGTTGCTCACACGCGAGGCCCGCCGCTTCCGCTGAGGTTCCGCACTGGTTCGCCGCCCGGACGGGCAGGCTCAGCTCGCGAGCAGCCGCTTCTTCTCCACCTCGATGTCATAGTCGGCCGGCGGCCACTGCGGATCGATCGCTGAGAGGGCATCGATGAGGAGGCGCTGGACGGCGAGGCGCGCGTACCACTTCCGGTTCGCAGGTACGACATACCAGGGAGCGATGGCCGTCGAGGTCCGTTCGAAGACGTCCTGGTAGGCCTCCATGTACGCAGGCCAGAGCAGGCGCTCGTCGACATCGCCGGGGTTGTACTTCCAGTGCTTGTCCGGCCGGTCGAGGCGTTCGAGGAGGCGGTCGCGCTGCTCCTCGGGCGAGATGTGGAGCATGACCTTGATGATGACGACGCCCGCCTCGGCGAGTTCGGCCTCGAAGGCGTTGATCGCGTCGTAGCGGCGTTCGATCTCCGCCGGATCGGCGAGGCTGCGAACCTTGCCGATGAGCACGTCCTCGTAGTGGGAGCGGTCGAAGACGCCGATCATCCCCGGACGGGGCACCCGCTTGCGGATCCGCCAGAGGAAGTCGTGGGCGAGCTCCTCCTCGGTGGGCTTCTTGAACGCGGCGAGTTCGACACCCTGCGGGTCGACGGATCCGACGACGTGGCGGACGATCCCGCCCTTGCCCGCCGTGTCCATCGCCTGAAGGACGAGGAGGACGGCAGGCCCTGAGTCCTTGTCATGGTGCGCCGCGAAGAGACGCTCCTGCAGATCGTCGAGGTTCGGGGCGGCCGCGGCGAGATCCCGCTGACCGCTCTTCTTCTCACCCTCGTAGCCGGGTGTCGACTCCGGATCGACATCGCCGAGGCGGAATCCCTCTCCGACGTGCAACAGTGGGCCGGGGTCCTGCGTCCAATGGCTGCTCATGCGAACATCTTCGCAGGTGGGTGACCCAGCGTCCACACCGACATCGAGCACCCCGCAGTGACCGCCCTGCCCGCCGCGACTCTGGGCAAGGCGCCTTCCCATGCCCTACCCTTGAACCAACCTTCACAGCGGCGGGAGGAGTGTGCCCATGGACGACGATCTGCTCATCGTCGAAGAGCTCATGCTCCTCCTGCTCGCCGACGACGGCACCGCGATCGCCGGAGCCAATGTCCTCCACTGCCTTCTGCCTGCTGCGATCTTCGTCGAACTCGCCCTCACCGCGCGCCTCGACGTCCACTCCCACCGCCGTTCCGCCGGCACCCTCATCCATGCCCGGCGCACAAGCCCGGATCCGGCGATCGATCCGCTGCTCGCCGAGGCGCTGCGGGCGATGGGCACGCGGGAGCATTCGGCGTACGGGCTCGTCTCCGCCCTCGGGATCGACGTCCGACAGCCCGTCCTCGACCGCCTCGCCCGCCGCGGACTCATCATCCGGGAGACGAGGAAGATCCTCGGCGTGCTGCCGGTGACCCGATGGCCTGCCGCCGACTCCCGCGCCGAGGCGCCGCTGCGCGATCGCGTCACCGCCGTCCTCGACGGTGATGCCGACCCCGACGCGCGAACGGCGGGGATCATCGCGCTCGTCTCCGCCTCCCAGGTCTACGTCCAGCTGCAGCCGCGGATGCCGTGGACTGCGGGGGTGGCGAAGCGTCTGCGTGCGATCGAAACGGGAGAGGTCACCGCCCCCGGCACGACACAGGAGTCGAGGGAGATCACCGAGGAGCTCGCGAAGGCCGTGCGCGCCCTGACCTCCTCGGCCACCTCGGCGCCGATCCTCTGACTGAGGTACCCCCTCAGTCCGGGCGACGGAACACCGAGGGCAGCCGTTTCCGTCGGGACCGCCCCTCCTTCGCGCGGAACGACCACTGCCGCATCGGCTGCGGCACCCGCCACTGCAGCTTCCACGCGAGCATCCGGAACCCGAAGGCGAGCGCGGCGATGAGCACCGCGGTGACGCCGCCGAGGACGCCCGTGCGGTCGGCGATGATCGTCAGACCCGACCCGAAGAGAGCGGGGATGAGGTAGAGGTCGGTGCCGCTGAAGATCGCCGGGTCCTCGTTCGCGACGACGTCACGCAGCAGTCCGCCGCCGCACGCGGTGAGCGCCCCCATGAGCAGAGCCACCGGTGCCGCTGACCCAGCGTCGAGCGCGATCGCGGTGCCGGTGAGGCTGAAGAGGCCCATCCCCATGGCATCGAAGACGATGATCCAGATCCGCGCCCGCAGGGTGTGCCGCCCGAGCAGGTAGACGATGAGCGTCGCGAGCAGCGGCGGCGCGAAGTAGACGGGGTGGGCGATCGCGTTGGGCACACGGTCGAGGAGGATGTCGCGGATGATGCCGCCGCCGATGCCGGCGAGCATCCCGAGGACGAGCCCGCCGGTGATGTCGAATCCGCGCCGGGCGGCAAGCAGCACACCGGAGATCGCGAACACGAACGTGCCCATGAGGTCGAGCACGAGCAGGACGATCGCGACGAATGACACACCGACTCCTTGATCCGGGCCGCAGCCACTCGCGGCGCTCCCGCCACCACTGTAGTGCGGCTGATGAGAACCCGGCGGCGTGACCCACATGCCCACGGTGACCCTCACATCCTCGGCGGCGCCGCTAGGCTGGCCCCATGACCGAGCACACAACGCCGTCCGGTGAGCCCACCGTCGTCCTCATCCACGGAGCGTTCGCGAACTCGCTGACCTTCGCCCCGCTCCAGGCGGCGCTGGCCGGCCACGGCGTCCGCTCGGCGGCGCTCGACCTGCCGGGTCACGGCTTCGCCGCGTCCGTTCCCGCCGGCTACCATTCACCGCAGGATCTCTCCACCCTCGCCACCTCACCGAGTGCGATGGCCGGAGTGAGTCTGGACGATGCCGTCGACAGCCTCGCCGAGGCGCTGGTGAGCTTCCGGAGGTTCGGACCCGTCATCGTCCTCGCCCACAGCCGCGGCGGTGTCGCCCTCACCGCGCTCGCCAACGCCCACCCGGAGCTTGTCGACCATCTCGTCTATGTCTCGGCGTGGGCTCCCGTCGACCTCGAGGCCACCGCGTACAACGGGGAGCCGGAGATGGCGGGGGTCGACTCCACGGTCCTCGCATCCCTGCTCGTCGGGAATCCGGCCGAGCTCGGGGCGCTGCGCTGCAACTTCCGCGCCGCCGCCGGCGAGCAACTGGCCGCGCTCAAGAACCTCTTCGCCGCCGACCGCAGCGACGACGAGTTCCTCACCTTCCTCAGCACCTTCCAGACCGATGAGGGACTCGACGCGGGCGGTGCCGACGATCGGGCGCACGCGGGCACGTGGGGGACGATCCCACGGACGTACGTCCGCCTCGACGAGGATCGGTCGATCCCTCCGGCGATGCAGGACCGCCTCATCGCCGAGGGCGACGCGCTCACCCCCGACAACCCCTACCGGGTGCGGACGCTGCCGACCTCGCATCTGGGATGGCTCATCGACCCCGCCGAAGCGGCAGCGCAGATCGCGGACATCGTCGCCGAGGTGCGGGCCGGGTGATCACGCCGACATCGGCCGAGTGATCACGTCGACACCGGCCGGGTGAGCGCGCTCAGCGCAGCCGACCCGAGCCGAGGCGGCGAGAGTGTTCAGCTGAGCAGGAAGTTGTCGGGGTTCTTGTAGGCCTCGATCTCGACGCTCGGGGTGCCCATCCCCTTGAGCAGCTTCGAGATCGGGCAGCGGGCGTGGGCGCGGGCCGCGTACTTCTCCGCGTCCGCATCCGAGACCCCGTCGATCGAGACGTACGCGCGGGGGACGAAGTAGTAGCCGCCGGACTTGTCCCGGTGGAGGTCGACCTCGCAGCGGACCCGGGAGAGGGCCTCGAGGTCGTTGACGGCGAGGACCACTTTGAGGGTCTCGCCGAGGCAGGTGCTCCACGCCATCGCGAGGAACTGCTCCGGATTGCTGCCGAGCTCCGTGTGGGAGGTGGGCGCTGTGGCCAGGGTCGGGCCGTCCTCGACCCTCACCTCTCCCGAGGTGCCGCCGAGGTTCTCCACCTTCGCGGTGTAGATGGGAGCGTTGGCGCCTTTGGGTGCGTCGTCCGAGTCTTCGCGGCGTGCCTGCGGCTCGGCGTATCCGGGGTTCTCAGTCATTGATCCATGTTACGACGGCGAAGAGACACGCGGCTGAACGTTTCGTGAAATGGAGACGCCCGTCCGGCCCCACCCGCGGACCATCCCGGCTGATCCGACGCCCGCTCGGCTGATGCGACGCCCGTCCGGCTCATCCGCAGCCCGCCCGGCTCCGAACTCCTCGCATGAGACCACTTCTGCGCTCGGTCCGCTGGCTGCCCGTCCTCCTCGGCGCCGCCGCGGCCCTCGTCCTCTTCGGCCTCGCCGACCTCATCGCCCGGTTCATCGGCCCGAACTCCGCGCCGCTGCTCGCTCTCGGTCAGGCGATCATCCCGCTCACCCCGACGAGCATCATCAAACCGGTCATCGCGATCTTCGGCGACAACGACAAGCTCGTCCTCGTCGCCACGGTCGGACTCGGCGCACTCGTGCTCGGCGGCCTCATCGGCTGGTTCGGGTCAGTGCGACCGCGGGCGGCCCTCGCCGCCTTCACCCTCGCCGGGCTCGTCCCCGCGGTCGTCGTGCTCACCGCACCCGGTGCGCGCCTCCTCGACCTCGTGCCCACTCTCCTCGGGCTCGTGGTCGGGCTCGTCGTCCTCGGACTCGGACTGCGGATGGAGGATCGGTCCCCCGCCGCCGGTGACGCTGCCCCGACCCCCGCCGAGGCGGTCGTCCCGCCCCGGGTCACCGACGATACCGCCCCGAGCGCTCCCCCACCCGTCACCCGGCTCCTCACCCGCAGCCCATCACGGCAGCGGCCGACCTCGCGCCGCCGCTTCCTCGCCCTCACCGGCACGGCGGCAGTGATCGGCGCGATCGGCGTCGCAACAGGGCAGTCGCTTGTCACCCTGACGCGCGAGGCCGGTGCCGCCGCGGCGAACTTCGTCCTCCCCCGCGCCGCGCGGAGGGCACGGCCGATCCCATCCGAGGCCAGCCTCGGCGTCGAGGGGATCGAACCATTCATCACCGACCAGAAGGACTTCTACCGCATCGACACCGTGCTCGCCCCGCCGACGATCGATCCTCGCACCTGGTCCCTGCGGATCCACGGAATGGTCGAGAACGAGGTGACGCTCACGATGGACGAGCTCCTCGCGCTTCCGCTCGAAGAGCAGCACACGACGCTCACCTGCGTCTCGAACCCGGTGGGAGGGGATCTCGTCGGGACGGCGACGTGGCTCGGCTACCCCGTTCGCGAACTCCTCCGCCGGGCACGGCCGCAGCCGGGAGCGGACATGGTCCTCTCGAAGTCCGACGACGGCTTCTCGGCCTCGACCCCGCTCGAGGCGATGCTCGATGATCGCGACGCCCTCCTCGCAGTCGGAATGAACGGGCAGCCGCTCACGCCCGTGCACGGCTTCCCCGCCCGGCTCGTCGTCGCCGGACTCTACGGCTTCGTCTCAGCGACGAAGTGGGTGACCGAACTCGAGGTCACCCGCTTCGATCGGGCGGAGGCGTACTGGACGCAGAGAGGGTGGGACGCGAAGGCACCGATCCTCGTCGCCTCGCGCATCGACGTCCCCCGCCCCCTCGCCCGGGTCGCCGCAGGCACCGTCGTCGCCGGCGGTTCGGCGTGGGCGCAGACGCGCGGGATCGAGCGGGTCGAGGTCCGCCTCGACGACGGCGACTGGACGCAGGCCCAGCTCGGCGCCGACGTCAGCGACGACACGTGGCGGCAGTGGCGGGCGGAGTTCCCCGACGTCGGTGCGGGCACGCACGCGATCACGGTCCGCGCCGTCGACGGTGAGGGCACGGTGCAGACGGCCGAGCGGCGGGAGTCGATCCCGAACTCCGCGACCGGTCATCACCGGATCCAGTTCACCGTCGAATGAGAACTGAGATCAGCGAAAGAGATTTCTTCCTCAACCACCCATCCAGAACCCGCCCGGCTGCGAACCCCGGGTACACAGCAGGACACACAAGCGCTGTGTCGACCAGAGAACCGCACCACAGTGAAACAAGGAGAAGAACGATGAAGACACTTCGCACCCGCACTGCCACACTCCTCTCGGCCGGCGCGATCGGTATCCTCGCACTTTCGGGCTGCTCGGGCACCGGCAGCGGCTCGGAGGGCGGCGGCTCGGAGACCGAGTCGAGCGAGTCCGCGGAGACCTCCGCGCCGGCCTCGGAGGAGGCGATGGCCGACTCCGAGCTCGTCGGATCCGGCTGCGCCGCCTACGCCGAGCAGAACCCCGATGGGGCCGGCTCCGTCGAGGGCATGGCTCAGGACCCGGTGGCCACCGCCGCGTCGAACAACCCGATGCTCTCGACGCTCACCGACGCCGTCTCGGGCAAGCTCAACCCGGACGTCAACCTCGTCGACACGCTCAACGGCGACGAATTCACCGTCATCACCCCGGTCAACGACGCCTTCGAGAAGATCCCCAAGGACGACCTCGATGCGCTCGCCGGCAACGCCGACGAACTGACGAAGGTGCTCACCTACCACGTCATCCCCGGCCAGCTCTCGCCGGACGAGGTCGTCGGTGAGCAGGAGACCGTCGAGGGTTCGAAGGTCAAGATCGGCGGCAGCGGCGACGACCTCACGTTCGATGACGCCAAGCTCGTCTGCGGCGGTGTGAAGACGGCGAACGCGACCGTCTACATGGTCGACAGCGTGCTCATGCCTCCGAAGTGAGACACGCCTGCGCCTTCCCCGCAAGGCGCGCACAGGCCTCCCAATTGAGGGATGGGAGGAGTCGCCGGGGGCCGCGACCCCAGTGGTCCGGCCTCCGGCGGCATCGGCCTTTCCCTCACCGGATGCGGGCCCTCCGGGTCCCGTTCCGAGGCGCAGCTTCCCCACCCGCAGCCGGTGTCTTCGCCCCGCACTCCCGGGATGTCGCCCCGCCACCTCAGGCGGAGATGACATGATGGGAACATGACTTCCCATGACCCTGGCGCGCAGGGAGACGCACCGCCTGGTCAGAGCATCGACTCGACCCCGGCGTCGGATCCCTGCGGTCGACTCCTCGTCGAGGTGGCCGCCGGCGACCGCGAGGCCTTCGAGGAGCTCTTCGTCTCCCAGTCCCCCGTCCTCATGGCAGTGATCATGCGGATCGTGATGAGCCGCTCGCTCGCCGAGGAGGTCCTCCAGGAGTGCTTCGCCGAGGTGTGGGCAAGGGCCCGCAGCTTCGATCCCGGCCGCGGCACCGGCCGGGCGTGGCTCGTGACGATGTGCCGCCGCCGCGCGATCGACTGCGTGCGCAGCGTGCAGGCCTCCCGTGACCGGGACGTCGCCGACGGCCTGCGCCAGGCCGCCACCGTCGATGAGGAGGTAGAACAGACAGTCATCAGCAAAGCAGAGTCGGATCGCACAGTCTCAGCCCTCAAGCTTCTGCCCGACGACCAATCGACGCCGATCGTCATGGCGTTCTATCAGGGGAAGACCCACGCTCAGATCTCAGAGGAGCTCGGAGTCCCCCTGGGCACGATCAAATCGAGGATCAGAGACGGAATGAAGAAGCTGCGAAGAGACTTGGAGGCGAGCCGATGAACGCAGATCGTGACTATCTGGCCGCCGGATTGGCCCTGGGTGGGCTGAGCGAGAGCGAACTCGCCGAGGCGCGCGCCCTCGCCGACACCGACGCCGACTTCCGCGCCGAGGTCGACGCGTACACCGACACCGCCGCCCTCATGGCGATGTCCGACGAGCCCCAGACCGTGAGCGAGGAGACCCGCTCGGCGATCCTCTCCCTGCCCGATACCGTGGCACAGGAGGACAGTGCTGCCGATGCCGGTCCCGCCGAGACGGCCGACCGTTCGCCGGCACAACTCCGCGACGTCTCCCGTCCCGCCGAGACCGGTCAGACGGAATCCGCCCCGACCGGGCCTGCGGCGGCGGGCAACGGGTCCGCGGCCCCGGAATTGGCAGGCACCCCCGCCACTGCGGGCGCCGCACCCGCGAAGCCGCGAGACGACCAGCCCGTCGACCTCGCCGAGCGTCGCCGCCGGCGCGCCTGGCTGCCGTGGGCGGCCGCAGCGGCCGCGGTGGCCCTCGTCATCGCTGGCTTCGGCGTCAACGCGTGGCAGACCCAGCAGCGACAGTACGCGCTCCAGGAACGCCTCGACCGCACCGAGAAGACGCTCGAGGACACCACCCGGCTGATGACGGCGCCCGACCTCAAGACGTCGACGGCCGAGCTGCCCGACGGCGGGTCGGTCACCGTGGTCTCCTCGGAGACGGAACAGGTCATCCGCGTGTCCGCGCGCGATGTCGAAGCGCCGAGCGGTTCGGACCTGCAGATGTGGGTCATCGACGCCGACGGCCCCGAGAGTGCGGGCCTGATGTCCGGTGCCGGCGCGCAGATCGACGATCGCACGTTCACCGCGGGCAGCCAGTTCGGCATCACCGTCGAGCCCTCCGGCGGGTCGCCGCAGCCGACGAGCGATCCCATCGTCGCAGTCGAACTGTAGTCAGCCGGCGAGCTCGGCGAGGTCCATCGTTGCGCCCGGGCGTTCCCGGAATGCGCCCCTGACCAGGGACGACAGTCCTTCTATGTAAGTTGAGCGCATCCGCGCTTCATCGCGCCCGGAGACGATCCTCGCCACCGCGCTGCGGGCGAGCAGGAGGGCCGCCTCGGCGATCACGGCGGTACCCGCAGGTGACACGGCCTCGAGTCCCCAGGCCCGCGCGACCCTCTCGTAGACCGCACGCACTCTGGCGGAGTCCTCGGAGTCGATCCGGTCGAGCACCTCGGCGAGTTCCGGTGTCGGGGCATCGAGGGCCACCGCCTGGAAGCGGACGAAGGCGCGCCAGCGATCTGAGCCGAGGAGGATGTCGAGCTCTTCGTCGGCGGCGAGTGCGATGAAGCGGGCCGCGCTCTCCACCCGAGAAGGATCAGTGGACCGCGCATCGGACTCCGATGTACCCGACGCCTGTGCCGAGGATTCCCCGTCGCCGTCCTCCGGTTCGACGACCTCACGGGCGAGCGCGAGGGCGCGATCGGCACCGAGGGTCGCCATCGCGTGTCCGGCGAGGCACTGCTCGAGGGCGAACGCACTGAACGCCGACCTCCCCGACCAGATCCGGTAGGCCGAGGCACGGGAGACGCCGGCGCTCTCAAGGATGGCCTCCATAGGGATCTCCGGCCACACGGCGATGCCGTGGTGGGCGACGAAGTCGACGACCGCCTCGGCGACGAGGGATCGCGTTTCCTCGGTGGTCCGGTGCGTTCGCGGCATGGGAACCCCTTGACTTGAGACATGATGCCTCTTTAGGCTACCAGTACGAGTTGAGACATGACATCTCAGCACTCTCGGGACTCTGGAGGACATCATGATCCGCACCCGCACCGCCGCCCTCATCGGCGGACCTGCCAGCGCCGCAGCCATTGTCGCCACCGCCGCCTCGGCGGGACAGGTGGGCCCGGCGCTCGCAGGAGCATACGCCTATCCGAACGCCTCAGGCATCGGCCTCGACGAGGCGGTATCGATGACACTGACCTATCTCTTCGTCCTGGCCGGCACCGGGCTGATCGTCGCCTTCGCATATCTCCTCATCCACCCCTTGGCGCGGTCCCGTGTCGGATGGTGGATCGCACTGGGGTTGAGCGCCCTCGGTCTTGCGGTCGCGGCCTACAACGCCGTACAGGTGGAGATCCCCCCGATCGTCAAAGTCGTGTTCTTCCTGCCGCCGCTAGCCGGAATCGCCTGGCTCGCGATCTCACGGCAGGGGATTCGGGCGGAGGACCGAGTGCGCACCGGTGACTGAGCAGGCGCTCAGCGGAAACGCGCAGTCTCGACCGCACCTGGCCGTGTCCACCGCGCGGGTCCGCAACAGGCTCCACCACGCGGCGGAGGCCAATCCGCACAGAGGCGGATGTCTCCGGGGTCGGCACTGCCTAAGCTGGAGGCATGGCAGATCCGATCACCCTCGAAGAGCGGCGACCGCGCGTCGGGGACTGGTACCTCGTCGCAGCCCTCGCCATCGGCTCATCGGTCTTCGCCGCGCTCTACGATGCCGGCGGCTTCTGGCCCTTCGAGGTCCCACTCTGGGTGGCCTGCACGGCATCGGTCGCCGTCGCCCTGCCCCTGCCGTGGCGCCGACTCCACCCGAGTGTCACCGCGTGGCTGATCTCGGCGATCTACGTCACCGCCCAATTCCTCGGGGCGATGGAGCCCGGTGTCTCCCAGATCGCCCTCTTCATGGGCACGTATGCGATCGGAGCGTGGCAGAGCGACCGCCGCTCGGCGTTCCTCTCCCGCCTCCTGCTCTGCGTGGCGATCTTCGCCTCCCTCATCGTCGGTGCGGTCATCGAGCTCTCGAACCTCGGCAGCCTCACCGTCCTCCAGTATGCCGCGAACTCCGGCATCACCGTCCTCATCAACATCATCTTCTTCGGCGGCGCCTGGCTGTTCGGCGACCGGGCGTGGAATCAGCGTCTCCTCCTCGCCGAGCTCAGACGCGCCAACAACGAGGTCCGCCGCCAGGGCCGACAGCTCGCCGATCAGGCGCTCGACCTCGAGCGCGTCCGCATCGCCCGCGAACTCCACGACGGCGTCGCCCACCACATCGCCGGGGTGAGCATCCACGCGGCCGCAGCGCGGCGCAGCATGGAGCGCAACCCCGACCGGGCACGCGAGTCGCTGGGGATCATCGAATCCTCGACACGGGAGACCGTCGAGGAGCTGCGCACCCTCGTCCACACCCTCCGCGACTCCGGCAGCCCGACAGCCCCGACAACCGACGGCGCAGGCAATCCCGGTCTCGGCGACCTTCCTGAGCTCTTCGACAACGCGCGTCGGAACGGGCAGCGCCTCGAGTTCCGGACCCTCGGCGAGCCCCGTCCACTCACCCCGATCATGGAGCTCTCCGTCTATCGCGTGATCCAGGAGTCCCTGACGAACTGTCATCGCTACGCGGGGGCCGACGCCGAAGTGGAGGTGCGCCTGCGCTACTGCGATGCGGAACTCGAGGTCGAGGTCAGCGATGCACGTCGGCGCACCGCGTCCACCGGCCACCTCCCGGAGACCGATGCCGACGCCACCGTCTCCCACCACGCTCCCGGCCAGGAGACGGGCTCTGCCGCCTCGGTCGGCACAGGGCTCGGCATCATCGGGATGCGAGAACGCATGAGCGCCCTCGGCGGCACCCTCGAGGCCGGCCCGAAGTCACGCGGGGGCTGGCTCGTCCGGGCCCGCCTGCCCTATCCCCTCCGGAGCGGCAACCGCTCCGGGACGGTCGATGCGACCGACACCCCTGACCCGTCCGGGGACCCCGCTGTCGATGCCGCCTCGGCGAGGACCCCCGACGAACTCGCCCCAGCGGAGGTCAGCCCATGATCCGAGTCCTCCTCGTCGACGACCAGTCGATGGTCCGCACCGGCTTCCGCACGATCCTCGAGTCCGAGGACGACATCGTGGTCGTCGGTGAGGCCGAGAACGGGCAGGAGGCCGTCGATCGGGCCCTCGAACTCTCCCCCGACGTCATCTGCATGGACGTGCAGATGCCGGTCATGGACGGGCTCGCCGCGACCGCGGAGATCGTCCGTCGGGGCGCCGCCGGCGCCGTGCTCATGCTCACGACCTTCGACCGCGACGACTTCCTCTTCGACGCCCTCGCGGCGGGAGCGAGCGGATTCCTCCTCAAGACCGCACAGGCCGAACAGCTCATCGACGCCGTGGCCGCGCTCGCCGGCGGGGACGGTCTCCTCTCACCCGAGGTCACCCGCCGGGTCATCGAACGCTCCGTGAGCACTCCGGCGGCGAGCGCCGCCCCGGCGCCCGAGCTCGACTCTCTCACCGACCGCGAACACGAGGTGCTCCGCCTGCTCGCGACGGGTCTGAGCAACGCCGAGATCGCCGGGCAGCTCTTCCTCGGGGAGGCGACGGTGAAGACGCACGTGTCGAATGTGCTCGCGAAGCTCGGCATCCGCGACCGCACGCACGCGGTCATCTGGGCGTATGAGAACGGGGTCGTGAGAGTCGGCGAAGGCCGCGCGGACCGCTGACGGTCAGAGCGACGCGGGCCGTGAACGGTCCGGAGGAGCTCAGCCCGCTGAGGGTCCGGGGGCTGCCGGTGCGAGCGCACCGGCAGCCCCTGATGACGAGGCTGAGAACGCCGAGGCGCCTCTGGGGATTGCCGTCATCGGATACTCCTCGGGGAGTGCACGCGGAGTCGGACTCCACTTGCATTACGTATCGTAACGCAATGTAAGATGGTCTTCAACGTCCCTGGTGCCGGGAGTCCCGGCTGCAGTCGACGTGAGCGACCCGACCCGAAGAAGGAGTGTCGACATCATCATCCAGAGGCTCTCCGGTCGCCCTCGAGACGATTCGATCGACTCCTCGATCCTCGACGCGGCGGCACGGATCATCATCGACGACGGCTACTCGGCGGCGACGATCGCGGCGATCGTCAAAGCGGCCGGAACGAGCAAACCCGCCTTCTACCGTCGCTTCGACAGCGTCGCCGACCTCGTCCCGGCGCTCGTCGAACGGCGCCATCAGCTCAGCGTCCCCGCCGACACCGGGTCGCTGACCGGCGATCTCTGTGCCTTCCAGACTGCACAGGCCGAGATCTTCAACGACCCGTTCGTCCGGGCGGCGATGCCGGGCTGGCTTGCGCACATGCAGGAGTCCCCGGAGACCTCGGGACCGTTCGTCGAGGGCTTCCTCCCGCAGCGGATGGCTGTGCTCGAGGCGATCCTCGCCCGGGCGGAGGAGCGCGGAGACGCGGTGCGCTCCGGCCTCGACATGGACACCCTCATGGAGGCGTGCGTCGGCCCCTTCCTCATGCGCTCCCTCATCCCGGGTGCACCACTGCTCGACGACGCCGACGTCGATCGCACCGTCGCTCTCGCCTGCCTGCTCATCGACCAGGCGAGCGCCGCAGCCTCGGCTCCCCCGGCCAGCGGAGTCCGATCTCGTCCGCACGACTGAGCCGCAGACGGCCGCTCGGCCGTAGCGTGGGAGCATGATCACTCTCGAGGGAATCTCCCGCAGCTTCGGTGCCACGCAGGTGCTCCACGACCTGAGCTTCTCGATCGGCGCGGGCCGGATGACCGGCTTCGTCGGATCGAACGGTTCGGGGAAGACGACGACGATGCGCATCCTCCTCGGCGTCCTCGCCGCAGACAGCGGACGGATCACCGTCGACGGCACCGACATCACCCCTGCCGATCGGAGCGCGATCGGCTACATGCCCGAAGAGCGCGGGCTCTACCCGAAGATGCCGATCATCGATCAGCTCGTCTACCTCGCCCGCTTCCACGGGCTCAGCCGCCACGACGCCAAGCGCCGCGGACTCGACCTCCTCGAGCGCCTCGACCTCAAAGGCGAGCCGAGCGACACCCTCGAATCAGTCAGCCTCGGCAACCAGCAGAAGGTCCAGATCGCCGCCGCGCTCATCCACAGCCCGCGCGCCCTCGTCCTCGACGAGCCCTTCTCCGGCCTCGACCCCGCCGCCGTCGAACGCACTCTCCAGGTGCTCTCGGACTTCGCCGCCACCGGCGCCCCCGTCCTCTTCTCGAGCCATCAGCTCGACCTCGTCGAACGCCTCGTCGACGACCTCGTCATCATCGGTGACGGCCGGCTCATCGCGACGGGCACGGCCGATGAGCTGCGCCGCTCCCGCAGCCTGCCCGAGTGGACGCTCGAGGCCGACGCCGACCTCGCGTGGGTCCGTGAGGTCCCCGAGGTCGACGTCACCGAGTTCGACGGCTCGTGGGTGCGCTTCACCGCCCCGGATGCCGATGCCGCCGAGGCGGTCCTGCGCCGGGCGCTGTCCGTGTCCTCGGTGAGGTCGTTCACCCCGCACTCCGTTCCACTCAACCGTCTCTTCCAGGAGGTCACGCAGCCATGAGCACCATCACCGCAACGGACCGGACTGCACCGACCCGGCCCACCCGGGCGAGCTTCACCACGGCCATCGGCCTCGTCATCGAACGCGAGATCATGGTGCGGGTGAAGTCGAAGGCGTTCATGATCTCGACCCTGCTCTCGATCGTCCTCTTCGGCGCCGCCGTCGCCGCATCGGGGGCGCTGCCCTCTCTGTTCGCCTCGACGGACAAGGTGGCGGTGACCTCGGCGGAGACCGTGGCCGGGATCGAGGGCATCGAACCGGTCGAGGTCGCCGGCGTCGAGGAGGCGAAGGAGCTCGTGCGCACCGAGGCGGTCGCCGCGGCCGTCGTCGACTCACCGGACTCGCCGACCGGCACCACCGTCATCGCCCTGCGGTCGGCCCCGGAGTCGCTGGCCGGGGCGCTCAGCCTCACCCCGGACGTCGAGATCCTCGACCCCGACGCCCCGGATCCGACGCTGACAAAGTTCATCGGACTCGGCCTCGGGCTCATCTTCCTCAGCTCCGCGATGACCTTCGGGGTGACGATCGCGTCCTCCGTCGTCGAGGAGAAGCAGTCGCGGATCGTCGAGATCCTCCTCGCCTCCGCCTCGGCGAAGGTGCTCATGTTCGGCAAGGTCATCGCGTGTTCGATCCTCGCGTTCGCGCAGATCGCGCTCACCGCGGTCGCCGTCCTCGTCGGGGCCGCGATCAGCGGCAACGATCTCGTCCTCGGCCGCCTCGCCGCCCCGATCGCGTGGTTCATCCCGCTCTTCGTCGTCGGCTTCGTCATGATCGCCGCCCTCTACGCGGCGGCCGCCTCGATGGTCTCCCGGTCGGAGGACCTCGGGTCGACGAGTTCCCCGCTCATGATGCTCATCCTCCTGCCGTACATGGCCGTCGTCCTCTTCGCCGACAACGAGGCGGTCATGGCCGTGCTCAGCTACATTCCGTTCTCCGCCGCCGTCGCCGTGCCGATGCGGGTGTTCATGGGCACGACCGAGTGGTGGGAACCGGTCGTCTCGCTCGCGATCCTCGGTCTCACGACCGTCCTCGCCCTGCTGCTCGCGACCCGCATCTTCGAGGGCTCGATCCTCCGCTCGGGTCCGCGGGTGACGTGGAGGCAGGCCCTGAGTCCTGCGTGACCCGCACCTTGACCGCGGGATCCCGGCGTGGTTCGGTAGACGCTATGAGCGAGCCGGCACTGACGCTGCACACCGATCGGCTGCGACTGCGCACCTACCAGCCCTCCGACGCCGAGGCGCTGCTGCCGATCTACTCCCGCGAGGACGTCTCGCGGTTCCTCCTCGGCGACCCGTGGACCGCCGAGGCGGCGCGCACCGAGGTCGGCAAGCGGCTGCAGCGCACGGGGCTGAGTAGGGAGGCGAAGGCGCTCGCCCTCGTCATCGAGACCGATGACGACAACGACGCGATCGCCGGGTCGCGGGTCATCGGCGACATCGGGATCTGGCTCGACGGCAATGATCCGACGAAGGCGGAGATCGGCTGGGTGCTCGACCCTGCCGCGAGCGGTCACGGCTTCGCCTCGGAGGCCGCGATCGCCGTACTCAACATGGCCTTCGACGACTGCGAGCTGCGTCGGGTCGTCGCGCAGATGGACGCCCGGAACACCGCCTCGGCGAAGCTGGCCGAGCGGATCGGGATGAAGCGGGAGGCGCATCTGCGTCAGGACTGGTGGTCGAAGGGCGAGTGGACCGACACCCTCGTCTTCGCCATGCTCGCCAGCGACCGCGTCACCGCGTGAACACCTCCCGACCCGATCGCACCACCCCGCCCGCCGCATCAGCGAGCGATGACGACGCACCGCGCACGGCTCCTACGGGGTGCGCCTGCGCAGGGTGAGCGACCCGACGACGATCGCCCCGACGATCCAGCAGCCGATGAAGAGGATCCGCAGCCACACCCAGCCCGCGTCCTCGTCCCCGGTCGCCACCGCCGTGAGCGCGTCGATCGCGTGGGAGAGCGGCAGCCAGTCGCCGATCACCTCGAGCACGTCGGGCAGTCGGTCACGCGGGAGGAAGATCCCGCCGAGGAGGATCTGCGGGAAGACGAGGACCGGCATGAACTGGACGACCTGGAATTCGGTGCGGGCGAACGCGCTCGCGAGCAGCCCGAGTGCGGTCCCGAGCAGGGCGTCGGCGATCGCGACGACGAAGAGGAGGCCGAGCGAACCGTCGATCGTCAGTCCGCACACCCACACCGCGAAGGCGACGGCGATCGCCGTCTGGACGATCGCGAGGAGCCCGAAGGCGAGTGTGTAGCCGAGGATGAAGTCGCCCTTGCCCAGCGGCATCGACAGCAGGCGCTCGAGGGTGCCGCTGCGCCGCTCACGCAGGGTGCTGATGCTCGTGACGAGGAACATGACGATGAACGGGAAGAGCGCGAGCATCGCCGGCCCGATCGTCTCGAACACATCGGTCTCGTCGAAGATCCACGCGACGAGCCCGATGAGCAGGCTCGGCACGACGAGGAGGAGGGCGATCGTGCGGGGATCGTGGCGGATCTGGGCGAGCACGCGACCCGTCGTGGCCAGCGTGCGCTGCGGGGTCATCGGCGACCTCCCCTCGGCCGGGCGGGGCGCCTCTCGCCGAGGAGGCGGTGGCCCTGACCTCGGTCGCTGCTGCGGTCGCGTTCGATGATCCGGAGGAAGGCGTCCTCCGCCGTCGCCGACCCGGTCTCGCGGAGGAGACTCTGCAGAGACGAGTCGGCGATGACACGGCCGTCGCGCATGAGGAGGAGCCGGTCGCAGCGCGTGGCCTCGTCCATGACATGGCTCGAGACGAGGATCGTCGCCCCGTCGTCGACGAGCCCCCGGAAGATGTCCCAGAGTTCGGCGCGCAGCACGGGGTCGAGGCCGACCGTCGGCTCATCGAGGACGAGCAGCTCGGGGGTGCCGAGCATCGCCGCCGCGAGCGACACCCGGTTCGCCTGACCGCTTGAGAGCGTCCGGGCGAGCTGGCGAGCCTGCGCGCTGAGCCCGGTGCGCTCGATCACTCGGGCGACGTCGGTCGCGGGAGCCCCGACGACGCGGGCGAAGTAGCGGAGGTTCTGCTCGACGGTGAGGTCGTCGTAGATGCTCGCCTGCTGGGTCATGTAGCCGACCCGGTGGCGCAGTGCGGACGATCCCGCGCGCCGTCCGAGCACGCTGACCTCGCCGCCGCGGATGGTCTGCACCCCGACGATCGCCCGCATGAGCGTCGTCTTCCCGCTGCCGCTCGGGCCGAGGAGTCCGACGATCTCCCCGCCGGGCACGCTGAGATCGAGGCGGTCGAGGACCGTCGTCCTCCCGCGCCGGACCGTGAGGTCCCGGATCTCGATCGAATTATTCACCATATGATGAATTACACGCCCGATGCGCGCTCACGTCAAGGGTCGGTCAGCCGCCGCGACCGTCGATGTGCCCCTGCAGAGCCGGACCGACCCGGGCGATCACCTCGTCCAGCGGCGCCGAGGCGAGCGGTTCGAGGACGATGACGTGCCGGACGATGAGCGCCCCCGCCATCTGGGCGAGGACGAGGGAGGCCCGCAGATCCGCCTCGGTCGCCTCGACGCCTTCGGCCGCAAGCCTCCCCGCGATCTGACTGCCGAGCTCGCGGACGAGGAACTGCCTGACCAGACCGCCTGCGGCCGAACCCCCGATCGCCGATTTGAGCAGGGTGATGCCGACGGGCTTGACCCGCGGATCCTCCCACGCCGTGAGCACCGTCGTCGCGATTGCATCGCCGAGGCGGTCGAGCGGGGCGTCGAGCGCGCCGCGGACGATTCTGTCGGGGCGCACGGGAAGCCTGACCGCCTCGGCGAAGAGGGCGGCCTTCGAGTCGAAGTAGTGGTGGATGAGGGCGGGGTCGACGCCGGCCCGGCGGGCGATCCCCCGCATCGAAGCGGCGTCGTAGCCGCGCTCGGAGAACTCGGCGGCGGCCGCCTCGGCGATCGCCTGGCGCGCGTCACCGCCGGACGACTTCGGCGGACGACCGCGGCGGCGCTGGTTCGGGGGCACAGACCTCAGCTTAGTCGGGCGCGATCGGCTGGGCACTGTGCACGGAGGGAGCAGACCGCGCCGGCACCGGCATCGCGCGCTGGTCCGGACGCCACTGCGGCGCAAAGGTCTGCACAACGGTCCGCCCCGGCGGCCAAAGGTGTTCGAAACGCGCCTCTGTCCGGTCGGAACCACCCAGGGTCGGGCAATAGCGTGGGAGAGGCAGCACTCTCAGGGAAAGGCTCACATGTTCAGGCAGTCGTCGAAGCTGGCCAACGTCCTCTATGACATCCGGGGACCCGTCCTCGAGGAGGCGGAGGCGATGGAGGCAGCGGGACACACGATCCTCAAGCTCAACATCGGCAATCCGGCACCCTTCGGCTTCGAAGCCCCCGA
Organism: Brevibacterium sp. K72; assembly: GCF_050562175.1. Classification (NCBI taxonomy): domain Bacteria; kingdom Bacillati; phylum Actinomycetota; class Actinomycetes; order Micrococcales; family Brevibacteriaceae; genus Brevibacterium; species Brevibacterium sp. K72. The sequence continues at coordinate 880,723 of NZ_CP191582.1, forward strand.
GGCGATCGTCCAGGACATGGTCGGGCACCTGCCCCACGCACAGGGCTACTCCGAGTCCCGGGGCATCCTCTCCGGTCGCCGCGCGGTCGTCCAGCACTACGAGTCGAAGGGGATCACGAACCTCGATACGCGTGAGGTCTTCCTCGGCAACGGGGTGAGCGAGCTCATCACCCTCTCCCTGCAGGCACTGTGCAATCCCGGCGACGAGATCCTCGTCCCCAGTCCCGACTACCCGCTGTGGACCGCCTCGGTGGCGCTGTCCGGAGGCACCCCGAAGCACTATCTCTGCGATGACGAGAACGGCTGGCTGCCCGACCTCGAGGACCTCGAGTCGAAGATCACCGACCACACCCGCGGCATCGTCGTCATCAACCCGAACAACCCGACCGGCGCCGTCTACCCGCGCGAGACGCTCGCCGCGATCGTTGACATCGCCCGCCGACACGACCTCATCGTCTTCGCCGACGAGATCTACGAGAAGATCACCTACAACGGCGTCGAGATGGTCAACCTGGCGACCCTGACCGGCGACGACGTGCTGTGTCTGACGTATTCGGGCCTGTCGAAGGCCTACCGGATCGCCGGATACCGGGCGGGCTGGCTCGCGATCACCGGACCGCTGTCGGAGGCGAAGAGCTACATCGAGGGGATCACCCTGCTCGCGAACATGCGGATGTGCGCGAACGTCCCGGCTCAGCACGCGATCCAGGCCGCTCTCGGCGGTCGCCAGTCGATCGAGGACCTCGTCCTGCCGACCGGTCGCCTCGGCGAGCAGATGGCCGTCGCCCATGCCGGGCTCAACGCGATCGACGGCGTGAGCGCGCAGCAGGCCGATGGGGCGCTCTACCTCTTCGCGAAGCTCGATACCGAGAGGTTCGGGATCACCGACGACGAGCAGTTCGCGCTCGACCTCCTGCGCGAACAGAAGATCCTCATCTCCCACGGCACCGCGTTCAACTGGTCGCGCCCCGATCACTTCCGGCTCGTCACACTGCCCTCGGTCGACGTGCTCGAGGAGTCGATCGGTCGCCTCGGCGAGTTCCTCTCCGGTTACCACCAGGTCGCGCCGACGACGTGCGAGCTGCCCGTCGTCCGTGATGTCGAGGGCGCGGCCTGAGCTCGTGGGGATAGCGGGACCGCCGCTAACCTGGGGTGATGGGCGCACACCACTCCTCACGACAGCGACGCGGCAGGCGTTCGCGCAGGCCGCTGATCGTCACCGCGATCGTCCTCGTCGCTGTCGTCGGCATCGGTGCCGCCTGGTGGTTCGCCTACGTGCCGAACGGCAGGCCGGCACTCCAGGCGGGCGAGGTGCTCGCGATCGACGTCTCCAACCATCAGGGCGCCATCGACTGGCCAGCCGTCGCCGGTGACGACGTCGGGGCCGCGATGATCAAGGCGACCGAGGGCAACGACTACGTCGACCCCCGCTTCACCGAGAACTGGGCGGGTGCAGGCGAGGCCGGGATCCGTCGCGGCGCCTACCACTTCTTCACCCTGTGCTCGCCGGGCAACGAACAGGCCGAGAACTTCCTCTCAGCAGCCCCGCCCGACGCGGATGCGCTCGCCCCGGCGATCGATCTCGAGCTCATCGGCGCGTGCGAGAGGCGACCGTCCCAGGCCGAGGTCGATGCCGAGCTCACCGACTTCCGCCGCACCGTCGAGGAGGCGTGGGGTCGGCCCCTGCTCGTCTACGCGAGGGGGTCCTTCACCTCCGAGTATTCGATCGGCGCGCTGGCCGAGCGCCCGCAGTGGGTGACGAACTACTTCGTCCGGCCGGCCGACGACAGCTGGACGATGTGGCAGGTCCACTACTTCGCGAAGATCGACGGCATCGAGGGGCAGGTCGACCTCGACGTCCTCCGCCTCGGCGCCATCCCCCGCTCGGAGTAGTCGAACGACCGGTGCACCCCGGCATCCCGGCATCCCGACAACCCGGCGCCGGACGGCAGCGCACCCCGCCGCCGAACGCACCCCGGCACGCACTCCACCCCTCCACCACGTCGGCATCGTGTCCTCCGCGACGGCATCTCCTCCACTACCTCGGCATCTCCCCCATCACGACGACACAGTTGAGCAATCTTGGCTCCCCACCCACTGATCCCGCACCGCCCAACCGACGATTCCCGCCGCCAGCCCTTCAGCAGACAGGCCCAACGCGGCCCGAGACACCGCGACCATCCGCCGAATCACCGCCACTCTCCGCCTCGCCGCGTCACAGAAGTTCATAGTGTAGTAATCCACTCAACTTAGTGGCTATTGTGTGGGGGTACCGCAGAACTGCTCAACAATCCTCACGCAACGGAAAGGCGGCCTCCATGCGGCAGCTCATCGTCTTAGGCATCGTCGGGCTCATCGCCCAGCTCATCGACGGCTCCCTCGGCATGGCGTACGGCGTGACGTCGACGACCCTGCTGCTGGCGACGGGCATCGCCCCGGCGACCGCCTCGGCGGCGGTGCACTTCTCCGAGATCGGCACCTCCCTCGTCTCCGGCATCTCCCACCACAAGTTCGGCAACGTCGACTGGCGCACCGTCCTCATCCTCGCCGTGCCCGGCTTCATCGGCGCCTTCGCCGGGGCGACCTTCCTCGCCGGTCTCAATGGCGATGCGGCGACGCCGTGGATCTCGGGCCTCCTGCTCGCCCTCGGCGTCTACGTGATCTGGCGCTTCCTCGCCCTCGGCGGGGCGAGGCCGACGTTCAAAGCACGTCCGGGGAAGACCCTCCTCGTCCCCATCGGCCTCGTCGGCGGCGCCCTCGACGCGATCGGCGGCGGGGGCTGGGGTCCCGTCGGCACGACGACGCTGCTCTCCTCCGGTCGTCTCGAACCGCGCAAGGTCGTCGGCTCAATCGACACCAGCGAGTTCGTCGTCGCCGTCGGCGGCTCGCTCGGCTTCCTCTTCGCCCTCGGCTCACAGGGCATCGAGTGGTCGATCGCCGGGGCCCTCCTCGTCGGCGGCATCATCGCTGCCCCCTTCGCCGCGTGGCTGGTGAAGATCCTCCCCGCGAAGGTGCTCGCGATCGCCGCGGGCGGCATCATCATCCTCACCAACGCACGGACGATCGCACTGGCTCTCGGCGCCTCGACCCCGGTGCTCACGACGATCCTCATCGGGCTCGCGCTCGTCTGGGTCTCGCTCCTCGTCCATGTCGTCCGCCTCGAGCGGAAGTCGCGACGCGAGGAGGCGGCCGAACCGGTCGCGGCCGACGCATGAGCCGCTGAGCCGTCCACGGCACCGCGGAACGACCACGGTCGGGCCGCGGTGCCGCCGTACGATGACAGTCCCGCCGCACGACGACGGCGCCGCTGCACCTTCACGGTCCCGCAGTGCGAGGACGGTGCCGCTGTACGATGACGGCATGCGGGTCACCACGAAATCCGACTACGCGCTGCGCGCGCTCATCGAGATCGCCGCCAGCGGCGACGGCGACCCCATCAGCGCCGACGAACTCGGCCGCCGCCAGGACATCCCGAAGGGATTCCTCCAGGCCATCCTCGCCGACCTCCGCCGGGCAGGCATCCTCGTGTCCGTGCGCGGGAAGTCCGGAGGGTGGCGGTTCGCGGACTCCGCCGCCGAGGTGACCGCAGCCGATGTCATCCGCGCCGTCGACGGCCCCCTCGTCTCCATCTACGGCCAACGCCCCGAGGCCGTCGAGTACGATGCCGCCGCCGAGGCGCTCCAGCAGGTCTGGGTCGCCGCCCGCTATGCGCTGCGTGACGTCCTCGAGAAGGTGACGATCGCCGACCTCGCGGCGAAGACTCTGCCTCCGGAGATCGCCGACAAGGCCGCGATCGAAGACGCCTGGCAACCGCACTGAGCGCTCACCACTGGAAACTCGGTGTCCTCACCGCCAGACCGCGGTGACCGTGCGGACGTCGGCGTCCACCTCGGCGAGGGCGGCGGAATGGGCGGCGGCGATCGGATCGTGGCGCGCGGGTCGGCGGCTCGGACCGAGCACCCGGGCGCGGGAGACGAGGAGGACGTCGCGGCGGGCGGCCGTGAGCGGCAGCGGCACCACGTCGATCTCGGGATCGCTCGGCAGTGACGACTCGGGGATCATCGCGACGGCGAGTCCGGCGGCGATCATCCGGTTGATCGCCGCGTAGTCGTCCATCCGCATGCCCACCCGGGGTTCGAAGCCCGCGGCGAGGCACAGCGCCCGGATGACCTCGTCGATCGCATCGCCCGGGTCGATGCTGAAGGCCCACGACTGCGTGACGAGGGCGGCGAAGTCCGGCATCCCGTGGGCATCGACGGGGATGGGACCGACGGATGCGGGCACGCAGAGGAAGAGCCGTTCGGAGTAGAGGTGCTCGGCAGTGAGGCTCGGCGGGATCCACACTTTGTCGACGTCGGTCGAGACGAGGAGCGCGAGGTCGAGGTCCCCGGCTTCGAGGCGGGAGACGAGCTTCGCGTGCTCATCCATCGTCACATCGAGCGCCGCCCCGAGCCCCGGAGAGTCCTGGTGCCAGCGCGGTCGCTTCTGCAGCTCGTGGTGGAGTTTGGGGATGACGCGGGCGCCGACAGTCGGAACGGCTCCGATCTTCACCGGCACCGCCTGGGAGTCGCGCCACAGGCCGACCTCGTCGATGAGGCGGTCGCAGAGTCCGAGGATCTCGACGCCGCGGGTGACGACGAGGGCGCCGACAGTCGTCGGGTGCGATCCGCGCGGGGTGCGATCGACGAGCGTGGCCCCGAGCGATCGCTCGAGGTTGCCGAGGTGATGGTTGACCGTGGGCTGGCTCCAGCCGAGCGCTGAGGCCGCTGCGGCGACCGACCCGGAGTCGGCAACGGCGCGCAGCGCCACGAGACCCCGAGTATCGAGGACTTCCATTGGTCTACCCCCATAATCTCTATAGTGGCTATAGAGTACGGGAGGAAACTTGGTATTCTCCTCAGACTCCTCGCTCCTTACATTGGAGACATGACCGTGCACCAGGACTCCCCCATGCCCGCAACCGCCCGCGCGCACACGCGCGCGCCCTACGCCGACGCCCTCGCGACGGCGGCGGGCCGCGATTCGCTCTTCCTCTCGACTCCGGGGCACGGCGGCAATCGGGAAGGGATCTCCGCAGGTCAGGCCGATTTCTTCGGCGAGCACACGCTCGCCCTCGACATCCCCCCGCTCTTCGACGGCATCGACCTCGGCGTCGACACCCCGAAGGACGAAGCGCTGCAGCTGGCGGCCGAAGCCTGGGGGGCCAGGCGGACCTGGTTCCTCACCAACGGCTCCTCGCAGGGCAACCGAATGGCGGCCCTGGCCATCGGCACCCTCGGCACCGGAGTCATCACCCAGCGCAGCGCCCACTCGAGCTTCATCGACGGCATCGTGCTCGCCGGACTCAACCCCCGCTTTGTGTCCCCCAGCGTCGATGAGGTCAACGGCATCGCCCACGGCGTCACCCCCGACGCCCTGCGCCACGCCATCCGCATGCACCCGGAGAAGGTCACCGCGGTCTACCTCGTCACCCCGAGCTACTTCGGTGCCGTCGCCGACGTCGCGGCACTCGCCGAGGTGGCCCATGAGGCCGGCGCGATGCTCGTCGTCGACGCGGCCTGGGGCGCCCACTTCGGCTTCCACCCCGACCTGCCGGCCTCCCCGGTGACGCTCGGGGCCGATATGGTCATCATGAGCACCCACAAACTCGCGGGCTCCTTCACCCAGTCCGCTCTCCTCCACCTCGGCGACACCGAATACGCCGATCGCCTCGAGCCGGCACTCGCCCGCGCCTTCATGATGACGGCCTCGACGAGCGAGAACGCCCACCTCATGGCGTCGATCGACATCGCCCGCCGGGAGCTCGTCAACGCCGAGGACGCGATCACCGACTCGCTCGAGAACATCCGGCAGATGCGCGCCCAGGTCGAGGGAACGGGGCGCTACCGCCTGCTCTCCGGCGACTTCCTCAGTCATCCCGACGTCGTCGACATCGACCCGTTCCGCCTGCCCATCGACATCACCGCCACCGGCCTCGACGGGCACACGATCCGCAAGCGGCTGGCAGAGGACTACGGCATCTTCGCCGAGATGGCCACGGCCACCACCCTCGTCGCGCTCATCGGACTCGGCAAGTCCCCCGACATCACCCCGCTGCTCACCGCCCTCGACGAACTCCGGGACGAGCACGCGGCGACGGTCGACGCCGCCGCGGACGACGAGGCAGCAGTCGGCGCGGCAGCAGTCGAGGACGCTGTCGAGGACACCCCCGTCGAGATCCCGCCGCTGCCGAGCGCCGGTGATCTGGTCATGCTCCCCCGTGAGGCGTTCTTCGACGAGTCCGAGGTCGTCCCCGCCGCCGAGGCGGCCGGCCGGATCAGCGTAAGCTCGCTCGCGGCGTACCCGCCCGGGATTCCGAACGTCCTTCCCGGTGAGGAGATCACCGCGGAGACCGTCGCCTTCCTCCAGGCCGTCGCCGCGAGCCCGTCCGGCCACGTCCGCGGCAGCGTCGATCCCGGACTCGAGTCCTTCCGCGTCGTCCGCGATCCCCACGCAGGAGACTCTCCGCTCTGATCTGAGCATCGCCTCGCACGCGTGCGGATCCCGTCTCGATGGGGTCCGCACGCCTATCTTCTGGGGCCGGAGATCCGGCCGCGGTCGGATCGGAGCACCACCTCGGCGGGGAACGCACACCCACCTCGGCGGGGGTCGTGATGATCACATCTGCCGAGGTGACGAACACGGCCGAGGTCGATGATCGGCAGGGCCGTCTCTGCCTTGTCGCACAAGGGCTCCTGCGCCCTCGAGCCGCCCAGAGTACGGTCGCATCGCGCACCAGGGAAACAAGCTGTCTTGCGTGATCCGGTTCACTCCGACTGTTGACATGGTTTGCACACCGCGCAATGATGTTCTGCATTGTCTTTTTGCCGCCCAGCATGTGAGCGGCGATTGCACTGCTGTCAACGTGAGGATTCTCAGATGACCACCGGCCACTCGGAACCGTCCAGGGAAGGCCGAAAGCCCTTCCGCATCAAGCGGAGGAAGAAGCGTTTGGATGCCGATGACTGCATCGTCGTCGAACCGAAGTCCATCCGCACCGCGATCGGCGGGACCACCGTCGGCAACTTCATGGAATGGTTCGACTTCGGCGTCTACGGCTACCTCGCCGTGACGATGACGACCGTGTTCACCGAGGGCATGGACAAGCAGATGGGTCTGCTCGTCACCCTGCTCGGCTTCGCGGTCTCGTTCCTCGTCCGCCCGCTCGGCGGCATGGTGCTCGGACCCCTCGGCGACAAGATCGGCCGGCAGAAGGTCCTCTTCTTCACGATGGCGACGATGGCCACCGCCACCGCTCTCATCGGCATGCTCCCCACGGCCGCCCAGGTCGGACTGTGGGTGATCATCCCCCTCTACATCCTCAAGATGATCCAGGGCTTCTCGACCGGCGGCGAGTACGCCGGTGCGACGACCTACGTCTCCGAGTTCGCTCCCGACAAGTCGCGCGGCTACTGGGCGTCGTGGCTCGACGTCGGCTCGTACCTCGGCTTCGCAGCCGGTGCGGGCACCGTCGCCATCACCTCGGTGGTGACGACGAGCATCTGGGGCGAGAACGCGATGGTCGACGGCGGCTGGAGGATCCCGTTCCTCGTCGCGATCCCGCTCGGCGTCGTCGCGATCTGGTTCCGGATGAAGATCCCCGAGACCCCCGGCTTCGAAGCGGCCCAGCACGAGGGCCTCGTGACGAAGGACAACGACGACCCCTACGCCCGCCACGGGCTCATTGGCGTCATCCGTCACTTCTGGAAGGAGATCCTCATCGGCATCGCGATCGTCGCGGGATCGCAGACGATCGGCTACGCCCTCACGAGCTTCATGCCGACCTACCTCGAGGAGACGGTCAAGGTCTCGAACATCCAGGCAGCCGTCGTGACGATCCCCGTGCTCGTCCTCATGTCGGCGAGCCTGCCGCTCATCGGACGTCTCTCGGACAGGCTCGGGCGGAAGTTCGTCTTCGGCCTCGCCGCCGGGCTGACGATCGTCCTCATCGTCCCCGCCTTCGCGGTCATGCAGATCGGTGAGATGTGGGCGGTGACGATCGCCCTCTTCATGGTCGCCGTCCCCGCGGCGTTCTACATCGCCTGCCTCGCCTCGACGCTGCCCGCGCTCTTCCCCACCGCCTCGCGCTACGGCGGCATGGGACTGACCTTCAACCTCGGCGTCTCCCTGTTCGGCGGCACGACTCCGCTGTTCAGCCAGGCGCTCATCGATCTCACCGGCAACTCGTACATGCCTGCCTTCTACATCATGTTCTTCTCGGTGATCGCGTTCGTCGCCGTGTGCTTCATGAAGGAGTCGGCGCACCGGCCCCTCCTCGGGTCGTTCCCGACCGTGAGCTCGCACGAGGAGGCCGTCGAGCTCGAGAAGACCCAGGACGACAACCCCGACATCGACCCGGAGACGATGCCGATCGGCGCCGGGAGGTAAGCGCTCGCCCTTCCCGTTCTCGCCCCTCGACGCCCGCGCTTGGCCGCCCGCGTCGAGGGGCGCCGGTCGTCTCGGGCGGCTCAGGCCTCCGTGCGCCGGAAGAAGTAGAGGTTGCGGGTGACGAGCTCGGCCACCTCATCATCGGCCCCGGTTTCGATGAGGTCGACGATGTCGATGAGCTCCTTCGCCGAGGTGACCGCGATGTCCTCGACCGCGACCCCTCCGACCGGCGCCTGCCCGCCGATGCGCGACTGATCGCGCAGGCGCAGGCTGATCTCCGCGGCCCGGGATCCGAGGCCGAAGGCGAGCAGGGACTCATGAAACCGGCGGTCGTGGGTGTAGAAGCCGACGATGTCCCCGGCTTCGGCGGCGGTCACCGTCGCCTCGGCGTGCTCGCGCAGCTGCCGCATCCGGTCGCCGATGTCGGGGCGGGCTGTGTCGGGGTGGGCTGTGTCGGGGTGGGCTGTGTCGGGGCGCGCTGAGTCGGGATCGGCGGCCACGCCTGCGGGTCCGGTCCCGGCGATCTCCGGGTCGCCGGCCTCCGGAGTCCCGGCGATCTCCGGGTCGCCGGCCTCCGGAGTCCCGCCGTCGGAGCCCGCACTTCTCAACTGCCGGCAGAGTTCGCGGACGGCGGGGACGGCGAGGAGCACACGGATGCGGATGATCTCCTCGAGGTCGGCCTCGGTGACCGGGACGAGCCGGAACCCGCGGTTGGGCACGGCCTCGACGGTGCCTTCGGTGACAAGGGCCATCATCGCTTCGCGCACCGGACTGAGCGAGATGCCCAGCTGCTTCGCGAGTCCCGCGGCGGAGTAGATCCGCTCCTCGTCGAGCTCTCCGGTGGCGATCGCGTCGCGGATGATCGCCAGCGCGTGCTCGCGCAGCGACGGTGGTGCCGTTGGTCGATCCATGCTCACCCTCCTCGCTCACCTGTCGCGATCTGCTCGCCGGAGTTCCGGTCGAACTCTCCCGCACAAACCTGCACGCTGAACTCCCGCGCGATCTGCTCGTCCGACTCCCGCACAAACTTCGCAGAGCTATTGACAGCATAGCCCGGAGAATCGACGATGGAAGCACGGTAGTCGGTAATCGATTACCTATTCCGCTCGTTCCCGGAAGGGAACCCGTTCCTGCGATGGAGGAGGAATGGACGACCCGCTGCTCCAGCCGTACGACCTCGGCGGACTCACTCTGCGCAACCGCATCGTCTCGACCTCGCACGAGCCGGCCTACACCGAACTCGGCATGCCCAAGGACCGGTACCGCCTCTACCACCGGGAGAAGGCGCGCGGCGGCGTCGGCCTGACGATGATCGGCGGATCCGCGATCGTCTCGCGCGACTCTCCTGCGGCCTTCGGCAACATCGACCTCTCGACCGACGAGGTGACCCCGTGGCTCGCGGCGATCGCCGAGGACTGTCATGCCGAGGGAGCGGCGGTGATGATCCAGGCGACCCATCTGGGCATGCGTTCGTCGAACTTCACCGGCGACTGGCTGCCGCTCGTCTCCCCCTCGCGCACTCGTGAGGCCGCGCACCGGTCGTTCACGAAGGCGCTCGAGGACTTCGACATGGATCGCATCGTCGCCGACTTCGCCGCCGCGGCCGCCCGGGTCGCCGACGCCGGCTTCGACGGCATCGAGATCATGCATGCCGGTCATCTCCTCGACGCGTTCCTCGCGCCCTGGCTCAACGAGCGCACCGACGACTGCAACGGCGGGCTCGCCGATCTCACGCGCTTCCCCCTCCGGATCATCGACGCCGTCAGGGAGGCCGTGCCCGACGGGTTCCTCGTCGGCATCAGGATGGCCGTCGACGAGCGCCGCGACGACGGGATGCGCGAGGACCGCGCAACCGATGTGCTCGAGGTCTACGCCGCCCACGGCATCGACTTCCTCAACCTCAACGTCGGCACGATCGGCTCCGACAGGGTGCTCGCCGAGGCGATCCCGGGCATGGGCACCCCCTCGGCCCCGTGGCTCGAGACGTGTCGGAGGATCCGGAAGGCGATCGAGATCCCCGTCCTCCATGCCGCGCGCATCGCCGATGTTCCGACCGCCCGGTGGGCGATCGAGGACGGCTGTCTCGATCTCGTCGGGATGACGCGGGCGCAACTGGCCGACCCCCATCTCGTCCGCAAGATCGCCGAGCACCGTGAGGACGACATCCGTCCCTGCGTGGGCGCGAACATGTGCCTCGACAGCATCTACACCTCCGGTTCGGCGACGTGCATCCACAATCCTGCGAGCGGCCGGGAGGCCGATCTCCCGCAGGAGGTCCCGAAGGATTCCGTCGCCGAGGTCAAGCACGTCGTCATCGTCGGGGCCGGCCCCGCAGGTCTCGAGGCCGCCCGCGTCGCCGCGGTCCGCGGGCACCGGGTCACCGTCCTCGAGGCCGACTCCGCGCCCGGCGGTCAGGTCCGCATCGCCGCCCGCTCCGAGCGCCGCCGGGACCTCATCGGGATCGTCGACTGGCGCGTCCAGCAGTGCGCCAAGCACGGTGTGGATCTGCGTCTCAACGCCTTCGCCGACGCCGAGGCGGTGCTCGCCCTCGATCCCGACGTCGTCATCGTCGCCACCGGGGGGATCCCCGACACCGGACCTCCGCTCGGCGGGACCCAGCCGTTCGACGTCTGGGACGTCATGGACGATCATCTGCGCGCGAAGTCCCGGGTGCTCGTCTTCGACGACCACGGAGCCTATCCCGCCCTCGATGCCGTCGAACGCCTCGCCCGGGGCGGACAGGAGGTCGTCTACGTCAGTCCCGAGCGGACCATCGGCATCGACGTCGGCTCGATGAACTCCCCCGCCTACCTGCGGGCATTCTCCGAATTCGGCGTCGACGTCCGCCTCGGCGAGCGCCTCGTCGCGGCAGCGCCCGAGGGGACGCGGGTCCGGGCAGGACTGCGCAACGAGTACTCCGATCTCGAGTCCGCGGTCGAGGCGGATGCCGTCGTCGTCGATCACGGGACGGTGCCCAACGACGACGTCTACCTCGAGCTGCGCGAACGCTCACGCAACCGGGGCGAGATCGACCTCGACGCCTGGGTACACGGGCATCCGCAGCCCGCGACCGGGCCATCGTCCCGTCCCACCACGGCTGACGAATCCGCCGAGGCGGCCGACGCTGCCGAGCAGCCCCGTCCCCCCACGCGTGCCGAGCCCGCCGAGGCCGCCGGGTCCTTCGCGCTCTTCCGGATCGGGGACGCCGTCGCCTCCCGCAACATCCATGCCGCGGTGCTCGAGGGCCTGCGGGTCGGGATGGGACTGTGACGCAGTGTCAGGGAAAGGGAGACCCACAGTGATGATAAAGACGGTCGACTACCACACGGCCGGGGAGCCGTTCCGGATCGTCGCGAACCCGCCGATCGACATCGCCGGGTCCGCCGTCGCCGACCGGCGGGCGAGCGCGATCGCCAGTCCGGAGGTCGACGGACTGCGTCGGCTGCTCTGCTTCGAACCGCGCGGGCATGCCGACATGTACGGCGGGTTCCTCGTCCCGCCCGATGATGACGGCGCGGACCTCGGCGTCCTCTTCTGGCACAAGGACGGGTTCTCCACCGCGTGCGGTCACGGGACGATGGCGCTCGGTGTCTGGGCGGTCGAGTCCGGGCTCATCCGCCCCGCCGAGGCGGGTCCCACCGAGGTCGTCATCGACGTCCCCTCGGGCAGGGTGAGGGCGAGCGTGCACACTGACGCCGAGGGCGCCGTAACCGCCGTCGACTTCGTCAATGTGCCCAGCCGCCTCGTCGCCTCAGGAGTCACGGTGGAGACGAGCCAGGGTCCCGTCGAGGTCGATCTCGCATGGGGCGGGGCGCTCTACGCCTGTGTCGAGGACAGCGGAATCGACGTCACTCCCGACCGCCTCGGCGAGCTCATCGCCTTCGGACGGGAGGTGAAGGCGGGACTGCGCGGACATCCGCTGACCGTCCACCCGGATGACGAGCGACTGAGCGGGGTGTACGGGACGATCGTCGTCGACCGGCTCGGCACCACCTCAGCCGGCGAGCTCCACCAGCGCAATGTCACGATCTTCGCCGACGGGCAGGTCGATCGGTCCCCGTGTGGGTCGGGCACAGCGGCAAGGGTCGCCGCCCTCCATGCGACCGGCGAGCTCGGTGACGGGCAGCGGCTCGTCCACGAGTCGATCGTCGGCACGCGCTTCACCGCGCGGGTCCTCGACGTCACCGATGACGGTGTCGTCCCCGTCGTCACCGGCACGGCGCACCAAGTCGCTGAGTCGAGCTTCACCGTCGACCCGAAGGATGACCTCGTCCCGGGCTTCGTCCTGCGGTGAGCGGCCTGCTCACCGGTCGATGACGAGGTCACTCAGCGGCGTCGAACAGCAGGGAAGGAACTTCCCGGCGGCGATCTCCTTCGGACGGATGCCGCCCTCATGGCTCATCTCGACCTCTCCGGAGAGGAGGTCGGACTTGCACGTCCCGCACATGCCCGACTCGCATGACGAGGGGACGGTCAGTCCTGCGGCGAGCGCGGCATCGAGCACGGTCGTCTCGGCGTCGCAGTCGACGGACAGGCCGCTCGCGGCGAACTCGACGGTGAAAGCCGGTGGCGCCGACGACCCCGTTCCCGCAGAGATCGGCGCTCCTGCGGAGAGCCTCGCTCCCGCGGGAACCGTCGCTCCTGCGGAAACCGTCACTCCCGAAGCGACCTTCGCTCCGGCGGAGACTGTCGCGCCTACACCCTCCGTCGCCGGGGTTCTGCGGCGAGCGAGCCGCTGCGCGGGAGTCGTCGCGAAGGCGAACGTCTCCTCGTGCACTCGGCTCACCCCCGCCTCGGCGAGCAGGGAACGGACGGTGTCCATGAATCCGCTGGGCCCGCAGACGAAGGCCTCCCGTTCGGTGAGGTCGGTGACCGACTCGAGGACGTCCCGGCGGATCCGACCGCGCGGACCGCTCCAGACCTCGGTCGCGGAGTCGCGGGAGCACATCGTGATGACGGTGATCCCGGGGACCTCGGCCAACTGGTCGAGTTCGGTGCGGAAGACGATGTCGTCGGGGGTCGAGGCGCTGTGGAGGAGGACGATGTCGATCGTCTCGGGAGGATTGCGGGCGAGCAGCGCACGGACCATCGACATGATCGGGGTGATCCCCGACCCCGCGGAGACGAAGAGGTGGCGGCGGGCGGGATGGAAGCTCGTGCTGAAGAGGCCGTACGGCCCGTCGACATGGAGTCGGTCACCGACCCGGAGCCGGTCGTGGAGGTAGGCCGAGACCGGACCCGCCTGTCGTTTGACGGTGATCGTCAGCGTGTTCGTGCCGAACGGCGCCGAGGAGATCGAGTAGCAGCGGTCGAGTCCGAGCTCGGGCACGTGCACCGTGAGGTACTGGCCGGGTTCGAAGTCGGCCCTGTTCAGCCACGGTGTCCACAGCTCAATCGTGATGACGTCGCGGGTGTTCGCGGTGATGGCAGTGCAGACGGCGAGACCGGTGATCCCCTCGTCCGTGTCGCGGAACTCGTCAGCGTCGCGGAGCTCGCCCGTGTCGCGGAGTCCGTCCGTGCCGCGGGGTCGGGCAGCGGGGGTCGCGAGTGCCGGCACTCGGAACCTCGACCTGCTCGGCGTTTCCGGTGCGACGAGCGGGAACGGCGACCTCACGTACCTCATCGCCCGCACACCCTCTCTCTGTGGGCCTTCAGCCGTTCGATGTACCACGTGCAGAACTCTTCGAGATGCGCCTCGGTGGGGGCATAGGGCCCCGGCAGGTACGCCGGCGACGACACCCCCAGCTGACCGCGTTCGCAGAAGGCCGCGTCCTGCTCGTTCGTCTTCATCCACACCGTCGTGAGGTTCTCCAGGTCGTAGTCGACGCCCTCCTCCGCCTCGGCGTCGACGAGCCACGTCGTGCGCACGAGCGTTCTGTCAGCGGCGAGGGGGACGAGGCTGAAGGTGACGATGTGGTCGGCCATCGCGTGGAACCACATGTTCGGTTGGACATGGAGTGAGGCCCGGCCCAGGGAGAAGGTGTCGAGGTCGCCGAGCAGTCTCGCCGAGGCGGCCGACCCGTCCATGGTGTACGACTCGCCGTGTCCGTCAAGGGCGGCGCGTTCGATCCTGAACCCGGTCGGGCGGCCGCTGAGCTCCTCGACGAGGGCAAAGGGAAGTCCGTTGCGGTCGCAGTCGTCGTGGAGTCGCCGTTCGGCGTCGAGGAAGCGCTGATAGGCCGGTTGCAGCCGGGGTGGGATCTCCTCGGGGGCGTACCCGTAGGTGGGGAAGAATGTGCAGGTGAGCTCCGGATGCCCGGCCTCGCAGTGGTAGCACTCGCGGTTGTTCTCCATGACGAGCTTCCAGTTCGAGTCCTCGATGAGGTCGACCTGTGCTGCGACCTTCGCTCCGGCGATGTCATGCGGGGCGATGTACGGCGCGATGACGTCGGCCACCTCGTCGATGTCGTCCGGCTCGGGTCCCAGGCAGACGAAGATGAGCCCGGCGATGGTGCGCACGCTCACCGAGCGCAGGGAGAAGCAGGCGGGATCGAAGCCCGGTGCCTGTGCTCCGGCGGAGATGAGCTCACCGCGGGGCGTGTAGGTCCACTGGTGGTAGCTGCAGACGATGTTGCCCACCGATCCGGCGAGGTCGCTCAGCAGTCTCGTCCCGCGATGGCGGCAGACGTTGTGGTGGACACGGATCTCGCCGTCGTCATCGCGGATGACGATGACCGAGTACGTGCCGATGTCGATGGTGACGAAGTCGCCGGGTTCGGGCACCTCGGCGACGGAGCCGACGAAGATCCACGTCGAGGCGAAGATCGCCTCGACATCGCGGGCGAAGAAGTCGGGACTGGTGTAGAACGGGGCCTCGAGCGAGTACCCGGGGCGGCGCTCGTCGATGAGCTCATCGAGCCCGCGTGGATCCGTTCCGGGGACGACCGTCCTGTCGGGATCGAGCCCGCGTGCCCGCGTTCGGGGATCGACTGTGCTGTCGGGGAGCAGGGTCATCGGTTCCACCACCTTGTCGCGTCGGGGGCATCGGCGCCGGCGACCGAGCACCCCGGGCAGCGACCGCCTCGCAGCGGCTGTCGCGGCGCGGACCCAGCGCCGGAGGGACTTCGCCGTTCCCTCTCAGTCTCCGCCCCCACCTCGGCGAAAGGAAGCGAATCATTTTGTCCGCGATCATGCAAGAATATTGCATGATCGATCGTCGTCTCCACGTCCTCCGCGTGCTCGCCGAGGTCGGCACCGTCACCGCCGCCGCGGAGCGGCTCGGGTACACGCCGTCGGCAGTGTCGCACCAGCTGCGGACCCTGTCGAAGGACCTCGGGGTGACCGTGCTCGAGCAGCGCGGGCGGATGCTCGCACTCACCCCGGCGGGGCAGATGCTCCTCGACCGCACGCAGGAGCTGTTCACCCGGTGGGAGGAGATCCGCGGCGAGCTCGCATCGATCGGTCCCGCCACGGGCACGCGGACGCTGCGCCTGTGCGGGTTCTCGACGGCGGCGGCGAGCCTGCTCCCGCTCACCGCCGACCGGGTGATGGGCGCGCATCCGGACTGCACCGTGCGGATCATCGAGGCGGACCCGCAGGAGTGCTTCGACCTCCTCGTCGCCGACCAGGCCGACATCGCCGTCGTCGTCGCCACCGATCCGCTGCCGCCGCGCAGCGACACCCGCTTCGAGCAGTCGGCGCTCTTCAGTGACCGTCTCGACCTCCTCGTCCCCAGCCGCCACCGTCTCGCCGGCCGGGAGTCGGTCGCGCTCGGTGAGGCGGCGGAGGAACGGTGGATCCTTGACCGGCCCGGCACGCCCTACCACCGGCTCGTCCGTACGGCATGCGCGGCCGCAGGGTTCTTCCCCGAGGTCGCCCACGAGTCCCACGAATGGGAGACCGGTGCGGCGCTCGTCTCCGCCGGACTCGGCGTCGCGCTCGCTCCCCGGCTCGCTCACCTGCCCGAAGGCTACGACGTCGTCCGGGTCCCCCTCCGAGGCGACCCGGTCCCCTCCCGAAAGATCCTCACCGGGGTCCGCAGCGGTTCGGCCGATCAACCGCTCATCGCCGAGGCACTGACAATCCTCGCCGAGGCGGCCGCCGCTGCCGCCCGACGCGCGGTGTGAGGGGCGACCCCTTCCACCCGCCGGGGTCGCCTTCGCCACGCTGACCCTCCACCCCGGCAGGCCCTCCATCGCGGCTGACGCCGCTTCCTCCCGGCAGAATCCGTTCGGAATTGTGGGTGCGATCACATAGTGTGGCAGGACAGCCGTGGCACCCGCACCAGTGAGGAGAACCCATGGACGACGTGAGCTATCTCGACGCCGAAGCCGTGTTCGCGGCCCTCTCCCCCGCCGAGGCGGTCTCCGCTCTCCGCGAGACGCTGGCCGGGGGATTCGATCCCAGTGACGACATTCCCCGGACCGTCACCGACATCAGCGCGGGGAACATGATCTTCATGCCCTCGGAGTTCGGACAGTGGGTCGGGGTCAAACTCGTCGGAGTCTCGACAGGCAATGCCGAACGCGGGCTGCCCCGCATCCTCGGCCAGTACCTCATGTACGAGGCCTCCACGCTGCGCCTGCGCACGGTCATCGACGGCGCGGCACTGACGACCCTGCGCACTCCCGCCGTGTCCGTCGCCGCAGTCCTGCCCGCGCTCTCGCGCTTCCCGGACCCGGTGAAGGTCGTCATCTTCGGCGCCGGGCCCCAGGGGATCGGTCATGCCGACACGATCAGGGCGGAGCTCGACGTCGCCGAGGCGGTCTTCGTCGTCCGCTCCCCCGACCGGGTCGGCGACGAGGTGCGAGATCGTGGACGGGTACTCGCGGCAGGGTCGGAGGAAGCGAACGAGGCCCTGCGCGACGCCGACATCGTCGTCGCCGCGACCACCGCGCGCACGCCGCTCTTCGACGCCGATCTCGTCCGCCCCGGTGCCGTGGTGCTTGCGTGCGGCTCGCATGATCCGCACGCACGGGAGCTGCCGGCGGAGCTGTTCGCTCGCTCAGAGGTCGTCGTCGAGGACCTCGACACCGCCCTGCGCGAAGCCGGGGACGTCGTCCTCGCGATCACCGATGGTGCCCTCGACGCGGACACGATCGTGACGATGAAGCAGGTGAGCACGGGCGAGGTCACGCTTGACGCGGACCGCACGCTGATCTTCAAGGGGTCGGGGATGTCGTGGGAGGACCTCGCCGTCGCGGCGAAGCTCGTCGAGACCGTCGACCGCGGCGAACGGTGAGCTGCGGTCAGGCCCATTCCTGCATGGGCCGGGGTGTCCAATCGGGGAACCACGGTCGTGACCGATGTCTGGCCTGGCGGTGGGTGATCTCCCCGGAGAATTCTCCGGCGGCGTCGAACGAGGTGCGGTAGCCGGAGTACCGGCCTCCTGATTGCGCTTCGATGGAGCCGTCGACGACGGAGAAGATGAGGCTGTCGAGCTGCTGGAGGAGGACGTCGGAACCGTAGTCGCAGAAGTCGCAGCCGCAGTCGGGCACGCGGGCGAGAGACACGGCCGGATCGCCGAGGGCGACGACGACGTTGGCGACGCGGTCGATTCCGTCGTCGTCGGCGACGAAGTCGTTGAATCCGATGACGAGCTCGGGGTTGCCCTCGACGTCACTTGTGAGGATCGCGCTGCGGTCGGCCACGGAGAGGAAGGGGTCGTCGCTGGCCCAATCGACCGGGTGGTCGGCGACGCGGATGCCGCGTCGGGCGAGCACATTGATCCACGCCCGCGCGCGTGCGTGGACGATGGCGAATTTCTCATGATCGGTCACGTCCGACCAGCCGTCGGGGGCCGGTCCTCCGCCCCACTCGAACTCGGGGTCGAGGTGGGGGTCCTCCCACCTCGGCGTGCGCGACCCGGTGGCGCGGAAGTCCTCCTCGACCTCACGGAACAGCGCGGCAGCCCTCTCTGACACCGGAAGAGTCGCAATAGCGGGATTCCACCGCTGGTCAGAGGGGTCTTCGTAAGATCGGGCAAGGTTGCTTCGCAGCTCCTGCCCCCAGAAAGTCATGGTTCGATCTTAGACTGCTCGTTCCGCCGCGGAGTCAACACTTCGTCACAGCGGGTCACTGCCTGGTCACCAATCATCGAACGTCACTCCTCTGCGATGTCCTCACGGCGTTCGAGCACGTCGGCGGGGCCGTCGGGCCGCGCCGCGCAGCCGTCATAGGTGCAGGTGTGCTTGCCGTCGCATCAGGTCCGTTCGTCGCCGACACCGTCAGTCCTGCAGTCGGGTCGTTCCCTCGTATCCCCCTGAGGTGTTGAGCTGCTTGGCGTAGCAGTGGTCGGGCCCCAGACCGTTCGAGGAGCACCAGGCGAGTGCGTCCTCGGGGTCGCTGTAGCCGATGCCGACGACGGTCACCCAGAAATCGTCCTCTTTGAAGCTCGAGAAATCACCCGACCACACCAGTTGTACCCGGGGATACTCGTTGCGGAATTCCTCGTATTCGGCGAGGATGTCCGCTTCCTTCCACGTCTTTCCCTCGGCTTCGAGGCCGACTCGCTTCGAACTCAGCTGGGGAACCCATTTGCCGTTGAGGTCCTTGGGCGATGTCAAGGCGTCGAAGCAACATGGGGCTCGCCGGCGAGCAGTCGAGCGAATGCCTCGGTGGGCGTGAGATAGCCCAGTCGGCGGCGGGGTCGATTGTTGATCTCCTCGGCGATGGTGGTGAGGTAGGGCTGGTGATCGGGGATCACCGTGCCCTTGGGCAGATACTCCCGGTAGAGCCGGTTCGTGTTCTCGTTGCTGGGCCTCTGCCAGGGCGAGTGGGGATCGGCGAAGTAGACCGGCATCGCCGTGGCCAGGGAGACCTTCGCGTGCTGGGCCATCTCGCTGCCCTGGTCCCACGCCAACGATGCCTTCATCATCTCGGGCAGGTCGTTGAAAAACTCGATGACCGCGTCAGCGGTTGGCTCGGCGTGTTTCGAGGGCAGGGCCAGCAGCCCGGTGAACCCGCTCATCCGCTCCACCAGCGTCGCCGCGCACGAGGTGCCGTTCTTCCCGATGATCAGGTCACCCTCCCAGTGCCCCGGCACCCGACGCTGGGCGGCGTCCTCACCTCGCTCCGCGATCGGGACCATACCTACGATTGGGCCACCGCGCGTCCGCCCGGTCGTACGTGGTCGGCGCTTGGTCCGCTTGGACTGCAGGAAGATGCCCTTGCGGGCGAGCTCACCCTTCGGGATTGCGTAGATGTACTGGTAGATAGCCTCACCGGAGACGGTTCGGCCGCGTGCGTCAGGAGAGTTCGCCATGCGTTCAACGGTCGGGTCTGTCGCCTCCAGACGCAACCGGCCCGCTATCTCGTTCGGCGTCCAGGACGCGGCCAGGTCGGCGTCCACCCTCGCCTGCAGCACCGGATCCCCCGCGACCTTCCGCTGCTGCGGGCGAGCTCGCCGAGGCTGCGCTCTGACGTCTGCGGTCACGGCCTGGTAGCCGCGGGTCTTCGTCGAGTTCCGGTGAAGCTCCCGCGAGATCACCGACGGGCAACGCCCCAGGTGACGGGCGATCCTCCGCACCGACCAGCCCGCTTTCGAGGCCGCCGAGATCTCCGACCTGTCGCTGAACGACAACCCCACCCGCGCCATCTGCACACTCCACCGATCAGACCCCCGCCGACCGGGAGTGTTGCTTCGACGCTATGACACCACCTTGACCACCGAGGGGCGGTCGCGGTCGACGATTTGGTCGAGCGCCTCCTTCGGGTCATCGGGGAGTTCGGGCGATGACTCTGCGGTCGGCGTGGTCTCCGCACTCGGCCCGCCGGACGGCGACGGCGAGACCGAGCCGGACGGGGAGCTGGCGACTGTCGTCTCACCCGAGTCGTCCTGGGTGAAGAACATCGCCGCGCCCCACCCGATGGCACCGGCGACCACGACTGCGAGAACGATGAAGAGTCCGATGACGCCCCTGCGACGGCGTCGATCGGTCGTCGGCGCCGCAGACCGACCCGGGCCTGCGGCAGCGAACCCGACCCCTTGCTGGTGGGGCCCCATCTCCTGCTGCTGGGATCGCATCCCTTGTTGGTAGGGCCCCACTCCCTGCTGATGGGGCTCCATTCCCTGCTGGTGGGGTCCCGCCTCCGGCTGACGAGGAGGAACGCCAGGGCGCTCGGACGCCAGACGCGCGGGCTCGTGTCCCGGATGCTCCTGCTCCCCACCGGGACGCTCTGCTCCGTTCGGGTGCCGCGCCGACGCCGGCTGCTGAGCGGCGATGAAGGGCGAGGCCTCGTTCGGGCGGCCCCATCCCGTCTCCGCTGGGGGACCCCATGCTCCAGGGGCGCCGGCACCCGCGCTGCCCTGTCGAGCAGCCTCGGCGCCGTCGGCGGGACCTCGGTCCCAGCCGTCATCGGACCCCGATCCCCAACCGGTCTCCGCGGCAGGCCCCCATGCGTCCGCGTCACCGGCCCGCGGGCCACGGCCGGGCTGAGGTCCTCCGCTCGCATCATCGCGCGGCCACCCATCGTTCTGGCCACGCCCGCCTCGGGAAGGGTTGTCGCTCATCGGCAGCTCCAGATCGGTCGTCGGACACAGAATTCTGAGAAAAACTCCCTCTGCTGTTTCCAGCCTAATATAGGATGCCACTACAGATGGATATGTCGTTGCGAATGACTGATCACGTCCCCATCAGCCCGGCGCAGCAGGCATCATTGGCGGCAATGAGGTCGGCGACGCACTCGGGCCTGAGCAGTCGAAGGATTCCCCATGAGCACATCGTCCCAGAACCCCGAAGAGCGGTCCCCCGACAGTTCGAAGCGCAGCCCCGAGCACGGCTCCGCGACACCGTCGAAACCCGCGAAGCCGTCGGAAGCTACTAAGCCATCGGAAGCCGCGAGGCCGTCGGGGACCACGAAGCCGTCAGAAACTGCGAAGCCGTCGGCTGCCGGGAAGCCGTCAGCGGCACCGAAGAAGCCCTCCGCCGAGCCCGCCCGCAGCAGCACCCGTCCCGGCAGTTCGGCGTCCGTCAGCTCTAGTCCCGGCAGCTCGACGCCCGACAGCTCTGATCCCAGCAACTCTGATCCCGGCACCTCTGACACCAGCAGCTCCAATCTCAACAGCTCCGCGTCCAGCGGCACCGATGCGGAAGACACCGTCACAGCCGCGCCAGCAGTGGACAGTCGCGAATCGACTTCTCAGAGCGCACCGGGCTCGGACACGAGGGCACCGGGCTCAGGTTCGGACACGAGCGCGCCGACCGAGCAGTTCCCGCGCTTCTCCCCGGAAGCCGCTGCCCAGCAGAACTCCGTGTACTCGCCGGAAGGTTCGCCCTCCCCAAAGCAGGGGACCCCTTACTCCCCGGAAGGATCCGGGTCCCGGCAGCCACAGGGCGAATCCACGCACGGTGCCCCTCCTCAGGGAACTCCGAATCCCCCGTCGACGCCGCCGTGGCAGGGGGCGGGGTCGCAGCATCCGCCCCAGGGGCCCGCTCACCAGGGAGCATCACCGTACCAGGATGCGCCGTATCAGGGAGCCGCCTCGCAGGGATCGCCGTATCAGGGTGCCGCCTCGCAGGGTGCGCCACACCCCCAGCAGGGCACGCCGTACCAGGGTTCACAGTATCCCCAGCAGGGGGCGACCCCGCAGGGCATTCCCTATCCCACATCGAGCGCGGGACCCTCGCCGCGGGCGGCGACATACCTGGCACCGCTTGCCCGCGGAGCCACGTGGAAGGCGGTGCTCATTCCTCCGGGGATCGCCCTGGCCGCCGGCATCCTCGTGTCGATCATCCTCACGGTCGTCGTCATGTCGACCGCCGAGGTCGATTCGGCCTCCCAGACCATGGGCGCGGACACCGACAAGATCGGCTACGCCCTTCCATTCGTCCTCATGGCTCTGGCCCTGTTCGGTTCGGCCGCGTTCCGCTTCGACCTGCAGATCGAGGACTTCGCCTCCGCGAACGGCGCACTCCACCTCTCCGGCGCCCCACTGCTCGTCACGCTCGTCGTCCTCGGGACCCTGTGGTGGTTCACCCAGTGGAGCGAGCGACGCCAGCCGTCTCCCAACCGCGGGTCGACGTGGATCCGGATCGGAATCTCCGCGCTGGCGTTCACCATCGTGCTCTTCCTGCTCCAGCTCATCTTCGCGGCACGGTTCGCGCTCATGGAAGGCGGCGGTGCCGCGCAGTTCGAGTTCTCGGCGGTGACTGCGCGCTCGTTCTTCGTCCCTCTGCTCGTCATCGCCGCGGTGAGCGCGTGGGGCCGAGTCGCCGGCCACTTCAAGGGCACAGAGGCGATCGGCGCCCCGTTCCTCCGCTGGGCTGTTCCGCCTCTGCTCGTCGCATGGGTCCATCTCGTCGTCATGGTCGCCGTGATGTCGATCGTGGCGATCTTCGTCCTGCCCTTCGGTCTCGACGTCCCCGGCCAGGTGGTTCCGCTCGTCTTCATCACGATGGGTCTCATCCTCACTCTGCTCGTCCACCTCGGCGGGGTGACGTTCTCGATACAGGGTGGCTTCGGTTCGGGATCGGGTGGCTTCTCGGACTCGGGAACGTTCTCCGAGTCACTGACGATCTTCAGCGACGAGGCTCCCGGGCAGCTGTGGTTGGGTCTGCTCGCCGTCGTCGTCGCGGTCCTCGCCGCAACGCTCGTCGCCACGGTGACGCGGCAGCCGCGGTGGACGGTGCAGGGTCAGGATCCGAATCAGTGGCATTCTGCGTGGAGGATCCCGCTCGCCTTCGCCGCGGTGTGGGGGATCCTCTCGCTGACGGCGATCCCGATGCGGGCCTCTGTGCGCGGTTCGGCCGGAGCGACGGATGTCTTCGGGTCGATGGCTGCCGGACAGGCCGCACTGAGCACCTTGGCGTGGTCGTTCCTCGTCTTCGCAGTCTGGGGCGGCCTCATCGAGGTGCTCTCGCGCACGCTCGGGCCGCGCCTGGCGCTGACGATGCCTGCGGTGACGCGGTTCCTCGCCGGTCGGGCGACGCACCCGCACTGGGGTCGCGAACTCGGCATGAGCGCTCCGGAGTATCCGCTCATCCATCGCAGCGCGGTCTCCGGCACGCGATCGGGCCAGACACCGCCTCCGCCGCCGCAGACTCCGTTCGGCCCGGCCGGTCCGCAGTCGGGAGCACTGCAGGATTCGAGCGGCAATCCGATTTCGCAGTCAGCACCCGGCTCGGCGTCACAGCCTGCTTCCGGGACGACGTCTCGGTCCGCCTTCGATTCGGCCCTCCACGCGGCCTCCGGCTCGACTGCACAGTCCGCCTCCGGGGCTGCGGATCCATCCGTCTCGGGATCAGCGGCGCAGTCCGCCCCAGACTTCGCCGGACCCTCATCTTCGTGGAGCGCAGACCCATCGCCGAGTCAGACCGGCACGGGATCCACGCGCGCGTGGTCGGAGGCGGGCACCTATTCCGGGGCAGCGTCGGCACCAGCGCAGTCTGCGTACGACGGGCGATCCCCCGGCGCGTCGGGAGGCCCGGCCAAGCCGTTCGACCGGAAGAAGGCCACCGTCGTCGGCGTCATCAGCGGAGTCTCGGTCCTCGTCATCGTCGCCGCGCTCATCGTCGTCACCCAGGTCAACGGTCGGATGTTCGGCCCGGAAGCGGCCGTCGAGAAATACCTTGACCGACTGGCCGACGGAGACGCCGAAGGGGCGCTGTCGATCGCGGATGTCGATGTGCCGGCGGAGCAGAGGCAGCTGCTCACCAACGACGTCCTCGGCGCCGCCAAGGCTCTGCCCACGGACATCACCGTCGCCGATGCCGACGTCTCCGACGACCAGGCCACGGTGTCGGCGACCTTCGACCTGGGAGGAAGCAAGAGCACGACCGACTTCTCCCTGGTCAAGTCGGGTAAGACTGCTCTGTTCTTCGACGATTGGAAGCTGCAGTCACCTGAGCTGTCCTACCTCGCGGTGGAGACTCCCGGGCTGACGACGGTCAAAGTCAACGGCATCGATGTCGACACAGACGGCAGTCAGCTGGCGCTGCCGGCGTTCCCGGCGCTCTACGAAGTCGGGCTCGCCGAGCAGACAGAGCTCATCTCCGCCGACCCCATCGAGGCACGGACGTTCTTCGCCGGCAGCGTCGACGATGCGGACATGGAGGGCGTCGAACCGGCTCTCCTCGCGGCGCAGCCGACCGATGCGTTCCGCAGCGAGGTCGACAAGCAGGTCAAGACCCTCATCGACAGCTGCGCGCAGAAGACCGTCGCCCAGCCCGACGGGTGCCCGTTCGGCTCGTTCAGCGCCGAGAGCTACGACGCGACGAACATCAAGTGGTCCACCTCCTCGTATCCCACGGTCACCGTGGCGGACAGCTCGTCGGATCCGTACTACGACCTGGGAGAGACGACCGGCCCCAACGGCGGTCCTGCCTGGGCCGTCACCTCGGTGACCGAGGGAGAGGCGTTCGTCACCGGCAACTATGATTCGTTCTTCGATGATGACGGCACGTTCGATGACACGGTGACGTTCTCCGTGGACGGGACGGCTGAGATCGTCGACGGGAAGGTCGTCATCACCATCAACGACGGCTACGGATACTGAGACGCCGGGGAATTCGCGGGCCGGGCCGGTGCGCGGTCCACGCTCACATAGGCCCGGCCGCAGCACGCCCCCGCGCCCGCCTTCCCGGTACGCCTGCCAACCCGGGGCACACCATGCCCGGCTCACATCGGCCCGGCGCACAGCACGACCCCGCTCGCGCCGGCCCGGTGCACAGCATGCCTGGCTCGCATCGGTCCGGTGCGCCGTCTCTTCGCGCGCCCGACCTGACACGGGAAGTCCGTGCTCGCACCCGGCCGCCGTCGGGACGTCGGTTGAATCACATCGGCGATCAGACAGTGTGGAAAGGCTACCCTTATCTGTAGACTCGACGTGAACGAACGTCCATCGTCGCCGCGGGGTCTCGACTCGCCGCGGGGGCCAGAGGAGAACCCGTGTCACGAGCATCCATCAACGCCTTCGAAGCCACCGTCATCGGCATCGAGGATCTCAGTCCCGCCTTCCGTCGCATCACGTTCGGAGGTCCCGGACTCGCCGGCTTCGGCGTCACCGACCATCCGCGCGACCTGAGGATCAAGCTCGTCATTCCCCCAGGCGGCACGACCGCTCCCGCTTTCGACCTTGTGGGGTTCTTCAGCGAGCAGGCACAGGCCGGGACCTCGTGGTACCAGGCGTGGTTGCAGCTCGACGAGGCGCTGCGCGGGTGCATGCGCACGTACACGGTCCGCGAGTGGCGAGACGAGGCCCGTGAGCTCGTCGTCGACATGGTCCTTCACACGGACGAGGCAGGACATTCGGGTCCGGCCGCGAGCTGGGCCGAGACCGCAGAGATCGGTCACCGCCTTCACATCATCGGACCGTCGCGCGATCACGACGGCGATTACGGCGGGATCGAGTTCCGATCCGGCGACGCCGATCAGCTCCTCCTCGCCGGAGATGAGACCGCCGTGCCGGCCATCGCCTCGATCCTCGAATCACTGGTCGGGGGCAGCGTGCGTGGGAAGGCGGTCATCGAGGTCCCCAGCCCTGCCGATGTCCTCGATCTCACCCTCCCCGACGGATTCGAGATCGAATGGCTCCCCCGTGGTGATGCTGAGTTCGGCGCCAAACTCGAGCCCGCAGTCCGGGCGGCGGTGAAGGCGGAGAGAAGGGTCCTCGCCGAGGTGGGAGGATCAGGCTCGGGCGTCGAGCTCCCGGACGTCGACATCGATTCCGAGATCCTCTGGGACGTTCCCTCCCAGCTCTCTCAGGCCGCCCAGAGCAGTTCGAGCGACAGCACGGCCCGGCCGTTCTACGCGTGGATCGCCGGTGAGGCGGGACCGGTCAAACGCCTGCGTCGGTATCTTGTCCAGGAGATCGGCGTCGATCGCAAACAGGTGGCGTTCATGGGCTATTGGCGTCAGGGCAAGGCCGAAGGCTGAGCGGATCACACCGCCGTCCGTGCGCCTTGGGGCGTGCTTCGGTCAGCCCGAGCGCTCGGCGGACGCTCGCAGCGAGCTCACGATCTGCGGTCCGATCGCACATGCGGCCCCAACGAGGCAGAGGACTCCGCCCGCGGCTGCCAGCGGCGGCGGCACCTCGGCGAGGATGATCCATGAGAGAAGAACGACGATCGCCGGGACGAGAAGGCTTGAGGAGCTGAGCAGGCCGGCCGGGAGAACGCGGATAGCGAATCCCCAGAGATTGAACGCGATCGCAGTCGGCACGACGCCGAGGTAGACGACCTGGAGGGTGATGCCGATGGGTGCGGCGGCCACCTCGGCGACGAGGCTCGGAGTGAAGACGAGACACGCAACTGTGCCGGCGAGGATACCGAGCCACGTCACGGTCACGGAGTCCTCGCGCGAGAGGAAGTGCTTCTGGAGGAGCACACATGCCGCGTAGAGCACGGCGGCGACGAGGCTGAGGACCAGTCCACCTAAGGTGATGACTCCGGTGAAACTCGCTGCCGTGATCAGCCCGATGCCGCCGAGCGAGATGAGTATGCCGAGCAGGAGGCGCCAGGGCAGCCCCTCGCGGAGGACGATGCCTGCGAAGACCGCGATGATGAGCGGTGCGACATTGACGATCATCGAGGCGGTGCCGGCGTCGATGGAATGCTCCGCTGCGTTGAGGACGACGACATAGGCGGCGAACCACGCCACTCCCCAGAGGGCGACGATGAGCCAGGCGCGCATCGATGAGGGGAACCGCGGGCGCCGGATGAGCATCCACAGCGAGAGCACGGCGGCTGCGGCAAGGCAGCGCAGCAGTGCCATCGCTCCGGGGTTGAAGTGGGCAGCTGCGTCACGGATGACGACGAAGGACGACGCCCAGAAGACCATGGTCAGCAGTGCGGCAACCCATGGCAATGCGGGGAAGCGGACGGAGAGAGGCAGCGATCGGCCGGTCGGCGCGGTGGCCAGCGGTGTCGCCGTGGTGTCCACAGCGTCGTCGGCTGCCCTCGACGAGCCTTCTCGCTCTGGATTGCGTCTCATATCTGTGATTATTACGGTTCTCATCGTAAGGGAAAAGCGCACGCTCTTGCACAACTGTGCACGGTATTCGTACGGTTGGGGTATGCACTCCGTCGCGCATCTGCAGTCATTCAAGTCGGTCGCGATGACGGGCTCGGTCCGCTCTGCCGCTCATCATCTCGGACTCTCACCGTCAGCCGTCAGTCATCATCTCAAGCTGCTCGAACGCGAAACCGGTCTCACCCTATTCACCCGGCGCGGACGCGGACTGTGCCTGACAGAAACGGGCGCCTCCATCCTCGGAGAGATAGAGGCGGTTCTCGATTCATCGAGTCGACTGCAGCAGCGGATCTCCGAACTGCAGGAGAGCCGTGTGAACCGGCTGTCGATCGGGTACTTCGCGTCGGCTGGGACGAGATGGCTGCCGGAGCTCGTCGCCTACCTCGAGAACCGCTACCCTGATACCGCCGTTCAGCTCAATCTCGCGGAAGGACCGTGGAGGGAGCTGAGCTCCGATATTCAGCTGGTCATCTCTGAGTCGCAGGAACTGCGCTTTCCCGTCGAGGTCGACAGCAACCTGCTCGTCGCAGACCCGTATGTCGTCGCTGTTCCCGACGACCATCGGATCGCCTCTCCCGACTCGATCTCGCTCGCTGAGCTCGAAGAGCTGCAGTGGATCGACAATGACATCGGCGACGGACCCTGCCGAACGATTCTCTTCGACGCATGTGCGCGAGCCGGCGTACGGATCCACTTCAAGCATGAGGCGCATTCCTTCCCGACGGCCCTGCACATGGTCAGTCGCGGACTCGGTGTGACGATCCTTCCCCGGCTCGGCATCGACCCGCTGCCGCCGGGAGTGCGAATCGTGCCACTGGCGGATCCCGCTCCGACGCGATACATCCACGCAATCAGCGATCCGGGGCATCCGCAACAGGAGCTCATCGCCGATGCCATCTCCGCCTTGCGGGATCTCGCTGTCAACGACACCCCACAGACTCCTTCTCACGGATGACATCGCACTAATGGCGTCATACGGATTACTTTCTACGGATGGCGTCATACAAATGGCGTCGCACGGATGACGTCATGCGGATGAGGTCCGAGAGATTGCGTGAACAGGTGCTTCAACTCAGCCGATGAGGACAGGGCTGTGCCCTCACCCGGTGCCCCGCTGTTGATCCTGACCAGTCCCGTCAGAGTGATCATCTCTCACCGTGTCGGGGTGGTCGTCGAAGAGGGACGCGATGATCTCCTCGGCCAGGAACCGCGGATGCAACAGTGGTCGTCGGGCAGGATCCACCGACGCCGGTGGTCTCCACGCCGGACGCCCATCCAGAAGCATGAGCATCTCCCAGTCGCAGCGATCCAACAGGTGATGGTGGGCACTGCAGGCCAGAGCCAGATTGTTGATCGTCGTCTTCCCACCCCTGGCCCAGGGCACCACATGATTGGCCTCACACCACCCCGGGGGCGCATCACACCCGGGGAACGTACACCTGTCAAGCCCCGGGTTTCGTAGAGGCTCCTATTCTTGGTTTCCTAAGCAGCCGCGGGTTCTGTCCCGGACTGGTTGATCCATTCGGAATGGACCTCGACGGGCGGTCGGTAGTTAATCGCTGAATGCAACCTGGACTGGTTGTACCAAGCCACCCACTTCGACGTCTCCGCCATCACCTCGATCAACCCCGACCACCCCTTCCGGTCGATGAGTTCGGCCTTGTAGACCGAGTTCAGCGCCTCGGCCATGGCGTTGTCGTACGAATCCCCACGCGACCCCACCGACGCCACGACCTCGGATTCCGCCAGGGTCTCGCCATAGCGAATCGATCGGAATTGCACCCCGCGATCCGAGTGGTGCACCAGCCCGGAAACGTCTTCACCGGCCCGATATTTCGCAGCGAGAGCCATCGTCAGAGCGTCCCTGGCCAGGGACTCCCGCATGTGGTTCGTCACCTGCCAGCCGACGATCTCCCTGTGGAAGACATCGAGGATGAACGTCGTGTATACCCACCCAGCAGTCGTCGGAACATAGGTGATGTCCGCGACCCATAGACAATTGGGTGCCGGTGCTGCGAACTCACGCTCGACAAGATCATCCGGACACTCCTCAGCCCTAGCCGAAGCCGTCTTCGGGCGCTTCCTCCTGCGTCGAATACCGTCGATGCCTAACTGGCGCATCAACCGCTCCACCGTGCAGCGGGCCACCGGGCCGAACTGATCCGCGTACTCGCGGTTGATCGCCTTCCACATCTTCCGCACCCCGTAACACGAGTAGTTCGCCTCATAGACATCCTGGATGACGACCATCAGCGCCTGGTCTCGGCGGGCCCTGGCCGATGGTTCGCGTTTCTTGAACGCGTAATACGAGCTCACAGCAATCCGTGCCGCAGTCCCGGACAGGGCGCGTACGATTGGCTCGACTCCGAACTCGTGACGATTGTCGTCGATGAAGACGACAATCACTTCGATGGGCGGTCGAGCTCCGCCGCGAAGAAAGCCGACGCTCTCTTCAAGATCTCGTTGGCCCGCTTCGCTTCAGCCAACTCCGCCCGCAGCCGACGGTTCTCCGCTTCCAAATCGACTGACTCAGTCGGTGTGGCCTTGCCGGAGTCTTTGTGCTTACGGACCCAGACTCGCAGGGTCTCTTTGCTCAGACCGAGCTCGCCGGCGACACGGGTGATTGCCCCGTTCGCCGTCTCCGGATCGGCCTGAGCATGAATGACGAGTTCGACGGCGCGAGCCTTGAGTTCGTCGGTGTATTTCACTGGCAAGAGAGAATCTCCTTCTTCCAATCTCCCTGCCTCTATTATCCCCGGGGCGATTCAGGTCGCCGGGATGGGCGGTGTCGTCTGGGATCGGGTGTTCGGGGTCCTGTGAGGGAGCATCGCCGGGCCACTCCCCCGTCTCTTCTCCGCCGTTGTCTCGGCGAGGTCCGAAGAGGTCGATATCGGAGTCATCGATCGTGGAGAAGTAGTCGAATGCGGGGTCCTCGGGGACCGGGGTGTTGGTGGTGACGGGGTCGAGGGCGTCGAAGTCGTCGGCGAGGGGGTGTCCGGTGAGGTCGAATCCGGCCTGGGCGAGTTGGTCGCGCAGTGACTGGAGTTCTTCGCTGATCGCCTCGTCACGTGGACCATCAGCCGCGGGTGTCCTGCGGGAGTTCGTCGACGTCTCATCGGGCCCGGGCGCATTCTGCGAGGGAGTCGGAGCGTGTCGCTTCGGCTTCTTCGGGGTGCGGTCCGGGGTGAGAGTCATGGCCTCCTGGTCCATTCATCAACGTCGGTGTTGATGCTCCTAGTATACACGTGTTTCGGTGTTGTCAATGGTTTTCTTTGTTTTTTGTTCGACTATTTGACTACTGTTCGATGTTCTTCGAATCTGTCGTCAACTCTTCTTGTTCTCAACTTTGCTGTGTGTGTGATGGTCTGCGCTTGTGATCAGGGGCGGTCCTCTCATCGCGGCCGTTGGTGGCCTCGTCGTGGCGCCTGCGCAGGCGCGTCGAGGGTCTGACAGCGGAGGGGTCGGCACGGCCTGGTTGTGGGTGATCCTACGAGCAGGTGCTGACGCCGGGGCACGGCGCGGCCGCCGCGCAGTCCCGAAGCACACCCGCGCAGTCCCGAAGCACACCTGCGCAGTCCCGAAGCACACCCGCGCAGTCCCGAGGCACACCCGCACCGAACCGCCCAGGCCGACACCGCCCGGTCTACGATGAGGAGACGATCGCGCCGCACCGGCGGTGACTTCGGCCGGAAGGGGACGACTGCATGCGACCGATGACCGATCTCGACACCGAGACTCTGCGCGAATACTACCGGAACTTCGCCGGCGTCGAGGCGGCCGGCACCTCCCCGATCTACGTCGACTGGGCGAGCGGTGTCGCCGAGGACGAGGCGGTCCTCCGCCTCCTTCTCGACCTTCCCCGGCCCAAACGCCAGGCGAATCTGCTCTTCGGAGCGGCCAGACACCTCGGCGCCGGTGAAGGCGACTACGCGCAGCTGCGCACGTGGCTGCTCGAGCACTGGGACGAGACCCGCTCGCTCATGCTCGCCCGCTCGACGCAGACGAACGAGGCCGGTCGGTGCGCCGTCCTGCTGCCGGCGTTGGCGCAGATCAACGGGCCTATCTCGCTCATCGAAGTCGGCGCCTCGGCGGGGCTGTGCCTCTATCCCGATCGCTACAGCTACACGTATCGGACCGTCGCCGTCCCCGGGGAGAACGTCTCGATCGCCGACCGGGAGTCAGGTGCTGGAGGGTCAGGCACAGGAGGGTCCGGAGCCGGAGAGTCCGGAGCCGGAGAGTCCGGCGCCAAGGAGTCGGACTCAGCGGAGCACGGCACAGGAGAGCTCGGCACCGTCCGACTCGATCCCGTCGACGGCCCGAGCACCGTCCGACTCGATCCCGTCGACGGCCCGAGCACCGTCGATCTCGAGTGCACGCTCACCGGCACAGCGCCGCCGACTCGCCTCCCCGGGGTCGTCTGGCGCGCGGGGATCGACCTCAACCCTCTCGACGTCACCGACCCCGAGGACCGCGCATGGCTGCGCTCGCTCATCTGGCCCGAGCACACCGTCCGCCGCGACCGCCTCGACGCCGCTGCCGCCATCGCCGCCGCCGACCCGCCGAGGTTGGTCACCGGTGATCTCGTCGCCGGCGTGGAATCGCTCATCGCCGAGGCCCCGGCCGACTCACAGGTCGTCGTGTTCCACAGCGCTGTCCTCGCCTATGTCGACCCACCACACCGAGCCGCCTTCGCCGACCTCATGCGCTCCCGCGACGACGTCGTCTGGGTGAGCAACGAGGGCGAGCGCGTGCTGCCCGAGATCGGCGACCAGCTGCGTGACCTCGGCATCGAGAGTTCCGGCGGCCGCTTCGTCCTCGCCGTCGACGGCATCGCAACCGCCCTCACCGGACCCCACGGGCAGAGCTACGAGAGCCTGCAGAGCTGCGAGGGCCTGAGGACACCACTGCCCCAGGCACCGTAGGCATTCCGTGAAACCAGAGCACTTCGGCAACCACGGCATCCGTCGAACGCGAACTGTCCGCCGGACCGTCCCGCGAACCGTCCCGCGAACTGTCCGGCGGACCCTCCGGCACACCCCAATCCGAACAGCCCCACCCCGACCCGGCTCCACCCCGACCCAGCCCGGGCCGATTCAGGCTCACTGCGGAGCAGGCTCCTGGGTCGTATCGATCATCCACGGCACTCCGAACTGGTCGATGCACGCCCCGAATCCCGCCGACCAGAATGTCGGCGCGAACGGCATCTGCACCTCACCGCCCTCGGCGAGGACGTCGAAGATCCGCTTCGCCACCTCCGGATCGGGAGCGGCATAGAAGAGGGCGACCCCGGTCATCGCGTCCCCTGTGCCCGTCGGATCGTCGGCGCCCATGATCCGCGAATCACCGAGGTCGAGCTCGGCGTGCATGACCGAATCCTCGGGTGCGCCGGGCATCCGCGCCTCGGGAGGCGCGTCCTTGGCGAGCGCGATCGTGAGATCACCGCCGAGGATGTCGCGGTAGCGTTCGAACGCGGCGGCGCACTGGCCGCCGCTGATGAAGACGTGGGGACTGACCGGCATGGCTTCTCACCTCATGACGTGGACGGATAGACCGCACGACCGGCTCCGTTGCCGGTCGTCGTGACTCAAGTATGCCCCGACCGTCCCGCCGGGGACAGACGTTCCCGCCGGCGACAGCGATTCCCGCACCGCGTCCCCACCGCGCCCACCCCGTCGACGACAGAGGCTCACGCCCACGCGACGACGAGGCGGGCCGCCTCGGCGGGGATCGTCGGATCGACCCCGGTCACCTCGGCGAATCGCCGCAGCCGGTTGGCGACGGTGTTGCGATGGCAGTAGAGCACGGCAGCCGTCCGTCCGATGCTCCCGGTCTCGAGGTACGCCCCGGTCGCCTCGACGAGGCGCTCCCGCTCCGCCGTCCCGCACGCGGCGAGGGCCTCGTCGATGTCGCCGCCGACGGTCTTCCCCGTCGCATTGAGAGCCTGCGCCGCGAGCCTGGCCCACCCCCGACTCCACGTCATCGCTCCCGTCTCACCTGGGGTGATGGCCTGCGCGAGATCCCTGGCGGTGAGCGCGAGGCGACGCAGGGACGCGATCCCGGCGGCCGTGACCAACCCGACCCTCGCATCGGCGAGGCGGGCGTCGATCCCCGTCCGCCGCACCCCTGCCGCGGATGCGAAAGCGATGAGGACCCCGCCGAGGTGGTGGGTGAACATCGTCCCGCCCGTGCTCTCGTGTGCGGAGACGAGGACGCGCAGGTCCGGGGTGTCCTCCTCGCGGGAGGCGGCGACGATGAGCTCCTCGGTCGGATCGATCCCCAGCGCCGAGGCGATCGTGGCCAACCGCTCGTCCGTGGGGTTCACGTCCTGGAAGAGCGAGGCGATGTAGCCCTGGCGGACCGAGGACTCCTCGGCGCGCATCCGCTGCAGCTCGGCCGTGTAGGCCCGCTGGACCTGGAGGACGTACTCGTCGACGGTGCTGAGCACGTCACCGGTGTGGCGGATGACGAGTTCGGCGTCGTCCCGGGTGGCGACGCGGGTGAGCGCCTCCCAGAGCACGGTGAAATCGTGGCGGATCGCCGTCATCAGCGCCTCGAGCGGGATGCCCGCTCGGGCGCGGGAGACGCCGACCTCGGTCGAAACGGCAACGACCCCGTCGAAGCCGCCGGCGCGCAGACCGTCGATGAGGGTGGTGAACGAGTTCCTGCCGGTGCGGCGCAGTTCGGAGACGGGGATCGGCGCGGGGTCGTAGCCTGGGACGGTGACGACGCGGTCCATGAAGGACTCGGTGAGCTCGTCGAGGTCGAGGGCGTCGAGGAGTTCGAACCACCGCTGCCGATCGCCGGGCAGCGGCCGATCATGGAGGCGGCCGTCGTTCGCACTCATGTCGTCAGTGTATGTGCATATGCACAATCCCGACCGGGACAATTGCGGCAATTCTCCGTGGAGACCGAGCGATCTCACTCGGTAATGTTCTGAGTCACACGGTCGTCCGCCCCGACCCGCTCAGACGGACGCCCGACTCGCCCAGCCGAACGCCCGACCCACGCAGGCGGACGCCCGACCCCGCAGTCGCAGAACCGCCCACGCAATCGACGGAGATCACGCATGAGCAACGACCCCACCACCTCGGCGATCGAATACGACGCGACGCAGGAACTCAGCGTCAAGGACGCGAACAAGGTCGCCGCCGGGGCACTCATCGGCACCGCGCTCGAATGGTATGACTTCTTCCTCTTCAGCGCCGCCGCCGCGCTGATCTTCAACGTCCAGTACTTCACCTCGGAAAACGCCACCGCCGCAGCCCTCGCGTCGTTCGCGACCTTCGGCGTCGGCCTGGCCGCCCGCCCCATCGGCGGCATCATCTTCGGTCGGATGGGTGACAGGATCGGACGTCGTCGGGTCCTCATGATCACGATCGTCGGCATCGGCATCGTCACCGGCCTCATCGGCATGCTCCCGACGTACGCGGCGATCGGGTTCGCCGCCCCGGTCCTCCTCGTCCTCCTGCGCATCGCGCAGGGTCTCTTCGTCGGCGGCGAATGGTCGGGGGCGATGACGCTCGTCGTCGAGAACGCCCCGCTCCACCTGCGCGCCCGCTACGCCGCGATCCCGCAGATCGGCTCGCCGATCGGCACGATCCTCTCCTCGGGCGGCTTCTTCGTCATGACCCTGCTCCTCTCACAGGAGAACTTCAACTCGTGGGGCTGGCGGATCCCGTTCCTCGTCGCCATCCCACTCCTCCTCGTCGCCGTCTACATCCGCAGCCGCCTCGAGGAGTCCCCGGTCTTCCGCCAGCTCGAGGAGTCCGGTGAGGTCGAGAAGAGCCCGATCTCGACGACTCTCAAGCGCAGCTGGAAGCAGATCATCGTCGGCATGGCGGCAGCACTCCTCGGCGTCGGCGGCTTCTATCTCGTCACCGCCTTCTGCGTCTACTACGGCGTGAACATCCTCGGCTACGACGACTCGCTCCTCCTGCTCGGCAGCATGGTCGCCGCCGCGGTCGAGATCCTCATCCTCATCTGGGGAGGGATGCTCGGGGCGAAGTACGGCGCGAGCAGGGTCATCCTCTGGGGCGGCATCGCCTCGGCGGTCATCGCGGTCCCCGCGTTCCTCCTCTTCGAGTCCGGACAGCCGGTCCTCATCGTCATCGCCATGACAATCGCCGTCGGAGCGCTCTCCCTGCCGTATGCGGCCTCGGGCACGGTGCTCACCGGGCTCTTCCCCCCGACGACCCGCTACACCGGGGTGGGCATGGCGCAGAACGCCGCGGGCATGCTCTCGGGCTTCATCCCGCTGCTCGCGACCGGGTTCGTCGTCTCGGCGAACGACCATTGGTGGCCGGCCGCGGCGATGCTCATCTTCCTCTCCCTCTTCACGGCGTTCGCCGGAGCGATCGCGCCGAGGCTGAGCGTCGACCTCCCCGGCTTCAAGCACTGAGCACTCGGCTCCCGCACGGAAAGTCCACACGATGAACGAGAACCCCAGCACCCCGACCCAGGCCACCCGCGACGCCGACTTCCTCGCCGACTGGGCCGTCCACTCCCGCTTCGGCGCGGTCGAGGGGACCAACGGGGTCGATCGGCAGGCCGCGAGCGAGGCCGACGGGCAGCAGCGGACGTGGTTCGCCCGGCTCCTCGAGGACCACGGGTTCACCGTCGAACGGGACGCGATCGGCAATCAGTTCGGACTGCTCGAGCTCGTCCCCGGCGCCCCGTACGTCCTCACCGGATCGCACATGGACTCGCAGCCGACGGCCGGTCGCTTCGACGGCGCGTACGGCGTGATGGCGAGCGCGCACGCGTGCTTCGCGATCGCCGATGAACTCCGCGCAGACCCCTCGCAGGCGCGGTTCAACCTCGCCGTCGTCAACTGGTTCAACGAGGAGGGCTCACGGTTCAAGCCCTCGATGATGGGCAGCAACGTCTTCACCGGCAAGGCCGACCTCGAGGCGGCGCTCGCGACGACCGACCCGCACGGGGTCACCGTCGCCGAGGCGCTCGATGCGATCGGCGAACGCGGTGACTTCACCGCCCCGGAAATCGCCTCGTACGCCGAGATCCACGTCCAGCAGGGGCGGAGCATGGAGGAGGACGGCGTGACGATCGGGCTGGTCGATGCGACGTGGGCCGCGCACAAGTTCGAGTTCCGCGTCCACGGCGCGCAGGCCCACAGCGGGTCGACTCTCATGACCGATCGGCGCGATGCCCTGCTCGGCGCAGCGCGACTCGTCGTCGCCGCACGCGAGCTCGTCGACGAGTTCGAACCCGGAGCGCTGCACACCGCGTGCGGTGAGCTCAACGTCTACCCGAATTCGCCGGTCGTCGTCGCGAGCGAGGTCGAGCTCCTCCTCGACCTCCGCTCCCCCAGCGCCGAGGTGATCGCCGCCGCCCACGCCTCGCTCATGGACACGGTCGCGAAGATCTCCGAGGAGGTCGGGGTCGACATCGAGATCACCGCCGAGCACAGCTGGGATCAGAACCCCTACGGCGAGGACGGCGTCGAGCTCGCCCGCGCGGTCGCCGATGACCTCGGGCTCACCTCGGCGAGGGTGATGACGGTGGCCGGGCACGACTCGACGAATCTCAAGGACACGGTGCCCACGGTCATGCTCTTCGTGCCGAGCGTCGCCGGGATCTCGCACAACCTTGAGGAGTTCACGAAGGACGAGGACCTCCTCTCCGGTCTCCATCACCTCACCGAGGTGGTCCGGCGGTTGGCAGGCGGCGCGCTTGCGGGGTGAGGAGCGCGCACGGGGCGGATCGCGAATCGGTCACCGCTCGGTTCCGATCCACATGGCATGGATCGATCCAGCGCAGTGGGATCGGAACCGAGCGGTTGCCGGCGGTCAGTGTCCCGGCGGGTTCGCGCCGACGCTCCTCAGTCGTCCCAGGGGTTGAGCAGGGCGACGCCGGTGCGTTCGAAGTCAGCGGTGTTCCGCGTGACGAGCGTGAGCGAATGCGCGATCGCCGTCGCCGCGATGAGACTATCCATGTCCAACATCGGGTCGAGGACATGAAGCTGCGACGCCCGCAGCGCCACTGCTTCGTCGACCGGGAGGATCCTCCCGGTGAACGCTTCCCGCACCTGATCGTCGAGCCAGCGTCGGAGCACGACCCCGGCTCGGGGGTCTCTGCGCTCCTTGAGCCGGATTCCGAGGTCGATCTCGAGGAGGGTGATCGCGCTGATTGCGAGGGCGCGCAGTCGCTGCGTCCTCACCCACTCGGCGGCCGGTGAGCGGCCTCCGCGGCGCGCATCGCTGACGATGTTCGTGTCGAGAAGGAACCTCACAGCGTCGGAATCCGCAGCGACGACCCCGAGCGCGGCGGAAGCTCCAGCTCGACATCGTCGCCCTCGATGACGAGCCGATCACCCATGAGTTCGTCGGAGTCGACGAGTGCGTCGTAGTCCTCCGCAGTGAGCAGCACATGTGAGCGTCGCCCGTGGTCGGTGATGGTGACCGGGCCGTCCTTTGCCGCACGCTTCGCCGCAGACACGTCTCGATTGAATTCCCGACTCGACATCGTCGTCATCGCAACCCCTCCGGCTTGTGCCTACTGTCACTACATTCTACCGGCGCTGATGCGGGGGCGCATCAATATCGCCAACGTGAAGTCCCTGCGCAGCGGACTTGTCCGTCGCGCTCGGACATCTGGTCAGCGGCCCTGACTGCACCGCGGACCGCCCGCCGCTTTCGAGCACGTCCTACCGCACGACCTCGCGGTGCGAACCGTCGAGTCGCCTCGTCCACCCGCGGGAGTCGAGGTGCTCGAGCAGGGGGATGACGACGCGCCGCGTCGTCCCCAGCGCCCGCCTGGCCTGACTCGTCGTGAACGGCTGATCGAGTCCCGCGAGCAGTCGCATCGCCTGCGCCGGGGTCCGCGGGGAGACGACGACACCGTCGCCGAGGCGCAGCACCCTCCCCGCCTTCTCGGCGACCGCGAGCTCCCGCGCTCCCAGGCACAGCGCCCGCAGATCATCGGCCTCGGGGGCATCGAAGGGATTGGCCTTGAGGCGTTGTTCGACCTTGGCGACACCCGCCTCCGCAGGGCCGAGATCCGCGCGGTGACCGGGTGGGCGGACCACGCCGTCGGCCGCCTCGAGACCGGCTCGTCGGATCACCTCGGCGACGAGCGCGCCGATCCCGGTTCCGCTGCCTGGGGACGCGGCCGGCTGGGCCCCAGCACTCGGCAGCGGCGGATCGACCCGACGCAGGGCCTCGACGACGGCTTTGACCGGCACGCCCGGGGCCATCGGCTGTGCGGCGAGCTGCTTCGCCACCACTTCCTTGGCCGCCGTCACCCACGCCTGGAGCGTCGGAGCGTGCACGAGCCAGGCACCCAGCGCCTCGACGCCTGAGGGCAGCGCCTCGGGCACCGTCAGACCGAACCGCACGAGGACCACGCGTTCGACGGCTCCCCGCCGGGCCACCTCGGCGAGGACGTCCCCGGTCACCGGCCGCGATGCCAACGCAGCGGCCCGCCGCGCCCCGTCGCCGCGTCGTCCCAGCTCAGGCGGGTCGACGTCGAGGACGACGACGCCGGCGAAGACGTTGCGGCTGCCGGGGTTGCGCAGCACCATGCGGTCGCCGAGCTGCAGCGGCAACGGGCGCTCGAGGGTGAGCCTGGCGTGCTCGGCGTCGAAGGGGCGCAGACGCACTGGCACGGCGGCGGTGCCGATGTGGAGCATGAGCTCGTGGACGCCGTCGTCGAGCGCCTCACCCATCGTCCGGCGCACGTCGAGCACCTCGACGATCGGCCACGCATCGGGCGTGATGAGGGCGTCACCTCGGTGGATGTCGTCGACGGGGACGTCGCGGACGTTGACGGCGACGCGCGCGGCGGGGGTGACGACCTCGGCGGAGGATTCCCTGCTCTGCATCCCGCGGATCCCGGTGACGACGTCGACGGACTCGCCGACGACGCGCACCCGGTCGCCTGCGCGCAGGATTCCCGCGGTGAGCGTGCCGGTGACGACGGTGCCCGCCCCGGTGATCGAGAACGCCCGGTCGATCCACAGCCGCACGCGCGCGTCCGCGTCCGGAGCGGGGGCGGCGGCGGTGACCTCGTCGAGGCGGGCGATGAGTTCGTCCATGCCCTGCCCCGTCGTCGCCGAGACCGTGACGATCGGCGCATCGGCGAGCGTCGTCCCCCGCAGCTCGGCCCTCACCTGGGCTTCCGTCTCCGTGACGGTGTCGGGGGCGAGGTCGGCGCGGGTGACGACGACGAGCCCCCGGTCGATCCCGAGGGCTGCGATCGCGTCCCGATGATCGCTCGACTGCGCCTGCCAGCCCTTGTCCGCGGCGATGACGAAGCAGACGATCGGCGCGGGCCCGACCCCGGCGAGCATGTTCGCGAGGAACCGCTCGTGCCCGGGGACGTCGACGAACGCGAGCTCCCGACCCGAGGGCAGCGTCGTCCACGCGAACCCGAGATCGATCGTCAGCCCGCGCCTGCGCTCTTCGGCCCACCGGTCCGGTTCCATCCCGGTCAGGGCTTTGACCAGGGTCGACTTCCCATGATCGACGTGCCCAGCCGTCGCGACGACGAACATCAGGTGCCCTCGCCGAGGCGGTCGTGCGCGGCCGTCTGCGTCGCGGTTTCCGTGATGCAGGGTCCGCCCTGACCGCGGTCAGCCGCTGCGCCGGTTCCGCCGAGGCGGTCGGCGGCCGCGCGGATCGCATCGGCGAGCGCACCGTCGGAGGTTTCGGGCACGCACCGGAGGTCGACGAGGCACACACCCTGGTGGACGCGGGCGACGACGGCCGGATCGCCGAGGCGCAGCGGTTCGGCGAAGTCCTCGGGAAGCTCGAGCGCCCACCCGGGTAAGGGGACGCCGGGAGCACCCCCGCCGCCGACGCGACCCTCGTGGACGACCACGGTTCCACCGACCGCCTCGGCGAGGCGATCCGTGCGTCTGCGCAGGTCGACCGGGTCGAGGTGGAGGGCGTCGTGAACCGGGTTCGAGGCTCCTGAGATCGTCGCCTCGATCGCCGCAAGCGTGAGCTTGTCGGTGCGCATCGCGCGGGCGAGCGGGTGCCTCGCGATCCGCTCGACGGCCTCGGTCCGGCCGAGGATGAGGCCGGCCTGCGGTCCGCCGAGGAGTTTGTCGCCGGAGACGATGACGACGTCGGCCCCGTCCCGGAGGGCGGTGTCGATGTCGGGTTCGTTCGGCAGAACCGGGTCGGGAGTGAGGAGTCCGCTGCCGAGGTCGGCGATGAGCGGCAGCCCGTGTTCGTCGGCAAGGCCGCGCAGCTCGGGCAGGGTCGCCTCGGCAGTGAAGCCGTCGACGCGGAAGTTGCTCGTGTGGACCTTGAGCAGGCTCGCGGTCGCCGGGCCGACGGCCGCGGCATAGTCGGCCAGATGCGTCCGGTTCGTCGTGCCGACCTCACGGAGGCGAGCGCCGGTGGTGACCATGAGGTCGGGCAGACGGAAGCCGGCCCCGATCTCGACGAGCTCCCCGCGGCTGACGACGATCTCATCCGGGACGGTGGTTCCCGGACCGGACCGGCCCGGCGAGGTCGAATCCGCAGCGTCCCCACTGCCCCGCAGCGCTGTCACCGCGAGGAGCAGGGCGGCGGCGCCGTTGTTGACGACGAGCGCGTCCTCGGCGGCGGGGCAGGCGCGCAGCAGCGCCGCCTTCGCCCCGACTCCGCGCTTGCTCCGCTTGCCGGACTCGAGATCCATCTCAACGTCGACATAGCCGGCGGCATCGCTGACGG
Organism: Brevibacterium sp. K72; assembly: GCF_050562175.1. NCBI lineage: Bacteria > Bacillati > Actinomycetota > Actinomycetes > Micrococcales > Brevibacteriaceae > Brevibacterium > Brevibacterium sp. K72. The sequence continues at coordinate 921,738 of NZ_CP191582.1, forward strand.
CCTGCTGCGCCGCAGGTGAGAGCGGCGCGCGCCCGAGGTTCGTGTGGACGATGATCCCGGTCGCGTTGAGCACGGGGGTGAGCGAGGAGGCCGAACGCGTGGTCACGGCCGCGATGACGGTGGGGGTCACCTCGGCGACGGGAAGCTTCCCTGACCGGGCGGAGTCCTGGGCATCGGCGATGAGGGCACGGATCGTCGCCTCGCCGAGGCGGTCGCGGGCGGCGGCGACCTCAGGCAGGGCGAGGAGATGATCGGTGCGCGGAATGCTCCGGCGGGGGTCGGCCTCGACCATGGCTGCCTCCTCCTCTGTGCCGACGCGCATACGCTCACGTCCCGTGCCGGCAAGCATCCTTGCCGGCGATGTCTGTGGCGGAGGCGGACGGGAATCGAACCCGCCAGACCGAGATGCTCGGTCTCACCGGTTTTGAAGACCGGGGGGCCCACCAGGACGCCAGACGCCTCCGGAACGAACTCTACCGGGTACCGCGGACATGGTGATCCACTGCGGTCGGACCCCATCCCGCAAGGGGCGTTGACTGAGGTGAGCGGCGGCAATAGCGTGGACCCCACGGTCGACGTCCCCGACCGACCCCGTCCAGCGTCCCTCCCACAAGGCAGGAAGCATGCGAGCAGAGCTCTTCGTCCCTCCCGTCGCCTTCCACGCCGAAGGTCCCGTGTGGTGGCCCGACGACGGTTCACCGGTCGCGAACACACTGCGCTACGTCGACATGCTCGCCGGACGGATCCTCACCGTGCGACCCGAAGCGCTGACCGCCGACGTCAGCGGCACTTCCGCCGGGTCAGTTCTCACACCGGTGGCCCCCGACATGGTCGACGCGCTCGACGTTCCCGGCCCGGTCGCCGGATGCCTGCGCCCCCGCGTCGCCGGCGGCGTCGCCGTCCTCACCGAGCACGGACTCAGCGTCTCCGACGATCCCGCCGGCGGGGCATGGACGGAGATCGCCGAGGTGGTCACCGACCCCGACGTCCGCTTCAACGACGGCGGGTGCGACCCGGCCGGTCGATTCCTCGCCGGCACGATGCGCTACGACCAGGGCGAGGGCGGCGGCGCCCTCTATCGGATTACCGGCGACGGCTCGGTGAGCACGGTCTTCGACGACGTCACCATCTCCAACGGCATCGCGTGGACCTCGGATGAGCGCCGCGCCTTCTACAACGACACCCCCACCCGCAGTACCTGGGTCCTCGACTGGGACGAGTCGGCGGGACTGAGGAACCCCCGTCGCGTGTTCACCCTCGACGACGATGACCCGGCCGGCGGACCGGACGGACTCTGCGTCGACGCCGAGGACAATGTGTGGACGGCGATCTACGGCGGATCGCGGGTCGAGTGCCGCAGCTCAGGCGGCGAACTCCTCGAGATCGTCGACCTTCCCGTCACCAATGTCACCGCCTGCACCTTCGGCGGACCGGATCTGCGCACCCTCTTCATCACGACGACCCAGGAGAACGTCGAGCCGGGCACCCAGCCGGGCGCAGGAGGCGTCTTCGCCGTCGTCCCCGGCGCCACCGGGGTCCCCGCAGCGCCGTTCGACGGGTGAGCGACGCCGCCTGACGAGCCGCCCGACCAGGCGACACCCACTCACGACCCACGCGACACCCACCCACGACCCCGACCCCGACCACGAAGGACCCCGATGAGAGCACTCACTATCACCCCCGGCACCGCTGACTCGCTCGCCGTCACCGACATGCCCACGCCCGAGCCCGCTGCCGACGAGCTCCTCGTCACCGGCCTGGCGATCGGGGTGTGCGGCACCGACCGCGAGCTCAACGGCGGGCAGTACGGGTGGGCGCCTCCGGGAGAGGAGCTGCTCATCATCGGCCACGAGTCCCTCGGCCGCGTCGAAGCCGCCCCGGAGGGATCGGCCTTCGCCCCGGGCGACCTCATCGCCGGGGTCGTCCGGCGCCCCGACCCCGTGCCGTGCCCGGCGTGCGCGCACGGCGAGTTCGACATGTGCCGCAACGGCGAGTACACCGAACGCGGGATCAAGGAGCTGCCGGGATTCGGGTCCGAGCAGTGGGTCGTCAAGCAGGACTTCTCCGTCAAGCTCGACCCGAGCCTCGGGCGCACAGGGGTGCTCATGGAGCCGACCTCGGTCGTCGCGAAGGCCTGGGATCAGGTCTTCCGCGTCGGCGAGCGCGCGTTCTTCGACCCGGCGTCCGTCGTCATCGTCGGCGGCGGGACGATCGGGCTGCTCGCGGCCCTCCTCGGCCGGCAGCGCGGGCTCGACGTCCATCTCTACAACGCCACCCAGCGGGACAACAAGGAGGAGCTCGTCGACCGCCTCGGCGGGCAGTTCCACTCCGGGGATCTCCCCGGCGTCCTCGCCGAGGTGAAGCCCGACATCGTCCTCGACACGACCGGGGACTCGGCGACCCTCGCCGACATCCTCGAGGCTGTCACCCCCTACCAGGTCGTCTGCCTCCTCGGCATGCACGATCCGCAGGAGCCCACCGGACTCGACCTCGCGAGCATCGGCAAGACGATCGTCCTCGACAACGTCGCAATCGTCGGATCCGTCAACGCCAACGTCGACCACTGGAAGCAGGCAGCCGCGGCGCTCGCCGCCGCGGACGAGGAGTGGCTGACCTCCCTGCTCTCCCGCACGGTTCCCCTCTCCCAGGCGCTCGAGGCCTTCGAACATCACCCCGGCGACATCAAGGTCGTCATCGACCTCCAGGAATGACGATGGCGGCCGCGGCGAAGGAGAGAGCTCCCGGATCCCTGGCGCTGCGGTCGCTCTACGCGCTCGCCGGAGTCGTCCTCATCGGCCTCGGCGCCGCGATCCTCCAGACCGGAGGGGTCGGTGTCGACCCGTACACGGCGCTCAACATCGGCATCAGTGAGCGGATCGGATGGTCGCTCGGGGCATATCAGCTGTTGAGCAACGCGATCCTCTTCATTCCCGTGCTCATCTTCGCCCGCCGCTACATCGGCGTCGGCACGGTCATCAACATGACGCTGACCGGGTTCTTCATCGACCTCTTCGCCGGTCTCCTCGCTCCGCTCACCGTCGCACCGGGCGATCACGGGGGTGCGACGATGTTCTTCGCGATCGGCATCGTCGTCTTCGCGTTCGGTGCCAGCGGATACATCTCCGCCGGGGTCGGGACCGCGCCCTACGATGCGATCGCCCCGATCATCGTCGACCGCACCGGGTGGAAGTACCAGCGGGTGCGCGTCCCGCAGGACCTCATCGTCCTCGTCGGCGCAATCCTCGTCTCCGGTCCCGTCGGGGTCGGCACGATCATGACCGCGTTCTTCTGCGGCCCGCTCATCGCCTTCTTCTCCTCCCGCGTCAACGAACCCCTCGTCGCGCGGCTGACGAAGGGCCGGGCACTGAGCGACTGCCATCCCGAGGCCGGGAACCCGGCCGATCCGACGAAGCTCATCTGATCCCTCCCCCGTTCACATTCCCTCGCCGAGGTGGTGCGGATTTCGCATGCGCCGCCGAGGCGGTGCCGGAGTCCGGTGCCGCGCCTCTCAGTCGATGCCGAGGCGGGCGAAGGCGTTGCGGAAGATCGTCAGGTCCCCGAGACCGGGCAGCTTCTGCACGCGTTTGTCGAGCTTGTCGAGTTCAGCGGTCTGGTTCCGGAAGAGGTGGGTCATGACGTGCTTGACCTCGGCGTCGTCCATCATCCCCGAGCCCACCGGCTTCCACAGCCTCCCGAGCGCCAGTCGCACGATCCTCTGCGCGCGCGGGTTGTCCTCGAGCCGTTCCTTCGCCTGCGTCGAATAGAACGCGACGTGGCGGGTCTCCTGCTTGGCGATGCGCTCGAGCAGCGGCGAGAGCACCGGGTGGTCCTGCATCGCCGCCATCCGACGGTAGCCTGCGGTGGCCGAGAGCTCGTTGGCTGCGCCCCATGCCATGTGGACGGCGATGAAGTCGGAGCCGACCATGTTCGACAGCAGCGACTGCTTCGCCGGACCGAGGGCGAGCTTCCAGCCCAGTCCCGCCCGCTTCGCCTTGATCTCGTCGTAGTCGACGTGGATGCCGTGCTTCTTCAGCACCGCGGCGAGCGCCTCGCCGTGCCAGAACTCCTCCCGGTTCCACATCGTCATGAACGCCGCCGGCGCGTCCTCCCGGTGCGAGGGGGTGACGAGGAGCTCCCGGACGAAGCACGTCGTGTGGTACTCGACGTCGCACATGTAGCGGACCGTGCGCAGCGTGTCCGCATCCAACGGCATCGCGTCGAAGACGTCGAAGTCGAGGTCCGACCATCTCACCGCCTCGGACGTCTCGGCATAGGTGTCGAAGTCAAACGCCATTCTCACTCCTGTCTCGAACCGGTCGGCTGCGGGTGGACCGCAGGCGACTGCCCGCGGTGCCGGGCCGTCCGTCCTTGGTCACCCTCCGTCGGCCTGGACTACCCTGCCGTCGGCGCGCGAAGCGCAGCGCCGCCCGGACCTCGTCCGCCGACGGCTGAGGGTTCCCGGCGAGCTGCTGCCCGATCACCGCATCGGAGGCGGTGAGCGCCCGCCGGTCGGAGCCCTCGGCGAAGAGGCTCGCGAGTGCCGCCGCCTCGTCGGGCTCGGGCACGCCGACGATGCGCAGCGGCGCCCAGGGCCAGCCGAGGTGGATCCGGGCGAGGACGGCTTCGCGTCGCGACCGGGTGATGCGGGCGATCGCCTCGGTGCGGAAGAACCGCACGATCTCCTCGCGACGCTCGACCACCTCGGCGAGGACCCGGTGGGCCTCCCCGTTCAGCCGCGGCAGCAGGGCGGCCTCCGCGACCTGGAGGGCGCCCTCCTGGACGGCGAGCCGGGCCATGTGGCCGGCGGTGACGGGCTCCCTGACGACGCCCCCGACGATGGGAGCGACGATCGGCAGAGCCCGCTCGACCCAGACCTCGCGCAGCCGGGTCGACGGCACCCGCGAGGGCGCGGGGGATCCGGTCGCGCCACCGGCATCGAGGACGTCCCGCAGCGCTTTGGCCAGCCAGTATCGCTCATATCCCCACGCGGTGACGAAGGCGGTGATCCGGGCTTCGTTCGCCGTCCATGAGGCCAGCAGCGCCCGGGTCTCGGCGAGCGCAGAGTTCTCCAAGCGCCAGAGGAATCCCAGGTCACGGGCCGCCTCGGCGGGCAGATCGATGCGCTCACGGTCGACGGGGATGCGACCCCGCGCCTGCTCGAGGTAGCCGGGGACGTCGAAGTCGGTGACGAGGACCGTCGGATGGTCCGCGTCGGAGAACAGGCGTCCGTCGACGTGACCCGGCGGATGCTCGACGTCGACCGCACTCCGGCTTCCCTGCATCACCATTCGAGCACCTTCCATCGCTTCTTCAGGGCATGTCCGTAGAGGCCGAGGTCGGGGGTGACGGCGATCGGCTCGCCGACGAGCTCGAGCCACGCGGCATCGGCGAAGGAATCGCCGTAGCCGGTCGATTTCGCGAGGTCGGCGCCGACGCCGCTCGCGTACTTCCGCAGCCAGTTCGCGCGGGCTTCGTCGACGAGCGGCGGAGTCGCGAGGTACCCGGAGAGCACGCCGTCCGAGGTGACGTCCATGCGGGTGGCGACGACCTCGTCGAAGAGGTCGGCGAGCGGTTCGACGAGGACTTCGAGGGCACCGGTGACGAGCACGGTGCGGTGTCCGGCCGCGCGGTGCTCGTCGATGAGGGTGCGGGCCTGCGGGCGGATCGAGTCGCGGATCCGCTCCCCGAGGCTGCCCGCGATGACCGCGCGCAGCTCGTCGATGTGGAACCCCCGGTACCGGCGGTTGACCATGCGGATGAGCTCGGAGCGGTCACGGGATTCGGCGCGCAGGAGCCCGGGGACGATCCCGGCGATGCCGGCGAGCGCTCCCGGCCAGCGGTGGGGAGGCTGGGTGGCGCGGACGACAGCCGCGTACTGCCGGACGATGTTCGTCGAGATCACCGTGCCGTCGAGGTCGAACACGGCGAGCGCATCGCCGGCAGGCAGCAGCCCCGCCGAGGTGGTGCGGTCCTGCCTCGTGCGCGCCCGGGTGCGGGCGTAGGTGCGGGTGAGTTCGGTGATGGCGGGCAGGTGGATGTCCTTGAAGTACCGGTCCCACTCGATGTCGGTGACGTCGAACCCCCGCTCGGGCGCAGTGTCCGCGGGCAGTCGTTCGTGGAGTCGGCGGGTGGCAGCGTCGTCGAAGACCATCTCGGTCTTCGTGTACTGCCGGTAGAGGTCGGCGAACTGGCGCAGAGACCGCAGCCCCGCATCGACGCGGCTCAGATGCGAGACCCACCCGCGGGTGCGCCGGGACGACGGCAGCCGGTCGACGACGGCCCGCCCGAGACGTGAGCTCAGTTCCTTGAGGCGGATGCGCTGTTCGATGAGCTCGGAACTCGGGAAGCTCCATTCGGGAACCGGGGTCGGTTCGCCCTCGGGGTCGGGGATCGGGCGGTCGAGGAAGTACTCGCGCACCGTGCTCACCATCTGGTGGAACGGCAGGGGATTCGACGTGCCGGACACGACATGGAAGTACCGGGCCCCCGCCTCGGCGGCGGTGGATTCGTCCTCTGCGGCGAGCGCGAGGATGACGTTGACGACGAAGTCGACGGGGATGATGTCGAGGACGGAGTCCGCGTGGCCGGGGAACTCGGTCAGCCCGCCGTTCGCATAGGCCATGATGAGCGGGTCGGCGACTTTGAAGCCGTCGATCCAGCCGGGGTGGGGCAGGCGGAGCGCGGATTCGATGATCGAGGGCCGGACGAAGGAGACCCGGTGGCCCTGGTCGGCCCATTCGGCTTCGGCGACGCGTTCGGCCATCGCCTTCGTCAACGTGTAGACGTCGGTCCAGCCGAGGGATTCGGCGCGGGTGCGGCCGAACTCGACGAGGCGGTCGGCGACGAAGGCCTCCCGCGCCGCCTCGGCGGACGCGGCGACGGCCTTGGGTCCCATCCGGGAACTCTGGGCGCGGGCACTGCGGAGGAAGCGGCGCAGCTGTTCGGGAGCACGGGATTCGGCTTCGACCCGGTCGCGGGCGAGTTCAGCGGCCGCGGACTCGGCGCGGTGGTCGACGTTGTGGCTGAGCCGACGCTCCTGGGCGAGGCCCTTGGAGATGCCGCCGACGTACGCCGTCGAGACGTGGATGACGTGCGGGTCCTGCCCGGTCTCGCGCAGGGCCCGGTAGAGATGCTCTACTCCAGTGACGTTGGTGCGGAACGCCTCGTCGATGGGGGCGTCGAAGGACACCGACGACGCGGAGTGGATGACGACGTCGAAGGCGTGCGGCAGCGGCGGCAGGTCGGTGAGGTCACCCTCGAGGACCTCGACACGCGCCGTGAGAGCATCCCGCACGGCGGCCTCACCGGCCCGTCCGATCCAGGAGCCGAAGACCGGTTTCGCGAGCAGCCGTTCGAGGCGCTGCCTGCCCGACCGGGTGCCCCGGGGACGCACGAGGGCGGTGATGGTGACGTCCGGCCTGCTCTCGAGCAGGGCCTGGAGCACCGCCTGACCGAGGAATCCCGTCACGCCGGTCAGGAGAATGCGGCTGGATGTCATGTGCTGCCTATCGGGTCGCGCGGAAACGGTCTCGGATGCTCATTCGGAGCCGGCGGGGAATCGGATGGGTGGTGCGGTCACCCTCAAGGTCATCGCGGAGTATGACGCAGGTCACTGTATCGTAACAAGCATGCATGTCGCTCTGATCACGGGAGGCACCGCGGGCATCGGTGCCGCGTTCGCCCGGGCCTTCGCCTCTCGCGGCGTCGGACTCGTCCTCGTCGCCCGCGATGAGGGCAGGCTCGAGACCTTCGCGGCCGACCTGCGCTCGACCTTCGGGATCGAGGTCGAGACGCTCATTGCCGACCTCGCCGACCGTGACGACCAGACGCGGGTCGCCGTCCGCATCGAGGACCCCGGAGAGCACCGACCCATCGACATCGTCGTCAACAACGCCGGGTTCTCCGTGCGGGCGAGCCTGCTCGCCACGGACCTCGAGGAGCATGACCGCGGCTTCGAGGTGATGCAGCGGGCGGTGCTCGTCATCGGCGGTGCCGCGGCCCGGGCGATGACCAAGCGCGGACGCGGGTGGATCATCACCGTGTGCTCGGTGAGCTCGGGCCTGACCCAGAACAACTACACCGCGATCAAGGCCTGGGCGCTCAACTACTCGGAGTCGCTCGCGGTCGAGACCGCCGGCACCGGGGTGACCGTGACGGCGCTCGTGCCCGGCTGGGTGCGCACCGAGTTCCATGCCCGCGCCGGCATCGCCGGGACCTCGATCCCCGATGTCCTCTGGCTCGACCCCGACGACCTCGTCGAGGAGTGCCTGCGCGACGTCGCCAGGGGTCGGACCGTGAGCGTACCGCAGCTGCGCTGGAAGGCCATCGTCGCAGGCCTCCGGATCGCCCCCCGGTCGGCGATCCACCGACTCTCGAGTGCTCTCACCTCCCGCCGGAACGAGGAGAGAGACCGCCGTGGCGCCTGATCGCGAGCCCCACGACCGTGCGTACGTGGGGCTTCGCTCGCACGACGTGCGCCATCCGCGCGAGCGGCTTCGTCCGCGCGTGGGGCACCGTACGAGGGACGGGGAGAATTTCCTCGCCGAGGCGGCATCCGGTTCTGGGGTCGGCTCCGAACCCCGGGCGATGAGAGCAGAGAGAACACCCCAGGGTCAGTCGCCCGCAGTCGTGCCGGCGGCGGCACCGACCGAGGTGCCGACGACCCCGCCGTCGCGGGACGCAGCACCCCCACCTCCGCACGCCCCGTCCACGGCGATGTACCGCTCCCGGGCGCGCGCCGCGCTGCGCTTCGTCCTCCAGCGCGTCCTCTTCCGCGGTCTCGTCCGCTCGACGATCACCCCCTCGGCACGGATCGATCCCGAGGTGCGCGGCCTGCGCGGTGGGTTCCTCGTCGTCGCCAACCACACCTCGCACCTCGACGCGCCGCTCATCGCGCAGAGCCTGCCGCGAGGACAGGCGCGTCTGCTCGCCGCCGGGGTCGCCTATGACTACTTCTTCACGGCGTGGCACAAGCGGATGTTCGTCCGACTCCTCTTCAACGCCTTCCCCGTCTACCGGGAGGGCTCCCACGGCAGCTCCGAGACGCCCCGCGCCCTGCTGCGCTCAGGTGTGCCCGTCCTCCTCTTCCCCGAGGGCGGGCGTCAGCAGAACGGGTTCGTCGCCGACTTCAAGGTGGGGGCGATCAAACTCGCCGTCGACACCGGCGCGCCCATCGTCCCGACGGCCGTCGTCGGCGGTTCGGAGGCGATGCCGAAGGGCACGAGCTGGCCGGTGCCCGGCCGCCGGCCGGTGCGCGTCATCGTCGGCGCCCCTGTCCTCGCCCAGCCCGGGGAGTCGCTGCCGGCGCTGACGGCGCGGGTCCAGTGCCGGGTCGAGGAGCTCTTCGACGCCGGGGCCGACGAACTCGGCCTCGCCCGACTCACCCACCGACGTGTCCCTGGCGACGAATCCGGGCGCACCGACCGTGCCCCGCAGCCCGACAAGCAGGGCGCGGCAGAGAAGCAGGCCACAGCCGCCGAGCAGGGCACCACAGATCACACCACCGACGAAGGGACGAGGACGTGAGCGCACCGCTGAGCGTCGACGAGGTCAGGCGACACCGCTGGTGGGGCTGGGGCGCCGACGGCGTCGAGTTCCGCTGGGAGACGAAGCCCGCCTTCGCTGCGATCGCGAAGGAGAAGGTCGGCCTCGACCTGTGGAACGCCCCGCGCCCGCGCATCCCCGACCTCGGCGGGTTCGACGTTCCCGCCTCACGGGTGAGCGAAGATGGCCTCGCCGTCCTCGCCGAGGCGGTGGGGACCGAGAACGTCAGCGTCGACGACGAGCTGCGGGTCATCCACTCCTTCGGGCGCTCCCTGCCCGACCTCTACCGTGTCCGGAACGGGACGATGCCCCGTCTCACCGATGTCGTCGTCCATCCCGGCAGCGAGGAGGAGATCGCCGAGGTGCTCACCGCGGTCCTCGACCACGATCTCGTCCTCATCCCCTACGGAGGCGGCTCGTGCATCTCCGGTTCGGTCACCCCCGACCCCGACGAGGAGCGACCCATCGTGTCGCTCAACCTCGGTCGGATGCGGCGCGTCCTCGAGGTCGACGAGTACTCGGGCCTCGCGCGGGTCGAAGCCGGCGCGTACGGACCCGACCTCGAGGAGCAGCTGGGCGTCCGCGGGTGGACCATGGGGCACTTCCCCGATTCGTTCAGCTATTCGACGCTCGGCGGGTGGGCGGCGACCCGGTCGTCCGGGATGCAGTCGGACAGGTACGGCGACATCGAGGACATCGTGCGCGGGATGCGCGTCGTCCACCCGCGCGGAGTCGTCGTGAGCAAGCCGATCCCCGGCCGGGACTCCGGCCCCTCGGTCCACGAGATGATCCTCGGCAGTGAGGGCCGCCTCGGCGTCATCAGCGAATGCACGGTCCGGATCCACCGGAAGCCGGAGGTGAGGGAGGTCGTCGCCTACCTCTACCCGGATTGGGCGTCCGGGGTCGAGGCGATGCACGACATCGCGCGCTCGGAGGCCAACCCGACGTTCACCCGGCTCTCCGACGGACCCGAGACGCGGTTCAGCCTCGCCATGGTCTCGGAGCCGACGACGGTGAAGTCGAAGCTCACCGCCCGCGGTCAGGACGCTCTCTTCGCCTATCTGCGCTCGCGCGGCTGGGACACGACGGAGGGGATGTGCCTGTCCTACGTCTGCTTCGAGGGCTCGAAGGAGCACGTCGGACGCGAGAAGACCGCGGTCAAGAAGATCGTCGCAGGTCGCGGCGGAATCAGCCTCGGCACCGGGCCGGGCGCGATCTACGACCAGATGAAGTTCGACACGCCCTACCTGCGCGACTTCCTCCTCAACTACCGGGTCTTCGGCGACGTCTGCGAGACGGGGGTGAGCTGGGCGAACCTCAAGGACATGCATGCGCGCGTGCATGAGCGCTTCGCCCAGGTCCGCGCCGAGATGGGCGGCCCCGGCTTCATGTTCTGTCACATGTCCCACAGCTATCACGGAGGCGCGTGCCTCTACTTCACGTTCGCGATCCCCTACACCGAGGAGGCCACCGCGCTCGCGGAGTACCGAATGGTCAAGGAGGCCGTGCAGCAGGAGTTCATCGACTCCGGGGGAGGGCTCTCCCACCACCATGGGGTCGGCACCGAGCATCGTCCGTGGATCGTCGACGACATCACCGAGGCGGGCGCGTTCATGGTCGATTCGCTCTTCCGCGCCACCGATCCCGGACGCAACCTCAACCCCGGGAAGATCGTCGCCGAGGCGGTGCCCAAGGGCCGTACCGACCCCGGGTCCCAGCACAGCCGTGCCGCTGCCGTCGACTGACCCAGTTGACAGCCTATTGCCCCTGGGTGGACGTGAAGTGCCGACGCGTGAAGGCATCGGCAGGCAGGAACGTCTCCAACTGCAGACCCTCAAGGGCGGTGTCGGCTGCAGTCGTGAGCCGGGCGCTGGTGCTGAACAGCTTCAACACCCCTGTCTCCGTTCGCAGTGACATCGTCACCACGGGACCCGCCGGGACCTCCGTGCGGGGTGTTTCCCCGATCAGTTCGCAGATCTCGTCGGCGAGATCCCTCAATCGCACGTCGCACGTGCGCTGTCCCCGCCGCAGCACCTGGTGATAGAGATGAGCAGCCCACTCGGACAGATTCTCCAGGTGCGGGGCCAGGCCGCGAGGGTGAAGGCTGAGACGGACAACATTGACAGGTGGTTCAAGCAGCTCGGGAGCACAGTCGGTCAGCAGGTGAGCGACCGCGTCATTGGCGTCGATGATCGTCCACTGCTCGTCGAGGAGCAGAGCCGGGTACGGTGCGTGCGCATCGAGGAGACCTCGCAGGCCGGTCATCACCACGGACAGAGAGGTGTCGTCAAGGTCCGCCTCTGAGTACTTCGGCGCATAGCCGCCCGCCAGAAACAGCCGATTGCGCTCTCTCAACGGCACATCGAGGTTCTCTGCGAGGAAGTCGATCATCTCCGGAGTGGGTCGGGCACGCCCGGTCTCTACCCGACTCAAGTGGCGGGTCGAGACGCTGGAGAGATTCGACAGCTCCTGCTGACTGAAGCGACGCTGTTCCCGCCACCACCGCAGCATGTCCCCCACCGACTGCGCTTTCGCCACCGTGTTCATGTCGTCAGTGTAGGCATGCGCCGGACTCGTCCTCCATGACCTGTGAAGTCATGGCCAACGCCCTGCAGCGGCGAAAACATGGGTGATGATCCTGCACACCCAACAATCAAGGAGAGCCATCATGCAGCAGATCATCGACGCCTGCATCGCGACCTGGAATTCCGCCCGGGACGACCGGCAGGCACTGCTCGAACGTCACTTCTCTGCTGACCTCAGCTACTGTGATCCCCTGTCCGAGGTGGGAGGGCGCGGAGGAATCGACGCCCTCATCGACAGCACACAGTCCCAGTTCCCGGACTTCGTCTTCACAGCGCTCGGAGATCCGGACGGCCACCACGACCAGGTTCGCTTCCGCTGGGGCCTGGGACCCGAAGGCGCAGAACCCGTGATCATCGGCTTCGACGTCATCATCGTCGATGACCATGGCCGGATCGAGGATGTGCGTGGATTCCTCGACAGGGTGCCAGCTTCGGCCTGAACACCAGAGGACCTCGGCAGGTGCACACGCGGCACCGGTCGGGGTCCTCTCGGACACCCAGACCACCGCAGTCTTCCCCTGCTAGGCTCGCGCACATGGACACCTCGATCGATGTCTCGGAGTACCGCCTCACCGGTTTCGCCCACGGCGGCGGCTGTGCGTGCAAGATCCCCCCGGGCGAGCTCGAGGACGCCGTCCGCGGCCTCACCGGGCAGACGAACCCGCAGGTCATCGTCGGTCTCGACGACGGCGATGACGCTTCAGCGGTGCGGATCCGCGACGACCTCGCAGTGCTGAGCACAGCCGACTTCTTCACCCCCGTCGTCGACGATGCCTACGACTGGGGGCGGATCGCGGCGGCGAACGCGCTCTCGGACATCTACGCGATGGGCGGGACCCCGGTCACGGCGATCAACCTCGTCGGGTGGCCGCGCGAGGTCCTGCCGTTCGAGCTGCTCACCGAGGTGCTCCGCGGAGGCCTCGACGTCGCCGCCGAGGCGAACTGCCCCGTCGCCGGCGGTCATTCGATCGACGACCCCGAGCCGAAGTACGGCATGGCCGTCACCGGGGTCGCCCATCCCGAGGCGATCATGCGCAACGACGCCGCCGAGGCGGGACTGCCGATCACCCTGACGAAGCCGATCGGCGTCGGGATACTCAACAATCGACACAAGCAGACCGGAGAGGTCTTCCCCGAGGCGATCGCGACGATGACGGAACTCAACGCATCCGCGTCCCGGGAGGCCGTAGCCGCAGGCGTCCGCGCGGCCACCGACGTCACCGGCTTCGGACTCCTCGGCCACCTCTTCAAGATGGGGCGGGCCTCGGGGGTCGGTGCGGTCATCGACACGGCAAAGGTCCCCCGCCTCGGCGGGGTCGATGAGTCGATCGCGGCAGGATTCGTCTCCGGCGGCACCCGCCGCAACCTCGACTGGGTGCGCCCGCACCTGATGACCGACGACACCGTCACCGAGGACGATCTCCTCCTCCTCGCCGATGCGCAGACGTCCGGCGGCCTCCTCGTCGTCGGCGAGCTGCCCGGCTATCCCGTCATCGGCGAGACCGTCGCCGGGTCGGGCATCACCGTCCGCTGAGGAGAACGATGGCGACGACCCTGCCCAAGGACTTCCGAGAGTACGGCGATGCGTATTCCCTGATCGAGCTTCAGGAGATCTTCGAGTCTCGGCCCCTCGATGCCCGCGGCGGATACCGCAAGCAGACGGCTCTCGCCTACAGCACCGTCACCGCCGAGGTCGTCACCTGGCTGCTCGACCACGGTGCGGACATTGAGGCCGAAGACCAGTTCAGCGCGTCGCCGCTGGTGACGCGCGCAGCGGAGGGTGACCTCGAGATCGTCGACCTGCTCATTAAGCGCGGGGCGGACCCGATCAGAGCCGGAAGCAGGCACACGCCGCTGTGTGCGGCAGCGGCCAACCACCGCGCCGACGTCGTCGCCCTGCTCCTCGAGCGGGGGGCAACCCTGACCGAGACGGACCCGCTCGGGTGGACGGCACTCGACCTCGCCGCCATCCGCTGCGAACCGTCGAAGGTCGAACGAGGACTGCCCGTCGTCCGGCTCCTCGCCTCCCGGGGCGGAACCTTGAGCGAGGACGCTCGCCCGTATCTGCGCAAGGCGATGACGACGCTGTACCGGTACCAGGCCGCCGGCAATGCTCGTATCGCGACGGTCGACGCTATGACAGATCTCCTTGAGATGTTCGATATCGACCTGCCTGCACGCCCTCGCGTGCTCGCCGGCGGCGAGGCGATCACCGTCACTACCTCGGGATGGAAGAAGCAGTTCTCAGAACTGTGGGGGATCCTTGTGCCGGGCTCCGGACCCTCCGCGAGTGTGCAGGGTGAGGTCATCCGCATCGCCGGTCGGATCGGTCATGAGATCCTCGACAACGGCGGGGCGAACTGGGATCGCGACTTCGCGGCGATGGCGACGGCATTCTCCCGGCATGTGCGGAGCGGGGTGCCGCTTTCGGACGATGGTCTGCGCGCCGTCGATGCCGCGCTCGACCAGGTCCGGGGCGGTGGGATCTCGGAGCAGGCTGTCGACACGCTCACCGAGCAGAGCGTGGCCTGGGTCCTCGTCAACCCCGAGCGCCGTCCCCTGGACACGCCCGACTACCTCCGCTGAACGCGTTCACCCAGTCGTCGGGCTCCCGAAAGCCGGCCCGCGCGCTCCCTCACTCCACCCGCGCTTCGATGCCGGCGATGATGATGTCGAGGCCGCGGCGGTAGAGCAGTTCGTTGCGCTCAGTCCCCGTCGGATGTGCGGCGATGAGGTCGGTGAGCGGGGAGTCCTCGTCGTCGGGGGCGAAGATCTCCGTCGGTGAGAGCGCATCGATCGCGACCCCGAACGCGAAGGCGTCGAGAACCTCGACGGTCGAGAGGACCTCGCCCTCGGGCAGCCCCGCCCGCTTGAGAGCAGAGACGAGGGATTCGTAGAGGCGCAGGGTCTGCGGTTCTTCGATGGTCACGCCGAGGAGGTGGATCATCACCCGCGGATGGTCGGCGTAGAGGCGCCACAGCGAGCCGACCCCCGCGCGCACCGCGTCCTGCCACGTGTCCCCGTCCGGCGTCGGCAGCACGTACTGGCCGCTGAGAACCTCGCGCATCGCGTGGACGATCCCCTCCCGCCCGTCGACGTGGTGGTAGAGCGAGGAGAGGCTGACCCCGAGCCGCTTCGCGAGCGGCTGGATCTTGAGCTCCTGCCCGGAGTCGAGCATCTCGATCGCGGCGAGCGCGATCTTCTCTCGGCTCAGCAGCGGTGAGGTCGGACGTGCCATCGAGTGCTCTTTCCCGGGTCGAGGTCGGCAGTGGCTGGTCTGCAGTGGCTGGTCGGCGCCGATGGATTGACATCGACGGGTGTGGCATGCACCATACTAGTTAACCGAAAACATTTCGGTTAACTGAGTTTCTGGCAAAGGGGCCGTCCATGACTTCACCGACACCGACCCAGGCGAGCACCGTCGACGATCCGCGCGTGCCGCTGGGACTGCGCAACGGCGCGGCGATCTTCCTCGTCTCGCTCGCCGGTCTGATGATGGCCAATCTCGCCCCGCTCATCATGTCGGTCCTCGAGGACGTCGGCTTCGACGTCATCGCCTCCGGCAACATCCTCACGTGGGCGCTGCTCGCCTCGGCGGTCGTCGGCCTCGCCACCTCGCGGTTCGCCTCCGGCCCCCACCGTCGCACGCTCGCCTCGATCGGGCTCATCGTCGCGATCATCGGCTTCCTCGTCGCCGCCTTCGCAGGCTCCCCGGGCGCGGTGGTCACCGGCTTCATCATCGGCGGGGCCGGGGTCGGCACAGCGATCTCGAGCTCGGGCGCGGCGATCGCGGCCGTCCGCAATCCCAACCGGGTGAGCGCGACGAGCGGGGTCGTCAACCGTCTCCTCGTCATGGTCGTCCTCGCCCTCATCCCCACCATCGGGCTCGCCCAGATCACCGTCTTCGGTGCCCTCGCCCTGCTCGCGGCGATCAGCCTCGCCGTGACCGTGTGGCTGCCCGACACCCCCGACTACTCGACCGCAGACATCGTCGCCGAGGCGCCCGCCGGGTCCCGCACGCCGCGCACGGTCATGCTCGCCGGCATCGGCGTCCTCATCGTCTTCCCTGTGTGGGGCACGAGCGAGGACTCCGTGTGGACGCTCGCACCCGTCCTCGGCAACGCCGTCGGTCTGAGCGAGCAGAGCCTCGGCTTCGCGCTCAGCGCCGCCGCCGGCGTCGGGGCCGCGGCGATGCTCGTCGTCACCCTCCTCGGCACCCGGATCGGACGGGCTGTGCCGCTCGCCGCTGCCCTCCTCCTCGGCGGGATCACGAAGATCTGGATCGGGATGACCACGGATGCGCTCACCCTCGCCGTCCTCATCGTCGTCGTCAACACGATCTACGCGTTCGCGTTCGTCCTCTTCATCGCCACCGCCGCGGGCCTCGACGCGCGCGGCAGCTGGTCGGGTCCCCTCATCGGCGCCTACATCGTCGGGTCGAGCTTCGCCCCGATCATCGGCGCGTGGGTGATCGAGTCCGTCGGCATCCCGAACTTCGGCCTCATCATGGGCATCGTCAGCTTCGTCGTCATCCTCCCGACCGTGTGGATCGCCCGCGTCTCCACCCGCGTCGAACGCACGCTCAGCCACCTCGGCGAGAATCCCGCCTGACCGCGCCCGCCGTCCCCGCACCTCGCCCCCTACGGAAGGACATCATGACCACCGTCTTCGCCAACGCCACCGTCTTCACCGGGGATGAGCACTCCCCCCTCGCCGAGGCGGTCGCCCTCGACGCCGGCCGTGTCCTCGCCGTCGGGGACCGGGAGTCCGTCGTCGCGGCGGCCGGGCCCGACGCCGAGGTCACCGACCTCGGCGGGGCACTCGTCACCCCCGGCATCGTCGAGGCGCACACGCACCTCGCGATGTTCGGCCAGGCGCTCGACAAGGTCCAGCTGCGGGACTGCACGAGCCTCGAGCAGATCCAGGACCGGCTCCGACAGGCACGGAAGGAGCAGCCGGATGCGGAGTACCTCCTCGGCGCGAGCTGGATGTTCGAAGCCGTGCCGGGCGGGGAGCCGACCGCGGCGATGATCGACGAGGCGGTCGGCGACATCCCCGTCGTCCTCGATTCCAACGACGTCCACTCGACGTGGGTGAACACGGCCGCGCTTGAGGCGATGGGCATCGACGCGACGACGCCGGATCCACCCGGCGGCCGGATTGTCCGCGACGGCACGGGGGCGGCGACCGGGTTCTTCCTCGAGAGCGCGGCGATCGAGTACGTCTGGGCCTACCTCGATGAGATCACCACCGACGAGGACCGGGATCGGTTCCTCGACCTCGCGTTCGCGACCTACCTCGAGACCGGGGTGACGGCGGCGACGGATATGGCTCTCGGTGAGACCGAGCTCGCGACGTTCCTCCGCCGGCTCGAGCGCGACGGCCGGCTGCCTTTTCCTGTGAGCGCGCACTGGCTGCTCCGACCGACCGGTGATCCAGAGGCTGACCTTGCCGCCGTCGCCCCCGCCGCCGAGGTGCGCGACCTCGTCGCCGAGCGGTTCGACACGGACTCGTTCCGGATCACCGGGGTGAAGTTCATCCTCGACGGGGTCATCGATGCGTGCACCGCGGCGATGCGCGCACCGTACGCGGACGGGTCGAATGCCGAGCCGATCTGGTCGTTCGAGACCGCCGCACCGGTGGCGGTGGCCGCGGACGCCGCAGGTCTGCAGCTGGCCATGCACGCGATCGGGGATCGGGCGAGCGAGATCGCGCTCGACCTCGTCGAGGAGTGTGTGCGGGTCAACGGCCCGAAGATCCGGACTCCGCGCATCGAACACCTCGAATCGTGCACGGAGGCGACGATCCGGCGCATGGCGGCCCTCGGGGTCACCGCGTCGATGCAGCCGGTCCACTGCGATCCGGCGATCATGGGCAATTGGAAGGCGATGCTCGGCGACGAGCGTGCGGAGACGGGTTTCCCGTGGCAGAGGTTCCGGGAGGCGGGAGTGCCGATCGCACTCGGCACCGACGCTCCGACCGCGCCCCATGAGGCCGCCCACAATCTCTTCATCGCCCTGACCACGCGCTCGGCTCTCGAACCCGGGCCCGCCGAGTACCATCCCGAGCGTGCCTTCACGCCCGCGCAGGCGCTCGACGGGCTGACCCGGGCCGGGGCGCAGGCGGGCGGCTTCACCGACGGCGTCGGCGAGATCGTGCCCGGCGGACGGGCGAATCTCATCGTCGTCAGCGTCGACCCGTTCACCGGCGCCCGCGACGAACTCCTCGACTCCCGTGTGCTGCAGACGATCGTCGACGGCGACGTGCTCTGGCGGGGCCCCGCGGTCGAGGTGTAGGGAGCGCAGAAGCGACGGGCGGGTTGGTCGTACCGCTCCTGGGAGGACGTGGCGCTTCTGGGAGGACGTGGCGCTGGGGGTAGGTCGTGATGCCCAGGGTGCCTCTCGGCGACCCCCGTCAAGCACCCTGTCGGTGCAGCCGCACAAACAACCCGTGCACCGCTCGGATTAGGCGCTCAGGGTTGTTCGTGCGCAACCACGCGGAGGACGTGGCGTTCCGCCGCGGAACTGCCGCTAAGGGTATGACGTGCCGCCCAGGGTGCGTCGCGACGACACTCCCCGCGCATCCAGCGCACGCAGCCGCACAAACAACCCGTGCAACGCTCGGATTAGGCGCTCAGGGTTGTTTGTGCGCAGCCACGCGGAGGACGTGGCGTTCCGCCGCGGGACTGCCGCTAAGGGTATGACGTGCCGCCCAGGGTGCGTCGCGACGACACTCCCCGCGCATCCAGCGCACGCAGCTGCACAAACTCCCCGAGCACCGCGCTGGTCACGCGGTGGTGATCGAGTCGTCGGTGATGCCGCGGGCGCGGCGCTCTGCGAGGCGGGCGCGCTGGGGTTCGATGACGTGGCGCGGATCCTTCGTCGACTCGATGCCGGCTTCGAGCACACCGAAACGCGTGTACGCCGAGGCGGCGGCCAGTGCCGCACCGCTGACCACGGACAGCGTCCGCAGCAGAGTCCGCGTCTTCCAGCTCCGGCCCGCCTTGTTCGCGGCCACCGTCGCCGCACCCGAGGCGGCGACGCGACCGGCCGCCCCGCTCGCTGCGGCCTTGACGACTCCCGCGCCCTTGAGAGACGCGACACCCGAGACCAACCCGGAGGCAGCGCCCTTGGCCGCACCCTTCGCGACGCCGAGCGCCTTGTCCCCGGTCCGCGATCCGAGCTTCTTCGCAAACACGCGGGCTCCGACCTCGACGACGGCGGCACCGATCGCGCCGGCAATGAGGAGCTTCTCGGCCCGGTGGAGTTTGTGACCGGGTTCGCCGTCCTCCATCGGTTCGACCTCGACCGGGTGCATGCGCTTCTTCATCTGCGACATCGCGTACATGTCTCCGGCCGACCCCATGAGGGCGAGCAGGCGGGCCGGTTCGGCCTCGCGCACCGGCGAGAGCGCCATCGCCGCACCACCGGCGGCCAGTGACGCCGAGGACACGAAGACATACGGCAGTCCGTTGCGGCCGGCCGCGTTCCACGTCGGCACCGCGGTGTCGCCGAGGAGCACGGCCGTATACGCGGCCAGGGGGGTCGCGAACAGCGCCGACTCGAGGGCCGCAGGCAGCTCGAGGGCGTGGAGCAGCTTCCGGAACGGACCGAGCGGGATGAGCTTCTCCCTCGTCAGCCGGTCGACCTCGATGACGGACGTGATGCCCGCCCCGACGCCGAACCCGGAGAGGATCCACGTGCCGAGGCTCATCGGGGAGCTCACCTTGACCACGCGCATCATGTTGATGAACCGCTCGGGACGCCCGAGGTCCTTGACGAGCGCGGCACCGCCGACGGCGGTCGCGGTGATCGCGGTCAGCCGGGTCGCCGCCCGCATGCCCGGCCGGTCGCTCAGCTGCGAGCCGAGCCCGAGCAGCGTCGACCCCCCGGCGAGGCCGCCGAGGAAGAGGTAGAGCGAGATCTCATGTCCCCATGGCGGCGGTTTGACGATGGGTCGACCGTAGTAGGACGTGAACTCGACGTCCTCGACCATCGGCATCTCGCGTCCGCCGTCGGCGCCGCGGTTCTGCCAGCCGCCGCCGGAGCCGCCCTGACGGCCGGAACCGGACCCACGACCGCCTCGGCGACGCTTCTTCCGGCCGCCTTCGGGCTCAGGGGGACGGTAGGAATCGTATTCGGATGTGCTCATGGACGTCGGCTCCCGAGGAAGGACAGACCGGCCGCGGCGATCATGCCGAGCGCGGCGATGCCTGCGGTGGCGAACATCGCGGGCAGGTCCTTCGTCGCGACCCTGGGGTCCGGCGGCAGGCCGTAGACCTCGGGCTCGTCGAGGAGGAGGAAGACCGATCCGGTGCCGCCCACGCCGTCGTTGGGGTTGGCCCCGTAGAGGCGCGCCTCGGTGAGTCCCTTCGCATGGAGCTCGGCGACGCGGTCGTGCGCCTGGGCGACCATGTCCTCTCGGTCGCCGAACTTGATCGACGTCGTCGGGCACGTCTGCGCGCACGCCGGGGTCTGACCCTCGACGAGGCGGTCGTAGCAGAGTGTGCACTTGTTCGCCGTGTGCATGTTCGGAATGTCGTCGGTGTCCAGGGGCCGCTCGTTGCCGTTGCGGTCCGTGGGCGGACGGATCGTGCCGTCGTCACGGCGTTCGATGACGCCGAACGGGCAGCCGGCCACGCACGTGCCGCAGCCGTTGCAGACATCGGCCTGGACGACGACGGTGTCGAACTCGGTGCGGAAGAGCGCACCGGTCGGGCAGACGTCGAGGCAGCCGGCGTGCGTACAGTGCTTGCACACATCCGAGGACATCAGCCAGCGGAAGTCCGCGGTGTCCGGCGGCGTCGTGTCGACGCCGTCGAAGTCGACGGGGTCGAGGGCTCCGGGGGCGAGCAGGTCGACGTCGAGCTGCGGCGACGACGGCAGACCTCCGCCTGCCCCGCCCACCGGCTGGGGGCCGGAGGTCTCATCCGTGCGCGGGCGGATCCCGGGCATGCCGAGGTTGACGAGCTTGCGACCCGACTCCCTCGCCGCTTCGATCTGCTCCTTGCCCTGTTCGATGAAGGCGACGTGACGCCACGTGTTGGCACCGAGCTCACCCGTGTTGTCGTACGACATCCCGAGGATCTCGAAGTTGCCGTCCTGCGGGTTGTGATTCCATTCCTTGCACGCGACCTCGCACGCCTTGCAGCCGATGCAGATCGAGGTGTCGGTGAAGAATCCCTTGCGGTGGTGCGTCGAGTCGTGCCAGTGGCCGTCCGCGACGGTGCCGCCATCCAGCGTCGGTGCCGCCATCAGTCGTCCTCCTCTTTCTCCTCAGCGCGCTCATCGTCGCGTCTGCGTGCTCGCTTCTCGTACTCCCAGGCGTTCGCCGGCTGCTCGGGATCGACCGGTTCGTACGGTCGGCCCTCGGCGTCGTAGCCGTAGTCCGGGTCCCCGTCGGTCGGGTCGCCGTCGACGGCGAAGTTCGCGTCGACGCGCTTCTTCGGCTGGTCGTCGGTGCTTCCCGACTGAGCCTCGGACCCGCCGACCGCATCGGTGCCTCCCGACGATGTCGGGCGGTCCGAACCGGCCGAGCCCTCGCCCTGACCGTCCACGGCGTCGGACGAGTCCCCGGAGTCCGTGACCTCGCGGTGCCCCTTCGCCGAGGCGCCGCCGGAGTCTCCGCTCTCGTCGGCACCGTACGTGCGACCGGGGGTGACGCCGACCGCGGAGTCGCCTCCGCGCTCGTTGTGTCCGCCGGTCGTCGCCGGGGATCCCGCGGCGGCCGCCTCGTCGACGACCTCCGGCGGCACGGTGACGAGTTCGTTGCCCGATTCGGGGGTCAGCCCCGCCTCACGCTGGAACTTCTCGACGAAGTCGACGAGTTCGGGACCGCGCGGTCGCCTGCCCGCCATTGCGGTGCCCGCGACGTACTTGCCGTTCTGGATGAAGACGTTGGGATCCATCGTCACGCCGAGGAGGTCGTTGGCCGAATCGCCGTCGACCCACGCCCCGTCGCCGCCGACGCCCCAGTGGTAGGGCAGGCCGATCTGGTGGACGGTGCGTCCGCCGATGGTCAGGGGCGTCATCCGCTCGGTGATGAGGACACGGGCCTCGATCGCTCCGCGCGGGGAGACGAGTGTCGCCCACCCGTACGGTTCGAGGCCGAGTTCCTCGGCGAGTTGCGGTGAGACCTCGCAGAACATCTCCGGTTGGAGTTCGGAGAGGTAGGACAGCCACCGTGACATGCCGCCGGCCGTGTGGTGCTCGGTGAGCCGGTAGGTCGTGAACACGTAGGGGTAGACCTCGGAGCCGGGGAAGCCGGCACCGGGCGCGGACAGGTTGTCCTCGCGACGCATGATCTTGCGCAGCGGGTTGTTCTGCTGGGTGTAGAGCGGGTTGCTCGTCCCCGACTCCTGCGGTTCGTAGTGGGTCGGCAGCGGACCGTCGACCATGCCGCTGGGTGCGAAGAGCCAGCCCTTGCCATCGGCCTGCATGATGAACGGGTCGTCGCCGTCGAGTTGGCTGGGCCCGCCGAAGGGGACGTCGGAGTGCGCTGAGGGCTCGCGTTCGAGGGGGAAGTCCGGTTCGTCGGCTCCGACCCAGCGGCCCTTCTCCTCGTCCCACCACACGAGCTTCTTCCGCTCCGACCACGGCTTGCCCTCGGGGTCGGCCGAGGCGCGGTTGTAGAGGATCCGCCGGTTCGCCGGCCACGCCCACGCCCACTCCAGGGCCATCTCGTCCTGTTCGGTGCGCGGTTTGCGCCTGGCGGCCTGATTGACGCCGTCCTTGTAGATGCCCGCGTAGATCCAGCAGCCCCCGGCGGTGGTGCCGTCGTCAGTCATCTCGGTGTAGACGGAGAGAGGCTGCCCGGCCTTCTCGCCGCTGACATGGTAGCCGTTGATCTCCCGGAGGACTGCCTCGGCGTCGACCTCGCCGTCCTCGTCGAGGGGGTAGTCCCACGTGAGGTCGAGGAGCGGCCGGTCGCGCGGATCGTCGGAGTCCTTGAGCTTCTCTCGCACCCGATTGCCGAGTTCGAAGAAGAACTCGAGTTCGCTCTGCGCATCGCCCGGCGGATTGACCGCCTTGTGACGCCACTGGACGAGGCGCTGGGTCTGGGTGAACGTCCCGGCCTTCTCGGTGTGGTTGGCGGCGGGGAGGAAGAACACCTCGGTGTCGATGTCCTCGGTCTTCAGCTCCCCGGTCGCGATCTCCGGGCCGTCCTTCCACCACGTGGCGGATTCGATGAGGCTGAAGTCGCGCACGACCATCCACTTGAGATGGCTCATCGCCATGCGCTGCATGCGCCCGTTCGCCGATCCCACGGCCGGGTTCTGGCCGAGGATGAAGTAGCCGTCGACGCCGTCGTTGAGCATGCGCACCTGGGTCTGGTAGGTCCCGTGGGCGCCGTTGATCCGCGGCAGGTAGTCGAAGGCGAAGTTGTTCTCCGGTGCCGCCGCATCGCCCCACCAGGCCTTGAGCAGGTTGACGACGTAGCTGCGTCCGTTGGCCCAGTAGCCCTTGTGGGTCTCCGGGGTGCCGACGGCGGCGACGTAGTCGTCGAACGTGTCATGGACCCCGGCGCTCGGCATCGGCAGGTAGCCGGGCAGGAGGTTGAACAGCGTCGGGATGTCCGTCGAGCCCTGGATCGTCGCGTGTCCTCGCAGCGCCATGATGCCGCCGCCCGGGCGGCCCATGTTGCCGAGCAGGAGCTGGAGGATCGAGGCGGTGCGGATGAACTGCGCGCCGAGCGAGTGCTGGGTCCAGCCGACGGCGTAGGCGAAGCACGTCGTCCGGTCGCGTCCGGAGTTCGTCGTGATCGACTCGAGCAGATACTCGAAGTCGGCCTCCGAGATGCCGCAGTTGTCGGCGACCATCTCAGGGGTGTAGCGCGAGTAGTGGCGGGCGAGGATCTGGAAGACGCTGCGCGGGTCCTTGAGGTTGGGATCGCGCAGGGCCACGCCCGCCTCGTCGGTCTGGTAGGCCCACGTCGAGTTGTCGTACGAGTTCGTCGCCGGATCGTAGCCGGAGAAGAGCCCGTCGAGGTCCTCGGGATCGAGGTAGTTGTCGCTGATGAGGTTCGTCGCGTTCGTGTACGCGCGGACGTACTCCTCGAAGTAGAGCCCGTCGGAGATGACGCGGTTGATGAGCGCACCGAGGAGGACGATGTCCGAGCCGGCCCGGATCGGGACGTGCTTGTCGGCCACCGCCGTGGTCCGGGTGAAGCGCGGATCGACGTGGATGATCCGTGCACCCCGAGCCTTGGCCTCAGTCACCCACTGGTATCCCACCGGATGGCATTCGGCCATGTTCGAGCCCTGGATGACGATGCAGTCGGCATTCGCCATGTCCTGGACGGGCTGAGTGGCGCCGCCGCGCCCGAATGAGGTTCCCAGACTGGGAACCGTGGCGGAGTGTCATATGCGGGCCTGGTTCTCGATCTGGATCGCCCCGGCCGCGGTGAAGAGCTTCTTCGCGAAGTAGTTCTCCTCGTTGTCGATGGTCGCCCCGCCGAGGCTGGCGATCCCCATCGTCCGCCGCAGCGGGTGACCTTTGTCGTCGACGTCCTCCCAGTGGTTGCGGCGGGCTTCGATGAAGCGGTCGGCGATCATGTCGATCGCGGTGCTCAGGTCGAGCTTCTGCCAGTCCCTGCCCTTGGGGGCGCGGTAGAGGACTTCGGTCTGTCGGGAGGGGTTGTTGACGAGCTGCTCGCTCGCCGAGCCCTTCGGACACAGGCGTCCGCGGGAGATCGGCGAGTCGGGGTCGCCTTCGATGCCGACGACCTTGTCGTCCTTGACGAAGATCCGCTGACCGCAGCCGACGGCGCAGTAGGGGCAGACCGACTGGACGACCTTGTCGGCCGTCCTCGTCCGCGGCACCGTGTTGCGCGTCTGCGGGGACACGACGGATTCGCCGCGTCCAGTCGGGTCGGACGAACGGAACTGCCGGAGTACCGGCCACTCGAGGAAGCTGAACCGAGCCATGGCGTCATCCTACCCCCGCGACCTCTACGTCGTGTAGTGAAGAATGCCTAAACTTTCCTTGCCACGAGGATGCCGTCGTCGAGGTCGACTGAGGAGCCGTCCGGAGCGGTCACCGCACGGGTGCGGATCTCGCCGAGGTCGAGCTCCCAGTCCCCGGTTCCGCTCGCCTTGAGCAGGGCGAAGTCCTCCTCCGGACCGCGGAAGTCGTTCTCGTCGTGGGCGTCGTGACCAGCATGGGCGTCGCGGCCGGCATCGTGGTCATGCGACCCGTCGCCACCGCCGGAGTGGCCGGCGGCCCACGGCGGGATCCCGGCATGGGAGATGAGGATGAGGTGTCCGCCGGGGGCGACGAATTCGCCGAGGCGGGAGAGGAGCTCCTCGCGCGTGTCGGGAATCCGGGTGTGGAGGAAGCATCCGGTGACGAGGTCGAAGCCGCCTCGGCGAGGGAATGCTGCCGCTCTCCGGGCGTCGGTCGCTCCGGCCCAGTCGGTGAGGTTGGCGACCGCGAAGTCCGCGCTCGTCCCGGCGGCCGCAGCGGCGGCGCGGGCTCGGTCGATGGCGGTCGCGGACACGTCGATGCCCACCGCCTGCCAGCCTCGGGCGGCGAGCCAGAGGACGTCGGCGCCCTCGCCGCAACCGACGTCGAGGCTGCGACCGGGCGAGAGGTCGAGCTCGGTGACGACGTCGACGAGGGAGGGGTTCGGGTCGCCCGACCACACCGCCTCGGTGCCGGCGTAGCGCTCCTCCCACTCACCAGCCGACCCCGGATGCGGTCTGCGGCTCACCTCTCCTGACCGGGTTCGGTCGCTCCCTCGTTCGCGCCGTCGGAGCCGGATGCGGCTTCGCGCTGGGCGATCTCGGCGCGGACGGCATCCATGTCGAGGTCCTTGACCCCGGTGATGACCTGCTCGAGCTGCGGGGCGGCGAGCGCTCCGGGCTGGGCGAAGACGACGATGCCGTCACGGAAGGCGACGAGGGTGGGAATCGAGGTGACGGCGAAGAGCCCGGCGAGTTCCTGCTGGGCCTCGGTGTCGATCTTGCCGAAGGCGATGTCGGGATTGGCGTCGGAGGCCTGCTCGAAGACGGGGGCGAACTGGCGGCACGGGCCGCACCAGGCGGCCCAGAAGTCGAGGAGGACGATGGAGTTGTCGTTGATGGTCGTCTCGAAGTTGTCCTGGGTGATCTCGATCGTAGACATCTGGGCAGTCTAAACCCGGATCATGGGCGCTGTCTGCACATGGAGGCATCTGTCCTTTTCAGCAGGGTTCACTGTGCTGGTTCCGCCGGCTTGAAGGCGACCCCGGAGGCGACCTGCGTGGCGACGACGGCAGTGATCGCCCCGGCGAGCATGATCGCTGTGAGGACGACGATCTGGAACTGGGCGGCCTCGAGCGGTGCCGCGCCGGCGAAGAGCGCGCCGACGAACGCGCCCGGCAGGGTGACGAGCCCCGTGTTCTTCGTCTGGTCGAGGTTGGGCAGGAGGGCTTCGCGCACCGCGGTCTGCCGCAGCCGCTTCCCGGCCCGCCGAGGCTGGGCACCGAGGGAGAGCCACGCCTCGACCTCGCCCCAGCCGGTGTGGAGATCGGAGGCGAAGCGGCGCATCGACAGCGTGGCCACGGTCATCGCGTTGCCCGAGACGATGCCGGCGATCGCGATGATCCGTTCGAACCGGAGATCGACGAGTCCGAGGACGAGGACGAGCCCGAGGGTGACGAGGGTGCCGATGACGACGCCGAGGACGGCGCCGAGCGGTCCGCGCGGAAGCCCGCGGGCCCGACGCAGGGAGGTCACCGAGGCAGTCGTGAGCATGAGACCGACGAAGGCGGCGACCGACCACCAGGCGGTGAGCGCCCCGGACAGGAGCAGGGCGACGAGGGCGAGCTGGACGACGGCGCGCACGATCGCCACGACGGGCAGCCATCCGAGCCCCACCTCGGCGAACCGGAGGACGGCCAAAGTGATGACGAGGAGGACGGTGATGCCGCCCAGGAAGGGAAGGACCTCGGTGATCGTCACGAGGACAGTCTAGGATGCCGCGCGACCGTGCACCGGCGGACTCTGCTAGGGTGGGGGCATCGCTTCATTTCCCTCTTCTCCCTTCTCATACGCGTCGTGCATCGACGCCTCCCCCAGATCTCCGTCGGACCTGCGGTTCGTCCGCGCGTCCTCCGACGGAAAACTCACACCTCACGGCCCGGCGATGTGCGGCACCCGCCGACCATCGCTCGGACCCCTGTGTGTGAACAGCCGGATCCGTCTCGGATCCGACCATCAAGACCGCTCCGGCGGTCGCAGTTGAATAAGGATACAAAGAATATGACCACAGGTACCGTGAAATGGTTCAACGCGGAGAAGGGCTACGGATTCATCCAGCCTGACGACGGTTCGGCCGATGTCTTCACGCACTACTCCGCCATCGAATCGACCGGTTACCGCGAGCTCGTCGAGGGACAGAACGTCGAATTCGAGTCCGAGATGGGACAGAAGGGCCTCCAGGCCACGACCGTTCGCCCCCTCTGAGCCCACCAGCCCAGAGACTCCCTCGGGACGGTCGACGCCTCCGCGCTGATCGTCCCGACGCGGATCGGAGCGGCCGGTGACAGCATGTCTGCTGTCACCGGCCGCTTCGAGCACATATGCCGATCCTCTCGATGATCGAAGATGATCGAATCGTCACTCAACCGATCACAGTCCCGATGGCAGCGCACCGACGATTTCCGTCGCCCGCGCCGCTGACGATGAGGCTGATAGCGGGAGGGATGCTTCTCTGACCAGTGATTCTATGGCAATCCTCCCGGTCTGTTCAGCCTGCGGAATCCGTTGCCCCACGATGCTCACAGCGTGAGACTTTCGATCATTCCGTTGACTTTTTGTGCATTTTTATGCAACTCTGCTCATGTTCTTGGCGGAGTCCTTCGCTGTCGCACGGCAGACCCCGCGCTCGCTGCAGACCGTTGAGGAGTCAACGATGGCCACCCCGCTCTCCACGTCCGGGAGTCCCTCCCAGTGAGCGCCGAGGTGGTCACCGGACTCGGTGTCAGCCCGGGCACGGGCGTCGGCGTCGTGCAGCTCATGGCACCGAGGCTCGGACCCCCGCGCACGCAGACGCTGACCGAGAACGGAGAGTCGGAGGCGGCCGGCGGTGTCCCCGAGCTCCGTGAGCCCACCGTGCTCATCGCCCGCGATCTCTCCGCCGCGGACGCCGCCGGCCTCAATCCCGATCTCGTCGCAGGGCTCATCACCGAGGCCGGAGGTCCGATGAGCCACACGTCGATCGTCGCCCGGTCTCTGGGCATCCCCGCTGTCGTCGCCGCCGGAGCCACCGCCCTGCGCACCGGCATGCGCGTCCGCGTCGACGGCGGGACCGGCCGGGTCCGCGTCGCGGACGTCACGGAGTCACCCGCCCGCAGCACAGCGGCACCGGCCGCACAACGCAGCGTCGGCGGCACCCGCACCGCCGACGGATACCCTGTCGAACTCCTCGGCAACGTCGGCGACGCAGCCGGAGCGGCCGAGGTGGCCGCGTGCGAGGCCGACGGAATCGGGCTCTTCCGCACCGAACTCGCCTTCCGCACGCGCACCCGGCAACCGAGCATCGAGGTCCAGGCGCGGCTCTACTCCTCTGTGCTCGCCGAGGTCCCGGAGCGCAAGGTCATCCTGCGCACCCTCGACACGGGCACGGATACGACGATGCCCCCGTCACACGGCCTCGGCGAACGCAATCCCGCGCTCGGGGTCCGGGGATATCGGGCGACGACGAATCTGCTCGAGGACCAGCTGCGGGCGATCGCCATCGCCGCCCGCGTGCAGGATGTGGACCCCTGGGTGATGGCGCCGATGATTTCGACCCCTGCCGAAGCCAGGGGTTTCCGCATGATCGCCCGGCGCTACGGCATCTCCCGTGCCGGGGTGATGATCGAGGTGCCCGCGGCAGCGGTGATGGCCGACGCGATCCTCGCCGAATGCGACTTCGTCTCGATCGGGACGAACGACCTCACGCAGTACACCATGGCAGCCGACAGGGAGCTCGGTGCCGTGGCCGAGCTCAACGATCCGTGGCAGCCCGCGGTCCTCCGCCTCGTGCGCACCGTCGCCGTGGCGGGAACCGCGCACGGCAAACCCGTCGGGGTGTGCGGCGAGGCGGCTGCCGACCCGCTCCTCGCATGCGTGCTCGTCGGACTCGGTGTGACCTCGCTGTCGATGTCGCCGCGGGCGCTGCCCGCGGTCGCTGAGGCGATCGGGGAATCCGACCACGGTCAGTGCCAGGCGATGGCCGTCGCCGCGCTCGGCGCCTCCTCGGCGAGCGCGGCGCGGGCAGCCGCCCGGCATGCGCTCGCGACCGCCGACCTGCGCACCCCTGAGCCCACCCACCGAGCCTGAATCGCACCGACTGACGACCACTGCTGCCCACCAGCGAGGGAGACGAGGATGCTGCTGACGAGGACACGCCCGGAGGCGCGGGAGCGGCCACGCTCGCCGAACTCCTCGAGATTCCCCACTCACGGCATTCCGCCTGATCGCGACGAGAAGCCGAGTGCTACGCTCATGCACAACATTCGGTATGCCATAGGAGCACAGGAGGTTGCGCGATGCGATATGAGCGTCTCAACGCAGTACTCGAGCTCCTCGCTGAGAACGATCACATGAGCGTCAACGAGCTCGCCGACAGGCTTGCGGTCTCGACGGCGACTGTCCGTCGCGATCTCGACCACCTCTCGGCACAGCAGCTGCTCACGCGCACGCGGGGCGGGGCCGTGTCCTCCGGGGTCGCCGACCTTCCGATCAAGTACAAGTCAGCGCAGCGGGCGAATGAGAAGGAGCGGATCGGTTCGCTCAGCGCCTCACTCGTCAAACCGGGCATGACCGTGGGGATGAACGGCGGCACGACCGTGAGCGAGACCGCGCAGGCGCTCGCCCAACGCGCCGATCTCGTCCACCACACCTACGACAGCCGGCTCACCGTCGTCACCAACGCCGTCAACATCGCCAACCTCCTCACGGTGCGCCAGCACATCAAGCTCGTCGTCGCCGGCGGGGTCGCCCGCCCCCAGTCGAACGAGCTCATCGGCCCGATCGCCTACGACGTCATCTCCCAGCTCAACCTCGACCTCGTCTTCCTCGGCGTCGACGGCGTCGCTCTCGGCTATGGGGCGACGACCCACGATGAGGGCGAGGCGAGCATCAACGGAGTCCTCGCCTCCCGCGCGAAGCAGGTCGTCGTCGTCGCCGACAGTTCCAAGATCGGCAAGAGCGCTTTCGTGCGCATCTGCCCGCTCGAGGACATCGATGTCCTCGTCACCGACGAGGACGCCGATCCCGAGGCGGTCGCCGAACTCACCGCCGCCGGGGTCGAGGTCCTCCTCGCCTGACGCGGTAGCGTAGGGGGTCCGGGAACGAATCCACTCCGAGGCGGTGCTCCGATGTCCGATGTCCCCACGACCGTCGTCTTCGACTTGGGCCAGGTCCTCGTCGGCTGGGACCAGACCGGTCCCCTCTCCGATGAGATGAGTCGGGCCGAGTGGGAGGAGTTCGCCGCCGCGGCTGACTTCGCCTCCCTCAACGTCTCCGCCGACAACGGGGCCACCGTCGCCGAGGTGGTCGACCGCGCCGCACGGGTCGATCCCCGCCATGGGGAGATCGTCGCCCGCTACTACGAGCGCTTCGAGCATTCGCTCACCGGCCCGATCCCCGGGATGGCCGACATCGTCGCTGAACTCAAAGGCGCAGGCGTCCGGCTGCTCGGTCTCTCGAACTGGTCGGCGGAGACGATCCACCATGCGCCCGTGGCCGCCCCGGCGATCAGCGAGCTCGAGGACATCGTCGTCTCGGGCCGTGAGAAGCTCATCAAACCTGATCCGGCGATCTTCGAGCTCCTCCTCTCCCGCTTCGACCTCGATCCGTCGCGCACGGTCTTCGTCGACGACCTCGAGGCCAATGTCGCCGCGGCCAGACGGCTCGGGATCATCGGCATCGTCTTCACCGGCGCCGACGACCTGCGCACCGAACTCGAGTCCCTCGGAGTCCTCGACGCCCCGAGCGGACCGGTCGCCGGCGAGCGCACCGCTCCCGGCGGGTCCCCTCGCCGCTGAGGGGTCCCCTCGACTCTCATCCGTTCTCGGCGGTCATCCGGTCGCGCTTGTACGTGATCGTCGTGTAGCCGTGCGGCATCGGCGTGCCGAACTCGTCGACGCCGACGAAGACGAGCCGGTCGATGCTGAGGATGACCCTGCGGGTGATCATGTTGCGGACCTTCGCCCGCATCGTCAGCGACGTGCGCCCGAAGTGGGTGGCGACCAAGCCCATCTCGATGATGTCGCCTTCGCGGGCAGACGATTCGAACTCGATCTCGGAGATGAGCTTGGTGACGACGCGGTGGTTGCCGAGCTGGACGATCGCATAGATCGCGGCCTCCTCGTCGAGCCAGCGCAGCAGGCTGCCGCCGAAGAGCGAGCCGTTGGCATTGAGGTCCTCGGGCCGCACCCATTTGCGCGTGTAGAAGTTCATCCCGCCGGTCGTCTCGGCCCTGGCCGTGAGAGTCGTCTCGCTCATGCGGCCAGCGTAGCGAGCGGATGTTTCACCGGTTTTTCGACCATGTGTCAGGCAGTGACGCCCGCCGACACGCGGGGTGGTCACTCCTCCTGAGCGAAGAGGTCGACGCCCTTCTCGGCGGCGAGCGCCTGGAGCTTCTCCACGTCGTCGGTCTGCACGCACACGGTCGCCCGCAGACCCTCGTCCTCCCGCCGGAGCAGGTAGTGGGCGATGCTGTCGGTGAGCCGGGCACCGTCGGCGTCGAAGAAGTCCCAGCGCACCCGGACCATGACGAGCCCCTCGGTCAGGTGATCCTCGCCGAGGAGGTCGTATCCCACGGAGGCGAGCCCGAGCTTTCGATAGACGGGGTAGGACTGCTCGAGTCCCTGGGCCATCGCCTCCCGGGAGTCGAGGACTCCGGAGAACGTCTCGTCGACGATCATGCCGGGGATCGACCACAGCCCCGCGGCCGCCTCGGCGTCGAAATCGCTCAGCGACCGCGCATAGCGGTCGAGGTATGCGGTGATCTCTGCGGTGTCGATGCTCATACGACCACCCTACGAGCGGTCACTCGAGGGCGCGACGGGCCGCGTAGAGCGCGAGCCGGCGCGGCATGAGACCGGCGGCGGCGACCATCGCCCGGTTGGACAGTCCCGAGATGACCGACCGCGGTTGCGGGTGGTCGAGGGCGGAGAACGCGACGGACACGACCTTCTCCGGGGTCTCGAAGCTGATCGGCTGGGAGAAGTCGCCGCCGGCGACGGCGAAGAACTCCGTGCTCGTGGGTCCGGGACTGAGCGCGAGGACGCGGAGGCCGCTCCTGCGCGTCTCCTCGGCGATCGCCTCGGTGAGCGAGAGGACATAGGCCTTCGTCGCCCCGTACGCAGCCATGCCCGGCGTCGGTTGGTATGCCGCAGCGGAGGCGACGTTGACGAGGACGCCCCGGTCAGCCCTGAGCAGCTGCGGCAGCAGCGCCCTGGTCAGGCGAGTGAGGGCGACGACGTTGAGGGCGAGCATCTCGTCGAGGCGGTGCGCATCGGTCTCGGCGAACGGGGCGGTGATCCCGAAGCCGGCGTTGTTGACGAGCGAGTCGACGGCGAGGCCGTGGGTCTCGAGGTCGGAGAGGAGACCGTGCACCCCGTCGGAGGCTGTGAGGTCTTGAGTGAACACGTTCACCGTGATGCGATGCGCAGCCGTGAGTTCATCGGCGAGCGCCTCGAGCCGATCCCGGCGCCGGGCGACGAGGACGAGGTCGGCCCCGCGCGCGGCGAACTGGCGTGCGAACTCGGCGCCGAGACCCGAGCTCGCGCCGGTGACGAGCGCGGTGGTGCCGCGGTGGTCGAGCGGTGCGCGCCTCATCGGGTTGCTCCCGTGCCCGCCGTCTGTCCCTCGACATCGGCGAGGATGCGGTCGGCGAGCGCCTCGGCGGATGCCGGGTTCTGTCCCGTGTAGAGGCTGCCGTCGACGACGACATGGGGGCGCAGCGGCATGATGCCCTTCTCATAGTGGATGCCCGCGTCCTTGACCGCGTCCTCGAGCAGCCACTTCGCCTTCCAGGCGAACGGGTTGAGCCGTTCCTCGACATTCGACAGCCCGGTCATCGTCCGCCCCGCGAAGGCGTTCGTGCCGTCGTCGCTCGTCGCTGCGAGGACGGCGACCGGGGCGTGGCAGAGCAGGGCGAGCGGCTTGCCCGAGGCGAGTCTGCGCTTGAGCAGTTCGCCTGAGACCGGGTCGACCGCGAGGTCCTCCATCGGACCGTGGCCCCCGGGGTAGAAGACGACGTCGTAGTCGGCTTCATCGACGGAGTCGAGGGCGACCGGATGGTCGAGGACGTCCTTGATCGACTCGAGATAGTCGCGGATCTCCTGGCGCTTCTTCGGCCTGCCGCCGGCGACGCCGAGGCTGAGCTCGTCGAGGGTCGGGGCGACTCCGCCCGGGGTGGCCACGGTGATGTCCCATCCGGCCTCGGAGAAGACGCGGTAGGGTTCGGCGACCTCCTCGGCCCAGTAGCCGGTGGGGTGGACGGTGCCGTCGCGCAGCGTCCAGCCGGTGGCTGCGGTGATGACGAAGAGAACCGAGGTCATGGGAATGCCTTCCGGGCGCAGATGCCGCCGGCCTCCTCGGCCGACCGGCTTGGTAAAGTTAACGGTGTCTACAACGTATGGGGGAACCACAGCAGTGTCAACGCCGACCACCGAGAAGCCACGTCACCACCACGGCAATCTCCGCGCCGCCCTCGTGGCGGCGGGGATCGAGATGCTCGAGGAGGGAGAGCCGTTCTCGCTGCGCGCCGTCGCGCGCAGGGTCGGGGTCTCGCAGGCCGCGCCCTATCGCCACTTCGGCAGCAAACAGGACATCGAGGCCGCCATGGCCGAACACGGGTTCCGCGAACTTCAAGCGGCGCTCCGCGCCGTCATCGACGCGACTGAGGCCGGGCAGGTCCCGCTCGTCGATCTCGCACTCGTCTACATCCACTTCGCCGAGGACCATCCCGCGCTCTACGCGCTCATGTTCGGCTCCGAGCTCGCCGACGACGAAGCCCGCCGTGAGGCCTGCGCGCAGGTCTTCGCGCTCATCGAGGAGGTCACAGCCAAGATCCACCCTGACCGGGACGCCCACGGAATGGCGACCGCCGGCTGGGCGCTCGCCCACGGCATGGCCACGCTCCACCTCGAGGGCACGCTGGGCCGCAATGACGACGACTTCGACGACCGCGTCCGCGCGGCCTTCGCCGCCGTCGCCGGCTGAGGCGCCGCCCCCGCACCGCGCATGTGCGCCGCCCCCGCAGCCTGAGACCGAGATCACCACCCCAGGGGAATGATTCCCTCCATCTCGATGTTGACGCCGTTAACTTCGGCTGGCTACTCTCGACCCGGGAGTACCGAAGCGAATGGGAGTGACAATGAGCATCGACCGCGATACCTCCACGACAGTGACCCTCGGCAACCGCACCGTGTCCGTCCCCACCGGCGGACTCTTCGACCGCTACCGGATGCAGACCGACCTCGACGATGTGGCCCGCGACCCCCGGGTGGGCGGCGTGGAGTTCTTCCGCGACCAGCCCAAGGTCGAGGTGCAGTCGGCGATCGGACCGACCTTCACCCCGAACTTCTACTACGCGATGTCGAGTGCACGTCTGACGATGCTCGCTCCGACCAGCGCCCTGCGCGATCGCCTTCCCACCCCGCTCGATCCGCTCGAGGTCGTCCCCGGCTTCGGCCTCGCCTCGCTCATCCTCTTCCGCTACGACGTCGCCGACATCGACTTCTACACCGAGGCGGCGGTAGGGATCGCGGTCAAGCCGCCCCACCACGGTCCGCTCGGGGCGATCGACCTCATCGCGGCGCTGAAGAACAACCATCTTGACTCCTACGTCCTCTCACTGCCGGTGAATACGGAGATCGCCCAGGTCCGGGGCCACGACGGCTACGGCTTCCCGAAGTGGGTCACCGACATCGACGTCGACATCACGGCGCAGTCGGTCTCCGGACGGGTGCTCAACGACTCAGGGGGAATCGACGTCGAACTCCACGCGCCGACCCCGCGGCAGAAGCGGCACCGCTCGGGAACCGCGGTGTCCTCGCTGACGTCGTACACGCACTTCGACGGCGGCTGGCACGGAACGTTCAACCAGACGAATGCCCTGGTCTCGGGGTCGACGCTGTTCCCGCGGGACATCGACCTCCACCTCGGCGAGGGACGGGTCTCCGACGATCTCCGTTCGCTGCGCACGAGCCGCACGCTCATGTTCGATGTCATGACCCACGGCCAGGCGGCCCTCCACATGCCCCGGGTCATCTCCCTCGACTGACCCCCACATACGCTCGAAAGGCAGACCATCGTGTCCACTCTCACCGCCGCCCGGCGGCTCACCCCCAGGATCACCACCGACCGACTCGCGGCCCTGGCACGCCGCGTCGAAGTGGCCGATCCCGCCTCCACCCAGGACGTCACCAATGCGATGACCGGTGAGGTCCTCGGCACCGTGCCGCACGGCACCAAGGCCGACGTCGTCGCCGCAGCAGAGCGCGCCCGCAGAGCGCAGCAGGCGTGGGCCGAGCGACCGATCAAGGAGCGCGCCCGCGTGCTCCTGCGCTTCCATGACCTCGTGCTCGCGCATCAGGACGAAGTCCTCGACCTCATCCAGCTCGAGAACGGCAAGGCCCGGCGGCACGCGTTCGAGGAGATCATGGATGTCGCCATCAACGCCCGCTACTACGCGCATACCGCCGAGAGGATCCTCCGGCCCAAGCGCCGGCAGGGTGTGCAGCTGGGGCTGACGAAGGTCTGGGAACTCCACCATCCGAAGGGCGTCGTCGGGGTGATCTCGCCGTGGAACTATCCGCTCACCCTCGGCATCAGCGATGCCCTTCCGGCGATCGTCGCCGGCAACGCCGTGCTCGCCAAGCCGGACGCGCAGACCCCGTTCTCCGCCCTGTGGGCCGTCGAACTGCTCGAACGGGCGGGCATGCAGCCCGGCCTCGTCCAGGTCGTCACCGGTTCGGGTGCCGAGCTCGGCCGGCCGATCATCGAGAACTCCGACTTCCTCATGTTCACGGGGTCGACCGCCGTCGGTCGCACCGTCGCCGCGCAGGCCGGGGAGAACCTCATCGAGTCCTCGATGGAGCTCGGCGGGAAGAACGCCCTGCTCGTCCTCGACGATGCCGATGTCGACAATGCCGTGTCCGGGGCGATCCGGGCGAGCTTCTCCAACACCGGTCAGCTGTGCATCTCGATGGAGCGGATCTATGTCCCGGGCGTCCTCTGGGACGAGTTCACGACGAAGTTCGCCGCGGCGGCGCAGGCGATGACGCTGTCGGCCGGTCTCGACTACTCGGGGGACATGGGATCGCTCGTCTCGCAGAAGCAGCTCGACACCGTCGTCCGCCATGTCGAGGATGCGAAGGCCAAGGGAGCGACCGTCCTCGCCGGTGGGAATGCCCGCCCGGATCTCGGCCCGTTCTTCTTCGAGCCGACGATCCTCACCGATGTCGACGCGTCGATGGAGGTCTTCGCCCACGAGACCTTCGGTCCCGTCGTCAGCCTCTACCGCGTCGCCGACGAGGAGGAGGCGATCGCGAAGGCCAACGACAGCGACTACGGACTCAACTTCAGCGTGTGGACCTCGGATGAGGACCGCGGTGTCCGGGTGGCTGCGCGTCTCGAGGCGGGAACCGTCAACGTCAACGACGCCTATGCCGCCGCGTGGGGCTCCGTCGACGCTCCGATGGGAGGGATGAAGTCCTCGGGACTCGGCCGACGTCACGGGGAGCACGGCATCCTCAAGTACACGGAATCGCAGACCATCGCCGCCTCGCGACTCCTGCCCGTCGGTGCACCGGACAAGGCCGATCCCGCACGCTACGCCCGCATCGTCTCCGGCGCGCTGCGCGTGCTCAAGCACATCCCGGGAGTGAAGTGATCATGCAGACCATCCTCGGAGCCGGCGGACCCATCGCCGATGAGCTCGCCCGCGAGCTCCACCGGAACTTCACAACAGACATCCGCCTCGTCAGCCGGCGACCCAAACAGGTCAACGGCACCGATGAGCTCGTCGCCGCCGACCTCATGGACCCGGTCTCGACCGAGCGCGCCGTCGCGGGCAGCGAGATCGCCTACCTCACCGTGGGACTGCCGATGGATTCGGCGCTGTGGGAGGAGAAGTTCCCGGTGATGATGAGGAACGTCATCGACGCGTGCAAGGTCCACGGCACGAAGCTCGTCTTCTTCGACAACACGTACATGTATCCGGGCACGCCTGCCCCGCAGACCGAGTCGACGGGATTCGCGCCCGGCGGCCGGAAGGGGCGGGTGCGGGCGGAGATCGTCACGATGCTCCTCGAGGAGATGAAGGCGGGGACGATCGAGGCGCTCATCGGTCGGGCTCCGGAGTTCTACGGGCCAGGGAAGACGAAGAGCTGGTCGAACATGCTCGTCTTCGACCGGATCAGGGCGGGCAAGCGCCCGCTGGTGCCGGTGAGTGCGCGGACGAAGCGCTCGCTCATCTGGACGCCGGATGCCTCGCGGGCGCTCGCGCTCCTCGGCAACACCCCCGACGCGTACGGGCAGACGTGGCATCTGCCGATCGATGAGAACCGGCAGACCTACCGGCAGCTCATCGGAATCGCCTCGGCGGTCACCGGGCGGAGGATCGGCTACACGGTGCTGCCGCTGTGGGTGTTCAAGATCGGGAGCCGGTTCAATCCGATGCTCGCCGAGGCGGCCGAACTCCTTCCCCGGTACCGCGGGGACAACGTGTTCGACACCGCGAAGTTCACCTCCCGCTTCCCCGACTTCGCCGTGACCACCTACGAAGAGGGAGTCAGGGCGATCCTCACCGAGCCGGCTGATCGGGCGCACTGACGAGAGCGGCGCCGCCGGTCTCGGCCGGAGTGTCCGCCCGTCTGCTCCGGCCGAGCAGCGCCTCCGCCTGCGAGACGGTCTCCTCCCGCAGCGCCTGGACGACGGCGGCGACCGCGGGACGGCGCAGCGAATCCGTGCGCAGGACCATCCAATACGGGAGGCGTTCGGAGAGCTCGCCCGGCAGCAGCCGGACGAGGTCGGGATGCCGGTCGGCCATGAAGCACGGGAGGAACCCGATGCCTGCTCCAGCCCGCGTGGCCTCGACGTGGACGAATACGTTCGTCGAGGTCAGGCCGTCGCGCATCGCCGGGACCAGGCGTCTGGGGGCATCAAGGTCGTCGACGTGGAGCATCGCGTCGACGAAGTAGACGAGCTGGTGCTCCATGAGTTCGTCGACGGTGTTCGGGGTCCCGTGCTCGGTGAGGTAGTCGCGGGCGGCGTACATGCCCAGCGCGTACTCACCGAGTCGCAGCGCTTCGGCGCGGTGGACCTGGGGTTCGCCGACGACGATCTCGATGTCGAGACCCGAGCGCTGCTGCAGCGCCTGCCTCGTCACCGTGATGATCTCGACGCTCAGCCCCGGATGAGCTCGCCGCAGCTTCGCGACCGCCGGAGAGGCGATAAAGGCGCTGAATCCGTCGGTCGCCGACATCCGCACGACCCCGGTGATCGGGTCGGGGGTCTGTCCGGATTCGCCGAGGCTGTGGACCGCGGACTCGACCTGTTCGGCGACGCGGACGGCGGAGGCTCCGAGTTCGGTGAGCTCCCAGCCCCCGGCTGAGCGGGAGAGCACGCGGCCGCCGAGTGACTTCTCGAGGGCGGCGATCCGCCGGGAGATCGTCGTGTGGTTGACCTTGAGAACCCGGGCAGCCGACGCGAACTTCCCCGACCGGGAGACCGCGAGCAGCACGAGCAGGTCGTTCGGCGTCGTGTCCATGACTGCCATCGTACAAAGCGACTCAGGCGTCGGCGGAGCCCTCGCGGTAGATCTTGGCCCGCGTGATCGCCCCCTACTGCGGCATGTTGACGAAGCGCGACTTCGCTCCCTGGAACGCCACGGCGATGTCACCGGTCGGTCCGGCACGGTGCTTGGCGACGATGATGTCGGCCTCACCGGCGCGTTCGTGCTCCTTGTCGTACATGTCCTCACGGTGGATGAGGAGGACCATGTCGGCGTCCTGCTCGATCGAACCGGATTCGCGCAGATCGGAGATCATCGGGCGCTTGTCGGTGCGCTGCTCGCTGCCGCGGTTGAGCTGGGAGAGCGCGATGACGGGAACCTCGAGCTCCTTCGCGAGCAGCTTGAGCGAACGGGAGAACTCGGAGACCTCCTGCTGACGCGACTCGACGCGCTTGCCCGAGCTCATGAGCTGGAGGTAGTCGACGCAGACCATCTTGAGGTCGTGCTGCTGCTTGAGCCGGCGGCATTTCGCGCGGATCTCGGTGAGCGCCATGTTCGGCGAGTCGTCGACGAAGAGCGGGGCATCGTTGATGCGGGCCTCGGTCGCGGCGAGGTTCGTCCAGTCGTGGGGGCTGAGCTCGCCGCGGCGCAGGGACTGCAGGGGGATCTCCGACTCGGCCGAGAGCAGGCGCATGACGAGCTCGTTCTTGCCCATCTCGAGGGAGAAGAAGACGGCGGCCTGCTTGTGGTGGATCGCCGCCGAGCGGATGAAGTCGAGGGCCAGCGTCGACTTGCCGACACCGGGGCGCGCGGCGATGACGATCATCTGCCCGGGGTGGAGGCCGTTGGTGAGCTGGTCGAACTCGGTGAACCCGGTCGGCACACCCGCGGTCTGCCCATCCGTATCGCCGTTGCGTTCGATCTCCTGCGCCACCTCGCCGAGGATCTCGGAGAGGATGACGTAGTCCTCGGTCGTGTGCTTCTCCGTGACCCGGTAGATCTCGGCCTGCGCGTTGTTGACGACGTCATCGGTGTCGCCCTCGGCGTCATAGCCCATCTGCACGATCCGCGTGCCCGCCTCGACGAGGCGGCGCAGAACGGCGCGTTCGCGCACGATCGTCGCATAGTACGCGGCGTTCGCCGCGGTCGGCACCGAGGCGATGAGCGTGTGGAGGTAGGCGGGCCCGCCGATGCGCGAGAGGTCACCGGTCTTCGTCAGGTAGTTCGCGACCGTCACCGAGTCCGCGGGCTCACCGCGCGAGTAGAGGTCGAGGATCGCCTCGTAGATCGTCTCGTGGGCCGGACGGTAGAAGTCGTCGCCGGACATCGACTCGACGCAGTCGGCGATCGCGTCCTTCGACAGGAGCATCGCCCCGAGGACGCTCTCCTCGGCCTCGACGTCCTGCGGAGGGGTCCTCAGGCCGTCGAACTCCTGATCTGTCGTCACTCCCAAGACTTCCTCCCTCGCCGTTCCACGGCCCCGACCCGGATGCAGTGCCATCCCACTTTACCCGGGCCCGACTCGGGATCGACAGCGATCCTCGTCACCGCCTCGGCGACCGAACGAAGGGCCCGCCGAGGCGGTGCTGCGGTGGTCCTGCCAGACGTCCCTCAGACCCGGGCGCGCCCGGCAGTCGCCACCGAGGCGAGAATCGGCTTCGCGAGTTGGAGGCCGAGTCTGATGACGACGATACCGACGACCACTGACGCGAGGATCGTCAAGAACGTGACCGGCTTGAACACGAGCGCCGCACCGGCCAGGGGCAGGACGAGGAGGAGGCCGAGTCCACCGGCGAGCAGGCTCACCCAGACGACCGGGGAGAGCACGGCCCGCACGAGGGCTGCGTGCATCGTGTCGACATCCATGCCCGCGGCATAGAGGTCGGCGAACGTGTCGGCCCGGTCGTAGATGTCGGCGACCTGGTTGATGAGCGCCGAGACGGCGATGAGGACGATCGAGATGCCGAGGACGAGGAGGATGCCGGTGAACATGTCCTCGAAGAACACCCCCACCTCGGCGGGGGCATCGGTCGCGGGATCCTCGACGGAGTCCATGCCCAGCTGCATGAGAGCGATGCCCGACCCTCCGACGGCGGCGACGAACGCCGTCATCGCCAGCCCGGAGACCCGGCGCCAGAACCGCTTCGGCTCGTCCGAGACGAGGCGGGCCGCGATGAGCCGCGCCGGGGACGAGGCCCGGGTGCCGGCGATGTGGGCGAACCACCGCATGAGCAGTCCGCCGAGGAGGTCGACGACGATGAGCCCGAGGAGGAAGACCGTGAGGATCGCAGCGATGACCACGGCGAAGCCGAGCTCCGCCGACTTCGCGACGAGGATTCCCACGGGCAGGAGGAGGATCGCGATGGCCACGGCGATGACGCGGCCGAGGGGGAACTTCCGGTCGAGTGACTTCGTGCGCACTCCGAGCGGGGAGACCGTGACCTTCCGCAGCCCGACGAGTGCTGAGAGGACGCAGACGAGGATGAGGAAGACGACGACGCCGGCGAGCAGCAGCGGGGGCATGAGCATGTTCGCGTACCCGATCGGCGCGCCGAGGAAGTGGATGAGGCTGACCGGCCACGCGAGCACGAGGTACCCGGCGACGCCGAGGACGATGCCGCACACAGCCGGGACGAGGGGCTCGGCGACGGCGAGCGCGACGATCTCAGAGCGCCTGGCTCCGAGCAGCGACATCGTCGAGAGCCTCTCGTCCTGCCGCCTCGCCGAGAGCGTCGCCGAGGCCGACGCCAGGGTGCTCGCCGGGATGACGAGGAGCACCGTGGCGAAGGCGGCGAGGAACTTGTACATTCCGTCGATCCCCTCGGCCTCGGGGATCGGCGGGATCTGGAAGAACATCCACGCCCCCGCGGCGACGGTGAGGAAGAGCGTCGCGCAGGCGAAGAACGAGCTCATCACGAGCAGCGAACTCGGGGAGGTCACGGTTCTGCGACCGAGGACGACGGGGAGGATCTTCACGGGTGCCGACATGGCTGACTCCTGTTCGGGCGGTCGCCTCAGGCGGCGACCGCGGTGACGCGGCGGACGAGCGGACGAGTGAACTGCAGTCCCAGCCACACCATCGCCACTCCGCCGATGAGGACTGCGGAGACGACGCCGAGGGTCACGGGATCACCGACATCTTCGGCCTGAGCCATGACCGCCGCGAGCAGTCCGCCGAGGACGAGGGAGACGAGGGTGACGAGGATGATCGGGGACATCACCGAACGGACGGTGACTCCGTGCATCATCGACTGCGTCATGCCGGCCGCGTGGAGCTCACGGTACGTCGAGGCACGGTCGAGGATGTCCGCGGCCTGGTTGATCGTCGCGGACACGACGATGAAGACGAACGCGAATCCGAGGGTGAGGATGAGTCCGGTGAAGACGTCGTCCGCGGTGAACTGGTACGGGCCCATCTGCGCGAGCTCCTCGGCGGGCAGGGCCTCGATGTTGCCCCGCATCATCGCCGCTCCCGCTCCGCCGACGACGGCGATGAAGGTGATGAGTGCGAGACCGGCGACCCGACGCCAGTACTGCGACGGCGCATCGGCGATCATCGCCGCCGAGAGCATCGCACCGGGGCGACGGGCGATGCGGCTGCTGACCGCGGCGTGGACCCTCATGATGAGCACACCGAGGACGTTGATGACGAGGAGGGCGACGCCGATCGTGACGATGCTCGCGATCGCTGTCGTCAGCTGACGCTGTCCCTCCTGCTGGGAGAAGACGAGGGCGGAGACCATGACGACGGCGAGGACGGCGACGGTGATGATGCGCACGATCGGGAACTTCCGCGCCAGCGAGCGGGTGCGCACACCGAGCGGGGAGACGATGACCTTGCGCAGCCCGAGAAGAGCGGCGAGGAGACACACGAGGAGGAGCCCGACGACGACCGCAGCGAGCAGCCAGACCGGCATGAGCAGCGCAGAGTATCCGAGCGGAACACCGGTGAAGACGATGAAGCTGAGGGGGTAGGCGAGGACCAGGTAGCCGACGATGCCGGCGAGGATGCCCGCGGCAGCGGGGATGAAGGGTTCGGCGACGGCCACGAGGCGCACCGTGCCCTTCGAGGCACCGAGGAGCGAGAGCGTCGAGAGGCGCTCGTCCTGACGGCGGGCACTGAGCTTCGCTGAGGCGACGCCGAGGCTGACGGCGGGGACGATGAGGAAGACCGTGGCGAGGACGGCGAGCATGCGGTAGAGCTCAGCCACCTCGGCGTAGCGGTCGACCTCGGGACGGTCGTTGAACGCCCAGGCGCCGGCGGCGACGGTGAGGAACAGGGTCGAGCAGGCGAAGAACGCGATCGCGACGAGGCGGGCCGTCGTCGAGGTGAACGTCTGCTTCGAGAGGACGAGTGGGAGGACATTCATGGTCGGCATCACCCGTTGTTCGTCGCGTACTGCGCGGCGGAGTCGGAGACGATGCGGCCGTCGGCGAGGCGCACGACGCGCGAGCAGCGGGCAGCGACGTTCTCGTCGTGGGTGACGACGACGAGCGTCGAGCCGCGACCGGTCGTCGAGGCGAGCAGCTCGGAGAGGACCTCGGAGGAGGTGCGGGAGTCGAGGGCTCCGGTCGGTTCGTCGGCGAAGGTGACGACGGGCTGGGTGACCTGGGAGCGGGCGATGGCCACACGCTGGGCCTGGCCG
The DNA here is from genome assembly GCF_050562175.1 of Brevibacterium sp. K72. Lineage (NCBI taxonomy): Bacteria > Bacillati > Actinomycetota > Actinomycetes > Micrococcales > Brevibacteriaceae > Brevibacterium > Brevibacterium sp. K72. Next base: position 965,229 of record NZ_CP191582.1, read on the forward strand.
CCGGAGAGCTGACCGATGCGCTTGGTCAGGTGTTCGCCGAGGCCGAGGCGCTGGAGCCAGGCACGGGCGTGCTTCGTGGCCTCGGTGCGGTTCATGCCGGCGAGCATCGCGGCGAGCGCGACGTTGTCCTCGGCGCTGAGTTCGGGCAGGAGGAGTCCCTGCTGGAAGACGAAGCCGAAGACCTCACGGCGCAGGGCGGTGCGGCCGGACTCCTTGAGGCCGGTGATGTCCGCGGCGGCGCTGCGGTCGGTCGGCAGCAGTCGGATCGAACCCTCATCGGGGCGGATGATGCCGGCGAGGCAGTGGAGCAGGGTCGTCTTGCCGGACCCGGAGGGTCCCATGATGGCCAGGGATTCGCCGAGGCCGATGTCGAGGCCGACTCCGGCGAGGGCGTAGGTCTGGTTGTAGTGCTTGACGACGTTGGAGGCGGTGATGATCGCGGGCATCTGTGTTGTGTTCATATCTCAATGGTTTCGCGGATCGTTCTCAGCGACCATGCAGTCCTCCCACTGCTCGCAGTCGGAAAACCCGACTCTCCAGGTGGGGTATGGCAGGCGAATGTGGCGTGGGTCAACAGAACGGCCAGATTCGGCCCGATCCGAGGCCCCCAGACCATTGACAGGCAAGTGATCACTTGCCTATGGTGGCGGGGTGACGGACCTCTTCAAGGCGATCGCCGACCCGACGAGGCGGACGATCCTCGACGAGCTCGCCGAGCGCGACGACCAGACCCTGTTCGAGATCTGCTCGCGCCTGGCGAACAGGCACGGGCTCGGCCTGTCCCGGCAGGCGGTGTCACAGCACCTCGAGGTCCTCGAATCCGCCGGCCTCGTCGTCACCAGGAGGGAGGGGCGCTACAAGTTCCACCGGCTCGATCCCGAACCGCTCCGGACAGCGTTCGACCGGTGGACCGGAGGGCAGCAGGCGGCAGCGCAGTCCGACGGCACCGCCCGCCCAGCACAGAACAGCCCAGCACCGGACCGCCCAGCACCAGCCACCCCAACCCAAGGCACCGCAGACCCCAGAGAAGGAGACCCATCATGAAGGCACAGTGGATCAGTATCCCTGTCGAGGACCAGGCCCGCGCGCTCGAGTTCTACACCGACAAGCTCGGCTTCGTCCTCAAGCACGACGTCCCCGTCGGTGAGGCGCGCTGGCTCACGGTCGTCTCACCCGAGGCGCCCGACGGCGTCGAGGTCGTCCTCGAGCCGATGGGGCACCCCGCGGCCCGCGAGTACACCTCGGCGCTCAAAGCCGACGGGATCCCGATCAACCAGTTCGCCGTCGACGACGTCGCCGCGGAGTACGAGCGGCTGACCGGCCTCGGCGTATCATTCACCCAGAAGCCCCTCGAGATGGGGCCGATCACCACCGCCGTGCTCGACGACACGGTGGGCAATCTCGTCCAGCTCATCCACCAGGAGGAATGACCGCGCCCCGGTACGTCCGCCGACCACCTGGCGGGTGGCGGTCGGCACCACAGCCATGAAGAGGATCATCGACTATCTGCGGGGCACCCTGCGCCTCGAGCCCGGCGATGACGACCGGGGGGCACCGATCCGGGTCGGCCTCGGCGTCGCGATCCCCTCGCTCGTCCTCCTCATCCTCGGGTATGAGCAGTTCATCATCTACGCGGTCTTCGGTGCCTTCTGCGGCATGTACGGCCGCGGCGAGCCGCACCAGCTGCGACTCATCCACCAGCTCCAGGCAGCCGTGCTCCTCCTCTCCGGAGTCGTCATCGGCGTCATGCTCGCGACGATGGACACACCCGTGTGGGGGCTCATCGGCATCGAGGCGTTCTTCGCCGCGGTCGGGTCGATCATCGCCGACCGCGCGCGGATGCGCCCGGGAGGACCGTTCTTCGCCATCTTCGCCCTCGGCGCCTGTGCCTCGGTCGAACCGCTGGCCCCACCGTGGGTGTCGATCGGCATCAGCGTCCTCGCGGCGGCCTTCGCGATCGCCATCGGCTTCCTCGGATGGTTCCGCACCCGCACCTGGCGGCCAGGCTCCCGGCGGGCGATCACCCCGCTGCGCAGCCCGCATGCTCCGCGCATGGTCAGGCACGCTGCCACGTATGCGGTGGCGGTCGCCTCGGCGGGGATCCTCGGCACGCTCATCGGACTCGATCACGCGTACTGGGCAATGGCCTCGGCGGCCGTGCCGCTGGCCGCGGCCGAGCTTCCCGGCCGTATCTCCCGCGGCGTCCACCGGGTCCTCGGGACGTTCTCGGGACTCATCCTCACCGCGCTCATCCTCTGGCCGGACCCCTCACCGGTGTGGCTGGCGATCCCGGTCATCCTCCTCCAGTTCCCGACCGAGTACCTGATGATGCGCAACTACGGGTTCGCGCTCACGTTCTTCACCCCGATGATCCTCCTCATGACCCAGCTCGCGCACCCGATCCCACGCTCGACGCTCATCATCGACCGCGGGATCGAGACACTGCTCGGGGCGGTCGTCGGCATCGCCGTCGTCCTCGTCGTCGGGTACTTCGGCAGGCGTCGCAGCGCTCAGTCGCGCACGGACGACGGCCTCGCCGAGGCGTGAGCCGGGTTCCGCGCTCATCGCACCTCAGCTCGTGCCGGGTCACCGCCCGCGGCCTCGGGCGGATGGGCAGACCGTCGATCGTGAGTTCCGTGCGCATGGCGGCATCGGTCCTCTCACCGGACGATGCGGTCGGTGATGACGCCGGTCTCAGGTCGGGAGGAGGACGATGACCGTGTGGAGGGCGAGGCCGACGAGTGCGCCGATGACGGTGCCGTTGATGCGGATGTACTGGAGGTCGCGGCCGACGTAGAGCTCGATGCGGTCGGCGGCCTCCTTCGCGTCCCAGCGTTCGATCGTGTCCGAGATGACGCTGGCGATCTCAGGGCCGAAGCTCTCGGCGAGGTCGCCGGCGGTCGTCGCGACGCGGTCGTCGATCCTCTCTGCGAACGCGGTGTCGGTCTGGAGGCGCTCGGCGAATTCGCCGATGAGATCGGCGATGCGGTCGCGGACCTCGCCGTCGGGTTCGATGATCGCCTCGCGCAGGAGCTGTTTGAGGGAGGTCCAGATCTCGAGGACCGAGTCGACGACCCCGTCCTGGGTGAGAAGGTCGTTGATGATGTCCTCGGCCTTCTCGGCGAGCGGGGTGTCGGTCGAGAGGTCGGTGGAGAGGTCGACGAGCCACGCGTCGAGGGCCTGTCGGGCCTTGTGGTACGGGTTGTCGCGGACGTCGACGAGCCAGCCGAGGATCTCGCGCTGGAGGCGGCTGGCGAGCTGATCGTTGACGAAGTCGGGCACCCAAGAGGGGGCGCGGTTGTGGACGATCTCGTCGATGACCTGCGGATTGTCGCTCAGCCAGGTGTACGCCTCGGCGATGACGAGGTCGACGAGCTTGTGGTGGGCGCCGTCGAGGACGATCTGGCGCAGCAGCTGACCGAGCACCGGTGACTTCTTCGTCGCGACCAGACGCGGGATGATGACGTTGCGGGTGAGTGCCGCGATCTGCTCGTCGTCGATGCGGTCGAGGACGTACTCGAGGCCGCCGGCGGCCCGGTCGACGACGAGGTCGCGGTTGGCGGACCTGCTCAGCCATTCCCCGGCCCGCCGGGAGACTCCCAGCGACCGGATCTTCGTCGACACCGCCTCGGCGTGGAGGAAGTTCGTCGCAACGAACGCGGAGAGACTCGCCCCCAGAGCGTCCTTCTTCCGGGGGATGATCGCGGTGTGCGGGATCGGCAGGCCGAGTGGGTGGCGGAAGAGTGCGGTCACGGCGAACCAGTCGGCGATCGCACCGATCATCGCGGCCTCGGATCCGCGGGCGATGAAGCCCCAGACGCCCGAGAGGTCGGTGAAGAGGTTCGTCGAGAGGAAGATGAGGGTCGCGAGGATGAGCAGGGAAAGGGCGAGCCGACGCATCTTCCGCAGGCCCCGCGCTCGTTCCCGATCCTCCGGTGTGAGTTCGCTCGGCCCGCCGAAGCGCGGCATCAGCTCGGTTCTCTCGATCGTCATCTCTACCCCCTGGGCACCGACTCTAGCGAACACCGACTCTAGCGAACTATGGGCCGGGTTCCGTGCCGACCGGCTGGGTCGGACCTGGGAACCTCGAGCGTGCGTGCCGTGATCAGGGTCCCCGCCGTCCCGAGCACCCACGGACCACGCGCTGCGGAAGCGGCTTCGACAACAGTCGCCTTGTCGAGGAGAGTACCGTAGTCGTATGGACGGCGCCCTCTCAGTCAGAGTGGTTGACTCAGTCCGCAGGGGATACGCGCGGAACTCAGCATACGGGGAGCACGCCGATGGTCGGGCACCGCATCGACATGAGCAGAGCCAGGTACGCATTCGAGTGAAAGGGCAGGTCATGGCACACGAATTCTCCGTCGGCGATCACGTGGGGTGGAACTCCGAGGCCGGTGAGGTCTCCGGGCACATCATCCGGGTCCACACCGCGGATTTCGACTACAAGGGGCACACGCACCGGGCGACGCCGGACGATCCCCAGTACGAGATCAAGAGCGACAAGACCGATCACATCGCCGCCCACAAGGGCAGCGCACTCCACCTCATCGACGAATGAGCGATTCCGCGCCGGAACCGGATGGGCCCGCATCGGGTGAGCCCGAAGCCCCCGCACCCTCACCGGGCGGACCCGACTTCCTCACGATCGGCCATTCGAACCGGCCCCTCGAGGAGTTCCTCGACCTTCTCCACGAGAATCGCGCCGAGGTGGTCGTCGACGTCCGCAAGCTGCCCGGATCGAAGGCGAACCCGCAGTTCAACGCCGATGTCCTCGCCGAGGCGCTTGCGGATCAGCACATCGAGCTGCGTCGTCTCGACGGACTGACCGGACGGCGGAATGTCAGCGACGACGTGCCCTTCGACGTCAACGCATGGTGGGAGAACCGCAGCTTCCACAACTACGCCGACCACGCCCTCGGCGTAGAGTTCGCTACCGACATCGATGTCCTGCTCGGATGGGGCGATGAGCGGCGGTGTGCCGTTATGTGCTCGGAGGCCGTGTGGTGGCGCTGTCATCGGCGCATCATCGCCGACTACCTGCTGGCCCGTGACCATCCCGTCCGTCATGTGCTCGGAAGGAATCAGACCGCCGAGGCGGTGCTCAGCTCAGGTGCCGTCGTCGCCGACGACCGGACCATCACCTACCCGAAGCGCTGATTCCGCCCTCAACGTCCTCGTCCTACCCTCGGCAGTCTTCCCGAGGAGGATCGAGTTCGAAATCGGGCTCGGATTCGCACCGGATCCTCCTCGGGAATGCTGTTCCTTAGACTGTCCAAATGGAACCCCATACCGACAGAGCGCGAGCCGAGTCCTTCGGTCCCGTAGCCGACCAGTATGACCGCTACAGGCCCCGGTATCCGAAGGAGCTGCTGACCGCGATGTTAGAAGCTTCGTCGGGTTCGAAACCTCGACTACGGGCACTTGATGTCGGTGCAGGTACCGGGATTCTTGCCATGCAGTTACGGGAGCGAGGGTGCGATGTCCTTGCGGTCGAACCCGATCCGGGCATGGCCGCCGTCGCCGCAGGCAAGGGCCTGCACGTGGAAACGGCGAAGTTCGAACAGTGGGACCCATCCGGCAGAGAATTCGACATCGTTGCGTTCGGACAGTCGTTCCATTGGGTCGATCCGGTTCCGGCACTTTCCCGAATTCGGAAGATCCTCACTCCCTCAGGCACACTCGCACTTGCCTGGAACCGCATCGTTCCACAGGGCCCTCCCGCGAGGCGAATCGATGAGACCTTGGACGAGTATCTTCCGCAGCAAGATCGTTCCAGTGGAGAAGTCGACAGCGAGGGCGCAGAACAGGACGGCCCGGCCCCATTGGTCGAGGTGCTGCGACGGAATAGCTTCGATGTCGAAGAACTCCACTTCGAGGAAAGCCTCCGATACGCTCCAGAGGCGTGGTTGTCGATGGTCGCCACCCATTCGGATCAGCTCACTATGGGGACCGAAGATCGACTGGCTCTGCACACCGCGCTCAGGGATGCTCTAGGACAGGACGTACTCGAGACGCAGAACCATGCGCTGTTGCTTGTGGCGAAACCACGACGATGAGCACCGCCCTAGCGAGAATGGGTGACTCCCCGAGGAGGATCGAGTTCGAAATCGGGCTCAGTTTCGCACTGGATCCTCCTCCGGAACAGCCGACAGCCCCGACTGCGGCGTCGACAACACGCACGACCGCACCCGCAGCGCAACTCCCTGCGCCCCGCCACCCTCAGTTCGAGAAGACCCCGACGACGAGGTTGATGGCCGTGGCGAGGATGACCGCGTTGAAGACGTAGGACAGCAGACTGTGGCGCAGCACCACGGCGCGGATCTGCGTGTCGGAGACGCTCGTGTCCGTGACGCCGAAGGTCATGCCGACCGCGTAGCCGAAGTAGAGGAAGTCCTTGTAGTTGGGCACCCGATCGGAGTTGAAGTCGATGCCGCCGGGGGTCCCGTCGCCGAAGTACATGTAGGCGTAGCGCGCGCTGTAGAGGATCTGCAGGCCGGCCCAGGACATGAAGACGCCGAGGAGGGCGATCGCCGCCTCCCAGTTCCCGGCCTGGGAGCCGCCGACGATCTGGAGGAGGATGATGCCGCCGAGACCGCAGAGCTGGGCGATCGTGATGACGACCTCGTCGAGGACGGGGTTGAAGTCCTCCCGGCTCGCGTTCGACTTCGTCTCCTCGGAGGACATCGGCCACAGGGCGGCGGTGCCCACGAGCACGAAGAACGTCGTCGCCGCCGCGATGCCGACGAGGAACCCATCGCCGGTGGTGGTGAGGAGACCGACGATGCCGCCGATGATGAATCCGACGATGATGGACGCGACGAGCCGTCCGGTGGCGCTGATCATGAGCTTCTTCATTGGGTCACGTCTCCAATCGACCGGGGCGGGAGTTCCGACAACCGAGGTTTTCGACAACACTCTGCCACACCCGGAGCCGATCTGGCCGTTCCCAGCCACGTGAATGCACGACCGCCGGGTGCCCACGGTGGGGCACCCGGCGGTCGTGGTCTCGGCGGCCGGTCCCGGAGGACCGACCAGCTCACAGTCCCGGAGGACCGATCAGCCTACGGTCCCGCAGGACCGTCAGCCGATCAGGCTACGGCGATCAGGCCTTGCCGATGACGTCGAACTTGGCGTTCGCGGTGATCGTGTCGTTGACGCGCACGACAGCGGTGTAGCTGCCGGAGGTCTTGACGTGACCGGTGAGCGCCACCTGACGACGATCGAAGTCGTGTCCGGTCGCGGTCTGCAGCGCCTCGGCGACGAGTGCCGGGGTGACGGCGCCGAAGAGGCGACCGTTCTTGCCGGCTTTGAGCTCGATGCGAGCGCTCGTCGACTCGAGCTGGTCCTTGACGCGGACGGCTTCGTCGTGGTCGGCGATCTGCTTGGCCTGACGGGCCTTGCGCAGCGCGAGGATCTGCTTCTCCGCGCCCTCGGTCCACGGGGTGGCCCAGCCGCGGGGGACGAGCAGGTTGCGCGCGTAGCCGGCGCGAACCTCGACGATGTCACCGGCGGCCCCGAGGCCGTCGACTTCCTGAGTGAGAATCACTTTGCGATTCGGCATAACTGTTCTCCTCCGATCAGCGAGCAGAGCTCGAGTAGGGCAGGAGTGCCATCTCGCGGGCGTTCTTGACGGCCTTCGCGATGACGCGCTGTTCCTGCACGGTCACGCCGGTGACGCGCCGTGCACGGATCTTGCCACGGTCAGAAATGAACTTGCGGAGCGTAGCGGTGTCCTTGTAGTTGATGTTGGCCGCTTCGCCCTTCTTGAGCGGATTCGCCTTCTTCTTGATAGGCTTCCGGATCTCTGGCTTTGCCATGAGTCTCTCCTGTATGAGAAATGTCTAAAACGTGGTCAGAACGGCGGTTCGTCGGCGCCGGGATTGCCCCAGCCGCCGTTGTCGTTCTGGGGAGAAGATGATGCCCACGGGTCGTTGTTCGGACCGTTGTTCCCCTGGCTGTAGCCGCCCTGGCGCTGTCCACCCTGCTGCGGGTTGCCCTGCTGCGGGTTGTTGCCCCACCCCGACGACTGCTGCTGGTAGCCGCCCTGCTGGCCGCCACCCTGGTAGCCGCCGGAGTTGCCGCCACCGCCGGAGAAGCCTCCGCCGCCGCGTTCGTTCTTCGAGACCTGAGCGGTCGCGCGTCGCAGGCTGGGGCCGACTTCGTCGACGTCCAGCTCCATGACCGTGCGCTTCTCGCCTTCCTTGGTTTCGAACGAGCGCGACTTCAGTCGGCCCTGCACGATGACCCGGGTACCCCGCTGCAGCGATTCGGCGACGTTCTCTCCCATCTCACGCCAGACCGAGCAGCGCAGGAACAGGGTCTCCCCGTCCTTGAACTCGTTCGACTGACGGTCGAAGATACGCGGCGTCGAGGCCACGGTGAAGTTCGCGACTGCAGCACCGTTGGGTGTGAAGCGCAGTTCGGGATCGCTTGTCAGGTTCCCGACGACCGTGATGACTGTTTCGCCTGCCATTGAATGCTCCTCAAACGGGGTAGCGTGACGCTTACTTGGCGTCCGGGCGGAGGATCTTGGTCCGCAGCACCGACTCGTTGAGTCCGAGCTGACGATCGAGTTCCTTGGTCGTGGCCGGCTCCGCGTGGAAGTCCACCACGACGTAGTAGCCCTCGGACTTCTTCTGGATCTCGTAGGCGAAGCGCCGACGTCCCCAGATGTCCACGTTGTCGACGGTTCCGTTCTCTGCCGGGACAACCTTGATCAGGTTGTTCACGGTGTCAGCCAACGTCCGCTCTTCGAGGTCGCTGTCGAGAATGAGCATGAGCTCGTAATGACGCATGTGTCACCCACCTCCTCTGGTCTTCACGGCCATGGTCGGTCCATGGCAGGAGGGTAAATGCGTGCCCGTTCCGTCCTCCGCGAGGTCCGCGAAATGGGAACAGACCTCCCTATTCTACGGGACCGCGCCGCCGGCTGTCATGTCGGTTTCCCGTGCCCTTGGCCACGGGGGCAGGGTCATTCCCTCGCCGAGGCGGTGCCCGAGTCCCCGTGTCCGCCTGAGTCTCCTTCGGCGGTCTTCCCGGCACCGCTGCCGGCCGCTCCATCATTCCCGCCGGCCGCGACGTCGGCGCGGGGGCCCGCGCCCTCGGAATCGGCATCGCCGGTGGCTGGCTCTGCCGACCGGATCCGCGGGCGCAGCCGTCCGCGCACCCGACGCCGGTAGAGGTTCTCCCCAGCGAAGACGACGACGATGATGAGGGCGAAGAGCCGCAGGAGGGAGAAGAGGGCGATGAAGGAGGGTTCGAGGCCCTTGCTCGGATCGATGCCGGTGACGTCGCCGAGTTGGATCGCAATGGCGAAGACCGCCTCGGCGAGGGCCCAGGCAATGAGCACCCACCACCGGGACACGGCGAGGGCGAGGAAGGGGAGAAGCCACAGCGAATCCCACGGCATGAGGGCGGGGGCGAGGACGAGGCACGAGCCGATGAGCAGACACGAGGTGACGGCCGGGTCGAGGCCATGCACACGCACCATGAACAGGGCGACGAGGACGCCCGCCACAAGGAGCCCGCTCGCGACGATCCACACCGTCGCCCACGTCCCGGCGTCACCGATGCGGGCCATGACGAGGATCGAGGCGAACGAGCCGCCGTCGACGGCGTCCGAGAGCCACTGGGTCACGCGACGGATCGTGGTGCCGTCGGCGACGAGGATGATCGCCGAGGCGATCGTCGCGGTGGCGATCATCATCTGCGGGTTGCGGTGCTCGAGCCGGCCCGGCGGGTAGAGCCCCGAGAGCGCGAGGGCGGCGAGGACGAGGAGAGCGAGCGGATTCTCGAACGCAGCGATCGCGAGCAGGATCCCCGCCAGCCACGGTCGCGGAGTCACCGGAGCCGGAGCGACGACGAGGACGACGGCCCAGAGACTGAGCGCGAGCGCGAGAGGGTCGAGCGTCGATCCGAGGGTGAAGAGGATGACGGGTGAGGCGAAGACGGCGACGAGCCATGCCCGCCGGCGGGCGAGGAGGAGCAACGCCACACCGAGTGCCGCGACCCCGACGACGTTGAGGAGAAGGACGAACGCCATGAACACCGAGACGTCGTCGGTGATGAGGCGGAAGACGTCGACGAGCACGCCGTCGAGGACCGAGAGACCCGAGGCTCCGCCGCGAGCGCGGCCCACCGCCTCGGGATTGAACTGCCCGAGGAACGCCGTCGACAGCGGGCCCGCGCACATCCTCGCCGAGGCGCTCGGCCGCTCGTAGCCCGAGCTCAGACACGGACCCTGGAGAGCGAGAGCGAGGAACGTCGTGATCCCGAGGATCCCCGCGAGGACGAACGCCTGCCCGCGCAGATACACGGCCGATGCGGAACCGCGGTGAATGCCGTCCGGACCGCCGAGCAGGGGCTCGGCGATCCGGGTGGCTGGAGTCGAAGGCATATTCAGAGGTTACCGGTCATCGGAGGACGACCGGCCCCCGGCGTGCGGGATCACCCGCCGGGCGCTCCGGTCGGCGGATCGATAGGAACCGGCTTCTTCGGGGGCTTAGTCGGGTCCGGTTTCTTAGGCGGCTTCGTCGGATTCTCACCGTCCCCGCCTTCGTCTGACGACCCGGTTTCGTTGCCGTCCTTGGACCCTTCATTCGACCCGTCGGCGGAGTCCTTGCCGTCGGTATCGGCGGTGGAGTCGGCGTCCTTCTCCTTGTCCTTGTCCTTGCCGGAGTCCTTCTCCTCGTCGTCCTTGGGCTTCTTCGTCGGTTCGTCGACGGGAGCCTTCTTCCGCGCGTCGTCGTCATCCTCGCGCGGCTCGCGCTTGGGCGCCGGAGGAGCGTTCGTATTGGCGGGCTTCTTCACCTCTGGCAGCTTGCCGCGCTCGGGGAAGGGTTCGACCTTCGTCCCCTCGAGGGCGTCCTTCATGTACGCCGTCCACACCTGGATCGGGAACGAACCACCGGTGACCTCGCTGCGACCGCCGTAGGCGCCGATCGGCACGGACTTGCCGTCGACCTCGCGGTAGAGGACGACCGAGGTGGCCAGCTGCGGGGTGTAGCCGGAGAACCACGCCGACTTGTTCGACGTCGAGGTACCGGTCTTGCCGGCCGCCGGGCGGCCGAGGTTCTGGGCGTAGCTGCCCGACCCGCCGTTGACGACCTGGCGCAGGGCGTAGGTGGTCTCGGCGGCGACGGCCTTGTCGAAGACCCGCTCACCCTTGGTGTCGGCCTTGTAGACCTCTTCGCCGTCCTTCGAGACCGACTCGATCGAGTGGGTCTCGTGGCGCACGCCGTTCGAAGCGAACGTCGCGTAAGCGGTGGCCATGTCGATGACCTTGACGCTCGGCGTACCGAGGACGTTGGCCGCGTTCGGGGTGAGGTCGATCGTGCAGTTGCCGGTGTCGCCCGAGGCCATCTGCTCCTTCGTGCAGTTGGGGCTCAGGCCCGCCCGCTGTGCGACGTCGACGGTCTTGTCGGGACCGACCTGGACGTTGAGCGCTGCATAGGCCGTGTTGATCGAGGACTGCGTGGCCTTGAGCAGGGTGACCGGTCCATAGCTCGAGCCGCCGAAGTTCTTCACCGGCCACGGAGTGCCGTCATTGTTGAGCGTCGTCGGGCTTCCCGGGTACCGATCGGTCAGGCGCACGCCGTTCTCGAAGCCGGCGACGAGGGCGAAGGGCTTGAACGTCGAACCCGCCTGAGCGTGTCCCTGCGTCGAGGCGTTGAACGCCTGATCGAGGTAGTTCTTGCCGCCGTAGAAGGCTTCGATGCCGCCGGTCTTCGGATCGATCGAGACGAGGCCCGCCTGCAGGCCCTTCGGCTTGTCCTTCGGCAGGTCGTTGATCGCCTGCTCGGCTTCCTTCATCCGCTTCGCGTCGAAGGTCGTGACGATGTTGTAGCCGCCGCGGTCGAGCTGCGACTCGTCGATCCCGAGCTTCGCCATGGCCTCCTTGCGGACGTACTCCCACATGTAGCCCTTCTGACCGCTGAGCGAGTCCTCCTTGCTCTGCGCCTTGACCTCGGGCATCTCGACCTGGTCGGCCTGCTCCTGGGTGATGAAGCCCTCGTCGACCATCGACTTGATGACGTAGTCGAAGCGATCCTGGTACATCTCCGGGTTCTCCGCCGGATCGGCGGCACCGGGGCGCTGGATCATCGCGGCGAGGAGCGCCGATTCGGCGAGATCGAGGTCCTTCGCGGACTTGCCGAAGTAGTTCTGCGCTGCGACCTCGACACCGTAGGAGCGGCGTCCGAGGTAGATCGTGTTGAGGTAGTTCGCGAGGATCTCGTCCTTGCTCTGCTGCTGGTCGATCTTGAGCGCGATGAACATCTCCTTGACCTTGCGGTCGAGCGAATGCTCGTTCGTCAGGTAGAAGTTCTTCACGTACTGCTGGGTGATCGTCGACCCGCCGCCGGCGTACTGGTTGGTCACGACGCCGACCACAGCGCGGGAGAGGCCCTTGATCGAGATGCCGCGGTTCTCGTAGAACGACGTGTCCTCGGCAGCGATCGCGGCCTTCTGCATCGGCTCGGAGATCTCACCGATGTCGACAGACCTCCGGTCCTCGATCTTGTAGTGGCCGATCGGGGTCTTGCCGTCGTTGTAGTAGATCGTCGACGTCTGCCCGGTCGCCTCGAGGTTGGGTTCGGGGACCTCGGTCGTCGCGTAGCCGATTGCGAACGCGATGCACGCGAGGATGATCGCACTGAGTCCGCCGACGACGAGGATGCGCAGACTGGGCAGGAAGCGCGTCCACCCGCTCACTCCGGCACGCGGATAGTTGAGCAGATTCTTCGTCTTCCTGCCTCTGGTTCCGGCTGCTTTCTCTGCCTTAGCCACCCAAGGTCCTCCAGGTCTTCTCCACGTCCCGCACTGCGATGGCGACGAGGTTCGAAAAGGTCACAAATGGATTTCAGTGTCGCACGCGTTCATTGGAACACCGTGAAAAATGCGGTTCCGCCGCGCCATGTGGCTGCTGAGCATCACCCGCTGTGAGAACGGCGCGCCTACGGCAACCCGTTCACCAGCAATTTTACATCTCTTCACGTAAAGCAAACACTCAGAGTGCGTGTTTGCTCACATTCTCCCTTGTCACAGGCACTGAAATCGCCTCGGCCGCGAGGCCGACCTCCCGTCCGCATCCCCTGTCGTGCAGCCGCCCGACTCAGCCCTTGAGGTCGAAGTCGGTGTCCGCGTACTCGGTCCCCTCGACAGCGGGTTCGCCGCTGAAGGGGTGGAGCTGATCCTCTCTCGCGCGGAGTTCGACGCGACGGATCTTGCCCGAGATCGTCTTCGGCAGCTCGGCGAACTCGAGTCGGCGGATCCGCTTGTAGGGGGCGAGGTTCTCCCGGCAGTACGCGAGGATCGAGCGCGCGGTCTCGGCATCGGGCTCGAACCCGCTGCCGACGACGACATAGGCCTTGGGGACGGCGAGACGGACCGGATCCGGGGAGGGGACCACGGCCGCCTCGGCGACGGCCTCGTGCTCGATGAGCACGCTCTCGAGTTCGAACGGGGAGAGCCGGTAGTCGCTGGCCTTGAACACGTCGTCGGCCCGCCCGACGTAGGTGATGTAGCCCTCCTCATCACGCTGCGCAACGTCGCCGGTGTGGTAGACGCCGCCTTCGAAGGCCTCAGAGGTCTTCTCGGGGTTGTTCCAGTACCCGGTGGTCAGGCCGAGCGGAGTCGGGTCGAGGCGGAGGCAGATCTCGCCCTCGTCACCCTCTTCCCCGGTGGCCGGGTCGATGAGGACGACCTCGTAGCCGGGGAGCACCTTGCCCATCGACCCGTACTTGAGCGGCTGGTCCGGGGAGTTGCCGATCTGCAGGGTCGTCTCCGTCTGTCCGTATCCGTCGCGGATGAGCACACCCCATTCGCTCTTGACCCGGTCGATGACCTCGGGGTTGAGCGGCTCACCCGCCCCGAGGGCCTTCGTCGGCGGGGTCTGCAGCTGGCCGAGGTCGGCCTGGATGAGCATCCGCCAGACCGTGGGAGGCGCGCAGAAGCTCGTCACCCCGGCCCGATCCATCGTCTCCATGAGCGCGCCGGCGTCGAACTTCGAGTAGTTAAAGAGGAACACGCACGATTCGGCGATCCACGGGGTGAAGATGTTCGACCAGGCGTGCTTCGCCCATCCGGGCGAGGCGACGTTGAGGTGGACGTCGCCGGGGGTCAGCCCCATCCAGTACATCGTCGAGAGATGTCCGACGGGGTAGGAGACATGGGTGTGGGCGACCATCTTCGCCTTCGACGTCGTGCCCGAGGTGAAGTAGAGCAGGAGCAGGTCGTCGGCGCGGGAACGGCCCTGCGGTTCGAACTCGGTGCGCTCCTCCTCGGCCTCGGCGTAGGCATAGTCCTGCTGGCGGGTCGGCTCTCCGCCGACGACGATGCGGACGACCTCGGCGTCGACGTCGTCGAACTTCGCAGCGTCCTCAGGACCGGCGACGACGAACTGGGCCCGGCCCCTCTCCACGCGGTCGCTCAGATCGATGGGGCCGAGCTGCGTCGTCGTCGGCAGGAGCACGGCGCCGAGCTTGATGCCCGCGAGCATCGTCTCCCACAGCTCGACCTGATTGCCGAGCATGACCATGACGTGGTCGCCGCGCTGGACGCCGGAGCGGCGGAGGAAGTTCGCGACCTGGTTCGAACGTGCGGCGAGCTCGGCGAAGCTCCACTTGCCCTCCGACCCGTCCTGTTCGACGATCCACAGCGCAGGATCGTCGTTGTCCTCGGCGATCCGGTCGAACCAGTCGATGCCGAAGTTGAAGTGCGAGAAGCGCGGCCACTCGAAGTTCTCACGGGCAGCGTCGTAGTCGCTGCGGAGCTCGATGAGCCGGTCCCTGGCCGCCCGGAACTCGTCAGTCACAGTCATTGCGGTCTCCTCGTGGTCGCTGCTCGCGCGTCGCCTGTGACGGCGCACACATTCTCACGACTCCGAAGTTACCAGGCGGCGGCCGCCCCCGTAGAGGCGGGGGGCGGTGTCACTCCTTCGGGGCGTTCTCCGCCCACCAGGCCCGCAGCATCTCCTCGGCCCGCTCCTCGCCGAGCGGTCCGTGCTCGAGGCGCATCTCGAGGAGGTGCTTGTAGGCCCGCCCGACGAGCGGAGAGGGTTCGATGCCGAGGATCTCCATGATCCGCCGACCGTCGAGGTCGGGCCGGATCGCCGCGAGCTCCTCCTGCTCGGCGAGCGCGGTGATCCTCGACTCGAGATCGTCGTAGGCGAACGCGAGCCGGTCGGCCTTCTTCCGGTTCCGCGTCGTGACATCGGCACGGGTGAGGATGTGGAGGCGGGTGAGCAGAGCTCCGGCATCGGTGACGTAGCGGCGCACGGCAGCGTCCGTCCACCCCGCATCCCCGTAGCCGTAGAAGCGCAGATGGAGTTCGACGAGGCGGCAGACGGCTTTCGTCGTGTCCTTGTCGAAACGCAGGGCCTTCATCCGCTTCGCCGTGAGCTTCGCGCCGACGACATCGTGGTGGTAGAAGGTCACGGCACCGCCAGGGAGGAAGTTCCTCGTCGCGGGCTTCCCCACATCGTGCATGAGGGCGGCGAAGCGGACGACGAAGTCGGGTTCGGGCAGGTGCTGTGGGTCGGCGGCCTCGACTCCGGCCTCCCGCTGCCTCGCGGCATAGGCGGCCTCAAGGTCGACGGCCTGCCGGAGCACGGTGAGACTGTGCTGGTAGACGTCCTTGTGCCGGTGGTGCTCGTCGGTCTCGAGCCGCAGCCCCGCCACCTCGGGCAGGACATGGTCGGCGATCCCGGTGCGCACGAGCAGGTCGATCCCGGCGGCGGGATCGACGCCGGTGATGAGCTTGACGAGTTCGACCTGGATGCGTTCGGCGGAGACGATGGCGATCCGGTCGGCCATCTCCGTCATCGCCGCCTCGACACCGGGATCGACGTCGAGTCCGAGCTGTGAGGTGAAGCGCGCGGCGCGCATCATCCGCAGCGGATCGTCGGAGAACGAGTCCGCCGGGGTTCCGGGTGTCCGGATCCGGCCGGCCATGAGGTCGTCGAAGCCCTGGTAGGGGTCGACGAAGGTCTTCTGGGGCAGGCGCACGGCCATCGCCCCGATCGTGAAGTCGCGGCGGACGAGGTCGGCGTCGAGGTCGGTGCCGAAGCGGACGACGGGCTTGCGCGAATCGGGCTCGTACGCCTCGGCGCGGTAGGTCGTGATCTCGATCTGCACCCCGGACTTCATCGCTCCGATCGTGCCGAACTCCCGGCCGATGTCCCAATGGGCATCGGCCCAGTCGACGATGAGGGCGAGGATGTCGTCGGGGCGGGCGTCGGTGGTGAAGTCGAGGTCGGGCATCGGCCGTCCCATGAGCGCGTCGCGCACCGAGCCGCCGACGAGGGCGAGCTCGAATCCCGCCTCGGCGAATCGACTGCCGAGCGGACCGAGGATGTCGTCGAGCTCATCGAGCTTGTCGTACAGCCGCACATGCGCGCTCTGCGGGTCCACCGAACTCCTGACTCTTGGGGTAAGCCGGCCTGCGGGCACGGCGATCGAGCAACCTCCAGCCTACCGGGAGCGCGTCAAGCGGGACTTCCAAGAATCGCCCATTAAGGTAGGAGAATGACCACACCGATGCCCAAACCGGGACCGCGGGCATCCCGACGCACCACGGTCGAGGAGACATCCGCCGGGGGCATCGTCGTCGACTTCTCCAGTCAGGATCTCAGTGTGGCCGTCATCGCCCGACTCAACCGCGCAGGGCGTCTCGAGTGGTGCCTGCCCAAAGGGCATCTCGAAGGGGAGGAGACCGCCGCCGAGGCGGCCCGCCGTGAGGTCGAGGAGGAGACCGGGATCCTCGGCCAGGTCATCTGCCCGCTCGGTACCGTCGACTACTGGTTCACGGTGACCGGGATCCGCATCCACAAACTCGTCCACCACTTCCTGCTCCGCGCGAGGTCCGGCACGCTCACGGTCGACAACGATCCCGACCAGGAGGCCGTCGACGCCGCCTGGGTGCCCTTCGACGAGCTGCGGACGCGATTGTCGTTCGCCAACGAACGCCGTATCGTCGCCGCTGCCCGTCCCATGGTCCGTGAGTGGGAGATGTGAGGGCGGTGTGCCTGTGTGCCGCATGACGAACGAAATGGAACAGTGAACAGCTTCACCCCCGCGCGCGTCCTCTTCGCGCTGCTGACTGCGACCCTGCTGCTGGCAGGGTCGGTCTTCGCCCTCCCCCTGGCCGCGGCGGCTTCCGGCGGCCAGAGCGGCGAGAATGCGAGCGGCGCGGCCGACGGCGGCGACGCCGACGGCGGGAGATCCGGCACCGGCGTGTCGATGCGACTCGATGAGATCACTCCGTGGCTCGACGACAAGGGCACCCTGACCGTGCGCGGAACGGTGACGAACTCGACGGACACGGCGATCGTCGATCCGCAGCTGCGCCTCGGCATGTCGCTGCGCACCCTCGACTCCGAATACCGCATCGAAGCGTGGAAGACCGATCAGTCCCGGCACCGGGTCGTCGCCGATCTCAACAGCGACGGGCCGGAGGCGAGGAAGCAGGCCGAGAAGCAGGGCGGTGACGATGCCGATCCGGTCACCTCGGTGGATGCGACCTTCGCCAAGGAACTCGCCCCGGGGTCCACGGGCGAGTTCACGATCACGGTGCCCGCCGACCAGCTCGGTCTGCGCGCGTCCTCCCCGAACTCCTCGTGGGGGTCCCGTGGACTGAGCGTGCAGATCCGCGACGCCTCCGGGGCGCTGGCCACCGGAGTGGGCTTCACGACGTGGTATCCGAACCCGAAGTTCGATCGCACAGCGATCAGCTTCCTCGCCCCGGTCACCCTGCCCGGCTACACCACCGACGGCCTCATCGGCCCCGACGAGCTCGATGCCGCGATCGCCGAGGACGGAGCGCTGACGAACGCCGCCCGGGCGTTCGAGGACCCCAAGGTGGCCATCGCCCTCGACCCCAGGGTCGTCGCCTCGTTCGAGGCCGCCGTGGCAGAACCCCCCGCCGAGGACGGCGAGGAAGAGGAGACCGGTGCGCCCTCCCCGCCGCCGAGCCCTGGTGAGACCGCAGCCGCCGAAGGCCCCGACGAGCGGGAGGAGCAGCGCAAGCGCCTCGACGCGTGGTACCGCGAGTTCCTCGCGACCGCAGAGACCCGCACGGTGCTCGCCCTGCCCTTCGGCGATCCCGATCAGAACTCGCTCACCGGCGAGGAGCTCGACGACCTCGGTGCCTTCGCGGAGAAGGAGAAGAGCATCGTCAAGGATGTCCTTCCGAATGCCCGCACGGACATCGCGTGGCCGATCGCCGGCACCGCGGACCGTGCGGACCTCCGCGCCCTGCAGAAGGCGGGGAATTCGACGGTCATCCTCGATGACGTCCAGCAGCCTCCCACCTCAGGCATCCGCGAGGACGCGCATTCGGTGACCCGGACGACCTCAGACGGGCAGTCGACCGTCGAGACGCTCATCTCCGACTCGGCCCTGACCCGGCTGAGCGCCGACGTCATCAACGCCGAGGCACCGCCGGCGGCGATGAGCGAACTCGTCGCCACGACCGCGGCGATCCAGTCAGAGGCGCCCAACCGGTCACGGCACCTGCTCGTGCCTCTGCCGCGCACGACCGCCTCGGCGGGGTGGGAGTCGACAGTGAAGACCGTGACCGGAACCCCCTGGATCGAAGCGGCCGGTCTCGATGCCCTGCTCGAGAGCGATCCCGAACCGCGGGGCCTGCTCCAGAAGGCGACGGATCCCGAGCGGATCGCCACGAGCACGCTCGAGGGGATCGCCGAGGTCCGGACCACGGAGTCGAAGTTCAACAGCGCGTTCTCCGATCCTGAGGCCGCGAACACGCGCCTCGACCGGTCCCTGCTCGCGTGCACCTCGGTCGCGTGGACCCTCGGCGGGGATTCGTCGACGTGCCTGGCGAAGGCGCAGCAGACGAGCCGGGCGCAGATGGACGGCCTCTACCTCGAGAAGGGCTCCTCGGTGCTCCTCGTCACCGGGGAGAAGACGACGATCCCGGTGACGATCGTCAACGACACCAACGCCGAGGCGACGCTCAGGCTGCAGATGAAACCGCAGACCCCGCAGCTGCGGGCCCAGACCACGGAGACCGTCGCCGTCCCACCCGCAGAGACGATGCGCGTCGACGTCCCCGTCGAGGGGCTCGCGAACGCCGACGTGCCCACGACCATCGAGATGGTCACCGCCGACGGCGTCGTCCTGCCCAGGGACGCCTCACTGCTCGTGCGGGTCCGCGCGGACTGGGAGAACATCGGCACCGCGGTCGTCGGATTGGCGCTCGCGGCCGTGTTCGTGATCGGCTTGGTCAAGTCCGTGTCCCGCGGACGGCGGAAGATCCCCGAACAGCAGCTGGCGGCGGCGGTCGCCCGCGCGAAGAACGACGAACCGGAGAAGAGGTAGGACGTGGCGAACTTCTCGAGCCTGGCGCGATCCTCGGCGATCATGACCGCCGGCACCCTGACCTCGCGCATCCTCGGCCTCGTCAAGGCCTCCCTGCTCGCCACCGCGATCGGCATCACCGCCGTCCAGGCCGACGCCTTCGACGTCGCGAACAAGGTCCCGAACACCCTCTACATGCTGCTCGCCGGCGGCGTCGTCAACGCCGTGCTCGTTCCCCAGCTCGTGCGCGCGACGAAGCGCGAGGACGGCGGACGCGACTACACGAACCGCCTCCTCACGCTCTCCTTCCTCCTGCTCGCGATCGTCAGCGTCGTCGCGACGCTCGCCGCCCCGATCCTCGTGTGGCTCTACTCCTCGGGGTGGAGTCCTGAGCAGATGGCGCTGGCCACGGCGTTCGCATACTGGTGTCTGCCGCAGCTCTTCTTCTACGGCCTCTACACGCTGCTCGGCCAGGTCCTCAACGCGAAGTCGTCGTTCGGTCCCTACATGTGGGCGCCGGTGCTCAACAACATCGTCGCGATCGCCGGACTCCTCGTCTTCATCGTCGTCTTCGGCACGAACACCGCCTCACCGCACACGCTCGACACGTGGACGCCCGAGAAGATCGCGCTCATGGGCGGGTCGGCCACCCTCGGCGTCGCAGCCCAGGCGCTCATCCTCATCTGGCCGCTCAAGCGGATCGGCTTCAGGTACCGGCCGACCTTCGGCTTCCGCGGCGTCGGCCTCGGCACGGCCGGCAAGGTCGCCTTCTGGACGTTCGCGGCGATGCTCATCGGCCAGCTCGGCTTCCTCATCATCTCCCGCGTCGCCGCCGGCGCCTCGGTGCCCGGCGAGGGGAACGCCTCGAACGCGGCGTACACGAACGCCTACCTCGTCTTCATGCTGCCGCACTCCCTCATCGCGGTCTCGCTCGCCACCGCCCTCTTCACCTCACTGAGCAGGAACGCCGCCGAGCACGACACCGAGGCGGTGAAGTCCGACTTCTCGATGGGCGTGCGCATGGTCGGGCTCGTCAACTCCTTCGCCGTGGCCGCCCTCGTCGTCCTCGCCTCTCCGGTGGCGATGATCATCGCCGGGGCCGGGCGGGAACAGGCGATGGCCGTCGGGCTCGTCATCATCACGATGGTCTTCGGGCTCATCCCGTTCAGCGCGAACTACCTCGCCCAGCGCGTGTTCTACGCGTACGAGGACGCGCGCACGCCGTTCTTCATCCAGCTGCCGCAGATCGTCTTCCAGTCCCTCGCCGTCCTCTCGGCGTCGATCTTCCCGAAGTCCGTGACGGTGGCGATCATCGGCCTCGTCATGAGCCTCGGCTACCTCTTCGCGATGATCCTCTCATTCGCAATCCTCTCCAAACGCCTCGGCGACATCGACGTCCGCACGATTGCGAAGGCGCATGTGAAGTTCCTCCTCGCCGCGCTCGCTGCGGGACTCGCCGGCTACGGGCTCCTCCTCTTCTTCCCGGACTTCGCACTCTCCGGGCGATGGCAGGCCTTCGTCGCCACCGCGGGAGTCGGCACGGTCATGCTCATCGTCTACGTCGGAGCCTGCTTTCTGCTCCGAGTCCGAGAGTTGCATTCGATTATTGGCCTCGCAGCTGGAAAACTTAGGAGATAGTCAGTCCTCGTCCGTCCCGCCGCCCCGGAGGTGATCCCCCTGATCGATATCGAACCCGGCATGGTCGTTGCCGGTCGCTATGTCGTATCAACGGTTGACCGCCCGTGGTTGGAGGACAGGCCCGAGGTCGGTGCGGTGTGCACCGCCCTCGACGCGATCCTCGACGAACCGGTCCTCATCCACGTCGCCGACGCCTCAGGCGGCTCCGACGTCCTCGAAGCCGCACGCCGGGTATCGATCCTCGGCGACCCGCGGATCGCCCCGACGCTCGACGTCGGGAACTCGAACGGGCTCGACTACGTCGTCTCGACGCGCATCGCCGTCACCCCGCTCGGCTCCATCCTCCCGAAGACGCCGCTTCCCATCGACGCCGCCCGCGCGCTCATCGGGGAGGTCGGCACGGTCCTCGTCACCTCGGCGAGGCGAGGTCTCTTCCACATGTTCCTCCGCCCGAGCGTCGTCGGCATCAACGCGAACGGCGGGATCCTTCTCTCGGGAATCGGCATCGATGCCGCGCTCGCGCTCGGCAACGGCGTCATCGACCCCGACGACTACACGCCCACGGCAGCCTCCCGGCAGGACGCCCTCGACCTCGTCCGCCTCTTCTACGCAGCGGTCACCGGATACTGGCCGGGCGAAGAGGGCAAGGACGGCATCCCCGCAGCGCCCCGCGAGAACTCGCGGATCGCGCGGGCGAAGTCACTCAACCCGGAGATCCCCGCCGAACTCGACGACTTCGTCAGCGGTGTGCTCACAGGCGCCGATCCCGGTCCCGGGTCCGTCGCCGAGGTGCTCGGATTCCTCGACGAATGGGACGCCGAGCTGCTGCGCTACGTCAACCGCACGCCCGCAGCCGAGAACGACAAGCTCTTCGACGAGTCCCCGTCGAGCTTCGACGAGGCGACGAAGCTGCCGAGTCCGGGTCCGGCGCCGCTCGGCGGGTCGACATCGCAGGCCAGCGACGACCAGGTCAAGGCGGCTCTGGTGCGCATCGGCATCACCCGTCCTGGGACCCGTGGCCTGGCTGCCGGTGTCGTCGGACGCACGACCGGTCGCTACGCGGAGCGCATGCAGATGCGACAGGCCTCGAGCTTCCCGATCGGCGCGGAGCAGATCGACAACGCCGCGAAGGACTGGGACGAGTGGTCCCCCGAGCAGACGTACTCGGAGTACTCCGGCTACTCCGCGCATGAGTACGACGAGAATCTCACGACCCCGATCCTCAACCGCGATGAACCCGACCCGGACACGCAGGCGATGGACATCGTCGCCGTCGACGAGGAGGACGACGACAACGACACCCGCGTGATCATCGACGACGAGGACGACGGTTCGTGGTTCCTCGGCGGGATGTTCGAGACCTCGGAGCAGCAGCGCGAGCACCAGCTGCGCGAGTACGAACGCGAGCGCCGCATCGCCCGTGCGAAGGAGGAGGAGGCCAGGCGCCGCCTCGCCGCCCTCGATGCCTCGGCTGCCGCGCGGCGCGAGGAAGCCGAAGCAGCGGCCCCGCC
Organism: Brevibacterium sp. K72; assembly: GCF_050562175.1. Lineage (NCBI taxonomy): Bacteria > Bacillati > Actinomycetota > Actinomycetes > Micrococcales > Brevibacteriaceae > Brevibacterium > Brevibacterium sp. K72. The sequence goes on from NZ_CP191582.1 coordinate 987,694, forward strand.
GAAGCAGGTGCGCAGGCTCTCCCCGGAGACCGTCGACCAGGGCGAAAGCGGGACCGCGGCCGCCGGGACCGCAGCCGCCGGGACCGCGGCGGCCGGCGTGGGCGCGGCAGCGGCGGGAGCCGGTGGACCCGGGAACACCGCACCGACAAGCTCAGCACCCACCGGAGGATCCGGGCACGGGAACGGTGGGGCCGCCTCGGCGAGCACCCTGGCGTCCGCCCCCGGGGAGGACCCGCGGGAGACCCGAGCCCGAACGCGGAAGCCCTTCGCCCTCCTCGTCCTCGGTCTCCTCGTCGTCGCCGCAGTGATCATCGGCATCATCGTCGTCAATCTCAATTCGGGACAGGACGAGCCGACGGCGACACCCGAGACTGCGGCTCCGAGCGAACCCGCGGAAGACAGTCCGGCCGAGGAGGAGCCGAAGGCCGAGCCCCCGAAGATCGCCGAGGTCTCCGCACTCGATCCCGAGGGCGACGACAAGGAGAACGACGACCGCGCCGGCGACGTCGTCTCCGGCGAGAAGGGGTCGTGGCGGACGGATCGCTACAACTCGGCGAAGTTCGGCAACCTCAAGTCCGGGGTCGGCCTGCTCTTCGAGCTCGAGAAGTCGACGACCGTCAATGAGGTCACCGTGAAGTCCTCGACTTCCGGGGGGAAGTTCGAGATCCTCAACGGCTCCGATCCCACCTCGGCGAAGAAGGTCGGCGAGGGCGAGTTCGAGAAGGGCGACGACGGGGTGACCGTCAAGCTCGATGAGGGCGTGGAGACCGATTCTCTCATCCTGTGGATCACCCAGCTGCCCAAGGATGACGGCGGGTACCGAGCCACCATCAGCACCGTCGACCTCGCCTGAGCGGTCGCGGTCGGCCACGTCAGCCGGTGGACCACCTCGGCGGGGGTGCCCGGACGACGGCCGCAGGCGACCGCTGCCTGCGGAATAGTCGCCGTCGGGCTGCCGTTACCACTAGGCTAGGAATCCAGCGTCAGCACGGCGCACGAGACTACGACAGGGAACGCACAACATGACTGACACACAACTGGTGATCATCGGGTCCGGTCCGGCCGGATACACGGCCGCCGTCTACGCCGCCCGAGCCAACCTGTCACCTGTGGTCATCGCGGGATCCGTGACCGCCGGCGGTGAGCTCATGAACACCACCGACGTCGAGAACTACCCCGGGTTCCCCGCGGGGATCCAAGGTCCCGAGCTCATGGAGGCCATGCGCGAGCAGGCCGAACGCTTCGGAGCCGAGGTCGTCTACGACGACGTCGAGACGCTCAAGCTCAACCCCGGAGCCCATCAGATCGAAACCGCCCTCGGCGCGCGCTACACCGCCAAGGCCGTCATCCTCGCCACCGGCTCCGCCTACCGCGAGCTCGGACTGCCGAACGAGAAGAAGCTCTCCGGCCACGGGGTGAGCTGGTGCGCGACCTGCGACGGCTTCTTCTTCCGCGACCAGCACATCGCCGTCGTCGGGGGCGGCGACTCGGCCCTCGAGGAGGCGACGTTCCTCACTCGCTTCGCGTCGAAGGTCACGCTCATCCATCGCAGGCAGGAGCTCCGTGCCTCCCAGGCCATGCAGGATCGTGCGCGCGCCGATGAGAAGCTCGAGTTCCTCCTCGACACCGAGGTGGCGGAGATCCATGGAGACGAGGCTCTCACCGGGCTGATGGTCCGCAACACCGTCACGGGAGAGACCTCCGAACTTCCGGTCACCGGTCTGTTCGTCGCGATCGGGTCCGACCCGCGCACGGGCCTCTTCGCCGAGCAGCTGCCCCTGCGCGCCGACGGCTACCTCGAGGTGGAAGGCCGCTCGTCGAAGACCGCCGTCGAAGGCGTCTTCGCCGCCGGCGACGTCATCGACTCCGTGTACCGTCAGGCGATCACCGCAGCCGGGTCCGGCTGTGCGGCCGCCCTCGACGCGGAGAACTACCTCGCCGATCTCGAGGCCTCAGAGCAGCTCGAAGCCGACGGCGACCACGAAGCCGCCGTCGAGGTCATGAACGCCTGACGGAGGTGGGTGAACCAGGCTCCGAAGTCTGGCTGCGCCCTGGGGGAATGAAACCCCCGCACACGCTGTTCTCGGTAGAGACAGACCACCGCCAGCAGAAAGGGAGCTCATGACGACCGAAGTCACTGATGCCACGTTCGATGAGACCGTCCTCAAGTCCGATAAGCCCGTCCTCGTCGACTTCTGGGCCCCGTGGTGCGGACCGTGCCGCATGGTCAGCCCCATCGTCGACCAGATCGCCGACGAGAACGCCGACAAGCTCACCGTCGTCAAGGTCAATACCGACGACAACCTCGAGACCGCGAGCAAGTACGGGATCACCTCGATCCCGGCACTCTACGTCTTCAAGGACGGCGAGGTCGCCAAAACGATCATCGGTGCCCGTCCCAAGCCGGCGCTGGAGGAAGAGCTCGCAGACTTCATCTGATCAAGTTCCAAGGCGCCTGTTGTAATATCAACAGGCGCCTTCGGCGTATTCCCCTCGGAAACACACCCCAGAGAAGCAGATTGGCACGACATTGAATCACCACGGACGCCCCCAGTTCAGGAACGGGGACACCTCAGAGGTCCTCCCTGCGATCAAATCGCAGATGGCGCGTCTCGGTCTCACTGTCGGCGATGCCCACACCCAGGACTTCGATCGTCCCTTCGAGCTCGCCGTCCGGCAGTTCCAGCAGACCAGGGGAATCCTCTGCGACGGTGTGCTCGGCACTGAGACGTTCGCAGAGCTCGAACGGGCCCGGTACCAGCTCGGGGACCGTGTGCTCCGTTTTGACCCCGTCAAGGTCCTCACGGGGGATGATGTGCTCTCGTTGCAGCGCACCTTGTCGGGATTGGGGTTCTACGCCGGCCGAATCGACGCCGAATACGGTGCCACCACCGAAGCGGCGGTCAAAGAACTGCAACGTGGTCTCGGAACCAAGGTCGACGGCGTCGCAGGACCGCAGACGCTGCGTGGACTCTCTGCCGTCGATCGCAAGCAGAGCACGGGCAACCTCTTCGCCCTCGAGGAGCACGCTCGAGTCGCGGCGTCGGGAACATCGCTCGCCGGCCGCACCTTCGTCATCGAAGCGGCGACGACGATCGCGGACTTCGTCACCCTGCCGATGAACGAGGAGCAGAGCAGGCTCGAGAGGGAAGTCACTACAGATGTAGCACGTCGCTTGGCAGGGCGCCTGGAGGCCGTCGGTGCTGGTGCCGTCCTCCTCGACGGCGATGCTGCCGAGATCAATGCGGCCGATCAGCTGGGCGCGTCGGCCGTCGTCACCGTCACCGCCGACGTCAGTCGGTCGCCCGGCGCGAACGGTCTCGCGACGTTCTACTTCGGGCACGAGGAACATCCGGACATCAACTCACCGGTAGGGGCACGTCTCGCTGGCCTCATCCAGAGTGAGATCACCGCGCGTACGGGAATGCAGGACTGCCGATCCCACGCTCGCACGTGGTCGTCACTCAAGCGCCTCCGCACACCCAAGGTCCACGTGGTCACCGGGTACCTCACGAACGAAGGCGATCGACGCAACCTCGAAGACCCTGCGGTGCGCGACGCCATCGCGGATGGCATCGCTGCAGCGCTGCAGCGTCTCTACGTCAGAGAGGACTCGGATCCCGAGACCGGTACCCTCAGCCTCGCCGAGATCAAAGCCTACGGCTGAGGCTCGCTGATCGATTCGGGTCCGCTCATTCGTCGCCCGTTCCATGTGATTCACGAATCGCCGATGCCTCGATGCTGAAAAGCCCCGCTGGCCAAGTATTGTCGCTGTGTCCGTCCCTCGAGGCCAACGGCCCATCTCTTAACCGGAACGGCTGAACGGAGCGCAGAATCGCCCCATGTCAAAAGTGCCCCATGTCATAAGCACTGTGCGAGATAACCGACGGCAAGAAACCAGCGGTCGTCCACTATGCCGACGTCGATCTCCCTTGCATTGATCCGGTTCTCAGGCCCGCCCCGATACACCTGCTGTGGCTCCCATGCAGCCGTCACCCGACGCCTCGTCAATACCTTCACACGAACGTTCTGCCCGCGGACGAGCTCATGCCGGTCGCAGCCACATTTGCGGCTGAGATGGGAATGGAGGGAAGCGGCTTCCGTTTCACGTGGAACGAAGGTCCAATTACATACATAAGATCGAACGTCCCCACCTCCGTCTCATCGCAGGCCGCCCACAGATTCGATCGGCCGGTCAATTACGAGGCAGAGTACGCAACAGTCAATAAGCCGTTCCGCCTTCCGCCAGCGACATCGTCCGGCTGAAAGATGCCCGTGCGCCAGTGCGTGTGTTTCCGTCTTCAGGTGCTCGTACCATGTGGAGCCATGTGGATGCATGATCTGCCGTACCAATTCCACGATGTACGATCTGGCGTAGCGATTCCACACAGCGGGCAGGACACCAACATCAAGTCACGAAATCCGCAGCATGCTGGCGGAACGCTACTCTGGCCCCGAGGTGGCCACGTTTCACGTGGAACAAGGTGCACAACTCGAACATAGCTCGGACTCGTCTTCGCGTCGAACATAGCTCGGACTCGTCTTCACGTCGAACATAGGTCCAGCACATCATTGACTCGGTTTCACGTTAAACAGTGATGTCAACAGACATCCAGCCCAAGTCGCCATAGATTCCCCTAATCAAAGTTCCAGAACCACATCCCCACGAGATCTCCCGGCGTCGCTACCGACACCGTTTCATTCTGGACGCTTGGTCTCCTTCGTTTGACGTATAGGAGGATCTGGTTTCACGTGAAACGCACCGTGTTCCCTCTCTGAGATCCACGTCTGCCAGCTCACAGGAGTACGTCTAACAGCCGACGCTTCACGGAAGAACCATGAGTACAGGAGCGAAAGACTACAGCCCTCAGTCCCAATCCTTCGTCCGTGCCGACGATTGCTCAACCAATGACTTCAGCTGAATCCCGCGGTTCCGGACTTCAACAATGTCGTCCACTTGAACAGATCGACCGACCTGGGACGACTCGGTACCCTTTGGACGTTAATGATCTTTGCCCTCCCCACTAGCGTGCCCCGACAGACATTTACCCGACTCCACGTGCGTTTCACGTGAAACGCTGGTGTTGACGATCACTAAGGAAAATCGCCTGCGGTCAACCATGTTCGTCGCTGAACTTCGCGTTGATCCAAGGGTTTCCCATTGCGCCGGGAAGCGGGCCGCTGACTCGATCCCAACCGATGTTAGCAGCGCAGCACGTACATGCGCATTCGCATCTGAAAACTCATCTGAAAAGTGCACAGCGATCATTGACGAGCCAGCACGTTCACCAGCAACGGGCGGTGTGAGGTTGGCGCAACGTTTCACGTGAAACGGGCAGCAGAGAAGGGCAGATCATGCGCGAAGGAACAAGCAGATATCCGCCTACCAGTTCAATCGGGCGCTTCAAGGGGACTAGCGAACCGAGGATAGCAAGAAGACTACGGGTTCTAGCCAGCATTCGATGGTTTGAAGCGTGCGGGTGCCCGGGTCCGGACCCGATCTTCTGGCTTCATTCGATGCCTTCAACCACATCAAGTATTCTTCGCCTCCGCGGGAGGCCGGGCCCCGGGGAGGACCAGTGAAGACTGCTTGGTGGGCTGATCGATTTCGGCTTGGCGGATGATCGCGATGACATACCTTTAGAATCACCAAGATACTCGTGGAACTCGAAAACGTGCGTGGCCGGCCGTTTCACGTGAAACCAAGAGTAGAAATTGATGCGACTGGTCAGCCTCCACCAGTGCCAGCAATCCTCGTTTCTCGCGACACGCCAAGAAACTCGGTCTTCAGTCTTCGTTTCACGTGAAACGCCGCCCGGCCACGCCTACCAGCGCTCATCGCCTTCATCCAGCAGTCGAGTTGACCGGACATAAGCGGGTGGAGATCAAGCGCCGAAAAGTAGGCAGGCATGAAAAAAGACCGAACTCCATTGAATCCACGGAGAACGACCACTCATCCCACCAAATTCGGTACCAAGAATGCTGCGGCGCAATCGAACCTCGATTTCGTGCGTTCTGAGCTCAATAGTCCACCTCCCGTTTCACGTGAAACACCCTGTTCCAGTTTCACGTGAAACCTCGAACGAGTCATCCTCGAAGATCCCGAACTGGACGAGCCGGACAGAAACCTTCATTACGTCGCAATTTCATCCGACAGCGGTCTAGAACGAATCACCGGCTTCTACCGAAAGTGGAACAACCGAAAGAAGAACTAGGTCGACACGTACACCTGTCGCCTCACACTTCCGAGCCATATCACCGGGCGAATGGACCGCACAAGAAGCTGAAACCGTCGTCGAGTTGTTACAACGATGAAGTTTCCTCTGGGAAAACAATGTCGCCTTAGTTCAAATGCGTTGATTGCTCTCGCTTGAGCGTCACGTTTTACGTGATACGAGAGTCTGATCGACACTACGCAGTTTGTGTGACAAGACCGTGAGTCAGTGCATCCAAGTTTCACGTGGAACATACGTACCTCCGCTTCAGGGCGAAGTGCATCAATCGGACCTCATGAAATGCCCTAGTCGAGACCACCTGATACGGGGGACATGGTGTTCAGCCGCATGACACTGAGAATGCCGTGACCGCAGGAGTTCCATCATCGTAGGCGCGAATCTGCGCAATTTGTGTCACCGGCAGCCCAAACAACGTGCTTTCAGCCGGTTTCGACGCAAAGATCAACGACTTCTGTAAAGACGAATACTTACGGGCCGCGGTAACGTTTGAACAACCGCGAGCGAACCGACCCTGCCATCACTCGACTCGGCATCGGCAGTCCCGCGGTAACCAGAGAAGTTCCTCTGACGAGTGGGCTTCGAATCAGAGGAAGATACTGAGCGACCTATTCGGGGGACTTGACGCCGAGAAGGGCGAGGATGCGGTCGAGGTCCTCCTGATTGGCGAACTCGACGCTCAGCTTGCCCTTGCGCTTGCCGACGGTGATGTTGACCTTCGTATCGAGACGATCACCCAGACGCTCGGCAACCTCGATGAACTCGGGCGCCACACGCGATGTTGCACGTGAAACATTCACCGAGTCGCCGCGGTTGAGGAGCACAACGGCTTCCTCAGAGGCACGCACAGAAAGACCCTCGGCGACTATTCGCTGAGCAAGGACTTCCATCTGCTCCGGATCCTTGAGACCGAGGATAGCGCGAGCGTGTCCGGCCGAGATCACGCCGGCTGCGACGCGACGCTGAACCAGCGGTGGGAGACGAAGCAGGCGCAGGGTGTTCGAGATCTGCGGACGGGAACGTCCGATGCGCTCCGACAGCTCCTCCTGCGTGCAGCCGAAGTCCTCGAGCAGCTGGCCGTAGGCAGCCGCCTCTTCGAGAGGGTTGAGCTCGGCACGATGGAGGTTCTCAAGCAGTGCATCGCGGAGAAGGTCCGTGTCCTCGACATACCGGACGATCGCAGGGATCGTCTCCAGACCGGCTTCCTTCGTCGCACGGAGTCGACGCTCACCCATGATGAGCTCGTATCGCTCGGCCTCACCGGGCTTCCGGCGTACGACAACAGGCTGGAGCACACCGATCTCGCGAATGCTGTGAACGAGTTCAGCGAGCTGATCCTCGTCGAAGACGGTCCGCGGCTGACGAGGGTTCGGATCGACGAGAGCGACGTCGATCTCTCCGAATGCCGTATCCGGGATCGAATCGACTCCCGACGCTTCAGCAACGCCGTCCGCCTCATCATCGGCGTCGTTGACGGCTGCGGCATCGCCGGATCCATCGTCGCCCGACGTGATCGCAACGTCTACTACATCAGTAGTAGACATTCCGGTGTCACTCGGCTGGCCTGCCGGTTCCTCAGCCGAGGCCTCTGTCTCCGGGCCGGCGTCCGCGGCAGCCTCGTCGTCGCTGAATCCCCTCGAGGTGTAGACACCAGGATGGTCTTCACGGACGTCGTCGTTCGGTGCAGTGAGGTCAACGGCGCTGGTCTCCTCGACAGCTGATGCCTGCTCAGCCGCCACCGCAGACTCCGCAGTCTCGGAGGTCGCGGGCTCGACGGACGAGCGCTTCGCCGCTGGGGACGCAGTCTTGGAACCCGACGCCTTCGCTCCGGCCGTCTTCGTCCCTGCCGCCTTCGCCGCGGATCCCGACTTCGACGTCGTGGATCCAGTGGCCTTGGACGCTGAGGACTTGGAGGCTGCGCCCTTGGCAGCAGCGGTCTTCGCACCCGCAGCCTTGCTGGCTGCGCCAGTCTTACCGCCTGCGGCCGCCTTGCCCGTCGAGGACTTCGAGGCGGCACTCTTCGTCGTTGAACTCTTCGCCGATGTGCCGGCCTTCGAACTCGCGGTCGACCGAGACCCACTCTTCGCCTGCCCGGCGCCTGACGACTTCGCCTCCGAACCCTCAGTTGCCGACTTCGGCTTGCGACGCCTCGAGGACTGCATCGTCGCCGCAGGGTCGGTACGCCGACTGCGCCCAGCCTTCGTCTCCTCACCGGCACCACGGGACTGTTCGTCGGCATTGCCGCCGGAGAAGAACACGTCGACAGGGCGATCGTTCGACGCAGCATCGGGAATGAGCGCTCCGAGACCTCGCCCCAGTCCGCGCTTCTTGCGTTCAGCCACGTTCCACTCCTCGGTTCGCGATTTCCTCAGCGGCTTCCAGGTAGGACAGAGCGCCGCTGGAATGAGGATCATAGGTGATGACAGTCTGTCCGTAGCTCGGCGCCTCGGAGATCCGCACAGATCGCGGAATCGCCGTCCCCAGCACTTGCTCCGGGAAGTGAGAGCGGACGTCTTCGGCGACCTGGGCGCTGAGGTTCGTGCGACCGTCGTACATCGTCAGGAGGATCGTCGAGACCGAGAGCTGCGGGTTGAGGTGCTTCTGGATGAGCTGGATGTTCTTGAGCAGCTGGCTCAGTCCCTCGAGCGCGTAGTACTCGCACTGGATCGGGATGAGCACTTCGCGCGCGGAGACGAATGCGTTGACGGTGAGCAGCCCCAGGCTCGGCGGGCAGTCGATGATGACGTAGTCGACGCGGTCCCCGGCCGCCGCTCGCTCCTCGAGGTAGAGTCCGAGCGACCGCTGCAGCCGCTGCTCGCGGGCGACGAGGGAGACGAGCTCGATCTCGGCACCGGCGAGGTCGATCGTCGCCGGCACGCAGACCAGGGTCTCGAAGTCCGGTGCCTGCGCCACAGCATCCCGCATCGGGACATCGTCGATGAGCACATCGTAGATGCTCGTGACGTCGGAGTAGTGGTCGATGCCGAGTGCCGTACTCGCGTTCCCCTGCGGGTCGATGTCGATGACGAGGACGTTGAGGTTCTGCTTCGCGAGTGCACCGGCGATGTTCACGGCGGTCGTCGTCTTGCCGACGCCGCCCTTCTGGTTGGCGATGGTGAAGATGCGAGTCGAATCGGGTTTGGGGAAGCTCACCTGTGCCAGTCGGTCTGCGCGACGGTTGTCGCGAGCGATCGCGGCACCTATCGGAGACGACTCGTCCATGATCGGCATTCGGCGCACTCCATCATCCATCGGGTTCACAAAGCTACTGACAGCCTAAACCAATTTCAGTTCGTTCTATTTCTTCGCTATTTCCACAACGCGGCTGGGGGTTTCGAGGATCCCCCCGTCGACGAGGTGGACCGTCGGCTGCCCGAAGCGGTACCGCTTGAGCAGCTTCTTCGCCTTGACGAGCTCACTGTCGACCGAGGCCCCCTTGAGGGCGAGGATGCGCCCTTCGGGACCGATGACCTCGTGCGTCCATTCGACGAGGGTGGCCATCGCCTTGACGGCCCGCGCGGTGACGACGGTGAACATCTCCTCATCGACGAGGTCCTCGACCCGAGCCCTGACGATGCGGACGTTCTCAAGGCCGAGGTCGTCGACGACCATCGTCAGCCAGTCGACGCGACGCTCCATCGGCTCGATGAGCACGACGGTCGCCTCAGGTCGCATGAGGGCGATCGGAATCCCCGGCAGACCGGCCCCGCTGCCGACGTCACCGACGACGTCGTCATCGCCGACGAACTCGGCGACCACCGCGCAGTTGAGGATGTGCCGCGACCACAGCCTGTCGAGTTCACGCGGGCCGATGAGGCCCCACTCGATCCCGGTAGTCGCCAAGTGCTCGACATAGCGCTGGGCGAGGGGGAACGCCTCACCGAAGTACTCCTCGGTTCCGGCCGGCGGAACCTCGACCTCCGTCAGGTCAGTCATCAGCGGGACGGACGACGACATGACGTCCGTCGCCCTCGCCTTCCGACTCGGACACGAGTCCGGCCTTCGCCACCTGATCGTGGATGATCTTGCGTTCGAAGCTGTTCATCGCCTTGAACGCGAACTCCTCGCCGCTCTCCTTGACTTCGGCGATGGCGTCCTCAGCCTTGCGGATGAGTTCGTCGCGCCGGCTCGAGCGGTAGCCGTCGATGTCGAGCATAAGCCAGGACCGCTGGCCCGTGCTCGTCTGCACGGCGAGACGGACGAGCTCCTGCAGCGCACCGAGGGTCTTGCCGTCACGGCCGACGAGCGTGCGCAGGTTCGAGTCGTCCTCGTCCTCGCAGACGATGGACAGCTGCGCCCGGCCGTCGGCGACGTCGATGTCGATGTCGCCGTCGATGTCGGCGATGTCCATGAGCTCTTCGAGATAATCCGCCGCGATCTCGCCCTCTTCCTCGAGGAGCTCGGCACGGGTCGGCTTCGCAGCCTTGTCGTCGATGGCTTCTTCTGACATGTCCTACCTCAGCGCTTCTTGTTCTTCTTGCGGTTCTTGCTCACGGGCTGCTGACGCTGACCGGTCGGCTTCGGTGCCTCGACGGTGGTCTGCGCAGACCCCTTGATCTCTGCCGACGGAACGGTCTTGCCCTTGCGCGCCTTGCGCTCGAGCATCTCCTTCTCGGCCTTCGACCCGGGTGCCGGCATGTTCCTGATGACCATGTGCTGCTGGACCATCGTCCAGGTGTTCGACACGAGCCAGTAGAAGAGGACGCCGAGCGGGAAGTAGATTCCGCCGACGCCGAAGACGACGGGCATGATGTAGAGGAGCATCTTCTGCGACTGCATCATCGGGTTGGCCATCGCGGCCTCCGACATGTTCTTCGCCATCATCTGCTTCTGCGTGATGAACATCGTCGCAGCCATGATGATGATGAGGACCGCGGTGAGCACCTTGACGGTGATGCCCGGATCCATGAACGTCGCCGAGAGGGAGACGCCGAAGACCGAGGACTCCTCGGCCTGCTGGGCGAGCTCCTGGGTGAGGCCGCCGATCGCGTCGATCTTGCCCTCAGCCACGTTCTGCATGTTGTGGATGACGCGGAAGAGCGAGAAGAAGATCGGCATCTGCACGAGGAGAGGCAGACACGACGCCCACGGGCTCGTCTTGTTGTCGCGGAACAGGGCCATCTGCTCCTCGGCCATCGCCTGGCGCGAGTACTGGTCCTTCTTGCCCTTGTACTTCGCCTGCAGACGCTGGATCTCAGGCTGGAGGAGCTGCATCTTCCGCTGGGCCCGGATCTGGTAGACGAAGAGCGGAATGAGCAGTGCGCGGATGACGACGGTCAGACCCGCGATCGAGAGCACCCAGGTCCAGCCGTTGGCTGCGGGCAGACCGAGTGCGGTAAAGATGTCATGGAAGATCGCAAGGATCCAAGCCACTACCCACTGCAGGGGGTAGAGCAAGCTGTCGATCCAGTCCATTCAGTTCTCCTCGTTGCAACGATCCATCACGATCGTTCATTGTGCCATTGTTGTCAGTCGGTCGCGACACGGGTGCGGACGCGGATCTCTCGGCTCGTATCAGGCCCTCACGGACGCTCGCCCCGCATGCCGGCATCAGCGTCATGGAGCATCTGGGACCGGGCTTCGCGGGCTGAGCCGGGAACATGGTCCACCCCGCCGTGGGAGAACGGATTGCACCTCAGCACTCGCCACCCAGTTAACACCATTCCCTTGAGAACTCCGTGTATCTCGAAGGCCTCGAGGCCGTACATCGAGCAGCTGGGATAGTACCGGCAGACCTGTCCGTAGAGCGGAGAGACGACCACCCGATACGCGCGGATGAACCACACGAAGGGCATCCTCGGTGCGATGCGGACGAACCACCACAGCCCCGGCCAGAATCCGGCCGGACGCTCGGGCACCTCGGATTCATGTCTGAGGTCGTGTTCGGCGTCCACGGTTCTGCTTCTTCCGGGCCTTCCCGATGAGGTCGTCCACCTCGGTGGCCAGCTGGGAGTACTCCGCCTCCGCGGCGTTCGGCAGCGCCCTGACCACGAACAGGCTCCCCGTGCCGAATTCGTCCAGCCGGGGCCGGACGATCTCCCGCAGCCGGCGTTTGACCCGGTTGCGCGTGACCGCGTTGCCCACGGCCTTGGATACGATGAAACCCACGCGCGCGGCGTGGGAATCATCAACGTCTCTCAGGCTGTGCGCCATGAGGTGGTCCGAGCGCACGCGGACACCGGCTCTGAAGACTCGTCTGAAGTCGTCGCCGTGCCGGAGGCGGTGCGCATCCGGAATCACATTCAGGCCGAGACTTCGGAACGTCCCTTGCGACGACGCGAAGCCAGGATGGCGCGGCCCGCGCGGGTGCGCATACGCAGACGGAAGCCGTGCTTCTTGGCGCGCTTGCGGTTGTTGGGCTGGAATGTACGCTTGCTCACTTGAGGTCTCCGATTTCTAGATCGCGGATGAACGCCTGAAGCGTTCTCACAAAAAACGGCGGTGCGAGTCTCGACCGCCGAGCACTCCTGTGCATGAGAGCTATACAGAGAATCGGATGCAGCCCGGTACACAGGACACTCCATCTTAGCCAAGGCGCTCAGGCCCGGTCAAACCGCTCAGAGATGTTCCCCGTCACGGTGCCCGGCCGTCGACTCCCATTCACCTCCGCGTCGACTCCCGTCTTCCACAAGTCACAATCATGTAGTTTTCCACACGCTTATCCACCCGTGTGGAGTATCGCCCGGCCGACTCGTCACTCCTCCACAAACTGTGGAAAACTGTGTGGAAGTCATGCACAGGTGTGGACCGTGCGACGAAGACGATCGACAGAAGAGAGGATCGACGGTGTCGAATTCCAAGAACGAGCTCATCGGCCAATGGCAGACGGTGGTCTCTACCCTGGATCAGGACGCCGACCTCACCCGACATCAGAAGAGCTTCCTCTACCTCGCTCTCCCCAAGGCTCTCGTCGACAACGCCCTCGTCCTCCTCGCCGTCCGTGACGAGCATTCGCGCCGCACCATCGAGACCCGTCTCCTCGAGCCGCTGACCAGGGAGTTCTCCAAGGTCATCGGCTTCGACGTGACCTTCGGCTTCGTCGTCGACCCTGAACTCGACGTCCCGATCCGCTTCGACGAACTCATCGACGATGCGTCCGCAGAACCCTCCACCGCTGCCGAGACCACGGCCCCGACGGCATCCGACGCCGCACCCGCCCCGGCCCCCGCCTCGGCGACGGAGATCGACGAACCTGCTGTGGCTCCTCCTGCCGCCCCGGAGCCCTCCCCTGTGGGGAACAGCGCTCCCGCACCGTCCGCGGACACCGCCACCCGACCGGCCGATTCGCGCATCGAGGTCGAGATCGCCGAGGCGACGACCACCCCGACCCCGCCCGTCGACGTTCCCGGCGTCGCCCAGCTCAACCCCAAGTACACGTTCGACACCTTCGTCATCGGCGCGTCGAACCGTTTCGCCCATGCCGCGGCCTTCGCCGTCGCCGAAGCGCCGGCGAAGGCGTACAACCCTCTCTTCATCTACGGCGACTCGGGACTGGGCAAGACCCACCTCCTCCACGCGATCGGGTTCTACGCCACCCAGCTCTTCCCCGAGATCCGCGTCAAGTACGTCTCGAGCGAGGAGTTCGTCAACGACTTCATCAACACGATCGGCTCCTCTCGGACGTCGAACGCGCTGCGCCCGGCCTTCCAGCGCCGCTACCGCGAAGTCGACATCCTCATGATCGACGACATCCAGTTCCTCCAGGGCAAGGACGCCACCGTCGAGGAGTTCTTCCACACATTCAACGCCCTCCACAACGAGGCGAAGCAGGTCGTCATCACCTCCGACCAGCCGCCGAAGATGCTCAAGGGCTTCGAAGAGCGGCTGCGGTCCCGGTTCGAATGGGGTCTGCTCACCGACGTCCAGCCCCCGGACATGGAGACCCGCTTCGCGATTCTGCGCCGCAAGGCCGCCGGCGAGCACCTCGACGTTCCCGACGACGTCCTCGAGTACATCGCCTCCCGGGTCTCATCGAACATCCGCGAACTCGAGGGCGCCCTCATCCGCGTCACCGCCTTCGCCAACCTCAACGACCAGCAGGTCGACGTGTCGCTGGCCGAGACGGTCCTCAAGGACTTCATCACCCAGGACGACACCCCCGCGATCACCGCTGCCGACATCATGGGGCAGACCGCCGCCTACTTCAGCCTCACCCTCGACGACCTCTGCGGGACCTCGCGTTCGCGGACGCTGACGACGGCCCGGCAGATCGCGATGTACCTCTGCCGCGAACTCACCGACCTCTCCCTGCCGAAGATCGGGCAGGCCTTCGGCGGCCGCGACCACACGACAGTCATGCACGCGAACAAGAAGATTCGAACGCAGATGGCCGAGCGGCGGGCGGTCTACACCCAGGTCACCGAACTCACAAACCGCATCAAACAACAGCACCGCCTATAGAAGACGCTATGCACACCTGTGGATAACTCTGGGGACAATTCGACCACAGTGGGGATAACTCTGGGGACGGAGTCCTGCAGCCACGTGGACGGATGTGAACTACACGGCTGTGCTTACCCAGGCGTCCCCGAGCACCAGCCTGCGGTTGCACATCCGATCCACACCCCGACGACGGCAGAGATCCCAGGAGTGCTCTGCGTCCTGACCGTTTCGTCCACAGGTTCCACAGGTGCTGATACTTCTGCTGAATCAATCTCAGGTGACAGGAGGGCGACCGCCATCGTCTGCTGACGATGACGTCATGGGCTCCGCGCTGCTGAGCGAACGATCAGTTCGGTATTCGAACACGTCCCGGAAACCGGTTCTCGGATCCGAGATTCCCAGGCTTCCTCCGCGTGTCCTCCCCGTTCGTTCGGCCGTCCTCGGGTATCGCGGAATCGGTTAGGCTGTGTACAGTTTTCCGAGCACCGTCACGCCGAAGCCGAACGCACATCGGGTGATATCCCGAAGGAGTAAAGTGAACGACGAAGCAACCCCTCTCAAGTTCAAAGTCAATCGCGATGTCCTCGCCGACGCCGTGACCTGGGCGACCAAGACCCTCCCCAACCGCCCCTCTGCTCCCGTCCTCACCGGAATCCTCATCACCGCCGAGACCGGCGGGACCGTTCGCCTCGCCGTCTTCGACTACGAAGTCTCCTCGCGAGTCGAGATCTCCGCCGAGGTGGTCTCGCCCGGCACCGTGCTCGTCTCCGGCCGCCTCCTCGCCGACATCTCCAAGGCCCTGCCCAACCAGGAGGTCACCCTCGAGCAGATCGGCTCGAAGGTCGACGTGACGTGCGGATCCTCGCGCTTCTCCCTGATGACGATGCCCGTGGCCGAATACCCCTCGCTGCCGCAGGTGCCCGACGACTCCGGCACCGTCTCCGCCGGCGAATTCCAGAACGCCGTCTCCCAGGTGACGATCGCGACCTCGAAAGACGACACCCTGCCGATCCTCACGAGCGTGCGCGTCGAGATCGAGGGTGAGAAGGTGACGCTGCTCGCCACCGACCGCTACCGGCTGGCCGTCCGCGAATTCACGTGGAATCCCGGGCGCCCCGACGTCTCGGCGGTCGCTCTGCTGCGCGGTCGCACCCTCTCCGACGTCTCGAAGTCCCTCGGCGGTGACGTGACGATCGGTCTGAGCACCGATTCTGGCAAGGATCTCATCTCGTTCACCTCGGCGGGACGGGTGACGACCTCGCTGCTCGTCGAGGGCGAGTACCCCAAGGTCCGTTCGCTCTTCCCCGACTCCGTGCCGATCCACGCGATCGTCGAGACCGCAGTCCTCCGCGAAGCCGTCCGCCGTGTCTCCCTCGTCGCCGAGCGCAACACCCCGCTGCGCTTCGAGGTCACCGACGGCCTGCTCACCCTCCACGCCGGCACCGGTGACGACGCGCAGGCGTCTGAGGCCGTCGAAGCCGTCCTCGAGGGAGAGCCGATCACCGTCGGCTTCAACCCGCACTACATCGCCGAGGGCCTCGCCGCCATCGAGAACCCGTACGTGAACTTCTCCTTCACCCAGCCGATGAAGCCCGTCATCATCTCCGGGCAGAAGGACCTCGAGGCCTCGGCCGACGAGTCGTATCGCTACCTGCTCATGCCCACGCGCATCTGAATGTGGATATCCCGACTCTCGCTGCGTGGCTTCCGGTCGTACCCTGAGCTCGATCTCGAGTTCGCGCCCGGGGTGACGACCTTCGTCGCCGACAACGGTACCGGCAAGACGAACGTCGTCGAGGCGGTCGGGTACCTCGCGCACCTGCGCTCGCATCGTGTGGCCTTCGACGCCCCGCTCGTCAATGAGGGCGCGAGCACGGCGACGGTCTCCGCGCTCGTCAACCGCGGGCAGCGGCATGCAACGGTCGAGGTCTCCATCCAGTCCAAGGGTGCGAACCGGGCACGGGTCAACCGGTCCCCGGTGCGGATCAGGGAGATCCTCGGGCTCGTCTCCGCCGTCGTCTTCGCCCCCGAGGACCTCAGCCTCGTCCGCGGGGAGCCGGCGGAGCGGCGTTCGTGGATCGACACCCTCGTCGTCGCCCGCAATCCCCGCTTCGCCTCGGTGATCACGGACTTCGATCGGGCCCTCAAACAGCGCAACGCCCTGCTCAAGCGGCTGCGCGAGGACCGCGATCCCGGACTCGAGGCGACCCTCGACATCTGGAACATGGCCTACGCCGACTCCGCCGCCGAACTCGTCTTCGGTCGTCAGCGGGTGCTCGCCGACATCGTCGCCCCGCTGCAGGAGAACTTCGCGTACATCGCCGCCGATGCCCGACTCGAACGGCAGGGAGTCACGGTCGCCTACGATTCGCGCATCGACTACTCGCAGGTCGCCTCGGCCGCCGAGGCGAAGGAGCTCCTCCTCGCCGCCCTGGAGAGGAGACGGACGACGGAGATCGAACGCGGACTCACTCTCCACGGACCCGGCCGCGACGACATCACCCTGATGATCGGCTCCCACCCGGCGAAGGGCTACGCCTCCCACGGGGAGACGTGGTCGCTCGCGCTCGCCATGCAGCTCGCCGGCTGGGACCTGCTCAGCGCCGACGCCGGAACGCCTGCCGAACAGCCGATCCTCGTCCTCGACGACGTCTTCGCCGAACTCGACACCGGTCGGCGCAGCCGGCTGGCCTCGCGGATCACCGAGGCCGAACAGGTCCTCGTCACCGCGGCCGTCGATGCGGACCTGCCGGACGGCCTCGGCGGTGAGCGCATCGGCCAGGCGGCCCTCCTCGGCGCGGGAGCCCAGCGATGACGGGAGGCCGGGCATGAGCGGGATCGAGCGGGATCCCTCGACCCCTGTCGCCGCCCTCGAAGCCCTCGACCGGGTGCGCCGGATGGAGGTCACCGAGGCGCGGTTCATCCGGGGGCGCCGCCGCTCCCGCGTCCGCACGGACGTCACCTACACCTCGGCGGGCAAGGACAGGCGGGACCCGACGTCGATCTCCTCGGTCCTCGGCGGCTTCATCGCCACCCAGGGATGGTCGTCGTCGATCGACATCGGCAAGGTCCTCGGCCGCTGGTCCGACCTCGTCGGCGAACAGGTCGCCCGGCACGCCACTCCCGTCGACTTCTCCCCGCCGCTGCTCGTCATCGCCGCGGACTCGACGACGTGGGCGACGCAGCTCCGTGTCCTGCGCCCGACGATCCTCCGTGCCCTCGAGGCGGGACTCGGGTCCGCGACGATCACCGAGCTCGAGATCCGGGGGCCGCAGGGACGCAGCTTCAAGAAGGGCCGGCGCAGCGTGCGCGGGCGAGGTCCGCGGGACACCTTCGGGTGAGCTCGGACGCTGCCGACGACCCCCGAACCCGGAAATCCACAGAAAGCCACCAGCGGCCATAGCCGGGTCCCATCGTGTCCGGGGGTACGTCAGCCGGTCGGAAAAAGCGGGAGAGGACGTTTCTGGGCCGCTTGCGGGCATTTCTGTCCGCCGCGCGGTAGAATGGACAGCTGATAGCGTTCATTTGCACGAGGAGTCACATGACGACCGAGGAACAGTCCCACTACGATGCCGGGGATATCACGGTACTTGAAGGTCTCGAGGCAGTCCGCAAACGTCCAGGCATGTACATCGGGTCGACCTCGGAGCGTGGTCTCCACCACCTCGTGCAGGAGATCGTCGACAACTCCGTCGACGAGGCGATGGCCGGGTACGCCGATGACATCGATGTGACGATCCTCGCCAACGGCGGCGTGCGCGTGGCCGACAACGGACGCGGAATGCCCGTGGCGATGCACCCGACCGAGCACAAGCCCACCGTCGAGGTCATCCTCACCATCCTCCATGCCGGCGGCAAGTTCGGCGGCGGCGGCTACGCCGTGGCCGGCGGTCTCCACGGCGTCGGTTCGACCGTCGTCAACGCGCTCTCCGAGCGCCTCGACGTCGAGGTCATGCGCGACGGCTACCACTGGACGATGGACTTCCGCCGGGGCGTGCCCACCGGTGAACTCCAGCGCGGAGAGCCGACGGAGGCGACCGGGACGATCGTGACGTTCTGGCCCGATGCCGAGATCTTCGAGACGACCGACTTCTCGTACGAGTACCTGCGCGCCCGCTTCCAGCAGATGGCGTTCCTCAACAAGGGCCTGAAGATCCGGCTCATCGACGAACGCCACGTCCAGGTCGACGACGACAACGTCCAGATCGACGAGGACGAAGAAGCCGAGGCGAAGCCGCGCGAGGCGACGTACCTCTACGAGCACGGGCTCCTCGACTACGTCCAGTACCTCAACTCGGCGAAGAAGGTCGACCTCATCAACCCCGACATCATCGTCTTCGAAGCCGAGGAGGCCGGGCAGACGCTGTCGCTGGAGATCGCGATGCAGTGGACGACGGCGTACAGCGAGTCCGTCCACACCTACGCCAACGTCATCAACACGCATGAGGGCGGCACCCATGAGGAGGGCTTCCGCACGGCCCTGACCTCGCTGGTCAACGCCTATGCCCGCGAGCAGAAGCTGCTGCGGGAGAAGGACCCGAACCTCACCGGCGACGACATCCGCGAGGGCCTGACCGCCGTCATCTCCGTCAAGGTCGGCGACCCCCAGTTCGAGGGCCAGACGAAGACGAAGCTCGGCAACTCCGAGGTCAAGGGCTTCGTCCAGCGCGTCGTCCGCGATGAGCTCGGCCACTGGTTCGAGTCGAACCCCGCCCAGGCCAAGGACGTCGTCCGCAAGGCGCTGCAGGCCTCGCAGGCCAGGCTCGCCGCGCGGAAGGCCCGCGAGGCGACCCGTCGCAAGGGCCTGCTCGAGACCTCCGGCATGCCCGGCAAGCTCAAGGACTGCCAGTCCAAGGACCCGGACATCTCCGAGGTCTTCATCGTCGAGGGCGACTCGGCCGGCGGGTCCGCCGTGCAGGGCCGCAACCCCTTCACGCAGGCGATCCTGCCGCTGCGCGGCAAGATCCTCAACGTCGAGAAGGCCCGCCTCGATCGGGCCCTGGGCAACAACGAGGTCCAGGCGATGATCACCGCCTTCGGTACCGGCATCGGCGAGGAGTTCGACCTCGAGAAGCTGCGCTACCACAAGATCATCCTCATGGCCGACGCCGACGTCGACGGCCAGCACATCACGACGCTGCTGCTCACGCTCATCTTCCGGTACATGAAGCCGCTCATCGAGCACGGATACGTCTACCTCGCGATGCCGCCGCTGTACAAGATCAAGTGGTCGAACGCGCACTACCAGTTCGCCTACACCGACAGGGAGCGCGATGCGCTCCTCACCGCCGGCAAGGCCGAGGGCAAGCGCCTGCCCAAGGAGCAGGCGATCCAGCGCTACAAGGGTCTGGGCGAGATGAACTACGAGGAGCTGTGGGAGACGACGATGGATCCCGACACCCGCCTGCTCAAGCAGGTCACCCTCGACGACGCGATCGTCGCCGACGAGATCTTCACCGTCCTCATGGGCGACGACGTCGACTCGCGTCGCCGCTTCATCCAGGAGAACGCGAAGGACGTCCGCTTCCTCGACATCTGAGCACGACCTCGCCGAGGTGGCCCCACCTCGGCGAGGGATCCGCTGCGCATTCCATCCGCCGCCGTTCGCGTCCGCAGAGATGACGCCAGAAGAACGGTTCGAACACAAGGGAAGAGCCCACATTGGCTGACGAATTCGAAACACCGACCGAGATCAACCGGGTCGAACAGGTCGATCTCAACCTCGAGATGCAGAGGTCGTACCTCGACTACGCGATGAGCGTCATCGTCGGGCGCGCACTGCCCGACGTCAGCGACGGCCTCAAGCCCGTCCACCGCCGCGTCCTCTACGCGATGTACGACGGCGGGTACCGTCCCGACCGGAACTTCTCGAAGTGCGCCCGCGTCGTCGGCGACGTCATGGGTCAGTACCACCCGCACGGCGACTCGGCGATCTACGACGCCCTCGTCCGCCTCGTCCAGCCGTGGACGATGCGCTACCCGCTCATCGCCGGCCAGGGCAACTTCGGCTCGCCCGGCGACGACGGTGCCGCGGCGCCCCGGTACACGGAGTGCAAGCTCGCTCCGCTGGCGATGGAGATGGTCCGCGACATCGACGAGGACACCGTCGACTTCCAGCCCAACTACGACGGCCGCAGCCTCGAACCGGTCGTCCTGCCCTCGCGGTTCCCGAACCTGCTCGCCAACGGTTCGGCCGGCATCGCCGTGGGCATGGCGACGAACATCCCGCCGCACAACCTCCGCGAACTCGCCGCCGGCGCTCAGTGGCTGCTCTCCCACCCCGAGGCGACGAAGGAAGAGGCGCTCGAAGCCCTCCTCGGCATCGTCAAAGGCCCCGACTTCCCGCTCGGCGCCACAATCCTCGGCCACAAGGGCATCGAGGACGCCTACCGGACCGGTCGCGGTTCGATCACCCAGCGCGCCGTCGTCGAGGTCGAGGAGATCCAGGGTCGGACCTGCCTCGTCGTCACCGAGCTGCCCTACATGGTCAACCCGGATACCCTCGCCGCGAAGATCGCCTCCTACGTCAAGGACGGCAAGGTCGCCGGCATCGCCGACCTCCGCGACGAGTCCTCGGGCCGCACGGGTCAGCGGCTGGTCATCGTGCTCAAGCGCGACGCCGTGGCCAAGGTCGTGCTCAACAACCTCTACAAGCACACCTCGCTGCAGGAGAACTTCTCCGCGAACATGCTCGCGCTCGTCGACAACGTGCCGCGCACCCTCTCCCTCGACTCGTTCCTGCGCCTGTGGGTCAAGCACCAGATCGAGGTCATCGTGCGCCGGACGAAGTTCCGTCTGCGCAAGGCCGAGGAGCGCGCCCACATCCTCCGCGGCTACCTCAAGGCCCTTGACGCCCTCGACGAGGTCATCGCCCTCATCCGCCGCTCCCCGTCCTCGGACGAGGCGCGGGCGGGACTGATGGAGCTCCTCGAGGTCGACGAACTCCAGGCCAACGCCATCCTCGATCTCCAGCTGCGCCGCCTCGCGGCCCTCGAGCGGCTGAAGATCCAGGAGGAGTCGGAGAAGATCGAAGCCCTCATCGCCGAGTACAACCTCATCCTCGAGACCCCCGCCCGGCAGCGGGAGATCGTCTCCGAGGAGCTCGACGAGGTCGTCGAACGCTACGGCGACGACCGGCGGACGAAGATCCTCGCCGGCTTCGATGGGGACGTGTCGATGGAGGACCTCATCCCCGAGGAGGAGGTCGTCGTCACGATCACCCGCGGCGGGTACGCCAAGCGGACCCAGTCGACGCTCTACCGCGCGCAGCACCGCGGCGGCAAGGGCATCAAGGGCGCCCAGCTGCGCGGCGACGACGTCGTCGAGCAGTTCTTCGTCACTTCGACGCACAACTGGCTCCTCTTCTTCACCAACACCGGACGCGTCTACCGGGCCAAGGCCTATGAGATCCCTGAGGGTTCCCGGGACGCGAAGGGACAGCATGTTGCGAATCTCCTGGCACTTCAGCCGGGTGAGACGATCGCGAAGGTGCTCTCGATCCGCGACTACGACGAGGCGGAATTCCTCATCCTCGCGACCAAGTCCGGAGTCGTGAAGAAGACCCGCCTGAGCGAGTACGACTCGAACCGCACCGGCGGCGTCATCGCCATCAACCTCCGCGAGTACAAGGGCGAGCCGGACGAACTCGTCTCCGCCCGCATCGTCTCCTCCGAGGACCACCTGCTCCTCATCTCGCGCAAGGGGATGTCGATCCGCTTCGCTGCCGATGACGATTCGATCCGTCCCCTCGGCCGCGTCACCGGCGGTGTCACGGGCATGAAGTTCAAGGACGACGACGAACTGCTCACCATGGACGTCGTTCAGCCGGGCACGTACGTCTTCGTCGTCACCGAGGGCGGCTACGCCAAGCGCACCCCGGTCGATGAGTACCGTGTGCAGGGCCGCGGCGGCCTCGGCATCCGAGTTGCGAAGATCACCGAACAGCGCGGAGACTTGGTGGGCGGCCTCATCGTCGACGAGGGTGAAGAGGTCCTCGTCGTCATGGAGCGCGGTAAGGTGGTGCGGTCGAACATCGACGAGGTTCCTGCGAAGGGACGCAACACCATGGGTGTGGTGTTCGCGAAGCCGGGAAAGAATGACCGTATCATCGCAGTAACCCGTGGACCCGAGACCGCGGTGGAAGACGAAGACGAAGCCGAGGCAGTCGAAGCTGAGGTCGTGGCACCGGAGGCGGAGACGCCTGAGGCCGTCGAGACCGAGACCGGCAGCGAGGATGTGGAAGAGTGAGCGACAACAAGCAGACAGGACCCGGCAAGATCATCAGGACGTCGAGCGGATCGACCCGCCTGACCGCCGGCTCCTCGAAGACCGACTCCTCGTCCGGCTCCTCAGGCTCTGCGGGCGCCGGCAACCGCTCGGGGGGATCCAAGCCCGCCGCTGCCCCGAAGACGGGCACGACGTCCACTCCCGCCTCGGCGAAGGGATCGCGGACCGACGACAAGTCGACCGTCGTCGCCCCTCCTGCCCCGAAGGCCTCACCGAAGCCCGGACGGGCCCCCTCCACGGGCTCCGGTCCTGCCACGGCCGCGGCGTCGACCGCCTCGGCGGAGACCTCAGCGGCAGGCCAGGGCACCGGCAGCGGTCCGGCCACCTCGGTGATGGGCAACGTCGCGAACACGGTCCGGGCGAGCTCCGGGGGCGTGAAGATGGGCGTGAAGAACATGGTCGACAACGGGAAGGGAAAGAAGAAGAAGGGTCCCCGGACCGTTCGCCTCACCGTTGCCGCCGTCGACCCGTGGTCGGTCATGAAGATGTCGTTCCTCATGTCCGTGGCCATCGGCATCGCCACAATAGTCGCCTTCGTCGTCCTCTGGGTCGTCCTCCAGGCCACCGGAGTGATGAGCGGACTCGAGGCCACGATGACAGAACTCGCCGGTGCGGAGTCCGCTGAGCGCCTCATCGGCATCTTCGGCTTCGGTCGGGTCGTCGCTGCCGGCTTCATCATCGCGATCATCAACATCGTGCTCATGACGGCGCTGTCGACCCTGGCTGCGTTCATCTACAACATCGGCTCTCTCATCGCCGGCGGGTTCCACCTCACCCTCACCGACGACTGACGAAGTGTCCGTCCCCGGACGGAATCGACGCGGATCCGCGGGCTGTGAGGCGTGTCACGGCTCGCGGATTTGTGCAGGGGATGACCGGTTCGGTATATTTTTACTTCGGGTTCACCCCGAAAGGGCCTATAGCTCAGGCGGTTAGAGCGCTTCGCTGATAACGAAGAGGTCCCTGGTTCAAGTCCAGGTAGGCCCACTTCCTTTCGAGGAGGATCATGAAGAAGTGGATTCTCTCCGGGCTCACGCTCGTGGGGCTGGGAGTGTTCTTCCGGTGGCGGCACACGAATCAGCGTGCCCAAGCCGAGTGGTCAAAGCACACCGATTCGGTGTAGGGTGATTACCCACCTGGGGGTATGGCGCAATTGGTAGCGCATCTGCTTTGCAAGCAGAGGGTTAGGGGTTCGAGTCCCCTTACCTCCACTCGAGTAGTTTTGAGACAGCACTCGTGACCGAGGCCCCGAACCTGATGGTTCGGGGCCTTCGTCGTGCCCGGCCAGTCGAGAGCTACGCCCGGTAGGCGATCACTCCCATCATCCCGGCCTCTCCGTGGTAGACGTTGTGGCAGTGGGTGAGCCACCGACCCGGGTTGTTCGCGTCGAAGTCGACGGTCAGGGTCGCCCCGGGCAGGACGATCGACGTGTCCTTCCGTGGGCCTCCGCCAGCGAGCTGATACGTGTGCCCGTGGAGGTGGATGGGATGCCACATGTCTGTGTCGTTGACGAAGCGCACCCGCACCCGGTCGCCCTCGGAGATGCCCCACGCGTTCTCGAGCGGTTTCGCATGGTCGAAGCGGTTCCCGTCAAAGGCCCAGTCGTATTTCGCCATCGACCCGGTGAGCCGGATGGTGATCTCCTCATCGGGCGTCTTCGACGGCAGCGCCACTGACTTGGCGGCGGTGAGCACCTCGGCCGTCAGCGGCGCGGCCCCGAACTCGCCGATCTCCCCGTCGAGGGCGGGAGGCTGCCCGGACCCCGCCCGGAGTAGAGCATGCGTGCGCTGGGTCTTGCCCTCCGCCTCGGCGACGAGGGCGAAGACACCGTCTCCGACGGTGACGATCGCGTCATACCGCTCGCCCATGCCGAGGAGCAGCGAGTCGGTCTCCGTCGGCTCGACGGGGAAGCCGTCGGTGTGGGTGACGGTGAGGCGGTGCCCGGTGAGGGCGAGACGGAACGCGGTGTCGCCGCCGGCGTTGATGATGCGCAGGCGGATCCGCTCGCCCGGCTTGGCGGTGAAGGTCTCCGGGTCGTCGGGACCGCGGCCGTTGACGAGGTAGTGCGGGTAGAACACGTCGCCGGCATCGCCGCCGAGGACATCGGAACTCGCGCCCATGAGGGTGTTGCCCATCCGCATCGGCCCGCCCATGCTGCCGTGGTCCATCCCGCCCATGTCCCCCATGCCGCGGGTGAGTTCGGTGAGGACCTCGTCCGGGGTCGCGGTGACGCCGTCGAGCCAGTCGTCGAGGATGATCACCCAGTCGCGGTCGTAGTCGAGCGTCTCCTCGGGGTCGTCGACGATGAGGGCGCCGTAGAGTCCCCGGTCGAGCTGAGCGCCGACGTGCGGATGGAACCAGTAGGTTCCCGGATGCGGGGCGATGAAGTCGTACGTGAAGTCACCGCCTGCCGGGACCGGTTCCTGAGTGACCGCGGGTACGCCGTCCATGTCGTTGCGCAGTGCGAGTCCGTGCCAGTGGATCGTCGTCTCCTCCGGCAGGCGGTTGCGCAGGGTCGCCTGGAGGCGGTCACCGGCGTTCATGCGGATGACGGGAGCGGGGATCTCCCCGAAGCTCCACGTCTCCGCGGTGGTCGTGCCGAGGGTGAGGGTCGAGGCGGCCGCGGTGAGGGTGACGGTGACGGTCTCGCCGGTGGTCTCGCGGTCGGCTTCGGCGTCGTCGACGCGCTGTGAGGCAGGGTCGAGGAAGTCGCCTCCCGAGGCCTGGGCGGCGCAGCCGGTGAGGGCGAGGACGCCGAGGGCTCCGGTGAGGAAGCCGCGACGATGCAGCGGACGCGAGTTGAGAGGTCGGTTGCCGGTCATGGTGTGTTCTCCAAATCAGTTGGATCGTGCTCACGGTGAGCGGGCGGTGCAGAGGCGCACAGGCGTGCAGCCGCTGAGGCGCGTCGGCGCGGTGTGCGGCGTGAGCCGAAAGAGGTTGGGTCGTGGTCGCTCACGGGAGCGTGATCGAGGTGTCGCCGGCCGGGAGGTGGCCGGCGACGATCACGGCCTACGTCCGACTGATGGAGAGAACGGTGAGACTCGGCGCGTGCGAGTCCGGAGGTGCAGGGATGCGCGCGATGACCGGGCGCGACCCGGCCGTGTCACCGCGCGGGAGGCGGAACACCGTCCCCCGGGACCGGGGCAGGAGGAGGGAGAGGACGATCGCGGCCAACGCGCACATGAGCATGACGATGCACGGGGTGAGCGGATCGTGGTCACCGGCGCACGGCATGTCGGCGCAGGTCACGGCGGTGATCTCGTCGTTTGCGGAGATCTGCCCGACGTCGGCAGGCTGATGCCCGCCCATCGCCGAGGCGGCTCCCGGTGCCGCAGAGCCCGACGCACCGTGGGAGGACCCCGACATCCCGTGCGCGGTCGACGTCACGGACCCCGTCATAGCGCCCGACATCTGGCCGGACATCGCGTCCGACATCTCCCCGGCGTGGGGCAGCGCGAGCAGGCCCGCGGCCATCGTCAGCGCCGCGATGAGGAAGAGGACCATGCGCACCGACGATGGGCGCCTGCGGGAACGCGAGGGCGCTCCCGAGACGCGCGCAGCGGTTGCAGATCCTGATGAACTCATACCCAGTCAGGGTATCTGCTCGCGCGGCGTCGGGCAACGACGACGCGGTCCCCGAGCCGCCGGCGGGGTCGGTTCAGCAGCCGGCTCAGCATCCGGCTCAGCTGCCGGCGAGCATGTCCTTGACCATGGGCACGACCTTCTCGCCGTAGAGGCCGATCGAGGTCTGCCGCGTCTCGTGGGTGACCTTGCTCTGGTCGTACTTGAGGTCGAAGCGGTCGATACCGAGGGCCGTGATCGTCGTCGCGATCTTCTTCGCCACCGTCTCGGGCGAGCCGACGTAGAGCGCGCCGGTCTCGATCTCGGCCTCGAAGTCGCCGGGCTGCGGGGGCGGCCACCCGCGTTCGCGGCCCATCCGCCTGCGCATCGCGGTCCACCCGGGTTCGACGATCTCGCGGGCGAGCTCATCCGACTCGGCGACGAGACCGGGCGAATGGACGGCGATCGGCCGGTGCTCGATGCCGTATTCGTCCTGGGCACGGTGGAAGAGGTCGATGTAGGGGGCGAAGCGCTCGGGCTGCCCGCCGATGATCGCGAGGAAGAGACTGAACCCGTACTTCGCTGTGCGCACCACCGACTCGGGGCTGCCGCCGACCCCGACCCAGGCCGGGATGGGCTTCTCGGTCGAGGGGAACACCTGCTGGTTCGACAGCGCGGAGCGTGTCGTCCCCTGCCAGGTCACGGGCTGGTCCCGCAGGAGCTTCGCGAGGAGCTCGAGCTTCTCCTCGAAGAGGACCTCGTAGTCGCTGAGGTCGTATCCGAAGAGCGGGAACGATTCGATGAATGACCCGCGGCCGGCGACGATCTCCGCACGCCCGTTCGAGACCGCGTCGAGGGTCGCGAAGCGCTCGAAGACCCGCACCGGGTCATCCGAGCTGAGCACCGTGACCGCGGATCCCAGTCGGATCCGCTCAGTGCGTCCCGCGATCGCCGCGAGCACCATCTCGGGGCTGGAGACCGCGAAGTCGGGGCGGTGGTGCTCACCGACTCCGAAGAAGTCGAGCCCCACCGAATCGGCGAGCACGCCGTCGGCGACGACGTCGCGCACCGTCTGCGCATGGGTGATGAGTTCGCCGTTGTCGTCCTCTGTGAGCGCACCGAAGGTGTCGAGCCCGAATTCCACATCTGCCATGCCCTGCCAACGCCGAGGCGGGACAAAAGATTCCGTGTCCGTGCCGTGTGGGAGCCTGAAGGCTGAGCGGCCTGCGCCGGCGACGACGAGCGGAGTACTGTGAGAACGGTGGGAGAATTTCCCCACCACCCGGAATAAAGCCGCACGGACGCGCCGTTGCCTGCTGTGTCTGCCTGAAATCCGCCTCTTCCGATCGGAGACCAGACTTGTCGAGTGACAAGAACACCGCCCAAGCACCGTCGTCCCACGACGATGTGATCGACCCGGCGGGGATGCGGGTCATCTGGCTCCTCCTCGTCGCCGCGTTCGTCGCGATCCTCAACGAGACGACGATGGCGATCGCCATCCCGGAGCTCAACCGTTCGCTCCACATCCCGCCTGAACTCGGGCAGTGGCTGACGAGTGCGTTCATGCTCACCATGGCCGTCGTCATCCCGACCACAGGGTTCCTCCTCCAGCGGTTCACGACACGGCAGGTCTTCCTCACCGCGATGATCCTCTTCTGCCTGGGCACACTCATCTGTCTGCTCTCGCAGGGCTTCCCGATGCTCCTCGTCGGACGCGTCGTCCAGGCGGGCGGCACCGGCATCATGATGCCGCTGCTCATGACGACGATGATGAACGTCGTCCCGCCGCATCAGCGGGGACGCATGATGGGACGGGTGAGCCTCGTCATCTCACTCGCTCCGGCGATCGGACCGACGATGTCGGGCATCGTGCTCGACTCCCTCGGCTGGCGCTGGCTCTTCGGCATCGTCCTGCCGATCGGGCTCATCGCCCTCGGTCTCGGTGCGAAGTGGATGACCAACCTCGGCGAGACCACCCACGCCCCGATCGACGTCGTCTCGATCATCCTCTCGGCGTTCGCCTTCGGCGGCATCGTCTTCGGCCTCAGCCAGTTCGGCGGCGGCGAATTGGGTGCCGGCGCCTCGGCCGGAACGGGCCTGGCCTGGGCGTCGATCGCCGGGGGGCTCGTCTTCCTCGGACTCTTCGTGTGGCGTCAGCTCGTCCTCATCAGAGCCGATCGGGCGCTGCTCGACCTGCGCGTGTTCACCTCGCGCAACTACGTCCTCTCGGTCATCATCATGGCGGTCGTGGCGCTGTCGATGTTCGGCACGCTCTCCCTCCTGCCGCTCTACCTCCAGAGCGTCGTCGGCCTCAATGCGACCCAGTCGGGCCTCGTCCTGCTCCCGGGATCGGTGCTCATGGGCCTTCTCGGTCCGGTGATGGGCCGCATCTATGACGCGAGAGGCCCACGGACGCTGCTCATCCCCGGCACGATCCTCATCGCCTCGGCGATGTTCGCGTACTCGAACGTCGGAATCGGCACCCCGATCTGGGTCCTCGTCATCATCCAGATCGCGATGTCGCTCGGACTCGCCGGGTCGTTCACGCCGCTCTTCTCGGCATCGCTGGGATCGCTCGAACGGCGTCTGTACTCCCACGGATCCGCTGCGCTCAACACCCTGCAGCAGGTCGCCGGCGCCGCGGGCACGGCGCTGCTCATCTCGATCTACTCGGCGGCTCTGCACGCGGGCCAGGCCGCCGGCAAGAGCGTCGCGGAGGCCGGGGCTCCGGGGGCTCATTCGGCGTTCCTCCTCGCTTCGGCGATTGCGCTCGTCCCCGTCGTCCTCGCCTTCTTCATCAAGAAGCCCGAAGACCAGAAGACGCCTGACGATCACGCGGTCGCCCTCGAGAGCTGACCTCGGCGGCCTCGGCGATCGGGGCGAGCATCGACGGTGAGGCCGTCGAACTCGCCCTCGATGCTGCCGAGGCGATCCGGTTCGAGAGCTGAGGTGTCGGAGTCCGGCACCTGGTGCCAGAGGCTGGGTCAGACTCTCGGGCTCAGGCGCTGATGTCCGCGGTCACGGGAGTCTCGGCGACCGCCTGCTTCCGACGCAGCTCGCCTCCCCGACCGAGACCGGCGACGAGGAAGACGACGAGACCGGCGAGGGTGACGAGCGCTCCGGCCCACAGAGGTGAGGCGTAGCCGAGCCCTGCGGCGATCGTCAGGCCGCCGACCCATGCGCCGAAGGCATTGCCGACGTTGAAGGCCGCGATGTTCGCGCCCGAGCCGAGCGTCTGGGCACCCTCCGAGTGGCCCATGATCCGCATCTGCAGCGGCGGGACGGTTGCGAACCCGAAGCCGCCCATGAGGAAGAGGGCGACGATCGTCGCAATCTGGTTGCCGGCGACCTGCGAGAAGACGGCGAGGATGACGATGAGGCCGATGAAGAGGGTGAGCAGGGTCGCGCCGAGGTTCCTGTCCGCAGCCCTGCCGCCGAGGAAGTTGCCGACGAAGAGGCCGACGCCGAAGAGGACGAGCAGCCACGGAACCGTCGAGGCCGCGAATCCGCTCACACCGGTGAGGGTGAAGGCCATGTAGGTGAAGGCGCCGAACATGCCGCCGTAGCCGAGGATCGTGATGAGGATCGACGCCCATACCTGAGGCGAGCGGAAGATCCGGAACTCGCTGAGGATGCTGCCCGTCGAGGTCGAGTGGACGCTCTCCCTGGGGACGAGCGTGACGATGCCGATGAGGGCGATGATGCCGATGACCGAGATCGCCCAGAACGTCGAACGCCACCCGGCAGCCTGGCCGAGGAACGTGCCGAGGGGAACGCCGAGGACGTTCGCGCTGGTCAGACCCGCGAACATCATGGCGATCGCCGCAGCCTGACGGTTGGGAGCAACGAGACTCGCGGCGACGACGGAGCCGATGCCGAAGAACGCTCCGTGGCAGAGGGCCCCGACGATCCGGCCGATCATCATCATCTCGTAGCTCGGCGCCATCGCGGAGAGTGCGTTGCCAAGGATGAAGAGGACCATGAGTGCGATGAGTGCGGTCTTCCGGTTGACGCGGGTGAGCGCGACCGTGAGGAGGATGGCGCCGACGGCGACAGCGAGCGCATAGCCCGAGATGAGATAGCCGGCCACGGTCTCGGTCACCGCGAAGTCCGCCGCCACTTCGGGCAGCAGACCCATGATGACGAACTCCGTGAGTCCGATGCCGAACCCGCCGATGGCGAGGGCGAGCAGTGCGAGGGGCATGGAAGGTCCTTCCGATGGGAATGAGAAGTGGTTGGTCGGGTGGTCCGCGGACGGTGCACCCGCAATATGCGGCGTGCGCAGTAGTTGCACACGCATCGATATAGATACTTGCACACGCGTTCTATCTGCGCAAGTCGTGTATCATGGAAGGACGAACGAAGTGAGGAGAAGCACGTGGGGATCAGGGACGACGCGGTGGAGATCCGGGCCCGGGGCTGGCGCACGCTCGCGGCCCTGCACGGACTCATCGACACCGAGCTCGAGCGCAGCCTGCAGCGCGAGCACGGGCTTTCGGTCGTCGAATTCACCGTGCTCGACGCGCTGAGCAGGCAGGACGGCTGGCATATGCGGATGCGACAGCTCGCCCGCGCGGCAGCGCTGTCCTCGAGTGCGACGACGCGGCTCGTCACCCGACTCGAGGACCGCGGTCTGCTCACCCGCATCCTCTGCGCCGACGACCGGCGCGGCATCTACACCGAGCTCACTCAAGCAGGTGAGAAGCTGCTCGCCGCAGCCAAGCCGACGCATGATCGAGTCCTCGAAGAGGCGCTCGCCGAGGCACGCGAGACCCCGGAGCTCGAACCTCTCGTCTCCGCGCTCTACGCCGAAGCGCCGGTCGCCTGAGCCCGGCGGGTGCGGGCCTCGTGCAGGTGCGCACCGGTGAGGCTCTCTGCCTCCTCGGCGAGATCGACCGGGGTGCCCGTTGCGACGATCTCACCGCCGTTGTCACCGGCCCCCGGACCGAGGTCGATGATCCAGTCGACGATCGAGAGCGTCCTCAGGTCGTGATCGGCGATGACGACCGTGTTGCCCGCGTCGACGAGGAGCTGGAGCTGACCGATGAGCATGTCGATGTCGGACGGGTGGAGACCCGTCGTCGGTTCGTCGAGGATGTAGAGGCTGTGACCGCGCGCTGAGCGGTGGAGTTCGGAGACGAGCTTGATCCGCTGCGCCTCCCCGCCCGAGAGCGTCGGCGCCGACTGACCGAGGCTGACGTAGCCGAGTCCGATGTCGGCGAGCAGGGTGAGGATCTTCGCCGCCGGCGGCACATCGGAGAGGAACTCGGCCGCCTCGTCGACGGTCATCGCGAGGACATCGGCGACCGACCTCCCCCGGTAGGTGACCTCGAGGGTCTCCGGGTTGTAGCGCTTGCCGTGGCAGACCGGGCATGGGGCGGTCTCCGTGGGCATGAAGAGGAGTTCGATGCTCACGACCCCGTCTCCGAGGCAGTTCGGGCAGCGCCCCTCGGGCTGGTTGAAGGAGAACCGTCCGACGCCGAAGCGGCGTGCCTTCGCTTCCGGCTGGGCGGCGAAGAGCCTGCGGACGGTGTCGAAGAGTCCCGTGTAGGTCGCCAGCGTCGACCGGGAGGTGCGGCCGATGGGACGCTGATCGACGACGATGACGCGATCGATCGCCTCGAGGCCCGTCGTCGATGCGGTCGCCAGCTCGTCGTTGCCGAGGTCCCAGACCGGCACTCCGTGGGAGATCTCCTCGGCGATCTCGACGGACTGCGGGTTCCTCTCCTCGTCGGCGGTCACCTCGGCGAGGTCGAGGGTGGTGCGGACGGCATCGGCGAGTGCCGTGAGCACGGAGGTCTTCCCCGACCCGGAGACTCCGGTGATCGCGGTGAACGCATGGAGGGGGAGGCAGACGTCGATCCCGGTGAGATTGTGGCCGGTGACGCCGAGGAGGCCGATCCACTCGGTGAGCGCGCGGGGAGCCGGTGGCGACGGCGGCAGCGGAGGAACCGGACCGAGGTAGCGGGCGGTGACGGATTCCGCCACCTCGGCGATGCCGTCGGCCGGACCGTTGTAGAGCACGCGTCCGCCGTAGCGCCCGGCCCCGGGACCGAGGTCGACGATCCAGTCGGCGGCGCGGATGACGGGGGCGCTGTGCTCGACGACGAAGATCGTGTTGCCCTCGTCTCCGAGCCGGCGCAGGGCACCGAGGAGGAGCTCGAGGTCGGCGGGGTGGAGTCCCGCCGAGGGTTCGTCGAGGACGTAGAGGACTCCGAAGAGCCCGCTGCGCAGCTGCGTGGCGAGGTGGAGGCGTTTGAGTTCGCCGCTCGAGAGCGTCGAGGTGGGGCGGGCGACCTCGAGGTAGCCGAGGCCGAGGCCGATGAGAGTGCCGAGCTGGTCGACGAGGACGTCGATGAGGGCCTGGGCGGCCTGGTTGCGTTCGACGGAGAGCTCCCCGGTGGCCGGGTGGGTGCGGGCGTTCTCGAGGAAGGAGACGAGCCCGGTGAGCGGAAGGCGGGCCGCCTCGGCGATGTCGATGCCGGCGATCGTCACAGCCAGGGCTTCGGGGTTGAGGCGTTTGCCGTGGCACGTGGGGCAGAGCCTCTCCGTCATGAAGGATGCGGCAGTTGCGCGCATCCGCGCCGAGGCGGAGTCGGCGAAGGTGTGCTCGACCCAGCGCTTGGGGCTCATGTACGTGCCCTTGTAGCCCTCCTTGACCTCGACCGTGGGCTGGTCGTCGGTCGTGAGCACCCATTGCCGGGTGTCAGCGGGGAGGGAGTCGAAGGGGACGTTGATGTCGATGCCGAGGTCGCGGAGCACCCGACGGTTGTTCTTGCCTCCGAAGGCGCCCGGCCAGGCGACGATCGCTCCGTCGTCGATGCTCAGCGACGGGTCTCCGACGAGGCGGTCCTCGTCGACCTGGAGGAGGCGGCCCATGCCCGAGCACGTCCGGCACGCGCCGACCGCGGTGTTCGGGGAGAAGCTGTCGGAGTCGAGCGGGGCGGCGTCGCGGGGGAAGGTGCCGGCGAGGTCGGCCGGTCGATAACCCTCGGGGTATGTGCCGGAGCGGGAGTAGAGCATGCGGAGGACGTTCGAGACCCGCGAGACCGTACCGACGGTCGACCGGGTGCTGCCCGACTGCTGCTGTTGGAGGGCGACGGCGGGAGGGAGTCCGGTGATGACGCGGACGTGGGGAGCCGAGCCCTGGTCGATGAGGCGTCGGGCGTAGGGGGCGACCGACTCGAGGTAGCGCTGGCGGGACTGCGTATAGATCGTGCCGAAGGCGAGTGACGACTTGCCCGAACCCGAGATCCCGGTGAAGGCGACGATCGTGTCGCGGGGGATGTCGATGTCGACGGCCCGGAGGTTGTGCTCGCGGGCACCCCGGACGGCGATGTGTCCGGAGACGACGTCGCTGCTGAGACGATCGGCGGTCATGGCTTCGATCCTAACGGCGGGGGTCTTCATCCTATGAAGCAGGTGGAGACGACTCCGGCCGACAGCGAATCGTTCGCTGTCGGCCGGATGCGGTCGATGTCTGTTCCGTGGAGGGGAACCGTGCTTCAGGAGTTCTCGTCGCGCTCCTTGTCCGCCTGTGAGAGGTCGCTGGCGGCCACGGAGCGGACCTCCTCGGAATCTCCGTCACGGGTGAGGTCGCCGGCTTCAGAGGCGACCCAGGCACTCGTCTCGCCGCCGCGGTCGTCGGACTGACGGAGAACGCTCGCTGCGACGGAGCGCTCCTCCTCGGTGGCGTTGGGATCGGACATGATGCGAGCGGCTTCGGATGCGCTGACCGAACCGGATTCTGAGGTGTTCTCGGACATGTGCTGACCTTTCTCGACTGTGGGGCGGAAACCCCCGTGGAGCTGTGGGTCGGACCCCTGTGGATGGGTGTTCAGTCTGGCATCGGCCAACTAGGGGAGTCCACAGCTTTGAGGCAATTCACATTGTTGAATGTGAAACAGTGGCGACCCCGGTCAGACGCACAGCGTGAGTGGACAGCGATGTGCCGTGGTCCCTCAGGGGTGGACGCGGATGAGGTGCTCGTTGGTGAACGCCCGCAGAGCCCATTCGGCGTTCTCGCGGCCATAGCCGGAGCGGTTGATGCCGCCGAAGGGGTATTCCGGTCCCGACTCCATGTGGGAGTTGACGAAGCTCATGCCCGCGTTGATCTTCGCGGCGAAGCGCTCGCCCTTCTCGAGGTCGTCCGTCCACACCGAGCTCATGAGCCCGTACTCGGAGTGGTTGGCGATCTCGAGGGCGTCCGCTTCATCCTTCGCCCGGTAGATCATCACGGCCGGACCGAAGAGCTCGTTGCATCCGAGGTCGGAGTCCGGGTCGATGTCGGTGAGCAGGGCCGGGGACATGAACCAGCCGGGACGGTCGAGCTTCTGCCCGCCCGTGTGCAGTGTCGCGCCGTTCTCGACGGCCTTCGCGATGCGCTCGACGATCTCATCTCGTGCGCTCTCGGAGGACAGCGGCCCCATCCCGACCTCGGGATCGTCGAACGTCGAGACCTTCGTCGCCTCGACGGCCTTCTTCGCCTCGGCGACGAATTCGTCGTAGAGCTCGTCGACGACGATGAAGCGCTTCGGGGAGGTGCACACCTGTCCGGCGTTCGTCAGGCGGATGCCGACGACCTTCTTCGCGAGTGCGGGAACGTCCGTGGAGTCGAGGACGACGAGGGGGTCGTTGCCGCCGAGTTCGAGGACTGAGCGCTTGAGGTACTTCGCCGCGATCCCCGCGACGGAGGCGCCGGCCGCTTCGGACCCGGTGAGGGAGAAGCCCTTGACCCGAGGATCCTTGAGGACCTCCTCGGCGTGGGAGCTGTCGAGGTAGATGTTCTGGTACACGCCTTCGGGCAGGCCCGCCTCGACGAGGAGGTCGGCGAAGTACTGCGAGGACACAGGACAGATCGAGGCCTGCTTCATGATGATCGCGTTGCCGACGACGAGGTTCGGGATGACGAAGCGGGCGATCTGGTTGTAGGGGAAGTTCCACGGCATGATGCCCAGCAGCACGCCGAGCGGATCGTGGCGGACGTAGCTGCGGGCGGCGCCGGCGGAGGGCAGTTCAGTGGGGTTGAGGTATTTGTGGGCGTGGTCGGCGAACCAGCGGGCCGTGCGGGCGACCTTGTCCACCTCGGCGAGGCCCTGCTGCTTCGGCTTGCCCATCTCACGGCCGATGATGTCGGTCATCTCATCGGCGTTCTCATCGACGAGGTCGGCGAACCGTCGGAGGATCGCCGAGCGTTCGATGAGGGGTGTGTCCTTCCACGACTCAAAGGCGGTGTGGCCGCGGTCGATGTAGCCAGGGATCTCCTCGACGGGGACCGAGGGGAACTCCTCCTCGACTTCGCCGGTGTTGGCATTGGTGAGTGCGAACTTGCTCATGGACGATCCTTTCGCGATGGAGGTGGGGACCTCGGTGAGGCGGTGTCCGCAACGAGGGCGGACTCCCCGTCTGGACTCCTCGGTGGAAATCCTCGTTGAGACTCCCCTTTCGAGGGTATGCCTGCTAAGGGAACACGGGGAGAGGGTGAGGAATTCCTGAAACGCCGCTTGTCGCATTCCTCGAACCTCGCCGAGGTGATCCCGGACAGACAGCGGCACCGGCCATTGTGCGGGGCTGGGGCTCCGAGGTCACTGCGGCGATGGAGCTCCGAGCTGAATGGGCAGGGCTCGTGGAACCGCCGCGGCGTGGGCCTCCAGTGACGACGATGGGGTTCCGCGGGGACGGTCGCGGGCATAGGGTGGGCGGCATGGAGAAAGTGAACGGAATCGGCGGATATTTCCTGCGTGCCAGCGATCCCGAGGCACTGTCGGCCTGGTACCAAGGCCGGCTCGGGGTCGACACCACCGAGGGGGTGTGGCGGCAAGAGGCGGGGCCGACCGTCGTGGCGGCGTTCGAGGCGGAGACGGACTACTTCGGCGAGCGTGCCGACGGGTTCGGGCGGCAGCAGACGATGCTCAACTTCCGGGTCGACGACCTCGACGCGATGCTCGAACAGCTCCAGGCCGCCGAGGCGGACGTCGACGACGAGATCCAGGAGATGGAGGGCATCGGCCGCTTCGGTTGGGTGACCGATCCCGAGGGCAACCGGATCGAACTGTGGGAGCCGGCGCCCGAGACGCTGGGGGATCCTGACGTGGAGGGCTGAGACCGTCACAAGTGGTTCAGTCGGAGCGGTCGGCTCAGCCGACGCCGGCGGTTCGGTCGCCGCTGGCACTTGACCCCTTCTGCCGGTGTACTCGTCACCGACGGTTGAATCCACCGCCGATCTCTGATTCCGCTGTCGTCGCCTGATTCCACTGCCGAGATCACATCAACGTCGACCGATGGATATCCGGTGAGTCCGGCATCGACTCCGCTCCGCCTTGCAGATGACTGTGCAGACACGTCGACACTTCGCGACAGCGTTCATCGGCGCAATGCGGTGCCTGTTTCCTCAGAACGGTGGTGGGTCGGTGACGGGGTCGTGGTCCCAGTTGATCACCGGGGGTGGCTGTCGGGTGAAGCTGGTGTCGTACTCCGTGACAGGACCGCGAGTCACGAATCCCGGTCCGGCGTTCGCGGTGGTTGGGTTCGCGGTCGTCGGGTTCGTGTTCGTGCTCGTCGCGCTGGGATCCGGCGGCGTGGTGTCGAGATTCGCTGTCGCGGGGTGTCCCGAGGTCGACGATGCGTCGACCTTGCTCTCCCAGGGAGCACGGGTATCGCTGTCGGGATCGACGGCCAAGGTCCAGGGGTCGATGCTCGGGGGCACTTGGGGAGTCGACGCGACGGAGGACTGACGGGTCGTTGTCCTGCGGGTAGGCGACGTCGTCGGGGTAGGCGAGGTTGTTGTCGGTGTCGAGTAGCCTGTCGGGGTTCTGCGGGGTTTCGGTTTCCGTCCACCCGTTTTCCGCCGTCGGGCTGGTTGGCGTTTGGTCTCGGTGGCGGCTCGGAGTCGTTTCGCCCGCTGGGCGATCGCGTGCTTGCGCTGTTGGGCCAGGGACCGGTGTCCGGTGATCGGTTCGACCGGCCCCAACGGGCAATGCCCGAGGGGTGGATCCGTCTCACACAGACTCCTCCCCGTACACCAGATCAACGACGACGACCGTGCTGACGTGCACCCTCGCTCAGCGTCTGTGGCAGCGAACGGGTCGCTTGTTCCTGGTGGCAGGGCCTTCATTCTCACCGGGTCATGCCCGGGAGGCAGACAGGCTGGGAAGACGGCGTGTTCCCAATCCATGGCGTGTTCGAGACGCAGACGTGCCCGTGCCGCATTCGATGCCTCGGTAGCCTCCCGCAGCGCTTGGTCACGGGCAGCGACTTCCGCGATCCGTCGCTGTTGTGCTCTGTGCTCCTTGACGTGTTCTCTCGTGGGTGGAACTTCAATGATTGCGGGTTCGTCCGGGACGTCATGGTCGGGGGTCACCCACCGGCATGGTCGCATCCGGGCCAGGTCGGCGAATGCCAGGGCGTGGTCGATGTCGATGGGTTGGTCAGGGGCCTCGATTGTGGTCATCAGCCCGTGGGGGAACTCGTAGGCGATCCGACTCGTTCCACTGCCCCGGTCGTTCATGTCCACGGCGTATCGGCGTGCGGTCTTCACCGCGTGGTGTTTCTTGCACAAGGGGTGGAGGTTGCCGAACTGGGTGAGCCCACCCCGGATCGGGTCGGTGTGGTTGAACGGGTCGACGTGATCGATCTCGGTCTTCTCCGCGGTTCTGGTGCAGCCGGGGAAGGTGCAGGTGGCCCATTGGTTGATCAGGGTCCGCCTGACGGGTTTCGGGATCGCGTAGGTCAGTGCTTGGGCGTCGAGTGGGGTGCCGGTGGCCGGGTCGGTGAGGATCCGGGTCAGTGTCGGGGCACCGGCGGCGATGCGACGGGCCGTCTCTGCCGGGATGGGGGACCCGTCAGCAAGGGTGCCGGGCAGGTTGGCGTCGCCGGTGAGGGTGAGGAAGGGGACGGTGACGATGACACCGGCCTGGTTGCGCATCGCCTCAGGCCCGGATTCCATGTCCACGAGGATGGCGTACTCGACCACCACCGGTTGGGGGCGGCCGTGGGGGAAGAACGATGCCCCAGGCGGGTAGGGGGACTCAATGGTGGTGGCTGCAGGGTCGGTTCCTCGTGGTTCGGTTCCGTCCGGTCCGGCATCCGTGTCTTCCCTGACTGCGGGGGTGAGGAGGTCGGTGAGTCCGGTGATGGTGGTGTCGTCATAGTGAAACCGGGGTTCCCCGTTCTCATCGAGGAGCGGGGTTTCACGGTGGGTTTCGATGCCGGTGATGGGGTCGAGTTCGCGGACTCGGATGGCCAGTTTCGGGTGGGGGCGGAGGAACATGTCGCACATGAGGGCGCTGATGGTGCGCTCGTCGATGATCTCGACCCCGGCGGGGAGGTTGAGGGTGCTGGTTTGGCCGTTGTGGATGGCTCTGGCCATGGCGTTCACGCGGGCGTAGGCGGCATGGATTTCATCAGCGGGGGCGGTGATGGACAGGCAGGCGGTGCCGTTGCCGAAGGTGTCGACGTCGACGCGGCGGCGCTGCGCGGCGATGTGGGACCGGTCGTCGGGGGTTTGGAGGAGGTGGATGAGTTTGCGCAGCCCGGTGCGCAGGGTGTCACTGGTGACATCGGCACGTCTGGTGGCTAGGTGCTGGTCGAGGCGGGGGAGGTGTTCGAGGGCCACTGTTTGGCAGAGGTCGGCGGCGGTGATCATGTGGGCGAGGGTGAACTCGCCGGAGCGGGCACGGGCGGTGAAGCGGGGGAGTCCGTGGATGAGGGTCACAGCTTGGGTGAGGTGGCGGTAGGTGCGGGCGGTGGTGGTGCCGAGGATCGTGGAGATCGCCCCGAGGTGCTCGGTGGCCACGTGGTCATGGACCCACGCTGAGAAGGTCGTGTCCGGGGTGTATCCGGGGAAGTCGGGCAGGTCCTGGATTGTGGGGTGTTCGATCGTCGAGTCTGCCGGTGCTGAAAGCCGGGGTGATCCTGATTCGTCAGCGGGGACGGGGACGTGACCGGAATCTGCGGGTGCGGAAGGGGCAGTGTTCGATGTGGCGTCGGCTGATTCAGGTCGGGTAGGGGCATCGTTTGCGACGTGGCTGGAGTCCGGTTGTCCGTTGTGTCGGTTGAGGGTTTCGGCGATGGTGGCGAACCGGTAAGGGGACCCGTCGGTGGGGGTGGGGTGGTCATGGTCGTGGATGATCTCGGCGAGGATGTGGCCGGCGGTGAGTTCGAAGACGGTGAGGTGGGCGAGGTCGACGGTGGTGGAGGCGGTGGCGAGGTCGGTGAGGTTCGATCCCAGGTGCAGGGTGTAGCGCGACGAAGCGACCGGGCCGGGGGTGCCCGTGCCGGGGTCGTCGGGTCCGCTGAGATCAGCGGTGGTGTCGCGCATGGTGTGTCACCTGTCTCTGACGTCGTTGTCGGGGAAGAGCGGTGCAACGGTGGAGGGGAATCGGGTCGTACGGAATGGGAATGGCGGTTGTGGTTGTGGGTGTGAGGGGGTGTGTGGGTGGTCTCCTGGTCGTTGATAGTGGTCTGTGTGTTGTTGTGTTTATATGGTGGCAGACGGCACTGACACGAGATTCGGACATGGGCCGATATCCGCTGTCGTCCGCCGCAATCGGTGCCGGTCGGCGGTATCGACCGTCAGTACAGGTTCGCGGGCAGCACAGATGCGAGGGCAGCACAGGTTCGGGGGCAGTGCTGGCTTGGGGACACTCCTGACATCGGGCAGTCCTGACTTCGGAGCGCATTGCGCGCACCTCCCACCGCCTCAGCGACGAGGTCGCCCTCGTGCAACCAGGAGCACGTACTCGGCAAGGCGCTGCCGTTCAACCGAGCATGTTCAACTTCTACCGAGCATGTTCAACCCGGACTTGCCCTTCTGCCTAGTGGGCAAGAGGCCGATCCTGTACACACATTCTGAGCATTAACCGGCACGTGCACCGCCCGGACCGTGGTCACTCGGCCTTGCCGGCCGCCCCGCAGGAGGAGGTGTTTCGGTCGGGGTCACCGTCCGTCGGGTTCGGCGCGGTCTCGGCCCCCACCTCGGCGATCTGACGCTGCCGCCATGCCCGCTCCCCGCGGATGGCCACGGCGGCGACGCCGAGGGCGGCCAGAGCAAGGAGGATCGCGACGACGACCGGGGCGCGGAAGCCCCACCCGAGCGCGATGACCGCAGCCCCGGCGGCAGGACCGAGGGCGTTGCCGACATTGAACGCGGAGGTATTCACGCTCGCGGCCAGGGTCGGCGCCTCGGTCGCGATCTGGAACACTCGGGCATTGAGGGCACCGGCGATCGAGAAGCCGCTCGCTCCGATGAGGACGATGACGACGATTGCCGCCCATCCGACACCGGCGACGAGCCACAGGGCGAAGAGGCTGAGCGCAAGCGCCGTGAGGCTGCCGACGATGTTGCCGAAGACGGTGCGGTCGGCGAGCCGTCCACCGACGACGACCCCGATGAAGGCGCCGATGCCGAAGGCGGCGAGCACGCCCGGGACGAAGTCATGCGGGATTCCTGCGATCTGCGTGAGCAGCGGGGAGAAGTAGGAGAACGCCGCGAACACGGACGCCTGGAAGAGCGCCGTCGTGGACAGCGCGAGCCAGATCCGCGGTCCCCGGAACGCCGCGAGTTCGGCCCGCACCAGGGTCGGGAGGTGGACTGCGGAACGGTCGGCCGCCTCGGCGGCGGAGTCCCGATCCGCACTCGGCCGGGTCATCACGGCGATGAGGACGGCGGCAGCCGCGGTGACGATCGCGATCGCCCAGAAGGTGGCCCGCCAGCCGAACTGCGCACCGATCCACGCCCCCATGGGCACGCCGACGAGGTTGGCGACGGTGAGGCCGCCGACGAGGCTTGCCAGCGCTCGGCCGCGGACCTGAACTGGGGCGATGCGGGTCGTGTGGACGGCGGCGACCGCCCAGAATCCGCCGCACGCGACGGCGGAGAGGACGCGGCTGAGCATGAGGATCGGATAGTTCGGGGCCAGCGCGCCGAGGATGTGGAGGGCGGAGAACGCGACGATCGTGATGATCATCGTCGCCCGCCTGGGCAGTCGCAGGGTCAGCAGAGCCATCGCCGGTGCCCCGACGATCATGCCGACGGCGAATCCCGTGATGAGGAGGCCTGCTTGGGGGATCGAGATGCCGAGGTCGGCGCTGATCGGCTCGAGCAGGCCGGCGATCATGAACTCCGAAGTGCCGAGGCAGAAGATCGCGGCGGCGAGCAGGTAGACCTGGGCCGGGACTCGGGGTCGGGTGGATGAATCGTCGGTCGCCGAGGTGGTCGTGCCGGTGGTCGATGACGTCATGAGCTCAGGTCCCCTCGTCTGGGTGGTGTCGCGTGTGGGTTGTCTCGTCTGGATGGTTGTCGTGCGGACGGTGGCGGAAGTGTGTGCGATGGCTGCGGAAGCGCGTGCGGTGTCGGTGCCGTGCGTGGTGGGCTCGGAGCCTCAGAACGTTTCGGCCCCGGCCGGGGTGCACAGAGCGGCGACGAAGGTGCGGGCTTGGGCGTCGACATCTTCGGCGGGCATGACACGGGCGGAGACCCGGAGTCCCGCGAGGACGCTCTGGACGAGTTCGCCCGTCGACTTCGGGTCGAGCTCCGAGCGCAGGTGACCTTCCGCCTGACCGCGGGCGATGAGGGTCCGGTAGGTCTCG
This sequence comes from Brevibacterium sp. K72, assembly GCF_050562175.1. Taxonomy (NCBI): domain Bacteria; kingdom Bacillati; phylum Actinomycetota; class Actinomycetes; order Micrococcales; family Brevibacteriaceae; genus Brevibacterium; species Brevibacterium sp. K72. The sequence goes on from NZ_CP191582.1 coordinate 1,029,744, forward strand.
AGCCACGCGGCCCGGTCGGGATCGAGGATCGTGCAGACGGCGTCGACCTCGCGTCCGAGCTCGGCGGCCGTGTTCGCCGACAGGCAGCCGATCCGCTTCTCGTCCGCGCACTGTTGCGCCAGCTCCCCGCCGAGGCGCTCGAAGAGGAGCGCGGGAGCGGGCCGGTCGCTGGTGAGCAGGTGCTCGCGCGCCGGGATGCCGGTCGCCGTGTAGTCCCGCAGGGCCCGGAGGAAGACCGCGTCGAGGCTGTCAAAGGTGTTGTAGAAGCTCGAGCGGCCGATGTTCGCCCGCTCGCACACGAGACCGACATCGGTGCCCGTGTACCCGTGTTCGCTGAACACGGCGATCGCGGCGTCGATCACCGCCTGCTCGTCGAACGTCTTCTTCCGGCCCATGCCTCGACCCTAAGGCATATTGGACAGATGTGTCCAATAAAATTTCAGTGAGTTTTCGTCACAGGGGTATGGGGCGTAGCCTGACAGCAGGCGTCGTCGACGGCGAAGAGGGCCTGACAACGGGTCCGGGACGGCTGGGTCCACACGACCGGGCCGGTCCGGGACAGAGCGGGCCGGTCCGGGACAGAGCGGGCCCAGGTCGGGGCGACACCGAGAGGGAACGGTCGAGGACAGAGGTCCGGGACCGTGGCCAGACCAGGGTTGGCTCCTATGAAGCAGGCCGAGACACGAGGAGGAGATTCGACGATGAGTTCGCTCAGCGAGGCGGAGAAGCAGCAGCTGCGAGACGATGATGCGAACTGGAAGTTCGGACTCCTCTATTTCTGTCCGCGCGATCCCGGATTCCTCGTCCCCAAGCGCGTCGGCATCGGGTGGACGGTCAACTTCGGCAGCGTGTGGACGCTCGTCGTCCTCGTCGTCCTCATCGCCGTGATCGTCTGGGGCGTCGTGTTCTGAGTCGTCGTGTTCTGAGTCGTCGTGTTCTGCGGCACCCGTGTGCGCATCGAGCGCGCCCTGTCAGCGCCGCGAGGAGAGGACGCAGAACTCGTTGCCCTCGGGATCGGCGAGGACGACCCACGGTTCGTCCCCGGTCTGCCCGACTTCGACCCGGCGCGCTCCGAGGTCGAGGAGGCGGGCCACCTCGGCGGCCTGATCGGCGGGACGGAAGTCCGGGTGGAGGCGATTCTTCACGGACTTCGCGTTCGTGTCGCGCCCGAATAGCAGGCCGGGCAGGCGATCGGGGCTCTCCCTGATCTCGATCTCGTCCTTGCTCTCATCGACGACGACCCAGCCGAGCGCCTCGGCCCACCACCGGCCGAGAGCGTGCGGATCAGCGGCATCGACGACGATCTGCTCCCACGTCAGGTCCATGGTCACAGCGTAGGCGACGGACCGGGACTAGCCGCCGGTGAGGACGTGCTCGAGGACGGCGGCCTCGCTGATCTCGACGTCCTTCGAGGCGGTGAGCAGGGTGAGCGTGCCCTTCCGTGCGAAGTCGCGCAGGGTCGCGAACGCCTCGGCGTGTTCGTCGTCGTCGAGTTCATCACGGTAGCGGCGGGAGAACTCGTCGAACTTCGCGGGATCGTGGCCGTACCACTTCCGCAGGTCGGTCGAGGGGGCGACGTCCTTGAGCCACTCGGTGAGGTCGGCGCGCTCCTTGCTCACCCCGCGCGGCCACAGACGATCGACGAGGACGCGTGCGCCGTCGTCGGGACTCGGATCCTCGTAGATCCGCTTGACCCGGATCGCGCTCGTCTCGGTCATGGCGCTCCTCGCTCTCGTCGGTTTCTGGGTCTGCCGGGGTTTCTGAGTCTGCCAGGGTTTCTGGGACTGGCAGATTCGTCGTCGTCGGTGCCGGTTCGTCGTCGGTACAGGTCCGCCGTCATCGGTGCAGGTTCGTCAACGCTGGTGCCGGTCAGTCTAGCCACCGGCCACGAGATCCATCCACCACTGGGCCGGAGACGAGAGCGCCCCCACACCGGACCGGCGTCCACCTGCGACGATGCCGTCGTCGGCGATCGTCGGTGCGCAGATCAACTGCGCGCGGATGACTTCAGCCGGTGTCAATGTCGAAGCCGTGTTCTCCGCGTATACTGACCGACCAAGGACGATTGTCGTTCGGCTCACACTCCTCCGTGGGCCGCGGAACAGGAGACGGATCAGTGACTTTCCAGTACGCATCACCCCCGAGCGCAGTCAGCCCCCAGCACGTCCTCGAACCGCCGGCACCGTCGGCCGTCTTCGTCGTCGTCACCGTCAAACCGGGTGCCGAGGACGCCATCCGGGAGTTCCTCGGCGGGATCGGCGGGGTCATCCGCGCCGTCGGCTTCCGCGCGAAGGCCGCGAACCTCTCGTGTGTCACCGGCATCGGCGCCGATCTCTGGGATCGTCTCTACCCCGAGAAGCGACCGGCCAAGCTCCACCCATTCAAAGAGCTGCGCGGCGGCACCCACGTCGCACCCTCGACGCCCGGTGACCTTCTCTTCCACATCCGCTCCCAGCGCACCGACATGAGCTTCGAGCTCGCCCGGCAGCTCATCAACCAGATCTCCGAGTCCGTCGACGTCGTCGACGAGGTCCACGCCTTCCGCTACTTCGACCAGCGCGACATCCTCGGCTTCGTCGACGGCACCGCGAACCCCGAGGACCAGCTCGCCGTCGACTCGGTCTTCGTCGGCGACGATGACCCCGACTTCGCCGGCAGCAGCTACGTCATCGTCCAGAAGTACATCCACGACCTCCCGAAGTGGAACTCGATCACCGTCGAGGATCAGCAGGCGGCGTTCGGTCGCCACAAGCTCTCCGACATGGAGTTCCCCGACAAGGACAAGGCCCCCGACTCGCACATCGTCCTCAACACGATCACCGGGCCCGATGGCAAGGAACGCAAGATCGTGCGCGACAACATGGTCTTCGGCTCCGTCGAATCCGGGGACTTCGGCACGTACTTCATCGGCTACGCCGCCGACCCCGAGGTCACGGAGACGATGCTCGAACACATGTTCTTGGGCCACGGCGACGCCACCCACGACCGGATCCTCGACTTCTCGACAGCCCTGACCGGCGGCCTGTTCTTCGTCCCGACGCAGGACTTCCTCGACGATCCGACCTCGGTGCTCGGTTCGAACTCGCGGGGCGCGACCACGCAGAGCTCGAGCGCACAGGGTTCGAGCCCGGAGAACACGAACGCGCAGGGCTGAGGCTCGGATCCTCGGATCCAGCGGCAAGGAGCGTGATCGGCGATGACCGAGATCCCCACCGTCCGCCGGCTCCTCCCCGGAGCGACTGACGGCGGAACCCCGGACCTCAGCCTGCCCGAGGCCTTCGCGTTCCCCGCCGACGCCCGGTCACCCGCCGACGCGCAGTCGTGGGTCCGCGCCGTCTTCGTCGCCTCGGTCGACGGTGCCGCGACCGTCTCCGGGCGCGCCGGCGGGCTCGGCAACGCCGTCGACCGCGCGGTCTTCGCGCTCAACCGTGCGCTTGCCGACGTCATCCTCGTCGGAGCCGACACCGCCCGCACCGAGGAGTACGGTCCGGCCGAGGACGACTCCCGCTGGCGCGGGCTCAGGGAGGGCCGCAGCCCGACCGCGCCCATCGCCGTCGTCACCGACAGCCTCGCCCTCGACTTCTCCTCCCCGCTCTTCGTCGACGCCCCCGCATGGGCGCGCACGATCGTCCTCACGAGCGAATCCTCCCCCGCCGAGGCGAGGGCGAAGGCCGCTGAAGTCGCCGAGGTGATCGTCGCCGGAGCCGACACCGTCGACCTCACGCTCGCGCTCGCCGCACTGCGGGAACGGGGCTTCGAACGCATCGTCTGCGAGGGCGGACCGAGCGTCTTCGCCGAACTCGTCCGCGCCGGCTGCGCCGACGAGCTCTGCCTCACCCGTTCGCCCGAGATCGTCGGCGGTCAGGGCACCCGCATCGTCCACGGCCCGGCCCTCGATCCCCCGGTCCCCCTCGACCTCGCCGAGGTGCTCGCCACCGACGACGGGTACCTCTACCTCCTCTACCGCTTCGAACGGAGCTGACGATGACGCAGATCCCCGACGTCCCGCCGACCGACCCTCCAGCCTCGCCCCCACCCGCGGACACCGTCCGTCCCCAACCGGCGCGCGGCGCGGAGATCGGTGCGCTCATCGGCGGGGCGTTCGGCCTCGTCTTCCTCGTCGTCAACAGCTCAGGCTTCTCGACGGTCGGTCGGATCATGGTCCTCGTCGTCGGGATCCTCGCCTTCGCAGCGATCCTCTTCCTCGCCTTCCGCAGCTATGGTCGCAGGCGGGGATCCCCGCAGGCCGGAACCGCGAAGGCGTTCGGCACGAGCTTCTGGATCATCGTCGCCGTCGAAGCCCTCGCGCTCTTCGGCGGGACGAAGCTGCTCGCAGGGCTCGGGTACCCGGAGCTCGGCGTCGCGTGGGTCTCGGTCGTCGTCGGGTCCCACTTCTTCGCCCTCGGCCACGTGTTCGGACTCCGCCGCTTCCATCTCCTCGCCGGGGTCGTCACGCTCTGCGGGATCGCCGGGTTCATCGCGTTCTTCATCCCGGCACCCGCCTTCATCCCGGTGCTCGCCGGGGTCATCCCCGGATTCGTCCTCCTCGCCTTCGGCCTCTGGGCGCTCGCCCCGGTCGACGCGCAAGGCTGAGGCCGGGGAAACCCGCTCCCCGGCCCCACCTGAGCCAGCCGCTACTCCCCAGCACCACCTCGGCGGCGGATGCGGACACGGGGTTCGGGCATCTCGGGTGCGGTGACCGCGGGGGTCTCCTCGAGGCGGGCGAGCACCTCGGCGATCGCCCGGTCGAGCTGCGGATCGGCCTCGGCGAAGAGCTGCGAGGGATCGTGCTCGACCTCGATGTCCGGGTCGACGCCGTGGTTCTCCACCTCCCACTCCTTGCCCTCGAGCCAGAACGCATACCGCGGCTGGGTGACCTTCGTCCCGTCGACGAGCTCATAGCGGCCGTCGATGCCGACGACCCCGCCCCACGTGCGCACCCCGATGACCGGTCCGATGCCCTTCGCCTGGACCCGGGCGTTGATGATGTCCCCGTCGGAGCCGGAGAACTCGTTGGCGAGGAAGACGACCGGCCCGCGGCGCGTGTTCTCCGGATCCGGGACCATCTCGTCGTACGACCGGGTGGCGCTCCACGCGATGACGCGGTCGGCGAGGCGCTCGGCGACGAGGGCGCTCGTGTGCCCGCCCCGGTTGAACCGGACGTCGGCGATGACGCCGTCGGCGGCCATCGCCTGCCGGATGTCGCGGTGCAGCTGTGCCCAGCCGCCGGCCATCATGTCGGGGATGTGGACGTAGCCGAGCCTGCCGCCCGTCGCCTCCCTGACGTACTCGCGCCGCGAGCGCACCCAGTCCTGATAGCGCAGCTTCTCCTCGGACTTCACCGGCACGACCGCGACCGTGCGCTCCCTGCGCCCGGTGCGCAGCGTGAGCTCGACGATCTGGTCGGCTGCCCCGACGAGCAGCGGCGCGGGACCGAGGTCCTCATCGACGCTCTGCCCGTCCACGGCGACGATGACGTCCCCGGGCTGCGCCCCGACACCGGCCTGACGCAGCGGCGACCGTGCCGCCGGCTCACTCGTCTCACCGGGGAGGATGCGGACGATCTCCCAGCCCTTGTCGGTGCGGGCGAGATCCGCGCCGAGGAAGCCGAGCCGTTTCGACTCATCGCCGAGCGGCTCGGCCGGGGTGACGTAGGCATGGGAGGTGTTGAGCTCGCCCACGGTCTCCCAGAGGATGTCGACGAGGTCGTCGTGGGTGAGCGCCTTCGCCGCGACCTGGCGCCACCGCAGGGTCACCCCCTGCCAGTCGACGCCGTTCATGTCGGCCCGCCAGTAGTGGTCGCGCATGATCCGGGCGTTCTCCTCGAACATCTGCAGCCACTCGGCCCGCTGGTCGAGTTCGAAGCGCAGCCGCGCGAGGTCGACGGTCACGGACTCGTCGTCATCGGCCTCGACTTTCCGGTTCGCGGGGCGCACGGTGACGTCGTCGCCGTCGGTGACGACGATGAGCTTTCCGTCGCCGCTCACCCGATAGTCGTCGGCCTTGTCGACGACGGTGACGAGCTTGCGCTTGGCGAAGTCGAAGTACTGGACCTGCTCGCGCGGCTTGTCCCCCGTGACACCCGCGTACCGGTCGCCGAGCTCGCCGTCCTCGGCATCGCCCTTGCGCATCCACAGCACCCCGCCGTCGGCGGACTCGAGGTCCCGGAAGACTCCGGAGGACACGGGGAACGGGACGATCCGCTCCTCGGCGCCGTCGAGGTCGGGCTCGACCGTGCTCACGGTGTCCTTTCCGGACTTCTTCTGGCCCTTCTCGCTCTCCTCGGTGAGCTCGCTGATCGCCCATCCGGCGGTGCTCGGGCCGAAGGGTGCGGGGTCGGTGGCCGAGAGCGGCAGCAGCCACGGCCTCGTCACCCCGTTGAAGGAGAGGTCGAAGGAATGCTGGTTGTACGCGGGATCGAAGGTCCGGTCGGAGAGGAACGCGACGTACTTCCCGTCGCGCGTGAACGCGGGGGAGAAGTCGTTGAACCGCCCCGTCGTCAGCGGCTTTCCCTCCTCATCCGAGCGCACCTCGGTGATCATCAGCCGGTTGAGATCCCCCTCGCCCTGCGTCGGCTGCGCCCAGACGAGGTACCTCCCGTCGGGGGAGAAGCGCGGACTCGTCGCCTCTCCGAAGCCGGAATGGCCGACGACACGGCTGCCGCCGCCGGCGACCTCGACGAGGCGGACCGTCCCGTCGTGGGAGATCGTCGCGAGGATCCGTCCCGCGGGATCGGCGGACATGTGGAGGACGCGTCCGAGAGCCCCGGCCCCGATCCGCCGAGGCGGTTTCGACCCGGAGGTCTCCCGGACCTCGATCGCATCCTCGCCGTCGACGTCGGTGACGTAGGCGACCGCGCCGGTCTGCCCGAGGACGACGGGTTCACGCACCCGCACGGCCGACTCGGCCGCCAGCGCCCTGGCCGGCCCCTCGCGGTGGGCGAGCCAGAACGCCTTCCCCCGCCATTCGATCGCCGAGGCATTGCCGCCGTGGTCAGGGGCGATGGCACCGACCCCGGAATCGGCTGTGAGCGAGCGCGACTGCACCTGCGTGCCCGGGAGGGTGACGTCGAGGGTGCGGACCTGCCCGTCGAGGGAGTCGAGGACCTTGATCTCGCCGCGGGAGTGCCACACGATCCTTCTGCCGTCGGTCGTCGCATCGCGGACGTACCCGTCGGCCTCGGTCTGGTGGGTGAGCTGACGGGGCTCGCCGAGGTTGTCACCTGTTGCCGTGGCCAGTCCGTCCCAGATCCACAGGTTCGCCTGCTCGTCGGCATCGTTGGGGAACGTCGCGGCCCGGTCGGAGGTGAAGACGAGTGAGTCGCCGACCCACAGCGGATCGCTCAGCGGCGCGGCCTCGTCGCGCAGCAGCCGCTGCCACTGCGTCCCCGCCCCGTCGGCGTCGCCGGCCCGATCGAGCCACAGCCTCGGCGCGGTGCCTCCGCGGTAGCGCTTCCAATGGGCCGGGGGACGACTGTACGGCGTCGAGAGCGCCGTGGCACCCGAGTGGTGACGGGCGAACCCGGATGCGCGACCCCACGTGAGGCGCTCGACCTCACCACCCAGGCCCACGCGCTTGACGACATGGTCGCGGACCTCGGCTTCGCCCGCGTTCGAACCGATGAGGATGTGTGAATCGTCCTCCCACCCGAGCATCGTCGTCGCGGTCCCGCCGAGCCAGGTGAGCCGGCGCAGGGCACCGGTCGCCACCTCGGCGAGCATGAGCTCGGGATGACCGTCGCGGTGGGAGACGTACGCGACGTGGGAGCCGTCCGGGGAGAATCGCGGACTGCGGGCCGGAGCACGATCGGCGGTGAGCCGCCATGCCCGGCCGCCTGCGGTCGGCACGAGCCAGACGTCGTCGTCGGCGATGAAGGCGATGAGATCGCCGCTGATGTGGGGGTACCTGAGATAAGTCACGTGATCCACATTACAGCCGATGAGCGGCGTGCACGGACCGGTGCCGCGGGTCGGGTCGGCGCGAATAGAATGAGGACATGCCGACGCTCACCTCTCTGCTCACCGACCGGTTCGCCGCTGCCCTCTCTGCCGCCTTCGGGGAGGACTTCGCCGACCGCGATCCCGTCATCAGGAGCTCGCAGTTCGCCGACTTCCAGGCCAACGTCGCCCTCCCGCTGGCGAAGGAGCTCGGGGCCAAGCCGCGGGAGGTCGCCGGGCAGATCGTCGAGCACCTCGACCTCGCAGGAGTCTGTCAGCCCCCGGAGATCTCCGGTCCCGGGTTCATCAACCTCACGTTCCTCCCCGAGTTCCTCGCAGGCGTCCTCGAGGCCGAGGACGCGACCGCCGTCGACGCACCTTCGGACCCGCAGCGGATCGTCATCGACTACTCGGCGCCGAACGTCGCGAAGGAGATGCACGTCGGGCACCTGCGCACCACCGTCGTCGGCGATGCGCTCGCCCGCACCCACGAATTCCTCGGCAACACCGTCATCCGGCAGAACCACATCGGCGACTGGGGCACCCCCTTCGGCATGCTCATCGAGCACCTCCTCGACGTCGGCATCGACTCGGAGACCGCGCAGACGATCGCCGAGGACCCCAACGCCTTCTACCAGGCCGCCCGGGCGAAGTTCGACGCGGATGAGGACTTCGCGACCCGCGCCCGCACCCGGGTCGTCGCCCTCCAGGGTGGGGACGCACAGACCCTCGAACTCTGGGAGCGACTCGTCGGCTACTCCCGGGAGTACTTCAACCACATCTACTCCCTCCTCGACGTCACCCTCCGAGATGCCGACCTCGCCGGGGAGAGCACGTACAACGACGATCTCGAAGCGGTCTGCGACGACCTCGAGGCCCAGGGCTTGGCCCGGATGAGCGACGGGGCGCTGTGCGTGTTCCCCGAGGGCTACACCGGCCGGGACGGGCAGCCGCTGCCGCTCATCATCCGCAAGTCCGACGGCGGCTACGGCTATGCGACGACCGACCTCGCCGCGGTCCGCCGCCGCGCCCAGGTCCTTCACGCCGACCGCGTCCTCTACGTCGTCGGCGCCCCGCAGGCCCTCCACTTCGAGATGGTCTTCGCGACCGCCCGGGCCGCCGGCTGGGTGCCGGAGGACATGGTCCTCGAGCACGTGAAGATCGGCAATGTCCTCGGCTCCGACGGGAAGATCCTCCGCACCCGCTCGGGCAAGCCGCTGCGTCTGGCCGAACTCCTCGACGAGGCGATCGCCCGCGCCAAGGTCACCCTCGAGGAGTCGAACGTCGAGTTCAGCCCCGAGGAGGCCAATGAGGTCGCCCGCATCGTCGGCATCGGCGCGGTCAAGTACGCCGACCTCTCCGTCGCCCACGACACCTCGTACACCTTCGACCTCGACCGGATGCTCGCGCCCATCGGCAACACCGCGCCCTACCTCCAGTACGCCGGCGCCCGGATCCGCTCGATCCTGCGCAGGGCTGCCGCTGAGGACATCACGTTCGCCGACTCCCCGATCCACCTCGGCGAGCAGTCCGAACGTGAGCTGGCGCTCGCGATCCTCGGGTTCCCCGATGCCCTCGCCGAGGTGGCCGCCGGCTCCCAGCCGCACCGGATGGCGACGTACCTCTTCGACCTCGCGCAGGCGTTCACGACGTTCTACGAGCAGTGCCCAGTGCTCACGGCGGCGACGCCTGAGCTGCGGGCCTCCCGCCTGCGGCTGAGCGCGACCGTGCTCTCCGTCCTCGAGGCGGGACTGAGCGTCCTCGGCATCCGCGTGCCCGAGAGGATGTGACGGGCACGCTGCGTCCCGCGATGCTCCCGTGGATCGTCGCGGGCATCGTCGTCCTCGCGCTCAACCTGCGCACCCCGATCATCGCCCCGACCGCGGTGCTCGGCGACATCCGTGCGGACACCGGACTGAGTGCGGCCGGGGCGGGCCTCCTCACGGGTCTGCCCGTCCTCCTCTTCGCCCTCGCCACGCCGCTGGCGAGTAAGACGATCCGCCGCCTCGGCGCGGAGACGACGGTGCTCATGTGCCTGTCGGGCGTGCTGCTCGGCACGGTGCTGCGTTCGGTCGGGCCGACCTGGCTCATCCTGTTCGGCACCGGCATCATCGGACTCGCGATCACCCTCGGCAACATCGTCGTGCCCGTGATCATCCGCCGCGAGGTCCCGTGGAACCAGGTCGGCATGGTCACCGGGCTCTACTCGGCGATGATGAACGTCGGCTCGATGGTCACCCTCATCGGCACCGGGCCGCTCGCGGCCCTCGTCGGCTGGCGGTGGGCGATCGGTCTGTGGGCGGTCCTCGCGCTCCTCGGCCTCGGTTACTGGATGATCCTCATCCGCACCCGGATCCGCCGCACGCCGGTCGACGGCGCTGCCGGGGACACTGCCGGCGCCGAGGCGGGTGCCCCGACCCCAGCGGAGGCGAAACGGCCCTGGCGGGAGGTCTCCCCGGAGTTCCGGCGCATCGTCGTCCTCCTCGTCATCACCTTCTCCGGGCAGTCGATCGCGTACTACACGACGACGACGTGGCTGCCCTCGATCCTCGCGGACACCGCACGCCTCGACCCGGCGCTCGCCGGCGGCACCGCCTCCCTCTTCCAGGTCTCGGCCATCGTCGGCGCCTTCGGCGTGCCCCTGCTCGCCGCGCGGTCGCGGCCGTGGGTGCCCGTGGCGATCGTCGCCGCCCTCTGGCTCTCCCTGCCTCTCGGCATGCTCACAGCCCCCGATGCGTACGTCGTCTGGGCGGTCACCGGCGGCATCGCCCAGGGCGGCGGGTTCACCGCGATCCTCTCGATCATCGCCCGCACCGCCGGCAGCGACAGGGAGACGGCATCCGGCTCGGCGCGGGTGCAGGGCGGCGGCTACCTCGCCGCGACCGTGGCCCCGCCGTTCGCGGGCTGGCTCGCCACGGTCACCCACGGCTGGGTCGTCCCGCAGCTCCTCGTGCTGGCAGCGACCCTGTCCTTCACCGTCGCCGGTCTCCTCGCGGCCCGGATCGCCGGACGGATGGGTCCGCGCCGGCTCGCCTGAGGACTGTCCGCGCTGAGCATCGAGGTCGCTGCGCACCCCGCCCTCGTCACTGTGACACGGCTCACGTAGAGTGAGACCCACGTCGCCCCGATCCGAGGAGAATGATGTCAGCCGAGGTCCTATCCGCCCTGTCCGACGCCCTGCCCGCCGAGGCGATCGTCACCGACCCCGATTCGATGGACGCCTATCGGTGGGATCGCGCGAACGACCCTGATGCGGGCATGCCGCTGGCCATCGTCCGCGCGACCTCGACCGAGGACGTCCAGACCGTCGTCCGCATCGCCGCGGCCGCAAAGATCCCCGTCGTCCCCCGAGGCGCCGGCTCCGGCCTCTCGGGCGGCAGCTCCGCGGTCGAGGGCGGCATCATCGTCTGCCTCGACCGGATGAGGGAGATCGCCGTCGACCCGGCGACCCGCATCGCCGTCGTCCAACCGGGGGCCTTCAACGCCGAGGTCAAGGCCGCGGCCGCCGAGCACGGCCTGTGGTACCCGCCGGACCCCTCGTCGTACGAGTTCTGCTCGATCGGCGGCAACGTCGCGACGAACGCGGGCGGGCTCTGCTGCGTCAAGTACGGGGTGACGACGGACTACGTGCTCGGGATGACGGTCGTGCTCGCCGACGGCCGCGCCGTCGAGCTCGGCGGGCCCCGCGTCAAGGACGTCGCGGGGCTGTCCCTGACGAAGCTCTTCGTCGGCAGCGAGGGCACTCTCGGCATCATCACCGAGGTGACCCTGCGCCTCATCCCCGCGCAGCTGCCGCCGACGACCCTCGTCGCCACGTTCCCCACCCTCGAGGGAGCGACCCAGACCGTCCTCGACATCTGCGCGCAGATGCGCCTGTCGATGCTCGAGTTCATGGATCGCGCCTCGATCAATGCCGTCGAGGACGAGCTGCGGATGGGCCTCGACCGGGAGGCCGCAGGCATGCTCGTCATCCAGTCCGACGAACCCGGCGAGTATGCGTCCGGACAGATCGCGACCGTCGAGGAGCTCTGTGCGAAGAACGGGGCGAGCGAGGTCTATGCGACCGACGACGCCGACGAGGGGGAGGCCTTCGTCACCGCCCGGCGGATGGCGATCCCCGCGGTCGAGAAGAAGGGCACCCTCCTGCTCGAGGACGTCGGCGTGCCGCTGCCCCGCCTCGGCGATCTCGTCGTCGGGATCGAGCGGATCGCCGAGGACCGCGACGTCCTCATCTCCGTCATCGCCCACGCCGGGGACGGCAACACCCATCCGCTGCTCATCGTCGACCCCACGGACGCCGAACAGCGGGCGCGGGCTGACATCGCCTACGGCGAGGTGATGGACTTGGCGACCTCACTCGGCGGGACGATCACCGGCGAGCACGGGGTGGGACGGCTGAAGAAGCCGTGGCTGGCCGACTATCTCGGCGCCGATGTCATGGAGCTCAACCACCGGATCAAGGCCGCGCTCGACCCGGACAACATCCTCAATCCGGGCGCCGTGTACTGAGGCGTGCCCCGGCTGGGGACGGGACGCTCTCCGGCTGCGGCCGGACAGCACAGAGGCGGCCACCCGAACGGGTGGCCGCCTCTGTGCTGTCCGGCGACGGTCGGTGCGCCTCAGTGCTTGGCGTTGGTGTCTTTCGCGTCGCCGGCCGCGGGGTTCGGAGTCGCGGGCTTCGGCGCGGTCGTCGGCTTCGGAGCCGGGGTGGCATCCGTCTTCGACTCGGGCACCGGAGCCTGCGAGACCGTGGGCGTCGTGCCCTGGCGCGAGGCTGGGGTCGAGCCGACGGGGCGGGCGTCAGCGGGACGGTTGTTCGGCAGCGGGGTCGACCAGGGATCCTCGACCGGCTGGGCCTTCTTCCACACGTAGTAGCCGATGCCGGCGGCCGAGCCGATGACGAGCGTCCACACGAGGGCCTTCTTGCTCGTGTTCGACTTCTGTGCGGTCTCCTTCTGGATCCGCTTGCCGGCATTGGCGAGGGCCTTGCGGGCCTTCTTCATCGCCTTCTTGTCACCGGTGAGGCGCACAGCGAGGTTGTCGATGAGCTGCGGGGTCTCCATCGCCGCGAGCGAGGCGGCAGCCGTTCCGGCGACCTTCCCGGCCCTCTCCGTGGCTTCGGGGCGGTACGCCTCGATCCGGTCGGCGATGTCGTGGACCTGACGGTTGGCCTTCTCGGCCAGAGCCTCGACCTGCGGACGGGCCTTCTCCGTGAAGACACCGACCTGCTCATTCGCCCTGTCGGCTGCCTCGCGGAGCTTGGGCGCCGCCGCATCCGACGCGTCGGCCAGGAACCGGAGCGACGTCTTCTTCGCGGAATCGAGCTTCGACGCGAGCGGCTTCCGAGCTGGTTTCTTCGACATGAACATTCCCAATCCTCCGGGTCAGGGGCAACTGATCACTCCCCAGTCTACGGCCTGGCCCGGGGGCGCACGCCACCTCAGGGCCAGGAATTTGCCTGCGGATACGCTGGCAGAGTCGTACAAACCCACCTTGATGGAACCGCAGACCTGTGTGCGGCATGGAAGAATGAGGGCATGTCTACAGTTGCAACGAACACAGCGGTCCTGCACACCAACCACGGCGACATCACGATCAACCTCTTCGGCAACCACGCTCCGAAGACGGTCGCCAACTTCGTCGAGCTGGCCACGGGTGAGCGCGAGTTCACCGATCCCCAGACCGGTGAGCCGACGAAGCGCCCCTTCTACGACGGCGTCGGCTTCCACCGCATCATCTCGAACTTCATGATCCAGGGCGGTGACCCGCTCGGCACCGGCACCGGCGGTCCCGGATACGTCTTCGACGACGAGATCCACCCCGAACTCCAGTTCGACAAGAAGTACCTGCTCGCGATGGCCAATGCCGGCAAGCAGATGGGCCGCGGCACCAACGGCTCGCAGTTCTTCATCACCACCGCTGAGACCCCGTGGCTCAACGGCAAGCACACGATCTTCGGTGAGGTCGCCGACGAGGCCTCGCAGAAGGTCGTCGACGAGATCGAAGGCGTGCGCACGGGGGCGATGGACAAGCCCGTCGAGCCGGTCGTCATCGAATCCGTCGAGATCAAGGACGCCTGAGCACCAGTACGATGGTGCCATGAGCACACCAGAACAGGGCCCGGCCAGGGAATCAGGCCGGGCCCTGTCCGTGTCCATCCCCCTGGTGACACGGACGATCATGATCGTCACGGGACTGTCGTTCCTCCTCCAGCTGCTGCCGGGACTCGACCTCATCCACCGGCTGAGCTTCGTCCCCGCTCTCACCCTCGACCAGCCGTGGCGCCTCCTCACCGTCGCCCTCGTCCACGAGCAGCCCTCTCCCATCCATCTGCTCGCGAACATGATCGGGCTCTTCTTCTTCGGCTCGTTCGTCGAGCGGGCGCTCGGGCGGTGGCGCTTCCTTGCGGTCTACCTCCTCGGCGCGATCGGCGGCTCCGTCATGGTCCTCCTCCTCGCCGAACCGTGGAGCCGGGACTGGGTGACGAACAACATCGGCGCCTCGGGTGCCGTGTTCGCGATCATCGGCGTCCTCCTCGTCCCGACGAAGCGCCTCGACCGCAACATCACCGGTGTCGTCCTCTTCGTCGTCCTCAACTTCGGCTACGGGTTCCTCGTCGAGGGAGTCTCGTGGGAGGCCCACCTCGGCGGGTTGCTCACCGGCTTCGTCCTCGGTTGCGCGGCGCTGCTCGTCAAGCCTCAGCGCTCGACCCTCGTGTTCTGGCTCGTCGCCGCCGGCCTCGTCGTCCTCATGGCCGTCGCTGCCGTCGTCAAGACGCTCGCCGCCGGCCCGGCACCGGGACTCTGAGAGGCGGTCACCTGAGAGCTGGGTCGGGGACGTTCTCCGTGGCTCCGAGAACTGCAGGCGATGTGCCTCCCGGCACTGCATCTGTGCTTTGTCCACAGGGGTTATCCACACGGTGGAAAACTTACACGCGTGTGTTTCCCCAGGTCACAGAGGTGAAAAAAGTTATGCACAGGACAGAGTCGTGGCTTGGGTATAACTCAGAAGTCGACGAAACCCTCCACCTGCCCGTGTGATCGGGGCGAGTGGAGGGTTGCGTGGTGAGCGACAGCGTGGCGGCGGCGCAGCTGCGCGGCGCTACCGCCAGCGGGTGGACATGATGAGGCCCGCGACGAAGAACGCGAAGCCGATGAGGATGTTCCAGTTGCCCCAGGCCTCGACGGGGAAGGCGCCCTGGGTGATGTAGAACGTCACGAGCCAGATGAGGCCGACGAGGAGGAGGCCGATGAGGACGGGGAGGAACCAGCGCGGGTTCGGCTTGATCGTCTGCTGACCGGCCTCGGAGGTGTAGCTCGCCGTCTTCCGGCCCTGCGAGCGCTTGGCGGGATTCCCCGAGCGCGAGGTCCGCTTCGCCGCGGCCTTCTTCCCGCCCTTTGAATCCTTGGTCTTCGCGGAGTCAGCCTTCGCGTCCTTGTCTTTGGAGACCCTGTCCTTCGAGTCCCTGTCCTTCGAGTCCTTCGCCGTGCCCTCGGACTTCTTCTCGTCCTTCGCCGAGGCGGCTGCGTCGTCGTCAGTGTCCGTCTCTTCAGCGTCGGTGTCCTCGTCCGCGCCGGTCTCGGTGACCTCGATCTCCGTGACCTCGACCGTCTCGGTGCCTCCCGTGGCGTCGGTCTCGGTGACCTCGACGTCGGTCTCCTCGACGACGGCCGCGTCGTCGGTCGTCGACTCGGGCTTCGCCGTGGTGCGCGAGGTGCGCTGAGGGCGCGAGGTCCGTCCTTTGGACTTGGCCACGTGAACTCCTTCGACAGCGAACCCGGGCGGGTCGCCGATGCTCTGGTCGGGGATGATCGCACCCAGTCTACTCGGGAGGCGAGCATGCGCGAAAAACCTCGCCTGCGCCTCGGTGCCCGCAGGCGACGCCACGACGGCGCCCGGAGTCAGCGGCTTCGGCACTGCGCGCGGGAGGCTCAGAGTCAGCTGTGTGCGAAGCCGAGACGAGCTGTGAAGGGGACACCGCGTCACGTTCATGCGATAAAGTTCTGTAGGGTGTCCCCGCTCGATCACTGGTCGAGCCCCGGATTGCAAAGGTCATAGGCACGGTGCAGAAGTGGTGAACAGTCTCTCCTCGGGTAGCGAATCGTCTTCGAGACCCACCATTCGCGCGGCGCAGCGACGCCAGCCCGCCCCGCAGCCCATCGACCCGGGCCCGGCGACGGAGCCGATGCGCACCGATGCGACCGCCTCCTCCGGCCAGGGTGAGAGCGCCTCCCGCGGACCGGGAGACACCGCCGCAGCGGGTGGCTACGACGCGCCCCTGCCGAGCCGCCGCGAACTGCGCCGTCGGGAAGCCGAAGCCGCCGGTGCCGCCCCCGCGTCCTACTCCGATGCCCCGCCCCTCGGCGACGGCCCTGCGACCCAGGCGATGCCGGCGCAGTACACGGCCGCCCAGTACACCGCTCCCCAGTACAGCCAGCCCCAGCACCCCCGGCCCCAGACCGGCTATGCGGAGGGCGTCCCGGCCACAGCGGCACAGGGCGCGGTCGCGGCAGGCGAGCCCCACCTCGGCGGGGGAGGCGGCTCCGGACGGGGCGGAGGGGGCCGGAGGAAGCAGCCGCCGCAGCGTCAGCCGCTCGGCCCGATCCGCGGAACGATCCGCACCTTCGGCGAACTCTGCATCACCGCCGGTCTCGTCCTCATCCTCTTCGTCGCGTGGCAGCTGTGGTGGACGGACATCGAAGCCGACCGCGACAACGAGGTCCTCGCCGACCAGCTGACGAAGGACTGGGCGAACCAGGACCCGAACAAACTGCCCGCGGACCCCGACGAACCCGTCGTCGCGGAACCGGTGGAGAAGAACACGGCGTTCGGGATCTTCTACATCCCGCGCTTCGGCGACGACTACTACCGCACTCTCGCCGAGGGCGTCGACCTCGAACCCGTCCTCAACCGGATGGGCGTGGGCCGCTACCCGAACTCGGCGATGCCCGGGGAGGTCGGCAACTTCTCCGTCGCCGGCCACCGCGTCACGTACGGCAAGCCGTTCAACCAGATCGCGAAGCTGCGGCCCGGCGATGAGATCGTCGTCCAGACGAAGGACGGGTTCTACACGTACACGTTCCGCAACTTCGACATCATCCTCCCCGACGCCGTCGAGGTCCTCGCCCCCGTGCCCGACCAGCCCGAGTACAAGGGCAAGGACCGGATCCTCACGCTCACCGCGTGCAACCCGATGTTCTCCGCCCGCGAGCGCTACATCGCCTACGCCGAACTCACGGAGTGGACCCCGGCCTCCGAGGGTGCGCCCGACTCGATCAAGGACTCGAAGGCCTACGAAAAGGTCAGCAAGAACGGTGGTGCCTGACATGTACGCATTCATCTGGCGGCTCCTGCCCGGACCGTGGTTCGTCAAGCTCGTCTTCGCGCTCATCCTCATCGCCGCGGTCGTCCTCCTCCTCATGCAGTACGTCTTCCCGGCCGTCGCACCCTACATGCCGTTCAACAACGCGACCGTCACCGACGAAGGCGCGTGATGACCTCGATCCTCGTCGTCGACAACTACGACAGCTTCGTCTACACCCTCGTCTCCTACGTCCGCGAGCTCGGTGCGAAGGCGGACGTCATCCGCAACGACGATCTGGGCGCCGAGGCGGCCGTGGAGCTGGCGCGCGGCTACGACGGGATCCTGCTGTCCCCGGGTCCCGGTGTGCCCGCCGAATCCGGCGTGTGCCCCGACCTCATCCGCTGGGCCGCCGAGGCGGGCAAGCCCCTGTTCGGCGTGTGCCTCGGCCATCAGGCCCTCGGCGAGGTGTTCGGGGCGACCGTGACGCATTCGCCGGTCCTCATGCACGGCAAGACCTCGGTCATCACCCATGAGGGTCAGGGCGTCTTCGCCGGATGCCCGTCTCCGCTCACGGTCACCCGCTACCATTCGCTGGCGATCGTCGATGAGACGATCGACCTCGAGACCTTCGCCGTGACCGCGCGCACCGCCGACGGCGTCGTCATGGCCATCGAGCACCGCACCGCCCCGCTCCACGGCGTCCAGTTCCACCCCGAATCGGTGCTCACCGAATCCGGGTACCTCATGCTCGGCAACTGGCTCGAAGTCTGTGGGCTCGCCGGCGCCGCCGAGCGTGCTGCGTCGATGTCGCCGCTGGCCAGCGCGATCACGTCTCCGTCACCGGCAGAGCTTTCCCGTCACCGGCCGAGCGCTTAGGATCGGTTCCACACTCATCCAGACCGTCCACCGGCGGTCGCCAGCGAGAGGAATCCCCATGCCCGAGCCCAGCTACATCCCGACCGAGCCGTATCGCGAACTCACCGTGTTCGAGGCCCAGCCGGTGCCCACGGTCGTCGTCGAGGCGCAGGGCCATCCGATGGACGAGCTCCCCGCCCTCTTCGACGCCGTCTTCTCGCGCCTCTTCCCCGCCCTCGCCGAGGCGGGCGTGGAGCCTGCCGGGCCGGCGTTCTCGCTCTACACGCGCCCGCCCACGGACACCGTCGACATCCAGGTCGGGGTTCCCGTCGCCACGGGGCTGAGCCAGGCGCTCGATCTCGGGGACGACCTCACCGCGATTCCCGCCGAACTGCCCGGCGGGTCGATCGGGGCGATCTCCCACCTCGGCGGGTTCGACGGCCTCGCCGAGGCGTGGAACGCGCACATGCAGGCCCTGGTGGCCGCTGGACACCATCCGGACATGCCGTTCTTCGAGGTCTACGTGACCGAGCCGAATCCGGAGATGGACCCGGCGGATCTGCGCACCGACCTCTTCGTCACTCTCGGCTGAGACTCAGTCGCGGCCGTTGCCGTTGCCGTTGTTGCCGCGACGGCCGTCGGACCAGCCGTCGAACCACGACTCCCCGCCGCCGACGGCCCCGTCGGTCTCGGTGCCGCCGCTGCCGTTGTCGTTGCCGTCGCCGCCGGCGTCATCGGACGGTGAGGTCGGGATGCCGCCGGGGACCGACGGGATCGTCGGGGTGGGCTCCGGGGGCTTCTTCGCCACGGTCACGGTGATCTCCGACCCCTGCGCCACGTCGGTGCCGCCGGGCGTCGACTGCTCGTAGACCTTGCCCTCCTCCTGGTCAGCCGTCTCGACCTCCTCGACCTTGCAGCCGAGTTTGTAGTCGTCGCCCTTGAGCGTGTTGCACGCTTCGTCGGCGGTCTGACCGGTGACGTCGGGGACCTTGACCATGCCGGAGGAGACGACGAGGTCGACGTTCGAGTCGACATCGACCTTCTCGCCCTCGCCGGGCTTCGTCTCGATGACGACGCCCTTCTTCACGTCCGGGGAGTTCTGGGTGATGTGCGTGCCGGCCTGGAGCTTGGCGTCCTTGAGGATCTGGCGGGCCTCCTCCTCGGTCTTGCCGGCGACCTCGGGGATCGAGACGCTCTCCGGACCGAGGGAGACGAGGAGTTTGACCTGGCTGTTCTCCGGGATGGACTGCCCGGCGGCGGGATCGGTCGAGATCGCCTTGCCCTCGTCGACCTCGGTGCTGTACTGCTCCTCCGGGGTGACTTGGAATCCCTGATTGCGCAGCTGCGCCTCGGCGGCGTCCGCGTCGAGCCCGGCGACATCGGCCACCTGGACCTGGACGATCTCCGGTGGCTTGTTGATCTCGTACACCCACAGGGCGAGTGCGGCGAGAGCGAGGAGGACGAAGATGCTGCCGATCCAGATCCACGCCTTCGACCGCTTCTGCGGGGGGCGCTCCTCCTGCCGGTTCATGATCGTCGAGACCGGACCCGTCTCGGGGGCCGACTCGTAGTCCGCGGGGTAGACCTGAGTGCCCGTGGGAGGCCCCATCATCCCGGCTCCGGCACCTGCTCCGGCGGCGGCGAAGGCCTGAGTGCGGTCCTCGTCACCGCCGTCGATGCTCAGCGGTCGGCCGTCGCGGGCGGCCAGCACGTCCTCACGGAAGGTGTAGGCGTCCTGGTAGCGCTCGTCGCGGTCCTTCTGCAGGGCATGGAGGACGAGGCGGTCGACCTCGGGCGGGATGGTGGGGTTGTAGAAGCTCGGGGGCTGCGGGGTCTCCCCGACGTGCTGGTAGGCCACGGCGAGCTGGGAGTCGCCGACGAACGGGGGCCGACCGGCGAGGAGCTCGTAGAGGAGGCACGCGGTCGAGTAGAGGTCGGAGCGGGCGTCGACGACCTCGCCGCGCGCCTGCTCGGGGGAGAGGTACTGTGCGGTGCCGACGACGGACTGCGTCTGCGTCAGCCCGCTGTTGTCCTTGAGCGCCCGGGCGATCCCTAAGTCCATGACCTTGATGTCGCCTTCGGGGGTGAGCATGACGTTCGCCGGTTTGATGTCGCGGTGGACGATGCCGTTGCGGTGCGAGTACTCGAGCGGGGCGAGGACTCCGGCGACGACGTTGAGCGCCTCGTCGACGGTGAGGGTGCCGTGCTCGTTGAGGACCTCTCGCAGGGTCTGGCCTTCGACGTACTCCATGACGATGAAGGGAACGGAGACGCTCGAGCCGCCGGATTCGACGAACTCCTCCTCCCCGGAGTCGTAGACGGCGACGATGCCGGGATGGTTGAGACCGGCAGCGGACTGCGCCTCGCGCTTGAGGCGGGTGTGGAATGACGGATCGCGCGCAAGATCGGACCGCAGAAGCTTGATCGCGATGCGCCGCCCCAGACGGGTGTCGACGCCCTCGTGCACCTCTGCCATGCCCCCACGGCCGAGGAGGGTACGGACTTCGTACCTCTCCGACAGCACTTTGGGCTCAGTCATTTACTTCCTCCGCGTGATTCACCCCGTTCGAGGTGGTTGCTCAGCAATTCCTCAAGTCTACTGTTGGTCCGTCCGAACGGTTCTCAACCCTCGGTCCCGTTCGCCTCGGTGGTACCGCCCTGTCCGCCGCCCCGGCCCGAGTTGCCGTTGGCGTTCGCACCGCTGCCGGTGGTGGCGTTCGCGTTTGAGCCGGTCGACGTCTCCGAGTCCGTGGACGAGCCGCTGTCCGTGTTCGCGCCCGACTCGGAGCCCGAGTCCGACCCCGACTCGGAGCCCGAGTTCGAATCGGAACCGGAGTTCGAGTCGCTGCTCGACCCGGAGTTCGAGCCCGAGTTCGACCCGCTCCCGGAGCCCGAGTTCGAGCCCGTATCGGAACCGGAGGACGAGCCGGAGTCCGACCCTGAGTCGGACCCGGAGGTCCGCGTCGGGCGGGGTGCCGGCTCCTCGGCGGGACCGCTCGAGATGTAGAGGGTGACGGTGTCGCCCTCGGTGAAGGTGTACCCGCCGCCGTCGGCCTCGCCGACATCAGCGACTGTGCCCGCAGCGCGATTCGAATCGATCGTCTCGGTGTCGACCTGGAGGCCGAGGCGTTCGAGGTTCGCCGTCGCCGACGACTCGGACTGGCCGATGTAGTCGCTGCGGTCGATCTCGATCTCCTGCGGGGCCTGCGAGGTCGTCGGAGCGCTCGTGCTCGGAGTCGGCGTCGGCTCCCCGCGGCCTCCGAGGAAGAACCAGAGGAGGGCGCCGACGGCGATGAGGGCTGCGATCGCGAGGACCCAGATGAGGATCTTCCCGCGCTTCGACTTCCGATCGTCGACCTCGTCGTCCCGACCGCCTGGATCGTTGGGGTCGACCGCGGCACCGTAGCCCGTGCCGGGTCCGCCTGGCCCGGCCGGACCGTCGGCACTGTAGACGCGGGTGGCGTCGTTGCTCGAGGTCGCAGGCAGCACCTGCGTCGAGGGTACGGGCTCGGGGTCGTTGAAGACCTGGGTGAGCGCTTCGGAGGCGGCATTGCCGTGACGCATCTGCGGCAGGACGGCTTCGGCCCCGGCGATGTCGCCTGCGGCGATGAGTCCGGCCGCCTTGGACACGGCCATCGCGTCATCGGGACGACGCTCCGGCTTCTTCTCGAGCAGGGAGTCGACGAAGCGGCGGACCGGTTCGGACACGGTCGTCGGCAGCGGCGGATGCTGCTGGTTGACCTGGGCGATCGCGATCGACACCTGCGAGTCGCCGGTGAAGGGACGCTGGCCCGCGAGTGCCTCGTAGGCGATGATGCCGAGCGCGTAGAGGTCGGAGCCGGGACCCGAGCCCTTGCCGGTGGCCTGTTCGGGAGCGAGGTACTGGGCGGTGCCCATGACCTGGCCGGTCTTTGTCAGCGGCGCCTGGTCGGTGACGCGGGCGATGCCGAAGTCGGTGATCTTCACCCGGAAGTCCGGGGTCATGAGGATGTTGCCCGGTTTGATGTCGCGGTGGACGACGCCGGCCTTGTGGGCGGCGCCGAGCGCCTGCGCTGCCTGCGCGACGATGCTCAGCGTGTCCTCTTCGGAGAGCGGGGCGCTGCGCTCGATGATCGTCGACAGGGGCTCCCCGGGCACGTACTCCATGACGAGGTAGGGCGAACCGTCCTCGTCGCCGTAGTCGTAGACCCCGGCGATGCCGGGATCGGAGACCCGGCCCATGTTCTGCGCCTCGGCGCGGAAGCGGGCGAGGAACGTCGAGTCGGAGAGGTACTCCTCCTTGAGGATCTTCGCCGCGACCTCGCGGCCGAGCACCGAGTCGACGCCCTTCCAGACCTCGCCCATGCCGCCCACGGCGATGCGTGAGGTCAGGGTGTACCGGTTGCCCAGCTGGGTGCCTTCGCTCGGCCTCATTTGTCGACCACCGCTTCCATCATGTCCTTGGCGATCGGTCCCGCGACCGTCGCTCCGTATGCTTCACTGCCCGCGTTTCCGCCGTTCTCGACGACGACCGCGACGGCGATCTTCGGATCGTCGGCGGGGGCGAAGGAGATGAACCAGGCGTGGGGCGCTGCGCCCTGCTGATGCTGGGCGGTGCCCGTCTTCGCTGCGACCTTGGTGCCGGGGATCTTCGCCACCGAGGCGGTGCCGTCGGTGACGACGCCCTCCATCATCGTCGTCAGCTCGTCCGCCGTCTGTCCGGAGACCGGCCGTGAGAGCTCGGTGGGGCGGGTCTCCGTGATCGGTTCGAGGGTGTCGGCGTTGAGCACGCGGTTGACGAGCTGGGGCTTCATCATCGATCCGCCGTTCGCGATCCCTGCGGTCATCATCGCCATCTGCAGCGGCGTCGACCGGACCTCGTACTGTCCGAGCGAGGACTGCGCGAGCTGGGGCGGGTTGAGGTCGGAGGGGAACGTCGAGGGGGTCACGCTGAGCGGGATCTCGAGGTCCTTGCCGAAGCCGAACTTGCTCGCCTGCTCGGCGATCGTGTCCTCACCGAGGTCCATGCCGAGCGAGGCGAACGAGGTGTTGCACGATTCGGCGAGCGACTGCGCGAGCGTGGGTCGCCCACCGCCGCGGCATGCGCCGGCATGCGAGTTGCTGATCGTCGCCGTCGTCTGCGGCAGATCGAGGGTCGCGGGGCCGTTGAGCTTCGAGTCGGGGGTGTAGTCCCCGGACTCGAGGGCGGCAGCGGCGACGAGGACCTTGAAGGTCGATCCGGGCGGGTAGAGGTTGCCGCCGATCGCGCGGTTGTAGGCGGGGTTGTCGGGGGCGTTGTCGAGCTTCTCGAACGCGGCCCTGGCCTTCTTGGGGTCGTGGCTGGCGATCGGGTTGGGGTTCCATCCGGGGGTCGAGGCCATCGCGAGGATCTTGCCGGTCTTCGGGTCGAGGGCCACGGCGGCGCCGGTCTGGTTCCCGAGGCCGTTCCACGCGGCTTCCTGGACCTTGGGGTCGATGGTGAGTTCGACGGCCGCACCGCGGGGCTGCTCGCCGGTGAAGATGCTGCCGACCTTGTCGTAGAAGAGGGCATCGGACTCGCCGGAGAGGTACTCTCCGGCAGCGCGCTCCATGCCGGAGGCCCCGGAGACGATCGAGTAGTAGCCGGTGACCGCCGCGTAGGCGCGCGGGTCGAGCCCGTCGGAGCCGTACTTGCGCTGGAACTTGTACTTGTCGTCGACGGGTTCCGAGTACGCGATGGGGGTGCCGTCGACGAGGATCGGTCCCCGGTCGCGGGAGAGCTGGTCGAGGATCTGCCGCGTGTTGAGCGGGTTGGTGTTGAGCGACTCCGCCGTGATGAACTGCACCCAGCTCGTCGACGCGAAGAGCAGGGCGAACATGACGAATCCGACGACGCCGATGTGTGTGAGTGACTTCTTCATCGTTCACCTCCCTGGGTGCGCTCGCGGGTGCTGAGGTTCGTCGTCACAGCTTCGTCGGCGGGGCCGTTGTCAGTGGGGCTGTTGTCGGCAGGGCCGTTGCCGACAGGGCTGTTGTCGGCGGGGTCCTCCGGTCCCTCGTCCGCCTTCTTCCTCCGCCGAGGCGGGGCGTCGGGGTCCTCGGTGATCCGGAGGACGCCGGTGTGGAACTCCTCGACCGGGCGGCGGGCGTTGTCGGACATCCGGAGCAGGAGGGCGATGATCACCCAGTTCGCCACCAGTGAGGATCCGCCCTGGGCGAGGAACGGCGTGGTCAGGCCCGTGAGCGGGATGAGGCGGGTGACACCGCCGACGACGACGAAGACCTGGAGGGCGATCGTGAAGGCCAGTCCCGTGGCGAGCAGGGTGCCGAAGCCGTCCCGCAGCTTCTGTGCGGTCCGGATGCCGCGTTCGAAGATGAGGAGGTAGCAGAGCAGGATGACGAAGAGACCGGCCATGCCGAGCTCCTCGCCGAAGCTCGCGTAGATGAAGTCGGATTCCGCGTAGGGGACCATGTTCGGTCGTCCTTCGCCGAGTCCGGTGCCGACGAGGCCGCCGTTGGCCATCCCGAAGAGCCCTTGGACGAGCTGGTAGGAGCCGCCGGGGGTCTTGTTGAACTCCTCCGGGGTGAGTGCGCCCAGCCAGCCGTCGATGCGCTGCTGGACGTGGGAGAAGAGGAGGGTGGCGATGACGGCGCCGGCGGCGAAGAAGCCGAGGCCGAGGATGATCCACGAGACCTTCGACGTCGCGACGTAGAGCATCGCGACGAAGAGGCCGAAGAAGAGCAGCGAGGTGCCGAGGTCGCGCTCGAAGACGAGGATGCCGACGCTGGCGACCCAGGCGATGATGATCGGGCCGAAGTCGCGCAGGCGCGGGAAGCGGATGCCGAGGATCTTCGGTCCTGCGAGGACGAGCTGGTCGCGGAAGCTCACGAGGTAGCCGGCGAAGAAGATCGCCAGGAGGATCTTCGCGATCTCACCGGGCTGGAACGACAGCGGCCCGATGCCGATCCAGATCCGTGCGCCGTTGATCGTCCGTCCGAGTCCCGGGACCAGGGGGAGGAGGAGGAAGAAGAGTGCGAGGAAGCCGGAGACGTACGTGTACCGGCGCAGCCAGCGGTGATCGCGGAGGAGGACGAGGACGGCCACGGCCAGGCCCACTCCGAGGGTCATCCAGATGAGCTGCTGGGTGGCGCTGTCGAGGAACTCGCTGCGGCCGAGGTCGACCCGATGGATCATCGCGAGTCCGAGTCCGTTGAGGAGGACGGCGATGGGGACGAGGACGGGGTCGGCGTACTTCGCCTTCCACCACACGACGACGTGGAGGATGACGGCCAGGGCCGCCAGCCACGCCATGTACTGGTAGATGTCGGTGGGGACCTCGTCGTCGACGCCGAGGCCGACGAGCGCGTAGGCGCTCGACGAGGCGGCGATCGCGAGGATGAGCAGACCGAGCTCGGCCAGGCGGTAGGGCCTGGGCCGGGCTGCCTGGGAGACGGAGTCCGAGGTCACTGCGACTCCTGGGTGATCGCGTCGCTGGGCTCCGCGCTCTGTCCGTCCGGCGGCGAGGGCGCAGGGTCGCTCGGGTTCGTCGCATCCTCGGCGTTGCCGGAGACGGTGCCGGAGTTCGCGGCCTCCTGGCGGAGGTTGTCGATGATCCGGTCGGCCTCCTCCCGCGAATCGGCCTGGATCGATCCGCGCAGGCGGTCCTGGGAGAACGTGTTGAGCGCTTCGACCTGGATGTCGGTCGTGTCCTCGAGGCGGCTGAGTGCGATGGGACCGAGCGTCGTGTCGAGGCCCCGGTAGAGGGTGACGCGGCCGCCGTCGTTCGTCAGGTAGTAGTGGTTGCTGATGTAGTTGTACGCGAAGAAGCCGCCGACGGCGAGGGCGATGATGACGATGCCGGCGATGATCCATCCGAGGTACGAGCGTTTCTCACCCTCGTCGTCGCCGTCGAGGTCATCTCCTTCGCTCGTCTCGGCCTCGGTGTCGACGGCGGTGCGCACGGACCCGGCGGGCACCTCGGCGGTGGGCTCCTGACCGGTCTCACCGGGAGCCGAGGCATCGGTGACGGTCTGCAGGGGAACGGTGTCGGTGGGGACGTCGCCGCCGCCGAAGTCGTGCTGGGCGGTGGAGGCCTCGCCCTCGGGGCGCGTTCCGATCGTCGCATACTGGGGGTTGACGTGGACGGAGCCGACCGCGATGCCCTGCGGGACGTCGACGCTGCCCTCGATGACATCGCCGATGACGACGGTGACGTTGTCGGCGCCCCCGCCGGCGAGGGCGAGGTCGATGAGCTGACGGCACGCCTCGTCGGGGTCGGCCACCTCGGCGAGGACACGGGTGATGTCGCCGAGGTCGGCGAAGCCGGTGAGCCCGTCGGAGCAGAGCAGCCAGCGGTCGCCGACGTAGGCCTCGCGCAGGGAGAGGTCGAGGTCGGGGGAGGTGCCGACGTCGCCGAGGACCTTCATGACCACGGAGCGCTGCGGGTGGGTGTCGGCTTCGTCGGCGGTGATGCGGCCTTCGTCGACGAGCATCTGGACGAACGTGTGGTCGTGGGTGACGGGGTGGAGTTCGCCGTCGCGGTAGACGTAGCCGCGCGAATCGCCGATGTGGGCCAGCGCGAACCGGTTGCCGGGCGCCCGCAGGAGCGCGGTGACGGTCGTGCCCATCCCCGCGAGCTCCGGCTGCTCGGCGACGCCGCGGCAGATGCGGTCGTTGGCGTCGAGGATCGAGGCGCGCAGGAGTTCGAGGGCGTCGTCGCCGGCGACGCCGTCGTCGAGTTCGGCGAGCCGGGCCACGGTGATCGCCGAGGCGACGTCGCCGCCGGCGTGACCGCCCATTCCGTCCGCAATGAGGAGGAAGTTCGGACCCGCGTAGCCGGAGTCCTGGTTGTTCTTGCGCACGAGCCCGGTGTGCGACCGAGCGGCGGAGCGGAGGGTGATCGTTCCGTCGGTCGTCACGATTGGGTCTCCAACGTCGTATGGCCGATGGTGATCTGGTTGCCGATGCCGAGATCGAAGGGCGCGGTGATCTTCGAGCCGTCGACGAAGGTGCCGTTCGTCGAGCTGAGGTCCTCGAGCACCCATGCGCCGCCCCGGGCGATGATGCGGGCGTGATGGCTCGAAGCGAAGTCGTCGCCTATGACGATCGTGTTGTCAGGGGCGCGGCCGAAGGTCACCGGTGCGCCGGAGAGGATGAGCGAGGTGCCGGCGAGCGGTCCCGCGGTGACCCGGATCGAGCCGGGGTTGGCCCGCGGCGGAGCGGGGGTCGGTCGCGGCTGCGGGGCGGGCCGGCTCGGGGCAGGGGCCGACTGCCGCGCGGAGTCCTGCGAGTTCTTGGCCTTTCGGGGCTTGTGTGTGCCGCGCTTGGCTCCGAAGATGTCCCGTCGCAGCACGCCCGCCACCCCGAAGACGAAGAGCCAGAGGATGACGAAGAAGGCGAACCGGAAGACGGTGACGGTGAATTCGCTCACAGAGAGTCCTGTTCGGTGTAGCGCACCTCGGCGTCTCCCGCCGTGAGCACGTCACCGTTGGTGAGGTTGGCCGAGGTGAGTTTGCGTCCGTGGAGCAGCGTGCCGTTGGTCGAGCCGAGGTCGTTGGCCACGGCGTGGTCGCCCTCGACGACGATCTCGAAGTGGCGCCGGGAGACGCCGGGATCGTCGATGACGAAGTCCGAGCTGTTCGACGAGCGGCCGAAGACGTTCGCCCCCTGGCGCAGCGGGTACGTCCGCCCGTCGATCGTCACACTCGCCTCGATGGTCCGCGACCGGGCCGGAGCGGCCGGGCGGATCGGCGTCGAGGAGCGTGCCGGCTCGGGAGTGCGGTGCCGCTGGGCGACGGGGCGCGGGCCGGAGCTCGGCGCGGGTTCGACGATGCTGTGGGACCGGGAGGCCGGGTCGTAGCCGCCGCGGTTGGCCGGCTGCGCGGCCGGGGAGCCGTCGGGGCGCTGCGTCGAGGAGACGACGCGGTACATTCCGGTGTCGAGGTCGTCGGCCTCGACGAAGTCGACGGAGACGGGTCCGACGAAGCTGTAGGCCTGCTCGATCGCGTGATCGCCGATGACCTGGCGCAGGTCGGCGCGCAGCTCGGTCTCGATGCCGGAGAGGCGCTCGAAGTCGGCGGGCGAGAGTTCGATCGTGTAGTGGTTGGCCGTGAGTGTGCGGCCGCGGGAGACGACGGCGGCCTTGTTGTCGGCCTCGCGGCGCAGTGCTCCGCCGAGTTCGACGGGTTCGACCTGCGAGCGGAAGGCCTTCGCGAAGGCGCCGTTGACGACGTTCTCCAGTCCCCTCTCGAAGCGATCGAGAATCCCCATGGCACCTCCTCAAGTCCAAGTCCGTCGTTGTCGTGGTCGGGTTCGCGGTCGAACCCGGGCACATGGTCTGTCCTGCGCTTCTGTACGGGCGTGCCCTGCTCCGACGG
Organism: Brevibacterium sp. K72; assembly: GCF_050562175.1. Classification (NCBI taxonomy): domain Bacteria; kingdom Bacillati; phylum Actinomycetota; class Actinomycetes; order Micrococcales; family Brevibacteriaceae; genus Brevibacterium; species Brevibacterium sp. K72. The sequence goes on from NZ_CP191582.1 coordinate 1,058,175, forward strand.
CGGGCGCCGTTTCGGGTACACCAACACCCAATCCTAACGCGGAGGCGGCCTCAACTCACGTTCGAAGCGCGAGAGGGACCCACCTCGGCGAGGATTCACCGTGTGCGTTCAGCCTGGCAGGACGGGCGGGACGGCACCTGAGAGCACCGAGGTGACTGATCGGTCGATGAGGAAGGATGCGACGCCCGCCGAGGAGGTCACAGGGACCCGCGCTCACCCGCCGGTGCGCGGAATGCAGGGGTCGGGCCGGGCTCCTGTGGGGTCTCACGGAGGGAGTGAAATGTGAAGGTCGCCACGTTCGGCCCGTTCCGAGCCTCTGCGGGTTTCCGGATCGGTCGCCCGCGATGATAGAGTCTTCTCTTGTTCGCGCGAGTGGCGGAATTGGTAGACGCGCTGGCTTCAGGTGCCAGTGATCGCAAGGTCGTGGGGGTTCAAGTCCCCCCTCGCGCACCAGCGGACGAGAGCCCCTCATCGGGATTCCGGTGAGGGGCTCTTCGCGGGTTATAGGACAGAAAGTGTGTCTTTTCCGGGCGCGTCACCCGCGTCGTCCTCCCCACCCCTTCTGGATGCCGATGCCGTCTTCCCACGAGAACCCTGTCCCGTACTCCACCGGTCCGATCGGCTCCTCACGAGGAGCACGCACACGCTTCGGCGGTGCCCAATGCTCCGGCCCGACCAAGGACCACCCCGTCCCGGCCTGATGAGACCTCTCGAAGAGGAACCAGTCCACCCCACGCCGGGCATGCCCCTCACTCAACCCGCGGTGTGCCCGCAGCAGTCCTTTGATGCCCGCATTGATCCCGCCTTCTAACGCGTTCGTCGTCCGCGCGAGCTCGATACCCTCGTCAGCGGCATCCAACCAGGTGAACAAGTGTCCTTTCGCGATGATCCGTGAGAGGAAGAAATACGCTCGACGGGTCCGCAGATGCGTGTACCACCACGACTGTCCACGACGGACATGCGCCGGCCTCGCACCAGCGTCTTTGGCCCTGGTGCGGTGTTTGAGGAACCTTGACCACTTCGCCTCCCACGACGCGAACGCCGCCAACCACGCTGCTGCTTGATCGCGGGAGTCAACCCGCGGCAGCGCCTGGTACAGGCGCAACAGTTCCTGGTTGGCCGGCAAGCTCGGATTCCGGGTCAGGTGCCGGTGTCCGGCCTGCCGGATATGGAAGAAACACCGTTGGATGCGGGTATCTGGCCACAGCGTCTCGATCACAGTGGTCAAAGGACCGTTGCCATCGACGACGGCGTATCTCGGGGCAGGGATACGGGCGATCAACGCCGTCCAGGACGCGGTCTTCTCCCGATCACACCACTGCCAGTGAATGACCTTCTCCCCGGTGTAGGCGATGAGGACGCACCACCCGTTGAAATAGGTGCCATCGAGCATGATCTGGTCATGGATCTCCCCAGTCGCTGACACGGTCGGGGCGATTCGCCAGCACCATTGAGTGCGGCGGCGGAAGGTTCGGGTCGACCCGAAGTGATCGACAGCCGTCTGTGGTGCGGGACCGAGTAGCCAGTCGAGGAAGACCCGCAGCTCGGTTCTTCGTGTCGATACGGCCCGTGTACCGGTGCTGCTGGCCCCGCAGTTCGGGCACCGGTACCTCGGTGTACCAGCACTGGTCGTGCCGTTCTTCTTCAGCCTTGTTTGACAGATCACGCATGTACGTCGATTGCAAGCACCCCATCGATGCTAAGCCCGATCAGCTAAGCAAACCGGGTATTGCCGTTGGGATTGCTGGGCACGAGCCTGATCCGAGACACACTTTCTGTCCTATAGCCCCTCTTCGCGTGTCCGGATCACCCGGGCCAGGGGCACACGGTCCGGGCCGCCGGGATCAGTGCCGGCCGAATCAGGGCCAGAACCACCCGCGGGTGAGGACGAGGTTGACGGCGACGAGGACCGCGAGGAGGACGAACCCGCCGAGGTGGGGCCACCGGAACTGCGGGGCGGTCTCCGCACCGGCCCCGGGACGGAACATCATCGACACCGGCGCGAACACGCCGATCGCTGCGGCCCCGGCGAGGACCGCGGTGACGGCGCCGGAGTCGTCGATGGGGCTGAGGACGACGTAGAGCGCCATGAGGGCGAGCAGCACGCCGGTGCCGAGCAGCCACGCCCACACGGCCATCGCCGTGCGATCACGGTCGCTGGCGGCGAGCTCGCGGATCGGGGCGGCGAACGCCCACGCCGTGAGCGGCAGGCCCAGCCAGCCGATGACCGTGGCGGCGATGAAGGCGCCGGGAGGCAGACCGAGCAGGGTGAAGGCCTGCGCGGTGTCGCCGGCGGGCATGAGGGCGGTGACCTGGAGGTAGCCGAGACCCTCCTGGATGCTCGTGAAGATCGTCCACAGCCACACGAGACGCCAGAACGGACGGTTCCGGAACGGTGTCAGTGCGCGATCGACGATGACCCCGATGACACCGGTGACGAAGCTGAAGACGGGGCCGGCGAGGAGGGTGAGGACGTGGGGCTCCGGCGGCGGCGCCGGGGTGTAGTCGACTCCGAACGGCAGCTGCTGCGGGTGGTAGCCGAGCAGGGCACCCATGACCGCGTGACCGGTCTCGTGGAGGAGGATCATGATCGTCGCGCCGATGACGAAGGCGAGGCTCGCGCCGAGGATCAGTCGGCTGCGGTGACTCGCAGTGGGTCGTTGCTGCGAAGTGTCCATGCCTGCATCTTCGCACCGCTCCGGCCTGCGCAAATGCTACGATTCGGTGAATTCGCAGCGGTTCGGGTCATTCGGCTGCGGTTCTGCGGCTCAGGTCACCGGGCGCTCGGCTCAGGTCACCGGGGCCTCGCGTTCTGCTCAGCGCTCCGCCTGTGCGCAGCGCTCTCCCTCCGCACGGAACCGGGGGTGCGGCCGTTCGCGCGGGTGAAGGCGCGGCTGAATGCGGCCTCCGAACGGTAGCCGAGCTCTCCGGCGAGGCGGGCCGCGGTGACGTCGGTCTCGCGCAGGCGGGACTCGGCGATGCTCATCCGCCAGCGGGTGAGGTAGGCGATCGGGGCCTCGCCGACGAGCTCGGCGAACCGCGCTGACAGCGACGACCGGGACATCCCGGCGACCCTGGCGAGCCGCTCGAGCGTCCACTCGTGGCCCGGGCATGCATGGATGGCCTCGATGACCCGGCCGATGCGCTCGTCCTGGAGGGAGCGCAGCCACCCGGCGCTCGCCTCGGCGTCGGAGTTCATCCACGAGCGGATCGCCTGGACGACGAGGACGTCGGCGAGCCGGGTCGCCACGGTCTCCGCGCCCGGCTGCGGGTGGGCGAGTTCGGCAGCGATGAGTCGCAGGGTCTCGCGCACCGAGGAGGCGACGGCGGCCGAGTCCCCGCCGACGTGGAGGACGGGCGGAAGGGCCCGCATGAGTTCGCGTGCGGCCGGATCGTCGAAGGCGACGACCCCGCAGATGAGCGTCGTGGTCCTCCCCGGTCCGCCGTAGCGCAGGCGGGAGTAGCTCTCACTGAGGTAGTCCTGGGGGAGCAGGTCGACGCGGGGTCCGCGCGGGGAATCGGGGTCGCTGAGGAGGTCATGGCCGGCCCCGTGCGGGACAAGGGCGAGATCACCGGCGGCGAGTTCGACGAGGGTGGATCCGTTGGAGCCTGCCCCCGGCAGACGGAGCCAGCATGTGCCGGCGATGAGGACGTGGAAGCTCAGCGAATCGGGGATCGCGGGCATCTCGAGCGACCACGGGTCCCCGAACTCGGCATGGCAGTAGAACGTCGACCGCATCCGCAGGTTCGCGAGCGCGCGCGCGAGCCGGTCGTCCGCACCTCCCGGCGTGGGCACGGTGCCGGTGCTCCGGGGGACTGTGTCCATTCTGCTGGGGCCTGTCGCCATGACCGCATCGTCGCACACGATCCCACCGATCGTCTGCGGTTCTCGGACGATCGAGCAAGAAGTGCGGTCGTTCGGGCATGGATCGACCGAGAGGTGCTCAGTAGCGTCAGAGGTGCAGGCTGAACGGTTCGCAGAGCGGACGAGCAGCCACGGAGCAGCCACAGAGCAGAAGGGGAGAGACCATGTACGTCATCGCAGGAGCAACGGGACGCGTCGGATCGGCCACCGCGAGGGCCCTGCTCGCGGCAGGGGCCGAGGTCCGCGTCATCGTCCGCCAGGACACCGACGCGGCCGTGTGGGAGGAGGCCGGCGCCGAGGCGGTCGTCACCGCCCTCGACGACGAGGAGGGTGTGGCTGCTGCGCTGAACGGAGCCGCGGGGTTCTTCGCCCTGCTCCCGTTCGACCTCGGTGCCGACGACCTCGACGCCCACGCCGACCGGCTCATCGCCTCCATCGCCGCAGCCGTGGCCCGGGCAGCCGTGCCCCATGTCGTCATGCTCTCCTCAGGAGGCGCTGACCTGACGACGGGCACGGGCCCGATCACGGGACTCCACCGCCTCGAGGAGGCGCTGCGGGCGACCGGAACGAGGCTCACCGCACTGCGCTCGGGGCACTTCCAGGAGAAGGTCGCCGACGTCATCGACCTCGCCCGGGCCACCGGGCTCTACCCCGTCTTCGCCTCCTCCGCCGAGGTGCCCGTGCCCATGGTCGCGACCCGCGACCTCGGTGCGGCCGCCGCCCGGGCGCTGCTCGAGCCGCCGGAGACGAGCGAGACCGTCGACGTCATCGGGCCCACCCGGTCCGAACAGGAGGTCGCCGAGGTGCTCGGGCGCGGTCTCGGCCGTGAGCTCACCGTCGACCTCGTTCCCGCCCCCGCGTGGGCGGGTGCCCTGACCGAGGCAGGCTTCCGTCCGCACGTCGCCGAGAGCCTCGCTGAGCTCTACCGCGCCGACGAGGCGGGACTCCTCGCCCCGCGCGGGGACCGGTCGGTCACGGTGACCACGACGATCGAGGAGACGATCGCGGGACTCCTCGGCGCGGGCGGGACGGATCCCGGGGCAGGGGAACGGTCATGACCACGGCACTGCTCGCCGCCTCGGCGGTCGTCCTCAACGGACTCCTCGCGGGACTCCTCTTCGCGTTCGTCTGCGCGGTCTCCCCGGCCTACCGCCGGCTGAGCGACGAGGAGTTCGTCCGCGGATTCCGCGCCGTCAACGAGGCGATCCTCGGGCCCTCGTTCCTCGTCGTCTTCTTCGGGGCCCCGCTCACGGCGCTCGCCGCCGCGGTGGTCGGCTCGGTCGAAACGGGCACCGTGCCGCTCCTCTGGGTCGGGGCTGCCGGGTCGCTGGGCTCCCTCATCATCACGATGACGGTCAACGTCCCGCTCAACACCCGACTCGTCCGAGCGAGGATCGAGACCGCCGCTGACTGCGCGGCTGCGCGCACGGGCTTCGAGGCGAGGTGGAACCGCTGGAACCTCATCCGGTGCTGGGCCAGCGTCGTCGCCGCACTCGGGTTCGCGCTCGCCCTCGCACTCGGGTGAGGCTGCGCCGGAAGCAGCGCTGTTCCGGACCAGGATTTGTGCCGGAATCGACTCTGTGCCGGAATCGGAACAGCGCCGGAAGCTCTGAGAGCGGATTCGGGGATAGATTCGCTTCCATGTCCTCGAGTCGTCCCACTGTCTGCACGATCACCGCGCTTGCCGTCGCACTCCTCGTGCTCTCCGCCTGCACTCCCGATCCGAATGATCCGGACCTGCCGCCCGAGGCGGATCTGCAGCTGACCCCGCACGGCGATGCGGGCACGTGGCTCGACGATGCGTACGCGGCCGGGTTCGTTGACCAGTACGCGACGCCGAACGAGGTCTGCGCCGTGACCGACGATGTGGTCGTCGAAGTCGAACGAGGCATCGGCGGTGGCGCGACGGTGATGGGCAGACAGCTGCGCGGCGGGGGGATCCTCTGGGAGATCGACGATGCGACCTGCGGGCGGGGAGCTCTGCTGCCGGAGAATCCGGAGTCGACGGTCCCGGCCGCCGCCTCGGCGAGTGTCGTCGTCGGGACGCAGTGGCTGAGCGCGAAGCGAGCCTGGAGCCTCTTCGACCCGGCGACGGGAACCGAACGGCAGGCACTGGGGTTGGGGGCCGAGGTCTCGAGCGTCCGCCCGTTGGCCTGGGCGGGTGCCGGCGTCGTCGTCCAGACCGACAGCAACGACGTCGTCGGCCTCGAGCTGGGAACCAGCGGGGAGCGCGGCGACGAGGTCTGGCGTCAGCCCATCGCCTCGGGTGCCGAGGTGACCGTGCTCGGCGACGATCACCTCGGCGTCACCCAGGTGTCGGTGAACCGGGTGTCGGTCATCGACATGGCGGCCGGGGAGAACGTCCTCTCGAAGCCGGTGCCCGACGCCTCAGAGATCACGTGGGCAAGCGACGGATATGTGGAGAACGTCCAGGAGACCGACCCCGAGTACGCGTACTTCGACCTGCGCGGCAACGAGATCGACCGGACGAAGGGCGTCTCGCAGTACCCGTTCGTCCCGTCTCCCCGCGACGGGGTGACCTTCCCCATCGCCGACCATCGGAAGGCGGGTGCCGTCGTCGGCGTGAGCGCCGCCGGGACGCCCGCCCTCTTCCAGGACGAACGGCAGCGCGACTTCACGCAGACCGGTGAGATCGAGGACCTTCCGGGCAGCATCATCGGACTCCTGGGAGTGAGCGCCGACGGCTCGCTGCTCCTCTTCGACCGGGGACCCGACGGCCTTGTCCTCCTCGACGAGACGGGTGCCGAGGTCGGTGAATGGCCGCTGGGGTACTCGGAGCTGCGCATCGAGTCCGGCCTCATCATCGTCTCTGGCACCTCGGGGACCGCGGTGCTCCTCCCGCCAGCCTGAGACGGTCTCGCCGCGTCAGGGCCGCCCAGTAGGGTGGGTCTATGCCCTCCGAGACCGCGCCGACTCCCGCGTGGACGGTGCTCGGGCGCGCGGAATCGGAGGCGGACGCGCCCATGATGCGCGACCACCGGGTCACGGTCGTCGACCTCGGACCGGACGGTGAGGAGATCGGGAGGACGACCCTCGCCGAGGCGGCCCTGCCCGACCTCGTCCGCGACCGTGAGGGCGGTGCTGGGTCGGGAGCCCCTGAGGGGGCGGCCTCCTTGTCAGACGGACGGTCGACGCCACCGCCGAGGTGGGTCGTCAGCGACACCCCGAAGTGGTATCCGGCGCTCCTCGCGGCAGGGGTGCGCATCGACCGCGCCCATGACCTCCGGCTCGCCCATGCGATCCTCGCCCGATCCTCCCTCGTCACCGACCGCTCGGCACTCACCGCGGCAGACGAATGGGACGCGGGGCCCGTCACGGCACCCGCCGTCGGACAGGCCGAGACCCTCTTCGACGTCGCGGGAGGTCGCGGACGCCCGAAGGAGGTCCCGCACGGCATCGACGCCGCGCTCACCGAATTCGCCCGCCAGCAGGCGGCGCTCGAGACGGCGACCGACCCAGGGCGGCTGCGGCTCCTCCTCGCCGCGGAGTCCGCGGGCGGCCTCGTCGCCGCGGAGATGCACGCGGCCGGCGTGCCCTGGGACGTGACCGAGCACGAGCGGATCCTCGAGGACCTCCTCGGTCCGAGGCCCGCCGCCGGGGCGAAGCCTGCGAAGATGCTCGCCGCCGCCGAGGAGGTCCGCACCGCCCTCGACGACTCGCGGGTGAGTCTTGACTCCCCGACCCGACTGCTCACTGCCCTGCGCAACGCCGGGATCAACGTGTCCTCGACGGCGAAGTGGGAGCTCGCCGAATCCGACCACCCGGCGATCGAACCGCTGCTCCGCTACAAGCGGATGGCACGGCTGCTCTCGGCCAACGGCTGGCACTGGCTCGCCGAGTGGGTGGCCGAGGGCCGCTACCGTCCCGTCTACGTCCCCGGCGGCGTCGTCACCGGCCGGTGGGCGGCGAGCGGCGGCGGGGCACTGCAGATCCCGCGCCAGCTGCGCCCTGCGCTGCGCGCCGATCCCGGGTGGCGGCTCATCTCCGCCGACGTCGCCCAGCTCGAACCCCGGGCGCTCGCCGCGATGTCCGGCGACCGGGCGATGGCCGAGGCCGGGTCCGGCCGCGACCTCTACTCCGGTCTCGTCGACGAGGGCATCGTCGCCACGCGGCAGGAGGCGAAGATCGCCGTCCTCGGCGCGATGTACGGGTCGACGACCGGGGAAGCCGGGCGCCTCGTGCCCCGACTGCGCCAGTCCTTCCCCGCGGCGATGCATCTCGTCGACTCCGCCGCCGAGGCGGGACGGACCGGGGGAGTGGTGACGACGTGGCTCGGGCGGACCTCCCCGGAGCCCGGTGAAGGCTGGCGCCGGGTCCAGTCCCGGGCCGACCAGGTCGATGCGACCACCGCCGATGAGAACCGCGCACGCCGGGCCGCCGGCGACCAGGGGCGCTTCACCCGCAACTTCGTCGTCCAGGGCACCGCAGCCGAATGGGCGCTCGCGTGGCTGGCCGACCTCCGGCAGCGCCTGGCCGCACTGCCGGAGATCGACGATTCGCCCGCGACCGCCTCGGGTCCGGCCTTCTCACGACGCGCCCACCTCGTCTTCTTCCTCCACGACGAGGTCATCGTCCATGCCCCGGAGGCGCACGCGGATGCCGCAGCGGACGCGATCCGGGAGGCGGCTGCCTCGGCGGGCAGGCTCCTCTTCTCCGGTGCCCCCGTCGATTTCCCCCTCGACCTCACGATCGGGGAACGGGCGGCGGCGAAGTAGGGCCACGGGCCTTGACGCAGGGGGACATGTCAGCGGCAGGATGTAGTGTGTGCGGAGTCCGCACGAACCCCTGTCTCGAGCACTGGAGGAACCCATGTCGATCACCGTCAAGGCACTGCAGAAAACCGGACCTGATCAGCCGTTCCGCGTCGCCGAGATCGACCGCCGCGACCCGCGCCCCGACGACGTCGTCATCGACATCAAGGCGGCGGGCATCTGCCACAGCGACATCCACACGATCCGCAACGAGTGGGGCGAGGCGAGCTTCCCGCTCACCGTCGGCCACGAGATCGCCGGCGTCGTCTCCGCCGTCGGATCCGAGGTCACCGAGTGGAAGGTCGGCGACCGCGTCGGCGTGGGTTGCCTCGTCAACTCGTGCGGCGAATGCGCCGAATGCCTCGCCGATCAGGAACAGAACTGCCTGCGCGGCAATGTCGGCACGTACAACTCGACCGACGTCGACGGCACGATCACGCAGGGCGGCTACGCGGAGAAGGTCGTCGTCAACGAGCGCTTCGTGCTCCGCATCCCCGAGAGCCTCGACTTCGACGTCGCCGCCCCGCTGCTGTGCGCGGGCATCACGACCTACTCGCCGCTTCACCGCTGGGGTGCCGGCGAGCTCAAGGACGGGGCGCCGAAGAAGGTCGCGGTCCTCGGGCTCGGCGGACTCGGGCACATGGGTGTGCAGATCGCCGCGGCGATGGGCGCCGAGGTCACCGTGCTCTCCCGGAGTCTGAAGAAGGAGCAGCTCGCGATCGACCTCGGGGCCACGCGGATGCTCTCGACAGCGGAGGAGGACTTCTTTTCCGACCACCGCGGCGAGTTCGACCTCATCCTCAACACGATCAGCGCGGACATCCCCGTCGATAAGTACCTGCGGCTCCTCGCTCCGCGCGGGGTCATGGCCGTCGTCGGCCTCCCGCCGGAGAAGCAGGAGCTCTCCTTCGGTTCGCTCATCGGCGGCGGCAAGGTGCTCGCCGGGTCGAACATCGGCGGCATCGCCGAGACCCAGGAGATGCTCGACTTCTGTGCCGAGCACGGCATCGCCGCCCAGATCGAGACGATCGGCATCACCGAGGCGGATTCGACCTACGACCGTGTCGTCGCCGGTGAGGTCTACTTCCGCGCCGTCATCGACATTGCGACGCTGAACGACGCCGAGGTGGAACCCGCACTCTGAGGCTGGGGCGCTTCGGCGCCGGAGTGCCGGTCAGAGCCTTCAGCGCCGATCAGAGCAGCGTCGCCGCCGACGCGAGGAGGGCGAAGGCGGCGACGATGACGGCGACGCGGACGATGTGGAGCCGGTCCCACCGCCCGACCTGCTCCCGCCAGTCCGCGGGATGGGACTCGGCGCTCCACGTCCGGGTGCGGTTGTTGATCGGGACGAGCAGGGCCACAGACATGATGACGCTGCCGGCGAGGAGCACAGCGGCGAGACCGGCCGTCCACGCCGATGCCGAGCCTCAGGTCAGCGCCGCGAACGCGCCCGTGAGCGCGAGCGAGGCGATGTACCACACGGGCATCACCGCCCCGAGCATGCGGGCACCGTCGGCTCGGGCCGTCAGCGACGGGCCGGCGGGCAGGCGCAGGGTGATCGGATTGACGACGACGGCGACGGCGAGCTCGACGCCGACCATGATGCCGACGATCGTCGTCGCGAGGATTCCGAGAATGACGTCCACGGTGCGGTCCTTCCAGTGACATGTGCTGGTGCTGGTGTGATCGCGTGTGCTGGTTCGGGTTCGCGCTCGTGTGCTGCCTCGAGTGTTCTTCGGCGCCTTCGATCGAGCCATGCTCACAATCTAGCAATGCTAGGAATTCTATCATTGCTAGAGTAGGGCGGGACGGACAGCGGCGCAAGGGAATCGAGGGAGGCTGGCGGTGACGGACAGACAGACACGACTCGACGAGCGGCGTGCCGCGATCCTCGCGGCCGCCCGCACAAGCGCGGACTCCTCAGGCTGGTCGGCGGTGACGACTCGGCGCCTCGCCGAGGCGATCGGCTATTCGCAGCCCGTCCTCTACGGCCACTTCCCCGGAGGCAAGGCCGAGATCATGCGCACCGTCGCCCTCGACGGGTTCACCGACCTGCGGCAGCGGTGCCAGGCGGCGATCGAGACGGCGGGCGCTGAAGCTAGACCCGATTCGCGTGGGGTCGTCGAGGCGCTCGCCCACGCCTACCTCGATTTCGCCGACGCGCACCCCGCCGTCTACGAGGCGATGTTCGCCGAGCCGATCGGCGCGCGCTTCGCCGAAGCGGACAACGAACCCGAGCTCAGGGACACCTTCACGGTGCTTGCCGACGTCATCGGCGAGGACACCGCGACCGAGGTCTTCTGGGGTGCCCTGCATGGGATGAGCCTGCTCGAGCGCGCCGGACGGATGAAGACCGCGGACCGGGCTCGGCGGGTCGCCGACCTCAGCGCGCGCTTCGCGTGAGGCCTCGTGCCGTCATGCGCCGGGGCGGACCGGACCCAGAGGCCCGCCCGGTCACCGGTCCGTCTCAGGATCGGCCCGTACTCTGACGGGGATGAGAGGCTATAGGCAGCGCGTGCGCACGGTTCCTATGGGCCTGCTCATCCTCTACACCGCGTTTATCGCCCTCATCACCCTCACCCCGCAGCAGCTCGACACGTCGCCGGGGTCACCGATCGCCCGCCTGCTCGCCTTCTTCGCCTCCCATGAGGCGACGGAGTGGCTGAGCTACGAGCGGGTGGAGATGCTTGCGAATGTCGGACTCTTCGTGCCCTTCGGGTTTCTGCTCGCATTCCAGCTCGGCGTGCGGCGCTGGTGGATCGGCTGGGTGGCCGGTGCCGCGTTCACCTGCCTCATCGAGGCCACGCAGCTCACCCTGCTCTCCCCGACGCGCTTCGGGACGATCAGCGACCTCGTGACGAACACGCTCGGCGCCGGGCTCGGAGCCGCGCTCGCGCTCCTCGTCATGCTCCTCCTGCCCAAGCGCGTCGAAAGGGAGCCCGCCGAATTCGCGGTGCGGTGAGCCGAGCTGACTCATGTCGCAGAGGTCAGCCCTTGGCGCCCTCGAACGAATCGATGCACCGATCGAGAGCCTCGCCGAGGCGTCGCCTGGCCTGCGGATCGAGTCCGCTGACCATGAGCGCCTCGACTTCCTCGACGCGCACGACCGCCTGAGCGAGGAGGTCCTCGCCCGCGGGTGTCAGAGTCGTCGGACGCGACCGGCCCGTGTCGACCGTCTCCGGACGGGTGACGAGCCCGCGGTCCTGGAGCCCGCGCAGGAGCGTATTCATCGCCTGCCGGGTGACGAACGCGCCGCGGGCGAGATCCGAATTCGACGCCCCGGGAGTCCGCTGGAGCAGTTCGAGGCACGCGTACTGGGGAATGGAGAGCTCAAGCGGACGCAGGACGTCGTCCATGTGCGCGCGCAGCAGGGACTGCAGGTGCTTGAGCTGATACCCGATCTTCGATTCGAGGCGCGGAGACTCTTGACTCATGTCAATATTCTGACATACATTCGCAGTGTCAGAAACCTGACATAGGAATCGAGCCGGTGCGAGAGCAGCGCCGTTCGAGACACGAGAGAGGACAGAGACCATGGATGTCACAGGAGTGGATTTCGTCGCCCTGCAGGTCCGCGACGTCGAGGCGTCGGCGGAGTTCTACACCGGCCGGCTCGGCCTCGAGCGCGCCGACGCCAGCCCGCCCGGGGCCGTCGTCTTCCAGACGACGCCGACCCCCTTCGCCGTGCGCGAGCCCCTGCCGGGGGTCGATCTCGACGCCGTCGAGCGGCCAGGAGTCGGTGTGGCGCTGTGGCTGGCCTGCGAGGACGCGGCAGGGCTGCATGACTCCCTCGCCGAGGCGGGGGTGCCGATCCTCCGGGAACCGGCCCCGAGCCCGTTCGGGCTCACCTTCACTTTCGCCGACCCTGACGGCTACGCGGTCACCGTCCACGAGGCGTCACCTCGGTGAGGGGAGGTAGGACTCAGTCGGACTCGCTGCGCGCGGTCGATCGGGGCTTCGGGACCCAGCAGGCCACCTCGGCGGAGTAGTCGTCGAAGTCGGCACCGAAGCGGTCGCGGAGGTCGGCCTCCTCGAGGGGGCGGATCATCCAGTTCCACAGCAGGGACCCGGCCAGGGCGTAGGCGATGACGAGCCATGAGTCGATGAACATGCCGATCGCCACGCCCTGGGCGACCCCGGCGACGGCCATCGGGTTGCGGAGGAAGCGGTAGGGGCCGTCGTCGACGAGACGGTTGGGCATCTCCGCGGGCAGGGGCGTGCCGCCGCCGTAGCGCGCCATCGTCACCGCCGACCAGATGCCGAGCGCGCTCGCGAGGACGAGGAGGGCGAAGCCGGCGAGGACGACGAGGACGGGGAACTTCACCTCGAGGCCCCAGCGCTCCTCGAGCGCGGAGATGATCCACGGGATGATGACGAGGAAGACGCCCCAGAAGCACACGAGCTGGATGCCGGTGCGCATGAGCAGGGAGCGCTCGTCCTCGGTCCGGGAGCTCGAGAACGCGAACGGACCGAAGAGGAGGCGTTCGGTCGGGATGCGGCCGGCGAGCATGAGGGCACCGGCGATCGTGCTCGCGACAGCGGCGGCGATCATCGCCACGGCACCGAGTCCCGCCTCGGTGGTCACCGTCGCGTAGACGGTCATGCCGAGGGCGACGAGGATCGTCCAGGGGACGACGACCCACACGGCCAGGCGGACGCCGAGGGCCACGGCCGCGGAGGCGAGAACGAAGAGTGGGATGTCGAAGACGGCGACGACGACCGGCTCGAGGGACCCGAGCGTCGCGGTGCGGATGCCGGGGACGGTGAAGACGCCGAACCACCATGCGGCTCCGGCGAGGGCCTGGAGGGCGAACCAGATCCGGGCGTGGGTGCGGGTGAGCGGCAGGTCCGTGGAGGGGCGGGTGTGCGGCATCGTCAGCTCCTCACGCCTCGATCGTGCCGGTGATGCGCACCGTCGTCGGGCCGCCGACCCAGATCGACGGGGCGGGGGTTGGGGCTGTTTCGGTGAGGGCTGCCTCGTCGGGGTTCGGGTCTGAGTCGCCCGGGGTCGGGCGCTCGGACCTGATGCTGATGACCCCGGCGCGGCCGATCGCGGTGCCCTGGGTCGCGGTGTAGGAATCGGGGACGAGGCCCTGCCCGATGAGCCACTGCGCGACCGAGGCATTGAGGCTGCCGGTGACGGGATCCTCGGCGACGCCGACGCCGGGGACGAAGGCGCGGACCTCGTAGGCGTGTTCGGAGCCTGCCGGGTGGGCGCCGACGACGCCGAGCTTCGTGTCCGGGATCGCCGAGAAGTCGGGGGTGAGGGCAAGGACCCTCTCCGCGGAGTCGAGGCGCACCGCCGCCCAGCCGGGACCGTTGTCGACCCACGCGTGGTCGAGGATCTCGGTCCGGTCGATGCCGAGCGCCGAGGCGATGGCTGCGACGTCGTCGTCGGCGAGCGGTCCGGAGCGGAGGAGCTCGGGAGCGGCGAAGGAGAGGTCGGCGGTGGTGGTCGTGCTGCTGTCGGGGCCGCTGCGGCGGAGGTCGACGAGGCCGACGCCGCACTCCTGGACGACCGTCGTCTCGCTGTGCGGGGTGCCGCCGGCTGCCAGCCATGCCGCGGCCGAGCCGAGCGTGGGGTGTCCGGCGAAGGGCAGTTCGCGGGAGGGGGTGAAGATCCGCAGGCGGTAGTCGGCCCGCTCATCGGTGGGCGGGAGGACGAACGTCGTCTCCGAGAGGTTCGTCCAGTTCGCGATCTGTGCCATCTCGTCGTCGGTGAGTCCCTCGGCGTCGAGGATCACGGCGACAGGATTGCCTCGGAAGGGCTCGCGGGAGAAGACATCGACCTGGGCGAACTCGCGACTGCGGGGCATGGGGGACTCCTCATCGTCATGGCTGACCTGTTCCCATCGTAGTGGGGCAAGCTCCGCGTTCTCACACAGCCCCCGAGGCTCCGACGCAGAAAGGGGACTTGTCGATCGGAGTCGTTCGTTCCGGCTTCGCCGACAGTGCTGCCCGCCCGACCTGTGGACAGCCTCCCACCGAGCTGAGCGCGTCACTCAGACTCCGTTCCTAGACTTGGGCGCTCAGGACTGGGTCCGGACTCGGCGCTCAGGACGGGGCCGGGACGGGGCGAGCGAGGATCGACGAGGTGACGATGGATCTCAGGCAGGGCGTGGAGACGTGGTGGGAGGCCATCACCTCCGGATTCGGACGCGGGGACGGACTCGAGCTCGGGCCGACGCAGCTGCTCATCATCCTCGGCGTGCCTCTGATCATCACGATGACGCCGGCGATCTGGCGGTTCTTCGGGCTCTTCGTCACCTTCGTCCACGAACTCGGTCACGCCTTCGCGGCGCTGACGACCGGACGGGTCGTGCGCGGGATCTCGCTCAACTTCGACCACTCGGGGCAGATGAATTCGTTCGGTCGGGTCGGATTCTCCGCAACGTGGGCGGGATTCTGGGGATATCCGGCACCGGCGGTGCTCGGGCTCGTCCTCATCACCTCGGCGATCTACGGCTGGGCACCGCTCGCGCTCTCGCTCGGTGCGCTCGTCCTCCTCATCGCGCTCATCTTCATCCGCAACGTCGCCGGCGTCGTCATCGCCGTGTGCACGGCAGTGGCCGCGCAGTTCCTCGTCGTCTTCCTGCCGCCCGAGTGGATCGCGGTCTTCGTCGCCGGGCTCGGCGTCGCGCTCGCCCTCGGCTCGCTCAAGGACCTCGTCAAGGTCATCCGCGTCCACACCCGCCGTCGGAACGTCCAGCAGTCCGACGCGTTCATCCTCAGCCGCGGCTCCGCGATCCCCGCGGGCGGCTGGCTCACCCTGTTCGCCCTCGTCATCGTCGGGTGCGCGATCGGGTCGGGACTCCTCATCTACTCGGCGTTCGTCGTCTGATCCCCTCGCCGAGGCGGGGCTTGCCCCCGAATCCCGACCGTCGTCGGGATCCCTGGTCAACCGGGGTTCCACCGGACTGGATCTTCCCGGTGATCCGAGTTTCCTCAGGCGCCGGAGTTCCCAAGGAGCCCTCGTTCCCTAGGGCCGGGGTTCCGCGGGTGGCCGGAGGTCCCCGGGCCGCCGAAGATTACAGGGCGACCGGGCGACCGCAGTCACTGGGGACCGGGCCACCCCAACGGCGATGCACGATTCGTGCGGGCGGGCACAGCCGCCTCGGCGAGGGGATGCTCCACCTCCCCGCCTGGACGGTCGGCAGGGACCGGTGCACGGAACCCCTGCGTACGGCGCCCACGGTGGGATGACAGAATCGGACTATGGATCTGAGCCCGAAGTTCGCTGCCGTGCTGTTCGACTGTGACGGCGTCCTCGTCGATTCCGAGAGCATCACGAACGAGGTGCTGCGCGGGATGCTCGCGGACATGGGATGGGACCTGACCCAGGAGGAGGCCGTCGCCCGGTTCGTCGGCAAGATGCTCCGCGACGAGGCCGACGTCATCGAGGAGCACACGGGCGTGCGGATCGACGCCGACTGGCTCGCCGACTTCCGACAGCGACGCAACGTCGAGCTCGAGGCCCGCCTCGAGGCGATCCCCGGCGTCGTCGACGCCGTCCACATCATCGAGAAGGCCTACCCCGGCAGGCTCGCGTGCGCCTCGAGCGCCGACCGGCCCAAGATCGAACTGCAGCTGAAGAAGATCGGCCTCTACGACGTCTTCAAAGGACGGATCTTCTCCGGCATGGAGCTGCCGCGGTCGAAGCCCGCCCCCGACGTCTACCTCGCCGCCGCGCATGCGCTCGGAGTCGACCCCGCCGAGGCGGCCGTCATCGAAGACTCCCCGACCGGCGTCATCGCGGGGCGGGCCGCCGGATCCTACGTCTTCGGCTTCTGCCCGCCGTCGCCCGTGCACCAGACGCCCGAGACCCTGCTCGCCGCCGGCGCCGACGCGACCTTCGACTCGATGGCGGAGCTGCCGGGGCTGGTCACGCGCGAGGGGTGAGGGCTGGGACTGGGTTTCCCACCTGTCCGCCTCTGATTCCAGAACGACGAATTGCACTCTGGGCTGCCGATTCAGCCTGCTCGGACGTGCAGTCGGCCTGCTCGGCCGTTCAGTCGGCCCGTCCTTTCAGCCTGCCGATAGGTTGCCCCAGCCTGCCGATTGGCAGCCGAAAATCACTGAGCGTCCGAAATTCAATGAATTCGACGTTCGAAGAGATTTCGAAAAAAGGATTGACACGATTTGTGACGTGACCTACACTGGAATCAACGATCCACACTGAAGTGGAAAGGCAGGTGACCGGCAGTGGAGGACCCTTCGAACCCTGATGGGGCCGCTTGCGATGCCGCTGGTGGTGACCAGCCGAATCAGCCGCGCACTCCTCGTTTCGATGTCGACCCCGATTCCCCGTTCGCCGACGCCCTTTCTGTCTACACCGCCTGTGACCGCGCGCATTTCGACGCGATGCGGACCACTGCCGGGCTGTTCCTCGACGAAGTCATCGAGCACCTCCGCCTGCTCAACCCGCGGCCTGATGAGCCCTATGCACATGCGTCGTTCATCGACACCGCCCACAGGTATGAGGTTCCCGAGAGCGACGAGCTCGAAGGCCCTTCGAACAGTGGTGCGTCTGCGGAGGCTGTGACCGACGAGGGTGAGTCCGCGAACTCCGATGGCCGTACCGACGAAGCGGAGTCCTCGAACGCGGACGGACCCACCGATGCCTCCCCCGACGAAGCAGCTGTCGGCGCTGCCGGCGAAGCAGCAGTCTCTGCAGCAGGACTCGGTGGAGCAGGACTCGGCGCAGATTCCCCGGAACCCGAGCATCTGCCGGGGTTCCCGCGGTTTCGGCCGGACTCGACGTTCTACACCTGGGTGCACATGTACTCCCACACCGAGGACCTTGCCGAATTCGCCACCGTCCTCGGCGCGACGACCTCGCGCACCTACAGCCACGTGACCGCGTCGATGATCCTCGTTCACGGGTTGCCGCAGTTCTATCAGCGCTGCCTCGGCGGCGAGTTCACCATCGAACACGTCAACGTCGCGACGCGGCTGTGCCAGGACGTGCGCTTCGCACTGCTGCCGAACATCGACGACTACCTTGCCGGGAGGCGTGCCGACATCACCCCGGAGACGTTCGCGAAGTCCCTGGGCACACGGATCAATGCGATCCAGCCCGAACCCGATCGTACGAAGACGGCGCACGAGAAACGACGGGTGTCCATTACGACGTATCCCGACGGGACTGCCAGCGTCTCCCTCGTCGGACCCGCGGCCGACCTGCAGGCCTACTATCTGCGGATCGAGGCATTCGCGAAGGCGATCCGCAACGGCAACACAGCCTGTTTCGCCGACCAGCTGCCCGAGGGTGCCGTCATCGACGACGATCGTGCGATCGACGCGCTGATGTTCGACATCGCCACATGCACCCGTCCCCAGGTCCGCATCGAAGTCCTCGCGGAAGACACCGAAACTGGGGCGACGACGACTCGGCAGATCCCGCTCGACCTCGAGCATGTCCGCAGCGTCGACGACATCGATGATTCCATCGCCGAGGCGGTCGACACCGCCACGAGCATCCCGGCCGGCAAGAGCACCGCTTCGGTCGGCGGCGGAACCGGGGACGGGGCCGAGGACGGCGCCCGGGCCGGCGCTGACGGACTCCGCGCCGACGGACTTCGCGCTGACGGACTTCCCCATGACGGTTCCGGCAGACTTGCCGAGTCCGATGGCATCGTCGCCGAGGATTACGAGCTGGACTCCGGTTCGGTCGTCGATCGCGACGAACAGGGTCGCAGTCGCATCAAAGTGCTCGTGTCGATGCCGACGGGTCCGTACTGGTTCGCCCTGCAGGCGAAGATGATCACCACCGTGCCCTGTATGACTCTTCTCGGACAGTCCGACCTGCCCGGCGCCTTCCCCGATGGGTCGCCGATCCCGGCGGAGACGGCGAGGGCGATCGCTGGCCAGTGCTCGACCTGGACCAGGATCCTCACCGATCCTGCCACCGGTACTCCCATCGACGCCAAGGCCAAGAGCTACTACATCCCGCAGTCGGTGCGACAGACGCTGGTGACGAAATGGCAGAGATGCACGATGCCCGGCTGTCGACGGCGAGCGGAGTCCTCCGAAGTCGATCACATCATCCCCTACAACCACGATGATCCGGCCACGGGCGGACTCACCGTGTTCGGCAACCTCCACCCGCTGTGCAAGAAGGACCACCAGGCGAAGACCGACGGGAAGTACTCGGTGAGCATGGACGAGAACGGCGTGCTGGAGTACCGATTCCCGCACGGAATCAGGGCGACGGTGGCTGCAGGGGACAACCCTGTCAACATCGAGAACGCTCGGCTGATGGGCGACGCGGCTCGGCTGATGGGCGACGCGGCTCGGCTGATGGGCGACGGGGCTCAGAGCGTGAGCGGGAACGTGGGAGACGCTCCAGCGACAGACGATGGCGCGGGCACTGTTTCGGAACGAGGCAGCGCTGCGGGTGGCGACGGTGGCTCGGAGCGCGACGGTGGCTCGCATAGCGATGCAGTCACTCCTGTGCCGGAACCGGGTGACACCATGTTCGCTGAGGAGTGCCCTGGGCCCGAAGGAAGCGTCGGCTCTCCAGGCTGGGTGAGCGCGCCGGAAATCTCCCCGTGGCTGCTCCGGTGCCGTGAGGGTGAGGACTCAGGCGATCCGACCATGGCGCACACGAACTCCCAGGAGCGAAACTCTCGGAATCCTGGCCCCCAGAATCCGGGCGCTCGAAAGTCGAACCCACAGAACTCGAAGGTACGGCGCTGGGTCTGGGACAACGGCGAACCCCCGCCGTTCTGACCGGCCTGTTCCTCAGTCTTTCGACCAGGCCCGCTTGGCCACCCACTCCCACGACTACTCGATAACCGGGTCAGATAACCGCATGACCGCACAACCACTCAAAGGGGGACGGCCCAGTCAGACTGACTGGGCCATCCTTCTCTGCACCGCTCTCCACCTTCGACAGGCTCACCGACCCGGTCTGTCAGCGGTCGGGCGTCTCCGTTCCCGTCTCCTCGATCACCCGGCGGACATCGTCACGGGTCTTGACCTCGCCGTTGCGGACCGCCTCGGCGATCTTCTCGTGCTGGTCGTCGGTGACGACCGGGACCTCCTCACCGTTGCAGTCGACGATGCGGCCGTCCTTGATGGTGTCGCCCTCGGCGAGGATGGCCTCGTGATCGAGCAGGCGCTGCAGGTCCTCCCTGCGGACCACGCGACCGGTGCCGGCGACGAACACCGAGCGATCGGAGCGGTCCTTCGACTTCGCGCCGATGTGGTTGAAGATGAGGTTGAGGAGGACGGCCATGATCGTCGCGGACGAGATGCCCGAATGGAGGATGATGCCGACCCACGACGGGAAGGCGTTGTAGAACTCCGGCGCGACGACCGGGATGATGCCGAACGCGAGCGAGACCGCGACGATGATCATGTTGAGGTTGCCCTCGTACTCGACCTTCGACAGGGTGCGGATGCCCGACGCCGCGACCGTTCCGAAGAGGACGATGCCGGCGCCGCCGAGGACAGGGGAGGGGATCGCCGCGACGACCCCGCCCATGACGGGCAGCAGACCGAGGACGACGAGGATGACGCCGCCGGCCGTGACGACGAACCGCGACTTCACGCCCGTGATCGCCACGAGACCGACGTTCTGTGCGAACGCCGACTGGGTGAACGAGTTGAAGACCGGGGACACGGCGGAGGAGAGCATGTCGGCGCGCAGGCCGTTGGCGATGCGCTTCGAGTCGACCTTCGTCTTCACGATCTCGCCGACGGCGATGATGTCGGCGGTGGTCTCAGCGAAGGTGACGATGATGACGATGAACATCGAGATGATCGCCGCCGCGGAGAATGTCGGCATGCCGAACGCGAAGGGTTCGGGGAAGGCGAAGACGCCGCGATCGAGCACGTTCGAGAAGTCCGCCCAGCCGAAGATCAGGCAGACGATCGTGCCGACGACGATCGCGAGGAGGATCGACAGCCGCGAGATCATGGCGACCGGGATCCTGCTGAGTAGGAGGACGACGGCGAGGGTGCCGACGGCGATGAGGATGTTGCGCATGCTCCCGTAGTCGGGGGCCTCGGCGTTGCCTCCCATTGCCCAGCCCGCGGCCACCGGCATGAGCGAGAGACCGATCGTCGTGATCACCGTTCCCGTGACCACCGGTGGGAAGAACTTGACGATGAGCGCGAATCCCGGGGCGACGATGAGGCCGATCGCCGAGGCGACGATGACCGCTCCGAAGACCTCCGGCAGACCGTCGCCTCCCGCGAGGATCGCCGTCATCGTCGCGACGCCGGCGAACGACACGCCCTGGACGAGCGGCAGCTGCGACCCGAAGAACGGCACGCCCCACGACTGGAGGATCGTCGCGAGGCCGCCCATGAACAGACACGAGGCGATGAGCACGCTGATGCCGCTGTCGTCGAGTCCGGCGGCCTTGCCGATGATGAGCGGCACGGCGATGATTCCGCCGTACATAGTGAGGACGTGTTGGAACCCGTAGGCGAACGACGTCCCGACGGGAAGTCGCTCGTCCTCGGGGCGACGCTGCTTCTGCTGTGACTGCTTGGACACCGACATCTGCTTCTCCATTGAATTCCTGCCCGCTGATCCGGGCCCCCGGACGCGAGCCTGAGTATCCGGACTCGAACCGGAGCGGTCGGATGTCAGTCCGACCTCCATGAGCTCGCCAGCGGCTTCCACGGAGCCGAGACCTCACCTGCGAGGGGTCGGCACCTCTGCTCATCATCATTCAATTCTCGGGAACAACTTCCAAGATGTGAAAGAAAGTTTCCTTATCGCAGAACACTAGGCGAAGTGAACGGCGATGGCAACTCGAATTCGTGATCCGGAACACATGCTAGAGTGCAGTCTTGTCGGTGTGCCCCGCAGGCACAAATCGCACGCGGCTCGGACTTCCGTTCGGACTCGGATCGAAGCCTGCGAAGAGGGACTGCGCACCGACCGGCGGAGCAGCAGACGCCGTGAAACCTGAGCTGGCGGCGATCGCCCCAGCGCAGTCGCCGCGACAGCGGGCGGGCCGTGGCCCACCTGAGAGCACACGCACGAGAGGCGACGCAGATGTCCAGAATCTGGCTGCGCAATCCCAAGGCCGTCCACCTCGGCCGCAATACTGACGCGACCGCCGACGGTGGGATCGTCATCGACACTGAGACCGGGACGATCGTCGAGCTCGTGCCGGCTGGCCGCGAGCCTGTGGGCGGTGGGCCCGTGGACGATGGGGCATCGAGCAGCGGCCCCGCCGGAGCCTTCGACGAGATCATCGACGTCAGCGATCACGTCATCACCCCGGGGCTCATCAACACCCATCACCACTTCTATCAGACGCTCACCCGCGCGTGGGCTCCCGTCGCCGACCTCCCGCTCTTCGGCTGGCTGACGAACCTCTACCCCGTGTGGGCGCGCCTGACTCCGCAGGCCCTCGAGCTCGCGACCACCGTCGCCCTGGCCGAACTCCTCGAATCCGGCTGCACGGCTGCCGCCGACCACCACTACCTCTTCCCGACGGGCATGGACGACGCGATCGACATCGAGGTCGAGGCCGTCCGCCGCCTCGGCATGCGCGCGATGCTCACCCGCGGATCGATGTCCCTCGGCGAGGAGGACGGAGGCCTCCCGCCGCAGCAGACCGTCCAGGACCCCGAGGTCATCCTCGCCGACTCCCGCCGCCTCGTCGAGACCTATCACGAGCGCGGCGCCGGCGCGCAGGTGCAGATCGGCCTCGCCCCGTGTTCCCCGTTCTCGGTGACCACCGAGCTCATGCGCGAGTCCGCGGCGCTCGCCGCCGACCTCGACGTCCGCCTCCACACCCACCTCGCCGAGACCCTCGACGAGGAGGACTTCTGCCGCGAGCGCTTCGGTCTGCGCACCGTCGACTACCTCGACTCGGTCGGCTGGCTCGGCGATCGCACGTGGCTCGCCCACGGAATCCACTTCGACGACGAGGAGATCGCCCGCCTCGGCGCGGCCGGCGTCTCCGTCGCCCACTGTCCGACCTCGAACATGCGCCTGGCCTCGGGCATCGCCCGCGCCGTCGAACTCGAGGACGCGGGCGTCCACGTCGGCCTCGGCGTCGACGGCTCTGCCTCGAACGACGCCTCGAACCTCATCCGGGAGGTCCGGCAGGCCCTCTACCTCCAGCGTCTGCGCTACGGCGCCGAGGCGGTCACGTGCGAGCGCGTCCTCGACTGGGCGACCGCGGGTTCGGCGGCAGCGCTGGGCCGCGACGACATCGGCACCATCGCGGTCGGCAGGCAGGCCGACCTCGCGCTGTTCCGCCTCGACGGCCTCGCGTTCTCCGGCTCCCACGACCCGATCCCCGCCCTCGTCCTCTGCGGCGCGGAGAAGGCCGACCGCGTCATGGTCGGCGGGCAGTGGCGCGTAATCGACGGTCACGCGATCGACGCGGACGGGCAGGCGCTCGACAAGGAGGCCCTCATCGCCGCCCACCAGGAGGAGGCGCGACGGCTCCTCAGCGGGTGAGTCCTACTCACCGCTCCTTTGTCGAGCCGTCCCCCTCGAGGAATCCGCGCAGGAGCTGCTCGGTGCCCTCGGCGTGCTGGGCCGCCAGCGTCGCCGCCGCCTCGGCGTCATGGTCGAGGATCGCTGCGACGAGCTGCTGATGCTGCGTGCACGAATGCTCGACGTTCGTGTGGATGAACGGAATCCGATCGAGCAGCGCATTGATCCGGTCCCGCGTCGTCGCCGCGGCATGCGCGAGCGACGGGATGCCTGTGAGCTCGGCGATCGTGAGATGGAAGCGGGCATCGAGGGCGCGGAACTGCTCGATGTCCTCGGCCGAGGACCCCAGCGGCATCCAGCAGCTCCGCTCCGCGGAGATGAGCCTCTCCCGCTCCTCGGCGCCGAGTTCGCGACCGGCCACGATCCGTGCCGCCGAGGTCTCGAGGATGTGCCGGAACCGCACCGCATCGTCGAGCTCGCCGAGGTCGACCCCGGCTCCCGTGTCCGCGCTCGGCAGCCGGGTGACGAAGGCGCCTCCGTACCGGCCCCGCCGGACGTCGACGACGCCGGCTGTCTGCAGTTCGCTCAGCGCCTGGCGCAGGGTGGCCCGTGAGACGTCGATCCGCGCGGCGAGCTCCCGCTCGGGCGGCAGCTTGTCCCCGACGAGGTACTGGCCGAGGCGGATCGCGCGCAGCAGCTCGGCGATCGTGTGCTCGAAGACGTTGCCCCCGCGCATCCGGGCAGGGCGAGTGGGAGAGCCAGCGGCGCTGTGCCTCTCGTCCCCGGCATCGGCAGTCCGTTCCACGCCCAAACCTCCTCTCACCTCGACTTCCCTCCGCGGCCTCGACGGAGCTCGTCTCGACCTTCGGCAGATCCTTGACACCGTGATCTGAGTCATACTACATTCGACCCCAGCCAATGGTCTGATTGTGATCCATTGAACGTGATGGGGCGGATATGAGCAAGAACATCGAGTACGGCAACGTCGACGAGAACTACCTCGAGAAGCGGCAGCTGAAGAAGGGCGCGGCCGGGTGGATCCTGCTCGCCGGCCTCGGCGTCGCCTACGTCATCTCCGGTGACTTCTCCGGCTGGAACCTCGGCCTCGCCGAAGGCGGCTGGGGCGGTCTCCTCATCGCCTTCCTCCTCATGGGGCTCATGTACGTGTGCATGGTCTTCGGCCTCGCCGAGCTCTCCTCGACCCTGCCGACCGCGGGCGCCGGCTACGGATTCGCCCGCCGCGCGCTCGGCCCGCTGGGCGGCTTCGCCACAGGCATGGCGATCCTCATCGAGTACACAATGGCTCCGGCGGCGATCTCGACGTTCATCGCCGGCTACGTCCAAGCCCTCGGCATCCTCCCCGAATCCGTCCCCACGTGGACGATCTACCTCGCCGCGTACGCGATCTTCGCCGGCGTCCACCTCTGGGGCGTCGGCGAGGCGCTGCGGCTGATGTTCGTCATCACCGCGATCGCCGTCATCGCCCTCATCGTCTTCGTCGTCGCCGCGGTCGGCCACTTCGATGCCGCGAACCTCTTCGACATCGAACCGACGACCGCTCTCGGCTCGAGCGCGTTCCTGCCGATGGGCTTCAGCGGTCTGCTCGCCTCGCTCGTCTTCGGCATCTGGTTCTTCCTCGCGATCGAGGGCGTGCCCCTGGCCGCCGAGGAATCCGCCGACCCGAAGCGCGACATGCCCCGCGGCATCATCACCGCGATGGCGATCCTCGTCGTCTTCGGCGCTCTCATGCTCCTCCTCGTCCCCGGCATCGCGGGCTCGGCGGCCATGGGCGAATCCGACAACCCGCTGCCCGAGGCGCTGCGCTTCGTCTACGGCGAGAACTCGTGGCTGGCGACCTTCGTCAACTGGGCGGGCCTCGCGGGTCTCATCGCGAGTTTCTTCTCGATCATCTTCGCCTACTCCCGCCAGCTCTTCGCGCTCTCCCGCGCCGGTTACCTGCCCAAATGGCTCTCCCTGACCGGCAAGCGCAAGACCCCGGTCCTCGCGCTCATCGTCCCCGGCACGATCGGCTTCCTCATCGCCGTCCTCTCCGGCGGCAACGGCGGAGTCCTCCTCAACGTCGCCGTCTTCGGCGCCACCGTCTCCTACGTCCTGCTCAACCTCTCGCACATCCGCCTGCGCTTCAAGGAGCCGGACCTGCCTCGCGGTTACCGCACCCCCGGCGGTGTCGTGACGACGGGCATCGCCCTCGTGCTTGCCTCGGTGGCCGTCGTCGCGACCTTCTTCGTCGACATCCTCGCCGCCGCGATCGCCGCCGGCGTCTTCCTCATCGCGCTCGCCTACTTCTGGTTCTACTCCCGCCACCACCTCGTCGCGAGCGCACCCGAAGAGGAGTTCGCCCAGATCGAGGCCGCCGAGAGCGAACTCAAATAGACAGCGGACTCAGACAGACAGCGGACTCAGACAGATCCTGACCACCTCAACGACCGACGAGACAGCACGCACAGAGAACTGAGGTACCACCGATGACCCATCTGACCACGCCCTCCGAGGCCACCTCCGCCGAGGCGGCAGCCCCTGCCGATGTCGCCCCGGCAGCCGCCTCGGCGCCCACGACGGCACACGCCCCGCAGCGGACCACCCGCGGATCCCTCCAGGCGAAGCCGCTCACCCTCGACGAACTGCGCCGACTCACCGAGGCCGGAGAGATCGACACCGTCGTCGTCGCCGTCACCGACGCCCAGGGACGCCTCCAGGGCAAACGCCTGGGCGCACAGTTCTTCCTCGACGACGTCGCTGGGCACGGCTCCGAGGCCTGCAACTACCTGCTCGCCGTCGACGTCGACATGAACACCGTCGACGGCTACGAGATGTCCTCGTGGGAGACCGGGTACGGCGACATGGTCATGCAGCCCGACCTCGCGACCCTGCGCCTCATCCCATGGCAGCCGGGCACGGCCATGGTCAACTGCGATCTCCTCTGGACCACCGGCGCCGAGGTGACCGCCTCCCCCCGGCAGATACTCAAGAAGCAGCTCGACCGCCTCGCCGAGGCGGGGATGAGCGCCCACGTCGGCACCGAACTCGAGTTCATCACCTTCGATACGAGCTACGAGGACGCGTTCGCCTCGAAGTACCAGGGGATGACCCCGGCGAACCAGTACAACGTCGACTACTCCCTCCTCGGCACCGCTAGGATCGAACCGCTGCTGCGCGACATCCGCAACTCGATGGCCGGTGCCGGCCTCTACGTCGAGGGAGCGAAGGGCGAGTGCAACTTCGGTCAGCACGAGATCACCTTCCGCTATCAGCAGGCGCTCAAGGCCTGCGACGACCATGCGGTCTACAAGAACGGGGCGAAGGAGATCGCCGCCCAGCACGGCAAGTCGATCACCTTCATGGCGAAGTACGACCAGAAGGAGGGATCGTCGTGCCACATCCACTTAAGCTTCCGATCCGCTGACGGCGACATGGTCATGGCCGGCGACGGTGAGCACGGCTTCTCCCCACTCATGGAGCACTTCATCGCCGGCCAGCTCGCCTGCATCGAGGACTTCACGTACTTCTTCGCCCCGAACATCAACTCCTACAAGCGCTTCGTCGAGGGCTCGTTCGCCCCCACCGCCGTGGCCTGGGGCTTCGACAACCGCACGTGCGCGTTCCGCGTCGTCGGGCACGGACCGTCCCTGCGCGTCGAATGCCGGGTCGGCGGCGCCGACCTCAACCCCTACCTCGCCGCGGCCGCCCTCATCGCCGCCGGCCTCCACGGGATCGAGAACGAACTCGAACTCCCGCCGATCACTGAAGGCAACGCGTACACGACCGATGCGAAGCGCCTGCCGACGACGCTCACCGGTGCCCGCGACCTGCTCGAAACCTCCGAGATCGCCAAGGCGGCCTTCGGAGATGACGTCGTGCGCCACTACGTCCATGCCGCCGATGTCGAACTCGACGCCTACAATGCGACCGTGACCGACTGGGAGAGGATCCGTGGCTTCGAACGACTCTGAGAGGGCGGACGCCGCCCCGGTCATCGCGATCACCTCGTACATGCAGCAGGCCCAGTGGGGAGTCTGGGACGCCGAGGCGGCCCTCATCCCCGCCGACTACGTCCGGATGGTCGCGGGGTGCGGGGCGATCCCCGTCCTCCTGCCCCCGCACGGGCAGACGCCCGAGGTCCTCGACCGCGTCGACGGCCTCCTCATCGCAGGCGGTGCCGATGTCACCGCCGAGGCGTACGGACAGGTTCCGCACGAGCGGACCGCCTCCCAGCCCTTCCGCGACGAGTCCGAGTTCCTCCTCTTCCGCGGCGCGCGGGAGCGCGGGCTGCCCGTCCTCGGCATCTGCCGGGGCCTCCAGGTCATCACCGTGGCCACCGGGGGCACCCTCATCCAGCACCTGCCCGAGGTCCTCGGGCACTCCGACTACCAGCCGAACCCCGGCGTCTACGGCGAGGTCGCAGTGACGACGGAGCCGGGCAGCCTCGCCCGGGCCATCCTCGGGGAGGCGGCTACGGCACCCTGCTATCACCATCAGGCGGTCGACCGCCTCGGCGAGGGATTCGTCGTCACCGCCCGCAGCGGTGACGGACTTATCGAAGCCATCGAACCCGACCCTGCCCGCTCTGCGGAGACCGGTGAGGACGGGTGGCTGTTCGCGGTGCAGTGGCACCCCGAGCACAACCCGGACGACGCCCGCGTCGTCTCAGCCCTCGTCGACGCGGCCAGGCAGCGGATGAGCGGAACCGGGGTCCGCCTCGGCGAGAGGATCACAACGTGAAGGAGAGCAGTGACGTGAGTACGTTCACCGTCGTCAACCCGGCCACAGAGGAGTCGATCGCCGAGGTGGAGATCGCCGATGTCGACGCCACCGACGCCGCGATCGCGAAGGCGCAGACGGCCTTCGACGAGTGGCGGAAGGTCGCCCCCGGCGACCGGGCGCGGCTGCTGCGGCGCTTCGCCGACGCTGTCGGCGGGGCGATCGACGAACTCGCCGCCCTCGAGGTCGCCAACGCCGGGCACACGATCTCGAACGCGACGTGGGAGGCGGGCAACGTCCGCGACGTCATCGAGTACTTCGCGGCGATGCCCGAACGCCTCTTCGGCCGGCAGATCCCCGTCGACGGGGGAGTGAACATCACCTTCGCCGAACCGCTCGGGGTCGTCGGGGTCATCGTCCCGTGGAACTTCCCCATGCCGATCGCCTCGTGGGGGTTCGCCCCCGCGCTCGCCGCCGGCAACACCGTCGTCCTCAAACCCGCGGAGATCACCCCGCTCACGGCGATCCGCATCGGCGAACTCGCCCGCGAAGCCGGGATCCCCGAGGGCGTGCTGACGATCATCCCCGGCAAGGGATCTGTCGTCGGCGAACGCTTCGTCACCCACCCTGCCGTACGGAAGATCGTCTTCACCGGCTCCACCGAGGTGGGCAAGCGGATCATGGCCGGCTGCGCGGCGCAGGTGAAGAACCTCACCCTCGAACTCGGCGGCAAGAACTCGAACATCGTCTTCGACGACGCCGACATCGCCGCCGCTGCGGCAGCGGCCCCCGGGGGCGTCTTCGACAACTCGGGACAGGACTGCTGCTCTCGCTCGCGGCTGCTCGTCCAAAGGGGGATCTATGACGAGTTCATGGCCGCCCTCGAGGAGTCCGTCGGAGACTTCGCCGCCGCCGATCCGACGCTTCCGGACACGGCGATGGGACCGCTGGTGACCGCAGCGCACCGGGACAAGGTCGCCTCCTACGTCGCCGCCGGCGAGGTCGCGTTCCGGGGAACGGCACCGGAGGGACCGGGGTTCTGGTTCCCGCCGACCGTGCTCACCCCGGCCTCGACCTCCACCGCTGACTTCACGGAGGAGATCTTCGGTCCCGTCCTCTCGGTCGTGCCCTTCGACACCGAGGCCGACGCCCTGCGGATCGCCAACGACACCGAATACGGGCTCTCGGGCTCGATCTGGACGAACAGTCTCGACCGGGCGATGAGGGTCTCCCGCGGGGTCGAGGCCGGGAACCTCTCGGTGAACTCGCACGCCTCGGTCCGGTACTGGACGCCGTTCGGCGGGTTCAAGCAGTCCGGGCTCGGCCGCGAGCTCGGCCCCGACGCGGTCGCGTCATTCACGGAAGTCAAGAACGTCTTCTTCGCGACCCGGCCGGGGGAGTGAGCCGGGCTCGGCGAGCTCCAGACCCACCACCTCAGCCACACCACCTCAGACACACCAACTCAGACACACCAACTCAGACACACCACCTCAGACACATCACCAAGGAGAACCATGACCACAGCGGCAACCCGACTCAAGGACAAGGTCTGCGTCATCACCGGCGGTGCCTCGGGCATCGGGCTGGCGAGCGCGAAGCGGCTCGCCGAAGAGGGCGCGAAGGTCGTCATCGCCGACCTCGACGAGGCTCGCGGCCAGGAGGTCGCCGAGGAACTCGGCGGGCTCTTCGTCCGCGTCAACGTCGCCGACGAGGAGGATGTGAAGAACCTCTTCGACACCACCGTCGAGCACTACGGCCGGGTCGACGTCGCGTTCAACAACGCCGGCATCAACCCCACCGAGGACAATTCGATCCTCACGACCGACCTCGCCGCGTGGCAGAAGGTCCAGACGGTCAACCTCACCTCGGTCTTCCTCTGCTGCAAGTACGCGCTCACCCACATGGTCAGGCAGAGGTCGGGATCGGTCATCAACACCGCATCGTTCGTCGCCCTCATGGGGGCCGCCACCTCGCAGATCTCCTACTCGGCCTCGAAGGGCGGGGTGCTCTCGATGAGCCGAGAACTCGGGGTCCAGTTCGCCAAGGACGGCATCCGCGTCAACGCCCTGTGTCCCGGACCGGTGAACACGCCGCTGCTCCAGGAGCTCTTCGCCGCCGACCCCGTGCAGGCTCAGCGCCGCCTCGTCCACGTGCCCAGCGGCCGCTTCGGTGAGCCCGAGGAGATCGCCGCGGCCGTGGCGTTTCTCGCCAGCGACGATTCGACGTTCGTCAACGCCTCCACGTTCACCGTCGACGGCGGCATCACCTCGGCGTACGTCACTGCGGAGTGAGGGCGGCGGCTGAGTTGGGGCGTGCGGGGCTCTCGGTCAAGCCGGAGCGCACTTTTCGGGCGTTCCTCGCATCGCAAAGTGCTCGCCGGCTTGACCGAGGAGAATGAGGCCATGGCAGACGTGAGGATTCTCGTCATCGAACACGAGAAAGGCACCGGTCCTGAACGCTTCGGGCAGTGGCTCGAGGAGGCCGGCGCCGAGGTGGTCGTCGTCCGTCCGTACCTCGGCGAGGCGATCCCGGCCCCCGGCGACTACGCTGCGCTCCTCGTCCTCGGCGGCGCCGCAGGTCCCCTCGAGGACACGGCGAATCCGTGGTTTCCGCAGGTGAGGGAGCTGCTGCAGCGCTCTGCTGGCGGTGAGTTCCCGAGCTTCAACGTCTGCCTCGGCGGGGAGCTGCTCGCCGCGGCCACGGACGCGCGGATCTCCCGGCGGGAGCGCCCGCAGATCGGGATCTACGATCTCCGCACCACCTCGGCGGGGGAGTCGGACCCGGTCTTCGCCGCACTCGCCGGACGGACGCTGCCCTCGGTGCTCTTCCATCAGGAGGAGATGAGCCTGCCGGAGGGTGCGGAACTCCTCGTCACCGGCTCGGACGCGCCTGTGCAGGGGTTCCGGGTCGGCGAGTTCGCGTGGGGGACGCAGTTCCACCCGGAGACCGACGCCGTGCAGATCGCCCGCTGGCTGTCCTCGGACTCGGTCCCGCTGCCCGAGGGGAAGACGGCCGAGTCGATCGTCGAGGAGGTCCGCGCCGCCGACGCGGAGCTCATCGCGTGGGGCCGCGAGCTCGCGCAGAGATTCGTCGAGTATCTGCGCAGGCGAGAGGGCCGAAACGGCGCTGGGGCGGATGACGTCAACCTGACAACGAGCTGAGCGCTTGTTAGGTTGATGCTGGGTGCCGGTCCCGGACCGATCCTCCGGACGAATCCCTCACTCGCACCCGTGCGCATGAATTCCATAACTGAACACCTGTCCCAGCTCTCGGCCGTCGAGGCCCCGACCGGCACACTCCAGGCCGCCGACACAGTGCAGGCCGCCGGAATCGACCAGGCGATCGAGTCCTTCCTCGGGCCGATCGCGCAGACCTTCAGCAGCATCGTCTTCTTCGAGCTGCGCATCGGCGACCTCGGCATCCCGCTCATCGTCGTCTGGCTCATGGCCGCCGCGGTCTTCCTCACGATCTACCTCCGCTTCCATCCGGTCACCGGTCTGAAGTACTCGCTCGGCATCATCCGCGGACGCTTCACCCGCAAAACCGACCCCGGTCAGGTCTCGAGCTTCCAGGCGCTCGCCACCGAGCTCTCGGGCACCGTGGGCCTGGGCAACATCGCCGGTGTGGCCGTGGCGATCACGGTCGGCGGACCGGGCGCTGCGCTGTGGATCATCATCTTCGGCTTCTTCGCGATGACGGTGAAGATGGCCGAGGCGACGCTCGGCGTGAAGTACCGGCGCATCAACGACGACGGCACGGTCGCCGGCGGGCCGATGTACTACCTCCGCGACGGTCTCGCCGAGATCGGACGCCCGAAGCTCGGGAAGTTCTTAGCCGCGTTCTACGCCCTCACCGCGGTCATCGGCGTCATCGGTGCCGGCAACCTGTTCCAGGCGAACCAGGCGGCGTCGATCCTCGTCGGCGCCACCGGGGGCGAGGACAGCTTCCTCGCCGACAGGCTCTGGCTCATCGGCGTCGTCATCGCCGCCCTCACCGCGCTCGTCATCCTCGGCGGGATCCGGAAGATCGGGCAGTGGACGTCGAAGCTCACGCCGATGATGGCGATCCTCTACTTCCTCTCCGTCATCGTCATCCTCATCGTCAACGCGGGCGCCATCCCCGGCGCGTTCGTCCTCATGGTCGAGGGCGCGTTCAGCCCCGACGGCATCGCCGGGGGCATCGTCGGCGTCGCGATCGTCGGCATTCAGCGGGCGCTGTTCTCCAACGCCGCGGGCATCGGCTCGGCCGCGATGGCCCATGCCGCGTCGAAGACGACGAAGCCGGCGACCGAGGGCTTCGTCGCGATGTGGGAGCCGCTCATCGACTCCGTCATCGTCTGCACGCTCACCGCGCTCGCGATCATCACCACCGGGCTCTACACGACGAGCACCGAGGACGGCATCGGGCTGACCGCCGAGGCATTCGGCACTGTGAGCAGCTGGTTCCCGATCCTGCTCACCGTCGCCGTCGTCCTCTTCGCGTTCTCGACGATCCTCGCCTACGGCTACTACGGGCAGCAGGCCCTGGGCTACCTGACGGGGAACTCGAAGAAGGCGGACAAGGCGTACCAGATCTTCTGGATCCTCGCCGTCATCGTCGGCGCCTCGATGTCGCTCGAGTCGGTCATCGCCTTCTCGGATGCGATCTTCTTCCTCATGGCCCTTCCCAACCTGCTCGGCATCTACTTCCTCTGCCGCATCCTCCGCCTCGAGATCCTCCGGCTGCGGAAGAAGATCGACGTCGGGGTGGTCACCGAGATCAGCCCGCCGGAGCTCCAGGTGGGCATGGGCGACCATGAGCCCACCTCGGAGCAGGTCGCCGCCGCCGAGGCGGGACGCCGGCGCAAACGCGACCGGCTCCGCGAGGTGCGCAGCACGCTTAAGGAGAAGAAGCTCGCCCGCGCGAAGAAGGGCGAGTGAAGCGGCCGACCGGCTGTCCGGTCGGCCACCTCACTCCGCGGCTCAGGGCCGCTCCGTGGCTCAGGGCTTGACGATCTTCTGATCGGTGTTCGAGTAGCTGATCGAATCGGCCATCGAGCCGACGAGGCCCATCGTCACCCGCACCAGTCCCGGTTCGACGTCGTCGAGCGGGGGCGGGGTGTCGGTGCCGATGGTCAGCGACTTCCCGTCCTTCGTCGTCGCGGTGATCGACCCGATGTAGACGCTCACATCTCCCTTGAGCGTCATCTCGTCCGCCTTGGTCACGAGGCCCGGCTCACCGGGCGGGCGGACCGTGAGTGAGAAGCCGGTGATCGTGATCGAATCAGCGGTGATCTTCAGCGCCCGGATCGACCCCCCGTCCGCGGTGGGCACCGAGACGATCGAGACGCCGCTCAGCCCCGTGAACGAGAGCTTCTCCGAGCCCAGCGACGCCGGGGTCTTCGCGAAGATCGGCGCATCGTCGTCCTCCGTCGCCTCGACGGGGTCCGGGGACTCAGTGGGCTGCGGTGACTCCGTGGGCTCCGGGGCCTCCGTCGGCGACTCGGTCGGACCAGGCGTCGGGGACTCGGTGGGTGACTCCGTCGGGGTCGGTCCCACGCTCGGTCCCGGTTCGGCCGGATCCCCGCACGGGGACTGCGGACTGCACAGCGCCCCGGAACCGGGCCCCACCTCGGCGGCGGAGGCCCCCATCGACGTGAGCACCGTCGCGGGAACGGTGAGGGCGAGTGCCGAGAGAGCCAGCGCGGCGCTGCGGACGGGCGCCCTCATACGGTGCCTTCCCGGCTCGCGGTCTCCGCGACGTCCCTCCGTTCGTCCACCGATCCGAGGGACTCTGCGCTCGGTTCCCCGCTCGATGCCCCGTTCGGTTCGCGGGGACCCATCCACGCGACGACGAGCACGGCGCCGATGCTCGCGAGCAGCATTCCGAGGATGAAGCCGCCGAGGTTGACCCCGACGAGCGAGTAGACCGCGATGATGAGCGCGAGGATCCCGTAGAACACGTGGTGGACGGGCATCGCCATCGCGAGGACGCCGAGGACGACGAGGGTGATCGGGATGATCGTCGCCTGGAGTCCCTCGATGCCGAGCTGGATGTGGAGATTGCCCGTGTCGAGCTGACCGGAGAAGAAGAGCTCGATCCCGCCGAGGATGACGAGGAGGCCGCCGATGAACGGCCGCTGCCGGCGCCAGCGTCGGAAGCCGCCGGTCCGCTCCGTCCGGTGGCGACCGCGGCGTGACTGTGTGTTCGCTCGTCGTGTCTGTGCGCTCGCCATCAGAAGCACGTCTTCGATCCGTCGGTGAGCTCGAGCTTCATCCCCTTGAGGGTGAAGACTGACGCCTGCGTGCTCCACGCCGTCTGCTCGAGTCCCGAGATCGAGATGGTGTCCGAATCCTGGGCGAAGTCGCCCGCAGTGCCCTTGGCCTTGGTGTTGACGTCGGAGGCGTCGACGCCGATGCGGATGTTCGAGAACTCGGCGTCGCCCTTGAGTCCGGTCATCCCGATCTGCAGATCGCTCGCCGTCGCCGGTTGGCCGCCACCGCCGGCGGTGATGAGCACACCGGCCTTCCCGAGTGGCGTGTCGGTGACCGCGGACTGGCAGAGATCGCTGAGCTCGGCGCTCTTGATGTTCGCGATCGCGACCGTGTGCTTGCCGCCCTCGCTGTCCTCGGCGGTGCCGCCGTACTGGGAGAACCCCGTGCCCTCGAGCTGGGAGGCGCTGATCTGGAACTGGCTTCCCGACACCGAGAACGAGACCGGCACGGCACCCTGCGCGACACCTCCCATGAGACCGGCGGAGACGACGCCGGCGGGAATCGCGACGAGCGCGATCCGTCCGGCATACGACGAGGTGAGCTTGCTGATGTGGCGGAACTTCGGGAACTTCATCGATCCTCTTCCCGACGCCGACGACTGCGTCGGCGCCTCAATATGTGACGTAAGTTACTACGGGGTGTTACTGGCGAGTATATCGATCGTCCTTTCAGACGCAACACCCTCTGAGGTCGCCGATGGGGGAGGTTTTCTTGCCCGCAGTGCGCCAAGAGGGGCTGCGGGATCGGGCGGCGGTGCTCGTCGGGTCGTGCGGGCAGGTCGCGATCAATGCGGGTGGGGAACCGGGCCCCTCAGCGCTCGGGGTCGACCGCGCGGCGGCGCAGAGCGAAGGCGAGCGCCTGCTCGGCCGATTCGAGAAGTGCGGGGTCGCCGGAGAGGCGCATCGAGACCGCGATGCGGAAATCGTCGATCGCGTCGTCGACGCGACCAGCTGCCAGGAGCGCCTTTCCCCGGTGCTGTCGCATCGTGGCCTCCAGCGGGGTTCCGGCGGTCTCCGCGACGAGGCGATCATAGACGTCCGCGGCCTCGCCGGGTGCGCCGAGTTCGCGCAGGCAGTCGGCTCTGAGCGCGCGGGTGCGCAGCGTTGGGGGATGGTCGTCGAGCATGCGCAGAGCTGCGGCAGGTTCGTCGGACCACAGTCGTTCGAGGACCGGACACAACGGATCCTCGGCGAGTCCCGCCCGGAACGCCTGCAGGTCGACGATCGCCGGTCGCAGATCGCTGCCCCGCAGGATCCACCCCTGACCGCCGACGACGTCTGCGATCTCCGTCGGCGGCGCTTCGCTCTCAGGCGGTTGCTCTGCCATCTCCGACATCGCGTTCACCCCTCGAGGACGGACCAGTTCTCCCTGGTCAGGGTGACGGCGAGATCGTGGTCGTCGGCGCGGATCGCGGCCAGGATCTCGATGTGCTGCTCCGGCGAGGCTGACCCCTTCTCCGAATCGAAGTGGAGGTACTCCGCACGGCGCAGCGTCGCGGTGACGACCTCGAGATGGTCGAGGATGAGCGGGTTGCCGCTGCGCGTGAGCGCCACCGCGTGGAAGTCGTCGTCGGCGGCGATCGCCGCCTCGCTGTCCGAGGCCTCGAGCGCGGCCTGGAGGCGTGCGTTCGCCTCCTCCATCTCGGCGACATCGTCGGCGTCGAGGTGCGGCAGTGCGAGCTTCATCCCCAGCGCATGGAGTTCGGCGGCGACCTGGCGGGCGTTGATGATCGCCGCAGGGTTCTCCGGGGCAACGCGGGTCATCTTCCCCGGCTCCGCGACGACGAGGCCGGCCTGGGCGAGGCGCTGCAGGGCCTCGCGCACCGGGGTGCGGGAGACCCGCAGCCACGACCCGAGCTCCTGATCGCGCAGCTGCTCTCCCGGTGCGAGCTGACCGCGGATGATGGCATCGCGTATCGACCGGTAGACGTCGTCGCGCAGCAGCGTGCGGTGCGGGATCGGTGACGCCTCGGGTATCGGCACGGCTGCTCTCCCTGTCTATGCGGTGACGGTTGGTCTGTACGGTGACAGCTGATCTGTGCGGTGACGGCTGGTTGGCCAGCCCCTGTGAATCCTGACATGTGGGATGGTCGGTCGCTCCTCATTGTAGCGACGCTCGGAATGCAATATATTGCATATCGTGAGGTGGGTCTCAACGACGAGGCCCATCCACCACTGCCCGTGACCCGACCGACAGCGACACAGTCCCAGCACCGCCCCCAGAGACAAGGACGCCATGGCCATCACCGACTTCGAGCGCTACCCCCTGACCTTCGGCCCGAGCCCCGTGCACGAGCTGCGCCGACTGAGCGACCACCTCGGTGGGGCGACGATCTGGGCGAAGCGCGAAGACGTCAACTCGGGTCTCGCATTCGGCGGGAACAAGACCCGCAAACTCGAGTACATCGTCCCCGACATCCTCGCCTCGGGCGCGGACACGCTCGTCTCGATCGGCGGCTACCAGTCCAACCACACCCGCCAGGTCGCCGCCGTCGCCGCGCACCTCGGGCTGAAGTCCCGCCTCGTCCAGGAGCGCTGGGTCGACTGGGACGACCCGGTCAACGACCGGGTCGGCAACATCGAGATCTCACGGATCATCGGCGCCGACGTCCGCCTCGACGACTCCGGTTTCGACATCGGCTTCCGCTCGAGCTGGGAGGACGCGATCGCCGAGGTGGAGGCCGCCGGCGGCACCCCGTACCCGATCCCGGCCGGAGCCTCGGAGCATCCCCTCGGCGGACTCGGGTTCGCGAACTGGGCGTACGAGGTCGCCGGACAGGAGGCCGAGCTCGGGGTCTTCTTCGACACCATCGTCGTCTGCACGGTCACCGGATCGACGCACGCCGGCATGATCGCCGGCTTCGCCGCCGTCGAAGCCGCCGGCGGCCGGCCCCGGACGATCATCGGCATCGACGCCTCGGCGACGCTGGACAAGACCCGCGAGCAGGTCAAGCGGATCGCGAACCGCACCGCCGACCTCATCGGGCTCGGCCGCGAGATCACACCGGCCGAGGTCGACATCCGCTCCGGCTGGCAGGGACCCGCCTACGGCATCCCCGACGAGACGACGGTCGCCGCGATCCGCACGACCGCCGAACTCGAAGGCGTCATCCTCGACCCCGTCTACGAGGGCAAGTCGATGGCCGGACTCATCGACCTCGTCGGGGACGGGACGATCGGCGCGGATTCGACGGTCCTCTACGCCCACCTCGGCGGACAGCTCGCCCTCAACGCGTACAGCTCGATCTTCTCCGAGGCTCCGACCCCCGCCACGACCCGCTGATCCCCCCTTCTCGAAAGGCACACGACCATGGCCGCGAACGACCAGCAGAGCACCGTGAACACGCCGAGCACCGACCAGCGCGACGCCGACGAACTCCACCAGTTCGAGACGTCGATCCAGGTCAGCCCGCCCGGCACGAACGACAGGCCGCTGACCGCCTCGGCGTCGGGAGAGGACGAGGTCCTCGACGAGATCGCCCAGCGCGTGCTCTGGCTCGCCACCTCGATCATCGACCGCGCCAACCGCGGGCGGGCCAACAGCGACGGCGTCAAGGTCGGCGGACATCAGGCGTCCTCGGCGTCGATGGCCGGCATCATGACCGCACTCTGGTTCACGACGCTGCGCTCTGTCGACCGCGTCTCCGTCAAACCGCACGCCTCCCCGGTCCTCCACGCGATCAACTACCTCCTCGGCGACCTCGACGTCTCCTACCTCGACACCCTGCGCTCCCGCGGCGGCCTCCAGCCGTACCCCTCGCGGACGAAGGACCCCGACACCGTCGACTTCTCGACGGGATCCGTCGGCATCGGCGCGACCGCCCCGATCTGGGCGGCCCTGGCCCACCGGTACGTCTCCGACCGCTTCCCCGACACCCCCTCAGCCGGTCGTTTCTACTCCCTCCTCGGCGACGCGGAGATGGACGAAGGCGCGGTGTGGGAGGCGATCATCGACCCGGAAGTCCGCGCGCTCGGCGAAGTCACGTGGATCGTCGATCTCAACCGCCAGTCCCTCGACCGGGTCATCCCCGACGTCCAGATCCAGCGCCTCCAGGGCATGTTCGCCGCTGCCGGCTGGCAGGTGCTCACGTGTCAGTGGGGGCGCAGGCTCGAGACCGTCTTCGCCGGTGAGGGAGGTGAGGCGCTGCGGCAGCGGCTCGTCTCGATGCCCAACCCCGAGTACCAGCGTCTCCTGCGTGCCCATCCCACCGAAGTCCACGACCGTCTGCTCGCGGGCCTCGCCGAGGCGGACGCCGCCTCCCTGCGCACCGTCACCGACCGCTTCGCCCCCGACGACCTCGCCTCCCTCATCCGCGACCTCGGCGGTCACGATCTCGGCCAGCTCGTCGACACGTTCGACCAGATCGACGACACGCGTCCGACCGTCGTCTTCGCCTACACGATCAAGGGTCGTGGCCTCGCCACCGAAGGCCACCCCGGCAACCACGCCGCGCAGCTCACCGAGGACCAGATGCGCGACCTCGCCGCCGCCTCGGGGATGGACCTCGAGAACCCGTGGCAGACCTTCGACGCGGACACCCCGGCCGGGCGGCTCTGCGTCGAGACTGCCGAGCGCCTGTGCCGGGAGCCGATCACCACCCATGCCGTCGCCGAGGTGCCCGCCGAGCTCGGGTTCACCCCGAAGGCCGTCGTCTCGACGCAGGCCGCGCTCGGACGGTTCCTCGCCGACCTCAAGAACGTCGCCCCCGAGGTCGCCCGCCGCGTCGTCACCGTCTCACCCGACGTCGCGACGTCGACCAACCTCGGCGGATGGATCAACAAGACCGGCGTGTGGTCACCGGCCGGACGCGAGGACTGGTTCTCCGACGACCGGGAGCGGGTGCTCAAGTGGCACGAGGACTCGAGCGGGCAGCACATCGAGATGGGCATCGCCGAGATCAACCTCGTCTCCCTCGCCGGTGAGCTCGGCACCACCGGGCAGCGGTGGGGTCAGCCGCTGCTGCCGATCGCGACGATCTACGACCCGTTCATCAACCGCGCCCTCGAGCCGTGGACGTTCGGGCTCTACGCGGGCGGACGCTCGATCATGGTCGGCACTCCCTCCGGTGTGACCCTCGCCCCCGAAGGCGGGGCGCACCAGTCCTTCAACACCCCCTCGGTCACCCTCGAGATCCCGAAGCTCACCAGCTGGGAACCGGCGTTCGCGCAGGACCTCGAATGGACGCTGCTCGAAGCGCTGCGCGACCTCGCCGATCCCGACGGCGACTCCGCGTACTTCCGCCTGACGACCCGGCCGGTGGCCCAGGAGCGTGCCGCCGTCCCCACCGATCCGCTCCTGCGGGAGCGCCGCAGGCAGCAGGTGATCGCCGGCGGCTACCGGCTGAGCGACCATCCGGCGAGTGAGGACGCAGTGACGCTCGTCGGCGTCGGGGCGATGATGACCGAGGTCCTCGACGCCGCAGAAAGGCTCGAGAGTCTCGGCATCCGCGCCGGTGTCGTGTGCCTGACCTCGCCGTCGAAGATCTTCCGGGCCGTCCAGGAGCGGACCCGGGTGAGTCCGAGCCCCCGCTCGGCCATCGCCGATGAGCTCTTCCCCGCCGCGCACCCGGCACCGCTCGTCACCGTCCTCGACGGTCACCCGCACACGCTGTCGTTCCTCGCCGGCATCCGCGGAGACCGGACGCGCAACCTCGGCGTCAGCGACTTCGGGCAGGCCTCCTCGGTCTCCGAGGCCCACGAGATCCACGGCATCGACACGGTCTCGATCGTCTCGAACGCCCTCGACCTGCTCGGGAGGTGAGCGTCACCGGCGCCGAAGTGGGTCCCCCGCCTCGGCGGGTGCGGACCCCTGATTCGGCAGATGCGGGGGTCCTCGAACCGGCCTGCCGAAACCGTGACAGCCGTAGTCCTCACCTACGGAATCCGTCGCTTGATGCGCGGAATCCGCACAACCTCGGCGGGGGCATCGGGAGGCTCGGAGTGCTGATGATACCCCCAGGTTCCGGCACTTGTTGCTCAGGTCACGTGTTGATAGCGTGAGAGGCAGGCATACGCGATCCGTCGATTCGGGCGGCGTCGCAGTAGGCAACCGCTTCCCTGGAATCACCCAGGGTGCCATGAGTCAAAGGAGTCTGGAATGAGCAGTTCAGTCAGCGCCGCGACCGGCTACCGGGTCGAGAACCCGGCCACGGGCGAGATCGTCGAGCGGTTCGACACCGCCACCGACGAGCAGATCGGTCAGGTCATCGACGAAGCTCAGGCTGCTTACCTGAAGTGGCGTGAGAAGAGCATCGAGGATCGTGCCGCGATCGTCAACAAGGTCGCCGCCCTCTTCGGTGAGCGCAAGGAAGAGCTCGCGAAGATCATCGCCGAGGAGATGGGCAAGCCCATTCCCGAGGGCATCGAGGAAGCCGAGTTCTGCGAGGCGATCTTCAACTACTACGCCGACAACGGGCCCGAGTTCTCCAAGGACGAGGAGATCAAGTCCTTCTCCGGCGGCAAGGCCTACATCCAGCGCCGTCCCGTCGGCGTGATCCTCGGCATCATGCCGTGGAACTTCCCGTACTACCAGGTGGCCCGCTTCGCCGCGCCGAACCTCGTGCTCGGCAACACGATCATCCTCAAGCACGCTGAGATCTGCCCGCGTTCGGCGGCCGCGATCCAGCAGATCATGGATGACGCCGGCGTGCCCAAGGGCGTGTACAACAACGTCTACGCCTCGCACGACCAGATCGAGACGATCATCGCCGATCGCCGCGTCCAGGGCGTCTCGCTCACCGGCTCCGAGCGTGCCGGGTCGATCGTCGGCGCACTCGCCGGCAAGTACCTCAAGAAGGCCGTGCTCGAGCTCGGCGGATCCGATCCGTACATCATCCTCGACACCGACAACCTCGACGAGGCCGTCGACACCGCATGGGGCACCCGCCTGTACAACACCGGCCAGGTCTGCAACGCGAACAAGCGCATGATCGTCATGGACGACATCTACGACGACTTCGTCGCCGGGATCACCGAGCGCGCGAAGTCCTCGGAGAAGTCGAACCCGTCCGAGCCCGTCGAAGGCGGATACTCGCCCCTGTCCTCGCGGTCTGCCGCGGAGAACCTCCGCAAGCAGCTCGAGCGCGCGGTCGAGCAGGGTGCCACCCTCGTCGGCGGCGAACTCGCCGACGACGGTTCGGCCTACATCACCCCGGCCGTGCTCACCGGCGTGACCTCGGACATGGATGCGTTCCGCGAGGAGCTCTTCGGTCCCGTGGCCACGGTCTACAAGGTCTCGAGCGACGACGAGGCCCTCGAGCTCGCCAACGACACGGACTTCGGCCTCGGCGGCGCCGTGTTCTCGAAGGACGAGGAGCGCGCGGCGAAGATCGCCCAGCAGCTCGATGTCGGCATGTCGAACGTCAACACCCCTGCCGGTGAGGGCGCGGAGATCCCGTTCGGCGGCACGAAACGCTCGGGCTTCGGCCGCGAGCTCGGCCCCTACGGCATGGACGAGTTCGTCAACAAGCGCATGTACTACGTCGCCGAGTGACACCCTGACCGGGGTGCGCCGCTGATCAGTGCTAGTCGCTGACTCAGGCGGCGGGGCACGGTCGGTCGGTTGCACATTCGGTTGCACGTGAGCGGGCGTCGCGTCCGGTGCGGGAGAGTCCTCCCGGGCTGGGTGCGGCGCCCGCTTCGCGTGCCCGGGCTCGTCTTTCGGGTGCCCGGTGGCGCCGCGCACGCCACTGCGCCCCTTGCCGCGTCCCCTGCCGCGCCCCCTGCCGCGCCCCCGAGGAGGATCCGGTTCGAATCTGGCACCAAAATCGAACCGGATCCTCCTCGGGAAGCGCGACGCCGGCGTCCGACGGCTGCGGTGACGACCACCTCGGCGGGGATCATGTTCAGCCACTGCGCAACCTTCGCCGTCTAGACTGCGGAGTATGACGGAAG
The DNA here is from genome assembly GCF_050562175.1 of Brevibacterium sp. K72. Classification (NCBI taxonomy): domain Bacteria; kingdom Bacillati; phylum Actinomycetota; class Actinomycetes; order Micrococcales; family Brevibacteriaceae; genus Brevibacterium; species Brevibacterium sp. K72. Next base: position 1,100,093 of record NZ_CP191582.1, read on the forward strand.
AGTGGACATCGCGGTGGCACATCACCGGGAAGAACGAGGTCATCCGGCAGTGGTCGCACGAGGACGGTCAGCAGGCGTATCGCCGCTACCAGACGACCAGCCGACCCTCACTGCAGAACCTCATCACCCTCGATGAGCACATCGGACGCTTCGACAGCCTGTGGAGCCGGATGTCGATCGTCTTCGTCGCACTCGGAGTGCTCGCGACCCTTGGGGTCGTCCTCGGTCTCTTCGGCCTCCCGATGTACGGAGTCGCGAACTCGGTGTCCCTGACCGTCGGGATCACCTCGGTGGCGATCATCGTCCTCATCCCCATCGTCGCGATCTTCATCATGCGCCACCTGCGCACCGAGGTCACCCGCCTCTACGCCGAGGCCGGCATCCCCGACGCGACGGGCACCGTCATCCCCGTCGCCGAGGGCGAAGTCCTCGTCGCCCGCTCCGGCATCGAGACGAGCGAACCGGTCGCCGCCAAGGCTCCCTGATGCCCATCACCGAGGCGATCCTCGAGACCGCCCGGACCCACCCCGACCGACCTGCGATCGTCGGTGAGGATGCCCGCCTCAGCTACGCCGGGCTCGTCGCCGACTCCCGCAGCCTCGCCGCCGCCGTCGATGCCCTCCACCGCGCTCAGTCGCACCCGCCGCGCCCGGCCCCGGAGACTGCGGGCATCCCGATCACCGCGGTGAGCCTCACCTCGGCGCTCACGACCGCCCGCATTGTCGCCGGGCTCGCCGGCTTCCGCGCCGTCTCGGCGACGATCGACCCTCGATGGCCGCTGAACCACCAGGTAGGCGTCATCACCGCGACCGGCATCGGGCTCGTCATCAGCGATTCCCCGACCCTCGCCGAGGCGCTCGCCGCGTCCGGCTGGACCGGCACCGTCGTCACCGCCGCCGAACTCGCCGCCGCGCAGGAGCGCCGCTGCGACCGTGCTCATGCCCTGGGTCCCGATCTCCCGTCGCCGTCCGTCCGCGGCCCCGACGAGGCGTTCCTCATGCTCTTCTCCTCCGGCACGACGAGCGACCCCAAGGCGTTCCTCAAGACCCGCGAGCAGTACCGCGCCAACGTCGCCGTCTCCTCGGCGCACCTCGAACCCCTGCCCGGCGTCGTCACGCTCGCCCCCGGCCCCGTCTCCTACAGCCTCACCCTCTATGCCGTCATCGAGAGCCTCGCGACCGGCGGGACGATCCACGTCGCCGACGAGTTCGCACCGCTTCCCCTCGGACGCCGCATCGCCGAGGAGTCCGTCACCCGGATCGTCGCCGTCCCCGCCGTCGTCGCGGCCCTCGCCGAGGCGGCCGACCGTGATCCCGACCGCTTCGTAGGCCTCGACCTCGTCGTCACCGGGGGAGCGAACCTCCCCACAACCATCCGCGACCGCCTCGCCGAGGTGCTCCCGGACACCCGGCTCATCAGCTACTACGGTGCCGCGGAGATCGGATTCATCGGCGACAGCCGGGACGGCGACGGGACGTGGATCGAAATCTATCCGACGATCGCCGCAGACATCCGCGACGAGACCGGCGACCCCGTGCCCGAGGGCGAGCTCGGCACCCTGTGGATCCTCGCCGCCGCATGCTCCGACGGCTACCTCGCAGGCACGACCGACGCCGTCCTGCGCGGACCCGACGGCTGGGCGAGCGTCGACGACCAGGGTCGCATGGTCGACGGTCGCCTCCAGCTCGCCGGCCGCGCCGGCGACATCGCCGTCACCGGCGGACACAAGGTCTCGCTACCCGAGATCGAACGGGCCTTTGCGACTCTGCCCCACCTCGGCGAGGCCATCGCGATCGCTCTGCCCGACTCCACGCTCGGCAGCCTCATCGCCCTCGTCGTCGAAGACGCGGGTGTCGTCGACGACGGCGACTCCGGCGCCGACAAGCCCGGCGCCGGCGGCCACGGTCCCGAGCACCCCGACAAGGCGGCCCTGCTCGCCCACGCCCGGTCACATCTCGCACCGCAGTTCGTCCCGCGCCGGTTCTACGCACTGCCCCGGCTGCCGCGGACCGTCGGCGGGAAGATCCGACGCACCGAGACCGTTGACCTCATCGTGAGCGGAGAGGGAACGAGACTGTGAACCGCGTCGTCATCACCGGCATGGGTGCGATCACCCCGAGCGGGCTCGACGCCGGCGCACTGTGGGAATCGGTGCGCGAAGGCCGCAGCGCCATCGACGTCCTCGACGGGGAGCAGTTCGCCGACCTCGCCGTGCGCATCGGCGGCCGGATCAGGGACTTCGACGCCGAGGCGGTCCTACCCCGAGCGCTCGCCCGCAGGCTCAGCCCCGTCCAGCACTGGGCGATCGCCGCCGCCGACGAAGCCCTCACCCAGGCGGGCATCCCCACCCCGTCCGAGGACCTGCCGTGGGAACGCCACCGAGTCGCCGTCATCGCCGCTACGGGATCGGGTCCTGTCGACGCGATGCAGGAGGCCACCCGCGCCCTCGAGACATCGGGGCCGCGCGGGGTCCCGATCACCCTCGCCATCCACGGCGCCCCCGACTCCGCGGCCGCGCTCATCAGCCAGCGACACGACCTCCGGGGACCCGCACAGGGAGTCTCGGCCACATGTGCGTCCGGGGCGATCGGCCTCGGCGAGGGGCTGCGCCGCATCCGCCACGGCTACGCCGAGGCCGTGCTCGTCGTCGGCATGGAGGACTGCCTCGGGCCGGTCAACCTCGCCTCGAACGCGAATATGCGGGCACTCGCCGCAGGGTTCGAGGACGACCCCACCGCCGCGAGCCGACCCTTCGACACCGCCCGGAACGGCTTCGTCATGAGCCAGGGCGCCGGGGCGATCCTCCTCGAATCCGCCGAGTCCGCCGCCGCGCGAGGCGCCGAGGTGATGGCCGAACTCGCCGGGTTCGGTGCCGCGAGCGACGCCCACCACCCGACGAACCCGCACCCCGAGGGCAGGGGTGCCGCCGCTGCCGTGCGCGAGGCCCTCGCCGACGCCGGCCTCGACCCCGCCGACATCGACCACATCAACGCCCACGCCACCGGCACCCCGGCCGGCGACAGGGCGGAACTCGCCGCCTTCGAGTCGGCCCTCGGGCAGGCGGCCCACCGGATCCCGATGAGTGCGACGAAGTCGGTCACCGGCCACCTCCTCGGCGCCTCCGGGATCGTCGAGGCGATCATCGCGGTGATGACCCTGCGCGACCAGACCCTGCCGCCGACGCTCAACCTCGAGTCACCGGAGTTCCCAGACTGGGACATCGTCGCAGGCCAGGCCCGCAGGATCGCCGACGGCAGCTCGGCCGACGGTGGTCCTGGCGAGAACCGGCTCGACACCGTCCTCTCGACGTCGTTCGGCTTCGGCGGGCACAACGGCGCGATCATCCTGCGGAACCCCGAGCGGCCGGCTCGGCAGCGCCCCGAGAGCACAGAGCACCCCACAGAGGAGAATCGATGAGCGACCGTGAGACCCGCATCGCCGAACTCGGCGATCGGTACCTTCCCGACGATGCGCTCGAGCGCTTCCGCGAGCGCGCGGCCGTCTACGACCGGGAGAACACGTTCTTCGACGAGGACCTCGAGGAGCTCACGGCCCTCGGCTACCTCACGCTCTTCGTCCCCGAGTCCCACGGCGGACCCGGGCTCAGTCTTTTCGAGGTCGCCCGCCTCCAGCAGCGCCTCGCCGGGACGGCCCCGGCGACGGCACTGGCGGTCAACATGCACCTCATGACCACGGGTGTGGCCAAAGCGCTCGCCGACCGCGGGGATGACTCCCTGACCTGGGTCTTCGACGAGACCATGGCCGGGGAGATCTTCGCCTTCGGCATCTCGGAGCCCGGCAACGACTGGGTCCTCCAAGGCTCGACCACCGAGGCGGTGCCGACACCCGACGGCGGATACGAGCTCACCGGCGTGAAGATCTTCACCTCGCTCTCCCCGGTGTGGACCCGGCTCATCGTCCACGGTGCGATCACCCCGGACGACGACGGCATCGCCGGCCCCGACGCGGACGCCCCCGCCGAAGGGGAGCTCGTCTACGGCTTCATCGACCGCAGGGCCCCGGGGATCACGGTCTCCGACCAGTGGGACGTCCTCGGGATGCGGGCCTCACAATCGCGGGCGACGATCCTCGACCACGTGCCGATGCGCCCCGACCGCGTCTCCCGCATCATCCCGGCCGGCCGTCACCCGGACCTCCTCACCTTCGCGATCACGAGCAACTTCCAGCTCCTCATCGCCGCCGTCTACGCCGGGGTCGCCGCCCGCGCCCTCGAGATCGGGGCGGCGGCGCTGAAGAAGCGGAGGTCGGCGAAGGCGGGAACGTCCTTCGCCGAGGTGCCCGAGACCCGTGCCCGGCTCGCCGACGCCCACCTCGACTACCAGGCCGTGCCCGCGATGATCGACGCGTACGCCCGTGACTTCGACGACCTCGTCGACCACGGCGCCGGGTGGCCGCTGCGTCTCGTGGCCGCCCGGATCAAGGCCGCCGAGGTGGCCCGCTCGGCGGCGGAGATCGCCCTGATGAGCACCGGCGGCAGCGGCTTCGACAACGCGCATGAGGCCTCCCGCCTCTACCGGGACGCGACCGCGGGTCTCTTCCACCCGCCGAGCGCCGACGCCGCGCGCCCGATGTACGCAGCCGCTCTCCTCGACGACTGAGGCATCCTCGACCACTGAGGCCTTCTCGATCACTGGGTCGGCCGCCGACGTCGATCCTCTCTGGCAGCCCTCTGTGCACTTCCGATGTGTCCGCGGAAACATATTGACGTATAAACATACGTGCATACGATGGAACTATGGACACGGCAGCACGCAAGGACGGGACACCGACGACCACTCGACCGAAGGATGACGGACACGGTCACGGTCGCCTCGGCGGGCCCGCCTGGGAACTCGGGTTCGCGATCACCTCCGGTGTCACGTACATCGCCGGGGCGATCTTCGAGTACTTCGTCCCCGGCGCACCTCTGACGCAGATCGCCATCCCCCTCTTCCTCGCCACGTACTTCTTCGGCGGGTTCTTCACCTTCGCGACCGCGATCAACTCCGTGCGACACGGCCGGTTCGAGGTCGACTTCCTCATGCTCGTCGCCGCGATCGGTGCCGCAAGCGTCGGCCGCTTCGCCGAGGGCGCCGTCCTCCTCTTCCTCTTCTCGCTCGGGCACGCGCTCGAGGAGTATGCGATGGGCCGAGCGAAGAAGTCGATCGAAGCGCTCGCCGAACTGGCCCCGGCCACAGCGCTGGTCCGCGTCGGCGACGACGTCGTCGAACGCCCGACCGAGGAATTGGAGATCGGCGACACCGTCGTCGTCCGACCTCATGCCCGGATCCCCGCGGACGGCTTCGTCGCCGTCGGCAATTCGGCCGTCGACCAGGCGGCGATCACCGGTGAGAGCATTCCCGCCGAGAAGTCCCCGGTCGCCGACCCCGGCGACGCCCTCGACAACCCGGGTCGCATCGACACGGCCTCGCGGGTCTTCGCCGGCACCGTCAACGGCTCGGGCTCCCTCGACATCGTCGTCCTCGCTGTGGCCGCCGATTCGACGCTCTCCCGCGTCGTCACGATGGTCCGCGAGGCCGACGACACGAAGAGCGCGACCCAGCGATTCATCGACCGGTTCCAGCGCTGGTACGTGCCCGCGGTCATCGCGCTCGTCGTCGCCGTCCTCGCCTTCGGGTGGCTCTTCCTCGACGAATCGTTCGCCGACAGCTTCTACCGGGCGATGCTCGTCCTCGTCGCCGCGAGCCCTTGTGCGCTCGCGATCGCCACTCCCGCCGCCGTACTCTCGGGTGTCGCCCGGGCGGCCCGCGCGGGCCTGCTCATCAAGGGCGGCGGACCGCTGGAGACGCTCGGCAAGGTGCGCTCGATCGCCTTCGACAAGACCGGCACACTGACGTGGGGTCTGCCCAGGCTCACCGACATCCGACCCGCCGAGGGCGCCGATGCCGACGAACTCTCCCGTGTCGCGCTCGCCCTCGAATCCTCCGTCGACCACCCCCTGGCCACGGCGATCGTCGCCGGCCTCGAACCTCAGATTCCGGCCGCGGATCGCCTCGAGGCCGGCGACGTCGAATCGGTCACGGGACAGGGCGTGACCGCAACGATCGCGGGCGAACCGGCGGAACTCGGCAGCCTGCGCATGTTCGCCGGCGACCTCACCCCGGAGATCGACGGTCTCGTCACTCAGCTGCAGGACGAGGGACGGACGATCATGGTCGTGCGGTGGGGCGGACGGTTCCTCGGCGCCCTCGGCGTCATGGACGCCCCCCGCTCCGAGGCGAAGGCCGTCATCAGCTCACTGCGGACCTCCGGCGTCGACGAGCTCGTGATGATCTCCGGGGACAACCAGCGCGTCGCGGATGCGATCGGCTCCGAGGTCGGTGTCGACACCGCCGCCGGCGACCTCATGCCCGAGGACAAGGTGTCGACGATCCGCCGCCTCGCCTCGCAGGGCGACACCGCGATGGTCGGCGACGGCGTCAACGACGCACCGGCGATGGCCAACGCCTCGGTGGGCGTGGCCATGGGCGCGGCGAGCTCCGCGGTGGCGCTCGAGACCGCCGACGTGGCGCTGATGAGCGACGACATCGGCAAGGTCCCGTTCCTCATCCGGCTCAGCCGAGCCTCCTCGGCGATCATCCGGCAGAACCTCATCGCCTCCCTCGTCATCGTCGCCTTCCTCGTTCCCGCAAGCCTGCTCGGCCTGCAGATGGGTCCGGTCGTCTTCATCCATGAGGGTTCGACCTTCCTCGTCGTGCTCAATGCACTGCGGCTGCTGCGCTTCGGCAACGGCGACGAGCACTCGGGCATCGCTCACGAAGCCAGGCCCGAGTAGACCGGCTCTCCCCTCGAAGCCGGCCGATCCCCGGTTCGGTCCGCGCACAGCCCGACAGCTGTGCGCGGACCGAACGCTGTGCGGGAAGGACGCCCGGCGCGAATCGAGGACGCGCAGTGTCGATTTCTCGTTCGGGAATCGACACCGCGCGTCCTCAACGCGCGTCCGGGGTGGGTGCTCAGACCTCCGGGAGGAGGGAGATCGGGTTCTCGATGCAGTCGGCGACGAAGGTGAGGAACTCGCTCGGCTCCGCACCGTCGCATGCGCGATGGTCGAAGACGAAGCTCAGGTACATCACCTTGCGGACGGTGAGCTCGCCGTCGACGACCCACGGCCGGTCCTTGATCCGGCCGAGGCCGAGCATGGCGACCTCGGGCAGGTTGATGATCGGTGCCGACCCGTCGACGCCGAACACCCCGTAGTTGTTGAGCGTGAACGTGCCGCCGGAGAGCTCCGAGGCCGCGAACTTGCCGGTCGACGCCTTGCCGACGGTGTCGACGATCGAGTCGCGCAGCTGCCGCAGATTCATCTCGCCGGCTCCGTGGACGACGGGAACCATGAGCCCGCGCGGGGTCTGCGCAGCGAGCCCGAGGTTGATGTCGCCGTGGGTGACGATCTCGTTCGCCGCCGTGTCGATCGACGAGTTGAGGATCGGGTACTGCTTGAGCCCGGCGATGACGAACCGCGCGACGAGTGCGAGCAGCGAGTACTTCTCACCCGTGCGCGCCTCGAGGGCCTTCTTCGTCCGCAGCAGCTCGGTCGCGTCGACGTCGAGCCAGATCGTCGCCTCAGGAATCTCATTCCGCGACTGCGTGAGCCTCTCCGACACGACCTTCCGCAGACCCGTGATCGGAGTCCGGGTGTCAGGGTCGGTGCTTTCGACCGTCGAAGCCGTCGCCGAGGCGGCCGGCTGTCCGGCGGTGCTGCTGGTGAGGTCGGTGGTCGTGCCGGTCTCGATCGCCGCGAGGACATCGGCCCTCGTCACGACTCCGCCGGGACCCGTGCCCGTGAGGTGCTTCGCGCTCAGCCCATGCTCCTGGGCGAGCCGGCGCACGATCGGCGAGGTGACCGGCGAGGTTGTGGGCGACGACGGTGCTGCCGGTGCAGCGGGCTGGGCGGTTGCGGATGCGGACTGCGCCGGGGCGGGCGTCGTAGCCGTTTCCGGGGCAGTCGCCGCAGCGCTGCTGTTTCCAGCATTGCTGGTCTCAGCACTGCTGCCGCTCCCGGCACTGCGCTTGCCGCCGAACGTCCGCTTCTTGCCCGAGCGGGCCTTGGGCTCCGAAGCGCCGTAGCCGATGAGGTTCGCACCGCCGCCTTCGACGCCGACCGGATCTTCTGCGTCATCGGCGGCCGGCGGCTCGGTCGGATCCTCCTCGGCGCCGGTGCCCGCCGCAGCAGACGAGCCGCCCGCAGCGGCAGCCGAACCACCCGCGCCGGCGGGCGAACCTCCGGCCTCAGCCCCCGCCTCGGCGACGGAGAGCAGAGCCTGCCCGGCCTCGACCGTGTCTCCGGCCTCGGCATGGAGGGCGACGACCGTGCCCGCGAAGGGGCATGGGAGTTCGACGACGCTCTTGGCCGACTCGACCTCGACGACCATCTGGTCGACGTGGACGGTGTCGCCGACGGCGACCTTCCAGCTGATGAGCTCCGCCTCGGTGAGGCCCTCTCCCAGGTCAGGGAGGATGAAGTCGCGGGCACCCGCGCTCGTCACGGCACTCATCACAGATCCCAATCCCACGATTCGAGGGCGTCGAGAACGCGTTCGGCGGTCGGCAAGTAGTACTCCTCGAGCTTGGGGGACGGGTAGGGGACGTCGAAGCCGGTGACCCGGAGGATCGGGGCGGCGAGGTAGGTGAAGTTGCGTTCGGTGACCCGAGCGGCCACCTCGGCGCCGTATCCGCCGAACTGGGCGGCTTCATGGATGACGGCGGCGCGGCCGGTCTTGCGGACCGACGCGGACACGGTCTCATCGTCGAACGGAGAGAGCGTGCGCAGGTCGATGACCTCGATGGACAGGCCGTGCTCGGGTCCCGCCTCGGCGGCCTCGAGGGCCGTGCGCACGGTCGGACCGTACGCGAGGAGGGTGGCGTCGGTGCCCTCGCGGATCACCTCGGCGCGGTTCATCGGGGCCGTGGTCACCGGGAGGCTGAGCTTGTCCTTCATCCAGTACCGGGACTTCGGCTCCATGAAGATCACGGGGTCGTCGGAGGCGATCGACTCGCGCAGCAGCGAGTACGCATCGGCCGGGTTCGACGGGGTGACGACGGTCAGCCCCGGCGTCGACGTCCAGTATGCCTCGGAGGAGTCCGAATGGTGTTCGACGCCGCCGATGTCGCCGGCGTAGGGGATGCGGATGGTGATGGGCAGGCTGATGCGGCCCTTCGTCCGGTTCCGCATCTTCGCGATGTGGGAGACGATCTGCTCGAACGCGGGGTAGGCGTACGCGTCGAACTGCATCTCGATGACCGGGCGCATGCCCGCCATCGCCATGCCGATCGCGGTTCCGGCGATGCCGGACTCGGCGAGCGGGGAGTCCCAGACGCGCTCGGGTCCGAACTCCTTCCGCAGGCCTTCGGTGACGCGGAAGACCCCGCCGAGGCGGCCGACGTCCTCGCCGTAGACGACGACGTTCTCGTCCTCGGCCAGGGAATCGCGCAGGGCCTGGTTGAGCGCCTTCGTCATCGTCACCGAGGTCGGTGCCGGAGTCGTGTCCTCGGTCGTCGGTGCGTCCGTCGTCGCGGTCATGCGTGGGCACCTGCGAGTTCGGCTTCACACTGGGCCTGCTGCTCGCGCAGGGCGGGGCGCGGGTTCGCGTAGACGTAGGCGAAGAGCTCGGTCGGGTCGATCTCGGCCTCGGTGTTCATCGCGTCGCGCACCGATGCGGCGAGGGTCTCAGCCTCGTCGGCGACTGTCGCCACGGCCTCGTCGTCAAGGACTCCGCGGGCGCGGAGGAACGCCTCGAGGCGGGTGATCGGGTCGAACTGCTTCCAATGCTCGACCTCCTCGGAGTCGCGGTACTTCGTCGGATCGTCGGAGTTCGTGTGCGACTCCATCCGGTAGGTGAGGCACTCGATGAGGGTCGGGCCGTCGCCTTCGCGTCCGCGTTCGAGGGCCGCAGAGACGGCGGCGAAGACCGCGGCGACGTCGTTGCCGTCGACGCGGATGCCCGGCATCCCGTAGCCGGCCGCGCGGTCGGCGAGCATCGTCGCATTCGACTGCTCGCGCAGCGGGGTCGAGATCGCGTACTGGTTGTTCTGGAGGACGAAGACGGTCGGGGTCTGCCACACCGAGGCGAAGTTGAAGGCCTCGTGGGTGTCGCCCTCGCTGCTCGCGCCGTCGCCGAGGAAGGTGAGCGTGCACGCCTCCCGGCCCTTGAGCTTCGACGCCATCGCGAAACCGGCGGCGTGGAGGGTCTGGGTGGCCAGCGGTGTCGCCGCTGGTGAGGTGTGGTACTCCTGCGGGTCGAAGCCACAGTGCCAGTCGCCGCGGAAGGCCGCGAGGATCTCTCCGACGGGCACACCGCGGGTGAGCAGCGCGGCCGAGTCGCGGTAGGTGGGGAAGAGCCAGTCGCCCGGTGCGAGCGCGGTCGTCGCCCCCACCTCGCACGCCTCCTGTCCGGCGGCGGACGGGTACGTGGCCAGGCGTCCCTGCCTGGTCAGGTGGGTCACCTGGGCTTCGAAGCGGCGCACGAGGACCATCTGCCGATAGAGGCCGGCCAGGGTCCGGTCGCTCGGGATCTCGAGCCCGTCGGTGTCGGTGTCGGTGGGCTGTCCGTCTGGGCCGATGAAGCTGATGGGCTGCAGCTGCGGCAGCGAGCGGCCGGTGGTGGGAACGTCGATGGTCATACCCTCATGATGACGTGAGCCGCATCACCGATCCAGGCTCTGAGATCGGTCACGGACAGGGGTGCCGATCGTGTCGGCAAAGGTGGACGTTGTGAGTGATCGGAGGCGGTCTCGGTGGACGTTTGGCACTGGGGATTCAGGGGTGTTGGAGGGGCTCGCGGGCGCCGCTCAGATCTCGCCCCAGCGGTAGCCTCGAGCGGTGAACGCCGCGGCGACCCGGTCCTTCTTCCCTTCGACACTGCCATGGAACGCCTGATGTCCGCCGGCGGTGAGGATCGTCAACTTGCCGCCGTCGAAGTAGGCGGTCGAGAACGACTCCCGCGAGATCCGCACCGGATGGCCGTTGCGTGTGTCCACCGTGATCGCGTCGTCGTCGATGCGCAGCCGCGGCACCGAGGCGGAGATGACGAGGGCGGCGACGGCCCCGAGGACGGCGCCGACGAACGGCCGGGCGATGACCACCCACTGCTCGTCGAATCCGCTGAGCTTCTCAATGGCATCGCCGAAGGGGATGGGGAAGCGTGCCGCAACGGAACCGAGCGCGGGGAGGAAGAAGCCGAGCGCGATGCCCGCCGCCACGCAGACGAGACCGATGATGACGGCGTCCGATCGTTTGAGCTCGAAGACCTCCGATTCGCCGCGGACGTGTCCGGAGTCGGCGTCTGGCGTGGTGGGCATCGTTCCTCCCTGGTCTGGATGTGCGTTCTGGGCGCGGTCCGAGCGCGTCAGCTCGCGTACTGGAACATAAGTGTACCAAAGTGGAACAATGATGTTCCTCTAGGCAAGGGTGGAGGAATGGCCGGTTGATGGTGCAGGCGGAGGGTCGACGCTGGACGGAGTCGATCCGCGTGCGGTGATCGGCGAGGATGGGAAGGCACGCATGAGTGCGAACGACGACGGAAGGTGCATATGGCCAAGGGAATGGGGCGGCTGGGCAGGACGGCCCTCATCGACGGGGCGCTGCCGCTGCTCGCGGCCGATTCGACCGCGTCGATGACCGACCTCGCCGATGGTCTCGGCGTCGGACGGACTACCCTGTATCGGCACTTCGGGGATCGCGAGGCGATGATCGCCGAGGTGGCCCGCCTCGGTGCGCGGATGTTCGGGGATGCGTTCCTCAGCGCCCGTCCCGAGGTCGGAACCGGGCTCGATGCCGTCGAGCGGATCTGCACCCAGCTCTTCACCGTCCCCGACGTGCTCACCCTCCTCTTCGCGGACAACCCGATCATCACCGACGACACCTTCGCCGAGGTGGCCCGCGAACGGGTCGAAGCGGAGCGTGAACGTGCCGTGGCTGAGCGCGAACGGGCCGTGGCGGAGCGCGAACGCAGTGACCGCGCCGAGGCGTCGCGAGGCCCCTCGGGTGCGGAGAGCGAGGGCGACGCGGACGACCTCGGTCCCGGGGGTGCGACGACCGAGTCCGACGACGACCAGCTTGAGGCGGTCATCGCGCGCGGCCAGGCCGACGGGTCGATCACGGCTGACGTGCCCGTCGGGTGGGCGGCGATGTACGTCTTCCTCACCATCGGCTCCGGGCATCTGTTCTCCGTCAGCGCCGGGATCGCCGATCGCGATGCCCGTGCTCAGGCGCTCGCCCTGACGATTCGTGCGGTCCGGCGCACACTCGAGGCGCCGGGCACCTGAGTCGCCCTGACATCATGCGCCGCCTCGAGAGCGCCCCTCGGGAGCGCCCCTCGCCGCGGGAGTCCCCCGCCGCCAGCGGCTTCGCTGCGATCGGGCGATCGCGGGCGACCGGGATGCAGGTTTCGGCGGGGCCTCCCCGCGAGTCTCAGCGGGGGATTGTGCTCGCCGAATCCTTAGGTTAGGCTGACCTATGAGATAGAGGGCACGTTCCTGTTGCCTCAGGCAGTTGACACACCTGCTTGGAGTTGCGGGCCCGATGTCTCACTGTTTCATTCGCCAGGAACCCTCGGAGCCGACGATATGCGCCGCGTTTCCCGACCGATGCAGATGTTGCCGATTCACTGCGCCAGGCGGAGGCGACGGTGGTCGCTCCGAGGGTTTCAGCGCGCTTCAGCCCTGTGCTCCGGGTCTGTGCCCGTCGGCCTCGTCGAGGATGAGCAGCGACCGCGACGATGTGACGCCGGGGACCTCGTGGATCCTGCGGAGGATGACCTGGGAGAGCGCCGTGTTGTCAGGCGCATTGACGGTGACGAGAGCGTCGATGTCACCGCTGACGGCTTGGACCTTCTCGACGAACGGCAGCGCGGCGAGATCGTCGCGCACTTCGGGCCACGGCCGATCGCCGATCCTCACGACGACCACCGCGGTCACGGTCATGCCGAGCGCACCGCGGTCCACCTCGGCGGTGAAGCCCTTGATCGCCCCGGATTCGATGAGCGCAGTGAAGCGTTTGTGGGCGGCTGACCGGGAGATATGGACACGTTCGGCGAGCTGGCGGACGCTCAGGCGCGAGTTCTCGACGAGAGCGGCGACGATGCTGCGGTCGATGTCGTCGAGGTCGAAGGACACGGGGATCTCCTTGGTGCGGGTCGGTGCCCCCATTCTAGGTCGGACGGGGTGCGATCGCGGTCGGCCGCCTCGGCGGGGATGCGAGCACCGGGGATTCGACCTACACTTAAGTAAACGTTCGTTAAGTATCATGGCCGCTGTGACCGATCGGACGCCCCGGTGACGCCGATGTGTCCTCCACCACGTAGCATGGGGCGGAGGAACGGTGGGGTCGAGCCGCGATCCCACTGACGGACGGCTGTTTCCCGACTGTAGATTATGGTCGGAGACGACTCGCAGCAGGCCTGACTGCTCGACGGCGGACCTGCGTCATTGATAAGGAGCCACGTTGAAGATCGCTGTGTTGGTCAAAGAGGTCCCGGACACGTACGGGGATCGCAAGCTCGATCTCGAGACCGGTCTGGCGGATCGTGCCGCCTCCGAGGCCGTGCTCGACGAGATCGGCGAACGCGCACTCGAAGTCGCCCTGTCCTATGCCGACAGCCACGACGGCACCGAGATCACCGTCGTCTCGATGGCGCCCTCGGGTGCCACGGCGACGATCCGCAAGGGCCTGGCGATGGGTGCCGGCGACGCCGTGCACATCGCGGATGAGGAACTCCTCGGCGCCGACCTCGGCCTCACCGCCGAAGTCCTCGCCGCAGCCGTGCGCCGAGGCGGCTACGACCTCGTCATCACCGGCAACATCTCCACCGACGGCAATGCCGGCATGCTGCCGGCGATGCTCGCCGAGCATCTCGATCTGCCGCATCTGACGAACCTCTCGGCCGTCGAGATCGCCGACGGCTCCGTCTCGGGCACCCGCGCCGTCGACGGCGGCCAGCAGCAGGTGACCGCCGAGCTGCCCGCCGTCATCTCGATCACCGAGGCGCTGCCCGAGGCCCGGTTCCCCAACTTCAAGGGCATCATGGCGGCGAAGAAGAAGCCCTTCGAGGTCATCGGCCTGGCCGACCTCGACGTCGATGCCGCCGATCAGTCGACGGCGCGCTCGATCATGGTCTCCGTCGCCGAGAAGCCCCCGCGCGAAGCCGGTGAGAAGGTCGTCGACGAAGGCAACGGCGGCGTCGAACTCGCCGAATTCCTCATCAAGAACCGTCTGGCCTAAGGAGAACGCCCATGTCTGAATTCCCCCAGGACACCATCCTCGTCGCCCTGACGGTCGACCCCGAAGGCGCACTCGAGAAGCCGGCCGCCGAACTCCTCGGCGGAGCCGGTGTCATCGGCAGCCCCGTCGCCCTCGTCATCGCGCCCTCCGGCAGCGGTGACGCCGCCGCGGAGACGGCCTCGTCTCTCGGCGCCGTGCAGACCCTCGTCGCCGAGGTGCCCGAAGGCAACACCGCGCTCGGGTCCTTCGCCGTCGACGCTCTCACCGCAGCCGCTGAGCTCACGGCCCCCGATGCCGTCCTCATCCCGAACACGATCGACGGCCGTGACCTCGCCGGTCGCTTCGCCGTGCGCTCGGGATCGGCGCTGTCGGTCGACGCGATCGGCGTCGACCGCGACTCCGAGGGCATCGTCGCCGACCACTCGGTCTACGGCGGCGGCTACACCGCTCAGTCCGCCCCGACCTTCGGTGCCCCGGTCATCACGATCCGCCTCGGTTCGATCGAGAACCGCGGTGAGGCCCAGCCCGCGAACTCGCAGGTCCTCGAGGTCGCCGACTCCGGCAAGCGCGCAGCCCAGGTGACGGCGTTCGAGCCGATCGTCGAGACCTCGTCGCGTCCCGAGCTGCGTGGGGCCCAGAAGGTCGTCTCCGGTGGTCGCGGTGTCGGCTCCGAGGAGTCCTTCGAGCTCGTCGGCGAGTTCGCCGACGTCCTCGGTGCCGCCGTCGGCGCCTCCCGCGCCGCTGTCGACGCCGGCTTCATCGCCCAGTCGCACCAGGTCGGTCAGACCGGTGTGTCCGTGTCCCCGCAGCTCTACGTCGCGCTCGGCATCTCGGGTGCGATCCAGCACAAGGCGGGTATGCAGACCTCGAAGACGATCGTCGCGGTGAACAAGGACGGCGAGGCGCCGATCTTCGACATCGCCGACTACGGCGTCGTCGGTGACCTGTTCAAGGTCGTGCCCCAGGCCGTCGAGACCTTGAAAGCGAAACAGTCCTGATATGTCCACCTTCTCCACCACGCTGCGTGCCGGCCTGCCCCGGGTCTCCGGCGGCGATCCGTGGCCCCCGGAGGGGACCGTCGGACAGGCCGTCGAATGGGAGTCCCGCGAATGGGTGAGCGCCGAGGCTGCTTCCGGAGCCGCTCCCTCTGCGTCCGAGTCGGCAGTGTCCGATTCGGCTGGGATCGTCGATGAGCCCACCGAGGCGGATGTCATCGAATCCGGTGCCGCCGAGGTGCGTGCCCCGGTGACCTCGGACGATGCCGGTTCGTCGGTCCCTGAGGCCGGCCCCGGCGACGTGTCGGCCGTCGGTGCCGACGATCACGGTGCCGCTGAACCCGGTGCTGAGGATCTCGGTGATTCGGGCCTCGGGATCGAGGATCGCGGAGCCGATGAGTTCGGCGCCGAAGATTCCGGTGCGGCAGTTGGAGGAGGGGTGGCGGCAGCCGTTGCCACCGAAGTCATCGACGTTCCGCTGCGACGCGGTCTGCCGCGCGTGAGCGGAGGAGATTCGTGGCCGCCCGAGGGCGTTGCCTCCGTCCGCGCGAGGTCCTCGGCCAGCAGTCCCGCCGCTGGCTCGGCCGATGGTGCGCCCACGGCCGCGCCTGAGCCGGGCGTGTCCGCAGCCGAAGCGTCGGAGCAGGTCTCGTCAGAGCCAGTTTCATCGGAGCAGGTCGCTGTCTCCGAATCCGAGCTCGTGTCGAGTGCGAGCGATGTCGATAGCGCGCAGGCCGATGGGGTTGCACAGGATGAAGAGGCGCCGAGCGACGTTGTCGCGGCCGACGCGACACAGCCGACTGCCGGTGCTGCTGCGGGAGTGGCCGCCGGTGCCGGCGTCGCCGGAGCGGGGATCGCTGCCGCCTCGAGTGGGGGAACTGCGGGCGAGGACGCCTCGGTGCCGTTACGCCGCGGACTGCCCAGGCAGTCAGGCGGCGACCCGTGGCCGCCGGAAGGTTTCGCTCCCGCCGGTGTGAAGAGCGCCGGCGCACAGGCACCATCCACTTCGGCAGACGGTGCGTCCGCCGAGACCGGTGCTCCCGCAGAGTCGGGCGCCCCGGCGGCAGCCGCTGGCGCGTCTACGACGGCTGCTGACTCGGCAGCGGAGCCCGAGACGACTCCCGCCGCTGAGACGAGTGCGACACCTGCTGCGGGCAGTGCTGTCACAGCGGGCGCTGGCGCGGCCGCAACGGCAAGCCGGCCCGCCGGCGCCTCTGAACTCAGCGACGTTCCCCTGCGCCGCGGACTGCCGCGCACCTCCGGCGGCGACCCCTGGCCGCCCGAAGGCTTCGCCCCGGTCACCGCCGCTGCCTCGACGGCTGCAGCACCGACCGCCCCTGTTGCAGAGCCTGCCGCCGGGAAGGCGCCCGCTGCCTCGAGCGAAGCTGCGACAGCCGACACCTCCGCAACCGACACCGCTGCGGCCGGAACCGCCGCTGGCACGGCCGCTGCCTCGGCGACGGCCGACGATGCCGCAGGCACGGAAGCAGCAACAGACAAGGACGCGGCCGCCGCTGGCACGGCCGCGAAGCCGGCGGCACGCTCAGGTCTGCCGAAGACCCGGACGGGGCTGCCGAAGTCGACCGGACCGGACACGGGCAAGCCCGGTGCCAAGCCCGCAGCCCGTACCGGTCTGCCGAAGACCGCAGGCCCGGCTTCGAAGCCGGGCGAGAAGCCTGTTGCGCAGAAGCCTGCGGCGGCGACCTCGGCCGGGACCGCCTCGGCGACGAAGGCCGACGCGAAGCCGACGGAACCCGCGAAGGCATCGGCCGCCTCGGCGGGATCGACGGCGAAGACCGCTGCTCCGACGAAGACGGCGGAGAAGCCGAAGACAGCCGAGAAGGCGAAGGCCCAGCCGGCACGCGAACCGATCATGATCGGGTCCAAGTCGCTCGGCCAGTGGGGCAAGCTCGTGAGCCTCGGCCTCGGCGGACTCATCGTCGTCGGCGGAATCCTCATCCTCGCCGCGCGCGGCGTCACGACCCTGCCCGGTGTGCCCGAGTTCCTCGAGCGCTACCCGGGCGAGTACCACCTGCCCGACTTCGTCGAGCCGGGATTCCCGGCGTGGGCGCGGTGGACGCACTTCCTCAACCTCTTCTTCATGGTCCTCATCATCCGCACGGGTCTGCAGGTGCGGCACCAGCAGAAGCCGCCTGCGTTCTACACGCCGAAGAAGGGCGGGAAGAAGATCAGCATCAACCTATGGCTGCACACCAGCCTCGATGTGCTGTGGCTGATCAACGGCGTCGTCTTCGTCGTCCTCCTCTTCGCCTCCGGGCACTGGGCGAGGATCGTGCCCACGAGCTGGGAGGTCTTCCCGAATGCGCTGTCGGCGATGCTTCAGTACGCGACGCTCGAGTGGCCGATGGAGGACGCGTGGGTCAACTACAACGCGCTCCAGCAGCTCATGTACTTCATCGTCGTCTTCATCGCCGCCCCCCTGGCTGCGATCACCGGCGTGCGGATGAGCGAGTGGTGGCCGAAGGACGCGGCGACGCTGAACAAGATCTACCCGGCGCCGCTGGCGCGGGCGATCCACTTCCCGACGATGCTCTTCTTCGTGTTCTTCATCGCCGTCCACGTGTTCCTCGTCTTCGCGACCGGACTGCGGCAGAACCTCGGCTACATGTTCGCCGGGACGAACGTGCTCGGCTGGGCGGGAGTCATCTGGTTCATCGTGGCGATGGCCGTCGTCGTGGCGGGCTGGTTCGCGGCGAGGCCGCTGCTGCTCGCTCCGATCGCCAACCTCTTCGGGCGCGTCTCGAGCAGGTAGACCCGGCTCCGTCAGCAGCGGACAGCACACGGCCCGATCGCAGCCCTCTCAGGCTGCGGTCGGGCCGTTGCGATTCACGCAGGGTGCGGCTGGGCCGCCCAGTCTTGAGTCGCGCAGGCCGGGGCCGTCTGCGATCGGATGGCTCGGGAGGCTGCAGCTGCGGCCGTGCGTTGCGTGCCCTCGCGCTCAGCGACGATGCCCGGCGCTCACCGCGCGGGCGTCCTGGTCCAGTTCGTCACCCGGTCGACGAACTCGGCGACGGCGAGCTCGAGCTGACGCAGGCCCGGGTCTTCGAGCGGGAGGTGGCCTGCTCCCTGCAGGCTCACCTCCTCGAACAGTGCGGGGTCGAGGCGGGAGACGACCGGGTCGGAGAGCTCGCGCGGCGACCACCGGTCTGCAGCCGGCTGGGTGAGCAGGACCGGGCAGGCGCGGAAGCGCGCCGGTTCGATCGCAGGGGCGTAGGCGAGGTAGTCCGCGAGGAATCTCAGCGGCATCGCATTCCCCGCCGAGGTGGGGTCGCCGAGGAGGACCTCCATCGCCCCGCGGTCGTTGGCAAGTGCCGACATCTTCGAGGCCAGGCGCATCGGATAGCGCAGACGCCCGAGCGGGGTCCTCGCGAGCGCCGCCATGATCGGTGCGCCGACGCGTGCGGTGGCACGGCTGCGCGCCGTGCGCTCGAGGACCTCCGGGCAGCGCTGGTCGAGGAAGGTCATGCCGACGATTCCATGGAGGACGCCCGCGGGGGCTGTCGCCGCGACGTGAAAGGCGAGCATGCCCCCGGCGGAGAGTCCGTAGAGGACGGTCGGCTTCGGATCCCTCGCCTGCTCGGCGCTGAGGAAGTCGACGACGAGTTCGACCCAGTCGGAGTACGACGGCGTGAACCCGGACCTCATCTCGGTCATTCCGAAGCCGAGATTGTCGAGGGAGACGACGTCATACCCGCGGCGCGCCAAAGGAGCGCCGAGGATGAGCGACATCTGGCGCCCGTTCGTCCCGACCCCGTGATGGAGGACGACACGTGCCGAAGCCTCCGGCTGCGAATAGCGGTCGAGATGGATACGGTGGCCGCGCCAGCGCCAGATCTCCTCCTGCGGAGCCGTCGATTCGTCGAGCCGCAGTCGTTCCGGCAGAAACTCCTGGAGATCCTGCCAGGCCTGCTGGTCGCGGTAGAGCGGTGCTGTCATGGATCCTCCTCGCGCAGTCACAGGAACACTATAAGTCAAGAATGACACTCAGTGCCATCGTTGTCCTTCGCCTACAATGCTCAGATGAGCACCCCGAACCTCCGTGAGCGCAAGCGCCGCCTCATGCAGGCCGAGATCACCGCGATCGCCCTGAGGCTGTTCCGCGAGAGGGGCTATTCCGAGACCACCGTCGACGATCTCGCCGCGGCCTCGGGGATGTCGCGGCGGACGTTCTTCCGCTACTTCCCGTCCAAGGAGGACGTCATCTCGGGCAAGTGGGTGGGGATGGGGGAGGACATGATCGCCCGGCTCCTCGCCCGCCCCGGTGACGAGGATCCGTGGACGTCCGTGCGCGCGTCGATGTCGGGGATCGTCGACCACTACGCCGACCCCGACCGGCGGGCCGACAGCTTCGCCCTCGACGAGGTCATCGACTCCACCCCGTCACTGCGGGCGGCGTTCATCGCGAAGGTCGACATCCTCGCCGAGGCGGTCGCCGCCGTCCTCGGCAAGCGCGGCGTCGAGCCCTTCCGTGCCCAGGTCATCGGCAGGGCGTGCGGGGCGGCGCTGACGATCGCGATGCGCGAGTCACGCGCACGGGGAGCCGAGGGCATCGGCGAGGATCTCGACCGTGCGATGAGGGAGTTCGCCTCGGGGCTGTGATCCGCGCGAGCAGGGGGCAGGCGCCCCCCGGTCGAGGTGGCGCGGCGGTGTCGGTGACGCGGTGCGGCTACGCCAGTGCCATGCGGACGGTCGCCTCGAACTCGCGGACATGCTCACCGGCCACCCGGCCCACCGCATCCTCGTCACCGGCGAGGATGCCCTCGAGCAGAGCGATGTGTTCGCGGATGTGGCCGAGGAGGTCGGGGATCTTCGGGAGCACGAGGCACCAGATCCGCGTCGCGAGGTCGTCGAGGCGCACGAGCGTCTCCTGCAGGTGGAGGTTGTCGACCGCGCCGTAGATGAGCCGGTGGACCTCGAGGTCGCGTTCGATGAGCAGGCGGGCGTCCATCCCCGCCTCGAGAGAGCTGAGCTCGGCGATCGTCGTCGTGAACTCCTCCCGCAGTTCGGGGCCGATGTTCCGCGCCGCGCGCCGGGCCGCGATCGGCTCGAGCGCCTCACGCATCTCCGTGATCGCCGCGAGGTCGGTGATGTCGACGTTGGAGGCGAACGTCCCGCGCCTGGGGAACGAGACGACGAGGTGCGCACCCTCGAGTCGTTTGAGGGCCTCCCGGATCGGCGTCCTCCCGACCCCGAGCTCCGCGCTCAGCGCCGCCTCGTTGATGACATCGCCGGGGGCGATGTCGAGCATGATGAGCCGGTGCCGCAGCGCCTCGTACGCGCGATCGGCCAGCGACGTGCTGCTCGCCGAGGTGTCCGTCACCGATGTCATCTCGCCCTCCGTCCTCGTCATGCGTCCCAGCAGTATTCCGGGGCGTTCCTGCCCGCTCGGAAATCGCTTCGCGCGAACCATTGCCAGCGCCGGGAATCTGGGCCTAGACTACAGGAACACAGCTGATATATTAGTTGACGATTAACGATCGAGGGAGATCGCATGGCTGAGCAGCTTCCCGAACATCCAGACTTCCTCTGGCGCAACCCGGAGCCGAAGAAGTCCTACGAAGCCGTCATCATCGGCGGCGGCGGGCATGGACTCGCGACCGCCTACTACCTGGCGAAGTACCATGGGATGACGGACATCGCGATCCTCGAACGCGGGTGGCTGGCCGGTGGCAACATGGCCCGGAACACGACGATCATCCGCTCGAACTACCTCTGGGACGAGTCGGCGGCGATCTACGAGCATTCGCTCAGACTCTGGGAGCAGCTGCCCGAGGAGCTCGACTACGACTTCCTCTTCTCCCAGCGCGGCGTGCTCAACCTCGCCCACACCCTCGGCGACGTCCGGGAATCGCGCAGGCGGGTCAACGCCAATGTCCTCAACGGCGTCGACGCCGAATGGCTCGATCCCCAGCAGGTCAAGGAGGTCTGCCCGATCATCAACATCGGCGACGACCTCCGCTACCCCGTCATGGGCGCGACCTTCCAGCCGCGGGCCGGCATCGCCAAGCACGACCACGTCGCATGGGCGTTCGCCCGGAAGGCCGACGAGATGGGCGTCGACATCATCCAGAACTGCGAGGTCACCGACATCCACCGCGACGGCGACCAGGTCACCGGAGTCGAGACGACCCTCGGACGGATCGCCACGGAGAAGGTCGCGGTCGCCGTCGCCGGGCACACCTCGGTGGTGGCGGACATGGCGGGCATCCGCGTGCCCATCCAGTCCCACCCGCTCCAGGCGCTCGTCTCCGAGCTCTTCGAACCCGTCCACCCGACCGTCGTCATGTCCAACCACGTCCACGTCTACGTCTCCCAGGCGCACAAGGGCGAACTCGTCATGGGCGCCGGCGTCGACTCGTACAACGGCTACGGGCAGCGCGGGGGCTTCCACATCATCGAGGAGCAGCTCGCCGCCGCGGTCGAGCTCTTCCCGATCTTCGCCCGCGCCCACGTCCTGCGGACCTGGGGCGGCATCGTCGACGTCACCCTCGACGCCTCCCCGATCGTGTCGAAGACGGAAGTCCAGGGACTCTACGTCAACTGCGGGTGGGGCACCGGCGGCTTCAAGGGAACCCCCGGTGCGGGATTCACCTACGCGCACACGATCGCCACCGACGAACCGCACCCGCTCAACGCGCCCTTCGCGCTCGAACGCTTCGAGACCGGCCACCTCATCGACGAGCACGGCGCGGCCGCCGTCGCCCACTGACCGACCAGAGAGGACCGCCATGCTGCTCATCATCTGCCCGAACTGCGGATCCCGCGACGAATCCGAATTCACCTACGGAGGCCAGGCGCATGTGCCCTACCCCAAGGATCCGTACGCGCTCACCGACCGCGAATGGGCCGAGTACCTCTTCTATCGCGACAACGACCGCGGGCTCTTCGCCGAACGCTGGTGCCACAGCCTCGGCTGTCGCAAGTGGTTCAACGCCGTGCGCGACACCGTGACCTACGACTTCGCCGGGGTCTACCCGATGGGTCAGCCCCGGCCCGCGACCTTCGAAGGAGCGACAGGACGATGACGACGACCGACTCGCACCGGACCGGTGCGACCCTGGGCCCTCTGGCAGCTCGGCTCGAGACCGCGACCGGCATCGACGGCAGCCGACCGATCGGCTTCACCGTCGACGGCGTCGCCTACTCGGGGTTCGCCGGGGACACGATCGCGAGCGCCCTCATCGCCGCCGGACGCCTCGACTGCGGACCGTCGACCTACCTCGACCGGCCTCGGGGGATTCTGGCCGCCGGAGTCGAGGAGCCCAACGCCCTCGTCCGCGTCCATGCCCCTGATTCCGCCGAGGTGGCCGAGTCGATGCTCCAGGCCACCCGGGTCCTCATCCGCGAGGGCCTGACCGCCGAGTACCTCTCGGGCCTCGGCATCCTCGACCCCGGCCGCGACGACGCCACCTACGAGCACCGGCACACCCACACCGACGTCCTCGTCGTCGGCGCCGGTCCCGCCGGGCTCGCCGCCGCCCGTGAGGCCGCACAGTCCGGGGCCCGCGTCCTCCTCCTCGACGACGGCGTCATCCCCGGCGGGTCCCTGCTCTCGGATCCGCACGCCGTCATCGACGGGATCCTGGCCCCGGAGTGGATCGAGACGACGCTCGCCGAGGCGGCCGCCGCCGAGGAGTTCACGTACGCCCCGCGCACGACCGTCTTCGGCAGCTACGACTCGAACTACTTCGTCGCCCTCGAGGACCGGACCGGCGCCGAGGCGGGACCGAGGCAGCGGGTGTGGCACATCCGGGCCGGGCAGGTCGTCCTCGCCACCGGTGCGCATGAGCGTCCCATCGTCTTCGCCGACAACGACCGTCCCGGCATCATGCTCGCCTCAGCCGTGCGGACCTACCTCGGCCGGTACGGCGTTCTCGCCGGTGAGCGGGTCGCGATCGCGACGACGAATGACTCCGCCTATGCGCTCGTCGCTGATCTCGTCGCTGCCGGCGTCGACGTCGCCGCGGTCGTCGACTCCCGCCCGACCGCCTCGGCGAGGGCGTCTCAAGTCGCCTCCGATACCGGGGTGCGGCTCATCCTCGGCTCCGCCGTCACCGGCACGGCCGGGGAGGGCCCGGGGGGACGGGTCTCCGGGATCACGGTCGCCTCCCTCGATGAGGACGGGGTGGCCGCCTCGGCGGGGGAGGACATCGCCCTCGACCTCCTCGCCGTCTCCGGGGGGTTCTCTCCCGTCATCCACCTCCACGGGCAGCGCCGCGGACCCATCGAGTGGGACGCGGACATCGCCGCGTTCGTCCCTGCCGGACCGGTCCGCGACCAGTTCACGGTCGGCGCGATGACCGGGGAGTACGCACTGGCCACGGCCCTGCGGCAGGGAGCGGAAGCCGGGAGTGAGGCAGCCGAGCGGGCCGGGTTCGACACCGAGCCCACAGTGCCGACGACGACCGAGGAGGGCGCGGACGCACCCCAGCGCCCGCTCTGGGTCGTCACCTCGGACGACGACCCCGAGGCCCTGACCTCGCATTTCGTCGACTTCCAGCGCGATCAGACCGTCGCCGACATCCTCCGGGCGATGAACGCAGGCATGCGCTCGGTCGAGCACATCAAGCGCTACACGTCGATCTCGACGGCCGCCGACCAGGGCAAGACGAGTGCGGTCAACACGATCGGGACGATCGCCGCCGTCCTCGGGGAGGACGACCTCGGCGAGGTCGGGCACACGACCTTCCGGGCGCCCTTCACCCCCGTCGCCTTCGCCGCGCTCGCCGGACGGCGGAAGGGGGAGCTCTTCGACCCCGCCCGGGTGACGTCGATCCACCCGTGGCACGTCGCCCACGGCGCCGAGTTCGAGGACGTCGGGCAGTGGAAGCGGCCGTGGTACTACCCGCTGCCCGGCGAGGACATGGACGCTGCGGTGCTGCGCGAATGCCGGGCCGTGCGGGAGTCCGTCGGGTTCCAGGACGCATCGACACTCGGCAAGATCGAGATCCGCGGTGCCGATGCCGGGAAGTTCCTCGGACGGATCTACACGAACGGGTTCTCCAAGCTCGGCGTCGGCAAGGCCCGCTACGGTCTCATGTGCACCCCCGACGGGATGATCTTCGACGACGGCGTGACCCTGCGGGTCGCCGAGGACCGCTACTACATGACGACGACGACCGGTGGGGCCGCGAAGGTCCTCGAATGGCTCGAGGAATGGCACCAGACGGAATGGCCCGACCTCGACGTCGCCTTCACCTCGGTGACGGAGGAATGGGCGACGGTCGCCGTCGCCGGCCCGAAGTCGCGGGAGGTCATCGCGAAGGTCGCCCCCGATCTCGACGTGTCGAACGAGGCGTTCGGCTTCATGGAGTTCCGGCACACGACGCTCGCGAACGGAATCCCCGCGCGGATCTGCCGGATCTCGTTCTCCGGGGAACTCGCGTTCGAGATCAACGTCGAAGCCTTCTACGGACTCGCCGTCTGGGAGATGGTCGCCGAGGCGGGAGCCGAGTTCGACATCACCCCGTACGGGACGGAGACGATGCACGTGCTCCGCGCGGAGAAGGGGTTCATCATCGTCGGACAGGACACCGACGGCACCGTCACTCCCGCCGACGCGGGCATGGAATGGATCATCTCGAAGGTCAAGGACTTCATCGGCAAGCGCTCGTTCTCCCGCCTCGACACGGCCCGGGAGGACCGCAAGCACCTCGTCGGGGTCCTCCCCGTCGACGGGGAGACCCGGCTCATCGAGGGGGCGCAGCTCGTCGCGGCCGGCACCCCGATCACCCCGGAGGACGGGCCGGTGCCGATGATCGGGCACGTCACCTCGTCCTATCTCTCCCCGACACTGAACCGGCCGTTCGGGCTCGCGCTCGTCGAGAACGGCCGCAACCGCCTCGGCGAGGTCGTCCAGTCACCGCTCGGTGACCAGGTGATCGACGTCGAGATCACCTCACCCGTGTTCTACGATCCCGAAGGGAAGCGCCGTGATGGCTGAGACTGACGCGATGGCTGAGACTGAAGAGTCCACGACCGTGCTCGAGGAGCTGCGGGTGTCCCCGACGGCCCACCTCGCCGAGGCGATGGCTGAGGCCAGCGCGGGAGGCGGGGGTGCCGTGGGACTGCGGGAGCGTCCTTTCGCCGTGCAGATCGGGGTGCGCGCGGAGCCGGGGACCGCCTCGGCGAGGGCGATCGAAGGGGCCTTGGGGATCACCCTGCCTGAGGTCGTCGGCGAGGTGACGGGGGAGGCGGACGGTCGGCACACGGTGTGGCTGAGCCCGGACGAGTTCCTCGTCATCGACGTCTCCCGGCCGCAGCGGCCGGGGGAGGCCGACGAGGCGGAGGCCGCGCTCGAGGGGCTGCCCGGGCAGGTCGTCGAACTCTCGGCGAACCGGACGATCCTCGAACTCACCGGGTCGAAGGCCCGGGAGGTGCTCGAGAAGAGCTGCCGGGCCGACCTCCACCCACGGGCGTTTCCCGTCGGGACGGCGATCGTCACGCAGCTCGGGCCCGTCCCCGTCATCCTCCACCGCTCCGGTGGCGAGGAGTTCCGGATCCTGCCGCGCTCGAGCTTCGCGGACTTCATGGTCCGCTGGCTCATCGACGGGATGGCCGAGTTCACCGGGGAGGGCATCGACGCGTTCGACGACGTCGTCGGGCACGCGCACGATGACGGGTCGGCGGGGCACGGCGGCGCGGAGCGCGACGCCGCCTCGCGCACAGCAGACAACGACCGGAAGGGCTGACAATGCCGGAATACGTCCTCTCCCTCGAATGCGATGAGCGTCGGGGCATCGTCCACTCGCTCACGGGGGCGCTGCTCGACCACGGCGGCGACATCAGGGAACTCAAGCAGTTCGACGACGCGCTGAGCAGGCGGTTCTTCCTCCGGGTCGAGTTCGAGCTCGAACCCGAGGCCCTCGAGGACCTGCGTGCCGAGATCGAGAGGCTCGGCGCGGACCTCGACGCGAAGTGGAACCTCTGGCCGAAGGGGGAGAAGCGGCGCGTGCTCGTCATGGTCTCGAAGTTCGAGCACTGCCTCAACGACCTCCTCTTCCGGGCGCGCATCGGAGAGCTGCCCGTCGACATCGCGGCAGTCGTGTCGAACCATCCCGACCACCGGGAGCTCGTCGAATGGCATCACGTGCCGTTCTTCCGGATCCCGGTCACCCCGGAGACGAAGCCCGAGGCCGAGGGCAAGCTCCTCGACCTCGTCGATCGGTTCGAGATCGACCTCGTCGTCCTCGCCCGGTACATGCAGGTGCTCTCCGACGACCTCGCACGCGAGCTGACGGGCAAGGCGATCAACATCCACCACTCGTTCCTCCCCTCGTTCAAGGGCGCCAAGCCCTACCACCAGGCGTACGAGCGGGGTGTGAAGACCGTCGGGGCGACCGCCCACTTCGTCAACAGCGAGCTCGACGAGGGGCCGATCATCGCGCAGGCCGTCACCGAGGTCGACCACGCCTTCGGCCCGCAGGACCTCGTCGCCGCCGGCCGCGACACCGAATGCAAGGCGCTGTCGAACGCCGTGAAGTGGCACTGCGAGGGCCGGGTGTTCCTCAACGGGAAGCGGACCGTCGTCCTGAGGTGAGGGGCGGGTTCGGCCGTCGGCGCTCGCGCTCCCGGAGGAGGATCCAGTTCGAAATCGGGCTCGGTTTCGCACTGGATCCTCCTCGCTGGGGATCGGCCGGTCCGCGTGGGGCTGAGAATCGCTGAGGTGCTGCCGCGACGCGCGAGCATTCTGCTCAGTCACGCCCCTCTCTGGGGATGAGCAGGACGGCGATGACGCTGAGGGCGAGCAGCGGCAGGGCCCAGAGAGCGGCTGTGACATACCCGAGCTGAGCTGGGAAGAGTGTCCCAGGGGCAGTCGCCACGACGAGCAGGAGCCCCGCGAGTGCGCTGCCGATGCTGAAACCGCTGGCCCTGACGATCTGGTTGATCGAGAGGACGCTTGCCGTCTCTGACTTCGGGACGCCGGTGAGGACGAGCTGCGGCATGATGGCGGATATGCCGCCCACGCCGAGACCGAGCACGCTCATCGCCGCAAGCACGGCTGCGAGCGAATCGAGCAGCAGGACGACGACGACCGTGGATGCGGTGAAGGCGGTGTAGACGATGAACGTCGGCTTTGCCGAGAGTCTGTCGACCAGCCACGGTGTCAGTCTGCCGGCAGCGAACCCGAGGACTGAGAACGGGATGAGAGCGGCACCGGCAGCGGTGTTCGACAGGTCGAAGCCGTATCCTGCTTGGACGGGCGTCTGCACGAATCGGGTGAGCAGAGAGAACAGCAGGTACATGGCGATGGCTGAACCGAACATCGCAATATTTGCCAGCAGGATGTTCCTGGTGAAGAAGAGCCTGAGATCCACCAAGGGCGCCTGGCTTCGACGCTCGACATGCAGCCAGCAGCCGAACGCAGCGCAGGCGATGAGGAGTATCGCGGCCCCGGCCCATAGAGGGTTCCAGACCGAGGGTTGCGACACCGTCAGCAGTACGCCGAGGACCCCGAGGCCGAGCAGAACGGCGCCGAGGGCGTCAACAGGGGTGCCTTCGGTCGGGACTGAGCGGGGGAACGTTCGCCAGGCGACGATGAACGCAGTCAGCGAGAGCAGGAAGCCGCAGCCGTACGCCGCGCGGAGTCCGGCGGCCTCGCTGATGAATCCCATCAGCGGATAGGCCACTCCGATGCCGACAGTGGACGCGACCGATACTGTGGCGATGGTCTTCCTCGCCCGGTCGGCGGGCAAGGTGTCACGGGCGAGGCTCATGAGCAGCGGAATCACCCCGAGACCGAGTCCCTGCAGGCCCCGTGCTGCAAGGAGCACGCCGAAGGGCGCCGGCACTGCGGTGAGAAGGCCGCCGAGCGCGACCAGGGCGAGGGTGCCGAGTATCGTCTCCTGTCGCTGCGAACCGGCGCCCAGTCGGCCGAGGACCGGGGCTGTGACCGCCCCAGTGAACAGAGTGATGGTCAGGGTCCACTGTGCTTCGTCGAGTGCGATGTCGAGATCGAGTGCGACTGCGGTGATGAGTGGGGCGCCGACGCCTCCGACCACGGAGCCAAGCAGTGCCACGGCGACGATGGCGCGGCCGAGACCTCGGGCGTTGAGGTCGGATTCCCGCGTTGTCACCGGTTGGTCTCGTCGCTGATGTGGGCGAACAGGCCGGGACGGATCCGTGTGCGCATTCCCTCAGCCCACGTCTCGTCGATCTGTTCCAGGTCGAGTGCTGCTCCGACGTTGAGGAGCATTCCGAATGCGAGGAAGGTCTTGACCGTCACCGGATCGAGCGAGGTCGTCTCCGAGACGACCTGCCACATGCGGGCGAACCGTTCGCGCACTGCTTCCTTCACCTCGGCGTCTCCGCATGCGGCCAGTCCCTGCAGCTGCAGCAGCAGGGCGGTCCGGTCGGCAAGGAGGTCGTAGTATTCGGTTCCCATCCTCTCCAGCGAACGGATCCCGGTGCGTCCTGAGCCCGCTGTGAGCATCCCACTGCTCGTCCGTTCGAAGGCCGAAGTGACGAGCTCGATGAACAGCGCCTTCTTCGTCCCGAACAGACGAAAGATGTAGGCCTGGGTGATGCCCGCCGAACGCGCGATCGCCTCCGTGGACGCGCCGTGCAGGCCGTGCTCCGCGAACTCCACGGCGGCGATCCCGAGAACCTGTCTGCGGCGCTCCTCGCCGCTCATTCGTTGTGCCATGTCTTTAAGTTAGCAGTTAGTAACTACTAATCAAAGAGCTGCGTCCGCGCGCTCCCGGAGGAGGATCCGGTGCGAAAACGGGCGCGGTTTCGCACCGGATCCTCCTCCCTAGGCGCCCCGCTGCCGGAATAGTCCTCCCGTGCGCACGGTTCGCATGAGTGCCGGAATCCTTCGGCGACACCGTGCGCTGGAGCGCCCCAAGCGAAAGGCCGACCATGTCCGAGAAGACCATCACGATGTACGGGGCGGAGTGGTGCGGGGACTGCCGTCGCACGAAGAAGCAGCTGACCGAACTCGGCGTCGACTTCGACTACATCGACCTCGTCGTCGAGCCGGAGAAGGCCGATGAGGCGAAGGAGATCTCGGGTAGGACGAACATCCCCGTCGTCGTCTACCCCGACGGCTCCCACCAGGTCGAACCGACGAACCCCGAGGTGCTCGCGAAGCTGAAGTACCTCTCCTTCGTCTGACCCTCTCGTTGCGCTCGCCCGCCGAGGGGACCACCTGATGGCGAGGGAGCCAGCTGGGAGGCGCGCGCTCGCCGCTCAGCGGTCCCTTCGACCACGGGAGAGGCATCGAGACGGACACTTCGCGCCGAGACCGACACTCAGAACTGTCGGTCTCGGCGCGAAGTGTCTGTCTCGGCGGAGGCTTCTGAGCTCGCAGGCTCTGCATCGGCGGCGAGCGCCTCGGCGATGATCTTCGCCTCGCGCCGCAGCAGGGCGACGAGGTGCTCGACCCGCTGACCGGTGACGCGGTCGGCGATCGACGCGATCGACAGGGCCGCGCGGGGACGGCCCCCACGGACCCTGAGCGCGACGCCTACTGCCCACGAACCCTGCGCGAAGAGCCCGGGATTGTGGACGAAGCCGTCGATGCGGGCCTGGTCGATGATGTCGCGCAGCTGGTCGATGCGGACCTTCGGGTACCGCTCGGCGAGGATCTGCTCGTTCGCCTCGAACAGGGCGTCCACCTCGGCGGGGGAGAGTTCCGCCATGATCGCGAGACTGCCGGCTCCGATCCCCAGCGGATGCCGGTCGCCGACGGCGAGCGCGTTGTTGAAGATGTCCCCGAAGCCCTCCTCGCGCCGTGCGCAGATCGCAAAGCTGCCGGTGCGCAGCGTGAGGAACGCCGTGTCCTGGGTGATCTCGGCCAGGCGCAACAGGCTCGACTCCGATTCGATGACGAGCGGGTCGACGGACTTCTGCGCGAGCTGACCGAGGATCTGCGACTGCACGCCGAGGCGGTACCCGCCCTCGTCGAGGCGCTCGACGTAGCCCATCGCGATGAGAGCCTGGAGCATGCGGTGGACGCTCGCCTTCGGACGCCCGCTGATCGTCGCGATCTCGGAGAGGCCCGCGCCGCCCGTGCGTTCGCTGGCGAGGAGGCCGACGAGGCCCAGCAGCGACAGCGCCCGCTGGATGCTCTGCGCTCCGGTGCCCGGCTCGAGATCATCGACGGCGTGGGCGACGTTGAACGACGCCGATCGGCGCAGGATCTTCCCGCGCATCCTCATCCGCCCCAGGTCGTCCGGGTCCACGCCGCTGCCCATGGTCTGATTATCGCGCGCAGCCCTCAGCGCACCGCGCGGAATCCATGATGTGGAACCTTTCGTCCGGACCCGGTGACAGGTCGTTCACATGGCGAGCCGGGACGGATCAGTCTCAGGTTTCCCTGTCATTGCGCTGGTTCGAGGACTATTGTCGAAGCACGACGGATTCGGGAGGAACCATGACCGTCACGTACACGTTCGATGTCTTCAGCAGCCTCGACTCGCGGGCGAGCGTCACCGAGGACGCGGACTGGGGCGGCTATTGGGGCAAGCAGGGACCCGAACTCCTCGAGGAGCGCCTCGGCGAGTACTCCGGCGACCAGCGGCTCGTTCTCGGCGCGAACACGTACCGGGCGTTCGCGGCGATGGTCGCGTCAGCCGGCGAGGGCGACGACGTCTTCGACCCGTGGGTCACGGAGATGCGGAACCTGCCGACGACGGTCATCTCGAACACGCTGGAGGAGCCCCTGGACTGGCCGGACGCCACGCTCGTGCGCGGCGATGCCGTCGACGTCGTCGCCCGGCTCAAAGAGCAGTCCGATGTCCCGCTGCGCTCGCACGGGAGCCTGTCGATGAACCGCTCCCTCATGGCGGCCGGACTCGTCGACCGCCTCCAGGTGACGATCTTCCCGGCGCTCACCGGCCGCACGGGCACCGAACCGATCTTTGACGGGACCGAGGACTTCGACCTCGAACTCCTCTACTCCCGCACCCTCGACGGGCGCACACAGGAACTCATCTACCGTCCTCACCTGCACTGACACGGGGACTCAGGGGCCACCTCGGGGGGACCGACCCCGTCCGATCCATGATGTGGAACTCTGCCTGCTCACTGTCCGGCCGCCTCGGCGCGGTTCCGTCCTAGACTCGCATCGTCCGGTCCCGAGTGCCACTGCCCGGACGAACGCGGCCCCATCCGGGTCGCGGCGATCCCGACGATGCGAAGGAGACGACGTGGGTGAGGCGGTCCTCGACCTCAGCGAGGTGACGTTCCGACGCGGGCAGACGCAGATCCTCCACGGCATCGACCTGCGGATCGACCGCGGCGAACACTGGGTCCTCCTCGGACCGAACGGAGCGGGGAAGTCGACGCTGCTCAGCTTCGCCTCGGCGCAGGTGTTCCCGACCTCGGGCACGGTCGACGTCCTCGGCAGGCGGATGGGCAGGGTCGAGCTCGCGGCCCTGCGACGGCACATCGGGCACGTCAATCCCCGGCATCCGCTGCGGTCGAACCTCACCGTCCGCGACGTCGTCCTCACCGGGGTGACCGGGACGATCGAGCGGCCTCTGCGGTGGGAGGCGAACCCTGAGGAGATCGCGCGTGCCGAAGCGATGATCGCCGAGGTGGGTCTGGCCTCCCGGGCCGACGCCGGGTGGCGGATCCTCTCCCAGGGCGAGCGGGGTCGCGCGCTCGTCGCCCGCGCTCTCGTCTCGGCGCCCGAACTCCTCCTCTTCGACGAACCGACGACTGGCCTCGACGTCGCCGCCCGCGAGCAGCTGCTCGAGACCATCGACGCCCTGTCGGTGAGCTCGCCGGAGCTGACGACGCTGCTCGTCACCCATCACCTTGAGGAGATCCCCGAAACGACCACGCACGCCGTGATCATCTCCCGCGGTCGGCTCACCGCCAACGGCCCGATCGCCGAGGTGCTCACCACCGAGGCCGTCTCCGCCGCCTTCGAGCATCCGATCGAGGTCGGCCACGCAGACGGCCGCTGGTCGGCGCGAGCGGTGCGGACGATGCCGGCCGCGGGCAGTGCCGTGGTCTAGAGTCGCCTTCAGGTGAGCGGACGCCGCCGTGGTCTGCCGGGGACACCGCCGATGTCTGACACGGGGATCGCCGACACAGGGTCGTGATTCCCCGACAAGGGGTCTGGTGCGGACGCCCAGAGACGGGCAGACTGTGGGGACGGGCGAGCGTCGCCCGCCGGTCGAGGGAAGTGAGGACCCGATGGGACATCACAAGGACAACGACGAACTGCGCGAGGACCGCTTCGAGCAGGACAAGGCCCGCCAGGAGATGCGCGACGAGGTCTTCGCCGACACCGACGGCGACGTCGACGACCAGGGCTCGCAGGACGAACGGCGCAAGGACGGGCTCGACCCGGCCTCCCGCGCCGACGAGGAGGAGTGACTCGACCGCCTCAGTGCGGTGACCCGACCGCCGCAGTGCGGGTCGGCTCATTGCGGGCGGCTCCGTTGCAGATCGGTGCAGCCGAGACCTAGGCTGGAGCCATGAAGATGAGCACAGTCTGGAGCGTCCTCGGCGCGATCCTCGCGATCATCATCGCGTGGTGGATCGTCAGCGCCGTGTTCTCGATCGCGTGGTTCCTCGTCAAGGCGGTCATCGTCATCGCCGTCGCCGCGATCGTCTTCGGCTTCATCAAGGGCGCCTTCCGTTCGAAGGATCGGCAGCGCCCGACTCCGTGACGATGATCCGCGCGGCCAGCGTCGTCATCGTCGACGACCGGTCGCGCGTGCTCCTCGTCCAGCGCGGCAGGAACCCCGACAAGGGACGATGGTCCGTGCCCGGAGGCAAGTGCGAACCCGGTGAGTCCTTCGCCGAGGCGGCCGCCCGGGAAGCGTACGAAGAGACCGGGCTGCGCGTCGAGATCGGCCGCGAGCTCTGGTCGCTGACGATCCCGATCGGCGACGGAGTCGAGTACGACGTCCACGACTTCGCAGCCACCGTCACCGGCGGTGAGCTCTCCGCCGGCGACGACGCCGCCGATGCGCGCTGGTTCGCCGAGGCCGAACTCGATACCCTCGACCTCACCCACGACCTTGCCGGCTACCTCCGCCGAGCCGAGGTCTTCGGGCCCGGCACCGCGGCTAGGTGAGCCCGTCGAAGCCCGTGTTCGCCCCGCAGAGGACGACACCGACCTTCTCACCGGGCTCGGGCACATAGCCCTCCGCACTGCGGATCCCCGCGAGCGCGGCTGCCGCGGCATGTTCGACGACGAGACGATGGTCGGCCCACAGATGTCGGCGTGCCGCGATGATCTCCTCATCGCGCACGAGCACCGAGGTGACGAGATCGGTCTGCGCGGCGGCCAGCGCCAGGGGAGTGGCCCGCCGCGCCCCGAGGGAATCCGCCGCCACCGAGTCGACGGCGACGTCGACGGGCTGGCCGGCCTCGAGTCCGGCATTGAAGGCGCGGCTGCCGACGGGTTCGACGGCGACCGTTCGCACCCCGTGGAACGTCGCCGCCGTCGCGACACCCGCGAAGAGTCCGCCCCCGCCGACGGAGACGACGACGGTGTCGAGATCGGGCACCTGCGCGAGCAGCTCCGTGAACACGGTCCCCGCCCCTGCGGCGATGAGCGGGTGGTCGTACGCGTGCGAGGACAGAGCCCCCGAGGACTCCGCGAACTCCGCACACGCCAGCGCCGCCTCGGCGTACTCGGCTCCGACCTGCCGGACCTCGGCGCCGTACGAGCGCAGCCGATCGACCTTGACGGTCGGGGCGTTCGCGGGGACGAACACCGTCGCCGGGACCCCGGCCTCCGCGGCGGCCCACGCGCATGCGAGTCCCGCGTTCCCGCCGGAGGCGATCGTCACGCCCGCATCGGGGAACGTCCCCTCGGCGAGGTGGGCGCGGATGAAGTTCTGCGCCCCGCGCGCCTTGAACGTCCCCGTGTACTGCATGAACTCGAGCGCGAAGTAGAGACCCGAGGCCTCGGGGTCGTTCGTCGGGGGAGCGACCCACGTCGCGCCCGTGTCCGTCTCCGCGTGCGGGCGGCGTCCTGGCTGCGCCGAGGCGACCGCGAGGGGGCGGACGCGACCGGTGATCCGTTCGGCGGCCGCTTCGATGTCGGGGTAGGTGAGCGGGTCAGGGTGCGTCACGGCTTCCTCCAGACGGAGACGTGTGAGGGGCTCTCGGCGGTGAACGGCGTCCTCTCCCAGTCGGCGAAGCGCCCTTCGGGCTCGAGTCCGGCGAGGCGGGCCATGAGGTCGAGTTCGGAGGGCCACACGTAGCGGAAATGGTGCGGCGAATAGCGGAAGGTCGCGCCGTCCCTCGTGAGATGGTGCGAGGTCGCCCGCTGTGTGACGGGGTCGAGGGTGTCGAAGCCGACGTGCTCGTCGGTGACGTCGAAGGGGACAGCGGACTGGCCCGGCGGCAGCCGTCGCAGGGGCGGGACGGTGTTCTCGACGACGAAGCGTCCACCCGGACGCAGATGGGAGGCGGCGTTGGCGAAGCAGGCGACCTGGGCGTCCTGGGTGACGAGATTGCCGATCGTGTTGTAGACGAGGTAGACGAGCGAGTGCTCTCCGGAGGTGCGCGTCGTCGTCATGTCGCCGATCGTCACCGGGATGTCGGGGGCCTTCTGCCGGAGGCGTTCGGCCATCGGCTCCGAGAGCTCGATGCCGGTGACCGGGACGCCGCGCTCGCGCAGGGGGATCGCGACCCGCCCGGTCCCGATCGCGAACTCGACGGCGCTTCCCCCGGCCGCCGCCTCGGCGAGGAAGGCCGTCGTCGCCGCGAGGAGCGCCGGGGCGAACATCGGATCCTCGGCATCGTCGTAGTTCTGCGCCTGCTCACGTGTCCAGACATCGCTGTCGACCATGCGCTCAGGCTAGCAAACACGTGCACGAGCGTCGTCGGCTCACCTCGGCGGAACGTCCGATCACCCTCTCCGAGGCGACGCGGTTACGGTCGGCCGCCTCGGCGAGGGGATGAGTCCGATGACTCAGTGGTGCTTGGGCACGCCGAGGGGGTTGCCTTTCGTCTCCTTGACGAGGCTGACGCCGATGAGGGAGATGACGCAGACGATGATGAGGTAGATCGCGATCGACAGGGAGTTGCCGGTCTTCGCGAGCAGGGTCTCGGCGATGGTCGGGGCGAACGCCCCGCCGAGGATCGCGCCGAGCGCATACCCGATCGACACTCCGGAGTAACGGACCTGCGGCGGGAACATCTCCGCGTACATCGCCGACATCGGGCCGTAGCTGAGCCCCATGCCGACGGTGAGGACGAAGATGCCGATGCCGTACATCCAGATGCTCTTCGAATCGATCATGATGAACGTCGGGATGAGCCAGAGGATGAGGAGGATGTAGCCGATCTGGAAGGTCCGGACGCGACCGAGCCGGTCGGAGAGCGCCCCGCCCCACATCGTGAAGATCAGCCAGCCGAAGCTCGCGAGCGTTGTCGCGAGCAGCACGGGGGCGCGGTCGAGGCCGACCATGCCGCCCTCGGCGAGGGGGCGGGAGGCGTACGCGGCGAAGAACGCGATGATCATGTAGCCGACGGCGTTGTTGCCGATGAAGATGACCGCGGCGAGCACGACCTCCTTCGTGTTCTTCCGGAACAGGGTGCCGAGCGGAGCCGAGGACTCGGCGCGGCGTTCGGCGAGCTCGGCGAAGACGGGGCTCTCCTCGACCTGCTTGCGGATGTAGTAGCCGACGACGACGAGGACGACGGAGAAGAGGAACGGGATCCTCCAGCCGAAGCTCGCGAACTGCTCCGGAGTGAGCACGGTGGTGAGGATCCAGATGACTCCGGTCGCGAGGATCATGCCCACGGGCACGCCGATCTGTGGGTAGGCCCCGAAGATGCCGCGTTTGTCGTCGGGGGCGTGTTCGACTGAGAGCAGTGCCGCGCCGCCCCATTCGCCGCCGGCCGAGAAGCCCTGGAGGATGCGCAGCAGGGTGAGGAGGATCGGCGCTGCCACGCCGATCGCCGCGTACGTCGGCAGGAGGCCGATGAGCGAGGTCGCCGCGCCCATGAGGATGAGCGTGAGGACGAGCATCCGCTTGCGTCCGATCCGATCGCCGAGGTGGCCGGCGATGATCGCGCCGAGCGGCCGGAAGAGGAATGAGATGCCCAGCGAGGCCCACGCCATGATCTGGCCGAGCGCCGGGTTGTCTGCGGCGAGCGGGCCGAAGTACTGCACCGAGAGGATGAGGCCCGCTGCCTGGGCGTAGATGAAGAAGTCATACCACTCGATCGTGGTGCCGACGAGGGTGCCCGCGAGGACCTTGCGCTCCTCGCGCGTGATCGTCGAGGACGTGGGTGAGGCGGTGGACATGGCTGATCTCTCCATCGAAATCCGAAGTCCGTCAGGTCGACGCTGGGGCGAGCGCGGGTGCTGTGCGGGGAGCGGCTGTGCTCTCCGGTGGGCTTGCGTGGGTGCTCTCCGGCGGGCGGCTGTGCCCGCCGTGTGTCCTCGGGTCGACCTTTGGTGACTGTTTGGTCAGTTAATGCGCTTGATCATAGCCGACGAGGGTGACCCGCGCCACTGGCGGGGCGCGCCGATTGCAGGCGGTCGAATGCACAGTTTCCCTGCGTTCGCTCCGTAGGGTTGTCGTGACCGGTACCGTCACCGAGAGTGTGACCGCGGGCAGTGGAGAGGATGGACAATGGCAACAGCAGTGATCCTGGTGAATGGGATCCCCGCATCGGGCAAGTCAACGCTTGGTGCCGAACTCGCCGAGGCGGCAGGTGTTCCGTTCCTGTCCGTGGACGAAGTGCTCGAACGCCTCGTCGATTCCGTTGACTACCGCTTCCCCAGGGGACCGGTCCATGAGCTGGCGAACACGGTGACATGGCGACTGGCCG
The DNA here is from genome assembly GCF_050562175.1 of Brevibacterium sp. K72. NCBI lineage: Bacteria > Bacillati > Actinomycetota > Actinomycetes > Micrococcales > Brevibacteriaceae > Brevibacterium > Brevibacterium sp. K72. The sequence continues at coordinate 1,137,107 of NZ_CP191582.1, forward strand.
CCCTGGTCGACGACACGGTGGTGGTCGAGTCGTTCTGGGCCCGTGAGCGCGATCTCGAGACCGTCAGGGACGGGCTGAGGGTCGCCGGAGCTGAGACGGTGGTCGAGGTGTGGTGCGATGCTCCGGTCGACGAGGCCGTCGAGCGGTACGAGAACCGCGACCGCCACGGCATCCACGAAGACGATCCGAACGACGTGGATCTGTGGCGACGCAGCGCTCCGCTCGCGTTGGGTCCGATCGTGCGAGTCGACACGAGCAGCATTTCCGATGCAGTGTCGGGTCCCGAGGTGCTCGCGCAGGTGCGAGACGCGCTTGGGATTCCCGTGGCGTAGGGCCCATTGTCGTCGCATTGGAAGCTCTGCGATGGCATTCCGCGGATCAGGGTCGTGATGGCGTCGTGGCAGGCGGGTGCAACCGCCCCCAGCACCCGATGACAATTACCGACCGATTGGTTAGTATATGGACTGATCGGCGAGCTCGGGTGCGTCCCGGGCCGCAGCAGGACAGCGGCGACGAGGCTGAGCGGCTTCGAGCGACCAACCGACAACGGGAGGCCCCCATGACCGAGACCCTCAGTTCCTACGCGGCCGGCACCTGGCACACCCCGAGCGAGGCCGCCGACGCGCGAGACGTCCGCGACTCGACGACCGGGGACCTCCTCCACCGCGTCTCCTCGGCCGGCATCGACTTCACTGCGGTTGCCGACTTCGCCCGTGAGGTCGGGGGCCGGGAGCTGGGGAAGCTGACGTTCCATCAGCGCGGGGTCATCCTCAAGCAGCTCGGCGCGTACCTCATGGAACGGGCGAAGGACTACCACGAGATCTCCTTCACCACGGGCACGACGAAGCGCGACGCCTTCGTCGACATCGAAGGCGGCATCGGCACGCTCTTCACGTACTCGGGCGTCGCGAGGCGGCAGATGCCGAACTCGACGGTCCTCCTCGACGGCGGGGTCGAGCGCCTGTCGAAGAACGGCACCTTCGTCGGCCGTCACATCCTCACCTCCCGACAGGGCCTCGCCCTGCAGATCAACGCCTTCAACTTCCCCGTGTGGGGCATGCTCGAGAAGTTCGCCCCGATGTTCGTCGCCGGCGTCCCCGTCGTCGTCAAGCCCGCCACCGACTCCGCGCACCTCACCCGCGCCGTCGTCGCCGACATGCTCGCCTCCGGGCTCCTGCCCGAGGGCGCGATCCAGGTCGTCACCGGCGACATCACCCCGCTCTTCGATCTGCTCGCCGAGCAGGACACGATCGCCTTCACCGGGTCAGCCGGCACCGCCCGCCGACTCGCATCGCTGAACTGCGTGACCGAACGCGGCACCCGCTTCTTCGCCGAGGCGGACTCCCTCAACTTCTCCCTCCTCGGTCCCGATGCCGCCCCCGGCACGCCCGAGTTCGACCTCTTCGTCGACAGCGTCGTCGCCGAGATGACCGTCAAGGCCGGTCAGAAGTGCACCGCGATCCGGCGCACCTTCGTTCCCGCCGAGCACGCCGAGGCCGTCGGGGAGGCCCTGACCGCGAAGCTCGCGACCGTGACCGCTGGCGACCCGCGGGAGAAGTCGACCCGACTCGGCCCGGTCATCTCGACGAAGCAGCGTGATGACGTCCTCGACGCCGTCGATGAGATCATCGCCGGCGGTGCCCACCTCCTCACCGGCGGTCGCGAGGCCTCGGACGATCTCGCGTCCTCCCTCGGCGGGGCGTTCGTCGCCCCGACCGTCCTCCAGGCCGACGATCCGTGGGTCGACGCCGTCCACGACGTCGAGGCCTTCGGTCCCGTGACCACACTCATCACGTACTCGACCCTCGCCGAGGCGGTCGACCTCGCCGCTCGCGGGCGCGGGTCCCTCGTCGGCTCGGTCGTCACCCACGACCCGGCGTTCGCCGCGGAGTTCGTCCGCGCCGTCGCTCCCTGGCACGGGCGCATCCTCGTCCTCGACCGCGACGACGCCGACGAGTCGACGGGGCACGGCTCCCCGCTGCCCACCCTCGTCCACGGTGGTCCCGGCCGCGCCGGAGGCGGAGAGGAGATGGGTGGTCTGCGGGGCATCACACACTTCATGCAGCGCACCGCGATCCAGGCCTCTCCGAACATGCTCACCGCGATCGGCGGGGAGTGGGTCGCGGGAGCCGAGCGCCACCTCGGCGAGCATCCGTTCACCAAGTCTCTGGCCGATCTGAAGATCGGGGATGCCCTGGAGTCGGAGTGGCGCGAGGTCACCCTCGAGGACATCGCGCACTTCGCCGAGTTCACCGGCGACACGTTCTACGCCCACACCGACGAGGAGGCGGCAGCGGCGAACCCGTTCTTCCCCGGCCGCGTCGCCCACGGGTACCTCATCGTCTCCTTCGCCGCGGGTCTCTTCGTCCAGCCGGATCCCGGGCCGGTGCTCGCGAACTACGGCCTCGAGGGGCTGCGCTTCGTCACGCCCGTCTCACCAGGGGACAAGCTCAAGGTGACGCTCACCGCGAAGCGCATCACCCCGCGCGAGACCGACGAGTACGGCGAGGTCCGCTGGGACGCCGAGGTCGTCAACCAGGACGGCGAACCCGTCGCGAACTACGACGTCCTCACCCTCGTCGCGAAGGAGTGAGGGGGCGCTGACTCCTCGAGTCGAGGACGTGCGGTGTCGATTCTGCTGACCATTATCGACACTGAGCGTCCTCGACTCGCTGCATCGGTGGTCAGCCCAGTCAGGGGCGCGAGTCCTCCGGGGCAGGGACGGCCGGGTTCCGGATGCCCACCAGCGAGACCAGCCCGCCGGCGATGAGGAGCACGGACACGAAGACGGCGGCGCGGTAGAAGCCGCTGAGGTCGAGGGTGCCGCCGACGACCGTGCCGACGAGCGCGATGGCGATGAGCCCTGCGACGCGGGAGATCGCATTGTTCACGGCGCTGGCGATCCCGCTGCGCTCCTCCTCGATCGCGCCGAGGATCGTCGCCGTCAGCGGTGAGACGGTCGCGGCGAGCCCGAGGCCGAAGACGATCATCGCCGGCAGCACCTGCCACCAGTAGTTGAAGTCCTCCCTGACGAGGAGGAGCATGAGCGACCCGAGACCCATGAGGATCGGTCCGACGCCCATGAACAGCCGCGGGCCCCAGCTGCCGGCCAGGCGCCCGGCGGTGGAGCTGAAGAGGATCATCATGATCGTCGTCGGCAGGCTCGCGAGACCCGCGGCCGTCGCGGACAGCCCCGCCTGCTCCTGCAGGTAGATGGCGAGGACGAAGCCGTTGAGCGAGAGCGCCCCGTACATGAGCGTCGTCGTGATGTTGCCGACCCAGAAGTTCCGCGCGCGGAACAGGTCGAGCGGGAGGATCGGATCGCTCACCCGCTTCTGCCGGAGGAGGAAGAGGACGAAGAGGACGGCCCCGCCGAGGAGGGTGATGGGGATCGCCGGATGCCCCCATCCCAGCCGCGGCTGTTCGATGAGACCGAAGACGAGTCCGCCGAGTCCGAGGATGGAGAGGACCGCGCCGAGGATGTCGATGTGCGGCTTCGTCTGCCGGGGAGGATCGGGCACCCCGCGCAGCAGCCACAGGGTGATGGCGATGGGAATGACGTTGATGAGGAACGCGAACCGCCAGCTCGCGAAGTCGACGAGGACTCCGCCGATGAGGGGACCGACGATCATCGCCCCCGTCGTCAGCGCCGTCCACGTGCCGATGGCCTTGGCGCGGGCGACGCCGGAGAAGTGGGCGCTGATGAGCGCGAGCGAGCTCGGCACGAGGAAGGCTCCCGCCGCCCCCTGGAGCATGCGGGCGATGACGAGGGTGAGCGGGTCGGGGGCGACGGTGATGATCACCGAGGCGATGCCGAATCCGATGAGGCCGATGCGCATGACGAGGCTGCGGCCGTAGGCGTCGCTGATGGAGCCGGCGACGAGCATGATGGCGCCGAGGGTGATGAAGTAGCCGTCGACGACCCACTGCTGGGTGACGAGCCCGCCGCCGAGCTCGCGGTCGATCGCGGGCAGGGCGACGTTGACGATCGTGCCGTCGAGGAACGCCACGAAGGAGGCGAGCACGGCAATCCAGAGGATCCGAGAAGTCACCCTGTCAGAGTACGCCGGAAACGACCGTTATCAGCACTGTCGGCGGCCCCGATCGCACGGGCGCGTGTGCGCGCTCTATTCGGCGAGGCCGTTGAAGGCCATCGCGGTGACCGCCTCGGCGATGGTCTCCGGATCGACGGGGTAGCCGGGGCGGTACCACTCGGTGATCGAGTTGACCATGCCGAAGAGGAGGCGGGTGACGAGGCCCGGCGGGAAGTCGGCGCGGACGCCGCCCTCCTCGATCGCCGCGGTGACGAGGGCGCGGATCTTCATGTCGATCTGCCGCCGCTGCTCGAGCGCATCGCGTTCGACCGCGGAGTTCCCGCGCACCCGCAGGAGCAGGGTGACCGAGTGGTGGTATTCGATGAGGATGAGCACGCTCGAGTGGACGGCGTGGCGCAGGCGTTCGAGGGCGCTGAGATCCTGCCGGTGGGACTCGGACTCCACCGCCGAGGCGAGAGCGTCGGTGCCGCGGTTGATCGCCAGCCGCAGCAGCTCCTCCTTCGACTTCACATGGTGGTAGATCGCCGATTTCGTGATCCCGAGCTCGCGGGCGACTGTGTCCATCGACGTGCCGTCGTAGCCGCGGGAGACGAAGACCTCGGTGGCCTTGTTGATGAGCGTCTCCCGGTCGTAGCCGGGCCGACCGCGGCGGGTCCGCTTCGGCTCCGACCCGACCCCCGCCTCGGCGGCGGATCCGGACCCAGCTCCCGCCTCGGCGAGGTCACCGGTGACGGACTCCGTCGCGTTCGACGGAGTCTGTGCAGGTGACGGGCTCTTGGACATGGGAATCAGTCTAATCAGCGGAAGCCGGCGGTGCCGCGATCCGAGTCACAGCGGACCTAGCGGATGTTCTCGCGACGGTCGATGATGCGCTTGAGCTTGCCGACCGAGCGCGGCAGCGAACCGGGGTCCTTGATGTCGACGGTCGAGGAGACGCCGAGGCGCTCCTTGATCCGGGCGGCCACGCGGCGGTCGAGGCCCTCACGTTCGACGGCACCGACGTTCTCGCGGCACTCGACCTCGACGGTGACCTCGTCCATCCGCCCTGGGCGGGTGAGGACGAGCTGGAAGTGGGGGCTCAAGTGCTCGAACTCGAAGAGGACGGATTCGACGTTCGCGGGGTAGACGTTGACGCCGCGGATGATGATGAGGTCGTCGGAGCGACCGGTGATGCGCGAGATGCGGCGGAAGTTCGGGTGCGCGGTGCCGGGCAGGAGGCTCGCGAGGTCGTGGGTGCGATAGCGGATGATCGGCAGCGCCTCCTTCGTCAGCGAGGTGAAGACGAGTTCGCCCTCCTCGCCGTCGGGGAGGACTTCACCGGTGAAGGGGTCGACGATCTCGGGGTAGAAGTGGTCCTCCCAGATCGTCGGGCCGTCCTTGGTCTCGGCGGATTCGCACGCGACGCCGGGGCCCATGACCTCGGAGAGGCCGTAGATGTCGACGGCGTCGATGGCGAAGGACCGCTCGATCTCCCGGCGCATCTCGTCCGTCCACGGTTCGGCGCCGCAGATGGCGACCTTGAGGCTCGTCGAGGTCGGGTCGATGCCCTGCTTGTGGAACTCGTCGAGGATCGTGAGCAGGTAGGTCGGGGTGGCCGTGATGATGTCGGGCTTGAAATCCTGGATGAGCTGGACCTGGCGTTCGGTCTGCCCGCCGGAGATCGGGACGACGGTGAAGCCGTGGCGTTCGGCGCCGTGGACGCCGAGACCGCCGGTGAACAGGCCGTAGCCGTAGGCGTTGTGGAGCATCTGCCCCGGCTTTCCGCCGGCGCCGAGGATCGAGCGTTTGATGAGTCGGCTCCACACGTCGAGGTCGTTCTGCGTGTACCCGACGACCGTGGGCAGGCCGGTCGTGCCGGAGGAGGCGTGGATGCGCGCAACGTCCTCGCGGGGGACGGCGAAGAGTCCGAACGGGTAGTTGTCCCGCAGGTCCTGCTTGTTCGTGAACGGCAGCTTCGCGATGTCGTCGAGGCTGGTGATGTCGGCGGGGGTGATGCCGAGGTCGTCGAAGGCCTTCCGGTAGTGCGGCACCTTCTCGTACACGGCGGCCACCGTGGTCTTGAGGTTGGCGAGCTGATCGGCGCGCAGCTCGTCGAGGCTCATCGTCGGACCGGCGTCGCTGTCGGTCGTGGTCATCATCGTCTCCTTGGGAATCCGTGCAGGTGAGGTGTCGAGTCAGGAAGCGCCGAGGTGGGGGCGCGACGCGGGAGACGCCGGGTGAGCGTGGTCCGCGGTGAGGGTCAGGAGGTGGCCGGCTTCGGTGCCGGAAGGGTGCGGGAGCGTCCGCGGTAGACCGCGACGATCTCGTCGCCGCGCTTGACCTCGACGTCGTAGATGCCCGAGCGGCCCGGCTTGACGATCTCGCGGCCGTGGGCGACGAGTTCGTCGCCGATGCGGGTCGGCTTGAGGAAGGTGATGTCCCCGCCCGAGGCGACGGTGACCGAACCCGGATAGTTGCACGCCATCGCGAACGTCGTGTCGGCGAAGAGGAAGATGTAGCCGCCGTGGGTGATCTCGTGGCCGTTGGCCATGATGTCGGTGACCGTCATCGAGCACTGCGCCCAGCCGGGGCCGTGGTCGTCGAGGGTGATGCCGAGGTGCTGGGAGGCGCGGTCGTTCGCGTACATCGCGGCCGCGCCGGTATGTGCTTCGTTCCCGATGCCGGGGGCGACGGAGGCAGAGGAGGGAGTCGCCGTGGGATCGGCATGGGTGTTTTGTGAGGGAGCCGCGCCGGAACTGGTGTCCGTCGTCGTTGTGGTCGTCTCTCCCATGTCAGGTTCCTCCTCGCACCGATGCGATGCACTGCCTCCGTCGCCCGATCCGACGTGCGACACGGGATCGGAATAAACGACCATCTGGTCAATAAATATCGTTGTGATCGGCGTCTCTGTCAAGTCGGAGGGCCGGGAAGGGGTAGGCCGGGTCTACTTCTCGAAACTGCTCGGGAGCGGGAACTTCTCGTTGAGGAACCAGCTCATCATCGCATCGAGGTGCTCTTGCGCCTCCGGTGAGGAATCGGTGTCGTTGAGGCAGAGGACGTCGAGGTTGCGTCGGCGGAGAAGGCGCCGCATGTACAGTTCGGCATCGGGTCGTGAGATGTCCATGTAGGCGTAGCGAATGGACGAGTCGATGGCTTTGCCCTGCGCGTAGGCGTGGAAATGGTAGAGCGCCGAGGTGATCGAATAGTCATCGGGATGACGGAACTTCGAGCGTGCGACGTGGTCGAACAGGTCCTGATGCGTCGCCTCGAAATCTTCCATGACTGACCTCACCTGTGGGTGAGGCGTGTGCTTGAACTTGTTGGCCACCCGTCGGCCGTGTTCGTCGAGCATGAACTGTCTTCCTCGTTTGGCAGCCGAGAGGACTGGCATGTCTCGGGCGCTCGGGTCGTCGAGGTCGAGAGGTGCCGTCGACGGGAAGAAACGGGAGAGTCCGCTTCCGGTGAAGAAGAGTTCGGGGCTGGTCGGGCGCATGAAGAACAGGTCGTCGTTCATGTAGAGGTAGTTCTCGCTCAGCCCGGGGATGTGGTGGAGTTGAGACTCAATCGCATGCGAGTTGAAGACAGGCAGATTGTCGGTGTCGGTGAAGATGTCTCTGTGGTCGATGACCGTGATCTTGGGATGATCGACGTTGAGCCACTCGGGGATCTGAGCGTCGGTGACGAGGTAGATGTGGTTGACCCAACTGGCGTACGCTTCGACCGATCGCAGAGAGTAGCGAAGCTCCTGCCGGTCGGCGAAGCGCGACTCGGAAACCGCGGTGTCGTTGATCTGCTCGCCACGCATCTCAGCTTCGGCGCGTGACTTCTTCGCCCGCCACAGAGGGTCCGAGCCGTCGACCCGCGTATAGACGAGGTCGACAGGTCCCGCGACGGCGTAGAGGTCAGGGGCATCGGGCAGCACGGTGCGATTGTCATTTGCCAATGACGCCTCCCAGGTCTCGGGAGTGAAGTACTCGACCAGTGTGCGGGGCTGTTTCGCGATGCGGTGAAGGGTTCCCGGGATGTGCGTCGACCCGTCCACGCGTGCCCGTCGGGGTCCCAGGTCCGTCCACGCTTCGATGATGACGCCCTCGAAGCCGGTGCTGAGGATGCGGCCGCTCGGGGCGGCCACGCGACGGTGGCAGATGATCATCGCGACGGAGAACGGATCGTCACGCTGGCGGCGACGACTCCCACTCGCCCACGACCGATACCGCCGGAACTGCGTCCAACCGTCCTGAGGATCCAGAGCCGACAATGCCTGCTGGGCGCGCCGAATCTGCGACTGCGGAATGACCAGTCGTGAGCGATCGCGGGCGCGTCGGGGGAGTTCGACGAAATCGATGCCCGCCTCGGCGAGGACGGTGCGCACTGTGCGCAGATTGTCTTCTTGTGCTGCGATCGAATCGTGCGTTCGAGTCGCCACCACTTTCGGTTCCTTGGCCAACCCCGGTCGAAGTACGGTTCGCATGCGGCGCTGCAGATCTGTCTCACCATGGCGCACCTCTGACAGCCAGAGCTTCTGCTGGTCGGTGAGCATGGTCGCTGCTTTGCGGCGGTACTGTCTGGCGCGCGCCTTCATCGTTGCTCGACGACCGTTCACCGTCCGTACCTCCGCACGTTATTCTTCGTTCACCCACATTTTAGAGCGAAGCAATCTTTTCATCGGGGATTGCCGCGGTCAAAACCAGAAGTAGTTGAAGATTGTCTTCGGAATCGAGAATTCGAGGCGTCGGCCGATCCATTTAGGGAAAGGAGTCTTGGTTTTTATGCGGCATAGATTTTCGGGCTTGGGCGGTTGTGGAGTCTCGGGCTCTCAGGAGCCTCACGAACCCATCCTCGGTGGCGACGACCGTCTTCCCGCCCCGGGGCGGCGGTGAAACGCGTGATGGGAGGGGTGGATTAGGTCATTGACTGCGGTTGACCACTCGTCGAGTCGGCTGTGCCGTCGTGGCTTCGGGTGCCCGCATCGCCGGCGGCAGGCTGGGGGATCGGTGGCACCGCTTGGGCGAGGTCTCGCTTGGGGCTGTTCGAAGGCCCGCTCGGGGTTCAGGTCAGTCGCCCTGTCCCGATATTGCACCTCGGCGTGGGGTATGCCACACTGGTGAAGAACATTACAGAACAAACGGTCAGTAAATGATCGAACGGTTCCGGCGGCCTGTGATGACGGAGCGCATCCCGTCCGCCGCACCGGCAGTGCCGCACCCGGATCACGGGTCGGGCGCGTGACGAGGAAGGGCGCACCCAGGGGGTGGAGTGGTCATGACAACGGAAGTCAACGAAACGCAGCTCGAGGCGCAGTTCGCCGACACGATCGAGGCCAAGGACCGGATCGAACCGCGCGACTGGATGCCCGAGCCCTACCGCAAGACGCTCATCCGTCAGGTCGCCCAGCACGCGCACTCGGAGATCATCGGCATGCAGCCCGAGGGCAACTGGATCTCCCGCGCGCCCTCCCTGCGGCGCAAGGCGATCCTGCTCGCGAAGGTCCAGGACGAAGCGGGTCACGGCCTCTACCTCTATTCGGCCGCCGAGACGCTCGGCGCCAGCCGCAACGAGCTCACCGAGAAGCTCATCGCCGGCAAGCAGAAGTACTCCTCGATCTTCAACTACCCGACGCTCAACTACACCGACGTCGGCACGATCGGCTGGCTCGTTGACGGCGCCGCGATCTGCAATCAGGTCCCCCTGTGCCGCACCTCCTTCGGTCCCTACGGGCGCGCGATGATCCGCATCTGCAAGGAGGAGTCCTTCCACCAGCGCCAGGGCTACGAACTGCTCATGACGATGATGCGCGGCACCGACGAGCAGCGGACGATGGTCCAGGAATCGGTCAACCGCTTCTGGTGGCCGGCCCTGATGATGTTCGGACCTCCCGACGACGATTCGCCGAACACCGCGCAGTCGATGGAGTGGGGCATCAAGACTCACACGAACGACGAGCTGCGCCAGAAGTTCGTCGACATGTCGATCCCGCAGGCCGAGGCGCTCGGCGTGACGTTCCCCGACGAGAACCTCAAGTGGAACGAGGAGCGCGGACACTACGACTTCTCGACCCCCGACTGGGACGAGTTCTGGGCCGTCGTCAAGGGCAACGGCCCGTGCAACGAACAGCGCATCGCCCACCGCAAGCGCGCGTGGGACGAGGGTGCGTGGGTGCGTGATGCCGCGCTCGCCTTCGCCGAGAAGTCCGCCCAGGCCGCGGCAGACGCCCAGTTCGCCGCAACCGCCGACACCACCGCCGAGGAGGCCGCAGAATGACCGAGTCCACCCCGGCCACCGGAGGGACGACCCCGACCGTGCGCGGCGAATGGCCCCTCTACGAGGTCTTCGTCCGCGGCAAGCGCGGCCTCAACCACGTCCACGTCGGCTCGCTCCACGCCCCCGACGACCAGCTCGCGATCCGCCACGCCCGCGACGTCTACACGCGCCGCAACGAAGGTGTGAGCATCTGGGTCGTGCGCTCATCGGACATCACCGCCTCGAGCCCCGACGAGAAGGACCCGATGTTCGCCCCGAGCGGCGACAAGGTCTACCGTCACCCGACCTTCTACGACATCCCCGACGATGTCCCGCACATGTGAGGGAAGAGCATCACATGACGACTCCCAACGCCGCCTCGGCGAACGAATCCAACGCCCCTGAGGTCCACGAGCCCACGGCAGAACACGACGAGCACGAGAACGCCTACTCGGGCCTCCTCGTCAACGACGCCCATTGGGCCTTCGGCACGGACTTCGAGGACCCGCTCGCCGGGGTCGACACGACCGTGCCCGACGGCGTCGACCCGTCTGAGCTCGCCCAGTACTGCCTCATGCTCGGCGACGATGCGCTCGTCTTCTCCCAGCGGATCTCCGAATGGTGCTCCAACGCCCCTGACCTCGAAGAGGACATCGCGCTCGCGAACATCTCCCTCGACCTCCTCGGCCAGGCCCGCCTCCTCCTCGCCCGCGCCGCCGCAGCCGACCCCGCCCTCGTCCCGCAGCTGCCGGAGGGATCACCGGTGCCCGACGAGGACCGGCTCGCCTTCTTCCGCGAGGACATGGACTTCCGCAACGTCCGCCTCGCCGAGGTCCCCAACGGCGACTTCGCCGAGGCGGTCGCGAAGATCCTCATCTACTCGACCTGGCGCCTCGCCCTCTTCGAACGCCTCACCGCCAGCCGCGACTCCGTGCTCTCCGCGATTGCCGCCAAGGGCGTCAAGGAGATGTCCTACCACCGCGACTTCGCCGGCCGCTGGGTCGTCACGCTCGCCCAGGGCACCGAGGAGTCCCGTGCTCGCTTGCTCACCGCACTGAGCGGCCTGTGGCCGCTGTGGTCCGAGCTCTTCGAGACCCACCCGATCGAGGCTTCCGTGGCCGAAGCCGGCATCGGCGTCGACCCCGCCGAGGTGGCCGACGAGGCCGGTGTCATCCTCGACCAGGTCTTCGCCGCCGCCGGCGTCGACCGCCCGGAGGCGGGAGCACTCGCCGGGGTCCGCGGCAAGAAGGGCCGTGACGGGCTCCACACCGAGGCGCTGTCCCGCATGCTCGCCGAGATGCAGGTCGTCGCCCGCGCCCACCCGCAGGGTCAGTGGTGATGAACGCGACCCTGGAATCCCCCGCCGAGGCGGTCGACCGGGCCCGTGCCGCCGCCGCCCGGGTCACCGACCCGGAGATGCCGATGCTCACGCTCGTCGACCTCGGCGTGCTTCGGGAGGTCACGCTCGAGGACGACCACGTCGTCGCGACGATCACCCCGACGTATTCGGGCTGCCCGGCGATGGCGACGATGCGCGATGACCTCCAGCGCGAACTCGAGGACGCAGGATTCCCCGACGCGGAGATCCGCGTCTCCCTCACCCCGGCGTGGTCGAGCGACTGGATCACCGACGAGGGCCGGGAGGCGCTCGCGGAGGCCGGCATCTCCCCGCCCGGCCAGGCGCCGCGCCGGCAGGGACCCGTCGCGCTCACCCTCATGCCCACCCGCCGCGCGATCGTGTGCACCCTGTGCGGATCGGGCAACGTGGCGCTCACCTCGGAGTTCGGTCCCACCGCCTGCAAGGCGATGTACCAGTGCCGGGACTGCCTCGAACCGTTCGAACACGTGAAGGAGATCTGAGATGACCGAGACGATCGGCCGAGACGCCGAGACTGTCGGCCAGACCGCCCCCGCGGAGTCCACGGGTCAGGCCGCTGACCGCACCGGCTTCCACCCGCTCACCGTGCGCACCGTCGAGCACCTCACCGAGGACTCCGCGGCCGTGACCTTCGACGTGCCCGCCGAGGTGGCCGAGCTCTTCGACTTCGCCGCCGGACAGTCGCTCACCCTGCGTCGGATGATCGACGGCGTCGAGCACCGCCGCACCTACTCCATCTGTGCGCCCGCGGGAGCTGCCCCGCGCATCGGCGTGCGCGAGATCCCCGACGGCCTCTTCTCCCGCTGGCTCGTCCGCGACGTCCGCCCCGGTGAGACGATCGAGGTCCAGCCGCCCAGCGGCAGCTTCCGGGCCGACGCGAGCCTCGGCGGCAAGCACCTGTGCATCGCCGCCGGTTCCGGCATCACCCCGATGCTCTCGATCGCGTCGACGGTGCTCACCAACCCCGACGCGTCCGTCACCCTCCTCTACGGCAACCGCTCGACGAACACCGTGATGTTCGCCGAGGAACTCGCCGACCTCAAGGACGCGCGCAACCAGCAGCTCGACCTCGTCCACGTCCTCTCCCGCGAACCCCGCGAGGTCGAGCTCTTCTCCGGCCGCCTCGACGAGGAGAAGCTGCGCCAGCTGCTCACCTACCTCGTGCCCGTGCACGATGTCGACCATGTGTGGCTGTGCGGTCCTTTCGGGATGCTCGGCGACGCCCGCACCGTGCTCGACGAGCTCGGGGTGCCGAAGGAGAAGGTCCACTTCGAGCTCTTCTACGTCGATGAGCCCCCACCCGAGGTCGCCCACGCCGACAAGGTCCTCGAGGGGGCGACGAGCGAGGTCACGGTCATCCTCGACGGACGGCGGACCACCTCGGCGATGGCACAGGGCAAGACCATCCTCGACTCCGCGCAGGAGTCCCGCTCCGACCTGCCCTTCGCGTGCAAGGGCGGGGTGTGCGGGACGTGCCGGGCGAAGGTGTGCGCGGGCGAGGTCGACATGGTCCGCAATTACGCCCTCGAGGACGCCGAGGTGGAGGCGAACTTCGTCCTCACCTGCCAGACCTTCCCGGTCAGCGACGAAGTCACCATCGACTTCGACTCCTGACCCCGGTTCGGGTGGCGATACCGCCATCCGGCCCCCTGCCCCGGCCTGATGTGGCAGGCGTTACGATCGACTCGTCTGAACCGACTTGAAGGAGCATCATGCCCGAGGCATTCATCCTTGACGGACTGCGCACGCCCATCGGCCGCTACGGAGGCGCACTCGCCGACCAGCGGCCCGACGACCTCCTCGCGACGACGCTGAAAGCCGTCGTCGACCGCACCGGCATCGACCCCGCCGACATCGACGAGGTGATCATGGGGGCGGCGAACCAGGCCGGGGAGGACAACCGCGACGTCGCCCGCATGGCCGTCCTCCTCGCCGGCCTGCCCGACTTGATCCCCGGCTTCACCGTCAACCGGCTGTGCGCCTCGGGACTGACCTCGATCATCCAGGGCCGGGCGATGATCGCGGCCGGAGACGCCGACGTCGTCGTCGCCGGCGGCGTCGAGTCGATGACCCGCGCACCCTGGGTGGTCGAGAAGCCCTCGAAGGCCTGGGCGAAGCCCGGGAAGTCCTTCGACACGTCGATCGGCTGGCGCTTCCCCAACCCGCAGTTCGGGGAGAACGTCACCTACTCGATGCCTGAGACGGCCGAGAACGTCGCCAAGCGGTGGAACATCTCCCGCGAGGAGCTCGACGACTTCGCCTTCGCCTCCCACCAGCGGGCGCTCGCCGCGCAGGACGAGGGGAAGTTCGACCCCGAGATCCTCCCCATCGGCGACGTGAGCAAGGACGAGGGTCCACGCCCGGACACGACCCCGGAGAAGCTCGCGAAGCTGCGCGCCCTCCACGGCGAGGGCAGCGTCATCACCGCCGGCAACTCGTCCTCGCTCAACGACGGCGCCGCCGTGACGATCCTCGTCTCCGAGCGCTACGCCGAAGAGCACGGACTGACCCCGCGCGCCCGCGTCGTCGCCGGTGCGAGCGCCGGCGTGCCGCCGGAGATCATGGGCATCGGCCCGGTCCCCGCGTCAGAGAAGGCGCTCGCCCGCGTCGGCTGGAGCGTGAACGACCTCGACGCGGTCGAACTCAACGAGGCCTTCGCCTCGCAGTCGATCGCGTGCATCCGCGACCTCGGACTCAACCCGGAGATCGTCAACCAGTTCGGCGGGGCGATCGCGCTCGGCCACCCGCTCGGCGCCTCGGGCACGCGCATCACGCTCACCCTGCTCAACCGCATGGAGCAGGGCGACGATCAGCGCGGACTCGCGACGATGTGCGTCGGTGTGGGTCAGGGTTCGGCCGTCCTCCTGGAACGCCCGTGAGCCCGGCGGCGTCGCAGGGCGACGGTTCCGGGAGCGGAGACGGCACCGCCGCGAGTGACGCCTCCGCGGCCGACGACGCCTCCCCACTGCTCGTCGAACGGCGGGACGACCGGATGGTCATCCGGCTCAACCGCCCCGAGGTGCGCAATGCGATCGACCTGACGATGGTCGAGGCCCTCCACGAGGTGTGTGCCGAACTCGAGGCGCACCCGCAGGTCGCGATCCTCACCGGCACCGGAGGGACCTTCGCCGCCGGAGCCGACATCGGGCAGCTGCGCGAGCGCCGCCGCGATGATGCGCTCGCCGGCATCAACTCGAAGATCTTCAGCCGCATCCTCGACCTGCCGATGCCTGTCATCGGCCTCATCGACGGCTACGCCCTCGGCGGGGGAGCGGAACTCGCGTTTGCGTGCGACTTCCGCATCGGGACACCGGCGACGAAGATCGGCAACCCCGAACCCGGTCTCGGCATCCTCGCCGCTGCCGGTGCCGCCTGGCGTCTGCGCGAACTCGTCGGAGAGCCCTGGGCCAAGGAGATCCTCCTGGCCGGACGCACGCTCCAGGCCGATGAGGCCCGCAGCATCGGTCTCCTCAACGACGTCGTCGACCCCGAGGAACTCGAGGCCGCGGGTGAGGCGCTCGCCGACCGGATCGCGAGCTTCGCGCCCCTGGCCGTGCGGCTGACGAAGTCAGCGTTCCACGCCCCCCGCGAGGCGCACCCCCTCATCGACAACGTCGCCCAGGCGGTGCTCTTCGAGACCGACGAGAAGTTCGCCCGGATGGACGCCTTCCTCGCCCGGCGCGAGGAGAAGCGGCGTGAGAAGAAGCAGCAGGAGAGAGACGAGTGAGCGAGCAGAACCAGTCACAGGCGGCCCCCGGCGCGACCGACGAGGCGCGTCCGGCAACCGAGGACAGGGCCTACGTGCCTGACACCGTCGGCGTCTACGGCGGCGGCCGGATGGGGGCGGGCATCGCCCACGCGTTCGCGAGCGCCGGCGCCCGCGTCATCGTCATCGAGAACACCGAGGAGACCGCGGCCGCGGCCCGGGAGCGGGTCGAGGCCTCGATCGAGAAGTCCCGCGCGAAGGGCCTTGAGGTCCCCGGCCGGGTCGAGGTCGTCCGCGACCCGACCCTGCTCGACCAGGCGCTGCTCGTCGTCGAAGCCGTCCCCGAGGACGTCGCCCTCAAGCAGCGGGTCCTCGCCGACATCGCGAAGTTCGCCCCCGCGGCGAGCATCGGGACGAACACGAGTTCACTCTCGATCGACGAGCTCGCCTCCGTCCTGCCCCGCCCCCAGGCTCTCATCGGCCTCCACTTCTTCAACCCCGTCCCGGTCTCCGACCTCGTCGAGATCGTCGTCGGCTCCCGCACCTCGCCCGACCTCGTCACTGCCGCGACGAACTGGGTGGCCGGTCTCGGCAAGACCCCGATCACGGTCACCGATTCGCCCGGGTTCGCGTCCTCGCGCCTCGGCGTCGCGCTCGCCCTCGAGGCGATGCGCATGGTCGAAGAGGGTGTGGCCAGCGCCGAGGACATCGACACCGCGATGACGCTCGGCTACCGGCACCCGGCCGGACCGCTGAAGACGACCGATATCGTCGGCCTCGACGTCCGCCTCGGCATCGCCGAGCACCTCGAACGCGAACTCGGTCCCCGCTTCGCCCCACCCCAGCTGCTCCGCGACAAGGTCGCCGCCGGCGAACTCGGCCGCAAGACGGGCAAGGGGTTCTACGAATGGTGACCGAGATCCGCCTGGCCACCCGCGGCCCGATCGCCGAGATCGTCCTCGACGGACCCGAGTCCCGCAACGCCCTCGATGCCGGCAGCCTCCGCGCCCTCGCCGAGGCGGTGTCGACGGTCGCCGAGGCGGTGCCGGACGTCCGCGTCCTCCTCATCCGCGGTGAGGGGAAGGTGTTCTGCTCCGGTCGCGACATCTCCGCCGTCGACGTCGAGACCGACGACGCCCACGCGTTCCTCGCCGAGGTGTTCACCCCGATCGTCCAGGCCATCCGGGGCCTCTCCATCCCCGTCGTCGCCCAGGTCCAGGGGGCGGCGCTCGGGCTCGGCTTCGGTCTCGCCGCGGCCGCCGACATCATCTACGCCGCCGAGGATGCGAAGTTCGGCTCGCCGTTCGCCGCGATCGGGGCGGTGCTCGACTCCGGCGCCCATCACGTCTTCCTCGACCGGGTCGGCTACCACCGGACGATGGACCTCATCGTCACCGGTGACTTCATGTCCGGCGCCGAGGCGGCGGCGACGGGAATCGTCTCCCGCGCCGTCCCCGCGGCCGAACTCGAGGACTTCGTCGCGGCGAAGCTCGCCCGGATCGTCACCGGCCCCGCCGAGGCGTACGCGATGGAGAAGGGCTTCGTCCAGAGGCTCGCCGACGAGCGGCCCTCGTTCGCCGAGGTCCTCGACGCCGAAGCGCACCTCCAGGAGACGGCGCGGCGCACCCCCGACTACGCCGAGGGCTTCCGCGCCTTCCAAGAGCGGCGCAAGCCGAACTTCGGGTAGGGCGCTGGCCGGGCGTTCTGATACCCTCAGCCGTCGGCCGCCTCGGTGACGGGTCCCGGATTCCCTCGGTTGTCGCGCTCGTCGATGCCGTTCTGGGCCGCAGGTTCCCGGGTCGTCGCTCGCCAGCGACGGAATGCGAGGATCGTCAGGGTGCCGACGAGGACCCAGGCGACGCCGACGGCGATAGCGTTGGCAATGCTCGGGTCGCCGATGAAGGCCCCGATGCCGACGAGGGCGAAAAGGCCGGGCAGCGAGGAGATCGTCGTGGCCGTGAGAAACGTGCGATTGTCGATCCCGAAGGCGCCGCTGCCGTAGTTGACCGGCCAGTACGGCAGACCCGGCAGGAGGCGGAGTGTGCACACCGCGTAGAAGCCGCCGCCGTGGAGTTGGGTTTCGACCGCCTCGGCGTGGGAGCCGAGCATCTTCCTCGCGGTCGGACGGCCGAGGCCGCCGGGCGATCCAGTACCCGGCATACCCTCCGAGGACGATGCCGATGAGCGTGAGCAGGGTTCCCAGCGGCAGACCGAACGCGAGCCCACCGGCGACGGCGACGATCGTCACCGGGATCGGGGTGGCCGCGACCACCGTGGCGAGGGCGACGAAGACGGCGAAGCCCCACGCGCCCGCCTCGGCGATCTCATCCTGGAGCACGCGGGGAGTTGGCAGGTGGACGTTGACCACGAGCCAGAGTCCGGCGAGGACGACGACGGCGAGGGCCGCGTTGCGCACGATCGACCCCCACGCGAGACGTCCGCGTCTGCGGGGAGGGGTCTTGGGGTTCGTCGTCGGCACGGATCGAGTGTACGCCTCAAGGACGTCGGAGGGGCCCGGGCGGGCTCGGGGCGGAAGGTGGACCGGGGTGAGCGGGGCGGAGCTGGCTGTCTCAGGCGCTGAGCATCATCAGTCCGGCGGCGACGCCGATGTAGAAGAGGCTCACCGAGAGGATGAAGATCCGCTCGGAGATGCCGAAGACCTTCGGCCTCAGCCTCGAGACGACGAGGACGAGGACGCTCACGGCCAGCGAGATCGCGGCGATCCACCCGATGACGGCCAGCGTCGAGGCGAGCCACGCGGGGCCCTCGGCGGTGAAGAGACGGGTGAAGTTGCCCATGCACGCGTAGGTGAGGGCGAACCAGGCGATCGCGAAGAGGTAGTGGAGGCGGCCGACGAGCGTCGTCTTCGCACCCTCGAGATCGGTCGGCGCGAAGGGGAGGGCGACGAAGATCCCCGCGAGGACGAGCAGGGCGATCGTGATGCCCGTGGCATCCGACCAGTCGGGGACGCCTGTGATCACCGCTCCGGCGAGGAGTGCCCAGAATCCTGCGGTCAGCCAGGTCATGATCGAACTCAGCCTCCGCGTCGGTCCGACCGCGTAGTCGCTGACGGCATGGGAGACGATCGAGTAGTCGCTGGGCACGAGGTGGAGGGCGACGAAGACACCGAGCCGGGCGAGTCCGAGGACGAGGGCGAGAAGGGCGAAGGTCACTGCCATGAGAGCTCCTGGAGGAGAGGTGCGAGAGGGGTTACGGGTTGCGGACGGTGCGGACTTCGTCGTGGAGGTCGCGGATCGTCTGGGCGAGGGCCTGCGGGTCGAGGCCGATCGTGCGGGCGTTGTCGTCGAGTGAGCTCCCGAGGAGGCGTCCGCACTGCTCGGCCTTCTCCTCACCCGCCGAGGTGAGGTGGAGTTCGCGTCGGTTCCCCGAACCGGCCGCGGCCCGGTTGTCGACGTACCCCGCGCTGAGCAGGGCCTTGACGATGCCGCTGCCGGCCGCCTCGGTGACGCCGAGGGACCGGGCCAGGGTGCGTCCGGTGATTCCCGGGTGCTGGCCGAGGATGACCAGGGCGACGTACTGGTTGTAGCTCAGGCCCTCCGGCGCGAGGATCCGCTCGGCCCACCGGTCGAGGGTGCGCACGAGGTCGTGGAGTTCGAAGGCGAGGTCCATGACACTAAGTTAAGCACTTAAGTTAATGGGTGGCAAGAGGGTGCCCGGACGGGGTGCGCACATGCCGACGGCCCCGGCCCGGACGGAGGGTCCGGGGCGGGGCCGTCGTCCGGCCGCCTCGGCGGGGGAGGGGCCGGTCGGCGACGTTCAGCCGGTGAAGATCGCCACGGCTTTGATCACGGTCAGGGTGAGGCCCCACGCGAGGCCGCCGACGACGACCACGGTGAGTGCGGAGCCGATGACTTTGTAGGCGCCGCCGACGGGCGACTGCGGGGAGCCGGTGGCGGGAACCGACGACCAGGTCTCGGAGCTGCTCATGTCTTCTCCTCCTTCCTTCAGTCGGTCTCAGCCGTCGATGCGGACTTCGGGGTCGCCTCGGCGGTCGTGGGTTCGAGGTACTTGTCCTTGACCGGGGTGACGAGCAGGTTCGCGACGAAGCCGATGGCCAGGGCGCCGACCATGATGAACATGCCCGGGGTGTAGAGCTCGGGTCCGGTCTTGCCGGCCTTCTCCCCGGCCTCGACGACAGAGTTGACGATGAGCGGACCGGCGACACCTGCTGCCGACCATGCGGTGAGCAGGCGGCCGTGGATCGCGCCGACCTGGAAGACGCCGAAGAGGTCCTTGAGGTAGGCGGGGATCGTCGCGAAGCCGCCGCCGTAGAACGAGATGATGAGGAGCGTCGCTGCGACGAAGAGGACGATCGACCCGCCGCCGAAGAGTGCGACGACGAGGTAGAGGATGGCTCCGCCGCCGAGGTAGATCATGTAGTTGTTCTTCCGGCCGAGGTAGTCCGACGTCGTCGACCACACGAAACGGCCGGCCATGTTGCCGATCGAGAGCAGGCCGACGAATCCGGCGGCGGCTGCGGCCGTGATGCCGAAGTAGGCCTGGATCATCGGGGCGGCGTTCTCGAGGATGCCGATGCCGGCGGTGACGTTGAGGAAGAGGACGATCCACAGCAGCCAGAACTGGCGGGTGCGCACGGCGTTCTTCGCCGAGACGTTGCCGGTCGTCTGCATCGGCTTGGCCTTGATCGTCGACGGGTCGAAGCCCTCGGGCTTCCAGTCCGGGTGCGGGACGCGGATGACGTAGGCGCCGGCGGCGATGACGACGGCGTAGATGATGCCGAGGGTGAGGAACGTCGGGGTGAGACCGGCGACGAGGTTCTCCGGTTCGCTGCCGCCGCCGTAGAAGGACATGAGCTGGTTCGACAGGGGGCTCGCGATGAGCGCTCCGCCGCCGAAGCCCATGATCGCCAGGCCCGTGGCCAGGCCCGGACGGTCGGGGAACCACTTCATCAGGGTCGAGACCGGCGAGATGTAGCCGATGCCGAGTCCGATGCCGCCGATGAAGCCGTAGCCGAAGTAGACGAGCCACAGCTGCCCGGTCATGATCCCGAGGGCGGAGATGAGGAAGCCTGCGACCCAGCAGGTGCCGGCGGCGACCATCGAGGCGCGGGGCCCGGCCTTCTCGACCCATGTGCCGAAGATCGCCGAGGAGATGCCGAGCATGAGGATCGAGATCGAGAAGATCCAGCCGATCGAGATCTCACCCGCATCGAAGTGCGCCATGAAGGGATTCTTGAAGACGCTGAAGGCGTAGACCTGGCCGATGCACAGGTGGATCGCCAATGCCGCCGGCGGCATCAGCCATCGGTTGAAGTCCTTCGGCGCGACGATCGCTGACCGAGAGAGTACGGAAGCCATGGGGACCCTTTTCGTCTGTGCTTCCCGGGTCGTCGACGACGGCGAGGGGAAGCGGTGTGCCAATGCGGTCCGGTGGGAACCGCGTTCATCCCATACAGACTAGAGGCCTCACATGGATATTGCGAGATCCATGGGGAAATTCCTCAGGATCGCGCGTGTCATCCCCGCCGAGGCGGGTGGTTGAATGATCCACTACAGGTGAGATCCGCGTGGGAGTGGGCATCACTGCCCTGAATGATTTCAGGTGAGCTTGTGGGCACGGAATCCGCAGATCAGAGATTGATCGTGACGTCTCCCTTGTCACGCAGTTCGCCCGCGAACTTCTGGGTCGCCTCGGTCGACTTCTCACCCTTGACCTGCTCTTCGAGCTGCGGGCGCATCTCGTCGAGCGAGGGGACCTGCGCCTCCTGGCCGGACTGGGACGCCATCTGCTCCTGCTGATCCTTCGCCCGCTGATAGGCGGCACCGATCTCCTCGTCGGTGACCTCGAACTCGCCGAACTCATCGGCGATGAGGTCCTCGATCTTCAGCTGGGTGCGCAGCTCCTCATGGACTTTCTTCTCGTCCATGCCCTGATCCGCCATCGCCGCGAGGAAGTCGTCTTTGCTCATCTGGGAGGCCTGGGCGGTCTCGTCGAGGGCGGTGGAGACGTCGTCGTCGGAGGCTTCGATCCCGCGCTTGTCAGCTTCCTGGCTGAGCAGCTTCGTGCTCACGAGGTTCTCGGCCGTCTGCTTCTTCAGCCCCTCCTCGTCGACGGGCTGACCACCCTGCTGGGCCTGCATCATCATCTGCTGGTACTGGGTCTCGTAGAGGGGGACGAAGTCGTCCTTCGTGATCGTCTCGCCGTTGACCTCGGCGACGACGTCGGGGATGTCGGCGGTGTTCGGCGCGCCGTCCTGGCTCGCTTCGGCCGCCGGCGAAGTCACCGCCGGACCGGAGTCCTCGCCGGAGGATCCGCACCCGGCAAGCGCTGCGACGGAGAGGGACACGGCGAGTCCGACCCACCATTTGGTCTTTGGCACAATCACTCCTGTGTGTCGATTCAGCCTGCCAGGCTAACAGGCGCGGATCATTGCGAGCTGTGCGCCCGGCGGGTGGACGGCGGGTGGACGGCCCGGGCGCGACGCTCACAGGCTCGTCGGGACCTCGCCGGCGGGAGTGTACGCCGAGTAGACGACGCCATTGCCGAACGCCTTCGAATCGAGCAGGGTGAGCGGAGGCTGCCGGTGCCCGTCGGGGAAGAAACCGCGACCTCGGCCCTGCCAGACGGGATAGGTGAACATCCGGTACTCATCGACGAGGCCGGCGGTGATGAGCTCGTGGGCGAGCGTGATGCTGCCGGTGAGGATCGCGTCGAGGCCCGGCTGATCGCGCAGTCCCGCGACGACGAGGCGGGGGTCGGTGCTCATCACCCGCGAGTTCTCCCACTGGGGATCGGTCATGGTCGAGGAGAACACCCATTTGTCGACCTTGTCCATCTGCGCGGAGATGCCCGTCGTGTCATCGTTCTTCCCCGGCCAGTAGCTGCGGAAGTCCTCGAACGTCTGCCGACCGAGCAGGAGGAGCTGTTCGCGGGCGGTCTGGCTCCTCACCTCGGCGAGGAGCTCATCGTCCTGGGCCTGCGGGTCGAACCAGTCGTCGAGCATCTCGACCCGGCCGTCGAGGGTGACGTTCTGCGTGATGATGATGCGCACTGCTGACTCCTTCGTCGGGGCCCGCCCGTGGGCGCTGCGTCGTCGGTCCCGCCACAGGCCCGGTTGCCGACAACGCTACGCCCAAGCGCCGACGAGCGCGAGAGGCCGATCGCTCGGGAGGTGGACCGGGCGGGGGATGCCGGCGCATCGAACTAGGATCGGAGGCATGTCGATCCCTGATCTCCGCAGCGCTGCGCAGTCCATCCTCCCCGACCTCGTCACCCTCCGCCGCACCCTCCACGCGAACCCCGAACTCGGCACCGATCTGCCCTTCACGCAGGCTCAGGTGCTCGAGGCCCTCGCGGGGCTGGGACTCGACGTGAGCACGGGGGATTCGCTCACCTCGGTGGTGGCGGTCCTGCGGGGCGGACGCCCGGGACCCGCGGTGCTGCTGCGTGGGGACATGGATGCGCTGCCGGTGACCGAGGAGACCGGGCTCGACTTCGCGTCGACGAACGGGAACATGCACGCATGCGGGCACGACCTCCACACGGCCGGCCTCGTCGGGGCGGCCCGACTGCTCGCCGTACACCGCGATGAGCTGCCCGGCTCGGTGATCTTCATGTTCCAGCCCGCGGAGGAGAGCGACGGCGGCGCCGAGCCGATGATCGCCGAGGGCGTCCTCGAGGCGGCGGGAGTGCCGGTCGTCGCCGCCTACGGCATCCACGTCGAGGCCGATGTCCGCGGCCGGTTCACGACGAGGGGCGGTCCGCTCATGGCCGGGTTCGCCGACCTCCACGTCACCATCCACGGGGCCGGCGGGCACAGTTCGCAGCCGCAGTCGACGCGGGACCCGGTGCCCGCGGTCGCTGAGCTCGCGCTCGCCCTCAACACGATGACGACCCGGTCGTTCGACATCTTCGACCCCGTCGTCGTCACCGTCACTCAGCTGCAGGGCGCGCAGGCGACGAACGTCATCCCCGACGATGCGTCGCTCGCCGCGTCGATCCGCTTCCTCTCCGCCGAATCGCTGGCCCTGCTTCAGGAGCGGGTCGGAGAGATCGCCGAGGGAATCGCGCGGGCCCACCGGTGCACCGCCTCGGTGGACTTCGAGGTCGGGTTCCCGGTCACGGTCAACGACCCCGCCGAGGCGGCCCTGGTCACCCAGCGCCTGCGCGGACTCTTCGGGGAGGAGAACGTCGCCACCCTCGAGCATCCCCGGATGGGTTCCGAGGACTTCTCCTTCGTGCTCGAGAGGGTGCCCGGTGCCTTCGTCTTCCTCGGTGCCACACCCGAAGGCATCGACCCGGACGCGGAGACGAACCATTCCCCGCGCGTGCAGTTCGACGACGACCTCCTCGGCGATCAGGCGGCAGCGCTCGCCCACCTTGCGTACGCGCGGCTTCTCGACGAGGCGGGGGAGACGACCGACTGAGCACCGAGACCGACACTTCGCACCGAGACCGACGGGTGGAAGTGTCGGTCTCGGCGCGAAGTGTCGGTGTCGATGGCCGGGGACTCAGCTGTCGTCGGCGGTGGTGAGGCTCGGCGGCAGGTCCTTGCGCCGCACCGTGCGGAACGCATCCATGTCGTGATCCTCGTGCAAGGTCTTGACGATGCAGATCCCGAGGAGGGCGACGATGACGGCGAAGGGCAGTGCCGAGAGCATCGCAGCCTGCTGGAGTGCCGCGAGACCGCCGGCGAAGAAGAGGACCATCGCCGTCGTACCGGTGAGCACACCCCACACGGTGAGCACCCAGCGACTCGGTTCGAGGGTGCCCCGCGAGGTGAGCATGCTGAGGACGAACGTGTTCGCGTCCGCGCCGGAGACGAAGTAGAGGACGACGAGGATGATCGCGATGACCGACGTCAGACCGGTGAGCGGAAGGTTGCCCAGGGTCTCGAAGAATGCGGAGTTGACGTCCTCGGCGGCGGCCTTGCCGATCGCACCGGTGCCGTCCATGTCGATCTTGATCGCCGTCCCGCCGAAGACCGTGAACCAGGCGAAGAAGACGAGGCTGGGCACGCCCATGACGCCGAGGACGAATTCGCGCACGGTCCGCCCCTTGGAGATCTTCGCGAGGAAGACTCCGACGAACGCACCCCAGCTCAGCCACCACGCCATCATGAAGTAGGTCCAGTACTGGTACCAGCCGACTGCATCGGAGGTCAGCGGGGTGAGCAGGCTCGTGGTGAAGAACTCGCCGAGGTACTGGCCGGTGGCGCGGAAGAAGAGGTTGCCGATGAAGCCGGTGGGCCCCGCGATGAGGACGAAGAGGCCGAGGAAGATCGAGAGCACGGCAGTCGTCTGGCTGAGGAACTTGATGCCCCGGTTGACGCCCGAGAGGGCGGAGAGAGTGAAGATCACCGTGATGCCGAGGATGATGACGATCTGGACGAAGAGCTCGTTCGGGATCCCGAGCACACGATTGAGCCCTTCGGCGATCTGCGAGGCGCCGAGACCGAGTGACGTCGTGGTTCCGAAGAGCGTCGCGACGACGGCCATGATGTCGACGAGCTTGCCCAGCCATCCGTCCATCGCCTTGCCGAAGATCGGCCGGAGCATCGGAGAGATGAGCCCGGTGTTGCCGCGCTTGTGAGTCGAATAGGCGATCGCGAGACCGAACACCCCGAACACCGCCCACGCGTGCGGTCCCCAGTCGAAATACGAGTACTGGAGGGCGACGACGGCCGCCTCGGTGCTGCCGGGTGCTGCGAGATCATGGGGTGGGGTGGTGAAGTGGGAGATCGGCTCCGCCACGCCGTAGCTGATGAGGCCGATGCCCATGACGGCGGAGAGGATCATCGCCAGCCAGGCCCATGTGCTGAACTCGGGGCGGTCGTCCTCGGCGCCGAGGCGGACCCGACCATAGCGGCCGAACCCGAGGTAGATGAGCAGGCCGATGCAGCCGAGGGTGACGATGAGGTAGGACCAGCCGACGTTCGCGGCGACCGCGTCCATCGCCGTCGTCATCGTCGACGCCATGCCCTCAGGCGCGATGACGCCCCAAAGCGTGAACGCTGCGACACCGGCGATCGAGATCCAGAACACCGCCCCCGGCCGACTGCGCAGGGCATTCGCCTCGGCCATCGCCGGCGAGATGCCGTCTCCGAATTCCATGCCGCGACCGGGGAGCTGCGCATGCCGGTGGTCTCGCTGCGCCTCGTGGTCATCCCCGTCGCTGCGGTCGGATTCGTGTTTCATGGGAGAACTCCACTTCCTTGTGAATCAGTTCTGAATGAATCTGGTGCAGGTGCTTCGGTGGGGTCCTCCCCTCACGGTCATCCCAGCGACCGGAGGTCCTCGCTGTCGAAGAACTTTCCGGCCTTGTAGATCATCGGTGCATCGTCGGTGGCCTCGGCACTGCGGACCCTGCCGATGAAGACCGTGTGGGTGAGCGCCTGGAAGCGCTCCTTGATCTCGACTTCGATCGACGCCGCGGAGCCGTCGATGAGCGGTGACCCGTTCGCCGCAGGGTGCCAGTCGAGACTGGCGAACTTGTCAGGCGCCTTCGACGCGAACACCCCGATGGTCTCCCGCTGGTTCCTGCTCATGATGTTGATGCCCATGTGGGTGGAGCGGAAGAGAGCGGGGTAGGTCGAGGACGTCTTCTGCACACAGACGAGGACGAGCGGGGGATCGAGGGAGACCGAGTTGTACGAATTCACCGCCAGACCGCGCGGCTTCCCGTCCTCGTCGGTGGTCGTGACCACGGTGACGCCGGTGATGAACTGACGGTTGAAGGCTTTGAGCGAGTCAGCGGACGGGCGGCCCGAGAGGTCGTCGGTGACGACGTCGTCCGGAGCGGCCTCGAATGCCGAGGACAGCGATTTGAGCCCGAGGTCGGCGAGCAGCTCGTGGGCATCCCACGTGACCTGCTCGCGGCTGATCCGCGACCCGTCGAGCGTGATGAGGTTCGATCCGTGCGTCGTCACAGTCTGTCCCGTCGGGGGGACGTCGTTGAGCGGCTCGGTGAAGGTGCCGACCGAATGCCAGTAGACAGCCGCTTCGCTGCCTTCGATGAGGAGGTGATCGATCGTCGTCGTGAGATCCGGGAATGCCGAGCGGATCTCCCTGATCTCCTGCTTGATGGCCTCCGCGTCCTTCTCGTGACCGGAGTTCGTCGAGACGCGCACGTAGTCATCGGTGACGAGGGCGTCGAAGGCGTCGATGTCGTCGGAGTCCCAGACGGCATGCCAGGCGTCGATGATGGTCTGCTTCACACTGCTGTGGGTGAGGTCTTGTGCTTCTTGCATACCAGAGACGATAGAATGAGGCGGATGCATTCGTCAACAGATTTAATGAAGTCGATAAAATCAATGCTTTTGCGGCACTGTTGACATCCCGTCATGTATGCAAGTAATTTTCTTGTATGCAACAGATTTCCAGCGACGCTCAGTCCAGCGAGTCGTTCCTCGACCGGGTTCGCTCGCTCATCCTCAGCGACGGCTACGCACCGGGCGACATGATCCCCGAGTCCAGCCTCGCGGAGTCCTTCGGGGTCAGCCGCACGCCGATCAGAGAGGCGTTCAAGCAGCTCGAGTACGAGGGCCTCGTCGAGATCCGACCGCGGGTGGGGACCTTCCTCCGACGTCCGCAGCGCAGGGAGATCATCGAGATGTTCCAGCTCAAGGAGTCACTCGAGGGCCTGGCGGCGAATCTCTTCGCCCGGCGCGGGGCGATTCCGGAGCTGGCGATGCTCAAGGACAACGCCGACGCCTCCGATGCCGCGGCGCTTGCCGGCGACGCCGACACCTACGCTCGGCTCGTCCACGAATTCCACTGGACGCTGGTGCGCGGAGCCGACAACCTCAAACTCGTCGAAACCTATGAGCGTCTCATGCATCAGCTCGCCTACCACCGGATCGTCATCAGCGCCGTGCAGCGTCCCGGACGTCTGCGCGAATCGGTCGGCGAACACCACGCGGTGATCGAAGCGATCGAGAACAAGGACTGGTTCGGTGCCGAGATCGCGATGCGCGAGCACGTGAGCGCCTCGAGTCGGGCCGCACTGCTCTCCCTGACCGAGACGCACGAGCTCGCCGACCAGGAGGAGGGCCGATGAGCGCGGAGTCCATGATCGGCGTCGCCGCAGACTCGGCGACGGATGAGGGTCTGCCGCAGAGCTTCGAGGAGCTGGCGCGCCGGTTGGGCGTCCGCTCGCTCACCCTCCATCGCAATGAGATCCTCTCCGAGGCCGGCACCGAGCTCGATGCCCCGCTCATCCAGGCCGCAGCGGTCGCCGTCGTCAGCAATCCGTGGACGGGCACCGGTCCCGACGAGGACCTCGGTCCGGCGACCGAGAAGCTCGCCCCCGTCCTGGCGAAGGTCCTCACCGACCGCCTCCTCCTGGCACTCGGCGCCCCCGACCGGGTCGAGGCCTTCGGCAAGGCCGCGGTCGTCGGCACGGCAGGGGAACTCGAACACGCCGGCGCCCTCATCCACACCCCGTACTTCGGCAACATCATGCGGGAGATGCTCGACGGCACCTCGGTGCTCTGCTTCGCCGACGGTCGGGCGGCCGCCTCGGCGAGCATCCGGGTTCCCATGTGGCACAAGACCCACGCGACGTCGCGTGACCATTACCAGTCCATCGAGGTCCGCCTCCCCGACGCCCCCCACGCGGACGAGATCTGCATCATCGCCGCAGCGTCGAGCGGCCCCCGGCCGTTCGCGCGCATCGGCGACCGTCGCACCGACGGCGCCGTGACCACCGACATCCTGAAAGGACTCATCGCATGAAGATCCGCAAGATCACGACGATCACCGAAGACATCCTCGCCGAAGGCGGCCGCCCGGTCGACCCGCCGATCCGCGTCGCAGCGGTCGCCGCGGTGATCGAGAACCCCTGGTACGGACAGGGATTCGTCGACGACCTCGGGCCCGGGATCGACGCGACGGCGAGCGACCTCGGAGCCACGCTTGCGCCGCGCGTCATGGAGGCCCTCGGCGGTGAGCTCGAAGCCTACGGGAAGGCGGCGATCGTCGGGCTCGGCGGCGAGATCGAACACGGCTCGGCGCTCATCCACACGCTCAAGTTCGGCAACCACTTCCGGGATGCCGCCTCGGCGAGCACCCTCCTGCCCGCCGTCGAGAAGCGCGCGGAGGCGGGAGCGATCTTCGACATCCCGCTCAAGCACTTCACCGATGCGACGATCCGCTCGCATCACCAGACCTTCGAATGGCGGATCTCCGACGCTCCGCACGCCGATGAGATCGTCGTCGCCCTCGCCGGATCGACCGGTGGTCGTCCGCAGCAGAGGCTCGCGCCGCTGTCGGCGGACAAGTAGGGCGCAGCGATCATGCGGGAAGACGATGACGTCCCCGTCGTCCTGCTCCACGGGGTGGGGCTCGACCGGACCGTGTGGGCGCGCGTCGAGGCTCTCCTCGGCCGGAGGACCATGGCGCTCGACCTGCCCGGCCACGGCGCTCAGCCGCCGCTGACGGCACCGACGACGCTGGCGGAGATGGCCGCTGACGTCGCCCTCCGTCTGCCGCCCGGTCCGGTCCACCTCGTCGGATTCTCGCTCGGCGCGCTCATCGTGCAGAAGCTGGCCGTGACCCAGCCCGGGCGGGTCCGGAGCCTCACGTGCGTGAGCTCCGTGTGCGCACGCACCGAGGAGGAGTCGGACGCGGTCCGGCAGCGGCTGGTCGGAGCGCGTGAGGACTTCGCCGGCAGCATGGAGCGCGCCCTCGACCGGTGGTTTCCCACCGGAGAAGACGCCGACTCCGAGCAGTGGCGCGCGGAGACCCGCGAGGTGCTGCTGCGCAACGATCCGGAGTCCTACGGCCATGCCTACACGGTCTTCGCCACCGGAGACCGCGACATCGAACCGGAGCTCTCGGGCATCGCCGTCCCCACTCTTGCGATCACCGGTGAGCTCGATCCCGGGTCGACACCGGAGATGAGCTTCCGACTGAGGGACAGGATCGCGGGCACCGAGGTCGACATCGTCCCCGGCGCCCGGCACATGCTGCCGGTGACGAATCCTCACGAACTCGTCGACCGCCTCGGCGCCCTCATCGACAAGGCGAGACACGGAACCGCCGGTGACGGGATCACCGCAGACAACGACGACACGGACGCTGTTCCCGCCGAGCCCGGCAGCACACCGACCGAGACCGATCCGACCGAGAGGAGCGCGGAATGACGACCAGACTCGACCACTTCATCGCGGGGGAGCACAGCGCCCCGAGCGACGGAGGCTATCTCACCAGCACGAACCCCGCCACGCTGGAGACGCTCTACGAATTCGCACGCGGCACCGAAGCCGACGTGACCAGGGCCGTCGATGCCGCCGCCGCGGCGTTCGCCTCCCGCGGATGGCAGCGGACGACGCCCACCCAGCGCGGGCACCTCCTGCGCAGGTTCGGCGACCTCATCGGCGAGAACGCCGACGAACTCGCGCGGCTCGAGAGCCAGGACAACGGCAAGCTGCTGCGGGAGATGGTCGGGCAGCTCGCGGGCCTGCCCGAGTACCTCTACTACTACGGGGGTCTCGCGGACAAGGTCCAGGGGTCGCAGATCCCGACGAACTCGCCCGAGGTCATCAACTTCACCCAGCGGGAGGCGCTCGGCGTCGTCGGCCTCATCACGCCGTGGAACTCTCCGATGACGCTGACGCTCTCGAAGCTCGCGCCCGCCCTCGCCGCCGGCAACACCGCCGTCATCAAGCCGAGCGAATACACGTCGAGGACGATCCTGCGGCTGGCCGAACTCGCGTACGAGGCCGGCTTCCCCGCCGGAGTCGTCAACGTCGTCACCGGTCTCGGCGCCGAGGCGGGACAGGCCCTCGTCGACTCGCCGAAGCTCGCGAAGATCTCGTTCACGGGGTCGACGCGGACGGGATCGGCGATCGCCGCCTCGGCGGCCGGACGATTCATCGGATCGACACTCGAGCTGGGAGGCAAGAGCCCGAACATCGTCTTCGACGACGCAGACGTGTCGAATGCGGCCATGGGCGTCATCGCCGGAATCTTCGCCGCCGCCGGCCAGACGTGCATCGCGGGCTCCCGGGTGTTCGCCCAGCGGGGGATCTACGACGAGCTGCTCGAGAAGGTCACGGCCCGAGCCGCCTCCATCGTCATCGGCGACCCGATGGCCGAGGAGACCGAACTCGGTCCGCTCGCCTTCCAAGCGCAGCTGGACAAGGTGAGCGAGTACGTCGGCATCGGCGTCGCAGAGGGCGGTCGCATCGCCTACGGGGGAGGCCGGCCCGAGGTCGACCTGCCCGGCTACTTCTTCCAGCCCACCGTGCTCACCGACACGACGAACGACATGCGCATCACCCAGGAGGAGATCTTCGGACCGGTGGCCGCCGTCATGCCCTTCGACACCGAGGAGGAGGTGCTCGAACTCGCCAACGACACCGAGTACGGACTGGCGGCCGGCGTGTGGACGACGAACCTCGCCCGCAGCATGCGCATGTCCCAGCGGCTCGAGGCCGGCACCATCTGGATCAACATGTATCGGGCGATGTCGCCGATGTCCCCGCGCCAGGGGTTCAAGAACTCCGGTGTCGGCATCGAGCACGGAATCGAGTCGATGCACGAGTACACCCGCCTCAAGAGCATCTGGATCAACACCGACGAAGGGCCCGTCGCCGACCCGTTCGTCCTCGGGAGGTGAGGACATTGCCGCTCATCGACATCTCCATCGCCAAGGGACGCACACCCGAGCAGCTGCGCGCGCTCATCGCCGGAGTCCATGAGGTCGCGGCGACGACCACCGGCGCCGCCGACGAGAACATCACCGTGATCGTCCGCGAGGTCGAGAAGGAACTCTGGTCGCGGACGAACACCACGATCGCCGAACGCGACGACACCACCCACTGAGCACTGTCCCGGAGTCGAGGCTCCGGGTGGAAAGGACCAACGATGCGCTTCTCGCTCTTCCTCCACATGGAACGCTGGGACGATTCGATCAGCCCCGAACAGCACTGGCAGAACCTCGTCGAACTCGTCAAGATGGCCGAGGCCGGCGGATTCGGCACCGTCTGGATCGGTGAGCACCATTCGATGGAGTACGTCTCCTCGCCGAGCCCGATGCCCCAGCTCGCCGCCCTCGCCGCGCAGACGTCGACGATCAGGCTCGGATCGGGCACGATCATCGCCCCGTTCTGGCATCCGCTGCGCGCGGCAGGAGAGGTCGCCCTCCTCGACGTCATCAGCGGCGGCCGGGCCGAGGTCGGCATCGCCCGCGGCGCGTATCAGTTCGAGTTCGACCGGATGGCCGGGGGCATGCCCGCAGCCGACGGAGGAGAGTATCTGCGGGAGCTCGTCCCGGCCATGCGTGCGCTCCTCCAGGGCGATTACGCCCATGACGGCGAGCACTGGCAGTTCCCGGTCTCGACGGCCGTGCCGAAGCCCGTGCAGACGCCGACACCGCCGATCTGGCTCGCCGCCCGCAGTCCCGAGACCCACGACTTCGCCGTGGCCAACGGCTGCAACGTCCAGGTCACACCGCTGATGAAGGACGATCGCGAGGTCGAGGACCTCATGAACAAGTTCGAGACCGCGCTCGCCGCGCACCCTGAAGTCGAGAAGCGCCCGGAGATCATGGTGCTCCGCCACACCTACGTCCATTCGCCCGAAGACCCCGAGGGCTGGAAGGTCGGAGCTGCGGGCATCAACAAGTACTACCGCACCTTCTCCGCGTGGGCGTTCGGGAAGAAGGATCCGGTCGACGGGTTCCTCGACCCGACGCCCGAGGAGAAGTTCGCCGACCGCCCGGAGTTCTCCCTCGAGTCGCTGCACCAGTCAGCGATGATCGGGACTCCCGCCGAGGTGACCGAGCGCATCCGGCACTACGAAGACCTCGGCTACGACGAGTACAGCTTCTGGTCGGACAATGCGCTCACCCACGAGGAGAAGAAGGCGTCGCTGCAGCTCTTCATCGACGAGGTCGTCCCGCAGTTCCGGTGAGTCGACTGCGCCTCCGCCGTCGACGCGTCGGGCGCTGAGGGGTCAAGGCGCTCGCCGCTGCTGCACCGAGACCGACGCTTCGCATCGAGACCGACGGGTGGAAGTGTCGGTCTCGGCGCGAAGTGTCGGTCTCGGCGCGAAGTGTCGGTGTCGATGGTCGGGGGCTCAGGCGCGGATGAGCCCGTGGGGGTCGAGGACGAACTTCTTCGCCACTCCGGAGTCGAAGTCCGCATAGCCCTGGGGCGCCTCGTCGAGGCCGATCGCGGTCGCGTTGACGTTCTTCGCGATCGAGACCTTGTCGTGGAGGATCGCCTGCATGAGGCCGCGGTTGTACTTCATCACCGGGCACTGGCCGGTGACGAAGACGTGGGACTTCGCGAAGCCGAGGCCGAAGCGCATCGACAGCGACCCTTCCTTCGCCGCCTCGTCGACGGCACCCGGATCGCCGGTGACGTAGAGCCCGGGGATGCCGAGGCTGCCGCCGGCCCGCGTGATCTCCATGAGCGAGTTGAGCACGGTCGCCGGAGCCTCATGGCTCGCGTCCTTGCCGTGCCCGCGGGCCTCGAAGCCGACGGCGTCGATGCCGCAGTCGACCTCCGGGGTGCCGAGGATCTGCTCGATCTGATCCTTCGGGTCGCCCTTCGAGACGTCGACCGTCTCGCAGCCGAAGCTGCGCGCCTGCGCGAGCCGGTCCTCGTTGAGGTCGCCGACGATGACGACGGCGGCACCGAGGAGCAGCGCCGAGGTGGCTGCGGCGAGTCCGACGGGACCGGCACCGGCGACGTAGACCGTCGACCCCACCTGCACGCCGGCGCCGACGGCACCGTGGAACCCGGTGGGGAAGATGTCCGAGAGCATCGTGAGGTCGAGGATCTTCTCCATCGCCTGGTCTTTGTCGGGGAACTTGAGGACGTTCCAGTCGGCGTAGGGCACGAGCACGTACTCGGCCTGGCCGCCGACCCAGCCGCCCATGTCGACGTAGCCGTACGCCGAGCCCGGGCGGTCGGGATTGACGTTGAGGCAGATGCCCGTCTTGCCCTCCTTGCAGTTGCGGCACCGACCGCACGAGATGTTGAACGGCACCGAGACGAGGTCCCCGACATTGACGAACTCGACGTCCCTGCCGACCTCGACGACCTCGCCGGTGATCTCGTGCCCGAGGACGAGCCCCTCGGGAGCGGTCGTGCGACCGCGGACCATGTGCTGGTCAGAGCCGCAGATGTTCGTCGCGACCGTCTTGAGGATGACGCCGTGATCGACCTTCCGGCCGACGTTGGCGGGGTTGACGCCCGGACCGTCCTTGAGGACGAACTCGGGGTATTCGGTGTCGATGACCTCGACCTTGCCGGGACCTGCGTAGCTGACTGCCTTGTTGCTCATCCTTGAGCCTCCGTTCGGACGGAATCGCTGAGACGTTCGGCGGGAGAGCCGATCGGCCTCCTGAAATATCAGTCTTGTATCAGACGTGGTGTCAGTCTCGTGGTGCGGGGAAGAGTTTGTCAACACCCCATCGCTTGCCACGTTAATCGAACCCGTGGAGGTCCGGAAGCGCATACCGAGGGCGGAGACCCGGCGTCTCAGCCCGCCTCGCGGTGCCGCCACAGACACCGACGCGGTCAACCGACAAAAACGCGGTCTGCTAACCACGTATATGTCGGTTCACCGCGTCGAAGCGCCGAGGCGGTCGCCCGAGGGTCGGTTCACCGCGTATATGTCGGTTGACCGAGTCGAAGCGCCGAGGCGGTTGACCGAGTCGAAGCGTCGAGGTGGTTCCCCGCCATGCTGCCGGCCCGCGCTGCCGCCGTGCCGCCTCAGCGTGCCGCCACAGCCACCGACGCGGTCAACCGACAAAAACGCGGTCTGCTTACCGCGTATTTGTCGGTTCACCGCGTCGAAGTGCCAGAGCCGCCCGCGCCGCCCCGCCCCCGGCGTCTCAGTCCGCCTCGCCGAGGCGGGTGGCGAGAATCCGCTGCGACGTCGCCTTGAGGTGGCGCAGGGACTCCCGGATGAGCGGCGATCCGCGGCTGCCGGTGCGCACCGCGGCGATGATCTTCCTGCTCAGGCGCCCGGTTCCGGCCAACCTCACCCGTCGCACATTGGCTTCGCCGGCGAGGCTCGCGAGCCGGGGCACGAGGCTGACCCCGACGCCGGCGCCGACGAGTGCCGCCGAGGTCTCCCACTCGACGGACTCGTGGGCGATCGTCGGGGTCACGCCGGCGGCGGTGAACGCGGCGATGAAGAGCGCGTGATAGGGCGAGCCGGGCATCGCCGTGATCCAGTCCTCGCCGGCGAGTTCGGACAGCGTCACCGAATCGCGTCCGGCGACAGGATGGTCGGAGGGGACCATGACGTCGAGCGGGTCGTCGAGGAGGTCGACCTTCTCGAAGCGCGCATCGTTCTCGGCCCGGGAGTCGCCTTGCGGGGAGACGACGACGGCAAGGTCGATGCGCTCGGCGACGAGGAGGTCGAAGCACCGGCTCGGACTCGCCTCGACGATGTGGACGCGGACGTCGGGGTGGGTGCTGCGCAGATGCGCGGCGAGCGGAGCGAGGAGGTTCGCCGAGGCGGTGGAGAACCCGCCGATGCCGAGATGGGAAGGTGCCTGGTCGCCGGCGGTGAACGACGAGGCGCGGATCTCCTCCCACACGGAGAGGAGCCGGTCGGAGCGGCGGACGAGATAGCGGCCGGTCGCCGTCAGCCGCAGACCGCGTCCGTCCTTGGTCAGAAGCGTCATCCCCAGCGAATTCTGGAGGTCGCGCAGCTGCGCGGACACCGCCGAAGGGGAGTATCCGGTGAGCTCCGCGGTGGCAGCGATCGTGCCGGTCTCGGCGAAGGTCCGCAGCGTGATGAGACGCGGATCGATCATGGAGACATTATGCACTCATTCCGCACATTGTCCCGCAGGATCTCGCGCTTTTCGTGCAGTGTGAGGCTGTTCTATCGTGACAGCAGCGACACGGCTGCAGGGCGATGGCGCCGCTGATCGCACACTCACCGGCATCGAGGGGGATGGGAATTTGACCGCGACCAATCTGGCACCGACGAAGAAGGGCTTTCCGGCCGGCATCAGCGAGGAGAGACTCGACGAGATCCGCCTCCTCCTCGACACCAGACGTCAGGGATTCTCACTCGAGGCCCCGTTCTACACCGACGACCACCTCTTCAACCTCGACATGCAGGCGATCTTCGGCCGGCACTGGGTCTTCGCGTGCAGCGTCGCCGAGATCCCCGAACCCGGGGACTACATCACCCTCGACTACGGTCCCTACTCGCTCATCGTGCTCCGCACCGACGACGGCGGCGTCAACGTCCTCCACAACGTCTGCCGCCACCGCGGCGCCCGCGTGCTCACCGCTGAGTCGGGGACGACGGGCAACCTCGTGTGCGGCTACCATTCGTGGACCTATTCGCCCGACGGGGACCTCATCCACGCCTCGGCGCCGGGGGAGATGACCTTCGACAAGGCCTGCTACGCGCTCAAGCGCGCCCATGCAACGGTCGTCGCCGGCCTCGTCTTCCTCTGCCTCGCCGATGAACCGCCTGCGGACTTCGCCGAGGTGGCAGAGCTCTTCGCCCCCTACATCGCCCCGCACGAGCTGGCGAAGACGAAGGTCGCCTACCAGCAGACCATCGTCGAGGAGGGCAACTGGAAGCTCGTCATGGAGAACAACCGCGAGTGCTACCACTGCGACGGCCACCCCGAACTCGCCTGCTCGCTCTTTCCCACGTGGGGGCTCACCGATGAGACGGTGCCCCCGCACCTGGCCGACGTGTGGGAGCGCAACCAGCAGGCGCAGGCCTCCCTCGAGTACCGGTGCCGCCGCTACGGTCTGCCCTACGAGGTCATCGAGGAGCTCGACACTCGGGTCGCCGGCATCCGCATCTCCCGGGAATCCCTCGACGGGGAGGGGGAGTCGTTCTCCGCCGACGGGCGCCGGCTGTCGAAGAAGCTGCTCGGCGACCTGCCCGACTTCCGCCTCGGCCGGTGCTCGATGCACCTGCAGCCCAACAGCTGGTTCCACCTCCTCGGCGACCATGTCATCACCTTCGGGGCGTACCCGATCAACGCGCACCAGACGCTCGTGCGCACGACGTGGCTCGTCGCCGACGACGCCGTCGAAGGCGTCGACTACGACCTCGAGACGCTCACGCACACGTGGAAGCAGACGAACCTCCAGGACAAGGCCTTCGTCGAGCTCTGCCAGCAGGGCGCGGGCAGCCCCTACTACGAGCAGGGCCCGTACATGAAGAGCGAATATCAGGTCGAGGCCTTCATCAACTGGTACGTGATGAGGATGCGGGAGCACGTGGAATGAGGACGATCGATGACCCCACGATCCCGCTCGCGCAGCGGATCCGGGGCCTCGAGATGCCGTGGAACCGGGTGCTCGGTTCGACCGCGGGTCCGGCCGGGGCGGCGACGGCGCTCGGTCCGTGGCATCCGCAGGAGTTCACCGCCGAATGCGTCGAGACGATCCCCGAGGCCGGGGACATGATGACCTTCGTCTTCCGCCGCACCGACGGTGCCCCGCTCGCGTTCCGGTCGGGTCAGTACGTCAACATCGACTTCCCCATCTACGGCGCCGAGGCGGAGCCGGAGTCCCGCAGCTACTCGCTCTCGTCCGCGCCCACCGAACCGTGGACGTTCTCCGTGACGATCAAACTCGACCCGTCCGGCCTCGTCTCCCCGTGGGCGCACGAGTCGATCCGGCCGGGCACGGTGCTCGAGATGCTCGGACCCGTCGGGGCCTTCCACCTCGCCGACTGGGACCGACGCGCGCGCTACCTCTTCCTCGCCGCCGGTGCGGGGATCACCCCGCTCATGTCGATGATCCGCACCATCCACTCGCTGCCCGGCCAGGCCGACGTCATCCTCGTCTATCACGGCTCAGCCCCCGACCGCTTCGCGTTCACCGACGAACTCGACTTCCTCGAGAAGGCCGACTTCCGGATCCAGGTCGTCTACTGCCTCGGCGATCGGGCGCAGACGGACCCGCATTCATCGGAGTGGACGGGGCGGACAGGAAGGCTCTCGGCCGAACTCCTCGACGAGGTCGTCCCCGACGCCAACGGCCGTCAGGTCTTCGCATGCGGGCCCGAGGGCTACCTCAACACCGCGACGGACTGCCTGGCCCGGGTCGGGGTCGACGACACGTCGATCTTCATGGAGTTCTTCTCCGGCGACCGCGCCACCCGCCTCGAATACGCCGAGGAGGTCGCCCTGGCCGGTGAGATCGCCGGCGAGATCGCGTCCTCGGCCGAGGAGTACTACGAACAGCAGCCGTCGGCCTTCGACCTCTACGAACCCGAGTACGGCGCCGAGGGTTCCGTCGAGGCGGTCGGCGCACCCCTCGAGGCCGTGCCAGCCGACGCTCCCGTCCCCGTCGACGCCCCTGCTGCCCTCGCCGAGGCGGCAGCCGGGCTGGCCGAAGTCGATGGCGAATCGAGACCCCAGGAGACCTCCGGCTTCGCTACCGTGGGAGAAGGCGAGCACACGATGGCCTTCCTGCGCTCGGGCATCAACGTCCGCGTCGCCTCCGATGTCGTCATCCTCGACGCCGCGAGGAAGGCCGGGGTGCGCATCGGGGCGAACTGCCAGGAGGGCATGTGCGGTTCGTGCAAGGTCGTCAAACTCGACGGGGAGGTCGACATGAACCATCAGGGCGGCATCCGCTCGCGCGAGATCGAGGCAGGGAAGTTCCTTCCCTGCTGTTCGACGGCGAAGTCCGATCTCGTCATCGACGCCTGAGGGCGTCACCCCAGATTTCCACCGCAGCTTCACCACAGCAAGGAGAACCCAGTGTCGAATTCCTCCCCACGGGTCGTCATCATCGGAGCGGGCATCGTCGGGGCCAACCTCGCCGACGAACTCGCCCGGTTGGGCTGGACCAACACGCTTGTCCTCGAGCAGGGGCCGCTGACGATCCCGGGCGGGTCGACGTCGCACGCTCCCGGCCTCGTCTTCTCGTCGAACCCGTCGAAGTCGATGACGGAGTTCGCGCAGTACACGATCGAGAAGCTCACCTCGCTCACCGGACCTGACGGCAAGGGCTCGTTCCTGCCCGTCGGCGGGCTCGAGATCGCGACGAAACCCGAGCGCCTCCACGACCTCGAGCGGCGGGCCGGCTGGAATCGGGCGTGGGGCGTCGACGCCGAGGTCATCGACGCCGAGGAGTGTCTGCGCCGGTTCCCCATGCTCAATCCCGAGATGGTTCTCGGCGGGCTCTTCACTCCCGGTGACGGGCTCGCGCTCGCCGCCCAGGGGACCCAGCTCGTCATCGCCCGCGCCCAGGCCGCGGGCGTCGAGTTCCGCGACCGCACGGTCGTCACCGACATCGAACACTCCGGTGGGAAGGTCTCGGCCGTCATCGCCGGGGACGAGCGGTTCCCTGCCGACATCGTCGTCAGCTGCGCGGGCTTCTGGGGGCCGAAGATCGGCGCCATGGCCGACACCCCCATCCCGCTGCTGCCGCTCGCCCACCAGTTCGCGTGGTCGACGGAAGTGCCGAGCCTGGAGGGCAAGAACGAGCTGCCGAAGGGAGCGAGCGCCCCGATCCTGCGCTACCAGGACGAGGACCTCTACTACCGGGAGTGGGGTGAGCGGATCGGCATCGGCTCGTACGCGCACCGGCCCATGCCCGTCGACCTCGACACGCTGCCGCAGTACTCGCCCGACGAGATCACGGACGAGCGGATGCCCTCGTCGCTGACCTTCACCCCCGAGGACTTCGCCCGCGAATGGGAGATCAGCCAGGAGATCCTCCCCGAACTCGCGCAGACGCAGATCCAGCGCGGGTTCAACGGGATCTTCTCCTTCACTCCCGACGGCGGGTCGTTGGTCGGTCAGTCCCGGAACGTCGACGGCTTCTTCGTCGCCGAGGCGGTGTGGGTCACCCATGCCGCAGGTGTCGCGAAGGCCGTCGCCGAGCTCATCGCGCACGGCCACTCCGAGACCGACCTCTCGGGCCTCGACCTCAATCGGTTCGAAGACATCCAGACGGCTCCCGAGTACGTCAGCGAGACCTCGCAGCAGAACTTCCGCGAGATCTACGATGTCCTCCACCCGCTCCAGCCCAGGGTCTCGCCCCGCGATGTGCGGATGAGCCCGTTCAATGCCCAGCAGCGGGAGCTCGGCGCGTTCTTCCTCGAGGCCGCGGGATGGGAGCGCCCGCACTGGTACGAGGCGAACGCCGCGCTGCTCGACGAGCTGCCCGAGGAATGGCGGGCTCCCGAGCGCGACGACTGGGCGAACCAATTCCATTCGCCCATCGCCGCGGTCGAGGCGTGGAAGACGCGGACCAACGTCGCGATGTACGACATGACCCAGCTCAAGCGCTTCGAGGTCAAGGGTCCCGGCGCCGGCCGGCTGCTCCACGGGCTGACGACGTCGTCGATGCTGCGCAAACCGGGGGCGGTGAGCTACACGCTGCTGCTCGACGAGGCGGGCGGGATCACCTCGGACATCACCGTGGCGATCCTCGACGAGGAGACCTACCAGGTGGGAGCGAACAGCAACATCGACCTCGCCTACATCACCAGGGCGGCCAAGCGGCAGACCGCGGAGGACCCGAGCCAGTGGGTGACCGTGCGGGAGACGACCCCGGGCACATGCTGCATCGGGCTGTGGGGACCGCGCGCCCGCGACGTCATCGCCGCCGTGAGCGACGACGACCTCAGTGACGAGGGGCTCAAGTACTTCCGGACGAAGCAGATCTCGGTCGCGGGCATCCCCGTCACGGCGATGCGCCTGTCCTACGTCGGGGAACTCGGTTGGGAGCTCTACACCTCGGCGGATCTCGGACACAGGCTCTGGGATGTGCTCTGGGAGGCCGGGCAGGAGTTCGGGATCATCGCCGCCGGCCGCGAGGCATTCAACTCGCTGCGGCTGGAGAAGGGATTCCGGTCCTTCGGCACCGACATGACGAGCGAGCACGAACCGGAGCAGGCGGGTCTCGGGTTCGCCGTCAAGGCCTCGAAGACCGACGACTTCGTCGGCAAGGCGGCGCTCGCCGATCGGGCGGCGGGAACGACGAAGAGGCTCACGTGCCTCACCCTCGACGAGCCGAGCGACATCGTGCTCGGCAAGGAACCGGTGTACGTCGCGGGTGCGGGGGCTGAAGGTGCTGGGGCCCCGGCCGCGGGAACCGGCGCGGAGGGTGGCTCTGGGTCGCCCGCGACTCGGGCGGACGGGTACGTCACCTCGGCGGCGTACGGGTACACGATCGGGAAGGCGATCGCCTACGCGTGGCTGCCGAACACTTTGGGCGTCGGCGACGCTGTCGAGATCGAGTACTTCGGCCGCCGAGTGCCCGCCACCGTCACGGCCGAACCGCTCTACGACCCGGAGATGACCCGCCTGCGCGGGTGAGACCCGAGTGCTGAGGCGGCGCGGGTGGTGCGCAGCGCACTGCCCGCGCCGTCCCCGCCGCCGCGCCGCCGAACGGACCTAAGGACGCGCAGTGTCGATCCGCGAGCTCAGAATCGACACTCAGCGTCCTCGAAACGGGTTGGAGTCGGGCGGCTGCCGGGCCGGGTCCCCCGCTCGATCCACGCGAGGCTCGAAAATCGACGTGCTCGCGACGCGGCCAGCTGTCGATCCACGCGGGGCCCGAATTCCGCGTCTCGGGCGACGCGGATTTCACCCGCGGCGTGGATCGAGCGGGGAGGCCCCGGGCGGGGGCCCTGACCGGGGAGCGGCGCTGGTCAGGTTCGGGCCTCGGCGGGAGTGGTGGCCGCCTCGGCGCGGGTGCGGCGATGCATCCCGCGGTGACCGATGAATGCGGCGACGGCGATGATGACGGCGACGATCGCGATGCCGATCCACTGATTGATGAGCAGGGAGGCGGCACCGGCGAGGGCACCGACGAGGATGAGAGCGACGGCGAGGACTCGGCGCACCCAGTTCGTGCTGTCCCCGCCGGCCAGCCGCGAGTCCGAGGCGAGGCCGACGATCGTCGAGGTGACGACGACGGTGGTGATGTCGGCGATCTTCATCCGCCTCGCCGCTGCTGCCTGGACGCCCATGAGCGCGGAGAGCGCCGAGGTGAAGACCGTTCCCGCGAGCCCGATCTCCGGGTTCGGGACGAGGCCGACGTAGACCGCGAGGCCCGCGCAGCCGAGCGCGACGAGGGCGAAGATCACCGTCGTGCGGTGGTGCCAGTCCGCTCCGCGCTGACCGATGACGCGACCGCCGATCGCCGCGCCGACCATGAAGAAGACGAGCGCAAGCGCAGGCCGCAGCACCGGCAGGTCATCCGCGCCGGTGAGCGCCATGCCGAGGATGACGACGTTGCCCGTCATGTTCGCGGTGAAGATCTTGTCGAAACCGAGGTAGCCGATCGCGTCGACCATCCCGGTGGAGAAGGTGAGCACGAGGAGCATGGCCAGGTCGAGACGGCGATCCATCGCGGCCCCCCCTTTCGCAGCGGTCCGACCGTCCGACTCGGACAGCGGGGTCCGGTTGTATACAAAACAGTGAGTACACGTTAGATTGTATGCAATATCTGCGACGCCCTCGACCCCAACTCGATGAAGGGACACTGACATGGCGTACACGCCTCCCGCCGCTTTCACCACCCGCCCCACCCTGGAGGGCCACTTCGGGATGTCGGCATCGACGCACTGGCTCGCGACCGCCTCGGCGCAGTCCGTCCTCGAACGCGGCGGGAACGCCTTCGACGCCGCCGTCGCCGGCGCCTTCGTCCTCCATGTCGTCGAACCCCACCTCAACGGCCCCGGCGGTGACATGACCGGGGTTTTTGCGACCGCTGAGGATCCTGCCCGCCCGCAGATCCTCATGGGTCAGGGTCCCGCCCCGGCCGGGGCGACGATCGAGCACTACCGCAGCGAGGGCCTCGACATGGTCCCCGGCGCCGGAGCGCTCGCCGCAGCCGTCCCCGGCTCCGTCGACGCGTGGCTTCTCCTCCTTCAGGAGCACGGGACCTGGGAGCTCGCCGATGTCCTCGCCTACGCCATCGACTACGCGGACAACGGCCACCCCGTCCTCGCCCGCGTCGTCGGCACGATCGAACGCGTGCAGGAGCTCTTCACCGAGCACTGGCCGACCTCGGCGCAGCTGTGGATGCCCGGCGGCCGCATCCCCGCGGCGGGGGAGATCATCGTCAACCGCCCCTACGCCGAGGTGCTCCGCCGCCTCATCGCCGCCGGTGACGACGTGGCCGGTGCTGGTGCTGCAGGGACCGACGCCGCCGACAGCGGCAGCGAAACGCAGGGTTCCGGGGATGCTCGGGTCGAGCGGATCCGGGCCGCACGGACGGCGTGGAAGTCCGGGTTCGTCGCCGAGGCGATCGCGGAGTTCGTCACGACCCCGCACCGGCACTCGACCGGAGGGGACCACGCCGGGGTCATCACCGTGGACGACATGTCAGGCTTCGACGCCGAGTTCGAGACCCCGGTGACGATCACCTTCCGCGGGTACGAGATCGCGAAGATCGGCCCGTGGGGACAGGGACCGGCGCTGCTCCAGACCCTGCGCATCCTCGAGGGCTTCGACGACGAGCGCCTTGACCCCTCGACCGAGATCGGGGCCCACACGATCCTCGAGGCTCTCAAACTCGCAATGGCCGACCGCGACGCCTACTACGGCGACGCCGACGTCGACCTCGACTGGCTGCTCAGCGAGGACTACGCCGCGAGCCGGCGAGCGCTCATCGCCGACACTGCCTCGGACGAGTTCCGGCCCGGGCCCGACAGGAACGGCGACGCCCCGGTCTTCACTCCTCCGCTCGTGCCCGAGGGGGCGGACAAGGAGGAGCTCATCAAGGCGGGCATCGGCGAACCGACCGTGCAGAAGAACGGCACGAACAACGGCGACACGTGCCACATCGACGTCGTCGACCGGTGGGGCAACATCATCTCGGCGACGCCGTCGGGAGGATGGCTGCAGTCCTCGCCCGTCGTGCCCGATCTCGGCTTCTGCCTCGGCACCCGCCTGCAGATGATGTGGCTCGACGAGACCTCCCCGTCGGCACTGCGACCAGGCAGGAGGCCACGCACCACCCTGACGCCGACACTCATCTCGAAGAACGGGCAGCCGGTCATCGCACTCGGCTCGCCAGGCGGTGACCAGCAGGAGCAGTGGCAGCTGCTCATGATCCTCCGCATGCTCGTCGGCGGCTACGCTCCGCAACAGGCGATCGACGCCCCGGCGCTGCATACGACCGCCCTGGCCGGTTCGTTCTGGCCCCGCACCTGGGTGCCGGCCGGAGCCGTCGTCGAGGACCGCCTCGGCGATGAGGTCATCGAGGGGCTGAGCCGACGCGGTCACGAGGTGACGCGGGCGGGTGACTGGGAGCTCGGACGACTCTCGTGCGTGACACGCGAACCGGAGACCGGGACGCTGGCCGCCGCGGCCAACCCGCGCGGTGCCCAGGGCTACGCGGCGGGGCGATGATGCCGATGCACGCAGTCGGGGCGCGCATCCGCTCCGACATCATCTCCGGCGTCCTTACCCCCGGGACGAAGCTGCGGGAGACGGCGCTGGCGAAGCAGTACGCGGTCTCACGGATCCCCGTCCGAGAGGCGCTGCGCTCGCTCGAAGCCGAGGGGCTCGTCGAATCCCGACCCTACGTCGGCAGCGTCGTCGCGCCGTCGCCGATCGAGGACGCCGAGGACCTCTTCGACATCCGCATCGTCCTCGAATCCGCGACCGCCAGACGGGCGGCGAAGCGCGCGGCCGCCCTCGCCGACGGTGAGGAGCCCGATCCGCGCTGGCGAGCGGTGCGCAAGGAGATCAACGACATCCTCGAGGCCGGTGAGGTCGTCATCGCCGATGGGCGGTTCGAGGAGCTCGCCGTGCTCAACATGCGGTTCCACTTCGCCATCGCCGAACTCAGCGGCAGCCTCTCGCTCATCAGCCTGCTGCGGCAGATCTCGGGGAAGATCGAATGGCTCTACTCGCTCAACGTCAGCCGCCGCGGCTCACGCGCCTGGCCCGAGCACCGCGCGATCCTCGCCGCCATCGACGCCGGTCAGGAGGTGACAGCCGCCGAGCTCATGGGTGAGCACGTCGGCCGCAGCCGCGACGCGTACTTCGCGATGATGGCAGAGACCGCCGACTAGGCGCGCACAGCTGGGGACAGCCGGCTGGGTGCGGGCGGTCCCCAGCCAAGGCCGGTCCCCAGCCTCAGGCCCCTTCGGCGAGGAGGGCGTCGAGCTTGTTGTAGCCCTCGACGATGCCGGACTCCATGCCCGCGGCAACCATGCCGTCCCGGGACTCGACCGAGTCGAAGATCGCCGTCGAGGACAGCCGTGTCCGTCCGTCGCCGAGGTCGGTCAGCGTCATGATCTCGAGGTTGACCGCGTCGGGAAAGCCTTCGAAGGTGAAGGTCTGGACGATGCGCTCGTTCTCGCGGACCTCGTGGAAGGAGCCGAAGAAGCCATACTCGCCGTTGTCGTCGCGGGAGACGTAGCTCCAGTTCCCGCC
The DNA here is from genome assembly GCF_050562175.1 of Brevibacterium sp. K72. Classification (NCBI taxonomy): domain Bacteria; kingdom Bacillati; phylum Actinomycetota; class Actinomycetes; order Micrococcales; family Brevibacteriaceae; genus Brevibacterium; species Brevibacterium sp. K72. The sequence goes on from NZ_CP191582.1 coordinate 1,181,808, forward strand.
GGTCTTCGGGTCCCATTCGCGGATCGTGTTCGTGATCTCCTCGGGCCCGTTCCACTTGACGAAGAGCTCCGGATCCATATGCGCGCGGAACACTCTGTCAGGGCTCGCGTTGAAATCGCGGGTGATCTCGAGCGACTGGGTTCCCTCCGGAACGTCGAGCTTCACCTGGCTGTGATCGGTGTCGGTGGTCATGTCATGCTCCTTTGCGTGATTGCCCTGTGATGGGTGGTGTGGGTTGTGCCGAAGTGCCGACTTCCCTCGCCGAGGCGGCCCCTGAGTCGGGTGCCGAACCGTCCTCGTCCGCGTCCATCGCTTCGAGGACGGCATCGAGGCGCTGATAGCGGGATTCCGCCTGGCGTCGGTACCGTTCGATCCATTTCGTCATGAGGTCGAAGACGTTGTCCTCGAGGTGCACCGGTCGGCGCTGGGCGTCCCGGCTGCGGGTGACGAGTCCCGCGTCCTCGAGGACCTTGAGGTGCTTCGACACGGCCTGCAGGCTGACCTCGTAGGGTTCGGCGAGGTCGCCGACGGTCGCGTCGGCGACGCTGAGCCGGGCGACGATGTCCCTGCGGGTCGTGTCCGCGAGTGCCGCGAACACCTTCGAGAGCTGATCGTCCACTGAGCCCCCCCTCTCTCATTCAACCTGTTGGTTGATTACGACGATAGACCCGTCGAGTCACCTAGTCAACCGTTTGGTTGAATAAAAGTCCCTAGCCGTTCCCGTCGGCCTCGCTGGCGGCGGCGTTGATGAGGGGCGCGGTCATCGGCAGACGCGCAGCGAACCACAGGGAGACGGCGACGGCGATACCGCTGGCGATCCACAGGACGGGCTGCATGCCGAGAGTGGTCACGCCGGCGGCAGCCAGGCTCGCACCGAGCGGCAGCGCTCCCCAGCTGATGACGCGCGACGCCGAGTAGACGCGCCCGAGGAGATCAGGCGGCGTCGCCTGCTGGCGGACGACGGCGACGATGATCCGCCAGACCGTCGCCCCTGATCCCGCGAGAATGATGCCGACTGCGATGACGGGCACCGGGGCACCGAGGGCCGCGGGGAGGACGAGACCCACCGTCCCGACCGTGTCGACGAAGAGCAGTACGGCGGGGGAGAGCAGGCGCTCGAGGCGGAAGGTGAGCATCGAGGCGGCGATCCCGCCGACGGCCATGCCCGTGAGGAGCAGGCCGTACGCTTCCGGCGACAGACCCAGTGGGCCGGGCGCCACGGCGTAGAGGACGAACGTCGACGTCCAAGCTCCCCAGACCACACTCATGGCTGCGGTGAGCAGCGTGAGTTCGCGCTGCAGCCGATGGTTCCAGAGGAAGCGCATGCCCTCGCGAACTCGAAGTGGGAGTGCTGCGCCGGATTCCCGACCGGGGTTCCCGCCGCGCTGGAGTGTGAGTGCGAGCCCGACTGCGGCCAGCGCCGACATGGCGTAGAGCCCCGCTCCGGAGGCGGCGGCCGCAAGACTCGAGAGTCCGATGAGGAGGCCGGCCAGCGGAGGCCCGGCGAGCTGGTTGGCGACATTGATCGTCGCCTCCAGTCTGCTGTTGGCTGCAGTGAGCCGCCCGGGGTCGACCGTTCGAGGAACCGTGGCGATGAGGGCGGTGTCGACGAGGGTCTCCGCGAGCCCGTAGGCGAACGCGGCGGCGATGGTAAACGCGTAGACCGCGAAGTCGGCGGCGATGGCGATGAGAAGAGCGGTGAGCGCGAGGACCCGCATGGCGTTGACGGCGATGAGCAGCTTCGCCGGGGAGACCGTGTCGACAATCCAGCCTGCGTGCAGGCCGAAGATCGGCCACGCAATCGTCGCAGCCACGGTGACGAGGGCGACGTGCCCCGGGGGCGCATCCGCGGCGAGGGCGATGAGAGGGAGCGCGATGACGGTGATTCCGTCGCCGAGGTTGGCGGTGCCTGCGCTGGTCCAGAGCCAGCGGAACGATGCACGCATTCTAACCACCTAAAACTTGTTTGTAGGTTAAGTCTTCATCGTCGAACATCACCAGTCAAGAGTCGATAGGTGGTAAAGTCGGTGTATGGACTTCGAGCATGTCGGCAATGCCCAGTGCTTCGAGCTGGTGAACTCGGTGCCCGACCGCATCGAGGGTGGGGATCGGGACTGGCTCGGTGACGAAGACACTGCCCGCGCGTGGGCACAGTCTCTCGGGCTGGGGCCGGTGCGAGAGTTGACGGGCGAGGAGCTCGCCGACCTGCGATCGTTCCGAGAGTCGGTGTTCGCCGTCTTCGCCGCCGTCGCAGAAGGCAACGCGGTTCCCGCAGAGAGTCTCCAGGTGGTCACCGACGCCCATGCATCTGGGCTGTCGCGATATGGCTACGGTCCCACCACGACCGGGGTCGCGCGGGAGTGGCCCGATGTCTGGGATGCGGATTCGCTCACGGCGCTCTTCGCCGAATCGGCGATTGACGAGCTCACCGGCTCTCGCCTCGACCGGGTCAAATCGTGCCCCGGCTGCCGGTGGCTCTTCATCGACACCACCCGCAACCGGAGCCGGCGCTGGTGTTCGATGAGCATGTGCGGGGGGCGCGACAAGGCGTTGCGGCACTATCGCAATGCCCGGGCCCAGCACTGACCCACCCGCGACACACGGAGAGCGAGACACAATCCGGGGAATTTCGCCGTCCCGTCTCGCTTGTTGAACCATGGTGCAGTAGGGTCACCGTAGACGACGTGCAGGGTGCGGCGAATTGAATCCCCGATTCGGCCGCGTGCACGGTCTGGCCGAAGACGATGATGTCGGGAAGGACAGTCATGGCAACCCTCAGACAGCAGCTCTTCCGGGTCAAACCGGTGCCTCGTGACAGCGAGGAGGCGGCAAGCGACCTCAAGCGCACGATCGGCCTCTTCTCCCTGACGATGATCGGCGTCGGCTCGACCATCGGCACCGGCATCTTCTTCATCCTCTCCGAATCGGTGCCCGTCGCCGGGCCAGCGGTCATCTGGTCGTTCGTCATCGCCGGCGTCGTCGCCGGTCTCGCGGTCATCTGCTATGCCGAACTCGCCGGCAGCGTCCCCGTCTCCGGCTCGTCCTACTCATACGCCTACGCCACCCTCGGCGAACTCCCCGCGATGGGCGTGGCCGCCTGCCTGCTCCTCGAATACGGCGTCGCCGGTGCGGCCGTCGCCGTCGGCTGGTCTCAGTATGTCAACCAGCTCCTCTTCAACCTCTTCGGCTTCCAGATCCCCGACGCCCTCGCCTATGCCCCCGAGGAGGGCGGCATCGTCAATCTCCCGGCGATCCTCCTCCTCGCGATGTGCTGCTTCCTCCTCGTCCGCGGCACCGGCGAATCGGTCGTCGTCAACACGATCATGGTGTGCATCAAGGTCGGCGTCCTCGTCTTCTTCATCGTCGTCGGCCTCACCGGCTGGAACTCCGACAACTTCGCGAACTTCGCCCCCTTCGGATTCTCCGGCGTCGTCGCCGGTGCCGGCCTCATCTTCTTCAGCTACGTCGGCATGGACGCCGTCGCGACCGCAGGCGATGAGACGAAGAACCCGAAGAAGACGATGCCCAAGGCCCTGATCTTCGCGCTCCTCATCATCACCTCCGTCTACGTCCTCGTCGCCGTCGCCGCGCTCGGCGCTCAGCCGTGGGAGGAGTTCGAAGGGCAGGACGCCGGACTCTCGGCGATCCTCGAGAACATCGTCGGCTCGACCTGGCCGGGCACCGTCGTCGCCGCGGGCGCCGTGATCTCGATCTTCAGCGTCACCCTCGTCTCGATCTACGGTCAGAGCCGCATCCTCTTCACGATGTCGCGCGACGGGATGATGCCCAAGCTCTTCCAGGACGTCAACCCTCGCACGCTCACCCCCGTCAAGGGCACGATCGTCGTCACGGTCGTCATCGCGATCCTCGCCGGGTTCATCCCGCTCAACTTCCTCGCCGAGATGACGAGCATCGGCACCCTCGTCGCCTTCGTCGTCGTCTCGCTCGCCGTCATCATCCTCCGCGTGCGCGAACCGAACCTCGAGCGCGGCTTCAAGGTCCCGTTCTACCCGGTCCTGCCGATCCTCTCGATCCTCGGCTGCCTGTGGATCATCAGCAGCCTGCGGCCGATCACGATCGTCGTCTTCGTCATCTGGACTGCGGCCATCATCGGCCTCTACCTCGTCTTCGGCCGAAGGAATTCGGTCCTCGGCAAGCAGCAGGCCGCAGCCGAACGCGGCACCACCGACCCCACGGGAGGACGGTCATGACCATCGTCGTCGGCGTCGCCCCCGGTCAGGACGACACCTCAGCCGTCGAGCTCGGAGTCGTCCTCGCCCGCTCGTACGCGAAGACGCTCACGCTCGTGTCCGTGAGTTCGACGGCGTGGCCGCCGAACCGGGACAAGATCGACGCGGAATTCCAGTCGTATGTCCACACCGTCGCCGAGGCGTCGCTTGAGCAGGTGCGGGCGCTCGTTCCCGATGACATCGAGGCGACCTACATCGTCCACCCGGCCCGATCGTCGCGGCGGGGGCTGCTCGAGGTCAGCCGACGCGTCGACGCGTACCGCCTCGTCGTCGGCTCCGCCGACGACGGTCGGGACGGCCGGATCACCCTGGGATCGGTCTCGACCGGACTCCTCCACAGCGCCGAACTCCCCGTCGTCCTCGCGCCCGAGGGATTCACCGCCTCGGCGGGGGCGAAGCTCAAACGGATCACCGCCGCCTACAGCGGGTCGTCCACCTCGGCGGACCTCATCCTCGGAGCCGCGATGGTCTCCGCGGAATCCGGAATCCCCTTCCGCATCGCCTCCTTCGCCCCCCGGTCCCGGGTGCTCTCGGCGGCGAGCATCGGACGCGACGTCGAGGCGGGCATCGTCGACGAGTGGACGCGGGTCGTGCGCCGCGACACCGACCGGATCCTCTGCTCGATCGACGAACTCGACATCCGCCCCGGGGAGACCGAGGTGGCGATCGGCACGGGACCCAGCTGGGCGGCAGCGCTGACGAGCATCGGCTGGGAGGACCCCGAGGTGATGATGCTCGGGTCCTCCGGTCTCGGCACGCTCAAGCGGGTGTCGCTCGGCAGCCATGCGACGAGGATCCTCCAGAACTCGCCGGTGCCCGTCGTCGTCGTTCCCCGACGCGCGAAAGCGCGGTACACGTCCCGGGCGCGGGAGGACACGGAGGCGTAGACGGAGGAGACCGCCTCGACTTAACGTTGCTTAACGAACCGTTCCAGTCGTCCAATGGCAGTGTTCGGACTGCGCAATGAGTTCGAACTCCACAAGGACGTGAAGGACGCGACGATGCATCAGGAACAGTCGACGGGCAAGCCCAGACCGCGGGTCTCAGCGGCTCAGGTGGCACGCGCCTGCGGAGTCTCCACAGCCACCGTCAGCTACGTCTTCAACGGCAAGCCCGGCGTCTCGCCGGTCGTGCGCCGCCATGTCATCGAAACCGCCAACGAGCTCGGATACCGGTCGCCGCTGACGGCGGCGAAGCACAACCGCTCCCTCACCCGCGTCGTCGGACTCATCGTTCCCTCGATGCTCAACTACATGCACATGCACTGGGCGCAGGCGATCATCGACGCCGCCGCCGAAGAGGGGTTCGACGTCTTCGTCTCGACGACCGGCGACGACCCCGAACGCCTCGCCCACGTCGCCGCGTCGATGGCCGCCCGCAACGTCGACGGGGTGATCTCGACCGGCGGGATGCGCCTCGACGCGCGGATCCACGGCACTCTCGGCGCGGCCCGGATCCCCGTCGTCAACCTCTCCCGCACCGTCGAACATGCCGATGCGAGCTTCATCGGCATCGACGACGCCCAGGCCGCCAGCGAACTCATGGGCCACGTCCTCGGACACGGAGTCACGAAGGTCGCCACCGTCATCGGCCCGCGCTTCTCCACCGCCTCGGCGACGCGGGAAGCGGCGTTCATCGACACCGCGGCCGCGCACGGCGTCCCCATCCCCGGACGATGGCGCGTGAGCACCCGCCTGCACCGGGGCGGCGGGCGGATCGCCGCCGAGGAGCTCCTCGCCGATCACGACGACCGACCCGAGGCCATCGTCTGCGGCTCCGACGAGGTGGCGCTCGGCGTCATCGAGCACGCGGTCGTCAACGGCATCGACATCCCGGGCGAGCTCATCGTCGTCGGCAGCGACGGTCTCGCCCGCTCGCGCTCACCGCTGCTCGGGCTGACCACGATCGTCCAACCCGTCGTCGAGATGGCGACGACCGCCTTCCGCATCCTCCTCGAACGCATCACGGAACCGGGCACCCCCGCCCGCACGGTCATCTGCCCCCACCAGCTCCACATCGGCACCAGCTGCGGCTGCCACCCCGAGGACTTCAACGCCCTCACCGCCCGCTGAGCCGCCCCCGCACGTTCCTCCCCGTCCGGCACCGCCGCCGCGACCACACCGTTCGATCCGACCCCGAAGGAGAACCATGTCCGACACCGCTGCTCCGAGGACGGGCCTGAGGCCGCCCGCCGTCCTCAACCGGGTGATCTTCGCCCGCCTCAGGCCCCGCTCATCGCCGCCTACATCCTCGCGTTCCTCGACCGGACCAACATCGGCATGGCCAAGGACCGTCTCGAGATCGACCTCGGGATCTCCGCAACGGCCTACGGCATCGGTGCCGGGCTCTTCTTCCTCACGTACGCCCTCTTCGAGGTGCCCTCGAACATGATCATGCACAAGGTCGGCGCCCGCTGGTGGATCATGCGGATCATGATCACGTGGGGGCTCATCTCCGCTGCGATGATGTTCGTCCAGGGCGAATGGTCCTTCTACATCCTCCGCATGCTCCTCGGCATCGCCGAAGCCGGACTCTTCCCCGGCGTCATGTACTACCTCACGCAGTGGTTCACCGTGAAGGACCGGGCGAAGGCCAACGGCATGTTCCTCCTCGGAGTCTCCATCGCCAACATCATCGGTGCCCCCATCGGCGGTCTGCTGCTGACGATGGACGGGTTCCTCGGCCTCCACGGCTGGCAGTGGATGTTCCTCATCGAAGGCCTGCCCGCCTGCTTCCTCGCACTCGTCGTCTGGAAGTACCTGCCCGACGGGCCGCGGAAGGCGAAGTTCCTCTCACCCGAGGAAGCCGAATGGCTCGAGCGGACCATCGCCGCCGAAGAGCGGGCCGGCGCCTCCGGGGCCTCGAACCACCGGCTGCTCGACATCGTCCGCGACCCGCAGATCATCCTCGTCATCTGTGTGTACTTCGGACACCAGCTCGCCGTCTACGCCCTCAACTTCTTCCTCCCCACGATCGTCGGCAGCTGGGGCGAGATGAACACCGTCGAGATCGGCCTGCTCACCGCCGTCCCGTGGGTCTTCTCCGCAATCGGCGCGCTCCTGCTCCCGCGCTTCGCGACGTCGGCGTCGATGTCGAAGAAGATCGCCCTGGCCGCGATGATCGGCATCATCGCCGGCTACATCATCGGCGCGGTCGGCGGACCCGTCCTCGGCCTCATCGGCTTCTCCCTGGCAGCCTTCAACTTCTTCGTCCTCCAGCCGATCCTCTTCACCTTCCCCGCGACCCGCCTGACCGGAGTGAGCCTTGCCGCAGGCCTCGCCCTCGTCAACACGATCGGCCTCCTCGGCGGATTCCTCGGGCCCTACATCATGGGCTACATGGAGGACCTCACCGGGTCGGCGACCTCGGGACTGTGGTTCATCATCGCTGTCTGCGTCGTCGGCGCGTGCCTCATCCCGTTCCTCAGGCGCGGACACGAAGCCGACCCGGCGACGGTGCCGACCACCTCGGCGGATCCCGATCATAAGTGACCTCGACGACAGCGACAGGAGAGACCATGGACATGCTCGGACTGACCGGAGCACGAGTGCTCATCACGGCGGGAGCCGCGGGGATCGGGCGGGAGATCGCCCAGCGGTTCCGCGACGCCGGCGCCGAGGTGTGGGTGACCGACATCGCCGAGACCGCCGTCGCCGACGCCGCCGAGACCGGCCTGCGGGCGACCGTGTCGAACGCCGCCTCGGAGGACGAGGTCAGGGCGCTCGCCGCCGAGGTGGCGGGGTTGTGGGGAGGACTCGACGTCCTCGTCAACAATGCCGGGATCGCCGGTCCCACCGGACCGATCGAGACGCTGGAGACCGCAGCGTGGCTCACGACGTTCGACGTCAACATCCACAGCCAGTTCTACTGCGTCAAGCACTTCCTGCCGCTCCTGCGCACGAGCGGCAGCGCCTCGATCGTCAACCTCTCCTCGGCCGCCGGGCGTCTCGGCATGGCCGGGCGCAGCCCGTACTCGGCGTCGAAGTGGGCGGTCGTAGGACTGACGAAGACGCTCGCGATCGAACTGGGTCCCGAAGGGATCCGCTGCAATGCGATCTGCCCGGGTGCGGTCGACGGGCCCCGCATCGAAGCGGTCATCGCCTCGAAGGCGCAGATGCTCGGAGTCTCCGTCGACGAGGTCACCGCGCTCTACACCGGGCAGGCGTCCCTCGGGAAGCTCGCCGCGGCCGCCGACATCGGCAACATGGCCGTCTTCCTCGCCTCGACGATGGCCTCCCATGTCACGGGCCAGGCTATGGCCGTCGACGGCAACACCGAGAAGCTCTACTGACCCCCACTCGCCCACCGATCCCAGAGGACCACGAACCCATGGCACAGCCACGCAAAGTCATCATCACCTCGGCGGTGACCGGCGCCATCCACACGCCGACGATGTCGCCCCACCTTCCCGTCACCCAGGATGAGATCGCCGATGCCGCGATCGGGGCCGCGGAGGCGGGGGCGGCGATCCTCCACCTCCACACCCGTGATCCCGAAGACGGCAGACCCTCGCAGGACCCCGAGCACTTCGCACCGGTGCTCGAGAAGGTCGCCGCGAACTCCGACGCGGTCGTCAACATCACCACGGGCGGGTCACCGCACATGAGCGTCGAGGAGCGGATGCGTCCGGTCGCCGAGTTCAAACCGGAGCTTGCGAGCCTGAATATGGGGTCGATGAACTTCGGCCTCTTCCCGATGCTCGAGAAGTACGAGGACTTTCAGCACGAGTGGGAGCGCGAGCACCTCGAGAACTCCCGTGACCTCGTCTTCAAGAACACGTTCGCCGACATCGAGCGCATCCTCGAGATCGGCAACGCCAACGGCACCCGTTTCGAGTTCGAGTGCTACGACATCTCACACCTCTACAACTTGGCGCATTTCCAATCGCGGGGACTCGCCACCGGGCCTCTGTTCGTCCAGTCGGTGTTCGGTCTCCTCGGCGGCATCGGCGGCCACCCCGAAGACCTCATGCACATGCGGCGGACCGCTGACCGACTCCTCGAGGACTACCAGTGGTCGATCCTCGGCGCAGGACGCAACCAGCAGCCGCTGGCGACGATGGGGGTGACGATGGGTTCCCACATCCGCGTCGGCCTCGAGGACTCGCTGTGGATCGGACCCGGCCGGCTCGCCGAATCGAATGCCGAGCAGGTGGAGAAGATGCGCCGCATCGTCGAAGAGCTCGGGATGGAGGTCGCGACCCCTGACGAGGCGCGGGCCATGCTCGGCCTCAAAGGAGCCGACCGGGTCGAGTTCTGAGGTGGTCGCGCTCTGAGGGACCGCACGCTCGGCATGCGGTCCCTCAGAACTCGGGGTGAGGTCGCCTCAGGCGGGTGCGTCACGCTCCGGCTGGGTGCCGCCGAAGCCCTCGTCCTCGCTCTCCTCGATCCGCTGGCGATCGCGCCCGTCGCCGCCCGGGCGACCGGCCTGCTGATCGTCGAGGCCGCCGACACCGCCGCGGTCACCCTGCGGCTGACCGCCGGTCTGCTGACTGTCCGTGCCCGGGTGACCCTGCTGGCCCTCCGAACCGTCCTGACTTCCGGGACCGGGATGACCCTGCTGGCTCTCCTGACCGAGGCCCGCCTCGGCGTTCGGGTCGTTGCTTCCGAAGTTCTCCGATGTCATGATCTGCTCCTTGGGAATCGATCTCGCACTGACACTGCGCCGCGCATCGCGGCGTGTCTGCCAGTCTTCGACACTCCGCGCGATAAGGCAAGGGGGGTTGCTCGACATTCATCGAACTCTCCGGCGACGGCACGTTCATGGTCAGGGACGAGTCCGCCTCGGCGGGTTCGACCTGGCACCATGGAAGGACCGTGTCCGGGCCGCCGACGCGGACGCCCGACAGGAGAACAGCAGCCTCCCATGACAACGCGCCGCCTCCCGCTGACCGGTGTGCGGGTCCTCGAACTCGGCAACTACATCGCGGCTCCAACCGCCGGCCGGATGCTCGCCGACTTCGGAGCCGAGGTCATCAAGGTCGAACGTCCCGGCACCGGTGACGAGCTGCGCAACTGGCGGCTCAAGGCCGGCACGACGTCGATGCTCTACCGCACGATCAACCGCAACAAGAAGTCCGTGACCCTCGACCTGCGCTCCGAGGACGGACGCGAAGCAGTCCTCGAGCTCGTCCGCCGCTCCGACATCGTCCTCGAGAACTTCCGGCCGGGCACCCTGGAGAAGTGGGGGATCGGCCCCGGCGTCCTCGAGGAGGTCAACCCCGAGATCATCCTCGTCCGGATCTCCGCGTTCGGTCAGACCGGACCGATGTCGGCCCGACCCGGTTTCGCCGCCGTCGCCGAGGGGTATTCGGGATTCCGCGAACTCGTCGGTGACCCCGACCGCCCACCCGTACGCGTGGGCATCTCGATCGGCGACTCGATCGCCGGCATGCAGGCGGCCTTCGGGGCCGTGATGATGCTCTTCGACCGGCAGCGTCAGCGCATCCACGGAGCCGCCGAGGCGGTCACAGGCAAGGAGGTCGGCTTCGAGGGCGAGGGACCCCTCGCCGACCGCACCGTCGACGTCGCCCTCAACGAGGCGATGTTCTCCGTCATGGAGTCCCTCGTCCCCGACTACTCGGCCTTCGGCGAGGTCCGCACGCGCACCGGCGGCCGGATGGAGGGCATCGCGCCCTCGAACGGCTACCTCTGCGCCGGTGGGAAGTCCGTCGTCATCGCCGGCAACGGCGACGGCATCTTCGCCCGCCTCATGACGGCGATCGACCGACCCGACCTCGGGGCGGATCCCGACCTGCAGACGAACGCCGGTCGATGGGACCGCCGGGACGAACTCGACGAGGCGATCGGAGCATGGTGCGCCGAGCGCGATGTCGACGAGGTCGTCGCGGTCCTTGACGAGGCGGGAGTGCCTGCGGGGCCGATCTACACGGCCGAGGACCTCGTCGCCGATGAACAGCTGCGAGCCCGGAACATGATCCAGGCGATCGATGTCTCCACCGGTGAGGAGATCCTCGACGACGTCGCCTTCCCCGGCATCACCCCGGTCATCGGCGGTGCCTCGATCCCCATCGATCACCTCGGCCCCGACCTCGGCGAACACACCGCCGAGGTGCTCGCCTGGCTGGGAATGGGCGAACCCGCGGACCCTTCCGAAACGGAAGGCCCGGCAGTACCCTGAGCCCATGGCAGAGCTGCGGTATTCGATCAACATCACCGTCGACGGGTGCTGCGACCACCTCGCGATCGACCCCGACGAGGAACTCCACGCCCACCACGCCGAGAACCTCCGACAGGCCGACGGCCTCCTCTTCGGCCGGAGGACCTACCAGCTCATGGAATCCGCGTGGCGCCAGCCCGCAGTGACTCCCGAGACCGACGACGCCGACGCGGAGACGCAGACCGACATCGACGTCTTCGCCGAGGTCATCGACAAGGCGAAGAAGTACGTCGTCTCGAGCACGCTCACCGAGGTCGACTGGAACGCCGAACTCCTCGGCAGCGACCTCAGATCGGAGATCGAACGGATCAAGGACGACTCCGTCCGCGGCCTCCTCGTCGGGGGAGTGACGCTGCCCCGGGCGCTCGCCGAACTCGGACTCATCGACGAATACGAGTTCGTCGTCCACCCGCGCATCGCCGGCTATGGACCGTACGTGTTCAACGGTCTCGCCGAGGTCGTCGACCTCGTCCCCACGGACCGTCGCGAACTCGAGTCGGGCGCTGCCGTGCTCCACTATCGTCCGCGCCACTGAAGAAGCAGGCGGAGCCGCACACGAGCGGATCCCGCCGTGACCGTGCGTGTCCCGTTTGCCGGGACAACGAACGCCGACTTCCCACTCCGCTCTCACATAGCGACCCGCAGCCATTCCCTGCAACGGCGTGCTTATGCTATCTCTGAAGAGAGCATGCGAGGGCGCATGCCGGAAGCATCCTCCCGCTGAGCGGGAGACGATATCGCCATCATCGTTCCGTTCATGCGGAGATGACGCAGAGGGAGACCCATGGTCCGGCCGAACACGGTGCACATCCTCGACACGACCCTGCGCGACGGGCTGCAGATCGAGGCGGCCATCGTGCCCACGGACGTCAAGGTCGAACTCGCAGAGCGCCTCATCGCCGCCGGGCTCACCGAGATCGAAGTCGGATCCTTCGTCAACCCGAAGAAGGTCCCGCAGATGGCCGACACCGGGGAGGTTCTCGAACGCCTTCGGCCACACGAGGACCAGGGGGTCGACTTCTTCACGCTCGTCTTCAACCTCAAGGGGGCCGAACGCGCCGTCGATGCGGGAGCGAAGAACATCAAACTCGTCGTCTCCGCCTCCGAGGGCCACTCGCAGGCGAACTCGGACGCACCGATCGCCCAGGCCACCGAGCGCCTGCTCGCCGCCGCCGACTACGCCCACGACCACGGCGTGCGCTTCGACATCACGACGGCCGTGAGCTTCATCTGCCCCTTCGACGGGATCACCGATCCCGACCGCCTCGTCGAGGTCATCCGCCCCTTCGTCGAGGCAGGCGCCCACGGCATCGGCGTCGCCGACACCATCGGCAACGCCAACCCCTCACTGGTGCGCCGGAACACCTCGGCGGTCATGGAGGCCTTCCCGGGGAAGTCGGTCGGCCTCCACCTCCATGACACGTACAACTTCGGGATGGCCAACGTCATCGCCGCCCTCGACCTCGGCATCGAACACTTCGACGCCGCGATGGGCGGCCTCGGCGGCTGCCCGTTCGCTCCGGGCGCGGCCGGGAACATCGGCACCGACGACCTCGTCCACCTCCTCCACCGCGAAGGGGTCGCGACCGGCGTCGACGTCGATGCGCTCGCCGAGGTGCGGGCACCGCTCACCGCCGCCGTCGGCCACGAGCTGAGCTCGAGCCTCTCCCAGATCCCCGCCGTCCCCGCACCCTACCGCGGCTGATCATGATCGACGAGGACCCGCACACCAGCACCGAGGCGGCGGCCGCCGACGCCGGACCGAGCCAGCCGCTGCCCCTGGCCGGCGTCCGCGTCGTCGAGTTCTCCCATATGGTCATGGGCCCGAGTTGCGGGATGATCCTCGCCGACCTCGGCGCCGAGGTGATCAAGGTCGAGCCCCGCGGGGCCGGCGACAAGACCCGCTACCTGCCCGGCTCGGGTTCCGGACTCTTCCCCGCCTTCAACCGCAACAAACTCAGCGTCCAGCTCGACATCGCCGAGGCGGCCGACCGGGAGGTCGCCCTCACCCTCATCGACTCCGCCGACGTCCTCCTCGAGAACTTCCGGGTCGGGAAGATGGAGTCGATGGGCTACGGGTACGGCGAGCTCGCCGCCCGCAACCCGCGCCTCATCTACGCCTCCCTCAAGGGATTCCTTCCCGGCCCCTACGGGCAGCGCACCGCCCTCGACGAGGTCGTCCAGATGCTCGGCGGGCTCGCCTTCATGACCGGTCCTCCCGGGCAGCCGCTGCGGGCGGGCGCGAGCGTCAACGACATCATGGGCGGGATGTTCGGGGTCATCGGCATCCTCTCCGCCCTGCGGGTGCGCGAGCAGACCGGCCGCGGACAGCTCGTCAACTCCGCCCTGTTCGAGAACAACGCGTTCCTCGTCGGCACCCACATGGCGCAGGCCCAGCTGAGTGAGGAGCCGCTGCGGCCGATGCCCACCCGGCGGGCGACGTGGGCCGTCTACGACATCTTCCTCGACCGGGACGGCAGCCAGGTCTTCGTCGCCGCCGTCAGCGACGGGCAGTGGCGCGACCTCTGCGACGAGTTCGGGCTCACCGGCCTCGCCGAAGATCCCGCGCTCGAGCACAACCAGGGCCGCGTCGACCAACGCGAGCGCATCCACGCCGAACTCCAGGCCGCCCTCTCCCGGCTCAGCCTCGCCGAGATCGAGGAGAAGTGCACACGCAGGGGCCTGCCCGTCGCTCCCGTCAACACCCCCGCCGACCTCACGAGCGACCCCCACCTCGTGGCCTCGGGAGCATTGGCGGCCACGGGCCTGCCCGACGGGGAGAGCGTCGACATCCCGCTGCTGCCGCTCACCTTCGACGGACAGCGACTGGGCCTGCGCCGCAACGTCCCCGCCCCCGGTGAGCACAATGCGGTCTACCGGGACGGGAACTCGGGCACCCCTCCCGACCTTCCGGACGTCGACCTCGGCGAGGAGAGGACGCAGTCGCAATGACGGGGACACCGCGAGCACCGCAGGCGCGAGCACCGCAGGCGCGAGCACCGCAGACACACGACAACACACGATGACAGGGATCTGCAGGCAGCTGCAGCTGATCAAGGAGTGGCAATGCGATCAACGACGATCACACGCACAGGTCGGACCACCTCGGCGAGGGAAGGTGCGCGGAGGAGACGGTGGGCAGGCGTGGGGGCCGCGCTCGCCGCGACGGTGCTCGTCCTCTCCGGATGCCAGGGCCGAGCCCAGCCGCCGGGGGAGGGCGGGGACTACCCGTCGGGACCGGTGACGGTGACGGCCCCTGCCGAACCCGGCTCGGGCTGGGACACGACGGCGCGCGCCGTCACCGAGGCCCTGCAGCGCGACGAGCTCGTCACCACGCCCCTGCCGGTGCAGAACCGGCCGGGCGGCACGGGCTGCACGTGGCTGACGACGATGATGCAGCAGGACAAGGGCAAGGACGACCAGATCGCCATCACCTCGCTGGCGAGCCAGACGATGAAGGCGCGGGGTCTGTGCGAGTACGGGCCGCAGGATGCCACCCTCATCGCCACGCTCTACGTCGAGGACTTCATCGTCGTCGCTCCCAAGGACAGTGACATCGCCGACCTCGACGGCCTCGTCTCCGCGCTCAAGGACGACCCGCAGGCGGTGACCGTGGCCGCCGCCGGCGACGACACGCTGCCGTTCGCGCTCTTCGCGAAGGCCGCAGGGGTCGAACCCGCCGACGTCAACTTCGTCAACTACGACGGCGGCGGCGAGCAGACGACGGCGATGCTCAACGGGGATGCGAAGGTCGCGATCGCCGGACTGAGCGAATTCCGGTCCGTCCTCGAATCCGGGGACATCGTCCCCCTCATCACGTTCGCGCAGAAGCCGCTGATCGCCCCGTTCGAGTCGGTGCCCACCGCGATGGACTCCGGCTACGACGTCACGCTCGGCAACTGGCGCGGGGTCTACGGTCCCGCGGACATGCCCCAGGAGGCCGTCGACTACTGGGCGACGACGCTGGAGAAGATGAGCACGTCGACCACGTGGGAGGACACGGTGAAGAAGAACCAGTGGGCGCCGGAGTTCCGGACCGGTGAGGACGCGCAGAGCTACGTCGACGAAGCGGCGAAGACGGTCGAGGAGGGTGTCAAGGAGACCGAACTGGGCACGGACAAATGACCGCGACCCGGCGCGATCTCGTCACCGGGATCGTCATCACGGTCATCGGGGTCGTCTACCTCTCGGCGACCTTCTCGATCCGGGAGACGGCCGACATCGTCACCCCGCGGACCTTCCCCCAGATCGTCGGCGCCGGGCTCATCGTCCTCGGCCTCTTCCTCGCCGGACAGTCCGTGTGGAGTGCTCGGACCGGGCAGGCTCGGCCCCACCCCGCCGAGGCGGAGGCCGCGTCCCAGGGTGAGAGCGGCGCCGAGCCCGCCGGCGGTGTTCTCATCGACGCCCCGCCGGAGCCGGCGGGGCGCAGGGTCGTGGTCCAGTTCGCGCTCTTCTTCGCCTACCTCGCGATCGTCATCCCGGTCGGCTTCGTCCTCTCGACCGCGGCGTTCCTCATGGCGGTGACGAGCCTCTACGCCCCGAAGAAGTGGATCCGCAACCTCGTCTTCTCCGTCCTCTTCTCCGTTGCGGTCTACGTCGCCTTCGTCTTCGGGCTCGCGGTCTACCTGCCCGTGGGAATCCTGGGATAGGGGGAGGGCATGGACACACTCGTCGATCTGGGAGGCGGCTTCGCCTCGGCGCTGCAGCCGGCCAGTCTCGCCTTCGCTCTCCTCGGCGTCCTGCTCGGCACCGTCGTCGGCGTCCTGCCGGGGATCGGTCCGATCTCGGCGATCGCGATCCTCATCCCCGTCTCCTTCGGGATGGAGCCCGTGCACGGCCTCATCCTCCTCTGCGGGATCTACTACGGGTCGATGTACGGCGGATCGATTACCGCGACCCTGATCAAGACCCCCGGCGAGGTCTCGAGTGCGGTGACGGCGATCGAGGGCTACGAGATGGCCCGGCGCGGTCGGGCGAAGGCGGCGCTGGCGACCGCGGCGATCGGGTCGTTCCTCGCCGGCACGCTCGCGATCATCGGGCTGACGTTCCTCTCCCCGGTCCTCGTCCGCCTCGCCAACGTCTTCGGGGCCACCGAGTACTTCCTCCTCATGGCCGCAGCCCTCCTGCTCGCCTCGACGATGTCGACGGGGTCCCGAGCGAAGGCCCTCATCTCGATCTTCATCGGCCTCGCCGTCGGCCTCATCGGCCTCGACTTCCAGACGGGCCTGCCCCGGCAGACGTTCGGCATCACCCTGCTCTCCGACGGCATCGACTTCACGATCTTCGCCATGGCCCTCTTCGCGATCCCCGAGGCGATCCGCAACCTCGCGCTCGGTCAGGGGGCGAAGGAGGAGATCCAGAGCTTCGGCTCCGAGCGGTGGATGACGAAGCAGGACTGGCAGCGCTCGGCCGGCCCGTGGGCGCGGGGCTCGGTCCTCGGGTTCATCATCGGCGTCCTCCCCGGTGTCGGACCGTCGCTCGCCTCCTTCATGTCCTACATCATGGAGAAGCGGATCTCGAAGCGCAAAGACGAGTTCGGCAAGGGCGCGATCGAAGGTGTGGCCGGTCCCGAGGCGGCGAACAACGCCGGCGTCGGCGGTGCGATGGTCCCTCTCTTCAGCCTCGGCATCCCCGGGTCGGCGACGACGGCGCTGCTCCTCTTCGTCTTCACGATGTACGGACTCCAGCCCGGTCCGCTGATCTTCCGCGACGAATCGGGACTGATCTGGACGATCATCGCGAGCATGTACGTCGGCAACGTCGCCCTCATCATCCTCAACCTCCCGCTCGTCGGCGTCTTCGTCAAACTCCTCAAGATGCCCAAGGAGATCCTCTTCTCCGCGATCCTCGTCCT
Organism: Brevibacterium sp. K72; assembly: GCF_050562175.1. Taxonomy (NCBI): domain Bacteria; kingdom Bacillati; phylum Actinomycetota; class Actinomycetes; order Micrococcales; family Brevibacteriaceae; genus Brevibacterium; species Brevibacterium sp. K72. The sequence continues at coordinate 1,199,091 of NZ_CP191582.1, forward strand.
CGTCGTCATCGGCGCCTACGCGATCGAGTTCAGCCTCTTCGGCCTCATCATGCTCGGCATCTTCGGGGTCGTCGGCTACCTCATGGACCGAGGCGGCATCCCGCTCGCCCCGTCGATCCTCGCGCTCGTCCTCGTTCCGCTCCTCGAGGACAACTTCCGCCGCATGCTCCAGATCTCCGGGGGATCGCTCGCACCCCTGGTCACCCGGCCGGTGTCCCTGGCGATCATCATCCTCATGATCGCCGGCATCGTCGGTCCGTTCGTCTTCCGCTGGTGGGTGCGCCGAGGGAAGCTGTTGGCAGATGTGAGCGTCGGATGAGGGAGAGGACACCGATGACCGACAGAACGTCCACCGCAGGGAGGTCGACCGGGACGGAGGGGCGGGGCGATCCCACCCCCGCCGAGGCGCTCGCCCCGTCCGAGTTCGACCGGCCCCAGGAGGTCGGGGTCATCGACCGGAGTGCGGCCATCCTCACCGCGCTCCAGGACACCCCGATGACCGCCGCCGAGGTGTGCCGCCGCCTCGGCTACTCGAAGTCGACGACGTACCGCCTCCTCGCCGACCTGCGGACCCACCGCTTCATCGTCCGCGACTCCGGGGGCCTGCTCCGCCTCGGGCCGTTCCCGGGACGGCGGAGCATCGCGACGACGAATTCCGTCCTCGAGCACCTGCGCACGCTCACGAGCGAATCCGTGCAGCTGTGGGTCCGCGTCGGCGAGGACCGGGTGTGCGTGCGCAACGTCGAAGCCGACCACGAGCTGCGGGTCACCCGCGGCGTCGGCACGATCCTCCCGCTCGTCGACGGCGGGTCGGCGGCGCTCGCCCTGTGCGGGCCCGGGAATCCGGGGGAGTTCTACGCGACGAAGCAGGCGCGGGTGAAGGGGACCGCCTCGGCGAGTGTGGCCTTCACGGTCGGGGCCACGGTGTTCGCGCTCTGCGTGTCCTACCCCCTGACCAGGGAGCCGGACAATGTCGCCGGTGCCTACCGCGGGCCGGTGACGACAGCGGCGATCGAACTCAAGTCGCTGCTCGAGGACAGCGAGGAGCTTGCGGTGCTCAGGGACATCGCCCGCCTTGCGCTCGGGGCCGGCGGTCAGTCCTCGCCGAGGTAGAACGCCGTCGTCCGCTCCGCCGCGGCCCGGGCCTCGGGTTCGGGGGTGCCTGCCGCCGCCGAGGCCTCACCCCACGCCGCACTCGACGCGCGGATGAACCGCTGGACGGCCGGCGTCCGAGCGAAGGCCTCCTCGTCCTCGGGGCGACCCGTGCCGGCCTTGAGGTGGAGGGCGAGTCCGAGGAGCGAGAGGTCCCACCCGACACCGGTCGCCCCGGGCCCGTACCGGGTCCAGAACTCCGACCCCGCCTCGGCGGTGGCCGCATGCTCGAGGGTGAGTCGGGCACCGTCGCCGTCGGGGTCGACGCGCACGGACACCTGGCTCGTGCCGCCGCCGAACTCCCACGTGATCGCGAAGGTCCGCGGTGCTTCGCAGACCTCGATCGTGCCCGAGGCGTTGCCCTCGATCCCGTACCGGCCGCCTGGCCGCAGGTCGCCGCTGACCGGGGCGAACCAGCGGGCGAGGCGCTCGGGCTCGGTGCACGCCTCCCAGAGGTCGTCGACGGAGGTCGGGTAGGTCTGGCTGAGTGATTGGACGGCATGCTGGGTGCTGTCGTCGATGTCGACGCTCAGGCCGCGGGTGACGTCGTCGGCCTGGGCGGCGATGACGGCGTCGTCGGTGGGTCGCTCGCTCACTGGTCCTCCTCGGTGTGGGTGGGCATGGTTCGAGTATGGGCGCTCGGTCGCCCACGTCAAGGGCACTGACTCCTCAGAGCGGCGGGCAGGGCCCTGCCGGGCTCGCCCGGATCCTGAACGTCGGCGACCGCGCCCGGGCCGGTGTGGTTCGATGCCCCCATGACTGCTGCATTCGAGACGCACCGCGCCCGGCTCGCCGAGGGTGCGGTCTACAACGGGCTGTGGATGATGACGGCGAGCCCGGAGCTCGCGACGATCGGAGCGGCGACGGGGTACGACTTCGTCTGCCTCGACCTCCAGCACGGGCTCACCCGCCCCTCCGACGTCGTCCGGCTCAGCGACGCGATCCGCGCGCACGGTTCGGCGCTCGTCACCGCCCGGGTCGCGGTCAACCGGTTCACCGAGATCGGGATGCTCGCCGACGCGGGCATCGAGGCGATCATCGTGCCCCTTGTCTCCACGGTCGCCGACGCCGAGGCGGCGGTTCGGGCGCTGGACTACCCGAGCCGCGGCGGCGACCGGTCGTGGGGTCCCACAGCGGAGTTCCTCACCGGGGACATCAGGGACACCCGCGCCGAGCGTCCCCTGCTCTTCGTCATGATCGAGACCGCCGAGGGCCTCGGGGCCGTCGAGGAGATCTGCCGGGTCCCCGGTGTCGACGGCGTCTACGTCGGTCCCGCCGATCTCGCGTTCGCCGTCGGTGCCGTCCCCGGTCAGCCCAACGACGCCCACGCCGAGGCGCTCCTGCGGATCCGGTCCGCCGCCGATGCCGCCGGCATCGTCCCGGGCATCCACTGCGGTGACGGGGCGGAGGCGAACCTGCGCCGGGATGAGGGATTCCGGTTCATCACCTCGGCGCTCGACATCGGGGCGGCCGCCCGGGCGCTGCGCGCGGACCTCGACAACGCCCGCGCCTGACTCAGCCGTCGAGGTCGACGACGGTGCGCAGTCCCGGGGTGGGGTGCGCGAATTCGTTCGGGAGGTCGGCCGGGCGGATCGGCCCGCCGAGGATGTCGTCCCAGGGCATGGTCGCGCCCTCCCCGGCGAGGAAGTCGACCGCCTGCTCAAGGTGGCGCGGTTCGTAGTTGTGGACGCCGGTGATCGTGCGCCAGCCGCGGACGATGTGCTCGGGGTCGATGGACACGTGCGGTCCGGGGGAGACGCTGCCGGCGAGGACCGCGGTCCCGCCGATGCCGATCGCGTCGAGGCAGGCCCGCACCCCCGCCTCGGCGCCGGAGAGCTCGAGGGCGACGTCGACGTCGGCGGGCTGGTCGGCGGCCGCGGCGACGAGCGTGTCGGCACCGGTCGCCTCGGCGAGGCGACGGCGCTCGGGTGCGGGGTCGAAGGCGATGACCTCGGCGGCACCGCGGGACTTCGCGGCGGCGATCGCGATGAGGCCGAGCATCCCGATGCCGTTGACGAACACCCGACGCCCGGACAGGTCGCCGGCGGCCTCGCACATCGCCATGACGGTGGCGACGGCGCATCCGGCGGTCGCGGCGACGGCGTCGGGCACCGAGTCGGGGACCGCTGCGATCGCGACGCCTGCGGGCAGGACGATGTGGGAGGCGTACGTGCCCGAGAGCGCCCATCCGGCCTCGGTCGATTCGTGGCCGACCTTGGCGACCGAGACGCACTTCGCGCTCAGACCGCGACGGCAGTTGCGGCAGTCACCGCACACTGCGGTGACGGCGAAGACGACCCGCTGTCCGACCGCATGGTCGGCGGTCGTCGCCGCGATGACCCCGACGCCTTCGTGCCCGAGCACTGAGGGGCTCGGCGCGGGCCGGTGACCAGCGACCGTGTGTCGATCGGAGCCGCAGACCGTCGCCGTGGTCAGACGCACGAGAGTCTCTCCGGGAGCCAGAGGCGGAATCGGGAGCGATCGCGGTTCGAACCGGTCCTCGCCGAGCCAGACGAGCGCCTCGGCGGTCGACGGGGCTGCGGGGTCGCTGTCGGCGGTGCGGGTCGCGGTGCCGGTCGCACCGGAACCGGCCGGGTGGAGTTCGGGGCTGGAGAGGTCACTCATAGGGGTCCAGTTGACCAGCCTCGGCGGGGACTTGTCTACACAAGTGGGGCGAGTTCACTCTCACGCCACGACGATTTCACTCGGACACCTGCGGGCTCATTCGGGAGAGAGCTCTGTGCGCCTCTCGATGAGGACCGTGTCTCGCCACCGTCCCGCCAGCGGTCCGTAGGACATGCGGGCGATGCGTTCGCGGCGACCGACCGCGCGGAAGCCCGCGCGCTCATGCAGGCGCAGGCTCGCCTCGTTCTCTGCGAAGACCGATGCCTGGATCGTCCAGATGCCCGAACGGTCGGCGAGGCCGAGGAACGCGGCGAGCAGGCGGGTGCCGACCCTGCGGCCCGCGGAGTCGGGACGGACGTAGATCGAATGCTCGACGACGCCGCGGTAGACCGCTCGGGATGAGACCGACGCGGCGGCGGCCCACCCGAGGAGCGTCCCGTCACCGCCGGTCGCGCCGAGCATGAGGTGCGGGTGCTTGGCGGCTGCGAAGGCGTCCCAGCTCTGCGGCGGCTCGGCTTCGAACGTTGCGTGTCCGGTCGCGATCCCCTGCCGGTAGATGGCGTCGACGACAGGCCAGTCCGAGGCCGTCAGCGGCCGAAACGAGAGTGCGTCAGCGTTCATCGGCCGGTTCTGGTCGGAAGAGGGCCTTCGCTGCATCATCGAGGCTGCCCGGCACTGGGCGATAGTACGCCCAGCGCCCGCGCTGCTCCCGGGTCGCGAGACCGGCGTCGACGAGGATCTTCATGTGGTGGGACACGGTCGGCTGGGACAGGCCGACGGGGCCTGTGAGATCGCATGCGCACAGCTCTCCTCCCGGACTCGCCAGGATCATCGACAGCAGCTTCACTCGGGCGGGGTCGCCGAGAGCCTTGAAGACCTTCGCGACGCGCTCCGCGTCCGCGCCGTCGAGCGGCACGTCCTCGACGCGGCAGGACGTCGACTGCGAGTGCGTTCCGATCGGCTCAGGGGGTGCGGACATGGATCCATTGTCCCTCACGCATTGACATCTGTCGATACGTCACAGAGGATGAATGCATCGATGATCATCAATACGTGGAGAAGCGAATAAAGCCTGTCGTTGTCATCGGCGCCGGACCGCAGGGCCTTGCGGCTGCCGCCCATCTGCTCGAGCGAGACATGGAGCCGCTCGTCCTCGAAGCGGGAACGACGCCGGCCGCGGCGGTCGCCGAATGGGGACACGTGCGGCTGTTCTCCCCGTGGTCAGAACTCACGGATGCGGCAAGCCGCCGCCTGCTTCTCCGTGCCGGATGGGATGTTCCGGACCGCGGGTATCCGACCGGATCCCAGTGGATCGAGGGATACCTCGCCCCGCTCGCCGCCGCCGTCGGCGATCGGATCGAGTACGGCGCGCGGGTGGTCGGCGTCGGGCGGAAGGGTCGTGACCTCTCCGTCGACGACGGCCGTGCCGATTCGCCATTCATCGTCCATGTTCGCCGAGGCGACGGGTCGGAGGAGCGGATCGAAGCACGGGCGGTCATCGACGCCTCCGGTACGTGGGGACAGCCGAACCCTGCTGGTGCCGACGGGCTCTCTGCTCTCGGTGAGTCGGCGGCGGTCGACGCCGGTCTCGTCGAGCATCGGATTCCGAGCATCGTCGACGCGCGGCGATGGGCCGGTGGCCATATCGTCGTGGTCGGCAACGGGCACTCTGCGGCCACGACGATCGGTCTGCTCGCTCGCGTCGTCAAGCGCGAACCGCGGACGCAGGTGAGCTGGGTGCTGCGGCGGGGAGCGGTCGGGAACACGTTCGGCGGAGGAGACGCAGACGAGCTGCCGGAGCGGGGAGCTCTGGGGCAGCGCGCCGAACGGGCCGTCGACGAGGGACTCGTCGACCTGGTCACCGGTTTCCGGACCGAGCGCATCGTCGTCTCCGGCGAGCGGGCGACGCTCATCGCTGAGGACGGACGGAGTCTCGCGCCTGCCGATCGCCTCATCGTGCTCACCGGTTTCCGACCCGATCTGTCCTTCCTCTCCGAGGTCCGCCTCGACCTCGATATGCGGCTGCAGGCACCGGCGAAGGTCGCCGCGGAGGTCGATCCCAACGTGCACTCATGCGGTTCCGTGCGTGCGACCGGAGCCGCCGACCTCGCCCATCCTGAACCCGGTTTCTACATCGTCGGGGCGAAGTCCTACGGTCGAGCGCCGACATTCCTCGCTCTCACCGGCTACGAACAGGTGCGCAGCGTCGTCGCAGACATCGCCGGCGATCGGGAGGCGGCAGCCAGGGTCGATCTCGTTCTGCCGGATACGGGGGTCTGCGGCGGTGCCGGGCTCTTCGACGTCCCCGAGGAGGCGAACACAGGCGGATCGTGCTGTGCTGTCGGCCCGCAGCCGGTGAGCATGGGCACCGACCTCGGTGCCGTGCGCTGACCTGATCGCCGTGCGGAACGGGTGCGTCCTCAGCCGAGCAGTTCGTCGACGAGAGCCGTCACGCGTGTCCTGATGGCGTCGCGGATCGGACGGACGGCGGCGATGTCCTGTCCTGCGGGGTCATCGAGCTGCCAGTCCTCGTAGCGCTTGCCGGGGAAGATCGGGCATGCGTCTCCGCATCCCATCGTGATCACCACGTCCGAGGACCGCACGTCGTCGGTGGTGAGCACCGTCGGCTCTTCAGCAGTGATGTCGATGCCCTCTTCGGTCATGGCCTCGACGGCGACGGGATTGATGTGATCGGCCGGCATCGAGCCGGCGGAGCGGACCTCGATGCGGTCGCCGGCCAGGTCGCGCAGATAGCCCGCGGCCATCTGGGAGCGACCGGCGTTGTGGACGCAGACGAACAGAACGGACGGCTTCTCATCGGTCATGGCTGAATCATCTCAGACGCGATTGCCGTCGGCGTATCGTGGCACCATGGCTCACCCGCAGATGTTCGACGCCGACGACCCCGTGCTCGCGTGGTTCCGGGCGGTCGCGCTGAGCTTCCCCGAGGCGCAGGAGAAGGTCTCGCACGGTCGTCCGGCGTTCTTCACGACGAAGGTCTTCGCGTACTTCGGTGCCGCGGAGAAGCACGTCACCGGGGAGATCGAACAGCATCCCCACTCAGTCCTCCTCCTGCTCGATCCGCTCGACGCCGAGGTGATGCTCGAGCGCGAGGACACGTTCGTCCCCATGTACCTCGGCCCCACCGGCTGGATCGGTCTCGACCTCGCCGACGTCGCCGAGGACGAGCTGCGCGACCTCCTCGCCGACTCCTATCGCAGCACAGCCCCGGCCAGGCTCGCCCGGCTCGTTCAGGACTGACCGCACCCCTGGTCCTCACCGCCTCGGCGGTCTTAGGGTGGAGTCATGACTGCGATTCCCACTCTCGAACTCAACGACGGACGTCCGATCCCCGAGATCGGACTCGGCACGTATGCGATGACCGGCCCTGAGGGCGTTGAATCGGTCGCCGCCGGCATCGAGAGCGGCTACCGCCTCCTTGACACGGCCGTCAACTACGAGAACGAAAGGGAAGTCGGCCAGGCGATCGCGGAGAGCCCCGTCGACCGCGCCGACCTCTTCGTCACGAGCAAGATCCCCGGCCGCCACCACGGATTCGATGAGGCGATCGCGAGCACCGAGGAATCGCTCGCGCGTCTCGGCCTCGACTACCTCGACCTCCACCTCATCCACTGGCCCAACCCGAGCGTCGGGAAGTACGTCGACACGTGGCGCGGGCTCATCGAGCTGCGCGACCGCGGGCTCGTCAAGTCCATCGGCGTCTCGAACTTCACCGCCGAGATGCTCACCGAACTCATCGAGAAGACCGGAGTCACCCCCGCGGTCAACCAGGTCGAACTCCACCCCTACTTCCCGCAGACCGCGCTCGTCGAGTTCCATAGGTCGATCGGCGTCCAGACCGAATCGTGGTCCCCGCTCTACCGCGACGGTGGGCTCTTCGCCGAAGACCCCATCACCGAGGCGGCCCGAGCCCACGGCGTCGAACCGGCCCAGGTCGTCCTGCGCTGGCACACCCAGATCGGCAGCATCCCGATCCCGAAGTCGGCGAATCCCGACCGACAGCGTCAGAACGCCGACATCTTCGGCTTCGACCTCACCCCCGCCGAGGTGGCAGCGATCTCCGGTCTCGAGCGCGGCCGGATGAAGGACCGGGATCCGCTCTCCCACGAGGAGATGTGAGCGCCCGGGGCCTCACTCAAGGCGCAGCGCGCATAGCCGGTGGTGCATCGTCGGCCATCCGCGCTACGCCTTGACCGAGCACCCGGGCAGCTGGTTACGCCTTGACCGAGCGCGCGGACAGCTGAGGGCGCAGCCGCAGCGGCCTCAGTGCGACACGGTCTCCCGGTTGCGGGCGTCCGCTCTCCGTGTCCGGAGGTTCCGGACCACCGCTCCGATGAGCGGGTAGGCGAGTGCGAAGAGTGCGGCCAGGGTGAGGATGAGCGAGAGCGGCTGCTGGAACATGATGAAGAGGTTCCCGTTGCCCAGCGCCGAGGTCTGCACGAGGTACTTCTCGAGCAGCGGACCGAGGACGAGGCCGAGGACGAACGGTGCCGCGGGGAAGTCGAAGCGCTTCATGAAGAAGCCGAGGAGCCCGGAGAAGAACACCACCCAGAGGGTGAACATGTTGTTGCCCAGGGCGAAGGCGCCGACGAAGCTCATCATGAGCACGATCGGGTAGAGGAAGACGTAGGGGATCCGCAGGATCTGCGCGAACACCGGTGCCAGCGGCAGGTTGAGCACGAGCAGGATGAGGTTGCCGAAGAAGAAGCTCACGAGCAGACCCCAGACGATGTCGGGCTCCTGCTGGAAGAGCAGCGGACCCGGCTGCAGTCCGAAGATGACGAACGCGCCGAGGAGGACGGCCGTCGTTCCGCTGCCGGGGATGCCGAGCGCGAGGGTGGGGATGAAGCTCGCGTTCGCGGCCGCGTTGTTCGCCGCCTCGGGTGCGGCGACCGCCTCCGGCGCGCCCTTGCCGATGAGGTGCTTGAACCGGCTCACCTGCTTTTCGACGCCGTAGGCGAGGAACGTCGCGAGCGTCGCCCCGGCACCGGGCAGGACCCCGACGGTGAAGCCGAGACCGGTGCCGCGCACCGTCGACGGTGCCGCACGTCGCAGCTCCTCTTTCGTCACGAGCAGATCCCGGAAACGGGCGCGGATGGGCTTCTCCCCGCCTCGGCGGATCTGGTGGAGGACCTCACCGACGGCGAAGATGCCGATCATCACCGCGACGAAGTCGAGCCCCGAGAGGAGGTTGACGCTGCCGAAGGTGAAGCGGGCCGTGGAGAAGCCGGAGGCGACCCCGACCATCGACACGAGGAGCCCGGCGGCGGCCATGGTGATGCCGCGGAGGATGTTCTCCCCGGCGAACGAGACGATCGTCGCCATCCCGAGGAGGATGATCGCGAGGTTCTCGGCGGGGCCGAAGTTGAGGGCGAACCGTGCGATCGGCTGGGCCAAGGCGATGAGGGCGATGAGTGAGACGATGGCGGCGAAGAACGATGCGAGGGCGGAGATCGCGAGCGCCGCGCCGGCTCTGCCCTTCCGCGCCATCTGATAGCCGTCGATGGTGAGCACCACGCTCGAGGAGTCCCCGGGGGTGGAGATGAGGATCGAGCTGATCGAGGACCCGTACTGGGATCCGTAGTAGATGCCGGCGAGCATGATGAGCGCGGTGACGGGATCGAAGGCGAGGGTGACCGGCAGGAGGATCGCGACACCCGTCGTCGATCCGAGCCCGGGCAGCAGGCCGATGACGGTGCCGAGCAGGACGCCGACGAAGCACCAGAGCAGGTTCTCGGGGGTGACTGCGGTCTCCAGCCCGATGAGAAGATTGTCGAACATGGGAGCTCCTCAGACGAGGCCGAGCATCCCGGTCGGCAGGGGGACCGAGAGGACGAGGCCGAAGACGATGTAGACGAAGACTGCCGCACCGATCGTCGCCAGAGCGGAGACCCACCACTTCTGCTTCTCCACGACGAGGAGGAGGAAGAGGATGGCCCCCGAGAGCGCGATGATGAGCCCGAGGACGGGCACGAGCGCGAGCGCGATGCCGAAGGTGAGGAAGATGACGAAGGGCGCGCGGTTGCGCTGCCTCTCCGTGCGGCCGAAGGTGTCGACGGCCTCCCCGTCGGCGGAGACGGCATCGGCGGCGGCGTCGATCGACTCCGCGGCGGTGGCCTCGATGTCCTCGACCGCTGACATGATCCGTCCGCCCGAGGTGCCGACACGCGCGAAGAAGAGACGGAAGATCTCCGCCACCGAGGCGAGGAAGATGAACGCACCGGTGAGGAAGGGAAGCATGCCCGGACCGACCTGGCCGCCCTCGACGGTGAGCCCGTAGCCAAGCCCCATGATCGCGGCCACCGCGCCGACGATGCCGAGGATCGCGGTGCCGATGACGTCGGAGACCTCGGGTCGGTTCCGCGGAGGGGTCCGCTCCGCCACCGTGCTCATCGGACGCCCGCCTCCGCGGGGGCCGCACTCTCCGGTGCGGCGGTCCTCGCCCGCTCGGCCGCGCGGTGGGCGGACATGCGCACCGCGAGATCGAAGGCATGGCTGCTCGGGCTCAGCTCCGCCGTGCGCGTGCCGACGATCCCGTGCGCGGTGCCGTGGGCGGGAGTGGCGATGGGGATCGGGATGCCGCCGTGGACCGTGACGCCCTGGTCGAAGCCGAGCAGCTTCATCGCGATCTGCCCCTGATCGTGGTACATCGTCACGACACCGTCGAAGTCGCCGCCGGCGGCCCGGGAGAAGAGAGTGTCACAGGGGAAGGGGCCTGCGACGTCGATCCCGCGGGAGCGGGCGAGGGCGATCGCCGGGGCGATGTCGTCGATCTCCTCGCGCCCGAACTTCCCGCCCTCACCCGCGTGCGGGTTGAGCGCGCACACCGCCAGTCGCGGGGTCGGCGTCCTCGTCTCCCGGACGACGCGGTCGAGGAGCTCGATCGTCTCGAGCACCCTGCCGGCGCGGATGCCCGCAGCGACCTCGGAGATCGGAATGTGCGAGGTCACCCGGGCGGTGACGAGCGCATCGATGAAATTGAGCTCGGAGGTGAAGCCCCGGTAGCCGAGCCGCTCGGCGAACCACCGCAGCTCGTCCTCCTGAGTCATGCCCGCCTGCGACATCGCCCCCTTGTTGAGGGGGAAGAAGAGGACTCCGTCGGCGTCCTCGGCCGCGCACAGGTCGAGCGCGGTGCCGAGGTCGATCAGCGCCCGCCTGCCCGCGTCGGCACTCACCTCGCCGACGGGGATGGCGGGACCGTCGTAGGCGGTGCCGACGAACTCGATCTCCTCGAGGTCGGGCAGGTCGACGCCGGCGGTGTCGGCGAACGAGCGCAGCTCGTCCGGCGTCGCGGTGACGGTGAGGTCGGCGCGGGCCCGATTGCCCTCGTCGACGAGGATGCGGGCGAGGAGTTCGGGGCCGACCCCGGAGAGGTCGCCGGGGACGAGGACGATGCGCGGCTTGGGCGTCGAGGCGGTCACTTTCCGATCGCCTCCCGCAGCTCCTTGTCGTTTTCGGCGAGGTACTTCGAGAAGTCGTCGCCGTAGGCCGTGTTCGGCTGCATCATGTTGTCTTCGATGTACTTTGTGTAGGCATCGGTCTCGGCGAACGCCTTCGCCTGGTCGATCCAGTACTGCTTGGCCTCGTCGGGGATGTTGCCGGGTGCGATGACGCCGCGGAACTGGGCGAAGGCGACGTCGATGCCCTGTTCCTTCGCGGTCGGGATGTCCTTGAGCTCGGGGTACTCGTAGCGTTCCTCCGAGGCGGCGCACAGGGGCTTGAGATCGCCCGATTCGAGCTGGCCGAGGACCTCACCCGGGTTGACCGAGATCGCCTCGACCTGTCCGCCGAGGGCTGCGGTGATGACCTCGGACCCCGATTCGAAGGGCACGCGGTCGAACTTCGCCCCCGTGGCCTTCTCCATGAGCGTGAAGGTGATGTTGTCGAGTCCCGTCGCTCCGGAGATCGCGACGACGGTGCGCTCCTTCTTCGCCTTCTCGACGAGGTCGGAGCAGGTATTGAGCGGCGAGTCGGCCTTGGCGACGATGAGCGTGTAGTCGTCGCCGAGCTTCATGATCGGGGTGAAGCTCTCATACGTGAATTCGACGTCCTGGGTCGCCGGCAGGGCGAGCATCGCCGTCTCGGTGGCGAGCAGGTAGTTCGGATCGCCGCTGCGGCCGAGGAATTCGGAGTAGCCGACGGCCCCGGAGCCGCCTTCGATGTTCTGCACGGTGATCGTCTTGCCGGTCGTCTCCTCGAGTCCGGAGGCCGTCGCGCGGCCCGCGATGTCGCTGCCGCCGCCGGCGGCGAAGGGGACGATCATGGTGACGTTGCCCTTGGGTTCGAAGCCGCCGTCGGACGAGGCGGTCGACCCCTGCCCGCAGGCGCTCAGCCCGAGGGCGAGGACGCCGGCTGCGGCCGTGGCGGTGAGCAGTCTCTTCAGGTGCATTTCCATCTCCTTTGACAGAAGTGTGAGGTGGTGTCGGTGTGGGACGGTGGGGGTCCGCGGCGGTCACGTCGCCGGGGGCAGGGCGGAGCGCACCTCCTCGAGCCAGCGGTCCGATTCGGGCGTGGCCCCGTCGAGGCGGTCGACGACGTCGACGAGGAACGAGAGGTTCCCGTGGTCGTCGAACTCCGCTTCGATGGCCTCGGGGTCGCCGGTGAGGATGACGTCGAGCATCCGGGCGTGGCGCGCGACGTTGCCGTCGAGGTCCTCGATCTCCCGCCGGGCCTGGTTGTTCAGTGCCATGCACATCTGCAGCTGCATCGCCATCGCCCGGTACGTCGATTCGATGCGGCCGTGACCGGCCAGCCCGACCACGGCGAAGTGGAATTCGAACCCGGCGGAGACCATGTCCCCTTCGGTCCCGGACTCGGCGATCCTCTCCATCTCCCGCAGGGCGGCCCGGCATCGTTCGACCCGCTCGGGGGCGAGGTCGGGCAGGGCCAGACGCAGCGCCATCCGTTCGAGATCGCGACGCAGAGTGGCGATCTCGAAGACGTCGTGCTGAGTGATCGACATGATCCTCACCCCCTTGCGCGGGATGTGCTCGACGAGGCCGGTGTGCGCGAGCTCCTTGAGCGCCTCGCGCAGAGGGGGACGGGAGATCCCGAGCTCTGCGCAGAGGCGCTCCTCGACGAGCCGTTCGCCGGGGAGATAGTCGCCGGCGAGGATCGTGCGCTCGAGAGCCTGTCTCGCCTGCATCGCGAGACTCGGCTGAGCCGGGAGGAGAGTGGACACTTTTCGATAGATCCTCTTTTGTATACAGTAGTGTGAAGACTGTAACCCGCATCACACTGCAATTTCAATGGGTCGGCTCGGTCTGTCGTCGAAGATCAACGGCGTCGGGTGAGCTGTTCCTAGAGGATCGATGAAGATCAGAGGAGTTCTCATGAGCGCAGACACACCTCCCGACGAGTCCGCGGGACCGCGCGCGCCGGGCGCTCTCAGCGGCGTCACGGTGCTCGAACTCGGCGTGTTCATGGCCGGACCGTTCGCGACGATGCAGCTCGCCGACCTCGGCGCCCGGGTGATCAAGATCGAGAATCCCGATGGCGGCGACCAGACGCGCAGCACCGGGCCGTACGTCGACGGCGAGAGCGTGCCCCATATGCTCCTCAACCGGAACAAGGAGTCCGTCACCCTCGACCTCAAGGACCCGATCGGCAGGGAGGCGTTCATGCGCCTGGCCGAGACCGCCGACGTCGTCGTCGAGAACATGAGGCCCGGCGTCATGGCCCGTCTGGGAACCTCGTACGAGAGCGTGCGCGAGCGCAATCCCGGCATCATCTACGCCTCCGCCTCCGGGTGGGGCCAGGACGGTCCTCTCGCGGATCTCGCGGGACTCGACATCATGGCGCAGGCGCGCAGCGGGCTGATGAGCATCACCGGCTTTCCCGATTCGCCCCCGGCCAAGGTCGGGGTCCCGATCTGCGACCTCACCTCGGCGCTCTACGTTGCTCTCGCCGTCACCGCCGCCCTCGTCGAACGGGACCGTTCGGGGCAGGGGCAGCACATCGACGTCTCCCTCTTCGAGAGCGGCGTCTCCTACGCCGTGTGGGAGGCGGCCGCCTACTTCACCGAGGGCAGGATCGGGCGCCCGAACGGGTCGGCTCACCAGAACCAGGCCCCCTACCAGGCCGTGCACTCCGCCGACGGCTTCGTCACGGTCGGGGCGAACACGCCGCGCAACTGGGAGCGGTTCTGTCGGGCGCTCGGACTCGACGACCTCCTCGAGGACCCGCGGTTCACCCAGTCCTATGACCGGCTCACGCACAGGGAGGCGCTCATCGCCCTCATCGAGGACAAGACCGGGCAGCTGACGACCGACGAGGTCGTCGGACTGCTCAACGAGGCCGGAGTCCCGTGCGCACCGATCAGCGACTACGGGGAGGTCTTCACCGACGACCATCTCCTCGCGCGCGACTTCTACTGGGACTCCGCGCACCCGGTCGCCGGCACGGTCCGGCAGATCGGCTCACCGATGCGGATGTCGCGCACGCCGGCGCGACGCGGCCCGGCCGGGCCGTCGCTCGGCGCCGACAACGCAGTGCTCGACGACCTCGGTTTCACCCCGGAGGAACTCGCCGCACTCAAGGGACGCTGAGATGCACCTCGGCGGAAGGACGGCAGCGGAATGATCACGCACGGCGGCGGCACGATCACGGACACCTGCACGATGATGGGGAGAGCGACGATGAGCGAAGGAGCACGACCATGAGCAACGAGCACGCAGCAGTCGGGACGGAGGACCTCCTCGTCGACCGGGACGACGGCGTCCTCACCGTGACCTTCAACCGGCCAGAGGCGAGGAATGCGATGACCTGGGAGATGTACCAGGGCCTCGCCGAGGCGTGCGACGCCGTCGACGCCGACCCCGCGGTGCGCGTCATGGTCCTCCGCGGGGCGGGTGGGCGAGCCTTCGTCGCGGGCACCGACATCGCCCAGTTCACCGAGTTCGACGGCCCCGCCGGCGTCGCCTACGAACGCCGGATCTCCGAGGTGCTCGCCTGTCTCCGGGCGGTCGACGTACCCGTCATCGCGGCCATCGACGGGTACTGCGTGGGCGGGGGGCTGGGGATCGCCGCGTGCGCCGACCTGCGCCTGGCCTCCCCGGGATCGCGCTTCGGCGTGCCGATCGCGCGGACGCTCGGCAACTGCCTGTCGGGGGACACCCTCGGTCTCCTCATCGCCCTCCTCGGGCGCGGCCGGGTCGTCGACATGCTCCTGCGCGCGCGCTTCATCGACGCCGACGAAGCCCTCACCGCGGGCTTCCTCGGCACCGTCACCGACGACGTCGACGCGACGGCGGCGGAGTGGGCGGCGACGCTCAAGGGCCATGCCCCGCTGACGATATGGTCGGTCAAGGAGATCGTGCGACGTCTCTCCGACCTCGGCGGGGGCATCGACGATGCCGATGTCGTCGAGCGGATCTACGGGTCGGAGGACTTCCACGAGGCGGTGCGGGCATTCATCGCCAAGGAGGACTATGAGTGGACGGGACGCTGATCCCGCTCACGCATCGTAGGTGCGGATGACCTGGGAGTCGTCACGGCGGGCCAGCCCGAGTTCGGCTGCGGCGGCGAACCGCTGCGCGGCGACGGGGAGCAGGGCGAGGTCGATGTCGAGGTCGGCGGCCAGATCGGCGACGAGGGTGGTGTCCTTGACGAAGATTCCCACAGCGCTCGCCACAGGGGCGTCGAGTCCGGCGAGCATGCGCGGCCCCCGGTCGGCGAGCATCCACGACTGTCCGGCGCCTGCGGTCATCGCCGCGAGCACGGACTCCTCGTCGAGGCCGAGCCGTCCGGCCAGGGACAGGGCCTCGGCGGCGGCGACGATGTGGACCGAGCAGAGCAGCTGATTGACTGCCTTGTACGCCTGGCCGTCGCCGAGGCGCTCACCGCAGTCGATGATCGTCCCGAGGGCCTGAAGCACGGGCCGGCGGGAGTCGAGGACGTCGGGCGGACCGGAGGCGAGCATGCGCAGAGTCCCTGCCTGCACGCCGGCGATGCCGCCGGTGACGGGGACGTCGAGGGTGCTGATCCCGCGCTCAGCCGTACGTGCTCCGGCCGCTCTCACCGCTTCGGGGCCGACCGTGCTCATGACGATGAGCACCGCTCCGGGCGCCATGAGGTCGAGGAGACCGGGAACGCCCGCATCGGGGTCCCCGTTGAGGGCGGCGTCGAGCTGCTCGCCGGTGGCGACCATGACGATGACCGTGCCCGCGGACGCCGCGGACCGGGGTTCCGCCTCGGCGGGCAGGCCGGCCGCCGCCGCGCGCTCCCGCGGTTCGGGGAACGGGTCGACGCCCGTGACCGCGGCGCCGGAGGCGTGGAGGCGCAGCGCCATCGGCAGCCCGATCGCGCCGAGCCCGAGGAAGGTGATCTGGTCGGTCATCGATCCTCCTGGGGATCAGTGGAAGTAGAGCCCGCCGTTGATGCTCAGCGTCTGACCGGTGATGTGGCCTGCGCCTTCGCTGATGAGGAATTCGACGGTGGCGGAGACGTCCTCGGGCACGGAGATCCGTCCCAGCGGCGTCGCCGATCCCATCGCCTCGCGGCGCTCGTCGTCGAGCGGCCCGCCCATGATGTCGGTATCGACAGGGCCAGGGGAGATCGAGTTCGCGGTCACCCCGAAGGGGCCGAGTTCGAGGGCGACACCGCGCATGAGGCCGACGATGCCGGCCTTGGCGGCCGCGTACGCGGTCTTCGAGTACGTTCCGCCGCCCTTCTGCGCCGTGACCGAGGAGAGACCGACGATGCGCCCCACTCCGTTGGCGGCCATAATCCGCCCGAACGCCTGCGTGACGAGGTGGGTGGCGGTGAGATTGTTCGCGATGACCCGGGTCCACTCCGCCTCGGAGATCTCGAAGTACGTCACCGAGGAGGAGACGCCGGCGAAGTTCGCGAGCGCGACGATCTGCGGAAGTCCCGCCTCGAAGGCGGCTGCCGCCTCGGCGATGGCCGCGGAGTCGGTGACGTCGACGCCCGCACCGAGGGCCTGGATCTCGTGGGTGGCGGTGAGCTCCTCGGCGAGGGTGTGGGCCTCATCTGCGCGGCGGGCGATGAGCCCGAGGTTCCAGCCGTGCTCGGCGAGCCGGTGCGCGGTGTGGCGGCCGATGCCGTGGGCGCTGCCGACCCCGGTGAGCACGGCGGTGCGCGAGTCGGGGAACGTGGGGCCGGGTGTCGTCGGTGCGCTCATGCTGCGGAGTCCTTCCGGGGCGAGGGGCCCTGGAGCAGCCCGAGGAGATACGTGCGGTTCTCCGCGCACACGCCGAGGCTGTCGCCGCCGTACTGCTCCATGAGGAACGGTCCGTCGAACCCGAGGTCGAGGGCGCGCGCGACCATCGCGCGGTAGTCGATGAGGCCGTCGCGGAGGGTCGTCGGGTGGGTCGTCACCCACGCGCCGTCGCCGGCTTCGTCGCGCTGGTAGTTCTTCATGTGCCAGTAGTTCGCGAAGGGCAGGGTGGCCTCGTGCATCTCCCGCCAGTCCTCGATCGGGCGGTGGAGGCGGATGAGGTTGCCGATGTCGGGGTTGAGCCCGACCGTGTCGAGACCGATCTCCTCGATGAGGCGCACGGCGGAGTCGGCGGTGCCGAGGTAGGTGTCCTCGTACATCTCCAACGACATCGGCAGACCCACCTCGGCGGCATGGCGGCCGAGCTCCCGGAGGCGGCGGACGGCGAGCGTCCGGACCTCAGGGTCCGGTGGATCCTGCCAGCCGGGGGCGGTCCAGAACCACAGGGCCCGGCGCTGCGCCTCGGTGAAGGGCTGGTGGAGCCCGGTGGAGAAGACCCGGCAGCCGAGTTCGGCGGCGGCGTCGATGGTGCGGTGGGCGTAGTCGAGGTTGTCCTCGCCGTGGTCGGGGTCGATGACCGAGCGCCGTTGGACGTGGACGGCGGAGAAGTCGATCCTCGCCGAGGCGGCCGCCCGGGCGAGCTCGGACCGGCCCTCGGAACTGAGGTCGGCCGGCCGGATGTGGCTGTCGGCGATCTCGAGGGCGGTGAAGCCGAGGCCCGCCACGGTCGCGAGCATGTCCGACCACTCCTCGGGGCCTGCCTCGTGGAGGGCGGTGCCGTCACGGTCGACGGGAGGGAAGCCGTGCATGCAGCAGGCGATCATCGGCTCGGTGGGGATCATGGGTCCTCGCAGTTCACGATCAGGTGGTCGGTGGCTGGGGGTCTTCGACGAGGGCGCGGTGGGCGACCATGCGGACGTGGTGGCGCATCGCCGCCTCGGGGGCGGTAGGATCCGGGGAGGCGAAGGCCTCGAGGATGGCCCGGTGCTCGCTCACCGCTTCGTCGACGTCGGTGATGCCGTGGGGCAGGGCCTGCCGGAGGCGGTGGACCTGCGCGCCGAGGTCGTCGGACATCCGCACGAGGTAGCGGTTGTCGCAGTGGTCGAAGATGACGCCATGGAAGGCGCGGTCGCGCGCGTAGTAGTCCTGGGCGGCGGCGACGAGCCGGTGCTGGGCCTCCTCGTCGTCGGCCGCTGCGCTCTCCGCGGCCGCCGTCGCCTCCCGGACGCGGGCACCGGCCCGCTCGTGTTCGGCGTGGGCGGCTCGCAGGTCCTCGAGGAAGGCGTCGTCGGCGGGGGTGGCGAGTCGCGTGGCGGTGGTCTCGAGGGTCTCCCGGGCGACGAAGAGCTCTTCGAGCTGCCCGCGGTCGAGTGGGGGAGCGACCCGGTAGCCGCGCAGCGCCTCCCTGACGACGAGGCCCGTGCGTTCGAGGTCGACGAGGGCTTCGCGGACCGGGGTCGGGGAGACGTCGAGGCGACGCGCGAGACCGTCGATGGACACGCGTTCGCCGGGGGAGATCTCCCCGGTGAGGAGGATCTCGAGGATGTGGTCGTAGACGAGGTCGCGCAGACCTCGCCGTTCGATGTCGGGGCGGGGGACGGCGGGGAGCGAATTCATGGTGACAGCTTAATGACGTCGGCGACCTCATCGAGGATCTCCCGCACGGAATCGGTCTCGTGGGCGAACCGGCCGAGGAAGAGTCCGTCGACGGCGGGGCCGAGCCGGGTGAGGAGTCCCGGGCGGGCGCTGCCGCCGTAGATGAGGCGGAAGTCGAGGGCGGGGAAGTGGGTGCGGGTGCGTGAGCGCACGAGCCTGCACACCTCGGTGATGTGCTCGGGGTCGGCGGGAGCAGGCGCCCCGATCGCCCACACCGGTTCGTAGGCGAGGACGACGGACATCGGGCGGGGAAGCTCAGCGCTCGCCGGGGGCAGGGCGGAGCGGATCTGGACCATCACCTCGGCGGCGGCCTGCTCGGGGGAGACTGAGGATTCTTCGCCGACGCAGAGGACGGGGACGAGTCCGTGGCGCAGCGCCGCCGCGGTCTTGGCGCTGACGACGTCGTCGGTCTCGTGGAAGTGCCGGCGGCGCTCAGCGTGCCCGACCTCGGCGAACCGGCAGCCGAGTTCGGCGAGCACCGAGGCCGAGACCTCACCCGTCCACGCCCCGGAGTCGGCCGTGGCGACGTCCTGGGCACCGATGAGAAGGGGGCCGCCGAGCGCGACGCATTCGGGGATCGAGGGGAACTGGGGGAGGAGGAAGAGTCCGGCGGCGCCCGAGGTCACGGCGGGATGCGTGCGGCCGAGCTCGCTCACCTCGGCGGCCCACTCCAGGGTCCGGGCGTGCGAGAAGTACATCTTCAGGCTCGTCCCGATGATCCGGTCCGGCAGCGTCGGACCTGTGGGGTCAGTGGTGGAGTCGCCTGCGGGGCCGGTGAGCGCTCCTCCGGCGCGGGTGGCAGCGGTGGTCGCGGCGGCCATCGCTCAGCGGGACTCGTATTCGCTGATCTGGGCGACCTTGTCGTTCGAGGCGCTCGTCGGGTCGAAGGTGTAGCCGAGCCATTCGCGGGCGAGCCGGCGGGCGAGTTCGAGGCCGATGACGCGTTGGCCCATGCAGAGGACCTGGGCGTCGTTGGAGAGGACGGAGCGTTCGACGCTGAAGGAGTCGTGCGCCGTGGCCGCCCGGATGCCCTTAACCTTGTTCGCCGAAATCGCCACCCCGAGGCCGGTGCCGCAGATGAGGATCGCCCGGTCCGCGTCACCGCGGGCGACGATCTCAGCGGCGGTCGTCGCGATCGACGGGTAGAAGGTGTGGGAGTCGGCGTCGACTCCGACGTCGGTGACCGAGGAGATCCGCTCGTCGGCGGCGAGGTCGGCCTTGATGGCCTCCTTGTAGTCGAAGCCGGCGTCGTCGGATCCGATGACGAGTCGCAGTGTCATGATCGGGCTGCCTTCCGTTCGCGGTGTGAGGGTGGGGTGGGAGCCGGTTCGAGACCGGTGCGGGCGGTGAGTTCGTCTGCCACCGCCGAGGCGATGCGGGCGAGCGAGATCGCACCGGGGTCGGGGGTGCCCACGCTCTTCTCGCCATGTGCCCTGGCGCGACCGCGGCGGGCGGCGAGGTCGGCGGTGCCCTCGGCCCCGCGTGTCGCCGCTTCGGCGGCGCGCTCCGCCGCGACGGCGCAGACCGTGAGCGCTCCCTCGTCGGGAGCGGCGGCGTCGCCGACGGCGCGGGAGAACTCCGCGGCCAGCGGGGCGAGGGCGTCGAGGAGGGTCTTGTCGCCGACGTCGACGCCTCCGAAGGCCCGCACCTCGGCGACGGTGGCCTCGAGTGCCCGGGAGATGTCGGATGGAGTCGGGGCATCGAGGCCGTCGAAGCCGGTGGCGAGGCTTGTGAGGATGCGCCCCCAGATCGCGCCGGACGTGCCGCCGCCGACGTCGGCCCAGGCCTCCCCGGCGGTGCGGAGGATCACCGCCGGTCCCTGGTCGTGGGAGCTCGCCGAGGCGGCTTCGAGGGCCGCCGCCTGCGAGCCCCGCTGCATCCCGATCCCGTGGTCGCCGTCGCCGGCGATGCTGTCGAGGCGGCCGAGCTCCGCGGCGGATTCGTCGAGGAGGGCGGCGATGGTCGCGAGGACGGAGGCGACCTCGCGTCCGAGTCGACGCGACGTCTCCGAGGCGGGACGGGCGACGGCGGGACCAGCCGCGTCGGGACTGGTCCCGCCGTGCGCCGCCTCCTGGGGATGCGCCTCGGGGGAGACGGTCTCCGGAAGTGGGGCGGGCACCTGGTCGCCGACGACCGTGCCGCGGGAGAAGGCAGGCGTCGAACAGGGGGTGGTCCAGAGGGTTTCGAGTTCGTCGTCGAGCCAGAGCAGGGTGAGGGAGAGGCCGGCCATGTCGAAGCTCGTGCAGAACTCGCCGACCTCAGGAGTGACGACCTCAAGGCCGGCCTCGCGCAGCAGCGGGTCGATGAGTCCGTAGAGGAGGTAGAGCTCTTCGTACTTCACCGCCCCGAGGCCGTTGAGGATCGGGACCACGCGACCCGGCGCTTCGGGTGCTTCGGCGAGGAGGCGGGAGACGAGGAGGTCGGCGAGCTCGGCGGCGGTCGGGAGTGCGACCTCGTCGATGCCGGGTTCACCGTGGATGCCCAACCCGATGGCCATGCGGCCCTCGGGGACGGTGAAGAGGGGTGCGTCGGCGCCGGGCAGGGTGCAGCCGGAGAAGGCGACGCCGATCGACCGGGTGCGGTCGTTCGCGGCGGCGGCGAGGCGTTCGACCTCGGGCAGGTCCGCGCCGGCTTCGGCGGCCGCGCCGGCGATCTTGAAGACCGTGAGGTCCCCGGCGATGCCGCGGCGCTTCTCGATCTCGGAGTCGGGTGCGCTGAAGATGTCGTCGGTGACGACGACAGTGCGCACGTCGATGCCCTCGTCGCGCAGCCGGCGTGCCGCCTGATCGAAGTTGAGGACGTCTCCGGCGTAGTTGCCGTAGCTGAAGAGGACGCCGCGACCCTGGTCGCAGGCCTTGGCGATCGAGACGATCTGCTTCGTCGACGGTGAGGCGAAGACGTTGCCCATCGCCGCTCCGTGGGCGAGGCCCGGGCCGACGAGGCCGGAGAAGGCCGGGTAGTGGCCGCTGCCGCCGCCGATGACGACGGACACGGTCGGTTCCGCCGATCGCGTCGCACGCACGACGCCGCCGGGTGCCGAGCGGATCCACCGTGAGGATGCCAGTGCGAATCCGCGCGTCATCTCCGCGACGAAGTCATTCGGGTCATTGAACAATCGGGTCACGCAGTTCCCCCTCGAACCAGTTCCTATTTCCAATATCCTATAGGATCACAAATCGAGCGCAACCCCTCGGCGATCCCGGGGGCCGGGCTCGGCGGTCAGAGGCCCTCGATTCGGTCTTCGGCAGGGGCCCTCGAGCCGGTCATCAGGTGAGGTTCGGTCGAAACAGGTCGGTCTCGACTCAGTTCAGCGTGTTCGGTCGAGCAATGCCAGGGCAACGGCGCACATGCTGCGGTCCTCCCCGCTCGACAGGTCGATGCCGAGGGCGTCCTCGAGTTCGTTGCGGTGGGCGCGGGCAGTGTTCCTGTGCACGCCCAGGCGTTCGGCGGCCTGAGCCACGGACGGTGATTCGACGAACGCGGCCAGCGACTCGAGCAGGACGTTCGCGTTCGCTCTGCCGAGGATCGGACGGAGTAGCGCATCCGCAACGGCTCCGGCGTAGGCTGGCGGGATGAGAGCGCCGAGGTCGCGCAGCGTCGGAGGGCCGACATATCTCACCCCGTTCGCGGAGGTGTGAGCGTTCGCCTCACCCTCGTGCGAGAGTCGATGGGCGTCGGGATCGGCGCACAGACCGGTGAAGAGGCTCAGCGCCTGAGCACCCGCTGCCGGTTCGCCGATGAGCACGCTGTCCCCTGCGGAGGCG
Organism: Brevibacterium sp. K72; assembly: GCF_050562175.1. Taxonomy (NCBI): domain Bacteria; kingdom Bacillati; phylum Actinomycetota; class Actinomycetes; order Micrococcales; family Brevibacteriaceae; genus Brevibacterium; species Brevibacterium sp. K72. The sequence continues at coordinate 1,221,546 of NZ_CP191582.1, forward strand.
TTGACGACCTGATCGATCTCATCGAGGTAGGTCTGGTCGGCTCGCGCGAGTCGTCCGATGCTGGGCGGACCGATCGGTGAACGACGGCCGGTCCGGCAGGGTGCCGGAGGAACGATGATCCGACCAGCGGACGTTGTCGAAGGGCACGAGCAGCAGGAGCATCGCCTCGCCGGTCTCGACCGGAAAGACCACGACGTGTTCGCTGAGTACCCGCATCAGCCGCCAGGACAGCAGGTGGAGGCGGATGGGGCTGCGGGCATGGATGCTGAGCATGCGGATGCCTGCCGGGTCTGCGACTCCCAGGCTGTCGAGGGCCGAGGTGATCTCCTCCTGTGCGTGCCTGTCCGTCTGACGAAGCGCGGCAAGCAGGGCATCGGACTTCTCGCTGCGGCGGAAGCCTGTGCTCAGGCTTCGGGCGAGCACCATGCCGAGCACCGCTGCGGCGGGGGTGAGGGTGATCCGCAGACTGCTAGTGGAGTAGGACGCGGGTGCCGAGTTCGGACCGGAGGCGCCCGCCGTTTCGCTGTCGAGGATGCAGTGCAGGTGCCACTGTTCGTCCTCCCCGATGTTGAGCGGCAGGGCCAACTGCGGTGATGCGGTGTCTTTCCCCTCGGCGTGTTGGGACCACGGCAGCCGATCGGTCCCTGTGAATACCGCGCCCTCATCGTCGACGACCCGCAGAATGCATCCGACACGGGATGCGACGTGTTCGAGCAGCGGCGCGAACTCGAGGCCTTCCGCGGCGAAGCGAGTGCATTCCTCGGCGATCGACCACGCCTGGTGGGCCGCCTGGTACTCCTCCTCGGCGAGTGCTCTGAGGACGAGGTTCTGCAGGTGGAGGAACGGCACGTCTGTGGGGACGACGAGAATGGGGAAGTCATGAGCGGCGGCCGCGTCGTGCAGACCCTTCGGTACTGTGCTGTGCGGTTTGCCCTCACCGAACGCCAGGGCCGCAGTGCCCACTGACTTGAGGCGTTCGACGTAGCCGTCCCAGATGCGGGGGTCGTCGAAGTTGAGGGCCATGCCGGTTGTGAGGACGAGAGTTCCCGGACTGAGATAGGCCGCCGGATCGATGGACTCGGTTGCCACGGCGGAGCTGATCGCCGTGTGCAGACTCTCCTGCGAGGATGGTGTCGCCAGCTCGAGGCGAAGCAGCGGATCCGAGATGAGATCGAGAATTCTCATGGGCTGAATCTACGACCACTGTGCAGAGTGCACAATAATTGGTCGGAGATTTCATCATTTTCGTGGCGCACGTCACAGCTGCTCCTCCTAGAGTTGAGCCAGGAGGTATCCGATGACCAAGACAATCAACGCTGATCTGGGCGAAGGAATCGGACTGCACGCTTTCGGCAACGATTCTGAGCTGATGACGCTCATCGACGTCGCCAATGTCGCCTGCGGTTTCCACGCTGCCGATCCCCACATCATGAACACCACCGTCGAGCTCGCCGCTGAGAACGACGTCAAGGTCGGCGCCCACCCCGGGCTGCCCGACCTCGCAGGTTTCGGGCGTCGTGCCATGGTGCTCAGTCCTGCCGAAGTCGAAGACATCGTCACCTATCAGGTCGGTGCTCTCGCGGCGTTCCTCGACCGACACGACCTGCCGCTCAACCACATCAAGCCCCACGGCGCCCTGTACGGCATGGTCGGCCGCGACCCTGAGCTCATGGCCGCAGTCGCTCGCGTCGCACTCGTCCATGGAGTCCCGATCTTCGGTCTGGCGAACACCGCTCACAAATCCGTGTGCGACGAACTCGGTGTCCCCTTCGTCGCAGAGCTCTACGTCGACCTCGGCTACGACTCAGACGGCAAGCTCGTCATCGAACGGTCGCCGAAGCCCGCCGTGCCTGCCGACGCCGCCGCGCGGGTCACCTCGGCGATGACGATCGGAACGATCAGGGCCACGGACGGAACGGACCTCACCGTCGACTTCGACAGCGTGTGCGTGCACTCCGATCCGTCCAATGCCGCCGAGGTGGTGCGTGCCGTCCGGGCCGCCATCGACGACGCAGAGCGCTGAACCGGTCCTCGCATATCCTTCTCCTCTTCACCCATCCCTCTCCACCCACCACTCCAGAAAGCAGGACCAGCAATGGCCGACATCATCTCTCCCATGCCCGGTGTCTTCTACCGCAAACCCGCTCCCGGCAAAGCCGATTTCGTCAAGGTCGGCGACTCGGTCGAGGCCGGTCAGACGATCGGGATCGTCGAGATCATGAAGCAGTTCACCGAAGTCAAAGCCGATACCGCCGGCACCATCGTCTCCTTCAGCGCGGAGGACGAGGGCATGGTCAATCCCGGTGATGTCATCGCCACGATCGACGAAGCCTGAGATCGTCATGGACCACCTCTTCATCGCCAACCGCGGCGAGATCGCTGTGCGGATCATCCGCACGGCGCAGCGCCTCGGCATCCGCACGACCCTGGCAGTCAGCGATGCGGACACGGAATCCCTCGCGGCGGGCATGGCCGATGCGCTCGCCCGCGTCGGCCCCGCACCGGCGGCGGCCTCCTACCTCAACAAGGAGGCCATGCTCGAGGCAGCGAAGAACTCCGGTGCCGACGCCGTCCACCCCGGGTTCGGATTCCTCTCCGAGAACGCCGATTTCGCCCAGATGGTCATCGACTCCGGCATCATCTGGGTCGGCCCGGACCCGGAGACGATCCGACTGATGGGCAACAAGGCCGCCGCCCGCGCTGCCGCCGTCGAGGCGGGAGTGCCCACGTTGGCCGGGACTGAGGGCGCTCTGCCGGAGGACGCCGATATCGAGGCCATCGCCGCAGAGATCGGCTTCCCTCTCGTGGTCAAGGCCTCCGCAGGGGGTGGAGGACGCGGCATCCGGCTCGTCGAAACGCAGGATCAGCTTGCGGGGACCATCGACATCGCCCGCGCAGAGGCGGCCGCCGCCTTCGGTGACGACTCCCTCTACCTCGAACGCTTCGTCACCCGCGCCCGTCACGTCGAAGTGCAGGTGCTCGGTGACGGGGAGAGGTACATCCACCTCGGCGACCGTGACTGCTCGATGCAGCGCCGCCAGCAGAAGATGATCGAGGAAGCCCAGGCACCGGAGATCCCCGACGATGTCCGGAAGGTCATCCGCGACTCCTCGGTCGAACTGGCCCGTCGATCGGGATACAAGGGTGCGGGCACCGTCGAGTTCCTCTACGATCCTGCCCACCACACCGCGGCCTTCATCGAGATGAACACCCGCCTGCAGGTCGAACACCCCGTCACCGAGTTCGTCACCGGCGTCGACATCGTCGCCGAACAGCTGCGCATCGCCGAGGGGCGAGGGCTGTCGATCTCCCAGGACGACGTGAGCTTCGACGGACATGCGATCGAAGTCCGCCTCAATGCCGAGGACCCGGCGAACGGGTTCATGCCCTCTCCGGGCACGATCACCGAACTGCGCTGGCCGGAAGGCGACGGCGTGCGCATCGACTCGGGATTCGCCGCTGGTGGCGTCGTCGCTCCGTTCTACGACTCGATGCTCGCCAAACTCATCGTCCACGCCCCGGATCGTGCGCAGGCGATCGCGAAGATGGCACGCGCCCTCGACGAGATCGAGATCGAGGGAGTGAAGACGACGATCCCGCTGCTGCGAGTCCTCATCTCACGCGACGAATTCGCGGCCATGGACCACTATTCGACGTTCGTCGAGAACACCGAGAGCCTCTGGGAGGAACTGTGAGCACCACCATCGAACTCGGACCGGCCAGGTACACCTTCGGGGGCGACGAATTCCTCTTCGTCGAAGTCTCGGAGGAGATGAGCCTGCAGGCCAACTTCCGCGCCATGCTCATCGCGAGGACGCTGGGCGAACGGATCGAGAACGGAGACGTCCCCGGCATCATCGAACTCTGCCCCGCCAACGCCTCTCTGCTCATCCGCTTCGATCCCGATGTCATCGACCCGGCAACCCTTGAGGGCATCGTCCGCGAGATCGAGGAATCGGTCGTCCATTCGGACACCACCACCCTCGAGACCCGGATCGTCGAAGTGCCCGTGTGGTACTCCGATCCCTTCACCGCCGAGGTGGTCGAGCGTTTCCGGGAAGGCTACCATCAGGACCCGTCCGGCACCGACCTCGACTACGCCGCCGCGGTCAACGGAATGGACAGCCCGGAGGCCTTCATCGAGGCCCACCACTCATCGCCCTGGCTGGTGACGATGGTCGGCTTCGTCGCCGGTCTGCCCTTCATGTACCAGCTCGTCGACCGTGACCATCAGCTCGAGGTGCCCAAGTACCTTGCTCCGCGCACCGACACTCCGAAGCTGACGATCGGACACGGCGGCTGCTTCTGCGCGCTGTACTCCGTGCGCGGGGCCGGCGGCTACCAGATGTTCGGCATCGCCGCGGCACCGATCTTCGAGCCCGAACAGAAGGGGCCGGACTTCGCCGACTTCATGATCTTCTTCAGGCCCGGTGACATCGTCCGCTTCCGTCCCATCGACGAAGCGGAGTACTACGAGATCCAGGAGCAGGTCGACGCGAACACCTATTCGTTCCGACAGGCTCCCGTCACCTTCGACCTGGAGCGGGCACTGTCCGAGGGACCGGCCTACAACGACGAACTGCTGGAGGCATTGGCATGAGCGAGCAGAAGGCTTCGACGGTCGAAGTGCTCACCCCGGGCCTGTCGACGACGGTCCAGGATCAGGGCCGATTCGGGTACTACAACGTCGGTCTGCCGCAGGGCGGATCGCTCGACAACTACTCCTCGCAGGCAGCGAACATGCTCGTCGGGAATTCGGCGGACGATGCTGTCCTCGAATGCACTTACATGGGAGCGAACCTGCGCTTCGACGAGGCCGCGACGATCGCCGTGACCGGTGGCGACATCGACGTGAGGATCAACGGGGAACCGGCGCCGACGTGGCAGACGCTGCAGGTTCCAGCCGGGGGCACGGTCGAGTTCGGCATGCTCCGCTCGGGCGCTCGGTTCTACATCGCGGTCCACGGGGGCATCGACGTCCCGCTCGTCCTCGGGTCGCGGTCGACCTACCCTCTTGGCCAGATGGGCGGGTTCCAGGGCCGCAAGCTCGAAGCCGGGGATCGGCTGCCCATCGGTGCGGGCACCGGGCAGGCCCCTGTGAAGACCGTCGTCGCAGAAGACGCCCGCCCGTCGTTCGACAAGCAGCAGAACGTGCGGATCCTCATGGGTCTCTACGATTTCAGGCTCACCGAGAAGGGCAAGGCCAACCTCGTCGAGGAGGAATGGCAGCTCACCCCCGTCGCCGACCGTGCCGGGCTGCGGTACTCGGGGCCCGGCGTCGAATGGGTCGACCGGGTCCAGCCCTTCGGCGCAGGGTCGGATCCGTCGAACATCGTCGATGCCGGCTACGCCGTGGGGTCGATTCAGATCCCGGGCGGCACCCAGCCGATCGTGCTCCACCGCGATGCCGTCTCCGGTGGCGGGTACGCGATGGTCGCCACCGTCATCAGCGCCGACATGGACCTCGTCGCCCGTGCGACACCAGGCACGACAACCCGCTTCGTCGAAGTGACGATGGACGAGGCCTTGGCGGCCCGGAAGGAGTACAAGGAGGCGCTCGCCGCACTCTGGCGGTGATCATCCCGCACTGAGCCCCGTCGACGACTCCGGTCGACACACGTTTCGCTGCGCATCGACTGCGCACCCCCAGCCGAGCACTGTCGTGCCCGCTGAGCTCTGCCATGCCTGTTCACCAATGGAGGTAAACACTGTGAATATCGATCTCACCGGCAGCAATGACGATGTCGAAGCAACCGATGCGCTCGCCAGAGAAGGCAACGATGACGACCAGATGTCGCGTGGTTCTCTGGCCATGGCGTGGTACGGAGTCGCCAGTGCATTCTTCTTCGTCTACATCGGCGCTGCCATGGCCGTGGCCTATGGGACGGTCAACGCCGTCATCGGACTCATTCTCGTCATCGCATCCTATGGGCTGATCAACCGCGTGCTCACCAAGTACGCCATCGACAACCGGACGACGGTGGCCAAGTTCTCCCGCACGATACTCGGGACGGCGGGGTCCTCGATCGCCACGATCATCTTCGCACTTGTCGCCATCTACTACGCGGTCTTCGAAGGCTCGATCGTCGCCTACGCGTTCACGGCGGCGTTCGGGGGTCCGTTCTGGATGTGGAGTCTCATCGTCGTCGCGTATTCGACTCCGCTCATCCTCGGCGGTGCCAGACGATTCATCGACAAGCTCAACGGCTGGCTGATGCCGATCTACTTCTTCGGCCTCGTCGCCGCCGTGATCTGGGCCGGAGTCGTCTACGGCTTCGGCGACCGATGGCTGACCCAGATGCCCGAACCGCCTGTCACCCTGGCGATGGGCGGACCCGGATGGTTGGCCGCATTCTCCGGCTACATGGGAATCTGGATCATGATGATGTTCACGATGGACTTCGCAGCGCTGGGAAGGCGGAGAGACGCGAGATTCCATCAGAACGTCACCTTCGGCTACCTGTTCTACGTGCTGGCCTTCGGCTTCTCCGCCTTCGTGGGCATCTTCCTCACCTTCACCATCCCCGGCATCGAGGTCTCGGAGACCGGCCTGGCAGGCGGTGTCGTCGGGCTCATGGGTGTGTTCGGTCTCATCGTCATCATCGTCTCCCAGACGCGGATCAACACGGCGAACTACTACCTCGGCACCGCCAATCTGCGAGCTTTCGGGGAGGCGGTCCTGAAGATCCGCATGCCGAACGTCGTCTGGGTGATCCTCACGGCTGTGATCATCTTCCTCCTCATGCTCCTTCCCATCGTCGAATACCTGCTGCTCGCCCTCGCGTGGCAGGGCGTGCTGGTGACGGCATGGGTGGCGATCGCCGTCGTCCACATCCTCGTCGATCGTGGTGCGCATCAGGAACATGCGGCAATCGCGGACGCCCACTACAAGGCGTTCAACAGCAACGGACTCATCGCATGGATCGCAGCCACGGCGACGGGGCTTACGATGCTGCAGCTGGGAACGGTGGCACCGGCACTGGCCGGGATCGGAACCACGTGGGGGCCGATCCTCACGGCGGTGATCGGCGGCAGTGTCTACGCGGTGCTCTGGATGGTCCGGCCGGCGAATCGCAGCGGTCTCATGAGGACAGCGAGCGCCCGGTGACCCTCCCGTGAGGAGGGGCACCTCCTCCTCACAGGGTCACCGCACCCATCCCTCCGCCGGGTACAGGGCTCATTGCCGCAGGTTGCGGAAACGGCCGAAAGCAGCCTTCCGATCATGTGACAATAGTGGGCGTGAAACCGGAGATGCGGGGCCGACGGGCCCGACGCGGCGCTGCTGCCGCCGTCTTCGCGACCTTTATTGCGCTCACTTCCCACATCCTCGGCGGCGGGTCGATGCCCACCCTCATGGGCATCGCCGTTCCACTCGCCCTGTCCGCCCTCGTCTGCGTCCTCCTGGCCGGCCGCAAGCTCTCCCTGCCGCGGCTGTCCGTCTCGGTGGGGATCAGCCAGACCCTCTTCCACTCCCTCTTCTCCGTCTTCACGCCCACGCACACGATGACCGGCCCGATGACGGCGCTCGACCGCCAGGCGATGCAGCATGCCGGGATGGGCCACGACCCGGGCTCGGCGATGGCGTCGATGTCGTCGATGGGCGGGTCCGGGGCGATGATGCACTCGCATGCGTCGCCGCAGATGATGCTCATGCACGTCATCGCCGGGATCGTCACGATCGCGGTCATCTACTGGGCTGAGGCGCTGCCGGCGCGGCTGAGCGAATTCGCCCGCCGCGTCATCGACGCCATCGTCCCCGTCCTCGTGACGATCCGGCCGCTCCCGGAGCGTCCGCGCCTCACCGTCGCGATCACCGTCCTCGCGCCGCACGCGCTCACGATCCTCCGCTCTCCTGTGCTTCGGCGCGGGCCCCCGCACCCGGCTTTCTGACTTACTTCATCTTCACCAGCTCGGCTGAGACTCCACCGATGCTGCGGCTCGACCGCGCCCTCGTCCGCCGAGCGCGCCGTCAGTGCGCCCGAACGCGCCTGCGGCCGACACCACGACACAGAAAGCCTGATCATGACCTCACCGTCATCATCCCTGCCCGAACGTTCGGGCGCCGACGCCGACGCGTCGGCACAGTCGTCTTCCGACTCCGTCCCGGCGCGCCGGATCCTTGTCCGCGACCAGCCCGCACAAGCGGCGGCGAAGCGATCCGGGTGGTTCTCGGCGCTGCTGCGCCGACTCCACTTCTACGCCGGCATCTTCATCGGTCCCTTCATCTTCACCGCGGCGGTGACCGGTGCGCTCTACGCGCTCAGCCCGCAGCTCGAGAAGCTCATCTACGCTGACGAGCTCTACGCGAACTCGACGGGGCCCGCCCTGCCTCTGGCCGACCAGGTCACAGCGGCCGAGGCCTTCACCGGGGGAACCGAGACCCTCAAGGCCGTGCTCCCGGCGCCTGAGCCGGGCGCGACGACCCGGGTGCTCTATGACGATCCCACCCTCGGGGAGAACGAGTCCCGTGCGATCTTCATCGACCCCGCCACCGCCGAGGTGCAGGGTGACCTCACGTCGTTCAGCTCCGAAGGTGCGCTTCCGCTGCGGAAGTGGATCGACCAGCTCCACATCAACCTCAACCTCGGCGCACCCGGCGAGTTCTACAGCGAACTCGCCGCCTCATGGCTCGGCGTCGTCGTCGTGGTGGGCCTGATCCTCTGGTTCATGCGGGCGAAGACGACGAAGAAGCTCTCGACGATGCTGCGCCCGAGCAACAAGCGCAAGGGTCTGCGCCGCACCTTCTCCTGGCACGCCTCGGTGGGCGTGTGGGCCGCGATCGGCATGCTCTTCCTCTCCGCGACCGGCATCACCTGGTCGCAGCTGGCCGGTGCGAACGTCGACAAGGTCCGCGAAGCCCTCGGGTGGGGGTCACCGTCGCTGTCGCGGGAACTCGACTCCTCTGCCGCAGAGAGCGGCGGTTCCGGTGGCGGTCACGAAGGCCACGGTGCCTCCGGGGACTCTGCGGCAGCACCTGCCGCGAAGCCTGCACCGGAGGACTTCGACATGATCCTCGGCATGGCGCAGAAGGTCAACGTCAACACGAGCATCGTCGAGATCAACCCGCCCACCGATGCGAACACCGCGTGGAGGGTCCGCGAGCTTCAGCGCAGCGTCCCCTCGGAGGTCGACTCCGTGGCGATCGACCCCAACACGATGGAGATCGTCGACCGCCTCGACTTCGAGGACTACAGCATCCCGGCGAAGCTCACCCACTGGGGGATCTTCTTCCACATGGGCATGCTCTTCGGCCTCGCCAACCAGATCGGCCTCTTCGTCCTCGCTGTCGGCATCGCCGCGATGGTCGTCTGGGGTTACGTCATGTGGTGGCAGCGCCGACCCAAGCACGATCCCTCGCGCCGCTTCGGCGTCGCCCCTGCCAGGGGAGCCATCGCCCGCGCCCCGTGGTGGGGCATTGCGTCGGTCGTCGTCGTCGGTGCAGCGGTGGCCTGGTTCCTTCCGCTCGTCGGGCTCAGTCTCGTCGTCTTCCTCGCCGTCGACGTCCTCCTCGGCCTGCGGGCCCGAAGGAAGGCGCGCGCAGCCGCGGCGGACTCCGAGTCTGAGCGCGTCAGGGCATAGCACCGCGGTCAGATCGCACTGAAACGGACGGCCGCCTCGGCGAGGGATCGAGTTCCCCGCCGAGGCGGCCGTGCGTGTGCGGGCCGAATGGATCAGGCGCTTCCGGTCGCGGATTCCCGGTGAATGGGACTTCGGCGATCGCACTGCCGCCGAACGGCAACCGCACGGAAACGGACGGGAAAGCAGCGCCTCGGCGCGGGATAGGATGAGAACCTCAGTCGTGCGGTGCCCATGGGCACCGCACGAACAGCCCGGGATGGGGAAGCTGCGGGGATGCATCCGGGCGCACTCCGAGGGGAGATGCCAGTGTTGCCGCGAAACGGGTCCGTGGGAACTCTGGACAGTTCCATTGAACAATGAAATTGTTGTCAGGGCAACAAAAGTCGGGAAGAGTTCACTTGCCAGGTCATCGCAGACTCTGGGGCGTACTCCTCGTCGCATCAGCCTTCACCGTCATCTCAGGAGGAGTCGCCATGGTCCCCGCACCCCGCCGATCCCGACTCTCGTGCGGCCTCGTCGCCGCAGGACGGGGAGGCGACCGATGAACGAGACCACACCGGTGAGCAGCATCCTCAAGCGGATCGCGCCCATCCAGCTCGCAACCTGGCGACTGATGATGGAGAAGCACCAGGACTTCATGCAGCAGTTCGAGATCGGGTTCCGCGACCGCCACAACCTCACTCTCAATGAGTTCGACACCCTGATCAACACCCCGCCGGACGAGCAGATCCGCCACCGCGACCTCCTGCGTTCGATGGTCCTCAGCCGCAGTGCGCTCAGCCGTCTGCTGCGCCGGCTCGAGGCCCGCAGGCTCGTCATCCAGAGCCCCGACCCCGAGGATCAGCGCGGGGTCCTCGTCGAACTCACCGAGGCGGGCCGGAAGCTGCGCGAGGAATCGGCGCAGACGAACGCGGAGATCATCTTCGCCGGATTCTCCGGGCTCACCGCCTCAGAGGCCGACGAGCTGTTCTCCCTCGTGAGCAAGATCAGGCCGATCCAGCCGTCCGATCACATCGCCGAGGCGGCCGAGCGGAACTGAGCCCCCATCGTCCGTGCGGGGTCGGGCAGTGCTCATGCCCGCCTCGGCGGGGGAGTCGTCAGTCCGGGGCGGACCCGGTCGCGTCGAACGGGTAGGTGCCGTCCCCGAGATCCGGATCCGGCAGCTTCCCCTCGGGGTCGGCCAGACCCACCGTGAGTCCGTCGAGGCTGAGCCTGCGCATCCCCTCGAGGACCATCCGACGGCCGACGTCGGTGAAGCCGTCGACGCGGGAGACGTCGATGACGACGGTGCCGGTGCTCGGCGCGTCCTGCTCGAGTGAGTGGAGGATCGATTCGGCGCTGCTGAAGTTGATCGCCCCCTGGAGGTCGACGATCGTCGCCTCGCCGTCGGTGCGGACGTCGCGGACCGCCCGTGTGCCCGTCGGTTCGGTCTCCATGAGGTGGAATCCCATGTCCTTCGACATCCGGCGGAAGAGCTTGATCCCGCGCACGCTATTGCCGTGCTCGTCGAGGCGCGGGGAGAGGGAGCCGATGCCGATCTGACCCGGCAGGGCGCCGAGGAGGCCGCCGGCGACACCGCTCTTAGCGGGGATGCCGACCTCGGTGAACCACGTGCCCGCCGAATCGTACATCCCGGCCGCAGCCATCGCCGACAGGGTCTGTCGGGCCGCGCCGGGGGCGATGACCCGCTCACCCGTGATCGGGTGGGTGCCTCCGGCGGCGAGCGTCGCCGACATCGTCGCGATGTCGCCTACGGTGACGAGGATCGAACACTGCGCGGTGTAGCCGTCGACGATCTCATGCGGGTCGTCGTCGAGGATGCCATAGCTGCGGAGCATGTGCGCGATCGCGAGGTTGCGATCAGCGGTCTCGAGCTCGGAGCGGTAGACCTCCTCGTCGATGCTCAGCTGCCGCCCGGCTAAGGCGGAGAAAAACTCGAGGGCGCGCTCGACCCGCTCGTCCCGGGAGGCCCCGGCCCCGACGAGGAGACTGTGCGCGGTCAGGGCACCGGCGTTGATCATCGGATTCTTCGGACGATACGTGCCCTCTTCGAGGGAGAGCATGTTGAAGGCCGCGCCCGAGGGCTCGACGCCGACGTGGGCGTCGACGACGTCGACACCGCGATCGGCGATCGCCGCGGCGTAGGCGAAGGGCTTCGACATCGACTGGATGGAGAACTCGACATCGCTGTCGCCGGCGGTGTACGTGCGGCCTTCGACGGTGGTCACGGCCACGGCGAAGCGGTCAGGGTCGGCGGCGGCAAGGGCGGGAATGTAGTCGGCCACTGCGCCGTTGTCCTCAGAGCGAAGTGCTTCGAGGATCTCTTCGAGGTAGTCGGGAATGGGCGTTCGCATCGGTCTCCCTCTCTGCGAGCGGGGGCGCGGGGCCGCCCCCTGGACGCAACCATACAACTATGGAATGGTTGAACGAGCAACGACTCGGATCGCATTCGGCGCAGACAACCCCACCTGTCGCCGCGGTTCGGTGAGAGAGGTAGGCCGCCATGAGCAATGCTGAGACCCTTCCCGACCAGGTGGTGTGCCGATCCGGTGGTCTGCCGGGCCCCGAATGCGACCAGCACGGTCGGGCCCCGGTCGAGATCATCACCGCCCGCGACGTGCCGCTGGGCGGACCGCGGGCGATGACCGTCCACCGGACCCTGCCGCAGCGTCAGCGCTCGCTCATCGGTCCGTGGTGCTTCGTCGACCACTACGGCCCCGATGACGTCTCCGGCTCCGGCGGCATGGATGTGGCCCCGCACCCGCACACGGGTCTGCAGACGGTGAGCTGGCTCTTCGATGGTGCCATCCAGCACATCGACTCCGGCGGCAACGCGGGCCTCGTCCTCCCCGGCGAGGTCAACCTCATGACCGCAGGTCGCGGGATCTGCCACTCCGAGGTCTCGACCGACGACACCACGACCCTGCACGGAGTCCAGCTGTGGCTGGCCCTGCCCGAGACCTCCCGACACCAGCCTGAACGCGAATTCGAGCACTATGCGCCGCAGGCGCAGAGCTTCGACGGAGGCGAGTTCCTCGTCTTCCTCGGCGACCTGTGGGGACAGTCCTCACCCGTGACGACGCATACTCCGCTGCTCGGAGCCGAGTTCCGACTCGACCCGGGTGCGAGCATCGACCTGCCCGTCAACCCCGACTTCGAACATGGTGTGCTCGTCGACGCCGGCGAGGTCGCCGTCGAGAACGTGCCGGTGCCGCGGGCCGGGATCGGCTACACGGGGACCGGGCTGACGGAGATGCGGATCGCCAACCTCGGCGAGGATCCGGCACGAATCGTTCTCCTCGGCGGGGAGCCCTTCACCGAGGAGATCGTCATGTGGTGGAACTTCGTCGGACGCTCCCATGAGGAGATCGTCGAGTACCGGCGCGAATGGGAGTCCGGCAGTGACAGGTTCGGCGTCGTCGAGGGCTACGTCGGACAGGGCGGCCCCGGCCGGAACGCCGAGGGGCTCGGGCGGCTGCCCGCGCCGACCCTGCCCGACGTGGAGATCCGGGCGCGAAGGAATCCGCCACCGCACGTCCAAGGCGGACCCGAGGAGGGCTCCACGACCGACACCGAAGCGTCGACCACCGCGTAGTATGACCCCACCTGCAGCATGGCTGCACCGAGAGATCCCCACCAGTGCAGAGAAGAAGGAGCACCAGCGATGAACGAGAACCTCACGGACTCCAAGGGCGAGGCCGTCACCGTCGAACTCGACGAGCCTGGCCTCGCGTACGTCATCAAGGTCGCCGACGGTGAGGTCGCCGGTCGCGCCCACTACCTCGTCGGTGAGAACGACGACAACGAACGGATCTTCTACCACACCGTCGTCGACGAGAAGTTCGGCGGCCGGGGGCTGTCGAAGGTCCTCGTCTCCGAAGCGCTCGCCGATGCGCGGGAGAAGGGCGAGACCGTCGTGGCGATCTGCCCGCTCTTCGTCAAGAGGCTGCGGGAGTCCGGCGACGACTACATCGCCGAGGGCGGGAAGTTCCGCAACCCCACCTCTGAGGACTTCGTCTACGTCGAACAGAACGCGTGAGTCCGGGTCGGACCCGAGGGAGTCGGACCCGGGAGAGCAGAGCATGAACGCGAACAGGCCCTTCATCGACAAGTCGCATCCCGAGGTCTACAAGGCCGCCGTCAGTGCCGCGAGCGCGACCCGCAAGGCGGCCGTGGCCGCCGGCATCGACGTCGGCCTCATCGAGCTCATCAACACCCGGGTCTCGCAGATCAACGGCTGCCATACGTGCCTGAGCATACATGTGCCTGCGGCACGGAAGGCGGGGGTCGAGCAGCTCAAGCTCGACGTGCTCGCCGCGTGGCGGGAGTCGCACATCTTCGATGACCGGGAGCGTGCGGCGCTGCTCATCGCGGAATCGCTGACGAACCTCGACGTGCCTGTCGATCGTGATGAGATCGCCGCCGAGGCGGCCCGGCACCTCTCGACGGAGCAGATCGCGGCCGTCGAATGGATCGCGACGATGATCAACGCGTTCAACCGCATCTCGATCGCGAGCAACCACCCGACGGTGGGAGCGAAGAAGGCCGCGCAGCTCGCGGACTGAGGGTCGTGTCGTCGCTGGCGGCGGCGCGGATGCCGGCGCCTAGGCTATGGCCGGCGCGCTCAGTTGATGATCTCTGCGCCGTCGGCGCGGATCGCGGCGATCCGCTCCCGCCACATCCGCAGGTCGGCGGGGCTCAGCCGCTTCCAGTCGGTGACTTCGCGGATGATGCGCAGCGGTGAGGTGCTCCGGTAGGAGCGGGTGGGGTTGCCGGGGAACTTCTTGTCGGTGACGTTCGGGTCGTTCTCGAACGGACCGGTGGGCTCGACCTCGTAGACGTGGGGTGTGCCCTCGAGTGCGGCGATCTCGGCGGCGAGGCCCGCACCGTCGGGCAGGGCGGTGAAGTAGATGTGGTTCATGATGATCTCGGGCCGGTAGTTCGACGCGAACCCGGGACGCAGCAGGTCTCCGGGTGCGAGGGCGGCCTTCGTGCCGTGGAAGAACGGTCCGTCGTCGAGTGGCGTGGCCATGCCACCAATATACTGACCTGACGATCTGCCCGTTCACGCGAAGGAGCCTGGACCCCCTCATGACCTCGGAGACGACACACCAGCGGTCAGGACCACCCGCCTCGGCGCCGGGGACCTTCTCCGGACGGCTGCGGCTCATCGGTCCGGGCATCGTCCTCGCGCTCGCCAGCGTCGGGGCCTCGGACATGATCACGACGATGAACTCCGGGGCCGAGTACGGTCTCGCGCTCATCTGGGTGTTCACGGTCGGGATCCTGCTCAAGTTCGTCCTCTCCGATGCGGTCTCGCGGCTGCAGATGAGCGGGGACCGGTCACTGCTCTCCCACCTCACGCGGTTCGGAGGACGGCTGTTCCCGGCGCTCCTGCTCGTCGCCGAACTCCTCGTCGGGCTGTTCTTCGGGGCCGGGGTCGTCGCGGTGACGGCGAACATCCTCCAGGCGATCTTCCCCGTCCTCCCGTTCTGGCCGACGGCGGTCGTCGTGCTGCTCTCGGCGGCGATCCTCGTGGGGATCGGACGCTACGGGATCGTCGAGAAGGCGATGATGGGCTTCGGGATCATCATGTTCGTCGGGATCATCGCGCTCGCGATCTCCGTGTTCCAGGGGCAGGAGGCGCAGGACGTCGCCGCGGAGACGATCGTCCCGGTGTTCCCGCAGGGGTCGATGATCACGGTGATGTCGCTCATCGGCGGGGTCGGGGGAGCGACGGGGATCCTCGCGTACTCGTTCTGGATCCGGGAGAAGTCGTGGCGCAGTGCCGACTGGAAGCCCGTCGTTCGGCTCGATCTACTCATCAGCTACGGGCTCGTGTTCGTCTTCGCGGTGGCGATGAGCGCGGTGGGTGCGTTCATCCTCTACGGGCAGGGCTTCACGATCGCCGACAACGATGCGCTCTTCGCGATCGCCGACAGCCTCGTGGCCTCGATCGGTGAGGTCGGGCGTCTCATCTTCCTCCTGTCGTTCCTCGCCGTCGTCTACACGAGTGTGCTCGGCGGTTTCTCCGGCATCGCCTATGTCACCGCCGACGCGATCCGGGTGCTGCGCCGCTACCCGCATCAGGACGAGGCGCGGTTCGAGATGTCGGCGACCTCCGTCGATTTCCGCGTGGTCCTCGTCTACCTCAGCGTCGCGACCCTGGTGATCATGGGGTTGGGCAAGCCGGTCACCCTCGTCCTCGTCTACGCCGCGATCAGCGCGTTCATCCTCCCCGTGCTCGCGCTCGCCCTCCTCGTCATCCTCAACCGCTCATCGGTGCCCGAGTCGCTGCGCAACTCCTGGTGGTCGAATGTGCTCCTGGCCGTGTGCCTGGGTCTCTTCGGGTTCCTGGCGGTGCTCCAGGTCATCGAGTCCGTGTCGGGTCTCGTGGGGTAGGGGCCGGGCGGCTCGGGGGCCTCGGTGCCACGGTGCGTCGGTGCGTCGGTGCGTCGGTGCGTCGGGGCCACGGTGCCGTGGTCAGGCTTTGCGTCCGACGACGATGGTCTGCGGGGAGATGTCGTCCGCGTCCCAGTAGAAGAGCACGCGTTGGCGGCCGATCCGATAGGTGTCGAAGATCGTGTTCTGCCTGGTCGGCGTCGTTCCCTCGGGTTCGCCGAGGTGGTCGAGCACGGTTTCCCGGGTGAAGGGGTCGACGCCTGCGATGAGCTCCCCGATCCGCGGGTAGACAGCTGTGGCGTCGCCGGTGGGGTTGCGGAAGTTGAACTGGATGAACTTCACCTGGGCGTTGGGCGCGAGGACGACGTTGACGGCGCTCAGCTGTGAGCCGTCGATCCTGTTCCTGTCGTAGTCGCGCCAGCCGTCATCGCTCTCATGGACTGCGATCGGTCCGTCGACGAACCGGAGGACGGCGAGGACCTTCTCGTCGTTGATGGGCTTTCCCACTGCGGCCACAACACGCGTGAGGTCGCCGGAGATCTTGCGCTTGTTCTGGGTGTTCATCGTCGGCGGCGCCGAGGTGGGGGCGGGGGCGGACTCAAGCACGGCGGTAATGCGCGCCGCCTCTTTCGCACCTGACTCCTTGAGAGCGGAGAACTCCGCGACGGCCTCTGCTCGCGCAGCCTCGTCGGCGTGATCCTGGTTCCGGGTGAACCGGGTGGCCTCAGGGGAGTCGCCGGCCGGGGTGAGGCGTGCGTGGGTGATGCGATGGTCGTTGAGGAGGGCCAGTGCCCGTTCGCTGACGAAGAGGTCGGAACCCTGGCGGGCGAAGTCTGTCTCTTCGGTGGGCTCACGGTCGTCTGAGGCTGTGGTGGGTTCGGGGTTGGGGACGAGGCGTTCCCAGCGATCGGGGAAATCGGCGCTGCTCTCGGAGACGAACTCGGATGACTTCGTGATGACAGGGTCGGTGCGCAACTCGAACCCGGTGAGGTCGGAGGCGCGCAGAGCGTCAGCGAGCGTACCCGAGACGACGAAATCCGGATTGACGCTGACGAGGTCGTCGCCAAGCCAGCCGGCGAACTCGCACCGTAGAGCTTCGGCCTGGGTGTTCGCCCCGCTGGAGTCTTCAGTCCATTGGGCACCCGGGCCGACAGCGCCGGTGGCCTCAGGAGACAGAGTGTGGAGGGTCATCGGTGGCTCCTCGGGTTGTCACGGGCGATGACCCAAGTATGGCGTGGATTCGTCAGGACGCCGCGCGGGCACCAGTCCCCGATGATCAGACGGGAGGGTTCGATGTTCTCGCGCTCCGGATGCCGGCAATGAGTAGCTTCGGTAAGAGCGCTGGCGGAACGCGAGTAGATCAGAATGCTCGAGTGCCGACTGAGGGCGCAGTCCTACCCAGCGATTTCTTTGTCGAACTCTTCGAACGGCAGGTCTGCACTATCTGTACTATCTGTGCCGACTCCGGAAACCAATTCACCTTTCGCGGCCTTGATGACCTGTGAGCAGACAGCTTGCGCCAGATGGATCGGGACTGCATTCCCAATCTGCCGGGCAATCTTCGGTTTGGAGCCCACCCACTTGAATTCATCGGGAAAGCCCTGGAGCCTGGCAGCCTCAAAGTGCGTGATCGCCCGGTTTGCGGTCGGATGAAGATAGCGGCCCTTTTCCGGCTTATCGAATTCTGTCCTGATCGTAACTGAAGGGCTGTCTTTGTCGAGGCGCCCCATGACATCTGAATAGCCCGTACGATTCCGCCTCCAGCAGGGGGAGAGTAGTTCTTCAGGGATATCGAAACGGTTCCCTTTAGGGGGAATACTTGCAAACCGCTTCAATGAGAGATCAGTATAGGTGCGTCCAAGGTGGAGTTCCTGCGACTCAAAGGGGCCGTCGAATCCGTCTGCGGTCTTACGTTGCGGAAGATGAATTCCGTCGACCAGGGTGGTGATGCCCTGGAAGGCCTGATCCACGCTTACCCAATCGCTGGTTCTGTCCGGATGAGTGACGGTCGGCGGGCCCACTTCGGGCAGATCCCTCAGGCGGCCGATCACCACAGCACGTTTGCGTTTCTGTGGTGCCCCGTAGTCGGTGGCGATCAACCTGTGTGGCTCGAGCACATAGTCCTCAAGCATTCCACCGATCCGCGTCGAATTCTCGAACGCCGCAAATTCACTAGATTTCAAGAATGGGATGACATTCTCGACGATGAAGTACATGGGCTGTGATCGGACGATCGTCTCTGCGTATTTCTTCCACAGAAGGTTGCGGATGTCGTTGATGTCCCGTTTCCCGAGACTTGAGAATCCCTGGCATGGTGGGCCGCCGAGTATGACATCTGTCGAAGGAGTATCAATTTCAGCGAGCCAATTCTCGATCGGTCCGACGAACTGCCCCGAGCCTCCGAAGTTCTCGCGATAGCTGGCGGCGGCAGTCGGGTCGATCTCGACTGAACCAACGATCGTCGATTCGATCTCGAGCGCGGCAGCAGCGTTATGCCACCCCTGAGTCAGACCACCCGCGCCAGTGAACAAGTCGAGGACGTCGAGCTTCAAAACTGGTTCCTTCCGTTCGCATTCCGCGTGTACAGCTCCAGTACTCTTCGTGGATCACTCTGGGGCAGGTCCTCATCCTAGCCTGTGGCCCTGACTCGGCGGGGCCGACCCGCCGCAAAGGAGGAGCGACCGAGACATTAGGGCTAAATGACGTAGTCGAATGGGAGAACTCTGTGCGGTGTTCTAAGGAAGAAGCAGATTTGAGGCGAAGAAAATCTGGAGAAACGGCACAGGTGTCGACCGTCCTCGCATTTCCAGAAACTGTGATGACAGGTTTCCTCGACGGGCCGTACTTGGCGGGTAGTATGCAATCGTCGAGAAAGTACAGAGCTAGTCATGTCAGCGACCTGCGGTGTGTGAACGTCAGATGACTCGGGCACCGAATCGACTGACGTGGCGAGTCGGACCAGAGAAGAAGAGGTAGTCGCTCGTGGCATTCGACCGTGGAACTTGGGAACCGGACCCGATGCTGGTCGACGAGCTGAACGTCCAGTTTGATCGAACCATAGATTCCTACCGGATTCATCCAGACCTGGTCTCTGAGCACAGGAACCACGAAGAATCGATCAGGACCGGCGGCTACGCGAACCGGACACTGCTAGAGCTCGTCCAGAATGCGGCCGATGCGCTGGCTGGTGTTGATGAGACCAGCATGGACGGCGCTGGTCGTGTTGAGATTGTTCTCGATACGTCGAATCGAGTCCTCTACTGTGCCAACTCCGGCAGGCCGTTCTCGAAGGCTGGTCTGACCGCAATGACGATGGCTCACCTGAGTGGGAAGCGAGGCGACGAGATCGGTCGATTCGGCCTCGGGTTCAAGTCAGTGCTCGCTGTCTCCGAGTTCCCGCAGGTCCTCAGCAGGTCCGTCTCGTTCGAGTTCAATTCTCCGACTGCGCGGAGCGAGCTGTCCAAGGTCTCGAAGACCGGACGATATCCGGTTCTGAGAACAGCGACACTGTTGGACCCGAGCACTGAGATCTCCTCAGATCCGGTGCTCGAAGAACTCGCGAGCTGGGCAACGACGATTGTCAAGCTGCCAGACGCCTCCAATATCGAGCGACTCCTGCTTGAGATTCGGGACTTCTCGTCCGAGTTCCTACTCTTCGTGGGGGCGGTACGTGAAATCCGACTACGCGTGCTCGGCGACGAACCATTCGAGACCCGACACGTGTCGCGCGATCTCGGCGAGGGCCGGTTCCGGATCGAGCGGCCGGACGGACACGACGACGAGTGGATAGTCGCCAGTGCTATGCATGCGCCATCCCTTGGGGCGAGACAGGAGGTCGGAGAAGCGATCTCGCGAGAGAGGGTCAAGGTGACGGTCGCCGTACCCGCGCGGCAGTCCAGGCTCCGGATCGGGCAGTTCTGGTCATACTTCCGGCTGCAGGATCGCACCTCAAGTTCGGCGCTCTTCAACGCGCCATGGAGCGTCAATGACGATCGCACGAATCTGCTCGACAACAGGTACAACCGGGAGATTCTGAAGACTCTGTCCGATCTCTTCGTACCACTGCTCACGTCCGTGCGAGGAGATGACCCTGCGAGTCATCTGGATTATCTGCCGGCACGAGGGCGCGCCCAGGAGAGCCACGGATTCGCCGACGACTTCCTCGGTGCTCACATACTCGCGTTGACGGGGAAGGGGGCATTCATACCTGACTCCAGGGGTGTCCTGCGCAATGGTCAGGAATTGAGGCCTTTGGACCTGGGAATTCGCTTCAGTGATCGTGACCATGCGGAGTGGTCGTCGTCACCCAATACCGGCGACGACGTGCCGCATTCGAGTTGTTACAAGAGCAATGTGAGGATCTCAAGACTCAGGGACCTGTTGGTCACTGCGGAGCAGCCGGATTTGGATCCGAGCTCTCGTGATGTCAGAACCGCCTTGGAGCGTATGCCGAAGCGTGGCCTTTTGTCCTGGCTCCGCGAATGGGCAGACGGAGATGACTACGTATCCGCGGCCAATGCGTTCCGAACAGTTCTGAAATATCCGACGCTTGAAGGTATCGCTGGCGCAAAAGTCATTCCTACTACAGATGGACTCAAATCACTCAATGAGCGGAGCACTGTTTTCCTGCATGACAGAGGACTGCAGGACATTCAAGGTGCCGTCTTCATCGACAAGGATTTTCTGGCCGGGGCTGGAATCGAGAAACTCCTGCGAAACAATGGTTTCCGTGATCTGGATCCCGAGGCGGTGCTGAACGCGCGGTTGTCGATGCTCTCCAGTGAACCGAGCGACGAAGAGATGGAGAACCTCTGGGACGCGGCTCTGTCGGTCAACATGTTGGCAGCGTCGAACATGATGTCAGAATCATCGGCTTTCATCAAAGTACCAACGCGCGACGGCGGTTGGGCATGGCCCCGTCAGGTACTCGATCTGGAAGCAGAGCTTCCAGACCGAGTCGCTGATCTGCTTCTGGACCGGACTCGATGCCTGCCTGCCGTCGCACATAGATTGGGAGTCGTCCAACGACCAGTCAAGGACTATTCACTCGAAGACGAGTTCATGTTCGACTCCTATATGGACTCGATACTGTCTGACCTGAATTCCAGTCTCGGGCCAGGGGAACGGCGGGTGGAAGACGTGGAGTTCACTCCGGGTGAGGGTCCGGGTCCGTTCTCAGTGTTATCGATGTTGCGTGATGCCGAGGCACCCGAGTCTCAGCGATCACAATGGACGGTCGGCCTGTTGGCCCTCCCCGATCGGGATTGGATCGCCGAGGATTCCGCTTCTGGTCGCACATACCGAGTTGAGTCTCCCGCGAAATGGGCGATCAGAGAATCGGGGCTTCTGCCCACTTCACGGGGTTACCGTCGACCGGGCGACGTCGTCGCACCCTCGCTGGTAAGGTTCGGTGCTCTGCTGCCGCTTCTGAAAGCGACGAGCAGTGCAGCGTCCCTTCTGGAGCTCCCAGATGAGCTCGACGATGTGCCGCCGCACGTGTTTCGCGAGATGTTGGGTGCAGACTACTTTCCCACTGTCACGGACGATGCTGTACTTGCGGAGTTCGTCCTTGCGGCGACGCGGTTCGGATTCGACGCCGAGAAGCCGAGCACCATTCCCGCCAGAGTCAGGCGCTCCGTCGAGCCCTTCTCGCCTTCGGCCGTGTACCTGGCGAGCAGCGAGGAAGAGGCGGAGATCCTGAGTAGTCGTCAGCGCCCGTTTCTGAGGGTGGAACCCGAACAGGTCGAGGAATTCGTCAGCATCGTGGGCTGCCGTCGCTTCGCCGACAGCTTCTCCTTCTCGATGGTCGTAGAGGGTCAGCAGGATTTCCAAAGGGTGCTCGACGTCTACACGGGACTCCGCGCCCCCTACGGGGATCGGTTGGGATCGGCAAAAGTCGCTAGGGCGCTCCTCATCGCCAAGCGAGTCTCCACTGACGAGGGGATGGAGGACCAACCGCGGGATTGGCACCTGGACGGTCAGGATCTCATCGTGCAGAGCGATGCAGACGACAGGCGGACCCTTGAGTTCGTGAACGAAGCATTCGGCCTCGGTCTGAACAATGCGCGAATCTCAGAGATCCTTGAGGTCGGCCTCGCCCATCAACTTGAGCTGCAACGACAAGAAGCTCATGCAATTGAGAACGACGCCGACCGGTTGGAACTCTACATCGGTCCTGATGACCTCAAAGAGGCGTTGCCCACCGGACTTTGGAGTGCGCTGAAAGCTCAAGGTCTGGTCGATTCTCGTACGTCAGTTGCGGAACTCTTTCTCACTGTCTACGGGGCGGACTCTCTTCGGATGCTGGAGAGCCTGTTTCGAGAGGCGGGTTTCACAGACGTTCCGGAGGCGTGGGCCGGCCTCCCAGCGGCCGTCACTTGGGTACGGAAGATGGGGTTCGGTGCCGAATACGCTGGCCAGCGAAACCATTCGCGTCCGGAGGAGTTCGTTGTCCCAGGCGCGGTGAGGCTGAACAGACTTCACAGCTATCAGAAGAAGATCAGTGAAGATCTCCGAACAGTTCTGACTCAGCCTTCCCACGAGGGCCCGGCGCAGAAGGGGATGGTGGAGCTGCCGACAGGCGCCGGCAAGACCCGAGTTGCGACTGAGACAGTTCTGCGCCTGTTCGTCGATGAGGTGTTCACAGGAACGATTCTCTGGATAGCCCAGTCGGCTGAGCTCTGCGAGCAGGCAGTGCAGACCTTCCAGTCCGTTTGGCGGTATCTCGGCGATGAGCGTCCACTCACCATCGGGCGGCTATGGGACACCAATACCGTCCATGAGCCTGACACCGAGGCCAGCATCGTCGTTGCTACCGATGCGAAGATTCTTGCCGTTATGGATCGCCCAGATTATGAATGGTTGCGGACTCCGCGTGCTGTGTTCATCGATGAGGCGCATCGGGCGGGCGGATCCAAGGCATACACCTCGATTCTGAAATGGCTGGGCGTCGACGGCCGAAGCTGGGAGAGGCCGTTGGTCGGCCTTTCGGCGACTCCATTCAAGGGGCGCGCCGGCGACCACAGTGGGACCAAGGAGCTGGCCGCAAGGTTCGGTTCCAATCGACTGTCCCTGCCAGGAGATGACCCATACCAGCAGCTCGTCCGACTCGGTGTGCTTGCCAGGGTCAGGCACGAAGTACTTCCGTCCGGCGTTGAGATCGAACTGAACAGCTCTGAACACAATGCGCTCAGGACGAGTAGGCTCATCGATCGTAACGTGTACGAGCGAATCGGTCGCAATGAGAAGCGTATGCGTGTTCTGGTCGACCACATCCTGAAGACCATCGACGCCCATCCGGAATGGCCCATTCTGGTGTTCACGCCAAGCGTGCTCTCTGCACAGGTCTTGGCTGCTTCCCTTCGATATCGGAAGATCGCTGCCGAATCAGTGAGCGGACAGACCGGCCGACAGCAACGGCGTAAGGTCATCAGACAGTTCCAGGAAGGCGAGGTACAGGTCCTCGCGAACTGCGATCTCCTGGTGCAGGGATTCGACGCTCCCGGCGTAAGGGCACTTTACATCGCCCGACCGACGTTCAGCCCAAGCGCTTACATCCAGATGGCGGGGCGAGGGCTCAGGGGCAAAGAGAACGGTGGCAAAGAGGAGTTGGGCTGACCCCGGGATGTAGGTCCAGTCGTTGTGTGAGTCGTCTTGATGCTCGCTGCTGCGGGCAGGAAGACTGGTCTCATCATGACGAACACGAGGAAGCGGCACACGCCTGAGCAGGTCGTGCGCAAGCTCGGACAGGCCGACCGGATGCTGGCCGATGGCGCGGACGTCGCGGCGGTGTGCCGCGAGCTGGGCGTGTCGGAACAGACGTACTACCGGTGGCGCAACCAGTACGGCGGGCTCAAGGCCGACGACGCCAAGCGCCTCAAGGAGCTCGAGAAGCAGAACGCCACCCTCAAGCGTCTGCTCGCTGAAGCAGAGCTGGAGAAGGCGGCGCTGAAGGAGCTGGCAGAGGGAAACTTCTAGGCCCGGGCAGGAGGCGCGCCGCTGTCGCTCACCTCATCGCGAAGATGCGGGTGAGCGAGCGGATGGCGTGCCGGCTGACCGGGCTATCCAGGTCCGCCTACCGGCGCACCCTCAAGGCCGATACCGTCGCCGACCCCGACGCCGCCTTGCGTGAATGGCTGCGCGGTTACGCGAAGAAGCACCCCCGCTGGGGCTACCGGCGCGCGTGCCACGACGCCCGCGGCGAGGGCTGGCAGGTCAACCACAAGAAGATCCAGCGGCTATGGCGCGAGGAAGGCCTACGCGTGCCCCAGCGACGTCGCCGTAAGCGCATCGGCTCCTCGACCACGGACGCCCCCAAGGCGTGCGCCCCGAACGTGGTGTGGTGGGCCGCCCCCGTTGTTAGGTCCGGTCTCTGTGTGAGTCGTCGGGTTCCATTTCGTGGGTGCAGTGGCGAGCATAGTCGGCCGGGGTGAGGTAGCCCAGCGCCGAGTGGCGTCGCACGGTGTTGTACTCGACCTTCCAGTCGCCGATGACGACCTGGGCGTGCAGCAGTGAGTAGAAGCTGTTGATGTTCAAGCACTCGTCGCGCAGGCGGGAGTTGAACGACTCGACGTAGCCGTTGAGCCACGGCGAGCCGGGCGGGATGTACGACAGGCCGGTGCGGGTGCCGGCCCAGTCGGCGATCGCCTGGCTGATGAACTCGGGCCCGTTGTCGCTTCTGAGGACCGCGGGCGGTCCGTGCAGCTTAACGAGGTCGTCGAGATGGTCGGTGAGACGGTCGGCGGTGATGGAGCGTTCCACGAGGCCGCCGAGGCAGACCCGGGTGTGCTCGTCCACGATCGACGCGATTTTGATCGGACGCCCGGCCTCGTCGACGTCGAACTGGAAGTCGATGGCCCACACCACGTTCGGGGCGCACGCCTTGGGGGCGTCCGTGGTCGAGGAGCCGATGCGCTTACGGCGACGTCGCTGGGGCACGCGTAGGCCTTCCTCGCGCCATAGCCGCTGGATCTTCTTGTGGTTGACCTGCCAGCCCTCGCCGCGGGCGTCGTGGCACGCGCGCCGGTAGCCCCAGCGGGGGTGCTTCTTCGCGTAACCGCGCAGCCATTCACGCAAGGCGGCGTCGGGGTCGGCGACGGTATCGGCCTTGAGGGTGCGCCGGTAGGCGGACCTGGATAGCCCGGTCAGCCGGCACGCCATCCGCTCGCTCACCCGCATCTTCGCGATGAGGTGAGCGACAGCGGCGCGCCTCCTGCCCGGGCCTAGAAGTTTCCCTCTGCCAGCTCCTTCAGCGCCGCCTTCTCCAGCTCTGCTTCAGCGAGCAGACGCTTGAGGGTGGCGTTCTGCTTCTCGAGCTCCTTGAGGCGCTTGGCGTCGTCGGCCTTGAGCCCGCCGTACTGGTTGCGCCACCGGTAGTACGTCTGTTCCGACACGCCCAGCTCGCGGCACACCGCCGCGACGTCCGCGCCATCGGCCAGCATCCGGTCGGCCTGTCCGAGCTTGCGCACGACCTGCTCAGGCGTGTGCCGCTTCCTCGTGTTCGTCATGATGAGACCAGTCTTCCTGCCCGCAGCAGCGAGCATCAAGACGACTCACACAACGACTGGACCTACATCCCGGGGTCAGCCCAGTGGGCCATCGACTTCCAGTTCGACGTCGACGAGGCCGGGCGTCCGATCAAAATCGCGTCGATCGTGGACGAGCACACCCGGGTCTGCCTCGGCGGCCTCGTGGAACGCTCCATCACCGCCGACCGTCTCACCGACCATCTCGACGACCTCGTTAAGCTGCACGGACCGCCCGCGGTCCTCAGAAGCGACAACGGGCCCGAGTTCATCAGCCAGGCGATCGCCGACTGGGCCGGCACCCGCACCGGCCTGTCGTACATCCCGCCCGGCTCGCCGTGGCTCAACGGCTACGTCGAGTCGTTCAACTCCCGCCTGCGCGACGAGTGCTTGAACATCAACAGCTTCTACTCACTGCTGCACGCCCAGGTCGTCATCGGCGACTGGAAGGTCGAGTACAACACCGTGCGACGCCACTCGGCGCTGGGCTACCTCACCCCGGCCGACTATGCTCGCCACTGCACCCACGAAATGGAACCCGACGACTCACACAGAGACCGGACCTAACAACGGGGGCGGCCCAGAGTGTCTCATCGTCGATGTCGAAGACAACTGGGGGGCGCTGAATGACTTCCTTGGATACCAAGAATACGAAGAGCTGTGGAAGGAGCAGTACTGATGATGCTTGTGCCCTCGTTGGCCGATATCGAGAAGACATCACGCAGTGAAGCTGAGCGTAGGTTTGCTCGACTGCTGCGAGACGTCGATGCGGATGACGATGCAGTCGCCTTCTATTCAGTCGGCCTGCGCTCCCACGCGTATAAGCAGCAGGCCGAAGCTGACTTCGTCATTCTCTGGCGCGGGATCGTCATCGTCGTCGAAGTCAAGGGTGGAGGAGTACGCAGGCACGACGGCATCTGGTACAGCATCGATCGCCGTGGAGACTGGCACAAACTGCGCACCTCGCCGATGGAACAGGCGAGGTCAGCAGCGTATGCGCTTGCGGACATACTCAGAGAACAGAGGGTCGGCTGGTATGCCCACGAAGCTCTTGTCGTGACTCCGGACATCGATGCACCCCCGGACTCGGTCGATTGGCAGCCTCTCAACTGGGTCGCGCGTGATTCAATGACGGCTCAACGCCTCACAGAGACCCTTGATGCTCTGGTTTCAGAATCCAGGACTGCGCCACATGGTGTCAAAGTAGCGCGGTCGTCCGACCTGCGTGCGCGACTGTTCGGCGAGTTCACGCGAATGCCGGTCGTCGACGCCCAACGTGGCGCGGTGATCGAAGAACAGAACCGCGCCACCACCGGTCAGTCTCGTGTGCTCGCGGGACTTGCGCGGAACGAACGCATGTTGGTGTCGGGTGGAGCAGGAACAGGAAAGTCCCTTGTACTGGTCGAAGCCGCGAAGCAGGAGGCGGACCAGGGCCGTTCGGTGCTCGTCACTTTCATATCTCCGTCGCTTGCCGGGTACTTCGCACCGCACCTCGGTGAGTCCGCGATCGACGTGATCCCTTTCGACCAGCTTGAGGCTGCGGGACGGTACGACGTTGTGTTCGTCGACGAAGCTCAGGACATGATGACAGCGGAAGCGATGGACCGACTTGACTCAGTCATCGCTGGCGGGCGTTCCGGTGGACGGTGGAGGATGTTCCTCGATCCGAACAATCAGGCACGAGTCGACGGCGGTTTCGACGCTGACATAGCAGAGCTGATCGCCTTGGAGGCAGCGACAGTAGATCTGTCTCTGAACGTACGGAACACCCGTGCGATAGTCCACGTCGTCCAGGAGTACCTCGGCGCGGACGTCGGAGATCCCGGCATCGTCCAAGGCGAACGTGTGAAATGGCACTCGACCGATGGTCCCGCCAGCGTCGAGGTAGGCACACAGATCGCTGCCGACCTCGTTTCGCAGGGGGCGCGCAAAAGCGAGATCTGGATAATCGATCCGCGATCGGTCGAACCTCCGACGTCCGTCAACGGATTCGTGGTCACCAGTCCCCGGTTCTCCAAGGGGTTGGAAGCGGAGCATGTCATTGTCTGCGGGCTGCCTCAATCTCTTGACGAGGCAGGCACAGCGGCCTTCTATGTTTCCGTGACTCGCGCGAGAGTGTCCCTGCACGTCGCACTCTCGACAAGTGACAGAAGGATGCTCCAGCTACTCATACAGCAGGGAAAAGATAACGGATGACTCTCACTCGAGCACAAGAGCTTATTCTGAAACACCTGAAGTCTGCCTACGTCGGACCGGAGCTCGGAGAAGAAGAGGTCGTTCTCAACCCTCCGAACAGACAGTACGCAGTGGGAATGCTGTTCCCCAGAGAGGTCGCGCATGCTGCGGACGACGGCTCGAGCGGACTCGAACACAATGAGGCCGACGTCGACGGCGCAACAGCGTTCGATGGGGATGTCGAGGAGAACGGTGCCGCGGTCCCTATCGCTGAGGACTGGCGACCCTCCTCGGCAGCAATCTCATTCATCACAGACAGCGGGGTCGTGATAAGTGAGATTCGGGGTGCGACATACTCTGAACTTGAGGAAGACGGGCCACCGCGATGGCGGCGGGAGCCGTTTGCTGTCACCGATCTTGAGCTCGGACCAGGGCATCGGGTCTATGAGATGAGTGTCGGACAGGTCCCGATTGAGATCGGATCTCGCTGGCGACCTTTCGGAGAGGCGTACCTCGTCACCGTTCACGTGAGGGTTCTGGCTCAAGCCACCGGGGACAGGCGCCGTGATGCCGCCAGGATGTTGTATCAGGTCGCCCTGGACGTGACTCCGGGCGGTAACGGGACGATTCACGAGTATGACACGCGTGGAGGGTTCGACGTCGATAAGGAATCCGCAGAACTGCGGCTACGGTTCCGAAACAGGAAGGTCTATGCAGTCGGACACGGCATGGCCGCCGACTGGACCATGTCGGATGGTCTGTGCAGGCACGTCCGATTGGAACCAGTCCCACATTTCGTGGTCCCTGATGTCGAGACCACAGCGTTCGAGAAGGGGAGCCCTGAGGCCGATGCGCTCACACTCAGCCGGCTTGCAGAGCTGGACAGCGCGCCGGAGGAGGTGCTTGCGTCATTAGACGCGTTCGTGAGGGCGTTCGGCGACTGGGTCGAAGAACAACAGGACCGAGTCCCAGAATTCGGATCAGACCGTGAAGTGGCCGAGCGTATTGTGGGACGTTCGGTCCAGGCGACAAGTCGGATGCGGAAGTCGTTGGACCTGCTGCGAGCACCCGAGAACGAGGCGCTCAGGACTGCTTTCTCACTGGCGATGAATGCCATGCGTCTGCAGATGCGCCAGGCCTCGCTGAACCGGGGAGGTGACCAGGTCGAGCCGGCATGGCGTCCATTCCAGTTGGGCTTTCTGCTTGTCGCCCTGGCATCGACTGTGGACGATCGACACGAAGATCGAGAGCTGGTCGACTTGATCTGGTTTCCGACCGGCGGTGGGAAGACCGAAGCATATCTCGGCCTCGCAGCAATCGAGATCTTTCGGCGACGATTGGTTGATGGGACGGCCGGAGCCGGCACCGCAGTGCTCACTCGGTATACGCTTCGTCTTCTCACCTCCCAACAGTTCCAACGTGCAGCTTCGTTGATTTGTGCGATGGAGTTACTCCGTCGCTCGAAGCGGTTCGGGGACCCACGGGCTATGGAGATGAGCCCGTTCTCGATCGGGCTCTGGGTCGGAAACGAGGTGACTCCCGCTACCCATCATGATGCCAAGGCGGCATTGGAGCGTTTGCACAAGGCTGCTCGGCCCGAGGAGGCAAACCAGTTCCAGATGGAGAGCTGCCCGTGGTGCGCTACAGCGCTGATCCCAAAGAATCGCTCCTCTCGCAAGAGCGAGTACGGCATAAGGATCGAGGGGCGAGACCTGATCATCCACTGTGTCAATCCGTCGTGTGAGTTCAAAGATGAGATTCCGGTTCGCGTGGTCGATGAGATGCTCTACTCTGACCCGCCTACGATCCTGCTGGCGACGGTCGACAAGTTTGCGCGCCTCCAGTTCAAACCGGAGGCCGGCAGACTGCTCGGTCTCGGCACCCCGTACCGGCAGCCGTCGATAGTGATCCAAGACGAGCTTCACCTTCTGTCCGGCCCATTGGGCACGACCGTAGCCGTCTTCGACGCAATGATCCAGATACTGCTGTCTGCCGCTGGCCCCAAACCTAAGATAGTCGCGTCGACAGCGACGATTCGGGCCTCGGACGAGCAGGTCAAGGGACTCTATGGGCGATCCGTCGCGCTCTACCCACCTTCAGGGCTGGACGATGACAATAACTTCTTCTCGCGACCGGTGGCGAGCCGCGAAGGTCGGCTGTACCTTGGTCTGATGCCTCAGGCGCTGTCGCAGATGTCCGCCACAGTTTCGGCTTCTGCGCCGTTGATCGAGATTCCAGAAGTCCTTCGGAAGCATCCTGATGCCGGCACCAATATCGACGGATATTGGACTTCGGTGATGTACCACAACAGCCTCAGAGAGCTCGGCCGGACCAGTACGCTTGTAGTGGACGACGTCAACGCTCGGCTCGAACCCCGAGCCGAACGACTCGAGTTGGGCGTTCGCAAAGTCCGGGCCGGACGGGTTCTGGAGCTGACGAGTCGTCGGGGACCTGAGGAACTGCCGAACGATCTGCGGGAACTGCTTCGCAGCATCGATGGCGATGAAGAAGCAGTCGACGTGGTACTCTCCTCCAACATGCTTTCAGTCGGTATCGACATACCTCGACTCGCATTGATGCTCATGGTCGGGCAACCGAAGACGACCTCAGAGTATATTCAGGCGACCAGCCGCGTCGGACGTGGGCGCTACCGGGGGGTTGTGGCGACACTGTTCCGCTCGAACCGCGCTAGAGACCGATCGCACTTCGAGACCTTTCGCGGATATCACGAAGCACTGTATCGCAGTGTCGAGCCGACCAGCGTCACGCCGTGGTCGCTGGCTTCCCGGGACAGATCACTTGCGGGAGCAATCGTCGCCCTTCTTCGACATTGCGTGTCCGGTCTGGGGTCGAATCATTCCGCGAAGCTGTTCGACCTGGACGATGTGGGCCAGCGATCCTCTGTCGAAAAGCTGGTGGGAGCATTCATTGAACTGGTCGAACGTTCGGACCGTATCGAAGCCGAGGACACCCGTGATCGGATATGGTATCTGCTCAGGCAATGGGACCAGCGGGCGCGCGACGCTCGTGAGATGAACGAGGATCTGCTCTATGACCGGGTGAAGAACGACGATAAGGCGCTATTCAAGCGCTTCGGTCAAGACGGAGTCGGGTGGATCGTCGCCGACTCCATGAGATCCGTGGAACCGAATGTCGCAGTTGAGGTAAACGAACCGTTTGAAGGTGGCTCCGGTGCAGCGAATAAAGCATGATCTGAGATTGTCCGAAACGGTGACACCGTTCGGGGTCGGCGCAGTCGTCGATATCCGGGGCGAATCCCTGATAGCCCCGGACACATCATGGTGGAATGAGCGCAGCTCGTCCGAGATCCACTGCGACAGACTGGTGGAGCGGCTTGGGCCCACTGTCCTCCGAGAAGCTCCTGTCCATTCTGGACGTGCTGGGCGGGAAACCCCATCACTGTTGTACTGGCGGTTTCCTGCATGGAGATTCTGTGAGCGCTGCGCAAGGCTGTCCCAACTGACAGGGAGGAATCGAGGGAAATGGGTCAACAGATGTGATTGCGGTGGACTGCTGGTTCCGATGCGATATGTCGCGGTGTGTACGAAAGGCAGCCACATTCAGGACATACCCTGGTTCATGTGGGCTCATCGCGGTAATGACGCAGGGGTCACGGAAGCGGTTCGCTTCTGCCGCGCGTATAAGGAGATCCGTTTCGTCCGCTCGGCGAAGAGCGGCGAGGGGCTGAAGTCTCTGCGAATTGTGTGTGACGCTTGCAAGCGGTCGAGACCTTTGTCCGACCTGGTGACAAAGGACGCGCTGACCCGCGACGGCATTCGCTGCAGAGGGGTGCAGCCATGGCAGGATGACCACGATGTTCCAGTGTGCGATCATCCCCTTGTCGCAGTCCAGCGTGGTGCAACAGGGAACTACATCGCCGAGAAGGTCTCTGCTCTCGATATCCCGGAACACAAACCTCAGTCGGTAGCCCTAGTCGATTCGATTCGTACCCACGTCGATTTCCAACGAGTTGTCGCTGACAATGCCGGGCCGAAAGCCGAGATGATCGGTGGGTGGATTGCGGACGAAGTCGGAGCCGACGTCGAGGATGTCCTTAGGTTGGCAGCTGCTGGGAACAGTCAGCAGGAGGATGCTATTGCAACCCTCAAAGACGGCGAATGGGCCGCGTTCCAGAAGAAGCTTGCTACGACAGGGCGCGATCACTCCGAAGACAACTTTGTGGTGGATGCCTGGCGGACTGCCGAACGATCAGGAGTGACGGCTGCTTTGTCGTCAAAATTGGAGGCCGTGGGAGAGGTGCGGCGGGTGCGGGAGGTACGGGCGCTCAAAGGCTTCCGTCGTCACGACGCAGATGCCGAGTTGATCTCTGCTGATCTGTCGCTCAGAGATAGGCGACGACGAACTCTTCCTGCTATCGAACTGTTCGGTGAGGGGATCTTCCTCCAGTTCAGCGAAAAGCGTCTTTCAGAATGGGAGCAACGACCGGAGGTTCTGGCGAGGGCCAGGATCCTCTTGGAACGACGATCCAAACTGCAGTGGGCGCAGCGACTTAATATTCCTGAGGCGCGTTTCATAGCGCTTCACACAGTCGCGCATCTCCTGATTCGCAGGCTGGCACATGAATCGGGTTACTCGTCCGCGTCGTTGCAGGAAAGAATATACGCGGATTCCAGTGGGCCAGACCATACCGCGGGTATCCTGATATACACGGCCTCCGGCGACGCACAGGGGACCATGGGAGGGCTGGTCCGTCTCGGGGATCCAACGAAGCTCGTTCCGCTGATCCTTGCGACCCTGGATGATGCGGATGTGTGCTCGAACGATCCGGTTTGTATCGCAAGTGACAGGCAGGGCTCGTCAAGCCTCAATCTGTCTGCCTGCCATGGGTGCTCACTCATCAGTGAGACTTCCTGCGAGACTTCGAACAGATTGCTCGATCGTCAGCTTGTCCTAGGTGGACGGGATGTTCCGGGCTTCCTGGAGGACGTTCTCGCGGAAGTCCGGGAGATCGGCGCGAGAAGGGACTGAGGGTTGTGTCGCCGTCTGCGATTGTCTGGTCCCGTCTGAGATCCTGGCCTCGGTCCCGGTGAAGGATCATGATTGACTCTTGGGCATCCTCAGAACATGCTCGCCGCACGATGGCAGCAAACAGAGGACGCGACACAAAGCCTGAGTTGCGCATTCGGTCGGCCCTCCACCGGCGTGGAATGCGCTTTCGAGTCGATGTCGCACCTCTGAATCAGTTGCGTCGGCGCGCAGACATAGTTATGACGAAGGCTCGGATCGCGGTATTCGTCGACGGGTGCTTCTGGCATGGCTGTCCTGACCATTTCGTCCAGCCCAGAACAAACGCAGAGTTCTGGCGCGAAAAGATCCAACGAAACAGGACCCGTGACTGGGACACGGATCAACGACTTGAACAGGCCGGCTGGAAGGTCCTTCGGTTCTGGGAGCATGAAGACCCGGACGTGGCGGTGTCGATCATCATCGCCAGTTGGCGGCTTCGCGTGAACGGGTTATCGGCGTGAGAGCGCGGAATCACACCCGACGCCGCCCAGCGAGCACTTTTCCCCGGATCCGAACCATCCGGGTGTGTTTGAGACTGTGTGCCCCAGAATCAGAGAGTCGCGCGATTGATGCTGGTCGGTCATGACAGGTCATCGGTTTTACCCGGACCCGACTCAGTGAATTAGTCCCGTTGCCATAAGGGCATCGACCCGCGTGAGCACGGCCCTCGACAGGAAGCTGAGATCCTCGGAACCGGTCTTCTCAGAGTTCTCCTCGAACTGCGAAGCGAAGCGTATGACCAGTGCCACGACACAATGCCCATCACGAACCAGTGGCGTGCCCGACGGTCGGAGCGAGCGCGACGGCAAAGGCCATTGGACGACCAAAGGGTGCTCCTGATTCGACAGTCTGATCGCTTCGCCCCTTGGTCCTGTTTCCGGCACCCTGAAACGTTCATCCAGCAGGCGCACCGCCACTCAAGCGCGGAATGCCGAGCTCGATCGAGTCTCCATATCTGTGTGCCCGCGAGTCATCTGAATATCAGACCGAGAGCATCGGGAACGGCTATTGGAACCCGAGATTCGGCGTCACTAGGCTCGACCCAAGGCCGTGAGATGGTCGGCAGAGACGCTGCCAGCTCGAGACACGGTTTAAGTCTCAGGGATGCCCAAGCCCTGCCAGCATGCCGAGGAAGCCATGACCCAGTCTCAGATGAACGACGCCACAGGAGCGCCCGCAGACGACGGCGCTCGTCGGGCGCGCAAGTCCGACTGGGCCGCCCCCGTTGTTAGGTCCGGTCTCTGTGTGAGTCGTCGGGTTCCATTTCGTGGGTGCAGTGGCGAGCATAGTCGGCCGGGGTGAGGTAGCCCAGCGCCGAGTGGCGTCGCACGGTGTTGTACTCGACCTTCCAGTCGCCGATGACGACCTGGGCGTGCAGCAGTGAGTAGAAGCTGTTGATGTTCAAGCACTCGTCGCGCAGGCGGGAGTTGAACGACTCGACGTAGCCGTTGAGCCACGGCGAGCCGGGCGGGATGTACGACAGGCCGGTGCGGGTGCCGGCCCAGTCGGCGATCGCCTGGCTGATGAACTCGGGCCCGTTGTCGCTTCTGAGGACCGCGGGCGGTCCGTGCAGCTTAACGAGGTCGTCGAGATGGTCGGTGAGACGGTCGGCGGTGATGGAGCGTTCCACGAGGCCGCCGAGGCAGACCCGGGTGTGCTCGTCCACGATCGACGCGATTTTGATCGGACGCCCGGCCTCGTCGACGTCGAACTGGAAGTCGATGGCCCACACCACGTTCGGGGCGCACGCCTTGGGGGCGTCCGTGGTCGAGGAGCCGATGCGCTTACGGCGACGTCGCTGGGGCACGCGTAGGCCTTCCTCGCGCCATAGCCGCTGGATCTTCTTGTGGTTGACCTGCCAGCCCTCGCCGCGGGCGTCGTGGCACGCGCGCCGGTAGCCCCAGCGGGGGTGCTTCTTCGCGTAACCGCGCAGCCATTCACGCAAGGCGGCGTCGGGGTCGGCGACGGTATCGGCCTTGAGGGTGCGCCGGTAGGCGGACCTGGATAGCCCGGTCAGCCGGCACGCCATCCGCTCGCTCACCCGCATCTTCGCGATGAGGTGAGCGACAGCGGCGCGCCTCCTGCCCGGGCCTAGAAGTTTCCCTCTGCCAGCTCCTTCAGCGCCGCCTTCTCCAGCTCTGCTTCAGCGAGCAGACGCTTGAGGGTGGCGTTCTGCTTCTCGAGCTCCTTGAGGCGCTTGGCGTCGTCGGCCTTGAGCCCGCCGTACTGGTTGCGCCACCGGTAGTACGTCTGTTCCGACACGCCCAGCTCGCGGCACACCGCCGCGACGTCCGCGCCATCGGCCAGCATCCGGTCGGCCTGTCCGAGCTTGCGCACGACCTGCTCAGGCGTGTGCCGCTTCCTCGTGTTCGTCATGATGAGACCAGTCTTCCTGCCCGCAGCAGCGAGCATCAAGACGACTCACACAACGACTGGACCTACATCCCGGGGTCAGCCCACGACCTCAAACAGCCGTTGGGCCTCTTCACTCTCTCGTCGGTCGAGTTGTGGGAGCGATTCAGCTTCTACGGCCTCCAGGTCATCCTCGCCTACTACATCTACTACTCGGCGGCTGATGGCGGACTCGGGCTCTCTGAAGGCGAAGCTCTGGCCATCGCCGGCGCCTACGGCGGAGCCGTCTACCTCGGACAGCCCGTCGGCGCGTGGTTCGCCGACCGTCTGGTGCCTGCCCGCACCATGGTCATGGCAGGCGGGATCATCATCATGTCCGGCCACATCAGCCTCGCCGTCATCCCCGATCTCCCCGGCCTCGTCATCGGCCTCGCCCTCATCGCCGTCGGCACCGGGGCGCTCGCGCCCAACACTCATGCCATGGTCGGTCGCCTGTACAGCGAACACTCGCCGCGACGCGACTCGGGCTATGCCTTCTTCTATACGGGGATCCTCGTCGGCGCACTCGTCGGCCCTCTCGTCACCGGATTCCTGCAGACCGACTTCGGCTTCCACATCGGCTTCGGAGCCGCCGCCGTCGGTATGCTCTTCGGCCTCATCAGTTACTTCCTCGGGCGCAACACCGTGCCGGCCGAAGCGAGAATCGTCCCCAATCCCATCGGATCAGCTGGCCGAATCAAGGCCATCGGCTTTGCCGTCCTCGTCAT
This sequence comes from Brevibacterium sp. K72, assembly GCF_050562175.1. Taxonomy (NCBI): domain Bacteria; kingdom Bacillati; phylum Actinomycetota; class Actinomycetes; order Micrococcales; family Brevibacteriaceae; genus Brevibacterium; species Brevibacterium sp. K72. The sequence continues at coordinate 1,257,394 of NZ_CP191582.1, forward strand.
CGCCGTCATCGCAGTCCTCGTCAGCCTCGGCCTGATGACGACCGCGAACCTCAACTCCTACGTCCTCGGCTCGATCATCGTCATTAGTGTCGCCTACTTCGTCATCATGCTGCGCTCGAAGTCCGTGACCCCTGACGAACGCCGCAAGGTCAAGGCCTTCGTTCCGCTCTTCATCACGGGCACGATCTTCTGGACCATGATCCTCCAGCTGTTCACCACCTTCGCCGTCTACGCGGACACCCGCGTCGATCTCGACATCGGCGGCTACACGATGCCCGCCGCCTACATCAGCACATTCGAAGTCATCGCCGGCATCATCGCTGGGCCGGTGATCGCCGTGCTCGGGCAGAAGCTCGCAACTCGACCCGGCCGACGCACAACGAGCACTGTGACCAAGCTCGGCCTAGGATTCGTGCTCATGACCGCGACCTTCGGGCTCTTCGCCGTCTTCTCGATGATCTTCACCGGTCAGATTCCCCTCATCCCCGTCATCGTCGGCATGATCGCCATGGGCGTGACTGAGGTGATGTACGCGCCGATCGGCATGTCAGTGGCCTCGCAGCTCTCTCCGCAGGCATTCACAGCGCAGATGATGGCACTCTGGGGCCTGACCACGGCAGCAGGCGCCAGCCTCTCTGGATTCATGGGCCAGCTCTACACCGTCAGCGACGAGGTCAGCTTCTTCTTCCTCCTCACCCTCATCAGTCTGCTCACCGCCGTACTCCTCTTCGCGCACCGGGCACCCCTGAGCCGCCTCGGCGCCGCATGATGAAGAACGACAACTCAGACCACTCGACCAAGGAGCCGACCTTGCCCACCGCTGACCGCGTATACCGAGGCGGACCCATCATCACGATGGACCCGGAGGTGCCGCGCACCACCGCCGTCGCCGTTGCCAACGGACGGATCATCGCAGTCGGCGCCGCTGACTGCGACGATGTCACGACCCCGGCCACCGAGGTGGTCGACCTCGACGGGCGAACGCTCATCCCCGGGTTCCACGATGCCCATGCGCACCCGGTCCTCGGCGGAATGGGACTCATGGGCTGCAACCTCGACGACATCCACGGATTCGACGCATACCTGGAGAGAATCCGCACCTATGCTGAGTCGAGACCGCAGGCGGACTGGATCATCGGCTCCGGCTGGTACGGCCACGTCTTCGAGGGCGGGTTCCCTCACCGGCGCGATCTCGACACGGTTGTCGGCGACCGGCCGGCCGTGTTCACCAGCCATGACGCTCACGGAGTCTGGGCAGATACGGCCGCACTCGAACTGGCGGGAATCACGCGCGACACTCCTGACCCCGATGGCGGCCGAATCGTCAGAGACGCCGACGGCGAACCGACCGGGATGCTGGTCGAAAGCGCAGCCGAGCTCGTCACAGCCCTGGTTCCACCGACGACGGCCGACGACGTCGAGCACGCGCTGCTCGACGCACAGCGATACTTCCACTCTCTGGGGATCGTCGGCTGGCAGGACGCCGGAGTCGGCGTCCTCACCGGCTCACCCCACGACACCTTCCCTCCGTACGTCTCACTTGCCCGACGAGGCGAGTTCTCGAGCAAAGTCACCGGTGCCCTCTGGTGGGATCGAACCGTTCCCTTCGCCGATCAGATCGCGACCATCAGCGACCGGCGCGACCAAGTCGAGGCGATCGACAGCGACAGGGCCGTCGGCGGACTGCAGGTGACCACCGTGAAGATCATGCTCGACGGCGTCTGCGAGAACCTCACCGGTGCGCTCAAACGTGCCTATCGCGGGCACGACCACGACCACGGGCTTCTCATGTTCGAAGCCGAGGAACTCAACGAGATCGTCGGCGGTCTCGAAGAGCGCGGCTTCAGCATCCACATCCATGCCGTCGGGGACCGCGCGCTCGAACTCGCCGTCGACGCGCTCACTCAGAATGGTGCACCCGCGCCCGGTCGGCGGCATCAGATCGCCCACCTCGACATCGTCGATCGGACTGATCTCACCCGGATGGCGGACAACGGTCTCATCGCCAATGTCCAACCCCTCTGGGCGCGCAACGACTCGGTGCTCGTCGACACCAAACTTCCGCTCCTCCACGACGATCAGCAGGCGAACCACTTCGTGTTCGGGTCCATGCGGAACTCCGGAGTGAAGCTCTCCTTCGGCAGCGACTGGCCCGTTTCGAGCCCCGACCCCATCTGGGGCCTCCACGTCGCCGTCAACCGCACCGCCCCTCACCACGATCCGCACGGCCAAGACGATGTCGCACAGAACGACCCCCTCCTCAAGGAGGAGGCGCTCACCGTCGCTGAGGCACTGCGGGCCTACACGTTCGATGCGGCCTATGCAAACGGGTACGACGATGTGTCCGGGAGCATCGCAGTGGGCAAGTCAGCGGACTTCGTCGTCCTGGACCGTGATCCCTTCGCTGTCGTTGCGGCCGACCTCGGCGATCTCACCGTGCAGATGACGGTCTCCGCCGGCGATGTGGTCTATCAGCGCAGCTGAACCGAGCGCCGATCACCTCTCCTGCAGCTGCAGTGCCTCCCACGCAAAGGTCGCGACCCAATGCGAAGACATGTACTCATCGGACACCGCTGCCTCGAGGCCCGGTGCCATGAGGGCGTCGACACGCGTGAGCATGCCCTTCGCGAGGAATCCGAGGTCCTCGTTGCCGGTCTTCTCCGCAATCGCCTCGAGGTCCGGGGCCAGCCGCATGATCGAGGTCGCGACCGACAGCCCGAGCCCGTAGAGGTGGCTCTGATGCCCGTCGGTGGGATCGAGCACTTCGACCGGCGTGAGAGCAGGCGACTCGGGTGAGAGCTCCGAGAGGAAGCCGGGCAGCCAGACGGCGAGCTCGTCCTCGGTGAGCAGCTCCGTCATGAGGTCGGCCTCGCACAGACCCGGAGAGAGGAAGTCGTGGCCGCTGCGCTCCTGCGTGAAGTTCCACGCTCGGTCTTCGGCGTAGTACCTCCTCGCCGCACCCGCGATGACGTCGACGACGTCCCGCCGCCCCTGCGCTCGGGCACCGAGGAGGATCTTCCGCAGACCGAAGGCCGTGTTCGTGTGGATCCCGTGCCGCACCGGCTCGGGCAGCTTCGGCAACCACTCCGCAGTGAGGTCGAAGACCGTGTCCGCGAGGATCTGCGCATTCGCCGCGAGATCGCGCAGCTGCGGATCACGGCTGTTCCGCACCGCCTCGGCGAGTTCGACCGCCCACGCCCACCCGTACGGACGCTCCCAGCTGCGGTTGTCGCGGAGGAACCATGCCTCGGCGGTGAGCTTCGCCTCACTGAGATGCGACTGGAGCAGCTCGATCGCCTCATCGCGCCACGGCGCGTCCTGCGCCGCCTCGGTGTCGAGCAGCGAGACGAGCAGGTAGTGCATGTGCACGCTCGAGTGCCAGTCGAAGGAATTCGCGAACGCCGGGTTCTTCTCACTCGCCGGCACGATGTCGGCGAGGCTGTTCGCGACATGATGCGAGGCGTACGGGTAGTCCTGCGTGATGTTCGTCAGCGCGACCTGCGCGAAGGGGTGGACGTAGTCAGAGGAGGGTGACATGAAGTAATCCTAAGGTCTTGCGGGCGGCGGTCTTGGTTGGGAACTGCGAGTTGATCACCCGAAGTTTGAAAGTCATTGACGTCGCTGCTGGATACAGGCGCACGAGCGCGAGCACGCCCATGGAATAGGAGCTGGCGGACGCGGACGAGGCGACTTCGGGGTGTTAGGGCACAGAGGGGGTGCGAAAGGTAGGGCTAAGGTCACGGCCACACTGGGACGCTTGTCAGCCTGGTCGTCGCACCCATCGCGCTACCCAGGTGATGAGCCGGCGACACGTTTGAGCCGTGCCTTCAGTTCTCCGACTTCGATCCAGCCGGAACGGTGGATCATCCGGTGACAGTTCGCGCATAGGAGCACGAGATCCTGGAGTTTCGTCGCGGTCATGCCGGACTCCTGCCGTGGCGTGGAGTGATGCACTTCGATGTAGTCTTCGCCCAGTTCACCATAGAAACTCCCGAAGTTGAACGTGCAGACTTCGCATTCGACCAGCAGTCCCTGGGAGGCGATGAGATCGAGCTTGGCGGCACGGAGTTCCGGGTCTCTCTCGCGGTGGTAGGAGACCACTGCGCGGAGACCACCTTCCTGTGCGGCAAGCGCTGCGCCAGGATCGGTCCGCTCAAGCGTCTCCGGCGTTACCTCCGCATGATCACCGGAGCGCGACATTCCCCGGTTGATTCTTCTCCGGATCTCGGCCGCGACGGTCTTCATAGCGGCTCTATCGACCAGAAAGCTCTCGACAACCGGCCATTCGGACGGTGACTTCCGGAGGCCGGCCTGGTCGACTTTCGGGATCCAAGCACGAAGGTTGTTGACCTTCATCCCGACGCTCCCTGTCGATCTGAAGTCGGCGTCCCTCAAACGGACAGGATGATAGTCGGCTCTCCGTAGCAGATCCGACAGCTCTGCGACCCCCGGAGTCGTCATGTTGACCGAACGCCAATCGAGATCATCCGCGAAGTCAGCAGCGAGAATCATCTCCTCTTGTGTCCAGTTGAGGCGTACCATCACCATCTCCCATCAGGCTCGTTTCGATGATCCTACGCTCATTGCTAATGGTGGACACGTCAGCAGAAATCACCGTTCGGCCTGTATGGGCAGCAGGTCGAAAGGAGGCAACCAGCATTTGGAAGCCTGCCGGCCGGGATCCATTGGTATGGACGGCGCTCTGAGTTCGCGGCCAAACTGTTCCGCCTCATAGCCAAGCATTGAAAGGGTCGGGCAGCTCGTCTGCGTAGACGACCCGCCCGACCAAGGAAGTGCTGGCGTTCACCTCCGACGACTGTTTCCTATGCTCCTCCCTACGCCCCGTCAAGCACTGGCGCAGCCTCCTGAGAATCCGAACGCCCGCGCCTGGCCCGCGACCGTGACAGTGCGAGGTAGACGATCGCCGTGACGACGAAGCCGACGAGCCACGCGATGTCGATGTTCTGCAGCGGTGCCGCGAGTGGCCCGGTGAAGAGCGGGGTGATCATGAACGGCACCTGCGCGGCCAACCCGATCGCATAGCTCGAGAGCCCGACCGCGTTCCACTTCCCGTACCGGCCGCCGTCGGGGGCGAAGAGATCGTCGACGTGGTAGTCGCCCTTCTGGACGATGAAGTAGTCGGCGAGGTTGATGGCCGACCACGGGATGAGCACGTAGAGCAGCAGCGTGAGGAAGCTTTCGAACGTCGCCATGAAGTCGCCCTGGCCGAGGATCGCGATGAGCGTCGCCCCCGCCCCGCACACGATCGTCGCCCACACGCGCGTCCCCGCGGTGATCCTCGCCTTGAAGTTCGACTGCATGACGGTGAGCGCATTCATCACCGCCGAGTAGAGCTCCACCCCGTTGATGAGCGCCGAGCTGATCGCGAAGATGATGAGGACGACCATGCCGACGGCGCCGAGGTGCTCGCCGAGGGCCGCAAGCGGGTTCTCCGGGTTCGCCGCCCCGAGCAGGACGCCGAGGGACATGACGAACACCGAGCTGACGACGAGACCGAGGTACGTGCTCCAGAACGCCGTCTTCGGCCCCGTCTTCTGCGGCAGGTACCGCGAGTAGTCGGAGACGTACGGGGCGTAGGCGAGCTGCCAGACGATGCCGATCGCGAGCATCGCGAAGAACCCTTCGGCGTTGAACGCCGCCTCGGCGTTGCGCGAGGTGACGTCGGGCTGCATCCAGAAGAGCACCATCGACACCGCGACCGTGCCGCCGATGAGGATCGACAGCCACACCATCGTCTTCTGCAGCAGGTCGTAGCCGACCGCGCACAGGCCGACGACGATGACTGCGAAGGCGATGATCGCCGTCGTCCCGTCGAAGTCGGGGAAGACCGCGAGCAGCGAGTCCTTCGCGACGATGAGGATGGATGCGAAGAAGCCGATGAACATGACGAAGGCGATGAGCGCGAAGAGGCTCGCACCCATGTACCCGAACTGCGCCCGGGCCTGGAGCATCTGCGGGATCCCGAGGTGCGGGCCCTGCGAGGCGTGGAGCGCCGACCCGAATGCGCCGATGACGTTGCCGATGAGGATCGCGGTGATGCTCCACCCGACCGGCAGGTTGTACGCGCCCGAGGCGACGGCACCGGTGACGACGGTCAGCGGCATCATGTTGAGGCTGACCCAGATCGCGAAGATCGACCAGTTCGTCCCGGTCCGCTCCGTCTCGGGGATCGGCATGATGTGCTGCTGTTCGAAGCGTACGAACGTCTTCGACTCGGAATGGGAATGGTGGGACATGAGTTCCTCTCCTTTGAGTGACTCTCACGGTGATCGGCAGAAGTCCGGCGCCGAGGTGGCCCTGGCCTTCCGCTGACCCCGACCGGGTGCTCGGGGTGGGACCCGAACCCCCGGTCGGGTTCGATGCGGACCGGGTCAGAGACCGGCGCGCTCGGTGGCCAGGGTGAACGCCCGGTCGAGGAGACCGGCGAGTTCGTCGATGTCGGGTGCGGTCATCACCAGCGGCGGCGAGACCTGGACCAACGGATTGCCTTCGGCGTCGATGGCGACACGGGCGATGAGCCCCACCTCGGCGAGGGCCGGGTTGAGGTGCCCGTTGACGAAGTCACCGGCACCGATGACCTCATCCGTCCACCGCTTCGCGGCCTGGTCGGTGACGAGTTCGAAGGTGCGGTGGAACCCGTCGCCGCGCAGATCCCCGACGATCGCGGAGTGCCGGGCGGCCACCTCGGCGAGCTTCTCACCGAGGTACGGGCTGAGCCGGGCGACGTTTTCGACGACGCCCTCACGCTCCATGATCTCGATGTTCTTCAGCGCCGCGGCGCACGCGACCGGGTGCCCGCCGTAGGTGAGGGCGTGGTTGTACATGCCGAGCGGGCCGTCGAGGACGGTCTCGATGACGCGGTCGCTTGCGATGAGGCCGCCGAGCGGCATGTACGCCGAGGCGATGCCCTTGGCGAAGGTGATCATGTCCGGCTGGAAGCCGTAGTGGTCGGAGCCGAACCACGAGCCCAGGCGGCCGTAGCCGGTGATGACCTCGTCGGCGATGAGGAGGATGCCGTACTTGTCGCAGAGTTCGCGCACGCCCTGGAAGTAGCCGGTGGGCGGGGTGAGGCTGCCGCCGGCGTTCTGCAGCGGTTCCATGATGATCGCCGCGATCGTGTCCGCGCCCTCCTGGACGATGAGGGATTCGAGTTCGCCGAGGAGGAACGCCGTGAACTCCTTCTCCGTCTCGGCGTCGGGGCGGCGGTAGCGCTTCGTGTTGTGGGTGTGGCGGACGCCGTTCATGAGAGGTTCGAACATCTTGCGGACGTCGGTCATGCCGTTGAGCGACATCGCTCCGAAGCTCGTGCCGTGGTAGGCGACGCGGCGGGCGAGGAACTTGTACCGCGAGGACTCGCCGCGGGTGATGTGGTACTGGCGGGCGAGCTTGATCGCCGCCTCGTTCGACTCGCCGCCGCCGGAGGCGAAGAAGACGCGGTTGAGGTCACCGGGGGCCAGCGACGCGATCTTCTGCGCGAGCCGAGCGGCCGGGGGATGGGCGACCGACCACGTCGTCTGGTAGGGCAGGGCCGCCATCTGCTCGCGGACCGCGTCGCCGACCTCGGCGCCGTGGGTGTAGCCGAGCTGGACGCAGAAGAGACCGGCGAGGCCGTCGAAGAAGCGGGTGCCGTTCTCGTCGAAGACCGAGCAGTGCTCGCCGCGGACGAAGATCGGCAGCTCGGCGTCGCGGTACTTCGCCGCGGGGGTGAAGTTCATGACGAGGTGGCGCTTGGCGATCTCGGCGAGGTTCTCGGTGGGGGTGTCGGAGAGGGTCGCGGCGGCGTTCGCGGTGGCTGCCGGTGCGGTCGCCGGGGCTTCGGTGGCCCGGGCATCGGTGGCGGGCGCTGCCGAGGACGTCGGTGCGCCGGCGGCGTCGTTGCCGGCCGACGCTGCCGGGGCTGCCGTGTCGTCCGGCGTGGTCAGCGTGCTGTCGAGTGTCATGGTGGGTCCTTTCGAGCGGTGGTGCTCAACTGCGGGGTGGTGCACGTTCGGTGGTGGTTCGGTGTCGGTGGTTCGACGTCAGCGGTGGTGTGTGGTCAGGGTCCGAGTCTGCGGCGGTTCGTGGTCTGCGGTACGGCCTCTGCGACTCCGTGTCTGCGAGTGGTGGCCGCGACTGCCGAGCCGGGGAAGCAGTGATCGAGGTGGTGTGGATCACCTTGTCCATTCATGCTTTCACCCACCGGCCCATAAGTGAAATAGTTTCTCGTTCTCAAGTGCATCTGAAAAACAGATGGTTGGGAGCGTGGACGCGGCGGCATGCCCGGGCGCCGCATTGTCAGCACGGCGAACCCGCACCAGCACGGTCTATGCGCCGTGCTGGTGCGGGTTCACCGTGCTGGAGCGTGCGCAGCGTCGGGGCCGACAGGCGCCCCTCACCCCCACTGCAGCCAGGTGGTCTTGAGATCCGTGTAGTTCTCGAGCGCGTGGATCGAGAGGTCACGGCCGAAACCGGACTGCTTGAAGCCGCCGAAGGGCGTCGTGAAGCCGAGCGCGTCGACGGTGTTGACCGAGACCGTGCCCGCGACGAGGCGGGAGGCCACCCGGTGGGCGCGGGCCATGCTGCCGGTCCACAGTGCCGCGGCGAGACCGTACGGGGTCTTGTTCGCCTTCGCGATCGCCTCGTCCTCGGAGTCGAACGGGGTGACGAGGGCGACGGGCCCGAAGATCTCGTGCTCGTGGAGCCGGTGGTCGGCGGGCAGGCCGGTGACGACGGTCGGGGTGATGAACGTCGTCATCCCGTTGATCGCCGGGCGCTCGCCGCCGGCGACGATCGTCCCATCGGCGCGCGCTTGCTCGACGCACTCCCACACCTCCTCGGCGTGCCTCTCGGAGACGAGCGAGCCGATCGCGGTGTCCGGATCGAGCGGATCGCCGGGCTGGTACGACTCCGCGGCGCGGGTGAGGAGGCTGACGAACTCGTCGTAGACGGGATGTTCGACGAAGATCCGCGAGGTCGCCGAGCACACTTCGCCCTGGTTGTAGAACGCCCCGAACGCCGCCTTCTGCGCGGCGACCTCGAGATAGTCGGTGTCGGCGAAGATGACGTTTGCGCTCTTGCCGCCGGCTTCGAGGGCGAGGCGCTTCATATTCGACTCCCCGGCGTAGACCTGGAGCTGCTTGGCCACGGCGGTGGAGCCGGTGAACGCGAGCATGTCGACGTCCATGTGCCGGCCCAACGCCGTGCCGACGACCGAGCCGCGACCGGGCACGACGTTGAGCACACCGGCCGGCAGACCGGCTTCGACGGCGAGCTCGGCGAGGAGCAGCGTCGAGTGCGAGGCCTCGACCGGAGGCTTGACGACGAGGGAGTTGCCGGCCGCCAGGGCGGGCGCGATCTTCCACGTCGCGATCTCGAGCGGGTAGTTCCACGGCACGATGACGCCGATGACACCGAGCGGTTCGCGGGTGACGAGGGCCGTCGATCCGCTCGGGGTCGCCGGTATCTCGTCGGAGACCTTCTCGATCGCCTCGCCGTAGAACCGGAAGAGGGCGGCCGCTCCGGGGGCGTCGATCGTCGAGGACTCGCCGATCGGCTTGCCCATGTCCAGGGTGTCGAGGAGCGCGAACTCGTCGGCCCGGGCCTCGATGAGATCGGCGAGGCGCAGGAGCACCTCCCGCCGGTCCGTCGCCGAGGCCCTCGACCAGCTTCCGTCGTCGTAGGCCCGGCGGGCGCTTGCCACCGCACGGTCGACGTCGGCGCCATCGCCGAGGTGGAGGGTCGAGATGACCTCGCCGGTCGCCGGGTTCGTCTTCGCGTGGGTCTGCCCGGACTGGGCGTCGACGCGCGCGCCGTCGATGACGGGCCGCCCGTCGAAGGTGAGCGCGGCCGCCTTCGTCCGCCACTCCTCGGCGGCGGGGGTGCGGGTGAGTGTGTCGGTCATGGTGGTGCTCCTTCGTGTGTTCCGTGGCTTCGACGCGGTGAGCCGACAATTACGCGGTGTGCAGACCGCGTTTTTGTCGGATCACCGCGTTGGTGGGTCTTCAGTCGGTCGCCGAGGCGGTCTTCGCCTCGGCGGCGGTCGACTCGGGGTGGTGGGTGGTTGGGTCGTCGGTGTCCGTGAGCTTGTCTGAGTCCTTGAGGAGGTCGACGCCGCGGGTCTCAGGGATCGAGGCGACCGTGACGATGCCGATGACTCCGACGACGGCGAGGAAGAATCCAGGGCTGAGCGTGCTGCCGGTGCGGTCGATGAGCCACGTGAGCGCATACGGGGCGGTGCCGGCGAAGAGCGCCGCAGTGATGGCGTAGGCGATCGAGAGACCGGTCTGTCGGGTCCGCGTCGGGAATAGCTCGACGACGGTGGCGGCATGCGTGCCGAGGATGATCGCGAGGATGAAGGCGAGCCCGAAGGTCGATGCGAATGCCGCCCAGTCGCTGCGCACGCCCATGAGCATGAACAACGGCACAGAGAGGACGGTGAGTGCGACGGCCGCGGTCATGAGCACAGGTTTGCGTCCCCACCGGTCCGACGCGATGCCGGCGAGCGGGACGATGATGAGTCCGAGCGCCGAGGCCAGGGTCGAGAGGAGAGCGGCGCGTCCGGCGTCGAAGCCGAGGCTCGTCTCCTGGTAGGTGAGCAGGTAGACGAGGACGACGTAGAACGTCACGTTCATGAAGATCTCCATCCCGCAGGTCTGGATGAATTCCTTCGGGTTGCGTTTGAAGACCTCGCGCAGAGGGGACTGGGCGACGGTCTCCATCTTCTGCAGTGCCTCGAACTCAGGGGTGTCCTCGATCTTCCTGCGGATGTAGAGGCCGACGAAGCCGAGCGGCACGGTGATGAGGAACGGAATCCGCCATCCCCATTCGGTGATCTGCTCCGGGGTGAGCGCCACGTTGAGGAGGTAGACGGCGAACGAGGCGAGGAGGAACCCGAGAAGCGAGCCGAATTCGAGCCAGCTGCAGCCGAAGCCTCGGCGGTTCCGTGGTGAGAACTCACCGAGGAACGCCGCGGCGCTTCCGAACTCGCCGCCCGCCGCCAGTCCTTGGACGATGCGGGTGAGGATGAGGAGGATCGGGGCGAGCACCCCGATCGTCTGGTAGGTCGGAAGGATACCGAGGACGAGCGTCGACACCGCCATCGAGAGGATGACGACGGAGAGCGTGAGCTTCCGTCCGAGCTTGTCGCCGAGGCGGCCGAAGAGGATCGCTCCGAGCGGACGGACGAGGAACGAGACGGCGAAGACCGCGAAGGTCGCGAGCAGCCCTGCCGTCCTGTCCGATTCGGGGAAGAAGATCGCGGCGATCGTCGTCGCCATGTACGCGTAGACGGCCCAGTCGAACCAGTGCACGAGGACACCGATCGATCCGGCGACGATGCTCTTCTGCAGACCCTTCTTCTGGGTCAGGGCAGAGCTGTGGACGGGTGTTGTGCCAGTCATGTCGATGTCCTCCATTGGAATCGGTGGTGGCTTCGACGCGGTGAGCCGACAGTTACGCGGTATGCAGACCGCGTTTTTGTCGGTTCACCGCGTCGGTGGGTTCAGGCCTGTCGCGGCGTCGAGGTCGCAGGTGCGTGTGGCGGTGAGTTCAGATGTGCCGCGGGCGGCGGCGACGTCGGCGGCCGTCCATGCCAGGGCGGTGGCACCGTCGACGAGCGCCTTCTCCGCGAGCGGCCCGACGCAGGCGTCGGCGAATGCGGCCTGGTGGTTGCTCGCCGCGCCGCCGACGCCGATGTAGGGGTGGATGGCGTCGACGACCTGGGAGACGTTGCCCATGTCCGTCGACGCGCGGTTCATCTTCGCCTCGGCGGGGTCGACGTCGAAGGACCGACCGAGCGCCGAGGCGTTCGCCCGGTAGGCCTCGAGCGCGACCTCATCGGTGCGCATCTCCGCGTACCGACGGCTCTCGGGGGTGATCGTCAGTCTCGCGCCGCTGGCCAGGGCCCCGGCCTCGAAGCAGTCGATGACCCGCTGCTCGACGGCGAGGAGCTCCTCGGTCGTCTCCGCCCGCACATACCAGCGGCCCTCGGTCTTCTCGGGGATCGCATTGGGCGCCTCCCCGCCGTTCGTCATCACGCCGTGGACGCGCACGCTCGGCGGCAGCTGCTGTCGGAGCAGGCCGATCGCCGTCTGCGCGATAAGGAACGCATCGTTGGCATTGACGCCGCGCTCGGGATACGCCGCGGCATGCGCGGCCCGACCGGTGTACTCGACGTGCCAGTGGGCGACCGCGAACGGCCGCGCCTCGGCGACGTCGACGGGGGCGGGATGGGCCATGAGGGCGAAGTCGAGTTCGGTGAACGCTCCGCGGTCGAGCAGCTCGATCTTCCCGCCGCCGCCCTCCTCGGCGGGAGTGCCGATGACCTCGACCGTGAGGCCGAGCTCGTCGGCGACGGCGGCGAGTCCGATCGCCCCGCCGACGCTCATTGCGGCGATGAGGTTGTGCCCGCACGCGTGCCCGAGCCCGGGCAGCGCGTCGTACTCGGCGAGGAACCCGACCGTGAACTCCCCGGTGCCGAACGTCGCCCGCAGGGCGGTCTCGAACCCGAGATAGGGGCGTTCGACGGCGAACCCGTGGGCGGTGAGGACGTCGGCCACCGAGGCGGACGACCGGTGCTCCTGCCACCCGAGCTCAGGATCGTCGTGGAGGGAGGTCGAGAGCGCGATGAGGGGCTCGGTCACCTCGGCGATGCGCTCGGCGATCCGCTCCTTGAGCGCAGGGTCCGCGATCCGGATCGGAGGCGACCACGAGGTCCCCGCCGAGGCGGCAGAGGCGGTCGCGAAGCCAGCGGCCTCAGTCGACTGGCCGGGTGTCGCCCCCGAGGACGTGACGGTCGACGGATTCATCGGTCGTCTCCGGGCACGCCGTAGGACGGGGACGCGGCAGGGGCGAGTCCGCGGGTGATGTAGTCCTCGCGTTGGGGCATCCAGATGTCGAGGAGGCGGCCGAGTTCCCCGATCGGGTCGTCCTCGGCCCAGTCGACGCGCAGATCGGTCACCCGCCACCCGGCGTCGCCGACGACGGCAAGTCCCGCGGAGTGGACCGGTCCGGCTTCACCGCCGGCGGCCATCGCCGCCTCGAAGCCGGCGAAGAGTCGCTCCTCGATCCGACCGGTCGCTGCCAGCGCGGTCTTGACGAAGGCGTCGAGGACCTCGAGCGAGGCGAGCATGTTGCCCCCGGCGACCGCGTTGCGTTCCGTGCGGGCGCCGAAGATCCCGAGCGCCTCCGTGCCCGAATGCGCGGCGGTCTGCCCGTTCGCGTCGATGACGAGCAGCTGTCGGTAGGCGATCGTCTCCGGATCACTCGCCGCGACGACGGCGTCGAGCGCCGTCTGCGCAGAGGCCCCGGCGGCCATCTCGGCGACGATCGCCGGACCCAGGCGCGGGTCGGTGATGTTCTGGGAGTTCACGCCGCCGACGCCGTCGGACAGGGTGAGGCAGCGGGCGGCGACGGCCGGAGACGACGACGAGATCGCGGCGCCGAACTCCCCGGTGGCCGGGTCGTGGAGGAGGAGGGAGAAGGTCATCGGGCCACCTCGGCGGGGGAGGGTGCCACCTCGGCGAGGGAGGACTCGGCACGGACAGCACGCGGCGCCTCCCCGGTGTCGGGGTCGCTGATGACGGCGGTCGCGTCGATCTCGACGAGCCACTCGGGGCGGGCGAGGGCCTGGACGACGATGCCCGTCGAGACGGGGAAGACGCCCTGCAGCCATGTGCCCATCGTCCGGTAGACGTCCTCGCGGTAGCGGGGATCGACGATGTAGACGGTGACCTTGACGATGTCCTCGAGCCGGCTGCCCGCCTCGGCGAGGAGCATCGCGATGTTCGCCATCGCCTTCTCCGTCTGTGCGACGACGTCGCCGATGCCCACCGATTTGCGGGTCTCGAGGTCCTGGCCGATCTGCCCGCGGAGGTAGACGACTCCGCCGGCGACGACGGCCTGGCAGAGATCGTTGTCGAGGTTCTGCTCGGGGTACGTGTCCTTCGTGTTGAACATGCGCAGTCGGGTGTGCGTCGGTGCGGTCATCGTCTCTCCTCGTCGAGTGCGGCTGTGCTGACCTCCATTCTGGGAACCCACGCTTCATCTGTGAAATAGTTATTATCTAGACAGCTCATCTGGAAAACAGATGACGACGGCGAGGAGGCCGGTATGGTCCACAGATTCCCGATCACGCTCACGCAGCTGACGTACTTCGTCGAATGCGCGAAGACGCTCAACATGACGACGGCGAGCCAGGAGCTCCACATCGCCCAGTCGGCGGTGTCGACGGCGATCAACCAGCTCGAAAAGGCGCTCGGCGCCCCGCTCTTCGTCCGGCAGCACTCGAAGGGGCTCGTCCTCACCTCGGCGGGGGAGAGCCTGCTCCAGGAGACGCGGCAGATCTTCGGGCTCATCACCGACGCCGTCGAGACGATCCAGGCCGGGCAGAAGGAGGTCCGCGGCACGATCGTCCTCGCGTGCTTCAAGACCATCGCCCCGTTCCTCCTCCCGCAGCTCCTCGGCGCGCTCGAGGCCGAGCATCCCGAGCTCACCGTCGAGGTCGTCGAGGGCGACCACGAGGAGTGCCTCGCCGCCCTGCGCAGCGGGCGCGCCGAGATCGCCCTCAACTACGACCTCACCGAGAACGACGGCATCGCCGCCGAGCGCGTCGGCACGGTCCGCCCGCACCTCATCGTCGGCACCGATCACCGCCTCGCCGGCCGCACCGAGGTCCGCCTGGCCGACCTCGACGACGACCCGCTCGTCCTCCTCGACCTCCCCGACAGCCGCGAGTACTTCCTCAGCATCCTCCGTTCCGGCGGGATCACGCCCCGGGTCAAGCACCGCAGCTCGAGCTACGAGACCGTGCGCTCGATGGTCGCGATGGGGCTCGGCTATTCGATCCTCAACCAGCGCCCGCGGATCGCCGAGACCTACACCGGTGAGCGGACGGTGATCCTCGAGATCGCCGACCCCGCCCCGAGCCTCCACGTCGTCACCTCGACGCTCTCCCGCTCGGGGACGACGGCGAAGGCGCAGGCCGTCACCGCCGCTGCCCGGTCGATCCTCGCCGAGGCGGCCCCGGAGTAGGCGACCATCATCCCCTGAAACGATGGGGATTCGACCATTGCATCTGCCCAGTAGATGCAGTGGTCCGTCAACGACTATTGGCATCGGCACTCTGGCCTGCGGTTTGCTGGAAAGGCGAAGGGCGACGACGACGTTCGGCCCGGACAGCAACGACGCACACCCCGCACCCGTCACCGGATGCGGGCCGGAGAAAGGGCACCCATGCCTCAGAGAGCCGCAGAAACCACAGAGGTCGTCATCGTCGGCGGCGGACAAGCCGGAATCGCGATGAGCGAGCACCTCCAGTCCCAGGGCGTCCCCCACATCGTCCTCGAACGCGACCGCGTCGCCGAGGCATGGCGGACCCGCCGCTGGGACTCCCTCGTCGCCAACGGCCCCGCCTGGCACGACCGGTTCCCCACCCAGGAGTTCGAGGACACCGACCCCGAGGCGTTCGCGACGAAAACCGCGGTCGCCGACTACTTCCAGACCCTCGTCGACCGCAAACGCCTGCCGGTGCGCACCGGGGTCACGGTCACCTCGGTGAAGGCGCTCGACGGAGCGCCCGGCTACCGCGTCGAGACCGACACCGGGACGATCGACGCGGACTACGTCGTCGCCGCCACCGGACCGTTCCAGGTGCCCAACGTCCCCGCGATCATCCCCGCCGAGGCGGGTCTCACCCAGCTGCACTCAAACGCGTACAAGAACCCCGAGCAGCTCGACGACGGTGGGGTCCTCGTCGTCGGTGCCGGCTCCTCCGGGGTCCAGATCGCCGCCGAGATCCAGGCCTCGGGCCGGAAGGTCCACCTCGCCGTCGGACCCCACGACCGGCCGCCGCGCTCCTACCGCGGCCGGGACTTCTGCTGGTGGCTCGGAGCGCTCGGCCTCTGGGACCTCGCGGCGCCGCCGGTCGGAGCCGACCATGTGACGATCGCCGTCAGCGGTGCCCGCGGCGGCCACACCGTCGACTTCCGCGACCTCGAGGCCTCAGGAATCACCCTGCTCGGACGGGCGAACGGCTTCTCGGATGGAACTCTCTTCGTCGGCGACGACCTCGGCGAGAACATCGCCCGCGGGGACGAGAACTACCTCTCCCTGCTCCGGGCCGCCGATGATTTTATCGAGCGCAACGGCCTCGACTTGCCGGAGGAGCCCGAAGCACACGAACTCGGGCCCGACCCCGAGGGTGTGCGGAATCCGATCCGCGAACTCGACCTCGCCGAGGCGGGTGTGCGCACGGTGATCTGGGCGACCGGGTTCGGCGTCGACTACACGTGGCTCGACGTGCCCGGGGTCCTCGACGAGCGCGGTTACCCCGTCCAGCAGCGCGGCGTCACCCCGGTGCCCGGGGTCTACTTCCTCGGCCTGCCGTGGCTGTCCAGGAGGGGCTCGAGCTTCATCTGGGGTGTCTGGCACGACGCGAAGTACCTCGCCGACCAGATCGGGATCCAGCGGATGTACCGCGACTTTACGCCGACGGCCTCCGACCGGGCGGTCAACGACGGTGCGGCTGACGAGGGTGCGGCCGCCGGTCTCCCCGGCACGACCCGCCCCGGTGAGTCCGCGACCGCGGAACTGCTCGAGGCGGCGGGATGACCGCCCGCCTCGGCGAAGGCGCCACCCGCACCGAGACCGATGCGCTCGGCAGCCTCGAGATCCCCGCCGACGCCTACTGGGGCGTCCACACGGCACGGGCGATGGAGAACTTTCCCATCGCCGCCCGCCCGATCTCCGTCTACCCGGAGTTCGTCCGCGCCTTCGCCTGCGTCAAGCAGGCCGCCGCACGGGCGAACCTCGAGATCGGCGCCCTCGACGCGGAGCGCTCAGGCCTCATCGACGCTGCGTGCGAGGAGATCAAGGCAGGTGAGCTCCTCGATGAGTTCACGGTCGGGGTCGTCCAGGGCGGGGCCGGGACCTCGACGAACATGAACGTCAACGAGGTGGTCACGAACCGCGCCCTCGAAATCGGCGGGTGGGAGAAGGGCGACTACGCGCACCTCAACCCCAACGATCACACGAACCGCAGCCAGTCGACGAACGACACCTACCCGACGGCGGTGAAGATCGCGCTCGCCTTCTCGCTCACGTCGCTGACCCGCGAACTCAGCCTCCTCGCCGAGGCGTTCGCGGCCAAGGGTGCCGAGTTCGCGCACATCGTCAAGGTCGGGCGCACCCAGCTCCAGGACGCCGTGCCGATGACGCTCGGGCAGGAGTTCACGGCCTTCGCCGTGACCCTGCGGGAGGAGATCGACCGGCTCGACGAGGCGGTCGGCCTCCTCGGCGAGGTGAATATGGGGGCGACGGCGATCGGGACGGGGATCAACGCCCCGGTCGGCTACCGGGACGCGGTCATCCGGCACCTGCGCACGGTCACTGGACTCGACCTCGTCACGGCCGGTGACCTCGTCGAGTCGACGAGTGACACGGGGGCGTTCGTGACGTTCTCGGCCGCACTCAAACGCAGCGCCCTCAAGCTCTCGAAGATCGCCGGTGATCTGCGGCTGCTCTCCTCGGGTCCGCAGGCCGGCCTCGGCGAGATCGGCCTGCCGCCGCGGCAGGCCGGGTCGTCGATCATGCCGGGCAAGGTCAATCCGGTCATCCCCGAGGCGGTCACACAGGTCGCGTTCGCCGTGGCCGGGGCCGATGTCACGGTGTCGATGGCCGTCGAGGCGGGGCAGCTGCAGCTCAACGCGTTCGAGCCGATCATCGCGCACTCCCTGTTCCAATCGATCACGTGGCTCGAACGCGCGTGCCGGACGTTCCGGGTCAACTGCGTCGAGGGGATCACCGCGAACGAGGCCAGGCTCGCCGACACCGTCGCCCGGTCGGTCACCGTCATCACCGCGCTCGCCCCGGTCATCGGCTATGCCTCGGCGGCCGCCCTCGCGAAGGAGGCGCTCACCGGCGATGCCCGGGTCGCCGATCTCGTCGAGAGTCGCGGTCTGCTCGAGTTCGGTGAGATCGATGCGCTGCTCACTCCGTCACGGCTGACAGGGGTGTGAACCGGGCCCTCGCCCGGCAGGGCGGGTTGGCTACCGATCCGAGGGGCGAGGGTCTCGTTCGCCGAGGCGGTTCACCGTATGCTGGTCACCTGCGAGTCGACCGACGGCTCAACGACCTGCGACGGGGAGGAAACTGCCATGGCCGAGCGTTCGGGCCGAGTCGACACCGAGGCGCACAAGGCCGCGGGCAGCAGCTGGATCACCGTCATCATCGCGTTCGCCGCGAACGTCGCCGTCGCCATCGCGAAGACGATCGCTGCGGGGATGACCGGATCGGCAGCCCTCGTCGCCGAGGCGGCCCACTCGTGGGCGGATGCCGGCAACGAGGTCTTCCTCCTCATCGCCGAACGCAAGGCCGCTCGGCCCGCCGATGCGTCGCATCCGCTCGGGTACGGGCGCGAAGCCTACGTGTGGTCGATGTTCGCGGCGTTCGGGATCTTCACCGTCGGCTCGGCGGTCTCGATCTGGCACGGCTTCCAGTCCCTCTTCGTCGACGAGGCCGACTCCGACTACACGGTCGGCTACATCGTCCTCGCTATCTCCGCGGTCCTCGAGGGCTTCTCGTTCCTCCAGTCCGTCCGGCAGTCGCGGAGGCGCGCCGGTCAGCTGAGGCAACCGACCCTGCGCTATGTCCTCAAGGGATCGAACCCGACCCTGCGGGCGGTCTTCGCCGAGGACGCCGCGGCACTCATCGGGCTCGTCATCGCTTTCCTCGCGATGCTCCTCCACCAGATCACCGGCATCGCCGCGTTCGACGCGATCGGGTCGATCCTCGTCGGTGTGCTCCTCGGCGTCGTCGCGATCGTCCTCATCGACCGCAATCGCCGGTACCTCGTGGGCGAGAACGTCACCCCGCACATCCGCGACATGATCCTCACCGACCTGCTCGCGGACAAGGACATCGTCGAGGTCACCTACCTCCACGTCGAGTTCGTCGGCTCGGGCAAGGTCTTCGTCGTCGCGGCCGTCGACCTCGTCGGCGATGCGAGGGAGAGCGAGCTCGCCGTGCGCCTGCGCACCGTCGAACGCCACCTCGAGGAGCACCCGATGGTCGAGGAGATCATCCTCACCCCGGCCGCGCCGGGGGAGAAGGCGTTGGTGCCGAACGGGCAGTGACGAGATGTCGTTACCCGCCTCCAGGGCCCTCACCCCTCGAAGAGCTGACGGATGTCCTCGGCACTGATCGTCTGACTGAACGCCTGACCTGAGGCGTTGCGCAGGGGAGCGTCACGGTCGGCGAGCTCGTCTGTCATGAGGTCGTCGAAGAGCTCGGCCTTCTTCCGCTGCAGGCCGAGCACCTTCTCCTCGATCGTGCCTTCGGCGACGTAGCGGTAGACGATGACGTGATCGGTCTGCCCTATCCGGTGGGCGCGGTCGATCGCCTGATTCTCCGCGGCGGGATTCCACCACGGATCCATGAGGAAGACGTAGTCCGCCTCGGTGAGCGTGAGACCGAACCCGCCGGCCTTGAGGCTGATGAGGAACACGGGTGCTGTGCCGGTGCGGAAGGCCTCGACCACCTCGGCGCGGTTGCGGGTCGACCCGTCGAGGACGACGTAGGGGATCCCGCGGGACTCCAACTCCTCGCCGACATGGTCGAGGAACGAGGTGAACTGGCTGAACACGATCGACCGGTGGCCTTCGGCGACGACCTCGTCGAGACGCTCGAGGAGCGCGGTGAGCTTGCTCGAGGGCACGTCGGCGTGCTTGGCGTCGACGATGCGCGGGTCGAGGGCGAGCATGCGCAGGAGCGTGAGCGAGCGGAAGACGATGAAGCGCTGCCGGTCGTAGTCACTGTCGATGAACCCGAGCAGCTTCTTCCGCTCCTTCTGCAGGATCCGGTCGTAGAGCTGTCGGTGTGCGGGACTGAGCTCGACGGTGATGACCTGCTCCTGCTTCTCCGGCAGGTCGGCGGCGACGAGGTCCTTCGTCCGGCGCAGGAGGAACGGGCGGATCCGCCGCTGCAGGCGTTGCATCCGCCCCGGGTTCTCCCCCGATTCGATCGGCCGGACGTACTCCTCCTCGAACCGGTGCGGGGAGGGGAAGAGCCCGGGCGCGGTGATCGAGAACAGCGACCACACATCCCGCAGCGAGTTCTCGAGCGGTGTGCCCGTGAGCGCGAGCCGGAACGGGGCGCTCACCGCCTTCGCCGCCTGATGGACCTGGGAGGTGCTGTTCTTGACGAACTGCGCTTCGTCGAGGATGAGCCCCGCCCACTCGTGTGCGGCGATCTCGTCCTCATCAAGCCGGAGGATCGCGTACGAGACGACGATGACATCGGCCCCGGCGACCACCTCGGCGAGGGGGATCTTCCGCTTCCGCCGGGACTCACCGATGACGCGAACGTCGAGGTCAGGGGTGACCTTCGCCGCCTCCTGTGCCCACACCGGGACCACCGAGGTGGGGGCGACGACGAGGAACGGCGGTGCCGTCCGGCCGTCGGCCCCGGTCCTGCGGTCCGTGCGGCGGGCGTGGGCGACGAGCGCGAGCGTCTGCACGGTCTTGCCGAGCCCCATGTCGTCGGCGAGGATCCCGCCGAGGCGGCACCGGTGGAGGAGGGACAGCCAGCGGAACCCTTGCACCTGGTACGGGCGGAGGGTGACGCCGTCGAGTTCGGGCACCTCGGTGGCCGGCAGATGCTCGAGATCACGCAGGGCCTGTGCGGACTCGCGCCAGGTCACGGCGGGTTCGGCCTCGTCGGCGAGATCCTCGAACTCCGACCACAGCCCGACGTGGAGGCGGCTGATCTTCGGGGACTCGGGTTCCCATTCGGGGATGAGGTCCGCCTCGGCGAGGAGGGACTTGAGCCGGTCGAAGACGGGACGCTCGAGGGAGAGATAGGAGTCGTCGGCGAGCTTGAGCTTGCGCTGGCCCTTCGCGAGCGCGGTGAAGAGCTTGACGAAGGGCACGGGCCTCCCGCCGATGCTGATCTGGAAGCCGAGCTCGAACCAGTCGTTCTTCTCCGCCTCGACCGAGGTGATCTTCACGCTCGGCTCCCCGCCGAGCTCACGGTAGGGCTGACGCTTCCCGCGCGTGACGACGTGGACGTGCTCGATCTCCTCGAGCCCGGGAAGGACCGTGGTGACGAAGTCGGCGGTGTCGGCGTCGGTGAGCTCGAGGTCGCTCGGGGCGGTCGGGAAGTCCGTGCCCGGGTCGGAGGGGGTGAACGTCTGCAGCAGGGTGGTGACCTCGGCGAGGACGGAATCCTCGTGGTCGACATCGCGCAGTTCGGTGTCCCTCCCCGCCGAGGCGGGGCCCGGGTTCGGCTGGACCGTTCCGTCGGCGCGCCGGGAGCCGGAGGGCTGCCGCACCGGCAGGGTCCGGCGCGGACCCGAGTACTCCCAGTACCAGCGCAGGCTCAGCCGGTCCTGCGCGCCGAAGGTGAGGTCGAGGGTGAGCCGCGGATCCCGGTAATGCGGGAAGCGGACGGATTCGTCGATGCTCACGACCTCGGTGCTCGTGCGCAGCAGCGGGTAGTACTCCGCGAAGAACTCCTCGGCGTCGTCGCGCGGGATCGTGATCGGTCCCGGTGCGGACAGGGCCGGCAGCGCCGAGGCGGTCGTGGCCTTCTCCGCGGGCGCCAGCGTGACCGTGAACCCGGTGCGGGTGTCGACGCCGAAGAACCCGTGCGTCCAGATCGGCTTCGCGAGCCCCGGAGCGATAGGGCGTTCGTCGATCGTCACCTGCGGCTGCACGCGCAGGCCGCCCCGCACCGACCGCACGTCGATGACAGCCTTCGCCGCCCGACCGATGCGCACATCCATGCCCTGGTTGACCCCGACGAACGCGATCCCGAGTTCGGCACCGTGACTGAAGACGTCCCAGAGCAGGGAGGTATGGAAATCGCCGAGGTTGTACGCCGCCCCGTCGGGCGTGAAGTCCGTCTTGTCCCGGGTGCGCAGGCCCGCGAGCTGGGAGAACCACTCCTGGTGGCGGGGGTCGACGCCGAACTGGGCGGTCATGCGGTCGATCGTGCGCCAGCTCAGCGACTTCTTCACCCAGTTGCCGGAGTCGCTGAGGACGAGCGGCCGGATCGCGAGCGACGGATTCGCGCCCGGGCTCACCTCGGCTTTCGTGAGCAGAGTGGTGTGCTGGGGTTCGAACCATGACCGGGGGACGACCTCGACGAGCTCGAATCCCAGGGCCACGGGCGTGTGCGTGGTGGGGGCCGCCTCGGCGAAGGAGGCGAAGGCCGTCCTCCAGTCGGCGGGGGTGGCCGATCCGGATGCACGACCCCGCGGATTCGGGGGAGTGCTCGGTCGGTTCGCGGTCACGACCCCATCCTCTCACTGCCCGGTGACACGGTTCATGGTCACTGCCCGCGGAGTTCACCCCATGCGAAGGAGGACTCCGCGACGAAGTCCTGGAGCATGTCGAAGAAGTGCTGGGCCATCTCGGCTATCTCCTCGTCGTCATCGGCGCGGGGAACCGTCACCGGAAGGGTGAAGACTTCGTCGCCGACCGTGATGCGCACGTCGATGAGGTTGCGGCTGCGGCCCTCGATGATGTCGAGACGGTCGAGCTCGCCGTCGCGGAGGATGCGATCGACGGCGGGCCGGACGATGCGCTCCATGACCTGGTCGTCTCTCAGGCGCGGTGATCGGGTCATGACCGCAGCGTCAGCGACGACTCGGAGTACCAGGGTTCGCGCTCGACTCCCGGCGGTAACGGCGGTCTGCGGTCGTATTGGGCGATGAGGATGGATTCCTTGCGTTTGCCCTGTCCGTTGATGATGGCGAAGACCTCGGTGAGTCGTGCTGGAGGGGTCTGGGATGTCTTCGCCCACTCGATCGCCTCGTCGGCGGATGTGCGTTCGGTGGCGTCCATGATCGGAGCATAGCCACGAAATCGCTCACGCGTGACTATTCGCCGCGCAGCTCGCCCCACCCGAATGACGACTCGGCGACGAAGTCCTGCAGATCGCTGAAGACGCGTGCAGCGAGATCCTCGACGGTGAGTTCGTGGGCCATCCTCATGACGACAACGATAGTGCCACCGTAGGATGAAAGGCGTGAATGAAGCCTCCGATCGGTCCCACATCTCGTCTCCCGCGATTCTCGGTGCGCTGCTGCTCGCGACCGCGCGCACGGTCGATCTGCTCAACGCCGCTCCTCCGCGGAATCCGACGAGGCCGCTCGGCCGAGGCGACAAGGACATCATCGCCGGAGTCGAGGCAGTCCTGCAGGCCCAGTTCTCCGATTCCCCCACGTTGATCGCCGACACCGTCGACGAGGTGGCCTCCGCCATCCGGTTCATCCGCAACCGTGGAGAGAAGCCGAGCCTCACCGCCGCGAAGTACGACCTGGCGCGTACGGCTGTGCTCGACCACCTCGGGGTGGGTTCGACCAAGGGGGCGAGCACGTGGCCGCCGACCAGCCAAACGGCAGTGCAGCGGTTCGGATCATGGAACGCCGCTCTCACGGCCGCCGGGCTGGCGACGAGCAGTGTGGGGCGAGCGAAGGGTCAACTGCGATTCGATGCCGCCGCTTACGATTCGGCGATCACCGCCTTCCTCGCCGACTGCGAATCCCGCGGAGTCGCGGCGACCTACAAGGAGTACGGGAACTACGCCGCCGAACACAAAGGAACGGTGCCCTCGGCTGCCGCCGTGCGAAAGTTCTACGGAAGCTGGAACACGGCTCTCACCTCGGCGAAGTGAGGCTTCATCCACTTTTCGTCGCCTGAGTTCCATGATTCGAAACGACAACATCACTTGGGACACGATCCGGCAAAAATCCTTGCGAATCGTGCGTGAGGTTTGTAGTCTCTGAACGTCTGTATAGATGGAACCGACTGACGTGCGCAGATGGCGCACGCGCTGGGTGACTGAATCGAAGGGACTGAAATCATGGTTGTCATCGGTTGGATCATCGTCGGGCTGCTCGCGGGCGCCCTCGCGAAGCTCATCCTCCCGGGTAAGCAGGCCGGAGGATGGATCAGCACGATCATCCTCGGAGTCATCGGCGCCTTCGTCGGCGGACTCCTCTTCGGACTGTTCGGCGGCAAGGGCATCGGCGCTGTGTTCTCGGATCCCTGGTCGTGGGGCTCGTTCTTCATCGCTGTGATCGGTGCGATCGTCTTCGCGTTCGTCTGGGGTCTCATCACGAAGAACCGCGGAGCCAAGACCGCCTGACGGAACGCTGGTCAGCCCTCAACTGACCAGATCAGCACGCATACACCCAGAGAAAAGGAGCATGCCGTGAGCATGAAGGACAAGTTCGACAACAAGGCCCAGGAACTCAAGGGCAAGGCCAAGGACGCCACCGGCAAGGCCATCGGCAACGAGCAGATGCAGGCCGAAGGCAAGGCCGATCAGGCTGCCGCCGGCACCAAGCAGGCCGGAGAGAAGCTCAAGGACACCGCAAAGGATGTCACCGACCGTCGTCACTGATCGGTCGCAGGAACTCCGGCGCGCCTGAGCGTCGGCGATAGACCCCGGCAATCGTGCTCTCCGCGGTTGACCGGATGACACAGAGGCGGGTGCACGATCGTGCTGTACCCGCCTCTGCTGTGTCCGGACGATGTCCGGCGGACGGACCCAGCGGACAGCGTTCAGCGGGTCAGGCTCAGCGGGGTGCGCTCACCGGCTTGGGGTCAGCGGGTCGCGGCGAATGCCTCCAGCCGGCGGCACGCCTCGATGATCGTCTCCGGGGACACCGCGAAGGTCAGGCGCAGATACCCCTCACCCTCAGGGCCGAACGCGGAACCGGGGATCGTCGCGAGATCGTGCTTCTCGAGCAGCTGGGTTGCGACCTCCCACGACGTCAGCCCCCAGTCCTTGACGTTGGCGAACGCATAGAACGTCGCCTCGGGGCGGAGCACGCTGATGCCGTCGATGGCGTTGAGCCGGTCGACGATGAGGTCGCGGCGTTCGGCGTAGGACTGCACCATCTCCCCGACGACCGACTGAGGGCCCGTGATCGCGGCGATCGCCGCCTCCTGGACGAACCCGGGCAGGCTCGACGTCAGACCCTCCTGGAGCAGAGGCATCGGCGGGATGAACTCGGCCGGAGCAATGACGAAGCCGCACCGCCAGCCCGTCATCGCATAGGTCTTCGAGAAGCTGCCGACGACGAGGAACCGATCGAACCCGGGTCGCACCTCGGCGATGGAGGTGAACGTCGAGTCGTCGAAGACGATCTCGTCATAGACCTCGTCGGAGATGATCGTGAATCCGAACTCGTCGGCGAGATCGGCGATCAGCTCAAGGTCCTCGCGATCGATGATCGACCCGAGCGGATTGGCCGGGCTGTTGAGGATGATCGCCGCCGTCTTCTCGGTGACTGCGGCCCGGACGTCGTCGGCACGGACCTTGAACCCCGACTCCTCCCGCACGGACACCGGAACGGCAACGGCGCCGAGGCGGTGGATCTGTCCGAGATAGTTCGGAAAGCAGGGGTCGGCGATGATGACCTCCTGCCCCGGGGAGATCGTCGTGTCGAGGGAGAGGGTGAGCGCTTCCATCGCCCCGAAGGTGACCATGACATTGTCGATGCCGATCTCGCGATTCCACCGCGTGGAGTACTTCCCGGCGATCGCCTCCCGCAGTCCGGGCAGCCCCGCGTTGGCGACATACTTCGTCGCGTCGTTCTCGATCGCGCGGATGCCTGCGGCCTTGATGTGCTCAGGCGTGGGGAAGTCCGGTTCGCCGACCGTGAGCTTGACGGCGTCGGGAAAGTCGAGCGCGAGGTTGAACATCTTCCGGATGTCCGAGGCAGGGTAGGTCTGCGCCATCGGGGAGATGCGCCGGTACGGGTCGGTCACGGGTGCGCTCCTTCGTCGGGGTGTCTCGAGTGCGGTCGGGGTGTCTCGAGAGTCGTGAGGACATCTCGAGTGTGTCAGATGAGGGCGCGAGGTCTCCGGCTGCCCGTCTCCTGGACGAAATGGGCAGGTTTTCGGCCTGAGAACCTGTCTAGAACGCCCAGGAGACGGGCAGCCGGGCACCACGTGTGCCTGGCGCGACCTACTCCGCGAGGCCGGCGAGCCGCGCCCCGAAGCGGGCGAGCAGGCTCGTCTTCGTCGCTCCCGTGGCGCGCTCCCACTCATCGGCGAGGTTGAAGATCCGGTACATCGACCGGATGCCGAGCCAGCGGATCGGCTCCGGCTCCCACTGCCCGGAGACGTGGTCGTTCCACGGCAGCGCGGTCAGGGGAGTCGGAGTCCCGCCTGCTCGATCGAGCAGGGTCTTCGCCGCCAGGTGTGTCGCCGTCACCCCGTGCCCGGCATACCCGCGCGCCACGCCGATGCGCTGCTCGGGATCGAAGAAGATGCCGGCGCACCAGTCCCTCGTCACCCCGAGCGCGCCCCGCCACGCGTGGGCGACCTCGAAGTCGAGGCTCGGGAAGAGCGAGGACAGGCGCGTGCGGAGGAGGTCGACCACCTCGGCGGGGACGCGACCATCACCGGGCAGACCCGAGTTGAACGCGTACGGCGCACCCCGCCCGCCGAGCGCGATCCGATCATCGGCCGTGCGCTGGGCGTAGATGAACGTGTGCGCGGCATCGCCGAGGCACTCGCGGCCTTCCCAGCCGATCTCCTCCCACGCCGCGGCCGGCAGGGGAGCGGTCGCGATCATCGACGAGAACACGGGGATGACCTGCCGACCCTCGAGCCCCGGCAGGTTTCCGGACACCGTGTCCGAATACCCTTCGAGGCAGACGAAGATCGTCTCCCCGTGCACCGGTCCGCGATCGGTGACGACGGTGCTCGTGCCGACGTGCCCGGCCTTCGTGCCTTCGCAGATCGTCACGCCCTGATCACGCAGCACGCGCGCGAGCCCCTCGACGAGGAGCGCTGGATCGACGCGCGCGGTGGCCGGGACGAAGACGCTGCCGTGGGCATTGTCGACGTTGATCCGCGCCCGCGTCTGCTCGGCATCGAGGACCTCCATGTCATCCGGCCCGTAGCCGTACTCGCGGTTGGCGTCGACGAGCTCGCGCACCCGGGCCATCCCCGCCTCGGATTGTGCGATGTCGATGTGTCCGCCGCGGACCTGCTGCGCGTCGATGCCCTCGGTCTCGAGCGTCTCGAGGACCTCGTCGATCGAGTCGAAGAGCGCCGACTGGAACGCCCGGACGGACTCGAGGCCGGAGACCCCCGCCGAGCCGACCGGTCCGTGCGGGTCGGTAGCGAGGGCGAAGTCGACCGCCTCGGCGAAGCGGGCGCGATTGCCGGGCATGAGCGTCGAGAGCCACCCGCCGTTGCGTCCCGAAGCGCCGTAGCCGACGGTGCGCGCCTCGATGACCGTGATCGACCAGTCCGGGTGCGCCTGCCGGGCGCAGTACGCCGACCACAGCCCGGTCATGCCCCCGCCGACGATGACGAGGTCCTGCTTGGTCGTCGGCAGAGGGGAATCGATGGGCTCGGCCGGGGACTGGGCCAACCAGAACGAGGCCTCACCGTCGAGGTAGCTCACAGGACATCTCCTAGTCGCAGGGGTACGGCGCTGTCTGCGACCGTACGAATCCAGTTCTATCCCATGCCCATTGACGATGTAAATGGTTGTCCGTACGTGTATTGGCATATGAAATCGCCGAGATTGTCCCCG
Source organism: Brevibacterium sp. K72 (assembly GCF_050562175.1). Lineage (NCBI taxonomy): Bacteria > Bacillati > Actinomycetota > Actinomycetes > Micrococcales > Brevibacteriaceae > Brevibacterium > Brevibacterium sp. K72. The sequence continues at coordinate 1,284,955 of NZ_CP191582.1, forward strand.
GAATCCGTGATCGTGTGATTACACTGTGGCCATGAGCGCAACGGAGCCGATCGACACCCGCACCCTCCCTCTCGAGCACGAGCCCATCGAGGACTGGCAGCGCCTCGACGAGCCTGCCGGGACCGCGACGACGGCCTTCGCCGAGCTCGGCACCATCGGCGGCGTCGACTATGGACTGTGGGAGATGAGCACCGGCGCGATGCGCGACATCGAAGGCGACGAAGCCTTCCTCGTCATCGCCGGAACCGGACGCATCGAGTTCGACGACCCCGCGTGCGGGCCCGTCGAGCTCTCACCCGGCAGTCTCGTCCGCCTCGAAGACGGGATGAAGACCCGCTGGTACATCGACGACGCTCCGCTGCGGAAGCTCTTCATCGCCCCGAGCGAGGACTGAGGTCACACGGCCTCGCGGGTCGACCCGGCCTCGTTGGCCCGCTCGACGACGGCGGCGATCGTGCTCGCGTCGGTGATGACGAGACGCAGCAGCACCTCGGCGATCGTATCCGGCGGGACACCGTGATCGTCGTGGGACCAGAACATCGACTCGTTCGCCACGGCATCGAAGATCTCGAGGACGGCACGGGGATGCTCGGCGGTGAATTCTCCGGACTCGATGCCGCGTCGGATGATGGCCGCAGTCGTCGCGCGCGCCACCTCGACGGCGGTCTCCCATCGGGGGAAGAGCTCCGCGGTCGCAGGAGGGAGCCGGAAGAGCCACCTCGTGTCGAGCGACATCGTCAGCTCGAGCGCCGTCTCGTCGCGGATGAGGCGGAAGAGGTCGAGCGCGGGGTCGTCCGGGGTGTGGTCGAAGCGGTCGCTGAGCAGGGGTGACATCGTCACCCGCCGGTCGATGAGCTCCTGGCCGATCGCCTCTTTGCCGGCGAAGTAGTGGAACAGGGACGGCTGCTTGATCCCCACCGCCTCGGTGATCGCCCGAGTGCTCGCGCCCTGGTATCCCAGCTCGGAGAACAGTCGGGCGGCCTCGGAGAGGATCCGCTCCCTCGTGTCGCCATTGACGTCGACACTGCGCGGCCTCGCCATCATCGCCTCCCGAAAAAAATGATTCACAAACAGCCTATCGGATGATAGGTTACACATTAATCTATCGACCAATAGATTAATTCGAGCGGCGGTCGCTCCGGTTGCGACCGCCTCGGCGTCACCTCCTACGAAGGGATGCAATGTGGCACCCTCTGCGCCCACCGAGACAACCAGTCCCTCGAGCCGACGGGGCATCGGCACCCCGGGGCTCGTCTTCTTCGTCCTCGCGGCAGCCGCACCGCTGACGATCCTCGCCGGCTTCGTTCCCCTCGGCATGCTCGCCGGCGGGGACGCGATCGTCCTCGGATTCCTCTACCCCGGGCTCGTCTACCTCCTCTTCGCCGTCGGCTACACGACGATCGCCCGCCACGTCCCCGGCGGCGGCGCGTTCCTCACCTACATCGCCGCCGGTCTCGGCGCCCGCACCGGATCGGTGGCGGGCATGATCGCCTACGTCGGCTACCTCGGCGGACAGATCGGCTTCACCGCCTCGGCGTCGGTCTTCGCCTCCTTCACGATCGAGACCCTCACCGGAATCCGTCTCCACTGGTTGCCGATCGCCGTCGTCATCACCGTCCTCGTCCTCACCCTCGGACTCCGACGGGTAGGGGTGGGGGCGGCCACCGTGGCCGTGCTCCTCGTCGCCGAATGCGCGATCCTCGCCGTCTTCGCCGTCGCCGTCCTCATCCAGGGCGGGTACGAAGGGCTCACGCTTGCGGCCTTCGCTCCCGAGAAGTGGGTGAGCGCTGCGCTGCCGGGAGTCTTCGTCCTCACCTTCACCGCCTTCGTCGGCTTCGAGCAGACCACGGTCTACCGCACCGAGACGCGGGCCCCGAACCGCACGATCCCGCGAGCGACCTACCTCGCCGTCGCGATCCTGCTCGTCGGCTACACCTTCGGCGCGTGGGTGATCCTCCAGGCCGCCGGGCAGTCGCGCGTCACCGCCCTCCTCGCAGGCGACCCGTCCGAACTCGTCTTCACCCTCAACGACGAATTCGTCGGCCCCGCGGCGACAGCCGTCATGCTCATCCTCGTCGTCACGAGCTTCATCGCCGGCGTCATCGCCCTGCAGAACACGTCCGCCCGCTACCTCGTCAACCTCGCCCGCGGCGGACTGCTGCCGGGAGGGCTCTCCCGGCTGGCGACCTCGGGCAGCCCGCTCACGGCGAACTTCGTCCAAGCCGGCCTCGTCCTCATCGCGCTCGTCATCTTCGCAGCCGTCGGCGCCGATCCGTATACGCAGATCGTCACGTGGACGAACACCCCGACGATCATCGCCGTCCTCGTCACCGTCGCCCTCGTCCTCCTCATCGCGCAGATGGGAGCGCTCACCGGCCTCGGTCCCGCGGGCAACGCGTGCGTCATCGCCCCGCTCGTCCTCGCCGGAGCCTACGGCCTCCTCCGGGCACGGAGGGTCCACCCCGGACGGGCGACGCTGGCCACCCTCGGTGCCGAGACGACCGGCCCCGCCGAGGTTGATCCCGCCAGTGCGACCGTCCGTGCCGTTCACCCCGACCTCGCCGAGGCGGACGCCGCCGATCGCCCCGACCCTCGACCCGAGACCCCGACCCCCGACCATCACCGCAGCACAGAGAGAGAAGGATGATGAACACTCGCACCGACTACGCCTGGTCGACCCCGAGAGGCCTCGTCGAACGCCCCGGAGAGTACCCTGAGACCACCGAGCTGTGGGGCTACACCGACCGCTTCGCCTACCGGCAGGGAGAGCAGGTCGACCTCCGGGTGCACACGACCGCTGAGACCTTCGACGTCGAGATCATCCGCGAGGGCGCCCGACCCGAGACCGTTTTCACGGCGACCGGGGTGCCGGGCACGCGGCAGGAGACCCCCGCCGATGCGTACGCGACCGGCTGCGGGTGGTCGAGCTGCCTGACGATCGACCTCGGTGAGGACTTCACTCCCGGCTACCACCTCGTCGTCTTCCGCACCCAGGACGACCACGGGCGGGAGATCGAGCAGGAGTCGTTCTTCATCGTCCGCCCCGACAACCCCGCCGATGTCGACATCGTCCTCGTCCACGCCACCTCGACGATGCTCGCCTACAACGACTGGGGCGGCGGCAACCACTACCGGGGCCTGCCCGACGGCGACCGCAACGACATCCCCTCGCCGTACTCGTCGATGCACAGGCCCATCGCCCGCGGGATGCTGCGCAAACCGGTCGGGGCCCCGCGCAACGCGCACACCGATCTCAGCGTCCCGATCGGCTGGGAGCCGCGGCACCCGACGTACGAATGGGCGTGGCAGCGCGGATACTCCCGCCACCACAACGACGCCGGGTGGGCGAACTACGAACGCCCGTTCACGATCTGGGCCGAGGAGCAGGGCTACCGCGTCGGCCACCTCACCCAGAACGAACTCCACGCCGAACCCGACTGCCTCGACGGGGCGCCGGTCGTCGTCATCGTCGGCCACGACGAGTACTGGTCGTGGGAGATGCGCGACACCCTCGACGCCTACGTCGACGCCGGCGGGCACCTCGCCCGCTTCGGCGGCAACTACGTGTGGCAGGTCCGCCTCGACCTCGACGCCGGTGTGCAGACCTGCTTCAAGGACCCGAGCGCCGACCCGATCCGCGCCACCGACCCGACCCGCCTGACCACGGCCTGGGATGCCCCGGAGATCGGTCGGCCCGGCGCTGAGACGATGGGCCTGACCGGCCTCGGCGGTGCCTACATCCGCTACGCCTCGGCGGTGCCGCGCGGCAGCGGCGGATACACCGTCTACCGCGAGAACCACTGGGCGCTCACCGGCACGGACCTCTACTACGGCGACGTGTTCGGCCAGGCGCCGCTGTGCATCGCCGCGTTCGAAGTCGACGGCTGCGACTACACGTTCCGTCACGGACTGCCCTATGCCACCGGCGCCGACGGCGCCCCCGAGGACCTCGAGATCATCGCCATGGCGCCTGCGGTCTCCGGGGGAGAGGACCGCTGGTCCGGTCGCGTGCCGATCGGGGCACCCGCCGCCGAACTCGCCGACCTCTACGCCGGAATCTACCCCGACGGCATCCCACCCCACCACCAGGGGCCCGGCTACGGATCGTCCATGGTCGTGACCTTCACCCGCGGCGACGGTGAGGTGTTCTGCGCCGGGACGACCGACTGGCCCTACGGACTCGAAGCGAACGACCCGTTCGTCACGATCATCACCCGCAACGTCCTCGACCGCTTCATCGCGGCCGGACGAGACGGCGCCCAGGCGCCGGCGACGAACACGAAGGAGCAGCGATGAGCGCAGCGGACACCGTCCAGATGCTTACCGAGCACCCGAACCGGGCCGTCACCCCGGCGCTGAGCGACTACGACGCGCACTCGGAGGGCTGGTCGGAGACGGAGTTCCAGGTCGAGACCGGCCCGTCGACGGTGGCAGGCCGATGGGTGGGCGAACCCGGCTGGGTCGAATTCGACTCGTGGCCCTACCGGGAGTTCTGCGTCATCGTCTCCGGCAGGGTCGCCGTCGAGAGCAGCGACGGCACGCAGCGCTTCGAGTACGGCCCCGGAGACGCGTTCACCATCCCGCAGGGCTTCTCCGGCCGGTGGGTCACGCTCGAACCGACCCGGAAGGTCTTCATCGGCGTCACCGAGTGAGCCGGCCGGGACTCGACAGCCGCCCTTGACGCCGTCGATTATCGTGTGGGGTAGGTTGGCGCTCCGCCCGTGCGGAGCGCCTCCTCCTGCCAGCTGCACCACCACCTCGGCGCCGGTGCCGGGGGCACACGAAGGAGCCGCCGATGAAGACTGCCAAGCGACTGTCCGACCTGGGCACGGAGACCGCGTTCCGTGTCGCGCAGGCGGCCGCGGACTGGAGGGCGCAGGGGAACCGGGTCTATCCGTTCCACCTCGGCGACCTCGACTTTCCGATGGCCCCGCACATCGTCGAGGCGATGAACCGGGCGATCGCGGACGGGAAGACCGGGTACTGCCCGGGTCCGGGGATCCCCGAACTGCGGGCAGCGCTCGCCGAGGACATCGGGTCGCGCCGCGGCATCGACATCGACCCCGCCGAGGTGGTCGTCACGACCGGCGGCAAGCCCGTGATCACGAAGTTCCTCCAGGCCGTCATGGACCCCGGTCAGTCCGTGCTCTACCCCAACCCCGGGTTCCCGATCTACGAATCCCAGATCGAATACCTCGGCGGCAGGGGCCTGCCCTACGGGTACGTGCCGACCGAGGACGGATTCGCCATCGATCTCGACCGGCTGCGGGACTCGATCGACGAGACGACCGTGGCGATCATCTACAACGATCTGCAGAACCCGATCTCCGCGGAATCGACGGCCGAGGAGCGGGAGGCGATCGCGCAGATCGCCCAGGAGCACAACCTCTGGGTGCTCTCCGACGAGGCGTACTTCGAGATGCGCTACGGCGGGGAGTCGACGTCGATCGCGACCCTGCCGGGCATGCGCGAGCGCACCGTCATCCTCTACACGTTTTCGAAGAAGTTCGCGATGACCGGGTCGCGGCTCGGGTGTGCGGTCGCCCCGAAGGAGATCGCCGAGGCGATCTCGACGATGAACACCAACGACGAATCGTGCACGACCCACTACGTCCAGTGGGCGGGGATCTCGGCACTCCAGGGTCCGCAGGGCGGGGTCGCGGAGATGCTCGACGTCCTCCGGGCCCGCCGGGATGCCGCATGCACGCTCATCAACGCGATCCCCGGCATGGAGGTCGCCGTCCCCGAGTCGACGTTCTACATCTTCCCCGACGCCACCGAGGCGATGGCGGCGAAGGGGATCGCGACCCTGTCCGACTTTTCCACCGAGGCCCTCCACGCCACCGGCGTCTCCTTCTGCACCCGCGAGCACTTCGGGCGCCCGCTGCCCGGCGAGGACCGGAAGTACATCCGCCTCGCCTACTCGGGCATCGGGGAGGACGACATCGTCGAGGGCCTGACGAAGCTGAGGGAGTGGGTCGAGGCGGGGTGAGGGCCGGCAGACGGTGGCACCGGACGTCGGCTCAGGGAAGGCGGAACCGCTGTGCGGCGATGCCGTCGAGGACGGCGGACAGCGTCTCCTCCCTCGTCTGATCGCTGCTGTCGATCGCGTGGGGCTCGAGCTCGCCGAGGTGGGCGAACTGGTCCCACATCGCCGTGATCGGCCCGTTGTCAGTGAGGTCGTTCGGACCGGTGCGGGCCGTCGCCCGAGCAAGAGCGACCTCCCGCCGAGGTCGGAGCAGGCAGTAGTGGATGGTCGGCGCCTCCGGTTCGCGGGCCAGCCCCCGGAAGTGATCGAGCATCCACGGACCGACGATCCCATCGACGATGACGGTGTACCCTCCCCGGGCGTAGATGCCCGCCGCCGAGGCGATGACGGTCATCACCGTCTGATTCTGTCGGTCCGATTCCGGCAGATAGGGCGGGATCGATCCCGCAGCGATGAAGTGCCAGAAGTCGTCGGTGTGCAGGTGGACGGAGAGAGCGAACTCGGCGGCCAGCGCCCGCGCCGTCGTCGACTTCCCAGCGCCGGGCGGACCGGCGAGAATGATGACATCATCGTGCATAGTCGGCAGTGTAGCGGCATCATCGTCTCCCGGCTGCGCGTCACCGAGGAGGGTGCGATGTCAGGTCTGAGCGCATGAGCGCGGCCACCGAGCTCTGGGCGTTGTCGGCGACCGAGGTGCTCGCGCGCTTCCGGACCAGAGACCTCTCCCCGGTCGAGTACCTCGAGGCGCTCACCGCGCGCATCGAGGACAGGGACGACGACCTCGGCGCTCTCACGGAGGTCCTCCCGGAGGCGACCGCCTCGGCGAGGGACGCGGAACGGTTCTACACGAAGACCCGGGAGGACGAACTCGACGAGATCCTCGCGATGCGTCCGCTCGCGGGCCTGCCCGTCATCGCCAAGGAGAAGCACGCGCTCGCCGGGCACACGCTCACCCAGGGGCTGCTCCACAACCGCTTCGCCGTCGCCCACCGCGACGCCGCCGTCATCCGCCGCATCCGCGACGCCGGCGGCTACATCCACGCCCGGGCGACGACGCCGGAGTTCAGCTGCGCAACGATCACGCACTCGCCGATGTGGGGCGTGACCCGCAACCCGTGGAACCCGGAGCTGTCCCCGGGCGGGTCCTCCGGCGGGTCGGGTGCCGCGCTCGCCGCAGGCTTCGGGCCCCTGGCCACGGCCTCGGACATCGCCGGATCGACGAGGCTGCCCGCCGCGTTCACCGGCACCGTCGGGTTCAAAGCCCCCTACGGTCGGATTCCCGGCGAGCCCCCGCTGTCGGCCGACTGGTACCGCGGGGACGGGCCGATGGCCCGCACCGTCGCCGACACCGCGCTCCTCGCCCGGGTCATGGTCGGTCTCGACTCGACCGATCCGTCGTCGATCGACTCACCCCATTTCCTCGCCGGATTCGACCGCACCCCCGCCGAGGTGGTCGAAAGCCTCAAGGGCAAACGCGTGGCCGTGTGCCTGCGGCTCGGGGACTTCCCCGTCGGCGACGACATCATCCGCAACACCGGAGCCGTCGCCTCGGCCCTCGCCTTCGCCGAGGCCGAGGTCGCCGAGATCGAACTGCCGTGGACGGCCGAGCGGATCTTCGAGACCGCCTTCACTCACTTCGGCACCATCCTCGCCCCCGCGATGAGGGCGGCCACCCGAGGCAACGAGGATTCCCTCGCCGACTACACGAGGCGGTTCATGGCCGACGCCGAGGCGGGCGCCGCCCGCCGGTCCCTCTACGACGGCCTCGTCATGGAGGCCGAGATCCAGGCCGAACTCGCCACCGCGATGGCCGGGTTCGACGTTCTGCTCGCCCCCACCTCGGCGGTGGCAGGACTGCTTGCGGGGGCGAGCTACCTCGACGGGATCCGGATCGGCGCCGACGGCATCGGTCGGGAGGGCACCGGGGCTGGGGCCCGGCTCGAGCACTACTGGCAGGCGCACATGACGATGCCGTTCAACATCTGCAACCGGGTGCCCATCGTCAACGTGCCCTCGGGTATGGCCGACTGCGGCATCCCCACCGGCGTCCAGATCGTCGGACATCCCTTCGCCGACCGCAGCGTCTTCGACGTCGCCGCAGCCGTCGAACTGCTCCGCCCGTGGGCGGGACTCGCACCGGGGTGACGGGGTCGCCCGATCCGGCACACGGGTCGACCGCGCACCCGGGAGGGGCCGTCGGCCTCGGCTAGGGTGAGCGGGAAGGAGACCAGCGACGCGAGAGCCGGAGAGATGCCGACGATGAGACCCCGTCACAGTCAGATGATCACGATCTCCGACGACGCACGCTCGAACGTGAGCATCCTGCCCGCCGTCGTCGTCGGGACCGTCGTCGTCCTCGGGTTCGGCCTCACCCCGCTCGGGTCGCACGACTCCCAGCTCACGGATGCGACGCAGCGGCTCATCGAGATCTTCCTCATCGGCTGGCCCGTCTACGCACTCGTCTACCTGCTGTGGACCCATGCCGGGCTCAAGGACCTCACCGAGACCGAACTCGTCGTCCACTCGCGGTGGGCGATCGCGCGCCGACGCCGGTGGATCTCGATCCTCTTGAGCAGCGGGGGAGCTGTGTCGTGGACGATCATCGCCGCCTCGGTCGCGATCCTCCTCAACCTCTACCTCATCACCGTCGGCGACGAGGCCCGCAGCGGCATGGCCGCGGTGCTCGGGTTGGCCAACGTCGTCGCGTCCTGGGCGGTCATGGTCTACTCGTTCGCGCTCGAGTACATGCGTCTTGACCTCCGCGAAGGCGGCAGCGCTGGGGCCCGCCAGCTCGAGTTCGACATGGGCGGGAACCGAACGTTCGGCGATTACCTGACGTTCTCCGTGCTCTCCTCGACGATGACCGCGGCCCTGCCCGGCAAGGCGATCACCCGGGCCGGCTGGACGCTCGTGCGCACGAACGTCATCGTCGCCTTCGCCTTCAACTCCGTCGTCGTCGCCACGCTCGTCTCGATGATCCTCTCCTCCGTGACGATGTGAGCGGGACCGGGCAGTGGGCGTCGGTCGGACGGGCTCGGGACGGTTTCCGGTGGCCTTCCCGCCGCTCTCGAGAATCGGCAGGTCAGCCTGCTGACCAGCGCAAAGAGGCTGGTGGCGGGTGGCTGTCGACCCCTCGACACCGTTTCTTAACGGGCGTACGCTCAACGTGGGTGCCGATGGTTCGATCACTGATCTCTCTGTGATCGTCGTTCCTTCGCAGTGATCGCTCTCCGGTGTCCGGGGCCAGTCGGGACTGTGCCGCTGGTCGACACCACTTCATGGGATTGCAAAGGAGCAGCTATGCGCGCATCAGTGTCCGAACAGGTCGGATCGCCCTTCACGACGAAGGAGATCTCGATCGCCGACCCCCTCGACCGCGAAGTCCTCATCGACGTCCGAGCCTCAGGGCTCTGCCACTCCGACCTCCACATCGTCGAAAGCGGCTACGGTTTCGGCTTTCCGGGAGTCTTCGGCCATGAGATCGCCGGCGTCGTCACAGCCGTCGGCCCGGAGGTGAGCACCATCGCCGTCGGCGACCATGTCGTCGGCTGTCTCATCCAGTTCTGCGGTGCCTGCACCACCTGCCTGTCCGGTCGCACCTACGAATGCCCGAACCCGCAGGCGACGCTGCGCGGCCCTGACTCTCCTCCCCGGCTGAGCGCCGAGGACGGAACGCCGCTGGCGCAGGGATGGGCACTCGGCGGATTCGCCGAGCAGGCCCTCGTCCACGAGAACCAGCTCGCGGTCGTCCGTGCCGACATCCCCTTCCCGCAGGCGGCTATCCTCGGCTGCGCGGTCGTCACCGGGGCCGGATCGGCGATCAACACCGCCGGGGTGAGGGTCGGTGACTCCGTCGCCGTCATCGGCACCGGCGGAGTCGGACTCAACGTCATCTCCGGAGCCCTGCTCGCCGGAGCGAGCACGGTCATCGCCATCGACATCATCGACGACAAACTCGAGGTGGCGAAACGCTTCGGCGCCACCGATGTCATCAATTCCGCGAGCGTCGACGCCGTCGCAGCCGTTCGGGAGATCACCGGGGGCGGCGTCGACCACGCCTTCGAGGTCATCGGCCTGCCGGCGACCCAGGAGCAGGCGATCGCCCTGCGCAAGGTCGGCGGGCACGCCTATCTCATCGGGATCGCGAAGCCCGATGCCACCGTCACCCTCGACACCTCACTCGCGGCGCTCGTCTCCCACGCCAGCGTCCAGGGAGTCTCGATGGGCTCGACCAACCTCAAACGCGACATCCCCATGTACGCCGACCTCTACATGCAGGGCCGACTCAACCTCGACGATCTCATCAGCCAGGAGATCTCCCTCGACGAGGTCGACGAGGCCTACGCGAAGCTCAAGAGCGGCGAGGTCATCCGCTCGATCATCACCCGGTTCTGAGCGACCCGCTCCGCTGGGCCCGGATCACGTGCTGTCCGAAATTTCGGACAGAACTTGATCCGGGCCACTTCCGCTCCGGCTCCCAACGGACACAATGGTGTGTGTAGACAGAGACGATTCCACGGCAGGCGACACATCGACCGGCCACGGACGGGCAGCAGGCCGCCTTCCACTCAGTCGGACAGGCCGAACCGCTCAGATCGCACACAGCAGCGGCCCCACCTGCGGCATCACGCAGCAGGAGGGGACGGAACGAAAGGGAGCCACATGACCGCCACGACCGAGAACAGCGGGGCGACCACCTCGGCGACGAAGCCGACCTTCACCCAGCACGACCCCAGCCGGGTCATCCGCGCCGATCGCGGCACCGAGATCACCGCGAAGAACTGGCAGACCGAGGCCGCGAAGCGGATGCTCATGAACAACCTCGACCCAGAGGTCGCCGAACGTCCCGAGGACCTCGTCGTCTACGGCGGCACCGGCCGCGCCGCCCGCTCGTGGGAGGCCTACGACGCGATCGTGCGCACCCTCGACGACCTCGAGGACGACGAGACCCTTCTCATCCAGTCGGGCAAGCCCGTCGGAGTGCTGCGCACCAACGAATGGGCGCCGCGCGTCCTCATCGCCAACTCCAACCTCGTCGGCGACTGGGCGAACTGGGAGCACTTCCGCGCACTCGAAGCCGAGGGCCTGATAATGTACGGCCAGATGACCGCAGGCTCGTGGATCTACATCGCCACCCAGGGCATCCTCCAGGGCACGTACGAGACCTTCGCCGCGATCGCCCGCAAGCGCTTCGACGGGACGCTCGCGGGAACCCTGACGATCACCGCCGGCTGCGGCGGCATGGGCGGGGCCCAGCCGCTCGCCGTCACCCTCAACGGCGGCGCCTGCCTCATCATCGACGTCGACAAGACCCGCCTCGACCGCCGACAGGCCAAGCGCTACCTTGACGAGGTCGAGACCGACCTCGACACCGCACTGGCCAAGGTCATCGAGGCGAAGAGGAACAAGCAGGCGCTCTCGGTCGGACTCGTCGGCAACGCCGCCGAGATCCTCCCGCTCATCCTCGACCGCGATGAGGCCGCCGAGGTCGACATCGTCACCGACCAGACCTCCGCCCACGACCCGCTCTCCTACCTCCCGCTCGGCGTCAGCCTCGAGGACTGGCAGTCCGAGGCCGAGCAGGACGCCGAGAAGTTCACGCTCCGCGCCGAGGAGGCCATGGCCAAGCACGTGCGTGCCATGGTCGAGTTCCAGGACCGCGGTGCCGAGGTCTTCGACTACGGCAACTCGATCCGCGATGAGGCCCGCAAGGCCGGCTACGACCGGGCCTTCGAGTTCCCCGGCTTCGTCCCCGCCTACATCCGCCCCCTCTTCTGCGAGGGACTCGGACCGTTCCGCTGGGTCGCGCTCTCCGGCGACCCGAAGGACATCGAGGTCACCGACGCCGCGCTCAAGGAGCTCTTCCCCGAGAACGAGTCCCTCCACCGCTGGCTCGACGCCGCCCACGAGTACGTCGAGTTCGAGGGCCTGCCTGCCCGCATCTGCTGGCTCGGCTACAAGGAGCGCCACAAGGCGGGCCTGCTGTTCAACCAGCTCGTCGCCGAGGGCAAGGTCTCCGCCCCGATCGTCATCGGCCGCGACCACCTCGACTCCGGCTCGGTGGCCAGCCCCTACCGTGAGACCGAGTCGATGCTCGACGGCACCGACGCCGTGGCCGACTGGCCGCTGCTCAACGCCCTGGTCAACACCTCCTCGGGTGCGACCTGGGTCTCGATCCACCACGGCGGCGGCGTCGGCATCGGCCGCTCCATCCACGCCGGTCAGGTGTCCGTGGCCGACGGCACCGAGCTCGCGGCGAAGAAGCTCGCCCGCCTGCTCACCAACGACTCGGGCATGGGCGTCATCCGCCACGTCGACGCCGGCTACGAACGGGCCGTCGAGGTCGCCGAGGAGCGCGGCATGCGCATCCCGATGATCCCCGAACTCGACGTCCGCGACGAGGAATCCGCCGCCCAGTGACCCGTCGATCCCATCGCCCCGCCGGCCATGCCGTCCCTCGGACGACCGGCCTGCGGGGCGGTGGGACTCCGGCGTTCCCGACCCGAAAGGCCCTGCGATGAAGCTCATCACCGGCATCAGCGAACTCGTCACCAACTCGGATCCGACCGAGCTCATGGCCCGCCCCAGCCTCGGCGCGGGCGATCTCCACACCCTCACCGACGCGGCGCTCATCATCGACGACGGGAAGGTGGCCTGGTCGGGTCCCGCCGCCGAGGCGGACGCCGCCCTGAACTCGCTCACGCTCGCTGCCCCCGACGCCCCCGTCGAGACGATCGACCTCGGTGGGAAGGCCGTCATCCCCGGCTTCGTCGACAGCCACAACCACCTCGTCTTCGCCGGTGACCGCTCCGCCGAGTTCGCCGCGCGCATGGCCGGTGAGAAGTACTCGGCCGGGGGGATCGCGACGACGGTCGCCGCGACCCGCGCCGCCACCGACGAGGAGCTTGAAGCCAACCTCGTCCACCTCGTGGACCAGGCCACCCGGCAGGGAACGACGACGTTCGAGATCAAGTCCGGCTACGGACTCACGCTCGACGACGAGATCCGCGCGCTCGAGATCATCGGGCGGCACACACCGGAGTCGACGCTCATCGCCGCCCACGTCGTTCCCCCGGAGTACAAAGCCGACCCGGAGGCCTACGTCGCCCTCGTCATCGACGAGATCATCCCCGCCGCCGTCGGCAAAGCGAAGTGGATCGACGTCTTCTGCGAAGAGGGCGCCTTCGACGAGGACCAGACCCGGCGCGTCATCGAAGCGGGCAAGTCCGTGGGCATGAAGGCCCGCCTCCACGCCAACCAGCTCACCCAGGGCGGGGCACTGCGCCTCGGCGCCGCGCTCGGCTGCACCTCCGTCGACCACGCGACCTTCGCCTCCGATGAGGACCTCGCCGTCCTCGCCGAGGCGGGCACCGTCGTCACCCTGCTGCCCGGCGTCGAGTTCTCCACCCGTCAGCCCTACCCGGACGCCCGCCGCTACCTCGCCGCCGGGGTGCGCCTGGCCATCGCCTCGGACTGCAACCCCGGCTCGTGCTTCACCAACAGCCTGCCCTTCTGCATCGCCGTGGCCGTGCGGGACATGCACTTCACCGTCGACCAGGCCGTGTGGGCGGCGACCGCCGGCGGAGCCCACGCTCTTGATCGCAGCGACGTCGGCCACCTCGGCGCCGGAGCGCAGGCCGACCTCGTCGTCCTCGACGCCCCGAGCTACCGACACCTCGCCTACCGGCCCGGTGTCCAGCTCGTCGACCGCGTCTTCGCAGGCGGCGAGCTCGTCGCCGACAACCGGCCCCAGCACTGAGCCCGATTCGAAGGAGAATCATGGACACCCCGACAGAGGCACAGACTTCGACGAAACGGCCCGGCACCTGGCGGTTCTTCGCCTACAGTGCGATCGGGATCGTCATGTTCTTCGTGCCCGTGACGATCGCCGGCACCTCGACGATCCCGCTCGACCACATCGTCACCGCGATCCGCACCTTCGCCGGACCCGTCGTACCGTTCATCGTGCTCGCGCTCATCCTCCTCGGCGCCGTCCGCCCCTTCGTCACGGGAACATGGAAGTCCTCGGTGACGAAGGGGATCTTCGCCGTCCTCGGCGTCGTCGGACTCGTCGTCGCGATCCTCATCCTCACCGCCCCGCCGGCCTGGCTCGCCGCTGAGGACATCGGGCCCTTCCTCTGGGACAAGCTCGTCATCCCCGTCGGCCTCATCGTCCCCGTCGGTGCGATCTTCCTGGCCCTCCTCGTCGGGTACGGGCTCATGGAGTTCATCGGCGTCCTCGTCCAGCCGATCATGCGCCCGGTGTTCAAGACCCCGGGCCGTTCGGCCATCGACGCGGTCGCCTCGTTCGTCGGCAGCTACTCGCTCGGTCTGCTCATCACCAACCGCGTGTACAAGGAGGGCAAGTACACCGCACGGGAGGCCGCGATCATCGCCACCGGGTTCTCCACGGTCTCGGCGACGTTCATGATCGTCGTCGCGAAGACGCTCGACCTCATGGACCACTGGCTGCTCTACTTCTTCTTCACCCTCGTCGTCACGTTCGTCGTCACCGCGATCACCGTCCACCTCCCGCCGCTGCGGCGGATCCCGGACACCTACTACCCGGGGGTGACCCCGCAGCCCGAGGAGAAGGTGACCAAGCACCGTTTCCGCATCGCGTGGCGGGAGGCGAAGGCGACACTGGCAGAGACCCCGAGCCTGGGCCGGAACCTCTGGATCAACTTCCGCGACGGCCTGCTCATGGCATCGTCGATCCTGCCCTCGATCCTCTCCGTCGGCCTCATCGGACTGCTGCTGGCGAAGTACACCCCGATCTTCGACTGGCTCGGGTGGATCTTCGTCCCCTTCACGTGGGTGACGCAGCTCTCCGACCCGATCCTCGCCGGCAAGGCCTCCGCTCTCGGGCTCGTCGAGATGTTCCTGCCCGCCACCCAGGTCGCCGGCTCCGACGACCTCGTGCTGCGATTCGTCATCGCCGTCGTCTCCGTGGCCGGCATCATCTTCTTCTCCGCCATGGTGCCCTCGATCCTCGCCACCGAGATCCCGATCTCCGTCGGCGCGCTCGTCATCATCTGGTTCGAACGCGTCGTCCTCACGATCCTCATCTCCGCCCCGCTCGCCCACCTGCTCCTGTAACGTCCGGGCCCGCAGCGCCTACACTGCTCTGCGGGCCCGACCCCGACCACACCGACCAGTTCGACCAACCCGACCAACTCGACCACCCCGGCAGGACCGACCGGTCCGACCGACACAGAAGAAAGGCTCCCGATGCCCGCTGTCATCGATCTCGATCCCGACACCCTCACCTTCGCCGAGGTGGTCGACGTGGCCCGTGGCGACGCGAAGGTGTCGCTGAGCGAGAGGACCCTGGCCCGGGTCGCGAAGTACCGCGAGGCCGTCGACGCGCTCGCCGCCGCCCCGAAGCCCGTCTACGGTGTCTCGACCGGGTTCGGAGCCCTCGCCCAGCGCCACATCCCCGCCGAACTGCGCACGCAGCTGCAGAAGTCCCTCATCCGCTCGCATGCCGCGGGCGTCGGCGAACCCGTCGAACGCGAAGTCGTGCGTGCCCTCATGCTTCTGCGCGCCCGGACGCTCGCCACCGGTCGCGCCGGTGTCCGCGCCGAGGTGCTCCAGACCTACGTCGACATGCTCAACGCCGGCATCACCCCGGTCGTCCACGAGTACGGCTCGCTCGGCTGCTCGGGCGACCTCGCGCCCCTGTCCGCGTGCGCGCTCGTCGTCATGGGCGAAGGCGTCGCCGAGGGCCCCGACGGTGTCGCCGGTCCCGCCGATGAGATCCTCGCCGCGGCGGGCATCACCCCGGTCACCCTCGCCGAGAAGGAGGGCCTCGCCCTCGTCAACGGGACCGATGGCATGCTCGGCATGCTCATCATGGCGCTGACCGACCTCGAGAGCCTGCTCACCGCCGTCGACATCTCTGCGGCGATGAGCATCGAAGGACTCTTCGGCACCGACGCGGTCTTCGCCCCGGAGCTCCACTACGCGCTGCGCCCCCACGACGGTCAGGCCGCCTCGGCGGCGAACATGCTCGCCGCCCTCAAGGACTCGGGCATCACCGCCAGCCACCGCGACTCGACGCACCTCATCCAGGACGCCTACTCGATGCGCTGCGCCCCGCAGGTCAACGGCGCCGCCCGTGACGCGCTCGCCTTCGCCACGCAGGTCGCCGAACGCGAACTGCGGGCAGCGATCGACAACCCCGTCGTGCTCACCAACGGGATGGTGTCCTCGAACGGCAACTTCCACGGCGCCCCGCTCGCCCACGCCCTCGACTTCCTCGCGATCGTCGCCGCCGACGTCGCATCGATGGCCGAGCGTCGCACCGACCGGATGATGGACGTCGCCCGCAACCAGGACCTCACCCCTTTCCTCGCCGACGACGCCGGCGTCGACTCGGGTCTGATGATCGCCCACTACACGCAGGCGGCCATGGTCTCCGAGGCCAAGCGCAACGCGACCCCCGCCTCGGTCGACTCGATCCCGTCCTCGGCGATGCAGGAGGACCACGTGTCGATGGGCTGGTCGGCCGCCCGCAAACTGCGCAAGGTCGTCGACAACCTCGCCAGCGTCATCGGCATCGAGCTCTACGCCGCCTCCCGCGCGTGCTACATGCGCGGGGCCGAGCCGGCACCGGTGACCGGAGCGGTCATCGCAGCGATCCGTGAGACCGTGCCCGGTCCCGGACCCGACCGCTTCCTCTCCCCGGAGCTCGCTGAGACGATCGCCAAGGTCAAGGACGGATCCCTCGTCGCCGCCGCCGAGGCGGTCACCCCGCTCACGCACACCGTCACCGCAGCCGCCGGCACCTGGCAGCCTGCTGGCGGCGGTCCGGCCGTCGACGACCCCGACTTCACGGCGCTCGGCAACCTCGAGGCCGCCGCCGAGGCCTCGGGCACGGCCGCCGCGACGACCGAGTACCACCCGGACGAGGCCGGCAGCGCGGGCGAGACCGCAGGAGAGGGCCGCTGAGATGAGCGACGTCGTCTCCCTGCTCGGGCAGATCGAGGACACCGGCCGCGACACCCGGGGACCGGGCTACCAGCGGCCGGGGTTCTCGGCGACGGAACGCGATCTGCGCGACTGGTTCCTCGCCGAGGCCGAACGGCGCGGACTCGACACCGAGATCGACGCCAACGGCATCACGTGGGCGTGGGCGCACACGCCCAACGCGACGCCCGGCGACGACCCGGCGGCGGGAGGCGACGCGATGGCGGGGCGGACGAATGCCGTCGTCACCGGATCCCACCTCGACTCCGTTCCCGGCGGCGGTGCCTTCGACGGTCCCCTCGGCGTCGCCTCGGCGCTCGCGGCCTTCGACGACCTCCGGGACTCGGGCGTTCTCGAGCGCGCCACCCGGCCGCTCGCGCTCGCCGTCTTCCCCGAGGAGGAGGGTTCGCGCTTCGGTGTCGCCTGCCTGGGGTCGCGGCTCATCACCGGGGCGATCGACGCCGACCGCGCGCTCGGGCTCACCGACGCGAACGGGGACACGTTCGCCGACGTCGCCCGCGGCTACGGGCTCGACCCCGCACGCATCGGCACCGACCCCGCACGCCTGCAGAGCATCGGCTCGTTCATCGAACTCCACGTCGAGCAGGGCATCGGGCTGGCGGGCACTGATCAGGCTGTGGCCATCGGCTCCTCCATCATCGGACACGGACGCTGGCATCTCGCGTTCGCCGGTCAGGGCAATCACGCCGGAACGACTCCGATGAGCCACCGCGCCGATCCGGTGGTGGCCGCATCGCGAGTGATCGGCGATATCCCGACCATAGCGGCCGCCACTGACGCGAGAGCCGTCGCCACCGTCGGGCGCACCCTCATCCACCCGGGCGGGACGAACGTCATCGCCTCGGCCATGAGCTTCTGGCTCGACATCCGGCACGAGTCCGATGCCGTCGTCGAGCAGGTCCTCGCGGCGATCACCGCCCGTGCCCAGGAGCATGCCGCCGACACCGGGGTGAGCGTCACCGTCTCCCAGGAGTCGTACTCGCCGACAACACGCTTCACCGCCGACCTCAATGACCGTCTGCGCTCGGTGCTGCCGGAATCGCCCATGCTGCCCTCGGGGGCCGGCCATGACGCGGGGATCCTCGCCGCCCATGTGCCCTCGGCGATGCTCTACGTCCGCAACCCCACCGGCGTCTCCCACGCGCCGGAGGAGGCCTGCGAGGACGATGACGCGCGTGCCGGAGTCTCCGCGCTCGTTGCCGTGCTCGAGAACGAACTCGGCGTCGCGACCGCCGACGACCTCGGTGTGCAGGCGACAGGAGGCACGCGATGACCCGCTTCTGGTGCGAATCCGCGTGGGTCGACGGGGCGGTCACCAGCGGCGTCCTCCTCACCGCCGATGAGACCGGCACGCTCACCTCGGTCGACACAGGGGTCGCGGAGGCGCCCGCCGATGCCGAGGTCATTCGCGGTCTCACCCTGCCCGGAGGGGTCAACGCCCACTCGCACGCCTTCCATCGCATCCTGCGCGGACGCACCCACGGCGACGGCGGCACCTTCTGGACGTGGCGCGAGGTCATGTATTCCGTGGCCGGGCGCCTGAGCCCGGAGAGCTACGAGACCGTCGCCCGCGCCGTCTTCGCGGAGATGCTCGCCGGCGGCTACACCTCGGTGGGTGAATTCCACTACGTCCACCATGCCCCGGACGGGACCCCCTACCCTGAGGCCCACGCGATGGAGCGGGCGCTGGCACGGGCGGCCGCCTCGGCGGGGATCCGGATCCGCCTCCTCGACACGTGCTACCTCACCGGCGGCATCGGCACCGAACTCTCCGACGAGCAGGCCCGCTTCGGCGACGGCACGATCGAGGACTACCTCGACCGGCACGCCCGCCTCGCATCGGACTTCGCGGCGGAGTTCCCCGTCGACGCCGCGGGCAACAGCTTCGTCACCGTCGGGGCCGCGATCCACTCGGTGCGGGCGGTGCCCGCCTCCGACCTGCCGCGGTTCGCCGAGATCACCGGACCCCTCCACGTCCACCTCTCGGAGCAACCGGCGGAGAACGAGGCCTCGATCGCCGCCTACGGGACGACGCCGACCCAGGTGCTCGCCCGGGCCGGAGTCGTCACGGAGCGGCTCTCCCCGGTCCATGCCACACACCTGACCGATGCGGACATCGCGACGCTCGGGGAGGGTGCGACGACGATCGTCATGTGCCCGTGCACGGAGGCCGACCTCGCCGACGGCATCGGTCCGGCCCGCGAACTCGCCGAGGCGGGAGCGACGATCGCCCTCGGCTCCGACCAGCACGTCGTCCTCGATGCGCTGCGCGAGACCCAGGGGCTCGAGGCCGGTGAGCGTCTGCGCAGCGGTGAGCGCGGTCGCTTCTCCCCGGCCGAGCTCATCGACGCGCTCACCCTCGGCGGTGCACGCAGCCTCGATCTGCCCGTCGGCGAGCTCACGGTCGGGAAGGCGTGCGACTTCATCGCCGTGCGCACCGACAGCATGCGCACCTTCGGCTCGCTCGGCGAGCAGGTCGTGCTCAGTGCGACCGCAACCGACATCCACATGACCGTGAGCGGGGGAGTCGTGCGCGTCCGCGACGGCGTCCACACCGCGCTCGGGCCGATTCCCGGGCTCTACGCCGAGGCGTTCGCCGCCTTGGGCATGGCCCCGGGGACCCCGGCGTCCGCCCTGTCCGCAGCCGACGCCTCGGCGGCGAGCTGAGGTATGGCGGAGGTCCCTGCATTGCGACGGTCGGTGGCGATCCTCAGGCACTTGGCCTCATCGAACCGCGCGATCTCCGCGGGTGCGCTCGTCCGTGCCCTCGAGATCCCGCGCTCGAGCGTCTACGAACTCCTCTCCGTGCTCGAGGAGCTCGGGCTCGTCGTGCGCACCGAACCGGGGTATGTGCTCGGTCCCGGAGTCCACGAGCTCGGCAGCTCGTACCTGCGGACCAACCCGCTGCAGCGCCTCGCGCAGCCGGTCGTGCGGCAGTTGGCCGAGGACACCTCGGCGACCGCGCAGCTGGCGATCATCCGCGGGTGGGAGACCGTCTATGTGCTCAAGGAGCAGTCGCTGCGATCCGTCGCCGTGGTCACCGCGACCGGCGTGCGGATGCCGAGCTACCTCACGGCGACGGGGCGGGCGATCCTCGCGCAGCTGCCGAAGTCCGAGGTGCTCGCGATGTTCCAGTCCGAGTCGTCGTTCGTCACCCGCACCGGGGTCGGGCCGGGTTCGTTGAGACAGCTGAGCGCTCTGCTCGCCCAGACCAGGCGGGCCGGGTGGGCGATCGAGCACGGTGAGGTGACGCCGGGGATCTCGACGCTCGCCGCTCCGGTCTACGACGTCCTCTCCCGTCCGATCGCCGCGATCGGGCTCTCCGTCGCCGACCCTGCGGTCGGTGCTCAGGCCGGCACCGAGGCGGGTGCCGGCACCGAGGCAGAAGCCGGTGCGAGCGCTGACAGTGCAGACCGGGCCGGCGCCGGGTCCGATGACGCTTCGGTGACGTCGGGCGCCGGTGAGGTGTCCGAGGACCTCGTCGAGCGGGTGCTCGCCGCAGCCGCCGAGGTGACCGCGAAGCTGCGGTGACTTCTCAGATCACCGTCAGTGCTGTTCGGGTCCTGCGCTGCGATCGGCGGTGACGCTGAGCGAGACGTGGCCGAGCGCCCGCAGCGCCCGGATGAGCTGGTCGAAGGCGATGGTCCCGGCCACAGCACGCATGACCTTGACGTCCTCCGCGGGCTCGTCCGCGCCCGGGTCTTCGGTGCTCTGCAGAGAGCCTCTGTGCAGGGACGCGACGTCCCCGCGGGAGATCTCCGCCATCGGCACCGCGTAGCGCATGACGGTGTCGATCCCATCGGGCATCTCCCACGCCGCCAGAGTGTGCAACACCTCGTCGAGAGCCCGGCGCGGGATCGACCCGATGTCCGGCCAGCCCATCCGCTCGAGCAATACTGCGACAGTGGGGTGCTCAGGACGGTCGCCAGCGGCCGGGCCTCCGGCCGCCAGGTCGCCCAGGGCGATCGCCTGCGCCTCCTCGAGCGCCCGGATGAGGGGCACTGACGGATCATCAAGGAGCGCGGTGAGCCTGCGGATCGCGGGGATCGGAGCATCGGCGACCTCCCGCAGCACCTGGATGAGGGCGAGTCGTTCCACATGCCGGGTGCCGTAGTCCTGACGGGTCGCGGTGATCCGCTCCCCGGGCGGCAGCAGTCCCTCGCGACGGTAGTACTTGATCGCCGCCGCCGAGCATCCGCTGGCGGCCGCAAGCTCGCTGAGCAGCACGACGCTCTGCCTTTCCCGCCCGGATAGTGCTCGCACCCGCGACTATCCTGATGGCGCTGGTGTAGATAGTGAAACTATCCTACAGGCATGGACACGCTCACCCTGGTCATCGCCGTCCACGCCGTCGCCGCTCTCTACGTCCTCCTGCTCGGTCCGGTGCAGATCTTCCGCCGCCGCCGCGACACGGCACACCGGATCCTCGGCACCAGTTGGGTGGTCGCGATGATCACCGTCTGCGTGTCGAGCTTCTGGATCATGCCGGACGGCTTCTCGTGGCTCCACGGACTCTCGATCTGGACCCTCGTCTGCGTTGCCACGGCGATCACTGCGATCCGCCTGGGCTCGGTCGGCGTCCACCGCCACTTCATGATCGGTGCCTACCTCGGCACCCTGTCCGCCTTCGTCTTCGCCTCGATCATCCCCGCTCGCCTCATCCCGCAGATGCTGCGCAGCGAGCCCCTCGTCGTCCTCGTCACGGTACTCGCGGTCGCCGCGACGGTCACGGTGTTCGTCCGGGTGGTGACGCTGAGGGCCAAGGCCCCCCGATCCGGTCCCCGAGGACGCGGTGACGTGAACCCGGCACCCGCCTCGGCGGGGTGAGGATCGGAGCCCGCAGCCACCTCGGCGGGGCGGGGAAATCAACCCTCTTCCGCCTCGGCGGGGTCGATTCGCACCCCGTGCCGATGTCCGGTGGTTACACTGTGCCCACCCCAAGCGGAGGTCGACCGGATCTTCGTGCCAGACACAGGAGCAGCCATGGCATCCCCACACCCGACCATGTTCGGCGGAGACGCCGCCCGCGCGCGGGAGATCCTCGAAGTCCTCGCCCGGTACGGCATCGCCGAACAGTCCGCCCGCAAGCTCGCCGCCGCCGACGGGGACACCAGCCTGGCGACGAAGCTCGCCGACCCCGACCTCGTCGAACTCGACGCAGGAGCGCGTCTGACCGCGGCGTTCACCGAACTCGGGACGACGTGGATCAAACTCGGCCAGTCCCTGAGCATGCGCGCCGACCTCGTGGGCACGGACATCGCCGAGGCGCTCGCCGGGCTGCAGGCCGAAGTGCCCGCCGATCCACCGGGAAAGGCTCGGGAACGCGTCGAAGCCGACCTCGGGGCGCCCGTGACCGAACTCTTCGCCTCCTTCGACGACGAACCCTTCGCCTCCGGATCGGTGGCTCAGGCCCACCACGCCGTGCTCAAGGACGGAACGCCGGCCGTGGTCAAGGTCCTCCACTTCGGCGCCGAGGAGAAGGTGCGCGGGGATCTCGACCTCATGCGCAAGGTCGCCCGCTTCGCCGAATCCGCCGATCCCGACCTCGCCCGCTTCCACCCTGTGAAGGCCGTCGAACAGTTCGCCGAGATGATGACCCAGGCCGTCGACCTGCGCAACGAACTCGGTGCGATGCAGCGCTTCACCCAGGAACTCAGCGAATTCGACTGGCTGCTCGTGCCCAAGCCGTTCCCGGAGCTCAGCGCCGCGGGAGTGCTCACGATGGAGCAGATGGCAGGGTCGTCGTTGCGCACGGCAGCCGACGTCACCGCGAGCGGGTGGACCGTCAACGACCTCACCCAGCATGTGACCAATGCGTGGATGACGATGATCTTCGACCATGGTCTCTACCACGCCGATCCGCACCCGGGGAACTTCCTCGTCTCCGACTCCGAGCACGTCGTCCTCCTCGACTACGGGGACGTCGGCTACCTCGCCGGACCCCGCCGCAACGACGTCATCCGGCTGCTCACCGCGGTCGTCGGACGCGACGTCTCCGGGCTCACCGACGTCATCATCGTCGTGTGCAAAGCGCCGGCCTCGACGGACGTCAAAGACCTCGAGATGGCCATCGACAAGTGGATGGCGCAGTACCTGCCCGAGGACACGGCGTCTGCCGACATCGATCTCAGTGCGGCGATGAACGCGTGCATGCAGCTCCTCCACGAGAAGGAGCTCAGCTTCCCCAGCGACCTCGCGATGCTCGTGCGCGTCATGTCGAGGCTCGAAGGCTTCGGCATCCAGATCGGCAGCACCGTGACGATGGAGGAGTACCTCGGGCCGTATCTGCGTGAGCATGCGAAGAAGGAGAACTCTCCGCAGAAGCTCTTCGAGCGCTTCGTCCGGTCGACGTCGAACTGGACGCGGATGGCGAACAACCTGCCCCGCGACCTCGAGATCCTCGTCCAGCAGTTGCGCAACGGCGACACCCGGTTCGAGATCAACCTCCGCGACCCCGACGAACTCACCGACAAGCTCGTCGATGGGCTCATGGCCTCATCGTCGCTGCTCGCGGCCTCCCAGCTGCTCGCGAACCGGACGGGTCCGACGATCAAAGGAGTCTCGATCGCCGGTCTCGCCGCGGCAGGTCTGGCCGCCGTGACCTGGCGGAACCTCTCCGTGCGCCGCACCAGTCACGTCACTGTCACCGAGGAGGTGCTCAAGCTCGCCAAACGCGCGCGGTGAGCGGGCGGCGGCCGTTGGCGTAGTCGGGTGCTGGGCTCACAGGTATGGCGCGGTGATGAGCTCGAGGTAGTGGCCAGCCGGGTCGAGGAAGTAGACGCCGCGTCCCCCGTGCTCGGTGTTCGTCTCGCCCGGCCGGGTGCGCTGCGGGTCGGCCCAGTGGTCGAGGCCGCGGTCCCGCAGGAGGCCGAGTGCCCGATCGAACTGCTCATCGGTGCAGAGGAAGGCCATGTGCACCGGGGAGACTTCGTAAGGCGGTGGGGGAGAGGCGAACTGGAGCATGACCCCGCCGGAGAGCATGACGTTGGCGAAGACACCCCATGACCGGGTGTGCTCGGCCTCGAGGATGTCGACATAGAACTGCGCCGATTCCTGCGGGTCCGCGGCGGCGACGATGGTGTGGTTGAAGGTTGCTGACATGAATGGTCCTTTCGAATTGGGCATGACGATCTGAGGTCGTGGTCTCGAAAGGAGGGGCGCGCTCGCGCCCCGGGCGGCTCACGTACGGACCGGGTCACCGATCCGTGAGCGGCGCTGGGCCAATCCGGTCATCGCGATCCAGTGTACGCACCGAACCTGCGAGGTCGTAGACTCGTCCCATGCGCACAACCCGACTCAACTGGTGGTGGCTGCTCGACGACGCAGCCGACTGACGCATACCCGCGGGCTGCATGGCAGCCCGCTGACGAGGTGGGATCTCTCCGTGCGACCCGTGCACACCAGACCGCACACGCACCCCACGGAGAACAGACATGGATTCCCTTTCCGCCACCCTCGATCGCATGCCGCAGCTGCGCACCGACATCGATGCCCATCCCGAACGCTACCGGATGCTCACCGGCGAACGCCCCACCGGCCGGCTCCACCTCGGCCATCTCTTCGGCTCCATCCTCGAACGGGTCGCCCTGCAGAACCAGGGGATCGAGACCTTCATCGTCCTCGCCGACTATCAGGTCATCACCGATCGGGCCACCTCGGCGAAAGTCGCCGACAACGTCCACGAGGCGAACCTCGACTACGTCGCCGCCGGGATCGACCCTGAGCGGACGACGATCTTCACGCATTCGGCGGTCTCCGCGCTTAATCAGCTCATGCTGCCGTTCCTCAGCCTCGTCAGCGACAGCGAACTGCGGCGCAACCCGACGGTCAAGGCCGAGCTCGCCGCCTCCGATCGCCCGCTCAGCGGACTCCTGCTCACCTACCCCGTGCACCAGGCGGCGGACATCCTCTTCTGCCGGGGCAATCTCGTCCCGGTCGGCAAGGACAATCTGCCTCATGTCGAGATCACCCGGACGATCGCCCGGCGGTTCAACGAACGCTACGACCGTGTCTTCGCCGAACCCGAGGCGATGCTCACGACGACCCCGGAACTGCCCGGACTCGACGGACGGAAGATGTCGAAGAGCTACGGCAACGCCATCGCCCTGGGGATGAGCGCGGACGAGACGGCGCAGGTCATCCGCAGGGCGGCGACGGACTCCGACCGGCGGATCACCTTCGACCCGGACAGCCGCCCCGGGGTCTCCGCCCTGCTCACCACCGCGGCGGTGTGCGCCGGGCGGACACCGGAGGCCATTGCCGAGGAGATCGGGGACTCCGGGGCGGGAGCCCTGAAGAAGGCCGCCACCGAGGCGGTCAACGAGTTCCTCGCCGACCACCGGACCCGACGGCGCGAGCTCGAACGCAATCCGTCCGCGGTCCGTGAGATCCTCTCAGCGGGCAACGCCCGGGCGAACGTCATCGCCGAGGAGACGCTCGCCGAGGTGCGCACGGCGATGGGCATGGACTACGGGCGCTGATCGGGCGGGAGCGTCACGGGGGCCGGTCAGCCGGCACTCCGCCACACGTGCGCCCGCTACTTGTCCTTGTCGATGAGGTCGAGCAGCTCCTTCGCCGCCTTCTCAATCTCCGTGTGCTTGTACTCGCCGGCCCGGGATTCCGCGGCGATGACGCCGGCGCGGTGGACCTCGACGAAGTCGCCGTAGGGGAACGAATACGCCTTCTTCGTCCGCGGATCCGCCTCCTCGTCGATGCCGAGATGCCATTTCGCGTACGCGTCCCAGCCGTTGTTGGCGATGAAGACGTCTTCGCCTTCGGCCGTCGGCTTCTCCGCCGACCAGTCGCCGAGGTCGTTGCTGTCCACCTTGCCGGCGCGGATGAGCTCACGAGCGTGCTCGACGGCATCGGTGTTGAGTGAGATCGTCATGGAGTCAATGTAGCCTGCCGAATGGGGAAAGCGCACGGGTTTTCCGCTGACAGTTTCTCCGGCCGCCTCGGTGGGGGTGTCCTTGCCTCGCCGTCGCCGCGACCTCACCGCCCGTCCTTCCGTACCGGCGAAGCGTCGTCACCTCCTCTCCGTCGACGGAGGAGGACGGCGACCTCGAGATGCTTCGTGTGCGGGAACATGTCGAAGACGCGCGCCTGCTCGACGACGTAGCTCGGCATCCGGTCGAGGTCCTTGGCCAAGGTGAGGGGGTTGCAGCTCGAATAGACGATGTGCTCGACGCGTGAGTCCTCGAGGGTCGTCGACAGCGTCGCCCCGATCCCTCGCCGAGGCGGATTGACGATGACGCAGTCCGGCCGGTCCCCGTCCGCCTGCTGGGAGTCCGCCAGCCGAGACTGCGCGAACTCCGTGGCATCGGCGGCCGTGAACTCGACGTCGACGCCGAGTTCGTCCGCGCTCGCTCGAGCCGACTCGATCGCCTGTTCGCTCACCTCGATGCCGGTCACCCGCCGAGGCGGCCGTCCGTGGTCGTCTCCCGCGGCCGTGTCCGTGCCGGGTCTCGGGTCGGCGCCCGGACCAAGGTCGGCGTCTGCACCCGTGCCGGGCACCGCGCACCACAGGGCGAACCCGCCGACACCGCAGTAGAGGTCCCACAGGGTTCGGGGTGCGATCTCGTCGACCCAGGCCGCGACCTGATCGTAGAGGCGCATGGCCACCTCGGTGTTCGTCTGGAAGAAGCTCTGCGGGCGCAGGTGCAGGTCGACGCGCTCGAGGTCCATCCGCAGCGTCTCTCCGCGGAGCATGACCTCCCGACTGCCCTCGAGTGCGGCCTTGTGCTCGGGCAGCAGATTGACGGAGACGACCGTCGCCTGCGGGAGGGCGGCGAGCAGCCGGTCCTGACGTGCGGTGATGACCTCGAGTCCGAACTGTGAGCGGACGACGAACCGGATCATGAGGTCCCCCGAGGGGGCCGCGGTGACGTGGACGAACTTGAGTTCGCCTCGGCGGGTGGGGACATCGTAGGGGTCGAGTCCGGTGTCGTCGAGGAAGTCGGCGAGGGTCGGGATGACCGCGCGGATCGCCGGTGCCTGGATGCCGCAGTCGCGGAGGTCGACGCCGTCGAACTCGGCATCGAGGATGCCCAGCGTCACCGCACCGGCGCTGCCGCCCACGGCGAGCTTCGCCCGGTTGCGGAAGTCGTGGTCGGGACCCGCGGCGGCCGGCAGCCACGTGCGCGGCGGGTGATCGGCGAGGACGTCGCGGCACCAGGATTCCTTATCGGTGATCTGCTGCGCGTGCGGAGTCTCGATGAGCGTGCACGACCGGCAGCGGTGCGCCTCGAAGTACGGGCAGACCAGGCCCCCGGAGGTCGCCGAGGCGGGGGTGAGGGGCAGCGTGGTCATGACCGCCATTTTACGTCGCGGGAACCATGTGGCGGCGAGGGGACCACCTGGGGCTGGTGCGCTCGCCTCGGAGCGGTCCCCTCGGAATGGTTCCGTCGACCCGGGGAGTGCCGAATGCATTGACCTCCTCACGGAGGGGCCATAGACTCGGAGTAACCAAATCGATTTGGCTCACGGTGTGCCACGGCACCGGAGAATCCCGAAGGACATCATGAATCCTCTGCGCACCCTCCATGAAGCTCCGACGCTCCTCGTCCCCGAGCAGGTCCTCATGCCCCACGGCCCGCAGCGCGACTGCGCGGTCCTCGTCGTCGACGGAAGGATCGCGGAGGTCGACTCCCTCGATGCCCTCGCCTCCCGCCCGGCCTGCCTGGGCGCGAACCGCATCGACCTTCCGCGCCGACTCCTCATGCCGGGATTCATCGACGCCCACCATCACCTCTCGCAGGCGTTCGGCAAGTCACTCGTCTTCGGAGAGCCGTCCGAGATCTTCGCCCGAGTCTGGGTCCCCATGGAAGGACACATGGATGCGGAGGCCATCGAGGTCGCCACCAGGCTGGCGGCATGGGAGTCGCTGCGCGGAGGCTTCACCACGGTCGCCGACGCCGGGACGAGGGCCGGGGTCGACGTCGCCAGGATGGCCGAAGCCACGACCGAGGTCGGACTCCGGTGCGTCCTCGGGATCATCGGCAACGACCTCGGCGGCGGGGTGCGCACGGCCTCCGTCGCCGAGGTGAGGGCCGCCGCCGAACACCACCTGAGCAGGTGGGACGATGCCGACCTCGTCCATCCGTCCCTGGCCGTGTCCATTCCCGAGGCCGCCTCGGACGAGGCGCTGGTCGTCCTCGCCGAACTCACCCGCGAGGCGGGTTCGGTCTTCCAGACGCACCTCAACGAGCACCTGGCGGCGGTCGAGCGCTCGCTCATCACGGGCGGCGAACGACCGCTCGAACGACTCGACCGCCTCGGCGTGCTCGGTCCCGAACTCCTCGCCGCCCACGCGACCCTTGTCACTCCCCGGGAGATCCGCCTGCTCGCGGAGTCCGGAGCGGCGATCAGCTACAACCCCGTCGCGAGTTCGTGGAAGGGCAACGCCGTCGCCCCGGCCCTGCTCCTCCACGAACTCGGGGTGCGCATGGGCCTGGGCACGGACGGCACCCGGTCTGACGCGTTCCGCCTCCTCGATGCCGCTGAGACCGCCCAGCGGCTGACGACCGGCGTGGCATCCGGTGACTCCTCGAGCGGCGGTGGGTGGACCTGGTTGGAGAAGGGCCTGCGCGGAGGCGCCGACGCCGTCGGACTCGCCGGCAGAGTCGGCGAGATCGCTCCCGGCGCCCATGCCGACCTCCTCGTCGTCGACCTCGACGTGCCCGAGTTCGTGCCCTCGTGGGACCTTCCGTGGGAACTCGTGCGCCTCGGCAACCGCGACCAGATCGAGTCGGTCATCGTCGCCGGGCGTCTGCGCCTGCACCGAGGGTGGCCCGTCGACTGGGACGGGCACGGTCTGCTTGAGCGTGCCCGGCAGGCGGCCGATCGCGTCGTCGGCGGTTCGCCGATCATCCGCGTGGACCCGCTGTCCACCGAGCATCGGGCGTCCTGGATGAAGGAGCACGGCGCCGAGGTGGCTCAGGCGGAATCCGCTGTCCGCGCAGTCGATCCCTACGAGACTCCGGGGCCTCTGAGCGCCCGCGGTGCCTCAGGGGTCCGCGGATGACGGTCCTCGCATTCTCGATCGTCGCAGCGACGGTCCTCATCTCCGCGTTCGTCCAGGGGTCGACGGGTATGGGGTTCGCGATGATCGTCGCCCCGGTCGTCAGCTTCATCGACCCGACCCTCATCCCGGTCATGCTCCTCGTGCTCATGATCCCGCTCAACGCCTACGTCGCAGCTCGGGAGAGGAGCGCCATCGACTGGCACGGGGTGAAGTGGATCAGTGTCGGACGCTTCGCGGGGACATTCGCAGGACTCTGGATCCTCCTCATCGTCAACCTGCACCAGCTCTCCCTCCTCATCGGCTGGTCGACGCTCATCGCCGCCGTCGCAGCACTGCTCGCACCGAAGTTCTCACCGAATCGCACCGCCCTCGCAGCCGTCGGCCTCATCACGGGGGTGACTGAGACATCGACAGGAGTCGGCGGCCCGCCGTACGCGCTCGCCTACCAGCACAGTCCCGGCCCCGAACTGAGGTCGACCGTGGCCGTGTGCTTCCTCGTCGGTGAGGTGATCTCCCTGCTCGTGCTGGCGCTGAGCGGCCAGGTCGCCGGCCCGACCCTGGTCACGACGGCGATGCTGCTGCCCTTCCTCGTCGTCGGGTCCTTCCTCAGCCGCTACGTCCACCACCGCCTCGACGGTCCGGTGCTCCGTTACACGGTGCTCGGATTCGCCATCGTCTCGGGCGGACTCGTCATCATCCAGGCGTGATGCGACAGGCTCGGCTGTCCCCCGCGCCGGCCGTTCCACCGGGCAACCTCAAGTACCCTGAACCCATGCCTGCTCAACCGCGTCCGCATCGCGCGACGATCGCCGATGTCGCCCGCGAGGCCGGAGTCTCGCGGACGACGGTCTCCCATGCCCTCAACGGTCTGGGCAAGGTCAACTCGCAGACGCGTGAGCGGGTCATGGCTGTCGCCGCCGAACTCAACTATCGTCCGAGCGTGCGGGCGCAGGGCCTGCGGAAGGGAAGATCCCAGAGTCTCGCCCTCCTGTCCTCGATGCCGGCGGCGGTCTCAGCGGGCCCCTCGCAACTCGGCTTCTTCACAGAGCTGGCCATGAGCTGCGCCCGCACCGCGCTGCTGCGCGGGTACGTCTTCATGCTCACGCCTCCGGTGAGCGGCACCGACCCTGTCGACCGCCTCGACATCGACGGTGCGGTCCTCCTCGAACCCGCCGTCGACGACCCGATCGCCTCCGCCCTCGAGGCCCGGGGGATCCCCTACGTGACGATCGACGGTCCCGGCGGGGTTGCGCAAGCCAGTGGGGTCGTCGACCTCCGGCATGCGCAGACGGCAGAGCTGCTCGTCGAGCACCTCATCGCGCAGGGGGCTCGCAGACCCGCCCTCATCGTCGGCACCAGCGAGCGCGGAGCCCAGGTGGCCGCGCGAAACGCGTATCTGGCGGCCGCCGCCGAGTACGGCTTCGCACCCGTCATCGCCGAAGCGGACGAAGAGGAAGGCGAGCCGGCCGGTGCCGATGCGGCTGGGGCCATCCTCAGCGATGCCCCGGATGTCGACGCCCTGTTCGTGCCGATCGACACGTTCGCCTCGGGTGCGGTGCGGGCGGCCGAGGCCGCGGGGCGCTCGGTCGGCGTCGACCTCCTCGTCGCGACACGGTATGACGGCCTGCGGGCGCGGACGAGCACCCCGCCGCTCACCGCGGTCGATCTCGGACTCGACGAGGTCGCGCGAGACGCCGTCGAGCTTCTGCTTGCCGTGCTCGATGGATCGCCCGCCTCTCCGGAGGTCGAGAGGCCCCACCGGCCGGATCCACGACTGATCGTCCGGGCGTCGACCGCGGGACCAGGCGGCCACCTCGGCGAGCGCCCTCAGATCCGGTAGTCCCCTGGCCGCTGTTCGAGCCGGCTCGGATCCTCGATCGGGGTGCGGGACTTCGGGTGCCTGTCTCTGCGTCCGGTGTGGTGGAAGAGGAGATTGAGGAGGACGGAGACGAATGCCGCCATCGCCACACCGCTGCCGAGGAGAGATGCCGCATTCGCGGGCAGGTGTGCGTACATGCCGGGGAGGAGGACGGGGAGCAGGCCAGCGGCGAGGCCGACGGTTGCCGTGATGAGATTGCCGGTCTGGTTGAAGTCGACACGGGCGAGCATCTGAATCCCGAGGACGGCGATGATCGCGAACACGACGACCGCGCTGCCCCCGACGACGGCCGGCGGGATGCCGTTGAGGATGCGGGCGAGCGGGCTGACGCCGATGAGGATGAGCAGGATGCCCGCGAATGCGGTGACGAATCGGCTGCGGACTCCTGATGCGCGCACGATTCCGACGTTCTCCCCACTCGTCACCAGCGCAGGGGTGCCGAAGAGGGCTCCGGCCACGGTGATGAGGCCATCGGCCCGGATGAGGCGGGGAACGTCTCGGGTGGGTTCGACCTTCTTCCCGACGATCTCCCCGTTGATGATCGTCTGGCCGGTGGCTTCGGCCATCGAGGCCAGTGCCCAGAGGAGCATGGGGATCGCTGCGACCAGATCGAAGGTCGGTGCCCCGAGCGGCAGGAGCGTCGGGGTCGCGAACAGAGGACCGTCGAGCTGTTCGATGAAGGTGGTCTTTCCCATGACGGCCGCGAGCACTGTCCCTCCGACGAGGCCGATGGCGATGGAGAGCTTGCCGAGCATGCCGCGCAGGAATCTGAAGGAGAGCACGGTGATGACGATCGTGACGCAGCCGAGAAGGAGGTTCTGTGGGTCTCCGTACGAGTAGGTTCCCGGTTCTCCGACGATGAGCTTGCCGGTGACCTGGATGAGGTTGATTCCGATGACGACGACCATGACGCCGATGACCAGTGGAGGAAAGAACTTGAGGAGTCTGACGAACAGCGTCACGGCGACGATGTAGAAGACGCCTGTGATGAGCACGGCTCCGACCGCCGTGGAGAGGTCGGTGCCTTGGCCGATCGAGATGAAGAGGATCGTCGCCGCACCGCCGGGAACCATGACGAAGGGCAGTCGCACCCCGATCCTCCACACGCCCACCGATTGGAGGATCGAACCGAGCCCGGAGAAGACGAACACCGCCGAGAGGACCGCCGACGTCGTCTGCGGCGACAGCGACAGTGCGTTGGCGATGAGGAAGACGGCTGAGATCGGCGTCGCCACCATGACGAGCACGTGCTGGATCGCAAACGGGATGAGCGTGTGCACCGGTCGCAATCGGTCGACAGGGTGGATGCGCGAGGGGTCGGATGCCGCATGGTCGGTGTTCGTGTCAGCTGCCATCGCTGGGGTCTCTCCTTCGCCAGGGACCTCGTCGCTGAGGCCCATCGACCGCGGCCGAGGCCGCAGGCGCGTGAGTAGGGATTCACTAGAGCCAAATCGATTTGTTCAATCGTGGCGGGAGTCACACTCGACTGTCAAGGGCGGATTCGGATACTGGGATGCCGGGTCGGCCGCCGGCGTGGGATGGGAGGGTCGTGCGCGGACTTGGGGGTCGTGCGGGGACTTAGGGGTCGTGGGGACGCGCGGGAACCATGTCGCGGCGAGGGGACCGGCCGAGGCTGGTGCGCTCGCCTCGGAGCGGTCCCCTCGGGATGGTTCCGTCGACCCGAGGGGGCTGCGCGGGCGACTCAGTCCGCGGTCTGGGCGCTCTTCATCGCATCGTAGGCGGCCAGCGCCGCCTGCCGTGACTCGCCGAGGTCGACGATCGGATCGCCCTCACCCACCGGACCGTCGAGACGGGGTCCGGACTCCTTGAGCCACCGTGTGACATAGACGCGCTCAGGATCGAAGCGGGCGCGCTGCCGCTCGGGATTGAAGACGCGGAAGAACGGTGAGGCATCGGCCCCGCAGCCGGCGACCCACTGCCACGACACCGGGTTGTTCGCCTCATCGGCGTCGACGAGCGTGTCCCAGAACCACTGCTCCCCGGACTGCCATGGCAGCAGCAGGTTCTTCATGAGCAGGCTGGCGGTGACCATGCGCACGCGGTTGTGCATCCAGCCGGTCTGCCACAGCTGCCGCATTCCCGCATCGACGAGGGCGATGCCGGTCCTGCCCTGCTGCCAGGCCGCGAGCGCCTCGGGGTCGTCCTCGTAGGGGAATTCGGCGAACTCGGGTCTCATCGGACGCCAGTCCAGGTCGGGCACGTGGAAGGTGAGGTGCCACGCGAACTCGCGCCAGTAGAGCTGCCGCACCCACGCCTCGCGATCGCTGGCACCGACATCGGTGAGAGCGGTGACGGCGGCGAGGAGCTGCCGCGGGGAGACCTCGCCGAACCGCAGTCGCGGCGAGAGCCTCGACGTGCCGTCCCGGTCTGCGGGGATGTCGCGGTCCTCGGCGTAGCCGTCGACCCGGGCGCCGAGGTCGTCGACCTCCTCCTCGGCGGCAGTGCATCCGGGCGTCCAGTGCCCGGCGATCGTGTCCTCCCACCACGGGAACGGTGAGGTGCGCGAACCCTCGGTGCCGCTGTCCCCACCGGCGGGGCCCGCGGGTGAGAGGAGTGCGAGGTCGTCGATCGTGGCGACGAGATGCGAGTCGGACTCACGGACCTGCTCGATCCGGGCGGCGGTGTCGGAATCGAGTGTCTGCGCCGGCGGTACCGGCAGCGGCGAGCCGACCGGAACCTCGCGGGCGGCGTTCCAGAACGGGGTGAAGACCTTGTAGTACGCGCTCGCCGAGGATGGTTCGACCTGCCACGGTTCGACGAGGAGGGCGCCGGGTGAGGCTTCGACGGCGATGCCGTTCTCGCCGAGTGCGTCGGTGACGACCTCGTCGAGAGCACGTGAGGCCGGTGCGTAGCGGCGCGACCAGCGGACCGTGCCCGCTCCGAGGTCTGCTGCGGCCGCGGGGATGATCTCGGCTGCGGGTCCGGCCGCGACGAGGAGGGGGATGCCGAGCGAATCGAGTTCCCGCTCGAGGACGGTGAGCGACTCATGCACCCACCACCGGGCGGCTGCGCCGAGCGGCCTGGGACCCCGGCCTTCGTCGTCGCGGACCTCGCGGACCCAGATCGCGACGACGTCGCCGTCGGCGCGCGCGGCGCTGAGCGCTTCGTGGTCCGATACGCGCAGATCGTCGCGGAACCAGAGCAGGGTGAGGTGGCGCGGATCGGTGAAGGCCATGAAGAGGATTATGACACCGAGACTGCCGTTTCGCGTCGAGACCGGCAGTTATGAGTGTCCATCTCGACGCGAAACGGCCGTCGCGGCGGGCTGTGCGCTCAGAGGAAGGCGAAGCTGAGGATGAGGAAGAGCGCGAAAGAGACGATCGGGGCGACCACTGAGACCGCGGTGGCGATGATGCCCAGAGTGCGGCCCCGGTCGGACACGGCTGCGACGATGCCGAGGACGAGACCGGTGAGGCCTGCGACCGTGCACAGTGCCTGCACGCTGAAGAGCGTCACCCCGAGATTCGTGTACCACGCATCGTCACCGAAGTACGAGCCGGTCGCCGCCTCCGCAGGCCCGGCAGTGACTCCGAGGATCGCCGAGGCGATGAGGGAGATGCCGGCAGCCGCGAGAGCGAGGAGGAGCGCCCACCTCCCGAGTCGAGACGACCCGGGAGTGCCCGATGCGACGGCGGCGTCGACGGGGCCGGTCTGCACCGGGCGGTGGACCGCCGGGACGGCGTCGGCAGACACGGAGGCTGCACCAGTGGCGCCGCCGTAGACGGTTGGGCCTGGGGAGACGGTGCCGCCGGGCTGGGCGACAGTGGCGCGTGCAGGCGAGTCGGTCGGGGCGATGGCCGGTCCCTGTGCCGCGAGCTCGTCATCGGTGGGCTGGGGGAACGCGAAGTTCGGCGAGGTCATGGTCACGACGCTACGCACGCCCGAGCGCGGGTCCCATGCGGCTTCCCCATGCCCCGGGTCGGGAAAACCTCACACTCTCATCGCAGCGACGTGCGGCCGCCTCTCCCACCCGGGGTGCATCCCACCCGGCGGCCTCTTCCACCCGGCGTGCATCCCACTCGGCGGGCAGCACTCCCTGAGGCACCAGTGACCTGCTCCCGCCCGAGTCCCTTCTCAGCCCTTGGTCGCGGCGATGAGGAACCGCATCTGCGTGACCTCGATCGGTCGGCGCTCGGCGGCAAGTCGTTCGAGGGCGCCGATGTGATCGCCGACGACGAAGCCCGGAACATCCCAGGGGACGTAGGCGAGGTACTCGATGACCGCCTCGACGTCGGTGAACCGCATCGTGCCCATCCACCTCCGCGCCGCCTCGACCGTGAGCCCCTGCGCTTCGACCTCGTCGACGCAGCGTTCGAGCTGGACCTCGGGGTTCTCCGGGGTCCCGCCGAACCACCGGCGGAACTCCTCGGCCTCGGTGCTGTCGACCTGCTGGGTGAGGAAGAGACCGCCGGGGGCGAGGATGCGGGCCACCTCGGCGATGTCGTAGCTCTCGTGCCGGTTCATGACGACGTCGAACTGCCCGTCCTCCCACGGCATGGGGTCCCCGGATTCGCTGTCATACTCGGTGACGTCGATCCCGTAGTCCTCGAGCGCCGAGGTGGCCACGGGAACATTGGGTGCCCACCCCTCGCTCGCGTGGATCGCGACATCCGGGACGGAGGCGGCATTGCGGCCGCGGAAGCGCTTGACGATTGAGATGAGGCGCTCGCCGCCGCCGGTGCCCATGTCGAGCACCTCGTCGGCGTCCTCGATCGCGTCGAGGCACATGGTGTCGAAGTCCCAGGGCGGGTCATCGGCGATGAGGCGGCCTTCGAGGGCGGTGAAGTTCCATCCGGTCATCGCTGCGGTCTCGTGGATCCAGGTCCACCGGGAATGGCGTTCGGCCGTGGATTCGGCGCGAGCGCGGCTGCTGTCGGCGAATTCGGGCATCTCGACGCTCCTTCGTCTGGCACGGCGGCCGTTGCTTCGAGCGTAGCCGAGTCCCCGCGGCATGCGAAGCACCGTTCGAGCACGATTCGGACTCGGCGGCTCCGGCCCAGGCGGGCGACGATGTGGCCGGCGACGCGCCGACGACATCGCCGGTTGCGTGCCGACGGATCACCGGCGTGGCACCTCGGGATCCTCCGGCGACGCGCCGAGAAGATCGACTCAGACCAGGAAGGAGCCGACGAGGACGACGATGCTCAGCGCGAGCAGCCCGAGGCAGTTGAGCCAGAAGTCGCGGCCGATGTACCGGGCGCGGATGTGCGACCATGCCGCGGCGAGGAAGTAGACGACGATGCCGACGGTCGCGGCGAGACCGACGCCGGGGATCCAGAAGCCGGCGACGAGTCCGGAGGCAGCGAGGAACTTGACGACGGCGAGCACCCACCACCAGTCCCGGGGCAGCCCGACCCCGTCGAGGCAGGCCGCGATCGCCTTCGGCGGGCGGAACGTCATCACGCCGTCGCCGAGGACGATGAGGGCGAGGACCGCCACCGGCCACCACGGATCGGGGAGCAGGGTCACGGCAGCCACCTCGGCGAGGGGATCCTCACCGCAGCTACCGCGGCGGGCGAGCTCACGGCACACCCCGGAACCGGGTGTGGAAGGCGATGATGTGGGCGAGTGCTGCGACCGCCTCGTCGAAGCCCATGTCGCTGGCCGCCCATCGGAAGAGCACACCCATGTAGGAGTCGTAGAGCGCCGCCGCCGAGGCCCGCGCATTGGGTTCGCTGATCCCGATCGAGACGAGGTTGTCCCGCAGCGAGGCCTGGAGCGCCTCGGAGAGTCCGGCGAAGACGTCGGGCCGGCCGTGGACGCGGATGAGCGCGGCCGCGTAGTCGCGGGCGAGGTCCTCGTGTGCGGCGAAGAACTCGAGGAACGGGAGGAAGATCCCGAGCAGATGGTCCTGGACCGCCGAGGCGGGCGGCCGTTCCGCGCGAGCGTGCGGAAGCGCGTACGTGCCCGCCTGGAGCTGCGCGATCCACCGGTCGTAGCAGGCGATGAGCAGGGCATCCTTGTCCCCGACGGCCATCACCCGGCCCGCGGACACTCCGGCGGACTCCGCGATCGCCCGTACGGTCGTTCCCCGGTACCCGCGGTCGAGGAAGAGCTCGGCGGCGACGGTGAGGATGTGTTCCTCGGTCCGCTGTCGCTGGGCCTCACGGGCATTCGACTGAACACGTTCAGTGGACATGCATCCACTCTAGGTCCGCGCGTCATCCGGCACAAGGTCGCCGAGGTGTCGAAGAGGTGACGATCGCGCGCACAGGAGGTGCACGCACCCTGTGTTGTCGCGACAGGAAAGTTAATGTACCTTAACTTCATGCCATCGAACGCGTCGGAGACACAGCGGGGGACAGCCTCGGCGAGGAAGCGGGGGACGTCCTCACTCCTCCTGCTCGGGCCGGCCTTCGTCGCGGCCGTCGCCTACGTCGACCCCGGCAATGTCGCGGCCAACCTCACCGCCGGCGCCGAGTACGGGTACCTCCTCGTCTGGGTCCTCGTCGCCGCGAACCTCATCGCCGTCCTCGTCCAGTACCTGTCCTCGAAGCTCGGCCTCGTCTCCGGGCAGTCGCTGTCCGGGATCCTCGGTCGGCGACTCGGGCGCAGGCGTCGGCTCGCCTATTGGGGGCAGGCGGAGATCGTCGCGATCGCCACCGACCTCGCCGAGGTGGTCGGTGGCGCCATCGCGCTCAAGATCCTCTTCGACCTTCCGCTCCTCCTCGGCGGGGTCATCGTCGGCATCGTCTCCCTTGTCCTCCTCTCGATCCAGTCCTCGCGCGGGCAACGGCCCTTCGAGTTCGTCATCATCGGCTTCCTCGCCATCATCGCGATCGGCTTCCTCGCCGGGCTCGTCGTCGGCGATGTCGACTGGGGGCAGGCCGCCGGCGGGCTGGTGCCCCGGCTCGAGGGGACGAACTCGCTCGTCCTCGCCGCCTCGATGCTCGGGGCCACGGTCATGCCGCACGCGATCTACCTCCACTCCGCGCTCTCGGTCGACCGGCACGGAGGGCAGCCGCGCACGGCGATCCCGCGTCTGCTCCGGGCCAGCCGGTGGGACGTCGTCGCCTCCCTCGTCATCGCCGGATCGGTCAACATCGCCATGCTCCTCCTCGCCGCCGCTGCCCTGCGCGGTGAGGGCGGCACCGACACGATCGAGGGCGCGCACGCGGTCGTCACGGCCAATCTCGGCGAGGTGGTCGGGCTCTTCTTCGGCATCGGACTCCTCGCCTCGGGGCTCGCGTCGTCGGCGGTCGGCTCCTATGCGGGGGCCTCGATCATGCAGGGGCTGCTGCGGGTCGACATTCCCATCGTGTGGCAGCGGGCGGTGACGATGATCCCCGCGCTCATCGTGCTCGCCATCGGCGCCGATCCCACGTGGGCGCTCGTCCTCAGCCAGGTCGTCCTCAGCCTCGGAATCCCCTTCGCCATGGTTCCGCTCGTGAGACTGACGGCGAACCGGGCGATCATGGGTGAGTACGCCAACGGGCGGTGGATCACGACGGCCGCGGTCATCGCCTCGGCGCTCATCATCGCCCTCAATGTCGCGCTCCTCGTGCTGCTCGCCCTCGGCATCGAGTAGGCCGGGCGCCCTGGGGCGATTGTGGCTTCGGCGCCGCGCGAGCCGGTGCACCGAGACGGACACTTCGCGCCGAGACCGACAATTCTGGGCGTCGGTCTCGACGCGAAGTGTCGGTTTCGACGGGCTCACCGCCCGCGGAGGTCGACCGGGCGGAGGATAGTCCGCGGGTCGGAGCGCACCCACCACGGGACCGGTTCGCCTGCTACCTTCGCCGCGCGGCGTTCGTCCCGGGTGGCGTAGCGGTAGGTGAACATCCGCGCGCGGATGAGCGCCGGTGCCTCGCCGTCGAAGGGGTCGGGGCCGAGCAGCCTGCGGATGAGGGGGTCGCCGGTGCCGAGGCGTTCGACGAGGGCGAGGAACCACGAGTCCCGATAGTCGCCGAGGGCGGCGAACCACATGAGCCAGTCGAGGCGCAGGTGGTAGGGGGCGACGACGGGGCCGCGACGGTCGACGTCTCCGGGTTTGCCCTTGAACACGTACTCTCTCCACCCGTCGGTGCCCGAAGGGTCGAGGGTGCCCTCGATCGCGATCTCGTGGCGGACCTCGGACATCGACCCGAACGCGCCGTAGGCGTTGCCGAGCCCCCACCGGTTGAAGTGCGCGTTCATCAGCTGCCGCGACGAGAAGAGGTTGCGCAGCGCGGGAACGTTGAGCACGCACTGCCACACGACGAACGCGATGATGAGGAGGACCCACCACAACGGGGAGGTCAGGGTGTCAGCGGGAGTGCCGGTTGCCTCGGCGAGGGAGGCCTCGTCCACCCGGCGAACGGCGGCGTCGATGCCCCACTCGGGCCACGGACCCCCGACGATCCAGCGGAAGAACGAGTCGCTGATCCCCGCGCACGCGAGGAGGATCGTCGCCCAATTCAGCCACGCATAGTTGCCGGTGATGACGAGCGCGAGCTGGGTGATGATGATCGCCATGGCCGCGAACGACGCGATCGGCTGGGGGAGGAAGAGCAGCCACGGCGCGATGAGCTGGACGATGTGGCTGCCGAGGGTCTCGCCCTTGTGCCACCACGTCGGCATGAGGTGGGCGGTGCGGCTGAGCGGATTCGGCATCGGCTGGGTCTGATGGTGGTAGTTCATCGCGGTGAGATCGCGCCATGAGCTGTCGCCGCGCATCTTGATCATCCCGGCACCGAATTCGACGCGGAGGGTGAACCAGCGCAGCAGGAGGATCATGAGCAGCGGCGGGGCGACCGCGTGCGATCCGAGGAAGCCGACGAGGAATCCGGCCTCGAGCAGCAGGCTCTCCCAGCCGAAGCCGTAGAAGCGCTGGCCGATGGACGAGATCGAGAAGTAGAACCACCACATCGTCAGGAACACCGGGATCGGCACCCACGCAGGACCGGCCTGGGGGAGACCGACGATGACGGTGACCGCGAGGACCATGCCGAGGGCGCAGACGATCCGCAGGTTACGGTCGGAGTACGGAGTGCGCGACCACCGGAAGAGACTCGGTGCCTGCTTCGCGGTGGTGAGCGCGAGGAAGCGCGGCGCCGGCAGCAGACCCTTCTCGCCGAGGAGGGCCGGGAACTCGTTCCACGCGTTCAGGAAGGCGATGAGGAAGAGGACGGCGAAGCCGCGTTGGAGGATCTCGCGGGCGATCGTGTAGTCGGGCGCCTCGAGCAGGACGAGCAGTGCGCCGACGTCCATCGTCTCCTCCTTCCCGCCGAGGCGGTCGCCGTCGCCGCCCGCAGGCTCGGTTGCCGCAGCCGCGACGCCCCTCACTTCCGACTATGGACCGATTCTGTGATGTGGGCAACAGCGGGAACCGCTATCCTCTGGTCTACGGCGCGAACCCGTGTCGAAGCACGTCGGCTTGCCGCGACCTCGGTCGCAGAGCCGCCGGGCTGGTTTCCCCACAGCACCCAGGAGGCATCATGAGCGATCACCCGCAGAAGACGAAGGAGGCCATCCTCGGCCATCCCGCTCCGCGAGACATCGAGTGGAAGCACTTCATCACGATGTGGGAGAACTACGCCGACAAGGTCGAGCAGGAGTCGGGCGATCGTCTCGCGGTGGACATGAACGGCCACCGCGTCGTCTTCCGCCGTCAGCACGACGGACTCGTGAGCATCGAGGACATCGAACGCGCTCGCCACCTTTTCGCCTCCCACGAGAGCACCGAGGGCCAGGGGCACCTCTTCGTCGTGACGATGACGGACGAGGACGCCCGCTTCTACGACTTCGACCTCAGCGCCCACGACGTCGAGGTCGACCAGCACAAGCATGAGAAGAACCCCGACTCCCGCGGGCACCACATGCGCACGGTGGAGAAGAAGACCGGTCGTGACGACAAGAAGGACCTCGACCGGTTCTTCGACGATCTCGTCACCGAGATCGATAAGGAGGCTGCCGGTCGCGACTTCGTCCTCCTTGGGCACGGGACCGGCACGTCGAACGCTGCCGAGGAGTTCGAGAAGTTCCTCGCCCACCGGCATGAGCCGCTCCACGAGCACGTCATCGCCTCCGGGGTCATCGACCTCAGTGCCGCGGGTCTTCCCGAGATCGAGAAGAAGGCTCAGGAGCTCGCCGGGCGGTGAGTCCCAGGGCGGTTCGGTGAACGCCTCGGGGACTCCGCGGGCGGTGACTCCCAGGTCGGTTCGGTGAACGCAGTGAGAATCCTCTCCGTCCCTGTTCACAACGGCAGTTTTCACAAGTAGCCTGTCAGCATGGCGGCTCGTTCCACGGGGGACGACGCTGACCCGCACACCACTCGAGACATGACGCGGGTGCCGCCGAGGGCAAGTGACATCAAGGAGGAATCATGACAGAGTCCAACTTCGATCCCAACGAGAACGAGGGCCCGGCCGACGGCGGCGCCGCAGGCCAGCCCGGTGTCCACGACGGCGGTGCTGACGGTGGAGCCGAAGGTCCCGCGGACGGCGGTGCTTCGGGTCAGCCCGGTGTCCACGATGGCGGTGCCGACGGCGGTGCGGAAGGTCCCGCGGACGGCGGTGCTTCGGGTCAGCCCGGAGTCCATGACGGTGGCGCCGACGGTGGTGCCGAAGGTCCGGCCGATGGCGGCGCCGGCGGCACCCAGGGCGTCCACGACGGCGGCGCTGACGGCGGTGCCGAAGGTCCCGCCGACGGTGGAGCCTCGGGTGAGCCCGGTGTCCACGACGGTGGTGCCGACGGAGGAGCCGACCGGCTTTGAGCACGTTCTCCCCTGATCTCCGACACCCCGGCGTCGACAACGGCGCCGGGGTGTTGGAATCACGCCTCATCGACATTCCCCGCACGACGTTCGCCGATGACTACTGGGGCAGGCGCGCCCTGCTCAGCCGTGGTGTCAGCGACTTCTCCGACCTGTTCTCGGCCGACGCGGTCGACGAACTCATCTCCGCACGAGGACTGCGGTCCCCGTTCCTTCGGGTCGCCAAGGACGGTGCGACCCTTCCGACCTCGTCGTTCACCTCTCCCGCCGGTGTCGGAGCGACGATCGGCGACCAGCTTGACGACACCCGCCTGTGGCGCCAGTTCCATGACGGGGCGACCCTCGTCCTCCAGGCGCTGCAGCGGACCTGGGAGCCGATCGGGGCCTTCTCCTCGGCGCTGAGCGAGGAGCTCGGCAACCCGGTCCAGGCGAACGCCTACATCACCCCGCCACAGAACCAGGGCTTCGACGACCACTACGACGTCCACGACGTCTTCGTCCTCCAGATCCAGGGGACGAAGCGCTGGGTCATCCACGAACCGGTCTTCGACTCGCCGTTGCGCGACCAGCCGTGGACGGACCGCCGTGAGGCCGTCGGTCGGGCCGCCGCGACAGAGCCGGCGATCGACGCGGTCCTCGAACCCGGCGATGCCCTCTACCTGCCTCGCGGATGGCTCCATGCGGCCACGGCTCAGGGTGAGGTCTCGATCCATCTCACCCTCGGCATCCACAACTGGACCCGCTTCGCGGTGGCCGAACAGCTCGCCCAGGTCGCGCTCGCACACCTCCAGGATGACCCGGCGATGCGCGCGAGCCTGCCGCTGGGGGAGTCCCGCCCCGACGCGGACGTGCTCGAGCGCATCAAGCAGGCGATGATCGCCGCCGTGACCGAGGCCGACCCGACCGCAGGCATCGACCGCACCCGGCGATCGCAGGCCCGCCCCGCACCACTCGGCCCCCTCGCCCAGCACGAGGCGATGAAGTCGCTGAGCGGAGACACCCCCCTTCGGCTTCGGGCAGGACTTGACCCGACGCTCAACGGCGAGCGCCTGCACACGCGCATCGGCTGGTTCGACTTCACCGCCGACGACCTCGCGGCCGTGCGCGCCCTTCTCGACGGCGTCCCACGTTCGGTCGATGAGATCGGACGCCCCCTGGCCGAACGGCTGCTGGCCGCCGGCGCCCTCGTCCCTGCCCTCGTCTGAGCGTGTGAACTCCCGACCGGCCCGGAACCAGCAGCACCGAGGATGAGCAGACGACGATGACGCAGGCCTTCCGCTGTTCGAACGCCGCCCGGGACCGCGGCGACGGGATCGTCGGCACCGCGCCGATGGGCACGTTCTGGGTGCTCATCGAGCATCGCGGGGGCTGGCCGCTCAACGGCTTCGAGGGCCTCGACATCGACTGGCGCGTCCGCTCCGAGGTCTTCTACGCCGCGCAAGCGCTGCGCGCGCGGATCCTCCTCATCCGCCGTCCCGGCCGGCGCACGCGCGGCGGTCCCGGCGTCTGGGGTGTCATGCACCTCGCCGGACCGGGGCGCCTTCACCAGATGTGGGGGTCGTGGGACGACGACTCCGATCTCCTCGAGATCGTCGGCGCCCTGGAGGCGATCCGGAACCGACCCGCGGAGTCGACTCCGGGTGCGATCCCTGAGGCACCCTTCGCCGAGGCGGTCGACCTCCCCTCCGTCGAACTCGACGAGACGTACGACGCCGGGCTCCTGCCCCCGGTCGTCCTCGTCTGCGCGCACGGTCAGCACGATGTCTGCTGCGCCGTGCGCGGCAGGCCCGTGGCCGCAGTCCTCGCCGAGGAGTGGCCCGACC
Organism: Brevibacterium sp. K72; assembly: GCF_050562175.1. NCBI lineage: Bacteria > Bacillati > Actinomycetota > Actinomycetes > Micrococcales > Brevibacteriaceae > Brevibacterium > Brevibacterium sp. K72. The sequence goes on from NZ_CP191582.1 coordinate 1,328,374, forward strand.
TCGTGTGGGAGTGCACGCACGTCGGCGGTGACCGGTTCGCCGCGAACATCCTCGTCGTCCCCGACGGCGTCTACTACGGCAACCTCGACGAGGAATCTGCGCTCGACGTCATCTCCGGCCACCTCGCCGATGAGATCGACGGGTCTCACCTGCGCGGATACACCGACCTCAACTCCCTCGAGCAGGTCGCGGTCGCGGCCGTCCTCGAGCATGCGGGACCGGCCGGACGCTTCGACTACGCGATCGGTGCGACCACCTCGGCGGGTGGGGTGTGGACGGTGAGGGTCGAGGGCACACGACCTGAGTTGGGATCCTTCGACGTCGTCATCGGGGTGAGCCGGTCGGCCCCGAACTTCCTCACCTGCCGCGGGGTCGAACGGGCGGTGGCCAACGTCTTCACCGTCACCGAGGTGAGGCCCGCCGGCGCGACCTGAGCCGGCGCATCGCCTCTTCCGCAGTCTCGACGACGACTGCCGGGCTGACTCGGCGACGCCGTGCTCGACCCACCGACCGACCGCCTCGGCGGAGGACGATCCGCTACGCTGAGCCCATGCGTGCAGGCGAAGTGTCCGAGGTCAGCCAGGACTACCTCAAGGCGATCTGGTCAGCGCGCGAGTGGGGCGGGGACCCGATGACGGCGACCGAGCTCGCCCAGCGCTTCGGCACGACGAAGGCCAACGTCACCGAGGTCCTCAAGCGGCTCGACGAGCTTGGCCTCATCCACCGGGTGCCCTACCGTCCGCCCGAGCTCACTGCCGCGGGGGAGACGATCGCCGTGTCGATGGTTCGGCGCCACAGGCTCATCGAGACGTTTCTCGTCGAGTCGCTCGGCTACAGCTGGGACGAGGTCCACGACGAAGCCGAGTCCCTCGAGCACGCCGCCTCCGACCTCCTCATCGACCGGATCGACGAGTTTCTCGGGCACCCCGCCGCGGATCCGCACGGGGACCCGATCCCCGGCCCCGACGGTGCCGTCGAGTCACATAGGACCTCGCTCCTCCTCGCCGAGGCGGACCCGGGCACGTACGTGGTGCTGCGAGTTTCCGACGCCGATCCGGAGATGCTTGCGATCCTCGCCGAGGCGGGACTCCGCCCAGGTGCCGCCGTTATGGTCGTCCCCGGTGCAGGTGAGGGCATGGTCGCGGTCGCCGTCGACGGCGGCGCACCGACCGAGATCGAGTCGGCGGCCGCCTCGGCGGTCTATCTGTCCTAGGGAATCAGTTGTCGCTCAGACGATTCCGTCCTCTTCGGCATCCGCATCGGTCGACCAGAACCGCGGGTCGTGGTCTTCGACAGTCGTCCCGCAATCGACGCAGGTTCGGAACTCGATGGTGCCGTCATCATTGAGTGGGCCCGGGCTGAGGCTGCTGGACTCATTGCAACTCGGACACCAGCCGTTGATGTACCGGTGGATATGCGAACCGATATTCGACACCATTTCTGCTCCAAGATCATCAGACAGCGAAGTGTTCTCGTCAGCATAGTCGGCGGATGGGTGGCGACCTGTAGGTCATTCTGCCTTGGGCTCGTGCCGTGGGTACCGCCCGGAGGCGGTGAACACTGCGGCGATGCGAGCATCTGCAGCCTCGTCCCCATCGGTGAGGTTCGTGTGCCGGCCCGCGCGCATCGACGTTCGATGAATTCGCAGGAACCACCCGACGTGCCGTCGCGAGACGGGAGTAGGCTCGCAGTCACCAGCCGACGAGAGCGCCGGCTCCGGATGTAGAGGAGCAGCGAACATGGCAAGAACAGTGGCCGACGACCTGTGGGGAATGCTCATCGACGCAGGCGTCGAACGGGTCTACGGCATCGTCGGAGACGCACTCAACCCGACGATCGACTCCCTTTCCCGACACCCGCAGATCGAGTTCATCCACGTCCGCCACGAGGAGTGGGGCGCCTTCGCCGCCTCGGCGGACGCCCAGCTCAGCGCGGGGCCCGTCGTCGTCTGTGGGACCGCGGGACCCGGCGTCACCCATCTGCTCAATGGTCTCCTCGACGCCCTCCACGAACAGGCTCCGGTCATCGCGATCGCCGGTGATGTCGAGACGAGCATCATCGACACCGATGCCGTCGAGGAGATCAGCCCGTACGACCTCTTCCGCACCGCCTCCCTCTATACCGGGCGCGTCGTCAGCCCCGAACAGTCGCGGGCCGTCTTCCAGCAGGCGATCACGATCGCCACCGAGGACCTCGGTCCCACCGTCATCGCCCTGCCCGGCGACGTCGCCAGCGCGAAGTCGCCCTTGGACGCACCGCCGAAGTACACGCCCTCGCGCCGTTCCGTGCTCACCCCACGCGATGAGGACGTCCGCGCGGTCGCCGACCTCATCAACTCCCGCGAGAAGATCTTCCTCTTCGGCGGCAACGGCACCGAGCACGCCGCTGACCTCGTGCAGGAGCTCTCCGACAAGGTGAGTGCCCCGGTCGGGTACACGCTCAAAGGCAAGAACTGGCTCGAGGCAGGCAACCCCAACGCCGTGGGCATGACTGGGCTCCTCGGCTACGGGGCGGCCAACGACTGCATCAAGCACGCCGACGTCATGGTCATGCTCGGCGCCGACTTCCCGTTCCCCGGGTTTCTCGACCGCGGGCATGCGAAGGTCGTCCAGGTCGACAACCTGGCCTCCCACCTCGGGCGTCGTGTCGCGCTCGAGATGGGTGTGCCCGCCGATGTGCGGGCCTTCCTCGAGAAGCTCCTGCCGCTCGTCGAACGGAAGTCCGACGACGAGTTCCTCCGCACCGCACAGAAGACGACCGAGGGCTGGACCAAGCGGCTGCGGCACTACGTCGACGGGGGAGAGAAGCGCTCGCCGATCCGCCCCGAGTACCTCGCCTCGCTGCTCGACGAGCTCATCGACGAGGACGCGATCGTCACCGCCGACACCGGCACCTCAGTGATCTGGGTCGCCCATCAGATGAGCTTCGGCGGCGACCGGATCCAGTTGGGCTCGTACTCGTGGGCCTCGATGGCCGACGCCTCCCCGTATGCGTTCGGCGCGACGAAGGCGGTGCCGGGCCGTCAGGTCATCGCGTTCTGCGGTGACGGGGGATTCTCGATGCTCGGCCTCGGCGATCTCCTCACCGAACGCCAGCACAGGTCCCCGATCGTCCACGTCGTCCTCAACAACGAAGAGCTCGACTTCGTCAACATCGAACAACAGGAAGCCGGCTTCCGGCCCTGGGGCACGGGCTTCCCGGCGGCGAACTATGCGGCCATCGCCGAAGGCTTCGGGGTCAAGGGCATCCGGTGTGAGGACCCTGCCCGCCTGCGCGACCAGCTCACCGAGGCGCTCGCGCACAGGGACGGGCCCGTCGTCGTCGATGTCGTCGTCGACAAGCGCGCGCTCGCGCTGCCGTCGACGGTCGACGCCGAGCTCGTCGGGAAGTTCACGCTCAGCGTCTTCAAGCGCGCACTCCACGGTGAGATCCCCGAGCTGTGGGAAGAGGCGAAGGACAACATCCGCCTCCTGTGACGATCATTCGCCGCTGAGCGGATTCATCGCCGAGGTGGACTCGTCATCGCCGTCGATCGGTCGGTCGGGGGATGGAGCGCCGAGGTGGGGCGACCGCGAACGGCCGACCCACCTCGGCGGATTCACTCACCCCTGTCGGCGGGGCAGGTTCCACCGCGGCTGCGGCTGACTCTTCTTCCCGTGCTGGGGCATGTAGCCGCGCTCGGCCTGCAGGTGGGCCTTGTCGTGGCTCTTCGCCGAGGTGTCGACTCCCGGGATCGGGGCGTCGAGCCGAGCGGCCGGCTTCTCGACGCCGACGATCGGCAGCTCACCGGTGATGACGGGCTTGTCCTTCGTCTGAGCGTTCTTCTTCGCACCTTTGTCGTTGCGCATTGTCTCTTCCTTTCCTCGTGCCTTCTCCGGCGTGGTGGTGGTCCTCTGCGTCCGGCGTCCGGTCGGTCGTCCGGCCGGTGTCGCAGGGCTGCTGGCAGACAGGGCGGTGTAGAGCCCGGCCCACTGTTCGGGGGTGAGTTCGCGGGGCAATGCGTCTCCTCTGATGTGATGGCGGTCCATGGTCGATTGCAGTCGTCGTCGGTCGGTGAGCTTCAGGTGGGTGAGGATTCCTTTCATTCCGCGTCCGCGACCGGTGAAGGCCGCGTGGACGAACTGCTGGTAGGAGGACCGGTCCCGGTGGGGAACCAGCCCGGTCGGGAGGCGGTCGACGGTGAGGATGCCGCCGTCGACGCTCGGCTTCGGGGAGAACGCGTGGGCCGGGACCCGCTCGATGAGGTGGAAGTCGAACCAGGGGCTCCACTGCGCGGTCATCATCGTCGCCCCGCCCACTCCGGCGCGTTTGCGTGCGACCTCCCACTGGGTGAGGAGCACCGCTGTGCGCCACGTGCGAGCGCGCAGCAGTCGCCGGAGGATGGGCGTGGTGAGGTGAAAGGGCAGGTTGCCGACGACCACCTCGGCGTCGAACCGGGTTCTCAGAGCATCGGCGTGCTCGACTCGTGCGCGGGGGAATCGGTGTGAGAGTTCACTGATCCTCGTCTCGTCGATCTCCACGAGGGTGAGCGGCCTGCCGAGCCGGTAGAGCTCGGCGGTCACGGCACCCGCGCCGGGTCCGATCTCGAGGATCGATCCCGCGGTGGCGCGGGTGAGGCTGACGATCGTGGCGATGTGGCTGTGGTCGCGGAGGAAGTTCTGGCCGAGTTCCTCTCGGCCGCCGGCCCGCGAATGCGGACGCTGGGAATGGGGTCGCATGGCGTGGTGCTCCAGGAATTGGATGGAGAGCACCCGAGGCTGCGGAATGCGAAGACACTGGTGAGATGCCGGGATCCGACCGTGATGGCGGGATCGGACAGTGTGTCTTCGGTGGTTGCCGCGTCGCCCGGATGCCGATGACTATCCGGGAGGACAGCGCGCAACTGCGTGATCGGTGACAGTCCGACCCGAGAGAGGATCGGGGTTCCTGTTCAGGTCGCGACGGGTATGAGTGCCGACGCGGTCAGCTCCGGCTGAGGGCGATGCTCAGCGGCTGAGGAAAGATCGAGGAACGTGCGCGCTGTCAGGCGCGGCGGTCACGGATGTAGAAGTTGAGCGCAGTCATTGCGCCGCGATTCAATGTTCCCATGAGCGCCAAGGTAGCACAGGTGGCCGCGCGCGGGCCAGGGTTCGCGCGAAGTTCGTCGGGCTGAGCCCCGGTGCCCGCTGAGCCGGTACCGTGCATGCAGTTGCCCGCTGAGCCGGTGGCCGCCGGCCGGCGTTCGCCGAGGGGACCAGGCGGGCGCGAGGGGACCGTCCCGGAGCGGTCCCCTCGCCGTTACGCGGTCCGCTCGGCCATCCCGCCGCCGGCCGCCCCGCCGTCAGCGCCGTCACCGACCCCTGCGTCCGCGGCAGCGAGGTTGAGCTGCCACGACACTCCATACCGGTCGTTGAGCCACCCGAAGGGCCCGAACCCGTAGTCGCCCAGCGGCATAAGCGCGTGCCCACCCCCGCCGAGGAGGCCGGTCCACAGCCGGTCGAGCTCGGCCTGCGACGTCGCCCGGTAGAAGAGCGAGAGGGCCGGGGTGAACCCGAACCCGTGCGGGACGGGACTGTCGATGATGTTGACCTGCGTGCCTGCGATCGCGAACGTGGCGAGGCGGACTCTGCCGTCCATCGCCGGGTTCTCGGGCCCGTACCGGTCGATGAGGACGACCTCGCCGCCGAAGAGGTCGACGTAGAAGTTCAACGCCTCCTCGGCGCGCCCGTTCTCGAACATGAGGAACGGTGAGAGCTGCTGGATCCCTGACATGATCTGTCCCTTCGCCGAGGTGGTCTCCGCCTGCCGCAGGTCGCGCGGCAGGCGTGTCGGTGGCTATTCGATGACTTCTCCGCGGATGGTCTCGCCTCCGCCGTCGTCGCGGCGGGTGAAGCGCGGGTCCGCGGCCATGCGCGACTCGAGCGCGCGCAGCCGGCTGCCCACCCAGATGAGCGCAAGGCCGACGACGGCGATGAAGATCGAGAGAGTGACGATGAGGGCGGTGATGCCCGTCTGCGGGGAGAAGAGGAACACCATGCCGAGGACGATGCCGGCGACGGCGATGACGGTGATGAGCCACCACGCGCGCACGCCCATCTGCCGGACGAAGAGTGAGATGCCGATGCCGAAGACGCTGAGCGCGATGATGGCGAGCCCCGCGAGGACGGTGACGACGGCGGCGAAGAGCATCGGGGCGAGGAAGACGACGGCCGCGAAGACGATCATGAGCACCGACCGGAGGACGAGCGCGCCCGAGCGTCCTCCGCGCGGGGCGAGGACGAGCGAGGTGACGGCGATGAGCGCGACCCAGCAGGCGAAGATGCGGGCGACCACCTCGGCGGTGGCATGCGGCCAACCCAGCATGAGGACTCCGACGAGGAAGGCGATGACCCCGTTGACGATCACGACGGTTCCGGTGCGTTTGAGTTCCATGGACCAAGCCTAGTCAGCGGGAATGGAAGGAGGCTGAGCACCGGCCCTCGCGAAGCTCACGTCGGCTGCTTGCGCTCCCGATTGCGGGCGCTGCGGCGCTGGGTCCGCGGCGTGACTGTGGTGGGGATGCCCACCTCGGCGGGGCTGACCGCATGCCACGGTGTCCGCGGGCTCGACGCCGGCCCCATCGTCGCCGGCCGGGGGACGTCGGGGGTCTCCGGCATCTGCGGCGTCCCGGGCATCTGCGGGATGTCGGAGACGGGGACCTCTGGCTGCCCGGTCGGCCGGGCGGGCGGTGCCGGGCGGTCGGCGGAATCGTCGAGCCATGGCAGGTCGACGTCGAGTCCGTCGGTGCGCTCTTCGCCGGGCGCGGAATCCGCGAGCGCCCGGACGACCGAATCGAGGTCGTCGAGGGAGAGCTTCGCGGCCTCCATGAGGTGGGCCACATCGAGGTCGGGGACCGCCTCGGCGAGGCTGTCCGACCCGCCACCCTGCCGGGCACCCGCAGCACCCGCGGCACCCTGCCCGGATCCCGTTGCTCCCGCGGGTGACTGCGGGGTATTCGCCTCGAGGAACCGGAGGAGTTCGACGGGGAAGGGAAGGACGAGGGTCGAATTCCGCTCCGAGGCGACCTCGACGATCGTCTGGAGCAGGCGCAGCTGGAGGGCTGCCGGGGTGTCGGCCATGGCGCCCGCCGCCTGCGAGAGCTTGTTCGACGCCTGCAGCTCACCGTCGGCGATGATGATGCGTGAGCGGCGTTCGCGTTCGGCCTCGGCTTGGCGGGACATCGAGCGCTTCATCGCCTCGGGCAGGGCGACGTCCTTGATCTCGACGCGGTCGATGTGGATGCCCCAGTCGACGGCGGGACTGTCGATCATGATCGCCAGACCCTGGTTGAGGCGCTCCCGGTTGGTGAGCAGATCGTCGAGTTCGCTCTGCCCGATGATCGAGCGCAGCGAGGTCTGCGCGACCTGCCCGACGGCGAGATTGTAGTCCTCGACGTCGACGATCGCCTTCCGGGGGTCGACGACCTTGAAGTAGATGACCGCGTCGACCCGGACGGTGACATTGTCGCGGGTGATGCCGTCCTGTGCGGGGATCGGCATGGTGATGATCTGCATGCTCACGCGTTGGAGTCGATCGGCGAAGGGGATGATCGCGGTGAGCCCGGGCTCCTTCGCCTCGCCTCTGACTCGGCCGAGTCTGAAGAGCACTCCGCGTTCGTACTGCCGGATGATCTTGAGGCTGTTCGCGGCGGTGATGGCGCCGACGGCGACGAGACCGATGAGGATGTAGAGGAACAGCATCACGATCGCCTCCCCTGACGAATGCTGTCCTTACAACGCTAGCACCGGGAGGCGGATTTGCACCCGGCATCTGTGCAATCCTCGGCCGATTGCCGAGTTACCTCAAGATTCCTGCCGCTCCCGGGCGAGGAGGCGCCGACCTGCGGGGTAGGCGGCGAGTTCCGCGGGGAGGCGGACGCGTCGTCCTGAGGCGAAGGTTGCGAGGATCTCGCCGAGGCGGCCCTCCGTGCCGTCGTCGCCTTCGGTCCCAGCTCCGCCGGGAGCCGAATCGCCGGGCGCCTGCTGCCCGGCGGGAGCTGCCTGCCCGCCGGGTTCGAGTCCGATCCGGCGCAGGGTCTGCTTGGCGACGGGGACGGGGGAGTCGAAGAGGGTGATCGCGCCGGCGCGGGCCGCGGTGATCCGGTCGGCGACGAGACCGTAGTGCGTGCAGCCGAGGACGATCGTCTCCATCCCCGGGTCCATCTGTGACAGGGCCGCCTCGATCGCGGCGTCGATCGTGGTGACATCGGCGGCGTTGATCGCCTCGGCGAGTCCGGGGCAGGCGATCTGGGCGACGGAGAGGTCGCCGGCGAAGGTGTCGATGAGTGTGCGCTGGTAGGGGCTGCCGGTCGTCGCCGGGGTCGCCCACACCGCGAAGTCCTGCCCGGTGCCGGCGGCCATCTTCACCGCCGGGACCGTGCCGATGACGGGGATCGCCGGTTCGTAGCGGGCGCGCACCGCCTCGAGCGCCTGCACCGAGGCGGTGTTGCAGGCGATGACGATGGCGTCGGGTTCCCATTCGGCGAGCACGGCCGCCGAGGTGAGCACGCGCTCCTCGAGCGCCTGCGGGCTGAGGCTGCCGTACGGGGTGTGGTCGGGGTCCATCGCGAGCACGAGGTCGGCGTGCGGGGCGAGGTGGAAGAGCGCGTCAGCGGTGCCGAGGAGCCCGAGACCCGAGTCGAGGAGTCCGATGCGGGTCATGAGCGCTCGGTGTCCTCGTCAGAGGCGTCATCGTCGGCAGTCACCGGCTTCGAGCGCGGGTGCGCGAACTCCCTGATCTCCTTGAGATGCGCTTTGGTCAGACCGTGGGCGAAGTCGGGGGCGATGATCTTCAGGCGCTGCGCCGAGTACCTCTCCGTGAAGTACTGCCTGGTCACAGGGGCGGCGAGATCGTCGTCGATCCACACCGCGCGCTGGTGGCCGTGCGAGTCGAGCCACTCCTCCATGGCGCGGGCCTTCCACCACTTCTCGGGGTCGTTCGCGTAGCGGTTGTGCGTGTCATCGGGCATCTCGATGACGTCGAAGGAGTTGCGCAGACCGAACTTCGGTTCGAGCTCGGTCTTGCACCGCCTCGACCACGTCGAGAGCCAGACGACGTCGACCTCGTGGGTCTCGACGAGGCGGTCGAAGAACTCGATGACCGCGGGCCGGTAGTGGAGTTCGAAGTCCCAGGCCTGCAGCTTCTTCCGGCCTTCGGTCATGAGACGCAGCTGCGGGACGGGGTAGGAGTTGAGGACGCCGTCGACGTCGAGGAAGACGGTGACATGGCGGGCCTGCCGACGCGCCGAGACCGGCGACGAGGATGCAGCTGCCATCGTTCCTTCCTGAGAGCGGCGGGGGCGACCGGCTAGTCTGAGCCCAGGTCGACGTTCGATCCCAGGATACCGCCCACCAGCCGAGAGGAGTCGGGTCGGGATGTACCGGGAGATCCGCATTCACCGGCTCCACGCCGTCCTCTGGGTCAACGCGCCCGAGGCCGTCGATGCCCAGCCTTCGACGGCGACGATCACCCCCGACGGGTGCATGGATCTCCTCGCCACCGGCTCCGGGGTCGTCATCGCCGGTGCCGACACCGCGGCGCGGACCGTGCCCGCGACCGGGGAGACGATCGCGGGCCTGCGCTTCGATTCGGGGGTGCTGCCGCAGCTGCTCGCGACATCGGCGGCGGAGCTGGCGGATCGTCTCACCCCGCTCGCCGAGGTGGCCCCACCTAAGCGGGTGCGTATCCCCGGTGCCCGCCTCGCCGAGGCGACCTCACCGAGCGTGCGCGTCCGGTCCCTCCTCGGGCTCGCCGAGGATCTTCTCGCGCGAACCGAGATCGATCGTCGCCCGCTCGCGCTCGCCGACGCCCTCGCCGCCCGTGGTGACGGTTCCTCGGTGAGCATCGCCGAGGCGGCCGCCGACTTCGCGTACTCGCCCAGGCAGCTGAGGAGGCTCTCGGCGCAGTGGTACGGATACGGGCCGAAGCATCTCGCGAAGATCCTGCGGTGGCGGCGGGCCCGGGCCCTCATCGACGCAGGACTCACCCGCACCGAGGCCGCGGCGCGGTCGGGGTACTCCGATGCCGCGCACCTGTGGCGCGAGGAGCGGGCGCTGCTGGGGCGATGATCCGGTCGGCGGTGACGCCGTTCAGCTCAGGGCGGCGAAGAGGTCGACCGTGTTGCCGTCCGGGTCGGCGATGACGGCGTAGCGCTGACCCCAGAAGGCATCCCACGGTTCCTTCACGGGTTGAGCGACCGGGGCGGACCCAGCCCCCGGCGATGTGAGCTGGACGAACGTCGCATCGACCGCCTCGGCGCTGGAGCAGTCGAAGGCCAGGGCCATGACATGTCCACCGGTCGGCCGTGTCCATGCCGGGTCGATGCTCAGCATGACGGCCTCGGTGTCGAGGAGGAGGCGGATGGTGCCGGTCGAGAACTCCGTATGCGGAGCCTCCGGCCCGCCGTCGGTGAGGTCGAGGCCGAGCGCGGTGTAGAAATCCACTGCCCGGGCCATGTCTGCGGTGACGATCGAGATCGCGTCGAGTTTCATGGCCTCAGCCTAGGGCGGGGAACCGGTGCGGGCATGAACGAAACGGCCATCCTCGGCGGGGTGCGCCGGCAGGGTTTGCCTTCGGGGTTCGCCTCCGGGTTTCGCTGGGGTAGACGTGCCCTATTCGCTCAGGCCGTCCTCGATCGCGAGGTAGGGCTCGAAGACGGCGCGGATCTCATCGGTGAGCGGGGTCGGGCGCCCGGTCCGACGGTCGATGTGGACGAGGACGACGTCGGAGTCGAAGACCTTCCTCCCGCTCTGCTCGCCGATCGTATTCACCGTGAACGACGAGGTGCCGATGCGCTTGACGCTCACCGTGAGCCTGAGTTCGGGGCCGTACATGACGGGGATGAGATAGTCGATCGACTGGTGGGCGACGAGGAGCCCGCCGCCGGTGATGTGGGTGGCCTTCTCCTCGTGGAGCCAGCGCACGCGGCACTCCTCGATGAGCGTGATCATCCGCGCGTTGTTGACGTGCCCGAGCAGATCCTGGTCGGACCAGCGCACCTCGGGAGAGTACTCGAATGTCTTCACGCCGCACCGCTTCCGTTGTCGAAACTGATCGAACGTTCTACAGTAAATCAGGATGGGCCGAGGAAAGGGAAATCGATGACGATGCCACCGGAGACGGGCACGAGGAGCGCGCCGACGACGGCGACGGACCCGACCGCCTCGGCGACGGACCCGGGCATGCTCGACGGGGTCCGCGTCCTCGACCTCGGCGGCATCGGGCCGGGTCCGTTCGCGACGATGATGCTCGCCGACCTCGGTGCCGAGGTCATCCGCCTCGACCCGCCCCAGGCCACGGGGGAGGCGATGAACCCCGTCCTCGACCGTGGCAAGAAGTCCGTGATCGCCGACCTCAAGACGTCTGAGGGAATCGCGCTCGCCCGGGCCATCGCTGGGCGTTCGGACATCGTCATCGAGGGCTTCCGACCCGGGGCCGCGGAGCGCCTCGGCCTCGGACCGGACGACCTCCAGGCCCTCAACCCCGCCCTCGTCTACGGGCGCATCACCGGCTACGGGCAGGACGGGCCGAAGTCGCAGAAGGCCGGCCACGACCTCGGCTACATCGCCTCGACCGGTCTGCTCGCGCAGCTCGGGCGCGCGGACGGTCCGCCCCAGTTCCCGGCCAACCTCCTCGGCGACTTCGGGGGCGGGGGCATGCTCCTCGTCGTCGGCGTCCTCTCGGGACTCACCCGGGCCCGGGTTAGCGGGGAGGGCACGGTCGTCGATGCGGCGATGATCGACGGCGCGAACCTCCTCTATGCGATGATGCACGGCTTCGCCGCGATGGGCCTGTGGCGCCACGACGCCCGGGGCCACAACCTCCTCGACTCCGGGGCCCCGTTCTACGACGTCTATCCCACCGCCGACGGTCGCCACCTCTCCGTCGCGTGCATCGAGCGGCCCTTCTTCAACGAGTTCGTCCGAGCTCTCGGCCTCGAGGACGAGCTTCCCGAACCGCTCGAGTCCCTCGACCACTGGCAGCCGCAGCACTGGCCGGCCCTGCGCGCGATCATCGCCCCGGCGATCGCTGCGCGCTCCCTGACCGAACTCGAGACCCTCTTCGCCGACCGTGACGCGTGCGTCGAACCTGTCCTCACGATGGCCGAGGCGAAGGCCGATGCCCACAACGTCGCGCGCGGGCTCTTCGCCCCCGACGCCGACGGCGTCGACCAGCCCGCCCCCGCGCCCCGGTTCGCAGGCGCTGGGACCGGGCGGTCGCCTCGGCGGGCACCGCGGATCGGGGACGACACCGCCGAGGTGATCGCAGGTCTCGACCGATGACGACCACGACCCGCCCCGTCCGGACGGTGCGGTAGGGTGAGGGGCGCCGGAGCGCTGAGGCGCGGACGGCTGAACTTTCCCCGACGGAGCTGAGCAGTATGAGCAATGGGACGCAGTCGATCGACCGGGCGGCAGAGATCCTCTCCCTCGTCGTCACCGCGGACGAGCCGATCTCGTACACCGACGTCGTCGAGGCGACGTCGCTGGCCCGATCGACGGTCTCGCGGCTGCTGTCCGCGCTCGAGCGCAACGGCCTCGTCGAACGCAACTCCGCCGGCCTCTACCGCGGGGGATCCCTCTTCGCGACGTACGCCTCCCGCTTCGACCGGGTCGAGACCCTCGTCGCCGCCGCCGACCCGATCCTCCAGCGGGTGAGCGAGGAGACGGGGGAGACCGTCAACCTCGCCGTGCCGAGCTCGAACGCGGTCGTCCAGGTCGCGCAGGTCGATTCGACCTTCGTCCTCGGGGCGACGAACTGGGCCGACGTCACCGTGCCCGCGCACGCCTCGGCGCTGGGGAAGGTGATGTATGCGTTCGGCGCCATTCCCGTGCCCACCGGCCGGCTCGAACGCCTCACCCAGCGGACGCTGGGGTCGCGCAGGGAGCTCATGTCCGACCTCGCCGAGGTGCGCGACCGGGGCTTCGCCGTCGTCCACGAGGAGTTCGAACCGGGCCTCGACGCGCTCGCCGCGCCCGTGTTCGGCACCGACGACCAGGTCGTCGCGGCCGTCGGCATCTCCGGACCGACGATGCGCATCGCCGAGAACCACGACCGGTTCGGCGAACTCCTCGTCGCCGAATCCGGTCTGCTCTCCCGCAGCCTCAAACGCAAGGTCAGCAGCCGGTAGGTCTCCCTCACCCCTCGCCGAGGTGGTCGAGCTTGTCCGGATTGTTCACCTGGCGCATCCCGCGGATGAGGCCGCCCGTCCCGAGTTCGATCTCGAGCACCCGCACCTGATCCTCGTGGACGACCGCGAGACCGAGACCGCCGTTGACCTCAAGGAACCTCGAGAAGTGGTCGCCGTCGAGGAGTTCGGGGGTGAGCACCCCGGCGAGGAAACGGACGATCTTCTCGGCGCCGAAGATCGGGTTGAACGCGCTCGGCACCTTCCCGCCGCCGTCGCTCCAGTACACCGCGTCATCGGCGAGCAGTGCCCGCAGCGTGGCCTCGAGATCGGCGCTGTGGATGGCGTCGACGAGGCGCCGCAGCGCCGCCGGGTCCGCCGGCCGCGAGACCTCGCGGTCGAGGTCGAGGCGACGTGCGGCACGGGAGATCAGCTGCCGCACCGCGGCCGGGGACTTGCCGAGGATCCGGCCGACCTCCTCGGCGGGCATCGCGAAGGCCCTGGAGAGGACGAGGGCGGCGCGGGACTCCGGGGCGAGCTGTTCGGCCAGGTGGAGCAGCGTGATCGAGAGCAGCTCGCGGTTGGCCACGGCCTCCTCGGGGAGCTGGTCGGTGGCGATGGGCTCGGGCAGCCACGGGCCGGGGTAGTCCTCGCGGATGCTCGCGAGGTGCCGGGCGCGGTCGATCGACTTGCGCACGCCCACGGTCGTCAGCCACGCCGGCCACGAGCGCACGCGCTCAGGGGAGTCGCGCTCCTCGACGATCGCTGCCATGCCGACCTCGGAGACGACGTCCTCGGCATGGCCGACGTCGCCGAGCATGCGGTAGGCGATGCCGAAGAGGCGCCCCCGGCTCTCCTCCCAGGCCACGGTCGCCGGCGACCGGGTGTCGGTGATGTCCACGGACATCAATGTAGACCACCTCGGCGGGACATCACCGGGGCTGCGCGGATTCGGCGTCGACGACGGGGACCGTCTCGGTCGAGATCGCCAGCCGGTTCCACACATTGATCGTCGAGATCGCCATGAGGAGGTCGCCGAGCGCCTCGGGTTCGAAGTGCGCGGCGACGCCCTCCCAGATCTCGTCGGTGACGCTGTCGGGGCTTATCCTGGTCACCGCATCAGTGAGGGCGAAGACGCTGCGCTGGCGGTCGTCGAAGATCGCGCCGGTGTGCTCCCACGCGGCGACGGCGTTGATGGTCCGCGCCGGAACGCCGAGGGCGGCGAGGTCGGTCGAGTGCATGTCGACGCAGAAGCCGCAGCCGTTGACGATCGAGGCGCGCAGTTTGATGAGGTCGTAGAGTTCGGCGCCGAGCGCCTCCCGGCAGTACGTGTCCATCCGCGCCACGGCGGCGTACGCCTTCTGGTTGACCTGGTCGAGGCTGATGCGGGTCATGGGATTCCCTTCGGTTCGTTGGTGTCGGTCTGTCGGGCACACTCGCGCACCCGGCACCAGAGATGTCGGATGGGGCACGAAAAGTGTGACAGCTGAGCGAAGAACCGCGGTGGACGGGTGCGAGACGACCCCCTCGGCGAGGTGGGGCAGCGGAGGCGAACCGGGTCAGGAGACGAACGACGAGGAGTCGGGGTCCCCGAGGAGCTCGAGCTGCTTGCGCCGCCACGCCTCGGTGTCCTTGACCTGGTTGAACGTGTAGATGTGGAGGCCGGAGACGTCCATGTACGGGTCGGCGAGGACAGGGGAGAGGCGGTCGAGGAACTTCCGCGGGTTGTAGCCGCCGGGCCGAGCCATGCGGGTGAAGGTTCCGGTGTTCTTGCGGAGGAAGCGCGTCGACTCACCGACGCCGATCTTCGCGGCGACCTTGGCGAGCTTGGCGAGCTCGACCTTGCCGGGGATGCCGAGGATGAGGGGCAGTTCGATGCCGCGGGCGCGGACGCGGGCGAGCCACGTGCTCACGACCCCGGGATCGAAGCAGAGGTTGGAGACGATGTGGGTTGCGTAGTCGCGTTTGTCCCACATCGCCTGGACGGTGACGTCGTCGGGGATGAGCGGGTGCGATTCGGGGTACGCGCTCACCCCGATCCGTGAGATCGGGGGCGCCATGCTGGTGAGGTCGACGAGGAGGTCGAGGGCGCTCGCATATCCGCCGGCCGGTGGGGTGGCGTCGCCGGCGGGGACGAAGATCGTGTCGATCCCGGCGTGTCCGATGCGGTCGATGATCTCCGTCAGCTCGGTCCGTCCTTGGACCATGCGGGCGGCGATGTGGGGGACGGCGTCGTAGCCGAGGGCCTGGAGCTGCTCGGCCGTGGACAGGGTCGCATCGAGGCCGAGCCCGGTCGATGCGGTGACGGTGATCGTCCGACCTGGGGCGACGTGGTCGGTGATGCGGTCGATGATGCCTGAGGTCGGCAGGATCTCGTAGCGCGCGGAAGTGAGCAGCGAGCGCAGTGCAGAGGCAGACAACGGTGTCTCCTTCCAGCAAGGCAACGTGTGGTGAAGATCGGTTGCGATCCCCCGGCTGAAATTTCCGGCCGGATGTCCTTGCGTCTTCTGTGCCGTCGATTCTACACTCAAACCACCCATAATATGGGAATTGAGTTCCATAATATAGAACTGTGTATGCAGGGGGAACACCATGGACAATAACGTTCCATCCGTTGATCAGAGCGACAGAGCCGTCCCGATCAACCTGAGACAGTCCGGCCCGACCCCAGTGGAAATGCTCATCGACACCCGGGTGCGCAAGTCCCCGTACTGGGAGCTGTCCATGCAGCAGGGCTGCTGGAGGGCCTCGATCTACAACCGCATGTACCACCCGCGCGGCTACATCCCTCGTGAAGAGGGCGGAATGATGGCCGAGTACCAGCCCCTCGTCAATGACGTCACCCTGTGGAATGTCGCCGTCGAGCGGCAGATCCAAGTCAAGGGACCCGACGCCGAAGCGTTCGTCGACTACGTCATCACCCGGGATGCGACGAAGATCCCGGTGATGCGGGCCCGGTACGTCATCCTGTGCAACGAGGCGGGAGGGATCCTCAACGACCCGATCCTCCTGCGCGTGGCGGTCGACGAGTTCTGGTTCAGCCTCTCCGACTCCGATCTCATGCTCTGGCTCCAGGGCGTCAACGTCGGCAAGAAGTTCGACGTGACGATCCGGGAGATCGATGTCGCGCCGGTGCAGGTGCAGGGACCGAAGTCCGTCGACGTCATCGCCGACCTCGTCGGCGAGGAGGCGCGTGAGCTGCCGAGCTACGGGCTCATGGACGCCCAGGTCGGCGGTCACGACGTCATCATCTCCCAGACCGGGTTCACCGGTGAGAAGGGGTATGAGATCTACCTCAAGGATGCGACGAAGTACGCCGAGGACATGTGGAATGCCGTGCTCGCCGCCGGCGTGCCCTACAACCTCCGGGTCGTCGCGCCGAGCCACCACAGGCGGATCGCCGCAGGCATCCTCTCGTGGGGCCAGGACATGGACTTCGAGACCTATCCGTTCCAGGTCAACCTCGGCTATCAGGTGCCGCGGAAGAAGGAGGCCGACTACATCGGCAAGGAGAGGCTCGAACAGGTCCGTTCCGAGATCGAAGCAGGCAAGCCGCCGTACAAGACGCAGCTCGTCGGGCTCGTCGTCGGCGGCAAACCGATCACCGACTACGCGCCGGACTTCTGGCTCGTCAGCGACACTCCGGACGGTGAGGCTGTCGGCTACGTGACCTCGCCGTGGTACTCGCCGGAGCTCGAGTCGAACATCGCGATGGCCCACGTCCCCGTCGCGCAGGCCGAGCTCGGCACCGAGTTCTGGGTGCATCTGCCCGAGCCGTACGCGGACACTCCCGGTGAGCCCGTGCGCGCCGAGGTGGTGGAGATGCCGTTCCGCCCGAGCGTCAACCCCAACCAGCGGGAGCGACTCAAGGTCAAGGGCCTCGACGCGGCCATCTGAGAAGCCGCCCTCCGATCCGGGCGCGGTCACTGTGCGAGAAGCCGGTGGCCGCGTTCGCATGTCCGGACGGGTTCGTGGCAGTGCGCACCCGCAGCGACACGTCCTACCCTTAGCGGCACTCCGCACCCGGACGCTTAAATCGCCCCCGCGGCTCGGCACCCCGCACCCTTAGTGCCGAATCCTCCTGTTGCACGGGGAGGATTTGCTGCTGCGGGTGCCGGTGCCTCACCGGGCGGGCTTCGTCCACGCGAGCGTGTATCGGAACCCCACCCGATGCCGGAAGTCCGCGCCGGGCAGGTGACGGCGGGCCGCCTCGGCGACCTGGTCGAACGTCGTCGTCGGATCGGTGACGGGGAACGGATCGGGTTGGCCCCCAGCGGATCCGGGCCGCCGCAGATCCCCTCGCCGAGGCGGGATGTTCTTCGCGATCCCGATGACCGGATTCGTCACCGCCGAGATCCCCTCCCACAGGTAGTCGCGGGGCGTGGCCGAGAGCGCGAGGCCGACGACGAGGAGCCGACCGCCGGGGGAGAGGAGGCGGGCCGCCTCGGCGAGGGTCTCGTCGACATCGACGTGGTGGAGGGCGGCGACCATCGTCACCAGGTCGACCGGCTCGGGCTCCGTTTCCGGGCCGAGATCGGGAAGCTGCGCATCGTCGACGACGACGTTGTCCAGCCCCACACAGCGAGCCCGCGCATCGGCGCGCATCTGCGCAGAGGTGTCGGTGCCGTGGACGTGCCGGAACTCCCCAGCGAGCTGGGCGAGGAGTTCACCCTGCCCGCATCCCAGGTCGATCGCCCCGCGCCTGCGGGCGGGCAGATTCGCACGGATCCAGGGATGGAAGTGGTCGTTGTGGCTCCAGGGGAACCGGTCGTTGAGACGGTCGAGGGCGGGGGTTGCCCGATCGAGGATCCGAATCATCCGCTCCGCCATCCGCGATCTCATGCGCCCGCCTCGGCGCCCGGCCGACCCACCGCCTCGGCGCCCGGCCGACCCGCCGCCTCGGCGCCCGACGTACCCAGCTCGCCGGACTCACCGGAACCCGTCGGACTCACCGCCGCTGGGACCGGGACTTGACCTTGGCGAGGAGTTCCGCCTCGGCGTTGGGGCCGGCCTTGACCCCGCCGGGGAGGCGGAGCATGAAGATGATGCCGACGAGGAGCCAGGCGGCGAACATCGCCCACGACTGCCAGGCGAGCTGCGCGGAGAACGGGGTGATGGGAATGTAGAGGATGAAGAGGACGAGCGTGAGGACGGCCGCGATGACGCCGATGACCATACCGCCGCCCCCGGCCCCGCCGATGCGCAGCGGACGGGCCATGTCGGGTTCGTTCTTCCGCAGGACGATGAAGGCGATGCTCACGAGGAAGTAGGCGATGACGATCGCCGGCGACCCGGCGTCGACGATCCAGCCCAGCGCCGCGGCGCCGAGGAACGGAGCGAGCGCGGAGAGGATGCCGATGAAGATGATCGAGTTGACCGGGGTGCGGTACTTCGGGTGGAGCTTGCCGAACCATGCGGGGATCATCCCGGCCACAGCCATCGCCCACATCAGCCGCGAGGATCCCATGAGGAACGCGTTCCACGAGGTGATGATGCCGGCAAGGCCGCCGGCGATGACGATCTTGCCCCAGACGTCCGAGCCGAACATCGCCGAGAGCGCATCGGCGGTGACGAGGTCGTGGGCGGTGAGCTCGGAGGCGGGGATCGCGAGCGAGGTCATCCAGATGATGACGATGTAGAAGGCGATCGCCATGAGCACCGAGATGACGACGATCTTGCCGATCTTCCGCGCCGGCAGGTTGATCTCCTCCGCCGACTGCGGAATGACGTCGAAGCCGACGAAGAGGAACGGGACGACGGCGACGACGCCGATGAACCCGGCCGCACCGCCGGTGAAGAGCGGCTCGGTGTTCGCCGGGTCACCGCCGACGAGGCCGCCGGTGAGCAGGAGGAGGGCGACGATGATGAGGAACGAGACGACGAAGGTCTGGACCAGGGAGGCCAGCCGCACGCCGCGGATGTTGATCCACGCGATGACGATCGCGGTGACCGTGCCGATGAGGGCCCACGTGAGGTAGACGTCGGTGTCGGCGATCGTCCACAGCTTGATGTACTCGAGGTCGGGGAAGAGGTAGAGCGCGGTCCTCGGCACGGCGACGGCTTCGAACATGACGACGCTGATGTATCCGCCGGTGATCGCCCACGAGCCGAAGAGGGAGATCTTCGGGCCCATCGCCCGGATGAGGTAGTTGTGCTCGCCGCCGGCGTGCGGCATCGCGGCGACGAGTTCGGAGTACACGGTGCCGACGAAGCACATGATGATGCCGCCGACGGCGAACGCGAGGATCGCCCCCAGGGTCCCCGCCCCGGTCAGCCATTCCCCGGTGAGGACCACCCAGCCGAAGCCGATCATCGCGCCGAAGCCGATGAACAGGGCGTCGACGGTGCCGAGCGCCTTGACGAAGCCGTGGCCCCGGTCGTCCGTCTCTGCCTGCTGAGTGCTCATGGCGTCTCCCTCATCGTGTGCCGCTGACCCCGCCGAGGTGGCCGACAGTGGCCCTTGCCCGTCCCCGTGGGTACATGCACAGTAACAGGATTCTGGGAGTTTACTCGGTGGTAGTTGAGGGATTTCGGGGCCTGATCGAGGCAGGTGCTAGATTTCCTCTGTGCAGAGCACACATCGAAATGCAATCGTCCGCGTGGTGCTGGGTTACCTGACGGCGTTGGTCGTCGGGACCGGTCTGCTCATGACCCCCGCCGCGACCGTGGCGCCGGGCGGGATCTCCCTGCTGTCCGGACTCTTCACCGCCACCTCGGCGCTCAGCGTCACCGGACTCGTCGTCCTCGATACCGGTCAGGACTTCACGTTCTTCGGCCAGATCGTCATCCTCAGCCTCATCCAGGTCGGCGGCCTCGGCGTCCTCCTCCTCACGACGCTGCTCGCCCTCGTCGTCGCAGGCCGGGCAGGCCTGCGCCTGCGCCAGTCGGTGGCCTCGGAGACGAAGAGTTCGGGGATCGGCGGGATCAAGCCGATGGTCCTGCGCATCATCGCGCTCACCCTGACCACCGAGGCGATCGTCGCCGTCCTCCTCTACCTGCGGTTCCGGTTCTTCTACGGCGACCCCGTCGGCGAGGCAGTGTGGAGTGCGATCTTCCATTCGATCTCCGCGTTCAACAACGCCGGTTTCGGTCTCAACGCCGACAGTCTCATGGCGTACGTCGCCGACCCGTTCGTCACCGGTCCGATCGCGCTCGCCGTCATCCTCGGCGGACTCGGCTATCCCGTGCTCATCGAGCTCTTCCGCAAGTACCGCTTCCCGCTGACGTGGAACATGACGACGCGTGCGGTCGTCGTCGTCACCCCGATCCTCCTTCTCACGGGCACAGTCTTCATCGCCGCGATCGAATGGACCAACCCGGCCACGCTCGGTGCCCTCGACTGGTGGGGGAAGATCCAGGCGGCGTCGTTCCAGTCGACGATCACCCGCACCGCCGGCTTCAACTCGATCGACATCTCTCAGATGCACCCGGCATCGTGGTTCGGCATGGACATCCTCATGTTCATCGGCGGCGGTCCCGCCGGCACCGCCGGCGGCGTGAAGATCACGACCTTCGTCGTCCTCGCTGCGATGACGTGGACCGAGGTCAGCGGCGGCCGGGCGGTCAACCTCTTCGGCCGCCGGGTCTCCCGTTCGGTGCACCGTCAGGCGACGACGGTCATCGTCCTCGCCCTCGGACTCATCGTCGTCTCGACGATGGCGATCATGCTCAACGCCCCGGACCTGCGCTTCGACCGGATCCTCTTCGAGGTCGTCTCCGCGTTCGGCACCGTGGGCCTGTCGACCGGCATCACCGCGCAGCTGCCCGCCTTCAGCCAGGCCGTCCTCATCGTCACGATGATCTTCGGTCGCCTCGGACCTGTCACCGTCGCCTCGGCGCTGGCTCTGCGCTCCCGGCCGATCCGCTACGAACTGCCCAAGGAGCGCCCGCTCATCGGCTGACCGGCGCTGTCAACCGTGAACTGTGACCACGTGAAAGGACACTGACATGAACGAGAAGTCCTGGCTCGCCCGTCCGGCGGCCTTCTTCGCCGGGGATGCCAAGCCGATGGCCGAAGCCGGTGCCGTCGCCGTCATCGGCCTGGGCCGGTTCGGCGGCTCGCTTGCGGTCGAGCTCGCCAAGCACGGCGTCGACGTCATCGGCATCGACAGCGACGAAGCCGTCGTCGCCGAGTACGCCGACAAGCTCGCGCACGTCTCCCGGGCCGATGCCACCGACGAGGAGGTGCTGCGTCAGCTCGGCATCGATGACGTCAGCCGCGTCGTCATCGCCATCGGCAGCGACCTCGAGGCGAGCATCCTCGCCGCTTCGCGCATCCTCAAGCTCGGCAACCGGCACATCTGGGCGAAGGCGATCAGCGAGACCCATGCGGAGATCCTCCACCAGCTCGGCATCCGCAACGTCGTCCGCCCTGAGAACGACATGGGTCGGAGGTTGGCCCACCTCATCCGCGGGCACATCTCCGACTTCCTGCCCATCGACGAGGACTTCGTCCTCGCCCGCACGACCCCGCCCGTCCGGGTCTCCGACGTGCCGCTGGCCTCCCTCGGCGTGCGTGCCGCGTACGGCGTGACGATCGTCGCCGTCAAGCGCGCCGGCGGGTCGACGTGGGACATCGCCGACCGGGACATGACGGTCTACGCCGACG
This sequence comes from Brevibacterium sp. K72, assembly GCF_050562175.1. Taxonomy (NCBI): domain Bacteria; kingdom Bacillati; phylum Actinomycetota; class Actinomycetes; order Micrococcales; family Brevibacteriaceae; genus Brevibacterium; species Brevibacterium sp. K72. The sequence continues at coordinate 1,350,126 of NZ_CP191582.1, forward strand.
ACGAGATCCTCATCGCCGGCCATCCCCGCGAAGTCGAGGCCTTCAGCGAACTCGACAAGGACAGCGACGGGTGAGCAGGTCGACCTGCGCGGGGGCGGCGTTCGCGATGGGGCTGAGCGGCCCGCGATGCCGGTCTCAGAAATCCCGACGACGCAGTCGCCAGGCTGCCACCGCCCATCCGACGGCCACCCACGCAGCGAGGACGACGACCGCTGGGACGACGCCGAGGTTCTCGGCCGATCCCACCTCGGCGGCACCGCTGATCGTGTGAACTGCCGCCAGCGGCAGCAGGGGTTGAACGAGCACAGCGAGCGCGGATGGCAGCCACGACGCCAGCGTCGATGCCACGATGTGCCCGAGGGCTCCCAGCAGCCCGGCGGCCAGAGAACCGGCGGCTGCGGCGATGAAGACCGCGAGCACCGCGAACTCGACCGGCATGAGGATGCTGCCGAGAAGGAGACGGACATGATCGGGGGCGGTCGCCTCGGCGAGGGCGGCTGACCATGGCGCTCCCGTGACAGCGGTGGAGAACCCGACGGCGACGAGGGTGACCGCGGCGGCGGTGAGCAGCGCGGCACCGGCTGAGACGCCGGCGGCGACCACTGCCTTCGCTGTGATCACCACGGAGCGGCGAGGCAGACGGACGAGCGCCTCGGTGATCGCTCCTGTGCGGAACTCGATGCCGACGAACCACGACGCCAGGACGATGAGGACGATGGCGGCGACGTCAAGCCCGAGCACGCTGGCCGAGAGGACATCGACCGCTTCGGCGTCGGCGAGCGCGGTGCCCCGGGTGACGGGAAAACTGAGGATGAGCACGGCTGCGGCCACGGTGCCGAGGATGACGGCGGCTGCGGTGAGTCGTCGTGCGGTGGGCAGACTGCGGAACTTCACCCATTCGGAGCCGAGGACGTCACGCAGTCGTCCTGCGGATGCGGGTTCGGAGGCGGGCAGGGTCAGGGACGGCATTCAGCTCTCCTCGGTCGCGGGCTCGGTACGGTTCGTCAGCTGGAGGAAGATGTCCTCGAGGCCGGGATCGACGGTGCGCAGCTCGTCGAGCTCGACCTCGAGACGGATGCTGTCGCGGTGGACGTCTCGCGGCCTCGCGCCGGCGATGAGTGCTGTGGTGCCGCCGTCGGTGACGGTGACCGTGCGCCCGGCGGCACGCTGGCTCGCGATGAGCGGATCGAGCTCGGGTCCAGTGACCGAGACGCCCCGGTGGGTGTGCGACCGCAGTTCGGCTAAGGAGACGTCGGCGACGAGCCGGCCTCTGCCGATGATGATGACGTGGTCGGCGGTGAGTTCCATCTCCGAGAGGAGGTGGCTGGAGAAGAAGACGGTGCGTCCGGTGGCGGCGAAGTCCTGAAGGAACGTTCGCAGCCAGGTGATGCCTTCGGGGTCGAGGCCGTTGAGCGGCTCATCGAGGATGAGCACCTCGGGGTCGGCGAGCACGGCGGCCGCGAGACCGAGGCGCTGCCGCATGCCGAGGGAGAGGTGGACGATGCGCCTCTTCCGCGCTGAGGCTAAGCCCACACGGTCGAGGAGCTCGGAGATTCGCCGGTTGCGGTGCGCGGCGGAGATGCCGGAGATTCTGGCGATCGCGTCGAGATGAGCCTCTGCGGTGAGTCCGGGCAGCATCCTTTCGGTCGTCAGCAGGGACCCGGCGGCAGCTGCGGGTGCCGAGTGCTCGGCGAGGCGGCGACCTCCGATGAGAGCTGTGCCGGAGTCCGGAGTCGTGAGACCGAGGATCATCTGCAGAGTCGTCGACTTCCCGGCTCCGTTCGGTCCGAGGAATCCGGTGACGTGTCCGGGAGTGACATCGAAGTCGAGTCCGTCGACGACCCGCGAGCGGCCGAAGCTCTTCGTCAGTCCTCGGACGCTGATGCCCTCTGTGAGGGGTGGTTGCGGAGGCACCCGGAGGGGTGTGCGGAGCAAGCCGGACATGTCCGCCGTACCCGAGGGCGGAGTCTGTTTTTGCGGTATATGCATAATGCAATACTGATGCAAGTTAAACATATTGTAAAGATGCAAGTTGAGCATATTGTAAAATGGCGGCATGCCGAAGATCGTCGATCACGCCGCCCGACGCACAGAGATCGTCCATGGGCTGTGGCAGGTCATCTACACCCGCGGCATCGACGCTGTGACCTTCAGGTCTGTCGCCGATGCCGCGGGGATCTCCATCGGTCGAGTCCAGCACTACTTCCCCTCACGCGAAGGGCTCATCCTCGAGGGGTGCCGGCAGCTGGTGGCAAGTGCCGAGCTCGGCGACGGAGACGATGCTGGGGATCGGGTCGCTGAGCTCACGGAGTTCCTCCATGCCTTCATTCCGGGCAGTGAGGCGAGGAGGATGGGTGCGTCCGTCTGGTTCACCTACGTCGCCAAAGCGGTCGGCGACCCGGACATCGCCGAGATCGTCGTCGCCAACGATCGCAGGACGGAGGAGGCGGCGACGGCGAAGGTGGAGCGAGCAGGTGTGAAGGGCGACGGGTCGGTGCTGTCGGCTGCCGATGTCGCAGTGCGTCTTGTCGCACTCGCCAAGGGGCTGGCCCAGGACGTCATGCTCGACGTCCGCTCGCCGGCCTCGGCCTATCGGATCCTCGATGACGAAGTCGAACGGGTCGTGTCGTAAGCGGCTCGGCAGTGACGACTCAGGCGACCGGGTGGAAACCCGGTCGCATGAGATGAGAAAGGAAGCGTCCCGTTGCGGGAGGGGTCGTTGCGAGGCTGCACAGTCGTTGACCGTTCAGTCGCCGAGGTCGACGACCTCGAACTCGAGGAGTTCGGCACCCGTCGACACGGGCTCCTTGCCGGTCGACTCGTGCGAGGACTTGCGGTTGGCCTTCCAGTTCTCGAAGTCCTCCTTCGTCGCCCACTGGGTGTAGACGAAGTAGCGGTCGCCGCCGGCCGTGGGTCGTAGCAGCTGGAAGCCTTCGAAGCCCGGGGCGTTGTCGACCGAGTGCTTGCGCGCGGCGAAGCGCTTCTCGAGCTCGGGTCCCGCGTTCTCGGGGACGGTGAGGGTGTTGATGGCGACGACCGACATGTCTTCTCCTTGGGTGATCGACGGTGTGGCTGCTGTCGCCTCCGACACTACGACCGCACCCTGGGCCGGAGCTGGGCTGTCCGCATGCGATCGCGGTGCGTCTCGCCGCCGTAGGGTACAGGGCGGAGTGCGCTGACTCGCCGGGGGCGGCGCGAAACCGGGCCGCTGACGCGCCGCTCGAGCGAAATCGAGGACGCTCAGTGTCGATATCGGCGCGCCGAATCGACACTCCGCGTCCTCGACTCGGCGGGTGGTCGGGGCCGCGCCCACCGCCTCCGCCGGCCGCGCCCGCCGCCCCCGCCAGCACCCTGCCGCGCGCAGCACCCGCGACCCGCTCAGAACGTCGAGTGCGGCGCCCCCTGCCCGGGATCGATCTGCACGGGGCCGCCGGCGCCGGGGGTGACGTCGAAGTCGAACATCGCCGTCGGCAGGTAGACCGTTGCGCACGAGTTCGGGATGTCGACGACGCCGGAGAACCGTCCCTCGATCGGCGCCGCGCCGAGGAGCAGGTACGCCTGTGCCGCGCTGTAGCCGAACTTCGTCAGGTAGTCGATGGCGTGGAGGCAGGCGCGCTGGTAGGCGAGCTGAGAGTCGAGGTAGCGCTGCTCACCGTCGAGGGTGACCGAGGTGCCGGAGAACGCGAGCCACTCCGAATACTGCGGATCGGTGTTGCCCGGCTGGAAGATCGCGTTCTCGCTCACCCCGTACGTGTCCATGCCGCCCTTGATGATCTCGACGCGGAAGTCGATGAACCCGCCCATCTCGATCGCCCCGCAGAACGTGATCTCGCCGTCGCCCTGGCTGAAGTGGAGGTCGCCGACGGAGAAGTTCGCCCCGTCGACGAACACCGGATAGAACACCCGAGTGCCCTTCGTGAGGTTCTTGATGTCCTGGTTGCCGCCGTTCTCGCGTGGGGGAGCGGTGCGCGCGCCCTCCTCGGCGACCCGGTCGAAATCCTCACCGGTGAGCGATCCGAGGATCGCACCGTTGGGCTCCGGCGGCAGCGCGAGCGGGGGTTCGCGGTCGGGGTCGGTGGCGATGAGCGCGGCCTCGCGGGTGTTCCACGTTCCGAGCAGGTCCGCACTCGGCGCGGTCCCCATGAGGCCGGGGTGGATGATTCCGGTGAACGAGACGTGCGGGACGTGGCGGGAGGTCGCGGTCCCGCCGCTGAAGTCCCAGATCGCCTTGTACGCGTCGGGGAACTGGTCGACGAGGAACGAGCCGCCGTTCTGCTTTGCGAAGATGCCCGTGTAGCCCCACCCCTGACCGGCGAGCGGGCCCTCCTCCTGCGGGATCGGCCCGACGTCGAGGATGTCGACGATGAGGAGGTCGCCCGGCTTCGCGCCCTCGACGGCGATCGGACCCGAGAGCGCATGGACGATGTCGACCGGGGCATCGCGGACGTCGTCGGCGCTGTCGTCGTTCTTGATGAAGCCGTCGAACCATTCGCGGCAGTCGACGCGGAAGGACTGTCCCGGCTTGACGTGGACGGCGGCGGGGATGTCGGGGTGCCACCGGTTGTGGCCGACGATCTTCTGGTCGGTGAAGGGCTTGGTCGAATCGAGCGGGAAGACGACGTCGGGCATGGCACTTCCTTTCCTCTGGGGTGTCCGCGGTCGCGGTCGACCGCGGGGATGGTGCGGGCAGTACGCATGGGGCGGGTGGAGCTGGCGATGTGAGTGGTGCCGGTCGTGCGGGCGGAGCTGGCGGTGCGGGTCGTGCAGGTGGAGGTGCGGTTCGGCTAGGCGCGCGGAAGCTTTGCGTGCCGAGGATCGCGGCTGACCTTCTGGCGCCGACGGCTCGACCCGGGAAGGCGAGAGACGACGGCGGGGGATTCGGCGGAGCGTTCCGTGGATTCGATGAGTTGCTTCGCCTGAGATGATCCGGCGCCGAGGTGGGGCGACCCGACGATCGACCGTGCACGTCCGCTGCAGCCGGGGCAGGGGATGGAACCGGGTTTGTCGGCCATCGGATAGACACGCTCGGAGTCACCGCACGCGTCGCAGCGGAAGAGATACGTGGGCACTGCACCACCCCTGTCATCAGCGTCGGAGGAATCTCATTCTGTCAGTGTGATCGCCATCACGGAAGAGGTGTGGGGCAAATCCCTGCGCGATCGTGGGCAGTCGCGGTCGCGCCTGCCCTCGTGCGCTTCTGGGCTGCGGAGAGTCGGCCGCGCCGGGAAGGTGGACGCTCAGTGTCGATTCCGGCGCCGTGAATCGACACTCCGCGACCTGAACTCACTGAGTGCCCGCCCCCGCGGCTCAGGCCTCTGCGGCGGGCGGGTCCGCGACGGCCACCTCGGTGAAGGTGAGGCCGGGTGCCGAGGCATCGGCGGCGCGGCGGATGCGTTCGGCGGTGAGCTCGCTGATCGTCGCGAACTCGGGGCGGGCACTGTCTGCGTCGCTTCCGCTCGCAGCGCGCACGTCTGCCTCACCCTGACGACCCCCGTTCCCGTTGACCCCAGCACCCGCACCTCCCCGAGCACCGCGCCCGCCACTGGCCCCGCGCCCGCCACTGGCCCCGCGCCCGCCGCGCAGCTCCTCCGGCGTCTGGATGAGGATGAAGGACCGCTGCCCGTCGTCGCGGCGGTTGGCCTCCATCACCGCCTGCGCGGTCGTCCCGGATCCGGCGAAGAAGTCGAGGACGATCGCCGTGGGGTCGAAGAAGGTCTGCGCGGTGATGAGCGTCTTGACGAGTTCGACGGGCTTCGGATATCCGAACACACCGCCGAGCCCGAGGTCCTCGAGGTCGTTCTGCCCGCCGAGCGCCTTGATGATCGAGTAGAGCTTCGAACTCGCAAGTTCGTACGGCGTCACCCGCACGACCGCGTGCTTGCCCGGCCCCCACGGGCGGAGGACGAACTCGCCCGAGGCCAGCTTCGCGTCCACCTCGGCGAGCTTCTTCTCCCCTTTGACCGCGAGGATGTCCTCGTACATGAGCCGCCGCTCCGACCCCCGCGCATAACGGCCGAAGCTCGCGCGCAGGACGTCGGTCTCGACGAGCATCTTGCGCCCGTCGATGACCTCGACCTTCGCCGGTGCCTTCTTCTCGGTGAGGAACGTCCCCGCGGACCGGGCGTCCTTGCCCCACACGTGGATGTAGTCGTGCCCGCGGACGAACGACGGCGAATTGCCCCCGCCTTTCGCGCGCTGGTGGATGAGGGTGCCGAGCGAATTCGCCTCCCCGAAGACCTCGTGCCCGAGCAGCTGCGCCCACGCGCTCTCCCCGTCGTCGAGGTGGAGGTAGAGCACCCCGTCATCGCGCATGAGCTCGCGCGCGAGCATGAGCCGCGGCGCCATGAAGTCGAGCCAGCTGTCGTGGTCGTGCCCGCGGTCGCGGTACGCGTGCGCATTGCCCGTGTTGTACGGCGGATCGATGTAGACGACCTTGACCCGCCCCCGATGCGTGGCGAGCAGGCTCTGCAGGCCGGGCAGATTGTCCCCGACGATGAGGAGGTTCTCGTCCGGATCCGGCACGACCGACCGTGGCCCGGCTGTCTTCGCACTCGGATCCATCCCCTCGCCGAGGCGGCCGCCGGCAGCCGTGAATCCCGGACCTGCCGTGGCGCTGAGTTCGCGTCCGAGGGTGAGCGACTTCTCCTTGCCGGGCCAGCTCAGAGCGGTCGCCATCTTCTCCAACTCCCTCGACGATGCCAAGATTGCTGTATGAGTATTTCACGAGTGGCAGTCGTCGGCGCAGGCATCATCGGTGTGGCGCTCGCCCGCGAGATCACCCGTCAGCTCCCCGACGCCGAGGTCACGGTCTTCGACCGCGGGCCGGGAATCGCCTCGGCGCAGAGCGGTCACACCGCGGGCATCGTCCATGCCGGTCTCGACGCCGAGCCCGGATCCCTCGACGCGACGCTCGCCCGCCGCGGGCTCGAACTCCTCATCCCCTACCTCGTCGGGCAGGGACTCGCCTACCGAGAGTGCGGGCAGCTCGTCGTCGCGCAGGACACCGACGAGGTCGACCGCCTCGACGACCTGCTCACCAGGGCGAAAGCGAACGACGTGCCCGGGGTGCGCATGGTCGATCGGGCCGAGATGCGCGAGATCGAACCGGCCGCCAGGGGAGTCCAGGCTCTCTACTCTCCGCACACCGCGATCACCGACTTCGAGGCCGTCACCGAGGCGCTCGCCTCCGAGATCCGCGACGCAGGCGGCCGCTTCCGCTTCCTCACCGAGGTCACCGGCATCGACGCGCTGAGCAACGAGGTGCGCATCCGCACCCGCGCCGTCAGCCCCAAAGACGACTCGGGAGTGTCCAGCGAGTCCGGCTATTCGACCGACCTCGTCGTCGAATCGGACTCCGACCCCGACGGGGAGGTCCACGACCGTCCCCGCACCTACCGCGGCGGTGAGGACGAGGCCGTCGCCGATGTGTCGGCACGGGGCGGTCTGCGCGGTCGCCTCGGCGATGAGCTGCGCACCCGGTTCGGCGACAAGGACTGGTTCAAGCAGGCCGAGGACCGGATCGACGGGTGGTCCGATCGGAACCGTCCCACCGGCACCGAGGTGGATGCCGGCACCTTCGACCTCGTCCTCGTCGCCGTGGGACTCCAGTCCGATCGACTCGCCGCGGCGTCCGGGCTCTCCGCCGATCCGCGCATCGTTCCGTTCTCGACGACGTATTCGCGACTCGATGCTCCCGCCGCCGAGGCGGTCCACGGCATCATCTCGTCCGTGCCCGACCCGCAGGAGCCGTTCGAGGAGACCGTGCTCGCCCGCACCGTCACCGGTGGGCTGCTGCTCGGGCCGAACACGCACATCGCGCTCGGTCGCAGCGACGGTTCGGTCGGCGACATCGACCTCGGCGACCTCGGTGCCTCGTTCGGATTCTCCGGGTTCTGGAAGTTCGCGAAGCGCAACGTCCGCTCGGCCGCGGAGGGAGTACGGTCGGCGGCGAGCACCTCGGCGTTCGTCGAGCGGATCAGGAAGTACGCCCCCGACCTCGACACCGCGGGGATGGCTGCCGGACCCAAGGGGGTCAGCGGCCAGGCGATCGATGGCAAGGGCGAACACGTCACCGGGCTCGTCGTCACCGCCCGCGGACGGCTCACTCAGGTGCGGAACACCCCACGGGCGGGAGCCACCTCGGCGCTGGCGATCGCCGAGCACGTCGTCACCGCGGCCCTGAAGTCCGCGGGGAGACGGTGAGGCTTGGCGGCTCGCTGAAGTCAGCGGAGAGGACAGGGGACACAGCGGTCGGTCGCTGAGGTCGGCCGAATCGAGCGGACTATCGCTCAGGATCTCCGGCGGAACGCTTCCTCAGCGACGAGTCCTTCTTCTGGGTCGAATAGACATAGGTGAGGACAAGCCCGGACACGATCGGAACGACGATGAGGCTTGGCAGGATTCGGGTGAAGGCCTCGCCCATCTCGCCGGTGAGGAATCCGAGGATCGGCCACATCATGATGGGCACGGCGGAGATGCCGACCCATGTGAGGACGAAGTCCGTGCGAGTCTGCGGACGCTCTGTGAAGAATCTGCGGATCGCGCTCTTCTCCGACGACGGCACTGCTCAACCTCCCACGTTTCTCAACCTCACGGTAGTGGCTGGTGGGAGGCCATTCAAGGATCGTCCACGGGACGCGACCTCAGCCGGAGTGGCGCTCGAGGAACTCGTAGACCTCGGTGTCGTCGACGCCGGGGACGGCGCCGGGCGGGACGGCAGCGAGGAGGGAGGCGTGCATCTTCGCCGAGGGCAGGGAGTTGTCCTCCCACTTCGCGGCGAGCTCCTCCGGGGCGGTGCGGCAGCACGAGGGATCCGGACAGCGTGACTGCGAACGGATCGAGGATTCCCGGCCTTCGAACCATTTGACGTGGGCGAACGGCACGCCGACGCTGATCGCGTAGTCGCCTCCCGGCAGCACCCTGGCCGTGCACCAGTACGACCCCTGCGGGGTGTCGGTGTACTGGTAGTACGGGCTGAACCGGTCGGCGACCCGGAAGACCGTGCGCGAGGTGAACCGCTTGCACGCGAACTGCCCCTCGATGGCCCCGAGCGGGTCCGTGGGGAAGGGGAGCCCGTCGTTCGAGTACGCCTTGTGGATCGTGCCCGAGGCGTGGACCTTCATGAAGTGGACGGGCAGACCGAGGTGCTCGGTGGCGAGGTTGGTGAACCGGTGCGCGGCCATCTCGTAGCCGACGCCGAACATGTCGCGCAGGTACTCCACCGACAGCTCGCGCTTCCGCTTCGCCTCGGTGAGGACGGGCACCGCCGCGCTCTCAGGCAGGAGGACGGCGGCGGCGAGGTAGTTCGCATCGACGCGCTGCTGGAGGAACTCGCGGAAGTCCTTCGGCGCCCCGTGCCCGAGGACGTGCGGGGCAAGGCTCGTGAGCAGGTGCGTGCGCGGATCGAACGCGGCATCGGCATTGGGCAGGTAGATGCGCCGATTCGCGGTGTCGGAGATCGACCGGGTCGAGCTCGGCAGGTCGGAGACGTAATGGAGGCTGAAGCCGAGCTTCTCCGCGATCGTCGCCGTCTCGCGCTGGGACACGGTCCCCGACTCGTAGCCGGCGAGGCTGAGCAGCTCGGCCGCCTGCTCCTCGAGGTCGGCGAAGTAGTTGTGCTTCTCGCGCATCGTCTCCCGCAGCTCACGGTTGGCTCGCCGTGCCTCCTCCGGGGTCGCCGCCCGCCTGGTCAGCACCTCGGCGAGCTGGCGCTGGAGGCCGACGATCGCCTCGAGCGCATCCTGCGGCAGCGACTTGATGCGCACCTGCGGCAGTCCGAGGGACGAGTACATCGGGGAGGCCTGATTCCGTTCGGCCTCGAGTTCGAGGCCCTGCCGACCGTCGACGGGAGTCGGGTCGAGAAGGTCCGCGACCTCGGTTCCCAGGGCCTCGGCGATCGCGGTGAGCAGGGTGACAGAAGTTTCTCGCTTGCCGTTCTCGATCGTCGAGATCTGCGAGGCCGCACGGTCCACCTTCTCCCCGAGCTCGGCGAGCGTCATCCCCGCCTGTTTGCGAAAGAATCGGATTCTTCTGCCGATGCTGAGGCTGTCGACGGACTGCTTCGACTCCGACTTTGAAGCTTGAACACTGGTCACAACCGCCTCCGAGGCGTCGATCCGGATGGTGCATTGCGAATGTGACCAGTATGACAGAACCGGGAAATTTCACCAATGGGAAGAACGCAGAATTTTCTCCTCACTTTTCTCTGTCGGAGGGCTTGCGCGCCCAGCAAGATGGATCACACGAACCTCGGAACGACACAGGAGAGAACCATGAACACCACGCCGAACGAACTGCACGACGTCGAAGCGATCCGCCGCGACTGGGCCACCAACCCCCGCTGGCAGGGAGTCGCCCGCGAGTACTCGCCGGAAGACGTCGTCAAGCTGCGCGGCTCGGTGATCGAGGAGCACACGCTGGCCCGCCGCGGAGCCGAGAAGCTCTGGGAGGAGATCCACGACCTCGACTTCGTCAACGCCCTCGGCGCGCTGACCGGCAACCAGGCCGTCCAGCAGGTCAAGGCCGGCCTCAAGGCCATCTACCTCTCCGGCTGGCAGGTCGCCGCCGACGCGAACCTCTCCGGCCACACCTACCCGGACCAGTCGATCTACCCGGCGAACTCGGTTCCCGCGGTCGTCCGCCGGATCAACAACGCACTCATGCGCGCCGACCAGATCGAGCACGCCGAAGGCGTCAAGACCGTCGAGGACTGGATGGTCCCGATCGTCGCCGACGCGGAGGCCGGCTTCGGCGGTCCGCTCAACGCCTTCGAGCTCATGAAGGGCATGATCAACTCCGGCGCCGCCGGCGTCCACTGGGAGGATCAGCTCGCGAGCGAGAAGAAGTGCGGCCACCTCGGCGGCAAGGTCCTCATCCCGACCTCGCAGCACATCCGTACCCTCCAGTCGGCCCGTCTGGCCGCCGACGTCGAGAACGTCCCCTCGGTCATCATCGCCCGCACCGACGCCGACGCCGCGACGCTCATCACCACCGACGTCGACGAACGCGACCAGCCGTTCATCACCGGCGAGCGCACCGCTGAGGGCTACTACAAGGTCCGCAACGGACTCGAGGCCTGCATCGCCCGCGGCAACGCGTACGCTCCGTACTCGGACCTGCTGTGGATGGAGACCTCACTGCCCGACCTCGAGGTCGCCAAGCAGTTCGCCGAGGCGATCCACACCGAACACCCGGACCAGCTGCTCGCCTACAACTGCTCGCCGTCGTTCAACTGGAAGAAGCACCTCGACGACGACACGATCGCGAAGTTCCAGCGCGAGCTCGGAGCGATGGGCTACAAGTTCCAGTTCATCACGCTGGCCGGCTTCCACGCCCTCAACTACTCGATGTTCGACCTCGCCCACGGCTACGCCCGCGAGCAGATGAAGGCCTACGTCGACCTGCAGGAGCGCGAGTTCGCCGCCGAGGATCGCGGCTACACCGCGACCAAGCATCAGCGCGAGGTCGGCACCGGATACTTCGACCTCGTCTCGACCGCAGTCAACCCGGACGGATCGACCCTCGCGCTGTCCGGCTCGACCGAGGAAGCCCAGTTCCACTGAGCACCCGCCCCGCACTTGCCGGGCCCAGACGGCCCGGCAGGTGAGGACCCACCAGACTCGGCGCGGTTCGGCGATGTTTTCACGGGGTTTGCATCGTCGATCCGCGCCGGCACCTCCGCCCAGCACCCACCCCGACCAACCGCACCGCACCACTCCAGTTCCCACCAGCACGGTCCCACACAGCACTCGAATGAGTGAGGAGAAGACAATGTCCCGCATCACGATCAACGCACCTGAGGCACCCGGACACGACACCGTTCTCTCGGCACAGGCGCTCGACTTCGTCGCGGGCCTCCACGAGAACTTCGCCGACCGCCTCGGCGGGCTCATGGCCAAGCGCGGCAGCCGTTCGGCGGAGATGAACGACGGCACCCTGCCCCGCTTCACCCCCGACTACGCCGCCGTCCGCGCCGACCGCACCTGGCAGGTCGCCGGCTCTCAGGACGCTCCGGGACTCGAGGACCGCCGGGTCGAACTCGCCGGCCCCGTCACCGAACCCGAGGTCGTCCGGGCGCTCAACTCCCAGGCCAAGGTCTGGATCGCCGACTTCGAGGACTCGACGAGCCCGACGTGGGCGAACATCCTCGGCGGACAGCACGCCCTCTACCTGGCCGTGCGCGACCAGCTGCCCGGCGTGAGCAACCGCAACCAGCCGACCATCGGCATGCGCCCCCGCGGCTGGCACCTGCCGGAGAAGCACCTCATGGTGACCGGCGACGACGGTGAGCAGACCCCGGCGATCGGCGCGCTCGTCGACTTCGGCCTCTACTTCTTCCACAACGCGAAGACGCTCATCGATTCCGGTTCGGGACCGTACTTCTACCTCCCCAAGCTCGAGTCCTCGCTCGAGGCCCGGCTGTGGAACCAGATCTTCGTCTGGGCGCAGGATGAGCTCGGCATCCCGCAGGGCACGATCCGCGCGACCGTCCACATCGAGACGATCGCCGCCGCATTCCACATGGAGGAGATCCTCTGGGAGCTGCGCGACCACTGCGCCGGTCTCCAGGCCGCCGGCTGGGACTACCTGTTCTCGGTGGTGAAGAACCTCCGCCACTCGACGGAGTTCATCCTCCCCGACCGCGACCGTCTGACGAACTCGCTGCCCCTGATGAAGGCCTTCACCGACCGTCTCGTGTGGACCTGCCACCGCCGCGGCGCCCACGCGATCGGGACGATGACGAACCTCATGACCAGCCACCCCGACGAAGGCTTCGTCGCCGCCGAGTTCGCGCGGATGCGTGAGGACAAGGCCCGTGAGGCCTGGCAGGGCTTCGACGGCACGTGGGTCGCCGATCCCGGCCTCGTCCCGGCCGCACTCGCCGTCTACGACGCAGCCCTCGGTGAGAAGGCGCACCAGCTGGAGAACATGCGCCCCGACGTCCGCGTGTGCGCCGAGAACCTCCTCGACATCACCGGACTAGAGCCGGTCGTCACCGAAGAGGGCGTGCGGGTCAACATCCGCGTCGCCATCGGCTACCTCAACGAGTGGCTCGGCGGCAACGGCAACGTGGCGCTGGAGAACCTGCTCGAGGACGTCTCGACCGCGGAGATCTCCCGGTCGCAGATCTGGCAGTGGATCCACCACGAGGTCACCCTCGACAACGGCCAGCCGGTGACGCGGCAGCTCGTCGAGCGCTACCTCGGCGAGGAGCTCGCGCTCATGGAGCGCACCCCCGCTGACCACGTCACCGAGGCGGTCGAGATCTTCCGGGCCTCAGCGCTCACCGACGACTTCCCCGAGTTCCTCACGGTGCCCGCCTACACCGAGCACCTCGTCGACCGCGTCGCCAAGGCCGCGGTCAGCGCAGCCTGAGTGGTCCGCCTCGGCGGGAGACGTCAGACGGCGGACCGTCTCGGCGGGGACCATCGATCCGCATCGGCACCCTGGACCTGTTCGGACTCGCACTGCACAGCGAGTCACGGCAGGAACGGGGTGCCGATGTGTGGGTTCGGCTCAGCCCTCGGGCGGCCACGGCAGCCCCTCGGCCTGGGCGTTGAGCTGGTACGAGACCGCGCCGTCGATCGATTCGCGGATGATGTCGGCGTGGCCGGCGTGCCGCGCGATCTCCGTGTTGAGGTGGGCGAGGATCCAGCGCACCGACATGTCGAAGTCCTTCGGCATCCACGGGTTGTTCACCGGGACCTTCGCGTCGAGGTCGATCCCGTCCGCCGCGGCCTGGGTGCGGGTGGCGGTGATCTCGGCGACGGCGCGGTCGAAGGCGGCGAGCACCTCGGCCAGGGTCAGATCCGGCAGGGTCGCGCCCTCGAAGGATCCTAAGAGCCCGAGTTCCTCACCGAACGCGGCGTAGTCCTCCTCGGTGGCGACAAGCGACGGGTCGCGGACCTGCTGCAGCCAGCCATAGACGACGTGGGCTGAGTGGGCGAGCAGCCCGGCGATGCTCAGCGAACTCACCGTCGGGGTGCTGCGGGCCTGCTCGTCGGTGAGGCCTGCGGCGGTGAGGCGCAGCTGCTGGCACTGCTGTTCGAGGAAGCTCAGCTGGGCGTCGGTCTCGGTGGTCACGGGCGGGGCGAAGAAGGGCATGACGACTCCTGATGGTCGGGTCCGGCCTGGTGTGGGGTGAGCGGCTCGGCGCGATCGGCGATGCGCTTGAAACCATCATCCGACCGATTGCGGACATATGATGTCCGCATGCACGATGATCCGGCCAGGTGCCCATGAGCTCCGAATCCCGCCTCCTCTCCCTCCTCGCGCGGCTCGGGACCGGTCGGTCGTTCACCGCGACTGACCTCGCCGTGGAGTTCGGCGTCACCGAACGGACGATCCGACGCGACATCGCGACCCTGCGCGAGCTCGGCTACACCGTCGATGCCGCCCCCGGAGTCGACGGCGGGTACCGGGCCGGCAGCCGGACCGTGCTGCCGCCCCTTCAACTCGAATCTGGGGAGGCCTTCGCGACCGCGCTCGGTCTCTCACTCCTCGCTGGCGCGGGCCTCGGAAGTGCGGACACCGCCTCGGCGAGCGGGAAACTCGAGGCGATGCTCCCGACCACGGCCGCCTCCGCGGTGAGGGAGATCGGGACCGCGGTCACCGTCGCCCCCGGCAACGAGCCCGACGTCGACCATGCCGCGGTCGGGGCCATCGCCTCGGCGATCGCCGCCCGCCGTCGCATCACCTTCGCCTACGCGAAGCCGTGGACCGACGCCGCGCCGGCCGTCCGACGGGTCGAACCCGCCCAGCTCGTCGTGCTCGGCTCTCATTGGTACCTCTACGCGTGGGATCTCGACCGCAGCGACTGGCGGGTCTTCCGTCTCGACCGGCTGAGCGAGGTCCATGTGACGACGTTCGGCTTTCCGCTGCGACCTGCCCCCGACGCCGAGGCGGCGGTGCGTCGCGCGGTCACCGTCGCCGCGTACGAGCACACGATCGTCCTCGACCTCGAGGCCACCCCGGCCGAGATCGAGCCATGGTTCTCCACCCGTGCCGCGACGATCGCCGAGGTCAGCGGGGGTGTGCGCGTGACGTTCGGGGTGCCAGACCTCGGCGCGGCGGCGATCTACACCGCAAACATCCCGTTCCCGTGCCGCGTCGTCGATCCGCCGGAGTTCGTCGCGGAGCTCTCAGTGATGCGCGGGCGGATCGGCGCGATCATGGCCGCAAGCGACACCGAGGTGTCCGGGAAATGACCGGACGGTGAACGACAACGGGAGTCGTCCATATACTGATGCCATGACGATTCTCATCGGCTATCTCCCTGCCCCGGAAGGCGAGGCGGCGCTGCGCGCGGGATTCGCAGAGGCCGCGCTGCGCACGTGCGACGCCGTCGTGGTCAACTCACAGCGACGCGGTGCCAGCGGCACCCCGACCGAGATCGACAAGGACGACATCGATCGCATCGTCGCCCTCGGTGAGGAGGCGGGAGTCGCGGTCACCGTGCTCCAGCCCGACCATGAGGACGACGTCCCGGGAACCCTCAACGACCTCGCCGCCGAGCACGATGCCCAGCTCATCGTCATCGGCCTGCGGAAGCGCTCGGCGATCGGAAAGTTCATCCTCGGATCCCAGGCCCAGCGCATCCTCCTCGAAGCCGAAGTCCCCGTCCTCACAGCGAAGGCCTGAGACTCAGCGCCCCACCTCGAGACCGTGCCCCCACGCGAGGAGCTCGGCCAAGGAGACCCCGGTTGAGTCGCTGAGATCGGCGATCTGCGTCCTGCACGAATAGCCGTCGGCGAGGACGACGCGCATCCGTTCGTCGTCGTCCCGCTCTCGTTCGGCGCGTTCGCGGTCGGCGCGTTCGCGCTCGACGCGCAGTGCGGGCAGCAGCGCAAGCTCAGCCACGGCGACCGAGGTCTCGAAGTGACCGGCCTCGACCCCGAAGTTCCCCGCCAGCCCGCAGCACCCGCCGAGGAAGTCGGCGCTCGCTCCCGCCCGGGAGAGGAGCTCTCGGTCTGGGGCT
Organism: Brevibacterium sp. K72; assembly: GCF_050562175.1. Classification (NCBI taxonomy): domain Bacteria; kingdom Bacillati; phylum Actinomycetota; class Actinomycetes; order Micrococcales; family Brevibacteriaceae; genus Brevibacterium; species Brevibacterium sp. K72. The sequence goes on from NZ_CP191582.1 coordinate 1,366,102, forward strand.
GTCCCGAGCACCGCCGACTGATGGCAGTGCGGCTGGACGACCGCGTCGACGCCGGCGAGGTCGGGCAGTTCGGCACCGATCCCGAGGAGATATTCCGCGAGCGTCTGCACCCGCGACCCGACCCGCTCGGCCGCATCGCTCGCGAGCAGCTTCTGCGCATCGTCCTTGAGAGTCGCTAGGCACGAGGGTTCGACCCCGACGATCGGCGCATCCCCGGTCGCATCGAGGGCGGCGACCGTCTCGCCGAGGTGGTTGCGCGCGGCATCGAGCTGGCCGGTCGAGATGAGGGGTAGACCGCAGCACACCGACTGCTCGACCACACGTACCCGCACGCCCGCATGCTCGAGGACGGCGACCGCGGCCGCAAGGATCCTCGGCGCGAAGTGGTTCGACCACGAATCCGCGAAGAGGATGACTTCGCCGAGGCGGTCGGAGGCCCCAGCCCCCGCCTCGGCGCGGGACCGCCACCAGCTCCGGAACGTCGTCGTCGCGAACGTCGGAATCGACCGGCGGGGATCGATCCCCGCCACCCGCTTTCCCAGCGCACCGACCCCCGGCACCCGGGCGACCCGGTTGACCAGGTGCGCGACCGGGGTGAGAGCGTTCGCCAGCTGCGGGAGGAAGCCGAGCGCATAGTGCGAGGGCGGCCGCATCCGACCCCGATAGGACTGGTGGAGGACTTCGGCTTTGTATGTGGCCATGTCCGTGCCCGTCGGGCACTCGCTGCCGCACGCCTTGCAGGACAGACAGAGGTCGAGCGCCTCGGCGACGGCAGGGGAGTCCCATGCGGTCGTGACCAGGTCACCGGAGACCATCTCCTGGAGCACCCGGGCGCGCCCCCTCGTCGAGTGCAGCTCATCCCTCGTGGCCTGGAACGATGGGCACATGATCCCACCGTTCGCCGCGGAATCCGCGCGGCATTTGCCGACCCCCGTGCACCGGTGGACGGCCGAGGCGAACCCGTCGGACTCGTCCGGATACGCCATCGCGAGCGGACCGGGCAGCCGATCGCGGCTGGGCAGCTCGGTCAGCCGGATCGATGCGTCGAGGGGGTCGGGGTCGACGATGACCCCGGGGCCGAGAAGGTGGCGGGGATCGAAGAGCTCCTTGACCGTTCGGTTGAGGTCGATGACCTCGGGCGGGTAGAGCAGCGGCAGCAACTCGGAGCGCGCGCGACCGTCACCGTGCTCTCCCGAGACCGACCCGCCGTAGCCGGCGACGAGCTCGGTCGCCGCGACGAGGAATCGCCGCAGCACCGCCGGGCCGTCGGGCTCCTCGAGGGGGAAGTCGACGCGCATGTGCAGGCATCCGTCCCCGAAGTGCCCGTACGGGATCCCCCACAGCCCGTGCTCGTCGAGGAGGTCCATGAGATCCCGCAGATAGTCGCCGAGGTGCTCGACCGGAACCGCGGAATCCTCCCACCCGGCGTGGGCGTCGCGCCCGTCGGGGGTGCGCGAGACGAGCCCCGCACCGTCGGCGCGGATCGCCCACACCGCCGCTGCGGTCTCCGCGTCGACGACGGCGGAGTCGAGAGCACGGGACTCATCGATGAGACGGTGCGCCTCCTCGGCGAGGATCTCGGCATCGTCGCCGGTGAGTTCGACGACGAGCCAACCGGCGCCCTCAGGCAGAGCGGGAACGGCGTTCCCGCCCTTGGCCGCGATGACCCGGTCGAGCATCCGCGAATCGAGACCCTCGCACGCCGCGACGGGGAAATCGCGCAGCAGCGGAGCGTCGTGGGCGGCGGCGACCATGTCCGGATACCCGAGGACGACCGCGGCCGTATGGGCGGGTTCGGGTACGAGCCGCATCTTCGCGGCGAGCACGATGCCCCACGTGCCCTCGGACCCGGCGAAGGCACGACGGACGTCAAACCCGTTCTCCGGCAGCAGCGCCTCGAGACCGTAGCCGGAGACCTGACGGGAGAACGTGCCGAGATGGGTGCGGATCGTGCCCAGGTGCTCACCGATGAGTGCATGGAGGCGCGGGAACAGTTCCCGGGGATCCGCATCATCGAGGTCGACGACCGTGCCGTCGACGAGCATGATCCGCAGCGCGAGGATGTTCTCCCCCGTGCGTCCGTAGCCGAGCGCACGCGGACCGCACGCGTTGTTGCCGATCATCCCTCCGATCGTGCACCGGGTGTGCGTCGACGGATCGGGACCGAAGCGCAGACCGTGCTCCCGCGCTCGTGCCTGCAGGCTCGCATGGACGCACCCGGCTTCGACCCACGCGCTCTGCTCGACGGGGTCGAGGTCGAGCACCGTGTTCATGTGCCGAGAGAAGTCGAGGACGATCCCGGTGCCGATCGCGTTGCCTGCGATCGACGTCCCCGCACCACGACAGGTGATCGGCACGCCGAGGCGGCGGGCGACCGAGAGCGCAGCCGCGACGTCGTCCTCGCCGCAGGGGAAGACGACAGCCTGGGGCACGAGACGGAAGAGGGAGGCATCCGAAGAGTAGGCGGCGCGGTCGGCGGTTTCTCCGGTGACATCGCCGACACCGGCGGCGGAGAGCTCGGCGACGAGTGCCTCGGCCGAGGCGGAGGATGGAGCGCTCATGGGAGCATTGTGCCACCGGTGCGGAGGCGGCGGCGCCCGAGTCCGTGCGGAACGAGCAATGCCCTTTTCGCAATCGGCATTGTCACGGTCGGATATTGTGCCGATGTGCGGAATTCGCACACCTCGTACTCAGATTAGGACCGAACCTTCCAGTATTCGGGAAAAATTGGCGTGACATAGGCGTCGTGGTATTTAATAGAAGTACATTTTCCTGTGGCGGTGTGCCACATGTGCAGGCAAGGAAAGAAACAATGTCACGTCGCGCTCGCGAATTAACAGTGGATCAGACAGCCCTGGTTGCGGCTGTGCGCAGAATTTCACGGCAGCGAACCAAGATCAACACGAACTACGTCATGTCCATCCTCCGCGCACGCGAGGAGGGAGCCACCTTCGGTGCCATCGCCGAGGCCGCAGGCACCTCCTCCCAGGCAGTGCAGGAGATCGTGCGCAGGCACGGGCGTGTGCAGCGCTCCGAGGGATCGGGCGACGCTGCTCGGAAGCAGCCCGAATCGGTCGGCGCCGAAGCGCCGGCAGCAGCCGCCGAGTGACGCAGTCGGGCAGGGTGACGGCGGGACGACCCGCCGTCGGCCTCCCCGTGTGCGTTGATGCGAGATGGGCGTAGTGCCCCGAGATCGTGAATTTTTATAGGGTAAGGCAAATTGTAGCCATTCCGGTTTATCGGACAATTCGACTGGTGTTTACACGGTAAGTTGTCGAATTCTTCAATAAACAATTCGGCTGGTCGTCTTGTCTTTTCCCGCTGGCAGGGATCCCTCATTTCACTGCGGTCGCAGCGGGCCCGCCCTGTGCGGAATCCGCACCCCTGCCGGGGTGGGAGCCGAGCCCATGCCGAAACCTCGCCCCGACCCCGGCCGGGGCATCGGCCGGACCCTCGCTGGGACGCGAACCGGACTCGCGGATCGTGCGCGTTAGAGTGGCGGCATGAGCGCATCCACGCACCTGCCCGCCGACCTCGCCGCGGACCCTCTCGTCCGCATCGCCGCTGACTTGGCCGTCATCGCCTGGGAGCGGATGACGGCATGGCGGGCATCGCTCGGTGCCGATCTCGACGAGTCGGTCGTCGACACGAAGACCTCGCCGAACGACCTCGTCACCCTCGCCGACGCGCAGATCGAAGCACTCGTGCGCGGGTACCTCAGCGCTGTGCGTCCCGGCGACGTCATGGTCGGCGAGGAGGGCGCCGAGGCGATCGACCCGGTGGAGTTCTTCGACCGCGATCTGCTGCGCCGCCTCGCCGCGTTCGATCCTGTCGCCGGTGCCCTCGCCGAGGCGGGGAGCGAGGGCCGCTTCGAATGGCACGTCGACCCGATCGACGGCACCGTCAACTTCGTCCGCGGCATCGAGCACTTCGCCTTCTCCGTCGGCGTCCTCGACACAGCGACCGACGCCTGGGCAGTCGGACTCGTCGCCTCTCCCGGGCTCGGAGCCACATGGGTGGCCGGACGGTCTCGGGGTGCCTACCGCGTCGAGGGTCGGCTCTTCGACCGGATGCCGGAGCCGGATCTCAGCGCCGCCGATGCCCCCGCCGCCGGCGTGCCCGCGGCGGCCACGTCCGCGACTCGGCTCTCGGGGGCGCCCGTCGGTCTCTCGGGACGGCTGCTCGCGACCGGGTTCGCCTACCGCGGTGACAACCGCGGCCGACAGCTGGCCAAGCTGCCCGCTCTCATGGACGGCTATGACGACATCCGCCGCTGCGGGTCGGCCGCGCTCGATCTCTGCATGGTCGCCGAGGGACGAGTCACGTGCTACGCCGAACGCGGGCTCGGCATCTACGACTACGCCGGCGGCGCCCTCGTCGCCGAGGAGGCCGGAGCCTTCGTCCACCGCGGGGGCAGTGGCGGTCCGACGGCCGCGGCCGATTCGGCCGCAGAGCTCGCGCGCCTCATCGACACCATCTGAGGCCGGGGCCCGACCCGGTCGACCTGCGCCGATACTCGTTCGAGAGCCTCGGCGCGGGAACTGTGACAGGGATAACGCAAGACAGGCGTCGTCTATTTCTGAGAGATTAGGCTAAGCTAACTCACAGATGGCTCACATCTGCGTACCGATCGCCTCAAGGAAGTAGAACACGATGATCTCGACCCGCCTCCGCCTCGGCGCCGCCCTCGGTGTCCTGGCCCTGGCCCTGTCCGGCTGCTCCTCCGCGGAGTCCGAAGCCCAGGCCGACACCGCCGCCTCGAGCACGATCAAGGTCGAGGACAACAACGGCACGCAGACCGTGACGACCCCTCCGACCTCCGTCGTCGCCACGGACAACCGCACCTTCGAGACACTCGACGCGTGGGGCATCAAGCTGAGCGCGGGCGCCCGCGGCCTCATGCCGCAGGGACTCTCCTACACGAGCGACGAGTCGATCCCCGACCTCGGCACCCACCGTGAGCCCGACCTCGAGCAGGTCGCCGCCGCCAAGCCCGACCTCATCGTCAACGGGCAGCGCTTCGCCCAGTTCCACGACGATCTGCAGAAGCTCGCCCCCGAGGCCGTCGTCCTCGAGCTCGACCCGCGCGACGGCGAAGCCTTCGACGAGGAACTGCGTCGCCAGACCACCGTCCTCGGTGAGGTCTTCGGCAAGCAGGACGAGGCGAAGAAGCTCGTCGAGGACTTCGACGCCTCGATCGACCGTGCCAAGGCCGCCTACAACGGCAGCGACAAGGCGATGGGCGTCATCACTACCGCCGGCGACATCGGCTACGTCGCCCCGTCGGTCGGCCGCACCGTCGGACCGGTCTTCGACATCCTCGACCTCGATCCGGCCCTCGAGGTCGAAGGCGGCAGCGAAGGCGACAAGGGCGACGACATCTCCGTCGAGGCGATCGCCGAGTCCCAGCCCGACCTCATGATCGTCATGGACCGCGATGCCTCCTTCACCGCCGACCGCCGGGAGAAGGGATCGGCTCCGGCCGCCGAGGTGCTCGAGAAGTCCGAAGCCCTCAAGGACGTTCCCGCGGTGAAGAACGACAAGATCGTCTACTTCCCCGAGGACACCTACCTCAACGAGGGCATCCAGACGTACACCGAGTTCTTCAACGGCTTCGCCGACAAGCTCGAAGCGCAGAAGTAAGCAGAACCGGGTGCGGGTGAGACCCGCACCGGAACCACCGCGGCGGCGCCCACGCGCCGCCGCGGTGCGAGCGGGAACGGCAGCATGACGAACTCAGGGACCACGGACGACCGGACGGCCGCCTCGGCGGACGACCGCCTCGGCGAGGACACGAACGAGCCCCAGGACACGGACGGCACCGGCAGGACCGGCAGGACCGGTCGCCCGGCGACGAGTCGGGGACCGCTCTTCAGCTGGCAGCTGGGACTCGCGACCCTCGCGGTGGCGGGCCTCCTCGTCGCCTCCCTGCTCACCGGGGTCTACGACATCTTCGGCGCGGCCGACGGGGCGGAGATGTTCCAGATCACCCGGGTCCCGCGGACGGTCGCGCTCGTCCTCGCCGGCGCGGCGATGGCGATGTGTGGGCTTGTCATGCAGCTGCTCACGCAGAACCGATTCGTCGAGCCGACGACGACGGGCACGACGGAATGGGCGGGCCTCGGGCTCATGCTCACCGTCATCATCTACCCCGAGGCGACGATCGTGCAGCGGATGATCGGCGCGATCCTCGCCGCCTTCATCGGCACCCTCGTCTTCTTCCTCTTCCTCCGCCGCGTCTCGCTGAAGTCCTCGCTCATCGTCCCCATCGTCGGGATCATGCTCGGCGCCGTCGTCGGAGCGGTCTCGACCTTCATCGCCGTGTCCACGGACATGCTCCAGAGCCTCGGGATCTGGTTCGCCGGCAGCTTCACCTCGATCCTGCGCGGACAGTACGAGGTCCTCTGGATCGTCGCGATCGTCGTCGTCGCCGTGTTCATCACCGCCGACCGGTTCACCGTCGCGGGCCTGGGCAAGGAGATCTCGACGAGCGTCGGACTCAAGTACAACCAGATCATCCTCATCGGCACCGTCCTCGTGGCCATCGCCACCGGCGTCGTCACCGTCGTCGTCGGCAACCTCCCCTTCCTCGGGCTCATCGTGCCCAACATCGTCTCGATGATGCGCGGCGACGACCTGCGCTCGAACCTGCCGTGGGTGTGCCTGCTCGGGATCGCGATCGTCACCGTCTGCGACCTCATCGGACGTCTCATCATCGCCCCCTTCGAGATCCCCGTCTCCCTCATCCTCGGCATCGTCGGGGCCGCCGTCTTCATCGTCCTGCTGCTGCGGCAGCGGAGGAGGAGCTGACATGCGCAGCATGGACACCGACGACCGCGGTGCGGAACCGCGCACTTCCGCGACCACCCCGGCAGCCGCCTCGGCGAGGACGACCGGACGCCATTCGGGGGCACTGACGACGGCTGCGGCCCGTCGACGGTACTGGACGATCATGGGCGTGCTCGCGGCGGCCGCGCTCGGGATCGCCTTCGGACTCCTCGCGTGGGACAACCCGCTGCCGATCACGGACGAAGGCTTCTGGCTCATCGCGGGCCTGCGCGGGCGCAGCCTCGTCGTCCTCGTCATCGTCGCCCTGTGCCAGGCGTTCGCGACGGTCGCGTTCCAGACGGTGACGAACAACCGGATCATCACGCCCTCGATCATGGGCTTCGAGTCGCTCTACGTCGCGATCCAGACGGCGACGATGTACTTCTTCGGGGTGACCGCACTCGTCGAGCTGCGCGGGGTGCTGCCCTTCACGATGCAGCTGGTCGCGATGATCGGGCTCTCGCTCGCCCTCTACGGCTGGCTGCTCTCGGGGAAGTACGCGAACGTCGAGGTCATGCTCCTCGTCGGCATCGTCATCGGCGGCGGACTCGGAGCGGTGGCGACGTTCATGCAGCGCACGCTCACCCCGAGCGAGTTCGACGTCCTCTCCGCCCGCCTCTTCGGATCGATCGCGAACTCCGATGCGACCTACCTGCCGGTGGCGATCCCCCTCTGCCTCATCGCATGTGCGGCCATCTACCTGTCCGCACCGCGGCTCAACGTGCTCGCGCTGGGCAAGGACGTGACCGGCAACCTCGGGCTCAGCCACAGGGCCGCGACGATCACAATCCTCTTCTTCGTCTCGATCCTCATGGCGGTGTCGGTGTCGATGATCGGGCCGATGATCTTCCTCGGCTTCCTCGTCGCGATGCTCTCCTACCAGTTCTCCGACACCTACGACCATCGGTACGTGCTGCCGATGGCGGGCCTGCTCGGGTTCGTCATCCTCGGCGGAGCGTACTTCATCCTCAAGAACATCTTCTACGCCGAAGGCGTGGTCTCCATCATTATCGAAGTCATCGGCGGAGGCGTGTTCCTCTTCGTCATCATGCGGAAGGGTCGACTGTGATCACACTCGGCGACGTGGCCAAGAACTACAGCGAGACCGTGCAGATCGGTCCCGTCGACGTGACGATCCCCGCCGGCGGGGTGACCGCCCTCGTCGGACCCAACGGGGCGGGGAAGTCGACGCTGCTGACGATGATCGGGCGCCTGCTCGACATCGATTCCGGGGCGATCGAGATCGCCGGATACGACGTCGCCTCGACGAAGTCGAAGGACCTCGCGAAGATCGTCTCCATCCTCCGCCAGGAGAACCACTTCATCACCCGGCTGACGATCCGCCAGCTCGTCGGCTTCGGCCGGTTCCCCTACTCGAAGGGGCGTCTGACCACGGCCGATGAGGAGATCATCTCCCGGGCGATCGACTTCCTCGAACTCGGGGAGCTCGAGAACCGCTTTATCGACGAGCTCTCCGGCGGCCAGCGGCAGCGTGCCTACGTCGCGATGGTGCTCGCCCAGGACACCGACTACGTCCTCCTCGACGAGCCGCTCAACAACCTCGACATGAAGCACTCCGTGCAGATGATGCAGCACCTGCGCCGAGCCGCGACCGAGATGGGGCGCACGATCGTCATCGTCATCCACGACATCAACTTCGCCGGCCACTACGCCGACCACATCTGCGCGGTGAAGAACGGGAAGGTCGCCGAGTTCGGCACCCCCGAGGAGATCATGACCGCCGAGGTGCTCACCCGGGTCTTCGACACCCCCGTCGACGTCGTCGACGGCCCCCGCGGCCGCCTCGCCGTCTACTACTGAGAGATGGCGGCCTGAGCGGTGGTGATCGTCCGCTGCTGAGCGGCGCCACCGCCGTGATGGCTGGCGCCGCCCGCGTTTGTGGTCAATAAACCGAGGGTTTCAGGCCGGATCGGCGATTTTCCCTCGGTTCTTCGACCACAACTCGCTGCAGCGCCGCAGTGCTTCTGAAGAACGTTGCAGCCCGCCCGCTGCTTGGGGATGCTGCCGCTCTCCTGCTGCTGAAGTTCACCGCAGCCCGCGCTCGTGGCTGGAGGGTTCCCCCGCGCGCGTTAGTGGTCGAAGAACCGAGGGTTTCAGGCCGAATCGGCGATTTTCCCTCGGTTCTTCGACCACAAACTCGCCGCGACCCGGCCCAAGAGCCCCTCAGCGGTCAATGGAACCGGGGGCGGCCGCCTCGGCGGGGACGCGGATCCACTTGCGCGCTCCGACGACGATGAGGGCGATGAGGCCGAGGATGAGCAGCCCGTCGGCGGCGATGTAGAAGAGATGCATGGCCGAACCGCCGTCGTCGATGCCGGCGAGCACGGCGTCCGTGCGCTGGTTGAGCAGGGGTCGGACGAATGCGACCTTGAGGATGAGCACGCCGATGATTCCGCTGGTGAGACCGCGGAAGAGCGGTCCGACTCCGTCCTTGAGGATCGCCCAGAGGAGGATGACGGCGATGACGATCTCGACCCAGTTCATCGCCGTGAACACGAGGCGGCCGATGCCCAGTCCCAGCGGGATCGTGATGCCCGGAGCCTGGAACTTCAGCGGCGCCTCGATGAGCGAGATGCCGATGATGAGACCGAGCCACACCGCCGGGAGGATGAGCCGCGCCGAGGCGGCGAGCCGGGAGTCCTGGGAGCCGAGAGCGTTGACCATGCCTGAATTCTACGCCTCGTAGAAGTCGCGTGCGCGGCCGGCACCGCCTCGGTGACGGTAGAGGAGGATGCCGAGCACGATCGCTCCGAGGGCGAAGAACGGGGTCGAGGCGATGTCGGGAAACGAGAGGTTCGCGGTGTCGCCGACATCGCGGAGGCCGAGCCCGCGCTGGTCGACGGCGAAGAAGACGACGTTGTACCCGCCGTGGACGCCGATCGCACCCCACAGATGGCGCTGCCAGACGACGAGCAGGCCCGCGAAGATCGCATAGGAGAGGACGAAGGCGCCGTAGAGCGGGGTGAAGCCGGGGTTGCCGACGTGGATTGCGAGGAAGAAGAGCGCCTGGAGGACGACGGCGGGGCCGAGTCCGATCCACCACGAGGTCCCGCGCAGGAGCAGGCCGCGGGCGACGACCTCCTCGCCGGCGCCCTGGGCGATGTAGGTGACGAGGTAGAGCACGGCGACGACGGCGAGGACGATCCCGGAGGGGAGGGTGGCCGGCTCGGCCGGGCGCACCCATCCGCCGCTCCAGGCGATCGCTGTGCCGCCGGCGCTCACAGCCGCACCGACGAGCAGGCCGATGACCGCGGATCCCCAGCGCGGGCGGGTGAGCCCGATCGCCGTCAAACCGACTCCGAGCCGCCGCCGCAGGTAGAACGCGATGATCCCGACGGTGGCGACGATCGCGACGAGGTAGCCGAGGGCGCGACCCGATCCGTCGGGGAGGGTCCACGGCTGGGTGTCGGTGATGCCGAGCGCGAGGAGCGGGAGGATGCCGATGGCGTTGAACGCGAAGCCGAACACCGAGAGGAGGCCGGCGATGACGAGGATCTCGACGACGCCGATGACTCGGCGGGTCGGGCGGGCATCGCGGGCTCCGGTGGGGACGGGGAGGCCGTGGCCAGGGGAATCTGCGGGGGAGGGGTGCTGGGAAGCGGGCATGCCACCATTGTCCTGAGTCATCGTTTGCAACCACAACTGACGGGTCGGCCGGGAGGTCGGAACGCGTATCTGGGTCGGGCCGGTGGTGCGGTCGGACCGGGCCTCGGTACCGTGCCGGCGAGGCGGTCGGAACGCGGCTCGCGGCGGGGTCGACAGAGCGGTGGAATCGCGCCTTAGACTGGGCGAATGCGCCTGTTCTCCCATGCCGTCGTGCGTTCATTCGCGCCCGACGACGACCCCTCCGCGACCCCGCCCGACGCGATCCTCGTCGACGGGGAGACGATCGTCGCCGTAGGCACCCGCGATGACCTCCTCGACATCGCCGCCGCGCAGACGTCGTCGACGGCGGCGCTCGCCTCGGCGGGCGGGGTCGGGGCGACCGCGGTCATCCCGGGAGCCGCCGTCGAGGAGATCGACTGCGGGGGCCGGGTCATCCTCCCCGGCCTCATCGACGCCCACATGCATTCGGTCGCGTACGCGGATTCGCTGACGAACCTCGATCTCTCCGGTTCCCGCTCCCTCGCCGAGGCGGTCGCCGCCATCCGCGAACGTGCCCAGACGCTGCCGGTGGGCAGCTGGGTCGTCGGCGCCGGCTGGGACCTCAACCGCTGGGACGACCCGCGCTACCCCGACCGGCAGCTGCTCGACCGCGAGGTCCCCGACCACCCGGTCGCGATGTGGTCGATCGACCTGCACACGGTGTGGGCGAACGGCAGCGCGCTCGAGATCGCCGGCATCGACGACGACACCCCTGACCCGTCCGGCGGTGAGATCGTCCGCGGACCCGACGGCGTGGCCACGGGTCTGATCAGGGAGGACGCAGCGGATCTGCTCATGCGCTACATTCCGGAACCGACGCGGGAGGAGCAGGCCGAACGGCTCGAGACGACCCAGCGGCTCTTCCTCTCGCTCGGACTCACCGGCATCCACGACTTCGACGGAATCGCCTCGACGCTGGGGTGGAACGATCTGCGGGAGGCCGGTCGGCAGGATCTGCGGGTGACGAAGTTCCTCCGCCAGCCCGAGGTGCCGTGGGCGATCGAGACCGGGTGGGTGACCGGCGGCGGGGACGACTGGCTGCAACGCGGTGGGGTCAAGCTCTTCGCTGATGGTGCGCTCGGCTCACACACGAGCCACATGTCCTCGCCCTATCCGGAACCGGAGCCGGCGGGCGTCGGGATCCACGGGGCCGAGGTGCGTGAGGCCGCTGCCGAGGCCTCGGTCGGGACCGAAGACGGCGGCCCTGCGCTGCCGGTTGCCGAGTCCCACCTCAACTACGGTATCGCGCAGATGAGCGAGGACGAGCTCTTCGAGCAGGCGCGGATCGCGACCGAGGCGGGGATCTCCGTGGCGATCCACGCGATCGGCGATCAGGCCAACCACCACGTGCTCAATGTGTTCGAGCGGCTGCGACCGACCACACTGGCGGTCGAGGAGAAGACCGGGCGGCGTCTGTGCCACCGCATCGAGCACGCCCAGTTCATCCAGCCCGAGGACGTCGCGCGCTTCGCCGAGTTCGACGTCACCGCCTCGATGCAGCCGCGGCACTGCATCTCCGACCTCCATCTCCTCCACCTCGTCGACGAGTCCGCTCAGCTCGCCGCCTACGCGTGGCCGGATCTCGTGCACGCGGGTGCGCAGGTGATCTTCGGCTCGGACGGGCCGGTCGAGCATGCGAACCCGTTCGCGGCGATCTACGCGGCGATGACGAGGGCCGACATCTCCGGGGATGCGAGCACGAGCTTCCAGCCGTGGCGTCGGCTCTCGGCGGTCGAGGCGCTGCGACTGCACACGCACGCCCCTTCGGTGGCCGCCGGTCTCGGTGATCGACGCGGGTATCTGGCGCCGGGCATGGACGCGGACTTCATCGTCGTCGACGTCGACCCGTTCGTCGCCGAAGGGCTCACCGACGCCGAGGCGGAGGCCGGGCCGGAGGGTCTGCTCGGCTACGAGTCCGAGGAGGCGCTCTTCGGCCACGCCGAAGCGATCCGCGATGCGCGGGTGTTCCTCACGGTCGTCGGCGGCGAGGTCAAGCACTCGGCGTAGTGGCGGGAGGCGATGTCCTGTTCGTTGCTCGGGCAGGCAGCCCGTCTGACTGCCGAAACGAGTCGCATTCCGCCCGACCGATCGGTTTCCGACACCTGCCGGCCGCGACGAGTCACTTTCCGCCCGATCAGTCGGAAAAAGAACCGACTGATCGGGCGGAAAGTGACTCAGACGCAGGCGTTTCGTCGACCTCGACGCGACATCGCAAGGCAGTGAGCACAGCGGGATCGCGATCGGTGGAGGTCTCAGTAGCTGCCACGCGACGGAACTCGTCCAGCGCGAACCCTGGTAACGCTCAGTCCCCGTGCTGCGCGAGCAGGCGTTCGAGACCGGCAGCGTAGCGGGCGGCCATCATCTTCTGCGCCGCAACGGACAGGGGAGCGGCCGCTTTGAGCAGGGGATGTCCCGGCAGCGAGCGAGAGGTGATCGAGACGACGAGCCGATCGTCATCGTCGATGGAGACGAGGAACGTCTGCACACCCGACTCGAGGTGGCCGGGCCGCGTGCGGTAGACGAAGCCCGCCTGCCGTTCGGTGTCGATGACATCGACGACGATGCACGAACCGACCGGGATGACGAGGTCCTCACCGCGCTGCCGCAGCGGCGGAGCCGGCCACCGCGGATTGAGCCAGAGGTCGACGACCGTTCCCGGTCGCACCCGCCGTTGCGGGCGCGCGATGACGCCGGCGCCCTCCTGCAGCTGCCATGTGAGGATCGCTTCGCTGGCCAGCGGGAACAGCTCGGCCGGCCCGATGTCGCGGACGTGCTCGAGGTGGTTCATCGGGTTCCCCTCGAAGCAGTGCGCGGCCCCGTCTCGCCGCCGGCAGAACCGGCACCTTGTCCGGCGGCGTGACGGCAGATCTCCCCATACCGTGCTGCAACGCCCTCGGGATCGAGCTCACCGTCGGGTCGATACCACTGCGCCACTCCCGTGCAGATCGTCGTGATCGCTCGCGCGGCGTCCCGCGGGTACGGCGTTGAGAACACGTCGGCGTCGACGCATGCGACGACGCAGTCATCGAGAAGCTTCTGCTGCCGGTCCCTGGCCGCGATGTGCGAGTCGCGTGCCTCTGTGGGGAGGCTGCGGATCTCGCTGAACGCGATGAAGGCGATGTCGGCCTGGTGCGCGTGGAAGAGGAGGAGGCATTCGACGAGGCGGTCGAACCGCGGGAGCGGCTCCTGCGGGCCGTCCGCGAGCGCCGCGGTGCTCCGCTCCCAGAGATCGGCCATCGCCAACCGGTCGATCTCGGTGAGGATCGCCTGCTTCGACGCGAAGTGGTGGTAGAGGCCGGGAACCGAGAGTCCGGCCGCCTGGGCGACCTGGCGGATCGACGTGCCGTGGAACCCGCCGCGGACGAAGCAGTCGAGAGCAGCCCGCAACAGCGGGGGGAGGAGGGGAGTGTCGTACGTTCTCCACGGTGCCACGGCGTCATCCTTGTCTCGTGCCGGCAGGGGGATTCCGCCGACGGGCGTGCTTGGGCAGTCGCCGAAGTCCGACCCGAACGCTGCCCCGGGTACCAATCTAGTGTGCTGAGGCCGTGTTCCGTCCGAAGTCCCGGAGCCGAGTTCCGTCCGATTTCCCGGGGCCGAGTTTCGTGTGGGCGCCCGGAGAGGACTCACCCGGAGAGAATTCACTGCTGCCTGCAGCCGCGGCTCACGCGACGACGTGCGCCAAACCCTAAGACGTGTGCCACACCCTGCCACGAGCCCCAAACCCTGCGACGAGTACCAGTCGTGCCCTTGTGCCTCTCGAGGATGTGACCTAAGCTACATGAAAACCGAGCGAGCGCTCGGTCGGGCGCAGCGGCGATGTGCCGAGGTGCCCGAGACAACGGAGTGGACAACGATGACGACGGACCAGCCGATGACGGCAACTGCACCCGTGTGGACGGCGCTCTACCCCGAGACGGTCGATCCGCAGACCGATCTGCCGTGGGACTCGGTCGCCCACGCCTGGCACGACCGGGTCGCCGCACACCCGGAGGCCACAGCGATCCTCTACCGCGGCCGACGCCTGACCGTGGGCGAAGTCGACCGCGACGCCGAGGCGCTCGCCACCGGCTTCCTCGACCACGGACTCGACCGGGGCGGGATCGTGGGCATCTGCCTCCAGAACGTCCCCCAGTTCGCCGTCGCCCTCCTCGCGGCGTGGAAGATCGGCGCCGTCCCGCTCGTCCTCAACCCCATGTACCGCGGCCGCGAGCTCCGCGCCCTCATCGACGACTCCCGTGCCCTCGGGTTCATCTGCGATGCCTCCGACGCCGAGGCGGTCGCCCAGTCCCTGTCCGGGAGCTCGGTGTCGTGGATCATCACGACGACCGACGACGAGTACGCCGCTGCATGCCCTGACCCCGGCGGCGAGGCGGCGGGCCCCGGCGGCGAGGCGGTCGACGCCGTCTCGTCCGACTCCCCGTCGGCAGGGACGACCCGAACGCCTCACTGGACCGAGATCCCCACGACCGGGTGGGCCGAGGTGCTCGGGACTCGTCGTCCCACCTCGGCGAGGGATGCTGAACTCCGCGACGACCTGCTCCCCGGCCTCGACGATCCGGCGCTGCTCACCTACACTTCGGGGACGACGGGACCGGCGAAGGGTGCGGTCGCCACGCACTGGAATCTGCTCAGCGTCGCGCAGACCTGCGGACAGTGGTTCGGTCTGGGCAGCGGTGATGTCATGCTCGCCGTCGCCCCGCTCTTCCACATCACCGGCGCCGTCGCGTGTGCGACGACCTCGCTCATCCATCCGATCGTCCTCGACTTCGTCGGACGCCCCGATGCGGAGAAGATCGTCACCGCAATCCGCGAGGACGGTGTGACCGTGACGATCGGGTCGATCACGGTCTTCAACGCCCTCCTCGAACATCCGGGGGCCACCTCGGCGGACTTCGGAAGCATCCGCCTCCTCTACTCCGGTGGCGCACCGGTGCCCCCGGCGACGGTCGCGAAGTTCCGGGACCGCTTCGGCCACTACGTCCACAACATCTACGGGATGACGGAGACGGCCTCGGCGGTCATCGGCGTGCCGGCGGGGATCGAGGCACCGGTCGACCAGGCGACCGACACGCTCGCGATCGGGGTGCCATTCCCCGGACTCGACGCGCGCATCGTCGACATCGCCACAGGTGAGGTCGTCACCGACGGGACCGCAGGGGAACTCCAGCTCCGCGGCCCGCAGGTCACTCCCGGTTACCTCGGCCGTCCCGACGCGAACGAGCGCGCCTTCGATGACGGCTGGCTGCGCACCGGCGACGTCGGGGTCATGGACTCCGCGGGATGGATCTACCTCGTCGACCGGATCAAGGACCAGATCAACGTCTCCGGGTACAAGGTCTGGCCACGCGAAGTCGAGGACGCCCTCTACGAACACCCGGCCGTGCTCGAGGCGGCCGTCGTCGGCCAGCCCGACGACTACCGGGGCGAGACCGTCGTCGCCTACGTCTCCCTCCGCGCCGGACAGACCGTCAGCGCGCCGGACCTCATCGCCTTCGCCCGCGAACGCTTGGCCGCATACAAGTCCCCGCGTATCGTCCACATCATCGCCGACCTCCCGAAGACCCACACCGGCAAGATCCAACGGCGACTGCTGCGGGACCAGAGACCGCCGACCGCGCCGGACGCAAACCGACCGGACGCGAACCCGCCGGAGGCGAACCCGCCCACCTCAGCCCCGACAGCCCCAGCCCCGACAGAGGAGACATCATGAGTGCACCCATCACCGGTCGCAGGTTCGAGGGGCAGGTCGCCCTCGTCACCGGAGCCAGCCGCGGCATCGGGCTCGGCATCGCCGAACGCCTCGCCGCCGAGGGGGCGAGTGTCGTCCTCACCGCACGCAAACCCGACCCCCTCGCCGAGGCGGTCGCCTCCTTCCCTGAGGGTACCGCCGTCGGCATCGCCGGAAAGTCCGATGACCCCGCGCACCGAGCCGAAGTTTTCGACACCATCGCCGAGCGGTTCGGCCGCCTCGACGTCCTCATCACCAACGTCGGGATCAACCCCGTCTACGGCCCGACCATCGACATCGACCTCGACGCCGCACGGAAGATCCTCGACGTCAACGTCATCGGCACGCTCGCGTGGGTGCAGGGCGCCGTCGGACACGCCGGCCTGCACTTCCGCGAGAACCGTGGCCGGATCGTCTCAGTCTCCTCGGTCGCCGGGGAGGTGCCGAGCCCGGGCATCGGCTTCTACGGCGTCTCGAAGGCCGCGGTCTCGCACCTCACGCGCACGCTCGCCGTCGAACTCGGACCCGACATCAGGGTCAACGCTGTCGCGCCCGCCGTCGTCAAAACGCAGTTCGCGACCGCTCTCTACGAAGGCCGGGAGGACGAGGTCGCCCAGGCCTACCCGGTGGGCCGCCTCGGCACCCCTGAGGACATCGGGGCAGCCGTCGCCTACCTCGCCTCGGCCGACGCCGACTGGATCACCGCCCAGGTGCTCACCGCCGACGGGGGACTCATCACGGCAGGAGGCACGGCATGAGCGCGCTGCCGCCCGAGGTCGAGGACATCCGGCAACGGACCCGGACCTTCATCCGCGAGGTCGTCGTCCCGTCCGAGCCGAGGCCGGGAGCGACACTCGACGAGGCGGTCCTCGCCGACCTGCAGGCCAGAGCGAAGACCGCCGGCGTCTTCGCCCCGCACGTGCCCACGGAGTGGGGCGGCCTCGGGGTGCCCATCGAGCACTGGTCGCCGATCTTCCAGGAGGCGGGGTACTCGCCGATCGGACCGGCGGTGCTGGGCTGCATGGCTCCCGACGAGGGCAATATGCACATGCTCGCCCGCATCGGCACCGCAGACCAGAAGGAGCGGTACCTGCGTCCGCTCGCCGCCGGCGAGGTCCGGTCGAGCTTCGCCATGACCGAACCCCACCCCGGTGCCGGATCCGATCCGGCGGCACTGTCGACCCGCGCCGTGCGCGACGGCGATGAGTGGGTGATCACCGGAGACAAGCGCTTCATCTCCGGGGCCGAACTCTGCGACTTCTTCATCGTCATGGCCGCCACCGGTGACGGTGATCCGGAGGAGTCCGGCGCCGAGGCGGCCGGGAGTCCCGCTGACAACGGGAGTTCGGCTGGGGCCGGGAAGCGCCGCGGCCAGGAGGCGACGATGTTCCTTGTCGACCGCAGCGCCCCGGGCGTCGAGGTCGGACGGTCGATCCACACGGTCGACACGACGATCGCCGGCGGTCACCCCTATGTCCGCTTCGAGGGTGTCCGCGTGCCCGAGTCCGCCGTTCTCGGCGAACCGGGCAAGGGGTTCGCCTACGCCCAGGTGCGACTCGCCCCCGCCCGCCTCACGCACTGCATGCGCTGGCTCGGTCTGGCCAGGCGGGCACTCGACATCGCGCTCGACCGGGCCGAGCACCGTTCCGTCTTCGGCGACGTCCTCGCCCGACAGGGACTCGCCCAGGAGCTCATCGCCGCCTCGGTCATCGACATCGAGACCTCTGATGCGATCATCGCGAAGACCTCCCTCGTCCTCGACGGCGACCAACACGAGGCGAACTCGCTGTCGTCGATCGCGAAGGTCCACTGCTCGGAGGCCATCTATCGTGTCATCGATCGGGCCGTCCAGCTCACCGGCGGCGACGGGATCTCCGACGAGCTGCCGCTCATCCAGTACCTCAACGAAGTGCGGCCCTTCCGGATCTACGACGGATCGACCGAGACCCACAAGTTCGCGATCTCGCGCCGAGCGTCCTCGCGACGCCGCAAGGAGGTCGCCGCCGGCGCCCCGCGCCTTGACGTCGTCGCCGGCCCGCGAACGGAAACCGAGGAGGACGCGCGATGACCGCCCAGCTCGTCGACGTCGTCGAGACCTCAGCCGAAGCCGCGGCCCTCGACATCCCGCCGCTGCTCGTCCTCGACGCGCTCGCGCGCCACCTCGACGATCGCGGAATCGGCACCGGTCCCATCCACTGGGAGCGGATCGGTGAGGGCCAGTCGAACGTCACCTACCGGATTCGCCGCGACGGCGCCGACGTCGTGCTCCGGCGCGGACCCCGACCGCCCCTTCCCCGGTCGACCCACGACATGGTCCGGGAGGCACGCATCCAGACCGTGCTGCGCGGCCAGGGAGTCGCGGTGCCGAGGATCATCGACGTCTGCGAGGACGAGACCGTCCTCGGCGTCCCCTTCTACCTCATGGACTTCGTGCCCGGAACCGTCGTCACCGACACTTTGCCCGAGATCCTCGCCCCCGCCGAGGCGCGGCAGGCGTTCGGGGAGGAGCTCATCGACCGCCTCGCCTCCCTCCACGACGTCGACGTCGCGGTCCCCGAAGTCGCCGCCCTCGGGCGCCCCGAGGGCTACCTCGAACGCCAGGTCGCGCTCTTCTCCGCACTCTGGGAGAAGAACACCCGGCGTGCGCTGCCCGCGGTCGGCCACCTCGGCGAGTGGCTGGAGGCCAACCGGCCGAAGACTCAGCGTCATTCCGTCGTCCACGGCGACTATCGGGCGGGGAACGCGATGCTCGCGCCGACCGCGCCGGTGCGGGTCACGGCGATCCTCGACTGGGAGATGTCGACGCTCGGGGATCCGCTCGCCGACCTCGGATACTTCCTCGCGACCTACACCGATGGGCGGCATCCGCGAACGGTCATGGACCTCACCCCGGTGACCTCCGGGCCCGGATTCCCCGATCGTGCCGAGCTCACCGCGCGCTACCGGGACCGGACGGGACTCGATCTGACGAGTCTGCCCTGGTACCAGGCGCTGGCGCTGTGGAAGGCCGCGATCTTCTCCGAGGCGATCTACACCCGGTGGCTCGCCGGGGAGGCGCCGGCAGCCGGGGACTTCACCGGGGCGCTCGAGCAGGGAGTGCCGGCCCTCCTCGACGTCGCAGGGGAGGTGGCGGCGACTCTCAGGTAAGCGGTTCTGCCGCAGACGACCCTGATCACGCCCCGCCTCTGAGGGGTGACCGCCCCCGCCCGCGTCCACACGACCCCGGGGCGAGGTTCCCTCCTCGAGTGCGCCCGATTTCATCCCGATTCCGCCCCCGATCCCGACCCGATTCCGGGGTCGACTCCGCCCTATTCCGGCCCGATTTCGTGCCCGAATCCGAACCCGAACCACCCGCTGGGCCGTCTCCCTCGGTCACAGCGAACCCAGCTACCCACCACCACCCAGCACGGGAAAGGCAGACATGACTGCACAGACGACAGGGACGATGGTGACCCTGCGCGAGAAGCGGCGATCGGTCGTCGCGAGCACCGTCGGCAACATCCTCGAATGGTACGAGTGGAGCGCATACGCCGTCTTCACCCCCTTCATCGCCGCGGCGATGTTCGACAGCGACGATCCGGTCTCAGCGGTGCTCGCGACCCTCGGCGTCTTCGCCGTCGGCTTCCTCATGCGGCCTCTCGGCGGCATCGTCTTCGGACGCATCGCCGACCGCAGGGGACGCAAGTTCGTCCTCATCACGACGATGCTCATCATGGCCGCAGGCTCCTTCCTCATCGCGGTCATGCCCGGGTACGCGCAGATCGGGGCAGCAGCGTCGTTCGTCCTCCTCATCGTCCGCGTGGCCCAGGGCTTCGCCCACGGCGGGGAGTCGGCGACGGCGAACTCGTACATCGCCGAGATCGCCCCCGCCCACCGCCGCGGCCTCTGGGGCAGCATCGTCTTCGTCGCGATCTTCGGCGGTTCGGTCCTCGCCTACACCGTCGGCGGTGCCGTGACGAACCTCTTCCCCGAAACCGCGGTCACCGACTGGGCCTGGCGGATCCCGTTCGCCCTCGGTGCCCTCCTCGCCCTCGTTGCGCTGTGGATGCGGCGGGGCATGATCGAAAGCGAGGTCTTCGCGGCAGAGGACGCCACCCTCGCCGAGGCGGCCGCCGACACCGCCGCCCCGACCCCGGCGCTTCCTCCCGCCCTCGACCGCCGCCGGGTCGCCCGGTCGATCGTCCTCGTCGTCCTCATGACCGCCGGCATCACCGCCGCCCACTACACATGGTCGTCGTACGCCTCGACGCTGGCGATCACCGAACGCGGGATGGATCCGCAGGCCGCCTACTGGGCGACGGTCGGTGCGCAGGTCATCGCACTCGTCTCGCTGCCGTTCTGGGGAGCCGTGTCGGATCGGATCGGCCGGCGCCCCGTCCTCATCGGATTCGGGGTGCTCATGGCGGTCCTCCAGTATCCGCTCATGGGGATGATCACCTCGGTGGGGTGGACGCTCTTCCTCGCCTCGTCGATCGCTCTCCTCGTCGTCGCGATGGCCGGAGCCCTGCTCTCGGCAGTCCTCTCCGAGGCGTTTCCGACGACCGTCCGCACGCAGGGCATCGGCTTCGCCTACTCGATCTCCGTCGCGGTCTTCGGCGGGACCGCGCCCTACCTCAACGGACTGTTCAATTCGCTCGGACTGCCGTGGCTCTCGAGCGGGTGGGTGATCCTCCTGTGCGGCTGCACGATCGCCGCCGGCGCGCTCCTGCCGGAGACGAAGGGCGCGGACCTCGCCGAGGTGTGAATCCCGAGCAACCCTCCGGGCGCTCGGCACCCCGGCACAGGGTTGCCGAGCGCCTGCAGGGTTGCCGACAGCGGTCGCCCCCGCCACCTCGTCGGTTGTCGCCGAGTGCGCCATGCCACTAGAATGAATGCGGACAATTTCATACGCCGTTAAGACATGACGTGGGAGAGCTGCCCGGTCTCCGCGATCGCTCCTCGGACACCCTCCGAGCCTGTGACCCGGACCGCAGTGCAGCGCCGTAGGTGCAATTCCCTCCCCGGGAAACTCTCAGGCCCAGTACCACCGATTGCAGGCATATCTGGAGGACCGCTTCCTCGCAGCATCCCGTGCAGCGAGCTCGTGATCCGACAGATCGGGGAGGACCCTCACTGTTCAGTGCGTCCTCCACAGGTGGGCGCGACACCGATCAAGGACGGCCATGACCAGTTCACTCGCCCACACCACGCAGGCCACCGGGGACACGGCGCGGCCGTTCTCCGACCGCCACATCGGTCCCCGTGCCGACGACACCGAGGCGATGCTCGCCGAACTCGGCTACGAGTCCCTCGAAGCGCTCTCGACCGCCGCCGTCCCGGCCACCATCCAGATCGACGGCCTCGACCTGCCCACCGGCAAGTCCGAGTCCGAGGTGCTCGCCGACCTCCGCAATCTCGCCTCCCAGAACGTCATGCGCACGCAGATGATCGGCCAGGGCTACTACGACACCGTCACGCCCGCCGTCATCCGCCGCAACCTCGTCGAGAACCCCGCCTGGTACACCGCGTACACGCCCTACCAGCCGGAGATCTCGCAGGGACGCCTCGAGGCTCTGCTCAACTTCCAGCAGGTCGTCCAGGACCTCACCGGCCTCGACATCGCCAACGCCTCCCTCCTCGATGAGGCCACCGCCGTCGCCGAGGCGGTCCTCCTCATGCGTCGGTCCGTGAAGAAGGGCTCGACGGTCGTCCTCGACTCCGAGCTCCATCCGCAGGTCATCGCCAACGTCCACGTCCGCGCCCGGGCACTCGAGTTCGACGTCGTCGTCGCCGACCTCTCGCAGGGTCTCGTCGGCGAGGACATCTTCGGCATCGTCTGCGCCCAGCCCGGCACCACCGGCGTCATCCGCGACCTCTCGGCAGCCGTCGAGGGCGCCCACGAGCGCGGTGCCCTCGTCACCTTCGACACCGACCTCCTCGCCCTCACCCTGCTCAAGGATCCGGGCTCGCAGGGTGCGGACATCGCCGTCGGCTCGGCTCAGCGCTTCGGCGTGCCGCTGTTCTTCGGCGGACCCCACGCGGCGTTCATGGCGGTCAAGGACTCCCTGCAGCGTCAGCTCCCCGGCCGCCTCGTCGGCGTCTCGAAGGACGCTCAGGGCAAGCCCGGCTACCGGCTGGCGCTCCAGACCCGCGAGCAGCACATCCGCCGTCAGAAGGCGACGAGCAACATCTGCACCGCCCAGGCCCTGCTCGCCAACGTCGCCTCGATGTACGCCGTCTTCCACGGCCCCACCGGACTGACCCGCATCGCCTCCCGCATCCACCGCCTCGCTGAGGCGTTCGCCGCTGCCGCTGACACGGCCCCCGGCGCCGAGGTGCTCAGTTACGACTTCTTCGACACCGTCGCCCTGCGCGTGGCCGACGCCGAAGCGGCCCGCGTCGTCGCCGAGGCCGCCGGATACAACATCCGCGTCATCGACGAGACGACGATCGGCGTCTCCTTCGGCGAATCCCACACCGTCTCCGACGCCAACGGACTCCTCGAAGCCCTCGGCATCATCGCCCGGATCGACGAGGACGACTTCGCAGCCGCCTCGGCGGGGACCTTCGGACCCAACCAGGTGCCGGAACCGCAGTTCGCCTCCGACCTCCACCGCGACACCGAGTTCCTCACCCACCCGGTGTTCAACACGCACGGCTCCGAGACGTCGATGATGCGCTACCTGCGCACGCTGGCCGACCGCGACCTCGCACTCGACCGGACGATGATCCCGCTGGGCTCGTGCACGATGAAGCTCAACTCGGCCATCGAGATGGAGCCGATCACCTGGCCCGAGTTCGCGACCATCCACCCCTTCGCCCCCATCGAGCAGACCCAGGGATGGCGCACCCTCATCGGCCGCCTCAAGGACTCCCTCGTCGAGGTGACCGGCTACGATCGCGTCTCCCTGCAGCCCAACGCCGGTTCGCAGGGCGAGTTCGCGGGCCTGCTCGCGATCCGCCTCTACCACCGGGAGAACGGCGACCCGCAGCGCACCGTCTGCCTCATCCCGCAGTCGGCGCACGGGACGAACGCCGCCTCCGCCGTCCTCGCCGGACTCGACGTCCAGGTCGTCAAGACGACCGACGGCGACGGCTCGATCGACCTCGACGACCTCGATGAGAAGATCGCCAAGCACGGTGATCGGCTCGCCGCGATCATGATCACCTACCCGTCGACGCACGGCGTCTTCGAGTCCGATGTCCGCGTCGTCTGCGACAAGGTCCACGCCGCCGGCGGTCAGGTCTACGTCGACGGGGCGAACCTCAACGCGCTCGTGGGACTCGCCAAGCCCGGCGACTTCGGCGGCGACGTCTCCCACCTCAACCTCCACAAGACCTTCTGCATCCCGCACGGCGGCGGCGGCCCCGGCGTCGGACCGGTCGCGGTCCGCGAGCACCTCGCCCCGCACCTGCCCGGCAACCCGGTCAACCCCGACCTCGTCTCCGGCGACATGTCGACGGTCGACCTGCCGGTCTCCGGCTCGCTCTACGGTTCTGCCGGCGTCCTGCCGATCAGCTACGCGTACCTCGAGCTCATGGGCGGCGAGGGACTGCGCGAGGCGACCCGGGCGGCCCTGCTCGGTGCGAACTACATCGCGAAGAAGCTGGGTGACTGCTACCCGGTCCTCTACTCGGGAGAGAACGGGCTCGTCGGTCACGAGACGATCCTCGATCTCCGTGAGATCACGGCGAAGACCGGGGTGACCGCCGAGGACGTCGCCAAGCGCCTCATCGACTACGGCTTCCACGCGCCGACGCTCGCCTTCCCCGTGCCCGGCACCCTCATGGTCGAACCGACCGAATCCGAGGACAAGGCCGAACTCGACCGGTTCATCGAGGCGATGCGCAGCATCCGCGCGGAGATCGACGCGATCGGCACCGACTACAGCTACGAGGAGTCCCCGCTCAAGGCCGCCCCGCACCCGGCGACCGTCGTCATGGACGACTGGGACGGCAAGTACACCCGCGAGACCGCGGTCTTCCCGGTTCCCGGCCTCACCCTGTCGAAGTACTTCCCGCCGGTGAGCCGCATCGACGGCGCCTACGGCGACCGCAACCTCGTGTGCTCGTGCCCGCCGCCCGAGGCCTTCGAGATGACCGAGACCACCGAGACCACCGAGACCGAGGCCGCCTGATGACCGCTGAGATCAAAGAGACCCCGCTCCACGAGACCCACGCGAAGCTCGGCGCGACGTTCACCGACTTCGGCGGCTGGGACATGCCGCTCAAGTACGGCTCCGAACTCGCCGAACACCGCGCCGTGCGCGAGGCCGCCGGCATCTTCGACCTCTCCCACATGGGCGAGGTCCGCATCACCGGTGCCGGTGCCGCAGCCTTCCTCGACTACGCGCTCGTCGCGAAGTACTCGTCGATGAAGGTCGGGAAGGCGAAGTACGGAGTCATCGTCAACGAGCAGGGGTATCTCCTCGACGATCTCATCACGTACCGCCTCGGCGAGGAGGAGTTCCTCATCGTCCCCAACGCCTCGAACACGCCTGCCGTCGTCGAGGCCCTGCAGAACCGTCTGCAGACCTTCCTCACCGAGGTCGAACCCGGCGCCGACGTCCGCATGTTCGACGAGTCCGGGGACACCGCGCTCATCGCGGTGCAGGGACCGCACTCGCAGGCCATCATCCTCGCCGCCCTCGACGAGGGTGCCAAGGGGGAGTTCGGGCCGCGGACGACGACGAGCGACGAGGATCCCTCCGGGACGATCACCGTCGGCGAGGCCGTCGACCAGCTCGGCTACTACGCGTGGATGCCGCTGACGATCGCCGGCATCGACCTCATCCTCGCCCGCACCGGCTACACCGGTGAGGACGGGTTCGAACTCTACGTGCCCAACATCGGGGCCGAGCGCCTGTGGGACACGCTCGTCACCGCCGGTGCCGACCACGGGCTCGTGCCCTGCGGTCTCGCGGCGAGGGACTCGCTGCGCCTCGAGGCGGGCATGCCGCTCTACGGCAACGAGCTCACCCTCTCGACGACCCCGTACGACGCGGGCCTCGGCCGGATGATCGGGTTCAAGACCAAGGGTGAGTTCGTCGCCCGGGACGCGCTGGCCGCCCTCGGGGAGACCGAACCCGAGCGCATCCTCGTCGGCCTCACCGCGACGGGACGTCGCGCTGCCCGGTCGGGTTCGGTGATCCTCTCCGACGGCGCCGAGGTGGGTGTCGTCACCTCGGGACAGCCCTCCCCGACGCTCGGCCATCCCATCGCGCTCGCGTACCTCGACCGTGGCCTGGCGGTGCCGGGCACCGAGGTCGAAGTCGACATCCGCGGCAAGGCCCACGAGTTCACCGTGGTCGAGCTGCCGTTCTACCGGCGTTCGGAAAACTGACCTGTCGGAACCGGTGAGACTTGCCCGCGCGGCTCGTACACTGGTCACACCTGCTCGCCACAACCGCTGTTCGACAGCAGAAAGGGAAGATCATGGCTGATCTGCCTGCACTTCCGAAGGACTTCTCGTACTCCGCTGAGCACGAATGGGTCAACCAGGGCCCCGACACGATCGCCGGACAGACCGTGAAGATCGGCATCACCGCCGTCGCCGCCGATGCCCTCGGCGAAGTCGTCTACCTCGATCTGCCGAGCGTCGGCGACGGCGTCAAGGCCGGCGAGACCTGCGGCGAGGTCGAGTCGACGAAGTCGGTCTCCGACCTCTACTCGCCCGTCGGCGGCGAGGTCACCTCGATCAACCAGAAGGTCCTCGACTCTCCCGGGCTCGTCAACTCCGATCCCTACGGCGAGGGCTGGCTCTTCGAGGTCAACGTCGACGAGGTCGGTGTCGTCATGGACGCCGACAGCTACGCGAAGAACAACTCGCTGTAGACCAGCAGGGTGGGTGGGACGCCGCAGCGCCCACCCCACCGTGCGGAACCCGTGCCAGGCGGCCCCAGCGCCGTCGGAAGCGGGTTCTGCGAACCGAAAACGACAGGGTCGGTCATATCCGCAAGCGTCCGGATGCGGCCGACCTTGTCGTTCCCGCACATGACCGTTCCAGGGAAGGACACCATGCCTCTGAGCGTCTTCGACCTCTTCACCGTCGGCATCGGCCCGTCGAGCTCCCACACCGTGGGCCCGATGCGCGCGGCCGCGAGCTTCCTCGACCTCCTCGGCGAGAAGCTCGAGTCCGTCGCGAGCATCCGCGTCGACGTCTTCGGTTCCCTGGCTGCCACCGGTGCCGGTCACGGGACCTTCGACGCGATCCTCCTCGGCCTCGAGGGGTGCCGTCCCGACACGGTCGAGGGCAACGAGCTCACCGCCCGCCGCACCCGGATGGCCGAGACCGGCGAGATCATCCTCGGCGACTCCACCGGCCACGGCGTCGAGCTCCCCTTCACCGAGGCTGACATGGTCAAACGCCCCCTCACCGTCCTTCCCCGGCACACGAATGCGCTCACCCTCGCCGCCTTCGACGAGGCGGGGGAGCCCCTGGTGGAGGAGACGTACTACTCCGTCGGCGGCGGCTTCGTCACCTCGGAGACCGAGTTCGTCGAGAAGGAGAGGGCCGCGCTTGTCGACGAGGCCCTTGTCGAGGACGCTGACGAAGGGTTCGACGACGAGGTCGACGACCCGTCGAACGCCGACGAGGACCAGGAGTTCGCCGTCGCCGAGGCGGTCATCGACGCCGAACTCGAAGCCGCCAGCGAAGAGCTGCCCTACCCGTTCCACTCCGCCGCCGACCTCCTCGAGCAGTGCCGGAAGAACGAACTCTCGGTCGCAGAGGTGATGCTCGGCAACGAGCTGACGATGCGCGACGAAGACGAGATCCGTCACGGGCTCCTCCGGATCTACTCGGTGATGGAGGAGTGCGCGGCGAATTCGCTCGACCGCTCCGGGCATCTGCCCGGGGGCCTCAAGGTGCGCCGGCGCGCGCACGACTGGTACCTCAAGCTCAAGGCCGAGGACCCCGACCGGGATCCCCGCTACTACCTCGAGTGGGTCAACCTCGTCGCGATGGCCGTCAACGAGGAGAATGCCTCGGGCGGCCGGGTCGTCACCGCCCCGACCAACGGTGCGGCAGGCATCATCCCCGCCGTCCTCCACTACGCGCTCAACTACGTCGACTCCGTCGTCGACGGGGGTGAGGGCGCCAAGCACGAGGCGATCATGACCTTCCTCCTCACCGCCGCCGCGATCGGCGTCCTCTACAAGGAGCGGGCTTCGATCTCCGGCGCCGAGGTCGGTTGCCAGGGCGAGGTCGGATCCGCCTCGTCGATGGCCGCCGGAGGACTGGCCGCCGTCATGGGCGGCACCCCGGAGCAGGTCGAGAACGCCGCCGAGATCGCGATGGAGCACAACCTCGGGCTCACGTGCGATCCGATCGCCGGGCTCGTCCAGGTCCCCTGCATCGAACGCAACGCGATCGCCGCGGGCAAGGCGATCAACGCCTCCCGGATGGCGCTCTGGGGCGACGGACAGCACCGGGTCAGCCTCGACGAGGTCATCGAAACGATGCGCCAGACCGGTGCGGACATGAGTTCGAAGTACAAGGAGACAGCGCTCGGCGGACTCGCCGTCAACGTCGTCGAGTGCTGATCCGCGCGGGCACCTCGGCGACCGTCCGCGGCCGACGACGACCGTCCGGCCAAGGTCGGCGACCGTCCGGAGGAGGATCGAGTTCGAGAACGGAGCGTTTTTCGCATCGGATCCTCCTCGGGAGGCTGTGCCGCGGTCGACGGTCGGCGACGTTCGGGTGGTCCGCGGCGTCGCGCGAGCGACCGCCGGAGTCGGCGCGGAACTCCCGAGGAGGATCGAGTTCGATGTGGGGTCGTTTTTCGCACCGGATCCTCCTCGGAGGGGCCGCCCCTGAGGAGAGCGGCCCATCCGGGGGATCGGGAGGGCGCCTCGGTGACGCCGCTGGCCGCTCCCAGCGCCTGGAACTCGAGTTCCACGTCACGATAAATGTAACGAACCGATAACGAAGACTTCCGCCGAGGCGGCCTCGACGACTCGATCCGGCGATCCCCAGAGATGCTCTGGGGAAGCTCCGCTGCGCTCACGGCGCGATCCCGGCGGTGCTCCCGGTCGCACCGGGGCGAATCGGGGGTGAAATCGCCGAGGCGAGATTGACGCCGGAAGTCATCTCGTTAGGTTGGTGGGCGTGAGAAACGCACTCGCTCAACCGAAGACGGAAACCGACGTTCGGACTCCCTCGCTGGAGGACGGACAGCATTTGTGGCGGCTGGCGAAGGATTCGGCCGTCCTCGATCTCAACTCCTCGTACTCGTACCTGCTGTGGTGCCGGGACTTCGCGGACACCTCGGCGATCGCGTGGATCGAGAACGAACCCGCAGGGTTCGTCACCGGGTACACGCGACCCGAGTCACCGGACACCCTGATGATCTGGCAGGTCGCCGTCTCCGAGCGCTTCCGCGGCCGCGGGCTGGCCTCGACGATGCTCCACGCACTCGCCGACCGGACCGGGGCCCTGCGCCTGGAGACGACGATCACCGACGACAACGCGGCCTCGAACCGCCTGTTCCAGGCCTTCGCGGAGCAGCGCGGAGCCGGCTTCGACCGGCGGCCGCTCTTCACCCCGGACCTCTATCCGGACGGCCACGACACCGAATACCTCTATGAGATCGCCCCGCTCTGACCGCGGAGGGGTGGCGCACACCTCGCCGAGGCGGTGGTCCGGAACGCTCCGACCGCCTCGGCGACCATCCACGCACCATTGCCGGGCCCGACGCCCGCACCCGCAGACGACCGGCGACCCGTCGGCCTGCATCAGCAGTCGAAAGGAATCACACGATGACGACGACCAGCACTGATACGACGACCGAGACCACCCCTGACATCTTCGAGACCCGCGAATCGGCGGTGCGCGGATACTCGCGTTCGTGGCCGGCGACCTTCGCCCGCGCTCAGGGCCCCAAGCAGTGGGACGAGGACGGCAAGGAGTACCTCGACTTCTTCTCCGGTGCCGGCGCGCTCAACTACGGGCACAACAACCCGGCCGTGATGACCCCGCTCGTCGAGTACCTGCAGTCGGGGGCCGTGCTCCACTCGCTCGACATGAAGACTCCGGCCAAACGGGAGTTCCTCGAGACCTTCGAAGAGCTCATCCTCAAGCCGCGGGGACTCGACTACACGGTGATGTTCCCCGGCCCGACGGGGACGAACACCGTCGAGGCGGCGCTCAAGCTCGCCCGCAAGGTCACCGGGCGCCAGCACCTGCTCTCATTCACGAACGCGTTCCACGGGATGACGCTCGGGTCGCTGTCGGTGACCGGGAACTCGATGAAGCGCGAGGGTGCGGGCATCCCGCTGACGAACAGTTCGAAGATCCCCTACGAAGACTACCTCGACGGGGAGACCCCGGACTTCCTCTGGCTCGAGCGGGTGCTCGAGGACTCCGGCTCTGGTGTCGACAAGCCCGCGGCGATCATCGTCGAGACCGTCCAGGGCGAGGGCGGCGTTCGCGCTGCCAGGGCCGAGTGGCTGCGGGAGCTCTCGGCGCTGTGCAAGAAGCACGACATCCTCCTCATCGTCGACGACGTCCAGGCCGGCTGCGGTCGCACAGGAACGTTCTTCAGCTTCGAGGACGCCGGCATCGAACCCGACATTGTGTGCCTGTCGAAGTCGATCTCCGGGTCGGGCCTGCCGATGGCGCTCACGCTCTTCCGCCCCGAGCTCGACGCCTGGGAGCCCGGTGAGCACAACGGGACGTTCCGCGGCAACAACCCCGCTTTCGTCACCGCGACCGCGGCGCTGAAGACCTTCTGGGCCGACAACGGCTTCCAGAATCGGCTCGCCGACACGATCGCCCACCTCCACCAGCGCCTCGACCAGATCGCTGAGAAGGCCGAGGGGGCGACGGTCCGCGGGCGCGGCATGCTCGCCGGTCTGCTCTTCGACGACCCCGAGGTCGCCGGCCAGGTCGCGGCCGATGCCTTTGCAGGCGGCCTGCTCATCGAGACCTCCGGTCCGCGCGACGAGGTCGTCAAGATCATGCCGCCGCTGACGATCTCGGAGGCCGACCTCACCGCCGGGCTCGACATCCTCGAAGCCTCGGTGCTCAAGGTCGCTCCGGCTGGAGCTGAGGCTGCGCCGGCGATGGCCTGAGGCCCGGACGCTCCGGCGATGGGCTGAAGGCCGGATGCTTCGGCGATGGGCTGAGGCCAGAACGCTGGGCAGGACCGCAGACTTACCACTTCGAAAGGACTCTCCATGTACGTGATCAACCGTGACGACCTCAACGACACCGACCGCGACGTCCAGTCCGAGACGTGGCGCAGCCGCCGGATGGTGCTCGGACGGGAGGGCGTCGGCTTCTCCTTCCACGACACCGTCATCTACGCCGGCACGCGCTCGACGTTCCACTACCAGAACCACATCGAAGCCGTGTACTGCGTGCAGGGCGAGGGGACGCTCACCGACGAGGAGACGGGCAAGACCTACCCGCTCTCGGACGGAACGATGTATCTCCTCGACGGGCACGAGAAGCACACCGTCGTCGCCAACACCGAGCTGCGCATGGCGTGCGTGTTCAACCCTCCGGTCACCGGCCGGGAGGTCCACGACGAGAACGGCGTCTACCCGCTCATCATCGAGGAGACCGCCGCAGTGTGAGGTGCTGAGGGACTCTGAGGCGCTCGGGGGCTCTCTGCCGAAATCCTCACGCGCAGAAGTGACCAGTTTTCGCCGGATCGGTCAGGTCGCAACCTGACCTTCTCGGCGGAAACTGGTCACTTCTGTTTGCAGCGCCGTCGGGCTGCACGCCAGCGCGCCGCCGGCCCGCACCCGCGACCGGCCGGCGCCTTCTCAGCGGGTCTGCGCGCCCTTCGCGCCTTTCGCGCCCTTCGCAGCGTCCTTCTTCTCCCAGTACGCGCGGGTCGTCACTTCGTCCGAACCGTCCCACGCGTCGATGCCGGTGACACCGGGCAGGTCATCGCGGTTGAAGACCGGCTCGAGACCCTGCTTGCGCTGAGCGGTGTAGTTCTTGAGCACCTTGAGCGCGATGCGTCCGAGGAGGAAGACGGCCACGAGGTTCGTCAGCGCCATGATCGACATGAACACGTCGGCTGCCGACCAGGCCAGAGGCAGGGCGATGACGGAGCCGGTGAAGACGGCCGCCATGACGATGAGACGGTAGGTCATGATCGCCGGACGCGCGTTCTTCTTGAACAGGTAGGAGATGTTCGCCTCGCCGTAGTAGTAGTTGCCGAGGATCGAGGAGAACGCGAAGAGGAAGATCGCCACGGTGAGGAAGTGCACCGCCCACGTGCCCAGCTGCGAGGCCAGCGCGGTCTGCGTGAGGGAGGCACCCTGGGCCTCGTCATAGACGGGGTTGGACAGGAGGACGATGAACGCGGTGATCGAGCAGACGAGGATGGTGTCGAAGTAGACGCCGAGGCTCTGCACGAGACCCTGCTTGGCCGGGTGCGACACCGACGAGGTGGCTGCGGCGTTGGGGACCGAACCCATGCCGGCCTCGTTGGAGAAGAGGCCGCGGCGGATGCCCTGGAGGATGACGATGCCGATGCCGCCGCCGACGACGGACTGGATGCCGAACGCGTTCTCGAAGATGAGGGCGATCATCGCGGGGACCTCGGTGATGTTCATCGCGACGACGAGGATGCCGAGCAGCAGGTAGGCCCCGGCCATGACCGGGACGATGACCGAGGACCATGCTGAGATCCGCTGCACGCCGCCGAGGAAGACCGCGCCGGTGACGAGGGCGAGGAAGATGCCGAGGCCGACCGGCAGCCAGAAGCTCTGCGTGGTGTCGACGTTGAGGCTCGTCGCGGTGGCGTCGACGATCGAGTTCGCCTGAAGCGAGTTGAACACGAGGCCGTAGGTGACGGTGATGATGACGGCGAAGAACGCGCCCATCCACGGCTGCTTGAGCCCGACGCTCATGTAGTAGGCAGGACCGCCTCGGTAGGAGTCCTTGTCCTTGACCTTGTAGAGCTGACCGAGAGTCGATTCGACGAACGCGGTGGCCGCGCCGAAGATCGCCATCAGCCACATCCAGAAGATCGCGCCCGGACCGCCGATCGAGATCGCGAGCGCGATGCCGGCGATGTTGCCGGTGCCCACGCGCGAGGCCGCGGAGATCCAGAAGGCCTTGAACGAGGAGATCGACTTCGTGCCGTCCTTGTTCTCCCCGGGGCTCTCGCCGATGACGCGGAACATCTCCGGCAGCATCCGCAGCTGGACGACGCCGGTGCGGATGGTCAGGTAGAGGGCGACGGCGATGAGGACGACGATGAGCACCCAGCCGAGCCTGTCATTGACGAGTGCGATGAGGTCCTGGAGGGTTTGCATGCGATGGTCCAATTCGTCAGGAGTTCTTGAGAGTTTCCTCACCTCATTGTGCCACTCCGCTGTGAGCCGAGCCGCACCTGGGGAGCGTTCGGAAGGTGCGGTGATCCTTCCGTGCCGAGGTCAGGGCGCCCCCCCGCCGAGGCGGTCGGTGACTGAGATCACGGCCGTGCACTTCAGGCGTGGTACGCTTCGATGGATTCGACCCGAAGACATCGTGACGCAGCCTGCCGACGCATACCTCTGAGACTCCTACTCCGGCACCCACCCTGTTCAGTTCCCCTTGATGGAGTCTCCGTGAAACTCATCCGTCGCGCCGCCGTGTCCGCGCTCGCCGCCGTTGCCCTCGTCATCGCCCCCGCCGCCTCGGCGGACGCCGCGAATGTCTCGTTCGACGTCACCAAGCTGACAGCAGACAACCTCGTTGTGTCTGATTCGAACTGCAAGTATTTCAACGTCTACCTCAAATACCGGTCCTCAGGAACCGACTCGTGGACAGTCATGCCTGAAATCATTGGGCGGCACGGGTACGCAGGCGACCTGTTCTTCGCATCTACATTTCGTCCGAACGATGTTGACCGTGGGATGGTCTGCCCCAGCAGCGACGGTCTGGGGAAGTACACCTTGGGGCCCTCGGAGGTGACAGCGGAAAACTACAGCGGTGACTACTACGATCACTATGCCGGTACCGACCACACCAAGGGCAGCTTCTATGTCCGCGGCAAGGCCTACGCGTCGCTGTCCACCAAGCGCAGCGGGAAAACGGTGACCCTGACGTCGACGACCAAGGTCTACAGCCCGGAGGACTACGGCAAGGTCAACTACAACCCGAAGGTGAAGTTCCAGGTCAAGTCCGGCAGCAAGTGGAAGACCATCAAGACCGTCTCCGCCAAGAAGGGAAAGGCGACGCTCAAGGTGACGTCGAAGGGCAAGAAGACCTACCGCGTCACGTTCGATCAGGTCAGCTGGGCGACCGGGGCGACGTCGAAGACCGCGAAACGCTGACGCGGCCGTTCGCGAGATCCGTCCAGCGTCGATTCTCCCAGAAGTCAGCTCGCTCCGATCCAGGATTCACGTGCGCGCAACCCAAACATCACTCGCACATCGCCTCCCGAGACTAGGCTGATCCGCAATCGCCCTTGAGGTACCACGATGACGGCACCACCGGCACCGCCTCGGCGATCATCCCCGAAGGAGTCTCCCCATGCCCATCACCGTCCTCACCCATCCGCCAAAGGGCGGTGTGCGCACCCCGGTGCCGCCGCTCGTCATCGCACATCGAGGTGCGTCCGCGGGCTGGCCTGAGAACACGATCCCGGCGTTCGTCGCCGGGATCGATCAGGGGGCGGACATGATCGAGGTCGACGTGCACCTGAGTGCCGACGGTGAGCTCGTCGTCGTCCACGATGTCACCCTCGATCGGACGACGAACATTCGCACCCTCCACCCCGAGCGCACCGACACGAGAGTGAAGTCCCTGACCGCGGCCGAGATCGCCGAACTCGACGCGGGCAGCTGGAAGGACGAGTCGTTCGTCGGTCTGCAGGTCCCCACCCTCGCCGAGGTGCTCGCCCTCGTCCACACGACCCGCACCGGTCTGCTCCTCGAGGTCAAGCACCCAAACCTCTATCCCGGCATCGCCGAGGCGATCGTCCGTGCCTGCGATGAGCTGCCCGACTACCTCGACCGCTCTCTTGCCGCCGGCCTCCTCGTCGTCCAGTCCGCCGACTGGGACTTCGTCCGCGAGTTCCACGAGCTCGCGCCCGAGGTGCCCGTCGGTCTCCTCGGCCGCCCGACGCTCGAGCAGCTGCGCGAATTCGCCGCGTGGGTCGACCAGATCAATCCTGAGCACATCGACGCCGATGCCGAGTACCTGACGACCGTCCACGAGCTCGGCATGTCGAGCCTTGTGTGGACGGTCGACGCGGTGACCGACATGGAGAAGTCGATCGAGTACGGCGCCGACGGAATCATCACCAACGTCCCCGACGTCCTCGTCGAGGTCGTCGAGGAGCTGTAGGCGCCGCTCACTCCCGCGGAGCGCGAAGCTTTCCGCTCAGCGGGGTGTCCCACTCCGCCGGCTCCGCCACGGGGAAGCTCAGGCCGGTGATCTCGCCGGTGTGGATGCGGACGAACCGGTTCTTCCTGCCGCCCTGCCACGGGGTGACGTCGAGGGAGATCGTGTCGAGGAGCTCATCGGTGCGGTTGATCGGCTTCGCCGTGCCCTTGACGACGACGCTCCACGCGGTGCCGGTCTCCGGATCGAATCCGTCGACCTCGAAGGCGACCTGCGGATGCTCGTGGATCGCCTCGACCTTCGTGCCTTCCCCGGAGCGGAAGACGACCGAGGCGTGATCGACGGCGTAGTTGACGGGGAAGATCTCCGGGTGGAGATCAGCGCCGTCGCCGACGATGACGGCCAGGCATCCGATCGACGTGCTCCGCAGTCGGTCCCAGCACTCGTTGACACCGAGGACCATGGTCGGGTCTGCATTCATCGCGCTGCCTCCTGCTCTGGCCCGGCGGCCGTCGCCGGATGCGACTGCCGGCCCGGGTTCTTCTACGCAGTGTAGAAGAACTGTCAGTGGTGAGGCGCGGTCCGCCGCGATGCGGCACTCGCCGTCTCATCACGGGCACAGGTGCGGTTGCGCCCTCGCGGTCCCCGCGCGGAGATGAGACGCTGGAGGCATGGCCAACGAACTCGCAGCATCGACGAGCCCCTACCTCCGCGCGCACGCCGACAACCCCGTCGACTGGCGGATGTGGACGAAGGAGTCCCTCGCCGAGGCGGTCGATCGCGACCTCCCCCTCCTCATCTCCATCGGCTACTCCACGTGCCACTGGTGCCACGTCATGGCCCACGAATCCTTCGAGGATCCCCAGGTCGCCGCCCTCATCAACGACCGCTTCGTCCCGATCAAGATCGACCGGGAGGAGCTGCCCGACATCGACGCCCACTACATGAACGCCCTCCAGGCGATGCGCGGGCAGGGCGGCTGGCCGATGACGATCTTCGCGACCCCGACCGGCAGCCCCTTCTACGCCGGCACGTACTTCCCGCCGACCCCGCGCGGCAGCCTTCCCTCGTTCACCCAGGTCCTCGACGCCGTGTCCCAGACCTGGACCGACCGCCGCGCCGAGGTGACCGAGATGTCCCAGCGCATGGATCGAGGGCTTGCCGAGATGGCCACCGCCGTCACCGACGCCCTCCCCGCCGAGGCGGTCGCCGAGTCCCTTTCCGCCGACGAACTCGACGCGGCCGCCGCAGCGCTCCTCGACTCCTACGACCCCGCATGGGGCGGCTTCGGCAGTGCCCCGAAGTTCCCGCCGTCGATGAACCTCCTCCAACTCCTCTCCACTTTCGTCCGCTTGGGCGGGACCACCTCGGCGGGGGAAGGATCCGATGACGGAGACCCCGTCGCCGAGGCGAAGCGGACAGGACGGCTGAACGTCCTCGGGGCGGACGGCCACCTCACCGGTGAGCTCGTCCTCGACTGCCTCGTCGCCGTCCGGTCGACGTTCGCGCACATCGCCGCGGGCGGCATGCGCGACCAGATCCGCGGCGGCATCGCCCGCTACAGCGTCGACCGGCAGTGGTTCGTCCCCCACTTCGAAAAGATGCTCTACGACAACGCCCTCTACCTGCGCGCCGCCGTCGCGTGGGCCAAGGTCGAACGCAGCCTCGACCCGGCCTCGAAGTGGCTCGCCCTCGCCGAACGCGAAATCGACGACACTGCCGACTTCATGCTCGCTGACCTCTCCGACGGCGACCGCTTCATCGCCGCCCTTGACGCGGACTCGTTGGGGGCCGACGGGACGCTCGAGGAGGGGGCCGCCTACGTCGTCACCCCCGAGGAGTTCGCACCGGTCGACGGTGTCGGGGTGCTCCAGCTCGTCGATTCTCCGGCCGCCGCCGAGCTGCCGGGTCAGGTCATCGGGGCACCGCGGATCGTCGACTGGCTCGGAATGGACGACGTGCCCTTCGACGCCGATCACCCCGCGCCGTGGGCGACCGAGGGCACTGAGAGGCAGCGGTTGGCGCTGCGGGACCTCCTCGATGAACGGCCCCGGCCGGCGCGGGATGAGAAGACGATCACCGAATGGAACGCCTTGGCCATCACAGCCCTCGCCGAGGCGGCCCTCTACCGTCACCCGGACGACCGCGCCTCCGTGTGGGGGAGCACCGCGACCGCGTACTGGGAGGCGATGCTCCACCGGTTCGGCACCGGAGTCGGAGACATCGACGCGGCCCCAGACGAGGTCGAAGTTCCGGCCGTTCGCGACCTCGACGTCCGGCGCAGCTTCACCGGCGACGATCCCGGGCCGGGTGCCGCGGGATTGGCCGACTGGGCGCAGATGCTCGTCGCCGGCCTCACCGTTCTCCAGTTGCGCAACGCCGGGCTGGCCGATGGCGCGGGCGAGCATGCGCGGCCGCAAGTGAGCTTCGACGATGGCGCGCTCTCGCCGGCGGGGCTGACCGAGATGGCCGCGGTCATGCTCGAGAGGTTCACCTCGCGGAACGAGGACGGCACTCTCACCGTCGTCGACTCGGCCCCCGATGACCTCATCGGCGTCCGCGGCTCCGACCCGGTCGACAACGCCCTGCCCTCGGCACGGGCAGCGGCCGCCGAGGCGATGCTCCTCCTCGGCGAACTCGGAGTCGAGGGCAGCGCTGGGTCGGAGGGGCGCCTCGGCGACTGTGATCGAGACGATGCGGGCACCGGACGGACCGACGGGCACCAGTCTCTGACGACGGGGACGATCCTCGAGGTCCGCGACCGCCTGCTCGGGGTCTATCGGGCGCTCGCCCAGCGGGCACCGCGCGGGTGCGGGCACGCGCTCTGGCAGGCCGAACGGGCGCTCGCCCCGGTCCGCGTCGCGAGTCGCGACGATGCTCTGCGCACTCTCGCGTCGAAGCATCCTGCGGTCACGGTGCTCACCGATTCGACGGGGGTGCCGGATGAGAACGGGGAAGAGGTCGCCGTCCCCGAGGGCGCGGCGATCGTCTGCCGGGGATCGGCATGCTCGCTGCCGGTGAGGACGGCCGAGGAGCTGGCCAAGCTGCTGGACGGATGAGATCGGGAATCGCTTCGGCGCAAGGGTCAGTCGCCTCGGTGGCCGGGGGATCCCACCCAGCAGAGGGCGGTCCCCGGTCGCTGAAACCCTTAGTGAAGACCCCTCATCCATGTGATTCGCTTTTCGCCCGATCGCTCGGTTCAAGAACCGACTGATCGGGCGAAAAGTGACTCAGACTGGCCTGCTGGCGTCGATCACAACGTGTTGTCTGCCGAATCGCACAGGTGGCTGTCGCTCAGATGCAGAATCCTGTCGGAGCGCTCGGCGACCCGTTCACTGTGGGTGGCGATGATCAGGCTCGTGCCCATGCTCTTCACGATCTCGAAGACCCCGAGGATGCGATCTTCGGATTCTGGGTCCAGCGAGCCGGTGGGCTCGTCGGCAAGGATGACTCTGGGCCGTTTCACCATGGCCCGTGCGATGGCGACTCGCTGAGCTTCGCCGCCGGAGAGCTGCTTGACCCGCTTGCGTGCGAGTGAGCCGATCCCCAGGCGTTCGAGGCACTCCTGAGATCGTTCCTTCGCCGTTCGTCGGTCCGGGCAGCCGAACATCACATTGCGCAGAGCACTGCGATCGTCGAGGAGATCGAACCTCTGTGTCACATAGCCGATCGATGACCAGCGAAGGCGCGACAGACGAATCGCATCCCGGTCGACGGTTTCACCCTCGAACGTGTATGTTCCCGTATACCCCGTGTCGAGACCCGCGATGATGCGCAGCAGCGACGTCTTGCCGGAGCCGCTTCTGCCCATGATCGCGACGGCGCTCGGAGGCCGGCCGAGACGGAAGTCGAGATCGTCGAAGAGTACTCGAGTCTCCCCGTTCGGTTCTTTGATGCGCTTGCCCACTGACAGCAGTTCCACGGTCATGATTCCTCTCCTTCCAGAAGATGCCTGCGTATGTTGTTTGTGCGCAGCAGAGCCTGGAGTGCACTGTCAATGACGAGACAGGCCACCGCGATGAGCGCGACCGGTGCCAATGCGGCGAGATTCA
Organism: Brevibacterium sp. K72; assembly: GCF_050562175.1. Classification (NCBI taxonomy): domain Bacteria; kingdom Bacillati; phylum Actinomycetota; class Actinomycetes; order Micrococcales; family Brevibacteriaceae; genus Brevibacterium; species Brevibacterium sp. K72. The sequence continues at coordinate 1,404,647 of NZ_CP191582.1, forward strand.
TCTGCGGAACGGACAGAAGAAGAAGCGCGAACGCGATCAGCAGACATGCGTATTCGACCGCGGTCACGGTGATGATCCGGGTCAGTGTCACGCGGCTGCTGACGCCGAGCAGATGTTCGATCTTCTGGATGCGCCAACGTCGCCTGGCGACGTGTGCGCCGATGATTCCGTTCGACAGTCCCACGCAGATGATCAGCAGCACCGCGATGCCGGTGAGCAGGGCCGTGTTGTCCTGGATGAGTTGCCTCGTCAACTGGAACTGCACCAGGTACGTCGGTGCGTTGAGAACGGTGAAGTCGTCGAATCCTGCACGCGTGGAGACCTCTCCAAGATGACGCAGCACCTCGTCCGAAGAGGCCTCGGTGTCGACTGCAAGGTCACCGGCGATCATCGCGAATGCGAGTATCCCGAAGAAGTACTGACTTGCTTCGGTCGTCCGCTCCATCACTGGCGGATACGGAACGATGACTGCATCATCGAGGAACGTATTGAGTTCCCCCTGGTAGTAGATCGACGAATCGGGGGGAAGGAAACCACTGACGACGAGTGAGAAGTCCTCGAAGTAGTAGCTGGCCTCCACGACGTCGCCGACGGCGTAGATCCCCGAGTAGTCCGCGCCGAGAATCACGGGAATCGTCCGCGTCGAATAGTCGACCTCCGACCAGTCGATTCCTGGACCGTCCACCGCCTCGAGTGAATAGAAGTCGAAGGCCCGCTCATTCATCTGAAATGATCTGACGTCAGTCAGGAGCTGTCCGGTCTCGTCATCGACATACTCGCCGCCAGCGTCCAAGCCACCCTCGAGCGAGGCGTCGAATTCGGGTCCTCCGCGGAAGTCAGGGATTGAAACGGGCTGGTCGAACACTGAGAGGAACGGCATCTCGGTACTGCCGTTGAGCTCGTTGTAGAAACGAGCGACAGTATCGAGCCGCTCCCCTGATTCGCGGAACGAGGAGAACGCATCAGGGTCGGCCAGAGTATCGGTGACCCCGTACATGTCGACTTCGGCATCGCTTGAGAAGCTTCGCGAGATCGCGCTCTTGCTGATTCCGGCGAACGCCACCACTTGGTAGATCAACGTCAGCACGAGCCCGAGAATGATCATCTTCATCACAACGAAGACCCAGTTCTGTCTGAGATCGCGAACTATCTCCATTTCCGCATCCTTAGGTATTCGATGGACGACCCGCCAGGGAACGCCAGAACCGCAATGACCACGGGCATAACCACTGTGATTCCCGAGCTGCTTCGGAGTTCAGTGAACAAGTGCTGTCCGGCGGTGAGGCTGAGTCCGGCTCCCACGGCCGCGGTCAACAGGAGTGCCATGAGAGCAGCCGTGAACATCCGCAGCGGGCTGCGCCCGACCAGGAACCCGACCCGAAAGGTCCGCCGCGAGAGCTGACTGGCGAGGATCCCGGTGAACACCGCGCAGATTCCCACAACAGCGACAACGACGAAGTCGACGACCGGCGAGACGAGGTCAACCCTGGCTCGGCGATTGACACTGGCATCACTCCTCGTCACCTTGTCAGCCGGCAGCGCTGCTGCCTGTTCCTCCATTGCTGGCCCGTCGAGAATGACTCCACTCTGAAGATCCGGAGAGTCCACGATGTCGCGATCGGCGACGATGACGTCATCGGCCAGGAGACTGCGATTGTCTCGACCCAGTCGACCGATCACCTCGTATCCGACTCCGTCGAGTTCGTAGACGGACACCCCGTTTTCGCGTGTCACAGGCACCTGATCGCCGACCAGTGCCACGTGTTGCTCACCACGGCGAAAGCTGCGCCCCTCGTGGATAGGAAGCTCGAGAAGATCGAGGCGATCGCTGTCGACGGCGCGAATTGCTCCGCCATCGTCGAGGTCGCGGAAGATGGAATAGTGCCCCAAGGATTGGTCAAGGAGTGTACGCGCCTCTTGGGCCGTGCCTGAGAAGGTAACCATGTGCTGCGTGAGCAGATGGTTGCCCTCTCGGGTGATTTCGGACTGCCGGGTGTCATAGATCCGGACCCCCAGGAGAGCCACCGACATGACGACGAACAACAGTCCCACAATCAGATACTGGTAGGACCTCATCGACCGTAGTAGGTGCGCGCCCTGCCGTAGCCGTTGCTCTTGGCATTTGGATTGAACGGAACCCACTTAGTCACCGCTTGTGATTTTCCCGTCCCGTATTTTCTGCCCGAGCTTGTAATGACACCCTTGTTGGGCCAGTAGTGTTCGAGACGAGCAGTCGTATAGTGCTTCACGCCCTTCCACGTCGTCCATCCATGCGACCGCTTATTGGTCGTGCCCTTGATTGTCTTCTTTTCGGACCAGCCTCCATACACTGAGGCTGTTGTTCACTTGCGGACACAGCCGTTGCGGATGCGACCGAGACCACTACGGCAATCGCAACGCCATTGGCAGGTTTCTTGAGGAAACTCATTTCATCCTTTTGATTGATACTTCTACTATTGTCAACTGATATGCATGTGTAGTAGAGCACTTCTTCCTCGCCACGAAGCAAGTGAGGCGCACAGCAGCGAGAGCCACGATAGCGGGGATGACGAGTTTCGTCTTCATGCTTCTGAGGTAGATTTTCGGTTTGATTCTTGGCGGTGGTAATGATAGCTCTGCGATGCTTGGTCAAGATTTATGGACGCATTTATCACGCCGATCTTCGCAGAGGAAATTATGTGTACGTGTCGTTCATCTCTGGAGTCGCGTGACCAATTTGAGAACACCCCGACGCCGCGATTGAACTGCCTGTCACGTGCACCCGGAAGCGGCGCTGCGCGATCGAAGCTGCAATTGGGGTCGGAAGCCGTCGGCATCGAGCAACAATATTGCGATGCAGTCGGTAGGATTTCGGACGTCAAGGGTGGTGTCATAGCGTCGAAGCAACACTCCCGGTCGGCGGGGGTCTGATCGGTGGAGTGTGCAGATGGCGCGGGTGGGGTTGTCGTTCAGCGACAGGTCGGAGATCTCGGCGGCCTCGAAAGCGGGCTGGTCGGTGCGGAGGATCGCCCGTCACCTGGGGCGTTGCCCGTCGGTGATCTCGCGGGAGCTTCACCGGAACTCGACGAAGACCCGCGGCTACCAGGCCGTGACCGCAGACGTCAGAGCGCAGCGTCGGCGAGCTCGCCCGCAGCAGCGGAAGGTCGCGGGGGATCCGGTGCTGCAGGCGAGGGTGGACGCCGACCTGGCCGCGTCCTGGACGCCGAACGAGATAGCGGGCCGGTTGCGTCTGGAGGCGACAGACCCGACCGTTGAACGCATGGCGAACTCTCCTGACGCACGCGGCCGAACCGTCTCCGGTGAGGCTATCTACCAGTACATCTACGCAATCCCGAAGGGTGAGCTCGCCCGCAAGGGCATCTTCCTGCAGTCCAAGCGGACCAAGCGCCGACCACGTACGACCGGGCGGACGCGCGGTGGCCCAATCGTAGGTATGGTCCCGATCGCGGAGCGAGGTGAGGACGCCGCCCAGCGTCGGGTGCCGGGGCACTGGGAGGGTGACCTGATCATCGGGAAGAACGGCACCTCGTGCGCGGCGACGCTGGTGGAGCGGATGAGCGGGTTCACCGGGCTGCTGGCCCTGCCCTCGAAACACGCCGAGCCAACCGCTGACGCGGTCATCGAGTTTTTCAACGACCTGCCCGAGATGATGAAGGCATCGTTGGCGTGGGACCAGGGCAGCGAGATGGCCCAGCACGCGAAGGTCTCCCTGGCCACGGCGATGCCGGTCTACTTCGCCGATCCCCACTCGCCCTGGCAGAGGCCCAGCAACGAGAACACGAACCGGCTCTACCGGGAGTATCTGCCCAAGGGCACGGTGATCCCCGATCACCAGCCCTACCTCACCACCATCGCCGAGGAGATCAACAATCGACCCCGCCGCCGACTGGGCTATCTCACGCCCACCGAGGCATTCGCTCGACTGCTCGCCGGCGAGCCCCATGTTGCTTCGACGCCTTGACATCGCCAAGAACGATGCCACGAAAATGTTCGAAACGACCATTGATTGCTGGGGCGGGGAGGTTGCCGGTCCTGGGTCGGTCGGAGTATGCGAGGAAGCCAGCGACGCACTGTTTCAGTGAACGACCGCGAACGCGGATCCCGACGTGAACACCGCTGCTGGGCGAACAGATCACGGCGTGTATCATCGCGTCGCTCTTGGTTGGGTCGGGTTTCCGGTAGGCAGCGATGCTGCCCCAAATCGCCCCGCCCTCGTCGTATTCCTCAGTGATGCCCGAGTGTTTCCAGATGGACGCGCTGGTGATACCGGTCGAGTCCGTCGCCGGCGGGTGGGGTGAGCAGCTCCGCCCTCACTCGACCAGGCGCAGACCCCGGTAGCGGTTGAGGGCGGCCGCCATCTCCTGCGGGCGCGGCCTCGCCACGTGCCCGGGATGCCTGCGATGGCCGGTGAGCCCGTCGATGCCCTGCGCGTCGAGCATCTCCTCGATCTCCGCCAGCGCCTCGACGACCGAGGTGCGACCGTCGAAGATCTTCGCCATGTACTCCAGGGCCTCGGCCACGCCGTTCGTCTGCTCGGGATCGACGAGCTGGGAGACCGCGGCGAGATCGATGAAGGACTTGCCGAACTGGATGAGATCGAGGCCCTTCGCCTTCGCTCCCTTGGTCTTCGCCGCCGGTTTGAGCGCATCGGCGGTGGGGATCCTGGCAGGCGGATCGCCGAAGACGTCGTCACCGGACTCGGCGTCGGCGACGAGATCGGCGGCATCGACCCCTACGAGCTCATGCGCCTTCTCCGTGACATCGCTCGGCACATAGGCGTCCATCGCGATGACGAGGTCGGCGACCTCGAAGAACGCACTCGATCCGCCGGCGACGAGCACCGTCGAGACGCCCCGTTCGGCGAGCAGCGGGCGGACGCGTTCGACGAACGGCGTGATCGGCTCCCGGTTCGCAGGAATGAGGGCTCGCATCCGCTCGTCGCGGATCATGAAGTTCGTCGCCGAGGTGTCCTCGTCGATGAGCAGCGTCTGCGCAGACGCCTCGACGGCCTCGACGAGGTTGGCCGCCTGCGAGGTCGAGCCGCTCGCGTTCGTCGTCGAGAAGAACCTCGTGTCAGTGCCGGATGGGAGATTGTTGATGAACGGCGAGATGTCGTCACCGGTCACCGCGCGGCCGTCTTCGGCCCGGATCGCCGTCGCAGTCGGCTCGGTGATCACCCATTCGCGCCCGTCGCCGGCCACGTGCGGGTAGACGCCGCGTTCGAGCGCGCGCAGGATCGTCGACTTGCCGTGGTAGCCGCCGCCGACGATGACGGTGACACCGCGGGGGATCGCCATGCCCGTGACGCTGCGCCCGCTGCTGAGGTCGAAGGTCCGCTCAAGGCTCTCGGGACTGCGGAAGGGCACGGCCACCTCGGCGTCCATCGGACGATCCGAGTCGCCCGACCGGCGGGGGAGGACCGCACCGTTGCCGACGAAGCCGAGCAGATCCTCCTCGCCGAGGCGGCCCTGCAGCTCGGTCTGATCGCGGAGCAGCTGCACGTGGTCGGCCAGCGCCTCGCCGTCGACGTTGGCGAAGAGGAACATCTGCCGGGCGAGTTCGACGACGTCGCGGGTGACGGTGTCGGCGGCCTGATGCCCGAGGATGCGCCGCCCGCGGGCGGGCAGGTTGACGAGCAGACGCGCCTCGAACCCGGCGTCGTCGATGATGACGTTCGTCCGCTCGAGGACCTCCTGGCCGGGATGTCCGAGGTTGATCGCGCGCCCATGCTGCTTCCGCAGCACGGCATTGCCGGCCCGCAGGAGGAAGTCGGAGGCTCCGATCCGGTCGAGGCGATCGGTCGTGAGGTCGGCCGGGAAACCGGCGTCGGCGCGGTCGACGCGCACCCGCACCTTCGAGGGGGAGGCGAAGGGATCGACCTGGACCCGATCGACGGTGAGCGTGACCGGTCCGAACCGGTACTGCCCGGTGATCTGCTTGTAGTTGCCGTAGCTTCTGCCGTCGAGACCGTGGAGCGTCTCAGCGAGCGGGGACCGTTGAGGACTCATCTGTGAATGCTACGTGACGACGCGCCGCTGTGGGGCTCGCTCAACCGCTGGAAAAATCTGGTGTCATTGATTCTTGCATATGACACCAGAATGGTGTCATCATGGATGCATGAACATCACACGACATGTCGAACAGCTGCAGAATCAGCTCGCGACGGCTGCCGCGGCCGGCGATGACACCACGCGCGAAGTCGCCGGTCGTCTCGCTTCGGCCCTCGAACCCGCCGCACGGGTGACGATCCTCGACGCCCTCGCCGACGCCAGCGCCGAACTGACGACGGCGATCGCACCGGCCTCGATCGACGTCCGCCTCCGCGGCCGTGACATCGACTTCGTCGTCGACGGGCTGTCCGACGCGACGGAGCCGGCACCCGCCTCGGCGAGTCAGCCGCCCCCGTCCGACGATGCCGGCGAGGCTCTCGACCTCGACGAGGCGAGCACCTCCCGCACGACCCTGCGCCTGCCCGACACCATCAAAGCCCGCGCCGAGAAGGCGGCGAAGGCCGAAGGCCTCTCGCTCAATGCCTGGCTCGTGCGAGCCATCGCCGCCGGCCTCGACACCAGCGGCTCCGCCCGGACCCGAACCAGCCGAATCTCAGGATGGATGCGATGACCGACACCACTGCCACAGTCCACCAGGCCGTGACGATCGACGTTCCCGCGGCCGCACTGCTCGTCACCGCGAGCGACCGCGCCGACGTCGACGTGACGATCGAACCCTCCAACCCCGACCGCAGCGCCGACCGCGAGGCCGCCGAACGGATCACCGTCACCGAGACCGAGAACGGCATCGCCGTCACCGGTGAGAAGCGTCTGCTCCTCGGCGCGAACGGATCGGCCGACGTCCGGCTCGCGGTGCCCGCCGGCACCGACCTCGAGGCGACCATCTCTGCGGGGGCGGTGCGGCTGCGGGGCCACCTCGGCGCTGTTCGACTGAAGATCTCCGCCGGTGACGTCACAGGTGACACCATGGTGTCGATCCGTGCCAAGGTCAGCCACGGAAGCATCGCCCTCGCCGAGGTGGCCGACGGTGCCGATCTCCAGCTCTCCAGCGGTGAGGCCGAGATCGGTCGCATCGGGGGCGGCGAGACCAGGATCAAGTCGGGACACGGTTCGATCCGCATCGACGACTTCGCCGGTTCCGCCGAACTCATCACCGCGACCGGCGGCATCGCCCTCGGCGAGGTCGACGGCGACGTCTCGGCGACCTCGGGGCACGGCACCGTGCGGGTCAGCCGTGCCCGCGGCGGCCGTCTCGAGCTCGGCTCGAACTTCGGCGGCATCGACGTCGCCGTGGCACCGGGAGCACCGGTGTGGATCGACGCCGACTCGAAGCGGGGTGTCGTGCGCACCGACCTCGAATCCGACGCCGGCCCGCTCGGCGATGAGAAGCCCGTGGAGGTGCATGCGCACACGAAGTTCGGCGACATCGCCATCGACCGCGCGCGCTGACGCCGCGCTGACCCCCGCGCGCTGACTCAACTGTCTGACGCCGCGCGCTGACTCAACGGACTGACGCAGCGCACTGACTCAGCGGGCTGACATCGCGCGCGGACCCCGCGCTGTCTCGGACGGCCGCCTGGCGGATCATCGACCAGGGCACGCGGCCCATCCGACCGCCACTCTCACCCTTCATCGACCACCTGCCCTGGACGAACGCACCCGAAAACCGGCCCGGACCACCGACCGCGGTCGAGCGCGCCCGAAAACAGGGTCAGAAACTAAGCATCACCCGTGACACCCCACACCCCACACATCCATCGACACCCAACCCACCCATCGACGGCTCATCGAGCCGGGAACCAGGAGCATCCCATGTCGGATCTCGCGATCAGCACCACACGGCTGATGAAGTCCTACGGGGACAAGAGCGTCCTCGACGGCATCGACCTCGAGGTCGCCGCGGGGGAGGTGTTCGCCCTCCTCGGCCGCAACGGCGCCGGCAAGACGACGACGGTGAACATCCTCTCCACCCTGCAGCGACCTGACGGCGGTCGCGCCGAGGTGTTCGGCCTCGACGTCGTCCGCCAAGGCACGCAGGTGAGGCCCCTCATCGGCCTGACCGGGCAGTTCTCCGCGATCGACGGCCTCCTCACCGGCCGCGAGAACCTCGCCCTCGTCGCCGCCCTCGCCCACCTGCCGAAGTCGCAGCAGCGCCAGCGCGTGGACGAGATGCTCGAGCGCTTCGACCTCGGCGATGCCGCATCGAAGCGGGCGTCGACGTACTCCGGCGGCATGCGCAGGCGCCTCGATCTGGCGATGACGCTCATCGCCCGACCCCGACTCGTCTTCCCCGACGAGCCGACGACCGGTCTCGACCCGCGCAGTCGCCGCACGATGTGGGACATCGTCTCCGAGCTCGTCGCCTCCGGGGTGACGATCTTCCTCACCACCCAGTACCTCGACGAGGCCGACGCGCTCGCCGACAGGATCGCCGTCCTCGACGGCGGACGCATCGTCGCGAACGACACCGCGGCCGGGCTCAAGCGGCTCATCCCCGGCGGGCACGTCGACCTCGCCTTCGCCTCGGCGACGGATTTCGACCGGGCCCGCAGCCTCTGGCCTGAGGCGAGCGCACGATCCGAGGCGCTGTCCCTGTCCGTGGCCGGCGACGGGGGAGCCGGACACCTGCGGCAGATCCTCACCGGCCTCGAAACGGCGGGCATCGAACCGCTGGGAATCACGGTCGAGACGCCGAGCCTCGACGACGTCTTCTTCGCCCTCACCGGCCACGGCACCGCCCCCGCGCAGCCCGATACGGCGCCCTCCGGGACCGCCCGCACCGGCCACGGCACCGCCCCCGCCACACAAGACCCCGCACCCACCGAGCCGAAGGGCCGATGATGATGGCCACGACACTTTCCACCCCCGCCCCGCAGACGCACTCCCGCCCGCTCCGACATGCCTGGTCGGACACGGCGACGATGGTCAGACGGCAGTTCGTCCACGCCGCCCGCTACCCCGTCTGGATCTTCCTCGTCGTCGCCCCTGTCGCGATCCTCCTCCTCGCCGTCTTCGTCTTCGGCGGGACGCTCGGGCGCGGGCTCGGCGGCGACGCCGGGGACTATCTCGACTACATCATGCCGGGGATGATCGCGCTGACGATCGCCGGCGGCATGCAGCTGACCGCGCTCTCGGTCTCCCAGGACATGAACGAGGGCATCGTCACCCGGTTCCGGTCGATGTCGATCTCGCGCGGCGCCGTCATGGCCGGCCACGTCATCGGCAACGGCCTCCAGCAGTGCGTCGCCATCGTCCTCGTCATCCTCGTCGGAGTGGCCATCGGCTTCCGCCCCCACGCCGACGTCGTCGGCTGGCTCGGTTTCGCCGGGTTCGCCGCGGCGATCATTCTCGCCCTCGGCTGGCTCTCCGTCGCCCTCGGCGTCACCGCGAAGTCCGTCGAATCCGCGAGCAACCTCCCGATGATCTTCATGCTCCTGCCGATGATCGGCTCCGGATTCGTGCCCACCGACACGATGCCCGGGTGGATCCAGGCCTTCGCCGACTGGCAGCCGTTCACGCCCATCATCGAAACCGTCCGCGGCCTGCTCATGGGCACCCCGATCGGCGCCGACTGGTGGATCGCACTGCTGTGGTTGGCCGGCATCGGCATCCTCGGCTACGTCCTCGCCCGCGTCGCGTACGAACGCCGGGCTGCGCAGTAGGGCCTTCCCTCGCCGAGGCGGCCGCCGGGTCCCCGTCATCGTCGAGTCATCGACGGCGTCGGGGCCCGGCGGTCGTGCGATGTCGGAGGCCGCACCAGTCCGAGGTCCGCACGCTCCCTGGCCGAACGGTTGCCCCACCGGTGTTCCTCTCAGGGCGGGTGTTCAGCCCCGGCTGATGTCCTGTCACCTCGGTGTTCACTCCCGCGTCCCGACCTCCCCGAGGTAGAAGGCGGCGGCATTGTCCCAGAACACGGCGTCAGCCTCGGCAGGGGTGAGCACACTCTCGATGAGTCGGAGGTCGTCGTCGGCGAACGGGCGCCGGGCCCGCGTCGAGGGCAGGTCGGTGCCGACCATGAGCGCTCTCGGGTCGGTGTCGACGATGCGGCGGATCACCTCGGCGGGGTTGAGCTCGACGCGACCGAATCCGGTGGCCTTGACCTTGACGCCGCCCTCGACGAGGCGGAGCAGCCTCGCCAGGCCATCGGCGTGCATGCCGAGATGGTCGATGCTCACCGCCGGCAGCGCGACGAGGCGACCGGCCAGTTCGGAGTCGATCGTCCGGGCGTCGATGTAGAGCTCGGTGTGCCACCCGGCGAGATCGTGGACCCGGCGGGCGAAGCGGTCGAGGTCGTCGAGCTGAGCCGAGCCGCCGCGGGCGACGTTGAACCGCACGGCGCGCACGCCCGACTCGGCGAGCCCCAGGATCCGCGCATCAGGGGTGTCCGCCGGCAGCTGGGTGACCCCGACGAACGTCGGACCCAGTGCGCGCAGAGCCTCGACGAGGTAGCCCTGATCGAAAGCCTGGAACGACCCGGACACGACGGCACCGCCGGCGATGGTGAAGGCCGACTTCTCGGTCGTCGGTGGCTCGCGGTCGGGGGTTGCCCCGAGGTGGGCGACGCGGGCGCGATAGTCGGCGACGGTGAACGGGTCCGGAAGGAAGCCGTCGTTCTCGACGAGCGGGTGTGCGGGATCGATGATGTGAAAGTGCGCGTCGAACACGCGCCGAGGGACGGTCATGGTCCCAAACTACACACGCGCACCCCTCGGAACACTGCGTCCTCCCGCAACCGGGAGTCCCGAATAACGGCACTGCGGATAACGATCTCGCCAAACCGCGGCCGGTTCGCGTCGATGTGCGGAGAGCCGGCGGGCGACTGAGTATATTGTGAATCAGCTCACAATCGCGTGTGAGGGCAGAGGGCAATGACGCTCGATCGCCCCGCGCACCCGAGCCTCCCGCACCAGCCCACCCAGCACCACCGCAACCGTCATCGCCGAATCCGAAACCACTGACCGCCCCCGCACCGCAGACACCAGAGAGAGCGAGAGGACACCGATGTCCGAGCGTCCGTCCGGGACCGCCACGAGTCCGCTTCCCCAAGCGAACGTCGACGAACTCATCGCGCAGTACGACGAAGAGCTGCCGCAGCGCACGCTCACGCGCCGGCTCGACCTCGGTGTCTCCATCGTCTGCTTCCTCATCTCGCTCTACGTGCTCAACCAGGTGTTCTTCCCGCTCAGGCAGGGCAACCAGTACTACCTCATGTGGTTCCTCGCCTTCGTCCTCCCGCTCGTCTTCATCTGCTACCGGCCCGGCTTAGGCCGGAAGAAGGAGGTGGGGGAGCGGGTCGCGGACGCCGCCGAGGAGGTCGCCGCCTCGGCGACGGGACCGTCCACGGCAACCGGCTCAGCGGACCCGACCCAGGGCAGCCCCACCTCGGCGAGGACATCGAAAGCCAAGACCCAGCCCCCGTCGAAGCCCCAGCGCTCCACGGACAATCCCTCGGTCATCGACTGGATCCTCGTCGTCGTCACCTTCCTCACCTGCGCCTATCCGGTGCTGCCGTTCTTCTCCGGCGGCTTCAACGAATTCCTCAACCGGCAGGGCTCGCTCTCGACCCTCGACGTGACGATGGGCGGGATCCTCCTGCTCCTCATCCTCGAAGCGACGCGGCGGACGACCGGCCTCATCCTCCCGATCTTCTGCGTCGTCTTCTTCCTCTACAGCTACTACGGGGCCTACATCCCCGTCGGCTGGCCCGGCGCGCACGCGGGACAGAACTTCGACCAGATCATCAACGCGCTCTACAACGACGCGTCGGGCTTCTACGGCATCCCGCTCGACGTCGCCGCGACCTACATCGTCCTCTTCACGATCTACGGCGCGGTGCTCGACAAGACGGGCGCGGCGAACTTCTTCATCGACCTCTCATTCTCACTCTTCAAGAAGTCGAAGGCCGCGCCGGGACGCACGGTCGCGCTCTCGGGCTTCCTCCTCGGCACGGTGTCGGGGTCGGGCACAGCCACGGCCGTCTCGCTCGGCGCGGTGACGTGGCCGGTGCTCAAGAAGGCCGGCTACCCGAAGGAGAACGCCGGCGGCATGCTCGCGGCCTCGGGCATCGGCGCGATCCTCTCTCCGCCGACCCTTGGCGCCGCGGCCTTCATCATCGCCGAGCTCCTCAACGTCTCCTACGGCCTCGTCCTCCTCTGGGCGGTCGTCCCGACCCTGCTCTACTACTTGGGCATCTTCCTCGCCATCGAGATCGACTCGCGCAAGATCGACGTCGACTACCGCCCGCCGCCGGGGCTGCGCTCGTGGCCGATCCTCAAGAAGGGCTTCTACCACTTCATCTCGCTCGGCATCATCGTCGTCTTCCTCGCCCTCGGCATGGCCCCGTTCAAAGCCGTCGTCTACGCGACGCTCGTCGGCATCGGCTTCGGCATCATCGAGATCGTCCTCACCCACCGCAGGCAGCCGGCCGCGATCCTCCGGGCGATCTGGGACGTCATCTTCGGCGCACTCTCGACGGGCATCCGCTCGGTCCTGCCGGTGACGAGCGTGTGCGCGGCCGCCGGCATCATCGTCTCGACGATCACGAAGACCGGGCTCGGCCAGGTCATCTCCGACATCCTCGTCAAGGGCGCGCAGGCGATCTCGACGAATCCGACCGCCGTCCTCGTCTTCACGTGCATCTTCGCCGCGATCGCCGTGACCGTACTCGGTCTCGCGGTACCCGTGACCGCCTCGTTCATCATCAGCTGGGTCATCGTCGGTCCGGCCCTCATCACCCTCGGCGTCCCCGAGGCGGCGGCCGCGATGTTCATCTTCTACTACGCCGTCCTCTCCGAGGTGTCCCCGCCGACCGCGCTCGCCGCCGTCGCCTCCTCGGCCATCACCGGGGGCCGGGTCATCGCGACGATGTGGCAGGCGTGCAAGTACGCGATCCCCGCCTTCCTCGTCCCGCTCGCCTTCACCTTCACCCCCGAAGGCGCCTCCCTCGTCGCGCAGGGCGGATTCCTCGGGGCCCTGTGGACCGGTGCCGTGTCCGCGTGCGCCGTCGCCGCGCTCGCCGCCGGGGCCGGCGGCTGGATCATCCGCCGAGCCGGCTGGCCCGAACGCGTCCTCTGCTTCATCGCCGCCGGCGCGCTCCTCTACCTCCAGCCGCTGTCGATGACCATCGGCTTCGCCGCCCTCGCTCTCGCTGTCATCGTCCACCTCATCCTCCGCCGTCGTCCTCGGAGTCCGCAGGCCACCCCCGCCGAGGCGGCCCACCCATGACCTCGCACCTGACCTCCCAGCCCGGTGCGGGGACCGGACGGCCCAGCCGCCCAACCGCCGACGCCAACTGCTGGCGCCAACCGCTGGCCCCCGATCGTCCACTGAAGCCGCTGTCACCGGACCTCCACTGAGACACCCACCGAGAAAGGGAAGAGCCCATGAAGAGAACGAAGATGTTCACCGTCACCGCGGCCGCGATCGCCACGGTCCTGGCCCTGAGTTCGTGCGGCGGCAAGCGCGAGAACACCCCGGCCGCCGAAGGCGGTGACGGCTGCACGGCGGCGTCGGGCCAGATCACGATCGCCACCGGCAACTCGACGGGCGTGTACTACGTCCTCGGCGGCGGTCTCGCACAGCTGATCTCCGACAACACCGAGCTCAAGGCCACCGCCGCCGAGACGGGCGCCTCGGTGCAGAACCTCCAGCAGCTGGCGAAGGGCGACTACGACATCGCGTTCTCGCTCGCCGACACCGCAGCCGATGCCGTCACCGGCAACGCCGACTTCGACAAGCCCGAGGAGATCTCGGCGCTCACGCGCATCTACGACAACTACACGCACGTCATCGTCCGCAAGGACGCGAACATCAAGTCCGTCGAGGACTTCAAAGGCAAGACGATCTCGACCGGGTCACCGAAGTCCGGCACCGAGGTCATCGCCAACCGTCTCATCGAATCCGCGGGCCTCGCCGAGGGTGATGTGACGAAGCAGCGGCTCGACCTCGCCAAGACGGTCGACGGGATGAAAGACGGGACGATCGACGGCATGGTGTGGTCGGGCGGTCTGCCCACCGCAGGCGTCACCGACCTCTTCACCTCGAACGGCGGGGACGTCGAGTTCGTCGACATCTCCGGGCTCGAGAGCAAGATGAAGGAGCTCAACCCCGTCTACGAGGTGGCCGAGATCCCCGCCGACACCTACAAGGGCGCGGGCACGGTGAAGACGATCGTCACCCCGAACGTCCTCATGGTCCGCAACGACATGGATGAGGGCACGCAGTGCGCGCTGACGAAGCTCATCTATGACAAGAAGGCCGACCTCGAGAAGGTCCACGCGGCCGCGAAGGACATCACACTCGACACTGCGGTGCCGCCGGAGCCGATCACACTCGCCCCCGGCTCGCAGAAAGCCCTCGACGAGCTGCAGAAGTGAGGGACTGAGTCACCCGACGCTGGCAGCGCCCCCGGCGCCTCAGCCTCGGCGGGGGCCGACCGTCGGCTCGGGAAGGTACACCTGGGCCCCGCGCTCGAGGAACTCCCGACTCTTGGCCTGCATGCCCGCGATCGCGGCCTGCGCCTCGGCGCTTCCGTAGGTGTCGCGGATGTCCTGGGAGATGCGCATCGAGCAGAACTTCGGCCCGCACATCGAGCAGAAATGCGCGGTCTTCGCCGGTTCGGCGGGCAGGGTCTCGTCGTGGAATGCCTCCGCTGTCTCCGGGTCGAGGCCGAGGGCGAACTGATCGCGCCAGCGGAACTCGAACCGCGCCTTCGACAGTGCGTCGTCACGGGCGCTCGCCCCGGGATGTCCCTTCGCGACGTCGGCGGCGTGCGCGGCGATCTTGTACGTGATCACGCCCGTCTTGACGTCCTCGAGGTCGGGCAGGCCCAGGTGCTCCTTCGGGGTGACGTAGCAGAGCATCGCGGTGCCGTAGCGGGCGATCTCCGTGGCCCCGATCGCCGAGGTGATGTGGTCGTAACCGGGAGCGATGTCCGTGACCAGCGGACCCAAGGTGTAGAAGGGCGCGCCGTCGCACAGCTCCTGCTGCCTCTCGACGTTCTCCCGCACGAGGTGGAGCGGAATGTGGCCGGGACCTTCGACCATGACCTGGACGTCGTGGGCCCACGCGCGCTTCGTCAGCTCGGCGAGGGTGTCGAGTTCGGCGAACTGTGCGGCGTCGTTGGCGTCGGCGATCGATCCGGGACGCAGCCCGTCGCCGAGGGAGAAGGCGACGTCGTACTGGGCGAAGATCTCGCAGAGCTCGTCGAAGTGGGTGTAGAGGAAGTTCTCCTCGTGGTGGGCCAGGCACCAGCCGGCCATGATCGAGCCCCCGCGAGAGACCATGCCGGTGACCCGGTCCGCGGTGAGCGGGACGTAGCGGAGCAGCACGCCGGCGTGCACGGTCATGTAGTCGACGCCCTGCTCGCACTGTTCGATGACGGTGTCGCGGTAGATCTCCCAGGTGAGCGCTTCGGCGTCGCCGTCGACCTTCTCAAGCGCCTGGTAGATGGGGACGGTGCCGATGGGGATCGGGGAGTTGCGGATGATCCATTCGCGGGTGGTGTGGATGTCGTTGCCCGTCGAGAGGTCCATGAGGGTGTCGGCACCCCACTTCGCGGCCCACTGGAGCTTCTCCACCTCCTCGGCGATCGAGCTCGTCACCGCAGAATTGCCGATGTTCGCGTTGATCTTGACGAGGAACGCCTTGCCGATGATCATCGGTTCGGACTCGGGATGGTTGATGTTCGACGGGATGATCGCCCGGCCTGCGGCGACCTCGGAGCGGACGAGTTCGACGTCGCACTGCTCGCGGATCGCGACGTAGCGCATCTCCGGAGTGATGATGCCCTTCCTGGCGTAGTGCATCTGCGTGACGGTGCGTCCGTTCTTCGCTCGCCGAGGTGACCGTTCCGGACCCTGCCACTGCTGAGAGGGCGCCCCGCGACGGACGGCGGCTCGGCCGTCGTCTTCGATGAGGTGTCCGCGCGCCTCGTAGGTCTCGGTGTCGTCGCGGTCGTCGATCCAGGGCGCGCGGTGCGGCGGAAGCCCGTGTTCGGGAACGGCGCCGGGGCCGACGGTGCGGTAGACGTGGACGGGTTCGTTGGGGCGGCCGTTCGTGTCCTCGAGGTCGATGCGGGTGACCGGGACGCGGATGCCGTGCTCGCTGTCCTCGACCCAGGCGAGCGAATGCGAGGGGTACTGCTCGAGGGAGTAGTCCTCGGCGGGCGTGGTGTTTTCGGGTGTGTCAGGGGTAGGCGCAGTCATCTGCGATCCTCTCTTCCTCCGCCGGTATCAACCGGATCAGGTTCAACGGTCTCGAGCGGCCTTAGCCCGATCTCAGCCTCCTGCCGGAGGCCCCCGTGGGGTCACACAACGACTATCACAGTGTGCGCGTCGCCACAAAACAGCGCGTCTCGTCGACCGCCCGTCGACCGTTCGGCGACCACCTCGTCGACTGTTCGGCGGCCACCTCGTCGACCGCCCGGCGACTGCCGATCGCCCTCGATCACCGCGTACCCGGTCGCGCTCGATCAACGCGGCGGGAGAAAATCGATGCTCCCGCGAAGTCGGTCGCTCTCGATCAACGCGCAGCCGGAATTCCGCGTCTTGGGCGACGCGGAATTCGGGCCCAGCGTGGATCGGGGTTGGAAATGTCGGCTGCGCGTGGATCGGCGTGCGGAATGGCGGCGCCGGCCCCTACGCTCCCTGGAGGAAGGCCTTGGCGGCGGCACCGAGGGCGACGACGTCGCTGATCGCGCACATCTCCCGCGCCGAGTGCATCGAGTAGAGCGCCGGTCCCACGTCGACGGTCGTCATCCCCATCCGCGTCGCCGTCAGCGGTCCGATCGTCGACCCGCACGGCACCGAGTTGTTCGACACGAAGTCCTGGTACTCGACCCCGGCCGCAGTGCACGCCTTAGCCCACACCGCGGTGCCCACGGCGTCGGTCGCATAGCGCTGCTGCGCGTTGTGCTTGAGCAGGGGTCCGCCGCCGAGGCGGGGCCGCACCTGCGGGTCGTGCCGCTCCTGATAGTTCGGGTGGACGGCATGACCGGCGTCCGAGGACACGCACACCGACCTGGCAAGCGCGGCGAGGTGGTCGCTGCGAGTCGCGTCGGGGTAGAGGGAGGCGACGATGCGCTCGGCGACGTCGGCGAGGAACGGTCCGCTCGCCCCGGACCGAGAGTTCGACCCGATCTCCTCGTGGTCGAACCCGGCGAAGAGGGCGAGGTGGTCGAGCGCCTCGGCGTCGAGCCCGACCATCGCGCTGACCCCGGCGTGGACGGAGAGGAGGTTGTCCAGCCTCGGCGAGGCGAAGAACTCGTCCGCGGCACCGAAGCGCGCAGGCTCCTGGACGGGGATCGTGTAGACGTCGTGGCCGACGATGAGCTCGGGGTCCACCTCGGCGGAGGCGGCGAGGAGCTCGAGGACGTCGGCCTCGGCAAGGTCGGCGAGACCGACGATCGGGGTCGTGTGGCGCTGCTTGTCGAGGGTGAGGCCCTCGTTGACCTGCCGGTCGAGGTGGATGGCCAGCTGCGGGATGCGCGCGATCGCCCCGGTGCGTGCGAGAACGACGGTGCCGTCGGCGAGGCTGAGGCGCCCGGCGAACGCGAGCTCCCGGTCGAGCCACGAGTTGAGCAGCGGCCCGCCGTAGATCTCGACGCCGACCTGGCGCACCCCGGCGGTCGTGAACTCCTCACCGGGCTTGAGCTTGAAGGCGGGGGAGTCGGTGTGCGACCCGAGGACGCGGAACGGCGGGATCACCGAGGTGGTCTCTGTCGGGGTCATCCACGCGATGATCGCACCGTCGCGGACGACGAAGTATCCGCGGCCGGGTTCGAGCGCCCAGGAGTCGCGTTCGTCGAGCCGGTGGAAGCCGGCGGCGCCGAGACGGTCGGCGGCGGCAGCGGTGGCATGATAGGAGCTGGGAGAGGCAGAGACGAATTCCGAGAGATCGGCTGCGACCTGCGCGTTTGCTGTCTGGTCGGTGGGAGGAGTGCTCATTTTCTCAGCCTATCCTTTGCGGTAGCTTTGATCACAGGTGCTCTGATCACAGAGCCGAAGCGGCAGGCGCGGGACGACGAATGAGATTGCGAGGGGACTTCGACGTGAACCAATTCGTGGCCGAATGGAACACCTGGCGGGACTCGCGGAACTCGTCGTTGGCGACCCCCTTCGGCTGGCTCAGCGTCGTCGGCCTTCACTGGCTCGATGAGGAGTCGACCTGGCCCGACGCCCCTGGAACCTTCACCGTCGACGACGACGGCTGGGTGCGCCTCGCGCTCGACCCGAGCACGAAGGCCGGCCCTGCCGCACAGACCTTGGACCTCCTCTCCCGCCCCGCCGAGGACAGGGCTTCCGCCAGGGAGGCCCCCGCCGGGGACGGAACTACCGCCGAGGACAGGGCTTCCGCCGGGGAGGCCCCCGCCGACGACTCGCCCCAGGTCAGGGTCAACGACACCGGTTTCAGTGCGAAGCTGCCGACGGGCGGTTCGCTCGGCTGGTTCACCGTCGGGCACGTGCTCTACGAGCTCATCGACCGCGGTGGGCGGATCGGTGTGAGGATCCGCGACGCGAAGTCGCCGCTGCTGAGCAAATTCGTCGAGGTCCCCGTCTACGACCCCAACCGTGAGTTCGTCTTCCTCGGTCGCTTCACCCCCTATGAGCAGCCGCAGGCACAACCGGTCTCCACCGCGCAGGAGGGTCTCGAGCTGACGACGACGGTCGTCGGCGAGGTCACGTTCACCGGCCCCGACGGCGAGGTCACGCTCATCGCCTCCGGGTGCCCGGCGACCGGACTCCAGCTCGACTTCCACGATGCCACGAACGGGAGGACCACCTCGGCGTGGCGGACGCTCGATCTGGGCATCCCCAACGCCGACGGATCGCTCGTCGTCGACTTCAACCGCGCGGTGAACTACCCGTTCGCGTTCTCCGCGTTCGCCACGTGCCCGGCTCCGGTGCCGGGCAACGTCGTGCCCTTCGCCGTCACCGCCGGAGAACGGCGGCCCCCGTTCTTCTACTCGGAGGCCGGCATCAATGTCCCCTTCCTCTTCTACCGCTGGTGGGACGAGGCGAGCGCCGAGGCGACCCGACCGTGGTACGCCCGGTTCGGCCTCGACATGACCGTCCTCAACCCCAACGAGGATGAGATCGACCAGTCGCTCGTCGGCTTCGACGGGGTCGCGATGTCCGGCGGCGATCTCTCCCCGCTCACGCGCAAGGCGCGCTCGCGGTTGGTCAGGGTCGCCACCGATGCGCTCACCTCACGGCTGCCGGTCATCGGGATCGGGGCGTTCGCGGAGTTCGTCATCACCGCCCAGCGGGAGCTGCGCGACCAGCAGGGCCACACCGAGGCGACCCCCGAACCGCCCGCGACGACACCCGGGCGGGTGCCGATCGTCATGAACAACGAACTCGACCCGGCCTCGGTGGGACTCGACGTCGTCGGCACCGACGCGACCGGACTCATCTACGCGGAGGCGGACATGACGCTGCCGCTCGAATCGACGTACCGCGAGATCGGCGAATTCGAGGCGGCGCTGGCGGCGAAGGCGCCGATCGGCAGCTGGGAGGAGTTCGACTTCCGCGTCGTCACCATGGTCCGCCGGCACCGCTAGAGGCGCGGCGACCCCGATTCCGGCAACCCTCCGGGCGCTCGGCAACCCCGCGCAGGGTTGCTCAGCGCCCGGAGGGTTGCCGGGACGAGATCTACCAGATCGTCACGCGGGCCTCGGGCGCGAGGTACATGGCGTCGGACTCGCTCACGCCGAAGGTGTCGTGGAAGGCCGTCATGTTCTTCACGACCTGGTTGCACCGGAACTCCTCCGGCGAATGCGGGTCGATGCTCAGTCTGCGGACGCGCTCCTCGGTGCGCATCTTCGTCCGCCACGCCTTCGCCCATGCGGCGAAGAACTCCGCGGCCTCCGCCTCGGTGGGGGTGCGGCCGAGCTCGAGTTCGAGCGCCTTCCACCCGATCGACAGTCCGCCGAGGTCGCCGATGTTCTCTCCCACGGTCAGTGCCCCGTTGACATGCTGACCGGCCTCGAGACCGGCGGGAACGAGCGCGTCGTACTGGTCGATGAGGGCCTTCGTGCGCTCCTCGAAGCGCTCCCGATCCTCGGCCGTCCACCAGTCGACGAGGTTGCCGTCACCGTCGTAGCGCGAGCCCTGATCGTCGAAGCCGTGCCCGATCTCGTGGCCGATGACCGCGCCGATCGCCCCGAAGTTCGCCGCCACCGAACCCTCGGCGTCGAAGAACGGAGGCTGGAGGATCGCGGCGGGGAAGACGATCTCATTCATCACCGGGTGGTAGTAGGCGTTGACCGTCTGCGGGGTCATCAGCCACTCGGTGCGGTCGATCTCACCGCCGATGCGCGTGATCTGGCGGGCGTGCTCGGCCCGGGCGGCGCGGCGGACGTTGCCGACGAGGTCGTCGGCGGCCATCTCGGCCGGGTACTCTCGCCACTTGACCGGGTAGCCGACCTTCGGCGTGAACTTCGAGAGCTTGACGAGCGCCCGCTGCTTCGTCTCCTCGCTCATCCAGTCGAGTTCGGTGATCGACTTCTCGTACGCCTTGATGAGCATGTCGACGAGGTGGTCGATCGCGTCCTTCGCGGCAGGCGGGAACTCGGCTTCGACGTAGAGCTTGCCGACGGCCTCGCCGAGGAGGGACTCGACGAGCCCGACCCCGCGCTTCCAGCGGTCCCGCAGCGCCGGAGTGCCCGAGAGGGTGCGGGAGTTGAAGTCGAAGTCCTCTTCGACGATCTCGTCGGTGAGCAGGGACGCCGTCGAGGTGAGCACCGACCACCGCAGCCACACCTTGAGCGTCTCGAGGTCGGTGTCCTCCCAGACCTGGGCCATGCCGGCGACGTACGAGGGCTGGCCGACGACGACGGTCTCGAGTTCGCCGTCGATGTCGGCGGCGACCGCGGCGAACCACGCATCGAAGTCGAACCCGGGGCCGAGCTCGCGCAACTGCGCGAGCGTGTGCTTGTTGTACGTCTTCTCGGCATCACGGGTGGCCACGCGGTCCCAGTGGTGGCGGGCGAGTGCGGTCTCGAACGCCATGACCTTCGCGGCCACCTCGGCGTCGGTGATCCCCGCAGCCTCACCGAGGCCGGCGAATCCGGACATCCTCTGCACATGCGCGAGGAACTTCTCCCGCACCTCGGCGAAGTCGTCGTTGAAGTAGTAGTCCTCGTCGGGCAGGGAGATCCCGGCTTGGACGAGGTAGAGGGCGTAGATGTCGGAGTCCTTGGCGTCGGCGGTGACGTACCCGCCGAGCAGCCCCCCGATGCCCTCGGTCTCCAGCCGCCCGAGGAGGTTCGCGAGCTCCGCCTTCGACTCGGCTGAGTCGATGGCGGCGAACGTCGCCTCGAGCGGGGTGATGCCGAGCTCGTTGATCCGCTCGAGGTCCATGAACGAGGAGAAGAGGTCCGCGACCTTCTGCCCCTCGCCGCCGGCCTCCTGCGGGTCGTCGACGACGGAGCGGATGATCGAGCGCACCTTCGTCTCCGCGGTGTCGAAGAGCTCGCGCATGGCTCCGTCGCCGGCGCGGTCGTCGGGGATCGTGAACGCGTCGATCCACCGCCCGTTGATGTGGCGGAAGAGGTCGTCCTGCGGGCGCACCGACTCGAGGGGAGCGATGTCGGCAGAGGCTCCCGCGGACTCGGGATTCACCGGTGACGTCGAGGTGTGAGAAGTCATGGTGCAACAGTATCGTGGACGGTGGCCTTGTCCCCTGAGTGAGGAGTGAGAGTATGGCTCTGCCGTCCGTCGTGTTCGTGTGCACCGGCAACATCTGCCGGTCCGTCACCGCCGAACGCGTCCTCGAACGTCACTTGGAGACCATCGGCGCCGAGGCGGTCGTCGACTCAGCCGGCATCAGCGACGAGGAGGAGGGCAACCCCATCGACCCCCGGCAGGCGCGGGTGCTCGCCGCCGCCGGCTACCGCACCGACGACCATGCCGCCCGGCAGATCACCGCCGAATGGCTCGCCGACCGCGACCTCGCCGTCGCGATGACCGCCCGCCACTACCGCGCCCTTGAGCGTCTCATCGCCGACCTTCCCGCCGAGGCGCGCCCGGAGCTGCGCATGCTGCGCGAGTTCGACCCCGAGGCGTCGGTCGACCCCCGCCGAGGCGGGACGGCGGATCCGTACGGGAGCGGGGGCCGCCTCGGCGGGGGAGACGATGACGCACCCGCTCCTGACGTCCCCGACCCGTGGTACGGCGGCCGATTGACCGATTTCGAAGAAACCCTTGAGACAATGGAGAGGTCTGTGACCGGCCTCACAGATCACCTGCGCGCCGTCGCCGCGCATCCTCGGTGAGGCTGGGATCTGGGATACTGGAGGGGGCGGGACTCGCCGATGGCGAAGTCCCCTTGCCGTGACAATCGTTGAAGGAGAATCGCAAATGACTCGAACACAGTGGTCCGCTCTCAGGCTCGTGTTCGCCGCCCTCATCGTCGCCGCGCTCAGCGTCGTCGCGGCGGCACCGGCCAGCGCCCATGATCAGCTGATCTCGACGAACCCCGAGAACGGGGCGCAGCTCGACAAGCAGCCGGAGTGGCTCGAGATGAAGTTCTCCGGCGAGATCCAGGCCGTGGGCTCCGAGGTCATGGTCAAGGTCGACGGCACCGACGTCTCCGCAGGTGAGCTCACCGCGGAAGGCACGACGCTCTCCGTCGCGCTGCCCGACAACCTCAAGCCCGGCGCGTACACCGTGGTGTGGCGCGTCGTCTCCTCCGACGGTCACCCCATCTCCGGCGACTTCGCCTTCACCATCGGCGACGCCGAGGGCGCCGGCGGTTCGGTCGAACAGTCGACGAAGGCCGGCCTCGGCGGAGCCGTCGTCGACGAACCCGGCAAGAACACCGAAGAGCGCGGTCAGATCGGCGAATCGACCGGCAGCGACACCGGCATGTCGATGCCGATGATCATCCTCCTCGGCGTTGGTGCGCTCGCCATCATCGTCATCGTCGTCCTCCTCATGCGCCGCAAGGCCCAGGGCCTGCCCGGCACGAAGGACGACGGCAACGGCGGCACGAACAGCTGAGACTCGTCACCGCGGGTCGCATCCCGCGCTGAGCCTCGACTCAGCACAGCAGGTCCCCGGACGGAGGCGTCAGGGGACCTGCTCTATTCATGGGTGGCTGGGTGCTGCATTCACGGGTAGTGGGGTGCGAGCCGGTCGCATTCACGGGTGGTGGGGTGGCGGTCGGTCGGCGGTGGGGCTCGGCTCTCCATCCACGCGGGGCTCGAATATCGACGCTCCGGCGAATCCCGGTTCTCTCGTTCCACGCGGGGCCGGAAATCCGCGTCGCCCGCGGCGCGGATTTCGAGTGTCGCGTGGATCGGGGGTTGCGAGCGCTGATCGGGGGGTTGCGAGCGTGGATCGACGGGCTCGCGGTTGGCGGTTGGAAGCGGGGCTCAGGTGTCGGGCCAGGTCGAGGCGCGGGCCACCCGTGCCCCGGTCGCGGAGTCGCTGATCGCGCTCGCGGTCTCGGTCGTGTGCTTCGCCGAGGCGGTCGCCGCCTCGAGGATGTCCCGGATCGGTGCGCTCGCCCACGCGGCCATCGCCACCTGCTGGGCGACCTTGTCATCCCAGGTCAGCGGCGGGGAGATCTGCCGGGCCGCCTCGGCGCCGTGGAGGAGCGCGATGATCGTGCCCGTGCGGACGTCGACCGACTCACCGCCGTCGAGGACGGCGCCGATCTCCGCGCGCAGCCGTTCCTCGGGTGCCGGGTCGAGCACCTGCCACGACGAGGTGGGGAAGAGTCCGAGGAAGCGGGAACTGCGGTGGTGGAGAACGCCGTGGTTGCCGAGCCGGACGAGGAGGACGTCGTCGAGGCGGGGGAGGAGGATCGGCAGCGCCGACGACAGCGGTCGCTCCTTCTGCCCGAGGAGCGCGATCGCGTTGACGAACATCGGATCGGTCGGGCGCGGCACCTCGGCGGGACGGACGAACGGCGAGGCCGGGTCGGAGCCGGGGAGGATGTCGATGAACCCCGCCTCGGCGAGGTCGACGAGGAGTGCCCCGGTGAGTGCGGACTCGAGTCCGGGGGTGATCTCGGGGATCTTCCCGGATTCGGGCAGGAGCAGGAGCATGAGGTCCTCGCTGATGAGGAGGTCGCGGCGATCGGGGCCTGCGGTCATGGTCGGGTCCTTCCTCGGGGCGGGCAACCATTCGAACGGATGGTGCGGTGACCTGTGCCACGCAGTCTAGCCGCCAGGGCGCGACAGGTCAGCCGGCCGCGATGACGGCATCCGATCAAATAGCCCCTATCACTTGTTTACATCGTAAGGTAATGTTCGATCGGCAGGGTGTGTTGCTGCTCGTCCGTGCGCTGCCGCACGTGCGTGCATTGCCGCTTCTGCATGCGGGGACGACGGCCTGAGCACTGAGAAGACTGTGAGCGCCGAGGAGACGGGACCGGCCGTTCTCAGCGTTCCGACCATGACGATTCGACGGAGGTGACAGGGTGACAGCGGAGAGGATCAGAGCGATCTCCCTTCCCGCCGATCACCCCTACGTTCTCGCGATCACGGACCCGACGGCGGTCGAGATCCTGCCCGCGCCGGGTGACGGATCCTCCGGTGCCGACGCCGTCGTCGAACAGTTCCTCATCGAGGCGTGGGACGAGGACCAGGCAGCGGACGCCGATCTCGTCCACGTTCACTTCGGCTTCGAACTCGTTCCTCTGTCCGCACTCGAGCGATTCGTCGCAGCCCTCGACAGGCTCGGACTGCCGCTCGTCCTCACGGTCCACGACCTCGAGAATCCGCAGCTGCCCGAGCATGCCCAGGACGACTTCGCTCGCCGACTCGAGGTCCTCCTCCGGCATGCCGTCCGTGTCATCACCCTCACCGAGGGCGCACGTGCGGAGATCATCCGGCGGTGGTCACGCGAGGTGTCCGTTGTGCCGCACCCGCCGCTGGGCTCCGACGTCGCCGAGGCTGTGGTGGCGAGCACTCAACCGCCCGGCGCGCCCGTCGCGAACCGTCCGTCGTCGCCCGGCGCGCCCGTCGCGGCGCGGCAACCGTTCGCCGCACGGCGACCGTTCACCGCGCGGCGACCGTACACTGCCGGAATCCTCCTCAAGGATGCCCGCCCGTCGCTTGATCTCGCGGCGATCGCCGCCCTCGCCCGGGCCCTCGGGACCGATCCTCTCCGCAATGATGACTGGCGGCTCACCGTGATCCGGCGACCGACCGTGCGCGCCGGTCGGGAATCCGAGGTCGCCGAGCTCAAGCGCCTGCTCGACCGGTCCGAATCCGCCGACGTCGAGGTCTGGGCGTCGATGTCGGATCGCGAACTCGAGGACTGGCTCGCCCGTCTCGATGTCCTCGTCCTGCCCTACCGGCACGGAACTCACTCAGGGCTGCTCGATCTGGCCAACGACCTCGGCACGCGGGTCCTCTACGCCGAGGTCGGCCATCTCGCCGATCAGCGGCCCGGGACGAACCTCGGCGTGGACTTCCATGATGCCGACTCGCTGCGCGCTGGCCTGCACGCGATCGCCGAGGCGCCGCCGCTGCCACCCCGCTCCCGTGAGGACGGACTCCGCCTGCTCGCCGAGGTCCGTGACGCGCACACACGGCTCTACCGGTCGGTCGCGGCGAGACGGGCGAAGACGCCAGCCGCGGCTCCGGCAGTGACGCCGCCAACTGCGACACCGCCAGCCACTGCGGCAACTGCAACGACACCGGCAACGCCCTCACCCGCTGACACGGCAGGTGCCCGGTGAACCGGCCGCTGCGCATCCTCGTCATCGCCGACTACCGCTACCCGTTGCGCGAACCGCTGCGCGGCGGGCTCGAGACGCACGAGTGGAACCTCGTGCGGGAGCTGCGGCGGCGCGGCCACGACGTCACCCTCGCAGCGAAGGAGGGCTCCGACTTCCTCGAGAACTCGCCGCCGGCCCTCGTCTACCCCGAGCTGCCATGGCCGCTGAGCGCTCCCCGATCGGATGCGCACCTGCCCGACGAGGTCGCCGCTCACCAGGCCGCGTGCCTCCACACCGTCATGGACCACCTCGCGGTCGAAGGGCGAGGGTTCGACGTCGTCCACAACCACGCCGTGAGCACCGTCCCCCTCACCCGAGCGGCCGAGATCCCGGTGCCGCTGTTCACAACCCTCCACACCCCGCCGCGGATGGACCTCGTCGACGTCATCGACTCCGCCGGAGCGGAGCGGGTCTTCACCGTCTCCCGGTACGCCCAGTCCTCGTGGGCGAACGCCGGAGTCGCCACCGACGTCGTCACCAACGGTGCGGACGCGACCGTCTGGCCGCTGGGCGCGGGCGGCCCCGGCCTGTGCTGGTTCGGGCGGATCGTGCCCGAGAAGTACCCGCACCTCGCTGTCGACGTCGCCACCCGCATCGGGGTGCCGCTGCGGATCATCGGTCCGATCGGCGACCCCGACTACTTCGACGCCTACGTCGCCCCCGCGATCGCGCGCTCCCATGGACTCGTCGACTACCTCGGGTGCCTCAGCCAGCGGGAGACCGCCGAGGTCGTCGGCGCCTCCGCTGCCACCGTCGTCACCCCGATGTGGAACGAGCCGTTCGGCCAGGTCGTCATCGAATCCCTGTTCTGCGGCACCCCCGTCGTCGCACTCGAGCGTGGTGCCTTCGCCGACCTCTACTCCGACGTCGACGGCGTCACCCTCGTCCCCGCGGCCCGCGCCGACGACGAGGTCCTCGACGACCTCGCCGAGGCGACCCGCCGTGTGCTCACCGCGAGCAGTTCCGGCGCGGTCGGCACCGCTCGCGCGAGGATCCGAGACCACGCCGTGTCCCGGTTCAGCGTCGGGGCGTGCGCCGAGGTCCTCCTCGACCGGTTCACCGCCGCCGTGGCCGCGCGCACCCCTGACCTCGGAACCGTCGGGCCCGATCGCGAGGGCTCCCGCCTCGGCGCCTCCCGGCTGGCGCGGACCGGAGGCGCCGGGTGATCGGCTGGTACGTCCACCACCACGGGCACGGGCATCTGCGGCGGATGACCGCGGTCGTCCCCCACCTCGACGACGACGTCGTCGTCTTCTCGAGCCTGCCCCGGCCGCAGCGGCTGCCGCGCTCGCGCACGAGTGACGTGGAGTGGATCGAGCTCGAGGCGGACACGCCCCCGCACGGGGAGCCCGCCGACCCGACCGCCGGTGGGCACCTCCATTGGGTGCCGACGAACGCTCCCGGTCACCGGCGAAGGATGGTCAGGATCGCCGAGGCGGCACCGCGTCTCTCGGGCATGGTCGTCGACGTCTCGGCTGAGGTCGTCCTCCTCTCCCGTCTCCTCGGCGTGCCGGTGACGGTCATCGCGCAGGCTGGAGAGCGCACCGACGCCGCGCACCGGCAGGCCTACGCGCTCGCCGACGCACTCCTCGTCCCCCTGCCGGCACCGCAGGCCGCCGATGACGCGGTCTATGCCCGGGCTCTGCCGCACACGGTCAGGCATGCGGCGAAGACGACGTTCGTCGGCGGGATCTCCGCATCCGCGCCCACCGACGACAGCACCGAAGCGGCCGGCGGCAGCACCGCTCCGACCGATGACAGCACCACTCCGACCGATGGCAGCGCCGAGGCGGGTGAAGGTCGACGCTTCCTCCTCCTCGGATCGCGCGGCGGAACGAGCCTCGGAGCCTCGACGTTCGAGCGGCTGCGGGAGAGGAGTCGCCATGACTGGAGCGCGATCGGACTCGATGTGCAGTCGTGGACCTCTGACGTCCATGCCGCGCTGAGGTCCTCGGCGCTCGTGCTCAGCAATGCCGGTCTCGGTGCGATCGCTGACATCATGGCCGCGCGCAGCCCCGCGATCTTCGTCCCTCAGACCAGGCCCTTCGACGAGCAGGTCGCCAACGGCCTCCTCCTGCAGGCGCTCGGGTTCCCCGTGCGCGACCGACTCGAGATCGGGGAGCCTTTCGACGCGGAGGTCGACGCCGTCTCCCGGTGTGACTTCCCATGGGAGGCCTGGCAGACCGAGGGGGCACCCGGCCGGGCCGCCGACGTCATCCATCGGGTGTGCGCGAGTTCCGGAGGTCTGACCCATGTCGTCTGAGCGGACCGTGGTCATCAGCCTCGCCTCACCCGACCGCTTCGACCGGATCCGGAGTCAGCACGCGGAACTCCGGCGCCTCCACCCCGACCGCATCGACGACGGCAGTCTCCGCCATGTCGTGTGCCTGCTCTCCCCCGGAGCCTCCGCGGAATCCGTCCTCGCCGATCATGCAGGCGCGCTGCCGGCGACGATCGACACCACCGCCGCCGACGCGACGGGCGGGAAGGTCAGACTCGGAGCGGCACGGAACGCCGGAGCCGCCGCCGCAGTCGAGCTCGGCGCCACGCTGCTCGTCTTCCTCGACGCCGACTGCCTGCCGGCAGAGCGCCTCCTCGAACGCTACGAGGAAGCTGCCGGGACTGTCGAGCGCGCTGCGGCCGGGCGCGACGGCACTGCGACCCGTCGGCTCCTCCTCGGGCCGGTCACCTACCTCACGGAGGAGGAGACGGAAGGGCTGGCCGCCTCGGCGCCGGTCATCCCACACCCTCACCCCGCTCGACCCGATCCGAACGATGGCGAGGTCGTCGACGTCGACCCGGACGCGACGGCAGACGGACCGGGCGCTCCCGATCCGTTCGCCCTCTTCTGGTCGCTGTCGTTCGCGTGCCGTCCCGAGGTCTTCGCCCGGATCGGCGGATTCGACGAGACCTACGCCGGATACGGGGGCGAGGACACCGACTTCGCGTTCGCTGCCAGGAGGGCCGGGGTGGGACTGCGCTGGGTCGGCGGCGCGCACGCCTTCCACCGGTACCACCCGGTGAGCTCCCCACCCGTCGAACACGTCGCCGACATCGTCGCCAATGCGCGGATCTTCTTCGACCGGTGGAGGATATGGCCGATGGAGGGGTGGCTGCACGCCTTCCGCGACCTCGGCCTCGTCACCTTCGATGCCCGTTCCGGATGGCGTCTGACGGCAGAGGGCTGAGCACACTCCATCGCAGGGCCTCGACCTCGATCAGCTCTCGGGCGGGCGATCCTCCCCGTGGGCGAGGGCGATCGCGTCCTGTCGCCGGCTCACCCCGAGCTTCGCGAAGAGGGCGTTGATGTGGGACTTCACAGTCGAGACGCCGAGGAAGAGGCGCTCGGCGATCTCGGGGTTCGATGCGCCTTCGGCCATGAGGTCGAGGACCTCGGCCTCCCTCGCGGTGAGCTCGGGGAACCGGTCGCGCACCGAGGCCGGGCGCGCCTCCGGGAGGCCGGCGACGACCCGTCCGGCGATGCGGGTGTCCAACGGAGTGCCGCCCACGGCCGTCGCACGGATGGCGGCGACCATCTCCTCACGACCGGCGTCCTTCGTCAGATAGCCTGCGGCACCGGCCCGCAGCGCCGAGTCGATGCTCGCGTCGTCGGCGAAGGTTGTGAGCACGAGGACTCGGATGTCGGGACGGCTCTGCGTCAACTGTGCGGTCGCCTCGGCCCCGCTGAGGCCGGGCATGCGCAGGTCCATGAGGACGACGTCCGGCTCGAGTTCCGCGGCGAGGGCGATGGCCTCGGTTCCGTTGCGGGCTTCGCCGATGACCTCGATGCCGTCGGTGAGGGAGAGGACGACGACGATGCCGTCGCGGACGAGGGCCTGGTCGTCGGCGACGAGCACCGTGATGCTCATCGGTCGGCCCTCGATGGTGTGACGGGTGAGGTCGTGGAGTGATCCGCATCGGTCGGGGGCACCACCGGCACCCATGCCTCGGCGACGAAGGTTCGCCCGCCGACGAGGCGCCCCTCCGCGCCGCCGCCGAGAGCCTCGCAGCGTTCGCGCATGCCGAGCAGTCCGAACCCGCCGGTGCCTGTTCCCGCCGCGGGAGTGGAGGAGCGTGACATCGCCTCACGCATCTCCGAAGTGTCCCCGACGAGGTTGCGGGCGCTGATGCGCACGATGGGAACGGGAGGCACCTCGGCGCCGGCAGGGCCGGGTCCGTGGCCCGCGCCCGAATCGAGAGAGGCGTCCGCGAACCTCATCTCGAGGGTCACCGCCTGCCCGGGCGCATGGCGGCGGACATTGGTGAGCATCTCCTGGACGGCGCGGAGCAGGGCCTCGACCCCTTCCGGGCTGAGCCGGGCGAGCACCGCCTGCGGTCGGTTCGGAAGGATCGTGAGCACGTCGGCGCCGCTGTCACGATGAGCGCGCAGCAGCTCGGCGACGCCGTCGAGCAGGTCCTGGCGCGGCTGCTCCCTCAGGGCTGCCACCGCCCGGCGGGATTCGGCGAGACCGTCGGCGGCGAGCCCTCGCGCCCGGTCGATGCGGGCGTCGAGTCCCTCCCAGCGGCGGGCCTGGGCGAGCGCGGCGGCCGCGTCGAGCTGGAGCGTCAGCGCCCCCAGGGAGTGCGCGAGCACGTCGTGGAGGTCGCGGGCGATGCGGGCACGTTCGGCGAGCGCCGCGGTCGTCGCCCGCTCGCGCTGGGAGATCAGCTGCTCTTCGAGGAGCGCGCGTTCCTGGGTCTCGGCGAGGAGGCGGCCGGCCCGGAGTCGGGTGAGCAGTCCCACGCCGGCGCCGACGAGCAGGTAGATGATGAGGAGTTCGGTCGGGGCGCCGACGGCGATCGCCGCTGCGAGAAGGGCGCAGGCATCGGCGACGATGGTGAGCGTGACGACGAGGACCGAGCGGTCGGAGCGGCGGACCAGTCGGGCGAGGCCGGCGACGGCGAGCGGGATCATCGTCGACCCCGGGGCGAAGGCGAGGGCGCACGCGATGATCTGGGAGACGACGAGCAGCCCCGTGCCCACCGCGTGCTGTCCGGGTGAGGCCCGGCGGTAGTCGTTCGTCGTCGCCCCGAGCATCATCTCCGCGACCCAGAGCGCCACTGCCGCCAGCGCCACTGCTCGCAGTTCGGGTACGGACACCTCCCATGCGAAGAGTGTGAAGAACCCGCCGAAGACGACGCCGAGGATGAGGGTGAGGACATCCGCGGGTCGCCATCGACTGCTCAGATTCCCGCGTTCGTCGGTGCGGCGGGACGGATCCGGCCTCATGGCCGCGATCCTACCCCACCACCGAACGGGCGAGACGGCGTACGCGAATGCGGTCCGGACCTTGGTCGGCTCACGGGCGAGGAGGGTCGCGGCGGACCGGCGCCCCGGCATCGACTCCGCCGCTCAGTTGGTGAGCGGCCCACCGGGCGGCGATGCGGGTGCTCGTCAGCCGGGCGAGGCCGATCGAGATGAGGAGCAGTCCGGTGGCGGTGGCCATCTCCGGGGAGATCACGGCCGCCAGCCCGAGATCCATGCCGATGCGCACGGCGATGAAGCCGAGCCAGAGGGCGACACCGAGCCATCCCCCGCGCATGCGGACTTCACCGTCCGGGCCGGTCGAGACCTCCGCGAACCGGCCCATCACCCATCCGCCGGCGAGCGAGACGGCGACGATGAGGACGATGGCGGTCACGGCCGATGCCCAGGTGAGGTCGGCGTCTCCGAGCTGGAGGGGCAGGGTCATCGTGCCGAGGACGATGACGATGACGGCGACGCGCACCATCCGGGACAGGCGCCGCCAACTGAGCTGACGGTAGAGGATGAGGGCGAGGACGACGAGGGCGAGCAGCACGTTGGCGATCGGGATCCACGGGGCATCGAGAGTCACGGTTGGTCTCCAGAGTGAGGGGGATCGCCGGGTGCGATCCGCTGCCCCCATCCTTCGTCGAGGTCGAGCCGACGCGAACCACCCGCGGGTGGAGATCCGGGTGGAGACCGCTCACCCGACCCCGTCGCCCTATCCCTCGAGCCGTACGTACCGGGAGAGCTCCGACTCCGCCGAGGCGAGTGCCCGGGCCGTGCTCAGCACCGTCCTCTCCATCGCCGAGGCGGCCGTGGTCGGCCGTACGTCCGCGCGCTGGGCGAGGCTGACGGCGCGCGAGAGGCCGGGGTCGACGAGGCGGACCGAGCGCAGCCGCGGCCGGTCGACGAGGACCATCGCGGGGACGATGGCGATCCCGAGTCCGCGTTCGACGAAGCGGATCGCCGCATCCATCTCGACCCCTGCGACGACGACGTCGGGGGTGAGTCCCGCCGCCTCGAACGCCGCCGAGGTGGCTTCCCGGAGGTCGTAGCCGTGGTGGAAGACGACCTGGGGGCGGCGGGCCACCTCGGCGAGGGTGATCGTGTCCCCGAGGGCCGGCGCGGATGCCGAGCCCGTATCCGCGGTTCCGGGTGCGTCGGCCGCCTCCGGTGCGTCGGCGGCTGCGATGACGACGAGGTCTTCGCGCAGCACCTCTTGCATGTGCAGGCGCGGGGCGATCGCCCCGAGGTCGAAGGTCCGGGTGATGAGCGCGAGGTCGAGCTGCCCGGCACCGAGGGCCTCGACGAGTTCGCGCGAGCCCTTCTCCATGACCTCGAGTTCGATTCCGGGATGCTCGGCGTGGAAGCGGCTGAGCGCCTCGGCGACGAGGCTCACGCACAGGGTCGGAGTCGCCCCGAGACGGACTCGACCCTGCCGCAGACCGGCGAGTTCGTCCATGTCGAGGCGGATCGCCTCGGCGTCGGCGAGCATCCTCCGCGCGGTCGGCAGCAGCGCCTCACCGGCCGCGGTGAGGGTGATGTGGCCGCGGGCGCGATGGAAGAGCTCGGCCCCGAGCTCCTTCTCCAGGGTCGAGATCTGCCGGGACAGGGAGGGCTGCGCGAGATGGAGGGTCGCGGCGGCCTTCGTGAAGTGCCCGGTGTCGGCGACCTCGACGAAGCTCGCGAGCTGTTCGAGATTCATGGCAATAGTCTATTGCTATCGTGTTCAGTCGAACAATGCATTGGACGTATCGTGTAGGCGATCCTAACGTGGAAGGCATGAGCAGAACACAGGGCAACGCCCGCATCAGAGAACACGCTCTCTCGACCTCCGTCCTCGTCATCGGCACCGGCGGCTCCGGTCTCCGGGCGGCCATCGAGGTCGCCGAATCCGGCGTCGACGTCATCGCCGTGGGCAAGCGTTCGAAGGACGACGCCCACACCTCCCTCGCCGCCGGCGGCATCAACGCCGCTCTCGCGACGATGGACCCCGAGGACTCGTGGCAGCAGCACGCCGCGGACACGATCAAGGAATCCTACGACCTCGCCAACCCGCGCACCGTCGAGATCGTCACCCAGGGTGCCGAGCAGGGCATCGCCGACCTCGAGCGCTACGGGATGGACTTCGCGAAGGAGGACGACGGCCGGATCTCGCAGCGCTTCTTCGGCGCTCACACATGGCGGCGGACCGCCTTCGCCGGCGACTACACGGGCCTGGAGATCCAGCGCGCCCTCATCCACCGCTCCGCCGAGCTCGACATCCCGATCCTCGACACCGTCTACATCACCAAGCTGCTCACCGCCGACGGCCGGATCTTCGGCGCCTACGGCTTCGACCTCGTCGACGGCACCCGCTATCGCATCCACGCCGACGCCGTCATCCTCGCCGCCGGCGGTCACAACCGGATCTGGCGCCGCACGTCCTCACGCCGCGATGAGAACACGGGCGATTCCTTCCGCCTCGCCGTCGAAGCCGGCGGCCGGCTCCGCGACGCCGAACTCGTCCAGTTCCACCCCTCGGGCATCCTCGAACCCGAGAACGCAGCGGGCACGCTCGTCTCCGAAGCCGCCCGCGGTGAGGGCGGCATCCTCCGCAACGCCCTCGGCGAGCGGTTCATGGAGCGCTACG
Organism: Brevibacterium sp. K72; assembly: GCF_050562175.1. NCBI lineage: Bacteria > Bacillati > Actinomycetota > Actinomycetes > Micrococcales > Brevibacteriaceae > Brevibacterium > Brevibacterium sp. K72. The sequence goes on from NZ_CP191582.1 coordinate 1,438,272, forward strand.
ATCCCGAGCGGATGGAACTGTCCACCCGCGACCGGGTCGCGCTCGCCGCGTACACGGAGATCGCCGAGGGCCGGGGCACGGAGAACGGCGGCGTCTGGCTCGACGTCTCCCACCTGCCGCGCGAGACGATCATGTCCCGGCTCCCGCGCGTCTACCAGACGCTCATGGAGACTCAGATGCTCGACATCACGAAGGACCCGATCGAGATCGCTCCGACCGCGCACTATTCGATGGGCGGAGTGTGGGTCGATCCCGTCGACCACAGCACCGACGTCGAGGGACTGTGGGCGATCGGCGAGGCCTCGTCCGGCCTCCACGGGGCCAACCGCCTCGGCGGCAATTCCCTCATCGAACTCCTCGTCTTCGGCCGGATCGTCGGACAGTCGGCGATCGCCTACTCCGATGAGCTCGAGGCTCAGGTGCGCTCGCAGGAGTCCCTCGCCGAGGCGCGGGCCGAGATCGATGACCTGCTCGCCTCCGATGGGGCGGAGAACGTCCGGGCCCTGCAGCGCGAGGTCCGCAACCTCATGACCGAGCACGCCGGCGTCGTCCGCGACGAGGCCGGACTGCTCGCGGGTCTCGAGAAGCTCGCGGCGATCGAGGCGCGGATGGGCGACGTCGGCATCCACCCCGACATCGCCGGCTACTCCGACCTCGCGCACGCCTTCGACCTCAGGTCCTCGGTGCTCGCGGCCCGCGCAACGCTTGAGTCCGCGCTCGAGCGGCGGGAGACCCGCGGCTGCCACAACCGCAGCGACTACCCCGAGCTCGACCCTGAGCTCACCGTCAACCTCGTGTGGTCGCCTGAGACCGGAGTCGTACGCGAGACGATCCCGGCCGTCGACCCCGAGGTCGCAGCGCTCATGCACTCCGGGGAGATCAGCGTCGAGGGCAAGCTCGTCGAGTGAGGCGGACGCGTGAAGTGAGCACGTGAGCCGAGCGCGGGACCCCGGAGGTCCCGCGCTCGTGCGTTGGTCACCGCGCCGAGGTGGTCGGGCCGACATCGCGTCCCCGACCTCGGGGGAGTGACCACTGAATCCGACCGCCTCGGGGGAGTGACCACTGAATGGGCTGCTGTGGGGGCGACCGCCTCGTCGGGGTGTCAAAAGTGCGTTAGGAGGTGTTAAGACCGCGTTAGGATCCGGGTCCGTGACCTCGGGAGACGTGTGTGATGGGGGAGTACCGCACAGCGGCGCACCGCGCCGTCGTGCACTGACCCACCCGCACGAGAAGAACGAGGCCACACCGTATGGACGCTCCTTTCGCCGATCTCCTCTACCTGCTGCTCGCCGTCGCGACTGTCGCTGGGCTTGCCGCCCAGGCGTTGGTCTTCGAGAAGGTCACCGCTGAGAGCGCGACGACCGCGCGCATCACCGACCCGAGCAGCACCCCCGGCACGACGCCCGGAACCACCGGCAGCACCCCCGGCACCCCCTCCACCCCCGATTCGAGCGGGGAGGCGCGCGCATGACCTGGTTCACCGGCATCACGCAGATCCTCCTCGTCCTCGCCGTCCTCGCCGCCGTCCATGTGCCCTTCGGCAACTACATGGCAGGCGTCTTCCTCTCGACGAAGGACACGAAGGCCGAGCGGCTCTTCTACCGTCTCACCGGCGTCGATTCCTCATCCGAGCAGCGGTGGAAGACCTACTTCCTCTCCGTCCTCGGGTTCTCCCTCGTCTCGATCCTTCTCCTCTACGGCCTCATGCGCCTCCAGGAGTTCCTGCCCCTGTCCAATGGCAAGCCCGCCGTCACCGCCGATCAGGCGTTCAACACGGCGGTCTCGTTCGTCACGAACACGAACTGGCAGTCGTACTCCGGTGAGGCGACGATGGGCTACCTCGTCCAGATGGCCGGCCTCGCCGTGCAGAACTTCGTCTCCGCCGCCGTCGGCATCGCCGTCGCCGTCGCCCTCATCCGCGGGTTCATGCGGCAGCGCTCGCTCTTCATCGGCAACTTCTGGGTCGACCTCACCCGCACCGTCCTCCGCATCCTCCTGCCGGTCTCGGTGGTCTTCGCCCTCATCTACATCGGCTTCGGCGTCATCGAGAACCTCACCCCGGACCAGGTCGTCCAGACCGTGGCCGGCGGATCACAGGTGACGCAGACGATCCCGGGCGGACCGAATGCGAGCCAGGAGGTCATCAAGCACCTCGGCACGAACGGCGGCGGCTTCTTCAACGCGAACTCCGCCCACCCGCTCTCGGCACCGAGCCCGCTCATCAATCTCGCCAACATCTTCCTCATCCTCCTCATCCCCTCCGCCCTGCCGCGCACCTTCGGCGTCATGGTCGGCAGCCGCAGGCACGGATGGGCGATCCTCGGCGCGATGGCCTCGTTCTTCGCCCTCTCCCTCGTCGCCGTCATCCTCACCGAGACGACGCTGTCCACGCCGGCCACCGATGCGGCCGGAGCCGCGATGGAAGGCAGGGAGACCCGCTTCGGCGTCATCACCTCCGCATTCTTCGCCGTCTCGACGACGCTGACCTCGACGGGTGCTGTCGACTCGTTCCACTCGAACTACTCCGGCCTCGGCGGCGGCGTCCTCATGCTCAACATGATGCTCGGCGAGATCGCCCCCGGCGGCGTCGGCTCCGGCCTCTACGGCATGCTCGTCGTCGCCGTCCTCGCCGTCTTCATCTGCGGCCTCATGGTCGGCCGGACACCGGAGTTCCTCGGCAAGAAGATCGGACGCACGGAGATCACGCTCGCCTCCGCCGTCATCCTCATCACCCCGACCCTCGTGCTCACCGGCACCGCGGTCGCGACGATGTGGCCGAACGCCGCGGACTCGATCCTCAATGCCGACAGCCCCCACGGTCTGTCCGAGATGCTCTACGCGTTCACCTCGGCGGCGAACAACAACGGATCCGCGTTCGCGGGACTCAACGCGAACACCCCGTTCTTCAACACCGCCCTGGGACTCGCGATGCTCATCGGTCGGTTCGGTCCGATCTGTGCGGTCCTCGCGCTCGCCGGGGCGTTCGCCGCCCAACCCTCCACCGAGGCGACCCCCGGCACCCTGCCCACCCACCGACCCCTTTTCGTCGGGGTCACCGTCGGCACCGGACTCATCGTCAGCGCCCTGACGTTCCTGCCCGTCCTCGCCCTCGGCCCGATCAACGAAGGACTCCTCTGATATGCGCACCGACACCAAGGCCTCCAAGCTCACCAGCAGCCCGACGCCCTCCCGCCTCGTCGAGGACACCCCGACGACGCCGTCCGGCACAGGACACCGACCCGAACCCACCGACCGGCCGACGAGCACCGGCCACTCGATCACGGTTCCGGCGCTCACTCAGGCCGTGCTCCTCGGGCTGAAGAAGTTCGACCCCAGGGTCGCGTGGCGCAACCCGGTGATGTTCCTCGTCGAGATCGGCGCGGTCGTCACCCTTGTCCTCGCGATCACAGGCCCCACCCCGTTCACGTGGGCGATCAGCATCTGGCTGTTCCTCACCTGCGTCTTCGCCAACACCGCCGAGGCGCTCGCCGAGGGCCGCGGCAAAGCGCAGGCCGATTCCCTGCGGGCGACCCGGGTGACGGCGAACGCGACCCGGATCCTCGACAAGGGGCAGCGGGAGACCGTCCCCGCCTCCCAGCTGCGCGCCGGGGACCGCGTCCTCGTCACCGCCGGTGAGGTCATCCCCGGCGACGGCGACGTCATCGAAGGCGCAGCCACCGTCGACGAATCGGCGATCACCGGTGAGTCCGCCCCGGTCATCCGCGAGGCAGGCGGCGACCGGTGTGCCGTGACCGGAGGGACGAAGGTCCTCTCCGACGAGATCACGGTCTCGATCACCGCGAGCCCCGGCGAATCCTTCCTCGACAAGATGATCGCGATGGTCGAAGGCGCGAGCCGCCAGAAGACCCCGAACGAGGTCGCCCTCGGCGTCTTCCTCTCCGTCCTCACCCTCATCTTCATCCTCGTCGTCGCCACCCTCGCCCCGATCGCGGCGTTCTCCGGCGCCCCGCAGTCCCTCACCGTCCTCATCGCCCTCCTCGTCTGCCTCATCCCGACGACGATCGGCGCGCTGCTCTCGGCGATCGGCATCGCCGGCATGGACCGGCTCGTCGCCGCGAACGTCCTTGCGAAGTCCGGGCGCGCCGTCGAGGCCGCCGGCGACGTCTCGACGCTCCTGCTCGACAAGACCGGGACGATCACGATGGGCGACCGCCAGGCCACCGACTTCGTCGCCCTCGGTGGGACGACCGATGAGGAGATCGCCGAGGCGGCCCGCCTGTCCTCACTCGCCGACGAGACCCCGGAGGGCCGGTCCGTCGTCGCCCTGGCCGAAGGCGACTTCCGCATCGACGCCGCCGGCCTCGAGGCCTTCCCGACCGCCGAGTTCATCCCGTTCTCCGCCGCCACCCGTCTCTCGGGCATCATCCTTCCCGGTGAGAAGGGAGTCGGGTCGCGCACGATCGTCAAGGGGGCGGCCCGTGAGGTCATCGCGTGGGCGATCGACCGGGGTGCCGACATCCCCGCCGAGGCGAGCGCCGAGGTCGAGCGCATCAACACCGGTGGAGGCACCGCCCTCCTCGTCGCCGAGGCGACCGCCTCGACGGTGGATGCCGCCGACGCCTCCTCCGCCCGGGTGCTTGGGGTCATCGACCTCCGCGACATCGTCAAGCCGGGCATGGCCGATCGCTTCGCACAGCTGCGGGAGATGGGCATCCGCACGGTGATGATCACCGGCGACAACGAGCTCACGGCCCGCTCGATCGCCCGGGAGGCCGGGGTCGACGACTACCTCGCCGAGGCGACCCCGGAGGACAAGCTCGCCCTCATCAAGTCCGAGCAGGCCGGGGGCCGGATGGTCGCGATGACGGGGGACGGGACGAACGATGCGCCCGCGCTCGCACAGGCCGACGTCGGGGTCGCGATGAACACCGGCACCTCGGCGGCGAAGGAGGCCGGCAACCTCGTCGACCTCGATTCGGATCCGACGAAGCTCATCGACATCGTCGCCATCGGCAAGCAGCTGCTCATCACCCGAGGGGCGCTGACGACGTTCTCGATCGCCAATGACGTCGCGAAGTACTTCGCGATCGTACCCGCGATGTTCCTCCTCGCGTTCCCCGGGCTCGGGGCGCTCAACATCATGGGCCTGCACAGTCCGGAGTCGGCGATCCTCTCCGCGGTGATCTTCAACGCCCTCATCATCGTCGCCCTCATCCCCGTCGCTCTGCGCGGGGTGCGGTTCGCCACGACGAGCGCGGCGAGCCTGCTGCGGCGCAACCTGCTCATCTTCGGACTCGGCGGGCTCATCGTCCCCTTCATCGGGATCAAACTCATCGACCTCGTCATCAGCCCGTTCCTCTGACCGGCCGCCACACCCCCCGTCCGCGGCGGCCGGGTCTCACGCCGCCGCGGCGCCCCTCCCGGGGCAGCCGGATCCCGGTCGGCACCCCCGCCCCGGGCCGATCGGCCCACCGCCCACCTCACTCAGACAGGACAGACCATGCTCATCCGTCAGGCCTTCACCGGGCTCAAAGCCCTCTTCGTCTTCACCCTCCTCCTCGGCCTCGCCTACCCGCTGACGATGGTCCTCATCGCCAAGGTCGTGCCCAGTCAGGACTCGACGATCCGCAACTCAGAGGGCGCGGTCGTCGGCTCCGCGCTCATGGCCCAGCCGGTCACCGGCGACGAATGGTTCTACCCGCGCCCCTCGGCAGGCGACTACGACGGGCTCGCCTCGGGTGCGTCGAACCTCGCCGCGACCAACCCCGAACTCGTCGCCGCGATCACGACCCGCCGCACCGAGATCGCCGAGCGCGAGGACGTCGATCCGGCGAGGATTCCCGCGGATGCGGTGACCGCCTCGGCGTCGGGTCTCGATCCCGAAATCAGTCCTGAGTATGCTCGACTGCAGATCGATCGCGTCGCCAGGGAGACCGGACTGAGCAGGGAGGAAGTCGAGACGATGGTGGAGAAGAACACGAAGCAGCCGATCCTCGGCTTCATCGGCGAACCCCGCGTCAACGTCGTCACCCTGAATAACGACCTGCAGAACACCCCCGGCACCGCCGTGAACGTCGCGGATCCCGAGAACTGATGGGGTCACCTCGGCGGGGGAAGCTCACGGTCTTCCTCGGGTACGCACCCGGAGTCGGCAAGACCGTGGCGATGCTCGAAGCCGCCGCAGGTGCCAGGGATGCAGGGCGTGACGTCGTCGTCGGCATCGTCGAGGACCACGGCCGCGCCCACACCGCGGCACTCGCGCAGGGGTTCGAGACCCTGCCGCGCGCCCAGGTGCCCTACCAGGGGCGGACCTTCGAGGAACTCGACGCCGAGGCGGTGCTCACCCGAGCGCCCGAGCTCGTCGTCATCGACGAACTCGCCCACACGAATGTCCCCGGCTCCGGGGACCGGGAGAAGCGGTGGGAGGACGTCGCGGCGATCCTCACTGCCGGGATCGACGTGTTCACGACGATCAACATCCAGCACCTCGAATCCTTGGGCGACGTCGTCGGCTCGATCATCGGCCGCGTCCAGCACGAACGCGTCCCCGACCCGTTCCTCCGCACCGCCGACGAGGTCGAACTCGTCGACATCTCCCCGGTCGCCCTGCGCGCCCGCCTGTCCGAGGGCAACATCTACGCCGCGGCGAAGGTCGATGCGGCGATGTCGAACTACTTCCGGCTCGGCAACCTCACCGCCCTGCGCGAACTCGCCCTCCTCTGGCTCGCCGACCGCGTCGACGAAGGCCTCGAGGAGTACCGGGATGCCAAGGGCATCCGCGACACGTGGGCCGCCCGCGACCGGATCATCGTCGCCGTCACCGGGGGTGCCGAGTCGATCACGCTCATCCGCCGCGGCCTGCGCATCGCCGGTCGGGTGGCCGGCCGGGAACTCCTCGTCGTCCACGTCGTCGAACCCGACGGCACCCGCTCGGCCACCGCCCCTGACCTCATGCGCGCCCGCGAGCTCGCCGAGGCGAACAATGCGACGTGGCACACCGTCGTCGGCGACGACGCCGCCACCGCGCTCGTCGAGTTCGCCCGCACCGTCAACGCCTCCCAGATCGTCCTCGGGGTCTCCCGCACCCCCTGGTACGGCCGGATCTTCAGCCCCGGGGTGGCCAATCGTGTCATCGCCTCCGCCGCGGACATCGACGTCCACATGGTCACCCACTCGCAGGCCGCGCGCGTGTGGCGGCCCCGCCGGGAAAACCGGCCGGGCAGTGCGATCTCGAAGCTGCGCCGGATACTGGGCTGGGTCATCGGCGCGCTCGCCCCACTCGCACTCACCGTCCTCTTCATCGCGCTCGGACCGGGAGCGGTGTCGCTGAGCATCAACTTCCTCAGCTACATCACCGTCGTCGTCATCGTCGCCCTCATCGGCGGGCTGTGGCCGGCGGTGATGACAGCCGTGCTCGGCACCGCCCTCATCAACTGGTTCTTCACCCATCCCGTCGGATCATTCACGATCGCCGAGTTCGAGAACATCCTCGCGCTCGCGATCTTCATCGCCGTGGCCGTCGCAGTCGCCACCGTCGTCGACCTCGCCGCGCGCCGCAGCCGGCAGGCCCAGGCCGCCGAACACGAGGGGTCGGTGCTCAGCGAGCTCGCCCGATCGATGATCGCCGAAGGCGACAGCACCGAGTCGATGGTCGAGAGCATCCGCACGACCTTCGTCCTCGACGGTGTCGCCGTGCTGAGCAAGGACGAGGCAGGGGAGTGGGCGGTGACCGCCTCGGCGGGGGAGCCGGTGACCACCCGGGCCGAGGCGACCGAGACCTTCGACCTCGACGACGACACCGCCCTCCTCCTCAAGGGCCAGCCGCTCAGCGCCGGCGAACAGCGGATCCTCGACGCCTACGCGGGGCGTCTGCTCCGGGTGCTCACGGAGTCCGAGCTCGCCGCGACCCGGTCGCAGGCCCGCGAGCTCAGCGCCGGCAACGCCGTGCGCACGGCCCTGCTCACCGCGGTCTCGCACGATCTGCGGACCCCGCTCGGGGCAATCAAGGCGGCGACGTCGACGCTCATGCTCGACGGGATCGAGCTCTCCGACGCCGATGAGCGCCTCATGCTCACGACCATCGAGAACGGCACGCTGCGGCTCGAGAAGCTCATCGACAACCTCCTCGACATGAGCCGGATCCAGTCCGGTGCGGTGACGATCTCGACGTCCCCGGTCCCCGTGTCCGATCTCGTCGTCTCTGCCCTCGCCGAGGTGGGGGCCGACAACGTCCGCACCGTGACCGCGGGCGAGCGGGGTGCGGGTGGGGATGCCGAGGGTGCGGGCGCCGGGGCTGTGGTCGGGCCTGCTGGTGGCGCGGCCGCGTCGGTCGGGAACGCGGACCGGTCGAGTTCGCGCACTGTGTCGGGCCGGGGTGCCGCAGACGGTTCTGGCCCCGAGATCACCGTCGACATCGATCCCGACGCGTGGGTCGATGTCGACTTCGGGCTCCTCGAGCGGGTGCTCGTCAACATCGTCGAGAACTCGCTCAAGTACGGTGACGGGGCGCCGCTGACGATCGATGCCTCGACCGGCGCCGAGGCCGTCTACCTCCGCATCGCCGACTCCGGACCGGGCGTGAGCGATGATGCACTCGAGACGATCTTCACCCCGTTCACCCGGCTCGATGAGTCGAACGCGAAGGGCCTGGGACTCGGCATGGCCGTCGCGCTCGGCCTGTGCCGGGCGATGGGCATCGACCTGGCCGCCGAGCACACGCCGGGCGGCGGCTTCACCGCGGTGCTCACGTTCCCGCGCTGCGGGAAGGGTGCGATGACGCCGCCGGACGGGTCAGACGCCGGCCCCGCGACCGACGAACTCATCGGTGCCGCCGCGGGAACCGCCTCGGCGGACGAACCCGGCGGCGAGGACGACGAACTCATCGGCGCCGCCGCGGGAACCGCCTCGGCGGGCGACGATGACTCGGTGAGGGCAGACGTCGGCGAGAAAGCGACCGACGACATGGCGACGACGACCGAGGACGACCGACTGCAGGCAGGGGAGGGCCGCCGATGAAGCGGGTGCTCATCGTCGAAGACGATGCCGATATCGCCACGGCTGTGGGCATCGGCCTCCAGGCGAAGGGGCACGATGTCGTCGTCGCCGGCAGCGGACGGCGGATGAACGAGGTGCTCAGCGAGTCCGAGGTCGATGTCATCCTCCTCGATCTCGGACTGCCCGATGTCGACGGGATCGAGCTCATCTCCCAGGTGCGGCGGTGGAGCGAGGTGCCCATCGTCGTCGTCTCGGCCCGGCACGATTCGCACGGGAAGATCGCCGCTCTCGACGCCGGTGCCGACGACTATGTGACGAAGCCGTTCTCGCTCGGCGAGGTGCTCGCGAGGCTGCGGGCGATCGAGAGGCGGACGGGCCGGACGGGGGAGTCCGGTGTCGTGCGCACCGCGGACGGGCGCGTCGTCATCGACCTCGCCGCCCACCTGCTCGAGGTCGAGGGCGCGCCGGTCCACCTCACTCCGATCGAGTGGAAGATGCTCGAGGTCTTCGTCAAGCACAAGGGCGCGCTCGTCGAGGCGCAGACCCTCCTCACCGAAGTGTGGGGCCCGGAGTTCGGCAAGGAGCGGAACTATCTGCGCGTCTACATGTCGCAGCTGCGCTCGAAGCTCGAGGCCGATCCGGCGCGCCCGCAGTACCTCCACACGCAGATGGGCATCGGCTACCGCTTCACCCCGTAGGGCACGAAGCGATTTGCTGGTCGCTCCACCGAGGCACCCCTTGATTTGCTGGTCACTCCGCCGAGGCGGCTGGGCTGATTTCGGCCGCGCCACCTCGGCGCAGTGACCAGTGATTGTCACGCCACCTCGGCGCAGTGACCAGCAAATCGCCAGGCCGGTCTCCCAACCCGCCCGGCGCCCCTCACTCCTCGACGCGGGCCCTGCGGCGGTCCTTCTCGATGCGGACTTCGTGGCTCGACCGCGACGGGTTGAGCAGCTTGAGCAGCGAGAGCGCGAGGATCGCCCCGAGCACCGCACAGCCTGCGGGCAGGAGCATCGCAGTGTGCGCCCCGTAGTGGTCGATGAGGTTGCCGGCGATCGCCGACCCGAACGCGACGCCGAAGCCGAGCGAGGTGCCCAGCCACGCGAAGGCTTCGGTCAGCCGCCTCGGCGGGGCGAGCTGCTGGATGACGGAGTTCGCGCCGACGAGGCTCGGGGCGATCGTGAAGCCGACGATGAAGAGGATGAGGCCGAAGGTGACCATGTCGCGGGCGAGCAGCATCGTGCACGTGCCGATCGCCAGCAGCGAGACCGTCACCCCGAAACGGTGGTGGGTCGCGGAGTTCCAGTTCCTCGCCCCGTAGATGGCACCGGAGATGAGGGATCCGAGCGCGAACGCGCTGAGGAGGAAGCCGGCGAGCGACTTCACGCCCTGCTCGTCGGAGAACGCGACGGCGATGACGTCGATGGCGCCGAAGTTCACGCCGAGGAAGACGTTGACGATGATGATCGTGAAGATCCCCGGGTTGGAGAAGACGTGGCCCTTCGCCTCGGTGGACCGTTCGATCGGCGGCGGTTCGGTCGACTTCTGGATGTAGAGCAGTGCGGATCCCACACCGGCGGAGATCATCGAGAGGATGATGCCCGCGGGCGGCCACACGGCGGTCGCGAGCACCGTGGCGAGCACCGGTCCGGAGACGAAGAGCAGCTCGTCGGCGACGGATTCCCAGGAGAACGCCGTCTGCAGCTGGTTCGGCGAGTTCACGAGGTGCGACCAGCGAGACCGCACGAGCGATCCGACGGAGCCGACGGTGGCGCCGCCGATGCCGGCGAAGACGAAGGTGAGACCGACCCACCAGTCGAGGTAGACGGAGACGATGAGGAGGGTGAGCGCGATGAGGTGCGTGATGACGATGGGCACCATGACCTTCGCCTGGCCGCGACGGTCGACGAGGCGCGCAATCCCGGGACCTGCAAGGGCTTGGACGATCATGTACACGGCGGCGACGATGCCTGCCAGGCCGTACGAACCGGTGACGCCTTGGATGAAGAGGACGATCCCGAGTCCGAGGACGGCGATCGGCATCCGTGCGACAAGACCTGCCAAGGAGAACTTGAGAGCACCGGGAAGCGACAGAATTTCCCGATAGTTTGTGAACATCAGACGAGTCTATCTCCGCCCTTACGGCTCGCAACCGCGGATCCCGCAGGTTGAGTGGCATCTCACCCTGTGATCTCACCGGGATCCGTCGCCGTTCCGTCCTCTTCCGTTGGATCCTCCTGTTCTCGATGCGGAATCCGTGTCCGTCGTCGTGGGTGGTCATCCCCTCGCCGAGGTGGTCCTCCGACCGGCATCGCCCCTTGCCGACCCGTCCCTCCAGGACGCCTGACGGCCCCCGCCGCAACCGGCTCCCGACCCGGCAAGCAGCCCTGCCATCAGGGGTTCGACAGGCCACGCGAATCGGCAGAGTGGGTCATCGGGACGTCATCGGACCCCTATACAATGAGCGGGATTGCCCACTCTCCTCTGCCGGCCCCTGCGCCGCCCCGAACCCAGATCCGGAGCGCCGATGACGGACAACAACCCGTTCGATGACATCTTCACCAACGACAACGACAGTGAGGAATCCCGGCGACCGCGACGGAAGAAGAAGCGCGTGTGGCGCAAGGTCCTCGTCGGCGTCCTCGTCGTCGTCGTCCTCGGCGTCCTCGGTGTCGGTGTCTACCTGTGGAACGTCGGTCGGTCCTTCGACGACAATGCCAATCAGCTCAGCGATGAGCAGGTCTTCGGTTCGCAGCGCCCCGAGGCGAAGAATGAGGAGGGCGGAACGAACATCCTCCTCCTCGGCTCCGACGAGCCGATGAAGGACGTCGACGTCAACTCCTCGCGCGGCCTGCGCTCGGACTCGATCCTCGTCATGCACCTGCCTGAGAACGGGTCGAACGTCCAGATCATGTCGATCCCGCGCGACAGCTGGGTCGACATCGAAGGCCAGGGCAAGGCGAAGATCAACGCGGCACTGTCCTACGGCGGACTGCCGTTGGCCGTGAAGACGGTCTCTGACTTCATCGGCACCCCCATCGACCACGTCGCCATCATCGACTTCGAGGGCTTCAAGGGACTCACCGACAGCCTCGGCGGGGTCCGGGTCAACTCCGAACAGGCGTTCACCCAGAACGGGTACACGTTCGAGAAGGGCGAGAACCTCCTCAACGGCGACGAGGCGCTCACCTTCGTGCGCGAGCGCAAGAGCTTCAAGGACGGCGACTTCCAGCGCGCCCGCAATCAGCAGGCGTTCATCAAGGGCCTCATCAATGAGCTCATCTCCGCCGACACCCTGTCGAATCCGGCGAAGATCCAGGAGATGGTCACCGAGTTCGCCCCGTACATGTACGTCGACTCCGGTCTCAACGCCCAGTACATCTCCTCGACCGCGTTCGCGATGCGCGACGTCCGCCCCGGCGACATCGAGTTCTTCACGTCCCCGACCGCCGGCGTCGGCCGTTCGGCCGACGGTCAGTCGATCGTCAACGTCGACCAGGACGAGCTGAAGAAGCTCCAGGACGCGTTCAAGAACGACACCGTCGACGAGTACGTCAAGTCTGCGCCCGAAGCTCACCTCTGATCATTTCGGTTCCGACGGCCCCTCGCCGAGGCGGTCCCGTCCTGGCCGTCGACGCGCAGTGACAGCTGAACCCCGTTCCGGGTGATCCTGGCAGCGGGGTTCTGCTGTGTGCCGCAGGCCTCCGCTCAGCTTCCCGGTGCCGCAACAACCTTCAGCCGAGCTGATCGGACAGCGACCGTCCACCGAGGAGATGAAGGTGCGGGTGCGTGATCTTCTGGTTCGTGTCCGGCCCAAAGTTCCAGGCGAGCCGGTATCCACGAGACTCGAAGCCCAAGGTGCGCGCAGTCTGAGCGGCCCGGCGCATCAGACGTCCGGCCCCTCTGGCGAACTGTCGAGATACGAAGGCAGATCGGCTGCGTGCTCGCGCGGGAACAGGAGAACGTGTGCCGGGGTCATCGGGCGCAGTGGAGTGATGGCCAGACAGTCGTCATCTTCGAAGATGATCTCGGCCTCTTCGGTCCCGTTGGCGATCGCACACAGGATGCATGTCATGCCTCAATTCTGGCACCTGTCGAACCACAGTCTGATGACGCGACTGAACTCGCTCGAGGATGTGAGTCGTAGACAGACCTGGTGAGGGCCAGCCTCATGGCACGTCAAATGCGTCAAACTGATGAGGCGAAGTACCTCTGATGTGTCGAGCGCAGAGTCTCTTCATCTCGGCTCGTGAGAACCGCCAATTCCCAGTCGGAGCCGAAGTGAGTTTCGGCCAGCTCCATACGCCGTCGGACGGCGTCCTTGGACTCACCGAACTTCTCCAGAACCACGAGCTCAGCGGTGCGCTTGTTATAGGCGAGGACGAATTTAGTCATCACGGTCCCCTCTCACTAACGCGAGTAGCCTTTGCTCCATGTCGTGCAACGACCGCAGGATCGGCTCCTCACCCTTCTTGTCTTCATTGTACTTGGACGCCAGGATCTTGCGTGTGGCTTCGTCGACTGATTCGGAAACGTGAGACAAGTGACTGAGAAGGTTCAGGCGACCCTCGAACTCTGCGATGGTCCGTGATTCTTGCAGCATCGACACTACGAGGCTTCGCCCGGGAGCATTTGACGGCATACCTCCGTAGCGAATCTCTCGTCCCACAATCATCGCGAGAAGTTCATACGCGTTGGCCCATGCGCTCTGAAGCTGCGTTCGAAGCTGAATTTCGCATCGGCCCGCCGGATACTTGGTCAAGACGTGGACTGCACGATACCCACTGTGTTCGCCTCCACGCAGATCTTTAATGAAGACGTTCGCATCACCAACCTCGTCGCGAATTGTGGCCGCGACCGAATCAGCGAACGCAGTTTGCACCGAAAGAGACATATCGGCGTCGATGCGAACCCCTGCCAGGTCGCCGATGTTCTGCAATGGAGTCGAGCGATCTCGCCGGAGTTTTTCGATCAAAGTGCCAACTGTCTTTGGGCGCGATGTTCCGGGCGCCGCTGCCAATCCCAGTGGCGACCAATCGAGGCCCTCGAGGTGCTCCAGGACATCGCCAGAGAAGTCGAGGTACCACGCAAGTACCTCCTCATAATCTGGTGCCCTGCCTGGGGGCGTTGTTCCATCCCGGAGTGCCTTCCCGAGCGCCCTGAGGTCGTTTTGAGACCAAGGTGGCGTCTGCAGCCGAGGTGGATTGGCCATTTCGCAACTATAACCGGATGATCATCTGGCCTAGGGTCTTCGCGTGGCCGCAATCGAAATTCCTCCCAGACACAGCGAACCCCGTCCCAGGTGATTCTGGGGCGGGTTTTTGCTGTGTACCGCGGCATCCGCTCAGTCTCACCGAGGCGGTCGTCCGGAACCGTGCGAACCCCGCCGAGGCGGGTGATCACAGCAGAGCGCCCCGCCCCGGATTCCTCCGGGACGGGGCGCTCTGCGCTGCTCAGCTCTCTGGCCGGTTCATTTCGCGGCCGGCGACGCTGGGGCGGCGAGCGGGGCCGGGTTGCGGACGAACCAGCTGCCGACCACGGCGATGAGCGAGAGCACCGCGCCGGCGAGGAATGCCACCGAGACCCCGTCGGCTTGCGCGGCGACCGAGGCCGCGCCCGAACCGGCGGCCTGGACGGTGCCGATGCTGAGCACGGTGATGAACAGTGCCGTGCCGATCGCCCCGGCGACCTGCTGGATCGCGCCGACCGTCGCCGACCCGTGCGAGTAGAGCTGCGGGGTGAGCGATCCGAGCGCCGAGGTGAGCAGCGGCGTCATCATGAAGGCGACGCCGATCGAGAGCCCCATGTGTCCGAGGAGGACGAACCACGCCGGTGAGTTCTCGTCCAGCTGGGTGAGCGACCAGAGCACGGCACTGGCCATGAGCGCCCCGGGGATGACGAGCGGTCGCGGACCGAAGCGGTCGAAGAGGCGACCGACGATCGGCGCGGCCAGGCCCATGACGAGGCCACCGGGGAGCAGGAGCATCCCGGTCGTCACCGAATCGAGGGCGAGGACGTTCTGCAGGTAGATCGGCAGGAGGATGATCGAACCGAACATCGCCGCCATCATCACGACGACGAGGCCGATGGCCAGGGCGAACGTCCGTGACCGGAACACTCGCAGATCGAGCAGGGCCCGGTCGTCCCGCTGGAGGACGATCTGCCGCCAGATGAACAGTCCCAGGCTGAGCACACCGACGGCCAGGGCGGTCAGCGCTTGAGGGGCGGAATCGGGCGTGGCGCTGCCGAGGGTGCTGAACCCGTAGACGAGTCCACCGAAGCCGAAGGCGGACAGCGGCAGGGAGACCCAGTCCAGCGGTGAGTGGCTCTGTTCGCCGATGTTGCGCAGACGCAGCGCCCCGATGATCATCATGAGGATCGCCACGGGCAGGATCGTCCAGAACAGGAAGTGCCAGTTGAGCACGTTGAGGATGAACCCGGACAGCGTCGGTCCGAGGGCCGGGGCGACGGCCATGACGATCGTGATCCGTCCCATGAACCGACCGCGTTCGTGCGCGGGAACGAGGGTCATGATCGTCGTCATGAGCAGCGGCATCATCATCGCCGTGCCCGAGGCTTGGATGACGCGAGCGACGAGGAGGACGGAGAACTCCGGTGCGAGTGCGCCGAGCAGCGTTCCGGCGGTGAAGAGGCTCATCGCCAAGAGGAACACCTGTCGCGTGCTCAGGCGCTTGAGCAGGTAGCCCGTCGTCGGGATGACGACGGCCATCGTGAGCATGAAAGCCGTGGTCGTCCATTGGGCGAGGGTGAGCGTGACGCCGAGGTCGGTGACGAGGTGCGGGATGGCGACACCCATGACCGTTTCGTTGAGGAGGGTGACGAAGGCGGCGCCGAGGAGGAGCCAGATCACCCCGGTGCCTTTGCGCGGGGTCGCTGACTCGGGAGTCGGGTCAGCGGCCGCGGCCCGGTCGACTGCAGTGGATTCCCTCATCGTCATCAGACCCCTGCGATGCGCAGAACAGCGACAGCGAGTGCGACGACCATAACGATGATGTTCATGGTGAATGCCTCGTTGTGCTTCCTGTGGGCGAAGATCGCGAGGAACTGGATGAGGGCGAGCCCGAGTGCGGAGACGACGGTGAGCCAGGGGAGGATGCCGAGGAGTGCGGGCAGGATGATGCCGATCGCCCCGAGGACTTCGACGATGCCGATCCACCGGACCTGACCGGGTGTGTAGTCGAGGAGGGTGGGCATCGGCTTCGTCGAATTGTGCGGGCTGCGCACCTTGGCGAGGCCGGCCATGAGGAAGAGTGCGGCGAGGAGGCCGGAGAGGGCCCACGTGATGATGGAGAGAACGAGCATTGTGCCCCTTTCGGACGGTTCGTACTGTCAATAGTTACCAGTGGTAACCTAGATACCGTCGGTAATTATTCCGCAGGGTGTGGCACGCACAGCAACGTCACCGAGTCACACGGAGGTAACCATTTGACCTGGCCAGGGACGATCTCTGGGGTGGGTCGCCTCGGTGAGGAGGGGCACGACAGGGCCGCCGCACCGAGGCGAGTCGGCAATGCGAGGGGATGAGAGGAAGGCGATGACTGACCCATCAGTGAGGACAGTGAGCGAGGCCCACAGAGGCATCGATGAGCCGCGCATGGAGGCGATCTGCGAAGGTCCGAATGTTGATCCCGAGGTGTTCCGGTCGATCCTTGCCCGCGTCGGCGACAAGTGGTCGATGATGCTCATCGGCATGCTGCAGGAGGGTCCGCGGAGGTTCACCGAGCTCAAGTCGATGACTCCGGGGATCTCGTCGCGCATGCTCACACAGACGCTGCGTCAGCTCGAGCGCGACGGTCTCGTCGAGCGGGAGATGTTCGCCGAAATCCCTCCGCGCGTCGAATACCAGGTGACGCCGTTGGGTCTGTCCCTCGTGCCCGCCGTCCTCGCGCTGGCCGAATGGGCCGCTGCCCACACGGCCGAGATCGCTGCCAACCGCGACGCCTACGACGCGGCAGCCGAGTGATCCGCGTCCCCGCGGGGACGTCCCGGACCGTCTCGCCGGCGACCGCACACGAGCAGGGCGCCGGTTCCCGACGTGGGAACCGGCGCCCTGTCTGCGCGTCTCAGCTGATCAGCCCTGGCGCGACTTGAAGCGCGGGTTGAGCTTGTTGATGACGTAGGTGCGTCCGCGACGACGGACCACCTGCGAACCCGGCTGCTTCTTGATCGAGCGAAGGGAATTCCTGGCCTGCATGACTGCCTCCTAGTTGACGATTGAATGAGTCAACGGAGAACCAGGCGAGAGTATTCCGCAGGCCCTAGCGTCCGAGCCTCACCCTTGCGGCTGTTTGCCGAGCACCCCGTCGACGAGGCTGCGGGCATCGTGCTGGACGGCGCGCAGGTGGTCCTCGTCGCGCAGGGACTCGGCATAGATCTTGTAGACGTCCTCGGTGCCCGACGGTCGCACGGCGAACCACGCGTTGTCGGTCGTCACCTTGAGTCCGCCGATCGGCGCGTCGTTGCCGGGTGCCGAGGTGAGCACCGAGGTGACGTCCTCCCCGCCGATCGTCGATGCGGTGACCTGCGAGGGTTCGAGGGCGCCGAGGCGGGCCTTCTGCTCGCGGTTGGCCGGCGCGTCCTGGCGGGCGTAGGCGCTCGTGCCGAACTTCTCGGCGAGCCCCGCATAGCGCTGTGACGGTGTCTGCCCGGTCTTCGCCGTCATCTCCGAGGCGAGCAGGGCGAGGATGATGCCGTCCTTGTCCGTCGACCACACCTTGCCACCTCGGCGAAGGAAGGACGCACCGGCGGACTCCTCACCTCCGAACGCGAGGGTCGAGTCGAGGAGGCCGGGGACGAACCACTTGAAGCCGACGGGGACCTCGAAGAGGCGGCGCCCGTGGGCGGCGACGACCCGGTCGACGATCGAGGAGGTCACGAGCGTCTTGCCGATGGCCGCCTCGGCGGGCCAGTCGGGACGGTTCTCCAGGAGGTAGTCGATCGCGGCCGCGAGGTAGTGGTTGGGATTCATCAGACCGGCGTCGGGGGTGACGATGCCGTGGCGATCGGCGTCGGCGTCGTTGCCGGTGGCGATGTCGTAGTCGTTCCGGGAGGCGATGAGGCCGGCCATCGCGAACGGCGACGAGCAGTCCATGCGGATGTTCTCGTCCCAGTCCAGCGTCATGAACGACCAGGTGGGGTCGAGTTCGGGGTGGACGACGGTGAGGTTGAGGTCGAAGTCCTCGGCGATCGCGGCCCAGTAGTCGACGCTCGCCCCGCCGAGAGGATCGGCCCCGATCCTCAGCCCGGAGTCGCGGATGAGGTCCATGTCGATGACCGACGAGAGGTCGCCGACGTAGTTGGAGATGAAGTCGAAGTTCTCGGTGTTCTCGAGATGGAAGGCGCGCTGGAAGCTCGTGCGCGGGATCTTCTCCCACCCTGCTTCGAGGTAGGCGTTGGCGCGGTCGGCGATCCACTTCGTCGCCTCGGTGCCGGCGGGGCCGCCGTGGGGCGGGTTGTACTTGATGCCGCCGTCGGCCGGGGGATTGTGGCTGGGGGTGATGATGATGCCGTCGGCCTGGGCGTCGCCGATCGACTTGCCCGCGTTGAAGCCGAGGATCGCGTGCGAAAGCGCCGGGGTCGGCGTGTAGCCGTCGCGTTCGTCGATGAGGGCGGGGACGTCGGCGGCGGCGAGGACCTCGAGGGCGGTGAGGAACGCCGGTTCGCTCAGTGCGTGGGTGTCACGGCCGAGGAAGATCGGTCCGCGCACCCCATGATCCTTGCGGTAGTCGACGATGGCCGCGGTGATCGCGGCGATATGGGCTTCGTTGAACGCCCGATTGAAGCTCGAGCCGCGGTGCCCCGAGGTCCCGAAGCTCACGGCCTGTCCCGGCACCGACGGATCGGGGACGAGGTCGTAATAGGAGTCGAGGAGTGCGGGGACGTCGATGAGGTCCCTGTCCTGGGCGAGCTGGCCGGCACGAGTAGTCATATGCCTACCTTGCCAAACACGTCCGCATCGACACAGTCAGGGCCCCCGAGTTCTTGCATCGTGGACGCAGACGCCCATGCATGAGGGCAGGTCACAGGCGGTGGTCAGCCCACGTCCAGGGTCGCGGCGTCGTGCCGCGACTGCCTCACTTCACCCAGGGTTCCTGGCCGGTCTCCGAGACGATGGGCTTGCCGTTGTCGATGTTCCACGAGCCCATGCCGCCTTCGACGTTGTAGGCGTCGAAGCCGTTGAGGTTGAGCCACGCCGTCGCCCGCAGCGACCGTCCGCCGGTGCGGCAGATGATGTACATGTCGTCGTCGAGCGGCAGATCGTCGAGGCGTTCGGGCAGTTCGCCGAGGGGAACGTGGATCGCGCCCTCGATGTGTCCGGCTTCCCACTCGTCGTCCTCGCGCACGTCGACGATCGCGGCGCCGTCGGGGATCTCGGTCACGGTGACAGATGGTTCGCTCATGCCTCCCAGTGTAGGACCGTGCCCTGACGCTCGCATCAGGCCCATCCCCTCGCCGAGGCGGTCGGACCGTCCCCGGTGGGTCCGCGGTTCCGCAGTCTCAGCGATTCGCCGAGGTGGCCGAACGCGCTCAGGCGAGTGCAGAGCGCCCGCCGCCGGTTGAGAACCGCCAGTTGAGACAAGGCCACTGTTGTTTTCGGCGCGCTCGTGTGAGAATGACGGCATGACCGTCCGTGGTCTGCCGGGCAGCCGCTCGAGTGTAGGCACTCGAGGACGGAATCCGTCTGCGAAGGGGAGCATCATGAGCCGCAACAGGAATGAGTCCAACGGAGAAGAGACGGCACGCGACGCCGCTGCCGGCCTCGACCACGCCACTGAGAAGATCGGCGGCACGTCCGACATCGAAGAGGGTGCGAAGGTCGGCTACACCGAGGAGAACGTCGAAGCCCGCGCTCAGGAGACCGCGACCGCCGAGGGCTTCACCCTCTACCGCAACCCGGACGGCTCGCACACCGCGATCGACGAGTCCGCGACCGTCGGATACGCCGCCACCGGTCCGCAGCGCGACGCCACTGACCGTCGTCACCGACGGGACGAGTCCGGAACCGACGGCCTCGACCAGCGCGACGTCGTGCGCATCCTCCGCGACTCCAAGTACGTCATGCTCACGACGGCGCTCGCCGACGGCAAGCTCCTCGCCCACCCGATGGTGCCGCAGCAGGTCACCGACGATGCCGACGTCTGGTTCTTCATCGGCCTCGACGGTGATCAGGCCGGAGCCCTACGGCAGAACCCGCACGTCAACATCGCCGTCTCCGAGGCCGGGAACTGGCTTTCGGTAGCCGGCATGGTCGAATTCGTCGACAGCCGGGCGAAGATCGACTACCTCTGGAACGACGATGCGGCCACATGGTTCGAGGGCGGCAAGGAGGACCCGAACCTCGGCCTCCTCCACGTCGTCACCGACTCCGCCCAGCACTGGGGGCTCAAGGGCGGGAAGGTCGCGGGCCTTGCGCAGATGATCAAGGCCAAGGTCACCGGCCAGCGTCCCGAAGGCGGAAGCCAGACGACGGAGCTCTGAGTCCGGCCCTCGGTCAAGCCGGAGCGCACTTTTCGACGGTTCCTCGCTTCGATATGTGCGCTCCGGCTTGACCGAGAACGGTCTTCGGCTTCACAGGTCGAAGAACGTCGACAGCGGTACCGGCTGCGCGACCGGTCGCTTCATCGTCTGCGCGAGTGACGCAGCTGCATCCTCGGCGTGCGCCGGATGGCCGGCACCGGGTGCAGCCTCGCCGCCGCGACCCGACAGGCACGTCACGGCGAACCCGCACTCGCGGCCCTGGCACCAGCCCATGCCGGCACGCGTCATGTTCTTCTGCGACCGGGCATCGGTGGCGGCCAGCCCGTCGCGAGCACGGACGATCGCACCCGCCGGCACCTCCTCGCACCGGCAGACGATTGTGTCCTCGCCGAGGCGGCCCTCCCACCCCGCAGGCACCGGATGAGCCCGGTGCATCGATGCGGCGAACGCCCGGTGGCGAGCGATCGTCGCCCGCTCGGCGCGCAGCCCCGGCGCCGTCCGCCCGGTGACCTCAGCGGCGGCGACGGCTCCGGCCACACGACCCTCGGCCACCGCGAGGGCAGCACCGCCGACCCCGGTGACCTCGCCTGCGAGGAGGAGCCCGGGCTCCGAGGACCGCTGACCCTCGTCGACGACGGCGACGAGCGACCCGTCGACATCGACCCGTGTGTCCGCCCCGAGGGCGACCGGCAGCTCGAGCTGCGGGGTGAACCCCCACCCCAGACCGACCGCGTCGATGTCGTCGAGGATCCGTTCAGTGCCGGCAACCACCTCGCCGAGGCAGTCGATCCGTGCCGTGCGCACGGCCTCGACCCGATCGTCGCCGAGGATCTCCGTGATCACGGTCTGGGTCCGATAGGGGATGCGCTCGCGGAGGAACGTCCACGCGTAGCCGGCACCTTCGAGCGCCTTCTCCGGCACCCTTGCGGCCGACCTCATGTGCGGCAGCCACCCGCTGAGGCGGGAGGATTCGAGGACGGCGGCGACCTCGCCGCCGAGCCGGACGACGGTGTCGGCGACGGGGAGGAGGAACGGGCCGGTGCCGGCGATGACGAAGCGCCTGCCCGGCAGCAGGTCGTTCTGCTTCGCGAACCCCTGGATGCCGCCGGCGGCCATGACCCCGGGCAGGTCCCAGCCGGGGATGGGGATCTGCCGGTCGTAACCGCCGGTGGCGATGATGAGGCGCGACGCCCGGACGACCGGGTCGGGAGACTGTCCGGGGCCGTGGCTCGGGGCGAGCCGCAGGATGAAGCCGTCCTCGCCCGCTGCCACCGCCCACACCGAGGTTGAGGGCCGGAAGTCGATGACGCCGGTGGCGATGCTCGCATCGAAGGCCGCCCGCAGAGCGAGGTAGTCGTCCCACCCGTGGTGGAGGTGCCCGTCATCGCCCGCCGAGGCTTCGGTGCGGTGCCGCCAGAACTGACCTCCCGGTTGGATGGCCGAATCGACGACGAGGATGGTCGACGCTCCGCCGGCGGCAGCGGCATTCGCTGCCGCGAGGCCGGCCGGCCCGGCTCCGATGACGGCGATGTCTGCCGTGAGAGCGGGACTCATCGTCTGCCCCGATTGTCGGCGGTCGTCCCATCGTCACCGCGGGGAGGTGGGCCGTCGGCGCGGGGAGGTGGGCCGTCGGCGCGGGAAGGCCGACCGCCACCGCGGGGTGTCGGACGCACCCGACGAGCGTGTCCGCCCGCACTGCGGATGTCCATGCCCTCGGCGAGCGGGATCATGCACGCCCGCTGCCCGGTCTGACCGTCGATGTCGACGAGGCAGTCGAAGCACACGCCGATCCCGCAGAAGAGTCCGCGCGGCCGACCAGCCCGGGTCGTCCGCCAGCTCGTGCGTCCCGAAGCGAGGAGGGCGGCGGCGACGCTCGCTCCCGCGGGCGCGCTCAGCGGGGATCCGTCGAAGGACGCGGTGACCTCATCGCTCATGCCGACTCCTCCCTCCATGTGGGGACAGCATTTCGCCCTGTCGTCTCGACCCCCGCCGGCCCGACGATCCCCGAATCCCCGGTGACTTCTGCCGGCCCGTCGAGGAGTCCCGACTGCTCGAACCGTTCGGGGGCGAACGGCGTGAGGTCGCGGTCCGCGTCCTCGCCTGCCATCGCCTGGGCAAGGAGCTTGCCCGTGCCCACCGACAGTCCGATGCCCGCACCTTCATGACCGCACGCATGCCAGAGCCCCGGCGCCCGCGGATCGGGTCCGATGACCGGCAGATGATCGGGACAGTACGGGCGGAAGCCGTGGTAGTGACGGAGGATGCGGGTGTCTGAGAGGAACGGGAAGAGGGCGGCGGCGTTCCGGGCGATCGCCCCGAGCGCCTCACTGCTCACCCGTTCGTCGAAGCCGACGCGCTCCCGGCTCGAACCGATGAGGATCGACCCGGCCGGGGTTCCCTCGACGACGGGACTCGCCTGGAGGTCGTCGGCGGAGCTTCCGACGTTGTCGATGTACTCGGCGGCGTAGACCTTGTGGGCGATCATCGGCGGCAGGGGTTCGGTGACGAGGACGAAGCCGCGCCGCGGCAGGACGGCGAGCTCGATCCCGGCCATCGCGGCGATCTCGCTCGCCCACGTCCCTGCGGCATTGACGATGTGCCCGGCGGAGTACGACCCGGTCGGCGTCCGCACCCCGGTGACCCGATCGCCGGCGCGCAGCAGCTCGACGACGGGGGAGTCGGTGACGAGCCGCGCCCCGCGATCCTCGGCAAGAGCGAGGAGGTGACCGGCGGCGAGCATGGGCTGGACCTGGGAGTCATCGGGATAGAACGCGGCCCCGAGCGCCTCGGCGGTGATATGGGGTTCGAGCTCGCGCAGCTGATTCGGGTCGAGCGGGATCGCTTCGACGCCGAAGGCCCGCTGGGCAGCGGTCACTCGGTCGAGAGAGGCCAGGCTCGATTCGCGGGAGGCGACGATGATCCCGCCCTTGGCCTCGAACTCCCAGCGGTCGGCGAAATCGGCGAGTTCGCCCTTCCACAGGCTCAGCGAATACTGGGTGAGGGCGAGCTCGGGTCCGAGTTCCTTGTCGGAGACGAGGAGGTTGCCCTCACAGCGGGACGAGGTTCCCGAGGCGGGCAGACCGCGCTCGACGACGGTGACGCTCAGTCCCGCCCGGGTCGCATAGTAGGCGATCGCGCTGCCGACGATGCCGGCGCCGATGACGAGAACGTCGCTGGTCCCGTCCGGCCGCCTCATGCGCCCGAACCCGTCACGGTGCATCTCCCAGGCCGCCGAAGCCTCCCGCACTGCCGACACCCGCACCGCCGGAGCCTCCCGTGTTGCCAGCACCCGCATCGCCGGCGTCGCCCGCCTCGCCGCCGGTTGCCCAGATCGAGCGGGCATGGCCGATGTGGGCGCGCATGAGCGCTTCGGCGCCGGCCCCGTCACGGTCGCGGAGGAGACGGATGAGCTCATGGTGCTCCTGCGCGGAGGCGACGAGCCTGCCCTGGCGGGCGAGCGCGGCGATGCCGTAGAGGCGGGTGCGCAGGCGCAGGGAGGTCGCGAGTTCGGTGAGCTGCGGGTTGTCGGCATAGGAGAGGACCCGGGCGTGGAAGCTGCGGTCGTGGGCGAGGTACTCGGCGAGGTCCTCCTCGGCGGCGCCCCGGGCGCACGCATCGGCGAGTGCCGTGAGCTCGGCGAAGGCCTCCTCGGTGATGTTCTCGGCGACCGCGTGCATGACTGGCGGTTCGATGAGGAGGCGGATCGCGGCGAGGTCGTCGAGGTCCTTGTCCGTCATTGTCGTCACCCGGAAGCCCTTGTTCTTCACGGTCTCGACGAGGCCCTCGCGGGAGAGGTCCATCATCGCCTCGCGCACCGGGGTCGCCGAGACCCCGAGCTGCTCGCCGAGCACCGGTGCCGAGACGAGCTCCCCCTCGGCGAGGTCGCCGGTGATGATCGCCGTGCGCAGGCGGCCCAGCACGGTCTCGCGCAGGTTCTTCGGGCGATCGAGGCGGGGGAGATCCGGCACGGGAGAGTCCTTTCGTCGGCTGACTACGAGGATACTCATAGGAGGAATCCCGCCGGGAACGGATCGGACGGATCGAGGAAGTACTGGGCGGTGCCGGTCACCCAGGCCCGGCCGGTCACGGTCGGCACGACCGCAGGCTTGCCGCCCACCGTGGTCTCCCCGACGAGGCGGCCGACGAACCGGGAGCCGATGTAGGACTCGTTGACGAAGTCGGTCTCGAGGGGCAGCTGCCCGCGGGCGTGGAGCTGGGCCATCCGCGCGCTCGTGCCCGTCCCGCACGGGGACCGGTCGAACCAGCCCGGGGCGATCGCCATCGCGTGCCGGGACCGTGCGGCATCCGAGCCCGGGGCCGTGAGGTAGACGTGGTGGAGGCCGCTGATGTCGTCGCGCTCCGGGTGGACGGGCGGATCGCTCGCGTTGACCGCGTCCATGATCGCCATCCCCGCCGCGAGCAGCTCGTCCTTGTTGCTCCGGTCCTCCCGGAACTCGATGCCGAGGCTCTCGGTGTCGACGATCGCATAGAAATTGCCCCCGAACGCGAGGTCGTAGGTGACTGTTCCGAGGCCCGGCACCTCCGCCTCGGCGCCGAGGCGGTCGGAGAAGGAGGGGACGTTCGTGATCGTCACGGAGTCGGCGTGACCGTCGGTGACGGCCACCTCGGCGAGGACGAGCCCTGCCGGGGTGTCGAGGCGGATCGTCGTCACCGGTTCGCTCACCTCGACCATTCCCGTCTCGACGAGGACGGTGGCGACGCCGATCGTGCCGTGACCGCACATCGGCAGGCATCCGGAGACCTCGATGTAGAGGACACCCCAGTCCGCGTCGGGTCGGGTCGGGGGTTGGAGGATCGCCCCCGACATCGACGCGTGCCCGCGGGGTTCGGTCATGAGCAGGGTGCGCAGCTCGTCGCGGTGGGCGATGAACCACGTGCGGCGCTCGGCCATCGTCGCGCCCGGGAGCACGCCGACCCCGCCGGTGATGACGCGGGTGGGCATGCCCTCGGTGTGCGAGTCGACGGCGTGAAAGACGCGGGATGTGCGCAAGATGGCCTCCTCTTCGACGGCCAGGGTCCCCTCGGCGGTGAGGGGGTGCGGTTCGGGTGACCGGATCCCGGGTGGTCCCGGGATCCGATCGTCGCATGATTCCTAGAGCGCCGAGGCGTTCGCCCGGGTCTCGGACGCGTACCCCTTCGCGGCGGCCGTTTCGGTGTCGGCGACGATGCGCTCGACCAACGGCTGGGACAGGGGCAGGCGCGGGGGACGGCAGAGTCCGCCGCGCAGGCCGAGGACGTCCATCGAGAGCTTGATCGCCTGGACGAACTCGGTCTTCGAGTCCCAGCGCAGCAGCGAGTGGAGGTCGCGGTAGATCTCCTGGGCGCGGACGAGGTCGGCGACGTCGCCGGAGGTGCACAGCTCGAAGAGCTCGATGCACGCGCGGGGGATCGCGTTCGGGTAGCCCGAGACCCAGCCGACGGCACCGGCGAGGCCGACCTCAAGGACGGTGTCGTCGGTGCCGATGAGGATGTCGAGGGTGGGGGCGAGCTCCTTGATCTCGTAGATGCGGCGGGGGTCGCCGGAGAACTCCTTGACGCCGACGACGTGGCCGGCGGCGTGGATCTCGGCGATGAGGGAGGGGACGAGGTCGACCTTCGTGTCGATGGGGTTGTTGTAGGCGACGACGGGCAGGCCGACGGAGGCGACCCTCGCGTAGTGGTCCTTGACGATCTCGGCGTCGGCCCGGTAGGTGTTCGGCGGGAGCTGCATCACCGAGGTGGCCCCGGCCTCCGCTGCCTGTTCCGCCCACCGCTGGGACTGGAGGGCACCGTAGGCGCCGGTGCCGGCCATGACGTGGAAGCCTGCCGGGCTCGCCTCAACGGCGGTGGCGATGACCCGGGCGCGTTCGTCGTCCGAGAGCGTCTGGTACTCGCCGAGCGACCCGTTGGGGGCGACACCGTCGCAGCCGTGGGCGGCGAGCCACGCGACGTGCTCGGCGAAGGCGTCGTAGTCGACGGCGAAGTCGTCGGTGAACGGCAGGGCGGTGGCGACGATGACACCGTGCCAGGGCTTGGTCGACATGGGTTCTCCCTCTGGTTCGATCGCATCTTCTTTAATGCGGTGTGACATGTTACTGTGCAATGGTACACACATGGAGTGGCGTGTGTCACGTTCACCGGTTCACCGTTCAGCGGTCCCGTTTCCGCAGTCCCTGTCACTGAGTCCATGTCACAAAGGAGTAGACCTATGGACGACCTGCTCGACGTCATCGGCACGATCAACACCGGTATCTGGAATCCCATGGCCTATATGGCCCTCGGTCTCGGCCTGCTCTACACGATCTGGACGGGGGCGGTGCAGATCCGGCGGCTGCCCGATCTCGTGAAGATCCTCAAGGAGAGCTCCGCCGGCGACGAGGGAGGGATCTCGAGCTTCCAGGCGCTCGCCCTCACGCTCTCGAGCCGCGTCGGCGTCGGCAACATCGCCGGTGTCGCCACCGCGATCGCCGTGGCCGGGCCCGGTGCCCTGTTCTGGATGATCGTCATGGGCATCCTCGGCGGGGCGACGGCGTTCGCCGAGTCGACGCTCGCCCAGGTCTTCAAGCGCCGAATCGACGGCGAGTACCGCGGCGGCATCCCCTACTACATCGAGCGCGGCCTCGGGCAGAAGTGGCTCGCCGTCATCGCCGCCGCTGCCACCGTCATCCTCTACGCGATCCTCGCCCCCGGCGTGCAGAGCTTCAACATCGCCAACAGCGCCAACGTCGCCTTCGGCGCCCCCGAATGGGTGACCGGCCTCATCGTCGCCGTCGTCTTCGGTGTCATCGTCATCGGCGGGACGAAGCGGATCACCGCGGTCGCCGACAAGGCGGTGCCGTTCATGGCCGCCGGCTACATCCTGCTGGCGATCGTCGTCATCGTCGTCAACCTCGACAAGGTGCCTGCGGTCATCGCGCTCGTCTTCAGCTCGGCCTTCGGTGTCCACGAGGTCTTCGGCGGCATCGTCGGCGCGGCCGTGGCGTGGGGTGTGCGCCGGGCCGTGTTCTCCAACGTCGCCGGAGTCGGTGAGGGAACGTACGCCTCGGCGGCGGCATCGGTCTCCCACCCGGCCAAGCAGGGCATCGTCCAGGCGTTCTCGATCTACGTCGACACGGTCCTCGTGTGCTCGGCGACGGGGATCATGATCCTCATGACCGACAGCTACAACGTCGTCACCGAGGCGGGGCGGACCCTGGTGGAGAACCTCCCCGGCGTCGAGGCCGGCACCGAGAACACGCAGGTCGCCCTCGACTCGGTCTTCCCCGGATTCGGGTCGGTCTTCGTCGCCCTCGCCCTCTTCCTCTTCGCGTTCACGACGCTCATCGCGTTCAACTACATCTCCACCTCGGCGGCCGCATACCTTTTCAAAGGTGCCGCGCTGCGGATCGTCACCCGCATCCTCCAGGTCCTCATGGTCGTCATCGCGTTCGTCTCCGCAATCCTTCCCGCGGATCTCATCTGGGGCATCGGCGACATCGGCTACGGTTCGCTCGGCTGGATCAACATGGTCTGCCTCGTCTTCCTCGCCCCGCTCGTCGCGAAGGTGCTCCGCGACTACACGGCGCAGAAGAAGGCGGGACTCGACCCGGTCTTCGATCCGATCAAACTCGGCATCCGCGGCGCCGATGCGTGGACGGGGGAGAACCCGCCGGCCGCCGTCGCCGTGGCCCGCGCGAACAGTGAGCGGCTCGAGGCCCGCGAGGCGGACGTGCGCCAGCGGTAGCAGCGCCCTCGCTCAAGCCTGAGCGCACTTTTCGGCTGTTCCTCGCGTCGACAAGTGCGCTCCGGCTTGAGCGAGGCGGATCCCGCGTCGTTCGTCATCCTGCCACGCGGTTCGAGCGGACGACGTTCGCCTCTCGCGGGGATGAGACGAAGGTCGGCGCTCACGCAGATGTCTGGAAAGCGGTCTGTGATCGTCGGACCACGCCCGGGGAAGGCCAATCGATGATTGAAATAGAAACACTACAGATGCCTGCGCAACTGTGTGACGATTGACGGATGAACGAGCAGGGCGAACAGGAAAGTTCGGACTCCCCTGGGTGGTTTGTCATATCGCTGATTGTGATAGTCGTCGTCGCCATCGCATTGGTGATTCTGGCCGTGATCGGCCTCGTGGCAAGCCTCATCGTCTGGGCGATCATCGAAGTGGTGACCGACCACGACAACGCGTTCCGGGTGATCGGAGAGAATGCCGGCCCCTTCGGCGCGTGGGCCGCCGCCATCGTCGGGCTCACGACAGTGGCGGTCTTGGCCAAGACCAATCGCACGCGAGCGCGTGAAGCTGTTCGGAACGACTTCCGCGAGTTCATGCAATGGGCTCTCGAGAACCTCAACCAAAACGATGACATCGTGTCGAGACTGTTTGCGTTTGAGGTCGTCAAACAGTTTGCTGAAACACCGCCGAAGTTCCTTGATCAGAAGAACAAAGAGTTGGCGGCCGAGGTTCACTCCAGGGTCTTGGCGGAGTTGGAGAAGGAGCAGCAGGAAAGGAAGAGGAAAGGAGGGAGGAACAGCAGGAAAAGAAGGACGAGATGGACGTTGAAAAATCCGGAGCCGACGCCGACAATTGAGAGACGCCGGTTGAGATCTCGACCGGGCAAGTGAGTGGAGTCGTGATGACCGATCCCCGGATTGATCCCGAATCGGTGCCGGGCCTGAGCAATGAGCGAGCCCAAGTGCTCTTCGACGAGATGGTCCGCGACGCACTGGCCAAGCAAGAAGAACGCGAGCGAGCCGAGGAGCATGACGGCGGCGGGTCCGACCGTCACTCCTCGACGTCCTACGCAAGGCGGGTCTGGCGCGACGTCAAGAATGTCCTCAACCCACCACCCCGCAAGAAGCGCACGTGACCGCATTGGCCCAGACCGGGTAATGCTGCACCCGCCTGGACCGGGTCTGACCGAGGCTGGAGTCAGTGCGCTTCGGTCCTGAACTCTGACAACGGCGCGGCGATCATTGACCCGGCCAGCCGTCACCGATAGCGTGCAGACGTCGAGGCACACCGTGGTGCCCGCTGCCGAAGGGACTCCGATGATCACCGTGACCACGCGTGAGGACACACTGCTCGACGGCTCCGCGACAGCGCGGTTCATCGGCGACGACCACGGGGCCGACGTTTCCTTCTTCTGGGTCGATGCCGCCCCCGGTAAAGGCCCGGGTTTCCACTGGCACCCCTACACCGAGACGTGGGTCGTCCTCGAGGGTTCGGCCCTGCTCGAAGCCGACGGTGAGAGCGTCGACGCCCGCCCGGGCGACATCGTCACCGTCGGCGCTGAGACCGTCCACCGCTTCCGCGTCACCGGGGAAGGCAACCTGCGGCCACGCCTCGCCGACGATGATCCAGACCTTCGTCGAAGAGGCCTGAGCGAGCGCGAAAAGTGCGCTTGTGCTTGAGTGAACCAGCCACCCACCAGGCAGTGACGACGCTCACTCCGACAGGCACGTCACCCGGTCTGACATGGGGCGGTCCCGGTCTAGCATGGAGCTATGGGGAAGCAGATCGTCATCATCGGTGCCGGCTTGGCCGGAACCACCGCCGCCAGAGAACTCAGCCAGGCGGGCCAGCCCGTCACCCTCATCGACCCGGAGGCGGGTGACACGTACGAGCGGCCGCCGCTGTCGAAGCACCTCTTCGACGACGCCCGCTACCACCTGCCCTATCACCTCGAATCCGATGAGGGCATCACTTTTGTCCGGCATCGCGCCGTCTCCCTCACCCTCGCCGAGGCGGGGGCCGAGATCGCCGGAACCGTGCACCTGGCCTCGGGGGAGACCCTCGACTTCACGCACTGCATCCTCGCGACGGGAATGGAGGCCGACCGGCCGGAGATCCCCGGGTACCCGGATGCGGTGCCGGTCTACAACCTCGGCGATGCGGAGTGGATCCGCGATTTCGTCGCCGAGGCGGGCGACCCGCTCGACGTCGGTGTCCTCGGGTCGGGGTACCTCGGGATCGAGGTCGCCAGTGCCGCGGTCGCAGCCGGGCACAAGGCGACGGTCTACCTGCGCGGGACCGAGCCGCTGCGCCGACAGCTCTCGGCGCCGGTGCGGCAGGCGCTCTTCGCCAAGCACAGGGAGGCGGGCGTCCGCTTCGTCACCGAGCACACCGATGCCGCGGCGATCCCGCAGGGCGTCCACGATCTCTTCGTCACGAGTGTCGGCGCCCGCCCGGTGCGGATCCCCATCAACGGGGCTCTGCCGACGACCGACGAGCATCCTGCCGATCCCGAGGGCACGGTGTCGGGAGAGGCGCCGACGTTCGCATGGGACGTCGACGCGCACCTGCGCACCGCCTACCCGGGAGTATGGGCGGCAGGTGATTGTGCCCACATCACCGGCGGCCGGTTCCCGCTCGACCATCCGTGGGCGTGCGAGCCGGTGGCCGAGAGCCACGGGAAGTACCTTGCCGAGCAGATCCTCGCCGAGGATGCCGACAGTGGCGTACGGGACTGGACGACCGCCTCGGCGGGGGTGGAGCCGTGGGACGACGTTCCGTGGCACTGGAGCTTCCAGGGTCCGGAGAAGGTCTTCACGGCGGGTCTGACCAGCCCTGATGCCACTGACACGATCGTCCGCAGCGATCCCAGTGGCGCGAAGTTCCAGGTCTTCCACTTCGAAGGACCGGAGCCGGAAGCTGAGCTCGTCGGCGTCGAAACGCTCAACTGGCCGCCGATGCAGGCCGCGGCCCGGCGGGTCCTCGCCAGTTCCAACCGTCCCACCCGAGCGCAGCTTGAGAATCCCGAATTCGACTTCAAGGCTCACAGTCGCTTGTGAGATCGGCAGGCAGTCATCGCGTAGACTTCCTGTGTTCAAACCCCCATTGTCGACGAGAGAATCTTTACCTACATGGACATGGCCAAGCTTGCTGCCGAGCATGGACTCGACAGAGTGGGTGGGCGGCCGTCTCTCCCCCAATACATCAAGCAGCTGTGGAAGCGCAGCGATTTCACGCTGACGCTGTCCCGGTACCGGATTCAGTCCGAGAATGAGCGCAACCGGCTCGGCATGCTCTGGGTCGTGTTGCGACCGACGTTCTCGGCGATCATCTACGGCGTGATCTTCGGCGTGATCCTCGGCGGTGCCGGAATGCGGCCGGATGATTTCGTGCCCTTCGTCGTCATCGGCGTCTTCATGCTCGAGTTCTTCAACTCGTCGATGAACGGCGGCGCGAAGTCGATCATCTCGAACGCCTCTCTCGTCCAGTCCCTGCCGTTCCCGCGCATCGTCCTACCGATCGCGACGGTCATGCAGAACCTGCTCAACTTCATGCCGACGATGGCGCTGATGATCATCGTCGCGGTCATGTGGGGGGCGAGGCCTTCGTGGGAGTGGCTGCTCTTCATCCCGCTCATCATCCTCTTCTGGATCTTCTGTCAGGGTATTGCGTTCATCTTCGCGCGTATCACCGTCCATTTCAGGGACCTCAGTCAGGTGACGCCGTTCATTTCTCGGATGATCTTCTACACGTCCGGCGTGTTCTTCTCCCTCAACGAGATGATCGCGAAGACCTATCCCTCGCTGCAGCCCTTCGCGGATTGGCATCCGCTCAACGAGGTGCTCTCGATCTCGCGCGGCATCCTTATGAAGGGCTACGAGATCCCCTATGAGTATTTCGGGTACTTCGCCATCTGGGCCTTCGGCATCTTCATCTTCGGGTTCGTCTTCTTCTGGCAGGCTGAGGAAAGGTACGGTCGCGATGAGTGAGGCAGAGAAGGTCCACGACGAAGTGCACGAGTCCACCCCGCCTGTCGTTATCGCCGATGATGTCCACGTCATCTATAAGACTCTGGCCACGGGCAAGAAGCTCAAGCTCGGCGGTGCCGGAGGCATGCTTCAGAAGACCCGCGGACTGCGCGAGGTCCACGCGCTCAAGGGCGTGAGCTTCGTTGCCCACGCCAATGAGTCGATCGGCGTCATCGGCAGCAACGGTTCGGGCAAGTCGACGCTCATGCGGGCGATCACCGGATTGACTCCGACGACGCAAGGCGCGGTCTATGCAAGTGCCCGGCCGAACCTCCTCGGTGTCGGTGCCGCGCTCATCCCCGACCTCTCAGGTGGACGCAACATCGTCCTCGGCGGTCTGGCTTTGGGCCTGTCGCGGTCGCAGATCGAGGAGAAGTTCGACGACATCGTCGACTTCACCGGCCTTGGCGACTTCATCGACATGCCGATGCGCACGTACTCCTCAGGAATGTCGCAGCGCCTCAAGTTCGCCATCGCGACGGCGGTGCAGCACGAGATCCTCATCGTCGACGAGGCGCTCGCCGTGGGCGATAAGAAGTTCCAGCAGCGCAGTGAGGGGCGGATCCGCGAGATCCGCGAGAACGCCGGTACGGTCTTCCTCGTCTCGCACTCGATGCGCTCTATTCGCGACACGTGCAATCGCACGCTGTGGATCGAGAAGGGCGTTCTGCGGGCCGACGGTCCCACCGACGACGTCGTCAAGGAGTACGAGTCGTTTAAGTAGGGGAGTGGTCGTCGACCGAGCTCAGGTCGACGATCAGTTGACCGAACGACTGTGGGCGCCCGGATCATCCGGGCGCCCACAGCCGCATTCAGTTAGTTTGAGAGGCGGTCAGTTCCACACGCCTCGGGTGTCGTGGACGATCTTCTGGGCGAGCAGCGAACGGTCAATGCGTGCGAACTCGGTGTGGTCGACGAGCAGCAGGACGATGTCCGCGTCCTTCACAGCATCGTTGAGATCGGTGAGGGTGACATTGGCCCGCTCAGCGAGATCGGACGGCAATTCGTCGATGTTCGGCTCGACAGCCATGATGGTCGCGTCGGGAAGCTTGTCCGAGAGCTCATTGACGATCTGACGGGCCGGGCTCTCGCGAAGGTCGTCGATGTTCGGCTTGAACGCGAGGCCGAGCGCGGCGATCTTGACATCCTTGATGCGGTTGGCCTGCGGAAGGAGCTTGTCGAGGACGAACTGCGGCTTCGAGTCGTTGACCTCGCGGGCGGTCTTGATGAGCGAAGAGAAGTCGGGAGTCGTGGCGACGATGAACCACGGGTCAACGGCGATGCAGTGTCCGCCGACTCCTGGACCGGGCTGAAGGATGTTCACTCGCGGGTGGTGGTTGGCGAGGTCGATGAGCTCCCAGACGTTGATGTCGAGCTTGTCGGCGATCATCGACAGCTCGTTCGCGAAGGCGATATTGACGTCGCGGTAAGCGTTCTCGGTGAGCTTCGACAGTTCTGCGGTGCGAGCATCGGTCATGAGGAACTCGCCCTCGCAGAAGAGCTGATAGAGGTCGCGTGCGCGCTCTCCCGCGTTGCCGTTGAGGGTACCGACGATTCGGTCGTTCGTGCGGAGCTCGATCATGATGCGGCCCGGAAGCACACGCTCCGGGCAATGCGCGAAGTAGATCGACTGCGCCGTGCCCGGCTTGAGGGTGAGGTCGGGACGAGCTGCGATGATCGTCTCGGCGAGGAACTCCGTGGCCCCAGGGGGAGACGTGGATTCGAGGATGACGAGTTCGTTGCCCTCGAGCAGGGGCGCGATCTGCTTACCGGCTGCCTCGATGTAGGAGAGATCGGGCTTGTGCCCATCGGTGAACGGAGTCGGAACCGCCACGATGTAGTTGTCGGCGTGGGGAGTATCAGTTGTTGCCCTGAGGAAGCCCTGCGAGACCACACCGGCGACTGTGGTCGCCATGTCCGGTTCGACGAACGGCACCTGGCCCGCGTTGATTACGTCGACGTTCTTCTGATTAATGTCGACTCCAACGACATCCGCACCGGTGCTCGCGAGAATCGCTGCGGTGGGAAGGCCGATGTAACCGAGGCCGATCACGGCAACGGACGGACGTGCGGTGTCCACGGGGGCATTCATGTGGTTGGGCTCCAAATGGTCGAGGCGCGATGGGCTGCTGGACGAATCGCCAGCGGGCAACTCAGCGCCGTTGGTTGGTGATGCGATGAACTTCCCATTCTGCGAACGAAAGCTGACACCACTGAAATCAGGCTCAACTATATCAACGACGCCGAGATGAAGTATTTTCGTCGTACACGTGAATAGAATTCTGCGCGGGAAAAGCGACATCAACGCCCGATGCTATTCTGTCCCGGGGATCGACGGGCACCTTTTCGACGCCCCGCCGCGCTGGGCTTTGGGCCCAATCGCTAAAATCAGCACAAGTGCTGGTCATCCACCGGTAACCAATGGATCATTGAAGCCCGACAACGGGGGTAGAGGAGTAGCTGTGAGCGAAGTCGAGGCGGCCGCGAAGCCGACGGTCATGGTTGTCTACGGGACGCGCCCTGAAGCGATCAAGGTGGCCCCGGTGATCAAGGCTCTCGAAGAGGATCCTCGCCTGACGCCGGTGGTCGTCGTCACCGCCCAGCATCGAGAGATGCTCGACCAGGTCAACGAGGTCTTCGACATCACTCCGAACGTCGATCTCAATCTCATGGCACATGGGCAGACTCTCAATGGGATTGCCGGGACGGTCATCTCGAAGATCGACGAAGTTCTCGAAGCGCACAAACCCGACGCCGTTATTGTGCAGGGCGACACCACAACTGTCATGGGAGCGGCAATTGCTGCTTTCAACCGCGAGATTCCCGTTGTTCACCTTGAGGCGGGACTGCGCAGCGGAGACATCAATTCTCCGTTCCCGGAGGAGGCGAATCGCAAGATCGTTTCGCAGATCGCCCGGATCCACCTGGCCCCTACCGAGGTGTCCCGAGCCAACCTCCTCGCTGACGGGGTGCCTGATGAGAACATCCACGTCATCGGCAATACCGTGATCGACGCTCTGCATTGGGCGGTCGCTCGCCCCACAGAGAACACCATTCCCGAGCTTGAGGATAGCGCGGTCGAGGACAGGCGCGTGCTTCTCGTGACCACTCACCGCAGAGAGAATCTCGGGGATAACATGGTCAATATCGGTCGAGCGATGAGGCGCCTTGCGCTTGATTATCCGGACCTCCTCATCGTCTGGCCGGCACACAAGAACCCGAAGGTCAGGGCATCCATCGCTCCGCAGATCGCTGACCTCGACAACGTCGTATCAATCGAACCGGTCGAGTACGGCGAGTTCTCACACCTCATCGCTCGCTCGGACATCGTCCTCACAGATTCCGGCGGGATCCAGGAAGAGGCGCCCAGCCTCGGAAAACCGGTACTCGTCCTCCGGGAGAACACTGAGCGGCCGGAAGCTGTCGATGCAGGAACGGTCAAGCTCATCGGCACGGATACCGAGCGGATCGTCTCGGAGGTCTCCAACCTGCTCGACGATGAGTCCGCCTACAAAGAGATGGCAAACGCAGTGAACCCCTACGGAGATGGACTCTCTGCGGGCCGGAGCGTGGAGATCCTCAACTCACTACTTGTGAGGTGAAAACCTAGCTGGACCCACTTTGCGTCGGCTTCGCTCAGAACAGGTAATGATCGGGTGAGAATCCGAAGGAGTGGACGTTGCTGTTGGCCAACAGGAGGTCATCTTCGACGGACCAGGTATGCGTGTGCTCACCCCGCACCTGGACGAAGTTGAATCGGTCTGCCGAATAGATGCGCGCGCCAGCGTCGACGATTCTCCGTTGGAACTCGGTGTCCTCACCCAGCGTGCGTTCCGCGAACGGATGCGTAAGGAACAGTTCGCGATCGCCTACGAGGGTCGGACCCATGACGAGATCTGTGAACCGATGTTCGCGTTCGGGGAATCGGCACATGACGATGTTCCGGCTGCGCAGGTGCAGGTAATGCGCTTGTTTTCCGACAAGATCCGCTCCGGAGTATCGCAGGGCGGCCAACTGATCCGCCAAATAGTGTCGTCCGTAGAGGTCGTCGTCATCCATCTTGGCGATGATGAGTCCATCGGCGGCTTGGATGCCTCGGTTGAGGCAGGCGCCCAGCGTCTCGGAGGCGTCGACGCGAACAACCTCCAACTGGTCGATACCAATGTCGCGTGCCCTCGCGATGAGGTCTGTCGGAACGTCGATGCCATGCGCGACAAGGATCAGCTGCCTCTGCGAAAAGCTCTGCTTGGCGTGGGTGTCGATGATGTCGGATAGGTGATCCGGGCGATTGGTGGAGACGATCGCGGACACGGTGGTCCGCAGCGGATCATCGAAATCGATGCCGACGGAGTTCATGACAGTCATTGCCCTGTGACTGTACGTGTGTTCGTCCCAGATGCGGCGCTGCGCCTTGTGAACGATTCGATTGCGCAGTTCCGGGCTGCGCACCAGAGCGCGAAGCGTCCATTCGGCGTCTTGTTCCGTGTCCGGCTGCGGCACCTCGTCCTGCTCGAAGAATTCTCTTGTCGCGGCACTGGGCGTCGTCACGACAGGAGTCCCGGAGGCAGAAATCTCAAAGATCCTTCGTGCGCACATACTGGGCGAATCCACAACGGAGTTGACGTTGAGGAAGACCTTGTAGTTCTTGTATGCGGTGAGCAGATTGCGATACGGCAGTGA
Organism: Brevibacterium sp. K72; assembly: GCF_050562175.1. Taxonomy (NCBI): domain Bacteria; kingdom Bacillati; phylum Actinomycetota; class Actinomycetes; order Micrococcales; family Brevibacteriaceae; genus Brevibacterium; species Brevibacterium sp. K72. The sequence goes on from NZ_CP191582.1 coordinate 1,475,148, forward strand.
ACCGACCACCCGGTCGGCGAGCCTGCCCGGAAATTGGTAACGTTCGTCGTCGCCGAGGAACCGCGAGAAGATCTCCAGCCCGTAGTCCATCCGATCCGAGACTGCGTCCGCTGCTCCCAGCAGGAGGTCCATCTGTTCCCTGCGCTCAGGGAACTTGTGGGCGAAGTACATCCCAGCGAACGCGATGTCGCGGGCCGCGAAGCCTCGAGCCGGCCGCGCCGGCGAATGGATTGCCGGTTGTGCGGCAAAGGGCAGGACGCCAACCCTGTCATGTCCCAGCTCCGCGCGGTACCGCGGTATCAAGCGCACGTCACTCGTGAAGACGACGTCGCAACGTTCTGCCAGTGGAAGGAAATCGTCGAAGTGCGGAGGATCCTCCTTGTTCCAGAACACCGTCGCGATTCCCCGGCGCCGACATTCATCCAACAGTGCGATGACGTCTGGTTTGAGCCCGGAGTCGCCAGTGAGCTGATACTTCCATTCTCCCTGGTTGCCGTTCCACGCAGATTCGATGAAGACGAAGTCAAGCTCGTCGAGCTGTCTGTGCCAGCCAGCGCGTGTGAGCGGTTCCAGGGTCCATTCGTAGCCGAAGCTCTCGGCTGAGAACTCGTCGAGAATCACTCCAACTTTGATATCGCCGAAGACTGGGAGTTGAGCTGACCGCGGCATCGCCGGAAACTGTTCAGTCAGAGACACGGCGCCCAGCTTGGTTGCTTTGGCCGCTGGGGCGACCTCTACGATTGGTTGCAGGATGCGCTGCCTTCGTCGCCAAGTCTTCAGTTGGCGAACCCCTCCGTGCCTGAGATGCCACAGTGCGGTCCTGACTGTGCGCAGTCGCGTCGCAATCAACGTTCATGTCCCTTCTGAGCCGACAAGCTCATTTCGCTCGTTGAACGATGCAAACATGAACTCGAATCGAAATCTTCATGCTGAGGCTGACCTCGTGAACGTTATGACCGTCGGAAAACCCATCGCTGATGGTGACGTACCACGTGTTTCCGTTCTATCGAATTCATCTCAGGCACGACCACTGTATCTGGCCTATCCGGATCAATAGTACAATCGTGGAGTTGATCGGCGCTGGCCTGCAACCTCGAGAGCTCTAGGCGACAGGGGTGTTGGTACGACAGTAGCGCTTTGGCTGAAAGAAATGAGGATTGTGGGACGCAGTATTGGGCCCGACGCCTCAAGTGCCCGTGTTGCCAAGGGCCTACGGGCTGTAGTCCGATCGTTGGCGGATGGCCTTATATTTGCACTGATTGTCTGTGCAATGGTGCTCTTCCGTTTCGACTTCCACCTAACCTCGTTAAGTCTTGCCGGGATGCTCGTCTCCGCGGGAATCGCAGTGATTGTCTTCCTGATCTGTGGACCGCTTGCAGTTTATCGCGGGCGCTATTATAACGGTTCTCCGGATCAGTTTGCTGCAATTGCGGGCACCGTCGCTCTAGGTGTCGGCCTCATGTGGGTTGCCGAATTCGCGTTCGTTTCCCGTCTGCTCATTCCGACTAGTGTCCCTATTGCTGCAGGCGCAATGATGCTTGTAGTAAAAAGTTTGGAGAACTGGATTCGGCGAAACTATCGGCAGAGGCTGCGTTTGGGGTCTCGCTCGTCCAAACCGGCACTCGTCATTGGGGCGGGGACCCAGGGCATGCGGGCTCTAGACATGATCGCTGAAGACCGCAATCATGAGTATTCGGCTGTTGGCCTGCTCGATGACGATCCCCATAAGCGACATCTGCGCTACAACGGAATTCGCGTCGTCGGTCCAATCTCAGACCTCGCCAATCAAGTCGACCGAACCGGGGCTACGGTCGTCATCATCGCAATTGCGGATATTCCTCCCGAGATGCTTCAGCGCGTTGCTTCGAGTCTCGACGGTCGACCCATCGAGATCAAGATCCTCCCGACAATCGCCGAATCTGATCTCGGTCGTCAGGAATCGCACTCAACTGCGGTGGCAGATCTGCGTTCCAAAAACTTCCGCGATATTAGCCTCGAAGACCTAATCGGACGCAAACCGATCTCAACAAATATTGACGACATATCAACTGCGATCAGCGGTCGGGTGGTCCTTGTCACCGGAGCCGGCGGATCGATAGGATCCCAACTTTGCAGGCAGGTCGCGCGGTTTGCGCCCGCTAGATTGGTGATGACCGACCGTGACGAGTCCGGCCTGCACGCAACGCAGCTCGGGCTTGAAGGATCGGCCCTTTTGACTAGCGACGATCTCGTGCTGGGGGACCTCAGAGACACCGCATTCATCGACGCTCTGATCGCAGATACCAGACCCGACATCATCTTCCACGCGGCGGCGCTCAAGCATCTAACCTTCCTCGAGCGGTTTCCCGAGGAAGCAATTCGCACCAACGTCGGCGCTAGCCTGGATCTGCTCAATGCCTCCCTCGCCAATGACGTCGAATCGTTCGTCCATATATCGACGGACAAGGCTGCGAATGCGATGTCGGTCCTTGGTCGGACAAAGTTCTCCATCGAACGCGCCATTGCCTCGGTCGCCGCTGAATCGGGTCGTCGCTATATGTCCGTTCGATTCGGCAACGTTCTTGGTTCTCGGGGGTCGGTCCTTGAGACGTTTGTCGCTCAGGTCGCAGCTGGCGACCCGGTTACGGTGACGGATCCGGAAGTCTCTCGATACTTCATGACTGCGGACGAAGCTTGCGAATTGGTACTGCAGGCCGCAGCGATCGGTCAACCGGGTGAAACGTTGGTTCTTGATATGGGAGTGCCCATCAAGATCGACGACCTTGCTCGTCGAGTTATTGCATTAAGCGGGCGGTCAGACGCTGAGATCGTCTATACGGGGCTACGCCCAGGTGAGAAGCTTACTGAGTCGCTTCTGTCACCCGGTGAAGAAGACATCCGACCAGTGCACCCGCTGATAACGCAGGTGAAGATCGTCCCTATCGAGATTTCTGCTCTGCGCGACTTAGTGTCTCACGCTCGTGAAGCTAGCTCTTACGGGCGTCGCGACAGTTTGGCGTCTGAACTCGCGAGTGCCCTCGATATTACCGATCTCGGAGCCGACGGCGAGCCTTCAGGTGGGTCCGCCCCACCAGTGGAGAATAGGTGTTCGCTCACCGGAAAAACGGCAGAGGTCGCTCCCGATGATGGTATGGGTGTGGGAGACACGGCCAAATGACCGTGCTGTCCGTTGTTGTGCTTATCGTCGCGGCAACAACGACGATCGGCACCGCCTTAGCAGTGTTCCCTCTACTCCGCCGTGCGGGAGTTGTTGATATTCCGTCGCACAGATCTTCGCACACCGAGGTGACTGTGCGCGGTGGAGGGATCGCGATCGGTTGCGGTGTCACTATTGCGACACTCGTCGCCACTGTGTGGAATGTTCTTGAGAACGGGGTTTTCGGCCTCGGGGGCATCTTTATGTCGGTTGGATTCCTCGTCCTGACGTGGTGCTATTCGGTCATCGGAATGAGCGACGATCTCGATTCGCTCCAACCGGTCGCACGTCTGATCGGTCAAGTGGCACTGGCTCTCATCTTCAGCGGATGCATCACTCTTGTCTCGGACCATGGAATCTCACAGGTCTTCGTCTTCGCGGCAGTTGGCGTGACACTAGTCAACGCCGTAAACTTCGTCGACGGACTCAACGGTTACGTAACGGGCTGGACGATCGTCACCGGAGCCTGGTATGCGTTCGTTGCTTCGTGGACTGGGCAAGACGACGTCATGATGCTCGCACTGGCATTGACCGGATCCGCGTGCGGCTTCCTACCGTTCAACGTTGGGAGTGCCCGCGCGTTCCTCGGAGATACAGGAAGCTACGGGATCGGGGCGGCAGTGTTTGCCCTTGCGGTATGGCTTTTCGTCTCGGAGGTGCCTATCGTCGTTGTTGTCGCTCCTCTTGTTTTCGTTCTGTTCGATGTCGGTTCGACGATCGCGTGGCGACTGTTTCAGGGGGAGAACATCCTGCTCCCCCATCGCAAACACATCTATCAGCGGATGCAACAGGCCGGATGGTCTCACGGGTCCGTTTCACTATTCCACGCGGCACTTACAGTGGTTGCGTGTGTGCTCGCCGTTCCGACCCTCATTTCAGGCAACACACCGTCGACGTATCCGGCTCATGTGTTCTGGGTCGGGCTCCTCGCGCTTTATGCACTTGTTCCTCTATGGCTGCGTCGGCGGGCCTCGACCTGGGCGGTGGCGTCGTGAGGATCCTTTTGCTCTCGCACTACTATTGGCCGGAGGTTGGTGCACCACAGCGGCGGTGGAGCACTATGGTCAGTCATCTAGTCGCCAAGGGCCACGAGATCGTTGTTGCAGCCCCACATCCTCACTATCCGTACACGTGTCGCGACGAGTTTTTCGGTTCAGGTGTGGGGCGTCGACGCGCTCGCGTACGTGCGAGTTTGGCAGGAAGTTGGGACACCGGGGAGTTCGGCGAACGGGTCATCCGCGTGCCTTATCTTCGCAGTGGGGCATCCATGGCCCGACAAATTCTCGACCAGGCCGTAGCCGCCTTCGGGGCAGTGAGCACGTCGCTGAGGATCATGCGCGGAGCGAACCGTCCCGATGTCATCATCTCGACGACGCCGGGGTTGCCGACGCTGCTGGCCGGCGACTTCCTATCTCGGGTACTCGGTGTGCCCCATGTCGCTGAGGTGCGCGACGCATGGCCAGATCTCATCCACGAGCTGTCCCTGGTCACGAACGCAACAGGACGGTTCTTGCCGAAGATGCTGACTGGGAAACTCGAGGACACCGTGCTGCCCGGGTTACTCACTCGAGCTCAGCAACGAGCTGCGGCCGTCGTAGTAACCACCGATAGCTTCTGCAAGCGCCTGCAGGATCGAGCAATCAACGCGACAGTGGTCCGGAGCGGAGTGGGCCGCGCGGAGATCGAATCAGATCCATTTGAAGCCAGTAGCCCCCTGCGGCCTCGGAGCGGAGTGAACCTTCTTTATGTAGGCACGGTCGGCTGGTCACAGGATTTGAGAACGGCCGTTCGCGCCGCAAGCAAGGTGCCTGGGGTGCGGTTGAGAATAGTGGGAGACGGCGCGGACAAGGTCGCGCTCGTCGCGCTGGCGCAGGAACTTGGTGCTCCTGTGAACTTCTACCCCCAATCAACCGGTACGGAACTGGCATCACACTGGGACTGGGCGGAGGCTGGCTTAGTCAGCCTCGGCGACCTTCCCGCACATACTCGTACCGTGCCGTCGAAGTTGTACTCGCTCATGGTTCGGCGGGTGCCCATTCTGGGCATCGTTGCTGGCGAGGCAGCCGAGATTATCACTGCAAACGGTGCTGGAACTGTGGCGCATCCAGGCGACGTCGACTCGGTCGCCAATGCGATGAGGCTCTTCGTCACTTCCGTCGTCGAGCCAAGCCACCGTGCGCGTCAGTGGGCGATCGACCATGCTTCGGTGGAAATCATGGGCCGGGCCTACGAAACACTTCTGGAGGACGTGTGCCGATGAATCCACTCTTCTTGGGCCGCCAGATCATCAACGCGATCGCCACAACCACAGCTCATGTGCGTGAGGACAGAGTCTTCTTCGGAATGCAGCTTGCCCGACGCCTGCCATCCGCGGCGTCAAAAGTCGTCGGCCGGATTCTTGGCCACCTACCTGATCCCGCCTCACGAACTGCTGCGGCATGGCTCCTCGGGCACGAATCCCACGCACGCGAACTTGTCCTCGACTATGAAACGACTCGACCTTCACGTCTGCTCGGCGAGATCGCGTTGAATCTTGGGCAATTTGAATCGGCATCGCGGATCGCCGATAGCGTCGCCGGCGGCGCCTCGTTGCGTTCGCGAATCCTCTGGAGCGATGGTCGCATCGATGAAGCGATCGCTGTACTCCGCGACGGCGGCAGGCGCCGGCGTCTCGTCGCTGAGAAGCGGTCTCTCGAACCCGGATGGTGGCCGGAGGTCTCCGGCAGGATCCTAGGGGCCCACGATATTGCTGGTCATCGTCCTGAGTCTCCGACGTCGTTGCATGTGCTGACCAATTCCCTCCCGCACACGCGCTCGGGCTACGCCTACCGCAGCCATCTCATCCTCAAGACCCTGCAGGATTCTGGTCATACAGTGATGGCTGCGACCCGCCCGTCGTACCCGATGACGATTGGGAGACTCAGCTCAACCCCCCTCGAGACGGTGGACGGAGTCGAATATCTTCGTCATGTCCCGCTGCTTCCGACAGCTACCCCTACGGCTCGACTGTCTCAACAAGCACGGTGGATCGCCGACCGGGTTGCCCAGGGAGGTGTCGATGTTCTGCATACCACTACGCATTACGTCAACGGTCTGGCCACCGGTGCAGCGGCACGCGCTACTGGAATTCCCTGGGTGTACGAAGTCAGAGGCGTACTAGAAGAGACCTGGGCGGCGTCCGGTGGCGGAGACGCTGAGCGCGTTGCCCGGCGAGCCAGCCAGCGCTTTGCCATGATGCGGGAGAAGGAGATCGAGGTTGCTCGAGCCGCCGACGCCGTGATCACGTTGGGCGAAACCATGCGCGCGCATCTCGTTGACAACGGAATCCCCGCCGACGCAATCACTTTGATTCCCAATTCCGTGTCGGAAGCCGTAGTCGGCGCGGAGGTCACAAGAAGGCCGGCCGAATTGCGAACAGAACTCGGCCTTCCCGAGGGCGGCGTCTGGGTCGGCACGGCGGCGTCTATCGTCGGTTACGAAGGTCTTGATGACTTAGTCGACGCTGTAGCCATCGCCCGTGCGCAAGGAGTCGATCTCCGCCTCCTAATCGCTGGGGACGGTACAGCGCTTCCCTCGTTGCGCGAGCGAGCGAGACCACTCGGGGACAACGCGGTTTTCACAGGACGTGTCTCTCAGAAGTCTGCGATTGCACATCAGCTTGCCCTTGATGCGATCGTAGTGCCTCGGAAAGACGAACCGGTATGTCGTCTCGTCACCCCAATCAAACCTGTCGAGGCCATGGGTTTGGCCCGCCCCGTTGTCATCTCCGACCTACCCGCTCTGAGAGAATTGGTCCCGGCTAGTGCCGGACTGTGGACAGAGCCGGAGAATCCGCAGTGCTTGGCCGCTGTGTTGGCCGAGCTCGCTCTAGATGCAACGACTAGAGAGAGCTTGGGAAATAATGGTCGGGAACATGTTTTGTCAACGAGGCGATGGAAGGACATCGGTCAACGCTATGGAGAAGTCTATTCTCGGCTCGTGGGAGCGAACGCGAAGTGAGTGATCCTCGTAATCCACTCGGCTTGACGTCCATCCCGTCGGTTTCGAGTGAGGGGCTAGTTCCGGTCGGCAAGCGAACGAGCCTGCGCAGCTACCTGTCGAGCCTGTGGGACCGACGGCACTTCATTGTCGCAGAATCCAGGGCAAAAGTGTCCGGATCGACACGCAAGAACCTCCTTGGCTATGGTTGGATGTTCCTCAATCCGATGCTGTCAGTCCTCGCGTTCTGGTTCATCTTCGGCTTCATCTTGCAATCTTCCGAAGGTATCGAGAACTTCGTCGGGTACCTCGTAATCGGCGTGTTCTTTTTCCAGTACACAGGCAAGAGCATGACCGGGGGCACGAACGCTATACGGTCGGGATCATCGATGATCAAAGGGTTCCAGTTTCCCCGCGCAGCGCTCCCAATCTCCACGGTTGTGCGGAACTTCCTCGACTTCATTCCAAGCTTTGTCGTCATGGTGCTCCTGATTGTCATCGTCCCACCACCGGAAAATATCACGTGGCGGGTCGTTCTGATCCTCCCGGTCATCATTCTGCAGACGGTGTTCAACATCGGACTGGCGTGTCTGCTCGCGAGAATCGGGCACAAAATCCCCGATTTAAGCAACGTTATGACGATCATTAGCCGATTCTGGCTCTACGGTTCGGGAGTATTCTTTTCCTTAGAAGACCGATTGGCGCAGTATCCTGAGCTCCTTACTGTGATGCAGCTCAATCCGATGCATTCCTTCCTGACTCTGGCGCGGAATTCATTGCTCTACGGAATCGATTCGCCACTGTGGATGTGGCTCATCGCCGCAGCGTGGTCCTTCGGGCTGCTGACGGTAGGGTTCCTGTATTTCTGGCGGGGGGAGGAGAGTTATGGTCGGCTCTGACCTAGACGAACCGAACATTGTCGCTGAGAACGTCCAAGTTCGCTACACGGTCAACACAAATGACCCTACGCAACGACCAAAGAACTTAATGCAGCTTCTTGGGCGCACAGTAACCGGGCGTGGCGGAACGACGACAGTCCGAGCTCTGCGAGGGGTGAACTTCGTCGCACGCGAGGGCGAGATGGTGGGCATCGTCGGCACAAACGGCTCGGGCAAATCGACGTTCCTACGCAATGTCGCGGGGGTTGAACAGCCTGACCGAGGACGAATTCTCGTGCGTTACCAACCGCTGCTTCTCGGAGTGAGTGCCGCTTTGCAACCTGCACTATCAGGCAGCGAAAATGTCCGTCTGGGTTGCCTGGCTATGGGGCTCACTCCCGAAGAAGCCGCGAATGCATTTGATTATGTCGTCGAACTGTCAGCTTTGGGATCCGCGATCCACCGTCCAATGGGTACATATTCGTCGGGCATGGGATCTCGACTGAGGTTCGCCATCGCCCTGGCCGCAAGGCCTAAAATCCTCCTCATCGATGAGGCATTGTCGACTGGTGACGCAACCTTCGCCGAGCGGAGCGAAAGAGCCATGGACGAGCTCCTTGCTGAGGCGGGGACCGTGCTGCTTGTCAACCACGCAGCGAAGGTGATCCAGGAGTTGTGCACCCGCGCTGTATGGATGCACAAAGGTGAGATCCTCATGAACGGTCCCGCCGAGGCTGTCGCCGAGAAGTACCGGTGGTGGGCCTGGAATGTAGCAAAAGGCAATGAGGATGTTTCCGATAAACTGCTCCATGACGTGATGAGCAATGCGCAGCACGAAGGGATCAATATACTTGAGCCCGAGTTGGTCAAGAATCCCGTTCCGCGCCACGCCACTAGGCCAGCGGCTGTAAGAAAGAAGGGTTCAAGCGCCGCAAGACACGTTCGTCGCCAGAAGCACAAAGCCGAAGTCGAAGAGGCTCCACTCGAACTACTTGCCTCGGCAGAGTCTCAAGTATGGCCGGACCACATCCAATCGCCGATGCCACAGGCGAAGTTTCCGGTTCTTCCGAAGCCAGCATCGGACGCTGTCAGCGCCCAGACGAAGTACGACGACCCGCCGCCCCTACGACTTCGCCCTGGCGACAAGAAGGTAGTTCTCCGGGCAGCCGATCCAAAGGATCGCGCGTCTTCGGTCGCCGAGGACAATGACTTGGCGGGCCGCCGTCTCGCGTCCCAGGCACGTAAATTCGCTGATCAGAGATATCAGGAACGGCAGCGGCGCAGAGCATTGGATGGCAGCTCGCCCGCTCCGGACCTGGCTGCCGAGCACGCGAACTCTCGCGACCAGAAAACGGTCCGAGCTGGGCGGGGCAGCTCGAAGTGAATATCGCGATCTTCGGCTCCTGTGTCAGTAGGGACACTTCCGAATTCATTCCGGACGCGAACGTAATTGCCTACGTCGCGCGTCATTCCGTGACCAGCCTCGAGACACCACACGGGGCAGAGGGCGTCGACCTTGGGCAACTGAGGTCGTCCTTCCAAAAGCGTATGGTTACTAGCGACCTCCTTGGTAGTGGACTCAAACAGGTATGTGACGGCCGCGACGCTGTGGATCTAGTTCTAATTGACCTCGTCGACGAACGACGCGGATTTTGGAGCTTTCCCAACGGTACGACTATGACAAACTCACTTGAAGTTGAAGCTTCCGGTGCGGGAGAAGCGGCCGAAAAAGCAGGAGCACGGCTCGTTGTATTTGGCTCTGATGAGCACTTCGAAGCGTGGAGTCGGGGTTTCGCCGTTCTTGTCGAAGGCTTGAGAGGCGCTGGCTTGTGGGAGAAAACTATCATTCTCGATGTCGAGTGGGCGTGTGCTGTCGACGGAGCCCTCCACCCGCAGTCTCACCGGATGAACAAGCTGGGGCGTAAATGGCGAAGATTGCAGCGAGGCGTGAAGGAAGCGAACCGTGTACTTACCGATAGGCGCTCGATTCGCGAAGCGTTGACCAGCCTCACCGACGTGGCGCCCACTGAGGCGGAGGTCTTCGCAGATAGAGCAACCGCCGCTAACCGCGAATACGTCCGGTACCGAAATCTGGCGCGGTCGCAGTTACGGTTCGCCGTCGTACGTTCGAGCAGCGACGTCCGAATAGATCGTGACCATAAATGGGGGCCTGAGCCCTTTCATTACCGCCGCGAAGATTATGAGTCGATCGTGCAATCTATTTCAGCCATTATGAGTGACGAAATGGATCGCCCCAAAAGTGACGGGTAAGAACCCAAGAAAGCTCTTGTTAACTCAATATTCATCAAATAGTGCATTGTCGGAGAAGATTTCAGAAAATGCAGTCGATCGGGAAGCGAGCGTTGGGAACGGCAATTGTGAATGATGCTGTATTGTAGTCGGAAGCATGTCGTTTTCATGCGCCCACTACCTCGGGCCGACCTAGCTAGACGATGCGATGAACCCTGCCCCGATGAGACGAATTGGAGAATCATGTGACTGACGAATGGTCCGACCCGGTGGTGCTCTTTGCGGAATCAAAAGAGCTGGCACCTGGCCAGGCGATTCCGCTGGCCAGCTACAAATGGAACGGCGATACGAATCCAGGAGCGGTGCTGCGGTGGGGTTTCCGTACCGACGGGGCACCTTCTCCAGATCAAGTATCAATGGAGTACTTGAACGCGGCCGGCAAGGTGCTGAAGAGTGGAAGGCCATCGTTTAAGATCACCCGGGATGCCGATGGCCTGTTCGCCGTCGCGATGGAGGTCTCAGTACCCGCAGACTGTGCTTCTCTAGTGCTGAGCGGCACGGATAAGGGCCGGCACATAGCAATGATCGGGCCGGTTGGAAGGGAAGAATTTTCTTCATCCCGCAATAGGGCGTTTCTTGGTCGGACTGCCTCGTTCAATATTCCAGACGGCCAGGGAAGCCTGCAATTGGAGAGCCTGGTCGTAAGCGGTGAAGATAGCACTCCCGTCCATTTCGCAATTCAATTCTACAACTCGTCAGGCATGGAGATCATGCCTAGTTCCGAAACCAGTATCAGCCCGATTCTCGGATCCTACGTAGTTTTGGACAAAAACGAGTCAACCAGCTGGACCGCGCGACAAGTGTTACTTCCTGAGGGCACTTCCAGCGTTACTGTATCGGCGTTGAAGTCTCGACCCGAAACTGGTGTGGCGTGTGGGCTGCGGGTTCGGACCCGCTCCCGATCGGCCGAGTCGCTGATTGCATTTTTGGAAGAACTGCCTTCAGGAACGCCTTTGATCTTTATTGATTCCACTGCACCACCTTTAGGATCTGGCTTAATTACTATCCGACCGAATAATATGTCGGTCCAGTACACCTCGTTGGGGTACGCTGTCGTTTCTGTAGGCTACGGGGGGCTCAATGGCGTAGACCGTCGCGCGATGGATTTGTTCTATCAAGCTCCTCGTGACGAATTTGGTGAAGTGATCGAGACACTTTCCGACGAAAGTCGTCGCCGAGAATGTCTATATGTTTGCAGTTCCTTTCCGTCGCCGACCGCGGCAGTTGCTGTAGATACTCTTCGACGAAAAGGTTGGAAGACGTTGTACGAAATTCGAGACGATATGGAGGAGTTTAAGCGTGTCGGATATTCGAAATGGTACACACCGGAAGGTGAAAGCCTGATCTGTCGGCGCGTCGACTACATTACGACCGTGAGCCCGGCGTTGGCGCACAAGGCATCCGCCCTCTCACTGCAGCGTATTGATCCGAAAGTTATTCCCAATGGGATCCAGCCGAGGTTTATTGACAAGGCAGTACCACTTCGGTCCCTGGAAGTCGTGGAAAGAAAGCGATTGAACGGTGTCGTCGGTTACGTCGGTCATCTTACAGATGCGTGGTTCGACTGGGACTATGTGCTGCGGTGTGCTGAGGCGTTGCCTAATAATCGGTTTGAAATTATTGGTCCTGGAAAGCCCGATTCATTGCGTTTGCCTGCAAATGTTGAGTACCTGGGCCCGCAACCACAGGAGTTGCTCCAGGATTTTACCGAGAATTGGGCGGTCGGTCTGGTTCCATTCAAGAAATCGCCGTTGACTCGAGCAGTTGATCCAAATAAGTTGTTCGAGTACGTTGCCTGGGGTATGAGGACGGTCGCTGCCCAGATGGGCTCTATAGATGAGTGCCCAACTGCTACGTCTTATCACACTTACGAAGAAATGATCGCGGGTGTACGAGACGCTCTGAATCGTCCCTGGACGCAGCACGAATTGGATTTGGCTGAGCAATTTCTGCTCGAGTCGACGTGGAGACGTCGCGCTGAGGCTACGTTGGAGGTAGTTGGACTGTGACCGCGATTTTGAGAATTGCCACTGATCTGGGAATGGACGAGCTTCGAGATTTGTCGTCAAATCACGATTTTTCGGTTGCCGTTGTGGGCAATACCGAACAAGTTGCACCACATCGAGGACTGACGTGGCGTCATGTCACACGTGCAAGGCTCGAGAACATGGCTCGTGCTTGCAGCGGTGTTCGGGCATTCAACGAGGTGAGAATTTCGGACGACGCGAAAGTTGCAAATGCGGTCTTCGGAAGTAAAGGGCTTAAAAGTCGGTTGAATACCTGGATGGTTCGGTCGACTGAGGCTGGTCGAATTCAAACCGAGATCGACGCTCTGGATTTTACCCATGTTGATCGTGTATATGCTACGTCTGTTACGGCTGCAAACTTCCTCAAACGCAGAGTGCCTCCGGAAACGATCATTGAAACTTTGTCGCCGTCGCGATTGAGCGGTGTCGGTATCTCGAACCAGCCAGTTGAGCGTCTTAGTTGGATCGGCTCGGCCAATCCGGATGAAGGGTTACAGGACTTCTTGCGCATCGCGGCGCAGGTAGATCTGCCAGTAGAGATTGTGTGGACGCGCACTCCGGCGCCTACTGAGTTCACTTCTGCCGTATCATCGATTTCCATGCTCGGTCTCGAGGACAGGGTTGAGTTCGGTGTTCCCGGTACTTTTGAAGCATTCGAGCAATTGGGCAGGACATCCTCAGAAGTAGGCAGATTGTGGTTCTTGGCGGCGCGAGACTATCCGGCCCGGTCGGGTTACGAGCTGTTGGTCCAGCTGGGAGCGCGTGTGATGGCTTTCGACAGCCTTTACGCTCGTAACCTTGCCGCTTTATACCCTGGCCGTATTGAGCTTGTATCTGAAGGGGATGTACTTGAGGCGGCCGACTCGATTGAAATCGCACGGAAGGCGGTCGCATAGTGATGAGTACTGTCGAGGCAAAGGTTCTTGGAGGAATCGTTGCTGTCACTGCTGTTCTCGCCGTTGCCGCTATAATTGCAGGTCTATGGCAAATTTCAGGGATTCTTGCGGTCTGTTTGATACTTGCGTCAGTACTGCTAATGCTTGTTGTGTTACGGCGCATAAGCAATCTGTCATCAACTCAAGGTAAAAACACGAAAACTCGGTTGGCGCAATTGAGCGAGACCACGAACCAGATGCGGTCATCTGTCTCAGCGCTGGATGCGAAGGTCGCGCGGGTAGAGTCCGCTCAGTCTGCCCTGAAGAGCTCGCTGGGCGACATGAAAAAGCAAATCAGTCAGACAGCGAACTCTGGGTCGTTGCCACAAGCAACTGGGTCCGCAACGCGTACCAAGAAGACGACGATCTCTGTGATTCCGGAATCCGGGAAGACCCGTAATGTGGCCGACGTGGATATCTACACCGTTGGTAGACGACCCGACGACACTAGTCTCGGGACAAGTGGAGTAGTGCAGATCTACCCGTCGTCAATCCCGGCGCCGGCAACGGTGAAAGCTGGCTCAATTGTTCTGATCGATGAGTCAGGCTTCCAGCGGGGGGCATGGAAGAGCTTCGGACAGCAGCACGACTCCTATTTGCTCGGCGCATTGAACGACTTGCAGCGCCTTGTTCAGAACCGAGGCTTGGAGGTACATACAGTAGTTGTCGACGATACGCCAGGTCCGTTCAGAGTCACACGCAGCTGGGGAGAAGTAGTCAGCTCTGTAGAGCAGTATCTAGACATGCGATCCCGGGTTCAGAATGTGCGGCTTAGTGCTCACAAATGACGCATCCAGATACGGCTTATGTGACTTGAAAGGTTCGTATACATCCTTGGGTGATATAGTCGGTCATATTTTGGAAACTTCCATTCGCCCGGATTTACTGGCTCTTCGCGGTTCGTGGTGAATGACCCTGTTGGGGCGGGTATTCACGCTACGGTTTTCGCGGCGCTGGCCAGCAGGATACGCATCCGGTAGTTCTCCGCGTTTCGGAAGCCGCGGCCGGTGCGTTTGATGTTCTTGATGCCGGTGTTCGCGGCCTCGACTCGGGCGGTGGTCGCGCCGGTGACGATGAGGACCTCGATCGCGTCCCACCAGGTCACGATGGTGTCGTAGAGCTTGGTCGCCTCGGGCATATTCGCGATCTGGGAGAAGTAGCCCATCCGCATCCGTTCGTCCCAGGCCTGGGCGAGGGTGTCGGTATCCAGGAGGCGGCGGAGCTGCTCTTTGATGCCCCAAGCGGCGGAGAGCTCGTCGGTGGGATCATCGGTGCGGAACACCGTCTCCAACCGCTCCCAGGCACGCGGGCTCAGGGTGTCAGCGCCGCGCAGCAACAGCATCCGGTGCGCCCAAGCCGGGTCATCCTTCCGGCCCCGACGACCGCGATGAGTGCGAGCCAGGCGTTGCCGCACGGCGGTGACCATGTCGTTCCCGAGCTTGACGAGGTGGAACTTGTCAACCGAGACCGCAGCACGGGGCAGGTAGGTCCGCAGTGCCTTGCGGAACGCGGCCGACGGGTCGATCGCAACGATCTCGATCCGCTCCCGCCAGGCGTCCGAACGCTGGGCCAGCCAGTCCCCGACGGCGGTGGAGTCCCGGCCGTCGACGACGCCGAGGACCTGCCCGGTGGTCAGGTCGACCAGGGTCGTCATCCATGGCTCGAACCGTCTCCAGGCACCTTCATCGGTGCGGAACCAGCGCACCGAACGGTAGCGGTGCTCATCGATGCCCAGGCGCGTCACGGGCACGTCCTCGGCGGCGGGGAGGACCACGGCGGCCGCCGCCAGCGCTGCCTGGACCAGCCACCACGAGACGCCATGGGCCCGGGCGACCTCGGAGGCAGCCCGGCCCGAGGTGATCACCGCGGAGACGACCTGATCCCGCAACCGGGTCGTCGAACGCGCACGGTAAGGGACCTGGTCGGTGGCTTCCCAGAACGTGCCCCGGGCGCAGGCCGGCTCGAGGCAGAACCAGCGCCGCTTGGCCCACACCACCTCCACCGCCCCGGCCACGGGGACGTCGCGCACCTTCTGGGACCGGCGGGAGTGGACCTTGGTCGCGAGCACCCCGCAGGACGGACATCCGGGCGGGACGGTCGAGGCGATCACCACTCGACGGCCTCCGTCGGGCAGGTCGATCGCGTCTGTGACGCGGTAATCGGGCAAGTTGAAGATCGTGCTCGCAGCATCACGCTGCGAACCAGTATTCTCGTGCACAGGCTCGTGGTCCTCTGAGGTGTGGATGTCTTGACAACACCCATCACAGCAGGACCACGGGCCGTTCTACGCCAGCGACGCGACGCTCTCCTTCACCACGAGCCGCGAAGAGCCGATTTACTGTGGGTTCGTCAAACGGCGCTTATGCGAGCGTGGAGGGCAAAACGTTCGCCCACAAAAAATAAACTCCGAACGAGTTTATGCAAGCTTCCAAGACAGCAAAGAAGGGTAGTTCGGCGTGCTGAGTGATGAACCCGCGGTTACACCAGAATACGGATTCTCGTCTCTAGATTCCGCAGAGATGATTATCGACCTGGGAGGAATGGACTCGCAAGCGGTCGAGTCATATCTACGGGACGTCAGACGGGGTGCCGGCCTCCATACGTTCAGCTTGATAGTAATCGTTGATGAGCTGCCCGCAGAGTTAGATGACGTCGATGTGACATTCGTCGAAGCGGGACAAAACTTCGACGCTACAGAACGTCTCAGTCTTGCATTTCAGATGGTGTCATCCGAACGGGTAATTGTCTCGAACTCAGCGCTTGAGTTTGATGCCAGAATGATTGACTCGCTTCTTGATGGTTTGGATCGTGTTTCCGTTGTGGAAGCCGATATACCGACCAAGGTTCCCACACAGGATGGCATGCTCGATGTCCGATCCTCACGGACAGTGGTCTTCGGGATAAGCTTCGATCTGTATTGCCAGATTCGAGGCTTCGATCTAAGAATCAGGACTGCTCGTGATGCTTTCGGCGATCTTGTACGGAGGGTGCGACAATGGCACGGCACATACGAACGTCTATCGCTCGAGAACGTTTGGGCATGGGCTCCAAAGACAATACTACCTTCAAAGCCCCAGTCTTTCGCCTTCTGGAAATCGAGCTCCATCTTCGTCAATCTTCCTAGATGGAAATTCATGCCTTTCCACGCGAGAAGCTTTGTCGACGTGGTTCGTATTAATCACACCCCGGTTTCGGATTTCGATGGCATTGAAGCACAAAGTATCGACGGTTACACGATTGTCGATTTGACGGCTGGGCCCGGAGACGAGCTCAATGTGCTGAGATCCTATTGTGCTGAGAACGGTGATAGACTTATAGCTCCGGTATTCAGTAACCAGGTAATTCCGCCGTGGCGGATAGTCGAGCAGATTCAGCAGATCCGGACCGGAAGTACTTATTGTGTGGCCCGGGCAGCCATCTCACAGGACTCTCAAGTCGGAGTGATCTCCGCATCGCAGACCGACCAGCCGCTGACTGCCCCCACAATCACCGCATTGACCACGGTACTCGCTCGCGCCGACGATATGGTCTCGCTTATCGAGGGGCGCCCCCAGTCAGATTTGAAAAGGGTTCAATCGAATTCCATCGTGGTGGCTGGCGACCCCGAACTGATGTGGGATGGTTGCGCTGTACCTGCCACAAATACGGAAAAGTCACGCCTCGCTCCGTACCTTGACGGGATCAATTCTGAACGCTATTTGATTTTCGATCAGTACACTGTCGGTCGTATTGACTACGTCGACGGATATGACCGAATAGACGCGTTGGTAACGCTGATCGGTGAAGACGGCCAACCAAAGCGAGAAGTCGCTGCTATCTCAGCTCCGACTCAACAAGATTTGGATACCTTAGCGAAGTTGGGTCTGCCTTTCAGTCTTATGGGGCTTAATGAATCGGAATCCGATATTGTTGGCATTCTTGCGAATGAAGTTCTTACCAAGCATTTTCGTAACGATACGCTCCTGCAAGCGGTTCCGGCCGGCAGTAAGGCCCAAACATTGGCCACTTCTCACCCCCATCCAATGTTATTCTGTAAACGCTACCCTGGCGATTTCAAAATCTTTGAACTGCGAACTGAAAGCGCACCCGCGCTTCCCTCAACGATCGACAACATAGATCTCGGCTTGCTAGATAAGGAAGTTGCCGTATGGATGGCGTGATGGAGCAGAAGTTTCATATTCTGTTGCCCGTACACACAGTTGCTGATTGGGGAGGACTCCAGGACTGGACGGTCGGCATGGTCAAGGGTCTGGTCGCAAACGGAGCCACAGTTACCTTGGTCTCAAATAATTCCCGAATAATCAACGAATGCCGAGGATATGTTGCCGGTTCGTACCTCGTAGATTGGAATAAGTGGGACGCGCCGGCGAAGCGTATTGCAAAAGAATCCGATTTCGACATCATCTTCGCCCAGCCATTCAAATCGCGCGAACTTGCGTTGGAACTTCGCAGGATGACTGGTGCCCCGGTCGTGTACATGTTCCACGGAAACAACTCCGATTACGCATACCTCTGGAAAGACGAGGTGCAAAAGTTTCTTGTGGCGAGTTCCTCCCTAATTCCAATGCTCACAGATTTTTGCCAGACTGGATCGATACCAATTGAGGTGTTGCCTAACGGCGTTCCGTCGAAGCTTTTTCTTGAGGACACAGTCGGCTACGAGACTCGGATGGCGGAGGGATCCTATGACTTTGTTCTGGCCGCTCGTCTGATGCCGGATAAAATTTCGCAGGTTGAGGGTCTCGTTCAAATAGCAAGCACTCTTCTTGATAACGGGATTATTCCGCGTGCAAGCGTGCATGTCATGGGAGGGGGGCCGTCTCGTGGTGAATTCCAGTCACGACTGAACGCATTCGCGGACCGGATGGGCGTGGTTGATGTTCAATTTCACGGTTGGGTTCCACAGAGCACTGTCCTCGATTATCTTCGGGCAGCAGTGTTTTCGGTTGCTGGTGGCGTTACCGGGGCTCAGAGTGTGGCACTTGGCACCCCGTGTCTTGGTGCCGGCATTCGGGGGATCTGTGGTGTATCGACTCCAAATAACATTGACCGAGTGCTTGGTAGCAATTTTGGTGATCATAGCGCGAGATTGAATATGACCAAAAAGGAAATAATTACTGATTGTCAAGCCATACTTTCTGAATCGAATTTTGAATCGTTCCAGAATACTTATGTGCCATTGATGCGTGAGCAGAGAACGCATGAAGCGATAGCAGCCCTGGCGCTCGATCAAATTTTAGATGCTTACAATTCTGTTACATACTGATATTAAGATTTGAGGACGTCTATTGCGGATTCCCTGGCTGTCTTTATCTTAAATTATGTGATTTCCTCGTTTTGGTCGCCCTTGTGCGGCCCCAGTTTGTTGTCACAAAGGGTGCAGGCTCAACGGTAGGCAATCCAGGGTATTGCGCCCAACGCTAAGACTCCACGAACAGATGGCGGTTTTGAATCCCTGCTGTGTACAGTTTCGACTAGAATGGACTCATGGACTACTTCGAACGAATGCAACGCCGCCTCGACGGCAAAGAGCCGTTTGTCCCTGGATTTCTCGGCGCTAAGAATAGGGTGCGTCAGATCGCCGATCTGATGGGTGTTCGCACTCCTCGGATACTCAAATCGGGGTCGATTGCCCAGTTGATGGATGGGGACCTTCCCAATGAGTTCGTCCTCAAGCCATCGTTTGCCTCTACGTCGTTGGGCGTCCGTCTTCTTCGGAAAACACGGGACGGTTTCAGGGATCTCGTTACTGGGGATGATCATTCGCGTGAGGAGATAATCGGTAGCGCCAACGAAATCAATACGCGCTATTTTGGAGAAGGCGAGGGCGGTGACTTCTTTATCGAAGAGCTGCTTTTAGACCGGCAAGGAAACTTCCCTCCAGACGATATTCGCGTATATAGCTTCCAAGGGGAGGTTGGGATGGTGCTGATGGAGCAGCACCTTTCGAGCCCTGCTAAAGCCATGTATTACGATGGCGACTTCTTGCCGTTTCCTGACGTGCATTTGCGATACGGTGTGGCCGACAATCAGGAGCATTTGGAAGAAATAGTCGAGGCGAAGACTCCTGAACACTGGCGGGAAATCTTGAACGTCGCTCGTCGAATTTCATGTGCAATGCCGACTGCTTTCTGTCGTGTTGATCTATACGACACGCCTAATGGGGTTTATTTGGGCGAGATAACATTTTATCCCGGTACCTTTATTACTCGTACCCGGAAGATCATGAGTCAGTCTGAAGCTGAGCGGCTGGGTAGGATTTGGGGAGATGCTGAAGATAGGTTGTCGGGTAGTCTGGAATTGAAGTACGGTTCGCAGATTCGTGACGTCGTTCGCACTGACAGTTCGAAGTAACCTATTTGGACGGTCGGTTTCGCCCTGAGGATCGCTCTTTCGTTGGGGTTTGTCTGAGTTACTTTTTGCGTTGAGGCGTAGGTTTTAAACCGGCTGCTTTGATGTGGTCTAGTGGCGGTTGTTGGCACAATTGGGGGGCTCACCCGCGGGGGCGAACCTGACGGGGTGTCGAACGTCATCGGACACTGATTTTCGGGGGTGGTGAAGTGTGAAGCGAACGCTGCATATCGTTGGCGCTTTGGCCTCAGTGCTGGTGATCGCAGGATGTTCGTTCAACCCTGCGACGAGGGACTCCGCGACGGAGTCGTCGGCGTCGTCGCTGAGCCCGACTTCGACGGCGTTCGCTCAGAACCTCGGCCCCAGACCGACCGGCGATGCCGGCACGATTGCCATCTCCGAAGACGGATCGGGCGAGGACTTCGGCGCGTCAAATATCGGCATCTCGTTCGAGGCGACCGACCTCGCTGATCCCCGACTCGACCCGGCGGCCTCCAACCTTGACGATCTGCTTGTTTCCCTTGGCAGTCCGGCGTTGCGGTTCGGAGGTAACGGACTCGACCGACGGACCTTCTGGACGTCGACGGGAGAGACCCCGCCGACGGCCGAGCAGGTGGCTGTTACCCCTGACGATTTCAAACGGTTGAAGAAGCTTGTCGACCTTACGGGTTCCACCGTGACGATCGGTATCCCTCTGGGTGAGTATGACCCTAGACGCGGCGCTGATATGGCTGCCAATGCAATCGACATTTTGGGCGAGGCCCTGGTTGGAATTTCCGTTGGCAACGAGCCGAATGGCTACACGGTCGAAGATGTTCCAGGTGGTGCTGTTCGAGGTGACGACTGGGACAAGACGAAGTACGTCGAACAGCTGAATGCGTACGTTGAAGCAATTCGGTCTCAACGTCCAGACGCGCCCATCATCGGGCCGGATGCGTTCGACGGAGCATGGATGGACGCTTTCCTCGGCGCAGATGTTGAGAATACCGCTGCACTCGCACAGCACTGGTATCAGCTTTACGATTGCGATTCTGATGTTGTTCCGGGCCGTGGTCCCGAACCGGAGAATCTTCTGGACCCGTCCGCCAAGGAGGCCGCAAAGAAGAATATCGGCATCGGCCTGGCCAAGGCCGACGCCGCCGGCCTCCCGCTCTGGCTCGAGGAGACCGGCCCGACGAGCTGCGGCGGCACGAACGACACCTCTCTGACCAACGCGATGTCCCTGTGGGCTGCCGACTTCACGCTCTACGCAGCCTCCCTCGGCGTCGACCGCCTTGCCATGCACTCGATGCTCGGTGCCTGCAACGGCGGTGCCCCGATGTCGCTCGTCTGCGACCCCGCCGACCACGGCACCGCCTCGAATACGTTGCAGGGTCGCCCGCACTTCGCGGCGATGCGCCTCCTCGTCCCGAGCATCGGCGGCACTTTCACGAAGACGGACATCGACGGCGGCGGGAACATGAGCGCCTACACCGTCACCAAGAACGACGGCCAGAGCCTCGTCACCACGGTCATCAACGCCAACGACGCCGCTGACATCGGCGGCAACCCGGTCACACTCGAGATCCCCGACGGCTTCTCCATCGACCGGGCCTCCCAGATCTACGGGCCTTCGAACGAGGCGAAGAACGCCACCCAAGTCATCCCCGCCAACCCGCTGCCGGACACTGTGCCCTACAGCGGGCCGGCTCCGACGGCGAGCCCCACGGACGACAACGAGCTGCGCATCGATCTTGCCGCCAGCTCAGCGACCGTGTTCATCATGAGCAAGGACTGACCCGGCTAGCACTCTCGCGGCTTCGCCTCAGTACCCGAGCGACGCGACGTAGCGGAGGAACTCCTTGAGGTCGTGCCCGCTGAGGGCTTGCCGCAGAGCGGGCAGCGCCTCGGCGTCGAAAGCCACCCTTACCGTCCCGTCCGCCAACCGCTCGGATTTCGCCGGCACCGTCACGGCGATGACGTCGTCCTGCGGGATCTGCCGGATGACATTGGCGAGCTTGCCCAACTCGATCGTCGTCAGCCCTCGATCGGTGCGGACCCCGGCTGACACCGCGTTGAGCACCGCCGTGAGCTTCGCCGGATCCTTCGCCAGCCCGCCCTGTCGCAGCGCCTGGACGAGCGCGCGCAGCAGAGCCCGCTGGTTGCGGGTGCGCGTCTGTCCGGCATCGTCGACGGCGGCCGCCGAGGCGAACGTCACCGCGGCGGCGCCGTCGAGTGAGTTCGTCCCCTCGACGAACGACGTGCCTTCGGCCTCGAACGGGGTCCTGCCGTAGACGGCTACGGGGCCGATGACGTCGATGACGTTGCCGAGCGCCTCGGCGGAGAGCTCGACGACATGGTCGACGCGGACACCGAAGACCTCCTCGGCGATGGCGACGAAGACCGGCCATCCTCCCTCGTCGACGAGGGAGGCGAGGCTGCGTCCGGATTCGATCTCGACGGACGGGTTGAGGACGAGGAATCCTGCCGTGTCACCGGTCGCGGGCACATGGACGAGGGCGAAGAGGTCGTTGACGCTCGAGTCCGCCGCCGCGGCGGGTTCGGCCGGAGCCGTGCCGGGCACGGACCCAGCCGCCTCCCCGGGCACGGTCGGAGTGGTGACGCGCAGAGCAATCGTCCGCGCGTCGCTGGCCGTGGGGCGGATGTCGGCGGGTGGGAACGCCTGCTCGTCGGCGAGCTTGCGGGAGGAGTCGTCGAACGCTGCCCGGGCCTTGTTGATGTCGCCGAGCGACCCCAGGGCCGATGCCACCGTCTTGAGCCTGACCATCGCCGTTCCCCTCTCAGCGCATTTCGATTCTTCACGTCGGTGAGCCGGATCCGTGAACCCGACGACCATCGGCTCCGCCCGGGCTCGCAGCCTCATCGCCGACCACGGACGAGATCCTGGTGGAAGGGGAGGTGAGAGGCTCACTGACGCACCTCAAACTCTATCGCCACCGGCAGGGCAAAGGGAGCGAACACGACGGGGGCGGAGACGCAATCGCGCCTCCGCCCCGCCGGGTCTCTCACAGTTCAGTCCGCCGTCACCTCGCGCTCACGTCCGCGATAGCGTTGCGGGCGCGACAGCCTCACGTCCGCGACAGCGTTGCCGGTGCCCCGGACGCCGGTGCCTCGGACTGCGGTGACCCGGACTCCGGTGCCTCCACCTCGGGCGATTCGACGGTCCCGCCGTGGTTCTCCGGGTCGAGGCTGAGCTCGTCGAAGGGACTCGACCCGTTCAGTGCCGCCCGCGCCTGGTCGAGGTCGAGCTCCTTCGTCCACCGGCCGATGAGCAGGGTGGCCACGGCGTTGCCGGTGAAGTTCGTCAGCGCGCGGGCCTCGGACATGAACTTGTCGATGCCGACGATGACGCCCATGCCGTCAAGCAGCTCGGGCCGGTGCGCCTGGAGGCCTGCGGCGAGGGTGGCGAGTCCGGCGCCGGTGACACCGGCTGCCCCCTTCGAGGCGATGATCATGAAGACGAGGAGCGAGATCTGCTGCCCAAGGTCCATCGGCATGCCCATCGCACTCGAGACGAAGAGCGCGGCCATCGTCAGGTAGATCGCGGTCCCGTCGAGGTTGAACGAGTACCCGGTGGGCACGGTGATGCCGACGACCGGCTTCGAGACCCCGGCATGCTCCATCTTCGCGAGCAGCCGCGGCAGCGCCGACTCCGAGGACGAGGTCGAGAAGATGAGCAGGTACTCGCGGGCGAGGTACTTCATGAGGAGGAAGATGTTGAGTCCGGTGACGATCTTGAGCAGACCGCCGAGGACGATGACGATGAAGAGGGCGCACGTGAGGTAGAAGGCACCCATGAGCACGGCCATCGACCCGATCGCCGCCCACCCGGTGGCGCCGACGACCGCGGCGATCGCACCGAACGCGCCGACGGGGGCTGCCCACATGATCATCATCATGAGCTTGAAGACGACGGCCTGGATGTGGCGAATGCCGGTGATGACCGGTTCGCCCGCCTTGCCCATCGACTGCAGGGCGAACCCGACGAGGAGCGCGAGGACGAGGGTCGGCAGCACCGGGATGTCCCCGGGGATGAGGCCGAGGAGGAAGACGACGGTGGCGTTCTCCTCCCCGCCGGCAGCATCCTCGTAGGGCTTGAGCTGGAGTCCGGTGCCGGGGTGGATGAGGTTGCCGACGACGAGGCCGATGATGAGCGCCAGGGTGGCCATGCAGAGGAAGTAGATCATCGCCAGGCCCCCGACCTTGCCGACGGTCGCGGCCTTCGCGACCGACCCGACGCCGAGGACGATCGTGCAGAAGATGATCGGGGCGATGATCATCTTGATGAGCGCGATGAACGCCGTGCCCAGCGGCTTGAGCGCGATGCCGACCTCAGGGGCGATGAGGCCGATCGCGGCGCCCGAGACCACGGCGACGATGACCATGATGTAGAGCCAGTGGGTGCGGTCCCGCTTCTTCGCAGGAGTCTGCGCTGTGGGCGCGGGGGTCGTGTTCTCAGGCGGCATTGCCTTGTCTCCTCATTGAGTGATCGATGGGTCTTTCGCTCACCCAGAGTGGCAAGGGCCGTGACGCCTGTCACGGTTGCGTTCATAGTGTTCATGGCCGGGCGGGCGTGCGAAGCTTGTCTCGGTGGGAAGGAGAGACGATGGCGACATCACGCACGTCCGGGCGTCGGTCGGTGCCCTTGGCGCGGCGGCTCTTCGTCCTCCAGCTCGTCCTCATCGTCGCCGTGTGCGCGGTCCTCAGCGTCACGAGCTACCTCACCGCCCGTGACTCTGCGCGGGATGCGACCGCGGACCGGGTCCTCAGCATCGCCGAGACCCTGGCCAACGACCCCTTCGTCGCCGAGGCGGTGACCGGCCCCGACCCGTCCGCCCGGCTCCAGCCGTACGCGCAGACCGTCGTCGACACCGCCGACGTCGACTTCGTGACGATCATGGACCGCGACCGCACCCGCTACACCCACCCGGATCCCGACGAGATCGGCCGGCCCTACATCGGCAGCATCGACACCGCCCTGACCGGGCGGGCCGAGACCGAGGAGTACGTCGGCACGCTCGGCCCCTCGGTGCGGGCGATCGTCCCCATCGTCGACGACACCGGTGGAGTCACCGCGATGGTCTCCGTCGGCGTCACCCTGGAGACGATCTCGCTCACCCACGCCGCGGCGCTGCCGCAGATCCTCATCATCGCCGCCGTCGCCATCGCCCTCGGCGGGCTCGGCGCGTGGATCCTCAGCCGCTACCTCCGCCGTGTCACCCTCGGCTACGGGCCCGAGGAGCTCAAACGGCTCTTCGCGTTCTACGACTCCGCGCTCCATTCGCTCCGTGAGGGCCTCATCCTCGTCGACGACCGGGGACAGCTCGTCCTCTACAACGATGAGGCCGCCGCCCTCCTCGACCTTCCCCGTCCCACCGACGATGAGCCGGTTCCCCTCGCCGAGGTGGCCCTGCCGACCTCGATCCGTGACCTCCTCGACTCCGGTCGGGTCGCCGTCGACGAAACCCACCTCACCGCCGATCGTGTCCTCGTCCTCAACCAGAAGCGGGCCGCACAGCCTCACGCTCGCGTGTCCCGGGACGGGGAGGCTTCTGCGGCGAGCGGCACCGTCGTCACCCTGCGCGACCGCACGGACCTCACCGAACTCACCGGTGAGCTCGAGACGATGCGGACCCTCTCCGAGGCGCTGCGCGCGCAGACCCATGAGCACGCCAACCGCATGCACACCGTCTCGACGCTCATCGAGCTCGGGCGCAGCGCCGAGGCGGTCGACTTCGCCGTCCGCGACGAACAGGAGTCCCAGCGGCTCACCGACACCTTCGTCGGCTCCCTCGACGAACCCTTCATCACCGCGCTCATGGTCGGCAAGGCCGCCCAGGCCCACGAACGCGGCATCGAACTCACCGTCTCCGCGACCGGGGAGCTGCCGCCGGGCAGCCTCGACGCCCGCGATCTCGTCACGATCGCCGGCAACCTCATCGACAACGCCCTCGACGCCGCCGCGGACTCGGAGGAACGGCACGTGTGGGCGGACTTCGTCGCCGCCGACGGCGAGCTCATCATCACCATCGCCGACTCCGGTGCCGGAATCGACGAGACGGAGATCGAGGCGATGCTCCGCCTCGGTGCCACAGGCAAAGCCGAGGCCGCGCACCCCGGCGGGCGCGGCTTCGGCCTCGCGCTCGTCCGGCAAGCGGTCGCCCGCCTCGGCGGACAGCTCACGGTTGAATCCGACGGAGGGGCGATCGTCACGGTGACGCTGCCGGTGACACGGGCCGACGATCCGGCGGCAGGGAACGATCGCCTCGGCGGGGGAGATGAGGCGACGACGGAGACAGATACAGAGACAGAGACAGAGACAGGGACAGGGAAGGGGCGGGAGCGCACGGATGGCCGCTGAGAAGAACGACCTGCGGGTCCTCATCGTCGAGGACGACCCGATGGCGGTAGAGGCCCACGCGGACTTCGTCCGGCGGATCCCCGGCTTCACGGTGGCCGGGATCAGCCTCGGCGGGACTGCGGCACTCGAGCGCTTCGACGCGTTGACCGCGGAGGGCAGGCCGGTCGACCTCGTCCTCCTCGACATGAACCTCGTCGACGCCCACGGGCTGGAGGTGGCCAAGCGGATGACGAGCCGGAACACCGGGGTCGACATCATCGCGATCACCGCGGTGCGGCATCTGCCGGTGATCCGCTCGGCGATCGCGGTGGGGATCACGCAGTACCTCATCAAACCGTTCGCGTTCGCCGCGTTCCGGGAGAAGCTCGAGAACCAGCGGGCGTTCCGGCAGGGCCTGAGCGGGGGAGGGGAGCTCGCGACGCAGGAATCGGTCGACAGCGCGCTCAGCGCCCTCCGGTCGGTCGCCCCGGGCCGCCTGCCCAAGGGTCTCATCGAGGAGACGCTCGAGACGGTCTCGGCGGCGGTGCGGGAGGCACCGGCACCGGTGTCGGCGACCGAGGTGGGGCGGGAGCTCGACCTCTCCCGGGTCACGGTCCGTCGCTACCTCGAACACCTCGTGACCACCCGGCAGGCGGTCAAGCAGCCCCGGCACGGCACCCCGGGCCGCCCCGAGTACGAGTACCGCTGGGCGTAGGGGCGCGCGGAGAGGACCGGCAGCGCGGCGGCAGGTCACCGTCGGCGCGTCACTGCCTGCCCCTCACTGCAGGGCGCTCAGCCTCGGCAGGGCTCCGGGGGTCTCGTGGACCGCGGCCTCGAGGTCGTCGAGGAACCGGGTGGCCCACCGGCAGAGACTGTGATCTGCCACCGTCGTCGCCATCGCCTCGATGCGCGAGTGCGCGCTCGCCGCCT
The DNA here is from genome assembly GCF_050562175.1 of Brevibacterium sp. K72. Taxonomy (NCBI): domain Bacteria; kingdom Bacillati; phylum Actinomycetota; class Actinomycetes; order Micrococcales; family Brevibacteriaceae; genus Brevibacterium; species Brevibacterium sp. K72. The sequence continues at coordinate 1,502,093 of NZ_CP191582.1, forward strand.
CCGTCGCCACCGCCTCGGCGATCGCGTCCTTGAGCGCATCGCGGTCATGCGGGTTGACGATGAGGGCCTCGGTGAGCTCATCGGCGGCACCGGCGAACTCCGAGAGGACGAGCACCCCGCCGCGGCCGCGCCGGGCGGCGACGTATTCCTTGGCGACGAGGTTCATCCCGTCGCGCAGCGAGGTCGCGAGCAGGACATCGGCGGTGAGGTACCACTTGACGACGTCGTCGAACGGGTACTCGCGGTGGAGGTAGTGGATGCTCGCCCCGCCGAGACCGCCGAACTTCCCGTTGATCCGCCCCACCGTCCGTTCGACGTCGGCGCGCAGCTGACGGTAGGCCGGGATCGCCTCACGCGAGGGCACGGCAATCTGGACGAACCGTGTCGTCGCCGGGTCGAGGGTGCCGTCGTCGAAGAGCTCCTCGACGGCGAGCAGTCGCTCGAGGATCCCCTTCGTGTGGTCGAGTCGGTCGATGCCGAGGAGCACGGTCTCCGGATCGCCGAGCTCGGATCGGATTCTGGACGGTGCCCCGTCGCGCACGGCGCTCTTCGCGAGCGTGCCGATGCGCTCGGAGTCGACGGAGACCGGATAGGCGCCGACGATGGTGCCGTCCTCGCGCGGGTCGACGCCGAGGATGCGGGTGCACGCGGCGATGAAGTTCTCGACGTCAGCCTGTCGTTGGAAGCCGATGACGTCGGCGCCGAGGATGCCCGAGAGCACCTCGGTCCGCCACGGCAGCTGCGCGAAGAGCTCGACGGGCGGGAACGGGATGTGCGTGAAGTACCCGAGCCGCACATCGGGCCGCATCGACCGGACGAGTCCGGGAACGAGCTGGAGCTGATAGTCATGGACCCACACGAGCGCATCGGGTGCCGCCGAGGCGGCGACCTCCTCGGCGAAGCGACGGTTGACCCGCTGGTGGGCCTCCCACCATGACCGCTTGAACTGCGGAGCGACGACATGGTCGTGATAGAGCGGCCAGACGGTGCTGTTGGCGAACCCCTCGTAATGGGATTCGACCTCGTCTGCACTCAGGCGCACGGGGATGAGGGCCATGTCGGACTGCTGCTCGGGTTCGGTCTCGTCGTCGGCGATGCCGGACCAGCCGACCCACGCGCCGCCGTGGCGCTGGGCGACGGGGGAGAGGGCGGCGACGAGACCGCCGGGAGAGGACCTCCAGGCGTCGGCGGCCCGCTGGCAGGGCAGCCGGTTGGCGACGACAAGGAACCTGTGGCGCTGTGATTCTGTGGACACGATGATCTCTCAGCGGCAGCCGGACGGCTGCCGCGATTCTCGGGGCCGGGCGCACCGGGAGGCACTGCCTGTTCGCGACGAGAATACCGCCCTCTACTTTACGTCGTAAAGCCGGAAAAATGAACCCTGGTCGACTTGCCGGTGAATCGCCTTCTCGCGGCGGCCTCATGGCTTTTGTTGGCATTGCGATCCCAGTGGGATTACAGTGTAAGAAAGCAGCGAGGCGGCTTGTCTCCGCGCTGATCTCCTGGACCTGGAAACCAAGGCCAGGCCGCTGATCCGCGACTCCTGTGAGCTCGAGCGACCGATACGGTCGCGGCGGACTCAGAGGCCCACCGGATCCCATTATGCAGTTGAAGGAAGTTACTTATGGGTTTCATCGCTTATCTCATTCTCGGCCTCATCGCCGGTGCCATCGCCAAGGCCATCCTGCCCGGTCGGCAGGGCGGCGGCTGGATCGCCACCCTCATCCTCGGCGTCATCGGCGCCCTGGTCGGAGGCTGGCTCGGTGGCCTGATCTTCGGCGCTGAGATGAACGCGTTCTTCTCGCTCTCGACGTGGCTGTGCGCCATCGGCGGTTCGATCATCGTCCTCCTCATCTGGGGACTGATCACCGGTCGTTCGCGCGCGACCAACGCGTGAGTCGCTGACCTGTGAACACAGCGTCGCAGGTCATCTCGGTGGGCGCGTTCAGTGCACTAAACTGGGCAGTGAACGCGCCCGCCGCCGACGCCGGTCCGACGGTTCGGGCACGAACGAGGACCTCGCGACAGATCGCGGTCGGGGTGGCATCGGCCTCCCCGACCGGGATCAGTGATTCCAGGAGTAGTAATGGCCCGTCAGCGCTTGCGCCAAGAGGACATCGTCCGGGCGGCGATTGCCTTCATCGATGAGTTCGGTGTGCAATCGCTGTCCATGCGCCGACTGGGGATGTCGCTCGAGGTGGAGGCAATGGCCCTGTACAACTATGTCTCGGGACGCGAAGAGCTCGTCTCGCTGGCCGTCGATGAGCTCATCGACGATCTCTTCGACGACGAGCTGATGCAGGAGCAGCCCGCATCATGGGAGGCGTTTCTGCGGTTCGTCGCGAACGCAATGCGCGACCTCGCGCTCAGCCATCCGCGGATGTTCCCGCTCATGATCACCCAACCGCCGGAGGCGCCGTGGCTGCGCCCGCCGCTGCGCAGCGTGCGCTGGGTCGATTATTTCCTCTCCACGCTCCAGGACTACGGCTTCTCCGACGACCGTGTCGTCGACGCCTACAAGGCCTTCACGAGCTTCCTCCTCGGTCACCTCGTCCTCGAGGTCTCCGCGCTCGGCATCGACATCGCCTCTGAGATCGACGACGACGCCGACGGCGGGGAGAGCAGTGAGAGCCTCGGGAACTACCCGACGCTCAACCGCCTCCAGGACATGCTCGCCGAAGACCACTCCGACCGCGAGTTCGATGACGGCCTCGACGACCTCATCGAACGCATCCGCACGACAAAGGACTCGTGACCCGAGCCGCCCCCACCGAACGGACCACCGCGCCGACGTCGGCGCGGGCCGCCGACGGCAGCCAGGCGCCGCCGCCCTCACATCATGACGGTCAGGTCCTGACGGGTCCTCGACTGTCGACTTCGGAACCGCCCCACCGATCGAAGGGATGAGTCCCGCCCATGCACACACCGCTCGTCGGAGCCCTCACCGAACTCACCAAGCCCTGGTACCGGCCGGGCACCGATTCGCCCCATGAGGACGAATTCCTCAAACTCGTCACGAGCACCGCACCGCTGGCCACGCGGCTCGCAGCACTCCAGGGGTTCTGGAACCTCACCGGCACCTCCTCGGCGCTCAAGCAGTGGGACGCGCTCACCGCCATCGCCTCCGCTGATGTCGCCGTCGCCCGCATGCTCGAACCCCACATCGACGCCCTCGGCATCCTCGCCGAGGCGGGACACCCCACCCCGGGGCCGGAGTCCTCATGGGGCGTCTTCGCCGCCGAGATCCCCGGCAGAGTCGTCACCGCGACCCCGGCGGCCGACGGCACGCTCGTCCTCCACGGGGAGAAGGCCTGGTGCTCGCTCGCGACCGAGCTCACCCACGCCATCGTCTCCGTCCGCCTCGGCGAGGCCCGACAGACCGTGGCCGTCGACCTCACCGGGCCCGGGGTCCACCCCGCCGAGGCGGACTGGCCGGCCCTCGGGCTCGCCGAGATCCCCAGCGGCCCCATCGTCTTCGACGGCGCGCGTGCCACCGCGGTCGGACCGCCTGAGTGGTACCTGCAGCGGCCCGGGTTCGCGTGGGGCGGCATCCGCGTCGCGGCGTGCTGGTTCGGCGGGGCGCTCGGGCTCGCCCGCAACGCAGCCCAGCGCCACTTCGGAAGGCCCCAGCCCTCACCCCTGGGGGCGATGACGCTGGGACAGATCGACACGGAGATCACGGCCGCCCGCACGGTCCTCGCCCACGCCGCGCAGCTCGCCGGCAGCGGCGACATCGACTCCCACGACGACTCGTGGACCCAGGCCCTGCGCGTGCGCAACCTCGTCTACCGCGCGTGCCAGCGCATCCAGGAGCTCAGCCGCGAACTCGCCGGTCCCGCAGCGCTCACCGGCGACCGAGAGTTCGCGAAGGCCGACGCCGACCTCACCGTCTACCTCAGCCAGCACCACGGCCCCCGCGACGAAGCCTCCCTCGGCGAGGCGATCGTCGCCGACGCGACACCACGATGACCTTCACCCACCTCGACGAGACGACCCCGGAGGACGCGTGGGCGGAGGCCGGGGTCGCCGGGCTGCCCCGGTTCGCGCCGGACACCCTGCCGGGCGGGTCCGTCGTCGTCCTCCTCGCCCACCCCGACGACGAGGCCCTCGGCTGTCCGGGACTGCTCACCCGCCTCGGTGCGGAGGGGCGCGACGTCGATGTCCTTCTGTGCACGGCTGGGGAGAACTCCCACCCGCAGTCCCCGACGCACACCCCCGAGCAGCTGCGGGAGATCCGCCTTGCCGAGTTCGACTCCGCCCTCACCGGGCTGGGAGGGTCGATCACGGCGCGGTTCCTCGACCTCGGCGACGGTGGGCTTCCGGCCCGGTATGAGGAGATCCTCGCCGAGGTGGACGCCGCCGTCTCCGCCCTGCCCGCCCCGGTGACGATCGTCGCTCCGTACAGCCGTGACGGCCACGGCGACCACGAGACCCTCGGGCGGGCGGCCCTCGAGGTCGGCCGGCGGCGGTCGGCGACGGTGCTCGAGTTCCCCATCTGGTACTGGCATTGGGCCGACCCCACCGACCGTGCATGGCGAGAGTGGGAGTTCCTCCCCGATCCAGCCGGTCTCGACAGGCAGGCACTGTGGGCGCACTATCCCTCGCAGATCCGACCGCTGTCGGACCGGCCCGGCGACGAGGCGATCCTCCCGGCAGAGTTCCTCGCGCACTTCGCCCGCGGCGGGGACACGTTCGCCGTCACCCGCTTCGGACCCGCCGACGGCCACGCCGGAACGGGAAAGGGGCGGGAGACGAACGATGCCCGCACCGCCGAGGCGGTCTTCGATCGCGTGCACACCGAGCGACCCGACCCGTGGGAGGTGCGCACCTCGGCTTACGAGATCGCCAAACGCCGCGCCCTCATCGCCGCCCTGCCGGAGGGACGGTTCGACCACATCCTCGAGATCGGGTGCTCGATCGGCGAGCTCAGCCGTGCCCTCGCCGAGGTCGCCGACCACGTCACCGCGGTCGACGCGAGTTCCGCAGCGCTCGCCGAGGCGCGTCGCCGGCATTCCGGGCACGGCATCGACTTCGTCCACGGCACCCTGCCCGACGATTGGCCGGCAGGCCGCTTCGACGCCGTTGTCCTCGCCGAGACCGGCTACTACCTCACACCCGTGCAGCTCGAGCAGACCCTCGACCAGATCGCGGAGTCGACCCGCGACGACTTCATTCTCGTCCTCTGCCACTGGACCGGGGAGATCGAGGACTGGCCGCTCGACGCCGCGCAGGTCCACGCGATCTGCCTCGACCGCTGGCCGGATGCCCTTCGCCTCCACCACGATGTCGGCGAGTACCGGCTCGACGTCCTCCACGTCTCCCGCACGGTGCGCGTCGGCGGGGAGGAGGCGTGATGATCGACCACGTCGCCGTCGTCGTGCCCGCCCACAACGAGGAAGCGGAGATCCTCGGCTGCCTCACCGCGCTCGTCGCCGCGGTCGAGGCCGCGAGCCCCCTGTCCTCGGTGCAGATCATCGCCGTCGCCGACAGATGCGCCGACGGCACCGCCGACCTCATCGAGCGCTTCGCCGCCAGGCACCCGGTCGTCACTCCTATGACCGTGCCCTTCGGCAACGTCGGCCGCGCCCGCGACGCCGGGGCACAGGCGGCGCTCGATGCGATCGCCGCGGTCGATGCCGACGAGGCTGTGCTCGAGCGCACGTGGCTCGTCTTCACCGACGCGGACACCCGGGTGCCCGAGAACTGGATCACCGCGCACCTCGACCATGCCGGGCAGGGCGCGGACTGCGTCGTCGGCACCGTCGAACCCCGAGCCGACGTCGGCAACGACGACCTCATCGAGGCATGGTTCGCCGCGCACCACCTCGGCGAGGGTCACGACCACGTGTTCGGAGCGAACCTCGGGATCCGGGGCTCGCACTTCGTGCGGATCGGCGGATGTCCGCCGCTGCGCCTCGGCGAGGACGTCGCGATGGTCCACGCCGTGACCGCGGTCGGGGGCACCGTCCGGCGGACCGACGACTGCCGGGTCGTCACCTCGGCGCGGATGCTCGGTCGCTGCCACGGAGGATTCAGCACCTACCTGCGGGAGCTCGCCGACGAGACGGACGGCCGCCTCGGCGACATCGATGCTGAGAAGTCCCACGCAGGATGATGTGAGAATCCTGTCGCGTCAGGGGAACTTGGTACGCTGGGGAGAGTTGACTTTTCAAGAACCGAAATGGAGTGAAGCCGCACGTGGGAACCACCGCGGATATGGGGTCGTCGTCCGACGACCCCGGCGACTGTTGGAATTGTGAACTGAGCGCGCATCGTCGCGCCTCTGATCGGCCGGCCGGGGCGGGGGTGAGCGCCCCATGGGCTCCGAACTCCTGATGCTGGCGATCGGCTGCGTCCTCGTCCTCATCATCATCGCCGCGAACGGGTACTTCGTCGCCCAGGAATTCGCGTACATGTCCGTCGACCGCTCGCGGCTCGCAGCCCGCGCGGAGAACGGGGACCCCGCCGCCAAGCGGGCGCTCGCCGTCACCAAACGCACATCATTCATGCTCTCCGGCGCGCAGCTGGGCATCACCGTCACCGGTCTGCTCGTCGGCTACGTCGCCGAACCGATGATCGGCCAGTCCCTCGGCGCGCTTCTCGGGGGACTCGACATCCCGCCGGCGGTCACGGTCGCCGTGACGACCGTCGGCGTGCTCCTCGTCGCGACGATCGTGCAGATGGTCTTCGGCGAGCTCTACCCGAAGAACCTCGCGATCGCCGCCCCCGAGACCCTTGCGCTCGCCCTCGCCCGGTCGACGCAGATCTACCTTGCCGTCTTCGGCTGGCTCATCGCGATCTTCGACGTCGCCGCGAACCTCTTCCTCAGGCTGCTGCGCGTCGAACCCGTCCACGACGTCGACCCGAGCGTGTCCGCCGACGAACTCCGCCGCGTCATCGAGGAGTCTCGGCAGACCGGTGACCTGCCCACCGACCTCTCGCTCCTCATCGACCGAGTGCTCGAGTTCCCCGATGCCGACGTCGAACACGCGATGATCCCCGGCTCCCGTGTGGCCACGGTCGACCACGAGGTCACCCTCGGGGAGCTGCGCGAGCTCATGGCCCACGCGCACAGCCGCTACCCGGTCCTCGACGAGACCGAGGCGCCGGTCGGCGTCGTCGAACTCGTCGACCTCCTGCGCACGAGCGAGCCGATGGACGCTCCGGTGACGACGATCATGCGTCCGCCCGTCGTCGTCCCCACCCTCATGGCTCTGCCCGATGCGCTCGCGGAGATGAACCGCGGCGATTCGCAGCTCGCCTGCGTCATCGACGAGTACGGCGACCTCGCCGGCATCCTCACGACCGAGGACGTCGCCGAGGAGCTCGTCGGCGAGATCACCGACGAACACGACGAGGAGAGCCCCACCGCGATGGTCGAAGAGGCCCCGCAGACCTGGATGGCCGACGGAGGCATGCCGCTCGACGAGGTGCGCCGCATCGTCGGCTACGACCTGCCCGAGGGCGACTTCGAGACCCTCGCGGGGCTCGTCATCGCCACGAGCGGCGGGTTCCCCGAGGCCGGCGACCGGGTCACCGTGCCCGTCCTCGCCGAGGCGTCCGACCTCCTCTCCGACGACCCCGTCGAACGCGAGCTCGACGTCGAGGTGCTCACCGTCGACCGCCACGTGCCCGGGCAGATGCGGGTGACGCTCATCGAGACCACCGCCGATGAATCGGCCGCCGACGACCCTGTTGCGGATGGCCCCGACGCGGGAGGCCGCGACACGGGTGAGTCCGCCGCTGAGGAAGGGAGGGACCGATGACCGACTCACCGCTCTTCGTCATCATCGGCACGATCGCACTCATCGTGCTCAGCGCGTTCTTCGTCATCATCGAGTTCTCTCTGCTTGCCGCCCGCCGGCACCGGCTCGAGGAACAGGCGTCGACCTCGGCGCCTGCGCGGGCGGCGCTGCGGGGAATGAACGAGCTGACGATCATGCTCGCCGTCGCCCAGTTCGGGATCACGATCTGCACCTTCGCGCTCGGCGCGATCACGAAGCCCGCCGTCGACGCGTGGCTGGCCCCGCTCTTCAGCGCAGTGGGCGCGCCGTTCTGGCTCGCCGACTCGGCCGCCTTCGTCCTCTCCCTCCTCTTCGTCACGTTCCTCCACCTCGTCATCGGTGAGATGGCGCCGAAGTCGTGGGCCATCGCCCACCCCGAGCTCGCGGCGACGATCATCGCCCTGCCGGCCCGAGCCCTCGCGTGGCTGCTGCGCCCCTTGCTCGTCTGGGTCAACAGCGTCGCCAACAGGCTCGTGGCCGCAAGCGGATACACCCCCGCGGAATCGCGGGCGCTCGGCGGGCAGGACATCGATACGATCCGGCAGCTCGTCGAGCATTCGGCGGCCGCCGGCGAACTCGACGACGCCTACCGCGACCAGCTCACCCACGTCTTCGAACTCCAGAGGATGAGCGTGGGCAGCCTGCTGCCCGGCGGGACGCGTGCGCTGACCTCGGTGCCGGAGACGGCGACGGCCGGGAAGGTGCGCGACCTCGCGGCGGAGTCCGGACACATGCGCATCCTCGTCGAGCGCGCGGGGAAGGCACCGGGGGTCGTCCACGTCCGCGATGTGCTCCTCCTGCCCGCCGACCACGGGATCGAGGAGTTCACCCGCGACTGCCTCGTCCTCGACGCGGAACTGCCGGTCCACGAGGCACTCACCCTCATGCGCGATGAAGCCGAGCAGCTTGCCGTCGTCACCCGCGACGAGCGCATCGTCGGTGCGGTGACGATGGCCGACATGCTCCGGCGGATCCTGCCCGACGGGTCGAGCATCACGCTCTGAGTTCGGGCCGGACCTTCGGGAGCCAGCCGGGCGGAGAGCTGGAGTCAGCCGGGCGAAGAGCACGGGTGCGCACGGAGTGGACCGGCCGCCTCGGCGGGGTGAGCTGGGACACCTCCGCGTCCGATCCATGGGTTATGCTGGCACGACGACCGACCTAGGAGGTCCGCGCCCGCCTCAGGCGGGCCGGTCGTGGAGCGCGCGATCGTCCGACCCCCACCCCGGTCGGCAGGGTGCGCGCGGCGTCACCGGCCACCCTGCGGCGACTGCGACTGCGCCAGCGTCCGACCGGCTCACCGGTCCGACCTGCAATGTGAGACCACGACGACGGCCGCCGAGGCGGGCCGTCCCCACTGACGACGAGGATCATCGATGACGACACCGACCGCTGACGACAAGGGACAGGCTCCGGCCGCCGCCATCACCGAAGACGAGATCTTCGCAGGACACCACCACGGCAAGCTCGCCGTCGAACTCACCCGTCCGCTCGAGACCCAGCGCGACCTCTCGATCGCCTACACCCCGGGCGTCGCCCGTGTGTGCACCGCGATCGCCGAGGAGCCCGAACGGGCGAAGGAGCTGACGTGGTCCGGGCGCCTCGTCGCGGTGATCTCCGACGGATCGGCCGTGCTCGGACTCGGCGACATCGGCGCGAGCGCGTCCCTGCCCGTGATGGAGGGCAAGTGTGCCCTGTTCAAGCGCTTCTCCGGGCTCAACGCGATCCCCATCGTCATCGACACCAACGACGTCGACGAGATCGTCGACACGATCGTGCGGATCTCCCCGACCTTCGGGGCGATCAACCTCGAGGACATCTCCGCGCCGCGGTGCTTCGAGATCGAGGACCGGGTCAAGGCCGCCCTCGACATCCCCGTCATGCACGACGACCAGCATGGGACCGCGATCGTCGTCCTCGCGGCGCTGATGAATGCCGCGCGCGTCGTCGGCAAGGACATCACCGACCTCAAGGTCGTCATCTCCGGCTCGGGTGCGGCAGGCGTCGCCGTGACGAAGATCCTCCACGAGGCCGGTGTCTCCGACATCGTCGTCCTCGACTCGAAGGGCATCGTCGAATCCGGGCGCAGCGACCTCACCCCGACGAAACAGGCGATCGCCGCGGACTCGAACCCGCGGGGGATGAGCGGGGGAGTGGAGACAGCCCTTGACGGAGCCGACGTGTTCATCGGGCTCTCCTCGGGCACGATCGACCCGGAGCTGCTCTCGACCATGGCCGACGACGCGATCATCTTCGCGCTCTCGAACCCCAACCCCGAGGTCGCCCCCGACGTCGCCGCGCAGTACGCCACGGTCGTCGCCACCGGTCGCAGCGACTTCCCGAACCAGATCAACAACGTCCTCGCGTTCCCGGGGGTCTTCCGCGGAGCGCTCGACGCCGATGCCACGTACATCACCGAGGAGATGAAGCTTGCCGCGGCGAGTGCGATCGCCGCGCTCGTCGGCGACGACCTCGCGCCGGACTACATCGTCCCCGGAGCTCTCGACGAGCGGGTGGCCCCCGCAGTCGCCGCCGCGGTCGAGGCGGTCGCGCGCGGGTGATCGAGGGATGACTGCACATGACTGATCAGTGACCGGAAACGGTCAGCGGCCCCGGGAGGACTCCCGGGGCCGTTTTTTGTTGAACAATCGAGGCGCGAATTGTGGAACGAAAACAGGAAGATGTCTTGACGCGCCGGCGTTCGAGTGCGGCGTCGGGAGAACGGTGTGGCGGGCGTTGGGGTCTCTGTCCAGTGCTGATGTCTGCGGTGTGGGGGTGCGAGGCGACTCTCGGCAGGCGTTCTTGACGTCGATGAACGGCCGAGGCCGTGGTATGACACGCCGAAACGGATCCGTGGATCTCGCAGTCGATTCGATGGCGCGGGAAGCGGTCTTGCCCGTGGGATCTCAGCGTTCGCACAGGGGAGCCGTACCGTGGGCGGAGGGGAATCAGCCAGGCGAATCACAGGGAATCTTGTGAAAGTTATGAATTCGTGACCGAAATCATGGGTTCCCATAGTAGATTGATCGTTGAACTTGCAACGAGAGCCTGCCGTGTCTCCAGCTCGGTGAACCCTGCATCCCCGACATCCCCCATATCCGGCTCTCAGTGATCCTCCAGCCCCACGCGCACCATCACGATTGAGGAACAGTATGGCGTCGACCCACTCCATATTCTCCGCTGGTTCCCAGCGGAACTCGGACATCGCTTCGCGAGCCCGGGTGGTCCTCTCTGCGTTCGTCGTCCTCGTGCTGCTCTTCGCCGTCAGCGGCGTCCTCATGGCGCCCGCCCCAGCCGCCGCAAGCGGTTCCGGACTCGGCGAGGCGCCGTCATCGCCGAGCGGGTCCTCGACGCCGAGCGAGTCTTCGCAGCCGAGTGAGAAGTCCTCAGGCTCGGGCCTCCAGGACAGCGGAGGCCCTTCGCAGTCCGAGCCCGCACCGTCGGGTTCGTCGAGCCCCTCGCCGTCGCCGAGCCAGTCGGAACCGGCTCCTATGCCGACCCGGGTGGAGCCGCAGGCTGTGACGATCGCCTGCAGTGCGGGTACTGTCTACGCCTCGACTGGCTCCGGACAGATTCGGCGGATCGACGCGAACGGCCAAGTGACGAATATCAGTACTCTGTCGCCGGCTCCGACCCAGCTGAATGGGCTGGGGATCAGTGCCGGCGGCCAGATGATGTATGCGTTCGATCGCACTGGAAGCACCTACGGTATCGCAACGATCTATTCGTTCAACCCCGCGACGGAAGCCTGGTCAAAGCGCTCTCAGCCGTATGACACCACGTTGGCAAGCAACGGCGGTTTCAACGGTGCTCTCATCGGTGGAGCCGTCGATCTCTCACCCACCGGCGGAAACTACTACTTCGGTGGATTCACATCCAATGGCCAGGAGTTCAAGCTGTGGAGCTTCAACCCCGGGACCGGCGGTTTCCGTTATCTGGGGTCAGTGGACACGAGGGCCGGAGCGGGAACGAACAGCAACGGTGACATCGCCTTCGACAACCAGGGCAACTTGTTCATCGTTCGCGGAATCGGTACGACCACCACGGTGTTCAGCGTCACGAACGATGCTATTGCCCTCGCGAATGGCGGCCTCATCCCCTCATCGGCGGGAACCTCAGTGGACGCTCAGATGTCCGGGGTCAACGGTGTCGCCTTCGACGCCAACGGAAAGGTCTACCTCAACAACGGTACAACTGTCCGGTCGTACAACATGCCGAACTTCTCGGGTGGCACCGCTATTCCAACGAACCCGGCTCAGACTGGGCTCACCGACCTCGCGTCGTGCTCGTCGCCGGCGACGATCACTGTCGAGAAGGACGTGAAAAACCGCGTCGCTTCCGGCGATCAGTTCGGGTTGAGGATGGCTCAAGGTTCGACAGAGCTGGGAACAACGACGACGGCCGGCACTGCCAACGGGATCCAAAGCCAGCGGCTTGGACCATTGCCAGTGGCGCGGGGCGCGCAGATCAGCTTCTCCGAATCGGCAGCGGGTACGACGAATTTGAGCAACTACGCGTCGAGCTATTCTTGTTCGGTCGACGGCACGCCGATGAGTACTTCAGGCAATGGCACGTCGGCTACAGTGACGATCCCGGCTACCGGAAACGAGATCATCTGTCGTTTCGTCAACTCGCCGCTCACGGCGAACGTGACGATCAACAAGAAGACCCAGGACCAGAACGGCGGCAACGAGCAGAACGCCTCCGGCTGGACGGTTGGGTCCAGGGCGACAGCAGCGACCGGCACCGTCACCCAGTCACCGACGGCCGCGACCCAACAGACCGGCACCGACGGCAACGCCAAGTGGACACTCAACTTCGGCTCCACCTCGGCGCGCGCCAACCTTGCTGTCCTCGAGCAGCAGCAGTCCGGCTACGAATTCGTCAGCGGGTCGTGCCGCATCACTCGCCTTGACGGTACGACCGCCAACGTCACTCTGACCAGCGCCAGCGAACAGACCCTGTCTCAGCAGATCCAACCGGGTGACAAGGTCGAATGCGGGTACGTCAACAAGAAGTCCTCAGCCGACGTCACGGTGAACAAGAACTGGGTGATCGACGGCAAGACGGTCGCCAACGGCAGCCAGCCGGCGGGTATGAGCGCCAAGCTCCTCCTCGACCCGGCCGGCCAGCCTGCCGGTGACCCGGCCTTCGGCCAGAAGCGCACCGGTTTCGCCGTCGGCGACACCGTGAAGATCGGCGAGACCGCGACGATCGACTCCCAGAAGTTCCCAGGCTGCTCGGTGAAGACGAAGACGATCTCCGGTCCCGGCATCACCGGCACCGTGGCGCTCACGGACACCTTCAGCACGAAGCTGCCCGGGGCCTCGAACACGTACACGGTGACGAACACCGTCGAGTGCCAGACGCTGACGATCACGAAGGACGTCGAGAACGACAACGGCGGCACCCTGACCGCCGCTGACTGGAACCAGCGCCTCTTCGCGAAGCAGGGCACCAACCCTGCTGTGCCCTACGACTCGGGTGAGAAGAAGTACGTGACCACAGGCTCCTACGTCATCTCCGAGAACAGCCTGCCCGGCTACGAGCAGGTCTCGATCAGGTGCACCGGCGCCACCTATGACGAGTCGACGAAGACGGTGACCATCGCCGCCGGGCAGAACGCCCAGTGCATCGTCGCGAACGCGGACTCCTCGGGCACCGTCTCGTGGGAGAAGGTCAACGAGTCCGGAGCTCCTCTTGAGGGCTCGGAGTGGACCATCCGCGACGCGGCCGGCAATGAGATCCCCCTCGACGACTGCGTGGCGACCTCGGCTGAGGGATGCACCGGCCGTGACGTCGACCCGGAGGCGGGCCAGTTCCGCGTCGAGGACCTCGACTGGGGCGACTACACCCTCGTCGAGACCAAGGCTCCGGCCGGGTACGTCCTCGACGAGACCCCGCGTCCGTTCACCATTTCCCGCGATCGGCTCGACTTCGCCTTCGAGGAGCCGATCGCCAACGAGCAGGCCAGTTCGCCTGAGCTGCCGTTCACCGGCGGCATCGGAACGACCGGTTACATCATCGGCGGGGTGGTTCTCCTCCTCGGCGGTGCGGCCGGCGCGATCTGGCAGTACCGACGTCGAGCGCACGGGAGGAGCTGACCCACTATCCGATTCCCCTCACGGGGTGTGACTGACATGCTCCACACACGTCACGTGCAAACGACAACCGACTCACAGATTTATACGAACACCGGAAGGAACAACCAACCATGAAAGCGACTCTGTTCACGCGGATGAGGTGGATCCCTGTCCTCGCCGCAGCAGCTGCGCTCAGCCTCGTCGGGGTCAGCCTCGATGCGCCGACTGCCGAAGCTGCGGGCAACATCAACCCCGACACCCCGTCGTCACTGACGATCAACAAGTACGACGGTGACCAGGGACCGCGCGGCGACGGCACCGAGATCGAGGACACGTCGTCCCTCGGCACTCCGCTCGCCGGCGTCGAGTTCACGATCCGGCAGGTGCTCACGGCCAACGGAGAAGAGGTCAACCTCGACACCGCGGCAGGCTGGGACGCCATCGACGGAGTCGTCGTCGCAGATGTGCTCGCCGGCGACGGGTTCACCTTCGGCGATCCGATCACCGTGACCACCGACGCCAACGGACAGGTCACGCAGTCCCTGCCTCACGGCCTCTACATCGTCGAGGAGACCGATCCGGGTCCGAACAACATCGTCTCCCCGGCGCAGCCGTTCCTCGTCACCCTGCCGCTTCCGCAGACCGGCGGTCAGTGGCTCTATGACGTCAACGTCTACCCGAAGAACAAGACGAACCAGACGACCCCGACCAAGGAGGTCTCGGGTCCGACCGCTCCGGTGCTCGGCAACGACGTCACCTGGACCATCACCGCGCCGATTCCGGGCAAGGCGGGCGACGACACGTACCGGTCGTTCACCATCACCGATACCCTCGATCCGCGACTGACGTGTAAGAGCATCACGGCCGAGGGCTTCACCGCCGGGACCGACTACACGGCCACCTGCTCGGGTCAGACCGCGAACATCGAGTTCACGTCGACCGGACTGGGCAAGCTCGAAGGCGGTCAGAACGTCGTCATGAACGTCGTCACCACCGTCACCTCGCTCGGTGACAACGGCCAGATCGAGAACAAGGCGATCGTCTCGACCAACGGCTCCGAGGTCACGACCAACCCGGCGAAGACCAACTGGGGACCGCTCGAGATCCTCAAGTACGCCGACGACGACACGTCTGCCACCCTCGGCGGGGCACGGTTCGAGATCTACGAATCGCGCGACGCCGCGGAGCCCATCGGCGAACTCACCACCGGTGAAGACGGCACCGCGTCGATCAGCCTGTGGGTCGGCAGCAACGATGTCACCTCGCGGGACTACTACCTCAAAGAGGTCGCGGCACCGGCCGGCTACACGCTGCCTGCGGATCCGTGGACGACCGTGACCGTCCAGGCCAACGGCGAGTCGAACCCGACGGTCGTGCAGATCTCGAACCAGCAGAAGGAGCGCGGTGAGCTTCCGTTCACCGGTGCCAACGGCCAGCTCATGCTGACCATCCTCGGCATCGCCCTGCTGCTCCTCGCGATCGGCGCAGCTGTGGTCCGCTACACCCGGGCCCGCAAGGCCTGAGGACAACGTCTCCTGCCGAGGCGGCGGTGAGCCTCCGCGTCGGCTGAGACACCCGAGAGGGCCGAGTGACTTCCACGTCACTCGGCCCTCTTCTGTGCTACCTGCCGACCTCGCGAACCGCGGCGCGTGCGTGCCCTGACCAGCGATCACTGTCGCACCGAGTCGCGCGCGTCACCCTGGGTTGCGCATCTCACACCAGGTGTTGTGAATGTTATGAGTCCGTAATCATTTTCAAGTTTCCGGCTAGTAAGTTGGTCATTGAACTTACAACAACGGTCTGCCGAGTCCCCAGCTCGGCCCCCGCAGCATCCCCGACATCCCCTACGTTCCGACTCCCCTCAATCCCCGGCACCACCACGAAATAGGATCAGCATGGCGTTTTTCAGGTCCGCATCCCCCGCGAATCCCCGGCGCAGCCCGAACCAGAGCTCACCCCTGAGGGGGCTCCTCGCTGCGTTCGTCGTTCTCGTGCTCCTCTTCTCGGTCAGCGGTGTCCTCATGGCACCGACCCCCGCCGAAGCGGCCGGAAAGGGAATCGACTCTGCTCCCTCATCGTAGGGGGAGTCGTCGAAGCCGACCGAGAAGTCGTCGGGCTCAGGCCTCCGCGACAGCGGCGACGCCGCGCAGTCCGAGCCTGCTCCTTCCGAATCTCCGAAGACCGAGTCGGCGCCGGTGCCGAGCAGGGTTGCCGCGCAAGCCGCAGTCTCGATCTCGTGCGCTCCGGGCGTCGTCTACTCGATCAACGCTACACCCGGGCAGCTGCAGCGGATCAACCCCGACGGGTCCTGGGTTCCGGTCGGTGCTCCTGCCAATGCGACCACTCAGCTCAACGGCCTCGGCATCGGAGCCGGGGGGACCTCCGTCATTGCCTACGACCGCGGACCGAACCCCTACCAGGCGACTTTCCTCAGGTTCAACCCCGGCACCGGAACGTGGTCGTCCACCGGGCACACCTTCAACTCCGAGACGACTGCCAACGGCGGCGCGAAGGTCAACCTCATCGCCGGCGCTGTCGACCTGTCGACCGGACTCTACTACTTCGGCGGCTTCTTCGATGTTGCCAAGAAGTTCCGCCTCTGGAGCTACAACCCGGCGACCGGACAGATCTCGCTCAAGGGAACGATCGCCACCGACGGTCTCAGCGACAGCGCGAACGGTGACATCGCCTTCGACAACCAGGGCAACCTCTTCATCGTGCGCAACGAGAACAACAACTTTGCGCAGACCCAGACGAAGATCTTCAGCGTGACGAATGAGGCGCTCCAGGCGGCCGGCGGCAACGTCACCATTCCGGCGTCGGAGGCGTTCGGCCAGTCGACCGTCGGGGGAGTCAACGGCATCGCGTTCGACTCCAACGGCAAGGTCTACCTCGGAACCGCGGCATCCGGCGGCACGGAACGAGTCAACGCCATCACCGCGTATGACATGCCCGGTTTCACCAATCGGAAGCTCGTGAACAGCGCCAACCTCGGCACCACCGACCTGGCGACATGCTCGTCCCCGCCGACGATCACCATCGAGAAGGACGTTGTCAGCCGAGTCAACACCGGTGACCAGTTCAAGCTCAACCTCAACTCGGGATCGACGACACTCGCGACCGCAACGACGACGGGCTCTGCCAACGGAGTACAGAAGGAACAGGTAGGTCCTCTGCCGGTGGCACGGGGAACGTCATTGACCTTCGGTGAGACCCCGGCGGGGACGACGAACCTCGGTCGGTACGCCTCTCGGTACTCCTGCACCGCCGACGGCAAGCCGATCAGCCCGTCCGGCAGCGGCACCGGAACAACGTTCACCTTCCCCGCCACGGGCGACGAGGTCATCTGTCGGATCACGAACGCCCCCGCGACAGCGGATGTGACGATCAACAAGAAGACGCAGGACCAGAGCGGCGGCAACGAGCAGAACGCGTCCGGCTGGACCGTCGGCGCCAAGGCGACCGCGGCGTCGGGAACCGTGTCGAAATCGCCGACCGCGGACACGCAGACCACCGATGCCTCGGGCAATGCGAAGTGGACGCTCAACTTCGGATCGAACACCTCGTCGGCTCGCCTCGCCGTCTCCGAACAGCAGCAGACCGGCTACGAGTTCGCCAGCGGCACGTGCCGGATCACGCGGTTCGACGGGACGACCGCGAACGTCACCCTCACCGGTGCGGCAGAGCAGACGCTGTCCGAACAGGTCCGCCCCGGCGATACGGTCGAATGCGGGTACGTGAACAAGAAGTCCTCCGCCGATGTCACGGTGAACAAGAAGTGGGTCATCGACGGCAAGACGATCGACAACGGCAGCCAGCCGTCCGGCATGAGCGCGAAGCTCCTGCTCGACCCCGCCGGGCAGGGCTCCGGCGAGCCGGCCTTCGGCCAGAAGCGGACGGGCTTCGCCGTCGGCGACACCGTGAAGATCGGCGAGACCGCGACGATCGACTCCCAGAAGTTCCCGGGCTGCTCGGTCAAGTCGAAGACGATCTCCGGTCCCGGCATCACGGGCACCGTGGCGCTCACGGACACGTTCAGCACGAAGCTGCCCGGCGCCTCGAACGTCTACACGCTGACGAACACCGTCGAGTGCCAGACGCTGACGATCACCAAGGACGTCGAGAACGACAACGGCGGTGAGCTCACCGCCGCCGACTGGAACCAGCGCCTCTTCGCGACCCGCGACGGAGGAGCAGCGGTGCCGTTCGACAGCGGAGAGAAGAAGTACGTCACCAGCGGCACCTATCTCATCTCCGAGAACAGCCTGCCCGGCTACGAGCAGGTCTCGATCCGATGCACCGGCGCCACCTTTGACGAGAAGACGAAGAAAATGAGCATCGCCGCCGGGCAGAACGCCGAGTGCATCGTCGCCAACGCCGACTCCGCGGGCACCGTGTCCTGGGAGAAGACGAGCGAATCCGGCGACCTCCTCGACGGGTCGGAATGGACGATCCGGGATGCCGACGGCAACGAGATCGATCTCGATGACTGCGTCGCCGCCTCGGCGGAGGGATGCTCCGGCCGGGATCGGAACCCCAAGGCGGGCCAGTTCCGCGTCGAGGACCTCAAATGGGGCGACTACACCCTTGTCGAGACCAAGGCTCCCGCCGGATACGAACTCGATGAGACCGAACGACCTTTCACCATTTCCCGCGATCGGCTCGACTTCGCCTTCGAGGAGCCGATCGTCAACAAGCAGGCCGAGTCACCGCAGCTGCCGTTCACCGGCGGCATCGGAACGACCGGCTACATCATCGGCGGAGCGGCTCTGCTCCTCGCCGGTGCGGCGGCCGCTGCCTGGCAGCACCGACGTCGAGCGCAGGGGAGGAGCTGACACCCCTTCCATTCCCCTCGCGACCACACGACCATCGACCCCAGAATTCACAGAAAGCACCGAAAGGAACAACCACGAATGAAAGCGACTCTGTTCAAGCGCATGCGGTGGATCCCCGCCCTTGCCGCAGCAGCTGCGGTCAGCCTCGTCGGCGTCGGCGTCAACGCGCCGGCCGCCGAAGCCGCCTCGGGCAACATCGACCCGAACCGCTCGACCTCGCTGACGATCAACAAGTACGACGGTGACCAGGGACCGCGCGGCGACGGCACGAAGATCGAGGATCCCTCGAGCCTCGGCACCCCGCTGGCCGGCGTCGAGTTCACCATCACCCCGGTGACCCAGCGCAACAGCCAGGCGATCGACCTCAAGACCGACGCCGGCTGGAACCTCATCGACGGCGCCACCATCGACAACGTCACCGAAGGCAACGGCTACACCTTCGGCACGCCGATCACGGTGACCACCGACGCCAACGGACAGGTCACGCAGGACCTTCCCTTCGGCCTCTACAAGGTCGAGGAGACCGGGTCGGGCGACAACAACATCATCTCGCCCGCGCAGCCCTTCCTCGTCACCCTTCCGCTTCCGCAGACCGGTGGCAAGTGGCTCTATGACGTCAACGTCTACCCGAAGAACAAGACGAACCAGACGAAGCCGACCAAGGAGGTCTCGGGCCCCACGGCTCCGGTCCTCGGCAACGACGTCACCTGGACGATCACCGCTCCGATCCCGCAGGTCGCCAACGACGACGAGTACAAGTCCTTCGTCGTCACCGACAACCTCGATCCGCGACTGACCTGCAAGTCGGTCACCGTCGAAGGCTTCGATGCCGCCGACTACACCGTCGACTGCTCGGGTCAGACCGCGAAGGTCACCTTCACCTCGTCGGGACTGGCGAAGCTCCAGGCCGGCCAGAACGTCAAGGTCAACGTCGTCACCACCGTCACCTCGCTCGGCGGCAACGGCGTCATCGAGAACAAGGCGATCGTCTCGACCAACGGCTCCGAGGTCACGACCAACCCCGTGACCACCAACTGGGGTGCGCTCGAGATCCTCAAGTACGCCGACAACGACAAGTCGGCCACGCTGGCCGGCGCGAAGTTCGAGATCTACGAATCGCGCGACGGACAGCCCGTGGGCACGCTGACGACCGATGCCAACGGCAAGGCCTCGATCAGCCTCTGGGTCGGCAGCAACGACGTCACCTCGAAGGACTACCACCTCAAGGAGATCGAAGCTCCGGCCGGCTACACGCTGCCGCAGGATCCCTGGACGACGGTGACCGTCAAGGCCGGCGGATCCTCCGATCCCGTGCTCGTGCAGATCTCGAACAAGCAGAAGGACCGCGGTGAGCTTCCGTTCACCGGTGCCAACGGCCAGCTCATGCTGACCATCCTCGGCATCGCCCTGCTGCTGCTCGCGATCGGCGCCGCCGTGATGCGCTACACCCGGGCCCGCAAGGCCTGAGGACAACGTCTCCTGCCGAGGCGGCGCTGATGCCGCCGCCTCGGTGAGAGGCAGAGCCGGGGCCGAGAGATGATCACGTCTCTCGGCCCCGTCCCGCACAAACCATGAGATGCTGGAGATATGACCGCGACCATCACTGATCCCGCACCAGCGGATCCGACACCGCCGAAGCCTCGGTGGAAGCTGTCGGTGCCCGCGGTGATCATCGCGGTGCTCTTCCTCGTCGGCACATGCGTGTGGACCTACCCGTCGATGGCCGCCTGGTTCTCCCAACTCGACCAGTCGGAGGTGCTCAAGAACGCGACGACGACCGAGGACCCCAACGCCCCGCAGAACGCGGAGCAGCTCAGACTCGCCGACGAGTACAACAAGAAGCTGCAGGCCGGAGGCGCGCGGATCAACGCCGGACAGCGTCTGCCCCAGCCCGGCCAGAGCGCGGGCAAGGACCCGAGCGGCACGCTCGGCTACAACGACATCCTCACCTCACCGTCCAGCGACGTCATGTCGCGGATCCAGATCCCCAAGATCAACGTCGATCTGCCGATCTACCACGGCACCTCGGACGAGACCCTGCTGCGCGGCATCGGCCATCTCGAAGGCACAGCGCTGCCCGTCGGCGGTGTCGGCATGAACACCGTCGTCACCGGTCACCGCGGCCTCGCCGAGGCGGAGATGTTCACCAACCTCGACAAGATCGGCAAGGGCGACTACTTCACGTTCAACACCTTCGGTCGCGTCGTCACCTACCGGGTCATCGAGACGAAGATCGTCGACCCCGACCAGACCGAGACGCTCGACCCCGTCGCCAGCAAGGACCTCGCGACCCTGGTCACCTGCACCCCGCTGGGCATCAACACCCAGCGCATCCTCGTCATCGGCGAACGCGTCATCCCCACTCCGCCCGACGCCCTCAAGGACGCGACCGAACCGCCGGACATCCCAGGATTCCCCTGGTGGATCGTCATCATGGCAGGCGGTGCCGTGGCCGGTGCCGGCTACGTGTGGTTCGCCGGCCGTCCCGTCAAGCCCAAGCCCCGCCCCGCCCGCAAGCCCGCGCACTGACCGGCTGGGCATCCGCCTCGGCGAGAACCGCCTCGGCGAACCGCCTCGGCGAATCGGTGAGTCCCTCCCCGAGGCTGAGGGCCTCCTGCACGCCCGCCGAGGCGGGGGTATGGGAGGATTGAGAGCGTGCCGAACGTTCTCACCCCCCTCACCCCCGAAGGGCTTCCCCCGCTGGCGGAGAAGCCCGGAGTCTCCTACATCATGCCCGTGCTCAACGAAGCCGAGCACATCAGGCAGGCGATCACGACCGTCCTCTCCCAGGACTACGACGGCGTGAAGGAAGTCGTCCTCGCCCTCGGCCCCTCGACCGACGACACGGACGCGATCATCGCCCGCATGGCGCAGGCCGATCCGCGCATCCAGACCGTCGACAATCCCGAGGGCGCCACTCCGATCGGACTCAACCGCGCGATCCGGCACACCCGCCACCCGATCGTCATCCGCGTCGACGCCCACTCGGGCCTCGAACCCGACTACACCCGCCAGGCCATCGAGACTCTGCGGGAGACGCAGTCGGCCAACTGCGGCGGGCTCATGCGCGCCCGCGGGAAGTCGGCCTTCCAGAAGGCCGTCGCCCGCGCATACATGTCCCCGATCGGACTCGGCGGACCCGCCTACCACTCCGGCGACGAGGCGGGGGAGTCGGAGTCGGCGTACCTCGGCGTCTACCGCCGGGAGGTTTTCGACCACCTCGGCGGGTTCGATGAGGACATCCGACGCGGACAGGACTGGGAGCTCAACCTGCGCATCCGCTCGGCCGGGGGACGGATCTGGTTCAACCCGGACATGGAGGTCACGTACTGGCCGCGGGGCACCTGGTCGAAGATCGCCCGACAGTTCTGGGCGACGGGCATCTGGCGTGCCGAGCTCATCCGGCGGTACGGGTCGAAGAACTCCCTGCGGTACTTCGCGCCGCCGCTGCTCGTCCTCGGCATGGCCGCGAGCGTCATCGAGGCCCTCCTCCAACTGGCCGGGCGCACGAAGCGGTGGCCGAAGCCCGTCCGGCGCTTCACCTCGCTCGTCCACGTCCCCAGTCTCACGTATATCGCCGGCATCGTCGCCGCCGCGGGGACCGCGAAGGACTGCGGACGCCGCGAACGGTTCTGGTTCGGCCTCATCCTCCCGACGATGCACCTGTGCTGGGGGGCGGGCTTCCTCCGCGGCCTCGTCACCGGCGCCGGATCGACGAAGGACGGCAGCCGATGAGCGAGGACCGCATCCCGATGCCCGAACAGCCGGAGCCGAAGAAGTTCAACGCGCCCCTGTGGGCCGGAGCCGTGGTCGTCGTCGGCCTCATCATCGTCCTCCTCGTCAACGTCTTCGGCGACAAGGACACGCTCAACGTCGACGACCTCAACCCACCGGCCGTGGCTGCCCTCGACGGCGGCTCGGAGGTCTACCCGCCGAACTCGGAGCTCGCCTTCACCGAGAACGTCAAGTTCGGCTACCTCCCGGCCCCGACGCTGACCACGCTCGACGACGGCACCGTCGTCGCCGCCGACCCCGAGACCGCCGCCGAGACGCTGGGACTGCCCGACGGCCTCGGCGGGCTCACCGTCGATGAGTTCGAGGACAGGACGATCAAACCCCCGCGCGAAGGCACCGAACCGGGCACGCCGATGACATGGCAGCAGGTGCTCGACGCCGTCGCCGGCAGCACCGTGGTCGTGCCGCTCATCCCCGACACGGCCACCGCGGAACCGGCCCTGGCCGCGATCGCGAAGGCGGACATGGCGGCCTCGACGATCGTGCGCACCGCCGACGCCGAGGTGGCCCGCGCCGCCGCCGATGCCGGGATCGCTGCGATGTTCGTCGGGGATCCGACCGCCACGGCGGAGAAGGAGCTCGCCGATCAGGGGTACACGATGGTCGCCGTCGACGCCGCCGACGCCGGTGACTGGACGGACTCGGGTCTGGGGGTCTGGGCGACCGGAGTCGCAGACAAGAAGCAGCTCGACGACCTCGCCTCACAGGGCGTCATCGGCGCGCTGGCGACGAATCCGTACGCGGTCCTGCCCTCGACCGTGAAGACGAACTGAGTGTGACACGATGACCGGGGACCCGCCTCGGCGGATCCGCACCGCTCGCCCAACGAACAGGAGACGACCATGACGCAGCCCATCGGCAATCCCTCCCACATCGGCAACCTCGATGCCGGGCAGCTCGGCCCGCAGCCGACGTTCCTCCCCGACGACCACCCCGACGTCGAGGCGAAGCGCCGCCTCGATGCCGGTGAGGAGGCCCTCGACATCGTCGCCGACCTCCCCGCCTCGTCGCTCGCGTGGGCGGTGCTCGCCGATGAGGCCCACGCCGAAGGTCGACTCGTCGACTCCTATGCCTATGCCCGTGTCGGCTACCACCGCGGACTCGACGCCCTGCGCGCCGCGGGTTGGCGCGGCGCCGGTCCGATCCCGTGGTCGCACGAGGTCAACCGCGGGGTCCTCCGTGCGCTCTATGCCCTCGGCCGCGCCTCGGCGGGGATCGGGGAGAGCGAAGAAACCGCGCGCATCGAGGAGTTCCTCCGCTCCTCCGACCCGGCAGCGATCGACGCCATCGTCGCGGGGTGAGCACTTCCTTCGACGATCTCATCGCCCTCGGTGCCGACGCCGACGTCTCCGGGTGGGACTTCGCGTGGCTCGAGGGCCGCGCCACCGAGGAGCGGCCCCCATGGGGCTACGCCCGGCAGCTGGCCGAGAGATTGGCTGCCGCCTCGGCGTCGCTCGACATCCAGACCGGTGGGGGAGAGGTCCTCGCCGAGGCGACCCGGTTCCCACCGACGGCCGTGGCCACCGAATCGTGGCCGCCGAACATCGCACGGGCCACCAGCCTCCTCCATCCTCGTGGCGTGGTCGTCGTCGCCGATCCCGACGAACCCCCGCTGCCCTTCGCCGATGCCGCCTTCGACCTCGTGACGAGTCGACATCCGGCGACGATCTGGTGGGAGGAGATCGCTCGCGTGCTCCGACCGGGTGGGACGTACTTCGCCCAGCACGTCGGTCCGGCGAGTGTCTTCGAACTCATCGAGTTCTTCCTCGGCCCCCAGCCTCAGGCCAGGCGGGCGCGGCACCCCGACGACGAGGCCGCTGCCGCCGAGGCGGCGGGCCTCAAGGTCGTCGACCTCCGGACCGCGGACCTGCGCATCGAGATCCACGACGTCGCCGCTGTCGTCTACCTCCTGCGCAAGGTCGTCTGGTGGGTGCCCGGCTTCACCGTCGAGGGATACCGGGACCGCCTGCGCGAACTCCATGAACGCATCGCCTCCGACGGTCCGTTCGTCGCCCACTCGACCCGCCATCTCATCGAGGTGCGGCGGGTCTGAGGCGTCTCCCCGAGGAGGATCCAGTTCGAAATCGGGCTGGGATTCGCACCGGATCCTCCTCGCGAAGAGTGCTTGGTCGCCCTGCCGGGCTGTCTTCCCGCCACCTCGGCGACGCCCAGTGACTCGATCGGTTCCCTTCGTGCAGTTAAGGCAATAGAATGGAATGCACGATACGCACGATTGGAGTGGGTGATGGGCGCAGTTTCCGGGTCGCGTGCGGTCGCCGATGGCGGACAGCCGGTCCACGACGCTGTCGAATCTCTGCGCGCTTCGCTCAGAGGACTCTCTCCCCACGCTGCGATCGCCCGTCTGGACGAACTCGAAGACGAACTGCGCCTCCTGCGATTCGAGGTGCTCGAGGGCGAACTGCAGAGCAGCATCGCGAGTGCGCAGCCGAGCCCGGCCATTGCTGCGGGCTTGGCGGCATCCCAGCGACGGCTGGCCGCGCTCGAGAACAGTGACGAGACGCGTCTGCTCAGCGCGGGTGAGGTGGCTGAGTATGTCGGCCGCGGACGCAACTGGGCGGCTCAGCGTTCCAAATCCGGCAGCCTCATCCGCGTCGAGCACGCAGGCAGGACGCTCTACCCCGCCTTCCAGATCGATCCCGAAACCCGCGCCGTCCGTGATTGGGTCGCTCCGATGGCTGCCATGCTCGACGAGCTCGGGTTAGACGGTCGAGACTTCGCGATCTGGGCGGCCGCGCCCTCTCCGAGGTTCTCAGGCGACCTGCCGGTGCGGAGCGCGGGAGACCCCGAGTTCCTCTCCACGGCAGCGGCCGCCCTCGCGGACGTCTGATGGCGCGACCGGTGGCGACGCCGCCAGACCCTTTCGACCCCGCCGAGGACCTGGTTCCCGCGGGGACCGTTCTCCTCCGCGTGTACTCGCCGGGGCCTACGAACCGTGCGCCGAACGACTTCAATCCGGGAACGTCCTTGGCAGTCCGGGCGACGCAGAGGGACGATGTCTTCCCGGTTTCGCGGTTCTCGTTCTTCCTCGACGATGCAGAGCCCGCGAGGCCGGTCCCGACGCTTTACGCGTCGCCCTCAGAGAACGTCGCGCTCTGGGAGACGCTGCTTCGCGACCGCGCCCCTGACGACACCGATGCCCTCCCACGCGTACTGTTCCGCGGTCGGGTGTTGGCACAGGTCCGGGCGAGCCGGGACCTCAGGGTCGCCTCTCTGGCAGGCGCTGACATGCACACGCTGAACATGCCGCGGGACGAACTGACATCTCCCGGGTCGAACCGATATGCGGAGACGATTCACTGGGCGCGCACCGCTTGGCGAGCGGGCTTCGACGGAATCCGCTATGTGTCTCGGCGAGATCCCTCAGGGCTGGCCTTCGTCTTCTTCGACTCGGGGCAGTCGGCCCCATCGTTCGAGCGAGCCCGGCCAGGGGACATGCTGCAGTCGTTCGACGACCTCAGTGACGATGGCGGCTTCGACTGGCTTGCGGCCCGACTCGCCCGTTGGGGCATCGTCGCTGAACTCTGACCTGCCGACGGAGCGAGGAGTGGGGGAGCCAGAGGCTGCGGTGGGTCGACGCGGCGAGTGTGAGGACTCGCCACCGAGGAGGACCGGGTGCGAAAACCAGCCCGGTTTCGAACCGGATCCTCCTCGCGGAGGCAACCGACGGTTGGGCGAGGGCAGACTTGGGCGCTCCTGGCGGCGGAGGTCGAGCCTCGGGCCCGCGCTGTAGCATGGGTGGGAGACTCACGGGGTGCGATGGGCCCCGGAATGACGAGGCAGAGTGGGAGCAGGGCGTGGCGAGCGAAGCCGTCGAGAGATCGGCCGTCTATGACGTCGACGCCAGCGACCCGCAGCAGAGCCTCGTCGACCGCTCCGGCATGGACCCCGCCGACGTCGAGCAGATCACGGAGCTCATGACCGCCTTCGGCGAGCTCCGCGACACCGAGCAGGAGATCTCCGAGGCCTCCCGCCGCTATATGCGCCTCGGCGCCACGGACATGAAGGCGCTTCATTACCTCATCGTCTGCCGTCATCGCGACATCCTCGGCACACCCGGCGGGATCGCCGCCCACCTGACCATCTCACCGGCGGCGACGACGAAGCTCCTCGACCGGCTCGAACGCGGCGGCCACATCACCCGCGCCCCGCACCCGCACGACCGCCGCGCGCAGACCGTGTCGATCACGCAGGGAACCTACGCCTCGGCGATGGAGACCGTCGGTCGGCAGCAGGCGAGGCGCTTCCACGCCGCAGCCCGACTCACTCGGGACGAACGTGAGGTCGTCATCCGCTTCCTCCGCGACACCCGCGAGGAGATCGCCCTGAGCGGGCAGAGCTGGGCAGAGGCCGACGCTGAGTCAGACTCCGCCTCCGACCAACCGGGCACCTGAGACGGCCTCGGCGGACGGCCTCGGCGGGCGAGGCCAGTGGGCGCCGCGCGCACGCGCCGGAACTGCGTGACTTGCCCGGCAATCACCGCACCCCCGCCGCTGTGGTGAGCGTTCAACACTCAGCCACGGCGTTCAGCGCTGAGCCAGGAGCCTCGTCGCCGACGACTCGTCCGCGGCCGTCGTCGCTGAACGCGCATCGGGACGGCGCGGACGCGCGAGCCGCGAGGGCCACCACAATCGGTCGCCGATCCAGATCGCCAGCGCCGGCACCAGCAGGGTGCGGACGACGAGGGCGTCGAGGAGGACGCCGAGGGCGACGATGATCGCGAGCTGGAGGAGGAACTGGATCGGGATGACGACGAGGGCGGCGAAGGTCGCGGCGAGCACGATGCCCGCGCTTGTGATCACCCCTCCGGTCACCGACAGGCCCCGCAACGTCCCCTCCTTCGTGCCGTGACTGAAGGTCTCCTCGCGGACCCGGGTCATGAGGAAGATGTTGTAGTCGATGCCGAGCGCGACGAGGAAGACGAACGCATAGAGCGGCACGGACGGATCCGACTGCGGCTGTCCGATGACCTGGAAGATGAGCGCGCTGAGCCCCAGCGCCGTGCCGAAGCTGAGCACCGTCGTCGCGAGCAGGACGAGCGGCGCGACGAGGGAGCGCAGAAGCAGGGCGAGCATGATCGTGATGACGACGAGTACGATCGGGATGATCACCGATCGGTCGGACGAGGAGGTCTCGTTCGTATCGAGGTCGACGGCCGTGCTCCCACCCACCGCCGCATCGTAGGGGCCCAGCTCAGTCCGGAGGTCGCGGACGGTCTGCTCGGCCTCGAGGGAGTCCGCAGGATCTGAGAGGGTGACGGAGAACATCACCTCACCGTCGATGACGGTCGGCTCGGCTGCCGGGGCCGGCGCACCGCCGGGACCGCCTCCGGCCGGGCCTGCGCTCTCGACCTCGCCGGAGGCGTCGACGGGAACGGTTCCGGACGGTGAATCCTGGGCGATGAGCGCGACCCCGTCGATTCCGGGGGTTCGGGCGATCGCCTCGGCGACGTTGTCCCGTTCCGAATCATCAGCGAGGACGTAGGCGGGGGTGCCCGATCCGCCGGGGAAGTGACGGTCGATGACGACCTGCCCGTCACGGGCCTCGGACTCGCCGAGGACGAACTCGCTCTGCGGGACTCCCTCGGCGTCGAGGACGAGGAGACCGCCGCACCCGAGGACGAGGACGACCGTGACCCCGGCGGCCATCCGCTTGGGTCCTGCGGCGACGACACGGCCGATGCGGGACCAGGGCCCGGTCGCCTCGGGGCCGGTGAGGACAGGATGGGCGGTGCCGAACCGCGGGGCCCGGGGCCAGAACGCGACACGGCCGGTGACGGCGAGGAGGGCCGGGAGGAACGTCAGCGAAGTGAGCATCGCGCAGACGATGCCGATCGCGGCGACCGGGCCGAGAGCGGAGTTCGACCCGAGGTCGGACAGGAGCAGGCAGAGGAGGCCCGCGATGACAGTGCCGCCGGAGGCGGCGATCGGCTCGAGCACACCCCGCACTGCCCGCCACGCGGCCGTGGGCGGCGACTGGGTGTCGCGCAGCTCCTCCCGGTATCGGGCGATGAAGAGGAGGGAGTAGTCCGTGGCCGCGCCGATGACGAGGATGAAGAGGATCCCCTGCACCTGGCCGTTGAGCGTGACGACGTCGGCTCGGGCGAGGGCGACGTTGAGGAGGACGGCGGCGCAGAGCGCGGTCATCGACGCGAGGAGGACGAGGATCGGCAGCAGGGGGGAGCGGTAGACGATGACGAGGATGACGAAGACGACGGCGAGGGCGACGAGGAGGAGGATGCCGTCGATGCCGCTGAACGCCTCCTGCAGGTCGGCGGTGAACCCGGCGGGCCCGCTCACCCACACGCCGAGGTCATCCGGCAGGACCGTCTGCGCCTCGGCTTCCAGCGCGGTGACGGCGTCGCCGACCTCGGCGTCGGAGGGAACGGCGACGACGATCTCCACTGCCTGCCCGTCCTCGGAGGGGATGACCGGGGACGCCGACGCCCCGGGGACCGTGGTTGCCGCGCTGTCGGCGAGCTCCTCGAGACCTGTGCGGTCCGCCTCGGCGAGGCCGTCACGGCGTTCGGCGACGATGATCGCGGGAACGGCATCGGATCCGGTGAACTCCGTGATCTCGTTCTGCACGCGGGTCGACTCCGCGCTGTCGGGGAGGAAGCTCGACCGTTCGTCGGAGGAGACCTCGCTGATGTCTGAGAAACTCGCGCCGCCGAAGCCGAAGACGGCGAGCCAGGCGAGGATGAGCACGATGGGGATGAGGATGCGGAGGGCGCCGGGTGATCGAGGGGAGTCCTTCATGGAGTCAGTATTTCACCAAGTTAACTAAATTGCCAGACGACGAAGCGCCCGAACGCCGAACCGCTTCCCGTGGGGGAGGCGGATCGGCGCTCGGGCGCTCGGACCGGGCCGCGGCTCACCCGACGGTGGGCCGGGTGCCCGTGGGCGAATCAGCCCTGGCGGTAGCCGTCCTCGATAGCCTGGCCGACCTCTGCGTCGATGTTCTTCCAGTAGGCGAACACGTTCGAGAGGACCGGTTCCTCGAGATCGGACTTGAGCATGTCGACGACCGTGTTGACGAGCTCCTGGCGCTCCTCCTCGGAGTAGACCTCGCGGACGAGGGTGTGCGCCTGGCCGAAGTCGTCGTCATCCCGGTGCAGGGTGTAGGCCATGCGGACGAGCTCGCCGTCGGCCTCCCACCCGTTGTCGACGACGCCCTGCGTGTCCTGGTAGGCGCGACCGTACGAGTTCGGAGCGTACACAGGTGCAGCACCGGTGTGGTGGTACTGCATGTGCCCTTCCTTGTCGTAGTTGTTCGTCTTGACGACGGGAGCGTTGACCGGCAGCTGGTTGAAGTTCGTGCCGACGCGGTTGCGTTGCGCATCCGGGTAGGAGAACACTCGGCTCAGCAGCATCTTGTCCGGGGAGACTCCCGTGCCGGGCACGGTGTTCGACGGGCTGAACGCGGCCTGCTCGATCTGCGCATAGTGGTTGATCGGGTTCTGGTTGAGCGTGAACCGTCCGACCTCGATGCGCGGGTAGTCGTTCTTCGACCAGATCTTCGTCAGGTCGAAGGGGTTGAACCGGTAGGTCTTCGCGTCCTCGTACGGCATGATCTGCACGTGCAGCGTCCACGACGGGAAGTTGCCGTCCTTGATCGCGTCGAAGAGGTCGCGACGGTGGACGTCGGCATCCTCACCGGCGAGCTTCGCGGCCTCCTCGTTCGACATGTTCTCCACACCCTGGTCGGTGAGGAAGTGGTACTTGACCCAGAACTTCTCGCCGTCCTCGTTGACCCACATGTAGGTGTGCGAGGAGTAGCCGTTCATGTTCCGCCACGTCTTCGGCAGGCCGCGCGGTCCCATGAGGTAGGCGACCTGGTGGGCCGACTCGGGCGAGAGCGACCAGAAGTCCCACTGCATGTTCGGGCTGCGCAGACCCGAATCGGGCAGGCGCTTCTGCGAGTGGATGAAGTCGGGGAACTTCATCGGGTCGCGGACGAAGAACACCGGGGTGTTGTTGCCGACCATGTCGAAGTTGCCGTCTTCGGTGTAGAACTTCAGGGCGAAGCCGCGGACGTCGCGCCACGAGTCCGGCGAACCGAGCTCACCAGCGACGGTGGAGAAGCGCGCGAGCATCGGGGTCGTCGTCCCGGGCTGGAGGAACTTCGCCTTCGTGTACTTCGAGACGTCGCCGGTGACGACGAACTCGCCGAACGCGCCGGAGCCCTTCGCGTGCGGGCTGCGCTCGGGCACGCGCTCACGGTCGAAGCGGGCGATCTTCTCGACGAGGGCGACATCGTGAAGGAGCAGAGGGCCGTCAGGACCCACGCTCAGCGAGTGTGCGTCTGACTCCCGCTTCGTTCCCACCTCGGTCGTCGAGGGCTTCTTCGGATCGAACCACTGGTCGACCTGTTCTTCGGGCGTAGGCATATTCGTTCTCCATTCGCTTCGATGCTGAAGAGGAGTGACACGCGTATGACTGCAGGTCACACGGCAACCTCTGTTCCCACTCTAGGCATGTCAGGCCGTGACAGTAAAGGCCGGTGAACCTGCCGTTCTCACCAGGCAAGATGACTGCCGTGATGCGGTGAGGGTGGGGGCATCTGCGGAGATTTGAGCAGAACGTGCATTGCCGGAAAGAAGGCTGAGGATCCGCCGGTGGGCGGTGGTTGAGATGATCAGCCCGCCGAGGCGGATCAGACCAGCCCGCCGAGTAGGAGCCCGAGGCCGGCCGCAGTCGTGGCGAGCACGAGGGTGCCGAGCCCGCTCATCGCGCTCGCCCACCACGCGCGCTGTTCGAGGAGGCGGATGGTCTCGTAGCTCGCCGTCGAGAACGTCGTGTACCCGCCGAGGAAGCCCGTGCCGATGATGAGGAACCACTCCGTGGGCAGGAGGTTCCCTGCCGCCAGCCCGGTGAGGAATCCGAGCACAAGAGAGCCCGAAACGTTGATCGCGATCGTCCCCCACGGGGTGGCCCCTGCCAGCCGCGATCTGATGAGTCCGTCGAGGACCATCCGCGCCGCCGCGCCGATCCCGCCGGCCACGGCGATGCCTGCGAAGAGCAGCGGCGTCATCGGCGGTCACCGTCCCGTCGGCCCGTCCCGGCGGCGCCGGAATCGTGCGGATCCGATTCCACCGGAAGGACCGCCTCGGCGGGGGAGCCTGTCGCCTCCGCGCGGCTCCCCGCCGTACGGGTCGCGGTCGTGCGAGTCGCAGCGTGCGGGCACTGGGCTCGCGTGAGCGCGCCGATGGCGATCCCCGCCCATGTCGCGAGCCCGCCGATGATGACGGTCGCGAGCCCATAGCCGACGCCGATCCCGGTGGAGGCGGTGACCGCGGGGACCCCACCCGCCGACTCCGTTCCCGGCACCCCGCCGAGGAAGAGCGCCGCATCCGTGGCCAGCGCACTGTACGTCGTGAACCCGCCCATGAACCCGGTGCCGACGAGGAGGCGCACCCGGCGTCGAGCGCCCTCATCCGGCCCGCGCCGGGCGAGGGCGGAGAGGAGGAGTCCGAGGAGGAACGCGCCGAGGATGTTGATGCCGAAGATCGCCACCGGGATCCCCGCGAGGGAGGGAACGGTGAGACTGATCGCCTCCCTGGCTGCCGTCCCGAGCGTGCCGCCCGCAGCGACGAGGATGAGGGAGGACGCTCGCAGGTGGGTGGGGGCGGTGCTCATGGTCTCTCCTACCTTTCGGGCATGCTGGCGCCGGTCGAGGTAGGGACTGTTGTCGGAGCGGACTGCTCCGAGGTTGGGTACGGCGAGCCCCACCGCCGTGACGGATGCGCGTCTCTGTCATTGTGGCACATGCGTCGAAGCGGTGGGGCTCGCAGCGATCATCGTGGGGCGGGGTGTCGGCCGCCGATGTGGTCAGCCCTCGCGGATCGTCATCGAGGTGAGCTTGTCTCCCTTGGTGGTGAACCTGAACGAGGACCGCCCATTGGCGTAGTTCGACTTCCAATCGCCGACCACGGTGACGGAGTCGTCGTCAGCGCTGACTTCCTCAGGGGTGAGGACGCCCTGTGAGCCGATGAACTCCTTGTCACTCCAACCTTTGATCTCGTCACGGCCGGTGAAGGTGCGACCCCAGTCATCGACGAACGCGTCATCGGTGAATGAGTCGAGGAAGCCTGCGTCGTCATGGGCGTTGACGGTGGCGATGAAGTCGGCGACGGGCTGGGGGATGGACTGGTCGGTCATGATTCCTCCTGGGTCGGCTGGTCTCAGCCTAGGGGCTGGGGTCGCAGCGGTGAACGGGTGGACGCGGGCTCAGCGGGTGCTGAAGCCGCCGTTGGGGAAGATCGTCTGGCCGGTGATCCACCAGCCGTCGGTGGTGAGGAAGCGGACGATCGGGGCGATGTCCTCGATCTTCGTCAGCTGGTCGCCCATTGCCTGCGACTTGAGGAACTCGACGCGCTCAGGCGTCTCCTGGCCGTAGAGGAACGGAGTGTCCATCGGACCGGGGGCCAGGGTGACGACGGAGATGCCGCGCTCTGCATACTCCTTCGCAGCGGCCCTCGTGAAGTGCTCGACCGGGGCCTTGCCGCCGGCATACGTCGAGTACCCGTCGGTGAATGCCGCGAGCAGCGAGGTGGCCATCGTGACGATCTTCCCGTTGTCGGCGAGGTTCTTGCCCGCCTCCTTGATGAAGAAGTACGCGGCCTTGGCGTTGACGGCGAACATCTCGTCGAACTCCTCCTCCGTTGTCTCGACGATGGGCTTGCGGAGCACCTTGCCGACGGTGTTGAACGCGATGTCGATCGGGCCCAGCGCCGAGGCGGCATCGGCGAAGAGCTTCTCGACGTTCGCCGGCTGGGTGAGATCCCCGGTGAGGAGAACGCCCTTGACACCTGCGGCTTCGACCGCCGCCAGGGTTTCCTCGGCATCCGGACGGGAGGATTCGGAGTTGTAGTGGATCGCGACGTTGGCCCCCGCCTCGGCGACCTGCCGGGCGACGAGGCCGCCGAGGTTCTTGCCGCCGCCGGCGATGAGGACGTTCTTGCCTTCGAGGGTGTGGGTGGTCATGTCTGCTCCTGATCGGTCGTGACGATAGGGACTCTGCGGGCACTGCCGTGCGGTGGTCCCGCAGAGACGAGATGTAGCGTCGGTACATCTCGTTATATCGACAGTACACGATAGTATTGCGATATGACAGAGGGATCTTCGCTCGATACACAGGCGGTCGATACACGCACCCGCCTCCTCAACGCCGCGGCCGACCTCATCGCCGCCGCGCCGGGAGAGGACTTCTCGCTGCGCGCCGTGTGCGACGCGGTCGGGGTGAAGATGCCGACGCTCTATCACTTCTTCGGCAGCAAGCAGGGACTCATCGACGCCGTCATCGAACGCGGATTCGACATGTACCTCGCTGAGAAGTCCGCAGCAGAGCCGAGCCACGACCCCATCCAGGCGCTGCGCCAGGGCTGGGACGCCCACGTCGCGTTCGGGCTCGAGAATCCCGGCTTCTATACGCTCATGTACGGCAAGGTCCGGCCCGGCCATTCGCCCGACAAGCAGTCGAGGCCCGGCGAGATGCTTCGGGCAGTGACGAAGCGCGCCGAGGAGGAGGGGCGACTCGTCGTCGGCTACGAGGAGGCGGCCGCCCACATCATCGCGACGAACATCGGGGTGACGCTGCGCCAGATCATCCTCGGCGAAGCCGATCCCGACCTCTCAGCGCACGTGCGCGAAGGCGTAATCGCAGCGATCACCGGGACCGGGCCAGCCGGGGCGGGCGACGAGGCCGATGCCCGCCTCGGGCACGCGGTCATCGAACGCGCCGCCGCGAACCCGGAGATCCTTGGCGAGACGGAGACTCAGCTCCTCATCCAATGGATCGGTCGCCTCGGCTTGGAGATAGGGTAGTCTGATCCCACAGTGTCCCCGCTGCCGATCCGGACGCAGGGGCCCGCACCGAGACGCAGCGACGCGCCTCGCCTACCCATCAGCGAGGACCCGATGGCCGCGACCGATCTCACCGAGACCATCCCGTCAGCCCGCCATCCCCGCTCTGTGCTCGTGCTCGGGGCCACCGGCTACATCGGCGGCCGCCTCGTGCCCCGCCTCCTCCAGGCCGGGCACGCCGTGAGCGTGGGCGTGCGCTCGCCGGACAAACTCAGCGCGGTGCCCTGGGCCGATGAGGTCACCGTCCACACCGTCGACCTCGACGACGGCACCGGCCTGAAGGCGGCGATGGAGGGCATCGACGACGTCTGCTACCTCGTCCACTCGATGAACTCCGGCCGCGACTTCGAACGACACGAAGCGCAGGCGGCGACGAGACTCGTCGAGGCCACCGCTGCGGCCGGGGGCCGGCAGATCATCTACCTCGGCGGCCTCCACCCCGAGTCGGCGAAGCTGTCGATGCACATGCGCTCCCGAGCGAAGGTCGGGGAGATCTTCCTCGCCTCGAGCACCCCGGCGATCGTCTTCCAGGCTGGGATCATCATCGGCTCCGGGTCGGCGTCGTTCGAGATGATCAGGCACCTCGCCGACGCCCTGCGCTGGATGCCCGCGCCCGACTGGGTGGCCAACCGGGTCGAACCGCTGTCCGTCCGCGACGTCCTCTACTACCTCGTCGCCGCCTGCGACCTCCCGAAGCCGGTCAACCGCGCCTTCGACATCGGCTCCGGAGACGTCCTCACCTACGCCGAGGTGATGAAGGACTTCGCGCGCATCCGCGATCTGCCCCCACGTCACGTCATCGCCCTCCCGCTGCCGGCCCCGACGCTCTCAGGCATCTGGGTCGGGCTGGTCACCCCGCTGCCGTTCGCGCTCACCCTCCCGCTCGTCCAGTCGCTGCAGGAGGACGCGGTCACCCGCAACGACGACATCGACGCCGTCATCCCGCCGCCGAGTTCGGGACTGCTCAGCTACGACCAGGCGGTCCGGCTCGCCCTGCGCCGGGAGAAGGAAGGGGCGGTGGCGACGAACTGGGACGCCGATTCGGGGGAGCTCGAACAGGCGGCGAAGCCGTTGCCCAACGACCCGCAGTGGGCAGGCAAGAAGGCGTTCGTCGACGACCGCCGGCGGCTGCTGCGCGACCTCGCCGTCTCCGACATCTGGCCGGTCATCGTCAGCATCGGCGGGCGCAACGGCTGGTACTCGTGGCCGCTGGCGTGGAAGATCCGCGGCCTCTGGGACAAGATCGTCGGCGGGGCCGGTCTTAACCGCGGACGCCGACTGCCCGATGCCCTGCGGGTCGGCGATCCTGTCGACTGGTGGCGGGTCGAGGAGATCGTCCCCGACCACAAGCTCCTCCTGCGCGCGGAGATGAAGGTCTCCGGAGACGCATGGCTCGAGTTCACCGTCGACCAGGTCGGCCCCGACTGCGAATACCGGCAGCGGGCGATCTTCTTCCCCCGCGGCATCCGCGGCCGCCTCTACTGGGCGTTCGTCTCACCCTTCCACCGGTTCATCTTCCCGGCCATGGCCTGCAACATCGAACGGGCTGCTCGGCGCAACGAGAGGCGTCGGCGATGAGTGAACGCTCCTCCCTCGAGACCTATTCGCGCACCGCCGAGCGGGCCGCGAAGTCCGTCATCGACGGGTATTCGACGTCGTTCGGCGCGGCGACGGCGCTGCTGGGCCCCTCCCACCGGTCCCACGTCCGCAACGTCTACGCCCTTGTCCGCGTCGCCGATGAGATCGTCGACGGGTTGCCGAGCAGTGCCGGGGTGGGGCCCGACGAGGTGGGGGAGATGTTCGAGGACTTCGTCGCCGAGACCTATCGGGCGCTCTCGCGCGGGGTGAGCACCAATCTCATCATCCACGCGTTCGCCCGGACGGCGCGGCAGACGGGGATCGGCAGCGACCTCATCGAACCGTTCTTCGCCGCCATGCGCTCCGATCTCGACGCCGAATCGCCTGCGGGACACCCGGCGGCACCCGGGGTGCGGTGCCTGAGCGCCGGGGAGCATGCGGACTATGTCTACGGATCCGCCGAGGTCGTCGGCCTCATGTGCCTGCGCATCTTCCTCCACGACAACCCCCGCGACGACACTCAGCTGCCCATCCTCGAGTGCGGGGCCCGCCGCCTCGGCGCGGCCTTCCAGAACATCAACTTCCTCCGCGACCTCGCCGACGACCGTGACCGCCTCGGTCGCAGCTACCTCACCGAGGAAGCGCGCCTGAGCACGAGTGCGCGGGACGCTTGGATCCTCACCATCCGTGATCAGCTCGCCGATGCCGAGGCTGCGATCCCGCTCCTGCCCTACGACGCGAGGCTCGCCGTCGGCGCCGCCACCGCGCTCTTCGCCGCGCTCATCGACACCATCGCCGCCGCCCCCGTCGAGCGGCTCTACCGGGAGCGGATACGCATCCCCGGCCACGTCAAGGCGCGTCTCCTCGCCCGCTCGACCCTGGGCACCCTGCGCGGCCGGAGTTCGTGATGGCGCAGGTGAGCGTCATCGGGGCGGGTGCCGCAGGACTCGCCACCGCCGCCCTGCTCGCCCGAGACGGTCACAGTGTCGACGTCTTCGAGAAGAACGCCGAGGTGGGCGGGCGCATCGGTCGGATCGTCCGGGACGGGTTCCGCTTCGATACGGGCCCGTCCTGGTATCTCATGCCCGAGGTCTACGACCACTTCTTCGCGCTCATGGGCACGAGCGCGGCGGTTGAGCTCGACCTCGTGTCCCTCGATCCCGCCTACACCGTGTTCACCGACCCGGACGCGTCGACCGCGCCGAGCGTCACCGCCGAGGCGGCACCGGTGAGTGTCCCGCTGGGACGGGACAGAGTCGTCGCGGTCTTCGAGGACCGCGAGTCCGGCGCGGGCAGGCGCCTGCAGGCCCATCTGCGCTCGGCCGCCCATGCGAAGGCGATGGCCGAGCGGCTCTTCCTCTACAACCCGTTCACCTCTCCGCTCTCCGTCCTCGACCGTTCGCTCCTGCCCTCGATTCCGTCCCTGGCCCGCCTGCTCACGGAGAGCCTGAGCAGACGGGCCGAGCGAACCGTGTCCGATCCGCGTCTGCGGCAGATCCTCCAATACCCTGCCGTCTTCCTCGGCACCGACCCGCGCCGGGCACCGGCGATCTATCACCTCATGAGCGCCCTCGACCTCGACGAGGGGGTGGACTACCCGATGGGCGGTTTCCGCACGGTCGTCGACGCTTTCACCCGTCTCGCCGAACGCGCCGGGGTCCGCATCCACACTTCGGCGGAGGTCGAGGCGATCGAGACCGAGACCACCGGTCGCAGGCGACCGCGGGTGACCGGGGTGACCTGGACCGATGCCCGATCAGGTGCCCGGCGTACGGGGGCTGATATCGTCGTCTCCGCCGCCGATCTCCACCACACGCAGACCCGGCTGCTCCCTCCCGCTCTCCGCGGTCGTTCGGAGGACCGGTGGTCGCGGATGGTCAGCGGCCCAGGGGCGGTGCTCGTCTTCCTCGGCGTCACCGGCGACCTTCCGCAGCTGCCCCACCACTCTCTCTTCTTCACCCCGGACTGGACGGAGAACTTCGACGCGATCTTCGGCCCGCGCCCGCGGGTGCCCCACCCGGCTTCGCTCTACGTCTGCCGTCCCAGCGCCACGGACCCGACCGTGGCACCGCCGGGATGCGAGAACCTCTTCGTCCTTGTCCCCGTCCCCGCCGATGCCGGGCTCGGGGGCGGTGGTCCCGAAGGCAGCGGCGATCCCCTCATCGAGCGCGCCGCCGATCGGGCGATCGCGCAGATCGCGGAGTGGGCGGACATCCCCGACCTCGCCGAGCGCATCGTCGTCCGCCACACGATCGGTCCGACCGACTTCGCGCGCGACTACAACTCGTGGCTCGGCGGCATGCTCGGGCCCGCGCACACTCTGCGCCAGTCCGCGATGTTCCGGACGCAGAACGTCTCCCGCACCGTCGACGGCCTCTACTTCGCCGGTGCGACCACGGCGCCGGGGGTGGGCGTGCCGATGTGCCTCATCAGCGCCGAGCTGGTCCTCAAGCACATCCGCGGCGACTCGAGTCCCGGTCCACTTCCGGCCGGGGACGGCGTCTAGGGGTGCCTGCCCGCGCGGCCCTGTCTGGGCCGTGTGGGCCGCCAGTGCCGCCGCACATGCCGCCTGAGCACCGTGCCGCCTCTGCGGCGTGCCATCTCCCGCCGTGCCGTAGTTTCCCGCCGTGCCGTGGTCTCCCGCCGTCTCAGCCGCGCGTCGTCGTCCGCCGCATCCGCCCGAGCAGGCCGCGTCGGAGCAGGCCGCGCGGGGGCGGTGACCACAGGTCGGTGCCCGCGACCCGCCACCGGGCGAGCAGAGCGTTCGCGGCGAGCGCACCGGTCGTCGCCGCGCGCTCCATGAGGGCGACGGGCGCATCGCAGCGCACCCAGTCCCCGGCGAGGACGAGTCCGGTCAGCGGGGTCTCGACGCCAGGCCGCTCGTGCCACGGGCGCGGGTCGGTGAGTCCGCAGTCGTCACGGATGAGCAGCTGCGACTCGCGGGCGGTCAGTCGCGACGTCTCCGGCCAGACGGTGTGGAGGTCGGCGAGCAGCCGGTCGGCGATCGCCTTCTCAACCACCGCCCGTGGAGCCACCGCGCCCTGGGACGCCCCACCCTGGGGCATCGCGGTCTCCGGCACCGCGGTCTCCGACACTCCGGCCCCCGACACCGCGGTCTCCTGCAGCGCAGTCCCCGTCAGCGCGTAGGCGTGGAGTTCGACGACGGACCCTCCGTGCTCGCGCACCCAGTCCGCGGCGCCGGCCTCGAAGCGGTCGAGGCGGGAGACGTTGTCGAGGAGGTCGAAGCCGCTCGTCCCGAGGAAGGCGGGACGGTCGGGGTCGACGGGTCCGTCGAACCACAGTCTGAGCACCGCGAACGGGGGCGCGTTGCGGGTGGCGGCGACCCGGCTCGCCCACTCGGCCTCCGCGGGCTCGTCAGCGCGCAGCGTGGCGACGAGTCTGCGGGCCGCGGCCGGATCGGCGGCGAGGACGACGGCGTCGGAGTCGACCTCCCGGCTGTCCGTCGTCACCGTCCACCTTCTCGGGCCACATCTGAGCGCGGTCGCGGTGCGGTCGGTCTCGATGCGCACGCCGAGGTCGGCGAGATGGTCCCCGAGCGGTGCCCACAGCGCGGTGTCGTAGTCGTCGGTGGGGACGTCGAAGAGGAGGCCTTCGGAGGAGCCGGCGAAGTACGTGTGGAACATCGCGACGAGTTCGCCGGCGGAGAAGTCATCGGGGTCAGCGAAGAACGACCGGGCGAACACCTCGAGTGCGAGATGCCGGGCCTCCGCCGGGAAGCGCAGGCGGTCGAGGAAGGCCGCCGCCGATTCGCCGTCGTACCGGGCGAAGGAGTCGGGGAAGTCGACGTCGATGAGTTCGAACGCCGCCGCGGTGTCGATCTCGGTCAGTCCCGACAGGGGGAAAGTCGGGCTCGAGAGGACGAACCCGGCGAGGTTGAACGGCGGTGTCGTCGGGATCGCGGCGAACGAATCGGTGGCCCCGCCTCGGCGGGTGAGGGGATAGTCCGCGAGAGGACGCAGACGGGAGAGGTCGGGATCGGCACGGCGGAGCAGGTCGCGGAGGTTGTAGTACTGCCGGAAGAACGCGTGGAACCCGCGACTCATCGTCCGCCCGCCGGGCAGCGGCCATGCACTCACCCGCCCGCCGAGGCGGGGGCCCGATTCGACGAGCACGACGTCGACTCCGCGTTCGGCGAGGACGGCGGCGGCGTTGAGTCCCGCGATCCCGCCCCCGATGACGGTCACGCTCTTCGGCCGCAGCGGCCGCGACCTGCCGGGGGCGGCCGGGAGCCGGACGGCATGACGGTCGGCGGGGCGGAGACGGCCCTCGGTGCCGGCACCGGAACCTGTGCGGGTCCGGGCGGTCATCCGTCCGCCTCGGTGGGGGAGTCCGCCTCGGCGCTGCGCCGGTTGAGGTTCCACTGCCAGAGCATGAGGACCGCGGTGATCATTGCGAAGCCGAAACCGAAGTCCTCG
The DNA here is from genome assembly GCF_050562175.1 of Brevibacterium sp. K72. Classification (NCBI taxonomy): domain Bacteria; kingdom Bacillati; phylum Actinomycetota; class Actinomycetes; order Micrococcales; family Brevibacteriaceae; genus Brevibacterium; species Brevibacterium sp. K72. The sequence continues at coordinate 1,542,483 of NZ_CP191582.1, forward strand.
ATGGGGATGTCGAAGGGGACGCGGATGCCAGAGAACATATCCGGGTTGTAGACGACGATGGGGTCGCGCAGCTTCGTCAGCCAGCCGTCGACGAGGCATTGGAAGAAGAGGCAGATCGCCAGCGCGGCCCAGTACTGGGCGCGTCGGAAGATGCCGCTGCGGAAGACGAAGAGTTCGAGGGCGATGACGAGGACCATGCCGGCGACCGTCATGACGGTGTATTCGGGGATCATCGCTCCTTCCTCCTCGTCAGCCGCGCCCACCAGTGCGGGGCGCGGGCAAGCACCGTGCCGACGGCCTCGTAGCTGAGCAGGGCGCAGATGGGGATGACGACGAAGAACCCGAGCTCTTCGAGCGGCAGGGCACCGAATTCGATTCCCGTGACGAACTCCGGGTTGTAGGACCAGTGCTCGCGGGCGATCGCGATGAGGTCCCAGACCGCGAAGACGATGACGACGGGGATGAGGGCGGCGAGCAGGAGCCTCCACCGGCGATAGACCCGCGCGGCGAACACGAACTCGAGGGGCAGGGTGATGAGCACACAGGCCGCCATGAGCGCGAGGTACTCCCACTGGCCGAACATCAGCGCCGCCGCGGACGGGACGGGACGGTGAAGCCGAGGTCGAGACCACGCAGGCGGGCCCCGGCAATGACGGAGTCGTGACCGACGATCGGGGTCGTGAGGAGGGTGGGTTCGCACGCCAGGAGGCGGTGGAGGAGAGCGTCGGCGACGACGAGCGCCACGGGCTGTCCCGGGCAGCGGTGGGCCCCGTCGCTGAAGCTCAGTCCCGCGGGAAGGACGGTCCGTCGCCGGCCGGTCTGGCCATTGTGCTCGGTTCGGGCCGGACAGACCGCCTCGGCGGCCGTCCCGAACGCGGACGGATCGACGTTGGCGGCTGCGACGTCGATGTCGACGAGGTCGCCGGCGGGGATCGTCGTCGCCAGTCCGTCGATGTCGACGGTGAGATCGTCGGTGACGCGCCGGTAGAGATGGCCGACGATGGGGTCGAGGCGAATGACCTCCTCGAGCATCGTCAGCCGGGCGTCCCGGGCGGCGCCGAGGTAGTCGTGGCGGAGCTCATCGTCCCTGAGCAGCCGCCACGCGGCGAAGGAGATGAACTCACGTGTGGTGACCATGCCCGCGGTGCCGTAGGTGACGCATTCAACGAGGATGTCCGCGGTGCCGGCACCGGTGTCGAGGAGGTGGGAGATGATGTCGTCGCGAGGACTGCGACGGTGGTCGCGGATGGCGGGCAGCACGTCGCAGACGTGGAAGGCGGTGAGCGGGAAGAGCCCGTTGATGGCGGCCTGCAGCCATTGGCGGTTCGTCCGCCCCCAGTTCGGGGCGGCGAGGTCGACCGGCGGCTGCCGGAAGAACGCCGTGAGCCGCGAGGCGAGGGCCGGGACCGGGGACGCGGTGAGGCCGACGATGCCGGCGGTGACGCCGACGGTGTAGAGCAGAGCGGCGTCGTCGAGGCGGCAGCGACCGGTGACGACGGCCTCATCGACGATCGCCTGGGCCTGCGCCTCGATGTCTGCCCCGTACCGTTCGTCGACGACGGACGGCGCGAAGAAGCGGGCGAGGGCACGCCGCTGCTCATCATGCGCGGGGCCGTCGGAGATGAGGATCGGGTGGCGGCTGAACCACCCGCGGGGGATCCGCTCCGCGGTGAAGCCGGCCTGGACCGTGGAGCGGCGGGCCCGGAGGACCTCTCGGGCCGCCGCAAACGAGCGGATCCGGTGGTAACCCGGGGCAGGGTCGGCGCGCGCGGAGTCGTGTCCTCTCACGGCCGCAGGCTCTCGAAGACGCCCGCGGCGAACTGATCGACCATCCACGGGCTGAAGACGAACGGGGTCGCACTCAGCGCCGCACGGACCTCAGCGATCGGAGTCCAGGACCATTCGGCCACCTCGGCGGGGGAGGGGTCCAGCGGCGAGGCGATCCGGGCGACGTAGACCGGGCACACCTCGTTCTCGACGATGCCGCCGGCATCGACGGCACGGTAGCGGAAGTCGGGGGCGATGACCGTCACGGCGCTCACGGTCGTGCCGAGCTCCTGGTCAGCCCGCCGGACGAGGGCGTCCTCGATGTCCTCCCCGGGCGCCGGATGACCGCAGAAGCTGTTCGTCCACACGCCCGGCCACGCCGCCTTCGTCAGGGCGCGGCGGGTGAGGAGGATGCGGTCCTCGTCGTCGATGAGATAGCAGGAGAACGCGGAGTGCAGCGGGGTGTCGGCGGTGTGGACCTCGGACTTGGGCATCGACCCGATGGGGCGGGCCGCCTCGTCGAGGAGGACGACGCGTTCGACGGCAGTGTCAGCGGTGCCGGGAGTGGTCATCGATCATCAGCTCCTTCGAACACCGGACGGTCAGCCCCATGCTACCGGTGCGAGGGCCGTATCGGGGCGGGGCCGGGGACGGAACGGGGGCTGCATCGGGGCGGGGCCGCGGACGGAACGGGGGCGATGTCATGACCAGCAAGTAGACTGTGGAGGTAATGATCCCCTTCTTTCACTTGAGGTGAAACACTCATGCCAGCAATCGTTGTCGTCGGCGCTCAGTGGGGCGACGAAGGTAAAGGGAAGACCACCGACATCCTCGGCACCAGCGTCGACTACGTCGTCAAGCCCAACGGCGGGAACAACGCTGGTCACACAGTTGTCGTCGGCGGTGAGAAGTACGAGCTCAAGCTCCTTCCCGCGGGGATCCTCTCGCCCAACGTCACCCCCGTCATCGGCAACGGCGTCGTCGTCAACCTTGAGGCGCTCTTCGAGGAGATCGACGCCCTCGAATCGCGCGGCGCCGACACCTCGAAGCTGCGGATCTCGGCCAACGCGCACCTCGTCGCCCCTTACCACCAGACGCTGGACAAGGTGACCGAGCGCTTCCTCGGCAAGCGCGCGATCGGGACGACCGGCCGCGGCATCGGGCCGGCGTACATGGACAAAATCGGGCGCCTGGGCATCCGCGTCCAGGACATCTTCGACGAGTCGATCCTGCGCCAGAAGATCGAGGGCTCGCTCCACCAGAAGAACGAACTCCTCGTCAAGGTCTACAACCGTCGCGCGGTGAGCGTCGAGGAGGTCGTCGACTACTTCCTGCCTTACGTCGAACGGCTGCGCCCCTACGTCGCCGAGACCGAGCTCATGCTCAACGACGCCCTCGACCGGGGAGACGTCGTCGTCATGGAGGGCGGTCAGGCGACGATGCTCGACGTCGACCACGGCACGTACCCGTTCGTCACGTCCTCGAACCCGACCGCCGGCGGTTCGTGCGTGGGCTCCGGGATCGGCCCGACGCGGATCAACCGCGTCGTCGGCATCGTCAAGGCCTACACGACCCGCGTGGGCGCCGGACCCTTCCCGACCGAGCTCTTCGACGAGATGGGCGAATACCTGCAGAAGGCCGGCGGCGAGTTCGGCGTCAACACCGGACGACCGCGCCGCTGCGGCTGGTACGACTCGGTCATCGCTCGGTACTCCGCACGGGTCAACGGCTTCACCGACTACGTCCTCACGAAGCTCGACGTCCTCACCGGCATCGAGCAGATCCCCGTCGCCGTGGCCTACGACGTCGACGGTGAGCGCTTCGACGAGATGCCGATGACGCAGACCGACTTCCACCACGCGACGCCGATCTTCGAGTATTTCGACGGCTGGACCGAGGACATCTCCGGTGCCCGGACCTTCGAGGACCTGCCGGAGAACGCACAGAAGTACGTCCTCGCCCTCGAAGAGCTCTCCGGCTGCCGGATCTCCGTCATCGGCGTCGGCCCCGACCGCGAGCAGTCGATCGTCCGCCACGACCTGCTGGACTGAGGGTACTGGTTGCGCCTGGGGCGCGACTTGGCCTGGGCGCGACGGCTCGAGTCGCTGAGCCTCGGCGTCGATCCACGCGCAGCTGGAAATCAGCGTCGCCCGCGACTCGGAATTCGAGCCTCGCGTTGATCGAGCGCGCCGCGGTTCGTGGGAGGCGTGGAATTCCTGCCAGCCGTGGATCGAACGCGCGGACCAGCGCAGCATGCTGCTCGGGCGGCAGCGCGGCCGTCGATACACGCGCAGCCGGAAAGCCGAGTGTCGATCCACGCGCAGCCGGAAATCCGCGTCGCCCGCGACTCGGAATTCGAGCTTCGCGTTGATCGAGCGCGCGGCGATTCGTGGGCGACGCGGAATTCGAGCCCCGCGTTGATTGAGGGCGCGGCGATTCGTGGGAGGCGCGGAATTCGAGCCAGCCGTGGATCGAGAGTGAGAGGGCGTGCGGGTATCGGGTGCGGCTTGCGGTACGGTGCGGGACCAGATTCGCCGAGGCGGCCGCAGCGACTCCGCGTGGATCGACATCGCGCGTTTGGCAGGCGGATCGTGTCACCAAGCGGTGCTGCTGCGCCGGCTTCTCCCCGACCGATGCCGTCCCTCCGCAGATCAGGCATGCTTGACGCCAAAGTCGTTGAAAGACGATAGATTTGCCTCCCCGGTGATCGCAGCGATCGACCTCATCCCCTCAGGAGGACGCCATGCCGAAGAACCAGCCCGAACCCGTCCGCGATCCTGCCAGTGACCACCTGCTCACCCCCAGCAACTGCGCCATCGCGCTCATCGACTATCAGCCCGAGCAGTTCTCGACAGTCGGGTCGACGACCCGCGATGAGATCCTCCTCGGCGTCGTCACCCTGGCCAAGCTCTCCCGCGCCTACGAGATCCCCACGGTGCTCTCGACCGTCGGCGTCGACCTCGGCGTCAACACCGGCACGATCTCCGAGATCAAGGACGAGCTCCCCGACCTCGAGGAGATTGACCGCACAGGCGTGAACTCGTGGGAGGACGCGGACTTCCGCGCCGCCATCGAGGCGACCGGTCGGAAGAAGATCGTCCTCGCCGGCCTGTGGACCGAAGTCTGCCTCACCTTCCCCACCCTTGACCTCCTCAAAGAGGGCTACGAGGTCTACCCCGTCATCGACGCCGTCGGCGGAGTCTCGGACGACGCCCACAACTCGGCGGTGACGAGGATGGTCACCGCCGGAGCGCACCCGATCACCTCGCTCGCCTTCGGAGCCGAGCTCATGCGCAACTGGGCCCGGTCCGACTCCGACCGCTACCGCACGATCATCAACGACTACTTCCAGCGTCGACGTGCGATCGGCGACACCTTCGGGAACTGAGGCCCGAGCGCCCGGACCGCCCCAGCCAACCGGGATCCGGCCCCCGCAGCGAACCCCGCCGCTGCTGACAACTGAATCGCATTACCGCTGACCAGGAGAGATGACCGCATGACCGACACCGCTCAGGCCCCTCCCGAAGAGCGCATCGCCCTGGTCACCGGAGCGACCGGTGCGATCGGCGCCGCTGTGAGCAGAGCTCTCGTCGGCCAGGGGATCCGGACCGCGATGCTCGCCCGCAACCTCCGTCGACTCGAGCGGCTCGCCGAACAGCTCGACGCGCCCGACCTCACCCTGCCGGTCCGCGCCGATGTCACCCAGCCCTTCGACCTCGTCGAGGCCCGCGACGCCATCCGTGACCGCTTCGGCGCCGACCCGGACCTCGTCATGGTTTCAGCCGGCGTCATGCGCGCCGGCGACTTCGAGCAGGCGGTGCCCTCGGAGTGGAAGGCGATGATCATGACGAACGTCGAGGGTGCCCTCTACACCGCGCAGACCTTCGCCGACGGGCTACTCCGGATCGGCGAGACCGGGCACCGGGCCGACCTCATCTTCGTCGGCTCGGCCCCGGCACCGCAGCGGGCGAAGAGCTACGCGGTCTTCTCTGCGATGGCGACCTCCGTCGAGCAGCTCGCCAAACACCTGCGCGCCGAGTACGGCGAACGCGGTGTGCGCGTGCACCACATCGCCCCGTTCTACGTCACCTCCGAACTCGGCGCCGACATGAGCGACACCGAGCACTACCAGCGGTTCCTCGAACGCGCCGACGAGTTCTCCTCGATCGACCCGGGAAGCGTCGCCCATCTCGTGAAGTTCATGATCGGCCTTCCCGCACGGTCGAACCTCGCTGCCGCCACCATCCGACCGGTGAGGAGCTGACATGGTCACACGCTTGAGCAGAGGACTCGCCGCGTTCTTCCGCACGGAGAGCGCCGGTGCCGTCGTCCTCCTCGCAGCCACGGTGATCGCGCTGCTGTGGGCCAATCTCTCCCCGGACAGCTACAACACGGTCATCAAGACGGAGTTCGGCTTCGTCGCCGGTGGATCCGAACTCGAGATGTCGCTTCAGCACTGGATCAACGATGCCGTGATGATGGCCTTCTTCTTCCTCGTCACCCTCGAGGTGAAGAAGGACGTCGTCCTCGGCGAACTGCGGTCGTGGAAGCGCGCGGCCCTGCCGATCGTCGGCGCGGTGGCCGGCCTCATCGTCCCCGCCCTCATCTTCGTCGCCATCACCCGCGGCACCCCCGAGGTGGGGGCGTGGGGTGTCGTCATCTCCACCGACACCGCGTTCATCGTCGGCATCCTCGCCGCCTTCGGTTCCCGCATCCCCGCCCAGCTGCGGGTGTTCATCCTCGCCCTCGCGGTCGTCGACGACATCGGGGCGCTGGCCGTCATCGCGTTCTTCTACACCGAGGACATCGACCTGCTCTGGCTCGGCATCGCCGCAGCCCTGGCGGCGGTGACCTGGTTCGTCCAGAGGATGCAGGCGTGGCGCGGCCTCGTCTACGCGATCCTCGGCGTCTTCCTCTGGTTCGCCGTCCTCCAGTCCGGGGTCCACGCGACAATCGCCGGTGTCATCCTCGGCCTGATTCTGCCCGTCTTCCCGCCGAAGCACCAGCTCGTCGACGAGGCGGAGGACCTCACGCAGAGCTTCCGCCGCAGCCCCAACGCCGAACGCGGGATGTCCGCCGCCGAGGGCATCCTCCGCTCCGTGTCGATCAACGACCGGTTCCAGCTCTCCCTGCGCCGCGTCGTCAGCCTCGTCATCGTCCCGGTCTTCGCGCTCGTCAACGCCGGCGTCCTCATCACCCCTGAGTCGCTGTCCCACGCGTTCGGGTCGGCTCTGACCTGGGGCGTCATCGCCGGTCTTGTCCTCGGCAAGTTCGTCGGCATCTTCGGTGCGACGATGCTCGGGCGTCGCCTGCACATCGGCGAGCTCTCCGAGGCGCTGCGCCCCCGGCACATCGCCTCGGGTGCGATGCTCACCGGCATCGGGTTCACGATCTCCCTCTTCATCGTCGACCTCGCGATCACCGACCCGGTCGCCCAGTCCGACGCCCGCATCGGCATCCTCACCGCGTCCGCGCTCGCCGCGCTCATCGGCGTCATCAGCCTGCAGCTGACCGCCCGCTACGACCGCAGGCACGCGCCCGCCCGGGTCCAGCTCAACCGGCCGATCGACCCCGAGCGCGACCACATCTACGGACCGCCCGAGGCGAAGAACTCCCTGACGGTCTACGGCTCCTTCGGCGGCCTCGACGACGCGAACACGGAGGAGATCCTCGACCAGGTCATCGACCACTACGAGGGCGACATCAACTTCGTCTTCCGCCACATCCGCCCCACCGCCGAGGGCGCGCCCGAGCAGACCGCCGAAGCCCTCGAGGCCGTCGCCGCCCAGCAGCGCAAGCTCTTCTGGCCGATGCGCCACGAACTCAACGAGATCAGTGAGGAACGCAGCTTGGACAATCGCGAACTCCTGCGCGCCAGCGTCAACATCGGCGCCAACCTCAGCCGCGTCGAAGACGACCTGCGCCGCGGCAACCACCTCGGCCGCGTCGACGAGGACTACCTCGACGCCGAGAACATGGGGCTCACGCGCGGTCCCGTCCTCTTCGTCAACGGTCTGCTCTACAAGGGGGACATGGAGCCGAACGCGATCATCGCCGACCTCGACGCGACCCGCGCCGAGGCCCCGGATCCGAAGACCCGACCCGACCACATCCTCACCTCGGACTGTGCCGTGCAGGGCGGCGCACCCGTCCAGGCGAGCGCGGGGAGGTCGGCATGACGGAGTCGACGACCGCCTCGGCGGAGGTCCCCCACGTCATCACCGGAGGAGCCCGCGGCGTCGGCCTGGCCACGGCCAGGCGGCTGCTCGACCGGGGGGACTCGGTCGTCGTCATCGACCGGAACCCGCTCCCGGACGAGTTCGCCGACCACCCGAAGCTGACGTACTTCGAGCAGGACGTCGCCGATCTGGCGGGCCTGACCGAGCTCGGCGCCACGATCCGGCAGCGGTGGCCGCGATGCGCCTCGGTGATCGCGTGCGCCGGCGTCACCTATGTCGGCTCCTTCCCCGACACCGAGTTCGCGAAGTGGAACGAAGTGCTCACGACGAACATCACCGGTGCCGTCCACATCGTCCACGCCGTCCTCCCGTCCTTGGAGGCCACCGCCGAGGCGGGGGAGCGGGCCGACGTCATCACGATCGGATCGATCGCCGACCAGGCCTACTTCGACGATGCGACGATCTACGGCGCGTGCTCGGCGGCGCTCAAGGCCTTCGCCGACCACCTGCGCATCGAACTGCGAGAGCGGAACGTGCGCGTGTCGAACATCGCGCCCGGGTACATCCGGGGAGCGTTCGCCGAATTCCTCGGCGGGCTCGAGCAGGAGTACACGCAGCTCGGCGAAGGTCTGCTCCTTCCCGACGACGTCGCCCACGTCATCGAGTTCACGCTTGACCAACCTGCCGGGGTCCACCTCGGCGATCTCGACATCGTCGCGACTGCACAGGGCTGGGCATGACCATGCGACGGCGAACCCGGCGGGGAGGGCGAGGGCGATGACCCTCGAAGACCTCTCCCGGCTGCAGTTCGCGCTCACCGCGATCTTCCACATCATGTTCCCGGCGATGACGGTGGGGCTCTCGGTGTTCCTCACCGTCGTCTACGGGCTGTACTGGAAGACCAGGCGTCCGGTCTACCTGCAGATGTTCCGATTCTGGCGGCGGATCTTCGGGGTCGGCTTCGCCCTCGGCGTCGTCGCCGGTGCCGTGCTCACCTTCGAGTTCGGACTCAACTGGGGTGTGTTCTCCCGGGTCACCGGTCCGATCATCGGACCGATCATCGCGATGGAGGTCGTCACCGCGTTCTTCGTCGAAGCCGGATTCATCGGCATCCTCCTCTACGGCGACGGGCGGGTGAAGGAGCGGACGATGTTCGTCTCCACCCTCCTCGTCTCGATCGGCACCCTGCTGTCGACGACGTGGATCCTCATCGCGAACTCGTGGATGCAGACCCCGGCCGGGTTCGCCATCGCCGACGACGGCACCTTCGTGCCGACGAACTGGCTCGAGATCATCTTCAACCCGTCCTTCCCGCTGCGCTTCCTCCACATGTTCCTCGCGGTCCTCATCTCCGCATCGACCTTCATCATCGGCATCGCCGCGTGGTACCTCATCCGCGGCCGTTCGCTGCCCTTCGCGAAGCGCTCGTTCTCGATGGCGATCGGCGTCCTCGCGGTTCTTCTGCCCATCCAGATCTCCGTCGGCGATGACGTCGCCCTCGAGGTCGTCGTCGAACACCAGATGCCCAAGTTCGCGGCGATCGAGGGACACTGGCAGACGGACAGCAACGGCTACAACCTCCTCATCGTCACCGACCAGGCCGACCAGGAGAACCTCGCGGACGTCGAGGTGCCCTTCCTCGGCGCCCTCATCGGACAGGATCTCACCGGCCAGAACTTCCTTCCCGGCCTGAACGACGTCGAACCCGATCCGGACCTGCAGCCGCCGATGTGGATGACGTTCTGGGGCTTCCGGCTGATGTTCTACGGGTCGATGGTCCTCTTCGGCATCGCCATGGCCGGCGTCGTCCCCCGCCTGCGCGGGCGCCTCTTCACCTCCCACCGCTTCCACAAGGTCTGCATGTGGTCGGCACCCGTGGGGATCCTCGCGATCATCGGCGGCTGGGTGACCGCAGAGACCGGGCGCCAGCCGTGGGTCGTCTACGGCCGTCTGCGCACCGAGGATGCCGTCTCCGACCTCGCCCCCGCCCACCTCGTCTTCTCCGTCATCGGGTTCGTCGTCCTCTACGCCGTCATGCTCGCCGCCTACATCGGCTACATCGTCTGGGCCGTGCGCCGCGGACCCGAGCATGACCGTCCCGGAGCGATCATCGCCGACGACGATGATCTCGATGATCTCGACGCCGAGGCGACCGCCGGGTCCACAGGTGCCGCCGCTTCCGCGTCGGTGGGGAGCGGGGGCACCCCGGTGACCGGCGGGAGCCCGCCGATGACGGACGGGAACGCCGAGGCGGCCGAGGGAAGGGCGGAGTCATGACCATCGCCGACGTGTGGCTCATCGTCCCCGTCCTCTGCCTGACGATGTACATCGTCCTCGACGGATACGACCTCGGCATCGGCATCCTCCTGCTCGTCGAACGCGATCGTCGGCGCCGCCGCGAGGGCGTCGAAGTCGTCGCGCAGACGTGGGACATCAACGAATCGTGGCTCATCCTCCTCGGCGTCTCGCTGTGGGCCGGATTCCCCGCTGTCTACGGCGCGGCCCTGCCGCACCTCTACATCCCGCTCATCGTCATGCTCTTCTGCCTCATCGTCCGCGGCTTCTCCACCGAGCTCATCTCGCACCGGCACGACACCGCCGAGGCATGGGTGCGGGCCTTCGCGGTCGCCTCGCTCGGTGCGGCGATCGCCCAGGGTGTGGCGCTCGCGGGCCTCGCGCGGGAACTCACCCTCGACGCCGAGGGAGACTTCGTCGGTCCGACCACCCCGTGGGACGCCGCTTCGGTGCTCTTCACGATCGTCGTCGTCATCGGCGTCGTCGCCGTCTACACAACACTCGGGGCGTCGTTCATGCGCACCAAGGTCGACTCCCCGCTCGCGGTGCGCACGAGCCGCTCGCTCGTCGCCGCGGCAGCCGTCGTCCTCGCCCTCATCGTCGCTCTGCTCGGGACGACGGCTGCGCCGCTGACCTGGTCGGGGGTCCAGGGTGTGCTCGTCACCGCCCTGCTCGTCCTCGCTCTGGCGGCGGCGATCCTCGCATGGCGGCAGCTCGGCCCCGGGCCGCGGCGCGCCGGGGGATACCGGGCGGCCCTGACCATGGTCGTCGCAGTGCTCGCCGCGATCGTCGTCGGTCGCTATCCCGTCATCCTCAGCCCCGGCGTCACCGTCGAGGACGCAGCGGCGCCGAGCCTCGCCCTCTACGCCCTGCTCATCGGGGTGGGCATCAACATGCTCCTCATCGTCTTCTACACGATCTTCGCCCACCGCACGTTCTCCGGTCCCCTCTACCAGGACGCGATCCCGGGAAGCACCGAGGCGGGGAGCACGCGCCCGGCGGGGAGCGTGCGGGCGGCGGGACGCACAGGCGAGAGGGAGGTGCCGCGATCATGAGCGACCCGAGCCCACACGAGCCGGAGCAGCGGGAGCCGGAGCCGCGAAAGCCTGGCGGGCACGGCCCGGAGCAGTCGGGGTCGTCGACGCATCGGCCGGAGTCGTCGACGCACCGGTCGGGCACGCCCGGTGCGACGGCCGGGCGCGGGAAGCGGATCCTCCGTCGCATCGGCCTCGTGCTCCTCGGCATCATCCTCTACACGATCAGCATGAATATGTACTCCGGCTACCCGGAGGTCGGTTCTCAGTGGTTCAACCGGGCAGCGATCCTCGCCATCGTCGTCTTCGCCGCCGTCGTCTTCATCCGCGATGAGAGGCGCCGCGCCCACGAGGACGACCACGACGACGATGGCGCCTGATCGGGGAGCAGCCACCTCGGCGCCCTCGCAGGACCCCACCCCGATGCGGGACGCGTCGGCGATGGAGTGGATCGCCTCGCAGTCGGGACCGGGTCGGACGCTGTTCCGGCTGTCGGGACTCACCGAGGTCGCCGCGACGGTGGCGCTCATCGGCCAATGGGCATTCCTCGGCGCCGGGGTCACGGCGTGGATGACGGGAGCGGGCAACGTCGTCGGCCTGCTCATGGTCGCCGCGACGGCCGCGCCGATGCGCCTGCTCTTCCGGGCGCTCGCCGCGCGCCTGGCGGCAGCCGGACGCGAGCGGGTGAGCACGCGGATCCGCACCGACCTCGTCCCCGCCCTCCTCGCCGCGGCGGGACGGACACCCGCGACGGAGGCCGCCGACGTCCTCATCGACCACGCCCCGGTTGTCGCCGGCTATCTCTCGGGAACGCGGCCGCTGCGCGTCGCGGCCGTGCCGTCGACGCTGCTCATCCTCGGCGCCGTCGCCCTCGTCCACTGGCCGGTCGCGGTCCTCCTCGCCGTCTGCACGCTCCTGCTGCCGCTCAATCTCCGCCTCGCAGGCCAGGCGACGGTGACCGCAGGGGAGAGGCAGCTCGCCGCAACCCGCCGACTCTCGGCCGTCATCACCGAGAGCGTGCGCGGACTGCCGACCCTCGTCAGCCTCCGCGCAGTGGCTCGGAGACGAGCGGTCCTCGACCGGTCGTCCACGCGGCTCGAGGCCTCGACTCTGAGAGTCCTCTCCTACGCGTTCCTCTCCGGGGCGGTCATGGACGTCGCGGTGACGTTCGCGATCGCGGTGTCGGCGACGTACACGGGTCTCGTCCTCCTCGGCTTCGTCACCCTTCCGGGGGCGCCCGGCCTCGACCTCGGCGAGGCGCTCTTCGTCCTCCTCCTCTGTCCCGCGTACTTCGCTCCCGCGCAGCGGGCGGCCAGGGGCTTCCACGATCGTGACGACGCGCTCGTCGCCGCGCGCGCGATCTGCGAGGCGGCGGGGGTTGAGGACAGCTCCGCGGGGGTCGCGGACGAGGCGGCGGGGGACGAGTCCGCACGGCCAGGCTCTGCCGCCGCGGAGCCACGGCCCGATGCCCCCGAGCCGAACCCCGATGCCGCGACGGGCACGACTCCGGCGCCATACCGCGGTGCCGAGCCCACCCCCGGCACGACTCTGACCCCGGAGGGCGGCACCGACCCCGGACCTGACCGGGTTTCGGCCCCGCGTCGCGCCGCGCTCGCCCCGCGTGTCGACCTGCGAGGCGTGAGAGTCGTCGAAGGGGATGCCGTCATCCTCGACGACCTCGACCTCACGATCCCGGCCGGGGAGTGGACGGCGATCAGCGGACCGTCCGGGTCGGGCAAGACGACGCTGCTCCAGCTCGTCGCCGGCACCCGGATTCCGGCGGCAGGGTCGGTCGAGGTGATGAGGCGTGGGGCCGGTGCCATGCACAGTGGGGACACGTCCGACGGCGGTCACGGATCGGGCACCTCCCACGGCTGGCTCGGAGCGGACACCGTCATCCTCGAGGCCACCCTCGCCGAGAACATCGGCCTCGGCGATCCGACGATCAGCCCTGACGCGATCCGCACGGCTGCCCACGACGCCGGCCTCGAACAGGTGCTCGCCGATCTGCCCGAGGGCATCGACACCGTCCTCGGCCGCCGCGGCCGCGTGCTCTCGGCAGGGGAGAGGCGGCGCGTCGCGCTCGCCCGCCTCCTCGCCGCCGACCGCGACCTCTGGGTCCTCGACGAACCGACCGCCCACCTCGACCACGAGACGGAAGCGGAGATCCTCTGGACCCTGCGCCGGGTCGGGGCGGGGCGCACCGTCGTCATCGCGACCCACTCGCCGACGGTGACGGCTGCCGCCGAGCACGCGTGGGAACTGCGCGCCGGACTCCTCGACGTGCAGACTCGAGTGGGCGGGGGCACGGCGTGAGGAACCGACCTCGCAGGCACGTGCTCGCACTCACCGTCGCCGTCGCCGCCGAGCTCTGCTCGCTCGGTCTGCTCGCCGTCTCCGGGTGGTATCTCGCCGCCTGCGCGCTCGCCGGTCTCGGCCTGCTCGCGACCTTCTCCTACCCGACGCCGAGCGGCATCGTCCGCCTCCTCGCCCTCGGCCGCATCGGCGCCGGTTACGGACAGAACGTCCTCCTCCACCGAGCAGCCCTCGCCGACACGACCCGCGACCGCCTCCGCGTCTTCGACGACCTCGCGGCCGCCGGTGCCCGACCCGTCGACGACCGGACGGTCGACCGCCTGCTCACTGAGGCCCAGGTCGAAGGGGAGCGGGTGCTCCGCGTCACCGCCCCGCTCGTCGTCACCGTGAGCGCGATCCTCACGGCGGTCGTCGTCATCCTCCTCACCTCTCCGCTCGCTGTCATCCCGCTCGTCATCGGGGCGGTGACCCTCTTCGCGTTCGCGCTCGTCCCCGCCGAGTCCGACCCCGGCCGCGGTCGCCTGCGCGCCGAGGTGCTCGCGAGCATGGACGCCGCCCCCGAACTCGAGTCGCTGGGAGCTGCGCCCCTGCTGCGCGCGCGGATCCTCGACCAGCTCGACGACCTCACCGCCGCCGAGCAGCGCCGCGATTCCCGACAGCTGCGCCGACAGGTGGTCGCAACACTCGCCGGTGGTCTCGCGTTCGGCGCGGTCATCGTCGTCAGCGCCGCCACCATCGGAATCGGCGACCTTGTCGAGGTCCCGCTCTTCGTCATGATCGTCTGCCTCGCGTTCGGGGTCGTCGAGCGCACCGTCGCGATCAGCGCCATCGTCCCCCACCTCGAACGACTCCGCGGACACCGGGCCCGCCGAGGCAGCGATCCCAGCCGTGTCCCCGTGCCCCCGCCCCCGGTCGACGTCGCCGCCGACGGCACGATCACTCTCGGGACTGGTACCGGTTCGGCCACGCTGCTCACGATCCCGCCCCGTGAGAGCGCGGCGATCATCGGTCCGTCCGGCGCGGGCAAATCGACCCTGCTCACCTCCATCGCCGAGGCGGTGCGCGGTGCCGGGACCGCGACCGCCGCCGAGCGCACCGCCGCGGTCCCCTCCGTCGCCCATGTCGCCGACGACGAGTTCCTCTTCACCGGCACGATCGCAGCGAACCTCCGCCTCGGCGCGCCGACCGAGCTCACCCCGGCTGACCTCACCGGGGTCCTCACCGCCCTCGGGCTGGACGTCGACATCACCCCGGACACGCGCACGGGAATCGGCGGGCGTGCGCTCTCCCGCGGAGAGACGCGGCGCCTCGTCATCGCCCGCGCCGTCCTCACGGCACCGGATGTCCTCCTCGTCGACGAGCCCGATCTCGGTCTCGACACCGACACCTTTGTGCGGATGCTCGAGTTCATCCGCACCCGACTCCCGGCCGCGACGATCATCGTCGCCGCCCACCGGAGCCCACCGGGAGTCGAGTTCGTCCTCGACCTCAGCCGCAGCGAAGCTGCCGGAACCCGCGTGCCCGCCGACGCCGACGTGCCACCCTGCACCGACGGGCCGACCGATGACCCGCGACCTGGTCAATGACCGAGTGCCCCACTGACCCGCGTCCCGGCCGGATCAGTGACCGAGCGACACGCTGACCTGCATCCCTGCCGGTGACCTCCGCGCTCGTCGGCGCCCAGTGACCCCGCGCCGCGAGCGGGTTAGACTGCCCCCATGTCCGCACCGGACGACGACCGGATCCGCGCTCCGCATCCGCGGCTGCGCCCCTACCTCGGCGACTATGTCGGCTACGACATCAGCGGCGTCCCCGCGGGGACGCACCTCGGTCTGCCGTCGGGGGCGCTGACGTTCATCGTCACGATCGGCGAGCCGCTGCGCCAGGTCGATGCGGGACGCTTCGACGTCCTCCTCGCGGGCCTCCACCTGCGCCCGACCCGCATCCGTCACAACGGGACGATGGCGGGGATCCAGATCAACGTCTCCCCGTTCGCCCCGCGCGCCCTCTTCGCCCTCACTGCCGCCGAGCTCACCCACCGGACCGTCGGCCTCGACGCCGTCTCCCGCCCGCTCGCCGCCGAACTTCACGACCGCGTCAACGCCGCCGCCACCTGGGCGGAGCGATTTGCGGCGATCGACGCCGTGCTCCTGCGCGTGCTCAGCGACGATGCCTCCCCGCGCCCCGAGGTCGGCCGGGCCTGGGCGCAGATCGTCCGCAGCCGGGGTCGGGTCCCGGTCGGCACCCTCGCCGAGGAGGTCGGGTGGAGCCGCCGGCACCTCAGCGCCCGCTTCCGTGCCGAGCTCGGCATCGGCCCGAAGGAGGCCGCCCGTGTCATCCGGTTCGACCGGGCTAGGCGGATGATCGCCGGCAGCGCTGGGAGCACCGGCCGGGACGAGAGTGCAGGCCGTGCGGACGGTGCGGGCAATGGTGCGTCCCCGACCCTCGCCGAGGTGGCCGCCGCCTGTGGCTATGCCGACCAGTCCCATCTCGACCGGGACTTCGCCGCCTTCGCGGGGACCTCCCCGACCGCGTGGCTGCGCTCGGACCCTGTGGCCGCGCGCGGATCCAGCGCCGAACTCGCCGCACGCTGACCGGTTCCCATTCGTCCAAGACGTCGGCGGGCACGGTGCGCGAGGCTGGAGCCATCCACCCGCGATGAGAGGACGAACCATGACGACGAACAACCCCACGACCGACCCGACGACGACCGATGAGAACCGCACGACCGATGCGAACCCCACGGCCGCCTCGGCGAGGGGAGAGGCGAACATCTGGCCGGCTTTCCGCTACCGGGACGCGAAGGCGGCGATCGCCTTCCTCCGCTCGGCATTCGGCTTCGAGGTCACCGCCGAATACACGAACCCCGAGGATCCCGGTCTCGTCGACCACGCCGAACTCACGTGGCCGGGCGGGGGAGGGATCATGCTCGGGTCCGCCCGCGACGACGGGAGCGTGATGTCCGACGTCGGCATCGCCAGCGGCTCGGTCTACATCGCCGTCGACGACGTCGATGCGCTCTTCGATCGGGCCGTCGCCGCCGGGGCCACTGTGGTCAGCGGTCCGAGCGAGAAGGACTACGGGTCCCGGGACTTCAGCGTCACGGACCCCGAGGGCGTGCTGTGGAACTTCGGCACCTACCGGGGCGCCGGCCGCGGCTGAGCACCCTCGATCCGGGCGTTCACACCCTCGGCCCACCGGTAGGGGCGGGTGGCGATGAGGGCGCCGATCGAGCGGCGCAGACGCGAGACCTCGGCACGGACGGTGACGACGTGGTCGGCATCCCCGTAGAGGAGGGTGCTCAGCGCCGAGGCGCTCACGCCCGCCTGCCCCGCCGAGGTGATCGCGGCGAGGATCTGCGCGCGTCGCGGGGTGAGGGGGACGACGAGCGGATCCGCTGAGGAGGCGACGTCGAGGACCGCGGGATCGGTCTCGAGTCGCAGGGTCACCGAGGTCTGCCGGTCTCCGGCAGGACGCAGCACCCAGCCGCCGGTCACCCGCTCGGGCAGGCAGAGTCCGGCACCGGGGATGAGCACGGTCCGTTCGGGAATCGGCGCCTCGATCCGCTCCCGGGTCGTCACACCCTGCCGGTAGGCGACCCAGCCGTCGTCGTCGACGATGAGCGCCGGCTCCCTGCTGGCGCTGAGCATCGGCGAATACCGGTCGCGCAGACCGCCCAGGCGCTCCTGATGACCGAGGAGGAGCCGTGCCTCGGCGAGCCGGACGGCCGTGGTGACCAGGGACTGCACCGTCGGATGGAGGGTGAGGGCGGGGCCGCTGATGTCGACGACTCCGAGCAGCTGCCCGTCGCTCGGGTCGTGGATGGGTACGGCGCTGCAGTACCAGGGGTGCTGGGAGGTCTCGAAGTGCTCGGCGGAGAAGAGCTGGACCGGGGCCTCCTCGGCCAACGCGGTGCCGATCGCGTTCGTCCCGAACACCGATTCCGACCAGTGGGCGCCCTCGACGAAGCCGAGTCCGTCCGCCTGCCGCTTGGCCCGGGAGGCGCCGTCGCGCCAGAGGATGACGCCGTCGGCGTCGGTGACGACGAGGATGAAGCCCGCCGAGGCGGGGGTGCGGAGGAGGACCGACCTGAGTTCGTCGACGATGAGGCGCAACTTCGACCGGTGCCTGCGGGACTCGACGTCGGCCTCGGCGGAGTGGACCCGACGATTGCCCCCGCCGGGGTCGAGGCCGAGGCGGAGCATCCGCTGCCACGAGCGCGCAACGATGTCCCGCGGCGGCGACGGCGGCGGACCGCCGGTGACCACGGCATCGTGGATCCTGGTCAGATCCCTGGCAAGATGCGCCAGGTCCGGCTGAGGCATGCCACGAGTATAGGGCCTCGGGATCGGAGTAGCCGTGGAGTCGGGGTGGCGGTCGGCGCACCGCCTCGGCGCGTGCATGGAGCCGGGGCTCGGACGGCGGTGATGCAACCGAGTGCAACCCTTTCGACGGCGGACCCCGGAGCATAGCGTGATCGCACACCGCTCAACGACGAGGAGTGCATCATGACAATGACAGTGGACCGTCCCCAGCTCACGGCCGACGACATCGCCACCGGATGGCTGAACGACTTCGCCTCGACCCTCGGCAGCCGGGACATCGAGGCAGCGATGGGGCTCTTCGCCGCCACCAGCTTCTGGAGGGACCTCGTGTCCTTCTCGTGGAACCTCACGACCACGGAGAACCACGACGGGATCCGTGACCTCCTCCAGGAGACCCTCGACCGCGTCGATCCGAGCGACTTCGCGCTCGCCGAACCCGCGGAGACCGCCGACGGAGTGACGACGGCCTGGTTCACCTTCACCACCTCGGTGGGGCGGGGCAAGGGACTCGTCCGCCTCATCGACGAGGACGGGACGAAAGCGTGGACCTTGCTCACCTCGCTCCAGGAGCTCACCGGTCACGAGGAGCCGCGCGGCATCCGCCGGGTCAAGGGCGCCGAGCACGGGGTCGATCCGCAGCGGAAGAGCTGGTCGGAGAAGCGCGCCGAGGAGGATGCCGCGTGGGGCGAGACGGCCCACCCGTACGTGCTCGTCGTCGGCGGGGGACAGGGCGGGATCGCGCTCGGGGCCCGACTGCGGCAGCTCGGGGTGCCGGCGCTCGTCATCGACCGCTGGGAGCGGCCGGGGGACCAGTGGCGGTCACGGTACAAGTCGCTGTGCCTGCACGACCCCGTCTGGTACGACCACCTGCCCTATCTCAAGTTCCCCGACAACTGGCCGGTGTTCGCACCCAAGGACAAGATCGCGGACTGGTTGGAGTTCTACACCCGGGTGATGGAGATCCCGTACTGGTCGTCGACGACGGCCACCTCGGCGAGCTATGACGAGGGGAGCGGGCAGTGGACGGTGGTGGTCGAGCGCGGAGGAGAGACGATCACGCTCACTCCCACGCACCTCGTCATGGCCACGGGCATGTCGGGCAAGCCGAACATCCCGAGCTTCCCCGGCAGCGAGGTCTTCCGCGGCGAGCAGCAGCACTCCTCGCAGCACCCTGGCCCGGACGCGTACGCGGGGAAGCGGGTCGTCGTCATCGGCAGCAACAACTCCGCGTTCGACATCTGCGGGGCCCTCTACGAGAACGGCGCCGACGTGACGATGGTCCAGCGCTCGAGCACCCACATCGTCAAGAGCGATTCGCTCATGGAGATCGGCCTCGGCGCGCTCTACTCGGAGGAGGCGGTCGCCGCCGGAGTGACGACGGAGAAGGCCGACCTCATCTTCGCGTCCCTGCCCTACCGGATCATGCACGAGTTCCAGATCCCCCTCTACGAGCAGATGAAGGAGCGTGACGCCGACTTCTATCGGCGGATGGAGGAGGCCGGGTTCGACCTCGACTTCGGTGACGACGGGTCCGGGCTGTTCCTCAAGTACCTGCGCCGAGGCTCGGGCTACTACATCGACGTCGGTGCCGCCGAACTCGTCGCCGACGGCAAGGTGCGCCTCGCCAAGGGGCAGGTCGATCATCTGAGCGAGGATGCCGTGGTGCTCGACGACGGCACGGAACTGCCCGCCGACCTCGTCGTCTACGCCACCGGGTACGGGTCGATGAACGGCTGGGTCGCCGACCTCGTCGATCAGGAGACCGCCGATCGGGTCGGCAAGTGCTGGGGACTGGGCTCGGACACGACGAAGGACCCCGGTCCGTGGGAGGGCGAACAGCGCAACATGTGGAAGCCCACTCAGCAGGAGAACCTCTGGTTCCAGGGCGGCAACCTCCACCAGTCGCGGCACTACTCGCTCTACCTGGCTCTCCAGCTCAAGGCCCGGTTCGAGGGGATAGACACCCCCGTCTACCGGCTGCAGGAGGTCCACCACCTCGGGTGAGGGGTCGTGGGGCGACCGCTCTGGGGTGGGGTGGTCGCCCTCGGGGCTTTCGCCTCTGGGGCTTTCGCCCTTGGGGGGGCGGAGCTGAGGACGCTGGGTGTCGATTCGCGAGTCGCAGATCGACACTCAGCGTCCTCGGCTCGTGCCTGCACTGTTCAGCTCAGGCCGAGGTGGCGTCGGATCTTGGCCTCGAGCTGTCGGTAGTCCGTGCGGCCGGTGACTCTGAAGACCGTCCACCCGTCGAGGCGCATCGCCTCGTCGCGGGTGATGTCCCTGTTCCACTGGTCCTTCGACGTCCGGTGGTGGTCGCCGTCGTATTCGAGCGCGAGCTTCTCGTTCTCGTAGCCGAGATCGGGTTCGACGACGCGGTCGATGCTCGGGCAGAAGATGCGCGGATGGACCGTGGGTTCGGGCAGACCGACCGAGCGCGCCCACAGTCGCAGGTCGGTCTCCCGCGGCGAGTCGACCGTGGGGCGGACGAGCGCGAGAGCATCGAGCAGGTGGCGACGGGAGCGGATTCCTCGCGTCTCGGAGACGTAGGCGCGCAGTCTGTCGAGGTCGATCTGGGGTGGCCCATGCCAGTTGCCCACTGCGGCATCGCCGATCCGCACCAGGTCCTCGACGGACAGGTCCCGCCCCAGCGAGGTGAAGGCCTCCGCAGGACGGAGCAGCGGCAGATCGAAGTACTGATGCACGGCGAACAGCTGTGATCGCAGGAACCGGACGTCTCTGGATCGCACTCGCACGTTCAGATCGCTGGCGACGACGTGGAGGGGTAGGAGCCGTTGGTTCGTGGGAAGCGGCCACCCGTAGAGTCGGGCCGCTGTCACATGCCCTGCCGCCACGCAGGGAAACGTCAACACCACTGCTCTGAGGTACTGAGCCGTTGATGCCCACGTGTCATCCGCCCAGACCGGCATCGGCCGCATGACCAGCGACGCCGGATCTTGTCTGACTCCTCTGACGACCGCGGGGTACTTCGCCGTGTGGAACAGCGAGTGCCGACTGATGCCCATCTGTGTGGCATCCCCGGTTCTGAAGAGCCGAGGCGCCTCACGAAACTCCCATTCACCGATGTGTTCGCCGCCGAAGAACATGACGACGATGGTCTCCCACGCCGTGGGGTGGACGAAAGGTCGGCCATCTCACCTGTGGAAGGCGCCCGGGCGTCCACAGTCCTTGCGCGCACGAGTGGCCAAGCGCGTGCACAGCGCGTCGCGCACGGCATTCCGGGGAGATCGTTTCCGTGCATGACGCGAAGCAGCTCGAGCGAGAGGTGAGAACGCCTCAGCGCACGAGAGGCCCGAAGGGCTGCGTGTGCCGGCCTCCATCCGCCGGTATCCCCAGCCTGGCGCACACGAGTCGGCGTCCTGGACAGCGGAGTCGAGGACGCTCAGTGTCGATTCTGGGCGCGCAGATCGACACTGAGCGTCCATGAGTCGCGGGTGGCGGTGCTTGTCGGCAACCTCAGGGGCCCTGAGTACCCTCGCGGCACTGCACCGTGACACTCGCTGGCACCCTTTGGGGTGAGGGCGGAGCGCATTGGGCCGGGCGCAGAGGCTGGGCGTGGCGCGAGGTACGGGGGCGGAGGCGGCATTCGTCCACACGGCAGGCAGGCGTTGAGCCGCGAGTCGAGGACGCTCAGTGTCGATCTGCGCGCCCAGAATCGACACTCCGGGTCCACAAGTCGCCGGAGTGGGGCGCCCTACAGCCCGAGGCGGGCCAGGACGTCCTTGACGTGGACGAGCGCCTCGGACTCCGAGAGCCCGAAGTTCTGGTTGAGGTACATTCCGTCGCCGATGAGCTGGATCGTCATCGCCAGGTGCGGGTCGCCGAGGTGGTCGTTGAGGACGGCGAACCACTGCTCGCGCGTCTCCCGCAGCGCCACCCGCGCCTCGTCGTGCTCCTGGGCGAGGCGGGTCGCGGCGATGAGGCTGAGGTCGAGTGGCGTCCCCATCTCCGCCGAGGTCTCGAGGTAGTAGATGTGGGGGCCGAGTTCGGAGGATCGCATCGCCGCGATGTCGGCGTCGACAAGGCGGCGCAGGCGGTCGAGGCTGCCCTGCATGAGCTTCGCCTTCGACCCGAAGTGGTAGAGCAGGCCGCCCTTGGACACTCCCGCCTCGGCGGCGACGGCGTCGAGCGTCGCCCCGGCAGTGCCGTGCTGTTCGAGCAGCCTGTCGAAGGCGTCGAGGAGCTTCTCCCTCGTATCGGCGGAATTCCGTGCCATGGACACGAGCCTAACCGAGATCCTGCGCACCGACTGTGAGTCCGGCCTCACCGTCGCCCCAGACCTTGGAACTGTACCGTCTAGACGGTACAGTAGAGGCATGTTCACAACGCAGACTCCACCTGTGCGCGCCGGCCGGCGTGAATGGCTCGGCCTGGCTGTGCTGATGATCCCTGTCCTCCTCATCTCGATCGACAACACGGTGCTCGGCTTCGCCCTGCCGGCGATCAGCACCGGCCTCCACCCCACAGGCACCCAGCTGCTGTGGATCGTCGACATCTACGCGCTCATGCTCGCCGGACTCCTCGTCGCGATGGGCAGCATCGGCGACCGCTTCGGGCGCCGGCTACTCCTCGTCATCGGTGCCATCGGCTTCGGGGCCGCGTCCCTGCTCGCGGCGTTTTCGACGACCCCGGAGATGCTCATCGTCGCCCGCGCCCTCCTCGGCGTCTTCGGCGCCACGCTCATGCCCTCGACGCTCTCGCTCATCCGCAACATCTTCCTCGACGCCAGGGACCGGCGGATCGCGATCGCGACGTGGGCCGCGCTCTTCGGCGGCGGTGCCGCGCTCGGCCCCGTCGTCGGCGGCATCCTCCTCGAGCACTTCCACTGGAGCTCGATCTTCTTCATCAACCTCCCCCTCATCGCGCTTTTCATCCCGGCCGCGCTCCTCCTCCTGCCGGAATCGCGCGACCCGAATCCCGGCCCCATCGATCCTCTCTCGATCGTGCTCTCGATGCTCACGCTCACCCCGCTCGTCTTCGCCATCAAGCACGGGATGTCCGAGGGCCTCGACTGGCTCCTCGTCGCAGCGGTCATCGTCTCGCTCATCGCAGGGTTCCTCTTCGTCCGCCGGCAGCTGGCGTCCGCCAACCCGATGCTCGACGTCCGGCTGTTCGCCAACGCCGTGTTCACCTCGGCGGTGACGGCGAACCTGCTCAGCCTCATGGGGCTGGCCGGGTTCCTCTACTTCGGCACGCAGGTCCTCCAGCTCGTCCTCGGCCTCTCCCCGGTCGAGGCCGCGCTCGCCCTGGTCCCCGGACTGATCATGTCGATCGCGGCCGGCTACCTCGCCGTCCCGCTCGTCGCCCGGATCCAGCCGCGCATCGTCGTCCCCGCCGCGCTCGCCCTCAACGCGACCGGCCTCGGCTTCGTCGCCTTCACCCCGGAGCCGAGCGTGCCCGGCATGATCATCTCCTTCATCGTCCTCGGCGCCGGCATCGGCACCGCCGAGGTGATCACCAACGACCTCATCCTCTCCGCGGTACCGGCGGACAAGGCCGGAGCCGCCTCGGCGATCTCCGAGACCGCCTACGAGTTCGGCTCGGTCATGGGCACGGCCGTCCTCGGCGGCCTGACGACGATGGTCTTCGGCCGCCAGCTCGCCTCCCACCTCGGCGAGAGGGCCGAGGATCCGGCGTTCGAGACGCTCGGATCCGCGCTCGAGCGCGCCGGTGAGATCGGCGGCCGCCTCGGCGATGAGCTCGCCGATACCGTTGTGCGCGCCTTCGACCTCGGCGTGCAGTGGGCGGCCGGGGGTGCGACCGTCGTCGTCCTCACCGCCGCCGTCCTCACGGCCTTCGGCCTCAAGGGCGCCGGCCGCGGACCGCAGACTGAGGCCGCTGAGGTGCGGGAGCCCGTGTCCGCGCACTGACGCTCCCGCGATGAGAAGCGCCGAGGTGGGGCGGACACGATCGTCCGCCCCACCTCGGCGCTTCGGTGCCTCACATCCCCGCGGTCAGCGAGCGGCGAGGGCCTCGGCCCGTGCCCGCTGCCGCCGGCGGGCGAGGACCCGGCCGGTGCCCGTGTAGATGAGGGCGGCGATGAGGATGAGGTAGAGGACGACGGCGATCGGCGAGGAGATGAGCACCGAGAGGTCGTTGCCCGAGGCGAGCAGCGCATCCCGGAGGTTCGTCTCGGCGAGCGGGCCGAGCACCATGCCGATCATCAGCGGTGCTAGCGGGACGCCGTAGCGTTTGAGGACGAAGCTGATGATCGCGATCCCGAGGAGGACGAAGAGCTCGAACGTCGACGCCGAGGTCGCATAGATGCCGAGCCCGCAGAAGACCGCGATGCCGCCGTAGAGGTAGGGCTCGGGGATCTTGAGCAGCTTCGCCCACAGTGGGGCGAAGGGCAGGTTGATGATGAGGAGGACGATCATCGCGATGAAGAAGCTCGCGATGAGGGCCCACACGAGTTCCGGGGCCCGGTCGAAGAGCAGCGGCCCCGGCTGCAGACCGTACTGGCGGAATGCGGCGAGCATGATCGCCGCGGTCGCCGAGATCGGCAGACCGAGCGCGAAGAGCGCCCCCATCGCGATGCCCGTCGTCGCACTGCCGGCAGCCTCCGGGGCGGCGAGGCCGCGGATCGCGCCCTTGCCGAACTGCGGGTCCGCCCGGCGGGAGTCGAGCTTGCGTTCGAGCCCGTAGGCCATGAAGGTCGGCACGTCGGCACCGCCGACGGGGACGACGCCGAAGGGCAGGCCGATCGCCGTGCCGCGCAGCCACGCCGGCAGCGCCTCCTTGAATTCGCGTCCCGAGAGGAACGGCCGGCCCGAGGCGTTGATCGTGTTGTCGGCGGCCTTCCGCCGGATCCGGGAGGCGATGTAGAAGACCTCGCCGAGGGCGAGCATGCCGACGGTGACCGTGACGAGCGAGACGCCGTCGAAGAGCTCGGGCACCCCGAACGTGAACCGCTCCGTGCCCGAGACCGAGTCGATGCCGATGACCGAGATCCCGATGCCGAGGAGGAGCGCCATGAGCCCCTTGAGCACGGAGTCGGCGACGACCGAGGAGGTCGCGACGAAGGCGAAGAGTGCGAGCGCCAAGAACTCGGCGGGACCGAAGTTCGCTGAGAGGTCCGCGAGCAGGGGCCCGATGAAGACGACGAGGAAGCACGAGACGAACCCGCCGATGAACGCCCCGATCGCCGCTGTCGCGAGCGCCTGCGGGGCTCTGCCGGCCCTGGCCATCTTGTGGCCCTCGAACGTCGAGGCGATCGCCGAGGCCTGCCCCGGGGTGTTCATGAGGATCGCCATCGTCGAATCGCCGAAGAGCCCGCCGAAGTAGACGCCGGCGAACATGATGAACGCGCCCGTCGGGTCGAGGGCGAAGGTCATCGGCAGGAGCAGCGCCACAGCCATCGACGAGCCGAGACCTGGGAGCACACCGACAGCGGTGCCGAGGAAGCAGCCGACGAGCACCCAGAGCAGGTTCATCGGGGTGAGCGCGTGGGTGAACCCTTCCATGAGGGAGGAGAGAGCATCCATGTCAGAACCCCCCTCCGAGCAGACCCGAGGGCAGATTGAGTCCGAGGAGGACCGCGAAGGCGAGGTAGACGAGAGAGGAGAACGTCAGCGCGAGCGTGAGGTCGAAGAGCGGGCGCCTCGATCCCATCGCGCGGGCCACGCACCAGAAGAGGAGGGCGGCGGCGATGATCCACCCGGCGAACTCGAGGATCCCGGCGAACGCGGCGAAGCCGCCGATCGCCCAGGCCAGGGAGGTGAAATCGGAATGGGTCCGGTGCCTGGCATCCTCAGCGCGCGCCTCGGCGAGGGCTCGACGATCCGCACTCGGCTCGTCCTCCTCGTGCGGGGACAGCCGGGAGGCGGCGACCGCCGAGGTCACCGGGGTGGAGAACGCCTTCTCCTCCCTCGCCTCGGCGGGGGCGGCCGTGTCGGCGTCGACGGGTTCGGGATTGCGGATGATCGCGAGGACGAGGAGGACCGTGATCACGTACCCGAGGACCATGATGATCATCGGGAAGAACTGCGGGCCGGGCGGATCGGAGTCCTCGGCGACCTCCATCGTGAGGATCCCGATGAGCAGGTACGTCGAGAACGCACCGAGGATGAGCGGGACGAGCAGACCCGAGCGGCCGTGCCACCAGGTCCCCTCGCCGAGGTGGCCCGTCCGGGTCCGTGCGGGTGTGTCCGTTGTCGTGCTCACAGTCCCAACTCCTCAAGGAGCGCTTCGATGCGCTTGGTGTCTTCGACGATGAAGTCGGCGAACGCCTGACCAGTCAGCCACACGTCCGTCCACTGGTTGCGTGTCAGGGCGTCCTTCCATTCGGCGCTGTTGCGGGTCGCCTCGAGCATGCCGACGAGCTCCGCGGTCTCGTCGGCGGTGATGCCGGGGGCGCCGAGCCAGCCGCGCCAGTTCGTCAGGGTGACCTCGAAGCCCTGCTCGCTCATCGTCGGGATGTCCTCGAAGCCGGCCAGGCGTTCGGGGGCGGCGATGCCGATCGCCTTGACGCGCCCGGCCTCGATCTGGTCGGAGACCTCGTTGAACCCGGTCGAGGCGAAGTCGGTGGTGCCCGAGAGCAGGGTCTGGATTGACTCGCCGCCGCCGGACTTGGGGATGTAGGTGATCGACGAACCGGGGATCCCGCCGAGCTGCGCGAGCTGGGCGATCGTGAGATGGTCGACCGAACCGGCCGACCCGCCTGTCCACACGAAGCCTTCGGGGTCCTCCTGCCATGCGGTCATGACGTCCTCGAGGGTGTCATACGGGGAGTCGGCGGCGGCGATGAGGACGTCGTAGTCCTCGGCGACGCGGGCGAGCAGCGTCGTGTCGTCGAAGCCGACGGGGGAGTCGTTGAGGGCGATTCCGCCGACCATCGCGGTGCCTGTGGCGAGGATCGTGTCCGCGCGTCCGTGCATCGTCGAGAACTTGCCGAGACCGATGGTCCCGCCCGCGCCGGGGATGTTGACGACCTGCGCGTTGTTCGCCGTGCGGGTCGCCCGCATCGCCTGCTGCGTCTCGCGGGCGAATCCGTCCCAGCCGCCGCCGGCGCCGGCCGGGGCGATGAGCGTGAGGTTGGAGGAGAGATCTCCCTTCGCCGAGGCGGACCGGATCGAGTATCCCGTCGCCGTGCCGATCGCGGCCACCGCGAGGACGCCGTAGGCGACCCGTCCGAACATGCGCCGGGAGACGCCGGAGTTCCTGTTGCCGGAGTTTGCGGCGTTGGGGTTTGCGGTGTTGGGGTTTGCGGTGTTGGGGGAGGGGTCGGTGTCGCCAGCGCCGGTGCCGCCGGGATCGGGGCTGCCGGGCGGACTCGCGTCGCCGGAGGACTGCATCATCGGGTCCCTTCTTCATCATCGAAGACGTGTATGTGTGCCGGCGGCGGCGCTCGGCCTCACCGACATATGTGCGACCGATTCTATTGTGGCCCAGGTCACGGTGCCTGTTTGAGCGCATTGATCTCGTTTCGCGCGTTCTGCGCCTTCTGCGCATTCTGCTCATCTTTGAGCGCGTGGGATTGGGAGTGAGTGGCTGGGCGTACCCCTCCCGAGCCCCGTCAGTGGCTGGGGTCGTCCCCTCGAGCCCCATTTGTGACTGGGACCGTCCTCTCGAGCCCCGTTTGAGGTCGAAAAACCGAGGAGATTCGGCCCAGAGAGGCGATTTCCCTCGGTTTTTCGACCACAAACCGGTTGGAGTGATGGGTATGGGCGGGGTGGCGTGGCGGTGCGTTGCGGTGCGTGTGTGGGCGGGAGTGTGCGGCCGGGAGTGTCCCCTCGAACCCCGTTTGTGGTCGCAAAACCGAGGAGTTTCGGCCCAGAGAGGCGATTTCCCTCGGTTTTTCGACCGCAACCAGGTTGGAGAGGCGGTGGGGTGGCTGGGACCGTCCTCCCGTGCCCCGTTTGTGGTCGCAAAACCGTGGAGATTCAGCCCAGAGGCGCGATTTCCCTCGGTTTTTCGACCGCAACCAGGTTGGAGAGGCGGTGGGGTGGCTGGGACCGTCCTCCCGTGCCCCGTTTGTGGTCGCAAAACCGAGGAGTTTCGACCCAGAGAGGCGATTTCCCTCGGTTCTTCGACCGCAACCAGGTTGGAGTGATGGGTGTGGGCGGTTTTGGGTGGTGGCTGAGGCTGAAGAGGAGCAGTGGGTGTGGGCGGGGTGGCGTGGTGGCTATGGTGGGGGCATGACGTCTTCCGACTCCTCGCAGTCCAGCACCCCCACGCCCTCCTCCGCAGGGTCCAGCGACTCCACGCCTGAGACGACAGCCGCGCCCACCCCCACCTCGGCGCCGGTGGCGAAGAAGATCCCGCACGAGCGCACCCACCACGGCCACACCTTCGTCGACGACTACGAGTGGATGCGGGAGAAGGACTCGCCCGAGGTCATCGCCCACCTCGAGGCGGAGAACGCGTGGACCGAGGCGCAGACCGCCGAGCTCGAACCGCTGCGCGAGGCGATCTTCACCGAGATCAAGACCCGCATCAAGGAGACCGACATGTCTGTGCCGACGCGGCGCGGCGGCTACTGGTACTTCACGCGGACGAAGGCGGGTCTCGACTACGGCATCCACGTCCGCGTCCCTGCAGCCGACGACGGCGACTGGACTCCGCCGGAGATCGGCGAGGATCCGCTGCCCGGCGAAGAGGTCGTCTTCGACTCGAACCAGGCGGCGCGCGGCACGGACTTCTTCTCACTCGGCACGTTCTCCCTCACCGAGGACGGCCGCTACCTCCTCTACGGCGTCGACACCGCCGGCGATGAACGCTACGTCCTGCGCATCCGCGACCTCTCGACGGGCGAAGACCTGCCCGACCGGATCGAGAACACGTTCGCCGGCGCGACGATCGATCCGAGCGGCCGGTTCGTCTTCTACACGACGGTCGACGAGGCATGGCGTCCGGAGAAGGTCTGGCGCCACACGGTCACAAGCGACGGCGCCGACGACTCCTCAGCGACCGACCCGACCGCCGCCCCCGAGGCGAGCGGCGCCGAAGACGTCTGCATCTTCCACGAACCCGACGAGCGGTTCTTCGTCGGCGTCGGCTTCTCCCGGTCCGAGCGCTACCTCTTCATCGTCACCGGCTCGAAGACGACGACCGGGTACTGGCGGCTGCGCGGCGACGACCTCGAGGCGGCCCCGCAGGAGATCTGGCCCCGGGTCGACGGGGTCGAGTACTCCGTCGAACACGCCGTCGTCTCCGGCGAGGACCGCTTCCTCATCACCCACAACCGCGACCGCGCCGACTTCGACATCGTCGACGTCCCGGCCGCCGATCCGACCGGGGACGCGACCGAGACCGCCGATGCCGTCGACGAACCCGCGGGCACCGGTGCGGATCCGACGACGACCGGACGGCGGGTGCTCGCCGACGTCTCCGGGCTGCGCATCGAGGAGGTCGACGCGTTCGCCGACTTCGTCGTCATCTCCTATCGCCGAGGCGGCTTCGCCCGAGTCGGCATCGTCCGTCTCACCGGCGACCCGACGGTCCCGTACGCGCCGCTTGTCGAGCTGCCATTTGACAGGGAGACGGGCACCCTCGGATTCGGGCCCAACCCCGAGTTCGACCAGCCGACCGTGCGCCTGACCTTCACCTCGATGTCGACCCCGGCCGTCGTCTACCAGCACGATGTCGCCACCGGCACCGACACGGTCCTCAAGCGCCAGCCCGTGCTCGGCTCCGTCGACCTCGGCGCCTACGGGGAGAGCCTCGTGTGGGCGAGTGCCTCCGACGGCACCCGCATCCCCGTCTCGCTCGTCTACCGCACCGACCTCGTCGACGTCGACGAGGAGGGTCTGCCGACCGCCTCGGCGCCGCTCATCCTCTACGGCTACGGATCGTACGAGATCAGTGTCGACCCGTACTTCTCCGTCGCCCGGCTCTCGCTGCTCGACCGCGGGGTCGTCTACGCGATCGCCCACGTCCGCGGCGGCGGGGAGATGGGCCGGCACTGGTACGACGAGGGCAAGACGACGGCGAAGGTGACCACCTTCACCGACTTCATCGCGGTCGCACGCCACCTCGTCGAGGCGGGATGGACGACCCCGGAGCAGCTCGTCGCCACCGGTGGGTCCGCCGGCGGCCTCCTCATGGGCGCGATCGTCAACATGGCCCCCGAGCTCTTCGCCGGCGTGAGCGCGCACGTGCCCTTCGTCGATGCGCTCACCTCGATCCTCATGCCCGAGCTTCCGCTCACCGTCATCGAATGGGAGGAGTGGGGCGACCCACTCCACGACCCCGAGGTGTATGAGTACATGCGCTCCTACACCCCCTATGAGAACGTCGCCGAGGCGGCCCACCCGAAGATCCTCGCCGTGACCTCACTCAACGACACCCGGGTCCTCTACGTCGAGCCGGCCAAATGGGTGGCCCGTCTGCGCGAGGTCGGCGCCGACGTGATCCTGCGGACCGAGATGGCCGCCGGGCACGGCGGCGCGTCGGGGCGCTACGACGCGTGGAAGGAGACGGCCTTCGACTTCGCGTGGATGCTCGGGGTTCTGGGACGTTCCGACGTCGTCATCGAGCCCTGAGCGGACGTTCGGCTCGGCAGATAACGATCTGCTGACGAAACGTCCCCAAAGCGTGATTCGGGCCACTGGCGCCTCAGGTGCCGAATAGAGTGGTCACTATGGCAGTCGTCCCCACCCGGACTTCGCCCTCATCGGAGAGGGCGAAGTCCGGGTGGGGACGGCTGATGCCTTGATCGTCGCCGACGACGGAGACGATCGAGGACGCGCATGGGTTCGTTGCGGTCCGCAGATGCCGGACCGAATTTTTCAAAGGGGAGAAGTATGCGTCTCAAGCAACTGGCTGTCGCGATCGTCGCCGTCGGCTCGATGGCTGCGGTGTCCGCGTGTTCCGGCGGTGACAGCGGCGGAGGTGAGGGCGGAGGGGACTCCTACAGCATCGGCATCTCCCAGCTCGTCCAGCACCCGGCGCTCGACGCCGCGACCTCCGGCTTCAAGAAGTCGTTCGAGGACGCAGGAGTCGAAGTCGACTGGGATGAGCAGAACGCCAACGGCGAACAGGCCAACGCGACGTCGATCGCACAGAACTTCGCGAGCTCCGACCTCGACCTCGTGCTCGCCGTCGCCACCCCCGCCGCGCAGGCAGCGGCGCAGGCGATCACGGACAAGCCGGTCCTCTTCACCGCGGTGACCGATCCGGTCGAAGCCGGTCTCGTCCAGTCCAATGAGGCACCGGGCGGCAACGTCACCGGCACCTCGGACCTCAACCCCGTCGCCGATCAGCTGCAGCTTGTCAAGGACGTCAAGCCGGACGCGAAGACCGTCGGCATCGTCTACAGCTCCGGTGAGGTCAACTCGCAGGTCCAGGTCGACCTCGCGAAGGAGGCCGCGAAGGGCATGGGCCTCGAGATCAAGGAGGCGACGATCGCGAACTCGGGTGAGCTCGGCCAGGCCGTGGACTCGCTCGGCAAGGTCGACGCCTACTACGTGCCCACCGACAACAACGTCGTCTCCGCGGTGACGACGATGGTCCAGGCCGCGGAGAAGAACAAGGCGCTGCTCGTCGGCTCCGAGGCCGGACAGGTCGAGCAGGGTGCGGCGATCACCCGCGGCATCGACTACACGAAGCTCGGTGAGCAGACGGGTGCGATGGCGCTGAAGGTCCTCAAGGACGGCGCGAAGCCGGCCGACCTGCCGGTCGAGACGAGCGACACGCTCGAACTCGTCGTCAACCCGGAGGCCGCGAAGCGGCAGGGCGCGGAGATCCCGCAGAACCTCATCGACGAGGCCGCCACCGTCATCGAATGACGCCGAGGCGGGCCCGCGGGAGCTCCCTCCCGCGGGCCCGCCTGCGACCTCACCCATCCTGACGAACCGATCGGACAGCAATGTACGGAGCATTGGAGCTCGGGCTCATCTACGCAGCCATGGCCTTGGGCGTCTACCTCACCTTCAAGGTCCTCAACTTCCCCGACCTCACCGTCGACGGAAGCTTCACCACGGGCGGCGCCACCGCGGCCTCCCTCATCATCGCCGGGGTCAACCCGTTCCTCGCGACACTGGCCGCGATCGGAGCCGGCCTCGTCGCCGGCTTCATCACCGGTCTCCTCCACACGAAGGGAGGCATCGACGGTCTGCTCGCCGGCATCCTCACGATGATCGGCCTGTGGTCGATCAACCTGCGGATCATGGGCGCGGCGAACCTCTCACTGCTGCGCGAGGACACCGTCTTCACTCCTTTGCGGGAGAACATGTGGCTGGGGTCGTGGGTGTCGATCGCGATCCTCGTCGCCTTCACCCTCGTGCTCAAGTTCCTCGTCGACTGGTTCCTCACCACCGACCTCGGGCTCGCCATCCAGGCCACGGGCAACAACCGTGAGATGATCCGCAGCCTCGGCGTCAACACCGACAACACGACGATGCTCACGCTCGCGCTCTCGAACGGTCTCGTCGCGCTCTGCGGGGCGCTCATCGCGCAGTACCAGGGCTTCGCCGACATCAGCATGGGCATCGGACTCATCCTCGTCGGTCTCGCCTCGGTCATCCTCGGCCAGGCGATCTTCGGCAACCGGAACATCGTCATGGCCAGCCTCGGTGCGATCCTCGGGTCGGTCATCTACCGGATCATCATCTTCCTCGCCCTGCGCGCGGGCCTCAACACCGATGACATGAAGCTCACCACCGCGCTCCTCGTCATCGTCGCCCTCCTCCTGCCGAGGTGGGGCTTCCTCAAACGGATCCCGTCGTTCGGAAGCCGCGGCAACCGGGCGCCGACGAAGCTGCCTCCGGGCACCACCGACGACCCCGCCGCCGTTCACGCCGCGCCCGCCGGGGCGGGTACGGGGACGCCGGGGACGACGACCGCCTCGGCGGGCAGGGAGGGCTGAGCCATGCTGACCATCGACACGATCTCGAAGACCTTCTTCCCCGGCACCGTCAACGAGCGCAAGGCTCTCCAGGGGCTCTCGCTCACCCTCGAGGAGTCCGACTTCGTCACCGTCATCGGCTCGAACGGTGCGGGCAAGTCGACGCTGCTCAACACGATCTCCGGGCGCCTGCCCATCGACTCCGGGTCGATCACCATCGACGGCGCCGAGGTGGCGAAGAAGCGCGAATACCATCGTGCCGCCTACCTCGGGCGGGTGTTCCAGGACCCGATGGCGGGCACCGCGCCCGACCTCACGATCGAGCAGAACCTCTCCCTCGCCCTCAAGCGCGGACAGCGGCGGGGGCTGGGGAGGGGGACGACCTCGGCGAGGCGGAAGCGGTTCCGCGCCGAACTCGAGACCCTCGAACTCGGACTCGAGAACCGACTGAAGACGAAGGTCGGGCTGCTCTCGGGCGGCCAGCGGCAGGCGCTGAGCCTGCTCATGGCCGGATTCACGCAGCCGCGGATCCTCCTCCTCGACGAGCACACGGCCGCGCTCGATCCGCAACGGGCAGCGCTCGTGACCGAGCTGACGGAGAAGATCGTCGCCGCCGACGGTCTGACCACGCTCATGGTCACGCACAACATGGAGCAGGCGATCGCGCTCGGCAACCGGCTCATCATGATGCACGAAGGGCGCATCATCTACGAGGCCGACGCCGAGGCGAAGAGGACGCTCACCGTCGAGACCCTCCTCGGCGAGTTCTCGAAGCTCAAGGGCGCCTCGCTGGGGGATCGCGCACTGCTCAACTGAGCGCTGTGCGCTGCCGGGATGCTCGGCAGCCCCGCCCCGACCACGGCCGGTCCGCGACTCCGCGGGCCGGCCGTAGCCGTGCCGGGCAGCCGGGTCCGCGTGCCCCGTCTGCCGGTGTGCAGGCGTCGGTGCGACAGGGTCGACTGCCGGGTGCCGATGCGTCCGAATGCGTCGCCGCGGCGTTGAGAAGCCCGCGCGATGCTGTTAGCCTCAACGACCGTGGGCCGCAACGGGTGAGCCAAGTCCCGTTGCCGTGACCGGCCCCCTGCGCCTCCCGCGCGGCTGAGATGGTTCGCGTGGTCGTGAGTGCCGCGGTCGTCGTGCCGCCGGACTGCTGAGCAGCCCCGGCCGAGATGCCGCGGCCCGGAGGCCGGTGCGAGATCGACAACTGAGAAAGGCCCTTCGTCATGTCCGATGATTCGGTCAGCGACACCCAGCGCTCCGCGCATCATCACACTCCGCCCGAGCACACCACCGCCCGCAGAGCCACCCGCGACCGCTTCAAGGCCGACGCGCGACGAGTGGGCAGGGATGCGAAACGGGTCGGCCGCGATGCCAAGCGCGTGGGCAGGGACACCGGCAAGCGCCTCGGCGCCCTCGACTACGCCCGCCCCAAACGGGACTCCGCGACGGCGGCCGATCCGACGCTCGATCCGAACACCCAGTACCCGCACGACATCCACCCGATCCTCGTCCCCGGCATCGCCATCGACGAGCAGCGGCGACGGTACTCGATCGACAAGGTGATCTTCGCGGTCGCGGGCTCACTCACGGTCGCCTTCGTCATCTGGGGCATCTCGGATCCCGGCAGCGTCGCCTCGGTGGCCCAAGGCGCCTTCGACTGGTCGACGCTCAACGTCGGCTGGTTCTTCAACCTCGTCGCCATCGTCGTCCTCGTCTCCCTCCTCATCCTCGCGTTCTCCCCGTACGGGAGGATCCCGCTCGGCAAGGACGGGGAGAAGGCCGAGTTCAGCACGTTCGCGTGGGTGGCGATGCTCTTCGCCGCAGGCATCGGCATCGGCGTCCTCTTCTTCGGCCCCTCCGAACCGCTCACGTACTTCATCACCCCGCCGCCGCTGACGAACGACCCCGAGACGACGGAGGCCCTCCACGGCGCGATGGCGCAGACCTACTACCACTGGGGCTTCCACGCGTGGGCGATGTACGCCCTCGTCGGCGGTGCGATCGCCTACGCCGGGTACCGGCGCGGACGCTCTCTGCTCCTCTCCTCGATCTTCCGCACCCTCTTCGGCAAGCGCCAGACGGAGGGCTTCGCAGGCAAGCTCGTCGACATCTTCGCGATCGTCGCCACCCTCTTCGGCACGGCCGCGGCCCTCGGCATCGCCGCGATGCAGATCGGCACCGGGGTGAGCATCGTCACCGGTGTCGGACCGATGACGAACGCGATGCTCGTCGGCATCATCTGCGTGCTCACGATCGGCTTCATCATCTCCGCGGTCTCCGGGGTCTCCCGCGGCATCCGCTACCTGTCCTCGATCAACATCGTGCTCACGATCGGCATCGTCGGCCTCGTCCTCTTCCTCGGCCCCACCCTCTTCCTCCTCAACCTCCTGCCCTCGGCGCTCATGGAGTACCTCGGGTCGTTCTTCGACCTCATGGGCCGGTCGCTGTCGTGGGGTGCCGAGACCCAGGAGTTCCAGTCCGTGTGGACCGTCTACTACTGGGCGTGGTGGATCTCGTGGTCGCCGTTCGTCGGCACGTTCATCGCCCGCATCTCCCGTGGCCGTTCGATCCGCCAGTTCATCCTCGGCACGATCTTCATCCCCTCGACGCTCCTCTTCGTCGCCTACGGGATCATGGGCGGAACGTCGATCTGGCTCTACCGGGAGGGCGCGGCGGGCTTCACCGACACCATGGCCGCCCCCGAGGTGTTCTTCACTCTCATCGACAACCTCCCCTTCCTCGGCTGGCTGCCGGCGGTCGCGATCGTCGTCCTCGCGATCTTCTTCATCACCTCGGCCGACTCCGCGTCCGTCGTCATGGGCATGCTCACGAGCCGCGGCGACCAGTCGCCGCGGAAGTGGGTCGTCGTCTTCTGGGGTCTCGTGATGTCGGGCATCGCCGTCGTCATGCTCCTCCTCGGCGACGCGAGCGCACTCGAGGGTCTCCAGCAGCTCGTCATCGTCACCGCCGTCCCCTTCGCCCTCGTCATGCTCTTCATCATCGTCGCGTGGGTCAAGGAGCTGCGCACCGACCCGATGGCCCTGCGTCGCCGGTACGCGCAGAACGCCGTCGACAACGCCGTCGTCGCCGGCGCCGAGACCTACGGCGACAACTTCGCCCTCCAGGTCGTGCCGACGGAACCCGGCGACGGTGCGAACGGCGACATCGTCTCCGAGGACGAGGCCTACACCGACTGGTACCAGCGCACCGATGAGGACGGCGAGCCCGTCGGCTACGACTACGGCACCGGGGAGTGGGAGGACGGCTGGACTCCGGAGACGAAGGACACCGCCCCCGCCGAGGCGACCCCCGACTCCGCCTCGGGCGCTGAGACCGGGGATGCTGAGTCCGCAGACGCCGAGCCCCGGTCGGCCTCAGAGGTCGACGGCGAGGCGAAATCCCGTGTGACCGAGTGACGTCTCCGGGGTGACCGCGCTGCGCGCCGAGGTGCGGTAGCGGCGGCAGTACGAGGCGTGGCAGAGGTGTGAGCCGCCGCGGATGACCGCCCGCGCATCATCGGGCCCGAAGCTTCCGCTCGTCCACTCCCAGACGTTGCCGGTCATGTTGTGCAGCCCGAAACCGTTCGGCGGGTACGCGTCGACAGCGACGGTGCCGACCGGTTCGGTGGGGTGGTCGGGGAAGGTGCCGACGAAGGTCTTCATGCGCGGGACACCGTCAGGTTCCCGGATCGACCCCCACGGGTAGGGCTGCTGGTCGAGTCCGCCTCGGGCCGCGTACTCCCACTCGGCCTCGGTCGGCAGCCGGGCGCCCACCCACTCGGCATAGGCCTCGGCGTCATACCGCGTCACGTGGGTGACGGGATGGTCGGGGCGTGCGACGATGAATCCATGGTCCGCTCTCAGCCTCGCGTCGGCACCGCGCTCCTGGCCGGTGCCGCGCTCGCCGCCGCCGGCGGCGCCCTGCCCGACCAGAGTGCGGCCCGGGCCCTCGGGGTGCAGCCACGACGCACCCGCGACCTGCCGCCACCACGGGGTCGCCGCCACAGCCGGGGAGGTTTCGAGGGCCTCGGCGTCGAGGAGACCGGCGAAGACGAGCGAATCACCGTACGCCTTGGCGCCGGTGCGGTGACCGGTGGCGAGGACGAACGCGGCGAACTCGGCGCGTGTGACCGTCGTCGCCGCGATCGCGAACGGAGCGATATCCACCTCACAGACCGGCCCCTCACCGTCCTCCGGGTAGGCGAGGGCATCCTCGCTGCCCATGCGGAAGACCCCGCCGGTGAGGCCGACCATGCGCAGCTCGGCGGACGCGTGCTCGGCGAGGGCGGCGATGACGCCGTCCTCGTCGCGGGACGGTTGCCGGCTCGGCACAGCCACCTCGGCGGGGGATTCTTCTTCCACAACACCCACCTCGGGTGGGGGCGACGCCTGCCCGTCGGACTCGGTCGGCGATGTCCGCGAAGGACCGCAGCATGACTCCATTCCCCACCTCACCGACGTAGCTCACGGCGCGCCCGACGATGGTCGCGCCTTCATTCGCAAGGACGTGACCAGCATATGCAACCCCCGAACATCGTCGTCATCCAGGCCGACCAGATGGCGGCCGAAGCTCTCGGCGCCTACGGCAACGAGGCGGCCCTGACCCCGCACATCGACGAGCTCGCAGAATCCGGTGCCGTCTTCGACCGTGCCTACTGCACGACTCCGCTGTGCGCCCCCTCGCGGGCGTCGATGATGACCGGGCGCATGCCCTCGGAGATCGACTGCCTCGACAACGGCGATGACTTCGCCGCCTCGGTGCCGACGTTCGCCCACCGGCTGCGCAAGCTCGGCTACCACACCGCCCTCATCGGGCGGATGCACTTCATCGGCCCCGACCAGCACCACGGCTTCGAGGAGCGGCTGACGACCGACGTCTACCCGGCCGACCTCGACATGGTTCCCGACTGGACGCGACCGCTCCACGACAGGCTCCAGTGGTACCACGAGGCCGACCCCGTCTTCACCGCGGGAGCGGCGACGGCGAACGTCCAGCAGGACTTCGACGACGAGGTGATCTTCCGGACCCTGCGCCATCTGGGCGACCGGAAGCGGGCGAACCAGGCGGCCGGCGAGGACCAGCCGTTCCTCATGGTCACCTCGTTCATTCACCCCCACGACCCGTACGAACCGCCCAGGGAGCACTGGGACCGCTTCGCCGAGGCGGCCATCCCCGACCCCGCCCACCCCGAGGTTCCCGACCCGGCCGTCGATCCCCACAGCCACCGGCTGCGGACGATGTCCGGGCTCGACGAACGGGAGCCTGCCATCGAGGATGTCCGCCGTGCGCGGCGGGCCTACTATGCCGCCGTGTCCTACATCGACGACCACGTCGGGGCGATCACGGCGCGCCTGCGCGATCTCGGACTCGACGCGAACACCGTCGTCATCGTCACGAGCGATCACGGCGACATGCTCGGGGAGAAGGGGCTCTGGTACAAGATGTCCCCGTACGAGCAGTCGTCCCGGGTCCCGCTCATCGTCGCAGGCCCCGCCGAGGTGGTCCTCCCCGGCCGGTACGCCAACCCCGTCTCCCTGCTCGACCTCGCCCCCACCCTCGTCGAGATCGCGCACACCGGCACCGGCGGGGTCGCCCACCACGCCGATCGGGGGCTCTCGGGGCTCTCCCTCCTCGAATCGGCTCGCCGGGAGGCGGCAGGTGAGCAGGGGCCGGGGGACAGGGACATCCTCATCGAGTACTTCGCCGAGGGGACGTACCGACCGCAGGTGACGATCGTGCGCGGGACCCTCAAGCTCACCGTCTGCCCCGGCGATCCCGACCTGCTCTTCGACCTCGCGGACGATCCGGACGAGCTGCACAATCGCGCGGATTCACCGGAGTATGCTGAGGCCGTCGCGCAGCTGCGGACGGCGATCGCTGCCCGCTGCGACCTCGAGGTCATCGAAGACCATGTGCTCGCCTCCCAGCGCAGCCGTCATCTCGTCGCCGATGCCCTCCGGGTCGGGCACGTCCGCCACTGGGACTTCGAACCGACGGTCGACAACGGGTACGTCCGCGGGGACTTCTGGGCGGCGTTCCGGTTCGGGAAGATCCCCGACCTGCGCGAGCAGGCGGCTGGGCGGCGACCGGCGGCTGGGCGCGATTCAGAGGTCGAGGGCGTCGGCCGTGGCGACGACCTCGATCAGCGCCGCGAAGAACTCCTCCCGGCGCTTGCGGGACCAGCCGGCGGTGAGCCGGTCGGCGACCTCGCCCTGCCACTGACGGGCATCGACGAGCAGCCGCTGCCCGGTCGGCGTGAGGTGCACGGTCCGCCGTCTCGCGTCATGGGCCGAGGCGGCGGTGGCGACGAGTCCGGCGTCCGCGGCGGCCGTGATGAGCCGTGACGCTCCGGACTGGTCGATCCCGATCTCAGCGGCGACAGCGTTGACCGTGGGCTCGATGTCCTGCCGTGCGAGGGCATCGACCGCCTCGGCGACGAGGACGAGCCGACCATTCTCGGCCACGGCGTCTTCGCCGGTGATGGGCATGCGGGAGAACCGGCGGACGAAGGCGAAGAGCGGGTGGGCGGCGGGGGCGCTCATGGTGTGGGCGGTTCCTCGGTGGCCGCCATCTCCCTGGCGAGTTCGAGTGCGGACCGGAGATCCGGGAGCCGCAGGGCGGCGGTGACGACATCGCCGGAGGCGCGGAAGACCGTGGCCACGCGCGTCGGCGTCGGAGTCTGCGGCCAGGTCGCGTCCTGCTCGACGACGATGAGGCGTTCGCTGATCGGGTGCCAGGAGCGGGGGCGCAGACGGATGCCCGAGCGTGCGACCCAGCCGGCGAAGTCCGCGGGACTGATCGGTCCCGCCCCCTTGGGACCGAGGACGACGACGGGATCGCCGACCGCCTCGGCGCACCGGTCGAGGTCCCCTGAGTTCACTGCCTCATGCCACGCATTCACCGCGGTCTCGAGGTCGGAGTGCTGGGGCGTTGCCATGCTGGGAATCATATGCGTCATGCATACATCTGTGCAATGGGTGCCGACGGTGATCGGTCAAGGTCGGTTGTCTGCCAATTCACCGGGCATTGGGCGAGTTGTGGATCACACTTTGAGGTTGGGGTGGGAAGATCGGAGGACAGGAGGGATGTCATGACCAAGTTCGAGTGGACCTCGGAAGTCCCGCTCGCCGCAGAGACCGTCTTCGACTGGCACGCTCAGCCCGGAGCACTCACCCGCGTCTCACCGCATTGGGCCCAGGAGGTCGTCCAGGAGAGCTATCCTCCGCTCGCACCCGGCTCGGTCGCCGAGGTCAAGGCGAGCCTGCCCGGCAGCTACGGACTCGTCCGCCGCCCCTTCACCGCCGTCCACTCCGAAGGGCCGTCGCGGTTCTCCTTCGTCGACGAGCTGATGAAAGGCCCGCTCAGCCAGTGGAAGCACACCCATGAGTTCACCTCGGAGGCCGGGGGCTCACAGATCACCGATACGATCGAGTTCTCGATGACCCCGCAGGGCTTCGAGACGATCGACCGCGGCATCACCCACTACATCGAGGCGACGTTCGAAGCCCGTCAGCGGCGCCTGCTCATGGACTTCGCGTTCCTCGAGCGGATGAGCGCACCGCTGCTGCGGATCGGCAAGGGCAGAGGCAAGCACATCCTCATCGCCGGCGGCAGCGGACTCGTCGGGCGGCAGGTCGCGGCTCTCTTCTCCACCGGCGGGCACTATGTGCGCCTCCTCGTGCGCGGGACGCCGAAGTTCCCCTACGAGGTGCACTGGGATCCCGAGGTCGGGATCCTCAATCCGCAGAACCTCGCGTGGGCGGATGCGGTCGTCCACCTCGGCGGGAAGTCGATCGCAACCCGGTTCACGAAGAAGGCGAAGGAGGAGATCCGGTCCTCGCGGATCGACTCGACGACGCTGCTCGCCGAGACGATGTGCTCCCTGCCCGAGGCGAAGCGCCCCGAGGTCTTCGTCTGCGCCTCGGCGGTCGGCGCCTACGGTGCCCATGCCGAGGTGCCCGTCGACGAATCGGGAGCGTTCGGGGAGGGGTTCCTCGCCGAGCTCTGCCGTGACTGGGAGGCCGCCGCCTCCCGGGTCGAGGACGCCGGCATCCGGTGGGTCTCGATCCGCTCGGGCATCGCGCTGACGACGCTCGGCGGGTTCCTCAGAGCGCAGGCCCCGCTCTACCTCGCCGGAGCTGGCGGGCGGCTCGGCAGCGGAGAGCAGGGCCTGGCCTGGGTCTCCCTCGACGATCTTGCCCGCTCGTACGTCCACGCGGTGCTCACCGACTATGTGCGCGGCCCGGTCAATGCGGTCGCCCCCGAGCTCATCACACAGAAGGAGTTCGCCGAGGCGCTCGCCTCCCACCTCCACCGCCCCGCCCGGATCCCGACGCCCGGGTTCGTCACCGAACTCGTCCTCGGTCGGGACGGTGCCAGGGAGCTCGCCCTGGCCGATCAGAAGGTCCTGCCGACCAAGCTCGAGGAGACCGGGTACCAGTTCGCCCATCCGACGCTCGACGACTGCCTCGTCGAGGAGCTCGGCAAGGGCGCCTGAGCGACCGGCTCGGTGCGGGCGACCGGTGTCAGAGTCGCGCCGAGGCGAGTGCCGCGCCTTCGGTGAGCGCCTTGAGCTTCGCGACGGCGATCTCCGGGTGGACGCGTCCGCCGAGGCCGCAGTCGGTCGAGGCGACGACGTTGTCGGGGCCGACGAGTTTCGCGAAGCGGCTGATGCGTTCGGCGACGAGCTCGGGATGCTCGACGACGTTCGTCGCATGCGAGACGATGCCGGGGATGAGGTACTTGCCCTCGGGCAGTGTCGTGTCCTCCCAGATCCGCCACTCGTGCTCGTGGCGGGCGTTCGCGGCTTCGAAGGTGATGCCGGCGGCGTTGATCGTGAGCACCTGGTCGACGATCTCGGCGAACGGCAGGTCGGTGACATGCGGGCCGTGCCAGGAGCCCCAGCACGTGTGGACCCGGACCTGGGCGGGATCGATGCCGCGCAGGGCGTGGTTGAGGGCGTCGATGCGGATCTGCGTGAAGGCCCGATAGTCGTCGAAGCTCGGCTCGGGATTGATCTGGTCGAAGTTCTCCGCGAGCGAGGGGTCGTCGATCTGGACGGTCAGCCCCGCCTCGGTGATGGCGAGGTACTCCTCCCGGAGGACATCGGCCCACGCCCAGATGAACTCCTCCTCGGTGGCGTAGTGCTCGTTGGCGATGCGGGACGCCGAGCCGGGTGAGAGCGCATTGATGTAGCCGTCGCGAGTGTCGTATCCGGCAGCCGACAGGCCGGCCTTGAGGTTCGCGATGTCGGCGGCGACCTGAGCGTGGCCGATGTAGCTGATCGGTCCGGTGGCCTTGGGGAACTGGGGCTGGGTGCCGGTGTCGGTGCCGGAACTCTCATCACCGTAGACACCGGCGAAGAGGTTGCGGTCGCGGCGGTCGCCGAAGCTCGTCAGGCGGATCGCGCCGGGCTCGGAGCGCTTCGCCGGGGCCTCCCACTTGTCGACGTCGTCGAGTTCGAGGCCGTCGGTGCGGGCGAACGAGTAGTGCCACCACGCGCCGTAGTCGAAGTCGGCAGCCATCGCATGACCGTACTCGCCGTCGTTGGGGAGTGAGATCCCCAGTTCCCGCTGGCGCCCCACGAGGTCGACGACGCTCGCGGTGAGCAGATCGTCGTAGCGTTCGGTGTCGACGTCGGTCACGGTCTCCCCGGCGAGGCGGGCAGTGTTCTGGGCCTGTTTGGCCCTGTTCGCCTCGAGAAGTTCGGGGGTGCGGGGCAGTGAGCCTGCGTGCGAGGTGCGGATCGTGGCCATGGAGGTACTCCTTCTCTCGTTCGGATGTCGTTCGCCGAGGTGGTCGCCGCGGTGGTCGCCGGGCGGCGGCCGGCGCCGGCGCCGAAGGGTGTCGGCGGGTCGTCTTCAGGCAATCACATGAGAGTCCGTGCAGGGGTGTGAGTCGTCATCTGCGGTCGCAGGGGGCGAGGGAGTCGCCTCCGCGCCCCGGTCGAGCGCATAGAGTGAGGGCATGAGCGACC
Organism: Brevibacterium sp. K72; assembly: GCF_050562175.1. Classification (NCBI taxonomy): domain Bacteria; kingdom Bacillati; phylum Actinomycetota; class Actinomycetes; order Micrococcales; family Brevibacteriaceae; genus Brevibacterium; species Brevibacterium sp. K72. The sequence goes on from NZ_CP191582.1 coordinate 1,585,175, forward strand.
TTTACCCGCATGGCAGGGCCGACCAGTGGAACCGGCCGAATCAGTGGACCGGCCCCGGGAACGTGCCGCCGCGGAACGCGGGTGTGCCCGCTCACCTCCGCCAGGACGGTCCTGATGCGGGATGGGGACAGGCGGGCGGGCAGCCCCCGCGCACGTCGGCCCTGGGGCAGGCGGGTCCCTTGGGGTCTCGGCCTGCTGCGGTGATCGCCCCGAACACGACGGGGTGGCTTGCGCGGTTCCTCCTCTGGGCAGGGATATTCATCGGCTTCCTCCCGGCGGTTCTCCTCGTGCCGATCCTCATGAGTGCAGATTTCGAAGAGGTACGACGTCTCCACTCGCTCGTCACGGTATTCACGGGAATCCTCTCGTTGCTCCTCGCCGCGGCGGCGTTCGCGCTCATCCGGAACACGTCGTGGGCGAGGCGGTTGATCGGCGGAGGGCTCTTCGTCTTCGCTGAGATCCTTGGTCTGACGGTCCCGCTCGCCCTCGTAGCGGTCGTCGCTGAGATCTCCTACCAGTTCAATGCGGGGTTGTGGGTGAGCACGGTCGTCTTCGCCGTGTTCTCCGCCTTCACGCTCACTCTCCGGCTCGTCGGATGGTCGATCGCGCGCAATCGGCGCTGGTGGGTGCTCCTCGTTGCGGCCGGCTGCGGTGTGGTCATTCCGGTGATCAGTGCGCTGCTCCAATCTGCGACGAGCACCACGCTCGATCGTCCCGGACTGCCGTACTGGGTGGGCGGCGTCATCGTCCCGATCATCGCGCTGCTTCTCGTCTTCGGTGCGCTCGGGCTCCTTCACATCCTCGGCGGACTCCGCGGCGGAGCGGCTCCCGTCGTCGCCCAACCGACGCTCGGCGAAGGACGGCCGCGCCGCAGCGCGTCGAGCACAGCGCTGGCTCCGTATCCGGGCGGGGCGCCGGGCCAGGGTCCTCTCGGCCAGGGGCCCGGGCACGACGCGAACGGTCAGCAGTCGTCCGGTCAGTTGCAGCCCGGCCAGGTGCCGTACGGCGGCCAGCAGCCCTATGGCCAGGCCGCCTACGGAGGTCAATCGCCATACGGCCAGCAGTCGTCTGGCGGCGGTTTCAGTGGACCGGCGAGTCGGCCCCAGCCGAACGCTGGGCCTGATCCGTACCGGGCGCCCGATGACTCGAGGCAACAGGCGGACCGTCGACCTGGCCAGGCAGGGGACCCACAGCGGTGGAAGCCGAGGCCGTCGGATCAGCAGCCGGGCCCGGCAGGTCAGCAGCCGAACTCCTCAGACCAGCAGTCTCCGCACCGCCCCCGGCACTGACACGGGGCGACCCGCACCGCGGCGGCGAGGTCTTAGGCCCACCTGTCGTCGACGACGTCGGCAAAGCTGCCGATCTCGTCCCGCAGGCGCTCGATGAGCGCGTCGCCTTCAGTCTGGCTTCGCCGTCGACTTTCCTCGGACTTCCAGCCGTCGAACGGGTCGAAATGACTGTTCCAGTACGAGTTCCAAGCAACGATGTCTGCGCTGAGTGCCTCCGACAGTCCGAGGTCCTCGGGGTAGAGCGCGTAGTTGGCCGATCCGTTCTCCCAGAGGACAGTTCGACAGTAGTCAGGGAAGAACCTGATCGTCCGCCTGGGGTTCCCGCTCGGCTTTGTTGATTGCGGGTTGTCGTCGCGTGCCATGATGCCTTCTCGTTTCTGCGAGATCGGGGTGCTCAGGGTCATCGGAGCGCTCGGGGTGTTCGGGGTGCTCAGAGTCTTATCGGTCGGACCGCAGTCACCGTCCTCGTCCGGTCCTTCGAGGTGAACACAGACGGGATGGACTCGTCAACCACACCGGTACCTCGACTGCCGACCTCGGCGCGAACGACATCGGTGTATTCGACGGCTGTGCGCTCCCACCAGCGACGTTGCCTTGTCTGCGACGTGCTGCACCGTTAGCGTAGTGAGCACCACGGCGAGCGACGAGACACCCCGAAGGAGCTGATCGTGTGAACCCGAAACGAGACCGCATCGTCGGACTGATCTGCGGCGTGCTCGGCGCCGCGGTCATCGGCATCGGAGTCTTCTGGGTGAGCCTGCCGGCGCTCATCCTCGCGGCCGCGATGGCAGCCCTGCCGATCGCCCTCATCGTTCGCGGAAGCGACGATGCCCCTCCGAGACAGCCGTGGCACCGCTGGGTCGTCGTCGGACTGCTGTTGGCCACGGTGGTCGTCGCGATCGCCTCCCTGCTCGACATCGCCCCACTGTGGCCGGTGGTCTTCGGTTGCCTGGGTGCGGCGTACTACAGCCTCGGCATCCTGCTCCTGGCCAGGCGCAGGCCGGTGGCGCCGAACGCGGCGACAGACGCCCGACCCCTCAGCTGACGAGAACCATCCCCGCCGAAGGCACATCCCCGCCAACGCTGACGACAGAGCCCCCCCAACGCAAGAGCCCCGCATCCCGACAGTGAGATGTCGAGAGGCGGGGCTCTGCGCTGTACGGTCCGGCCGGACGGCTCAGCCGAAGTGCTTCGGCAGGGTCTCCGCGTGGGCGTTGCGCAGTTCGTCGAGACCGACGGAGAAGTGGTCGACGACCTCGAGCTGAGGCGAACCGTCCCCGGTATCGGTCATGCCGATGCGGATGAATGGGAAGTTCCTGGCGGTGCACATGTCCTTGAACCGGACCTCCTCCGAGCGCGGGACGGCGACGATCGCCCGCGCCGTCGACTCGGAGAACAGGGCGGTGAAGACGTCGATGCCGTCGCGCTCGCACAGCTCGTCGAGCCAGATCCGCGCCCCCGTGCCGTAGCGCAGGCACGACTCGACGAGGGCCTGCGAGAGGCCGCCCTCGGAGAGATCGTGGGCGGCATCGACCATCCCGTCGCGCGAGGAGTTGATGAGGATCTCCGCGAGTTCGCGCTCGGTCTCCGGCCGGTACTTCGGAGGAACCCCGCCGAGGTGGCCGGCCGTGACGTCGGCCCACGCCGACCCGTCGAGCTCGGCCTCCGTGGTGCCGAGCAGGTAGATCGTCTGTCCCGGCTCCTTCCAGCCGCTCGGGGTGCGGCGGGCGACGTCGTCGAAGATGCCGAGGACGCCGACGACCGGGGTCGGGTGGATGGCCACGCCGCCGGTCTGGTTGTACAAGGAGACGTTGCCGCCGGTGACGGGGATGCCGAGGTCCTGGCACGCCTCGGCGAGGCCTTCGACGGCGGCGGCGAACTGCCACATGATCTCCGGGTCCTCCGGGGAGCCGAAGTTGAGGCAGTCGGTGACCGCCCGCGGGATGGCGCCGGCGGTGGCGACGTTGCGGTACGCCTCGGCCAGGGCGAGCTGCGCACCGCGGGCCGGGTCGAGGTAGCCGTAGCGGCCGTTGGCGTCGGTGGCGATCGCCACGCCCAGACCGGACTCCTCATCGACGCGGATGACACCGGCATCGTCGGGGAAGGCCTGGGCGGTATTGCCCTGGACGTAGCGGTCGTACTGGGTGGTGATCCACTCCTTCGACGCGAGGTTCGGCGAGCCCGCGAGGGCGACCATCGTCGCCTTGAGCTCCTCATCGGTCTCCGGTCGCGGAAGGCCTGCGGACTCGACGGAGTTCGCGGCCACCTCGGCGGTCCATGACGGTTCGGTCATCGGACGCTGGTAGACGGGACCGTCGTGGGCGACCGACCGCGGGGGCACGTCGACGATGACGTCGCCATGCCATTCGATGATGAGGCGGCCGGTGTCGGTGACCTCGCCGAGGACGGAGGTCTCGACGTCCCACTTGTCGACGATGGCCATGAACTCGTCGAGGCGGTCGGGCCGGACGACGGCCATCATCCGCTCCTGCGACTCGGACATGAGGATCTCCTCGGGCGTGAGCGTGTCATCACGCAGCAGGACGTCGTCGAGGGCGATGTGCATGCCGCCGTCGCCGTTCGAGGCGAGCTCCGAGGTCGCGCAGCTGATGCCCGCGGCACCGAGGTCCTGGATGCCCTCGACGACGCCGGCGCGGAAGAGCTCGAGGCAGCATTCGATGAGGACCTTCTCCGCGAAGGGGTCGCCGACCTGGACGGCCGGGCGCTTCGAGGGCTTCGTGTCGTCGAAGGACTCCGAGGCGAGGATCGAGGCCCCGCCGATGCCGTCGCCGCCGGTGCGGGCACCGAAGAGGACGACCTTGTTGCCCTTGCCCGAGGCGTTCGCCAGCCGGATGTCCTCATGGCGCATGACGCCCACCGCCAGCGCATTGACGAGCGGGTTGCCCTGATAGACGGAGTCGAAGACCGTCTCGCCACCGATGTTGGGCAGGCCGAGGGAGTTGCCGTACTGGCTGATGCCGGAGACGACGCCGTGGACGACGCGGGAGGTGTCGGGGTGGTCGATGGCGCCGAAGCGCAGCTGGTCCATCACAGCCACGGGGCGGGCGCCCATCGAGATGATGTCGCGGACGATGCCGCCGACGCCGGTCGCAGCACCCTGGTGCGGTTCGACGTAGCTCGGGTGGTTGTGGGACTCGACCTTGAAGGTCACGGCCCAGCCGTCGCCGATGTCGACGACGCCGGCGTTCTCGCCGATGCCGACGAGGAGGTGCTCCTTCATCTCGTCGGTGACGTAGTCGCCGAACTTCGACAGGTGGACCTTGGAGGACTTGTAGGAGCAGTGCTCGGACCACATGACCGAGTACATCGCCAACTCCGCCGAGGTGGGGCGACGTCCGAGGATCTCCTTGATCCGTGCGTATTCGTCGGCTTTGAGGCCGAGTTCGGCGAACGGCTGGTCGACGTCGGGGTTCGCGGTGGCGAACTCGACCGTCTCCCTGACCTTCTTCGAGGTCGCCGGGACCTCCTGGGACTCGTCCGCGCGAGCAGACTCGGAATTCGCGGAGATGAGGTTTTCTGACATGTCCTCTGGGTGGCCCTTTCCTACGACACGGAGCTCGCCGTCCATCTTATCCGGGCAGGGCAACGCCGCGCGCCCTCGCCCCTGGGACAGCCCGCCTCGGCGAGGACGGGGCAACCGCCTCGGCGAGGGCGATCGGGCTCCGCCTCGCCGGACGAACTGTCCGCAAATTAGACTGGGAGCCATGGCAACTCCCAAGATCGTGCTCTTCTACGTCTTCACCCCACTGCCCGACCCTGAAGCGGTCAGGCTGTGGCAGCACACGCTCGCGCAGAGCCTCGGGCTCAAAGGGCGGGTCATCGTGTCGAAGGATGGGATCAACGCGACTCTCGGCGGTGACATCGACGAGGTCAAGGCCTACGTGCGGGCGACGAAGTCCTACGAACCGTTCCGGAAGGCCGACATCAAATGGTCGAACGGACAGGGCGATGACTTCCCGCGTCTGAGTGTGAAGGTCCGCCCCGAACTCGTCACCTTCGGCACCACGGACGAGATCACGGTGACGACCGACGGCGTGCAGGGCGGGGGAGTCCACCTGGGGCCGGGAGCGCTGCACAAGCTCCTCGACGAACGCGGCGATGAGGTCGTCTTCTTCGACGGGCGCAACGCGATGGAGGCGCAGATCGGGAAGTTCCGCGATGCGATCGTCCCCGACACCGAGACCACCCGCGACTTCATCGCCGAGATCGAATCCGGCAAATACGACGACCTCAAGGACAAGCCCGTGGTCACGTACTGCACCGGCGGCATCCGCTGCGAGGTGCTGTCCGTGCTCATGAAGAACCGCGGCTTCGATGAGGTCTATCAGCTCGAGGGCGGCATCGTCCGCTACGGCGAGACCTTCGGCAACACCGGCTACTGGGACGGTTCGCTCTACGTCTTCGACAAGCGCATGCACGTCGAATTCGGTGAGGGTGCCGAGTCGATCGGCCACTGCGTCGAGTGCGGGACGCGGACTCCCGAATTCGTCAACTGCGCGAACCTCGAATGTCGGAAGCAGTACCTCCGGTGCGCGGAGTGCACGGCTGCCGGGCTCCAGCCCGAGTGCACGGACTGTGCCGAGGATCCCGCCCTCGCCGAGGCGGCCGCCGGCTGAATCCCGTCGTCGACCGAGGGTCGACAACGCCCGATCGTCGCCGTCACGTGAGGAGCCGGCGTCGGACGTCAGGCGAGGAGTCGGTCGAGGATGTGCTCGCGGGCCGCGTAGGCAGAGCGGCTCTCCGCGATCGCGGGCATGAGGTGATCGCCGAGGCGGGTCGACATCGCGATCACGCACCGGGCCTCGACCTCGACTGGATCGGCGCAGATCTCGCCGACGAGCTCCCGGAGGTAACCGAGGTGCTTCTCATCGACTCGGCGCAATCGGCGTGCCACATCCGGATCCCGGAGACCCCAGTGGCGGATCGCGAGCTCGACGTCGACACCGGTGGCAGGTCGGTCGTCTGCCTCGTCGACGACGTCGACGAGACGCCGCAGCCGCTCGCGAGGGTCGTCTCCGGCGCTCTGCTCGGTCCGGTCGACGATGCGGTCGGTCACCTCGTGCTCCCACACGTCGAGCATCTCCGTCAGCAGCGCCGACCGATCGGCGAAATAGCCGTAGAAGCCGCCCTTGGTGACGCCGAGGGACTGCGCGAGAGCCTCGACTCTCACCGCCTCCGGACCGCCGACGGCGAGTGCCCGCAGGCCCTCGTCGATCCAGGCGCGCCGGGGAGTTCGTGGATGGGCCATGGTCACCTCTCTCACTTCAGATCTATACGGTAGCGCATAGACCGTGGTAGCGTGCTTCTATACGCTGACGTATATATCGAGGTGACCATGAGACTGCCCCGGAGCGCCTACACCTCCAGGCACTGGCGCATGCACGAGATCGCTCCCGACTTCACGGTCGAAGACGTCTGGGAGCTGCCGATCCGCGGAGACCGCGACGAGCTGCCCCGGGTCGTCGACGCAATCTTCGGCAGCGCGTTCCCCGATGAGGCGCCGGCCGTCGTCCGCGTCCTCTGGGCAGCCCGGTGGAAGATCGGCGCGCTGCTCGGGTGGGACGACGTCGGTGGCGGACTCGACGAACGCGTGCCGTCTCTGCGGCAGCGGCTGCCCGACGACCTCCGACCCGACGCGGACGTCCGAGTGGACCCCTTCACGCTGGTCTTTGAGACCGAGGACGAGTTCGCGGCCGAGCTGGCGAACCGCACCGTCCACACGGCGATGCACCTGGGCTGGCTGCCCGGCGACGCCGGCCGCTATGTCTGCCGGATGACCGTGCTCGTCCGCCCCAACGGCCGACTCGGCGCGTTCTACATGACGGCGATCAAGCCCTTGAGGCTGCTCTTCGTCTACCCGGCCCTGCTCCGGTCGATCGGGCGGCGCTGGGAGGCGTCCGCCTCGGCGCGGTGATCCCGCCTCGGCCAGGACCCGCGCGCCGAGACGATGAGGACGGCGCCGATCTGGAGGACGACACCGTAGCGGACGACCTCGGCGAAGCCGACGGTCGGCAGCATCGCGATGAGGAAGCAGAGGAGCAGGCCGGCCGCGAGTTTGCCGACCCAGCGCCACAGCGGACCGACGATGAGCAGGGTGCCGAGTGCCGCCTCGGCGACCGTCGCGATCACCCCGGCGACGGCGGCGAGCGGACTCGGCGCCCACGGCAGCAGCACCCCGACATAGGCGAGGAACTCCGGCCACGATCCCCATGAGACTCCGGGAGCGCCGGGCGCTCCGAGGAGTCCGAAGCGATCGGCGACCGAGAGCAGCAGTTCGATCCCGACGACCGCGCCGAGGAGACGGCCGGTCAGCCACCGTGCCCACCGACTGCGGGTCAGAGCTGCCACGCCCGCGATGACGGTGAGTGCGGTGAGGGCCGTGACGATTGGACCGACCGTCACGCCCTGCAGCACGCCGATGCCGGCGACGATGACGCCGAGTGCCGTCCAGATGAGACCGCCTGCCAGGCGGTACCTGTCCATGTACTCCATGTTCACTCCTGTGCTCCTGAACCGCCGTGGTCCGCGGCGGTGGTCATGGTGATTGCTGCCCGCCCCACGTCTCGGCCTGTGACGCCTGCTGTGGCTCCGATGCCCGTCCTGACGCACTCCCCGCGCCCTCACGGCCGCCGCCCGAATGGTAAGGTGGTTGACTGATTTCAGGATAGGAGGCTGGGGAGAAATGGTCAAGGACTTTACCAATCCTCTGCGGGAGCGACCGCTGCCGCTCGGTTCCCTGCTCTCGTCGACGGCGCAGCACCTCCTCGGCGGCCTCGACGATGCCCTCGCTCATGCGGGACTGGCGGGGATCCGGTCCGCGCACGCGCCGCTGTTCCTCGTCATCGATCCCGAGGGGACGAGGGCGTCGGAGCTCGCGAAGCGGACGAAGATGACGAAGCAGGCGATGGGGGAGCAGGTCCGTCACCTCGAGAGGCTCGGCTACGTCGAGGTCGTGCCCGACCCGAGCGACGGCAGGGCACGGCTCGTGCGGCTGACCGCATCCGGTTGGGAGGGAGTCGAGATCGCCGAGGCGGTGATCACCCGCTTCGACGCGTGGCTTGATGAGCGCATCGGCGCCGAGGCGGTTGCGCAGGTGCGTGTGACGCTTGGCGAGATCCTCGGCAGTGACTCATCCGAATGGGGTGCTCGGTCAGCGGAGCCGAATGCGACAGAGAGCGCAGACGAGCAGGCCTGACTGCGGGCGGACGACCCAGGCGCTCGATGCCGGACACCAACCGTCGCGCTTCGGGTGTCGCCTCACTCCGCCACCGTCTCACCTCTTCGTCAGCGCAGGAGACTCCTCACCGCCGCGCTGACGTCGGTCCAGCGGAAGTCGAAGCCGGCGGCTTCGAGCCTCTCCGGCAGGACCCACCGGCTCTTGAGGACGAGCTCCGACTCCTGCCGGAGGACCGCCATGCCGGTCTCGAGGAGCCACCTCGGCGCGGGGATCCCGATCGGCATCCGCACCGCGCTGCGCAGGGCGGCCATGAGTGCGGCGTTGTCCGAGACTCCCGGGCTGGAGAGATTGACCGGCCCCGAGATCTCCGGATGCGTGTCGATGAAGCGTATCGCGGCGACGAGGTCGTCGATGTGGATCCAGCTGAAGCGCTGACGGCCGTGAGTCGGCTCGTGCCCCCGCCACACGGTCGGTCCGGAGGCGTGCGGTCCTATTCCACGGTAACGCCGATGACCGAACCACCGTCCCTCGAGCTGGCGACCGCCTGCGCCGAAGCGAGCGGCCGTCGCGAGCATGCTCAGGGCCGCACCATCACCGAGGACGATCGCCATCCGGGCGGCCACGCGGCGAGTGCGCGGCAGTTTGCCGCGGAAGAACTCCGCTTCCCAGCCGGTGGCGACGTCGACGGAGAATCCCTCCCCGATGTCTCCGGTCGATTCGGTCTGCGGGCGGTCGATCGCGTGACGGTAGATCGTCGCCGTGCTCGCGTTGATCCACAGCCGCGGCGGCGCCGAGGCGGAGCTCACCGCGTCGTGGAGTGCCCGGGTCGTGAGGATGCGGGAATCCCAGATCTCTTGCCGATTACGGTCGGTGTAGCGGCATCCGACGCTTCGGCCGGCGAGGTTGATGAGGAGATCGGCGCCGTCGACTGTGACTCTGATGCCGTCCGGGTCATCCCATCCGGTATCGGCAGAGCTACCGCGACCGATCGTGCGCACCCGGTAGCCCCACTCCTCGAGCGGGCCGATGAGTGAGCGGCCGATGAATCCTGAGGCGCCGGCGATGACGGCGGTGGGGGAGTGGACGGGAGATGCGGCAGGCTCGCTCATGAGGTCACCGTAGCGTGGCGAGCATCGGACTCTCGGGTGCCGGCTTCTGGCGAAACGCTGCGTCTCAGCGCGCGGCTCGCTGATGGTCCTGGTCCTGGGTTGCAGTGCTCGATTCGAGGCGGCTGGCGCGGCCCGATTCGGGTGGCGTGGGTCATGTGGTGGTTGTCACCCTGCCTGGTGTGGTTTCGGGGTTGCGTGGGGGTGTTCTGGTGGTCTAGAGTTATATCTCGTTCGCCTCACCGGGAACACCACAACAACGCGGTGTTTCCACCGGGTGTCACCAGCGCAAACACAAGTTTGGCCAGGACAGTCCGGGTGTGTGGATCGGGCGGACGCAATCCTGTGGATGCCCCCAGCGAGCACGCGAATATTCGTGTGTGGTGTGGGTGTGTGTTTGTGGTTTGAGAATCCAATAGCGTGTTTGTTTGAACAATGTGATGCCAGAAATTTTTTCTGGTAAGACAACCAAAAACCCATGGACTGTTTCGGTTCATGGTGGGGTCACCGTCCACCCCCGTGGATGGGTGACTGTCTTGCCGGGATCACTAGAAGTAAATTTTTTATGGAGAGTTTGATCCTGGCTCAGGACGAACGCTGGCTGCGTGCTTAACACATGCAAGTCGAACGCTGAAGCCTGGTGCTTGCACCGGGTGGATGAGTGGCGAACGGGTGAGTAACACGTGAGTAACCTGCCCCTGACTTCGGGATAAGCCCGGGAAACTGGGTCTAATACCGGATACGACTGTCGGACGCATGTCTGGTGGTGGAAAGTTTTTTCGGTTGGGGATGGGCTCGCGGCCTATCAGTTTGTTGGTGAGGTAATGGCTCACCAAGACGACGACGGGTAGCCGGCCTGAGAGGGCGACCGGCCACACTGGGACTGAGACACGGCCCAGACTCCTACGGGAGGCAGCAGTGGGGAATATTGCACAATGGGGGAAACCCTGATGCAGCGACGCAGCGTGCGGGATGACGGCCTTCGGGTTGTAAACCGCTTTCAGCAGGGAAGAAGCGCAAGTGACGGTACCTGCAGAAGAAGTACCGGCTAACTACGTGCCAGCAGCCGCGGTAATACGTAGGGTACGAGCGTTGTCCGGAATTATTGGGCGTAAAGAGCTCGTAGGTGGTTGGTCACGTCTGCTGTGGAAACGCAACGCTTAACGTTGCGCGTGCAGTGGGTACGGGCTGACTAGAGTGCAGTAGGGGAGTCTGGAATTCCTGGTGTAGCGGTGAAATGCGCAGATATCAGGAGGAACACCGGTGGCGAAGGCGGGACTCTGGGCTGTAACTGACACTGAGGAGCGAAAGCATGGGGAGCGAACAGGATTAGATACCCTGGTAGTCCATGCCGTAAACGTTGGGCACTAGGTGTGGGGGGCATTCCACGTTCTCCGCGCCGTAGCTAACGCATTAAGTGCCCCGCCTGGGGAGTACGGTCGCAAGGCTAAAACTCAAAGGAATTGACGGGGGCCCGCACAAGCGGCGGAGCATGCGGATTAATTCGATGCAACGCGAAGAACCTTACCAAGGCTTGACATACACCGGACCGTCCTGGAAACAGGTCTTCTTCTTTGAAGCTGGTGTACAGGTGGTGCATGGTTGTCGTCAGCTCGTGTCGTGAGATGTTGGGTTAAGTCCCGCAACGAGCGCAACCCTCGTTCTATGTTGCCAGCACGTGATGGTGGGAACTCATAGGAGACTGCCGGGGTCAACTCGGAGGAAGGTGGGGATGACGTCAAATCATCATGCCCTTTATGTCTTGGGCTTCACGCATGCTACAATGGCTGGTACAGAGAGAGGCGAACCCGTGAGGGCAAGCGAATCCCTTAAAGCCAGTCTCAGTTCGGATCGTAGTCTGCAATTCGACTACGTGAAGTCGGAGTCGCTAGTAATCGCAGATCAGCAACGCTGCGGTGAATACGTTCCCGGGCCTTGTACACACCGCCCGTCAAGTCACGAAAGTCGGTAACACCCGAAGCCGGTGGCCTAACCGTAAGGAGGGGGCCGTCTAAGGTGGGACTGGTGATTGGGACTAAGTCGTAACAAGGTAGCCGTACCGGAAGGTGCGGCTGGATCACCTCCTTTCTAAGGAGCACACCAGTATGGTGCCCACCAACAGAACCCATGTGTGGTTCGGGTGGGTTGCTCAAGGGTGGAACATCACACACTTTCCGCTCATCCTTTCCGTGTGGTTCGGTTCGTGCCGTGACTGTGTGGGGGTGATGGTCGGGATAGGACGAACACGCTGTTGGGTCCTGGAACCACAAGTGGTTTCAACAGGCACCGACCCAACCCAGAGGCAGCAGCAGTGCTGGTGCTGGCTGGGGTGGTGATTGGTAGTGGTTTGAGAATCGTATAGTGGACGCGAGCATCAAGCACCAGCCGGCTGGCTGGTGTGTAGTGTGATTTTCTTTGAGTCAAAAAATCTTAGTGTGATATTTTCGCGCACACTGATACCAACCTCTAGGGGTGGGTGTGAGTGTGTAAGAGCGCATGGTGGATGCCTTGGCATCAGGAGCCGATGAAGGACGTGGAAATCTGCGATAAGCCTCGGGGAGCCGATAAACGGGCTGTGATCCGAGGATGTCCGAATGGGGGAACCCCGCCGCATGCGAGTGCGGTGACCCGCACCTGAATATATAGGGTGTGTGGAGGGAACGCGGGGAAGTGAAACATCTCAGTACCCGTAGGAAGAGAAAATAAGAATGATTCCGGGAGTAGTGGCGAGCGAAACTGGATGAGCCTAAACCGTGTGCGTGTCAAGCGTGCTGGTGTTGCGTACATGGTGTTGTGGGGTGTGTGTGTTCGGTTCAGCATGACCGAGACGCTGATGAGTGCTGCGTGTAGTCGAAGCTGGTGGGAAACAGTACCGGAGTGGGTGAGAGTCCCGTAGACGAAACGCGTGGCCCCGGTGTTACACACTCTCCCGAGTAGCACGGAACTCGTGGAATTCCGTGTGAATCTGCCAGGACCACCTGGTAAGGCTAAATACTTCCTGATGACCGATAGCGGATCAGTACCGTGAGGGAATGGTGAAAAGTACCCCGGGAGGGGAGTGAAAGAGTACCTGAAACCATGTGCTTACAATCCGTCAGAGCACCCGTGTTGGTGTGATGGCGTGCCTTTTGAAGAATGAGCCTGCGAGTTAGCGGTGCGTGGCGAGGTTAACCCGTGTGGGGTAGCCGTAGCGAAAGCGAGTCCGAATAGGGCGAGTCAGTCGCGTGTCCTAGACCCGAAGCGGAGTGATCTAGCCATGGGCAGGGTGAAGCAGCAGTAAGATGTTGTGGAGGCCCGCACCCACTTCAGTTGAAAATGGAGGGGATGACCTGTGGTTAGGGGTGAAAGGCCAATCAAACTCTGTGATAGCTGGTTCTCCCCGAAATGCATTTAGGTGCAGCGTTGCGTGGTTCTTGCCGGAGGTAGAGCTACTGGATGGCTGATGGGCCCCACCGGGTTACTGACGTCAACTAAACTCCGAATGCCGGTAAGGTTCAGCGTGGCAGTGAGACAGTGGGGGATAAGCTTCATTGTCGAGAGGGAAACAGCCCAGACCATCAACTAAGGCCCCTAAGCGTGTGCTGAGTGGGAAAGGATGTTCAGTTGCGAAGACAACCAGGAGGTTGGCTTAGAAGCAGCCACCCTTGAAAGAGTGCGTAATAGCTCACTGGTCAAGTGATTGAGCGCCGATAATGTAGCGGGGCTAAGTACACCGCCGAAGTTGTGGCAGCATCACGATACTGTAATGGTGTGGTGTTGGGTAGGGGAGCGTCGTGTCGCCAGTGAAGTCGCCGTGTGAACGAGTGGTGGAGGCGTCACGAGTGAGAATGCAGGCATGAGTAGCGAAAGACGGGTGAGAAACCCGTCCACCGGATGACCAAGGGTTCCAGGGCTAGGCTAATCCGCCCTGGGTAAGTCGGGACCTAAGGCGAGGCCGACAGGCGTAGTCGATGGACAACCAGTTGATATTCTGGTACCGACACACAACCGACAATACCAAAACACATGAGACTAACTCCCCGGTCCACCCGTGGCGTCTTCGGATGTCTGGTTGGTGGTCTGGTGAGGACCTGAGTGTGGAGTCGGTAAGCGTGAGGTGTGACGCAGAAAGGTAGCCAGGCCACGCGATGGTAGTCGTGGTCTAAGGTCGTAGCATGTGGGGGTAGGCAAATCCGTCCCCACGCAAGTGTGAGAGCTGATGGGCGCCCCACAGTGGTGGGGTGATCTGGTGATCCTCTGCTGCCGAGAAAAGCATCGACGTGAGGGTGTGTGTTGCCCGTACCCTATAACCGACACAGGTGGTCAGGTAGAGAATACTAAGGTGATCGAGAGAATCGTGGTTAAGGAACTCGGCAAAATGCCCCCGTAACTTCGGGAGAAGGGGGGCCATCCTGGTGAACGACCCTTGCGGTTGGGAGCTGGTGGTGGTCGCAGAGGCCAGAGAGAAGCGACTGTTTATTAAAAACACAGGTCCGTGCGAAGATGTAAGTCGATGTATACGGACTGACGCCTGCCCGGTGCTGGAAGGTTAAGAGGACCCGTTAACCCTTTGGGGTGAAGCGGAGAATTTAAGCCCCAGTAAACGGCGGTGGTAACTATAACCATCCTAAGGTAGCGAAATTCCTTGTCGGGTAAGTTCCGACCTGCACGAATGGCGTAACGACTTCTCTGCTGTCTCAACCACGAACTCGGCGAAATTGCATTACGAGTAAAGATGCTCGTTACGCGCAGCAGGACGGAAAGACCCCGAGACCTTCACTATAGTTTGGTATTGGGCTTCGGTGTGGTTTGTGTAGGATAGGTGGGAGATGTTGAAGCCTGGTCGCCAGATCGGGTGGAGTCGGCAAGTGAAATACCACTCTGACCATTCTGGATTCCTTAACTTCGGACCCTGATCGGGTTCAGGGACAGTGCCTGATGGGTAGTTTAACTGGGGCGGTTGCCTCCTAAAGAGTAACGGAGGCGCCCAAAGGTTCCCTCAGCCTGGTTGGCAATCAGGTGTCGAGTGTAAGTGCACAAGGGAGCTTGACTGTGAGACGGACGTGTCGAGCAGGAGCGAAAGCTGGGACTAGTGACCCGGCCATGGCTTGTGGAAGCGTGGTCGCTCAACGGATAAAAGGTACCTCGGGGATAACAGGCTGATCTTGCCCAAGAGTCCATATCGACGGCATGGTTTGGCACCTCGATGTCGGCTCGTCGCATCCTGGGGCTGGAGTCGGTCCCAAGGGTTGGGCTGTTCGCCCATTAAAGCGGTACGCGAGCTGGGTTTAGAACGTCGTGAGACAGTTCGGTCCCTATCCGCTGCGTGCGTAGGAAATTTGTGGAGGGCTGTCCTTAGTACGAGAGGACCGGGACGGACGAACCTCTGGTGTGCCAGTTGTACCGCCAGGTGCATGGCTGGTTGGCTACGTTCGGGAAGGATAACCGCTGAAAGCATCTAAGCGGGAAGCCTGCTCCGAGATGAGATTTCCATCCCTTTGTGGGGGGAGGTGCCCAGGAGAACACTGGGTTGATAGGCCGGGTATGGAAGCACTGTGAGGTGTGGAGTTGACTGGTACTAATACGCCGATCACTCACACAACCCAAGAGGGTTGGTGTGTGCGTGAAGGTATTGATGGGTTTTTTGATTGAAGTCGCCTGTTGTGGTGCTCGCGTTCGCTGTACGGTTCTTGGACCACTACCACACACTCTCGTGTGTGGTGGTTGTCTGATGGTTTTGCGGTGGTGATAGTGGTGGGGAAACGCCCGGTTAACCGTTCCGATCCCGGTAGCTAAGCCCATGTCATGCTGATGGTACTGCAACTTGGTGGTTGTGGGAGAGTAAGTGACTGCCGCAATAATTGTTGGTGGGGGCACTCCTTTTCGAAGGGGTGCCCCCACTTTTTCATTCACAGGCAGATCCGATTCGTGGGGGACAGGCAGATGCGTGCCTTCACGGGAGTGGACGCCTGCGAATGAGTGGTGGGGGGCGACCCAAGTGGGTCGCCCCTTTTCTGCATTCACGATCACTGCGCTGCGCCGGCTGATTCGCTCGGCCCGCGCGTCCACGAGGCTGCTGAGGAAGACCACGACATTGCCGGGGAATTCGGGGTACTGTCGGGTCATGATCATTCGCCGCGAGACCGAGGCCGACATTCCTGCGATCCGATCGGTGACCGCTGCAGCGTTCGCTGCCGCCGCGCACAGTGCCCCTCCTGTCACTCCCGGAGGCGATCCCGGCGAGGTCACACTCATCGAATGGCTGAGAGAAGACGAGAGCTGGATCCCCGAGCTCTCCGTGGTCGCCGTCGTCGACGACACCGTCGTCGGCCACCTCGTGGCCACTCGAGCCCATATCGGATCATCGCCGGCGATCGGCATCGGCCCTGTCAGCGTTGTGCCGGAGATGCACGGCAGAGGTGTCGGCTCGGCGCTCATGCACTTCGCGCTCGGCGCCGCGGACGCGATGGGGGAGACCGTCGCCGGCCTCCTCGGTGACCCTGCGTTCTACACCCGCTTCGGTTTCGCGCCGGCCGCGGCGATGGACATCACCGGCCCCGATCCCAGCTGGGGCGACTACTTCCAGGCGCGAGCCCTCTCTTCGTATTCCGGCCAGCGTGGCGCCTTTCGCTATGCGGAGCCGTTCTCCAAGCTCTGAAGCCTGTCGTAAACAGTTAATGGCGCGTGTTTTAACCAGTAGAACCGTTTATGCCTGCGATCAGCGACAAGAGGAGGCGACATGGACGTCACACGGTCCGTCTCTCGACGCCTCGTCGACATCGGCGGATCGATTCGACGATGGCGCCTCATGCAGACTCTCAAATCCGAGGAGCTCGCCGAGCGTGCCGGCATCTCGAGATCGACATTGCAGAAGACCGAACGGGGAGAAGCTGGCGTCTCGATCGGGGCCGTCATGTCAGTCATGCACGCCTCGGGCAACTCGACCACGTTGCGGGCGCATTCGACCCCCTGAGCACGGATGTCGGCCGATGGCGGTCCGCTGAGACGCTGCCGGAGCGGATCAGGCGGTGAGCACCGAGGTCTCCGTGGACCTCGATGTCGACGGCGCACCAATGCCCGTCGGCACCGCCTGCTTCCACTTCGCGCGAACTCAGATCTCGACGACTTTCATCCACGGAGAGTCGTATCTCGCGCAGCGCTGGGCGTACGCGATCGACCCCGTCCTGCCCCTGTCCTCCGCCCCGTTCAGTGTCAGCGGACTCCACGGTGCTTCAGCGACTGTGAGGAGCTGTTCCGTCGGATGGTCTATTCCGTTGCGATGCACAACACCGATGACCACCTCCGCAATCACGGCTTCGTCGCCGACATGCGGGATGGGAGCTCAGCCCGTCAATCTCGAACCGGACCACGCCGCCGAACGGCAGACTGCTGTCAATGGAGCGAAAAGCGTCAACGACGATGTTGAGGCCTTGGTCCAATTCGGCACGCTCTGTCACCTCGAAGAGTCAGCGGTGCGGCAGACCGAGGTCGACGTCGCCGAGGCTGCAGGTCGTTAGCGATCCGTCGCCGGACGACTCAACCTGCCGGATTCCGATATCGCCATGTTCGCATCCGTCATCGATCGGCAGGTCGACGCGATCCGCGCCGCAGCTATGTCGTGAGAAGCCCTGAACCGGTGACGACGACCAAGCCACCACTGCCCTGACCAGCGGATTCATTTCAGACAACAGTGGGCCGCCCCCGTTGTTAGGTCCGGTCTCTGTGTGAGTCGTCGGGTTCCATTTCGTGGGTGCAGTGGCGAGCATAGTCGGCCGGGGTGAGGTAGCCCAGCGCCGAGTGGCGTCGCACGGTGTTGTACTCGACCTTCCAGTCGCCGATGACGACCTGGGCGTGCAGCAGTGAGTAGAAGCTGTTGATGTTCAAGCACTCGTCGCGCAGGCGGGAGTTGAACGACTCGACGTAGCCGTTGAGCCACGGCGAGCCGGGCGGGATGTACGACAAGCCGGTGCGGGTGCCGGCCCAGTCGGCGATCGCCTGGCTGATGAACTCGGGCCCGTTGTCGCTTCTGAGGACCGCGGGCGGTCCGTGCAGCTTAACGAGGTCGTCGAGATGGTCGGTGAGACGGTCGGCGGTGATGGAGCGTTCCACGAGGCCGCCGAGGCAGACCCGGGTGTGCTCGTCCACGATCGACGCGATTTTGATCGGACGCCCGGCCTCGTCGACGTCGAACTGGAAGTCGATGGCCCACACCACGTTCGGGGCGCACGCCTTGGGGGCGTCCGTGGTCGAGGAGCCGATGCGCTTACGGCGACGTCGCTGGGGCACGCGTAGGCCTTCCTCGCGCCATAGCCGCTGGATCTTCTTGTGGTTGACCTGCCAGCCCTCGCCGCGGGCGTCGTGGCACGCGCGCCGGTAGCCCCAGCGGGGGTGCTTCTTCGCGTAACCGCGCAGCCATTCACGCAAGGCGGCGTCGGGGTCGGCGACGGTATCGGCCTTGAGGGTGCGCCGGTAGGCGGACCTGGATAGCCCGGTCAGCCGGCACGCCATCCGCTCGCTCACCCGCATCTTCGCGATGAGGTGAGCGACAGCGGCGCGCCTCCTGCCCGGGCCTAGAAGTTTCCCTCTGCCAGCTCCTTCAGCGCCGCCTTCTCCAGCTCTGCTTCAGCGAGCAGACGCTTGAGGGTGGCGTTCTGCTTCTCGAGCTCCTTGAGGCGCTTGGCGTCGTCGGCCTTGAGCCCGCCGTACTGGTTGCGCCACCGGTAGTACGTCTGTTCCGACACGCCCAGCTCGCGGCACACCGCCGCGACGTCCGCGCCATCGGCCAGCATCCGGTCGGCCTGTCCGAGCTTGCGCACGACCTGCTCAGGCGTGTGCCGCTTCCTCGTGTTCGTCATGATGAGACCAGTCTTCCTGCCCGCAGCAGCGAGCATCAAGACGACTCACACAACGACTGGACCTACATCCCGGGGTCAGCCCAACAGGTGTGTGGTGGTTGTCACCCTGCCTGGTGTGGTTTCGGGGTTGCGTGGGGGTGTTCTGGTGGTCTAGAGTTATATCTCGTTCGCCTCACCGGGAACACCACAACAACGGGGTGTTTCCACCGGGTGTCACCAGCACAAACACGAGTTTGGGCAGGACACTTCCGGGTGTGTGGATCGGGCGGACGCAATCCTGTGGATGCCCCCAACGAGCACGCGAGTTCTCTCGTGTGTGGTGTGGGTGTGTGTTTGTGGTTTGAGAATCCAATAGCGTGTTTGTTTGAACAATGTGATGCCAGAAATTTTTTCTGGTAAGACAACCAAAATCCATGGACTGTTTCGGTTCATGGTGGGGTCACCGTCCACCCCCGTGGATGGGTGACTGTCTTGCCGGGATCACTAGAAGTAAATTTTTTATGGAGAGTTTGATCCTGGCTCAGGACGAACGCTGGCTGCGTGCTTAACACATGCAAGTCGAACGCTGAAGCCTGGTGCTTGCACCGGGTGGATGAGTGGCGAACGGGTGAGTAACACGTGAGTAACCTGCCCCTGACTTCGGGATAAGCCCGGGAAACTGGGTCTAATACCGGATACGACTGTCGGACGCATGTCTGGTGGTGGAAAGTTTTTTCGGTTGGGGATGGGCTCGCGGCCTATCAGTTTGTTGGTGAGGTAATGGCTCACCAAGACGACGACGGGTAGCCGGCCTGAGAGGGCGACCGGCCACACTGGGACTGAGACACGGCCCAGACTCCTACGGGAGGCAGCAGTGGGGAATATTGCACAATGGGGGAAACCCTGATGCAGCGACGCAGCGTGCGGGATGACGGCCTTCGGGTTGTAAACCGCTTTCAGCAGGGAAGAAGCGCAAGTGACGGTACCTGCAGAAGAAGTACCGGCTAACTACGTGCCAGCAGCCGCGGTAATACGTAGGGTACGAGCGTTTTCCGGAATTATTGGGCGTAAAGAGCTCGTAGGTGGTTGGTCACGTCTGCTGTGGAAACGCAACGCTTAACGTTGCGCGTGCAGTGGGTACGGGCTGACTAGAGTGCAGTAGGGGAGTCTGGAATTCCTGGTGTAGCGGTGAAATGCGCAGATATCAGGAGGAACACCGGTGGCGAAGGCGGGACTCTGGGCTGTAACTGACACTGAGGAGCGAAAGCATGGGGAGCGAACAGGATTAGATACCCTGGTAGTCCATGCCGTAAACGTTGGGCACTAGGTGTGGGGGGCATTCCACGTTCTCCGCGCCGTAGCTAACGCATTAAGTGCCCCGCCTGGGGAGTACGGTCGCAAGGCTAAAACTCAAAGGAATTGACGGGGGCCCGCACAAGCGGCGGAGCATGCGGATTAATTCGATGCAACGCGAAGAACCTTACCAAGGCTTGACATACACCGGACCGTCCTGGAAACAGGTCTTCTTCTTTGAAGCTGGTGTACAGGTGGTGCATGGTTGTCGTCAGCTCG
Source organism: Brevibacterium sp. K72 (assembly GCF_050562175.1). NCBI lineage: Bacteria > Bacillati > Actinomycetota > Actinomycetes > Micrococcales > Brevibacteriaceae > Brevibacterium > Brevibacterium sp. K72. Next base: position 1,605,153 of record NZ_CP191582.1, read on the forward strand.
TGTCGTGAGATGTTGGGTTAAGTCCCGCAACGAGCGCAACCCTCGTTCTATGTTGCCAGCATGTGATGGTGGGAACTCATAGGAGACTGCCGGGGTCAACTCGGAGGAAGGTGGGGATGACGTCAAATCATCATGCCCTTTATGTCTTGGGCTTCACGCATGCTACAATGGCTGGTACAGAGAGAGGCGAACCCGTGAGGGCAAGCGAATCCCTTAAAGCCAGTCTCAGTTCGGATCGTAGTCTGCAATTCGACTACGTGAAGTCGGAGTCGCTAGTAATCGCAGATCAGCAACGCTGCGGTGAATACGTTCCCGGGCCTTGTACACACCGCCCGTCAAGTCACGAAAGTCGGTAACACCCGAAGCCGGTGGCCTAACCGTAAGGAGGGGGCCGTCTAAGGTGGGACTGGTGATTGGGACTAAGTCGTAACAAGGTAGCCGTACCGGAAGGTGCGGCTGGATCACCTCCTTTCTAAGGAGCACACCAGTATGGTGCCCACCAACAGAACCCATGTGTGGTTCGGGTGGGTTGCTCAAGGGTGGAACATCACATACTTCGCTCGCCCAACCAGCCGGGCTGGGGTCAATGCCCCGGGCACGGTGGGTGGGTGGTCGGATAGAACAGACACGCTGTTGGGTCCTGGAACCACAAGTGGTTTCACCAGGCACCGACCCAACCCAGAGGCAGCAGCAGTGCTGGTGCTGGCTGGGGTGGTGATTGGTAGTGGTTTGAGAATCGTATAGTGGACGCGAGCATCAAGCACCAGCCGGCTGGCTGGTGTGTAGTGTGATTTTCTTTGAGTCAAAAAATCTTAGTGTGATATTTTCGCGCACACTGATACCAACCTCTAGGGGTGGGTGTGAGTGTGTAAGAGCGCATGGTGGATGCCTTGGCATCAGGAGCCGATGAAGGACGTGGAAATCTGCGATAAGCCTCGGGGAGCCGATAAACGGGCTGTGATCCGAGGATGTCCGAATGGGGGAACCCCGCCGCATGCGAGTGCGGTGACCCGCACCTGAATATATAGGGTGTGTGGAGGGAACGCGGGGAAGTGAAACATCTCAGTACCCGTAGGAAGAGAAAATAAGAATGATTCCGGGAGTAGTGGCGAGCGAAACTGGATGAGCCTAAACCGTGTGCGTGTCAAGCGTGCTGGTGTTGCGTACATGGTGTTGTGGGGTGTGTGTGTTCGGTTCAGCATGACCGAGACGCTGATGAGTGCTTACGTGTAGTCGAAGCTGGTGGGAAACAGTACCGGAGTGGGTGAGAGTCCCGTAGACGAAACGCGTGGCCCCGGTGTTACACACTCTCCCGAGTAGCACGGAACTCGTGGAATTCCGTGTGAATCTGCCAGGACCACCTGGTAAGGCTAAATACTTCCTGATGACCGATAGCGGATCAGTACCGTGAGGGAATGGTGAAAAGTACCCCGGGAGGGGAGTGAAAGAGTACCTGAAACCATGTGCTTACAATCCGTCAGAGCACCCGTGTTGGTGTGATGGCGTGCCTTTTGAAGAATGAGCCTGCGAGTTAGCGGTGCGTGGCGAGGTTAACCCGTGTGGGGTAGCCGTAGCGAAAGCGAGTCCGAATAGGGCGAGTCAGTCGCGTGTCCTAGACCCGAAGCGGAGTGATCTAGCCATGGGCAGGGTGAAGCAGCAGTAAGATGTTGTGGAGGCCCGCACCCACTTCAGTTGAAAATGGAGGGGATGACCTGTGGTTAGGGGTGAAAGGCCAATCAAACTCTGTGATAGCTGGTTCTCCCCGAAATGCATTTAGGTGCAGCGTTGCGTGGTTCTTGCCGGAGGTAGAGCTACTGGATGGCTGATGGGCCCCACCGGGTTACTGACGTCAACTAAACTCCGAATGCCGGTAAGGTTCAGCGTGGCAGTGAGACAGTGGGGGATAAGCTTCATTGTCGAGAGGGAAACAGCCCAGACCATCAACTAAGGCCCCTAAGCGTGTGCTGAGTGGGAAAGGATGTTCAGTTGCGAAGACAACCAGGAGGTTGGCTTAGAAGCAGCCACCCTTGAAAGAGTGCGTAATAGCTCACTGGTCAAGTGATTGAGCGCCGATAATGTAGCGGGGCTAAGTACACCGCCGAAGTTGTGGCAGCATCACGATACTGTAATGGTGTGGTGTTGGGTAGGGGAGCGTCGTGTCGCCAGTGAAGTCGCCGTGTGAACGAGTGGTGGAGGCGTCACGAGTGAGAATGCAGGCATGAGTAGCGAAAGACGGGTGAGAAACCCGTCCACCGGATGACCAAGGGTTCCAGGGCTAGGCTAATCCGCCCTGGGTAAGTCGGGACCTAAGGCGAGGCCGACAGGCGTAGTCGATGGACAACCAGTTGATATTCTGGTACCGACACACAACCGACAATACCAAAACACATGAGACTAACTCCCCGGTCCACCCGTGGCGTCTTCGGATGTCTGGTTGGTGGGGTGGTGAGGACCTGAGTGTGGAGTCGGTAAGCGTGAGGTGTGACGCAGAAAGGTAGCCAGGCCACGCGATGGTAGTCGTGGTCTAAGGTCGTAGCATGTGGGGGTAGGCAAATCCGTCCCCACGAGTGTGTGAGAGCTGATGGGCGCCCCACAGTGGTGGGGTGATCTGGTGATCCTCTGCTGCCGAGAAAAGCATCGACGTGAGGGTGTGTGTTGCCCGTACCCTATAACCGACACAGGTGGTCAGGTAGAGAATACTAAGGTGATCGAGAGAATCGTGGTTAAGGAACTCGGCAAAATGCCCCCGTAACTTCGGGAGAAGGGGGGCCATCCTGGTGAACAGCTCTTGCGGTTGGGAGCTGGTGGTGGTCGCAGAGGCCAGAGAGAAGCGACTGTTTATTAAAAACACAGGTCCGTGCGAAGATGTAAGTCGATGTATACGGACTGACGCCTGCCCGGTGCTGGAAGGTTAAGAGGACCCGTTAACCCTTTGGGGTGAAGCGGAGAATTTAAGCCCCAGTAAACGGCGGTGGTAACTATAACCATCCTAAGGTAGCGAAATTCCTTGTCGGGTAAGTTCCGACCTGCACGAATGGCGTAACGACTTCTCTGCTGTCTCAACCACGAACTCGGCGAAATTGCATTACGAGTAAAGATGCTCGTTACGCGCAGCAGGACGGAAAGACCCCGAGACCTTCACTATAGTTTGGTATTGGGCTTCGGTGTGGTTTGTGTAGGATAGGTGGGAGATGTTGAAGCCTGGTCGCCAGATCGGGTGGAGTCGGCAAGTGAAATACCACTCTGACCATTCTGGATTCCTTAACTTCGGACCCTGATCGGGTTCAGGGACAGTGCCTGATGGGTAGTTTAACTGGGGCGGTTGCCTCCTAAAGAGTAACGGAGGCGCCCAAAGGTTCCCTCAGCCTGGTTGGCAATCAGGTGTCGAGTGTAAGTGCACAAGGGAGCTTGACTGTGAGACGGACGTGTCGAGCAGGAGCGAAAGCTGGGACTAGTGACCCGGCCATGGCTTGTGGAAGCGTGGTCGCTCAACGGATAAAAGGTACCTCGGGGATAACAGGCTGATCTTGCCCAAGAGTCCATATCGACGGCATGGTTTGGCACCTCGATGTCGGCTCGTCGCATCCTGGGGCTGGAGTCGGTCCCAAGGGTTGGGCTGTTCGCCCATTAAAGCGGTACGCGAGCTGGGTTTAGAACGTCGTGAGACAGTTCGGTCCCTATCCGCTGCGTGCGTAGGAAATTTGTGGAGGGCTGTCCTTAGTACGAGAGGACCGGGACGGACGAACCTCTGGTGTGCCAGTTGTACCGCCAGGTGCATGGCTGGTTGGCTACGTTCGGGAAGGATAACCGCTGAAAGCATCTAAGCGGGAAGCCTGCTCCGAGATGAGATTTCCATCCCTTTGTGGGGAGAGGTGCCCAGGAGAACACTGGGTTGATAGGCCGGGTATGGAAGCACTGTGAGGTGTGGAGTTGACTGGTACTAATACGCCGATCACTCACACAACCCAAGAGGGTTGGTGTGTGCGTGAAGGTATTGATGGGTTTTTTGATTGAAGTCGCCTGTTGTGGTGCTCGCGTTCGCTGTACGGTTCTTGGACCACTACCACACACTCTCGTGTGTGGTGGTTGTCTGATGGTTTTGCGGTGGTGATAGTGGTGGGGAAACGCCCGGTTAACCGTTCCGATCCCGGTAGCTAAGCCCATGTCATGCTGATGGTACTGCAACTTGGTGGTTGTGGGAGAGTAAGTGACTGCCGCAATAATTGTTGGTGGGGGCACTCCTTTTCGAAGGGGTGCCCCCACTTTTTCATTCACAGGCAAAAGTGACCATGCGCATCGGGTGGGGTTTTCCAGTCCCCCACTGACGTGGAATCCGCATGGAGGCGCCGCCTCGGCGACTCTAGCCTGAAGACATGCGCAACGACACTGCAGTCTCCACAGCACCTGACCAGGGAACGCATCCGTCCCGTTCCCGCACTCGAGCCGTGGTGACCAGCCTTCTGTGGGCCGGCCACTGGCTGCTGCGGCTCTGGCTGGCCGTCTACCTCCTCATCTACGGCTGGTCGAAGATCTTCCACATGCAGATGGGCTACGCGGACTTCGCCGATGCGCTCGTCCAATACGGTGAGATGAGCCCGATGGGCCTGCTCTGGCGATTCATGGCGTTCTCGCCGACGGTGCAGTTCCTCGCCGGCCTCGCCGAAGTGGTCGCTGCCGTGCTCCTGCTCTTCGGCCGCACCGCCTGGCTGGGGGCGCTTCTCGCCGCTATCGACATGTCGGTCGTCTTCCTGCTCAACCTCACGTTCGACGTGCCCGTCAAACAGCTCTCCGGGCTGATGGCACTCGTCGGGCTCATCCTGCTCCTTCCCAACATCCTGCGCCTCGGACGGTTCGTCATCGGGCTGCCGACCGGACCGCCGGTGCAGGGCACGATCACCGAGAACCGTCGCTTCCGCGCCGTTGTGCGGTGGGCAAGTCCACTGCTCGCCCTCGTCCTCGTCGTCGGCTCGGGCCTCGCCCTGGGGCTCCGCGCGAACTGGGGCCAACCCGACGCGCCGTCGGCGATCGCAGGGGTCTACCGCGTGACCGACGTCGGACAGCGGACCCTCGCGGGGTCCGAGATCAGTCAGGTCGCGTTCGGGCAGATCGCCGTGGCAGGGAGGGCGAGGGCGGCCATCCGGTACACCGACGGGACCTACCAGGACGGCATGCACACGCTCGAGGACGGCAGCACGGTGACGCTGTCCCTCTACCCGAAGCGCAACGGCGATCAGGGCCTCATCCGAGACGTGGAGACGACGATCAGCCTCGCGTTTGTGAAAGCCGGCTCGGGAGACCTGAGGCTCTCGGGCGAGGGCCTCGACCTCACACTCGTCAGCGACGAAGAGAGGCGCTACCTCTTCGACCGCGACTTCAGCTGGTCTCCCCGGGAACCGATCAACCGCTGATCGTGCCCATAGACGGCAGGGTTCGCCTTGCCGCCGCGACCCCGACAGCGCGGAACGGTTCGCGACACTCAGCGGCCGAACAGGCGGGAGAACAGCCCCTTCTTCTTCTCCTTGGGCTCCTCGCTGCGCGCGGCCTCGTCGGTCGGTGCGGCCTCGTCCTCGGCAGCGGCGGCGTCCCGCTCGCGAGCGGCGGGTTTGGACTCAGCCTCCGCGCCACGGTCGGTTCCGGCCGTGGCAGCGGCCGCCTCGGCGGGGGAGGGTCGGACATCGGAGCGCTCAGGGGTCTCGGCAGCCGGCACTTCGGCACGGTCGGACCGAGGCTCCTCCGGACGTGCAGGAGTCGAAGTCCCTGCGGACGATTCCCCACCCGTGGTGCCCTCCGCAGCGGCTGCCTCGTCGGCCTCGGGGGAGGAGTCGGCAGCGACCGGAGCCTCGGCGCGGTCGGGAGTCGGCGTCTCCGCAGGCGAGGCGGCGGCCGGGGTCGGCTCCTCGGTCGCCACCGTGATTCCGGTGATCTCCGAGTACTGCGTCGCGGCTTCTCCCTCGAGGGGTGCGTGGACCTCGCAGTTGGAGATCCGTCGCATCTCGTCGAAGCTGATGTCGGCGCTGCCGTCGGCGAAGAGCAGTCGCAGGCCGCCACCTGCCAGCGGTGCGGTGGGGATGCCGCGCTTGGCGACGTACGCTTCGAGGGCGGCGCGATGGTCGTTGACCGTCGTCTGGGTCAGCCCCTGCATGAGGGCGCGCACGGATGCCTTGACCGTGGGCTCGGGAAGCACGAGCTCGGGCACGTCGACGAGCAGCCAGACCGTCGTCCCCGCACCGGCCGCAGCCGGATAGTGCGCCCACTTGCCGGTCGCCTCCTTCGCCGCGAGCGTGAGACGCAGAGCGAGCTCGTCGTCGAGGTCGAGTTCCGGGGTGACGAATTCGCTGAGATCCTCTGCGGCTCCGAACTTCCGCACCTCGTGGGAGAGGCCGACGACGGCCTCGGGGAACTCGTTGATGTTCTCCCACCCCCACAGCCATGTCCCCTGGGACGTCGACTCCGATCCGAGGAGATGCGGTCGGGTGCGCAGCGCTGCGCCGTCCTCGTCGGTGAACGTGAGATGCGGATCCGCGGTGAAGTCGACCTCCCAGGCGGCATCGGCGATGAGGCCGCCGAAATGCGTCTGCGTCTCCGTCGAGAGGAAGACGGCGCGGTTGACGAGGTCCTGCAGTGTTGTGCTCATGCCCTCAAGCGTACGGGGGTGCACCGACAATGCGAGGAGGCACGCGGACTCCCGGCTCGTGTCAGTGCCGTCTGGTGTCCTGAGGGCACGGCGCTCGGTGGATCCGGATCATGCGAAGGAGGAGGATCGATGTAAGATAATGTGTTGCGCTCTCAGCACTCGACTGTTCAGTCTCGAATCACGAACCCCAGGATGTCCACTGTGGCCCTCTTGCGCCTGACCCTGAAATTTGCGAAGTCCTATTGGCTCTTCATCGTCTTCGTCGTCGTCCTCCAGCTGGCGTCGACGATCGCCGCCCTCTACCTGCCGAGCCTCAACGCCCGGATCATCGACGAGGGTGTGGCCGAGGGCGACACCGACTTCATCTGGTCGACTGGCATGACGATGCTCATCGTCTGCCTCGTCCAGGTCATCACCGCGGTCACCGCGATCTACTTCGGGGCCCGGTCGGCGATGGGAGTCGGCCGCGACATCCGCCGTGCGATCTACAGCCGCGTCGACGAGCTCTCGACGCTCGAGGTCGGGAAGTTCGGCAGCGCCACCCTCATCACCCGCAACACCAACGACGTCCAGCAGGTGCAGATGCTGGTCCTCATGACGCTCAACTTCATGGTCTCGACCCCGATCATGTGCATCGGCGGCATCATCATGGCCTTCCGCGAGGACCCGGGGCTCTCGTGGCTCGTCTGGGTCTCGGTGCCCGTCCTCTTCGTCGTCGTCGGCATCCTCGTCGTCCTCCTCATGCCGCTGTTCCGGCGCATGCAGGACCAGGTCGACGGCATCAACGGAGTCCTCCGGGAGCAGATCAGCGGCATCCGGGTCATCCGCGCATTCGTCCGCGAGCCGTTCGAAGCCGACCGGTACGCCGACGCCAACCGCGCCCTGACCGAGACCTCGGTCAAGGTCGGCAACCTCTTCGTCCTCATGTTCCCTGCGATCATGATGATCCTCCACCTCGCCACCGCAGCCGTCCTCTGGTTCGGCGGGCACCGCGTCGACGCGGGTGTCATGGAGGTCGGGTCGCTCACCGCGTTCCTCCAGTACCTCCTCCAGATCCTCGTCGCCGTGATGATGGGCGTGTTCATGGTGATGATGATCCCGCGTGCCGTCGTGTGCGCCGAACGCATCTGCGAAGTCCTCGACACGAAATCGTCGATGGTCGTCCCCGACGGAGTCGCGGAGCTGCCCCGCCGAGGCGAGCTCGAGTTCCGCAACGTCACCTTCGGTTATCCCGGCGCCGAGGTTCCGGTCCTCGAGGACCTCACCTTCACCGCCCGGCCGGGAACGACGACGGCGATCATCGGGGCGACCGGATCCGGCAAGTCGACGATCGTCGGGCTCATCCCGCGGCTCATCGACCCGCAGGCGGGCGAGGTGCTCATCGACGGTGTGCCCGTGAGTGCATTCAACCGCCGGCAGCTCGCTCAGCTCGTCGGCCTCGTCCCGCAGAAGCCGTACCTGTTCTCCGGCACGATCGCTTCGAACCTGCGCTTCGGCAGCGAGTTCGCCGACGACGCGCAGCTGTGGGAGGCGCTCGAGACCGCACAGGCCGCCGACTTCGTCGCCGAGAAGCCCGACCGGCTCGAGGAGAGCGTCGCCCAGGGCGGGACGAACTTCTCCGGCGGTCAGCGTCAGCGACTGTGCATCGCCCGAGCGCTCGCTGCCAAACCGCTCGTCTACGTCTTCGACGATTCGTTCTCCGCCCTCGACGTCGCCACAGACGCCCGTCTGCGGGAAGCCCTCGGACGCACCACCGGTGAGTCGACGGTCGTCGTCGTCGCCCAGCGGGTTTCGACGATCCGCGACGCCGACCAGATCCTCGTCCTCGACGATGGGAAGATCGTCGGCCGCGGCACCCACGACGAACTCCTCGAGACCAATGCGACCTACCAGGAGATCGTCGAATCCCAGCTGACCGCGGAAGGGGTGAACTGACATGGCGAAGAAGGACCCGCACGACGCCGAACCCACCGCGACGAGCGGTGCGGCCGTGGCCGCCGAAGCCGAGGACGCCTACGTTCCCCACGGCGACGACGGAGACATGTTCGGGGGCACCCCGGCCCGCAAGCCCAAGCACTTCTGGCCCTCGGTCAAACGGCTCTTCGGGCTCATGGCCAGTGAGAAGGCGGGACTCGTCAGGGTCGTCCTCCTCGTCATCGGCTCGGTCGTCCTCACCGTCATCGCCCCCAAGGTGCTCGGCAAGGCGATGGACGTCATCTACTCCGGCGTCATCGGCGCTCAGCTGCCCGCCGGAGCGAACATCGAGGACATCATCGCCGGCGCACGTGCGCAGGGCCTCGACGACTACGCGGAGATGCTCGCCACCGCCGGAGTGGTGCCGGGACAGGGCATCGACTTCACCGCGCTCGGCCAGATCATCATCATCGTCCTCCTCATGTACCTCGTCGCCTCGATGCTCATGTGGGCGCAGGGCTACATCCTCAACGCCCTCGTCATGCGCGTGATCTACCGACTGCGTGAGGACATCGAACGCAAGATCAACCGTCTGCCGCTGCGGTATTTCGACACGCGGCAGCGCGGTGACGTGATGTCGCGGGTGACGAACGACGTCGACAACATCCAACAGGCCCTGCAGCAGGCGTTCTCCCAGCTCATCCAGTCGGCGCTGACGATCATCGGCATCGGCGTGATGATGTTCGTCGTGTCCTGGCAGCTCGCGCTGCTCGCCCTCATCGCGCTTCCGCTCTCGGCGATCATCGCCGGGGTCATCGGCACCCAGGCGCAGAAGAGGTTCAAAGCGCAGTGGAAGTACACCGGCGAGGTCAACGGCCACGTCGAGGAGTCCTTCTCAGGACTCGACGTCGTCCGGGCCTTCGGTCGTGACCAGGTCATGCTCGACGAGTTCGACCGCCGCAACGAGGAGCTCTACCGTGCCTCGTCGGGTGCTCAGTTCGTCTCCGGGATGATCATGCCCTCGATGCAGTTCGTCTCCTACCTCAGCTACGTCCTCATCGCCGTCGCCGGCGGTCTGCGCGTGGCCTCGGGGCAGATGACGCTCGGCGACGCCACGGCGTTCATCCAGTACTCCCGGGAGTTCTCGCAGCCCATCTCCGAGATGGCCGGGGTGGCGAACATGCTCCAGTCCGGCGTCGCCTCGGCGGAGCGGACGTTCGAGCTCCTCGACGCCGACGAGGAGGAACCCGACGACGCGAGGGCGCAGCTGCCGCCGCGGACTCCCGGTCAGGTCGACTTCTCACACGTGAGCTTCCGCTATGCCGAGGACAGCCCGCTCATCGAGGACGTCTCCTTCACCGCCGATCCCGGGCACACCATCGCGATCGTCGGACCCACCGGTGCCGGCAAGACGACCCTGGTCAACCTCGTCATGCGGTTCTACGAACTCACCGGAGGGACGATCTTCCTCGACGGCGTCGACATCCGCGACCTCACCCGCGCCGATCTGCGCTCGCATGTCGGCATGGTCCTCCAGGATGCGTGGCTGTTCGAGGGAACGATCCGTGACAACATCCGCTACGGGCGGCTCGATGCCACGGACGAGGAGGTCGTCGAGGCGGCGAAGGCGACGATGGTCGACCGCTTCGTCCGCCAGCTTCCCGACGGCTATGACACGGTCATCGACTCCGACGGGGGAAGCGTGTCAGCAGGTGAGCGTCAGCTCATCACGATCGCACGGGCCTTCCTCGCCGATCCCTCGCTGCTCATCCTCGATGAGGCCACCTCGTCGGTCGACACGCGCACCGAACTCCTCGTCCAGCAGGCGATGGCCGCGCTGCGCACGGACAGGACCTCGTTCGTCATCGCTCACCGCCTCTCGACGATTCGCGATGCTGACACGATCCTCGTCATGGAGAACGGCGCGATCGTCGAACAGGGCACTCACGAGGAGCTGCTCGCCGCCGAAGGCGCCTACCACCGGCTCTACATGACCCAGTTCCGCGGTGAGGACGCGGAGGAGCACTTCACCTCCGAGGTCCTCGACGAAGCGGAATCCGAGCCCGGCATCCGCGGCGATGCGGCGGCCCTCGCCGAGGACGAGGCCGACGCGATGGTGGCTCGGGCCGAAGCGACAGAAGGCGACGAGGTCGAGAGCCCCGGTGTCGCCGACGCCGCGGTCGAGCGATCGAAGCCGGAGTAGCATCGAGCGTCGGTCCCGTCGACGACGGGGCCGACGCGTCGCCGCAGCCGCAGCGCAAGGAGTGCTCGGTTGCCTATGAGGCGGGAGAACCCGGGCGGTCCGCAGGTAACGATATTCGGCGATGGATCGGCCGACTTCGCACAATCGCAACATCGTGACATCTCCTCGGCGGACGCCGACCCACTCGACCGGCATCGCCCAGCGCGGTGCCCGACGCGGCTCGAGGCGGCAGTCTCACCAGGACCGATCGACGCATGGCCGGTGCCGACGGTGAGCGCGGCAGGAGCTGACAGGCGATCTTGTCCACAGGTTTGACCACAGCTGTGGTGACAATGTGATAACGGTCGGCCGTGATGTGCATCACAGATCCGTCATGAACTCAATGAACGAAACTCCCCAGTCGCGCTCAACCTGAGTACCGTCCAGATCACCCACAGCAACAGGTCCGCCGGCCGAGCGGACACCGTTGGAAGGACGATCATGAAACGGCTCATCCTCGCGACCACCCTCGCACTCGCCGTCACCACCCTGGGTGCCATGCCTGCCGCTGCAACGGCACCGGACATCGTGGCACAGGCGAGCAGCACCACGGACCCATCCCCAGACCCTGCTGCCGATGCCGACGGCTCCACCGACGAGCCCGACGGCACGTCCACCTCGGAGGGCACCGACGACGCCGGCGCCGCCGACGGAACGGACACCGACTCGGGCACCGCCGACACGCAGGGACAGGCAGAAGGCGGTGTCGACGGCACCACCGGACCCACCACCCCCGGTGAAGCCGATACCGACGGCACCGACGAGACCGAAGGCACCGACGACACCGACGGCACCCCCACTGAATCCCCGGAGGCAGAACCTCTCAATCCCGCGCTGTTCCTCGATTCCGGCGAGGTCACCGTCAGCGACATCACCAACCCTGACGTGGGACTCCGATTCTTCGTCGAGGGAGTCCTCGCCGGTGACACCATCGCCTGGGGCGACGGCGACGGAACCCACGCGACGGCCCAGGAGGACGGCACCTTCACCGGGACGTTCTTCACCACCCAGGACGTCTCGCCCGGCGACACCGTCACGGTCACCGTCGACGTGCAGCGGGGTGAGGAGAGCGCGACGCTCTCCGCATCCGCCACCGTCATCGAAGGCGAGGGGGAGACTGAGCCTCCGGCAGACACGTCGACTCTCGACATCAGCCCCGGATCACAGCAGCTCAACGACTTCCTCAAGGGCGGCGTGGACCTGATGATGACCGGCTGCAACGTCGACTCCGAGGTGAGCTTCCGCATCAGCACCATGTACGACCCCGACACCACGGTGTGGGAGACCACCCAGGTCGCCGGTGAGGATGCCGCTGCGGCAGTCAACTACACCCCGCCCGAGGTCGACGACGGCTACGGCTTCATCGGCGAATACCTCGTCATGGCCTCATGCGGCGACCAGTATGAGGAAGGGTCGTTCACGGTGACGCCGAACGGCAGCGACACGATCGACCTCACCCTCTCGGTGGATCCTGAGCGACTGCCTGCCGTCGACTTCATCAACCGCGACAAAGGCGTGACCATGACGATGAACAACTGCACTGCCGGTGAGGTGCGCTTCCAGGTCTGGGGCTTCGAGCCCGGAGAACTCCTCTACGATCGGACTGCTCCGACCAACGAGGTGGGACGCGCAGCCGTCCAGACCTACGGCCTCTCGAACGATGCCTCAGCCTACGTCGGCAAGTACCAGGTCGAGGCCACGTGCGGTGAGGAGACGCTCACCGGACAGTTCGTCGTCACCGCCTCCGGCGGCGGAGGTGGAGGAGACAACGGCAACGGCGGCGGCAGCGGAGGCGGCGGAGGCAACTCCGGTTCGATGCCCCGCACGGGTGCCGAACTCACCGGACTCGGAGCAGGTGCACTCCTCATCCTCGCCGGTGCAGGCGCAGTCCTCTTCGCCCGCCGACGCGGACAGCTCGAGAAGTGACAGGTCTCCCGTCAGGTCGGTGACCTCACCCGGCCCGACGGCGAACGCAGAACGGCCCCGGAGCCTCGACGAGATGTCGAAGCCCCGGGGCCGTTCACTGTGCTCAGCCGGCAGAGATCAGCGCTGCGCTCGGCAGGCTGAGGCGATCTCCGGGGTCAGCGGGTCGAGACGAGGGTGCGCACAGCGGAGGAGAAGAACCCCTGGCCGTCGACACCGCTGCCGTCCGGACCGAAACCGGCCTCGACGGCGTGCTCAGGGTGGGGCATGAGGCCGACGACGTTCCCGGCCTCGTTCGTGATCCCGGCGATGTCGCGCATCGATCCGTTGGGGTTGCCGCCCTGATAGCGGAAGACGACGCGACCGGTGGCTTCGAGCTCGTCGAGGACCTCCGGGGTTGCGACGTAGCCGCCCTCACCGTTCTTCAGCGGGATCCGGATCGTCTGACCCTGCTCGTAGTCGCTCGTCCACGGAGTGTCCGCGTTCTCGACGAGGAGGTCCTGATCGCGGCAGATGAAGTGCTGGTGGTCGTTGCGGATGAGGGCGCCCGGCAGCAGGTGCGATTCGCAGAGCACCTGGAAGCCGTTGCAGATCCCGAGGACCGGCATCCCCGACTCAGCCGCTTTGACGACGGACTCCATGATCGGGGCGAACCGGGCGATCGCCCCGGCGCGCAGGTAGTCGCCGTAGGAGAATCCGCCCGGCAGAATGACCGCGTCGACCCCGTCGAGGCTCGTGTCGGCGTGCCAGAGATTGACCGCCGAGGCGCCGGCCAGGGTGACGGCGCGTGCGGCGTCACGGTCGTCCAGGGTCCCGGGGAACGTGACGACGCCGATCCTCGCACCGGAGTCGGCAACCGCCTCGGCGGCGGGAGCGGTCGTTGCCGTCATCAGGCGTCCTCGGCGACGCGCACGGCGACGACGTTCTCGATGACCGGGTTCGACAGCAGAGTCTCAGCGGCTTCGCGAGCCTGCGCGAGAACCTCATCGGTGGCCTCGCCGTCGACCTCGAGTTCGAAGCGCTTTCCCTGCCGGACCTCTCCGAAGCCGGAGAACCCGAGTCGGGTGAGGCCACCGGCGAGCGCCTTGCCCTGCGGATCGAGGATCTCGGGCTTGGGCATCACTTCAACGACGACACGTGCCATGCGTGTTTGACTCCTTTGAGAATGTGGTCGGGAGCCGCCTCCCGCGCTCGCCCCAAGTCTAGCAAGCACGGGGAGCACACAGCCGCCCCGGCTCCCGGTGCGGACACCGGGAGACAGGGCGGGCGGAGGTGGTCGGCCTCAGGAGTCGAAGCCCATGCCCACGGCGTCGAGGATCTTGAGCAGCGGGCCGCGGCGTCCCTGGTTCTCATCGGCCTTGATGAGCGCCTTGGTCGTCATCGTGATCCCCAGCCACGCAACGGGTTCGGGCGGGAACGGCAGCGGCTGCTTCCGCACCATCTCGAGCCGGGTGAGCTCGGTGTCCTCCCCGGAGAGGAGATCGAGCATGACGGTGCCCGCGAAGCGCGAGGCGCCGACGCCGAGGCCGGTGAAGCCAGCCGCCATCGCCACCTTCCTGTCGTAGGCGACGGTGAAGAACGCGAAGAAGCGCGAGCACGTGTCGATCGCCCCGCCCCACTTGTGGGTGAAACGCACCCCCTCGAGCTGCGGGAACGTCTCGTAGAAGTGCCGGGCGAGGGTTTCGAACGTCTCCCGATTCTGGTCGTACTTCCACGACACCTGACGGCCGTAGTGGTACACGGCGTCCCACCCGCCGAAGAGGATCCGGTTGTCGGCGGTGAGCCGGTAGTAGTGGAACCGATTCGCGCAGTCGCCGATGCCCTGCCGCCCCTCCCAGCCGATCGCCGCCATCTGCTCATCGCTCAGCGGCTCCGTCATGAGCGCATAGTCGTAGACCGGCACGGTGTGGAGACGGGCGCGCTTGAGTAGGGAGGGGAAGACGTTGGTCGCGAGCGCCACCCGGTGGGCGCTGATCGACGCCTGCCCGGCGCGGCCCGTCCGGTCACCGGAGACGGGTTCGGTGGTCACGGTCACCGTCGTCTTCCGATCGCGGAGCCCGGTGACCTTCGTGCCCTCGTACACCTCGACGCCGAGTTCCCGGATGACGCGCAGCAGCTCCCAGCACAGCTTCGCCGGGTTGAGCATCGCGACCTCGCGGGAGTCCCAGAGCGCTCCTTTGTACGTGGGGGAGCGGACGAGGTCGGCGAGCTCCTGCTGCGAAAAGAAGATGAATCCGGCCTCGGGGTCGTGGCCTGCGCGGAGGTCGGCGACCTGGTAGTCCTCGGTCGCGACGTCGAGTTCGCCGGTGCGTTCGAACTCGCAGTCCATGCCGTACTTCGCGACAGCGGCCTCGATCGCGTCGAGGTTCTCCCGGCCGAGCGCGGCGAGGCGCTCGTTCTCCGCCGGCAGGTGGGTCTCACCGTTGTCGTAGCCGTGGGTGAGGCTCGCGGCGCAGAAACCGCCGTTGCGTCCTGAGGCCGCCCACCCGACGGTGTTGGCCTCGACGAGGATGACCCGCCGATCGGGGTCGCGCTCCTTGGCCTGGAGCGCGGTCCACAGCCCGGTGAACCCGCCGCCGACGACGACGAGGTCGGCGTCGGTGTCTCCGGTCAGCGGCGGCAGGGGTGCCGGGCGCTCATCGGTGTCGAGCCAGAACGGAACGGTTGAGGCGTCGGCCAGGGCGGCTTTGACGTCCATGTCACTTCGCTTTCTGCCTTGCGGCAATGCTGGTGCTGGGTGGGTCAGTGGGGTCCCCACCGTCATCCTGCCATCGTCTTGATGATCTCGGTCGAGTTGCTGCCGGCCCTGCGCAGCACGAAGCCGACGAAGGCCAGGGCCGCCAGGGTGAGGACGAACATCACCGTTGAGATCGCCGCGACCTCGGGGCGCAGGGCCACGCGGACGGCGGAGAAGATGTAGACCGGCCACGGGGTGTAGCCGGGCTGCTGGACGAAGCTCGAGAGGATCGTGTTGTCGAGGCTGACGGTGAAGGACATGAGCGCACCGGCGAGGATGCCGGGTGCTGCGATCGGCAGGGTGATGTCGCGGAACCGCCGCCACGGGGTGGCGCCCAAGTCGGCTGCGGCATCCTCGAGCTGGGTGTCGATGCCGGCCAGGCGGGCCCGGACGATGAAGGTGACGATCGCCATCGAGAACATCGCATGGGAGATGATGAGGCGCACCAGGCCGTTGTTGATCGGGGTGATGCCCCAGTCGACGCCGAGGGTGACGAACCACGGCAGGAACGAGATGCCGTCGACGATCTCCGGGGTGACGAGGGTGAGGGCGAGCAGGCCGGTGAGTCCGAGCGCCCACCACGCGCCCTTCGGCGCCCGGGCCAGCGCCACTCCGCCGAGGGTGCCGAAGACCGTCGAGACGATCGCGGCACCGACGGCGGCCTGGAGGCTGGTGACGACCGAGGAGATGATGATGTCGTTGTTCAGCCCCGTGATGTAGGCGTCGAGGCCGAAGCCGCGGAAGGCCGCGAGCACCCGTCCGGTGTTGAACGAGTAGGCGATGATCACGGCGATAGGGATGAAGAGGTAGATGAAGACGAGGATGCCCCAGACGTTGAGTCCGATGTCCGTGGGCGTCCTCCGGGCGAAGGTGTTCTTCTTCGACATGTCATGCCCTCCCGTCGGTGAGCGGAACGCTGTTCAGCTTCGCTGCGATCTTCTGGCCCAGCCACAGCAGCGCGAACCCGATGCCGACGACGGCGAGGGTCGCTGCGATGAGGATGAGCGCCATGGCCGCCCCGAGCGCCCAGTTCTGCGAGGCGTTGAACTGGTTGGCGATGAGCTGGCCGATCATCGACCCGCTGGCCCCGCCGAGGACGGTGGCCGTGACGTAGTCGCCGTTGAGCGGGATGAAGACGAGCAGGCAGCCGGAGATGATGCCTGGCATCGCCATCGGCAGGGTGACCCGGAGGAACGTCGTCACCTTGCCCGCGCCGAGGTCGTAGCTGGCTTCCCGCAGTCTGCTGCCGGAGGCGTCGATGGCGACGAAGAGCGGCAGGATCATCAGCGGCAGGTAGTTGTAGACGACGCCGATCTGCACCGCGGCACGGGTGTAGAGGATGTCGAGCGGGGCGTCGAGGATCCCGATGCCCTGCATCCACTGCGAGAGGAACCCGTCGGGGGAGAGCATGATCTGCCAGCCGAGGGTGCGGACGAGGAAGTTCGTCCAGAACGGGACCATGACCAGCGCCAATGCGAGCGAGCGCCTCGCCGGGGCGACCTTGATCGCCAGCCAGTACGCGAACGGCAGGGCGATGACGAGGCAGAGGAACGTGCCGAGCAGTGAGATCCGCAGGGTCGCGAAGAACGTCGCGATGAAGCTCGCCGACAGTGCTTCTGGGTAGCGGTCGAAGGAGAGCTGATCGGTGGCCACGGCCGTGAACTGGTCGGGTTTGTAGCCGAAGCTGTAGAAGACGACGAGGGCGACGGGGATGACGAAGAAGAACAGCGCGTACGCCCAGGTCGGGAACGACATCGCAGCCGCACCGAAGACCCGGGTGGACAGGCCACCGGACCTGCGCTGCGGTGCCGGCGCCGAGGCGGCCGTGCCGTTCTCGTCGGGACGGTCTGCTGCCGTGGTCGGCTGCTGGGTGGGTGTGCTCATGCTCCGCTCCTTGCCTGGGCGTCGGCGAGGATCGTCGTCCGGATCTGGTCGGCCGGAGTCTGAATGCTCGGCTCCAGTCGGTCGAGGACCTCCTGCGTGGGGAAGATCAGTGCCTGTTCGCTGAGATCGGCGGCCTTCGCCTGCTCGGCGAGGCCCTTCGTCCCGATCGGGTAGCCGATGTAGTCGAGCTGGGCGACCGCGGTCTCCGGCGAGATCATCTGGTTGATGAACGCGTGCGCCGAGTCCGGGTGCGGTGCCCCGGTCGCGATCGCCCAGTTGTCCATCCACAGGTTCGCCGTCGGGGTCGGGAAGACGAACTTCCAGTCCTCGGGGTTCGTCACCTCCGACAGGCCCTGCCGGGCGTCGCCGTTGAACGCCTGGAGGAGCGTGAAGCTGCCCTGGATCATCCCGGTGGCGACGTTGCCGATGTAGGCCTTCGTGTTCGGGGCGATCTGGTCGACGACGACGGCGCGGGCCTCCTCGAGTTCCCTCTCGTCCTCGGTGTTGAGGCTGTAGCCGAGGGTGGCCAGGGCGATCGCCGTGACCTCCCACGGGTCCTCGAGCAGCGAGGTCGTGCCCGCCGCCTCGTTCTGTGCGGTGTCGATGAAGTCCTGCCAGCTGGTGAGCTCCCGGTCGATGGCCGAGGTGTCGTAGACGAAGCCGGTGGTGCCCCAGGCCTTGCAGATCGTGTACTCGTTCTTCGGGTCGAAGTACTGACCGGTGAAGTTCGGATCCATGTTCGAGAAGTTCGGGATGAGGTCGAGGTCGAGCTTCTGGAGAAGATTGTGGTTGAGCATCTGCGGGATGTTCGACCCGGTGGGGACGACGACGTCATAGCCCGAGGTCCCGCGCGTGGTCGAGAGCTTGGCGACGAGCTCCTCGTTCGAGCCGTAGCTGTCGACCTGGACGAGGACGTCGTTCTTCTTCTTGAACGCGTCGATGAGCTCGGGGTTGTCGTAGTCACCCCACGTGTAGAGGTTGAGCTTCGACTCGAGTTCGCCGTCGACCGGGGGAGAGGCCGCCATCTTCGTCGTCTTCCCGCACGCGCTCAGCGCCCCGAGCGAGGCGACGCCGAACCCGGCGAGCACGGCCCGCCGGCTCAGCCGCTTCGCCGCCGCCCGTGGGGCGAGGAAGTGCACATCGGCCACCTCACTCACCGCCTTCCGTGCCGTAGACGGCGACGGCGTCGGCATCCCAGCTCAGGTCCACCTCGGCGTCGGGACCGAGGATCTGGGAACCGGCGGCGGGCACGCGGGCGAGGATCTCGTCGTTGTCGCCGACGACGACCATGTACTGGACGACATCGCCGAGGAAGGACGTCGAGAGCACCCGGCCGCGGGCACCGTTCGTGGTCGGGGGCTGGGAGCCTGCCGGACTCACGCGCATCCGTTCGGGTCGGATGGCAGCACGGACCCGGTCGCCCACGGTCAGGGTGCGGGCCTCGGTGCTCGCCGAGGCGGGACGGAGCTCGGTCACGGCCGTCTCCATCACGGTGTTCGCCGTCCGCAGCCGCACGGTGTCGCCGTCGGCGGCGATCACCTCGGCGGGGACGAAGTTCTGCTTGCCGATGAAGCCGGCGACGAAGCCGTTGGCCGGGTCCGCGTAGATCTCCTCCCCGGAGCCGATCTGCTGGATGACGCCGTCGTACATGACGACGATGCGATCGCTCATCGCCAGCGCCTCCTCCTGGTCGTGGGTGACGAAGACGAACGTCGTGTCGAGCTTCGCGTGGAGGCGTTTGAGCTCGAGCTGCATCTCCTCGCGCAGCTTCCGGTCGAGGGCCGACATCGGCTCGTCGAGGAGGAGGACCTGCGGCCGGTTGACGAGTGCCCGGGCCAGGGCGATGCGCTGCTGTTGGCCGCCGGAGAGCTGCTCGGGTTTGCGGCCGGCGAAGTCCTCCATCCGCACGAGGGAGAGCACTTCGCGGACGCGGTCGGCGATCTCGGCCTTCGGGGTCTTCGACTGCTTGAGGCCGTAGGCGATGTTGTCGGCGATGTTCATGTGCGGGAAGAGCAGGTAGGACTGGAACACCGTGTTGACCGGCCGCTTGTGCGGGGGCAGGGAGACGATGTCGCGGCCGGCCAACAGGATCTGCCCGTCGGTCGGCGCTTCGAAGCCGGCGATCATCCGCAGCAGCGTCGTCTTCCCGCAGCCCGAGGGTCCGAGCAGGGAGAGGAACTCGCCCTGTCTGACGCCGAGGTCGAGTCTCTCGATCGCGGTGTTCTCACCGAAGACCTTCTTCACTCCGCGGATCTCGAGGTGATCGGTTCCGGCCGGGGCGGGGTGGGCCGTGGCGGCCTCAGTCGTGACGGTCATGATGGCCTTTCTTCAGAGGTGGTGTCGTGGACGACGATGCCGCCCGCGATCGTCAGCGCAGTCCGGGTCTCGGAGATGCGGCCGGGGTCGAGGTCGAGGGGGTTGCGGTCGGCGAGTGCGAGGTTGGCTCTCTCGCCGAGGCGGATCCCGCCGTTGGCCTCCGAGCGCAGCAGGTGCGCGGAGCCGGCGGTGTAGGCGCGCAGCGCGGTGGCGACGTCGATGGCCTGCGCAGGCACAAGCGGAGCAGGGTCGCTCGACTCGGGGTGCGAGCGGTTGACGGCGACGTGGATGGCGTCCCACGGGTTCGGCGTCGACACCGGCCAGTCCGAGCCCATCGCCAGATGCGTCCCGGAGTCGGCGAAGCCGCGGAACGGGTACTGCCAGTCGGTGCGCTGCTCGCCGAGGCACGGGATGTTGAGGTCGACCATCTGTTCGTCGCGGCTGGCCCACAGGGCCTGGAGGTTCGCGGTGATCCCGAGGTCGGCGAAGCGGGGGATGTCGGCGGGGTCGACGACCTGGACGTGGGCGATGTGGTGGCGGGCATCGGGTCTGCGGTCCGCGCCGAGGGCGGCGAACGCGTCGAGGGCCGCGCGCACCGCGGCGTCGCCGATCGCATGGCAGTGGATGTCGAAGCCGGCGGTGTCGAGCGCGGCGAAGGCTTCATGGAGGTGCTCTCTCGTGAAGTAGCTCGTGCCGAAGCCTCCGCAGCCACACGTGTACTCCTCGCTCATCGCCGCGGTGCGGGATTCGACGATGCCGTCGAGCATGAATTTCACCGAGGTAGTGCGGAAGGATCCGTCCGTGCGGCGGCGGGTGGTGAGCTCGGCGACCTGGGCGGGGACGTCGTCGACGTCGCGCGGCCACCACAGGCTCCCGACGACCTCGGCGGTGAGCTCGCCGGACTCTGCGGCTCGGACATAGCTGTCGAAGTTCGACCGGTGCCCGCCGTAGTCGCCGACGATCGCGTCCATCCATGCGGTGACCCCGAAGGAGGCGAGGTAGGACTGTCCGGCGAGCAGTCCCGCGCGCAGGTCCTCATCGGAGGAGGGCGGGAGGTGGGAGGAGACGAGGTCCATCGCGGACTCGTGAAGGCAGCCGATCGGCTCGCCGGCCGCGTCCTTCTCGATGACCCCGCCCTCGGGGGTCGGCGTCCGCGCGTCGAGACCGGCCAGGCGCATCGCCGCACTGTTCACCCACGCCGAATGGTGATCGGCGCTGAGCAGGAGGATCGGACGGTCGGCGCTGAGGTCGTCGAGGAGGTCTGCGGTCGGCACGCCGCCGGCGAAGTCGGCCATCGACCAGCCGCCGCCGACGAGCCAGTTCGCGCTTGCCTCGCCGCGGTCGGCGGTCGCGGCGAGGTGGTCGGCGATGACCGCGCGCACCTCGTCCGCGCCGTGGGTCCCGCTGAGGTCGCAGCCGAGCGATTCGAGGCCGCCGAACGTCGTGTGGACGTGAGCGTCGACGAACCCGGGGGTGAGGAGAGCGCCGGCGGCGTCGACGGTGCGGGTGTGAGGGGTCGCCGGGGCAAGTGTGCCGACCGTGGCGATCCGGCCGTCGCGGATGCTCACGGATGTCGCGGCGATGACTTCGGCGCCGTCGAAGACGACGGCATCGACGATGTCGAGATCGGCCGGGGTCGCACCGGCGGGTGCGGCCGTAGTGTCAGGGGTCACTGGGGTCCTCCGACTTCCTTGTCGTCTGGTGTGCGCATCCCGAGCAGGGGTGCACAGGCTGGGGTTGGGGTCGCTCCCGGCGGCTGTGGCGGGGGGCCGGGATCCGCTCGTGTCCCGGAGGTGACCGGGACGGCCCATCACGTCGTGAAGATCGTGTCCTGCCACGCGTGGTGCGGGTCCTCATGCTGGTCGATGAAGACGTGTTTGATCTGCGTGTACTCGTCGAACGAGTACTGGCTCATGTCCTTGCCGAAGCCAGACGCCTTGTACCCGCCGTGCGGCATGTCGGAGACGATCGGGATGTGCTCGTTGATCCATACGCACCCGGCTTCGATGTCCGCGGCCGCCCGCAGCGCCCGGTTCGTCGACCGGGTCCACGCGCTCGCCGCGAGCCCGTACCGGGTGTCGTTGGCCAGCGCGATCGCCTCGTCGTCGGTGTCGAAGGGGACGGCGACGAGGACGGGTCCGAAGATCTCCTCCCGCCACACCTCGGCGTCGGTGTCGATGCCGGTGATGAGCGTCGGAGCGTAGTAGGCCGTCGACTCGGGGTCTCCGGGAAGATCCCCGCCGAGGTGGTCCCGGGTGGGGATCTGCCCGCCGGTGCGGATCGTCGCCCCGGCCTCCCGGGCGCGCTCGACCATCGCGGCGACGCGGTCGCGATGGGTGAGCGAGATGAGCGAGCCCATGTCGGTGGCCGGGTCGGACGGGTCGCCGAGGCGCACGCCGGCCATGAGCTCGGCGACGCGGTCGGTGAAGGCGTCGAAGTGCTCGGCGGCGACGATCGCGCGGGTCGCCGCGGTGCAGTCCTGTCCGGAGTTGATGAGCGAGCCGGCCACGGCGCCGCGGGCTGCGGCTTCGATGTCGGCGTCGGCGAAGACGACGAGCGGGGCCTTGCCGCCGAGTTCGAGGTGGACGCGGGCCCCCTTGCGTGCGGCGAGCTCCATGATCCGCCGGCCCACGGGAGTCGATCCGGTGAATGAGGTCATGACGACGTCGGGATGGGTGACGAGCGCTTCGCCGGCGTCCTGGCCGTCACCGGCGATGACGTTGATGACTCCGGGTGGGAATCCGGCTGCGGTGGCCGCCTCGGCGAGGATGAGGGAGGTCCCCGGTGTCATCTCCGAGGTCTTGAGGACGATCGTGTTGCCCGCGGCGACGGCCGGCAGGATCTTCCACGCAGCCATCTGCAGCGGGTAGTTCCACGGCGCGATCGAACCGATGACGCCGAGGGGCTCCCGACGGATCATCGACGTCGACTGCTCCCAGTAGGTGCCTGCCGAGAGTCCTGTGAGCTGCCGGGCGGCGCCGGCGAAGAAGCGGGCGTTGTCGATCGACCCGGGGACGTCGAACTCGGTGGCCAGCCGGATCGTCTTGCCCGTCTGCTGCGACTCGAGGGCCGCGATCTCCTCGCTGCGCGCCTCGAGCTCGTCGGCGAGGCCGAGGAGGAGGTCGGCGCGCTCGCCAGGGGTGAGCGCCTTGAACGCCGGGTACGCCGCCTTCGCGGCAGCGACGGCCTCGTCGACGTCGTCAGCGGTGGCGAGCCGATACGTACCGGTCGTCGCTGCCGTGGCGGGGTTCGTCAGGGTGAACGGTGCTCCCCGTCCCTCGTGCTGTTCGCCGTTCCAGTGGTGCATGCATATCGGTTCCCGCCTTGTGCGTGTGGACCTGCGCCGGTGATGCGGTGTGGCGCGGGTCACTGTTTCGGATCACAGTAACGGATTTCGCTCGTGAGTTCCACTAGATCCGTCGTATCAGACCGGAAGTGACGGGAGAACGCTTGCCGAAAGCGCGAATGACCTGCTGAAACAGTGGTCCGCCGAGGTGGTGGCGAGGTGAGGGGCCGTGCGCTCGCTCGAGTGGCCGGCGCGCGCCCACCGACGAGTCGAGGACGCTGAGTGTCGATTCCTCAGTCGGAAATCGACACTCAGCGTCCTCTGCTCGTGTTGGAGGCGCTGGCTGCGCGCCGGGAGCGCGGGGCAGCTGCCTTACGCGGGGAAGGACTCGCCGGTGAGCGTCTCGAACGCCTCGATGTAGCGGGCGCGGGTCTTCTCGACCACCTCGGCGGGCAGGGCCGGCGGGGGAGTGTCCGAGGACCTGTCCCACCCGGACTCGGTCGTCAGCCAGTCGCGGACGAACTGCTTGTCGAAGCTCGCCTGCACGGTGCCGGGCGCGTAGGACTCGGCGTCCCAGAAGCGCGAGGAGTCCGGGGTGAGGACTTCGTCGGCGAGGACGATCGTCCCGTCGGGCAGCGTCCCGAACTCGAACTTCGTGTCGGCGAGCACGATGCCGCGCTCCCGGGCGATCTCCTCGGCGCGGGAGTAGATGTTCAGGGTGAGGTCGCGGATCCGCTCGGCCTGGTCGGCGCCGATGGTCTCGACGACCTGCTCGAAGGACACGTTCTCGTCGTGGTCGCCCAGTGCTGCCTTCGTCGCCGGGGTGAAGATCGGCGGCTCGAGCCTGTCGGCCTCGGTGAGACCCGCGGGCAGCTCGACGCCGCACACGGCACCCGTCTCCCGGTAGTCGCTCAGGCCGGAGCCGGTGAGGTAGCCGCGGGCGACGCACTCGACGGGGATCATTGTGAGGTTCTGGACGATGAGCCCGCGCCCGCGCACGGCCGCGGGGACGTCGGTGCTGATGACGTGGTTGCCGATGATGTCGGACAGCTGGTCGAACCACCACAGGCTCAGCCCGGTGAGCACCCTGCCCTTGTCGGGGATCTCGGTGTCGAGGACCCAGTCGTAGGCGGAGATCCGGTCGGAGGCGACCATGAGCAGACGCTCGGCCGAGGCGATGTCTGCTGCATCCTCGGGGATGTAGAGGTCACGGACCTTGCCCGAGTACACATGCGTCCAGCCCGGGAGGACCGGGGCACCAGAGCCGGGCGCTGCGGTGGGAGCGGTGTCACTCGAACCGGCAGGGCCCGCCTCCGCTACTGCCTCGGGGGCGGCATAGATGTCGGCGACCTCGATCGTCCCGGCCGCGGCCGCCTCGGCGATGTCGCTGCGGTGCTGCTCGCCGTCCCAGGAGATCTCGTCGACGGCGGCATATGCCCGGGCCCGTGCCTCGTCGAGGTCGCCGCCGAGGGCGACGACCGAGAGGACGCGTCCCCCGGCGGTGAGGACGTCGCCGGCGACGTCCTCGGACGTGCGGGTGCCGGCGTGGAGGACGGAGACGTCCTCGCGGGCGTCGGCGGCCTCGAGTCCGGAGATGACATCGCCCGTGCGCGGGCTCTCCGGGTAGCCTTCGGCGGCCATGACGACGGTGACCGCGGTGCGCGGATCCCAGTCGAGCTCGCCGACCTCGTCGAGGCGGCCCTCGGCGGCGGCGAGCAGCGTCTGCCCGAGCGGGGTGCGCAGGCGGGCGAGGACGGACTGGGTCTCGGGGTCGCCGAAGCGGACGTTGAATTCGACGACGCGCAGGCCCTTCGAGGTCAGGGCCAGCCCGCAGTAGAGGAGACCGGTGAACGGGGTGCCGCGGCGGGCCATCTCGTCGACGACGGGCTGGGCGACGGTGCTGACGATGTCCTCGACCATGCCCGCAGGTGCCCACGGCAGCGGCGAGTAGGCGCCCATGCCGCCGGTGTTCGGTCCCGAGTCGCCGTCGCCGATGCGCTTGAAGTCCTGGGCGGGGGCGAGCGGCACGGTCCGGGACCCGTCGCAGAGGACGAAGAGGGAGACCTCGGGTCCGTCGAGGTAGTCCTCGATGACGACCCGGTCGGAGACCTCGAGGCACGAATGCGCGTGGTCGAGGGCTGCCTGCCGGTCGGTGGTGACGACGACGCCCTTGCCCGCGGCGAGCCCGTCGGCCTTGACGACGTACGGGGCGCCGAAGTCGTCGATCGCAGCGGCCGCCTCGTCTGTGGTGTAGGCGACGACGGTGCGCGCGGTCGGCACCCCCGCCGCCTCCATGATCTCCTTGGCAAACGCCTTCGAGCCTTCGAGGTGTGCGGCCTCGGCGCTCGGACCGAAGACCGGGAACGAGGCCTCACGCAGGGCGTCGGCGACCCCGGCGACGAGCGGGGCCTCGGGTCCGACGACGACGAGGTCGACGTCGAGGCGTTCGGCGAGCGCGGTCACCGCCTGCGCGTCGGAGGCGTCGAGCGCCTCGGTGTGGGCGATCGCCGCGATCCCCGGATTCCCGGGGGCGGCGATGACGGCGTCGACCTGGGGGTCGCGGCTGAGAGCAAGGACGAGGGCATGTTCGCGGGAGCCCGACCCGATGACGAGAACCTTCACACGACCAGCCTATAAGGTCGTACGCTTGAGTGCGTGAGCCTCTCCACCTTCCATCCCGCCGAGGCGGTCGAGCTCGCCGTCGTCGAGCGCAGCGGATTCGTCGAGTCCCGTCACCTCGGTTCCGCCGTCGTCCTCGACCCTGACGGGTCCCCGGCGCTCAGCCTCGGGTCTCCCACTGCGCCGATCTTCACCCGCTCGAGCCTCAAACCGCTTCAGGCGCTCGCCGCGATGTCGCTCGGCGCCGACCTCACCGGGACCGCGGCGGCGCTCGCCACCGCCTCCCACCGCTCAGAGGCCGGGCACGTCGAGACCGTGACCGCGATGCTTGAGTCCGCGGGACTGAGCGCCGACGACCTCCGGTGCCCCTCCGTCCACCCCGCCGACGGGGCGTACCGGCGCAGCCTCGCCGAGGCGGGAGACCCGATCTCGCCCGTGCACTTCAACTGCTCCGGCAAGCACGCAGCCTTCCTCCGTGCGGCGCTTGCCGTCGGTGCGGACACCGCGAGCTACCTCGACCCCGCTCATCCCGTCCAGGTCCGGGTCGCCGAGGTCGTCGCCGCCTTCGCCGATGAAACGCCTGCCGCGGTCGGCACCGACGGGTGCGGGGCTCCCGTGTTCGCGCTCAGTCTCACCGGTCTCGCCCGGGCGATCGGCCGCGTCGTCGGCCTCGGTGCTGATGCGCCCGGATCCGCGGCACCCGGACTCGCCGACTTCGCCGACCACGCCCGCACCCTCATCGAGGCGGTGTTCGCGCAGCCGTGGGCGATCGAAGGGCACGGGCGACCGAACACGACGGTCATCGACCGCCTCGGCATCTTCGCGAAGGGCGGTGCCGAAGGCGTCATCGTTATGGCCACCCGGGACGGTCACGCCGTTGCCCTCAAATGCCTCGACGGCTCGTCGCGGGCCACCGGCCTCGTCGCCCTCACCCTCCTCCGGCGGGCAGGCGCCCTGCCGGAGGTCGGCGACGACGAACTCGCCGAGGTCGCCCGTCTCATCACCGAGCCCGTCACGGGAGGCACGGATTCCGAGGGGCGGACAGCGGTCGTCGGCACCGTGCGCGTGAGCGAAGATGCAGCAGGAGGAGGGAGCTGAGATGGCGATTCGACGACGGATAGACCCCGACGAGGGCAGGCGCGCACTCGAGATGTGGGTGGCCCACGCAGACGCCGACGCAGCCCCGGGCGACCGGGCGACACTGGCGACCGCGGTGCGCTACACCCTCGAGGAGCTCGCCTCCCGCGCCGAGGGCAACAGCGTCGAGGTCCGGGTCCCGCCCTTCGGCGTCACCCAGTGCATCCCCGGCCCCCGGCACACCCGCGGCACCCCGCCCAATGTCGTCGAGACCTCCGCCGAGGTGTGGCTCGACCTCGTCACCGGACGCACCGACTTCGCCGAGGCGCTCGCCGCCGGCACCGTCGACGCCTCGGGCACCCGCGCCGACCTCTCCGACTTCGTTCCGCTCTTCACCTCAGCCGAGCTCGAAGGACCGCGATGAGCGCCCAGATCACCCAGACGACCTCGTTCATCGGCGGCCGACACGTGCCCTCGCTGACGACGTACGCGAACATCGACCCTGCCACCGGCGACCACCTCGGCGACGTCTCCCGGGGCGGCGCGGACGAAGTCGACCGGGCGGTCAAGGCGGCGGCGAAGGCACAGCGGGAGTGGAAGCGCTCGAGCCCCGAGCAGCGCTCCCGTCTCCTCGTCGCCACCGCCGAGGCGATCCGCACCCACCGCGACGAACTCGCCCGCATCGAATCCGAGGACACGGGCAAACCGCTCACCCAGGCCTACGCCGACGTCGATGTGTGCGCCCGCTACTTCGAGTTCTACGGGCACACCATCGAGGCGTACTACGGCACGACGATCCCGCTGGCCGAGGACATGCACGTCTACACGCGCCGCGAACCCTACGGGGTGACCGGGCACATCGTCGCGTGGAACTACCCGCTCCAGCTCATCGGCCGGGCTGCGGCCACTTCGCTGGCCACTGGCAACTGCGCGGTCGCCAAACCCGCCGATGAGACTCCCCGGTCGACCGTTCGCCTCGCCGAGCTCCTCCACTCCGTCGGGTTCCCCGCAGGGGCCTTCAACGTCGTCACCGGTCTCGGCGCCGAGGCGGGGGCGGCTCTGGCCGCGCATCACGGCGTCGCCCACCTCGGCTTCGTCGGCTCCACGGAGGTCGGTGCGCAGATCGCCCACGCCGCGGCCGAGAGGGTCGTGCCGACGATCCTCGAACTCGGCGGGAAGTCGGCGAACATCGTCTTCGCCGACGCCGATATCGATGCGGCGATCCCCTCGCTCGTGCGCTCGATCATCCAGAACGCCGGACAGACGTGTTCGGCCGGAGCCCGCCTCATCGTCGCCCGCGAGGTCCATGCCGAGGTCATCGAGAAGCTCGCTGCGGCCATGGAGCAGGTGACGATCGGCCACGGACTCGACGACCCGATGCTCGGCCCGCTCATCTCGGTGGGGCAGCAGGCCCGGGTCGAGGGCTTCCTCACCGACATCGGCGACGCCCGCATCGTCACCGGTGGGTCCCGTCCGCAGGGACTGGCCGACGACCTCGGCGGGGGTGCCTTCATCGCCCCGACCCTCGTCGACGGCGTCACCCCGGGGTCGACGATCGCCCAGCAGGAGGTGTTCGGCCCCGTCGTCGTCGCGATGACCTTCGCCGACGACGAGGAGGCCGTGGACCTGGCCAACGGCACCGAGTACGGTCTCGTCTCCGCCCTGTGGACCCGGGAGCTCTCCCGTGCCCACCGGATCGCCGCCGAGGTGGAGGCCGGGCAGGTCTTCGTCAACACCTACGGGGCCGGCGGGGGAGTCGAACTGCCCTTCGGCGGGTTCAAGA
Organism: Brevibacterium sp. K72; assembly: GCF_050562175.1. Classification (NCBI taxonomy): domain Bacteria; kingdom Bacillati; phylum Actinomycetota; class Actinomycetes; order Micrococcales; family Brevibacteriaceae; genus Brevibacterium; species Brevibacterium sp. K72. The sequence goes on from NZ_CP191582.1 coordinate 1,633,568, forward strand.
AGTCAGGGTACGGCCGCGAGAAGTCGATCGAGGCCCTCGACGAGTACACGCAGACGAAGACGGTCGTCATCAGACTGTGACTCCGGCGGTCCTCACCCTGGTGCTCGTCGCCGCGGTCGCCCACGCCGTGTGGAACCTCGCGGCGAAGACCGTCGCCGGCAAGGGCTATGCGTTCGTCCTCGCCTACCACGGGCTCTCCGCGATCCTGCTCGCCCCGATCGCGATCTGGCTCGTCGCCACCGGTGCGCAGCCGCTGGACTGGGCGCTCATCATCGCAGCGCTCGTCTCCGCTGTTCTCCACATCGGGTACTCGATCTCCCTGCAGTCCGGCTACGACCACGCACCGCTCGGGGTCGTCTACCCCAGCGCCCGGGGGTTCGGGCCGGTGCTCACGATCATCGTCGCCGTCGCCTTCCTCGGGGAGAGGCCGAGCGGGTTCGAGATCACCGGGGCCCTCATCGTCCTCGCCGGCATCGCCGTCGTCACGCTCCAGCCGCGCCGGACCACCGGTCAGCCGCGCGGGATCACCGGGCGGGCGGGGTCCGCCGGCGTCGTCCGGGGCCTCGCGTGGGGCGGTCTCATCGGGGCGTTCATCGCCGCCTACACTCTCTGGGACGACTTCGCCGTCAACCACATCACCGGCTCCCCGCTGCTCTACTTCGCCGTCTCCGAGGTATGCGTGGCGCTGGTCATGGGCGCGGGCATCGTCACGCTTCCCGGTGGGGCGAGCAGGCGGGCGGACCTCCGGTCGATCGTCACCGAGCACAGGTGGGCGCTCATCACGGTCGCGGTCCTCTCCCCGGTCGCCTACCTGCTCGTCCTCTATGCGATGCAGCGCGCCCCGGTCTCCCTCGTCGCACCGGTGCGCGAGACGTCGATCATCGTCGGCACCCTGCTCGCGTGGTGGTTCTTCGGTGAGCGGGGTGTGGCCGCGAAGCTCATCGGTGCGATCGTCGTCGTCGCCGGCATCGGCCTCATCGCTCTCGGCTGAGCGGACGATGAGCGGACGACGAGCGGGTCAGCCTTCGGCTGTGCCTCAGCTCTTGGCGGCCTTCTTCCGACGGGGGACGCGGACGACGCGGACGGGGCAGAGCGCATGCGCGAGGACACCCTGCGAGGTCGACCCGAGGAGTGTCGCGGCGAAGCCGCTGCGCCCGCGCGAGCCGATGACCATCTGGTCGGCCGTCTGGGTCGCCGCGACGAGGACCTCCGTGGCCGGGGCGTCGCAGATCGTCCAGCGGACGTCGAGGTCGGGGAACTCGTCGCGCAGGGTCGCGGAGGCGAGTTCGAACCCGGCTGCGGCCTCGTCGTAGAGCTTCGTCAGGTGCTCTTCGCTCGGCAGCCACTCGGGGGAGAGGATGTGGGCGGCGGTGACGCCGACGAGGTGGAGGGGCTTGCCGTAGATGCGGGCCTGCTCGGCGCCGGCGCGCAGCACCGGGCTGTCGGTGTCGAAGGGGTCGAGGCCGGCGACGATCTGCCCCGTGAACTCGGGATGAGCGCCCGGGCCCTTCGAGGCGTCGACCGTCGGACCCTCCTGCGAGGTGCGCACGGGCGGTTCGATGGGGTTGTGCTCATCGTGCGGCGGGCGCTCGGGCCATGTGGTCGGGATGACGACGGTCGGGCAGTGCGCGTGCGCGGGCATCGCGAGCGCCACCGAGCCGAGCAGGCGACCGGAGAACCCGCCGTGGCCGCGGGCGCCGACGACGGCGAGGTCGGCGTTCGTCGATGCGTCGATGAGGACGCCGGAGGCGTCTCCGGAGGAGACGAGGGTCGACACGGGGACTCCGGCTTCGGTGACGACGGCGGCGGCCGCCTCGGCGAGCTGCTTCGTCGAGTCCTTGACGGTGGTGTCGAAGTCGGCCGGGTAGACGATGTCGGCCCGGCTCATGTTCACTCCGGGGACCGTGTACGCGGCGATGAGGCGGATCTGCGCGCCGGTGAGCTGGGCGTGGTCGATGGCCCAGTTGAGCGCACAGCGGCTGTTGGCGGAGCCGTCGATTCCGACGATGATCGTTTCTGACATGTCCACCCCTTGTGAGAGCCTTCGCGTATCGTCTCCTCAGTCTATGGGATTGCCTGGGAATCGGGGCAGGGCCGCTGGACTAGACTGTGTGCGACTTCGTCGGCCCGGCCGACGCCATCCCCCGCGCAAGGAGATCATGAAGGACCAGATCGACGTCTCGGTGCGTCGCAGCCCCAAGTACGCCGCGTTCATGGCCGTGGGCGCGATCCTCGGCGTCCTCGTCGCCGGACTGCTCACGCTCGTCGTCGATCCCAGTGAGATCCCCGCGGAGACGACCGTGGCCAAGGGCGCGGGCCTCCTCGTCGTCTTCCTCGGCATCATCGGCCTCTTCCTCGGCGGCCTCGTCGCGCTCCTCCTCGACTGGCGCGGCCGGCGCAGGGCCCGCGAATTCCGGGTTGAGGCGCAGATCGACATGGTCGACGATCCCAAGGCCGTCGCCGCCCGGCGTCTCGCGGAGATGCGCGGTGAGCCGGTCCCCGATCCCGGGACCGAACCCGGCCCCGAGGCGGGCGGTGAGTCCCCGGATTCCCCCGCCGAGGCGGCCCCCGGGACTCCTGCCGACGACACCGGCGACCGGGGTGACCTGGGACGCTCCGAACGGCCGGGTTCCGGCGCCTGAGGCGGCGGTCGGCGGCCCTCCGGCAGTGTGAGACAATTCTTCACGTGGCAAGAGGAGACGGGCAGCTGACCCACGAAATCGACCCCCTGGACCGCGGCCCACAGGACGCCTGTGGAGTGTTCGGAGTCTGGGCTCCGGGCGAGGAAGTCGCCAAACTTTCGTACTTCGGGCTCTACGCCCTCCAGCACCGCGGGCAGGAGTCCGCGGGCATCGCCGCCTCGAACGGCAGCCAGATCCTCATCTACCGGGACATGGGACTCGTCTCCCAGGTGTTCCAGGAGCGCGATCTCGAACTCCTCCAGGGACACATCGCCGTCGGGCACACCCGGTACTCGACGACGGGATCGCCGTCGTTCGAGAACGCCCAGCCGACGCTCGGACCGACCCCGTTCGGCACGGTGGCGCTCGCCCACAACGGCAACCTCACGAACTTCGACGAGCTCGAGGCCCTCGCCGACTCCCGCAGCGACCACGCGCACCGTGTCGTCGCCGAGGCGACGAAGAAGCGCACCCGCACCCGGGCCTTCCGCGACTCGTCCAACGACACCTCACTCGTCACCGAGCTCTTCGCGACCGAGCAGGGCGAGGACCTCACCGACGCCGCGCTCAAACTCCTGCCGCAGGTCGAAGGCGCGTTCTCGCTCGTCTTCATGGACGAGAACACGCTCTACGCCGCCCGCGACCCGCAGGGCGTGCGACCGCTCTCGCTCGGCCGCCTCTCCACTGGGTGGGTCGTCGCCTCGGAGACCGCGGCCCTCGACATCGTCGGCGCCTCGCACGTGCGCGACGTCGAACCCGGTGAACTCATCGCCATAGACGAGGACGGACTGCGCTCGTTCCGCTTCGCCGAGGAGAAGCAGGCCCGCTGCGTCTTCGAGTACGTCTACCTCGCTCGTCCCGACAGCGTCCTCGACGGGCAGATCGTCCACGGCGCGCGCACGGAGATGGGACGCAGGCTCGCCCGGGAGTACCCGGTCGACGCCGACCTCGTCATCGCCACCCCCGAGTCGGGCACTCCCGCCGCCGTCGGCTACGCCGAGGAGTCCGGGATCCCGTTCGGACAGGGGCTGATGAAGAACGCGTACGTCGGACGGACGTTCATCCAGCCTTCGCAGACGCTGCGCGAACTCGGCATCCGCCTCAAACTCAACCCGATCCGCGAGAACATCGAGGGCAAGCGCCTCGTTGTCGTCGACGACTCGATCGTGCGCGGCAACACGCAGCGGGCGCTTGTGCGCATGCTCCGGGAGGCCGGGGCCAAGGAGATCCACATCCGCATCTCCTCCCCGCCGGTCAAATGGCCCTGCTACTACGGCATCGACTTCGCCACCCGTGCCGAGCTCATCGCCAACGGTCTGGGCGTCGAGGAGATCTGCACCTCGCTCGGCGCCGATTCGCTCGGCTACATCTCCCTCGACGGGATGATCGAGGCGACACGGCAGAAGCGCGACCAGCTGTGCACCGCCTGCTTCTCCGGCGAGTACCCGATTCCCGTCAACACCACCCCCGTCGACAAAGGATGCTGAGTTGAGCCACGACGACAATGCTGTGGAGGCTGCCCCGCAGTCCACGACCTATGCCGCGGCCGGCGTCGACGTCGAAGCCGGCGACCGGGCCGTCGAACTGATGAAGTCAGCGGTCGCCGCCACCCACAACGCCAGCGTCGTTGGCGGCGTCGGCGGGTTCGCGGGACTCTTCGACGTCTCCGTCCTCAAGGACTACACGCGTCCGCTGCTCGCGACGTCGACCGATGGGGTGGGCACGAAGGTCGCGATCGCCCAGGCGCTCGACATCCACGACACGATCGGCTTCGACCTCGTCGGCATGGTCGTCGACGACATCATCGTGTGCGGCGCAAAGCCGCTGTTCATGACCGACTACATCGCGTGCGGGAAGGTCCACGCCGAACGCATCGCCGCGATCGTCCGCGGCATCGCCGAGGCCTGCGCGCAGGCCGATGTCGCGCTCGTCGGCGGTGAGACCGCGGAGCACCCGGGTCTCCTCGGCGTCGACGAGTACGACGTCGCGGGCGCTGCGACCGGTGTCGTCGATGCCGAGAACCTCCTCGGGCCCGACAAGGTCACCGCCGGAGACGTCCTCATCGCCCTGCCGTCCTCAGGGATCCACTCCAACGGGTACTCGCTCGTCCGGCACATCATCGCCGAGGCGGGATGGACGCTCGACCGTGAGGTCCCCGAGTTCGGGCGCACCCTCGGCGAGGAGCTGCTCGTTCCCACCCATGTCTACACGGGCGAGCTCAACGCGCTCTTCACCGCGCTGCCCGGTGCCGTCCACGCCGTCTCGCACGTCACCGGCGGGGGACTCTCGGCCAACGTCGCCCGGGTGCTGCCGCCCGGACTCGTCGCCGCGATGTCGCGCGACTCGTGGGAGATCCCCGCGGTCTTCTCCGTCCTCGGCGACCTGGGCGGGGTGCCGCGCGCCGACCGCGAGAGGACCTGGAACCTCGGTGTCGGCATGGTCCTCGTCACGGCCGCCGAGGCCGCCGACGAGGTGCTCGCCGCCAGCCCCGGGTCGTGGGTCCTCGGCGAGGTCCGCACCGACGACGGGGCACTGGCCACAGAGCTCGACTACGTCCAGGGCGCGAAGGGCGTCGACGGGGGAGCGGCGATCCTCCGCTGACGGGCCGCAGCCGGCGGGCGTCCGCCGGCGGGCCACAGCCGCACGCGCGGCGAGCTGCGCACACGGAAGAGGGGCGGAGACCGAAGTCTCCGCCCCTCTCTCAGTGTCTGAGTTCAGCGTGTGTGATCAGCGTCTGCGATCAGGACCGGCGCTCGGAGTAGTCGTCGTCGTCTTCGTCGTCGACGTTGTACTTGTCCGCGTACTCGGAGTAGTCAGGCTCATCGTCGTAGGGATCGGAGGCGCCGGACTTCTGCGAGTCGGAGCCAAGCTCTTCTTGGAGACGATTCAGGTCGGTGTCCGGGCTGTAGTACTTGAGCTTCCGGGCTACCTTGATCTGCTTTGCCTTTGCGCGGCCGCGACCCACTGGCGTGACCCCCTCCGTCGTCATGTGGGGTGTGCAACCCCGGACTAGATCTCTGCTATGCGCTTAAATCCTACCTGTTCGCGGTGGGAAGTTCCATTTCGCGAACCGACCTTGGATAGGGTGATCCCATGTCCTACAGTCGCGAATATCTCGTCTCCCTGCGGATCTTCGAACCCATCGTGGTTCATTCCGAATTGCAAGACAGGCAGGTCGAGGACAACCGTGCGCGCATCGAGGCGCAGGTGGCCGATGACGCGGATCAGCGCCTGATCTCGCTTCCTCCTAGCCCGGTCGCCGAGTCGTTCCGGAACACACCGATCTTCCTTCCCGCGTCTCAGACCCCGGACGGAGTGGATCGGTTCTCGCCCGCGCAGGAGGACATCCGCGGGTGGGAGGCCCTCGAATCGCTCACCGAGCACACGTCGAAGGCGACCCTTGACATCATCGCTCCGAAGTCCGCGCGCAGGCGCGCGGCGAGCCTGCGTGCGGAGTGGCTCCAGGACACCAAGGACACGCGGATCTTCGCTCGGGTCTCGGCGTGGGATGTGCCCCCGGCGTGGTGGCTGTTCTTTTCCCTCGGGGAGGACCAGGTGATCACCGAGGAGACCGACGAGGGGCTGCGGGTGCTCATCCGCACCGACATCCTCGCCGCCTCGGCGCGTATGGAATGGGCGTCGGAGACCATTGCGGAGAAGTCGAAGGTCGTCGACATGGTCGAGCAGACGAGCGTGCTCGCGCAGTGGATCGACAGCTTCGACATGAACTCGATCCTCGAACTCGACCTCGGCGGGATGAGCGAGGTGCTCTGGCCCAACGAGGGTCCCGAGCTCGTCGACGCGTGGGTGACGGCGCTGAGCAATGACGACCTCGAATCCGCGACCGCCGCGTTCCAGAAGTACGCGGCGGCGTGGGAGCAGCTCAACCTCTACGCCCGCGGTTCGTGACCGACCGTCCCCGGCAGCCCTGCGAGCGCTGAGCAACCCGGTGCCGGGTTGCCCAGCGCCCGGAGGGCTGCCGAGAGTGCGAGATTCCGGCCACAGGTGCCTCGCTCGCTGAGCGTCGGTCGTGACCCGGGACGCTACGATTGTCTCCGAGATCGACGAGGTGGGGCCCCTGCATCGTCTGAGAACACCGTCCGCGCAGCCCAGGTGCCGGACTGAGGGACCGACCGCGGCATGAGAAGGTGAACCCCGCAGCACATGGATGAGAAGAAGCGCCGACTCCTCACGAGCACCCCGCCCGGCGAGCCCCCGACGGACGCCTCCGGAGTGACGGACGCCCCCGGAACCGCGGATGCCTCCGGCGCGTCAGCCGCCTCGGCGAAGGCAGGGGCCGCGAAGGCCCGCACTGGGAAGTCCCCGAAGCCGATGTCGAGGATCGGCATGGGCTGGCGCATCGGGGCGACGGCGATCGCCCTCGTCATCCTCACGGCGGGGCAGTTCCTCAATACCAACGACTTCTTCCCGCTCGGCTCGCTCACGCAGTACGCGACGGCGAAGGATCTCAACGGTGAGGTGAATTCGACGTGCATCGCCGCGCAGTTCCCCGGCGAGGACGAGCCGACCAAGCTCGCGTTCAACATCGACACGGTCGGCATCGAACGCGGCGACGTCGAGTCCCAGCTGCCGCGGGTCATCGCGAACCCCGAGCTGCTCCAGACGCTCGCGGACTCCTACATCCGCCTCCACCCCGGCCAGCCCGAACCCGAGCGGATGATCCTCTGCCGTACGACCACGCAGCTCGAGAACGGGCGCAGCGTCGGCGAACCGGTGACGAAGGTCCTCGCGGAATGGGAGGTGCGATGAGCCCGGCCCCCGCCGCAGCGCCCGGCACAGCGCCGGACACCCGCAATGCGTTCCTCCGCTGGTTCATGCCGCAGCTCCCGCTCGCCCGGGTCGCGGTCTTCCGCGTTGTCATCTACCTCTTCATCATCATCGACGTCCTCACGATCTCCGCCGACGTCATCCCGCACGGCTGGACGCCCGAGCTCTACCAGCCGCTGTGGCTGGCCCGGGTGCTCGGCATCCCTCCGGTGAGCGTGCTCGGCGCGCAGCTCCTGCTCGCCGCGATCATCGTCTTCTCCCTCCTCGCCGCCGCCGGCATCCTTCAGCGCATCAGCGGCTGGGCGGTCGCGGTCACCTTCGGGCTGTGGATGTTCTACACGCAGGGCTACGGGTACGTCGCCCACGATCACATGGCGCTCGTCATCGCCTCCGTCGTCCTCCCCACGGTCGGCGTCGCGCGGTTCCGGGACGGGGGAGCCACCTCGGCGAAGGCGGGATGGGCGCTGCGGGTCGTCCAGATCGCCGTCGTCCTCACGTACTTCTACTCCGTGCTCATGAAGTGGATCGCCTCGGGCAACATCACGCACTGGGCCAACGGCGCGGTGATCATCTGGGCGCTCATGCGCCGCGGCGCGGAGTGGTCGAAGCCGTTCCTCGAGATGCCCGGCCTCCTCATCGCCGCGCAGTGGGCGACGCTCGCCTTCGAGTTCCTCTCTCCGATCGCGCTCTTCCTCAAGGGCAAGTGGCTCTACTTCGTCGTCGCGTTCTTCTGCCTCTTCCACCTCATGACGTACTTCGCTCTCGGCATCCACTTCCTGCCCACCGTCATCTGCTGGGCGGCGTTCCTGCCTCTGGAGAAGCTCGTCCCTCGTCGGTTCGCTTCAGGGCGTCGAGCACGCGCCTGACGGCGACGCGCTCGGCGGTGTCCGGGCGCATGACCGCGACGACCCACCGCCTCGTCGCGACCCCGGTGAGCGGGATGAGGGTGATGCCGGCATTCCGCGGGGTCGTGTATCGGGGGAGGAGCGCGAGCTGGTCCGAGGAGGCGACGATCGCCTCGATGAGGCGGTTGTCCCGGATCCGTTGGACGACGTCGAGGTCGCGACCGGTGACGTGCTCGATCGAGGTGAGAACGGAGTTGAACGGGTAGCCGATCGGAACCCCCACCCACTGCCAGTCGACGACATCGGTCGGGTGCAGTGACGTGCGCCCGGCGAGCGGGTGGGCGTCGGCGACGGCGACGTCGATCGGCTCCCTCGCCAGGGGGACGACGGTGAGTCCCTCGGTGCCCGCCGGCCGGGCCGAGACGAGGCTGTGGGCGATGACGATGTCGACCTCACTCGTCAGCCCTGCGAACTCGTGTTCGGCGAGGTCGACGTCGTGGGTGCGCAGGACGATTCCCGGGTGCGTGTCGGCGAGCTCACGCAGCGCATCGGGCAGGAGGTGGGTGAGCGCGCTCGGCAGTCCGGACAGGGTGATCTCCCCGACCGGTTCGCCGAGGTGGCCCTCCCAGTCCGCCTGCACGCGGGCGATCGCGCGGGCCACGTCCCGCCCGCCCGCGGCGAGCAGTCGGCCCGCGGCAGTGAGCCTGAGTCCGCGGCCGGCGGGTTCGACAAGAGCGTGGCCGAGTTCGCGGGCAGCCTGCCTGAGCTGCTGGGAGACCGCCGAGGGCGTGCGGTGGCTGAGACGGGCGACCTCGGTGACGCTGCCGTGCTCATCGAGGGCGCGGAGCAGTTCGAGGTGCCGCGGATCGAGGGCACGCTGCTCGGGGACCATGAAGTCATGCTACACAGTCGATGAAGAACTTTGCGATTGTGCTCAACAGTGGCGGCGTCGAGGATGGAGGCATGTCCTTCAAGCACTGTCTCCTCGCCGCCTCGGTCGCCGTGATGTGGGGGTTGAACTTCCTCGCGATCGACCTCTCGCTCGAGCAGTTCCCGCCGTTCTTCCTCGTCGCATTCCGCTTCGCCCTGCTCGCGATCCCCACCCTCCTCTTCGTGCCGATGCCGAAGGTGAGGTTCCGCTGGATCCTCGGCTACGGGCTCGGCTTCGGGATCCTCCAGTTCGCGTTCCTCTACTGGGGCATGGCCGCAGGCATGCCGGCTGGACTCGCCTCACTCGTCCTCCAGGCTTCCGGGCCGTTCACGGTCTTCCTCGGGATGACGGTCCTGCGCGAGCGGGTCCGTCCGTCCCAGATGGCGTTCCTCCTCGTCGCGATGGCCGGGCTCGGGGTCGTCGGCTGGCAGCGCTTCGACTCCTCGGCGAGCCTCCTGCCCTTCCTCCTCACCCTCGCCGGCGCCTTCGGGTGGGCGATCGGCAACATCTGCAACCGGCAGGCGCATTCGACCGAACCGGTGAAGCTGACGATGTGGATGTCCGTCGTCCCGCCGGTGCCGATGCTCATCGTCGCCCTCCTCGTCGAAGGACCCGACCGGATCGGGCAGTCGTTGACGACGCTGGCGACCCCGACAGGTCTGCTCGGCCTCGCGGGGCTCATCTACACCGTCGTCATTGCCACCGTCATCGGCTCGGGCGTGTGGTCATGGCTGATGTCGCGCAACCCCGCCGGAGTCGTCGCCCCGTTCTCCATGCTCGTGCCGATCGTCGGGATGAGCGCGGCGTGGCTCGTCTTCGGAGAGACGGTGAGCCTCGGCGAACTCTGCGGTGCCGGCCTCGTCATCGTCGGCGTCCTCGGTGCCGGACTCAAGGCCGCGAAGGGGGCGCGGATCGCCGGTGCCCTCGCCGAGGCGGTGCCCGAGCCCGTGCCGGATGTGACCGAGCCAGCCGGGGAGTCGAACCCCGTGTCCGACGTCCCCGCTGGGACGCGGGAGGAGGACGTCCCCGCGGGGACGGCGACGGGGTCCCACCTCGGCTGGGCAGCTCACCCCAGCCGCGAACGGCCGTAGGTGAGGCGACGGAGGACCACCTCGGCGGGGCCCTTGTGGTTCCTCGACTCCATCCACATCGCCAGGGCGACGGAAACGACCCACACCCCGATGGCGAGGAGGAACGCCGGGGTCGTGTTCCACGTCCGACCCAACCCGAGGCCCCACGCGGCGAGCAGCGGTGCGAAGACGACGGACTGGAAGAGATAGAAGCTCAGCGAACGTTTGCCGAGGTAGGCGATCGGCAGGAGCAGCCTCGGCGGGTTGTCCTGGAGGCGCAGGCCGATGAGGCCGAAGAGGGCGGCGTACCCGATGCCCGCGCACGCCCCGGTGGCCGTCGAGAGGACAGAGAGCAGCTGGACGGGGCCGGAGTCCTCGGCGACCCAGCCGAGGTAGGCCAGCGCCTGCGGGACGCTGCCGAGCACACCGAGAGGGATGCCGATTCCGGCGACGAGGCCGAGGCGGGGACGACGGGGTGCCAGCGGGTTGCGGGACTCGATCCACCGGTGCCGGGCGGCGAGGCCGCCGAGGATGATGCACAGGGGCACGATGAGGGAGAAGGTGCCGAGCACGGTCGCCATCACCCACACGAGGAGGCGGACGCCGATCGCCGTGAGGTAGTTCGTCTCTCCTGTGCCTTGGGTGAGGAGGGTGTCGGTGATCGCCCCGAACGCCGCGGATTCCTCGGGCGTCATGTCCGCGCCGGTGCCCGAGTCGCCTGCGAGGACGAGGGAGACGACGATGAAGAAGACCTGGACGAGGACGAAGAGCGCAAGGATGCCGGCGAGGATCCAGACGGTGATCCTCAGTGCTCGGTCCCCGGCGGCCTGGATGAGGTAGCCGAGGATGAGACCGCACAGACCGTAGGCGCCGAGGATGTCCCCGCCGAAGAGCAGCGCGGCGTGGATGAAACCGAAGACGACGAGCCAGAGGCTGCGGCGCACGAGCATCGAGGTGATCGTCCGCGGGTCGTCGCCGGCGGCGGTGCGGCTGCGGGTGAACTGGACGATGCCGTAGCCGAAGAGGAACGCGAACATCGGGTAGATGCTGCCGTCGACGAAGAGGATCGTGAGCACGGACAGGGTCGTATCAAGCGGGGAGTCGCTCGTCGGGTGGCCGCTCATCATCGTCGCGGCCTTCGTGCCCCACAGGTACGCCGAGACGTTGGCGATCGCGATGAGGCAGAGCATGAGACCGCGGGCGAGGTCCGGGGCGAAGGCCCGCCGAGGCGCGGGAGTGGGAGGGCCGGGCGCGCGACTGCTGTGCATCATCGGAGCCGGCTGGTGCGGGAAGTCTGGGTGCGTCATGTGATGTTTCGGGTCGAGGACGGTTGGACGGTGTCGGACGGGTGAACGGCGACCGCCTCGGCGAGGATCCGGTTTCAGTCCTGCGGGGCGAGGCTGGGGACCTCGGTGATGCCGAACCGGTGCTTGAGCGCGCGCTGCGCGGCGAACCAGCCGTTCATGCCGTGGACGCCGGGGGCGGGTGGGGTCGCCGACGAGCAGAGGTAGGCGCCGGGCACGCCGAGGCTGTAGTTGTCCCAGTTCGTCCGCGGGCGGGCGAGCATCCGGTAGAAGGTGATGATGCCGGTGGCGATGTCGCCGCCTGTGTAGTTCTGGTTGTGCTCGGACATCTGCGAGGCCGGCACCGACCGGTAGTCGACGATCGTGTCGCGGAAGCCGGGGGCGAAGCGTTCGAGCTGCCGAGTAATGTACTCGGCCGGGTCGATCGGACAGTCGAAGGGGACGTGGCAGTACGTCCACAGCGGCCGCAGGCCGTTGACCTCACGCGAGGGGTCGAAGACCGTCGGGTCGGAGACGAGGCAGACCGGGTGCTCGGGCATCCGCCCGGCGACGACGTCGCCTTCGGCCGCGGCCATCTGCTCCCGGGTCCCGCCGAGGTGGACGGTGCCGGCGCGCGCGACGTCCGGATCCGCCCACGGGACGGGCCCGTTGAGGACGAAGTCGACCTTGGCCGCGGCGTTGCCGTGCTTGAAGGTCCGCAGGGCGCGCTCGACGTGAGCGGGGAGGAGGCCGGAGAAGATGTCCGCGGCATTGCCCGCCGAGGTGTCGAGGATGTAGGCGCGGGCCGCGGGCATGTCGGCGACGTGGTCGACGCGGACCCCGGCCGTCACCCGACCGCCGTGGGCTTCGAGATCGGCGACGAGGGCGTCGGTGATCGCCTGCGAACCGCCGACGGGGGAGGGCCACCCGCCGGCGTGGGCGATGGTGGCGAGCATCGTCGCCGTCGCTGCCGTGCCCATCCCCGGCAGGGGGCCGATCGCGTGCGAGCCGACGCCGGTGAACAGCGCCTGGGTGGTCTCGTGGGAGAGCGGGATGTTCCACGCGGGACTCGCCTGGGAGAGCAGCCGCATCCCGAACTTCACGACGTTGGCGATGCCCGAGGCATCGCGCAGGGTCGGCGGCAGCGACCGCTTATCGCCGAGGGAGAGCCAGATCGTGTCGTCGACGCGCTCGAGGAGGGGACGGAAGAACCGGTCCCATTCCGGTCCCGCCTCGCCGAGGTGCTCGACCGTCTTCGCAAGATCGTGGAAGGCCAGCGCGGCGGGCCGACCGTCGAGCGGCTGGGCGTAGGAGATCTCCGGGGTCGTGAACTCGAGTCCGCGGGCCCGGAGGTCGAAGTCGACGAAGAAGGGGCTGGCGATCGCGAGCGGGTGGACGGCCGAGCAGATGTCGTTGACGATCCCCGGGGCCAGCCCGAGGTCGAGAGTGCGCGAGCCGCCGCCGATCGTCGGCTGGGCTTCGAGGACCTCGACCGAAAGCCCCGCCCGAGCCATGGTGACGGCGGCCGCCAGACCGTTGGGGCCGGATCCGACGACGACGACATCAGGCTGGGTGCTCATGGCTTCAGTCTAGGTCAGACGCCCGAGGCGGGCTGAGAGTGCGTGCCGCGGGCTGCGCGCTGCGGTGCGAATCGCGATCAGAACTCGCCGATCCCGTTGTGGAGGATGTCGCGCAGGGCCGAGCGGATGAGGCCGAGCTCTTCGAAGCCGTCGAGCTCGGCGTCGCCGAGGACGACCGTGTCCGCCGTCAGCTCCCTGACGCTCACGACGCTGCTCGTTCCCAGTTGGTCGGTGCCGAAGAGGAAGAGGTTCGCGACGATCGGGGTCTCCCCCTCGGGCAGGGCGCGAGTGGCAAGTGCTCCCACCCGCGGGTCGAGGGGGCCGGTCGGTGAGTCGGCGGGGACGAGGGTGCTGAGCTCGGGAAGCGTCTCGCGGGTCAGCCGCGAGGCCTCGTCGTCTTCGTCGAAGCTGTCGATGAGTCCGAGCTCGAGTTCGAACGCCGTTCTCGAGAGGACGCCGGTGAGCAGGTTCTCGTCGAGGAGCGGTGTGCGTCGGGTGTACCACCGGATGACGTCGTCGGCGTCGTTGGTGAGGATGAGCGACCAGACCGCGCTGACATCGACGTCGGCGGGCAGGGGGAGGAAAGCCCAACCGGCGAAGAGGTCCCCGAACGTCGTGACGGGAGGCGGCGGCACTTCGGCCGCCGGGCCGGTCGACTCTGCCGCGGCTGCGGTGGTGCGAGCGTCGCCTGCCGACGCCCCGGCGTCGTCGGCCTCGTCGTCGAAGGGGCTGAAGGAGAGCGTCTCGGCGAAGCGCATCTGCGCGACACGCAGCAGGCCCTCGATGAGTTCACTGCTGACGTCCTCGTTGAGGAGTTCGACGTTGCCGGATTCGAACGGGTCGTCGTCGCAGAGGATGGCGACGTAGCGGCCGGTGGGTTCGTGGCCCTCGGGCAGAGGGTAGATCTTCAGCCGGGACAAGGCCGCCGAGGCCTCCTCGACGAGGACGTCGCCGCTGAGATCGGACAGGGTGCTGTTGACCGGGGCGTCGGCGCTCGTGCCGTCGGTCTCCTCGTCGACGTCGTCGTCGACCCATGCGTTCGCCGACTCGGTCTCGACGAGGAAGCCGGCGATCTGCGAGAGGATCGTCGCATACGACGCGCCCTCGGTGGTCCGTTCGATCCACCCTGTCTCGCCGTCCTCATCCTCCGTCTCGAAGTATCCCCACACCATGGTGGGGAAGAACTTCGGCGGCACGGATTCGATGATGTCGGGGCGGAACAGCCCGAACGGGATCCATTCGGAATCGTGGTCGACGGGGGAATCGTTCATCGGTCAATAGTGCCACGAGCCGGGCGGATCCGCCGACGGTCGGCAGGTGAACAGCCACCCTGCCACTCCGCCGGGCAGGTATAGCATGGCACCGTCCGCACAGCCGGTGGCCGTCGACTGCCCACCGGACCGGCACACGACGCTGACCTGCGAAAGGATCTCCATGAGCGCGTTCTTCGTCTCGCCCACCCCGACCATCAGTGCCCTGCGCGGCTTCGCCCGCGCCCACTCGGACCGTGTGGCCCTCACCGAGGACCCGCTCTTCGTCCGCTCCCGCACCCGGACCCCTGAACGCCGAGTCGGCCTCGTCTCCGGCGGCGGATCGGGCCACGAGCCCATGCACGTCGGTTTCGTCGGGCAGGGCATGCTCGATGCGGCAGTGCCCGGCGAGGTCTTCGCCTCCCCGCACAACGCGCAGATCTACTCCGCCTCGCGCGCCGTCGCCGGAGCAGACGGGGTCCTCCACATCGTCAAGAACTACACCGGCGACGTCATCAACTTCGCCATCGCCGCCGAACGCCTCCAGGCCGCGGGCATCCCGACACGCACCGTCATCGTCGACGACGACATCGCCACCGACAGCGACGAGACCGAGACCGGCCGCCGGGGCACCGGAGCGACCGTCGTCGTCGAGAAGATCCTCGGTGCCGCCGCCGACTCCGGGCTCGGGCTCGACGAACTCGCCGACCTCGGCGCCGAAGTGGCCGACCGTTCCCGCAGCCTCGCCGTCGCCGCCCGCGCCCAGACCGACTCCCACACAGGGAGGCCCGCCTTCGATCTGGCCGAGGGAACGCTCGAGTACGGGGTCGGCATCCACGGTGAACGTGCCGCTTCCTCGATCGACCGGGAGGACTTCGACGCACTCGTGGCGAGGATGGTCGACGAGGTCCACGCCGCCGTCGCAGGCGACCCCGCCGACGGCGACCTCCTCGTCTTCGTCAACGGACTCGGTGCCAGCACGCAGATCGAGCTCTTCAACGTCTTCGACGCCGTCACCCGCGCCCTCGAAGCCAAGGGCGAGAAGGTCGCGGCGTCCCTCGTCGGCGACTACGTCACCGCCCTCGACATGACCGGCTTCTCGATCACGCTCACCCGAATGCAGCCGCAGTGGTTGGACTGGTGGGAAGCCGCCACCTGCACTGCGGCCTTCCCCGCGCCCGTCGCCGACGGCACACCGACCGCATCTATCGCCGAACGCGTTACCGACCAGGGTGGCGCAGACGAGACCGACGTGGGCACACTGCGCACCCGCGCACAGGATCGCAGCACCGACCTCGAGACCGCCGTCGTCATCCGCTTCGCCGAACTCGCCGAAGAGCATCACGGCCACCTCACGCGACTCGACCAGGTCACCGGTGACGGCGACTTCGGCGACAACCTCCGCGGCGGTCTCCGCCATGCGACCCGACTCATGGAGGAGGCCGACGCGGCGGGATTCGCCGCCGCCGAACGTGCCTTCCTCAACGGCGTCGGCGGCACGAGCGGGCCTCTGCTCGGCCTGCTCTTCCAGGAGCTCAACGCCGGATACGCGAAGCTTGGGGACGACGAGCACCCGAGGACCGTCTGGGAGCAGGCGACCGCGGCTGGCTCGGCGGCGATCCGCCGCGTCGGCGGAGCCGAGCCCGGCGACCGGACGGTCATCGACGTCCTCGAACCGACCGCCTCAGCGCTGAGCGGAGGATTCGCCTCGGCCGCCGAGACGGCCGCCGACGCCGCCCAGGCCACGGCCGAACTCCAGGCCAGGCGCGGTCGTGCGAGCTATGTCGACGGGCGCGGCCATGGCACCCCCGACGCGGGCGCGGTCGGGATCTCGCTGCTCTTCACCGCGGCCGCCGAGGTCTACGAACGCTGAGCCCGGTACGCCTCATCGAAGAACGCGCGCTCGAGCCCGACGGCCCGCCCCCACAGCGCGGTCAGCCGCTTTCGGGTCGTGACCGACTCGGCGTCATCACCCCGGGGAAAGACGCGTTCGAGTTCGTCGACGAGGAACTGCACCCACGCGGAGAAGTCCTCACCGCGGTGGAGGTCGATCCAGCCGACGTGGACGGCACGGGTGGGCATCTCCCGCTCGAGCTCACCCCAGTCGAGGTAGAGCCATTCGGCGATGACGAGGACGACGAGGAGATCCGGGTACGACGCCGAGGCGACGGCGGTCCGCATGACCTCGCGGAAGCCTTCTGTCGGAGCGAGGAGGACAGGGTCGGCGTAGTCGTCCTCGGTCACCCCTACCTCGGCGAAGGCGCGGATGAAGTACGAATCCTCATCGGCTTCGAGGAACCCCAGCTGCCGGGCGAAGCGGAGCTTCGCCTCGATCCGGTCGGCATGCGCGACGCACGCGCCGAGCATCGCGAGAAAATCCTCGAAGAACTGGTAGTCCTGGACGAGGTAGGTCGCCATGACGTCGTCAGGCACGGTGCCCGCGAAGAGCTCCTCGACGAACCGGTGGCCGACCGCGGCCGACCAGTCCTCGTCCGCTGAGTCGCGCAGCGCCTCGACGGCGCCGCCCTGGGACACAGTGATCATTCGTCTCCTCCAACTTCCTCCGCCGGCATCATCCGGATCAGGTGTAAGGGTCTGCCTTCGCACTCTCAGCGCCGGGTCAGGCGCTCCCCTGTGGTGGTCTGAGACTATCAGGCCCGGTCAGGGCACGGGAATGCCCGCAACCGCGCCGAGGCGCAGGCTCAACTCCTCGGCGATGCGCGCTGCCGCGGGCTGCCGGCCGGCCGCACGCTCGGCCTCCTCGACGGCCGAGTTGTAGTTCGTGTTCGTGTTGATGTCGTAGACGACCTGCCGGCCGTCGGTGGTCTCGATGAACTCGACACCGGCGAAGTCGATGCCGAGGTCGCGGAGCAGTTCCTCGAGTCGGCCGATGAGCGGGGTCTGTGCGGTGATCTCCTCGCGCCGGGTGAACTGGCTGACCGGCGCCGAGGCGGTGCGCTGGTCCCCGGCGGTCCCAGCGGTCAGGATCTCGCACGCGTCGGCGGGGCAGAGTTCGAACGAGCCGGCAGAGACATCGACTCTCACGGCATAGTGAAACCGGCCGCCGATGAACTCGGCGCGGGTGATGAACGGTGCGGCCGGCTGCAGGTACTCCTGGATGAGGGTGATGCCGTCGATCGGCTCGTCCGCGCCGTCGGGTCCGAAGTCGGCGATCGCCTGCTCGAGGTCGGCGTGGGAGTCGAACCGGCGCACGCCCAGGCCCTTGCCGCCCTGGTTGTGCTTGGTGATGAACGGGGGAGCGAAGTCCGCAGCCGCCTCGGTGATCGCGGTGCTCCCGAACGCGGCGGCGGTCCTGGGGACGTCGAAGCCGTGGGCTGCGAGTTCACGGTGCTGGCGGATCTTGCTGACCTCGAGCTCGTAGACGTCGGAACCGTTGATGACCGTCCGACCGGCGGCCTCGAGCCACGCGAGCACCGCCCGGCCGAAGTCCTTGACATGCGGGTCGGTGCGCGTGTGCGAGGACGCGGAGAGGCGGGACCAGAAGAGGGCCTCGGGCGGCTCGGCGGCCAGGTCGATCGTCGCTCCGGGCAGCAGCCATTCGACGTAGTCGACGCCCTGGGACTCGAGCGCCTCGGCGAAGGGGGTGATCCACTCCGGGTTGTCGTGGATGATGTAGACCGCGGGCCTGTCGGCGACGGGCAGCTGCTGGGTGCTCATGGAAGGCCTCTCGATGTCGTGTCGGAACGCTGGACGTATTGCTCAACAATCCTACGGGTCCGGGGATTCCCGGCCGAAGCCGTTCACCGCGTCCGTCCACCGGCGTAGACTCAGGCTATGGCTATCGCAAAGCAGCCCGTGATCGTTCTCGACGCTCCGGATGCTGGTGAGCTCGCCCGCTTCTCCGGCGACCTCCTCGACTGGCAGGTCCGCGTCGACGACGACGGCACGTGGGCTGAGATCACATCCGACTCCTGGCCGCCCATCTGCTTCCAGCAGGTCGAGGACTACCACGCCCCGAGCTGGCCCAGCCAGGAGCATCCGCAGCAGATGCACATCGACGTCATGGTCGACGACCTTGACACCGCAGAGGCACAGGTCATCGAACTCGGTGCCGGCAAGGCCGCGGTGCAGCCGGGGGAGACCTTCCGCGTCTTCCTCGACCCCGCCGGCCATCCGTTCTGCCTCTGCGTCAGCTGAGGCGGTGCCGGCCGACTGAGGCGGCGCGGGCCAGCCGTGACGGCGCCCGCGTCTACGATGGCGAGCATGGACCTCATCGCGTCGTTCGACGACATCGCACCGAGACCGTGGGCCAATGGCGCAGGTGAGACGACCGAACTCGTCTCACTCGACGAATCCGCGCGCCTCACCCCGGATCGCCGCCGGTGGCGGCTGAGCATCGCCCGCCTCGATCGTCCGGGTCCGTTCTCGTCCCTGCCCGGACTCGATCGGATCTTCTGTCCCACCGCCGAGGTGGTCCTGTCGATCGACGGCACCCTCCACCGGGCGGGCCCCGGGCGTCCCCTGCGTTTCAGCGGCGATGCCGACGTCGCTCTCACCGAACTGCGAGAGTTCTGCTTCGCGATCAACCTCATGACCGAGCGCGAAGGCGACCACCCTGCCCTGACGATGCTGCCCGCACCCGCCGAGCGGCCACGATTCGTCCTCACACTCGAACCGGTCGAGGGATGGGGGCGGTTCACCCTCCTCGAACTCGACGGTTCCGAGGAGCTGCCGGGCCGCCTCGGCGTCATCGAGATGAGCTGAGGAGGGGGAGGCTCCGGTCGCGCCCACACGGAAGCGAATCCTGAGGAAAACGTGCGAGTCGGGTGTACCGGCGGTCACAGGTCGAGGCGTCGTTGCTGGTCATCAGCGGAGTCGTCGGCCGGGCGTCCAGGAGGCTCCCAGGCTCGGGTGGGCCCGGTCAGGGTCTCTGGACTTCCACGGAGAATACTGGGAGCTGACACACGTTCTGGGAGGTACTTTGGCGTCGCAACAGAGAGACCCGCACAACTCGTCCGATCCCGCAGGCGCGAACGGCGCCGCGGGATCGATGCCGCAGCCGACCCCTGGTGCCCAACCGACCCCTGGTGCCCAGCCGACCCACGGCACCCAGCCGTCACAGACGCTGCCGCTCATCACCGAGGAGATGACAGCGGCGCATCCGGCGACGACCCCGGTCATGCCGCCCAACCCCATTCGTCATGATGCCCAGCCCGCGGCAGCACAGCCGACGGCAGCGCAGCCCGCTGCGGGGCATACCGAGTCCACGGCTGTCGCGCCCGCCGTGGCACAGGATGCTCAGACCGGCGAGGACCAGGACGGCGAGAAGAAGGAGAAGTCCGGGAACGGGATGTCGGCCACCCAGCTGCTGGCCGGCGCCGGTGCGGCAGCGACGTCATCGGTCATCGGCGGACAGCTCGGCGTCGCCGGCACCGTCATCGGCGCAGGCATCGCGAGCATCGTCACTGCGGTCGCCGTGAGCCTCTACAGCAAGAGCCTTGAGAAGGGCAAAGAAGCGGTCAAGGAGGTCGGCGCAAAGCTCGCCCCCGCGGTGAAGAAGGGTGCAGGTCTGCCGCTTGCCGGAGGCGGAGCTGCCCTCGGTGGGGCGGCCGCGGCCGCCGGTCCCCAACTGCGCACCCCTGACGCGAACCCGGACGCGAACCCTGACGCCACCGCCGTCTACGGAACGACCTCGCCGACCGGCGGCACTGCCCCTGATGAGACGGCCGTCCACGGAGCCGTGGGCGACGGCGATCGCAGCGACACCGCGTTCGGCAACCTCGACGAGGCCGAAGCGGACGCCGAGGCCGCGGCCGGTACAGACACCGACGACGAACCGAAGTCGTGGTGGCAGAAGCTCAAGCGCAAGCGCGTCCTCTACCCTGTGGCGATCGGCGTCGCGGCCTTCGGCATCGGCCTCGGCGGAGTCGTCATCGCCGAGAACCTCACCGACGCCGACATCTCTCCGGGCACCTCAGAGATCTCGAAGTCGGTGACGGGCGGCTCCGGTGGCGGGGAATCCGACACTTCGCGCGAGGGCGGCAGCGACGGCGGTTCGGGTTCGTCGAACTCCAGCGCGAACGGTGAGCAGGCCAACACCAGCAGCAACAGCAGCTCGTCGACGACCGGTGAGAGCGACCAGAGCTCGACGTCGACCACCCAGGGCGACCAGACGGGCACCGAACAGGGAACGGACTCGAGCAGCGACACGAGCGGGACGTCCTCGGACACCTCGGGATCGAGCAGTTCGGGCTCGGACTCCTCGACCACCTCGGACGGGTCGGGCAGCACCTCCGGCAGCGATTCGGGTACGTCCGGCTCCGGCAGCAGCTCCGACGGCTCGGGATCGAGCGGCAGCGGTTCCGGTGGGAGCGGAAGCGGATCGAGCGCTTCCGGCGGTTCAGGCTCGGGCTCCGGTTCCGGTGGTGCGGGCAGCGGCTCCGGTTCGGGAAGCTCGGGCTCCGGCGGCAGCGCAGCCACCTCTCAGGGCTGAGCCGGCGCACAGCTGAGCCACCCCGGCACCATTCACCTCTGCGTCGGGCGGTCACCGTGACCGCCCGACGCTTTGCTGTCCGCGGCCGGGATCGTTAGCCTGAGAGCGTGAGCACACCAGAAGCATCCAGGACCGGGCTGTCGGCACGCCGATAGCCCGATAGACCTCAGCGCGCACGTCTCAGCCGCACACAGGCCCGGCATCGGCAGTGCCCTTCGGAAGAATCCATTCACTGCTCATCCGAAAGGCCGGCTCATGCCTGCTCTGCTCTATTTCCTTGCCCTTGCCGTCTTCGCGCAGGGCACCTCCGAATTCGTCCTCGCCGGGCTGCTCACCGATATCGCCGCCGACCTCGGCATCACGCTCACCGAGGCGGGACTGCTCACCACGGCGTTCGCGCTCGGCATGGTCCTCGGTGCCCCGGCCATGGCGATCCTCGCCCGCCGGTTCTCCGCGCGGACGGCACTGACCTCGTTCCTCATCGTCTTCGTCGCAGCCCACATCGTCGGAGCGCTCACCGACTCCTTCCCGCTCCTGCTCCTCACCCGCGTCGTCGCGGCCGTCGCCAACGCCGGCTTCCTCGCCGTCGCGCTCGCCCTCATCGTCCGCATCGTCGAACCGCACCGCCAGGCGAGAGCCGTCGGCGTCGTCCTCGCCGGGACGACCCTGGCCCTCATCGCCGGAGTGCCGGCGGGAGCGGTCCTCGGTGCATCCTTCGGGTGGCGAGCGGCGCTGTGGGCCATCGCAGTCCTCTGCGTGCCGGCCCTCCTTGCCGGCCTCACCGCGCCGACGGGCGCAGGCGGCGGCACCGGTGGAGCACAGCGGCCGCCGCTGCGCACCGAACTCGCCGTCCTCCGCTCCCGCACTGTCCTCGGCGTCATTGCGGTGACGGTGCTCGTCAACGCGGCGACATTCGGTGCGTTCACGTATCTCGCGGTCATCGCCGAGGCGGGGCTCGGTCTTCGGCCCCTCGCCGTGCCCGTCCTGCTCGCTCTCTTCGGCGTCGGTGCCTTCGTCGGCGTCACCGTCGCCGGCCGGTACGCCGATCGGCACTGGGCTCGGATCGTCGGTCTGCTCGGTCCCTGTCTCGTGCTCGTCTGGGCGTCGCTCACGGTGGTGGTCGCAGTGGCCGGCCTAGGGGCACGCGGTGGGGGCGACCACCTCGGCGTGGGGATCTTCTGGGTGCTCACCCCCGTAGCCGGGGCCCTCTCCTTCGCTCTCGGCAGCACTCTCATCGCCCGGATCGTCTCCGAGGCGAGGCACGCGCCGAACCTCGGGGGAGCGTTCGCGACGGCCGCCCTCAACCTCGGTGCCGCACTCGGGCCGGTCGTCGCGGGACTTGCGCTCAGCCGCCTCGGCGAGGTCGGACCCTTCGCGGTCGCAGCGGTCTGCGTAGGATCTGCCGTTGGGATCTGGGTGCTCATCCGTCGGGCAGGACTCCTTGCGCCCGGCTGAGCACGGGCCATACTGGGGGTATGCCGGAACTGCCCGAAGTCTCAGCGCTCGTCGAGTTCCTCCGGCCCCGTGTGGTCGGCGACTTCATCGCGCACGTCGACATCGCCGAGCTCGCGCTCCTGCGCACCGCGGACCCGCCGCTCGATGCGGTCATCGGGCTCGAGATCACCGGCGTCATGCGGGTCGGCAAAGCCCTCATCCTCGAGTTCGAGGGACTCTTCCTCGTCTGCCGCTTCGCCCGTGCAGGGTGGCTGGTCTGGCACGATGCTGTGCCGACCGGGCCGGTGCGGATGGGCAAGGGCCCGCTGGGGATGCGGGTCGGCCTTGCCTCCGGTGCCGGTTTCGACCTCACCGAGGCGGGGACGAAGAAGAATGCGTCGGTCTCCCTCGTCCGCGACCTCAGCGAGGTCGAGGCGATTGCGCAGGCCGGACCCGATGCGCTCGAGCTGACGGCCGACGAGTTCGCCGAGGTGCTCGCGGGAAGTCGGTCGCGGATCAAGACGGCGCTCGAGGACCAGTCGCTCATCTCCGGGATCGGCAATGCGTTCTCCGACGAGATCCTCCACACCGCGAAGGTCTCACCCTTCGCCACCGCCGAGAAGGTCGATGCCGCGGTCGTCCACGATGCGATGGTCGCGGTGCTCACCTCAGCGCGGGAGGCGCTCGTCGGCCTGCCGCCGGCGAAGGTCAAGGCCGCGAAGAAGAAGCTCCTGCGCGTCCACGGGAGGGCGGGGGAGACGTGCCCGGTGTGCGGGACGACGATCGCCGAGGTGTCCTTCGCCGACAAGTCCCTCCAGTACTGCCCCGGCTGCCAGACGGGCGGCAAGCGGCTGAGCGACCGCCGGATGGACCGGCTGCTCAAGTAGGGGCACGCACCAGCAGCGGGCGCATCGCAAGGAGACCGAGGACGGGGCCGGGCAGGAGGAGCCACAGGGCCATCGGGCCGAGGGCTGTGAGCACGCTCTGGAGGAGGACGATGCTTCCGACGCTGACGGCGAAGCCGATCGCATTCATCGCCGTGAGACCGGTGCCGGTGAGATCGGCGGGAGCGAACCGTGAGGCGAGCTCGGAGAACTGCGGGGAGTCGGCGACGACGAAGAATCCCCAGAGGACGAGGGCGACGAGCAGGAGAACCGGTGCGTCGGGCAGAAGCGGGAAGAGCAGGCACATGAGCCCCGACCCCGCGAGAGTGGTGGCCGCGACGCGGGCGCTGCCGAGGCGCCGGCTCGCCATTCCGCCGAGGACGCACCCGAGCGTGCCGACGGCGATGACCACGAAGCTCGCCGCCGCGATGCCGGTGACATCGGCGCTCCGCGCGAGAACGCTCAGCGCCAGCACGGGCACGACGGCCCAGAAGGCGTAGAGCTCCCACATGTGCCCGACGTAGCCGAATACCGCGGCCCGGTATCCCCTGTCGGCGAAGAGCCGCCGCAGAGCCGAGCCCGCCCCCGCGCCCCGTGCGGGCCGGCTCGATGATGGGGACGCAGCCGTCGCCTCGGCGGGGGTTCCGGTTCCGGCGATCGTCGCGATGAGCACCGCCCCGACGACGGCGAGGCCCGTCGATCCCCACATGATCGACTGCCACGGCAGCGCGGTGCCCACGGTCGCGAGCAGCTGCGGCATCGCCGTGCCGAGCACGAGCATCCCGACGAGCCAGCTCAGCGCCTGCGCCGAGCGCTGAGGCGATCGCTTGACGATCATTGTCATGCCCATGGGGTAGACGCCGGCCAGACACACTCCGACGGCGAACCGGGCGAGCCACACGAGCACGAGGTTCGGCGCGAAGAGCGTCCACGCGAGGTTGAGCGCGGCCCCAAGCAGGCTCGAGACGATGAAGATCCGCTCGGGCGGGAAGCGGTCGGCGAGCCCGGTCGTCGCGCTCACGAGGGTGCCGACGATGAAGCCGATCTGGGTCGCGGCGACGATCCACCCGAACTGCGCCGCGGTGGCGTCGAGCCAGTCGGCAAGGCCCGCGGCCGCCCCGCTCGGGCTGAACCACAGCGACGTGCCGAAGCACTGGGCGATGACGATGATGCGCGCAGACGAACCGCGGCGTCCGTCCGTGTCGGTCAACGCTTCTCCTCCGCGGTGAGGCAACGGGTGGGTCGAGCCTCATCCTAACGAGTGCTCACCCCAGACTACGCTCACCCCTGACAGCGCTCACCCCTGACAGCAGTGTCCTCCGGACTCCGGCGCGGGCACGTCGAGGACGGGCGAGCGGTCGAAGAATCCCTCGGGCCGCAGCGTGAAGCCGACGGTGTCGACGGGCATGATCGGCCAGTCCTCGATGCGCGGGAAGTGCGTGAGGCCGAAGGTGTGCCAGACGACGATGTCCTCACCGTCGATGTCCCGGTCCGCCTGCGTCCACGTCGGCAGACCGCCGTGGCCGCCGTGCTGGTTGGGGAAGTCCCCGGTCGGGTACCGCTCGTCGACGGCGTACTGGCTCACCCACAGCGCCTTCGACGCGAACGTCGCCCGCCGGTTCACCGAGGAGTCCGCGGCGGCGAGGAGGGTCGGCAGTCCCGTCGGGTGGAGTTTGTACGCCACCGGTTCGCCGAGGCGGTTGATCGACTCCGGGTTCGACACCACCCAGGTCCGGGCGACCGACTGGTCGGCGTCGCGCTGGGCCGCGAGCTCGGTGGGCAGCAGGGTGCGTCTGCGGGTGAAGGCGTTGCCGCGGGGGTTCGCCTCCGAGAAGGGAAGTCGGACGACGTCCTCCTCCTCGACGCGGCAGCCGCCGCCGTCGAGGGCGAAGTCGAGCCTGGCGCCGAAGAGGTGCTGGTGGAAGGGGGCACCGAGGCCGGGCGCGATCTCCGAGGCGAAGTCGCTCGACCCCTCAGGCAGCGCCGAGGTGAAGACGATGCCCGTCGCCTTCGCCTCGAACTCGATCGTCCCGTCGAGGTAGAGGTACCAGTAGAACCCGTAGTCGTAGTTGCCCACCGTTGTGAAGAACGAGACGACGAAGCGGCGGTTGCGCCGGGTGTAGGCGACCCCCGACCACAGGTCGGTGTGCTTGGCGAGGACGCCCGAGTCCTCCTCATGCATGCAGATGCCGTTGCGGATCTGCCGGGGCTCACCGAGGTTGTTGACGACCCACGGGGAGAGGTAGGTGATGTCGCCGAGGCAGTCGCACCCGAGTTCGAGCGAGTTCGCCCACTGTCCGACGAGGTACTCGCCGGTGTCGAAGTAGTTCTGCCACGACCGCACGGGGGAGGGGTCGCCGTAGGGGACGACCATCTCCGCGATCGCCGCCCGGTCGAGGATCATCCTCGTCTCGTCACCGTCGGCGAAGGCGATGTTGTGGAGGATGAGGCCCTCGCGCATGTCGAAGCCGACGTCGAAGGACCATTTCTCCCACTCGATGTGGTTGCCGTCGGTGACGGTGAAGCTCGGGCCCTCGGGCTGGGTGATCTCGATCGGCTTCTGGCTCGTGCGCAGCGGGCCCGTGAGCGCAGGGTCGGTGTAGTTGCCGTGCTCGGCGGGCACCGGCATGACGCCTAGGTCGATGACCTGGTCGACGGTGCGGTGGGTGACGTCGACGTAGGCGACGAGGCCGTCGATCGGGTGTGCCCACGCGCTGTCGCTCGCGTGCTGCTGGTGGAAAGCGAGGCCGCGGAGGATCCGCCGGCCCTGCTCCTCTGGGTACTCGAAGACCCCGGCCGAGAGCGGGGCGACACGGACCTCGTCGAGCGGGATCTCCCGCTTCGCGATCGCCTCCTGCCAGGCGGGATCGGCGGCGAGGACCTCCTCGACGACGGCGAACTCCTCCTCCATGACGGGGAACTCGCCGGCGAGCGAAGAGTCCACCTCGGTGACGGATTCGACGGTGCCATGGGTGGCGGAGACGACGATGTCCCGGGCGGTGCCGGCGGTCTTGTCGAGGACGAAGGTGCGGAAGCGGCGGTCGACGTTCGTCGTCGTCCGGGGCTCGCCACGGACGGGATCGAGGAGGCCGAGGTAGGCCATGCGCGCCGAGGCGGGGAAGAGGCCGGCGTCGCGGAGCACCTCGGTGACGGTCGTGATCTCAGCCTCGGTGGGCAGGGAGAACGGGGTCGTGCGGACATCCGCGGTCGCGCGGACGTCCGTCGTCGGGGATGGGGTGTGAGCGGACATGAGGCACCTTCGCTTCTGTTGTCGGCGTGAGCCGGATCACGCTAAAATCTACATGCGTAGAGAATAAAGTCAAGACCGCGGAGGACAGATGCCCAAGATCGTCGACTATGCCCAGCGCCGTCGCGACCTCGTCGAGGCGACGACGCGGATCATCGTCCGGCAGGGGCTTTCGGGCACGACGATGCGCGACATCGCCGCCGAGGCCGGCTTCGCCAACGGCGTCGTCAAGTCCTACTTCGGGTCGAAGGCCGATCTCCTCGCCGCGACCTATGTCGACGTCTACGAGGCGACGAACGCCCGGGTGGCGCTGGCGACCGAGGGGCTGCGGGGGATGGCCGCCCTGCGCGGATTCGCCGCCGAGGTCGTGCCCACGACGCCGGCCCTCCATGACGAGGCCCGCGTCGTCCTCTCCTTCCTCGCCGAGGTGGCCCAGGACCCCGACCACGCCCGCGCGGTGAGCGCGACGATGGCGAGGTGGCGCGGATGGATCCGCGGGTGGCTGGCCGAGGCGGCGGCGGACGGGCAGATCAGCGCCGAGGTCATCGTCGAGACCGAAGCCGACACGTTCCTCACCTACCTCCTCGGGGCGCAGACGACGGCGATCGTCGGCGGGGAGGGGTTCGACTTCACCGGGATGCGCGCCCAGCTCGACTACCTCATCTCCCGGATGCAGACTGGGATGAGCGCCGACACCGACGTCGGCGAATGAGCTGAGGAGAGCGATGATGCTTCTGGACGGCACGGCCGCGGACTTCGACGAGTGGCGCAGCCTCGTCTCGGACTCCTTCGTCCCGCTCGAGACCGAACCCCAGCGCCGGGGCGGCTTCACGGGCAGGATCAGCGCCCGCGACTACGATGCCGTCGTCATGTCCCACATCGCCGCCGACCCGCACGCGGTGCTCCGCACCCCGGAGCTCATCGGGCGCGGCGACCGTGACTACTACAAGGTGTCCCTCCAGCTCAGCGGGCACGGGCTCCTCATCCAGGACGGTCGCGAGGTCGCGCTCGCGCCGGGCACGCTCGCGATCTATGACACCTCCCGGCCGTACACGCTCAGCTTCGACGCGGACTTCTCCTCCTACGTCATGATGTTCCCGCAGGCCCGGGTCACCCTCCCCGCCGACACCGTCGCCCAGCTCACGGCGACCCCGATCGGAGCCGACCACGACCTCGGCGAGGTCGTCACCGGGGTCATCGCCCGGGCCGGGACGATGCTGCCGACGCTCACCCGGTCGGTCGGGGTGCGGTTGGCCGGCAACGTCGTCGACCTGCTCACGACAGTCATGGCCGATGAGCTCGACACCGGCGCCGAGGCAGCGGATGAGCGATCGCGACTGTGGGCTGAGGTCATCGCCCACATCGACGCGCACCTGGCCGATCCGCAGCTGAGTCCGGGGTCGATCGCGGCCGCGCACTTCATGTCGGTCCGCGCCCTCCACCAGCTCTTCGAGGGCGGTCAGAGCGTGGCCGGCGAGATCCGCCGACGCCGGATCGAACGGTGCCGCACCGACCTCGCCGACCCCCTGCTCGCGCATGTGCCGGTCGCCGCGATCGGGGCCAGGTGGGGCCTGAGCGATCCCGCGCACTTCTCCCGCCTCTTCCGCCGGGTCGTCGGCGAACCACCCGCGCTCTACCGGCGGACCGCGCTCGGCGGGGCTGCGGCGCACTGAGTCATCGGCTGAGCCCTGCGCTCACGGTCAAGGGATCTGCTCCCAAAGCCAAGACGCCGGGGACGGGCCTGGGGCATCCTGGCTGGGACATCGTCGTCTGTCAGGGGGATCACATGAGCGCAGATATGGGGCAGCGTACGGAAACGACCCCCACCTCGGCGAGCCTGGAAGGGCGACGGATCGGGACCGCCTCCCTCGTCTTCATGATCATCGCCGCCTCGGCGCCGCTGACCGTCGTCGCCGGGGGAGTGCCGAGCAACTTCGCGGTCACGGGGCTGCTCGGGATCCCGCTGTCGTTCCTCGTCCTCGGCGTCGTCCTCATCCTCTTCGCGATCGGGTATGCCGCGATGAGCAGGCACGTCCACAACGCGGGGGCGTTCTTCGCCTACATCGCGAAGGGGCTCGGGAAGCCGGCGGGCGTCGGGGCCGCGCTCACCGCGCTCGTGGCCTACAACGCGATGCAGATCGGGATCGTCGGGATGTTCGGCTTCGTCCTCTCCTCGATCCTCGATGCGCTCTTCGGGCTCACGGTGCCGTGGGCGGTGTGCGCGCTCATCGCGTGGGCGGTCGTCGGGCTCATGGGCATCGCCCGGGTCGACTTCTCCGCGAAGGTCCTCGGGGCCATCGTCACCGCAGAGTTCCTCGTCGTCATCGTCTTCGACCTCATCGGACTCGTCCAGAGCCCCGAGGGCGTCACCGCCGACGGACTGCTGCCCGATTAGCTCTTCGCTCCCGGGATCGGGGCGGCGCTCGCCTTCTCGATCGCGGCGTTCATGGGCTTCGAATCGGGGGCGATCTACAACGAGGAGGTCACGGATCCGACGCGGACGGCGGGGCGGGCGACGATCATCGCCGTCAGCCTCATCGCCGGGTTCTATGCGCTCTCGGCGTGGGCGATGGTCGTCGGCGTCGGGCCTTCTCAGGTCATCGGGCAGTCGCAGGAGCTCGGTCCCGACCTCATGTTCGCCTTCCTCGCCGACCATGCGCCGGTCTGGTTCGTCGACCTCGCGAACCTCCTCTTCCTCACCTCGCTGCTCGCGGCCCTCGTCGCCTTCCACAACATCGTCGCCCGGTACTTCTTCGCACTCGGCCGGGACCGGGTGCTCCCGACCTTCCTCGCCCGTACCTCGCGGCGCTCGGGTGCGCCGGTCGCCGGCTCGCTCACGCAGTCGGGACTCGCCCTCGTCGTCCTCCTCGTCTTCGCGATCGCCGGAATCGGGAGCACGGATCCGCTCTTCCCCGTCGTCACGCTCTTCACGTGGCTGACGAACATGGGGGCGTTCGGACTCGTCCTCCTCATGGGACTGACGGCGCTCGCGGTCATCGGCTTCCTCCGCACCCGCAGGGACGAGTACTCGACGTGGACGCGGATCATCGCGCCCGGCATCGCCGCGCTCGGACTCTTCGCCCTCTTCGTCGCCATCGTTGCCAACTTCGACGTCCTCATCGGGGCGCGCGAGCCGACCGTGCTCTCGTGGCTGCTGCCGGCGATCGTCCTCGTCCCCGGCCTCGCCGGCACCCTGTGGGCGCTCACCCTGCGCCGCCGAGACCCGCACCTCTATGCAGGAATCGGTTCCGGTGGAAGTCTGGGATGAGAAGGACATACCCCCTGACCCCAACTTGCCGCCCACAGCAATCCGCCGGCCGCCACAACCCGCCTCCCACCGCAACCTGCCTGCCACTGCAGCCCGCCACCTGTCACCCGCGGCAACCCGCCACCACATCAAGGAGAATCATGACCACCCACGAGACCACTGCTCCGGCCGACGCTTCCCAGTCCTCCGGCCCGGCCGCTGACCTCACGACCTTCGGCGGACTGCTCGCCGCGGTCACCGACCCGACCGGGCGGGAGATCCTCGATCCGGCGACCGGCGCGGTCGTCGGCCGCACCCGCGAAGGCAGCCCTGCCGACATCGACGCCGCTGTCCTCGCCGCTGCCGCCGCGCAGCCGGCGTGGGCCTCGCGTCCCGTCGAGGAGCGCAACGACCTCCTCAACAAGGCGGCCGATGCCATCGAGGCGTCTGCCGAGGCGCTGGCCGAGCTGCTCTCCCGTGAGCAGGGCAAACCGCTCAACGGACCGAACGCCCGCTTCGAGGTCGGTGCGTGCGCGGCGTGGCTGCGCGCGAACGCCGCCTTCGCCCTCGAGCCCGAGGTCCTCGTCGACGAGGACGGCACCCATGCGGAGCTCCACTACGCACCGGTCGGCGTCGTCGGGGCGGTGGGGCCGTGGAACTGGCCGATGATGATCTCCGTCTGGCAGTTCGCACCGTCGCTGAAGATGGGCAACACCGTCGTCCTCAAGCCCTCCGAGTACACGCCGCTGTCGGTCCAGGCCCTCGTCGCCGTCGTGAACGAGGTGCTCCCTGCCGATGTGCTCACCGTCGTCCCCGGTGACGGGAAGGTGGGTGCGGCGCTGACCGACCACGACGGCGTCGACAAGGTGATGTTCACCGGCTCGACGGCGACGGGCCAGGCGATCATGCGTGCGGCGGCCGACAATCTGGCCAGGCTCACCCTCGAGCTCGGCGGCAACGATGCAGGCATCGTCCTCGAGGACGCCGACCCCAAGGCGATCGCCGCCGACCTGTTCTGGGGTGCCTTCATCAACACCGGTCAGACGTGTGCGGCGATGAAGCGCCTCTATGTCCCCGATTCGCTCTACGACCAGGTCTGCGACGCACTCGTCGAGGTCGCCGGGCAGATGCCGATGGGTGTGGGGCTGGAGGAGGAGAACGTCCTCGGGCCTCTGCAGAACCGGCAGCAGTACGACATCGTCGCGGGTCTCGTCCAGGCGGCGAAGGACGGCGGGGCGACGATCCTCCTCGGCGGGGATCCGGACGAGGATCAGCCCGGGTACTTCTACCCGACCACGCTGGTGGCCGACATCGACAACGACAATGCACTCGTCGCCGAGGAGCAGTTCGGTCCGGTGCTCCCGATCGTGAGGTACTCCGATCTCAACCAGGCGATCGTCTGGGCGAACGAGCTCGAAGTCGGCCTCGGCTCCTCGGTGTGGGGGACCGACCTTGAGGAGTGCAAGAAGGTCGCGTCACGCCTCGAAGCGGGCTCGACGTGGATCAACAAACACGGCGCGGTCGACCCCCGCGTCCCCTTCGGCGGCGTGAAGAAGTCCGGCTACGGCCTCGAGTTCGGCCTCGAGGGCCTCAAGCAGGTGAGCGTCCCCCACGTCATCAGCTGGTAGGGGTCGGATTCCGCACCGGGCGGGTCGCGATCGTGAGACCTCAGGAAGTCGACCGCGCTTCCGCTTCCGCAGACGAGTTCGACGAAGAGAGCATCCGCTGGCAGGTCAGCAGCCGCTCTGGCTGCACGCTTTTCGCACAGCAGAAATGTGTTCTGTCCGGTGGATCCGCGTTCCGGCGCCGTGACCGGAGTCTGTCGACGATGCAGGGTCCTCTCCGATCCGCACTGGAGATCTCTCCGTCGACCGACGGTCGAAGCTGGTCATGAGGGCCTGACCGACGTGGAGGCGGCAAAGGATTGGAGGTGGGCGAGTTCGCGTCGACGCGGGCGTGGGCGGCCGAGTGTCCGCTGACGATCGCCGCAACACGCCTCACCCTCTTCTCATTCAACAGAAAAACCCTGTGTCTGACATTCGCCGAACCATAGCGTGAGCCCTGCATCGACGGGGATGTGCGGACCGTTTCGTGAGCAGTCTGCTGCAGCGTCCCTTCCCAACGAAAGGGTGCAGCCATGTCCATCCGCGAATCGATCGACCGAGCTCCGATCACTGCGTTCCAATTCGGTGTCGTCGGCACCTGTCTCCTCATCCTTCTCACCGAAGGCTACGATCTTCTGATCATGGCGTTCGCCGCCTCGAGCATCGCTGCCGAATGGTCCCTGACCGGATCGCAGATCGGCCTCCTCCTCAGCGCGGCACTGGTGGGAATGGCACTCGGTTCCGCATTCGTGGCGCCGCTCGCCGATCGAATCGGCAGAAGACCGCAGACCCTCGGGTGCCTGACCGTCGTCGCCGGCTCCATGACCCTGGCCTCGATGACAGGGAATGAGATCCAGCTCGGTCTGTGTCGGTTCGTCACCGGCATAGGCATCGGTGGGCTCATCGCGACACTGCCGGTGGTCATTGCGGAGTTCTCTCCCCAGCGGCGCAGGGCGACGATGGTCGCCATGTACATCAGCGGGCTCCCGCTCGGCGGTGTGATCGGAGGACTCGTTGCCAATGCACTCCTGGCCAACTACTCCTGGCGAGCCAGCTTCGTTGTCGGCGCGATACTGACTGGCATCCTCCTGGTGGTCGTCTATTTCTTCCTTCCCGAATCCATCGACTTCCTCCTCGAAAAGCGCCCGCCTCGGGCACTGGATTCCATCAACCGGACGTTGCGGAAGCTGCACCTCGATACGGTCTCGGAACTTCCCGAACCCGTTCGGGCGTCCGGCGGCGCAGTTCGATCAGCAGGACTGAAGGAAATCAACTGGGTGCGAACGACTCTGCTCGGTGCCGCATTCTTCGTCATGCTGGCGGGATTCTACTTCGCCACCAGTTGGACTCCGCAGCTGCTCGAGCAGAGCGGATTCTCTGCAGAGCAGGGTATCAGCGGAGGAATGCTGCTCAACCTCGGCGGCGCAGTCGCGTCCTTCGCGTTCAGTCTGTTCGCTATGCGTTTCAACAGCCAATGGCTGACTGCCGCGACGCTGGCAGGAAGCGCTCTCATGTTCGCGGCGATGAGCATGTCGATGGGCACACTCGGCATCGCTCTGATCGCAGCGATCGCGGTGGGCGGATTCACCAATGCCGCCGCCGCGGGGCTCTTCGCACTCGCTCCTGACTGCTTCCCCGCGTCCGTGCGCTCAACCGGTGTTGGCTTGGTCTCGGCGATCGGTCGCCTCGGCGCGATCGGCGCACCGATCGTCGCCGGCATGCTCATCGACCTGGCGTGGTCTCCGACGTCCCTCTTCCTCGTCTTCGCCGTTCCGCTTCTGCTCGGAGCAGTCTTTGTCCTCGCGATCAGAGTTCCGCGTGAACCTCACGCGCGTGCGACCGGTTCGGAAACCACTGACCGGGGCACCGCTGAACCCGAGCGGATGTCGTGAACGAGGTCTGCGCCCCGGAACTCCGGACGGGCCGGTGGGCCGAGATGCGACAGAACGGTCCGCCGAGGCGGTGTGACAGAAGATGTTAGGGTAACCTATGTGCCGCTGACTCCCTCCTCCGGCGCGGCGCTCCTGCGACGCGCGGCCCGCCGCCGTCTCCGGCTCCTCGTTCCCGGGGTCATCGCGATGTCGCTGTGGCAGGTGTGCGAGGCGCTCGTGCCGGTGGCCATCGGCATCGTCGTCGATGTCGCGATCATCCCGCTCTCGTTCCCGCTGCTCGCCGTCTCGATCGCCGGTCTCCTGCTCCTCTTCACCGTCCTCAGCTACGGGTACCGCTTCGGTGCGCGGTGGTGCAATGCCGCGCGCGAGCATGAGGCGCACGCGCTGCGGGTCGAGATCACCCATGCGGCGCTCACCTCGGCGAACCTGCCCGCCGATCGCGCCTCCGGGGAGGTCCTGTCGATCGCGTCGGCCGACGCCGACACCGCCGCGCAGTCGTTCTCACAGCTCGGTCGCGGCATCGCCGCGGTCCTCGGAATGATCACGGCCGCCGTCTTCCTCCTCATCGCCGATCCGGTCACCGGCCTCGTCGTCCTCGTCGCCGTCCCGATCGGCTTGGTCGTCGTCTCGCTGCCGGGCCGCTCGGTCTCGGTGAAGGCGAGTGCCCAGCTCGAGGCCGTCGCGCGGGCCGGTCGCTCGGCCGCCGACCTCATGAGCGGGCTGCGCGTCATCAAGGCCCTCGGCGGTGAACGGTGGGCCGCCGAACGCTACCGCGCCACCTCGGATGCCGCCGCCGAGGCGGGTGTCGCCACCGGTGAGCGCACCGGACGCCTGGCCGGCCTCGGCGCGCTTGTCATGTCCGTCGTCCTCGCGATCGTCCTCGTCCTCGCCGGCCTGCGCCTCATCGACGGCCAGCTGAGCATAGGGGCGCTCATCGGCATCCTCGGCATGACGGCCTTCCTCACCGAGCCCATGCGCGCGCTCGCCGACATCGTTGGCCTCTTCGCGCAGTCCCACGGCGCCGCCGGCCGGATCTCCCGCCTCCTCACCGATATCGAGCACGTCGACCGGAACGGCACCCCACCGAATCGCGCCGGTGCCGCCCACATCGACCACGCCGGTGCCGCCCAGGTCGACCGCGCCGGCGATGCTGCCGCCGACCGCGACCCCGCCCACGTCGACCCGGCCGACCGCGACCCCAACGCCGTTACCTCCACCAAGGCGACCGGCCCCACACCGACCGACGATCCGGCCCATCCCACAGGCCAACTGGGTCCCGCAGACGTACAGCGTCCTGCGGACCCCCAGCGTCCTGCAGGCCCACAGAGTCCCCGACACCCACAGCGCCCTGCAGGACTACAGCGTCCCGCGGAACCCGAGGTCCACCTCGGCGAGGGCGGTCTGACGGTGCGGAACTGGACGGTGGGGGAGCAGCGTATGTGTGCGTTCGACGTGCCGGTCGCTACGTTCACGTGCCTCGTCGTCGAGGACCACGCGCACGCGTCCGCGTTGGTGACCGCGCTGGTGACCCACGCGCGGGGGCGCACGACCGAGGACATCGTCGTCGCCCCGCACGCGGTCGACCTGTTCGAGGGGACGATCCGCTCGAACATCACCATGCTCCCCGGTGAGCGGACCGCCGAGGTCGATGTCGAGGTGCTCACCGCCTCGGGCACCGACGAACTCCTCGACCTCGTCGAGGACGGGCTCGACCATCGGATCCTCGAGCTCGGCGGCAACCTCTCGGGCGGTCAGCGCCAGCGCATCGCTCTGGCCCGCGCGCTCCACACGGGGCCGCAGCTGCTCGTCCTCGACGAACCGACGACGGCGGTCGATGCCGTCACCGAGGCGCGCATCTGTGCGGGACTGACCCGGCTCCGGCGCTCGTCGGAGACGACCGCGACGCTCCTGTTCACGAGCTCCCCGGCCTTCCTCGCCGCCGCCGACTCCGTCGTCTTCGTCCCGGCCTCCGGCCGTGTCCGCGTGGGCGCGCACGCGGATCTGCTCGACGTTGAGGCCTACCGGACGGCGGTGACCCGATGAGCGCGACGACGACCCCGACCACCCTGCCGATCGCCACGAGACGCGAGGCCTTCGCGCGCCTGACCCCGCTGCTGCGTGCCCGCGGCTGGTGGATCGTCCTCCTCGTCGTCGCCGGGACCGCGAATGCGGCGGCCGGGCTCGTCGGACCGTGGGCGATCGGTCGCCTCGTCGACGAGCTTCCCCGCGGTGCCGGCGCCGAGGTGGTGTGGCAGAGTGCGATCGCGGTCGCGATCGCCGGCGTGGTCATGGCGCTGGGGACGTGGATCGGGGCATGGGCGCTCGCCCGGATCGCGATGCCCGTCGTCGCCGAGCTGCGCACCGAGGTCGTCGAATCGGCGCTGTCCCTCGAGGCGCAGAAGGTCGAGCGGACGGGCACCGGCGACCTCGTCTCCCGAGTCGCCGACGACTCCCGGATGATCAGCGAGGCCGCCGCGCAGGTGCTGCCGATCATCGTCGAATCGCTTCTCGTCGTCATCGTCTCGGCCGTCGGCATGGCCGCCATCGACTGGCGGCTGGGGATCGTCGGGCTCATCGCGCTGCCGATGTACTGGCTCACGCTTCGCTGGTATCTGCCCAGGTCGGAGCCCATCTACCGGGAGCAGCGGGCCGCGTTCGGCAGGCGAGCCGGGCGCCTCCTCGGCGGGTTGACCGGAGCGGGGACGCTGCGTGCCTTTCGCGCCGAGGCGGGGGAGCTGCGCCGCATCGATGCGGCCTCCGGTGAGGCGCGGGACCTGTCGATCGGCGTGTTCCGCTTCCTCACCCGGGCGTTCAGTCGGAACAACCGCGCCGAGGCGGTCGTGCTTTCCCTCATCCTCATCGCCGGTTTCGCGCTCGTGTGGTTCGGGGAGTCGACCGCGGGTGCGGTGACGACGGCGGCGCTCGTCTTCCACCGTCTGTTCAACCCGATCGGGGCGCTCGTCGGCCTCTTCGACCAGGTGCAGTCCGCCGGTGCGTCCCTGACCCGGATGGTCGGTGTCATCATCGAAGCCGAATCCTCGCCGAGGCGGGAAGCCGGGGTCGATCGTGCTGCCGGTGGCGCGGACGGCCTCAGTGTCTCCTCGGGCTCTTCGGTCCGACCCGGCCCGACACTCGTGCTCGAGGACCTCTGGTTCACCTATGACGAGGATCCCGCCTCGGCCCATCAGGTGGTCAGAGGAGTGAGCCTGCGCATCGAACCCGGTGAGGTCGTCGCCGTCGTCGGCACGACCGGAGCCGGGAAGTCGACGCTGGCGCGGATCGCTGCCGGCCTGTCGGCGCCGACGCGAGGTCGAGCCGAACTCGTCGTGACGGGCGGAGACCCTGCTGCTGGCGAGACATCCGAATTCCGCGTCTCCTTGGACGCGCTTTCCGAACCGGTGCTGCGCTCGCACATCGCGATGGTCGCGCAGGAGGTCCACACCTTCGCCGGGACCGTGCGCGACAATGTCGCCCTGCCGGTGCCCGGCGCCGGGGAGGATGAGATCGCCTCGGCTCTGCGGGCAGTCGGTGCGACGTGGGCGTTCGAGCTGCCCGATGGGCTCGAGACCGAGGTCGGCGACGGAGGGACACGGCTGAGCCCGGTCCAAGAGCAGTCGCTGGCACTGGCGAGGCTGGTGCTCGCCGATCCTGATTTCGCGATCCTCGATGAAGCGACTGCCGAGGCCGGGTCCGCCGGAGCCCATGTCCTCGAGCAGTCGGCCAGGGCTGCACTTGAAGGCCGCGGTGCCCTCGTCGTCGCCCATCGTCTGAGCCAGGCCGAAACGGCCGATCGGGTTCTCGTTATGGAACATGGCCACATCGCCGAAGAGGGCACGCATGCCGACCTGGTGGCGTCGGGTGGTCGGTACGCCCGTCTGTGGGAGGCGTGGTCGGGTTAGGCTGCTCGTGCGGAACACATGGACGTGTGCCGATCACGTGGAAGTGTGCAGGTCACTGTGCAGGTCTCATGGGGAAGGGAATCAGAACGGCGGTGGTCCGCCGGGATCCCAGACCCAGCGCTTCTTCCGCGGCTTCTTGTAGATGATGTTGCCCTCCGCCGGGACCCATCCGGCCGCTCCGTCTCCGCCTGCGGGCTCCGGGCATTCATCGGCGAATCGTTCGTCGCCCGGTGACGGCGGCGGTTCCTGCCCATCATCCGAGTCGATCGGATCTGTGACGATGGCCTGCATGAGGCGGGCCTGCTCGACGTCGACAGGGTTGTCCCCTGGAGAGAAGATCGCTTCCACACCGTGGGCGAACCGGTATTCGAGCACGCCGGGACAGTCCATGCGCACCGCGTATCTGCAGTCGGTCTTCGCCTGGTGGTGGAGCTTGCACATCGGGTGGAGGTTGCCGAAGACTGTCAGCCCGCCTGAGGCCGGATCATCGTGGTCGAACGGGATGATGTGGTCGACTTCCGACGTCTCTGCTCGACGCCGGCATCCGGGCACACTGCACCATTGCCATTGGGCGACGAGCGTCTGCCTCACCTGAGCGGGAATGTAATAGGACATCGCCTTCGCATCGATCGGGGTGCCGGTCGCGGGATCGGTGAGGATACGGGTCCACGTCGAGCACTGGCCGGCGATCGTCCGAGCCATCTCCGGCGGGACGGGCGAACCGTCGGAGAACGTGCCGGGCAGATCGGCGAGGCCGGCGAGCGAGATGAAGGGCACTGTGGTGATCATCTTCGACTGGCCGCCGAGCCAGAACGGCGTCGTCGGCATCGTCAGACCCAGGTAGAACGCGTATCGGCCCTGTTCGTCTGGATCGGAATCCTCGATCCGGGTCAGTTCCCCCTGCCTTGCGTCCGGAGAGCAAACGGAACCATCCGGTCCATCGTCATCCGTCGATCGAGCACCGTCATCCGTCGATCGAGCATCGCCGACCGTCCGGTTCTCCGTATCGGGACCAGTGCAGTCGACTGCGGGCGCACCGCCGACGGGTACTGCACGGTCGACAGGAATGACATTGCCGAACGAATCGGTGGCTGCTGCCTGGGCAGGAGCAGCTGTCGGTGCGTCGTTGAGACTGCCGGCCGTCGGGGCGACGGGATCACCCTCGTCGACACGGACGCCGCCGAGGCTGCTGGGGTCGATTCCGACGGATCCGACGGCAGTGCCGATCGCCTCGGCGATGTCATGGACGGTGCGGGCATTCTCCAGGTCGAGAGGGATGTCGCGGCTCGAGTTCTGCCCGGTGTCGGTGTCGTGTGCGCGGATGTGGATGCGAGCCTGCGGGATGGTGCGGGTGATGATGTCGAACATCAGGGCGTCGATGCTGCGGTCGTCGTCGATGATCGCTCCTGCGGGCATCTGGTCGGTGAACGCCGCAGTGTTGCCGTTGCGGATGGCTCTCGCGAAGGCCTCGATGCGCAGGTAGCACGCTTGAAGTTCGGCTGACGGTCCGGTGAGCGTCAGGCACGCGGTGCCGTCGGGGAAGGTGGTGATGCCGACTCGACGACGCTCATGGGCCGCCTCGGTGCGCTCCTCCTCGGGCTGGACGATCGAGACCTTGAGCGAGAGCGACTTCCTGAAGGTCTCGACCGTGATGTCGGCTCGCCGCTCTTCGAGGTAGCAGTCGATGACGGTGAGGCGCTGGAATTGGAGGTCTTGGCACATGCGGGTCGCGGCGATCGCATGCTCGATGGTGAACTCCCCGGCAAGGCAGCGGGCGTAGAACTTCGGAAGCCCGTGGACGAGGGTCATCGCCGCAGTGACGTGAGCGTAGGTCGCGGGGATCGTCGAGCCCCGGATCGCCGAGAGCTCGGCGATGTCCTCGGTATGGGAGAGGGAATGGACCCACCCGTAGATGGTCTGGGTCTCCCGGAACTTCGGGAACCCGGGGAGGGGCGCCGGGACAGTGAAATCAGGCACCGAGGTGGGGGCGGCTTCGGGATCCCCGGCAGCGGGTGAAGGAGCCGGGTCAGGGTCGACCTCGGAGACCCAGTCGGCGTCGGAGCCGTGGGTCCGGGCGTGACGGCGGGCGGTCTCGGTCAGCGATGCGTGCCGGTACGGGGATTCCGGAGAGGGGTTGAGGAGATCGAGGTGAGCGATGACATCGTGGAGGAAGAGGGATGCGGTCGTCTCCCATGCGGCCAGCTGCGCGCGATCGCAGGCGCTGTAGACGGAGAGCGCATCAGCATAGGGGGAGTCAGGATCTACGCGGAGGCGGCGAGGATCGGGAGGCTCGTCATCGGCGGCACCGCAACCGGCCCCTAGGGGGTCCGAAGGATCCTTCATCGCCGTTCACCTGCCTTTCCACGTCAGTGTGGATCGTTACCCTTAGTGTAGAACGCGTCACGAATCGTGTCAATACATTTTTCGAAACTGATCCGAACGAAAATTTGTTTGAATTCATGATGCTCAGCGAAAATCGCAGGCTGACTCTCGCGAGATCGGGCTGCGTTCGGGGCCTCGATCGGGGGCTGCGATCGGGCGCGCCGGACGTTCGGCCACGCCAGAACCGCTCGGCACGGGCGCACGAGTACGCTCGGCACGCGCGCACGAGAACGCCCTCCCACCTCGGCGAGCGAGGGGAGAGGGCGGTGGAACCGGCCGCAGGGGAGGCGGTCAGTCCTCCTGGTAGGCGTTGTCGATGGTCTCGGGCATGCCGTCGATGACGTCGACCTCTTCGACGCCGTCGTCAGCGAGGGCGTCGACGTCGAGGTCGTCGCCGCTGAGTTCGGCGACCTCGGAGTCGTCGTCGCCGTAGGAGACCATCTCGTCGCCGTCGCGATTGCCCTGCTCTGCGGCGGTGATCGGGTCGGTGTCGAGGTCGCCGTCGAGCGCGGGGGCGTCCTGTTCGTCGTCCCAACCCGCATCGTCGATGAGCGCATCGTCGGCACCTTCGATGCCGGTGCCCTCGGGACCTTCGGCGCCGGGTTCGATGTAGGGCTCGTCCTCTTCTTCGGAGTCGGCTTCGAAGTCGGGATCCTCGGCGTCGGCCTCGGCCGCGTCCGCGGTCTCTTCGAGTCCGTCGAGGTCGACGCCGGTGGGCTCGGCGTTGTCCTCTTCCGTCTCCTCCGCATCGAATTCGTCGTCCTGCGTGAGGAAGTCGGCGTCGTCGGTGGGATTCTCGCTCATGATCGCTCCTTGAATCGGGTCGGTTTCACCTCATTGTCGCACTGTTCCCCGCACGTGCACATGGGTGCTCTCGCCGGTCGCAGCGGTCGGCGCGATGGCAAACCATCGGCAGTGTGGGTTGCCGTTCGCAGCGGCCCGGGCTGCCGTTCGCGGTCGCTCGGCTGACTTTCCCCCGTCCGCGATTGTCTGGGCTGACTCCCACTGTCCGCTGCGGCCTGGGCCGTCGTCCGCGCTGGCTGGGCTGCCGTCCGCGATTGCCCGGGCCGTCGTCCGCGCGGCCTGGGCTGTCGTCCGTGTGAGCCCGGCTCGTCGAACAGCGCAGCCGCATGAGTCCCGCGTTCGTCGGTGCGAAGCCGCACGCGTCGAAATAGAACTCGCGGAGGTGATCGTCGAAGTCGACGTGGAGCCACTCGCAGCCGGCCGCGGTCGAGTGCTCGCGCGCGATCTCGATGAGTCGGCGTCCGATGCCTCGGCGACGGGCGCGCACGGCGACCGCTGTGTCCTCGATGAACGCGTGGACGCCGCCGTCCCAGATGATATTGACGAAGCCGACGAGCCCGACGGCGTCGCGGGCCGTCACCCAGCCGAGGCTGAGCGCCTCGAGGTGGGTGAGCCAGTCGTCGTCGAGGACCCGGTGCTCGAACGCCTCGGCGTGGAGGATGTTGATCTCGTCGTTGGTCACCTCGCCGCGCCACTCGAAGGCGAGAGACCGATCTGTGACAGGGGCAGAGCCGTCAGGAGTGGTCATTGCATGGGCCCTTCTCGATCGGTGCGTTCATGAGCGCATGCTAGCGCCACTGCGCGAAGTCCGGGACAGCGTTGAGCGAAGTCCGGGATTGTGCAGCGCAGATCGCGGCACTGCGCAGCACACGTCCGCGAACCCCGGCGAGTCAGCATCGGCATGATTCCCGCGGCATGCGGCGAGCCCCGCGAGGATCCGCGGGGCTCGCCGTCGGTGGCAGTGAGGCTGGTTCAGGCGCTCAGCCCACTCACACCACCGCCCGGTCTGATTCGATCGTCGCCCGCTCCGGCGCGTCGGTCGCCCGCTCCGATGCGGCGGCTGCCTGGTTCGGTGCAGCGGCAGCGCCGCTCCGCGCGGCCGACGTGTTCTGCGCGGCCGACCCGCTCTGCGCGGCCGACTGCGGTGAGGCGAGGATCGCATCGAAGACGCGGTTGAGCTCGTCGGCGGCGTCGGCCACGGAATCGATCGACCGGTAGGCGACGTAGCGGTCCGGGCGCACGATGACGACGCCCTCCGAGCTGATCCCGCGGTTCTTCATCCATGCCATCCGCACATCGACGTAGTCGCTGCCTTCGAGCCCGACGGTATGAGCCCTGATCCGCAGGCCGCGGTCAGCGGCGATCTGCTCGGCGGCGGCGACCCAGTCGTGACCGTCTTCGCCGGCAAGGACGAGGAAGTGTCCGCCGTCGACGAGACTGCTGAGGGCGAAGCGCTCGTTCGACTTCTCGACGAAGGCATGGGGGAGCGGATGACCCGGTTTCGTCGACGGTTCGTAGAGTCGGACCGCGTCGATGGGCACATAGTCGGGAGAGCCGTCCGATACGACTGCGGTGGAATCGTAGCGGTACCCGAACTCGACGTTGTGGTGGCGGAACTCCATGGTCTGCGTGCCGATCGCGCGGTTGAGCGCGTGGCGCTTCTCTGCGGCGTTGGGCTTCGAGTCGTCCCAGATGGGTTCGAGCTCCGCCCAGTTCTCAGCCGCGGAGGCCTCCGGAGAGAGGTTGAGGGCTCGGTCGATCGTGAAGTGATTCATCGCCGAGGCGACCGCAGCGTTGACGTTGTCCTGATCGACCGGCTTGCGTTCGGCTTCGTAGGAGTCGAGCAGTGCATCGCCGGCTCTGCCCTCGAGCACGAGAGCGAGCTTCCATGCGAGGTTATAGCCGTCGTGGATCGCAGAGTTGAGTCCGAGGCCTCCGGTCGGCGGGTGCCGGTGGGCTGCGTCCCCGATGATGAAGACGTCCCCGGCGCGGAACCTCTCCGCGACGACGCCTTCCATGATCCACGGTGACACCTTGTGGATCTCGAGCGCCGAGCGATCGACGCCGAGCACCGTGCAGAGGCGGGCGATGACCTGGTCGTCCGTGAGCGCCTCGGCATCATGGGTCGCATAGTCGAGGTGGACGACCCACTCCTCGGACTTCGTGCCCCAGTGCTCCGGGCCCATGGCCACGAGGACTCCTGAGGACCATGATCCCCCGAACTCAGGGTTGACGAGCCAGCGGATGAGCACATCGTCGTCGAGGGCCCATTCCGAGAGGTCGGCGGAGAAGTGGACCGAGACCATCATCATCAGGTCCGTCGGTCCGGTCATCCCGACTCCGAGGGCCGGACCCACCGTGCGGCCCCGGTCCGCGGCGATCGC
Organism: Brevibacterium sp. K72; assembly: GCF_050562175.1. NCBI lineage: Bacteria > Bacillati > Actinomycetota > Actinomycetes > Micrococcales > Brevibacteriaceae > Brevibacterium > Brevibacterium sp. K72. The sequence goes on from NZ_CP191582.1 coordinate 1,676,227, forward strand.
ATACCGGGCGCGCACCGTGTATTCGGAGCCGGAGTCCTTGTCGAGCACTGTCGCGAGGACTCCCTCGTCGAGGAGCTCGACAGCGGTGACCTCGTGATTGAACCGAACGCCGTCGGGACGTCGGTGCAGTCTGCGCGCGTGGTCGAGGAGCAGAGGCTCGAGTCGGATCTGCGGAAGGTTGCATGTGCGCTTCGCACTCGCCGCGATGTAGTCGGGGTCGGTGTAGCCGCCTCCCCAGACCTCGAGGTGGCCGAGGCGACGACCGGAGTATTCGTGATCGCCGACGAGACCGGCGTACCACCCAGTGCTCTTCATGTTCTCCGCTGGGGTGCTGCGCTCCTCGATCGCCGGCGCCACCCCGAGCTCCTCGAAGATCTCCATCGTGCGCTGATTGAGCACGTGGGCCTTCGGCAGCTTCGACGTGTAGGGGAGTGAACTCACCAGGAGGTGATCGACTCCGAGTTTCGACAGGTTCATCGACGCGGACAGTCCTGCGCCTCCGCCTCCGATGATGAGCACGGGTACTTCGATGTCAGCCATGGTGCCTCCTTGCATCCTGGCGCCGGTGCTTCTGTGGCACCGACGGTGGTCCGACGGGAGCGACGAAGTGGACCGCCGCGTGACCTCCACGGTATGAGCTGAATCACTATATTGCAATAGAAAAAAGATATTTTGGCAGGGTCTCGTCGAAATACGCATATGTCTATACTGGCGACATGGCTGCATCTCGGGTCGGAAGCACTCTGTCCGCCGAAGCGTATGACCGTCTGCGGGCGGAGCTTCTGCGGGGATGCTTCACGCCCGGCTCCAAGCTGCGCATCGGCGAGATCGCCGACCGGTTCTCCGTCAGCCCGTCCGTGCTTCGTGAGGCGATGACGAGACTGGCTCAGGACGGACTGCTCAGCGCCAGCCCCCAGCGAGGGTTCTCGGTTCCCGAGCTCACTGCGGGTCTGCTCGAAGATCTCACGCGTGCGCGCCGGATCATCGAAGCCGCCGCGCTGCGGGAGTCGATCGCCGACGGCGATCTGGCGTGGGAGTCCCTGGTGCTGGCGGCCCATCACACGCTTGAGAAGACGCGCTTCACCGACGAGGGCGGGCACATCACCGGGGAGTGGGATCGCGCTCACAGGGCGTTTCATGCCGCCATCCTCGCCGGTGGACGGAGTGAGACCCTGGCGAAGGTCGCGACGGATCTGCGTGCCCGCTCCGAACTCTTCGTCCATTGGTCCCGCGAGCTCGTCGCCGATGAGACCCGCGACGTGCCCGAGGAGCATCGGCGGATCGCCGAGCTCTCGGTCGCCCGTGATGTCGCCGGCGCTGTGGAGGCGCTCGAATGCCATATCCAGCGGTCCGCCGACGTGCTCATCGCGAGTGCGGGCTCTCAGATCAGCGCGTGACCGTTCCACTGGGGGCGTGATCGATCCACCGGGGGAGTGCCCTGATTATGCCCGTGAACGTTCTGCCGGCGAATGCGAAGAACCCCGCGGAATCCGCGGGGTTCTCGTTCTGTGGTGGCTCCGACCGGCGTCGATCCGGTGACCTTTCGATTTTCAGTCGAACGCTCTACCAACTGAGCTACAGAGCCTGGTCGCCGACATACGTGATGCATGCCGAGAGAAACAAAGGCTCTTCCGAAGAAGAGCCTTATGCTCCGCGACCCTGACGGGACTCGAACCCGCGACCTCCGCCGTGACAGGGCGGCGCGCTAACCAACTGCGCCACAGGGCCTTGCTGTTGTGGTGCGCGACCTTTCGATCTTACACCGTACCCCCAACGGGATTCGAACCCGTGTCGCCGCCGTGAAAGGGCGGTGTCCTAGGCCTCTAGACGATGGGGGCCTAGTTTGCTCTCGGATTCCCCGTGGGCAACGACGTTAAGCTTATCCCAACCATTTCCGAGAATGCAAAACAGATCCCGGTGTCCTCCGTCACAGATTTCCGGGCCCCGAAATCGGCTTCCGCAGGAGCCCTCGACCCCTCCTTCTCACCCCATCGCCGAGGCGCTCGCACCGCCCCGTCCGACCCCGCCGAGGCGGTCGTGCGGTGCCCACCCCGCCGAGGCGGCCGTGCGCATCCGTGACCGCCCCACCCCACCTCGGCGAGGGGATGACGACGAGGTGAACGGGGAAGGATCCCGTGTCACGGGTGCCCGATAGGATCGGGCCATGGAGTACCTGAGCGAGGAGGAATTCGAGGCGATCCTCGACAAGGCGATCGAGGACCTGCCTGCCGGGGTCACCGACGAGCTCGACAACGTCGCCCTCTTCGTCGAGGACGCGCCCGAGGACGGGAGCCCGACGCTGCTCGGCCTCTACGACGGCACTCCGATCGGCGAGCGCGGGCAGCGTGGCCTCGAGATGCCCGACACGATCTTCCTCTACCGCAACAACCTCATCGCCTACGCCGAGGACCGTGACCACCTCCGCGAGGAGATCGTCGTGACGATCGTCCACGAGATCGCCCACTTCTACGGCATCGACGACGACCGCCTCCACGAAATCGGTTGGGGGTGACAAGGCACCTGACCTCAATCTCCCCGCGTGAACAGGAGGGAAACAGGCTACCGGCGAGTTCGCGGACGCGCCATTGATTGGCATTGGACTTGACGCTTCGCCTATTGTGGGCGGGTACGGAAACAGCAATCGAGAACAACATTCCGTCCGTATCGACGCGGGACATCTCGGGGCCGCCGGGCCTTGGAGGGTGTCCCGTTCGGTCCACGGGCAGGAGGCACGATCCCCCCTATGACAGTTGCATCCAAACCGGCAAGCGCGGCGACCCCGGCCGTCCGAGTCCTCAATCTCGCAGGAATCGACTACAGCCTGCACAGCTTCGACCACGATCCCGCCACCCGACGCTACGGCTCGGAGGCCGCCGACAAGCTCGGCGTCGGATCCGACCAGGTGTTCAAGACCCTGATGATCCAGGTCGACGGCTCGCCCGTCACCGCCCTCGTCCCCGTCTCCGGACAGCTCGACCTCAAGGCGCTGGCCTCGGCGCGGGGAGCGAAGAAGGCCCAGCTCGCCGGCGTCGCCGAGACCGAGCGCCGCACCGGCTACCCCGTCGGCGGGGTCTCCCCGTTCGGGCAGCGCCACGCCGTGCCCGTCGTCATCGACCGCACCGCCCTCGAGCACGCCTCCGTCTTCGTCTCCGCCGGCCGCCGCGGACTCGAGATCGAGATCCGACCCGAGGACCTCGTCATGCTCACGAACGCGCAGGTCGCGAAGATCGCCGCTCTCGACTGAGCGATCCGCCGGCAGGCTCAGCGCACGCGCACCCTCAGGCCCATTCGACGTCACCGACGTTCGGATGGGCCTGACCTGCTGTGAGGTCGGCGAACATCGCCAGTGCCGGGTCCACCTCGGCGACGGGGACGAGGACGGTCAGCCCCACCTCGGCGCCGTAGCTGGCCCGCACCGACCATCCCCGCACCTCGGCGGCTCGTTCGAGGGCGTTCGCCCGGGCATAGTCGACGCTGGCACGCACCGGGACGAGTTCCCGTCTGACCACGACGGGGGCGCGATCGACCGCCGCCGAGGCGGCCTGACCGTACGCGCGCACGAGTCCCCCCGCACCGAGCAGGGTCCCGCCGAAGTACCTGGTGACGACCGCGACGACAAAGGTGAGCTCGTGGCCGAGGACGACGTCGAGGATCGGAGCGCCCGCGGTCCCGGCCGGTTCGCCGTCGTCGCTGAACCGCTGGGTGCGGGAGTCGGGATCGAGGACGAACGCGGTGCAGTGGTGACGGGCCTTGGGGTGGAGGGCGCGCTGCTCGGCGATGACCTCGCGGGCCTCGGCCTCATCGGCGACCGGGGCGACGAGGCCTAAGAACTTCGAGCGCTTGATCTCGATCTCGGCCTCGGCGCGGTCGGTGATCGTCCGGTAGGGCATGCGGCCCACTCTAGCGAAATGCCACCGGCACGCCCTGACCTGCCCTGCGCAGTCCCGACCTCCTCTACCATGGCCGTAGGCGGCGCCGCCGCACCGAACCCCACGGCGAAAGGCCATCGACATGGAGAAGTTCAGCGACGCGGAGCTCGAGGCGATCCGAGCCGAGTCGGCCCGTGCCTACGATCTCGACCGGGCCCACGTCTTCCACTCGTGGTCAGCGCAGAGGACGCTCGACCCGATGACCGTCTCCCGGACCGAGGGCTCCTACATCTATGACGGCGAGGGCCGGCCGCTGCTCGACTTCTCCTCCCAGCTCGTCAACACGAACATCGGTCACCAGCACCCGAAGGTCGTCGCCGCGATCAAGGAGCAGGCCGACCTCATCTGCACGATCAGCCCCGCCCACGTCAACGCCGCCCGCTCCGAGGCCGCCCGCCTCATCACCGAACGCACCCCGGCAGGCCTCGACCACGTCTTCTTCACCAACGGCGGCGCCGACGCGAACGAGCACGCGATCCGCATGGCCCGCCTCCACACCGGCAAGCACAAGGTCCTTTCCCGCTACCGGTCCTACCACGGCGGCACCCAGACGGCGATCAACGTCACCGGGGATCCGCGGCGGTGGAGGAACGACCTCGGCGACTCCGGCGTCGTCCACTTCTTCGGTCCCTTCCTCTACCGCAGCGAGTTCGACTCGACCACCGAGGCCGAGGAGACCGAGCGCGCCCTGCGCCACCTGCGGCGCACGATCGAACTCGAAGGCCCCTCGACGATCGCGGCGATCGTCCTCGAGTCCATCCCCGGCACCGCCGGCATCATGATCCCGACCCCCGAATACATGCAGGGTGTGCGCGCACTCGCCGACGAGCACGGCATCGTCCTCATCGCCGACGAGGTCATGGCCGGGTTCGGCCGCACCGGGAAGTGGTTCGCCTTCGAGCACTTCGACATCGTCCCCGACATCATCACCTTCGCCAAGGGCGTCAATTCCGGGTATGTGCCGCTGGGTGGGGTGATCATGAGCAACGACATCTACGACTCCTTCGCCGAGGTGGCCTACCCCGGAGGGCTGACGTACTCCGGTCATCCGCTCGCGTGCGCCGCCGCGGTCGCGACGATCGATGCGATGGAGAACGAGGGGATGGTCGAGCACGCGGCCCGCATCGGCGAGGAGATCATCGGACCCCGCCTGCGCCAGATCGCCGAGTCCTCGAAGCACGTCGGCGAGGTCCGCGGCACGGGTGCGTTCTGGGCGATCGAACTCGTCTGGGACAAGGAGACGAAGGAACCGCTCGCCCCCTACGGCGCAGGCTCGCCCGAGGTCGCCTCGGTGCTCGCGTCTCTCAAGGAGTACGGTCTCGTCGCGTTCACCAACTACCACCGCATCCACGTCGTCCCGCCGATCAACATCAGCGAGGACGACCTCGAGAAGGGCCTCGGGATCCTCGACAAGGTCCTCACCGACCTCGATTTCGCCCGCTGAGGCAGCTACCTCGCGTCGTGGGTGAATGCGCCGCCGAGGACGGTGGCGCGCACGGGGATGTCGGCGATGTCGGCCGGGGCCACCTCGGCGGGGTGGGCGTCGAGGGCGACGAAGTCGGCGAGCTTCCCACGGCTCAGCGTCCCCTTCTCCGCCCCCTGCCCCGAGGCGATCGCGGCGACCGAGGTGTAGGCGGCGACCGCCTCGGCGGGGGAGAGCCTCTCGGAGGCCGCCCCCATGACGTCGCCCTCCCGGGTGGCGCGGGTGACGAAGGCGCCGATCCCGCGCAGGGCGGTGCCGTCGGCACACGGTCGATCCGAGCTGCCCGGCAGCAGGACCCCGGCGTCGACGAAGGACTTCGCACGGTAGAGCAGCCTCCGACGCTCGGGCCCGAGCGAGCGGTTCATCCCATCCCCGATCGCCTCGGCGAACGCGGCCTGCGGGGTCACGGCGATGCCGTGGGAGGCCAGGGTCTCAAGGTGCTCGTCGTGGACGAGGCCCGCATGCTCGATCCGGTTGGGCACGGCCCGTCTGCCGAAGCGGGTCTGGGCTTCGACGATGTTCGCGATCGCCGCATCGACGGCGGCGTCGCCGATCGCGTGGACGGCGAGTGACCATCCGGAGGCGTAGGTGTCGAGGATGCGCTGCCGCAGCTCCTCGGCATCGGCCTGGAGGTAGCCGGGATGGTCGCGCCCCTCGTAGTTCTCCCGCAGCGCCGCGGTCTCCCCGGACATCGCCCCGTCCATGAAGAACTTCACAGGCCCGATGCTGATCATGTCGTCGCCGAGGCCGGTGCGGAGCCCCGCGTCGAGGCCGATGCCGAACCCGTCGGCGGAGTTCGCAGCGATCGGGTGGAGGCCGTCGGCCTGCGGCATGAGCTGGGCTCGGGCGCGCAGCTTGCCTTCTTCGCGGGCGCGCAGGTACGCGGAGATCTCGATGGGGGAGTGGCCGATCCACCCGTAGGCGATGCCGCACTCCCCGAACGAGGTGATGCCCTCCCTCGCGTACTGCGCGGTGGCGAGGTCGAGGGCGTCGACGATCGTGTCCAACGAGTACGGGCGGATGAGGTCCTGAACAAGTCCCTGCGCGGTCTCCTCGACAAGGCCCGTCGGGTGCCCGGCGGCGTCGCGGACGACCTTCCCGCCGATGGGGTCGGCGAAGTCGGCATCGAGGATGCCGGCGAGCTTCATCGCCGCGGTGTTGACGATCGCCGCGTGCCCGGAGGTCTGGCGCATGAACAGGGGGCGGTCTCCGGTGATCTCGTCGAGGCGGCTCAGTTCCGGGTACTGTCCGTCGTAGTCGCGGTGGGCGAAGCCGGTCGCCTCGATCCACTCCCCGGCAGGGGTGACTGCGGCCGCCTTCTCAAGGGCCGCGTAGACGTCGGGCAACCCGCCCGGCATCGCCGTGACGTCGACCGAGGCAAGCGTGAGGCCGTACCACGTCGTGTGACAGTGGACGTCGTTGAAGCCGGGCAGCACGGTCGCCCCGCCGAGCGACTCGACGCGGTCGGCGCTGATCCCGTCGAGCTCCTCGTCGAAGCCGATGATCCGCCCGGAGCTCACGCCGATCTTCGTCGCCCGGGCGCGGGCGGGGTCGAGGGTGTGCGCGTCGAGATCGGTGAAGATCGCGTCGATTCTCACGGAGTGCCTTTCGCGTGTGCGTTCAGAGTCTCGGCCCGCGGATCGCGGGATCGGTGATGCAGTGGACGATGGCCGGTCCCCGGTGGGCCAGTGCCGCGGCGAAGGCCTCCCGGAAGTGCTCGGTCCGCTCGACCCGGATCCCGAGTCCCCCGAACGCCGTGGCCATCGCCGCGAAGTCCGGGTTCTCAAGCGTCGTTCCCGTCGCCCGACCCGGGTAGTCGCGGTCCTGATGACCGCGGATCGTGCCGTAGACCGAGTTGTCGTTGATGACGATCGTGACATCGACCCCGTACTGGACGGCCGTCGCGAGCTCCTGCCCGGTCATGAGGAAGTCCCCGTCGCCGGCGATGCAGAACACCGTCCGGTCGGGGGCGACGAGTCCCGCGGCGACCGCGGCGGGCAGACCGAAGCCCATCGACCCGTTCCGCGGCCCCAGCGCCGAGGGGAATCCGTGCGTGGGCAGGAACCGTGTCGCCCACCCGGAGAAGTTCCCCGCCCCGAACGTGATGATCGCGTCCGCCGGCAGCAGCTCCCTGACGTGGACGAACGCCTCGTCCATGTCGACGAAGGTGTTCCCCGCCGAGGCGGCCGTGGCCACCTCGTCTGCCCCTCCCGGCTCCTTCGCCGAGGCGGCTCCCGCCGAGATCGCCCCCGCCGGGACCGGGACCGGCTTCGGCTGCCGCCAGTCCGACAGCTCAGCGCGGGCCTCCTGGATCCAGGAGGGCAGGGTCGTGTCGTCGGAGCCGGCGTCGTCGGCCGCCCCGCCTCTCGTCCCACCGTCTGCCACCTCGGCGATGCTGCCGTCGGCGGAGATCGTGTACGCGGGGGTCCCGTCCTCGGTGAAGAGCCGTTCGGCGAACCGGTTCACCGAGGTGACGATGTGCTCGTCGAGACGCCCGAAGTGCCCGTGCGCGTCCGGATCGGGACCGATGATGATCGTGCGCTGATCCGTGCCGATCGTGAACCCGTCGGTGGCGACATCGGTGCGCACGCAGCCGAGGAAGATGTGGAGGTCGGACTCGGCGAACACCCGCTTGGCCACGGGAGCGGCACCGTAGCCGAGGATCCCGAGGAAGTTCGGCGCATCGTGGTCGATGCCGTCGTAGGCGCGGAACGTGGCGATGACGCCGAGCTCGCGGTCGCGCGACCACCGGGCGATGCGCTCGGCGGTGGCCGGGTCCCAGTCCTCGCCGCCGATGACGAGCACGGGACGTTCGGCCTGGTCGATGCGGGCGCGCAGCTCGGTGAGGTCCCCGTCGGCCGGGGCCGGGACTCCGAGCGCCCGCGGGGCCAGCACCGGCGCGGATGTCCGCTCGGTGAGCACCTCCTCGGGCAGGCCGATGACGACGGGACCCGGCCGGCCGGACACGGCGGTGTGGAGGGCATCGACGACCACCTCGGCGGCCTTGTCAGGATCGTCGAGGACGAGGACCTTCTTCGCCGTCGTTCCGAACCACGCGGAAAGGTCGAACTCCTGGAACGCCTCACGCCCGCGCGCGGCGGTGGGGATGAGGCCGACGAAGACGACGAGCGGGGTCGCATCCTGGTAGGCGGTGTGGACGGCGGCCATGACGTTCGCCGCCCCCGGCCCGCGGGTGACCATGGCGATGCCGGGGATCCCGGTCATCCGCCCCTCGGCCACTGCCATATAGCCGGCACCGCTCTCCTGCCGGCACACGATGGTCTCGATCGGGGAGTCGTGGAGGCCGTCGAGGACGTCGAGGTACGACTCCCCGGGCACGAGATACGCCCGCCTCACTCCGTGGGCCTCGAGCTCCTCGACGATGAGATGGCCGGCGGTCTGTGACTCGGTGACATCCATGATTCATGCTTATCACTCTTTCGTCTCAAGTGGGCACCGCGGTGTCCACGCGTTCGAGGGGAGGCCGTATGATCGTCAGCACAACGGATTCCGCACCAGCGCACCACCAGCCAGGAGGCTCCAGCATGACCGGCATCGATTCCGACGATTTCCCGGGAGGCGCCCCCTTCGCCTCCGGCCTGTCCTCGGACAGGGGCGGCAAGCCGGTGTCGACCCGCCAGGGCTTCCTCACTCGGCCGGAGAAGGCCAGGCTCGAACGTGACCCGGGGATGCCTGCGAGCACGTGGCGGCTGCGCTCGGACGCATGGGAGTACCTCAAGTACGCGATCAAGCGCCTCGTGATGAGCGGCGGAGACTTCTCGATGATCGCCGCCGACGGTGAGGTCTGGCGGTCCCTGCGGTCGCTGAAGACGATCGAGCTCTACTGGGGCGGGTTCGGTCAGCGCTACGTCGAGGAGATCGCCCAACTCCTCTCCGACGGCGAATTCGACAAGGCCCATGACATGATCACCCGCGCGGTCAACCGGCTGCGGGGAACGACGGTGCCGGACACGATCGACGAGGAGCTCACCGAGGAGGAGCGTGCGGAGATCCGCGACCGGCAGGACCCGCGGCCCCGCTTCGAGGTCCTCATCGTCGACGAGACGACCGAGGGTGGGCGCGACGAACTCCACGCCGACCTGCTCAAGCTCCGCAGCGCCTCCGACCAGTTCATCTACGACTACGTCATCGTCCCCACCGCCGATGACGCCGTCGTCGCCGCGCTGACGAACCCCAACCTCCTCGCGTGCGTCATCCGCCCCGGTTTCACAGACCGCACCCGCGAAGTGCTCAGCCGCGATCTCCGCAACGCCGTGGCGCTCGCCCACGAGGGCACGACCTCGTCGCCGACGGGTCCGATGAGCCCGCTCAACTCGGTTCGCCGGGTGCTGCGGCTGGCCGACACGCTCGCGGGCCTGCGCCCCGAACTCGACCTCTACCTCATGGCCGGAGCCCACATCGAGAGCCTCGCCGGGGCGCTCACCCACCGCTTCCGCCGGGTGTTCCGGCGCGAGGACCAGTTCGAACTCCACCTCTCCCTGCTCCGCCGTGTCCAGCACCTCTACGACACCCCGTTCTTCGCCGCCATCCAGGAGCACGCGAGGCGGCCGGCCGGCGTCTTCCACGCTCTGCCCGTCTCCCGTGGCGGTTCGGTCGTCGGGTCGAAATGGATCTCCGACTTCGTCGACTTCTACGGCCTCAACCTCCTGCTCGCCGAGACGAGCGCGACCTCCGGTGAGCTCGACTCGCTCCTCGCCCCCGTGCGCACCCTGAAGAAGGCACAGTCGCTGGCGGCCCGCGCGTTCGGGGCGAAGCGGACGTACTTCGTCACCAACGGCACGTCGACGGCGAACAAGATCGTCCACCAGGCCGTCGTCGCCCCGGGCGAGATCGTCATGGTCGACCGCAACTGCCACAAGTCCCACCACCATGCGCTCATGCTCACCGGCGCCCGCCCTGCCTACCTCGAGGCGTACCCGCTCAACGACTTCGCGTTCTACGGCGCGGTGCCCCTGCACCGGATCAAGCAGCTCCTCCTCGACTATCGGGCCGCCGGCCGCCTCGACGAGGTGCGGATGATCACGCTGACGAACTGCACGTTCGACGGCATCGTCTACGACCCCGAGCGCGTCATGGCCGAGTGCCTCGCGATCAAGCCCGACCTCGTCTTCCTCTGGGACGAAGCGTGGTTCGCCTTCGCCCGCTTCCACCCCGTCACCCGCAAGCGCACCGCGATGGTCGCGGCCGAACGCCTCGACGAGACCCTGCGGACGAACTCCCACGATGCGGCCTACCGGGAGCAGCGCAAGCGCCTGTTCGATCCCGTCACCGGGGAGCCGGCCCCCGACGAGGTGTGGCTGAACGAGACCCTGCTCGCTCCGCCGGACGCGACGATCCGCGTCTACGCGACCCAGTCGACGCACAAGACGCTCACCGCGCTGCGGCAGGGCTCGATGATCCACGTCTACGACCAGGAGTTCGGCTCCGGCGCCGAGGAGGCCTTCCACGAGGCGTACATGACGCACACCTCGACGTCGCCGAACTACCAGATCCTCGCCTCCCTCGACCTCGGCCGCCGGCAGGTGGAGATGGAGGGCTTCGCGCTCGTCCAGAAGCAGCTCGACCTCGCTGTCAGCCTCGCCTCGGCGGTGGCCAGGCACCCGCTGCTGAAGAAGACGTTCCGCGTGCTCACCGCCAAGGACCTCATCCCCGCCGAGTACCGGGAGACGACCCGGTCGATGCCGCTGCGGGATGGACTCGCGACGTTCTGGAACGCGTGGACGACGGACGAGTTCGTCGTCGACCCCAGCCGGATCACCGTCGAGATCACCGGCACCGGCGTCGACGGGGACACGTTCAAGCACGAGTACCTCATGGACCGCTACGGCATCCAGGTGAACAAGACGAGCCGGAACACCGTGCTCTTTATGACGAACATCGGCACCTCCCGATCCGCCGTCGCCTACCTCATCGAGGTCCTCGTCAAGCTCGCCGAGCGGTTCACTGACCCGTACAAGGTCGGCCCCTCCGACGCCTCGACCGAGCCGAGCGCGGTGATGCCGCCCCTGCCGGACTTCAGCGCCTTCGCCCCCGAGTACGCCGCCGAGGTGCCCGCCGACGACCCCGCGGCGCAGCTGCCCGACGGGGATCTCCGGTCGGCCTACTACGCGGGCCTGCGGCAGAAGTCCGTCGAGTACGTCCTCCCGCACGAACTGCGGCGGCGCGTCGAGAACGGGGAGGCCCCGGTCTCGGCCGGGTTCGTCACCCCGTACCCGCCAGGGTTCCCCGTGCTCGTGCCCGGTCAGGTCATCACCGCCGAGGTGCTCGACTTCATGTCCGCCCTCGACACCCGGGAGATCCACGGCTACGACGCCCGCCTGGGCTACCGCGTCATCCTCGCCGAGGTGGCCGGAGAGGCAGAGGTCACCGACGTATAGGTTACGGACAGTGTGACCTGTGCCATACTCGGTGCATGGACATCCGACTCGAACCCGGAGACATCGATCCCTCAGTCCCGCCCTCAGGGCCCGGCTGCGTCGAGTGCGAGGAGACCGGCGGGTGGTGGGTCCACCTGCGCCGGTGCGCGGCATGTGGGCACATCGGCTGCTGTGACACCTCGCCCTCACAGCACGCGAGCAGGCACGTCAAGGAGACCGGCCACCCGGTCACCCGCAGCTACGAGCCCGGGGAGGAGTGGTTCTTTGACTTCCGCACCGAGCAGGCCTTCGAGGGCCCGGAGCTCGCGCCGCCCCTGGCCCACCCCGAATCCCAGTCCGTGCCCGGGCCCGCCGACCGCGTGCCGGCAGACTGGATGGACAAGATCCACCGCTGAGGCCCACCCCTGAGAGAGGACTCCCCATGACCACCGACAAATCGATCCACGAGCAGATCAACGCCGCCGTCGAGGAGGAGCGCGAGCTGCGCCGCCGCCTCGGGCAGGGAGAGATCACCGAGGAGCACGAGCACCAGCGCATCGCACAGCTCGAGGGCGAGCTCGACCAGCTCTGGGACCTGCTGCGCCAGCGCCAGGGAGAGCGCGACGCCGGACGCGATCCCAACCTCGCCAAGGAGCGTCCCGTGAGCGAAGTCGAGGGCTACCTCCAGTGACCGAGGCCGTCCAAGGCTCAGGGGACTCCGTCGAGGACGCACCCGAGTACGACTTCGTCATCGTCGGCTCGGGGCCGGTGGCGGTCCGCTCGCGGCCAACCTCGCCGAGGAGGGGTTCACCGTCGCCGTCCTCGAGGCCGGCGGGAACCACGAGTGCGGGTACTACGACACCCCCGTCATGCAGGCCTATGCGAGCGAAGACCCCGACATGGTGTGGAACTTCGCCGTCTCCCACTACGACGATCCCACCCGGGGGCGGGAGGACTCGAAATGGGACGACGACCTCGGCGGGATCCTCTATCCCCGCGGATCGACGCTCGGCGGCAGCACCGCGGTGAGCGCGATGGTCCACATCGCCCCGCAGCCCCGGGACTGGGACGGACTCGCGGAGCTCACCGGCGATGAGAGCTGGGGGCACGGCCCGATGCGGGAGATCTTCGAGCGCATCGAGGACTGGCAGGGCGTCGACGCCCTGCCGCTGCCCGGTGACAGCGAGGCCGACCGGGACGCGAAGGCCCGCCACGGGCGCGACGGGTGGTTGCAGACGACACGGGCGGACCCCGCGATCGCCGGCCGGGAACCCCGCTTCCTCGACATCATCAACGCCACCGAGACGACGAGTCGGCAGCTCTTCGGCATCCCCGAGGACATCTCCCTGCCGCGCGACATCAACGCCGCCGACACCCCGCCGAGCTATCAGGGCATGTCCTTCGTCCCCGTCGCCGCCGGCGGCGGCCGGCGCAACGGCAGCCGGGAGCGCCTGCTCGCCGCACGCGCCGCACATCCGGATCGGCTGACGATCATCGAGGATGCGCTCGCCACCCGGGTGCTCTTCGACGGCACCCGTGCGATCGGCGTCGAATACCTGGCCGGGGCCGGACTCTACGCTGCGACCCCGCCGGAGCGACGCTCCGATGATCCCTCGCCGAGGCGGTCGGCCGTCCGTGCCCGCAACGAAGTCATCGTCGCGGCAGGGGCCTTCAACACCCCGCAGCTGCTCAAGCTCTCGGGCATCGGACCGGCGGCGGAGCTTGAGGAGTTCGGGATCCCCGTCGTCGTCGACGCGCCTGGGGTGGGGGAGAATCTCCACGACCGGTATGAGGTCTCCGTCGTCAACGAACTCGATGCCGACTTCCCGATCTTCGACGACTCGACGCTCGACCTGCCGGCGCCGGGTGAGCCCGATGACCATCTGCTGCGCGAGTGGAAGGACGATCGCGGCGGGCCGTACTCGACGAACGGGTCGCTCGCGGCGATGGTCGCGCACACGAGCGCCGGGGACGGGGACAACGCCGACGTCATCATCTTCTCGCTCGCGGCGGACTTCCACGGGTACTACCCGCACCACTCCTACGATGCGAAGCCGCACCACGATCGGATGAGCATGCTCGTCCTCAAGGGGTGGACGCGGGACCGAGCGGGCTCTGTGCGACTGCGCTCGGCGGATCCGCGCGATGTGCCCGACATCCGCATGCGGTACTTCGACGAGGGGTCTCCCGGGTGGGAGCGCGACCTCGACGGGGTCGTCGACGGACTCGAGATGGCGCGGACGATCGTCGGCAGCATCGAGAACACGAAGGTTGTGCGCGAACTCGTGCCCGGTGCCGAAGTCGCCAGTCGCGAGGAGCTGCGCGAGTTCGTCAAGCGCGAGGCGTGGGGCCACCATGCCTGCGGAACGGCGAAGATCGGCACTGACGATGACCCGATGGCCGTCCTCGACGGAGACCTGCGCGTGCGCGGGGTCGAGGGTCTGCGCGTCGTCGATGCGAGCGTGTTCCCCGACACCCCGGGCTTCTTCATCGCCAGCGCCGTCTACATGGTCAGCGAGAAGGCCTCGGACCAGATCATCGCGGAGTATCGCGACCGCTGAGTGCCGCTGGTGCCGAGGGGACCACTGCGCGGCGAAGGGACTGCCCAGAGCTCGTCCCCTCGCCGCGGAGCAGTCCGCTCGGCGGACAACAGAAATGAAGTGCCGCCACTCTCTGGACCATTTGATGTTGTTTGCTGTACATTAATGACTTATGGTCACGGTCTTCAGTTCGAAAGAACTGCGGGATCTCGGGTTCTCCGACTCCCGTCTGCGCGAACTCCTGGACTGCTGTGCGAAACAGGTGAGACGAGGCCACTTCGTGCTGTGGGAGGAGTGCGCGAATGATGAGCACGCTGTGCTCCATGACCTCCACGTGGAGACCGGCCGGCCCTATCCCCAGCAGTTCGATGACATCCGCGACAACACTGAGCAGCTGAAGATCCTCGTGCGCTCATACGCAGGGGAGCTCCTTCCCGATGCCGTCTTCTCGCACATCTCCGCTGCCATCATCCACGGGCTCGATCCCGCCTTCCCGGCAGCGAGCGCAATGGAGATCATTCGACCCAACTTCCACCGGGTCACGACCAGGTGCATCTGCCACCAGCGGACACTGCGGGATGACGAGAAGGACCGTGTCGGGGATCTGCCGGTGACGGCTATGCGACGCACGCTGCTCGACATCGCTCACGACTATCCGCTGGAGACATCGGTGCCTCTGATCTCTCAGGCTCTGCGCGAAGGGAGAATCGACAAGAGCTCCCTTCAGAACGGGATCCGGCCGCGCACGCGTGGCTGCGCGGTTGCACGGAGGGCAGTCGAGCTCGCGAGTCCCTTGTACGAGTCTGCAGGTGAGGCATTGTGCGCCGTGAAGTTCCACCGCTTCGGGATCACCGGCATGGTTCCGCAGGTCGGCTCGTACGATGCCAACGGCTCCTGGATCGCCCGCAACGACTTCCGACACGAGTCTTTGCCGCTCGCCGTCGAGTTCCACGGACTCGGCAAGTACTTCCTCAACGAGGGCGGCCCTGATCAGGCGAGTGCGAAGAACCATGAACGGCACATGAAGCTGCTCAACTCCGGGCTGCGCGTGTTCAACCTCGTGTGGGGGGACCTCTTCCGCGCCCAGCCGTTCCGGCAGATCAAGGCCGAGCTCGACGCGCTCGCCTCATCGAGACCGCCACTTAGCGCCGAGACCGACACTTCTAAGCGTCGGTCTCGGCGTTAACTGGCGGTCTCGATGCTCAGCCGCTGCTCTCGGGGCTGAAGCGCTCGATGTAGCGGCGCTGCCACGGCGTCTCGACCGCGCGGGGGTCGTAGTGCTCACGGACGAAGGCGACCGCCTCGGCAGGCGGGACCCCGTCGAGGATGGCGATGCATGCCAGCGCAGTGCCTGTCCGACCGCGGCCGCCGAGGCACGCGACGCCGACGCGCTCGGACTGCGACCGGGTCCACGCCTCGGTGAAAGCGGCAGCGGCGTTTCCAGAATCGTGCGGCAGGCGGAAGTCAGGCCACCTCACCCAGCGGTGCTCCGTCAACGCTCGACCTCCGGCCACCGTACCGCCGACCACTCCACTCGCCCTCGCCTCGAACTCCCGGCGCGAGCCGAGCAGGATGAGCTCGAAGTCCGCCGGCCCTGAGCCGCCTGAGCCTCCGACGTCACCAGAGTGTGCGAGCGAGCGCCCGCGCACCAGGCGACCTGACGGCAGCTCGAGGACGCCCGGCTCCGTGGCCTCCCACGTGGTCACAGCGTCCCTTGAGCGGACTGCGTCGGGGCGAGGGGACCGCTCCGGGCTGGTCCCCTCGCCCGCAACAGGTCCGCTCGGCGACTCCGACGTCTCACTCGAGCTGCCCCGGGTGGAGGACCCGGGAGAGGAAGTGCTTCGTGCGCTCGTGCTGGGGGTTGCCGATGACCTCGCGCGCGGGACCCTCCTCGACGACGACGCCGCCGTCCATGAAGACGACGCGGTCGGCGACCTGCCGGGCGAACTCCATCTCGTGGGTGACGACGACCATCGTCATCCCCGCCTCGGCGAGACTGCGCATGACGAGGAGGACATCGCCCACGGTCTCCGGATCAAGCGCTGAGGTGGGCTCGTCGAAGAGCATGAGGTTCGGGTCCATTGCGAGCGCTCGGGCGATCGCGACGCGCTGCTGCTGACCGCCGGAGAGCTGGTCGGGGTAGCGGTCGGCGAGTTCGGCGAGACCGACCTGCGTGAGCTTCTCACGCGCCACCTTCTCCGCCTCCGCCTTGCCGCGCCGCAGCACTCGGCGCTGCGAGATCGTGCAGTTGTCCACAACGGTGAGGTGGGGGAAGAGGTTGAACGCCTGGAAGACCATGCCGACGTGGCGGCGGAGGCTGTTGATCTCGACGTCGGGGTCCGTCGCGTCGTAGCCGGCGACGGTGATCGTGCCCGCATTGGGCTGTTCGAGGAGGTTGACGCAGCGCAGCAGCGTCGACTTGCCCGACCCTGAGGGGCCGATGAGGCAGACCACCTGTCCGGGCTCGACCTCGAGGTCGATGCCCTTGAGCACCTCGACGTCGCCGTAGGACTTGTGGAGGCCGGTGATCGTGCAGCCCTCGGCATGGATGTTCTCTGCCGGATTCGATGTGGTCGACATGTCCACCTACTTCTTGATCTTCGCGGTGCGGGATTCGAACCGTCTGGCCAGCAGCCCGAGCGGAACGGTGATGACGAGGTAGCAGACGCCGGCGACGACGAGCGGGGTGAGGCCCGCCTCGGGATTCGAGATCGCCTCCCGGCCGAACTTCGTCAGTTCGTACTGCGACGCGGTGAGCCCGAGGATGTAGATGAGCGAGGAGTCCTTCGTCATGAGGATGATCTCGTTCGTCAGCGGCGGCAGGATGATCCGGAACGCCTGCGGGATGACGATCGTGACCATCGCCCTCGTATGCGACATGCCCAGTGATCGGGCGGCCTCGTACTGACCTTTCGGCACCGCCTGGAGTCCGGCGCGGATCGTCTCGGCGATGTAGGCGGACTCGACGATGCCGAGCGCGAGCATGACCGTGACGTACGTGTCCATGCGGATGCCGAACGCGTAGGGCACCGCGTAGCCGAAGGCGAGGAAGACGAGGAGGGCGGGAACGCCGCGGAAGAGCTCGATGTAGGCTGTCGCGATCCACCGGTACGGGGCGACCGAGGAGATCTTCATGAGCGCGAGCAGGATGCCGAGCGAGAGCGCGAGGACGAACCCGAGCGCGGTGTAGATGAGGGTGTTGACCAGTGCCGTGGTGATGACCGCGGGGAACTGCGCGGCGATGACCTCGGGGTTGAAGAATTTGAGGTAGATCGTCTGCCAGTCGGCGAAGAACGCCGCGGCGAGGACGGCGATGATGAGGATGGCGTATTGGATGCCGCGCGATGTCCGTTCGCGCTGGCGCACGCTGAGAGCCAAGGTGTCTCCAAGGATCAGGGCTCGGCCTGAGATCGGTCAGGGCTCGAGCCGAAGGCGGGTCGGGTGCGTCGGGCGACGCTGGTGGTCCGCACACGGCTGGGGTCCGAGCGGCGAACGATCGCCGGTCGGACCCCAGGTGGGTGCATCAGCCCTGTGAGGCTCCGCGGTCGGCTTCCGGAATCCGGGCCGCGTCGGCGACATCGCCGAACCACTTGTCGACCGACTGATCGTAGGACCCGTCCTCGTACAGGCGCTGCATCGTGTTCTCGAACGCGTCGAGCATCGGCTTGTTGCCCTTCTTCACGGCGGCCCCGAGGACCTCTCCCGTGTCGAACTCCTCGACGAAGACGAGCTTGTCATCGGCGGCGACCGCCGTCGAGATGATCGAGATGTTGCCGATGACCGAGTCGACCTGCCCGGTCTGGATCGCCTGGGTCATCAGTCCCGAGTCCTCGAACTGGACGGGGGTCGCGCCGTTGTCCTTCGCGTACGTCTCACCCGTCGTCGCCTGCTGGACGCCGACCTCCTTGCCCTTGACGTCGGCGATGCCCTTGATGCCGGACTCCTTCGTCGCCATGAGCCCGAGGTTGTCCTTGAGATAGGGGGCCGAGAAGTCCATCTTCGTCTTCCGGTCCTCCGTGATCGACATGCCGGAGATCGCGATGTCGCACTGTGAGGTGTCGAGTGCGGAGCCGGACTGGATGGCCTCGAAGGCCGTGGTGATGACGTTGAGCTCGACACCGAGGTCGTCGGCGAGGCCCTGCGCGAGGTCGATGTCGAAGCCGACGTTCTCCCCGTTCTCGACGAACTCGAACGGTTCGTAGGGGATGTCGGAGCAGACGGTGAGCTGTCCTTCGCTGACGACGGGGACTCCGCCCTCAGCCGTCGGCCCCGCATCCGACCCCGAGCCGCCCCCGCCGCAGGCGGAGAGCGCGAAGAGGGCACCGGCGGCCACGGCGGCCATGGTCAAGCGTCGTTTCATGGATCCTCCCAGATCATCCGTGACGTCGGCGTCACGCGGGTGTGCGCCGCCCAGACTCTCAAACCTGGGCGGCATCTGTGAAGAATCGTACCGTGTCCTGTGTCACACCCATGTTTCCCCGGCCCTCGCCGAGGTGGTCGTTGCCGAATCGTATCCTTGCCGGGTCCCAGCCCGGCTCAGCTCAGTTCGGCCTCGATGTCGAGGTCCGCGGTCTCCTTCGCAAAATAGAGCGCGACGAGGGTGAGGATCGCGGCACCGACGATGTAGAGGCCGCACCAGAGGATCGTTCCGCCCTCGGCCTGCCAGAGGGCGACCATCGCGAACGGCGCGGGCCCGGCACCGATGACACCGGCCATGTTGTAGCTCACCGCCGAGCCCGTGTAGCGGACGTTGGCGGGGAAGAGTTCGGGCAGGTATGCGGCCATCGGTCCGAAGGTCAGGCCCATGAGGGTGAAGCCGATGATGAGGGCGGCGACGACGCCGACGGTGCCGGCGTTGAAGAGCGCATTCACGCTCAACCCGTAGGCGGCGATGAGGACGGTGACCCCCATGAGCATCTTCCGGCGTCCGAGCCGCTCGGCGAGCGGACCGGAGACGACGGTGAAGATGCCGAAGAACACGACGCCGATGATGAGATAGGTGAGGAACTCGTTCTTCGCATACCCCAGCCCCGCGACGAAGCCCGCGGGATCGAAGGGCTTCCCGGCCGCCTCGGCGGCTGCCTCTGCCTGACCCACGGTCGCGGGCGAGGTGCCGTACGTGAGCGTGAACGCGGTCATGAAGTAGAAGATGACGTAGGTCGCGAGCATGATGAACGTGCCGAGCAGCAGCGGCAGCCAGCTGCCGGTGAAGACGCGGCCGATCGGGGCGCGCGAGATCTGCTGGCGCGCCTCGACGAGCTGGAACGCCGGGGTCTCCATGAGGGTGAGGCGGACATAGAGGCCGACGGCGACGAGGAGGGCGGAGAGCAGGAACGGGATGCGCCAACCCCACGACAGGAACGCCTCGGGTGAGATCCACGTGCTCAGCCCGACGAAGAGGAGGTTCGCGAGGATGAAGCCGACGGGGGCTCCGAGCTGCGGGAATGTCCCCCAGATCGCGCGCTTGCCCGGAGGGGCGTTCTCCGTGGCGAGGAGTGCTGCACCCGACCATTCGCCGCCGAGGCCGACACCCTGGCTGAAGCGCAGAAGGACGAGGAAGAGCGGGGCGAGGACGACCCAGCCCGGCGTCGAGGCCGTGGGCAGGAGGCCGATGAGGAACGTGCCGATGCCCATGATGAGCAGGGATGCGATGAGCGTCTTCTTCCGCCCCACCCGGTCGCCGAAGTGGCCGAAGATGATCGACCCGACGGGGCGGGCGACGAAGGCGACGCCGAAGATCGCGAACGAGCTGAGCATCTGCGTCGTCGACGTCTGATTGGGGAAGAAGAGGGCGGGGAAGACGAGCGACGACGCGGTCGCGTACGCGTAGAAGTCGAAGAACTCGATCGTCGTGCCGACCATCGAGGCCGAGAGGACCTTGCCTCGGGTGTTGTTCTTCCGGGTCGCAGCGATCCGGTCGGACTCCGCTGCCGACTCCGCGCCGGGCTGTGTTTCAGTGGACATGTTCTCGTGTGCTCCGCGGTGGTGATGAGAGGAAGGCACGGGCGGTGGTGCTCGTGTCGGACGGACTGACAGTACGCCTGTCTCAGGGAGTGCACATGAGATGTCCCGGACTGTGAGATTGTTCTGATGTCCGAGTATTTCGGGTCAGAATCCTTCCCTCGCCGAGATGCTCGTCCTTCCCTCGCCGAGGCGGGGGTCCGGGTCCGCCTCAGACGTCGAGCTTCGTCCGGTGGGAGGTGTGCGGGCCGCCTCGGCGGAGGGCGATCGCGATTCCGAGGACGATGAGTCCGGCGAGGCAGAGCCCGACCCCCACCCAGGCCGGCGCCCGGTAGCCGAGGCCCGCGGTGATGACGATGCCGCCGAGCCACGCGCCGAGGGCGTTGGCGAGGTTGAACGCGGCATGGTTCATCGCCGCCGCCAGGCTCGGGGCATCGGTCGAGTCGCGGAGCAGTCGCATCTGCAGGGCAGTGGTGATCATCGAACCGGCGATGCCGATGAAGAAGAGGGCGACGATCGCGATCGCCGCGATCTGCGTGAACGCACCGAAGATCGAGAGCACGATCGCCGAGAGGACCATGCCGGCGACCCCGGAGCGCTCGATCGACTTGTCGACGAGTGGCCCGGCGATGAGGGAGCCCGCGGTCATCCCGAGGCCGTAGACGGCGAGCACCCAGGGGATCGCGGTGCCGGGGACGTGGGCGACCTCGGTCATCGTCGGGGTGATGTAGGTGTAGACGGCGAACATGCCGCCGAAGCCGACAGATCCGGCGACGAGGGTGAGGATGATCTGCGGCCTCGCCAGGGCCTTCATCTCCCCGCGGGCAGACGGCGCCTGGCTCAGCCTCACCTTCGGCACGGCGATGGCGACCATGATGACGGTGAGCACGCCGAGGGCGGCGACGAGGGCGTAGGCGCTGCGCCAGCCGAAGGCGTTGCCGAGCGCCGCGGCGACGGGGACGCCGACGATGTTCGCGATCGTCAGGCCGAGCATGACGCGGGCCATCGCCCGTCCACGTCGATTGAGTGGCACGAGAGAGGCGGCGACGATCGCACCGATGCCGAGATAGGCGCCGTGGGGCAGGCCGCTGACGAAACGCGCGATGTTGAACGTCGCTGGGTTCGGCGCGAGCATCGAGGCGATGTTGCCGAGAGCGAAGAGACCCATGAGGCAGAGCAGGAGCACCTTGCGGTCCATGTGGGCGGCGATCGTCGTGATGAGCGGTGCCCCGACGACGACGCCGAGGGCGTAGAGCGAGACGGCGTGTCCCGCCTCGGGGACGGTGATGTCGAGTTCCGCGGCGATGTGCGGCAGCAGACCCATCGTCGCGAACTCGGTGACGCCGATGCCGAAGGCGCCGATCGCGAGCGCGAAGACGGCGAACTTGTACGTGCTGCGGGGCACAGGGGCATCGCTCATGGCTGTCCTCTGGACTGGGGTGCGGGTGAGGTCGTGGGCGGCAGGGGCGCTCGCCGCAACCGGACCAGCCTAGTGGCCAGGGCTCGGCGCGGGAAGTCCCGGTCGTCACAATGTGAGCGGTCGAACAGGCGCCGCTGTGTCAGTGCACCGGGCTGCCGTGTCAGCGGTCGGGTCTACGCTGAGGGTGGTCGCAGCAGTCGAGGCAGTCTCGAGAGGAGTGTGCCATGGGCGAGAGCGTTGCCGCGGATCCGCACGCCGCGGACCCCGAACCGCCGCCGGGCGGGCAGCGGACGTTCCTCCATGTCCTCGTCAACACGGCGATCGCGAACGTGACGACGAGCTTCCTCTGGTTCGCGCTCACCTTCTGGGTCTATGTCGAGACCCGCTCGGTGCTCGCCACCGGCGTCATCGGAGGGGCGTACATGCTCCTCGTCGCCGTCTTCTCGATGTTCTTCGGCACCGTCGTCGACCGATTCCGCAAACGCCGGGTCATGGTCACCGCGACCGCGGGCACCCTCGTCCTCTTCGCGCTCACCGGGCTCATCTACCTCTCCGTGCCCGACGCCGTCCTCCTCGACGTGGCCGGGCCGTGGTTCTGGGTCTTCAGCCTCGTCATGCTCGCCGGCGCCGTCGTCGAACAGCTGCGCGGCATCGCCCTGTCGACGACCGTGTCCCTGCTCGTGCCCGGGCCGAGGCGGGCCAACGCGAACGGCCTCGTCGGCACCGTCCAGGGTCTCGGCTTCCTCGTCACCTCGGTGTTCAGCGGGCTGGCGATCGGGTACCTCGGGATGGGCTGGTCGATCCTCATCGCCGTCGTGTGCATCGGGCTCTCGCTTGCCCACCTGCTCACCCTCCGGATCCCCGAACCGGTCATCGTCCCCGCCGAGGGACAGCCCGGCTGGATCGACATCCGCGGCGGACTGACTGCGGTCCTCGCCGCTCCTGGGCTCTTCGCTCTCGTCCTCTTCACGACGCTGAACAACCTCGTCGGTGGCGTCTACATGGCGCTCATGGACCCCTACGGCATCGAGGTCTTCGGCACCGTCCAGACCTGGGGCATCGCGCTCGCGGTCGTCTCGACGGGCTTCATGGTCGGCGGCGCCCTGGTCGCGAAGTTCGGGCTCGGGCGCAACCCGATCCGCACCATGCTTCTGCTCTGCTGCCTCATCGGCGCCCTCGGAGCGGTCTTCGCGATCCGGGAGGCGTGGCTGCTCTACGGGCTGGGCATGCTCGGGTTCTTCATCGTCCTGCCCGCCGTCGAAGCCGCCGAACAGACCGTCATCCAGCGGGTCGTGCCCTACCGCCAGCAGGGGAGGGTGTTCGGCTTCGCAATGACCTTCGAGACCGCGGCAGCCCCGATCACCGCATTCCTCATCGCCCCGCTCGCGGAGTTCTGGATCATCCCCTACATGGACTCACCCGCAGGTGAGGACCGCTGGGGCTGGCTGCTCGGAACCGGAGAGGTCCGCGGGATCGCGCTCGTCTTCGTGTGGTCGGGAGTGATCTCGATCCTCCTCGCTCTCGCGGCCTTCGGCACCCGCGCCTACCGGATGCTCTCGACCCAGTACCGGGAGGTCGCGGCGAACGATGAGAAGGACGTCGCCGAGGACAGCGACCCAGCCACCGGCGACCGGACCGCCTGAGTCCTCAGTCGAGTCCCTCGGCGTCGACTTCGGCCAGCGCCTCGGAGGCGACGGCGAAGGCGGTGTTGGCAGCGGGCACGGAGCAGTAGATTGCCGACTGGAGGAGGACCTCCTTGATCTCGTCACGGCTGAGCCCGTTGCGCAGGGCGGCTTTGACGTGCATCTTCAGCTCGGCCTCGTGGCCGCCGGCGACCATCGCGGTGAGCGTGATCGCCGAGCGCATCCGGCGGTCGAGTCCCGGCCGGGTCCAGATCTCTCCCCACGCGAAGCGGGTGATGAGGTCCTGGAAGTCGGCGGTGAAGTCGGTGACCGCCGCGTTCGCACGGTCGACGCGGGCGTCGGAGAGGACCTCGCGGCGCACCCGCATGCCCGCGGCCCACACCTCGTCTCGGTCGGCATCGCGGGGTCCCGACTCGGTCGGCAGTCCCGCCGCATCGTCCGCCTCGCCGACGGCCGTCACCCCGTCGGAGATCCGGCCTGAGAGGAAGTCGGCGAGCAGCGTCGCGGTGAGCGCGGGCGCCTCGATGGGCACGAGGTGGGCTGCGCCCTCGATGACCTCGAGATGGGACTCGCGCACGCCCGAGGCGATCTCGGCGAGCTTGGGCGGCGGCGTCGGCTTGTCCTCGGATCCGGCGACGGCGAGGACGGGAACGGTGATCTCCGGCAGCCGATCGCGGATGTCGAAGTCGGCGAGCGTGAAGCACAGCGCGGCGTAGGAGAACCGGTCGGCGTCCTGGAGGGAGTGGAGGAGTGCGGCCGAGGCCTCCGGCTCCCGCTCCATGAACCCGGGAGCGAACCAGCGCTCGGCCGAGCCGATGACCTGCGTCGGGGTGCCCGAGATCGCGACGGTCTCCGCCCGCTCCTCCCAGCCTTCGCGTTCGCCGATCTTCGCCCCGGTGCAGAACGCCGCGACACGCTCGAAGCGCGTCGGGTGGTCGAGGGCGAGCTGGAGGGAGAGGGCCCCGCCGATCGAATCCCCAGCCACGGAGACCCGGGAGTCGGGGGCGGCGACGTCGGGCAGGACGCGGTCGAGGGTTGCGAGCACCGCCTCGGCGAGGTCGGTCATCGTCACCGTCGGCACGTCCGAGCGGACGGTTCCCGCGGGGACGTCGAGGGCGGGGGAGCGGCCGTGGCCGGGCAGGTCGATGCCGACGACGGCGGTGTCCGGGGTGAGCCGTGCGAACTCCTCGGCCGCGGTCTGCCACAGCGCGCCCACGGAGGTGCCGAGGGAGGGGAGGACGACGAGCACCGAGGCGGCGGGGGTCGTCGGGGCGGTGAGGACAGAGGCGGTGAGTTCCACGGTGGTCGCTTTCGTCGGGGCTGTGCAGGTCAGAGCTGGTCGGGTCAGTGCTGATCAGGTCGGGGGTTGCGCTCGGCGATCGTCGCGATGATCGTCTGCCGGATGTCCTCGGCCTCGCCGAGGCTGTTCTCCGGGGCGAAGAATCCCGTGAGATCCGGTGGGGTCGGGTCGTCCGACGACCCGGACGACTGCGCGAGAGCGTGTCGCAGCCGCTGCTCCGGGTCACCGCCCGGGGCGGTGATCTCCGCGATCTGCGCCTTCGACAGGCGGTCGCCGAAGACGGTCGTCACCTTCTCCGCGAAGATGCCGGGACTTGCGGCGTCGAGGTTGGTCCGCATCCGCGCCGCGTCCGCGCTCAGCCCGGCCACCGTCTCCTCGAGGAGGGTGAGCGAGGACAGGGCGAGCGTCATGAGCTCGGCCAGGGTCGGCCATTCGGCGTGCCACGCTCCGTCGGAGCGCTCCTCGACCGCCTCGGCGGACGTCGTCACCAGGGTCGCCATCGCCCCGGGCACGCGCATCCCGTTGCGGTGGAGGAGGACCGCCGAGGTGGGGTTGGTCTTCTGCGGCATCGCCGAGGATCCGCCGGTCGCCGCCAGGCGCAGCTCCCCGACCTCGGGGCGGGTGCCGATGAGGACGTCGCGGGCGATCGAGGCGCCGACGGTCACGCACTGCGTGAAGTGGGTCCCCCACGTCAGCACGCGGACCCGGTCGGTGTGCCACGGCACCGGCACCGCGGCCAGGGCGGCATCGGGTCCGCGCAGCTGGACCTGGAACTCCCGGAGGAGGACCTCGGTGCGCTCGCCGGGGAACTCCCGGATCGCCGCCCGGGTCCCTGCGGCACCGCCGACCTGGACATAGTTGATCGCGGGAGTCAGCCGCCTGACTTCGTCGACCTCGGCCGCCCATGTCGCGACCCGCAGCCCGAAGGTCGTCGGCAGGGCCGGCTGGGTGAGCGTGCGGGCGAGGCAGAGGGTCTCGGCGTGGGCGTCGGAGAGCGCGACGAGCCGGGCGCTGATCCCCTCGAGTGCGGCCTGCGTCTGCCGGACGGCTCGGGAGACGAGGACACCGAGGGCGGAGTCGAGGACGTCCTGGCTCGTCAGGCCCCGATGGACGATGCGACCGGTCGCGGGGGCGAGGCGGGATCGGACTGCGGTGAGGAACGGGATGACGGGGTTGCCGCCGGCCTCGGCGTCGGCGGCGAGGGTCTCGAGCGCGGTCGCATCGGCGGCCAGCGACCACGCGCTCGCCTCGATGGCCTCGACCGCATCGGTCCGCTGGTCGGCGGAGATGAGGCCGGCGGCCGACTGCGCGTTCACCCATGCCGCCTCGACGTCGCCGATGGCCGTGATGAGTGCCGCGTCGTCGATGCTCTCAGCCCCCCGGAGGTCGCCGGGGGCGAAGAGGAGGCGGGTGTGGGCCACCGGGTCGCTCATGCGGTCTCCCTCGTCGATGCTCGGTGCTGCCTCAGTCGTCGTGGCTGGGGAAGCGGAGGAACGGGGTCTCGTCCTCACCCTGCAACCGTATGTCGAAACGCAGGGATCCGTCAGCCTCCCGGACGGCGATGAGACGCTGCCGCTCCGCAGACTCCAGTGAGCTGAGGAGCGGATCGGTCGCGTGCGCCTCGGTGTCCTCGGGGAGGTAGACGCGGGTGAAGAGCCGGTTGAGCAGGCCCCGGGCGAAGACGACGACGCTGATGAACCGGGCCCGTCCCGCCTCGGTGGGGCCGGGTTCGACGGTCGAGAAGCTGAAGCGCCCTTCGGGGTCGGCCGCACACCGGCCGAAGCCGGTGAAGGTGAACCCATCGCGGCGCAGGGACCCGGTCCTGAGCACGACGGTCCCGGTCTCGTCAGGCTGCCAGATCTCGAGGATCGCGTCGGGCACGGGGTCTCCGGCCCCGTCGTAGACGACGCCGTGGAGCTCCACGGCCCGGCTGGAACCCGGCGGGACGAGTTCTCGGTCGCCGGGGTAGGGCAGGGCGTAGCCGTAGAAGGGCCCGACGGTCTGGCCGGGGGTGGGGGTGAGGCGCGTCTGCTCAGTCATGGTCTTCCTCTTCCATCCAGGTGCGGTTCGACCCGGTGAGCACGATGTCCCACTGGTAGCCCATGAGGTACTCGTGTTCGGTGAGGTCGTGGTCGTAGGTCGCGATGAGGCGCTGCCGGGCCTTCTCGTCGGTGATCGACTGGTAGATCGGGTCGAGGGCGAAGAGCGGGTCACCCGGGAAGTACATCTGCGTGACCCTCCGCTGCGTGAACTCCGAGCCGAAGAGCGAGAAGTGGATGTGGGCCGGCCGCCACGCATTGTGGTGGTTCTTCCACGGGTAGGGGCCCGGCTTGATCGTGAGGAACGAGTACGACCCGTCGGGGCCGGTGAGCGTGCGGCCGACACCGGTGAAGTTCGGGTCGATCGGCGCCGGATGCTGGTCGCGCTTGTGGATGTAGCGTCCCGCCGAGTTCGCCTGCCAGATCTCGACGAGCTGACCGGCCACGGGGCGGCCGTCGCCGTCGAGGACCCTGCCGGTCACGCGGATGCGCTCGCCGATCGGCTCCCCGCCGTGCTGGACGGTGAGGTCGGATTCGAGGATGCCGATGTCGCGGTGGCCGAAGGCAGGGGAGTGGAGTTCGATCGTCTCCGGGTCGGCGTGGCGCAGGTCCTTCGTCGGGTGGCGCAGGAGCGATGACCGGTAGGGCAGGTAGTCAAGACGCGGCTGCGTCTCGGCCGGGGCTCCGCCGGCAACGGCGTCACGGTATTCGGTGCCGATCGCATCGATCTCGGCGCTCAGGGTCGCCTGCGACTCCGCGGCATCGTCGGGACCGGGGACTCTCGTCGCACTCATGGTCGGGCCTCTCTTCTCTCGTGGTCAGGTCTCTCGTGGTTTAGGGAACTGGTCAGCTGTGCGGCCATCCGGTGTAGCACTCGGCGAGGTAGCGTCGGCCGTGCTCGGAGTCGAGCAGGGTGGTGAGCTCGCCGAGGCTGCGCTTCGTCTCGAAGGCATCCGCGGTCGGGTCGGTGTGGAGCATCCGCGTCATCTGGTAGGAGAAGTTCTGCGCCTTCCACACCCGCTTCGTCGCCGTCGTCGAGTACCGGGCGAGCGCCTCGGCGTCGGAGTCGCGCAGTGCCGCGACCAGCGCGGGGGCGAGGACGGCGACGTCGGCGAAGGCGAGGTTGAGTCCCTTCGCCCCGGTCGGGGGCACGGTGTGGGCGCTGTCGCCGGCGAGGAAGAGGGAGCCGTGCTGCATCGGTTCGGTCACCGCCGAGCGGAAGGGGAGGACGACCTTGTCGATGATCGGTCCTGTCTTGAGTTCGAACCCGTCGGGGCCTGCGACTCGGGCCTGGAGTTCGGTCCAGATGCGGTCGTCGGACCAGTCGTCGGGATCCGTTCCCGGGTCGGCCTGGAAGTACATGCGCTGGACGTCGGCGCTGCGCTGGGAGATGAGCGCGAAGCCGCGGTCCGAGCGGGAGTAGATGAGGACCTCGTGGCTCGGCGGGGCCTGGCAGAGGATCCCGAACCAGGCGAACGGGTACTCGTGGAAGAAGCGCTGCCTCGAGGCCTCGGGGATCGACGCGCGCGACGGGCTGCGGGAGCCGTCGGCGCCGACGACATAACGGGCGGAGATGCTCAGCTGCTCACCGTCCTCGGTGACCGCGCGGAGGGACGGGGACGTCGAGTCGATGTCGGCGAGGCGAGTGTCGGTGACGGAGTAGAAGGTCGGGCGGCCGGTCCGGGCACGGGCGGCGGCGAGGTCGACGAAGGCCTCGTTCTGCGGGTAGAGCCACACGGACTCCCCGACGAGGGAGGGGAAGTCGAGAGGGTGGCTGATCCCGTCGACGCGGACGTCGATGCCGTCGTGGCGATGGCCTGCGGAGTGGACACGGGAATCGACGCCCGGAGTCTCGAGCATCCGGACCGAGGCGGCTTCGAGGATGCCGGCACGATGGGTGGCGGCGATGTCGTCATGGCTGCGGTTGTCGATGACGACCGAGTCGATGCCCGCGGTGTGGAGCAGGTGGGCGAGCATCAGCCCCGCGGGTCCTGCGCCGACGATCGCGACGTCGGTGTGGAGATCTGGCACCGTGGCCTCCTTGCCTGTGTGGGTGATCCCAGTGTGCTCTGGGCCACTCCGCTGCCGCGAGGGCGTTCCCATTGAACGGAAAAGAGATCCTTGACGTCGTCGTGCAGATTGCTCAACAATAGAGGGCGTTGTCCATCGAACCCGTATCTCGTTACCAGACTGTATGAACGATCGGTGCGGAGCCGATGCTCAACAGTCTCCGCCTCCTGGTGTGTGCCGGGAGGCCTCCCACAGAAGGACCACTCATGATCATCACCGGACTCGTCGTCGGTCTGCTCCTCGGTTTCGTCCTCCAGCGAGGGCGCTTCTGCGTCACCGGCGCGTTCCGCGACCTCACTTTGACGGGGAACACGCGATGGTTCTCCGCCCTCATCGTCATCATCGCCGTCCATGCGGTCGGACTCGCGATGCTCACCTCTCTCGGCATCATCGCCCCGGAGGCGACGGCCTTCCCGTGGCTCGCATCGATCCTCGGCGGGCTGATCTTCGGGTTCTCGATGATCCTCGCCGGCGGCTGCGCGACAGGGACCTACTACCGGGTCGGTGAGGGCCTCGTCGGCAGCTGGATGGCGCTCATCTTCTTCGCCCTCACCGCCGCCGTGATGAAGACCGGTCCTGCGGCCGGGCTGACCGACGGGCTGCGGTCGATCACGGTCGCCGACGGGTCGCTGTCGGCGACGACCGGTCTGAGTCCCTGGGTGTTCGCCGTCGGCCTCTCCGGTATCGCGGTGTGGCTGACGATCCGCCACAATCGCAGACTCGGTACGCCGGTGGCGACTCTGTCTCCGCGGAAGACGGGGCTGGCGCATCTGCTCACCGAGAAGCGCTGGAATCCGTTCGCGACAGCGGTCGTCATCGGCATCATCGCCACGGTCGCGTGGCCCCTGTCTGCGGCGACGGGGCGGAACTCGGGGCTGGGCATCACGACTCCATCGGCGAATCTCGTCTCGTTCTTCGCGACGGGCGACCTCACCCTCGTCGACTGGGGAGTCATGCTCGTCATCGGCATCCTCGTCGGCTCCTTCATCGCGGCGAAGGCCTCAGGGGAGTTCCGGGTGCGCGTGCCCGATCGGGACACGCTCCTCAAGGCCATCGTCGGCGGAGTCGGCATGGGCATCGGCGCGGCGATCGCCGGGGGATGCACCGTCGGCAACGCGATGGTCTCGACCGCACAGTTCGAATACCAGGGATGGGTGGCGACGTTCTTCATGATCGTCGGCGCAGGAATCGCTGCGAAGGCCACCATCCGTCCACGAAGCACAGCGGGAGCTCCGGTGCCCGCGGAAAGCAGGACAGCATGAAGCAGATCCTCGAGACCAACGGGCTCGTCTGCCCCTTCCCTCTCGTCGAGGCCAAGGACGCGATCGGGCAGCTGAGCGCAGGCGACGAACTCGTCATCAACTTCGACTGCACCCAGGCCACCGAGGCGATCCCGCAGTGGGCGGCCGAGAACGGCTACCCGGTCACCCACTTCGACCGCACCGGCGACGCCTCGTGGACGATCACCGTCCAAAAGGCGTAGCCCCTGACTAGACTCGCCGTATGAGGATCACGGTACTCGAAGGCGACATCACCACGGTCCACGTCGACGCGATCGTCAACGCGGCGAACTCGAGCCTCCTCGGCGGAGGCGGCGTCGACGGGGCGATCCACCGCGCTGCGGGGCCGAGCCTGCTCGAGGAGGCCCGCGAGATCCGGCGGACGACGCATCCGCGGGGACTGCCTCCCGGTCAGGCCGTCGCGACCGGGGCCGGCGACCTCCCCGCCCGCTGGGTCATCCACACGGTCGGCCCCAACCGCAATGCCGGGGAGGCCGACCCCGAGGTGCTCGAGTCGTGCTTCGAGTCGAGCCTCAACCTCGCCGAGGAGCTCGGGGCGAGCACGATCGCGTTCCCCGCGATCGGCGGCGGGGTCTACGGGTGGTCGCCCCGGGACGTCGCCGAGGCGGCGGCCTCCGTCATCGTCGACGGCCGGGCCCGCGGGCGCTGGGACTCGATCGCCGAAGTCCAGTTCGTCCTCTTCTCCGACACGATGACGAGCGTGTTCTGCCAGGTCTTCGACCACGACCAGTGGTGAGGGGGAGTCATGAAGGTCCACAGCATCATCGCCGATCTGCCGGTGCCCGACATCGACGGGGCCAAGGAGTTCTACGCCGACTACCTCGGACTGTCGACGGAGGAGTTCAACCTCGGCTGGGTCGCCCGGTTCACCTCCCCGGAGACCGGTGCGCACCTCCAGGTCGTGACCAAGGATGCGACGTCCCCGGTCGATGCCGTCGTCTCGGTCAAGGTCGACGACGTCGACGCCGCCTTCGCCGAGGCGGTCGACCGCGGGTATGAGATCGTCCACCCGCTCACCGACGAGGAGTGGGGAGTCCGCCGCTTCTTCGTCCGCGCCCCCGACGGCAACGTCCTCAACATCGTCGCCCACCGGGAGTAGGGGGCGCTAGGCTCAGGACATGCCCCTTGCCCTCATCACCGGTGCCGCCCGGGAGAACAGCATCGCCGCCGGCATCGTGCCCCGATTGCGCGTCGACGGCTGGACCGTCGTCACGAGCGACCTCGAGAACGCCGACTACGCGTGCGACCTCGCGACGCCGACCGGACCCGAGGAGCTCATCGCGGCGGTGAGGGCCGGCCACGGCACGATCGACGCGCTCGTCCTCTCCCACGCCCACGACGTCGAATCCGGAATCCTCGACACGAGTGCCGAGAGCTTCGACGCCCACCTCGCCGTCAACGCGCGGGCTAGCCTCCTCCTCATCGCCGACTTCGCCCGTCAGGTCTCCGATGACGGCGGGGCGATCGTCGCCTTCACCAGTGACCACACCACGGGCAACCTCCCCTACGGGGCGTCGAAGGGCGCGCTCGACCGCATCGTCATCTCCGCGGCCCGCGAGCTCGGCCCCAAGGGGATCTCGGCGAACGTCGTCAATCCCGGTCCCATCGACACGGGGTGGATGGACGAGGAGCTGCGGTCGTCGCTGCGCCCGCACCAGCCGCTCGGGCGCCTCGGCACTCCAGGCGACATCGCCGGCGTCGTCGCCTTCCTCCTCTCACCCGAGGGGCGGTGGGTCTCCGGTCAGCTGTTCGGCGCCGACGGTGGGTTCTCGGCCCGGTACTGAGCGCCGCCTCGGCGGGCTCACCCCTCGTCGCGGGTGAGTCTGAGGAGGAGGCGGAGGAGTTCGCCGTCGGAGTCGTCGTCCTCCGCGGGACTGTCGACGTCGTGGACCTCGGCGTGGAGCTGCTCCATCTTGCGATCGAGCTCCCCGGCGGCGTTCGCTGCCCTGGTGAGCTCCTCGACGAGGCGGTCGGGCACGTCCCCTTGGTACTTGTAGTGGATCTTGTGCTCGAGGCTCGCCCAGAAGTCCATCGCGATCGTGCGCACCTGCACCTCGCAGACGATCGGCACCGGACCGGCCGAGAGGAAGACGGGGATCTCGAGGATCGCGTGCAGACTCTTGTACCCGTTCGGCTTGGGGTGGGCGATGTAGTCCTTGATCTCGATGATCCTCACGTCGTTCTGCGAGGTGAGCGTCTCGAGCACGCGGTACGTGTCGGCGATGAAGCTGCACGTGATGCGGATGCCGGCGATGTCGGTGATGTTCGCCGTGATCGCGTCGATCTCGAGCGGCAGGCCCCTGCGGGTGATCTTCTCGATGAGGCTGCGCGGGGACTTCACCCGCGAGCTGATGTGCTCGATGGGGTTGTAGCGGTGGAGGTGGAGGAACTCCTCGCGGAGGATCGAGACCTTCGTGAGCATCTCATCGATCGCGAACTGGTGGTGCATGAGCATGCGCGCGAAGTCGGTGCGCAGTCGCCGGACCCTCTCGGCTTGGCCTGGGGTGAACGGGTCTGCGGGGCTGGCCATCGACGCTCCTGGGGTTCTCATTCCTCACCGGGTGCGAGGACGCTGTCAGTCTACGACGGCCGGTGCGGGGGTTCCCGTGTTGCCGGGAATGTGATTGAGTCAGCTCAAGGAGGAGTGATGGGAAAAGTGACATGGGGCTTCTCGTGCTCGCTCGACGGGTTCATCGCCGGACCCGGACACGACATGTCGTGGCTTTCGGCAGCCGAACCGCTCGCCGACGGCACCACCGAGGCGATGGCCGCGCAGGTCGCCGTCATCATCTCCGGCCGCCGCGGCTACGACGCGGCCAAGTCCCAGGCCGAGATCCGCGACGAGATGACCGCGGAGGCCTACGGCGGCGCGTGGTCGGGCACCGAGTTCGTCCTCACCCACCGGCCCGAGGAGCTCGCCGATGACCCGTCGGTCATCCCCCTCGACTGCTCCATCGCCGAGGCGGTCGAGCGCGCCCAGGCCATCGCGGGTGAGCGGGACATTCAGATCATCAGCGCCGACATCGCCCGGCAGGCGCTCGAGGCCGACCTCATCGACGAACTCCAGTACTTCTCCGTGCCTGTCTTCCTCGGCGACGGGGTCCGGATCTTCGATGTCCCCGGCGGTCGGCGCCTCGACTGGGAGCTCGTCGACATCGACGAGGCGAATCCGCGCAGCTTCGGCAGAACCTACCGCCCCAAGGGCCGTGCGGCGTACCGTTGAGGCATGTGCCGGAACATCCGAACCCTCCACAACTTCGAACCCGCCGCCACCTCGGACGAGGTCCACGCCGCGGCCCTGCAGTACGTGCGCAAGATCGCGGGGACGACGAAGCCCTCGCAGGCCAACGCCGAGGCCTTCGATGCGGCCGTCGAGGAGATCGCCTACGCCACCCAGCACCTCCTCGATGCGCTCGTGACGAATGCCCCGCCGAAGAACCGTGAGGTCGAGGCCGAGAAGCGCCGGGCGAGGTACGCCGCCCGCACGTGAGCTCACTCGCCCGCCCGGGTCCCCTGGGCGATGAGGTCCTGCGTGATCCCCGCCGAGGCGGTCCGCAGTGCCTGCATGATCGCAGGCATCCCGACATTGCGCTCGGAGTCGACGACGACGCCGAGGCCGGCGATCGTCAGCCCGCTGCCGTCGAAGACGGGCACCGCGATCCCCGTGGTGCCCTCGTCGATGTGTCCGACGAGCTCGGCCCGATGGTAGGTCCTGATCGTCTGGAGCATCCGGCGCAGGATCGTCGGATCCGTCGTCGTGTGCTCGGTGAAGGCCGAGAGCGGACCGCGCAGGTACGCCTCACGGACGTGACGGGGAGCGTGGGCGAGGAGGACGAGACCGCACGACGAGGCATGGGCGGGCAGACGTCCCGCGGTGCGCGAGCGGTGGACGACCGCGCTTGGCTTCGACATCCGTTCGACGAAGAGGACCTCGCGTTCGCGGAGGATCCCCAGCTGCGTGTTCTCCCCGACGAAATCGTGGAGGTTGGTCATGTGCGGGCGGGCCAGGGAGGCGAGCTCGACGGCGTCGGAGGCGCGGTTCGACAGCTCCCACATCCCCACCCCGATGCGGATCCTCCCCGACGGATCCCGCTGCAGGAGGTCGTGGCGCATCATGTCGTTGATGAGGCGATAGGCCGTCGACTTCGGCAGCTGCGCCCGCGCCGAGAGCTCGTCGGTGCTCAGCGACGGGTGGTCCGGATCGAAGGAGCTGAGGACGCGGACGAGCCGATCGATCATCGAATCGCCCGATGGTGAGTTCGCCATGTCAGCCATCGTAGCTGCGCAGCGGTCCGCTTCCCAATGAATGAAACACTTCTCGCTCTCGGTGGTGCGCGTCACTATCGTGGCAAGCAGTGCGGTGCGCACCGCGGATCCGCGGTGCGCACCGCAGCCATCCTGGTCCCGCCTCAAAGGAGAGCAGCGTCGATGACGACGGTCTCGGTCCGACACGCAGTCCACGAACTCATGGCCTTCCACGGCATGTCCACGATCTTCGGCAACCCCGGTTCGAACGAGCTGCCGTTCCTCAAGGACCTGCCGGCCCACTACGTCCTCGGACTCGGCGAGAGCTCCGTCGTCGCCATGGCCGACGGCTACTCGCAGATCACCGACCGACCCACCCTCGTCAACCTCCACGCTGCATCCGGGACCGGCAACGGACTCGGTGCGCTGACGAATGCGACCATCTCCCGGTCGAAGCTCGTCCTCACCGCCGGCCAGCAGGTCCGGGACATGGTCGGCCCCGAGGTCATGCTCGCCAATGTCCGGGCCACCGCCCTGGCCGCGCCGCTCGTCCACCAGTCCCTCGAACCGCTCTCGGCCGCCGATGTGCCCCGCGCGTTCTCCCAGTCCGTCTTCGCCGCTGAGGCCGGACCCGTCTACCTCTCCGTGCCCTACGACGACTGGGACGCCGAGGTGCCCGCTGCCGTCATCGACCAGCTCTCCCGAACCGTCACCGCAGGTGAGACCGTCGATGCGCAGACCGTTGCCGAGCTGCACTCCCGTCTGCTCGAGGCGAACGACCCCGTCCTCGTCCTCGGTCCCGACGTCGACGACCCCCGCGCCTGGGAGTCCTCCATCGCACTCGCCGAGGCGCTCGATACTCCTGTCTGGGCCGCGCCCTCCCTTCCCCGGCTGCCCTTCCCCAACCAGCATCCGCTCTTCCGCGGGGTCCTGCCAGCATCCATCGCCGGCATCGGGGAGATCCTCGGAGCCCACGACCTCGCGCTCGTCATCGGTGCCCCCGTCTTCCGCTATCACCAGTGGCAGCCCGGCGAGTACCTGCCCGAGTCGACGACGCTCATCCAGATCGGCGATGACCCGGCCGCGGCGGCCCGCGCCCCGTTCGGCGACGCCGTCCTCGCCGATCCCGTGGCCCTCGTCCGCGCCCTCGCCGAGGCGGTCGCCCCCGCACCCCACACCGTGAGCGAGTGGACGGCCGAGATCGACCCGCCGGTCACCTCGGCGAGTGAGGGAACCCTCCACCCGGAGGAGGTCTTCGCGACCCTGCGGGAGGAGCTGCCGAAGGACACCCGGTTCGTCGTCGAATCGACATCGACGAACGCCGCCTTCTGGGCGCAGATGGACCTGCGCGAGCCCGGCTCCTACTTCTTCCCCGCCTCGGGAGGCCTCGGCTGGGGTCTGCCCGCCTCCATGGGCATCGCGCTCGCCGACCCCGATCGCCCGGTCGTCGCGATCATCGGCGACGGATCGGCCCACTACTCGATCGCCGCCCTGCGCACCGCCGTCGACGAGGGCATCGAGCTGACCATCGTGGTGCTGCGCAACCGTTCGTACGCGGCACTGGACTGGTTCGCAGGCATGCTCGGCGTCGACAAGGCACCGGGACTCGACCTCGGCGAGGTCGACTTCGTCTCGATCGCCCGCGGCTACGGAATGACCGCCCACCACGCCGACGACAGCTCTGACCTCGCCCGACTCCTGGGTGAGGCGTCCGGACCCACGCTCATCGAGGTGAGCACCGAGAAGACCCGACCCGAGAAGAAGTAAGAGGAGACCACGATGAGCACGGACACGTTCCTCGGCACCGACTGGCACGGATCGATCTTCACCGGGGCGTGGAGCCCAGGCGGAGGCGAGACCTACCCTGTCGTCGAACCCGCGACAGGTCAGACCCTGGCCGAGATCGGTGCGGCGAGCGCCGACGACGTCTACGCGGCGGCCGCCCGTGCCGCCTCCGCCCAGAAGCAGTGGGCGAGGACGACCCCGGCGGAGAAGGCGGCGGTGCTGCGCCGGGCCGGTGACCTCTGGGCCGAGCACGCCGCGGAGATCGGCGAGTGGATCGTCCGCGAATCCGGGGCGATCCAGCCCAAGGCCGACCTCGAGACGACGATGGCCGCGCAGATCTGCTACGAATCGGCGAGCCTGCCCAGCCACCCGAAGGGCGAGGTGCTGCCCTCGAACGAACCGCGCTGGTCGTTCTCCAGGCGCCTGCCCGCCGGAGTCGTCTCGGTCATCGCACCGTTCAACTTCCCGCTCATCCTCTCCATCCGCTCGGTCGCGCCTGCGCTCGCCCTCGGCAACGCCGTCCTCCTCAAACCCGATCCGCGCACCGCGGTCTCCGGTGGCGTGACCCTGGCCCGGATCTTCGCCGAGGCGGGACTCCCTGAGGGGCTCCTCCAGGTTCTGCCCGGAGGCCGGGACGTCGGCGAAGCCGTCGTCGACGCCCCCGAGGTCTCGGTCATCTCCTTCACCGGGTCGACCGCGGCGGGGCGGAAGGTCGGTGAGGCGGCCGGTCGCCTCCTCAAGCGCTGCCACCTCGAACTCGGTGGGAACAATGCGCTCATCGTCCTGCCCGGTGCCGATCTGGCGGCGGCCACCTCGGCGGGGGCCTTCGGATCCTGGATGCACCAGGGGCAGATCTGCATGACGACGGGCCGTCACCTCGTCCACGACAGCCTCTACGACGACTACGTCGGCGCCCTGTCCGAGCGCGCCCGGAACCTGCCGGTCGGCAACCCCGCCGCCGAGGAGGTGGCGCTCGGGCCGATCATCGACGAAGGGCAGCGGAGACGGGTTCGGGACATCATCGACAAAGCCCAGGCCGACGGCGCACGCCTGGCCGCGGGAGGGGCGGGGGAGGGCGCGTTCGTGCCGCCGACCGTGCTCGCCGACCTCACGCCGACGAACCCGGCGTGGACGCAGGAGATCTTCGGCCCGGTCGCCCCGGTCGGACGCTTCTCGACGCTCGAGGAGGCGGCCGAACTCGTCAACGCGAGCGAATACGGGCTCTCGCTCGGCATCCTCGGCGATGTCGGGATGGCCCTCGAACTCGCCGACCTCGTCGACACGGGCAAGGTCCACATCAACGAGCAGACCGTCTCCGATGAGGCCAACGTCCCCTTCGGCGGGATGAAGGACTCCGGCAACGGATCCCGCTTCGGCGGGGCGCAGGCGAACATCGAGGCCTTCACCGAGACCCAGTGGGTGACGATGCGCCCGGAGATCGCTGCGTACCCGTTCTGATCCCTGCCCCGCCTCACCCCTGCCACCGCCTGGCCCGACCACACGACCGGAGACACCGATGTCCGCACCCGCCGCTCCCTCCCTGCGCCCTGCCGGGGAGACCCGCTGGCCCGCCGTTCTGTGCTGGCTCGCCGTCGCCCTCGAGGGCTTCGACCTCGTCGTCCTCGGCGCCGTCATTCCCCAGCTGCTCGCCACCGGCGCGCTCGGATTCACCCCGGAGGGGGCGACCCTCGCGGCGACGATGAGCCTCGTCGGCGTCGGCCTCGGGGCCGCAGGCGTCGGACCGATCGTCGACCGGGTGGGCAGGCGCTGGACGATCATCGTCTGCGTGATCGTCTTCTCCGTGTTCACCCTCCTCGTCGCGTTCGCCCCGAACGTCGCCCTCTTCACGCTCTTCCGGTTCATCGCCGGGCTCGCTCTGGGCGCGGTCATGCCGAGCTGCCTCGCCTACATCAGCGAGCACAACCGCTCCGGCAGGACGGGGAAGGCGACGACCCTGACGATGACCGGGTACCACGCGGGTGCCGTCGCGATCTCCCTGCTCGCCGTCTTCTACTCCCACAACTGGCATCTGCTCTTCATCGCCGGCGGCCTCGCGGGGCTCCTCCTCGTGCCGCTGCTGTGGTGGAAGCTGCCGGAGTCGAGCGAGTTCCTCGCCGCGAAGGCGGCTGTCGGTGCCGGTGCGTCGACCCCCGCCGAGGCGGTCCCGAAGCCGGGCATGGCCTCGCTGTTCACCGGCCGGTTCGCCCTCGTGACGATCGGCGTGTGGCTCGGCAGCTTCATGGGCCTCCTCCTCGTCTACGGGCTCAACACGTGGCTGCCGAAGATCATGGCCGATGCCGGCTACGAGGTCTCCGATTCCCTCGTCATGCTCCTCGTCCTCAACCTCGGCGCCGTCGTCGGCCTCGTCATCGCCGGCTGGCTCGCCGATAGACACGGCACGAAGCGCATCGTCCTCCTGTGGTTCGTCCTCGCAGCGGTCTTCCTCGCGGTGCTGAGCATCCCGATGACGAGCCAGGTGCTGCTCAACCTCATCGTCTTCATCACCGGAGTCTTCGTCTTCTCCGCGCAGGTCCTCATCTACGCGTTCGTCTCCGGGATCTACCCGGCGACCGTGCGCGGCACGGCACTCGGCATGGCGTCAGCGATCGGTCGACTCGGCGCGATCACCGGGCCCTTCATCACCGGCACCCTGGTGGCAGCGGGCATCGCCTACCCGTGGGGGTTCTACCTCTTCGCCGTCGTCGCCGTCCTCGGCTTCGCCGCGATGGCGATCGTGCCGAAGTCAGTCGCTCCCGCGGCAGGGGAGGGGCGTTCGACTACCCTGGCCTCATGACGCGATGGATCGACGCCGCCTTCGTCCGCGGCGGGACGAGCAAGGGCGTGTTCTTCCGCGCCGACGACCTCCCGCCGCTCGCGGACGACACGGGTGGAGATGATCCCTCCGCGGGCCGAGACCGCTCCGCGTGGGATGCGATCTTCACGGCCGTGATGGGCTCGCCGGACGCCTTCGGCCGTCAGCTCGACGGCATGGGCGGCGGGATCTCGTCCCTGTCGAAGGTCATGGTCGTCTCCGCCTCCGAGCGTCCCGGCGTCGACCTCGACTACACGTTTGCGCAGGTCGAGATCACTGAGGCGACCGTCGACTACTCCGGCAACTGCGGCAACCTCTCCTCCGGAGTCGTCCCTTTCGGCCTGCTCGCCGGGCTCATCGACGCCGGCGACGGATGGCACGTCTTCCGCCTCTTCAACACGAACACGGGCAAGCTCGTCGACGTCGGACTCACCGTCGAGGGCGGTCAGGCCGCCGTCGACGGCGACTTCACCCTCCCGGGAGTACGCGGCA
The DNA here is from genome assembly GCF_050562175.1 of Brevibacterium sp. K72. NCBI lineage: Bacteria > Bacillati > Actinomycetota > Actinomycetes > Micrococcales > Brevibacteriaceae > Brevibacterium > Brevibacterium sp. K72. The sequence goes on from NZ_CP191582.1 coordinate 1,715,624, forward strand.
CAGGCGCGCCGATCGAGCTCATCTACCCTGACCCTGCAGGCAGCAGGACCGGTGCGCTCCTGCCGACCGGGAAGGCGAGCGAATCGATCGATGCCGATGGGATCATGTTCGATGCCACCCTCATCGATGCGACGCTTCCGCTCGTCATCGTCCCCGCCGCGGCTGTCGGCCTGAACGGAGACGAGCTGCCCGAGAGGATCGACGCCGACGGACCTGCGATGCGCGTCATCGACGACCTCCGGCGGAACGCGGCCGTGCGCATGGGGCTGAGCGAGACCCGGGAGACCGCTCCGCAGGTCGTGCCCAAGGTCGCCGTCGTCACCCCTCCGACGCCGACGCGTCTCCTCGACGAGACGACGCTCGCCGCGGAGGACGCCGACATCGTCGTCCGGGTGATCTCGATGGGGCAGGCGCACAGGGCCGTTCCCGGCACCGCAGCGATGTGCCTGGCGGCCGCGGCCCTCGTGCCCGACACGATCGTCAATCTCATCCTCACCCGCTCCGAACGCCCTCCGGCAGGACCCGAACTGAGGATCGGCACGCCCTCCGGTGTCGTCACGGCCGCCGCTGTGCGCGATGAGAACACAGGGTCGGTCACCGCGGCGTCCCTCTTCCGCACCGCGCGCGTGCTCATGCGCGGACAGGTCGCTGTCCCGGACTGAGACTCGCCGTCCCGGACTGAGAATGCTGCTGTCGTGGGCTGTGGCTCGGAGATGACACGGGCCGAGACAGGCGTGAGCCCCGGACCGAGCGGTCCGGGGCTCACAGTCTGCTCGGGGCTGCGACTGGGTCAGTGCTGTGGCTGCATCAGCGCGTCGGCGAGATCAGTGCTCGGCACTCGCCTTGCGACGCCGAGCGATTGCCACGGCTGCGGCTCCGACGAGCAAGAGGCCCGCCGCGATCGACACCGGCGCGGTGAGCTCGGAACCGGTCCGCGGGAGGTTCCCGCCGCGGCCTGCATCGCTCGCGGAGGTCCCATTCGCCGAGGTCCCATTCGCGGTGCTGCCGGAGTTCGCGCCGGCTGAAGAGCCCTGCCTGCCGCCGTCCTCGTCAGCATCGTTCTGCGAACCGTCGGAGTCGGCACTGCCCTGATCGCCGTCGGAATCGTCCTGTCCGCCGTCGGCGTTCCCATTGTCCTGCGAGCCGTCGGCCTCGGCATCGTTCTCCGCGCCGTTGTCGTCCGCCGTGGCGTTCGCCTGGGCGCCGTCGGCGTCATCACCTCCGCCGCTGCTGTCCTCGTCGAAGAGACCGACGAGAACGGGATCGTGGTCAGAGGCGCGGAACTGATTCGGCTCGTAGAGGTCGCTGATGTTGTAGTTGAAGCGGCTGTACTCGAAGGCGAGCGGTTCGACGGAGTTGATGCTCCAGATGTCGGCTCCGGTGACCGCGTCGAACGCGCTCGTCGGCAGGTCCGCCTGGCTGCCGGTGCCTGCGGTCCCGGAGGTGTCGAGGGCGAGGATATGGTCGAGGCTGCCCGTCCGACCCTTGAAGACGTACGTCGACTTGTCCGTCATCTCCGAACCGACGTCCTTGTACCCGGACTCGTAGAGGACCTGCATCGGGTCCTCCTGCGTGTACGAGTTGAAGTCGCCGAGGAGGTAGACGTAGTCGGAGTCCGCTGCTTTCTGCTGTTCGCCGGCGAAGTCGACGAGCGATTTCGCCTGCTTGACGCGGTCGGCGTTCGAGAAGCCCTGCCCGTCACCGGTGTCCTCGTTGCCTGGGCCCTCGCCCGAGCCCTTCGACTTGAAGTGGTTCGACACGGTGACGAAGGTCTTCTCGGCCTCCGGGGTGCCGGAGGCATCCTTCGGGGCGTAGGCCTGGGCGAGCGGTTCGCGCGCATTGGAGAAGGCGTCTTGGTCGTCGAGGATGACGGACTCACCCTGCGGGGCCACCTCGGCGGGCTGATAGATCTGCGCAGTGCGGATGACGTCCTCGTCGGCGGGAACCTTCTCCGGGGAGGGGACGAAGGCCCACTTCTCCGACCCGGCCGCCTCGTTGAGGCGGTCGACGAGCGTCTTCAGCGCGGCGTCGCGGTCGTCGCCGAACCTCGCTGAGTTCTCGATCTCCATGAGCGAGACGACGGAGGCGTCGAGGGTGTTGATCGCGGTGACGATCTTCGTCTCCTGGCGCTCGAGGCTCTCAGCGGTCGCCGCACCGCGGGCATCGCAGCCCCCGCGGACCGTGATCGGGTTGCCCTCGCGGTCCTCGTAGAACGTGCAGCCGGGGACCTGGTCACCGGTCGTCGTGAAGTAGTTGAGGACGTTGAATGCCGCGAGACTGACCTGGCCGCCGACCGCCTCAGGCGTGTCCTGTCGGGTGTTCGTGAACGTCGCCGGCTGGACCGCCTCGGCGTTGGCCCCGGTCAGACGCGTCAACGGCTGGAACCGCCACTTGCTGTGGTCGAAGCCGAGGACGACGGGCGAGGTGAACGTCGCGCTCGCCCCGACGCGGACGGGAGCATCCTCGGTGAGGTAGGGCAGCGGGACGTCCTTGTCGCTCTTGAGGTAGTCGACCGTCGCACCGTCGTCGAGGACAACCTCGCGGGCGAGGTTCTCCTCCTCGATGGCCTTCGCCTCGGCGCTGCCGGGACGGGCGACATCGGTGGGCTGGCGCAGGACCCCGTCGCCGGTGGCGAGCGTGACCTCGCCGTAGGTGTTCGTGTTGTAGTTGTCGGTCACGGTGAGCTCACCGCTCGGCTGGAGGAGCATGCCCTCAAGCGCCTCGCGCTCGGCATCGCCGGTGGGGAACGCCTCCTCGACGGGCTTGACCGCCTCGGCGGGTTCGTCGAGGGTCGTCGCACCGGAGGCGGCGACGCTCATCTGGGTCTGGCCGTAGCGTTCGGACACGGTGCCGGTGAGTTCGAGGTGGTCGCCGATGCTGATGTCGCCCACGGTGTCGGGGGAGTAGACGAAGATGCCGTCGGAGGCCCCCGGGGTCGCGTCCTCGGCGCCCCCGGTGCCGGGCGTCTGCACGTAGTAGCCGCCGAGCCCACCGCTCGGGTAGGCGGCGGTGACGACGCCGCGGGTCCTCACCGTCTGGCCCTGCAGCGGACTCTCCGCGCCGGTGCCCTGGATGTCGGCGATCGGGGTGATCTCCCTGGGCTCGGGGTTCTCCCCGCCGTTACCGTCGGGCAGCACGTTCGGGGTCGGGGGAGCCGAGGTCCACGAGCCGTCGACGAATTGGATCGACTGCCCGCCTGCCGCGACGGCACCAGTCGGCTCGGCCTCCTGGTCGACGACGGGATCCGGGGTGTACGTCCCTGACTTCCCCGTCACACCCCTGCCGCCTGTGACTCCGCCGATCTGGTCGAAGTCGATGAGGCTGCCCGAGTCGTCGATCGCGAACGCCGAGGAGCCGTACTCGCCGTCAGCGGCGGAACCGGACTTCACGGAGTTCGTGATCGGCACCTCGATCGCCAGCGCCCCGGAGTCGCCGACGGTTGTGCCGTCGGGAACCGTGACGGCGTTCTCGGCGGCCTGGACGCTGCCGCCACGGGTGACCGAGCCGATCGTCCACCCGGAGAGATCGGTGCCCGGATCAGCGGCGATCTCGATGAAGTCGGCATCGAGGGTGTAGCCGATCTCGCTGATGTGCGGGCTGACGGCTGCTGCGGCCGGGCCGGTCGGCGCGACGAGACCGATACCGGCGACGAGGCCGAGGACAGCTGCGGAGGAGAGGGTGGTCGAGACTTTCATGGAGGCCTTTCGGGTCACGATGGCACACGGAGTCACAGAGGCAGGAACCCTTGCACACTATCGGGCCCCATGGAGGCGACGACGGCAACCATGTGAACGCGATGTGAACACTCGGGAAGTCCACTGAATGCTGGAAGTGTGACCGAGCCTACATGGAGGTCAGGACATGGGCGGGGAGCCGCGCTGTCAGCCCTGCGGATCGACGATCACGGCTTTCTCCGCTGCGTCGAATCGCACCTTCCCCATGTCGGAGAGCCGCACCTCGGCGGCTAGGGGGATCTGCGGGTCGGCGTTGATGCCGATGACCGTGCAGCCGGCGGCGGTGGCTGCCTGTGATCCGACGGGGGAGTCCTCGAAGGCGACCGCCGTCGCGGCGGCGAGCCCCAACTTCTCAGCCGCACGGAGATAGACGTCGGGTGCCGGCTTCCCCTGCTCGACGTCGTCGATCGTGACGATCGCATCGAAGAACCCGAGCAGTCCCGCTCGGTCGAGGAGTCCGCGGACATCGTCGCCGCGGCCGTTGCTCGCGACAGCGATGGGGACGGTGCCCGAGAGCGCCCGGTCGAGTTCCGGTGCCCCCGGCATGGGGGAGAACACCTCGGCGAGGGCGGCCGTGTAGTCACGGTCGACCTCGGCCGCCGTCGGCGCAGTCCCACTGCCGGCCTCGACTTCGGAGCTCACGCGCCGCAGCTGCTCCGCCGCCTCGGCGCCGGTCAACCCCCGGAACGACTCCGCGGGAACCCCACCGGCACCGAGGCGGTCGAGGTAGGCGGCCATGAGGTCGATCCACGGCTGCTCGGAGTCGACGAGGATGCCGTCGCAGTCGAAGATCGCACCGCCGAGAGGAATGGTCTGTCGAAGAGTCACAGCGTAACTCTAGCGGCAACCCGAAGGGCGCTCAGCCACCTCTCGCAAGGTGGCTGAGCGCCCTTTGGGTCGCTGGGGTGATCAGGCTCGGGTGATCACGCCTTGAGTTCGGCGGCGAGCTCGTGGAAGTCACGGCTCGGGTTGCCGAAGCGGTGCAGCGTCATCGACACGGCCTGCTCCTGCACGTAGTAGCGCAGCTCGACCCGACCCGAGGAGGTGACGGGCTCGTCGATGACGGCGACCTCGGGACGCTTCGCCGCAGCGGCGAGCAGCTCCGGCTCAAAGTCGCCGAGCACGCGGATGCGGGCACCGACGGTGTCGTCGTACCTGCCGTCGGCGACCATCGTCGCGAAGACCCCGGCCGATTCGGTGCGGGAGGGCACCCCCGCCTCGGTGACGGCGATCTTCACATCGGCCGAGACGTCCTCGGCGACGCTCAGCTGCACCGTCGACCCGACGGTCGCGGCTGCCGAGAGCGAGCGCTTGAGGTCGAAGACCGTGGCGGCCGAGGTCACGCGCAGGGTGACGGGACGTGGACGGTAGCGGAAGATGTTCGCCTCCGAGCGCAGACCCGTGTGGTCCTTGGCCGCACCGAACTCGGCCTCGAACCAGCGCTTGTCATCGGCCTGGGCCCGCTCGAGGCTCTGCCCGCCGCCGACCGAACCCGGCAGGGTCGCCGGATCGTCGGTGTAGTGGCCGAAGAGCATGAGGTAGTTCGGACCGCCGGCCTTCGAACCGAGCCCGACCGAGGACTGCTTCCAGCCGCCGAAGGACTGGCGCTGGACGATCGCTCCGGTGATGCCGCGGTTGATGTAGGCGTTGCCGACCTCGACGCGGTCGATCCACTCGCGGACCTCCTCCGGGTCGAGGGAGTGGATGCCTCCGGTGAGACCGAAGTCGACGGCGTTCTGGAACTCGATCGCCTCGTCGAGGTCCTTGGCGTGCATGAGGCCGAGCACGGGACCGAACACCTCGGTGAGGTGGAAGAACGACCCCGGCTTGACGCCCTCCTTGATGCCCGGGCTCCACAGGCGACCGGTGTCGTCGAGCTGCTTGGGCTCGAGCAGCCAGGACTCGCCGGGCTCGAGCGTCGTCAGCGCACGGCGCAGCTTGTCCGAGGGATCCTCGGTCAGCGGGCCCATCGTCGCCGAGAGGTTGACCGGCCAGTCGACGACCATCGAGGACGCGGCGTCGACGAGCTGCTTGCGGTAGCGCTCCGAGTCATACGTCGACCCGACCATGATTCCCAGAGAGGCGGCCGAGCACTTCTGTCCGGCATGGCCGAACGCCGAGTAGACGAGGTCGGCGACCGCGAGGTCGCGGTCGGCGGCCGGGGTGACGACGAGCGCGTTCTTGCCCGAGGTCTCCGCGTTGACGTGGAGTTCGGGGCGGAAGGACTTGAACAGCGACGCGGTCTCCGAGGCACCGGTGAGGATGACGCGGTCGACATCCGGGTGCGAGACGAGGTGCTGGCCGAGCTCCCGCTCGATCGGGGCGCACAGCTGGAGGACGTCCCGGGGGACACCGGCCTCCCACAGGCATTCGACGATGAGCGCCGAGCAGTACGGCGTCGGCTTCGACGGCTTGTGGATGACGGCCGAACCCGCGGCGAGCGCTGCGACGGTGCCGCCGGTCGGGATCGCGATGGGGAAGTTCCACGGCGGGGTGACGACGACCATCTCGTCCGGGTGGAACTGAGCTCCCTCGAGCTTCTCGAGTTCGAGTGCGTGGAGTGCGTAGTAGCGGATGAAGTCGATGGCCTCGGAGATCTCCGGATCCGACTGCGACGGCATCTTGCCGACCTCGGCGGCCTCGACGGCGATGAATTCGCCGCGGCGGGCGGCGAAGACCTCGGCGGCGCGGTGGAGGATCTCCCCGCGGGCGGCAGCGCCCATCTCACGCCAGTCCTTGGCGGCGGCGCGGCCCTTGGCGATCATCGCGTCGAGCTCATCGGTCGAGTCGATGCGCGGCGCCTGCGGGCGGGTCTCGAGGTAGCCGGGAGCGGTCGCCTCGGCGATGATCTCCTTGACCCACTTCTGGTTCGCCGGCAGGGAGGGATCGGTGTCGGGTTCGTTGGCGAAGACGACCTGGGCGGGACCGGGAACGTGCGGGGCCGAACGGTCCTGCGTGCGATTGGGCGCGGGAGCGGCCTCACCGTCGGCGGCGAGCTCGGCCTCGAGCTGGGCGACCGAGGCGCGGAAGCGGTCGGCTTCGCGGTCGAAGATCTCGTTGCCGTTGGCGAGCTCGAAGATGCCCGACATGAAGTTCTCCGTCGCGGAGTTCTCCTCGAGGCGGCGCACGAGGTAGGAGATCGCGACATCGAACTCCTTCGGGTGCACGGCCGGGACGTAGAGGAGGAGGTCGCCGACGTCCTCGGTCACTGCCGCCGCCTGCTCGGTCGCCATGCCCTGGAGCATCTCGAACTCGACGCGGGAGGTGACGTCGCGCTCGACGGAGAGGTGGTGGGCGAAGGCGATGTCGAAGAGGTTGTGCCCGGCCACGCCGATGCGCAGGCCCTCCATCCGCTCCGGGGTGAAGAGCCAGTGGAGGACGCGCTTGTAGTTGGCATCCGTCGACTGCTTCGAGTCGCACGTCGTCGTCGGCCAGCCGGCGACCTCGGCGTGGACGGTCTCCATCGCGAGGTTCGCGCCCTTGACGAGGCGGACCTTGATCCCCGCACCTCCGGCGGCCACCCGCTGGCTGGCGAACTCGCTCAGGCGCTGGATCGCGCCGAGCGCGTCGGGCTGGTAGGCCTGGATGACGATGCCGGCCTCGAGGTCCTTGAACTCCGGTTCGGAGAGCAGGCGGGTGAACACGGCGAGCGTGAGCTCGAGGTCGCGGTACTCCTCCATGTCGAGGTTGACGAACTTCGCGCCCGTCGGGGCCTTCGCGGCCTGCGCGTAGAGGGGGCGGAGGCGGTTGACGACGTACTCGACGGTGTCGTCGAAGGCCCACATCGACAGCTGCGAGGCGACCGAGGAGACCTTGACGGAGACGTAGTCGACGTCGTCGCGGGCGAGCAGACGGTGCGTCTCCTCGAGATGGTGGTCGGCTTCCGCGTCACCGAGGACCGCCTCGCCGAGGAGGTTGATGTTGAGTCGGTGGCCCTCGCCGGTGAGCTTGGCGACGGTCGAGCCGAACTGCTTGTCGCGGGCGTCGACGACCATGTGCCCGACCATCTGGCGCAGGCGGGTGCGGGCGGCGGGCACGACGACCTGCGGCATCACCTTCGCCAGTGCTGCACCGGCCTTGATCTGCGCACGGTCGAGAGCCGACATCGTCGCCGGCGCGAGCTTGCCGACCTCGTTCAGCGCGTCGGCGGCGGCGTGGACGTCATCGGTGCGCACGACGCGGTCGACGAAGCCGACGGTGAAGTCGAGCCCGTTGGGATCGGAGAGGACCGCCGAGAGGCGCTCCGCGGCGGGGTTCTTCGCCGCCGTCTTGTTCGTCGCGACCCGCAGCCATTTGCGGACCGTGTCGACCGAGCGGGTCGTCAGCGCTTCGAGATCGGTGTCAGTGTGCAGCACCTGCTATCCGTCCTTACTTCTAGTGGTTGTTCCCGGTGTTCGGGAGTCCACGTGGTCGTCGTCGACCGCCTGCCCCCGCCGTTGTCCCCTCAGTATGCGCCGGGCCCAACCGGGGGTGAATGGTCGGCGACCGCCCGCCGAAACGTTTGAGTCAGAAGTCGTGAAAGCGAGCGTAGAATGAGGGAATGTTCACCCCGGAGTTCCGTCGCAGTGTGGTCGTCCGTGCGGCTGCGACGTCGATCGCTGAGGCGGCCGCCGAGGCGGGGGTGTCCGAGTCGAGTCTGCGCCGCTGGGTCCGTCGCTCGGACCTGGCCGACCGTCCCCGCAGCGGCCGCCCGCAGATCCAGAGCACGGCGACCCAGGTCGTCGAAGCCCTCGTCGGGACCGCCGGGGCGCGGATCTCGGGCAAGGACTATTCGACCCGGGCGATCGCCGAGGCGACGGGTCTGAGTCAGAGCATCGTCTCCCGCGCGGTGCGGGAGATGACGGTGCCGCTGAGCGACCTCCACACGATCCGCGAGGACGGGGCCGGCGGCGACGAGGTCGTCGTCGCGGCGAGCGGCTTCCCGCTCATCGTCGTCGGATTCCGCCTCGGGGCCGGTGGCGCCGATCCCTCGCCGGTGCCGGCCCGGCGCATCCAGCGGCGCATCGCCGGGGTCGTCGCCGGCCTGCGCTCGGCCGGCGTCACCCGCTGGCCGCAGCGCTTCGGCAGCGAGCACCGGCAGACCGATGAGGCCGCGATGGGCATTCTCCTCGACGGGGTCGCGGGGATCGACCCGGTGCGGCTGCGCCTCGTCGTCTACGATCCCCTCGGCGAGGCCGCCGAACTCGTCGCCGACCCCGATGCGGGTCTTCCCGCCTTCGATGTCCTCTCCCTCCACCACGGACCCGAGGACTTCATCGACGCGCTCAAGGCCGGCCTTGCGCACTGCCAGGACATCCCCGGGTCGCTGCTCGACCTCGTCGCCGGTCGCGTCCGCCACGGTCTCGAGGGCGTGAGCTGGCAGGCGGGGCGGCAGGCGGACGTCCCGAAAACTTCCACGAATTCTGACTCAATGGAGATCTCCTCGTGGCTGCCGAGCTCGACCCGGTCGATCACCGAGCACCTCGCGATCGCCCTGCGCGAGGAGATCATCGACTCCGGCTACCAGCCCGGCGACCGGATCAATCCGCGCCTGCTCTCCCGCCGCATGGACGTCCCCCGATCGTCGGTCGATGCGGCACTGCGCCGCATGGTCGACGACGGACTCCTCGACGGGTCCCGGGGCGGGGCGCGGATCCCGCTCATCACGACGCTCGACGTCCTCGACCTCTACGCCGCGCGCATGGCCGTCGGCGAGGTGGTGCTGCGCTCGCTCGCTCTACGTCCGCAGCGGTTCCTCGTTCCCGTCCAGCTCGCCCTGCGCCAGGTCGAGGCCTCTGCCGCGACGCGCAGCGGCATCGACGTCGAGGACGCCGACCTCCACTACCAGCAGGAGCTCGCCCGCGCCTCGGGTCTGCGGCAGAGCGCGCGGGCCTTCGAATCGCTCACCCTTCGCCTGCGCCTCTTCATCTCCGTCCTCCGCCTCGACTATTCACCGGCGGCCGACCGCATCCTCGGCGACGACCGAGGGATGTACCGGGCGCTGTCCCGCGGGGATGCGGAGACGGCGATCGACGTATGGCGCGGCAAGGTCGACAACGCCGTCCGGCACATGTCCGGTCTGCTCGCCCGCCGCCGCTTCGATCAGGAGCTGTGGGACCAGCTCACCCGCAGCCTGCGGTGAAGTCTGCCCTCACAGCCCCATGATCGAGATCGCGATCGTGAAGTAGACGAGCAGACCGCTGGCATCGCAGAACGTCGAGATGAACGGCGTCGAGACGACCGCGGGATCGACCCGGCACGCCTTCGCGACGATGGGGATCGACCCGCCGACGAAGGCGGCGACGGGGCAGTTGACGATGAGCGTGAGCGCGATGATCGCACCGATCTCGATGCCGTAGAGCGGGGAGGCGATCGCGAACGCGGGGACTGCCAGGAGGACGCCGAGGAGGAGACCGGTGGAGAGCTCCTTGCCGGCGACCCGGAACCAGTCGCGCAGCCCCACCTCGTCCATCGCCAGCGCCCGGGTCACCGTCGTCGCCGCCTGCGACCCCGTGTTCCCGCCGATGCCGGTGAGAAGGGGGATGAAGAGGGCGAGGGCGACCACCTCGGCGAGGGTCGACTCGAAGACCTCGAGGACATGGACGGTGAGGACCGCGGAGACCGCGAGGACGAGCAGCCAGACGATGCGGCTGCGGGCGAGGTGGACGATCGGCGTCGGCAGGTACCGGCGGTAGAGCGGCTGGGTGCCGCCGGAGAGCGCGAAGTCGGCCTCGTCGGCCTCGGCGATGATGCGGGCGGCGTCGTCGATGGGCACGATCCCGACGAGACGGTCCTCGCTGTCGCACACGGGCAGGACCGTGATGCCGCCGGTCAGGGCCGCGCGGGCCGCGGTCTCCTGGTCGTCGCTCGTGTGGGTGATCTCCTCGATCGGGTCCATCACCTCGGCGATCGGGGCGTCGGGCGGGCAGCGGAGGAGCTCGAGGGGATCGAGCGTGCCGAGCAGGGTCCGGTCGGGGGCGAGGACGGGGACGAGGCGGACGTCGGCGAGATCGACGTCGGTGTCGCGGATGCGGGCGGCCACCTCGGCGACGGTGTCCGCATCCCACGCGACGACGGCGGTCGGGGACATCCGGCGGGCGATCGAGTTCCGGTCGTAGCCGGCGATGGCCATGACGGCGTCGAGGTCGGACCGGGAGACCGCGGAGAGCAGCTTCGTCGCGACCCCGGCGGGGAGTTCGTCGACGAGGCGGGACTGGTCCTCGGGATCGAGGTCGGCGAAGATCGCGGTGAGCTCCTCGGTGCCGAGGGCCGCGATGAGATCGGAGCGGGTGCCGCGGTCGAGGCGGTCGAAGACGTCGACGGACTCGTGCTTGGGCAGGAGGCGGAAGACGACGGCCGCCTCGGTGGCGGGGAGCTCGGCGATGAGGTCGATCGTCGCGGACTCGCCGAGGTCGCGCACGGCGGCGGCCAGCCGCGTGAGGTCACGGTCGTCGGTCAGCGATCGGATGGTGGTGGCGTCCATGATGATTCTCCAGGCAGTCGTCGGGAGGACGCCTGGGCCGTTCGATGTCGGCAGGGCAGGGCGCGGCGGTGCCGGAGCGCAGGCGTCAGTGAATGGGGGAGGCGGTGCACAATCGAGAGTCGGAATCCATCGACGACCACCTCCTTCGACGAGCTGCGGGCATCACGCACTGAGGTGCGGATGCGGTTTCCTCCACCCTATCCGAGGGCGGGGCGGATCGGGGAATCGGGTAGATTTGGGGAGATCATTGTCCGCAGCCGTCGGCGGCTGCGGCGGCACCCGTGGGCGAGTGGGAAAGTGCGAACGTGGAGATTCTGACAGTGGGCGTGGCCGGGGGCACCGGCAGCGGGAAGACGACGCTGACGCAGGCGCTGCTGGCCAAATGCGCAGGCGTGTCCTCGGTGCTCTACCACGACAACTACTACAAGCGGCAGGACGAGCTCACCTTCGCGGAGCGGGAGAAGGTCAACTACGACGACCTCGACGCCTTCGACAACGACCTCTTCGTCGACCACCTCGAAGCCCTGCGCTCAGGCATCGCCGTCGAGAGCCCGATCTACGACTTCGCCGACCACAACCGCGCGGCGGAGACGACCGTCGTCGAACCCGCGCCGGTGATCATCGTCGAGGGCATCCTCATCTTCGCCGAACCGCGCATCTGCAGCCTCCTCGACATCAAGCTCTTCGTCGACACCGACGCCGATGTGCGCCTGCTGCGCCGGATCAAACGCGATGTCGTCGACCGGGGGCGCACCCTCGAATCCGTCGAGGAGCAGTACCTCGGCACCGTCAAGCCGATGCACGAACTCTACGTCGAGCCCTCGAAACGCAACGCCGACCTCATCATCCCCGAGGGCGGTCACAACATCGTCGCGATGGACATGATCATGCGGAGGATCCAGGCCGGGGCGTAGGGGGTCGTCGGCGGGGTCGGTTCTCGTGTCAGAGTCGGCGCGATTCTCGTGTCAGTGGCGAGGTCTACTGTGATCACATGGACGTCGAACCCGTCCGGGAGCCGATGGAGGCTCCCGATCTCCTCGCCGAGGTGGCCCGGCTGAGCGCAGTCCTGCGCGGTGCCGCGCCGGCTGAGACCGAGGATGAGGCGCTCGCGCGGATCACCGCGCTCGAAGAGCTGACCGGGACGATCGTCGCCGCCCAATCCGCCGAGGCCGTCGCCTTCGCAGAGCTGCGCCGCGACCGGGACAGGCTCAACGGCCTGCCCGTGCATGAGTGGGCGCTGCGTGCCGGCGACGAGGTGGGGCTGGCCAAACGCGTCTCACCCGGGTCGGGGCGGAAGTTCCTCTCCGGTGCCCGTGCGATCGTCACCGAGATGCCCGAGACGTTCAAGGCGCTGAGCGCCGGGGAGATCTCCGCCGAGAAGGCTCGGATCATGGTCGACGAGACGGCGACGCTCGCTTCGCCTGATCGCCGCCGTGTCGATACGCGGATGCGGGAGAGTCTGGGCCAGTCGGGTCCGCGGAGTCTGCGCGCCGAGGTGCGGGCGATGGCGATGCAGGTCGACGGTGAGGATGCCGATCGGAAGGCGCGGGAGGCCGCGAAGCATCGGAGGGTCACGCTGACGACGCTCGCCGACGGCATGGGGCGGGTGAGCGCGATCCTTCCGCTGACCGAAGCCGTCGCCGTCTGGACGGGGCTCAAGGAGACCGCCGATTCGCTCATCGCCGCCGGTGACGCGGGCGGGCGTCGGCAGCCGCAGGTCATGGCCGACACGTTCGTCGAAAGGCTCACGGGCCAGGAGTCCGCGGCCGCGGTGCCGACCGAGGTCCATGTCGTCATCGACGCCGAGTCGCTGTTCTCCGACGGCATGGTGCCCGCGTGGATGCCCGGCTTCGGGCCGCTGCCGGCGGCGACCGCGCGCAGTTTTCTCGCCGCGAACGAGGCCGAGGTCTTCATCCGGCGCATGTTCACGACCGTGTCCGAAGGTCAGCTCGTCGGCACCGAGGCGAGGGGTCGGGCCTTCACCGGACGGCTGCGGGAGATGGTGATCTTCCGTGACGACCGGTGCCGGACCCCGTGGTGCGATGCGCCGATCAAGCACGCCGACCATGCTCGGCCCTTCGCCGAGGGAGGGGCGACTTCGTGGGAGAACGGGTCGGGACTGTGTGCGTCGTGCAACTTCGCGAAAGAGCATCCCGGGTGGTCGCATGAGGCGAGTGCCGAGGGACTGACCGTGACGACTCCGGCGGGCCGCTCGTACACCTCGATGACACCACCGTTCGTCAGGCGGATGAAGTACCCGCGCCCGCCGGTTCGGGCCGGAGATGAGGCGGTGCAGGCCGGCGATGAGGCGGTGCAGGCCGGCGATGAGGCGGCACCGCCGCCGGGACCGGATTGGCGCCGGCAGCTCTCAGGCCTGCTCGAGGTGAGCACCCTACCCCCGCGGGGGAGTCCGCCGTCGGGTGCCTCGTCGCCCCCTCGCGATCCGATGCTCGGCGATGATCCGATGCTCGGCGATGATCCGGAGTCCGGCGTTGAGCGACCGAGGGGGACCGTGGTGAACTCGCCAGGCGCGGAGGAGTCAGCACCGCCCCGCGCGGAGAACCGCCTGAGCACTGCAGTCGAGCGGAGCGACCCCGAGACCGTGCCCATCCCTCCGGGTCTCCGAGTGGTCATCGCCCCGACCGGTGGATTGATTCGTCCGGCACCCGCTCCCGCCTTGCTCAAGCGGACCGGCAGTGTTTCCGATGCCGAGGAGCTCCTGCGGACACGGATCCTCGCCGCCGGGTGAGGGCGCCTGACGCGAGCCGGTGACAGTTCTGCAACATCGCTGTCACCGGCCCGGCCGGGCAGCGCCGAAGAATGATGGTCATGAACACCGTGGACCGTCCCGACGCGATCGGCACGCAGCTGCTCCCCCAGGGCAGGCGCGCACGCTGGATCGCCCGGTGGCTGCCGCTGATCACGGTGGCCGCGTGGATCGCGATGATCTGGATCCCGGTGCTCGACAGCGGCAACGACAGAGGTCCACGCCTGCTCGTCACCTCACTCGGTGAGCACCCGATCAGCCCCGAGAACTTCGACGTCGCCTTCGTCCTGCCCTGGGCGGCGATCCTCGTCTGCGCGGTCACCGCGTGGCTCTCCCGATCGCTCACTCTCTGGTCCCCGGCCGCCGTCATCGTCGGCCTCGTCCTCCTCGTCGCCCTCGTGGCGATGATCATGGACCCGCCGTTCTTCATGTGGGACGGCCAGGACGAGCAGGGGCGCTGGATCGGCGGCATGGAGATCGGCTACCCGGCTCCCGGCGCCGCACTCTGGGCGCTCGGCAGTGCCGCCCTCATCGTCGGGGGCATCTTCGGGCTCGCCGGCAGCCGCCACTGCCGCCACCGCAGGCACGCGGAGCGCTTCTCCGGCTCGCGGTTCTGAGGCGGCGGCGGTCGAACGGCCGCGTCAGCCACCAGCGGCGACCCGCGCGACGTCAGCGATCGGAGACGGCGGCCGCGAGCTTGTTGAGCGACTCGTCGAGCTGCTCCTCGCTGACGACAGGGAAGAGCGGCAGAAGCTTCGGGTCGTCGACCTTCGACCAGTCGTAGGTGAGCGTCACCTCGGTGGAGTCGGGTCCGGCCGCGTTGAGCTCGTACAGCCATTCCCAGCCGCCCGGCTCCTTCGGGTCGTCGGCCTGCGCCGGCTGCCAGCCGACCATCTTGTTCTCGTCGTACGCGGTGACATGGTTGTGCATCTGGTAGTCGCCGCCCATCGCCTCGGCGTACATGTTCATGACGAACACGTCGCCGACACCCTGGATGCGCTGGGACTTCTCCGCCGACTGCACCATGCCCGAACCGTCGAACTGCGTGTGGTTGTCGGGCAGGGTGAGGACGTCGAAAATCTCCTTCGTCGGGTGGTCGATGGTCCGTGTGACTGTGATGCTCTTCTCATTCGTAGCCATACGTTCACCCTGCCACAGACAAGCTGACTTTCCGATACCTCGGCGCAGGTCGTCAGTCAGCTCTCAGCTCGCCCGCACTCCACGGGAAGCGGGTGCAGCCGCTCCCAGGAAACCCGCGCCTCACTCCTCGGGGAGGAAGACCCCGGCGAAGAACTTCCCGATCTCCTCGCGCGCATCGAGCGGGAAGACACCGGAGACGTACTGGTCGGGGCGGACGATGACGACGGCGCCGTCCCGGCTGATGCCGCGGGTCTCGAAGATGTCGTCGTCGGGCAGGGCGGCGTAGATCTTCTCGAGGTACTCGAGACCGAACTTCCCGACGTAGGGGCGGAAGACCTGCGGCACGTCGGTGAAGTCGAACTCCGTGTGCGGCTGCTGGTAGATGACGTTGAGTTCGACGAGGGCGTCGATGTCCTCGCCCGTGCGGCGGTACGCGACGAGCGGAGACGCCGGATCGGATTCGAACCACTCCGCCAGTGCGGGCACACCCGTCACCGCCGCCTCGTCGACACCGGCCGCGGCTTCCACGGCCGGTGCAGGTGCCGCCCGATCAGCGAAGACGTAGACCCGCCAGCGTCCGTCGGCCTTGGCCTCATGCCCGAGGTGAAGGGGGTAGGCGTCGCAGACGCGGTTGACCATAGCCGACTTGAACCGCTTGCCCACGGGGAATCCGGTCGCGAGCTCCTGGTTCTCCGTCGTCGCCGTGATCATCGACTCCGTGTACTCGGTCATGAAGCCGGCGGGGAACTCCGCGGTCTTGACGTAGAACTCCTCGAGGTACGCCTTGTCCGGCAGCTCATCCTGAGGGGTGGCCATGAGCGTCGACCACTCCTTGTCGAAGTCGATGAGGTTCTTCGCCGTGACCTGCCGTTCGGCCGAATACGTGCGCAGCAGCTCGTCCGAGGAGCGTCCCGAAGCGACCTGCCCGAGCTTCCACGCGATGTTGAACCCGTCCTGCATCGAGACGTTCATGCCCTGTCCGGCCTTCGCTGAATGCGTGTGGCAGGCGTCGCCGGTGATGAACACGCGCGGGCAGGGGGAGCCGGGGGTGGTGTCGTCGGTGTCGTCGAAGGCGTCGGTGAGCCGGTGCCCGACCTCGTAGACGCTGTGCCACGCGACGTTCTTCACGTCGAGCGAGTACGGGGTGAGGATCGCATTGGCCTTCGCGATGATCTCCTCGATGCTCGTCTGGCGCACCTTCCTGGCATCGTCGGCAGGCACCTCGCCGAGGTCGACGTACATGCGGAAGAGGTGACCGCCCTCGCGCGGGATGAGGAGGATGTTGCCGTGCTTCGACGAGATCGCGCACTTCGTCCGGATGTCGGGGAAGTCGGTGTTCGCGAGCACGTCCATGACGCCCCACGCATGGTTGGCCTGGTCGCCGGACATCGTCCGCCCGATCGCCGAGCGCACGCCCGAGCGGGCGCCGTCGCTGCCGATGACGAAGCCCGCGCGGATCGTCCGCTGCTGACCGGCGCGTTCGCCCGCGGTGTAGCGCACGATGACGGAGACCGGGTGCTTCGGGTCGGCCGCCGTCGCCGGGTCCTCGACGGTGAGGTCGACGAACTCGATGCCGTAGTCGGGTTCGATCCGTGCCGGGGACTGCCGGGCGAACTGGGCGAAGTAGTCGAGGACGCGGGCCTGGTTGACGATGAGGTGGGGGAATTCGCTCACCCCGGTCTCGTCGTCCTTGGGTCGGCCGGTGCGGATGATGTGCCCGGGATTGTCCGGGTCGGGGTTCCAGAACGCCATCTCGGTGATGTGGTAGCCCTCGCGCATGATCTCCTCGGCGAACCCGAAGGCCTGGAACGTCTCGACCGATCGGGCCTGGATGCCGTCGGCCTGACCGATGACGAGCCGGCCGTCGCGCTTCTCGATGATGCGGGTGTTGACGTCGGGGTATTGCGCGAGTTGGGCGGCGGCGACCATGCCGGCGGGACCGCTGCCGACGATGAGTACGTCGACGACGTCGGGCAGGGACTCAGGTCGATCGATGCCGTAGCCCGCTGCGTCCTCGATCCGTGGGTCCGCGGACACGTACCCGTCCTGGTGGAAGTGCATTTCAGCCTCCGGTTCCTCACACGCCTTTGTGCGCCGTGGTGATCGTCTGTGATCCGGCGCGCACCTTGTGATCCAGATCGTATCAGTTCATATACGATCACGCCGAGGCGGGGGTGCGTTCCGACAAAATTCGGTCGAACCCTTGTCGACCGCTTCTGCATCGTATACGATCCAAGAAGTCAACGACGAGAGAACGAGGTTTCGATGACGAACGCAGCAGTCCCCACCCGGCCCGGCAAGATCATCGCCGTCCACGTGGCCTACGAGTCCCGTGCCGCCCAGCGCGGCCGCCGACCCGCCGCTCCCTCGTACTTCCTCAAGGCGACGAGCTCGCTCGCGGACAGCGGTGAGACGATCTCCCGTCCCGCCGGCACCGAACTGCTCGCCTTCGAAGGCGAGGTCGCCGTCGTCATCGGCACCCCTGCCCACCGCATCCCCGCCGAGGCCGCATGGGACCACGTCTCAGGCGTCACCGCGGCCAACGACTTCGGCCTCTATGACCTCAAGGCCCCCGACAAGGGCTCGAACGTGAGGTCGAAGAGCCGTGACGGCTACACCCCCCTCGGCCCCGAACTCATCCCCGCCGCCGAGGTGGACCCCGAGGCCCTGCGCATCCGCACCTGGGTCAACGGCTCCCTCGTCCAAGACGACGGCACCGGTCCCGAGCAGCTGATCTTCCCGCTCATCCGGATCATCGCCGACCTCAGCCAGCACTTCACCCTCGAACCCGGTGACGTCATCCTCACCGGCACCCCGTCGGGCTCGAGCGTCGTCGTCCCCGGCGACGTCGTCGAGGTCGAGGTGAGCACCGCCTCGGCGAGGACGGGGCAGGAGCTGAGCTCCGGTCGCCTGCGCACCGAGGTCGTCGAGGGCCCCGGCGACTTCGACGCCGACCTCGGCAGCACTCCTGCCGTCACCGACGACCTGCGCATCGACGCGTGGGGCTCGGCGGAGGCCGCCGGCCTGCCGGCCGAGGGCGGCACGGACAGTGCCGCCCTCGGCGCAGCCCTCCCCGCAGAGCTGCGGGCGAAGCTCGCCGAGGCCCCGACGGCGGGACTCTCGGCCCAGCTGCGGGCCCGCGGGCTCAACAACGTCGTCATCGAGGGCGTCGCCCCGCTGACCCCGGGCAGCCGGATCGTCGGCGTCGCGAAGACCCTGCGCTTCGTGCCCAACCGTGAGGACCTCTTCACATCCCACGGCGGCGGCTACAACGCGCAGAAGCGCGCCTTCGACAGCCTGGGGGAGGGCGAGGTCATCGTCATCGAGGCCCGCGGTGAGTCCGGATCGGGCACCCTCGGCGACGTCCTCGCGCTGCGGGCCAAGGCTCTCGGCGCCGCCGGGGTCGTCACCGACGGAGGAGTCCGCGACTCCGCCGAGGTGGCCGGCATCCTCCCGGTGTTCGCGACCTCCCGCAACCCTGCGGTGCTCGGCCGCAAGCACGTCCCGTGGGAGTCCGATGTGGCCGTGGCCTGCGGGAACGCGACCGTCCTTCCCGGCGATGTCATCGTCGGCGACGACGACGGCGTCATCGTCATCCCCCGGAACCTCGCCGAGGAGGTCGTCGACGCCGCCCTGGCCAAAGAGGTCGAGGACGGCTGGGTCGCCGAGCAGGTCGCCGCCGGCAACCCGATCGAAGAGCTCTTCCCGCCCAAGGGCGAATGGAAGGCGAAGTTCGAGGAATGGAAGTCCGCGCGATGAGTGCGCAGCCGGTGTCGCCGAGCCAGCCTCTGAGCAAGGCCGAGCACGCGTACCAGTGGATCCGTGAGCGCATCGGCGATCACACCTTCGACGCCGGTGACAAGCTTGTGCTCTCCCAGATCGCCGTTGAGCTCGACACCTCGGTCGTCCCCGTCAGGGAGGCGATCCGCCGGCTCGAGGCCGACGGACTCGTCACCTTCGAACGCAACGTCGGGGCCCGGGTGGCGATGGTCGACCACGGATCCTACGTCCAGTCGATGGAGGCCGTCGCCGTGCTCGAAGGCGCGGCGACCGCACAGGCCCTGACCCACATCACCGCGGCCGACCTCGCCGCGGCGGAGGACCTCAACGAGCAGATGCGGGCACTGCTCACCGACTTCGACGCCGTCGAATTCACCCGCCTCAACCACGAGTTCCACGCCGCGCTCTTCGCCCGCTGCCCCAACGACCGGTTGCGCACGCTCGTCGGCCTCGAATGGGATCGGCTCGCGCACCTGCGGAACTCGACGTTCGCGTTCGTGCCCGGACGGGCACGCGACTCCGTCGACGAGCACTCCCGGATCATCGCACTCATCCGGGCGGCCGCCTCGGCGGACGAGGTCGAACGGGTCGTCCGCGCCCACCGCACCGCCACACTGCACAGCTACCAGGAAGCCACCACCGCACCAGAGAGGGACAAGTCATGACCGATTCCACCACTGCACCTGCGAACCTGCCGGAGAAGATCCGCCACTACATCGGCGGGGAGTTCGTCGACTCCCTCGACGGCGACGAGTTCGACGTCATCAACCCGGTGACCAACGAGCCCTACATCAAGGCCGCCTCCGGCAAGAAGGCCGACATCGACCGGGCCGTGGCGGCAGCGAAGAAGGCCTTCGAGGAGGGGCCGTGGCCGACGATGCTCCCGCGTGAGCGCGCTCGGGTGCTCAACAGGATCGCCGACATCGTCGAGAGCCGCGAGCACGAGCTCGCCGAGATGGAGTCGTACGATTCCGGTCTGCCGATCACCCAGGCCAAGGGCCAGGCGCGTCGGGCGGCGGAGAACTTCCGCTTCTTCGCCGACCTCATCGTCGCCCAGGTCGACGACGCCTACAAGGTTCCCGGCCGGCAGGCCAACTACGTCAACCGCAAGCCGATCGGCGTCGCCGGCCTCATCACCCCGTGGAACACCCCGTTCATGCTCGAGTCGTGGAAGCTCGCCCCGGCGATCGCGACCGGCAACACCGTCGTGCTCAAGCCCGCCGAGTTCACCCCGCTCTCGGCGTCGCTGTGGCCGGGCATCTTCGAAGAGGCGGGCCTGCCCACCGGCGTGTTCAACATGGTCAACGGCTTCGGGGAGGAGGGCTTCGCCGGGGACTCTCTCGTCAAGCACCCCGACGTCCCGCTCATCTCCTTCACCGGTGAGTCGAAGACGGGACAGACGATCTTCGCCAACGCCGCACCCTGGCTCAAGGGCCTCTCGATGGAGCTCGGCGGCAAGTCCCCGGCCGTCGTCTTCGCCGATGCCGACCTCGACGCAGCGATCAACGCGACGATCTTCGGTGTCTTCTCCCTCAACGGGGAGCGCTGCACCGCCGGTTCGCGCATCCTCGTCGAGGAGTCGATCTATGACGAGTTCGTCGAGCGCTACGCCGCGCAGGCCAAGCGCGTCAAGGTCGGCCTGCCCTCGGACCCCGCCACCGAGGTCGCAGCCCTCGTCCACCCCGAGCACTACGAGAAGGTCATGTCGTACGTCGAGATCGGCAAGGGCGAGGCGCGCCTCGTCGCCGGCGGCGGCCGACCCGAGGGATTCGAGACCGGCAACTTCGTCGAACCCACCGTCTTCGCCGACGTCATGCCCGACGCCCGGATCTTCCAGGAGGAGATCTTCGGACCCGTCGTCGCGATCACCCCCTTCTCCACCGACGAGGAGGCGCTCGCGCTGGCCAATGACACGAAGTACGGGCTCGCCGCCTACATCTGGACTTCAGATCTCAAGCGGGCGCACAACTTCTCGCAGGCCGTCGAGTCCGGAATGGTGTGGCTGAACTCGAACAACGTCCGAGACCTGCGCACCCCGTTCGGCGGCGTCAAGGCCTCGGGTCTCGGCCACGAGGGCGGATACCGCTCGATCGACTTCTACACGGACCAGCAGGCCGTGCACATCAACCTCGGCGAGGTCCACAACCCCGTCTTCGGGAAGCAGTGAGAGGAACACCATCATGACCGAATCGATCACCACCCCCACCGTCGCCGCGCCCGATGTCGTGCGCTGCGCGTACATGGAACTCGTCGTCACCGACCTGCAGAAGTCCCGGGACTTCTACGTCGACGTCCTCGACCTCCAGGTCACGTGGGAGGACGAGAACACCGTCTACCTCCGGTCGATGGAGGAGTTCATCCACCACAACCTCGTCCTCCGGAAGGGCCCGGAGGCCGCCGTGGCCGCGTTCTCGTTCCGGGTCCGCACCCCCGAGGACGTCGATGCCGCCGAGGCGTTCTACCGTGAGCTCGGATGTCCCGTTGAGCGGCGGTCCGAGGGCTTCGTCCGCGGCATCGGCGACTCCGTGCGCGTGCAGGATCCGCTCGGCTTCCCGTACGAGTTCTTCTACGACGTCGACCACGTCGAGCGCCTCGCCTGGCGCTACGACCTCTACTCGCCCGGTGCGCTCGTCCGCCTCGACCACTTCAACCAGGTCACCCCGGACGTCCCGAAGGCCGTGGGCTACATGGAGGACCTCGGCTTCCGCGTCACCGAGGACATCCAGGACGACGAGGGCACCGTCTACGCAGCGTGGATGCGGCGCAAGCCCACCGTCCACGACACCGCGATGACCGGCGGCGACGGGCCGCGCATGCACCACGTCGCGTTCGCCACGCATGAGAAGCACAACATCTTGGCGATCTGCGACAAGCTCGGAGCGCTGCGCCTCTCCGACATGATCGAGCGCGGACCCGGCCGCCACGGCGTCTCCAACGCCTTCTACCTCTACCTGCGCGACCCCGACGGCCACCGCATCGAGATCTACACGCAGGACTACTACACCGGCGACCCGGACAATCCGCGGGTGACTTGGGACGTCCACGACAACCAGCGCCGCGACTGGTGGGGCAACCCGGTTGTGCCCTCGTGGTACACCGATGCCTCGACCGTCCTCGACCTCGAGGGCAACCCGGTGCCGCTGACGAAGCGCACCGACGACTCCGAGATGGAGGTGACCATCGGCGCTGACGGATTCTCCTACACCCGCCGCGAGGATGCCGAGAGCGACACCGCCGCCCACTCGGGCGCCGATGACGGCGAAGAGGAATTCAAGCTCGGCCACCAGCTCTGAGCCGACCGCGGGGAAGAGCCCAGAAGGAGGATCACCATGCTCGATGAGACGGTCATCGCCGGCATCGCCGACGATCTCGCCGCCGCCGAGAGGTCACGGGAGAAGATCGGGCTGCTCACCGCCGCCCACCCGGACATGACGGTCGAGGACTCGTACGCGGTGCAGGCGGAATGGCGGCGCCGCGGCGAGGCCGAGGGACGGCGCGTCGTCGGTCACAAGATCGGGCTGACGTCGAAGCCGATGCAGCAGGCAACCGGCATCACCGAACCCGACTACGGGACGATCTTCTCAGACCAGGTCTATGAGACCGGGGCGGTCATCGACCACTCGCAGTACTCGGGGGTGCGCGTCGAGGTCGAGCTCGCCTTCGTCCTCGGCGAGGACCTCGCGGGTCCCGGCGTCGGTCTCGTCGACGTGCTCAGGGCCACCGAGTACGTCGTGCCCGCCCTCGAGATCCTCTCCTCCCGGATCGAGATGGAGGGACGGACGATCGTCGATACGATCTCCGACAATGCAGCCCTGGGCGCGATGGTGCTCGGCGGTCGTCCCGTGACCGTCGACTCAGTCGACCTCCGCTGGGTCGCAGCCCTGCTCTACCGCAACGAGACGATCGAGGACTCCGGCGTCGCCGCCGCTGTCCTCGACCATCCCGGGCGGGGCATCGCGTGGTTGGCGAACAAGCTCGCCGACCACGGGGAGACCCTGCGGGCGGGCGAGACCGTGCTCGCCGGCTCGTTCACCCGCCCGATGTGGGTGCATCCGGGCGACACCGTCCACGCCGACTACGGAGACCTGGGAGTCATCACATGTCGTTTCGCCTAGACCTGCCCCCGACCTTCGCCGACCGCCTCGCCGAGCTCGAGGACGGCGGTCATCTCGCGGGGATGTGGGTGAGCTCCGGCTCGCCGGTGTCCGCGGAGATCGCCGCCGGATCCGGTCTCGACTGGGTGCTCCTCGACGCCGAGCACTCGCCGTTGGGTCTGGAGACGACGACCCGTCTCCTCCAGGCCATGAACGGCTACCCGGCGACCCCCGTGGTCCGGGTGCCCGCGTGCGACCGCGTGCTCATCAAGCAGCACCTCGACCTCGGTGCGCAGAACATCCTCGTGCCCATGGTCGACACCGCAGCCGACGCCGAGGAGGCGGCCCGGTCCGTGCGCTACCCGCCGCACGGGGTGCGCGGGGTCGGCTCCGCCCTCGCCCGGGCATCGAGGTGGAACACCGTGCCCGACTACCTGGGGAGGTCCGACGAGCTTGTCTCCCTCACCGTCCAGATCGAGTCGGTGACGGCGGTGGAGAACGCCGAGGCGATCGCCTCCGTCGAGGGCATCGACGCGGTCTTCGTCGGTCCCTCCGATCTCGCCGCCTCGATGGGACTGCTCGGTCAGCAGACGCACGAGCGGGTGACCGCGGCGGTGCTCGAGACCTTCGACGCCGTCCGTGCCGCCGGCAAACCCGTCGGCGTCAACGCCTTCGACCCCGTCCAGGCGAGGAGGTACCTCGACGCCGGTGCCTCCTTCGTCCTCGTCGGCGCCGACGTCGGACTCCTTGCCAACGGCTCCCGGGCGTGGGCGAAGGAGTGGGCCTCGGGAGTCTGAGGTCGAGTCAGCGCCGATGCCACCGGCGTGCGGCATCGGCGTGCGCAGCGGCGAGGAGGTCGAGCGCGAGCCCCATCGTGTTCGGTCCCGGTGCGACGATCGCGACCCACCCCTGCGTGCGGTAGAGAGGATGGGGGAGGAGCGTGTCCGCGGCGGCGAAGTCCCAGCCCGTCTCGGCGCCCGGCGCGGTGGGCTCCTCGCCGAGGAGGTCGGCGAAGCGATGCCGCCCGACATGGATGTTCACCCGCCACCGCCCTGTCTCGCTCAGTCGTGACAAGGTGTCGTCGGGGTAGTCCTTCGTGATGATCGTCGCGTAGGGCTGGACCCGCTGCGGGACCTCGCCGTCGGGGGCGAAGTAGAGGAAGTGATCGCCCCACGCGACCTCGGGATACTCACTGCCCGGAGTCGGAGCGAGCTCGAGGACCCCGTCGAAGCGGCGGACGGCGTCTAGGATGTCGTTCATGCTCATGCTTCAAGTGTGCACTTCAAGTGCTTATGTCGGATCGCGCCCGTGGGCATGACGACGGCCGAGGCGGCACGGGCGGCCGGCTGTTCGGTGCAGCAGGTGCGCAGGCTCGAGACCCTCGGAGCGATACCGGCCGCCGAGCGCCTGCCGAACGGCCATCGCCGGTTCACCGAGACCCATGTCCGCGCACTCATCGCCTATCGGCGCCTCGCCTCGGCGATCGGTCCCGTGGCCGCCCTCGATACCTTCATCTCGCGGTCGGAGCGCTCGCCTGCCGACACGGCAGCGGTCCTCGGCGGATTCGCCGCCGGTCTCGACGCGGAGCGGACCCGGGCGGTCGCGGTGCGGGAGATGCTGGTCGGCCTCGATGCGGAGACCGACGACGGCGCCGAGTCGATGACGATCAGTCAGCTCACGCACGCCCTCGGCGTCCCGGCCTCGACCCTGCGGTTCTGGGAGGACGAGGGCCTGGTCTCGCCCGACCGGGTGGCCCGCGGCGCAACGCGCGCACGGATCTACCGGCCGGCCGCGATCCGGGAGGCGAGGATCACCGCGGAGCTGAGGGCAGCCGGGTATCGGATCCCGGCCGTCCGCGAGTTCCTCGATGCGCTGCGTGTCCACGGCGAGGTCGATCAGGCCCGCGCCGCCCTCGAGTCCCGCATCGAAGCTCTCACCGGACGGCTCCTCGACCTCTTCCGCGCAGCGGCGACGATCGTCGAGGGCGGCTGATCCGTGAGCGGGCCGATCACTCATCGCGGTTCCGGCGTCCGGTGACGAAGAGGATCGCGCCTCCGAGGCCGATGAGGACGATGCCGACCCCGATGAGCATCGTGTGCCCCTGGGCTCCCGTCCGCGGCAGTTCGTCCGGGGCGCGCGGAGCCTCCGGCTCCTCTGCGACGGGTTCGACCGGTGGGGGAGTGCTCGGTTGCTCGGGTGCCGGCGGCGGACTTGGCTGCTCCGGTGCGGGCGGGGTCGACGGCTGCTCGGGTGACGGCGGGGTCGACGGCTGTTCGGGTGACGGAGGCGCCGGAGGCGTGCTCGGCGTCTCGGCCGGCGGACGGCTGACGGTCTCCGACGGGATGCCCCAGTCGCTCGTCCACCCGCGGTGGACGTCGTCGGCGTGGATCGTCGTCACGAACGTCACCCACCCGACGGGCATGTCGATCGGCTCCGTGCTCACCGTGGCCGTTCCCTCCTGGTCGGCGACGACGGTGATGTCCTGGGAGGCGAGCTCCGTGCCCGACGCCTCTGTCGACTGCTCGGGTTCGGAGTCGGTGCGGTACGCGGTGACGGTGAGCTTCGCCTCGGCGCCGGGACGCAGGCCGGTGACGGCGACCTCGTCGGTGACCTGGGATCCCTCGATCTCGGCACGGGTGTCAGCTGTCGGCGTCCATGGGACGAATCCCGTCTCCTTCGGCTGGCCGTGGATGCCCTTCCACTCCGACGTCTTCTCGTCGGCGGCGATCGTCTCCGTGAAGTAGACCCAGCCGCGCACATCCTCAGGGATCCGGATGCCCGCCGAGGTGTGTGTGCCGTTGCCGATGTCCTTCGATGTCACGGTGCCGATGACTTCGGCATCGTCATTGCGGGTGCCGATCGCGGGCTTCGACGAGGTGGTCCACAGCTCGTGGACGACATCGACCCTGTGATCGCCGATGAGACCGGAGACCGTGAACGCATCGGTGACCATGTCTCCCGGCTGCGGTCGGTCCTCGGAGATCTCCGTGGTCACCCGCGGCTGCGAGTCGACGTCGAGTGAGACCTCGTCGGTGACGGTCACGGGTTCGTCGGCGGTGATGACGCGTTGGACGCGGGTGCCGGAGGTCGGCTCGTAGAGGCGCACGGTCTCCGGGGCCACGGCTGCCGTGGCGGTGACGCTCACTGTCCCCGGCTCGGTGGCCCTGAGCATCTCGGTGATCTCTGCCGTCCCGCTCGTCACTCTCGTCGGACCTTCGGCTCCCTTGATGGTGAGTTCGATGGGGATGTCGGGGACGAACGCTCCGGAGGCGCTGGTCAGGGAGACGGTGAGGGTGACCGCGCCCGAGGTCGGAGGGACGTCGGCCGTCGACGGCGCGGCATCCTCCTCGGTGCTGCCGTAGGGTTCGAGGACGGGCATGTCGAGGGAGCGTTCGAGGGAGACGTCGAGCGTGTACGGGCCGGCGAGCCTCTTCGCCTCCTTCGTGATCGCCGCATACTGCTGTGCGGCCCCGGCGAAGTCCGCGCCGAGTTCGCCCGGCTCCTGCGGCGGCACCGCATGGTCGTGGTCGATCCGTTCGTCGAGTCGGGCCATCGTGCTCAGTGCCGCCTGGACGTCGGCGGAAACCGAGGTCCCGTACGTGTGCAGCGCCCACGCGGTCTGCGCCGAGGTGACCGTGCGCGGTCGCGCACCGTCGAAGTTCTCCGGCTGCGGGGACTGCCGTCCGGCGTCGATGCAGTAGGCGTACCTGTCGTCGAACGTGCGGTAGGCGCCGTACCAGGTCCTGCCCTCGGCGGCCTCATGCCAGAGGCCGGGACCGTAGAGTCCGGAGCCCGCTGAGAGCGGGACCTCACCGAGGTTCGACCTCCCCGCTGCCGGGGACGATCCCAAGGAGAGGAGGAGAGCGAGGACGACGAGGAGGACGGATGGACATGTGAGAGGTCTGTGAGTGCTCATGGCACGATTGCACGCCCGACAGGCCGCGGTGACCAGAGGCGATTCTGCGCCTGTGGACAGCGGATCGAGCCTCCACAGGCGAACGAGCACGAGTGGCAGCGGCTGGGGAGACGAGTGGGGGACGGCACACCACCGGGGTCGGCGCGGGACGGACCGACCGCCTCGGCGAGGACGAGGGGATTCGGCAGGGCGACGAGACGCGAACGCGGGAAGGGGATCCACACCCGCTGGGACACGAGTGGGTGGGAGACGGATGGCCAGGCGGGTTGTTGCCGAACAGACACGAACCGCTCGGCCCGGTGTCAGCGATCAACCGTAGACTGGACGAGCAGTCAACGCCCTGCATCCGATCGAGAAGGACGGTGTATGTCGGAACATGCAGGCCCTCCGCACGGCCCGGGCCCGAATCACGGTGGTCAGCATCCTGGCCCCGTCGTCGATCCCCGCCGCAGCGATGACCGCTTCCGCCCGCGGCCGCAGAACCCCCAGCGCACCGCGGCCCCGCCGCCGATGCGGCGGCAGGCCCCCGGACCGGGTCCCGACCTCGGCCTGCGCATCCCGCCGCCGGGGCAGATGACCCGTCCCGGCCACCAGTCCCATCCCGGCCAGCCGATGCAGTCCCGCGTCTACGAGCAGCCGCGGTTCGCGCCGACGGTGACGCAGGAGATGCGGGTGCGCGCACAGATGCAGCCCCCGCAGCACCGGGTCGCCGAGACTCCGTGGACAGGGGCCGTGCGGCGCACGCCGGAACCGGCCGAGCCGGGATCGCCGGGCAACGTCGTCCGCCTCGTCCTCGCGATCCTCGCCGTCTGCGCCCTCGTCTTCGGTCTCCTCGTCATGGCGATCTGGGGCGGCTTCAGCTTCGGTGCCCGCCTCTTCGGGCTCATCGGACTCTCGGCCATCCCCCTCATCGGGATCATCGTCTACGTGCTGTGGCTCGATCGGTGGAAGCCCCAGCCGAAGCTCCTCCTCGGCCTCTGCCTCCTTTGGGGAGCGGTCGCCTCCGTCGTCCTCACCCTCTTCGTCTCCCTCGTCGGGGAGGTCGCCCTCTACTTCGCCGGCGTCGGCGCGGTGCCCGACGTGTTCAAGACCGTCGTCGAAGCCCCCGTCGTCGAGGAGACGACGAAGACCGCCCTCCTCGTCGTCATCGTCCTCCTCGCCCGGCGTCATTTCGAGGGGCCCCTCGACGGCCTCGTCTACGGCGCGCTCATCGGGGCGGGCTTCGCGTTCACGGAGAACGTCCTCTACCTCGGCGCCGCGTGGGAAGAGAGCACCTCCGGCCTGTGGGTGACCTTCGTGCTCCGCTGCCTCTGCTCACCCCTGCTCCACACGGCGTTCTCGTCCTGGGCCGGGGTGACGATCGGCTTCGCCGCCCGCAAATGGCCGTGGTGGGCGGTCATCCTCATGTGGTTGCCCGGACTCTTCGTCGGCATGTGCCTCCACGCGATCTGGAACGGGTCGATGACCGGTCTCCAGCTCATCAGCCCCATTGCGCAGATCATCGGCCTCATCGTCCTCAGCTTCATCCTCACCACCTGCTGGGTCGTCGCCGGCCTCATCCTCCGCCGCAGCGAGCGTTTGCACACCCGCAACATGCTCGGCGACTACGCGAACTCCGGGTGGCTCTCCCACGCCGAGGTCGACATGCTCGGAACGTGGAAGGGCCGCAAGCAGGGCAAACGCTGGGCGAAGACCTTCCCCGGGGGCAAGCAGGAGATGCGGACGATGATCCGCCTCGCCGGGCAGCTGGCGACGACACGGATGCGTCTGCTCGCCGGTCTCGGCGGACCCAAGGAGCGCACCATCGAGAACTACGAACTGCGTGAGTTCGCCGGAGCCCGTGACCGTCTGCTCTCAGCCTCCCGAGGTGAGGCGAGGCCGGCGTGATCGTCGACGTCATCATCGTCCTCCTCGGTATCGCTGCGCTCTTCCTCGGCTTCCGGCAGGGCTTCATCATCGGCCTGTGCACGGTCGTCGGCTTCGTCGTCGGCTGGATCGCCGGGCGGCTGACCTCCCCGCTGGTCGAGAACATCTCCGCGGGCACCCAGGCGATGGAGAACCCCGGGGTCATCGCCCTGCTCGCGGCGATGCCGCTCGTCCTCAGCGTGCTCTTCGCGTTCGCCGGCAACGGCATCGGCATCGCGATCCGGCGGGCCATGGACTCCGAGCTCGGGCAGGGCATCGACTCGATCGGCGGGACGGTGACCGCGGGCATCGTCTACGTCCTCGTCCTCTGGCTCGCCGCCGGATTCGTCCGTGCCTCCCCGCTCGTCGAACCCAACCGGTGGGTCGCCGACTCCGCGGTCATCGCCGCGATCGACCGGACGATCCCGTACTCCTCGCAGGTGGCGCTGGGCGACCTCGCCTCGACACTGCGCGCCACGGGCTTCCCACAGGTCTTCTCCGGCCAGACCGAGGAGATCCGCGGTGTCGGCGAACCCGACTCCGGTATGGTCGAGGTCGGCCGCAGCGTCGAGGAGTCCGTCGTCAAGGTGACGACGACGACCACCCGATGCGCCGCCGGATCCGAGGGCACCGGGTTCGTCTACAGCGACGGCCTCGTCGCCACCAACGCCCACGTCGTCGCCGGGTCGACGAGCCTCGCCGTCCAGGTCGGAGGGACGGGGCGTCCCTACTCCGCCGAGGTGGTCGAATTCGATCCCGAAGCCGATGTCGCCGTCCTCAGGGTCCCCGAACTCGATGCTCCCGCGCTCGAGTTCGGCTCACCGGCCGGTCCCGGTGACGACTCTGTCGTCGTCGGCTTTCCCGCCAACGGTCCGTACACGATCTCTCCGTCGCGAGTGCGCGAGAGGATCAACGCCCGCGGGCTCGACATCTACGACGAGTCCAGCGTCGTCCGCGAGGTCTACTCGGTGCGCGGAATCGTCCGGGAGGGCAATTCGGGCGGACCCCTCCTCGACTCCGACGGCAACGTCATCGGCATGGTCTTCGCCCGCTCCGCCACCGATGAGGAGACCGGCTATGCGCTCACCCGGGCCGAGATCCGCGACGAGCTGCAGGCGGGAGCGAGCAGCAGCACCCCGCAGCCGACGGGCCAGTGCACGAAGTGAGTGTGCTCGTCAGCTGAGGTCGAGTCCGGCGATGACGGCGCGGTGGTCGCTCGTGCCCCGTCCGAGCACGCGGTCCGAGGTCGCATCGAAACCGCGGTAGAGGATGTGGTCGAGACGGGTCACCGGGAACACCGACGGCCACGTGAAGCCGAAGCCGCCGTGGGCCTCGACCCGGGAGTCCTCGAGCGGGGGCACGAGTTCGGAGAAGTTGCGGTCCGTCGTCGCGGTGTTGAAGTCGCCGGCGACGATGACCCGCTCGGCCTCGTCGGCGGAGACGATTGTCGCGAGGCGGCGCAGGGCGGCATTGCGCATCGCCTCATGCCCGGGCCGGACCGAGGGCATGTGCACGGCGTAGAAGCGGACATCGCCGTGGTCGGTCGACACCGTCGTTGCGAAGGCCCGCTCCCACGGCAGACCGAGGTCGACCGCCTCGGGGGCGGACATCGGCCACTTCGACCACACCCCGACAGTGCCGACGACCTGTGAGTTCTCGAACGCCGAGTCGAGCTCCTTGCGGATGATCTGGCCTGAGAGCGACTCGAGTTCCTGGATCGTGAGGATGTCGGGCTCTGCGTCGATGAGGTTCTTCGCCGTGGCGGTGGGCTGCGGCAGGCGGGCTCCGACGTTCTGGGTGGCGACCGTGAGGTCGGCCGTGCCCGCGTCCTTGCCCGGCAGGAGTGCTGTGCCGAACATCGTCAGCCACACGATGGAGGGTACGAGCACGCCGATGACCGAGAGCACGGAGAAACGGAAGAGCGCCATGAGGGCGACGAGGCCGACGATGACGCCCGTCCACGGCAGGATGCTCTCGACGAGCAGGGCGATGCCTGCTCGGGAGGGGAGGAGGTGGTGGAGGAGAAGGAACGCGGCATAGAGGATGCCGAAGACGAGTGCGGTGACTCCCTTCGCGGACCTCCGCGCGGAACGGGTTCGGGGATATGCCTGATTCATCGATCAACGAGCATAACCGCGAAGTCTGACCCCCTCCTGGGTGGGTGGTGCGACCCGGATCACCGGTGCGCGGTCGCCGACCACACGGTGACGTCGGGGTGCGTGTCGTACCGGTAGCCGGCACCCCTCATCGTGCGGATGACCGAGGAGTGCTCGCCGAGGCGGCGCCGGAGCCGGCGGATGTGGACGTCGACGGTGCGCTCGTCCGGTTCCTCCGAGCCCGACCACACGGCGGCGATGAGGGCGTCGCGCGGCAGGGTCTCATCCGGGTGCGAGACGAGGGTGGCGAGCAGGTCGAACTCCTTCGTCGTGACGTCGACGAGGTCGCCGTCGATGCGCACCTCCCGGCGGGGGATGTCGATGCGCAGACGCTCGGCCGCCTTCTCTCCGAAGGCTTCGCCCGGGTGGGCGCCGTAGCCGCCAGCAGCGGCGTCGTCGCGCAGCGCAGGCGGGTGGATGCGGTTGGGAATGCGGGAGCGCACGGGTCCGTGGGTGCCTGCGGGGGTGCCGCTGGCGGCCGGCGAGCCGTTGGCGACGGCGCGGACGGCATCGATGTCGCTGCCGCGGCCCTCCGGGGCCAGGGCGATGACGGCCTGCGTCTCGGCCTGCGAGGCGAGCTCCTTCGCGTACGCCTGGAGTTCACCGGCGATCGCGGAGAGGTTCGTGCCGTCGGCGGCGGCCTTCGATTCGTCGAGGCCGATGTAGACGATGATCCCGCGGGCGGCCTTCGGGGAGGGGACGACACCGCTGGGTCCGTACGTGTGCGGAGGGTTCTGCGGATCGACGGCGCTCAACCTGGCTCCTGCCCTCCGGACGGCGACGGCACTGCGGGGGTGGACGTAGTTCGGCTCTGGATTCGGCATGGCTGTCCTCTGAGTGAGTCGTGGGGGTCCGCTGCGTGGCTGACGTACACTCGTTCGCGGTCGGACAGCGGAAGGACGATCACCGACGACGAACGCAGGGCATACACATGGCTGCCGCGCACATTCGTGGCTGATACGTCACAGAGGTCATGTCTTCATTATTCGTCACAGTCTGACGCGCCTGCAAAGGATTCGCCGTTTTTGAGACGAGTGTGACGAACTATGACGCCGAGGCTCTCAGTCGACGATGCCGTACATCCGGTCCCCGGCGTCGCCGAGCCCGGGGACGATGTACCCCTGCTCGTTGAGGCGTTCGTCGAGGGCCGCGGTGTAGATCTCGACGTGCGCCGACTCCCCGTACGACTGTTCGATGCGCTTGACGCCCTCGGGGGCGGAGACGAGGCAGACGGCAGTGACGTCGCGGGCACCGCGGGCCAGGAGGAAGTCGATGGCCATGGCCAGGGTGCCGCCGGTGGCGAGCATCGGATCGACGACGAAGATCTGACGACCGCTGAGGTCATCGGGCAGCCGGTCGGCGTAGGCGGTGGGTTCGAACGTCGTCTCGTCGCGGACCATGCCGAGGAATCCCACCTCGGCGGTGGGGAGGATGCGCAGCATCCCGTCGAGCATGCCGAGGCCCGCGCGGAGGATGGGGACGACGACGGGACGGGGTTCGGCCAGGCGGGTGCCGGTGAACGTCGAGACCGGGGTGGACACCTCGCGGTCCTCGACGGCGACCGAGCGCGTGGCCTCGTAGGCGAGAAGCATGACGAGCTCCTCGGTGAGCTGCCGGAACCGCGCGGAATCGGTGCTCTCGTCACGGAGGACGCTGAGCTTGTGGGCGATGAGCGGGTGATCGGCTACGTGTAGGCGCATACAGGAAATGGTACGTCGAAACACAGGCGGAGAAAGAGCGGATCCTGTGGTGAAAGGACTGAGAAGAGTCCACAATGGAGACATGTCCTACTTCAGTGAGATCCTTGCCGAGTCCAGCGACGGCTTCCGCGCCCTCGACGTCGACGTCCGTGACGCCGCGGACCTCGACGGCCTGGTCGACATGATGCGCACCGCAGGCTCCGACGACGGTGAGGCGATCGCCGTCATCGAGCACGAGGACGAGTGGTTCGGCCTCGTGCGGCTGTGCCGGGACAACGAGGTCAAGGTCTTCCTCTCCGACCTCCGGGCCGTCGAGCTCAGTCCCTTCGCTGCGATCTTCGCCGACTACCTCGACTCCCGCCCCGACGCCTACGAGGCCGAGCCGGAAGAGGAGTTCGGCCTCGACGAGGAGACGCAGACCTCCGAGGACGAGGACGAGGACGACAACGACGACGAGATCGAGATGCTCGACTTCGACGGCGACGCCGAATGGGGCGGGGACGCCGACATCTACGCCGACCGGGGGCTCCCGGCGGCCGACCTCATCGAGCAGGTCGAGCAGCACCGGTCGGACCCGGCCCGCGTCGTCGCCCACGTCGGCGAGACCGTCGGCTTCGCCGATCAGCTCGAGGCCGCACGCTGAACCGCTTTCCCGAGTGGATGGATCTTGCCCTCGCCGAGGCGGCCCGGGCGACCGCACATGACGACGTCCCCGTCGGCGCCGTCGTCGTCGATGAGGACGGCCGGGTCATCGGCGCTGGCCACAACCGGCGCGAGGTCGACGAGGATCCGCTCGGCCATGCCGAGCTCATCGCCCTGCGTGCCGCCGCCGAGGCGACCGGACGCTGGCGCCTCGACGGCTGCACCCTCGTCGTCACCCTCGAACCGTGCGTGATGTGCGCGGGCGCACTCGTCGGCTCCCGCATCGCCCGCCTCGTCTACGGCGCCTTCGACGAGAAGGCCGGAGCCGTCGGCTCGATCTGGGACATCCCGCGCGACCGTGCGGCTCTCCACCACCCTGAGGTCTACGCGGGCGTGCGCGCGGAGGAGAGTGCGGCGCTGCTGCGCGAGTTCTTCACCGCCCTCCGAGGGTGAGGTGCCGACAGAGGTGACCGCTCTCACGGTGCGATGATTTGGCCCTCCTGCGGCACCGACTGTATTGTTGTCGGCGGTGGCGTGTCCGAGCGGCCGAAGGTGCAACACTCGAAATGTTGTGTACGGTAACCCCGTACCGTGGGTTCAAATCCCACCGCCACCGCCACATGAACCCCCTGGTCATCCAGGGGGTTCTCTGCTGTCCGGAGTCGTCACGGCGACCCGGAGACTACACTGGTGTCAGTTGTGTCTCGATTCCCCTCACGGCCCTGTGACGATTGACACACCCCTGGGTGTGACGCGAGACTGTCCAAATGAAATAGAAATAGTTTTCCGCATCGTGGAAGTCCTGGCGGGGCCTCCCGTGCGCTGACTGTCTCGTTTCAATGCGCACGTTCAAGGCGCAGGGCCGCGACGACGATGTTGCGGCCGACCAAATCGAACAGTTTGAGGTGGTCCATGAAAATGGCTGACAACGATTCAGGGCGGGACACGGCACCCGTCGAGCACGGCAGTCCCAGTGCACTGGACAGATTCTTCGAGATAACCCAGCGCGGATCCTCGGTGCGCCAGGAGATCCGCGGCGGCATCGTCGCCTTCGTGGCGATGGCCTACATCGTCGTGCTCAACCCGCTCATCCTCGGCGGCTCCGCCGACGTCACCGGCGGCACGCTCGACTTCGCGCAGCTCACGGCCGTCACCGGCCTCGTCGCGGGTCTCATCACGATCCTCTTCGGCGTCGTCGCCCGGCTCCCGTTCGCGCTCGCCGCCGGCCTGGGGATGAACAGCTTCCTCGCCGTCTCCGTCGTCCAGGAGGTCACCTGGGCCGAGGCGATGGGGCTCGTCATCATCAACGGCGTCATCATCGTCGTCCTCGGCGCCACGGGCATCCGCACGGCGATCTTCAATGCCGTTCCCCACGCCCTCAAGGTCGCGATCACGGTGGGCATCGGCCTCTTCATCGCGTTCATCGGCTTCGTCAACTCCGGCTTCGTCACCCGCACGCCCGCCGGTCCGCCCGTCCAGCTCGGGCAGGACGGATCGATCGCCTCCCTGCCGACCGTGGTCTTCATCGGCGCGCTCATCCTCATCGGTGTGCTCGTGGCCCGGAAGATCCCCGGCGGCATCCTCATCGGGATGATCGTCGCGACGATCGCCGCGATCATCATCCAGGCGTTCGCGAAGCTCGGCACCGTCGGCGACCCGGTCAACCCGGACCCGCAGGGCTGGAACCTCAGCGCTCCGCAGCTGCCGAGCCAGATCGTCGCTCTGCCCGACTTCTCCCTCATCGGCGCCTTCGACCTCTTCGGCTCGTTCGAGCGCATCGGAGTCCTCGCCGCGACGATGCTCGTCTTCACCCTCGTGTTCACGAACTTCTTCGACGCGATGGGCACGATGACGGGTCTCGCCCGCAGTGCCGGCCTGCAGACGAAGGACGGCATGTTCCCCCGCATCCGCGGCGCCTTCATCATCGAGGGTCTCGGCGCGGTCGCCGGCGGCGGCGCCTCGGCGTCGTCGAACACGGTCTTCGTCGATTCCGCCGCAGGCATCGCCGAGGGTGCACGCACCGGTCTCGCCGCGTGCGTGACCGGCGTCCTCTTCCTCCTCTCGATGTTCTTCGCTCCGCTCATCGGGGTCATCCCGATGGAGGCCGGCGCGGCAGCCCTCGTCGTCGTCGGCGCGATGATGGTCTCCCAGATCCGGGAGATCGAC
The DNA here is from genome assembly GCF_050562175.1 of Brevibacterium sp. K72. Taxonomy (NCBI): domain Bacteria; kingdom Bacillati; phylum Actinomycetota; class Actinomycetes; order Micrococcales; family Brevibacteriaceae; genus Brevibacterium; species Brevibacterium sp. K72. Next base: position 1,751,086 of record NZ_CP191582.1, read on the forward strand.
TTGAGCGACTTCCGCACCTCGCTGCCGGTCTTCCTCACCATGGTGACGATGCCCCTGACCTACTCGATCGTCAACGGCATCGGCGTCGGATTCATCTCCTGGGCGCTCATCCACGCGTTCAGCCGTCGCGGACAGCACGTCCACTGGCTGCTCTGGGTCGTCTCCGTCGGATTCGTCCTCTACTTCGTTCGCGGTCCCATTTCGGCTATCTTGGGAGGGTGAGCATTGTGACGGAGCAGACAGCTTGGACGAAGGGGCAGATCGCCCACGGCGACTGACGCACGCCGGTCCGTCGGTGGCCTGTGCCCCGACGCCCTCACTGCTCTCCGCTGCTGTTCGCATGGATAACCAGAAGTCCGGGAGAGCGAAGGCATCTGTTCCAACCATGCACTGTGCGCCTCACCGACGAGGCGCAGGAGGTGAGTGCGATGTCCGCGTCGACCACGGAACGCTCGAGCTGTCGGATCTCGGTCAACGGCACCGATCACGACTTCGACGGCCCCACACATACCAACGCCCTTGACTTCCTCCGCGGTCAGGGGCTCACGGCAGCCAAGGAAGGCTGCGCGGAAGGCGAATGCGGAGCCTGTGCCATCCTCATCGCCCGACCCGATGGCGAGAACGGCACCCGCTGGACCTCGGTGAATGCGTGTCTGCTGCCGGCAGCGGCCCTCGACGGCCAGGAGGTCATCACCGCCGAAGGCCTCGGCTCGGTCGACGACGTCCACCCCGTCCAGGAGGAGATGGCCGTGCGCGGCGGCTCCCAGTGCGGCTACTGCACCCCGGGCTTCATCTGTTCGATGGCCGCGGAGTACTACCGCCCCGAGCGCCCCACCGACTCCGACCACGGTCCCAACGGATTCGACATCCACGCCCTCTCCGGCAATCTCTGCCGCTGCACCGGCTACCGCCCGATCAGGGACGCAGCCTACGCCCTCGGCGACCCCACCGACGATGATGCCCTGGCCGCGCGCCGCAGCGACCCGGCGCCGGCCTCGGCGGCCACGGACCTCCACCGACCCGACACCCCCACCGGTGAGCTGGGACGGTATCGTCGTCCCACCCGCCTCGCCGAGGCGGTCGAGATCCTCAGCCTCGAACCCGACGTCCTCGTCGTCGCCGGCGCCACCGACTGGGGTGTCGAGGTCAACATCAAGGGCGCCCGGGCGAAGTCGCTGCTCGCGATCGACCGGCTGCCCGAGCTCCGCGGCGTCCGCTGGACGGAGACCCATGTCGAGATCGGGGCGGCGAACACCCTGAGCGAGATCGAACGCGAACTCGCCGGATCCGTCCCGCTGCTCGGCAAGCTCTTCCCGCAGTTCGCCTCGCGCCTCATCCGCAACGGTGCGACGATCGGCGGCAACCTCGGCACCGGCTCGCCGATCGGCGACACCCCGCCGGCCCTCCTCGCCCTCGAGGCCGAGCTCGTGCTCACCTCGGCGGGCGGGGAGCGGGTCGTGCCGCTGGCCGACTACTTCACCGGCTACCGGCAGACCGTGCGCGAGCCCGGCGAGCTCATCACTGCGATCCGGATCCCGCTGCCGCTCTCCCCGCTCACCTCGTTCCAGAAGATCACCAAGCGCCGCTTCGACGACATCTCGTCGGTCGCCATCGGCTACGCCGTCGACGTCTCCGACGGCATCGTGGACAAAGCCCGCATCGGCCTCGGCGGCGTCGCGGCGACCCCGCTGCGCGCCCTCGCTACGGAAGCGGCGATCGAAGGCAGGCCGTGGACGCTCGAGACCGTCCATGACGCGGCCGAGACCCTCGCCGCCGAAGGCACCCCGATGGACGACCACCGGGCGAGCTCCCGGTACCGCACTGCGATGCTGCGCTCCTCACTCGAGCGCTTCTTCGCCGAACAGCTGGGCGCGAGCGGGCCCGGCATGATCCGAACGGAGGCAGGACGATGAGCCATCTCTCCCAGCGCCCCGCCGACCCTGTCGTCGGCGAATCCCACCACCACGAGAGCGCCTTCGGTCACGTCACCGGCGCCGCGCTCTACACCGACGACCTCGTCGGGCGACTCACCGGCGTCCTCCACGCCTACCCCGTCCAGTCCGAGCACGCCCACGCGAGCCTCGACCGCGTCGACGCGGCGCCTGCGTACGCGGTGCCCGGAGTCGTGCGCGTCATCACCGCAGCCGACGTTCCCGGGGTCAACGACCAGGGCGTCAAGCACGACGAACCGATGCTGCCCACCGACGAGGTGATGTTCTTCGGCCAGCCGGTCGCCTGGGTCCTCGGCGAGGACCTCGAGGCGGCGAAGGCCGGCGCCGCCGCGGTCGTCGTCGACGCCACCCCGCTGCCCTCGCTCATCACCGTGCGCGATGCGATCGCCGCCGGCAGCTACCACGGGGTCCAGCCGGTCATCGACAAGGGCGACGTCGACGGCGCCTTCGCCGACGCCGCGCACGTCTTCTCCGGCGAATTCGAATTCGCCGGGCAGGAGCACTTCTACCTCGAGACCCAGGCCTCGCTCGCCCACGTCGACGAGTCCGGCCAGGTCTTCATCCAGTGCTCGACCCAGCACCCCACGGAGACCCAGGACATCGTCTCCCACGTCCTCGGGATCCCCGCCAACGAGGTCACCGTCCAGTGCCTGCGGATGGGGGGAGGATTCGGCGGCAAGGAGATGCAGCCCCACGGGTACGCAGCGCTCGCCGCCCTCGGCGCGAAGCTCACCGGTCGGCCCGTCCGGCTGCGGCTGAGCCGCACGCAGGACATGACGATGACCGGAAAGCGCCACGGCTTCCATTCGACGTGGCGGATCGGCCTGACCGAGGACGGGCGGATCCTCGCCCTCGACGCCACGCTCACCGCCGACGGCGGGTGGAGCCTCGACCTCTCCGAACCCGTGCTCACCCGCGCGATGTGCCACATCGACAACGCGTACTGGGTGCCCAACATCCGCGTCCACGGCCGCGTCGCGAAGTGCCACAAGACCTCGCAGACGGCGTTCCGCGGCTTCGGCGGCCCGCAGGGGATGCTCGTCATGGAGGACATCCTCGGCCGCATCGCCCCGCAGCTGGGGCTGAGCGCCCGTGAGCTGCGCCGCCGCAACTTCTACCAGGCCGGACAGGACACCCCCTACTACCAGCCCGTGCGCCATCCCGACCGGATGGAGGCCTGCTGGGATGAGGTCGTCACCTCCGCCGAGGTGGCCGAGCGGGAAGCGGAGATCGCCCGGTTCAACGCCACCCACGACCACGTCAAACGGGGGATTGCGATCACCCCGGTGAAGTTCGGGATCTCGTTCAACCTCACCGCCTTCAACCAGGGCGGCGCGCTCGTCCTCGTCTACAAGGACGGCTCGGTCCTCGTCACCCACGGCGGCACCGAGATGGGTCAGGGCCTGCACATGAAGATGCTCCAGGTCGCGGCGACCACGCTCGGGGTTCCCCTCTCAACCGTGCGGCTCGCCCCCACGCGCACGGACAAGGTCCCCAACACCTCGGCGACGGCGGCGAGCTCCGGCTCCGACCTCAACGGCGGGGCCGTCAAGGATGCGTGCGAGCAGATCCTCGGCCGTCTCCGGCAGGTCGCGGCAGGACTCCTCGGGGCCCCGGCGCACGAGGTCGAGATCAGCCGCGGGATCGTCAGCGCGCTGTCCTCGCCGAAGACGATCACGTGGGAAGAGCTCATCAACACCGCGTACTTCCAGCGGATCCAGCTCTCGGCCTCCGGCTTCTACCGCACGGAGGGACTCCATTGGGACCTCTCGACGATGCGGGGTGAGCCGTTCAAGTACTTCGCCTACGGGGCGGCCGCCTCCGAGGTCGAGGTCAACCGCTTCGACGGGTCGTATGTGCTCCGCCGGGTCGACATCGTCCACGACGTCGGCGACTCGCTCTCCCCGCTCATCGACATCGGCCAGATCGAGGGCGGCTTCGTCCAGGGCGCCGGATGGCTCACGCTCGAGGACCTGCGCTGGGACACGAGCGACAAGCCGAGCCGCGGTCGGCTCGCCACTCAGGCGGCGAGCACGTACAAGCTCCCGAGCTTCTCCGAGATGCCCGAGGTCTTCAACATCGCCCTCCTCGACAAGGCCCACGAGGAGGGGGCGGTCTACGGCTCGAAGGCCGTCGGCGAACCTCCGCTCATGCTCGCCTTCTCCGTCCGCGAGGCTCTGCGGGAGGCGATCGCCGGCTTCGGACCGGCAGGCACCTCGGTCGAACTCGCCTCCCCGGCGACCCCGGAGGCCGTGTTCTGGGCGCTCGAAGCCGTCCGTGATGCGACCCCCGATCGGCAGCCTGTGCCGTCATGACCTGGATGGACGCAGCAGCCGAGCTCCGCAGCGCTCGGGTGCCGGCGGTCCTCATCACCCTCGCCTCCGTCCGCGGGCACGCACCGCGGGAGGCGGGAGCGAAGATGATCGTCACCGCCGATGACCTCTATGGGACCATCGGCGGGGGCAATCTCGAGATGACCGCCGTCACCCGCGCCCGCGAGATGCTCACCGGGGACTCCGGCGATGCGGGCGACCGCCCCTTCGAACCGGAGATGCTCACCCTGCGGCTCAACGACAAGGCACCGGCGAAGTACGGTCGGCAGTGCTGTGGAGGCGAGGTCGCCCTCCTCCTCGAGCCGTTGCCCGTGCCCGCCACGGTCGCGATCTTCGGGGCCGGCAACATCGGCCTCGAGCTCACGCGGATCCTCGCCCGCCACGAGCTCGACCTCCACGTGACCGACTCGCGGCCCGAGCACTTGGGCGAGCTCGACCGGCTCGAGCCCCCGGTGGCCGAGCTCAGCCGCCACTTCGCCGTCGTCGGCGAAGAGGTGCTCACGTCCCTGCCGCCGGGCTCGCACGTGTTCATCATGACCCACGACCACGCCGAGGACCTCCACCTGTGCCAGGCCGCGCTGAGCCGCGGTGACCTCGGCACGATCGGGCTCATCGGCTCGAGCGCGAAATGGCAGCGCTTCCGCAAGGCCCTCATCGCCGACGGCCACGCCCCCGAGGTCGTCGACACGATCTCGTGCCCCATCGGTCTGCCCGCCCTGACCGGGAAGCAGCCCGCGACGATCGCGCTCAGCGTCGCCGCGGACCTCCTCACCCGGTTGCGCTGACCCCATTCCCACCCTCCTGAGAGGAGCACCACCATGCAGATCTTCCGTGCCCGCGTCTTCGACACCCCCACCGATCCCTTCGCCGGGGGCACCCTGCGATCGGAGTCCGACACCGCGCTCGTCGTCGACTCCGGACGCATCGTCGCCCGCACCGACTTCTCCACCGCCAGGGACCGCCATCCCTACGCCGAGGTCGTCGACCTCCGCTGCGGCGTCCTCCTGCCCGGCTTCGTCGACACCCACGTCCACTTCCCGCAGATCCGGGCGATCGGCCACCTCGGCCGGCCCCTGCTCGACTGGCTCGACCAGTGCGCCCTGCCCGAGGAGGCGAAGCTCGGCGACGACGCCTACGCCCGGGCGCTGGCCGGGGAGTTCCTCACCGGACTGACGAGCGCCGGGACCACCTCGGCGATGGTCTTCGGATCCCATTTCGCCTCCGCGGTCGACATCCTCTTCGCCCAGGCCGCCGAGGTGGGGCTGCGGATCACGACGGGACTGGTCACCAGCGACCGGAACCTCCCCGACATCCTCCTCACCGACGTCGACCGCTCCGTACGCGAGAGCCAGGAGCTCATCGACCGCTGGCACGGGAAGGGGCGGCTGCGCTTCGCGGTGACCCCGCGGTTCTCGTTCTCCGCCGGACCCGAACTCCTCGCCGCGGGCGGGCAGCTCGTCGCGGACAACCCGGGGATCTGGGTGACCTCGCACCTCAACGAGAACCGCGACGAGGTCGCCGGGGTCGCAGAGATCCACCCGGAGGCGAGCGACTACCTCGACACGTACGACCGCGCGGGACTGCTCGGGAGGCAGACGATCCTCGCCCACAACGTCCACCCCACCGACCGGGAGCTGGGGCGCATGGGGGAGGCGGGGGCGGCGGCAGCGCACTGCCCGACGTCGAACTCGGCGCTTGCGAGCGGCTTCTTCCCGCTGCGGCGCCACCTCGACGCAGGCGTCCGGGTGGCGCTCGGCTCCGACGTCGGGGCCGGCACCGGGTTCTCCCTGCTCAAGGAGGGCGTGCAGGCGTACTTCATGCAGCAGCTCGACCCCGCAGGCGGAGTGCCGCTGACCTCGACCCACCTCCTCCACCTCGCGACCTCGGCCGGAGCCGGGGCGCTCGGCCTCGACGAGACGGTCGGCGACCTGTCCGTGGGCAAGCGCTTCGACGCCGTCTTCGTCGATCCCGCGGCCGGGCAGCCGCTCGACGTCGGCCTCGCCCACGCCGAATCCGATGAGGATGCGCTCGCGAAGATCTTCGCCCTCGGCACCCCCGCCGACCTCACGCGGGTGTGGGTCGACGGAGACCTCGTCAAAGGCTGAGGCTTCGTCAGAGCCTGAGGTCAGCCTGCCAGCAGCCCTCCGGGCGCTCGGCCACCCCCAGCAGGGTGGTCAGCTCCGGAGGGCTTTTCGCATCGAGGGCTGCTGGTCTTGACTCCCCACTCCGCCGATGCGTATGCTGTTTTCATCCAACGGAAATGAACTTCCACAATACGGAAACTTCCGCAAATCGCAGAGTCGCGAAGGAGACCCGATGTCGACGTTCGACTTCACTCAGGCAGACAGCTACATCCTCACCTGTTCCACCCTGCTCACCGAACTCCCCGTTCTCGAACGCGCGCAGGCCGCGAAGGACGCAGGCTTTGCCAAGGTCGAGTTCTGGTGGCCCTTCGACGGCGACCCGACGCCGAGCCCCGCCGAGGTCGACGCGTTCATCGCCTCCCTCGAATCCGCCGGCGTCGAGCTCAAGGGCCTGAACTTCTGGGCCGGGGACATGGCCGCAGGTGACCGCGGCATGGTCTCGATCCCCGGCTCGCAGGCCGACTTCACAAAGAACGCGGAGATCGTCGCCGGCATCGGCGAACGCACCGGGTGCCGCGCCTTCAACGCCCTCTACGGGCTGCGCGTCGACGACTCGACCCCGGAGGAGCAGGACGCCGTGGCGCTGGAGAACCTCGCCGTCGCCGCCCGTGCCGTGGCCGGCATCGGCGGCACCGTCCTCGTCGAACCCGTCTCCGGGGCGGACGCCTACCCGCTCAAGACCGCCGCCGATGCGGCCGCAGTCGTCGAGGCGGTCCGTGCCGGCGGGGCGGAGAACATCGCCGTCCTCGCCGACTTCTTCCACATGGCCGTCAACGGCGACGACGTCGCCGCCGCGATCGAATCCGGGGCCGCGGACTTCGGCCACATCCAGATCGCCGACGCCGAGGGCCGCGGAGCCCCGGGAACCGGGCAGCTGCCGCTGAGGGAGTGGATCGACCGCTCCTTCGCCCTCGGCTACTCCGGGCAGATCGCGCTCGAGTACAAGCAGGACCGCGAGACCGCCTTCGCGTGGCTCGCCCACTGACCGACCGCCTCGGCGGCTGACCACCCCGACCCATTGCAAAGGACAGAGAACATGACCACCATCGCCTTCATCGGACTCGGCATCATGGGACTTCCCATGGCGAAGAACCTCGTCGACGCCGGCTTCACCGTCCGCGGCTTCAACCGCACCCCCGCCAAGGCCGAGGACCTCGCCGCCGCCGGCGGGCAGGCCGCCTCCACGATCGCCGAGGCGGTCGACGGGGCCGACGTCATCGCCACCATGGTCCCCGACTCGCCCGACGTCGAAGCCGTGCTGGACGGGATCCTCGCCGCCGCGAAGCCGGGAGCGATGTGGATCGACTTCTCGACGATCCGGCCCGACGTCGCCAAGGAGCTCGCCGCGCAGGCGAAGGAGGCCGGACTCAAGCCCCTCGACGCCCCGGTCTCCGGCGGTGAGCCCGGCGCCGTCGACGGCGTCCTCTCGATCATGGTCGGCGGTGACGAGGCCGACTTCGCGGCCGCCTCCGAGGTCTTCGAGGCGGTCGGGAAGACGATCGTCCACGTCGGCCCCTCGGGCGCCGGCCAGACCGTCAAGGCCGCGAATCAGCTCATCGTCGCCGGCAACATCGGACTCCTCGCCGAGGCGGTCGTCTTCCTCGAGGCCTACGGCGTCGACACCGCCTCGGCGCTCGAAGTCCTCGGCGGCGGACTCGCCGGCTCCAAGGTGCTCGAGCAGAAGGGGCAGAAGATGCTCGACCGCGAATTCGCCCCCGGATTCCGGCTCGCGCTCCACCACAAGGACATGGGCATCGTCACCGCCGCCGCCCGCGAGGCCGGGGTGACGATCCCGCTCGGCGCCGCCGTCGCCCAGCTCGTCGCCGCCACCGTCGCCCAGGGCAACGGCGGACTCGACCACTCCGGCCTCCTCACCGTCGTCGAGCAGCTCTCGGGAACGACCGCCTCGGCGGAGGATGAGGACGCGGACGCACAGGAAGGAGCGGCGTGATGACGAGAATGCGCGCAGTCGACGCCATCGTCCTCATCCTCGAGAAGGAAGGCGCGACCGAGACCTTCGGCCTGCCGGGAGCCGCGATCAACCCGCTGTATGCGGCGATGCGGGCCCACGGCGGGATCCGCCACACGCTCGCCCGCCATGTCGAGGGCGCCTCGCACATGGCCGACGGATTCACGCGGGCGGCACCGGGGAACATCGGGGTCTGCCTCGGCACCTCGGGACCGGCGGGCACGGACATGATCACCGGTCTCTATGCGGCTGCCGCGGACTCGCAGCCGATCCTCTGCATCACCGGGCAGGCGCCGGTCGCCGTCCTCGACAAGGAGGACTTCCAGGCCGTCGACATCGCGGCGATCGCCGCCCCCGTGACGAAGATGGCGAAGACCGTCCTCGAAGCGGGGCAGGTGCCCGGTGTCTTCCAGAAGGCGTTCCAGCTCATGCGCTCGGCGCGTCCGGGGCCCGTCCTCATCGACCTGCCCATCGACGTCCAGCAGACGGAGATCGACTTCGACATCGACACCTACGAGCCGCTGCCCGTCGACCGGCCGCAGGCCACCCCGGCGCAGGCGGAGCGGATCCTCGACCTCATCGCCGAGGCGAAGCATCCGCTCATCATCGCCGGCGGCGGGATCTTGGGTGCCGATGCCAGTGAGCGGCTCGTCGAGTTCGCCGAACTCACCTCGATCCCCGTCTCGCCGACGCTCATGGGGTGGGGCACGATCCCCGACAGCCACCCGCTGGCCGCCGGCATGGTCGGGATCCAGACGCACGTGCGCTACGGCAATGCGTCCTTCCTCGAATCCGACCTCGTCATCGGCATCGGCAACCGTTGGGCCAACCGTCACACCGGTGACCTCTCCGTCTACCGGAAGGGGCGGAGGTTCGTCCACATCGACATCGAGCCGACCCAGATCGGGCGCGTCTTCGCCCCCGACTACGGCGTCGTCTCCGACGCCGGGGCCGCCCTCGACGCGCTGCTCGACGCCGCCCGCGGCCGGGCCGCCGGTCGTGGCCTGCCCGACTTCACGGAGTGGGCGCACTCGTGCACGCAGCGGAAGTCGACCGAGCATCGGAAGACGAACTACACGGAGAAGCCGATCAAGCCGCAGCGGGTCTACCAGGAGATGAACACCGCCTTCGGCGAAGACGTCACGTACGTCTCGACGATCGGGCTGAGCCAGATCGCCGGCGCGCAGATGCTCCACGTCTACCGGCCCCGGCACTGGATCAACGCCGGTCAGGCCGGTCCGCTCGGATGGACGGGGCCGGCGGCGCTGGGAGTCGCGAAGGGCAAGCCCGGGCAGACGGTCGTCGCGCTCTCGGGCGACTACGACTTCCAGTTCATGATCGAGGAGCTCGCCGTCGGTGCGCAGCACCGGATCCCCTACGTCCACGTCGTCGTCAACAACTCCTACCTCGGCCTCATCCGGCAGTCCCAGCGCGGCTTCGACATGGACTATCAGGTCTCGCTCGCCTTCGACAACATCAACTCCACGGGCGAGACCGCCGGCTACGGCGTCGACCACGTCGCCGTCGCCCAGGGGCTCGGCTGCAAGGCGCTGCGCGTCGAGGATCCCGAGCTCATCGGGGAAGGGCTGCGCGTGGCCAAGGAGCTCATGGACGAACACCAGGTGCCCGTCGTCGTCGAGATCATCCTCGAGAGGATCACGAACATCTCGATGGGGCTCGCCCTCGATGCCATCAACGAGTTCGACGTCCTCGCCCAGACGCCGGCCGACGCGCCCACCGCGCTCACCCCGCTGAGCGAACTCGCAGCGGCGAAGTGATCGACCGCCGGTATACCATGGCCCCGTGAGCGGGGCCGACCCTAGGCTCAGGAATTCGAGGAGGAACCCATGAGCGTCGATGGCGCACAGACCCAGACGCCGACCGAGGCCGATGCCGGCGTCGATCTCATCATCCGCGCGAAGCGCGCAGTCCTGCCCGAGGGCATCGCCGCCGCCGAGGTGGCCGTGCGCGACGGACGGATCGTCGAGATCGCGACGGGGGAGGACCGGGTGAGCACCACCTCGGCGCAGGTCCTCGACGTCGACGACACGCAGGTGCTCCTGCCCGGCCTCGTCGACACCCACGTCCACGTCAACGATCCCGGACGCAGCGAATGGGAGGGCTTCGCCTCGGCGACGAAGGCGGCGGCGGCCGGGGGCGTGACGACGATCCTCGACATGCCGCTCAACTCCCTGCCCCCGACGGTCGATGTCGACGCCCTGGAGACGAAGCGGGCAGTCGCCGCACCCAAGGCCTTCGTCGACGTCGGCTTCTGGGGCGGGGCGATCCCTGGCAACACCGGGGAGCTGCGCCCCCTCCACGAGGCCGGGGTCTTCGGCTTCAAGTGCTTCCTCGAGGACTCCGGGGTCGACGAGTTCCCGCCGCTCACCCCGGTGGAGATGGAGACCGACCTCGCGGAGATCGCGGGCTTCGACGGCCTCCTCATCGTCCACGCCGAGGACCACGCGGTCATGGCCGAGGCCCCGACCGCCTCGGGGCGGAGGTTCGCCGACTTCCTCGCCTCCCGCCCCCGCGAAGCCGAGAACGTCGCGATCGGACGCGTCATCGACGCCGCACGCGCCACCGGCGGGCGCGCGCACATCCTCCACCTCTCCTCGGCCGATGCGCTGCCCCAGATCGCCGAGGCGAAGGCCGAGGGGGTCCGGCTCACCGTCGAGACCTGCCCCCACTACCTCGTCTTCTCCGCCGAGGAGATCCCCGACGGGGCGACGACGCACAAGTGCTGCCCGCCGATCCGCGAGGAGGCCAACCGGGAGGCCCTGTGGCAAGGGCTCATCGACGGCACGATCGACTGCATCGTCTCCGACCACTCGCCCTCGACCGCGGAGCTCAAACTCCTCGAGTCCGGTGACTTCGGAGCGGCATGGGGCGGGATCTCCTCCCTCCAGCTCGGCCTCCCGCTCGTCTGGACGGAGGCGCAGCGGCGGGGCATCGAGCTCGCCGAGGTGGTCCGCTGGATGTCGGCCGCCCCCGCGGCGATCGCCCGCGTCGAGGGCAAGGGGTCGATCGCGGTGGGCAACTCCGCGGACTTCGCGCTCTTCGCCCCCGAGGAGGAGTGGACGGTGTCTGCGACCGAGCTCCACCACCGCAACCAGATCACCGCCTACGACCAGCGCACCGTGCGCGGGGCCGTGAGGCAGACCCTGCTCGCCGGCACCCCCGTCGACTTCGACGCCCCGCACGGCCGCCTGCTCACGGCCTGATCGCGCCCCGACGACGACGCGGCACCGCAGGACTTCTGCGGTGCCGCGTCGTCGTGTGCCCTCAGGCTCAGGCGTCGAGCCTCAGACGTCGAGGGTCTCTCGGAGGCGACGGACATGGCCGTCGGGGGAGACGTTGTACTCGGCGAGCTGGAGCGCGCCCGACTCGTCGACGACGAAGGTCGAACGCAGCGTGCCCTCGACGGTGCGGTCGCCGATCGTCTTCTCCCCGAAGCTGCCGTAGGCCTTCGCGACGGCGCTGTCTGGGTCGGAGAGCAGCGGGAAGGTCAGCGACTCGTCGGCGGCGAACGACTGGAGCTCCTCGGGGCTGTCGGGGGAGACCCCGAGCACGGCGAAGCCCCCGGCGGTCAGGGAGGCGAGGTTGTCGCGGAAGTCGCACGCCTCGGTCGTGCAGCCCGGAGTCGCGGCCTTCGGGTAGAAGTAGAGGATGAACCGCTGTCCTGCGAGACCCTCCTTCGAATAGGTCCGGCCGTCGGCGTCCTGGAGGGAGAAGTCCGGTGCCTGCTGCCCGACGGTGAGTGTGTTCGCCATGATCAGTGCCCTTTCGGTTGGTGTCCTGCCTGCTGGTGCCCGGCCGCCACGAGCGCGCATGCATGTGCGGCGGTCGATTCGATGAGGTCCTCAGCCTGCGCCGAGAGTTCGGAGAGGTCCGCCGGCCCCGGGGCGATCGAGAGCGCCGCGGTGATGCCGGCCTCCCGGCACTCGGCGGGAGTGAGTGCGACCCGTCCGGCGACGACGATGATGCTCGCCGAGGCGGGGGCATGATCGCGGACGGCCGCGACGACCTTGCCCCCGAGCGACTGCGAGTCGAACGACCCCTCCCCGGTGAGGACGAGATCGGCGTCGGCGAGGGACTGAGACAGCCCGACCGCCTCGGCGACCATCGTCGACCCGGGCACGACCTCGGCGCCGAGGAGGGCGGTGAGCGCGAGCGGGATCCCGCCGGCGGCTCCGAATCCGGGGGTCGCGGCCATCGACTCGGCCTCGGCTGCGGACCCGGCGAGCACCTCGGCGACGTGGGTGAGACCGGCATCGAGACGCTCGACGGCGGGGGCATCGGCGCCCTTCTGCGGACCGAACACGGCAGCGGCGCCGCGGGGACCGGTGAGCGGGTTGTCGACGTCGACGGCGATGCGCCAGCGCACGGCGCGGGCACGCGGGTCGAGGCCGGAGTCGTCGATGGCGGACAGCGACGCCAGACCACCGCCGCCGGGCGGGATGGGTTCGCCCGCCGCATCGGTGAACCTGGCCCCGAGCGCGGTGACGATTCCGGCACCGCCGTCGGTGCTCGCCGAGCCGCCGATGCAGAGGAGGATCTCGTCGACCCCCTCCTCGAGGACGCGGGAGGCGATGAGGCCGACGCCGTAGGTTCCCGCCCGCTCGGGTTCGAGAGGCACGTCGGAGACCTGGGGCAGGCCGTTGGCCTGGGCCGCCTCGATGACCGCGGTCCTCCCGTCGGCGGAGAGCCCGTAGCGGGCGGTGGTCGGGCGCCCGAGCGCGTCGACGACGTCGACGGTCCGCGCCGGGGTGCCCCAGACGGCCAGCAGCGCTTCGAGCGTGCCCTCACCGCCGTCGGCGAAGGGCAGCTGCGTGATCCGCGCGCTGGGGAAGGCCTGGGCCGCTCCACGGGCGAGTGCCGCGGCCGCGGCGGGGGCACCGGCTGAGCCCTTGAAGGAATCGGGCGCGCAGACGATGACGGGGGCTTCTTCGCTCATGAGCACATTCAACCTCACGGTTCCACTCGACACCACTGGCGCACTTGCGTTCATCATACGGAAAAATATTTCCGAAAGCGATGACTTTCCCGGTGCTACCGCGGGCGTCATCGCCGCTGTCGGCGGATTTGACATCGCTGTGAGACCCGGGCCACACTCGAGGCAACGAATGGAAGAGTGCTTCCGAGATGCGAAACGAGGTCGATGTGGACCTGATCGAATTCGATCGGCTGCCGGAGGGTGAGGCCCGCGAGGTCGTGCGCCCGTGCCTCGACGTCGAGCGCTGGATCTCCGGCGTCGTCGCCGGTCGCCCCTACGCCGATGTCGAGGCGGCGCTCGAGCGTGCCCGCACCGTCGCCTCGCCGCTTCGGCCCGAGGAGATCTCCGCCGCGCTCGCCCATCATCCCCGGATCGGGGAGAAGGCCGCAGGCGATTCCGCCGAGGCTGCCCATTCCTCCCGCGAACAGGCCGGACTCGGCGCCCTCGACGGATCCGTCGAGGAGCGTCTGCGCGCCGGCAACGCCGCCTACGAGGAGCGCTTCGACCGGGTCTTCCTCATCCGCGCCGCCGGCCGCTCGCCGGAGGAGATCCTGGCCGAACTCGACCGCCGCATGACCAACACGCCCGAGGACGAACTCGCCGAGGTGGGCGACCAGCTCATCGAGATCGCCGTCCTCCGACTCTCAGGGATCCTCGCATGAGCTTCATCACCGCCCACGCCCTCGACTCGACCGCAGGCACTCCGGCCGTGGACCTCGCCGTCACCCTCTTCGACGGGGACACCGAGATCGTCAGCGCCCGCACCGACGCGGGCGGCCGGGTCAGCGACTTCGGACCCGAGCGCCTCGAGCCGGGAACCTACCGAATCGTCTTCGGCACCGGAGAGTACTTCGAGGCCCAGGGCATGGACCACTTCCACCCGCAGGTGACGATCGACTTCACCGTCAAGGAGGGCGAAGCCCACTACCACATCCCGCTGCTGCTCAGCCCGTTCGCGTACAGCACGTACCGGGGAAGCTGAGGCACCACAGCACTGCGCGACCACAGACACCAGGGGAAGCAGGCCCCCTGCAGGATCTCCATCCTCAACAAACCGCCGAAGCTCGCCGGAGACCCGGCAGCCTCGTTTTCGATATCCGGGCCGATCACGGCACAACGAGGAGTACGGCAATGAGCACAGTGAAACTCACGACGAACCAGTACGGCAAGGCGGAGAACCGCCTCATGCGGGTCTACCGCGACACCGACCGCCACGAGATCCGTGATCTCAACGTCACCTCCCAGCTGTGGGGCGACTTCGAGACCGCGCACACCGAGGGCGACAACGAGCACGTCGTCGCCACGGACACCCAGAAGAACACGATCTTCGCGAAGGCGAAAGAGCTCGGAGTGACCTCCCCGGAGCAGTTCCTCCTCGGGCTCGCCGACCACTTCACCTCAAGCTTCGACTGGGTGAGCGGCGGACGCTGGGAGGCCGAGGAGTTCGGCTGGGACCGGATCAACGACCACGACCACTCGTTCTACCGAGCCGCCCCCGAGGTGCGCACGGCGCTGCTCACCCGTGACGGCGACAAGGACACCCTCATCTCCGGCTTCCGCGACCTCACGGTGCTCAAGACCACCGGCTCCGGATTCGTCGGCTACCCGCGGGACAAGTACACGACGCTGCCGGAGACCGAGGACCGGATACTGGCGACCGACATCGCCACCCGCTGGGTCTACAACACGACCGACCTCGACTTCGAGGCGACGTACGAGAAGGTCAAGGCGATCATCCTCGACGCCTTCACCGACCACTACTCGAAGGCCCTGCAGCAGACCCTGTACAAGATGGGCGAGAAGGTCATCGACCAGGTCGACGAGATCGACGAGATCCGCTTCTCGTGCCCGAACAAGCACCACTTCCTCTACGACATCGAGCGCTTCGAGCTCGAGAACCCGAACGAGGTCTTCATCGTCGCCGACCGTCCCTACGGTCTCATCGAGGCGACCTTCACCCGCGACGGCGTCGAGGAGTCGAAGGACGCCTGGACGAACGTCCGGGGCTTCTGCTGACCCGCTAGAGCGGACTCGGACCCGCGGGAGACCCTCCCGCGGGTCCGTTCGTCGACCCCCGCACCGCGTTGACCCCGACTTTTCGTCGACCCCGACTTTTCGTCGACCCCTGACAGAGAGGCAAACCCCGATGACTGCACTGTCCTCCCGCCCCGACCACACCACCGCAACCAGCACCACCGCAACCACCGCCGACGAGGAGGTCGACGAGTGGCTCGAGTCCTGGGAGGGGCTCGTGAGCACCCAGGGCACCCTGCGCGCCGGTGAGATCATGGAGGCCCTGCGCCGGAGGGCGGCGACGAACTCCGTCGCCCAGCCCAAGGTGACGACGACGGACTACGTCAACACCATCCCGGCCGACCAGGAGCCCGCCTATCCGGGGGATGAGCGCCTCGAGCGCCGCTACCGGAAGTGGCTGCGCTGGAACGCCGCGATGCTCGTCCACCGGGCCCAGCGGCCGGAGATCTCCGTCGGCGGGCACATCTCGACCTATGCCGGGGCGGCGACACTCTACGAGATCGGGCTGAACAACTTCTTCCGCGGCCAGGACCATCCCGGCGGCGGCGACCAGGTGTTCTTCCAGGGCCATGCCTCCCCGGGCATGTACTCCCGCGCCTACCTCGAGGGCAGGCTCACCGAGGCGCAGCTCGACGGCTTCCGCCAGGAGGCCTCCCGGGCGCCGAACGGCCTGAGCTCCTACCCGCACCCGCGGCTCATGCCCGGCTTCTGGCAGTTCCCGACCGTGTCGATGGGGCTCGGGCCGATCAACGCGATCTACCAGGCGCAGATGAACCGCTACCTCCACCACCGCGGGATCGCCGACACCTCCGAGCAGCGGGTGTGGGCGTTCCTCGGCGACGGGTAGATGGACGAACCCGAATCGCGCGGCGCACTCCAGCTCGCGGCGAACGAGGGACTCGACAACCTCACGTTCGTCGTCAACTGCAACCTCCAGCGCCTCGACGGGCCCGTGCGCGGCAACGGCAAGATCGTCCAGGAGCTCGAGGCGGTCTTCACCGGCGCCGGCTGGAATGTCATCAAGGTCCTCTGGGGCCGCGAATGGGACTCCCTGCTCGCCGCCGACCGCACGGGTGAGCTCGTGCGGATCATGAACGAGACCCTCGACGGGGACTACCAGACGTTCAAGGCCGAGTCCGGAGGGTTCATCCGCGACAACTTCTTCGGCCGCTCCCCGGTGACGAAGGGCCTCGTCGAGCACCTCAGCGACGATGACATCTGGAACCTCAAGCGCGGCGGCCACGACTACCAGAAGGTCTTCGCCGCCTACGACCGGGCGGTCCGGGAGCCCGATCGGCCCACCGTCGTCCTCGTCCAGACCGTCAAGGGCTACGGGTTGGGGACGAGCTTCGAGTCGCGCAATGCGACCCATCAGATGAAGAAGTTCTCCGCCGATGACATCAAGGCCTTCCGTGACCGGATGGACATCCCGATCTCCGATGCCGTCATCGATGCCGACCCGTACCAGGTGCCCTACTATCATCCGGGACCCGACGACGAGGCGATCGAGTACCTCATCGAGCGGCGCCGCCGCCTCGGCGGGTTCGTCCCCGAACGGAGGACCGAGCGCAGTGCGATCACCCTGCCCGCGGTGAGCGAGAAGGCCTTCGCCCAGACCAAGAAGGGATCAGGGCAGCAGAAGGCGGCGACGACGATGGCCTTCGTCCGCCTGCTCAAGGACCTCATGCGCGAGAAGGGCGTGGGGGAGCGGATCGTGCCGATCATCCCCGACGAGGCGAGGACCTTCGGCATCGACGCATTCTTCCCGACGGCGAAGATCTACAACCCCAACGGGCAGAACTACCTCGCCGTCGACCGGGAGCTCTTCCTCTCCTACAAGGAGGCGAGCTCCGGTCAGCTCCTCCACGTCGGGATCAACGAGGCGGGGGCGGCCGCCGGGTTCACCGCCGCCGGCACCGCGTACTCGACGCACGGGCAGCCGATGATCCCCATCTACGTCTTCTACTCGATGTTCGGCTTCCAGCGCACCGGCGACGCGTTCTGGGCGGCAGCCGACCAGATGACCCGCGGGTTCATCATCGGTGCGACCGCGGGGCGGACGACCCTGACCGGGGAGGGACTCCAGCACGCGGACGGGCACTCGCCCGTGCTCGCGGCGACGAACCCGGCCGTGCGGATCTACGATCCGGCCTTCGGCTACGAGATCGGCCACATCATGCGCGACGGCCTCCACCGGATGTACGGCGAGCACGACCTCGGCGAGGCGGCGCGCAACGTCATGTACTACCTCACCGTCTACAACGAGCCGATGGTCCAGCCGGCCGAACCCGAGGACGTCGACGTCGAGGGGATCCTCAGGGGCATCCACCGGATCGCCGAGGCGGGGGCAGGGTCGCGTCCGCGCGTGCAGCTCCTCGCCTCAGGGGTCGCGGTGCCGTGGGCGCTCGAGGCCCGCGGGCTGCTCGCCCAGGACTGGGACGTCGATGCCGCCGTGTGGTCGGTGACCTCGTGGGCGGAGCTGCGCCGGGACGGACTCGAGTGCGAGGCCGCGCGTCTGACCGATGTCGAGGCCGCATCGCGGGTGCCCTACGTCCGTCGCCGCCTCGGCGGGGAACCCGGTCCGATCGTCGCCACCAGCGACTTCGACTCGACGCAGCCGGATCTCATCCGGCCCTTCCTCTCCCAGGACTTCGCGACGCTCGGCGCCGACGGGTTCGGCTTCTCCGACACGCGGGCCGCGGCTCGGCGTCACTTCCGCATCGACGCCCATTCGATGGTCGTCCGGGCCCTGCAGCTCCTCGCCGACCGGGGCGAGGTGCCGACTGCGGCCCCCGCCGAGGCGGCCCGGAGGTACCGACTCGACGACGTCAGCGCGGGCAGCTCGGGCACGGCGGGCGGGGATGCCTGAGGGGGCTCAGGAACCGCGGCGCATGTCGCGGGAGATCTGCTCGGCCGCCGAGCGGAGCAGGGGGATCGCGCGGTCGGCGAAGTCCTCGTCGACGCGGCTGATCGGCCCGGAGACGGAGATCGCGAGCGGGGACGGGGCATCGGGGACGGACATCGCGAAGCAGCGCACCCCGAGCTCCTGCTCCTGTTCGTCGATCGAGTACCCGCGCTGACGGATCCGCTCGAGTTCGGCTTCGAGCTCCTCGATCGTGCCGATGCTGTGCTCGGTCGGGGTGGGCATGCCCGCGGTGGTGACGATGTGGCGGACCTGCTCGGGGTCGAGCTCGGCGAGGATCGCCTTGCCCACACCGGTGTCGTGCATATGGGTGCGGCGTCCCACCTCGGTGAACATCCGCATCTGCCGCTCGGAGGCGACCTGATCGACGTAGACGACCATGTCCCCGTCGAGGGTCGCGACGTTCGCGGACTCGCCGAGCTCCTCGACCAGCGTGCGCAGGTAGGGTCGGGCGATCGCCCCGAGCTGCGCACCGGCGAGATTGCCCAGGCGCACGAGTCCCGGCCCGAGTGCGTAGCCGCGGCCCGGCAGCTGACGGACGACGCCGAGGCCGAGCAGGGTCGAGAGCAGCCGGTGGATCGTCGGCAGGGGGAGGTTGACGTCGGCGGCGATGTGGCTGAGCGTGGCCGAGCCGGAGGAGTTCGCGATGCACTCGAGGAGGCCGAACGCGCGCTCGACGGACTGCACCCCGCCCTTGGTCTGGCGGATCGCGGGGGTGGCTGAGTCGTTCGTGGTCATCCGTAGTCCTCTTCCTCGAAGTGGGCGACACCTCCGCTCAGTCTACTGCGGAATGGAAGAAAGTTTCCGTTGACCGCCCGCTCCCGCTAGATTTTCCATGATGCAGAAGCTAACATCCGTAATACGGAAATGATTCCATCAGAGAGGATGACATCATGGCTGTTCCCAGCCCCGGATACTCCATCACCCTGCGTGTGGCCACGGCCGTCGGGCAGTCGTCGACCTCGGATCTCGTGGCCGCGGCCGCGGCGACCGGCGCCGGCATCACCGCGCTCGACGTCGTCGAATCCACGCCGGACACCGTCGTCATCGACGTCAGTGCCGACACCCGCGACGTCGCCCACGCCGAGGAGGTCTCGACCGAGCTGAGCGCCCTGCCCGGCGTCGACGTCCGGAAGGTCTCCGATCGGACCTTCCTCCTCCACCTCGGCGGGAAGCTCGAATCGACGCCGAAGGTGCCGCTGCGCAACCGCGACGACCTCTCCCGTGCCTACACCCCCGGCGTGGCTCGGGTGTGCAAGGCGATCGCTGCGAACAAGGACGACGCGAGGCGCCTGACGATCAAACGCAACACCGTCGCCGTCGTCACGGACGGGACCGCGGTCCTCGGCCTCGGCGACATCGGGCCCGAAGCGGCGATGCCGGTGATGGAGGGCAAGGCCGTCCTCTTCAAGCAGTTCGCGGGGGTCGATGCGTGGCCGGTGGCCCTCGACACGA
Source organism: Brevibacterium sp. K72 (assembly GCF_050562175.1). Classification (NCBI taxonomy): domain Bacteria; kingdom Bacillati; phylum Actinomycetota; class Actinomycetes; order Micrococcales; family Brevibacteriaceae; genus Brevibacterium; species Brevibacterium sp. K72. Next base: position 1,770,892 of record NZ_CP191582.1, read on the forward strand.
AGGACACCGAGGAGATCATCGCGATCTGCAAGGCCATCGCCCCGGCCTACGGGGGGATCAACCTCGAGGACATCTCGGCCCCACGCTGCTTCGAGATCGAACGCCGCCTGCGCGCCGAACTCGACATCCCCGTCTTCCACGACGACCAGCACGGCACGGGCATCGTCACGCTCGCGGCGCTGAAGAACGCCCTCAAGGTCGTCGGCAAGGACATCGCCGAGGTGCGCATCGTCGTCTCCGGGGTCGGCGCTGCCGGGCACGCGATCATCCGTCTCCTCCAGGTCGCCGGGGCGCAGACGATCATCGCGTGCGGTCGGGACGGGGCGATCGGACCGAACTCGACCGTCGACACCGAGCACAAGGTGTGGCTGAAGGAGAACACGAACCCCGAGGGCTTCGAGGGCAGCCTCAAGGAGGCGGTCCGCGGTGCCGACGTCTTCATCGGCGTCTCGGCTCCGAACGTGCTGAACGGTGACGACATCGCCGCGATGAATGACGGGGCGCTCGTCTTCGCGATGGCCAACCCCGATCCCGAGGTCGACCCCGCCGAGGCGCTCAAGCACGCCGCCGTCGTCGCCACCGGGCGCAGCGACTACCCGAACCAGATCAACAACGTCCTCGCGTTCCCCGGGATCTTCCGCGGTCTCCTCGACGCCGAGGCCACCGACGTCGACGAGTCGATCATGGTCGCCGCCGCCGACGCGATCGCCTCGTGCATCCCGGAGGAGGACCTCCATCCCGGCTACGTCGTGCCCTCGGTCTTCGACCCCGAGGTCGCGAAGAAGGTCGCCGAGGCGGTCGCCGCGGTCTCGCGGTGAATGTGGGTGACAATGGTGGGGAGCCGGCACGCTCACTCACACGGCAACGGAAGAGGATGAAGTGAAGCAATCAACGCTCGATGACATCGATGCTCTGCTCGCGGACACGGACGAGCTGCTGAGCACGCGTTATCCGGGCGATCGGGACGTGCGCCAACCCATCCACACGGTCTACGTCCCAGGTCACCAGGCCGATCCGACCGTCCCCCGGCAGTGGGGTGAGCAGGCGCTCGCTGCCGTCGAGGACAACGGCGGCATGGTCCAGCTCGCCGAACGCGTCATCGTCGCCGCCCGCAGGGAGGCCGACGAGACCCTGGGGCTCACCCCGCCGAGCCTCCACCAGGTCGCCCGGGAGGCGGAGCTGCTCGCCGAGGCGGTGACGCGGAAGCTGACGACGGAGCCGATCGAGGATCTCCGCTACGACTTCGAGGACGGCTTCGGCGACCAGGGCGACGAGGCCGAGGACGCCGCGGTGCGCGAGGCGGCCCGTGCGGTCGTGGCCGGGATGGCCGAGGACACCGCGCCGGCGTTCGTCGGGATCCGGTTCAAGTGCCTCGAGGCTGCGACCCGGGCACGGGGTCTGCGCACCCTCGACCTCTTCGTCTCAGGCGTCATCGCCGCCCACGGTTCCCTGCCCGAGGGGCTCGTCCTCACCCTGCCGAAGGTGAGCACCGCCGACCAGGTCACGGCCATGGTCGCGGCACTGCGCGACCTCGAGGAGGAGCACGGCCTCGACGACGGGGCACTGACCTTCGAAGTCCAGGTCGAGACCCCGCAGCTCATCCTCGGCGCCGACGGCACCGTGCCCGTGGCCCGGGTCCTCGACGCCGGAGCGGGACGCATCACCTCGCTCCACTACGGCACGTATGACTACTCGGCGTCGATGGGCGTGGCCGCCGCCTACCAGTCGATGGAGCATCCCGTCGCGGACTTCGCGAAGAATCAGATGATGGTCGCCGTCGCCGGCACCGGCGTCCACCTCTCCGACGGGTCGACGAACATCCTCCCGGTGGGGGAGCCGGCGGCGATCGAGCAGGCATGGAGCCTCCACGCCCGCCTCGTGCGCAGACATCTGCGCCGCGGCATCTACCAGGGCTGGGACATGCACCCGCACCAGCTGCCGACCCGGTTCCTCTCGACCTTCCGGTTCTACCGGGAGGGGCTCGAGCTCGCAGCGCAGCGGCTGCGCAGCTACGTCGGGCAGGAGGACTCGGCCGTCCTCGACGAACCGGCGACGGCGAAGGCGCTCGCCCGCTACCTCAGCCGGGGCCTGTCCTGCGGGGCGCACACGCCCGAGGACATCGCCGAACGCACCGACATGTCCGCCGAGGTGCTCGAGCAGATCGCCCGCACCGGCGGCATCGCCACAGAGAAGGAGACCCGCGCATGAGCATCACCACCGACCCGTACACCTATTGGGCTCCGACCGGTGGGCACCCGCCGCAGTCGGATCTGCTCACCGACAGGGCGATCGTCACCGAGGCCTACACGGTCATCCCGCGTGGGGTGCTGCGCGACATCGTCACCTCGGCGCTGCCCGAATGGTCGGACACGCGCTCGTGGGTGCTGAGCAAGCCGGTGGCAGGGGGAGCGGTGACGTTTTCGCAGACGATCCTCGAGGTCCAGCCCGGCGGCGGCTCGCAGGCCCCCGAACCGCAGCCCGAGGTCGAGGGATTCCTCTTCGTCATGGCCGGTGAGCTCACCGTCACCCATGAGGGCACCGACCATGTGCTCACCCCGGGCGGGTTCGCGTACCTGCCGGCCGGATCGACGTGGTCTGCGCACTCGACCGGCGCCGAGGCGGCCCGCTTCCACTGGGTGCGCAAGCGCTACCAGCCGGCGGCCGGGCTCATCCCCGAGGCGGCCTTCGGCAACGAGGCCGATGTCGAACCGTCCCCGATGCCGGGAACCGACAACCGGTGGCGGACGACGAGGCCGTTGGATCCTGGGAACCTCGCCTACGACATGCACGTCAACATCGTCACCTTCGAACCCGGCGCGGTCATCCCGTTCGCGGAGACGCACGAGATGGAGCACGGCCTCTACGTCCTCGAGGGCAAGGCCGTCTATCGTCTCAACGGCGACTGGGTCGAGGTGCAGGAGGGCGACTTCATCTCGATGCGCGCCTTCTGCCCGCAGGCCTGCTACGCGGGCGGACCCGGCCGCTTCCGCTACCTCCTCTACAAAGACGTCAACCGCCAGGTCGAGCTCTGAGAGCGGGACCTGACGGCTGAGGTGTGGAGCTGGAGCGCCTCAGATGAGCTGCAGCGTCCTGGCGGTGTACTCGGAGAGCTCGGTGAGCAGAGTCTCGTCGTCGGCGAGGCTGCGCCCGAGCGAGGGGACCATGTCCTTGAGCGCGGGCTCCCATCCGTCGTACTGACGGGGGAAGCAGGTCTTGAGCAGGCCGAGCATGATCGCCACCGCGGTCGACGCACCCGGTGAGGCGCCGAGGAGGGCGGCGATCGAACCGTCGGCCGAGGACACGAGTTCGGTGCCGAACCCGAGGACGCCGCCGCGCTTGGCATCGTGCTTCATCACCTGGACGCGCTGACCGGCCTGGATGAACTCCCAGTCGGCAGGGTCGACCTCGGGGATGAATTCGTTCATCGCCGCGAATCGGGCCTTCTTCGAGGCTGCGAGTTCGGAGAGCAGGTAGGTGACGAGGTCCGTGTTGTCCTTGGCGACGCCGAGCATCGTCGGCAGGTTGTTCCCGCGGACGGAGAACGGCAGGTCGGTGAAGCGACCGCGCTTGAGGAACTTCGGCGAGAACCCGGCGTAGGGGCCGAACATGAGGTAGTCGTTGCCGTCGACGACGCGGGTGTCGAGGTGGGGCACGGACATCGCGGGTGCGCCGAAGGAGGCCTGGCCGTAGACCTTCGCCTGGTGGCGGGAGACGAGCTCGGGGTTCGCGGTGCGCAGGAAGATGCCGGAGACGGGGAAGCCGCCGTAGCCGCGTCCTTCGGGGATCCCGGACTTCTGGAGCAGCGGCAGGGCGCCGCCGCCGGCGCCGATGAAGACGAACTTCGCACTCACCTTGTGCGTCTCGCGGGAGAGCAGGTCACGGACCGTGACGGTCCAGCCGTCGGAGGAGCGGTCGAGGTCGGTGACCTGGTGGCTCGTGCGGATCGTCGCACCCTTGTCGGCCATGTAGCGCAGGAGCTGGCGGGAGAGCGAACCGAAGTCGACGTCGGTGCCGATCTGGGTCCGGGAGATGCCGTTGACCTGGCCCGGTCCGCGGCCCTCGAACATCAGCGGCAGCCATTCGGCCTGCGTGGCCGGATCGTCGGTGTACTCCATCTCGGCGAAGAGCGGGTTGCGGACCATCTGCTCACGACGGTTCCTGATGTAGTCCCGACCCTTCTCGCCGCGGCCGTAGCTGATGTGCGGGACCTGGTTGATGAAGTTCTTCGGCTCCGGAAGGACGCCGGTGTCGACGAGGTGCGACCAGTACTGGCGCGAGTGGTGGAACTGCTCGTTGATCTGCGAGGCCTTCTTCAGGTCGATGTGGCCGTTCGCATCCTCGGGGGTGTAGTTGAGCTCGCACAGAGCTGCGTGACCGGTGCCGGCGTTGTTCCACGGGTCGGAGCTCTCCTTGGCGACATAGTCGAGCTTCTCGTAGACCCGGATATCCCATTCGGGCTGGAGTTCGGTCAGCATCGCGCCGAGGGTGGCGCTCATGATGCCGCTGCCGATGAGGACAACGTCGACCTTTTCCTGCGTTGAGGGCATTTCCGCTCGCAATCTTCGTCAGAGGTGTGAAGTATCGACCTTCACATTACTCCCCGCCGGGGTCCGGGCCGAAGTCGGGGCCGTTGGCGCCCGCACGGACCCCGATCAATGGCAGTGCCAACCCCAGCCGACATCGTGGCAGTTGTCACCGGGCTCCGTCGGCGTCGGAGACCGAGTGGGAGGGCTCGTCGGAGGAGGTTCTGTCGGCGGCGGGCTCGTCGGTGGAGGTTCCGTCGGAGGAGGCTCCGTCGGTGGCGGGCTCGTCGGCGGAGGGCTCGTCGGTGGAGGTTCTGTCGGCGGAGGGCTCGTCGGTGGAGGTTCTGTCGGTGGCGGACTTGTCGGCGGTGGTTCCGATGGCGGAGGATCGGTCGGCGGCGGAGGCGCGGGCCGTCCCGGGCCGGGATCCCCCGGTCCGGGATCCCCCGGACCAGGATTGTTCGGGCCGGGATCGCGAGGTGCCGGCGGCGCCGCGTTCGGACCGCCGGGCTCGCCGGGAGCCGGAGGAGCAGGGGCCGGGTTCCGAGGTCCCTCGTTCGCCGGGACCGCGGGCACAGCGGCATCGGGAGAGCCGGCCGCCGGAGGGGCGACCGGAGAGCGCAGGTCCTCGCCGGGGTCGTCGTCGGCCAGGCCGGTCTCCGGCTGCACGGGCGAGGAGGTGGGACCCTCGACCTCCGGAGCGTTCGGGCTCGGGTCGAGTGCCCACACGGTCGCGGCGATCGCCGCCGTCGCGATGAGGGCGGCCGCGGCGATCTTGAGGCCGAGGGCAAGACCCGAAGGCGAGCCTGCCGCGCCGCTGCCGGACTGGGAACTGAAGAAGACGGTCTCGGAGTTCTGCGCGCCGGCCGGCTCTGCTCCGGCCGACTCTGCTCCGGCCGGCTCTGCGCCGGCGTTCGCGGCGGCGACGGGCGGGACAGCCGGGAACTGCTCGGATTCGATGAGCGCGGCGGCGAGGACGGCGGGGGTCAGCCACGCCCCGAGCTTCGTGTTGATGCGCCCGAGCAGCAGCGTCTGCCGGCGGCAGTACTGGCAGTGCCGCAGATGCGTCTCGATCGATGCTCCCCGTCGGCGGCCGAGCTGCTTGCGGACGTAGCGGGCGAGTTCGGAGGAGTACGCCGCGCATGCGGGCCTGGCCGGTTCGACGAGCTCCTGGAGGTAGGCGGTGCGCAGTCCTTCCCGAGCCCGGCGGAGCAGGGAGTTGAAGGAGTTCGGGGAGAGGCCGAGGGCCCCTGCCGCCTCGGCGGTGGGGGTGCCGTCGATGTCGATGAGCGTGATCGCGGTCTGCCAGGTCTCCGGCAGTGAGGAGAACGCACGGGCGAGGTGCTCGCGTTCGGCGATCTCGTTCGCGTGATCCCGCGAGCTGCTGCCGGCGAGGACGTCGAGGACCTCGGGAAGGACGGCGGTCGTCGCGCTCGTCGTCGCGGTGCAGCGGTAGGACTCTGAGCGCACGGCGGTCATGAGGTAGGACTTGAATGCGTCTTCGGGGCCCGCGCCATTGCCCCACGCGCGCCAGATCTTCGCGAACGCCTCGGCGACGGCGTCCTCGGCGCGCGGGCGGTCGCCGGTGAGGCGGATCGCGTAGTGGAGGGCGGGATCGTGGTGGCGGGCGTAGAGCTCTGCGAAGGCCTGCCGTCCGCTGGCCGAATCCGGGGTGTGCTCCCGGATGAGAGCGACGAGCTCGGCATCGGTCGCCGTCCCGCCGTCGTCCACGGGACTCTCGTCGTCAGGGGTGGGACTGGGGGATTCGGTCATGGACTCGTCATCGTCGGAAGCGGGGAATTCGACCGTCGAACCCGCGCGAGGGGAGGGTGCCGCGCTCGTTCGCCGGTGGGGTGCGCAGGGGAAGCACTGACCTCCCATTCTAGATACACCCGTCGTGCTCTCACAATGCGGAATCTCCTGATGTGGTCGGCAATCTGTGCCAACCCGCTGACCTGGGAGTTTGCCGAATCGAGAAAAATCTTCCCGGAGTCGCGAACGAACAGGCGCAGTTTCCGGTCTAGATGAGTGAAGGGGTCGCCACCCACGTCCCCTTCCGCGTTCGGCACGACACGCGTCCCCTCGAGTCCCGGACTCATCATCCCCGGTGGCCCTGATCGATCCCGCGATCTCAGGGCCACCTCCCATGTGCGGGCACGGGCACCCCTCTCGAATGCCGGCCGCTGTGCCGAGCATTCGTTGCCTGTGTCACGATATGTGCATGTCGAAACGATTCCTCCTTCGCGATGCCCTGACCCAGTTCCCGCCCTATAAGCCCGGCAAACCGCCGTCGGATGCCCCGGGGCTGGCCCCGTACAAACTGTCGTCGAACGAGAACCACTTCGCCCCGCTGCCGGGCATCACCGAAGCCGTGGCCGCCGCGACGCAGGTGCCCGCCGCCTATCCTGATCCGAAGTCGGCGAAGCTCGTCGCCGAGATCGCCGCCTACCTCGACGTCGACCCGAGCGAGGTCGTGCCCGGGGCGGGCGCCTCGGAGATCCTCTCGGCCCTGACGAACATCACCCTCGAGGCTGGGACCTCCGTCGTCTACCCGTGGCCGTCGTTCGAGATGTACCCGATCCTCGCGTCGGCCCGCGGTGCGGAGAAGCGCGCGGTGCCCCTGCTGCCCGACGGCCGGCACGACTTCGCGGGGATGCTCGCCGAGATCGACGACACGACCCGCCTCGTCCTCCTCTGCTCACCGAACAACCCTACGGGTCCGTCCGTGCGCACGTCCGAGCTCGACGGATTCATGGCCGAAGTGCCCGCCGGGGTCATCGTCGCCCTCGACGAGGCGTACTGGGAGTTCGCCACCGACGCCGAGGCGGTCGACGGTCTCGCCGCGTTCCGGAAGTACGACAACCTCGTCCTTGCCCGCACGTTCTCGAAGGCGCACGGACTCGCGGGACTGCGCGTCGGCTACGGCGTCGCCGATGCCGAGATCGCCACCGCTCTGCGTCAGGTCGTCGCCCCGTTCAGTGTGACGACCGGCGCTCAGGCCGCCGCCTCGGAGTCGCTCGCGCGGGTCGGCGAGGTGCTCGTCCGGGCGAAGGAGGTCGCAGCGACCCGTGACCGCTTCGCCGCTGACCTGCGCGACCTCGGCTTCGACGTCCCTGATGCGCAGGGCAACTATGTGTGGATCGCCCTCGACGACGAGGCCGCAGCCGCGTTCGAAGACGCGTGCGCAGCCCAGGCCGTGGCGATCCGCCGACTCTCCGGCGGCGTGCGGGTGAGCATCGGCGCCGATGAGGCCCTTGACCGCGTGCGCGCGGTGGCCAGAGAGTTCGCCGCCCGCTGATGAGCGTCGAGGAGGCGGCGGCCGGCCTCGGCGTGCTCGCCGAGCAGCTCAGCCCCGGTGCGCTCGTGACCGACCGCGACGTCGTCGACGGCTTCGCCTCCGACCGGGCGCTCTTCTGCCCGGCCGGGCGGGCGCTCGGTCTCGTCCGGGCCAGGAGCGTCGATGATGTCGTCGCCGTCATGCGCTTCGCCACCGACCACCGCATCCCCGTCGTCACACAGGGGGCGCGGACGGGGCTCTCGGGCGGGGCGAACGCCGTCGACGGCGCCCTGCTGCTCAACCTCGCCGGAATGGACGCGATCGTCGAGATCGATCCCGTCGACCAGATCTGCCGGGTCGAGCCCGGCGTCATCAATGCCGACCTCAAGGCCGCCCTCGCCGCCGAAGGACTCGCCTACCCGCCCGATCCGGGGTCGGTGGCGATCTCGACGATCGGCGGGAACGTCGCGACGAACGCCGGCGGCATGTGCTGCGTCAAGTACGGGGTGACGAAGGACTACGTCCGTGGACTCACCGTCGTCCTCGCCGACGGCACGGTGACGAAGCTCGGCCGCGCGACGGCGAAGGGCGTGGCCGGCCTCGACCTCGCCGCTCTCCTCGTCGGGTCGGAGGGCACGCTCGGGGTCATCGTCGCGATCACCTTGGGACTCACCCCGCTCCTGCCGCCGCCGCTGACCGGGGTGGGGATCTTCCCGGACACCGAATCGGCGGGCCGCACGGTCGCGGAGTTCATGGCCTCCGGTGCCCAGCCGTCGATGCTCGAATTCATCGACGCTGCGACGATGGCGATGATCAATGACTACGGCGACTTCGGCCTGCCCGCCGACGCCGGTGCCCTCCTCCTCGTCCAGTCCGACAAGCCCGCCGCCGAGGCGGCCCGTGACCTCGCCGGGTTCGAGGCGATCGCTGAGGCCAACGGGGCGACCGAGACCGTCGTCTCCGACGACCCCGACGACAGCGACATGCTCGTCGCCGCCCGGCGGGCCGTGGCACCGGCGATGGAGAGGTACGCGAACACCATCGGTGGGGGAGAGCTCGTCGACGATGTCTGCGTGCCCCGCTCGCGCCTCGGCGAGTTCTTCGCCCGGCTGCGGGAGATCGACGATCGCCACGACGTCGTCGTCGCCACCGCGGGACATGCGGGGGACGGGAACATGCATCCCTCCGTCGTCTTCGACGCCCGCGACGAGGCGATGGTCGCCCAAGCCCAGGAGGCGTTCGCGGAGATCATGCAGCTCGGCCTCGACCTCGGCGGGACGATCACCGGCGAGCACGGGGTCGGCTACCTCAAGCGAGAGTGGCTTGGCCGCGAGCTCGACGCCGGTGCCCAGCGCATGCAGGCCGCGATCAAGGACTCCCTCGACCCGCTGGGGATCCTCAACCCCGGGAAGATGCTCTGAGCACGAGCTCTGCGATGTCCGCGGGCGTCGTCCGGCAGCAGCCGCCGACGATCCGGGCCCCGCGGGCGATCCAGTCCGCGACCGGCCACGCGCCGAGGCGCTCGCCCGCCTCCGCGGTCGGGTCCTGCCACGTCATCGACTCCGCATCGTAGGTCTCGCCCGAGTTCGGATAGGCGATGAGGGGCAGCTCGGTGACCGCGGCCAGCGCCTCGAGCGCGGGAGACACCTGGTCGGGCCGCACGCAGTTGACGCCGACCGCGCGGACCGTCGGATGGGCGGCTGCCACCTCGGCGAGGGCCGTGAGCGGGGTGCCGTCGGGAAGTCGCGGGACGCCAGTGGGTCCTCCGTCGGCGAGGGTCACCGACAGCCACGCAGGGACGCGGGTCTCCTCGACGAGGTCGGCGAGGACCCGGATCTCGGGCAGGTTCGGTTGGGTCTCGAGCGCGATGACGTCGGCGCCCGCCTCGGCGAGGGCTTCGATGCGGGGACGGTGGAAGGCGGCGAACTCGGCATCGGTGAGCGCATAGTCGCCGGTGTACTCGGACCCGTCGCCGAGGACGGCCCCGAACGGGCCTACCGACCCGGCGATGAGGACGGGAGCGGCGGTGCCGCGTGAGGCAGCCTCGCGGGCGAGGGTGACGCTGTCGGCGCACAGTCGACGCACCGCAGTGTCCGTGAGCCCAGTGTCCGTGAGCCCAGCGCGCGGGCCTATCTGATAGCTCGCGGTCGTGACGATGTCGGCACCGGCTCTCGCGAAGGCGGCGTGCACCTCGGCGAGGGTGTCGGGATCGTCACGGAGGAGACCGGCCGACCACAGGTCGTGGTCGAGGACGATCCCGCGGGACTCGAGCGCGGTGCCCAGCCCTCCGTCGGTGACGAGGGGACGGCGGGAGCGCACGGCGGTCTCGAGCACGGCGGTGAGTCTCGGTCGCATCCACCCAGTTAAACTTGGCGGGTGACCGACATCGACACGCGTGCAGCATCTGAGACAGCGACACCGCCCATCAACGACCGTTCGCAGTTCGGCTTCGAGGTCGGCACCAGGCTCGAGACGGGCGGGCGCACCGGGGTGATCTCCACCCCGCACGGGCAGATCCGCACGCCTGCGTTCATTCCGGTCGGCACGAAGGCCACGGTCAAGGCCGTCAAGCCCGAGGACGTCGCCGCCCTCGGCGGGCAGGCTGTCCTCGCCAACGCCTACCACCTCTACCTCCAGCCGGGCTCGGACATCGTCGACGAGGCCGGGGGACTGGGACGGTTCATGAACTGGCCCGGCCCGACGTTCACGGACTCGGGCGGATTCCAGGTGATGAGCCTCGGCGCCGGGTTCAAGAAGGTCATCTCGATGGAGGTCACGGGCGAGCAGAACGACGACGCCATCGCCGCGGGCAAGGAGCGGCTGTCGAACGTCGACGACGACGGGGTGACGTTCAAATCGCACCTCGACGGCACGATGCACCGGTTCACGCCCGAGGTCTCGATGCGGGTCCAGCATGAGCTCGGGGCCGACATCATGTTCGCCTTCGACGAGCTGACGACGCTCGTCAACACCCGCGGCTACCAGGAGACCTCGCTCGAGCGAACCCGCCTGTGGGCGATCCGCTGCATCGAGGAGCACCAGCGGCTGACTCAGGAGCGCTCGCGCCGGCCCTACCAGGCGCTCTTCGGGGTCCTCCAGGGTGCGCAGTACGAGGATCTGCGACGCAAGGCGGCCCGCGACCTCGGCGCGATGGACTTCGACGGATACGGCATCGGTGGGGCCCTGGAGAAGGAGAACCTCGGGACGATCATCCGCTGGGTGTGCGAGGAGCTGCCCGAGGACAAGCCGCGGCACCTGCTCGGAATCTCCGAACCCGATGATCTCTTCGAGGCGATCAAGACCGGCGCGGACACCTTCGACTGCGTCTCCCCGTCCCGGGTCGCCCGCAATGCAGCGGTCTACACCCGCGACGGCCGGTACAACCTCACGGGGGCGAAGTACCGCCGCGACTTCGGACCCCTCGACCCCGAGTGCGACTGCTACACGTGTGAGAACTACTCGCGCGCCTACCTGCGCCACCTCTACAAGGCCAAGGAGATGCTCTTCTCGACGCTGTGCACGATCCACAACGAGCACTTCGTCGTCAGCCTCGTCGCCGAGATCCGGCAGGCGATGGAGGACGGTCGGTTCTCCGAACTCGAGGCCGAGGTGCTCGGACGCTACTACGCGTGAGTCAGGCCCAGCCGTGCGGCTCAGACCTGCGCGTAGCTCGGTTCGTGGCGTTTGACGAGCGTGATCACTCGGTACGTGACGGGCAGGAGGATGACCTCGACGCCGACCTTGTAGACGAAGCCGACGACGACGTAGTTGACGAAGTCCCAGCCGGGGATGACGCCGGCGAAAGCGATCGTGCAGAAGAGGAGCGTGTCGACGAATTCGCCGACCCCCGTCGAGGTGAGCAGTCGCACCCACAGCTTCGACTCGCCCATCCGCTTCTTCACTGCGACGAGGACGTACGAGTTGAGGAGCTGTCCGACAAAGTAGCCGGCCAGTGAGGCCAGGACGATGCGTGGGTAGAAGCCGAGGACGGCGGCGAAGGCCTCCTGGTTCTCGTATCCGGGGCCCGGTGGTGAGATGAGGACGAGCCAGAAGACGAGGGTCGCGAGCACCTGCAGGGCGAAGCCGGTGATGACGGCCTTGCGTGCGGCCTTGAAGCCGTAGACCTCGCTGATGACGTCGCCGAGGATGTAGGCGATGGGAAAGAGGAACGCCCCGCCGTCGGTGACGATGGGGCCGAAGCCGATGACCTTCGTCGCCGAGATGTTCGAGATGATGAGCACCGCGCAGAAGACCGCGAGGAAGATCGCGTAGTACCGACCGCGCGAGGACGCGAAGGCCGCCAAGCGGTGAGAGGGGGGAGCGTCTGCCGAGTCGGGCGTCTCAGGACTCGTCGGCGACAACGGCGATCTCCTTCCCCCCGGTGAGCGTGACGAGCTGGTCGTAGGTGAGCGGCATCATCGACTGCGGGGTGCCCGCCGCCGCCCAGAGGACGGGGAAGTCCCGGAGGGCCGTGTCGATGAACGTGGGGATCGGCGCGGGGTGGCCGATCGGGGCGACGCCGCCGATGACCTGGCCGGTCGCCGCCCGGACGAGGTCCTTGTCCGCGCGGTCGAGCGAGTCGACGCCGATGAGGCCTGCGACGTGGTCGGTGTCGACGCGGTGGGCGCCCGAGGTCATGATGAGCACCGGGTCCCCGCCTGCGGAGAAGACGAGGCTGTTCGCGATCGCTCCGACCTCGACCCCGACCTTCTCCGCCGCCGAGGCGGCCGTCGGGGTGGCCTCGGAGAACACCGTGATCTGCGGGTCGATCCCGTTGTCGGTGAGGATCTCGGCGATGCGGGTGTTGTTCGCGTGGTGCTTCGGGGCGGGGGCAGGGTCACCGGCGGGGGACGGGTCACTGTCCTCAGGCACCGGCTCCGCGAGCCCGCGACGGCGCAGCAGCGGTGCGACGTCGGGACGGACGCCGAAGAACTTCTCGATCGCCGTCATCGGGTCGACGGAGTAGCCGGGGGCGAGGATCGCCTCGCGGAACGCCTCGCCGGCCTCACGGTTGAGCCCGCCCTGGGATTCGAACCATTCGCTCACCCACGCGGCGATGACCTCGGAGTAGAGGTACGAGTAGTAGCCGGCCGCATAGCCGGAGGCGAAGATGTGGCCGAAGTACGTCGTGCGGTAGCGCGGGGGCACGAGCGGGGAGAAGCCGGCGGCGTCGAGCACCTCGGATTCGAAGGAGAGGACGTCGGTGATGTGCTCTCCGGCCTCGAGCGAGTGCCACGAGAGGTCGAGCATGGCGGCGGCGAGGTACTCGATCGTCGAGAAGCCCTGCCCGAAGTCCTCCCCGGCGATGAGGGAGGCGACCATGGCCTCGGGCATCGGCTCACCGGTCTCGACGTGCTTCGCATAGTGGGGGAGGACCTGCGGGTGGAAGCGCCACATCTCGTTGAACTGGGAGGGGAACTCGACGTAGTCGCGGGGCACCGAGGTGCCCGCCGTCGAGGGGTAGGTCGAGTTCGCGAAGAGGCCGTGGAGGACGTGGCCGAACTCGTGGAAGAGCGTCGTCAGCTCGGTCGGGGAGAGCAGGGTGGGCCGGCCGGGACCGGGCTTGGCAAGGTTGAGGGAGAGGGTGACGACCGGGAGGTCGCCGGTCAGCCGGGAGGCGGGCACGAGCTGGTCCATCCACGCGCCTCCCCGCTTCGTGTCCCGCGCATAGGGGTCGATGAGGATGAGGCCGAGGGTGCGACCGCCGACGTCGGTGACCTCGTAGGCGCTGACGTCGTCGTGCCAGCCGACGACGCCCTCCGCGGGAGCGAAGGTGATCCCATAGAGCCCCGTGGCGGCGAAGAAGACGCCGTCCGTGAGCACAGTGTCGAACTCGAAGTACTGCGCGACCTCGTCGGGGTCGATGCCGAACTCGTCCTGCCGGTACTTCGCGAGGTAGTGCATGACGTCGGACGGGGCGATCTCGTCGAGGCCGTAGCGGTCGCGGACGGTGTCGAGCTCGGCCGCCAGCTGCGCATTGGCGGGCGCGATGAGGGAGGAGACGATGTCGGCTGCCGCGTCGGGGCCGCCCGCCGTCTGGTTGTCGATCGCGTAGGAGGAGTACGACGGGTAGCCGAGCAGCTTCGCCTGCAGGGCCCGCAGGGCAGTGATGTCCGAGACCTGCGCCCGGGTGTCGCCGTCCCCGCCGCGTGCACCGCGCGCCATCGAGTTCCGCAGCACGTGCTCCCTCGTCGCGGCGCTCTCGAGCGGTCCGAGGACGAGCTGCTGAGTGAAGTTGTTCAGTCCCAGCAGGTAGCCGGATTCGTCGCGTTCGCCCGCGCGGGTGGCTGCGGCCGCGATCTGGTCCTCACTCAGCCCCTTGAGCTCGTCCGCCTCGCCGAGGTGGACCGCGAGTTCCCTTGTGTCCGTTCCCAGTGCCCGGGAGAAGGAGGTCGAGAGCGCGGTGAGTTCGGCTTCGATCGTCGCCATGTGCGCACGGTCCTCCTCGCCGAGGCGGGCGCCGGCCCGGACGAAGTTCTCGACCGTGAGCTCCTGGTGGCGCTTGTCCTCGGGGTTGAGGTCGGTGACCGGGACCTGTTCGATGCGGTGGAAGAGATCGACGCCCAGCAGCATCTCGGTGCGGGTCGCGGACAGCCGGACCCACACCTCGGCGACGGCATCGGTGAGCTCAGGGGTGAGGTGGTTCGATTCGAGGGTGCGGACGAGGGCGGCGAGCCGGGCCATCGGCACGGTCGCGGATTCGAAGCGGACGGTCGTGGTGACGAAGGTCGGGTCGGCGTCGTCGGTGACGATGTGCTCGACCTCGGCGAGGGCGAAGTCGGTGGCGGCCCGGGCCGCGGTGCTGAGGGTGTCAGGGGTGACCGCGGAGAAGTCCGGGAGGGAGAAGTCGCCTTGTGGGTCGAGGAGTGCCTCCCAGACATCGATGGCTGTTGGTTCGGAACTCATCGTCGACGTACCACTTTCCTCACGATCTTCTCTCATGACGCCTCCGATCCTAACGTGTGGCGGCCGCCCGGTGCATGGTTGCTGGCTAGACTGGGGCGCATGAGCAGCGCATCCTTCCCTGTCACCAATGCCTTCCGCGTCGGGTTCGTCGGAACCCTCGGGGTAGGGCTCGCGATCGCGCTCATCACGGCGCTGCAGTCGGTGGGGACGGTGCTCATCTACATCGGCCTGGCGCTGTTCCTCGCGCTCGGCCTCGATCCCATCATTCAGTGGCTCGTCGCGCGCAAGGTCTCGCGGACCCTCGCGGTCATCCTCGTCGTCGTCGCGTTCATCGGCGTCGTCGTCGGCGTGGTGCTGCTCATCGCACCCGCCGTCATCTCGCAGATCCAGCAGTTCATCGCCGATCTGCCGCAGATCGTCTCCCGTCTGCAGACGACCGAGTGGGTCGCCGATCTCGAGCGGCGCTTCACCGGAGCCGTCGACCTCGACTCGATCTTCGCGAGCGTGAGCTCGTGGGTCTCCGATCCGAAGAACGTCCTCTCCCTCGGCGGCGGCGTCGTGTCGATCGGGGCGGGGATCCTCAGCTTCATCACCGGGGTGATCATCGTCGTCATCCTCACGATCTACTTCGCCGTCACGCTGCCGACGATCAAGTCGGCGATCCTCTCGCTCGTCGCGGCGAGCTCACGGGACACCGTCGACTCGGTGTCCGAGGAGATCACGCGGTCGGTGGGGCGCTATGTGCTCGGGCAGGTGTCGCTCGGCATCATCAACGGCGTGTGCTCGGCGATCTTCCTCACGATCATCGGGGCGCCGCTGCCGGCACTGCTCGCGTTCGTCGCCTTCCTCGCCTCGCTCATCCCGCTCATCGGTCCGATCTCCGGCGCGATCGTCATCACCGCATCGTGCCTCATGGTCTCCCCGGGCCTCGGCATCGCGGCGGGCATCTACTACCTCGTCTACATGCAGATCGAGGCGTACCTGCTCAGCCCGCGGATCATGAACGCGGCCGTCGCCGTGCCCGGTGCGCTCGTCATCATCGCCGCGATCGCCGGCGGCACGCTCGGTGGGGTCCTCGGCGCCGTCGTCGCCGTGCCGGTCGCCGCCTCGTTCCTCATCATCATCCGCAAGGTCATCATCCCCGCGCAGGACAAGAAGTAGCGGCCGGACTCCTGCGGAATTGGCTGCGCCGAGGTGGGTCTCAGGCCTCGTCGAGGTGGTTCAGGCCTCGTCGAGGTGGTGCTCAGGCCTTGTCGTCGCCGTCCGTGCCGCTGTCGCGGGCGGAACCGCCGTGGTCCGTGCCGTGTCTGCGCGCGGAGTTGCTGTCGCGCGCGGAGCTGCGGTCGGCGAGGCGGCCGATGACGAAGCGGCTGAGGAAGAACGTCGCAGCGCAGGTGAGGGCGCCGATGACGATTCTCATCATGACGTCGACATCGCGACCGAGGGGGAACCCGACGAAGACCATGGCCGCGATCCCCAGCAGATAGGGGAGGACCCGGAGGGTGGGGCTCAGCTCGCTGCTCATGCGCTCAAGCCTAGCGCGCGTGCTTGAGCATCCGAGTCGGATGAACACGGGGCCCATACAGGGATGAACACGGTCCCATACAGGACAGTCGAGCGGCAGTTCGCGGCAGGTGATGCACGGAGACCCGCGCGGACCGTGAGTTGGTCACGATCCGCGCGGGTCGGCCGACGAGGGGACTTCCCGCTCAGCCAGCGGTGCGCTTCCCTCTGCGAAGGGTGCGCTTCAATCAGCGAACGGCGCGCCTCACTCCGTGAACGGTGCGCTGTCCTCGTGGAGGGCGTTGTGGAGGAAGTCGATGGCCACTGTGCGGGCGAGGTTCGCCGCCTTCGTGTCGCGGAGACTGTCGAGGAGGAGGAAGTCGTGGACCATGCCCGCCACGCGCAGCGACGTCACAGGGACACCGGCTTCGCGGAGCCTGTTGGCGTACTGCTCGCCCTCGTCGCGGAGGACGTCGGCCTCGTCCGTGATGACGAGGGCTTCGGGCAGTCCCTTGAGATCCTCGAGGCTGGCCTGCAGCGGTGAGGCGTACTTCTCCTTCCGCTGTGCCTCGTCGGTGGTGTAGGCGTCCCAGAACCACTTCATGCCGTCGCGGGTGAGGTAGTAGCCGTCCTCGAACTGGATGTACGAGGGGGTGTCGAAGTCGGCGTTGGTCACCGGGTAGAGCAGGGCCTGCGCCTTGAGGTCGAGCCCGCCGCGGTCCTTGTTCATCAGCGCGAACACTGCCGACATGTCCCCGCCGACGGATTCGCCGGTGACGGCGATGCGTGAGGTATCCATGCCGTGATCGGCGCCGTTCGCTGCCACCCATTGGCCGACGGCGTAGTTCTGCTCGACCTGGGTCGGGTACTTCTTCTCAGGAGCACGGTCGTAGACGGGGAAGACGCCGACGGCGTTCGCCCCGACCGTGAGCTCGCGGAAGAGCCGGTCATGGGTCTTGTCGTCGCCGAAGACCCAGCCGGCACCGTGGATGTAGAAGAGGACGGGCAGGTCGCCGGTGGCACCCTTGGGTCGGATGATGCGCGTGCGCACGGTTCCCCATTCGCCGGCGTCGACCTCGACCCATTCCTCGTCGACGTCAGGACGCTCGACGCCCTCGCCGCTCTGGAGGTCGAGGAGGATCTTGCGACCTTCCTCCGGCGGGACTTCGTAGATGCGCGGATGCGGGGCGGTCGCCTCGGCGAGCTCTTTGGCTTCGGGCTCGAGGAACGGGGTGATGGGGGCTGGGATCTCGGACATGGGAACGTGCTCCTTTTCATCGGATGAGGTCTCGCCTCAACGAGTGCGGCTGGGCCGAGGTCGGAGGATTCTGACAACCGACCTGTTCCCCCAGGCTATGAGTGCGCCTAAGCTGACGCCATGGTCACAAACGACATGCACCCGGGCGATGATGACAATCGGCGGCAGGCGAGCGACCTCGGGGACGGTCCGAGAGACGGTCCGGGGGACGGTGCGGGAAACACCGAGGAGCCTCGTTCGGAGATCGCCATCGTGCGGTACCGCGAGTGCCAGCTCGCCGCGGTCTACGGACTCACCGATGTCTTCCGCGTCGCGAACGAACAGTTGGCGCTGCTCGGCCGAGACGAGACTGTGCGAGTGAGCCACTGGGAGTGGTCGGAGGACGGGGTGCAGTGCGTGTTCGACTCGCACCCGGGGAGGCCGAATGCGCCGACTCACGTCGTGTTCCCGCCGAGCCTCGTGCCACCGCAGGGGATGGATTCGGCCCATGCCCTCCGCGATTGGGCTCTTGCGCGCCGAGGTGACGGGGCAGTGCTCTGCGGACTGTGCGCGGGCGTGTTCGTGCTGGCTGAGACGGGTCTGCTCGATCATCGGTCGGCGACGACGCACTGGGCGTTCGCCGAGGAGTTCACCGAGAGGTTTCCTGCGGTGCGCCTCGATGCCCGGAGGATGGTCGTCGACGAGGGAGAAGTCATCACGGCCGCCGGCATCATGGCGTGGCTCGACTTCGGGCTGTCGCTCGTCGAGTCGATGTTCGGTCCGAGCATGATGATCCGGACGTCGCGGTTCATGCTCGCCGATGCGCCGCGGACGGATCAGCTGCCGTACATGGGGACGCTTCCGTCGACGACTCATCAGGACGAGGTCGTCCTGCTCGCCGAGGAGACGATCGATCGGGAGCTGGGGTCGGCGATGACGCTCGGCCGGTTGGCCGCTGTGACGGCCACGCACCCGAGGACTCTGCAGCGCCGGTTCAAAGCCGCAACGGGGAAGACGGTGACGCAGTACGTCCAACAGCTGCGGGTCGAGCGAGCGAATCATGCGCTGGCGACGACGGACGACACCTTCGAGTCGATCGCGCGCTCGGTGGGGTACGACGATCCCACGACGCTGCGCAGGCTCATCCTCCGCGAGACTGGTCTCACCCCGACCGGGTACCGGCAGAAGTTCGGCGCGAAGTCGTTGGTCGGGGGACGCCGAAACTGACAGCGTCAGTGAATTGGCGCGGAGTTCCGGCAGTAGGGCAGATCAGAAGGGGCTGATCAGAGCTGTGGCTCAGAAGGGCGGAGGATCGCCGTTGTCCCAGACCCATTCGGTTTCGGTCCGCTTCTTTCCGTTGTAGCTGCGAAAGAAGTCGGTCCGTTTCACCCACCCCGGTGTCCCGATGCTGCCTTCGGGTCCTGGGCACTCCTCACCGGTGCGGACGTCGCCGGGCTGGGGGTCGGGTTCCGGTGGCGGTGGTGGGAAGCGCGGATCGAAGTATTCGTCCGATGAGCCGCTCTTCATGAACTCGCCCTTCTCCATGAGTCTGGCGTGCTCGACATTGACAGGGTTGTCCCCTGCCGCCACCGAGGCCCGGATTCCGTGGGGGAATCGGTACTCGATGATCCCTTTGTCGTTCATGGCCACGGAGTAGTTGCCGTCGGTCTTGCTCTGATGGTCCTTCTTGCACAGGGGATGGAGGTTGCCGAACACGGTCAGACCTCCCAGAGCGGGATTGTCGTGGTCGAAGGGGATGATGTGGTCGACTTCGGATGCTTCGGCGCGTCTTCGACAGCCGGGCATCGTGCATGCCTGCCATTTGGCGGTCAGGGTCTGCCGGATCCTCGCTGGAATGTAGTAGCTCGTGGCGTTGGCGTCGACAGGGGTTCCTGTTGCGGGATCGGTGAGGATCCGCGTCCACGTGGAGCATTCCCTGGCGATCCTGCGTGCCGTGTCGGCAGGGATCGGCGAACCGTCGGGAAAGGTGCCGGGCAGGTCGGAGTATCCGAGGAGAGTGAGGAACGGCACCGTGGTGATCATCTTGCCCTGCGCGGCCAGCCAGTAGGCGTCAGTGGGCATAGTCAGGAGGATGTCGACCATCCGGCCCTTCCCGCGGACGGTGCCGATGAGGTGGTCGTCTGTGCTGTCACCGCCGATGCCGTGGGCGGTGCGGGCAATGGGACCGAAGGCCGAATCGGTAATCTCGGATCCCGAAGCGTTCTCCGCGTCTGCCCCCGGGCCGGCAAGAGCGTCAGTGCTGGCTCCGGTAGTGATGCCGGCGCTGTCGCCGGCGATGCATGCCCCGGTTCCGGCGAGCGATCCTCGGTTGTCGGTCACCGAGGGGTCCGCGGAGATGCCGACCGCCTCGGCGGCTGCGGTGATCCGCTCGGCGACATCGGCGACGTTGCGGACGCCTTCGAGGTCGAGCGGCAGTTCGCTGGTGCCGATCACCCCGGTGTCGGTCTCCTCGGTGCGAACCTGGATGCGGACCTGTGGGCAGGTGCGAGTGAAGATGTCGAACATCAGTGCCGCGATTGCGCGGTCGTCCTCGATGACGGCACCGTCGGGGATCTGGTCGCCGAACGCAGCCGTGTTGCCGTTGCGGATCGCCTTCGCGAATGCTTCGATGCGGAGGAAGCACGCCTGCAGTTCTGCCGATGGCCCGGTGAGGGTGAGACACGATGAGCCGTCGGGGTAGGTGGTGATGTCGACGCGGCGACGCTCGAATGCCTGTTGGGTGCGCTCGTCGGCGGGTTCGAGGACGCTGACCCTCATCGCGAGCGACTTCTTGAACGTCTCGATGGTGATGTCGGCGCGCCGGGTCTCGAGGTAATCGTCGATGTGGCGGAGGTCGGAGAACCGGACGCTCTTGCACAACCGAGTCGCGGCGTGGACGTGGGCGATGGTGAACTCTCCTGCCAGGCACCGAGCATGGAACTTCGGCAGGCCGTGGACCAGAGTCATCGCGTCGTTGATGTGTGCGTAGGTGCCTGCGGTGGTGGTGCCGAGAATGACGGTGAACTCGCCGATCTCCTCGGTGTGGGAGTGCATGTGGACCCATCCGTCGATGGTCTGGGTCTCCCGGAACCTCGGGAAGCCGGGTACGGACGTCGCATCAGGGGTGGCTGAGGGGGCTTCCACGAGCGCGGCATCGCCGTCCGCGGTCGACTCAGCGGATGGATCCGACGTGCTTTCCGCATCCGCCTCGGCGGGAGGCGTGGCAACTCCGTCGCCGCTGATGGACTCGCCCTCCCTATTAGCGGCATCTGCGAAACGGGACGCGGTCTCGGTGAGGGTTGCGTGCCGGTAGGGGGATTCCGGATTGGGGTTGAGGAGGCCCAGGTGGTCGATGACTTCGGCGAGGAAGAGCGAGGCCGTGGTCTCGAGGGCGGCGAGCTGAGCACGATCGCTGCTCGTGTAGACGTCGAGGACGTCGGCGAAAGGGGAATCGGGGTCGACCTCGAGGCGAGGAGGCGTGCTCGGTTGATCGGGAGGCTCCTCGTCGGCAGCACTCGAGCCGGGTCCTGCGGGGTTCGCGAGGTCTGTCACTGCCGGTCACCTGCCTTCTCCACAACGGTGTGGATCGTTGCTCTCAGTCTAGACCTCAGAGGGAATCTTGTCAATAGAAAGTTCGAAACTCGTTCGAACTAAGGTTCATTTGAATTCACGCAGGTGAGCGAGTTTTGAAGCGCTTCGACCTCGCCGTGGACCACTCTTGTTCTCTGGTCTGCCGAGGCCTAGGCTGGAACGACGGAGTCGGTCGACGGGAGGCTTGTCGCCTGCAGACGAGTCGGCGGTCGTCCGCCGGAGGTGGACTGGGATCGGCGATGAGGAAGTTCGACATCGACCCCATCATTGCGGAGGTGGAGGACAACGGCGCGATCGCGCCGCCTCAGCGATCCGCGAGAACCGGCTCCTGCGACAACCGATGGAGGTCATGTCATGAGCGAACAGATCGACACCGCGAAGGTCGGTGACGACCGGATCCCCGCCGACCGGAGCCCAGCAGAGTCGACGCCCGCTGGCCGCAGCGCACCCGATGAGCACGCCGAGCCAGCCGACCAGACCGCTCCGACCGCACTCGAATCGTCACCGACGATCGAGGGGGAGACGAAGTCCCGGGTGGCGATGACGCAGGCCACGGTCGACCTCCTCGGCGACCTCGTCGCCAAGCACGGTCAGCTGATGTTCCATCAGTCGGGCGGCTGCTGCGACGGCTCCTCGCCGATGTGCTTCCCCGAAGGCGACTTCCTCACCTCCGATGCCGACGTCCTCCTCGGCCACTTCGACCTGCCCCTGCCCGAGGCCGACGCTGACGGCGCCACCACCTCGGGGATCGACTTCTGGATGTCGGCCGAGCAGTTCGCGTACTGGAAGCACACCCACCTCACCGTCGACGTCGTCCCCGGCCGCGGCGCGGGCTTCAGCGTCGAATCCCCGACGGGAAACCGCTTCATCATCCGCTCGACGCTCATGGACGTCGGATAACGGGCGATATCGGGTAGGCAAGCGTCGGACGGGAAGGCGTCGGACAGTGTGCCGGACCGCCGCATCCGGCAGTCCCGCCGCGCCTACCTCGTCTTCCCCGATGCGATGAGCTCGGGCTCTCCCAGGGAGAGCATGAGCCGGTTCGCCCAGTTGAAGAACGCCGCCCCACCGAGGACATCGATGATGTCCGCATCGGTCAGTCCCGCATCCCGCAGCGCCGCCACCCGGTCCGGTCCGAAGGCCGGCGGGGTGAGGCTGAGAGCGACCGAGGCGTCGACGACGGCATCCCACACCGGATCGCCGAGGTGGGACGGCTCATCCGTCCCCGTATCCAACATCTGCTGGACGAGGTCCCGTCGGCCGGACTCCTCGCTCGCCCGGTCCGAGTGGATCGACGCGCAGAACAGGCACCCGTTGAGTCGGGAGGCCGCCGTTGCCGCGAGCTCGCGCTCCGCCCGGCCGAGGCCGTCGCTGACGTTGAAGAAGATGTCGAAGTCGGTCAGGGTGCGCGCCCGCAGCGCCGCCGGATCCCGCGCGAGCAGGCGGAAGTACGGGTTCTTCGCCCGCCCGGCCTCGATGAGGGCATCGCGCTGCGCCTCGGTGAGGTCCGCCTCGGCGACGGGCGCGATCCACGGCACCCAGCCGAGCCCGGACTGCTGGAAGACCTCCGGCCGCGCGAGGTCGGGGTACGTCTTCACCCGGGCCCCCACCTCGGCGAGGGCCCTGGACCGCGATCCCGGCGCACCCGTATCGGAACCGGATGCCGCATCCGCCGAGGTGAGTGGGCGGGAGGGGATCTGCTCCTCGGCCGCGGCGGGGGCGTGGAGGAGGGCGGCGAGCCCGGCGCTCAACCGGATCTGGAAGTTGAGGAACGAGATCAGCTGGGCGAGAGTGACGATTCCGTCCTCGTCCCAGCCGGCGGCGAGCAGCCTGGCGAGGTCCTCGGGCCCGGCATCGCGGGGATGGAGGACGAGGAGGTGGGCGAATTCGATCCCCGCCGAGGTGACCGGCCCGAGCGTGTCCCGTGCCTTCGCACCGACGCTCAGCCAGGGACCGTTGACGTTCTCTGCGACCAACCTCGCGGATCCGTAGTTCCCGTACGGGCCGCGGACGGGGTTCGTCGCGTCGAGGTCGACGACAGTGTCGTCGAGGAGTTCGGCGATCGCCCACGCCGCAGCTTCGTCCTCGTCGCGCAGCAGGTCCCGGTAGAACTCCTCGCCGGCGGTCGAGCCGAGCAGCCCGGCGGTGAACGCGGCGATGACGTAGCGGTCGCGGTAGGAGAAGTCGCCCGGCTCCTCGGGTTCGAGGAGTGCCTCGAAGCTCAGCTGCGCGTTCTCCTTCGCCTGAGGGCGGTGGTCGCGGAGGCGGTCGAGGGGGTCGCCCTCGGTGAGGCCGGCGAGGAGGTTGATGATGTCGGGCATCTCAGCGCGCCGATCCGGCCGCCGCAGCCCCGAGACCGACAGAGCCGCCGCCGGCGCCGGCAGCACCAGCTCGCGCACCCGAGCCACCCTCGACCTTCAGCCCGAGCGCCGGAGCGACCTCGGTGGCGAGCAGTTCGATCGAGCGCAGCGTGTGCTCGTTCGTCGCCGGCACCGAGTGGACCTGGAAGCTCACGTCGCTCACCCGCGGCAGCACCCGGTCGGCGGCGAGGCTCTCGATGACCTGCTCGGGCGTGCCGAGGTGGGTGTCGGTCGCGATGAGCAGCTCGTCGAGGCTGAGACCGGAGGTGTCGTAGCCGACAAGGCGGTTCGCCTCGGCGCGCAGGGCGGGTTCGGTAAGTTCGCGCAGCCGGGGGAGATCCTCGGCGTCGGCGACGACCGCGGTGCGCGAGGCGAGGATGCGCGGCTCGACACCGTCGGGCAGCGCGGACAGGTAGGTGTCGATGACGGGCAGCTGCACCTCGTCGAGGGTCGCGGAGATGTTCTCCGCCGGGCGCGGCTGGGTGCGCGAGAGCATGAGTCCGTCCCCTGCTGTTCCCGCGGCACCTGCCCCGACCGCGGAGAACGTCGCCTGCCACAGACGATCGGCCAGCCCCGGCGCCTGCGGGTAGAGACGGTAGCCGTCCGGCTGGACGTCCCCCGCGGCGAGCGCGTCGCCTGCGAACAGGGTCCTCAGCGCCGCGAGGTTGTCGGCGAAGACGGTGCGCCGATCGTCGAAGGTCGTCCCGAAGGCGGGGAACGACTTGGGGTTCCCGCCCGAGCCGAGCCCGATCTCGAGGCGACCGCCGGTGAGCGTGTCGACGACGGCGGCGTCCTCGGCCACGCGTACCCCGTTCTCCATCGGCAGGGTGATGATCGCGGTGCCGAGCCGGATCCGCGAGGTCCGTGCCGCCGCGTGGGAGAGGAAGACGAGCGGCGAGGGCAGTCCTCCCTCGGTCGCGGAGAAGTGGTGCTGGGCGACCCAGGCCGTGGCGAAGCCGAACCGCTCGGCCGTCTCGATCTGCTCGAGCGCGAACCGGTACCGCTGCTCGGCGGGCGCGTCCTCGAGGAGGCGGGTGAAGAACCCGAGCCGGGGGCCGGTCGTGGGCGTGGGGTTGGTGATCGTGTCGGTCATCGTGGATCTCAGCTCTCTGCCGCGGCGAGGGTGCCGGCGGCGGTGGGGTCGGAGGGGGTGGCGGAGTTAGGGGCGGAGGTGTCGGGGAGGCCGGAGGCACCGTGGGCACTCGGGGTGCCCGGGGTGCGGCTTCCCTGGAGCGCGAGCGGGCGGGGGATCGCGTCGAGGAGGGTGCGCGTGTACGCCGTCTGCGGCCGGGTGAAGAGGTCCTCGGTGCGCCCGGACTCGACGAGGTGGCCCCCGGACATCACCGACACCGTGTCCGCGATCTGCCGAACGACGGCGAGATCGTGGGAGATGAAGACATAGGTGAGTCCGAGTTCGTCCTGGAGCTCGCCGAGGAGGCGAAGGATCTGCGCCTGGACCGTGACGTCGAGCGCGGAGACCGCTTCGTCGAAGACGACGAGTTCGGGTCCGGCGATGAGCGCGCGGGCGATCGCCACCCGCTGCAGCTGCCCGCCCGAGAGCTCGCGCGGCCGCCGCTGCACATACGATCCCGGCAGGGCGACCTTCTCGAGGATCGACGCCACCCGCTGCCCGCGGTCGGCGCGGGTGCCGATGCGGAAGTTCCGCAGCGGCTCGGTGAGGATCGCCCCGATCGACTGCTTCGGATCGAGCGCGGAGTAGGGGTTCTGGTGGACGAGCTGGACCGTGCGCCGCAGTTCGCGCAGCCGCCGGCGCCGCTGTCCTCCCTCGCCGAGGCGGGCCGCATCGATCTCGCCGATCCGCACCGACCCGGCCTGCGGGGTGAGGAAGCCGGCGAGTGCCTTGCCCGTCGTCGTCTTCCCCGACCCGGATTCGCCGACGATGCCCTGCGTCGTCCCGCGGGCGACGGTGAGGGAGACGTCCTCGACGCCGATGACCGGGGCGGGTTCGGCGGCAGAGGTTCCGGTGGCAGGGTCGTCGGTACGCGCGTAGACCTGCGTGAGGCCCTCGACCGAGACGAACCCGGCAGCCGCCTCGGCGCCCTGACCTGCCGCCTCGGCGCTCGCATCTGTCCGCACCTTCGTCTCTCTGACCTGCAGGGCTGGGGCGTCGGCGAGCAGCCGCGAGGTGTAGTCGGTGGCCGGGCGGGAGAAGATCTCCTCGGCCGGTCCTGCTTCGACGACCCTGCCCGACTGCATGACGACGACGTCGTCGGCCCGTTCCCCGGCGACCGCGAGGTCGTGGGTGATGAGGAGGACACCCATGCCGGTCTCCGCACGCAGTTCGTCGAGGAGGTCGAGGATGCGCTTCTGCACGGTGACGTCGAGCGCCGAGGTCGGTTCGTCGGCGATGAGCAGCCGCGGCCGCAGCGCGATGCCTGCGGCGATGAGCACGCGCTGGCGCATCCCGCCGGAGAGTTCGTGCGGGTACTGATCGGCCCGCAGTTCGGGACGGTCGATGCCGACGCGCTCGAGGAGGTCGAGGACCTCGGCGCGAGCGGTGCGGCGATCGGACCGCCGGTGGATGCGCAGCGCCTCGGCGACGGACCGGCCCACGGTCTGCAGCGGGTTGAGGGAGCTGCCGGGATCCTGGGGGACGTAGCCGATCTGGGCTCCCCGCACATCGCGCCAGGCACGGGGTGACAGGGAGTCGAGTGCTACCTCGCCGAGGTGGATGCTCCCGGCCGTGACCCGCGCGGATTCGGGGAGGAGACCGAGGACGGCGTTCGCCGTCGTCGACTTGCCCGACCCGGATTCGCCGACGACCGCGGTCACGTGTCCGGGGCGGACGGTAAGGTCGAGCCCATCGACCGCAGGGTCACCGGTCCCGCCGCGGTGGGAGTAGTCGACGGTGAGTCCGCGCACGGACAGCAGAGACGCGGTCGGGGGAGCGAGGAGGTCGGTCATGATGTCGCCTTTCGCAGGGTGTTGCCGATCTGGTGAGTGGCGAGCACGATCGCCATGACGACGAGGCCGGGCAGGACCGTCAGCCACCACGCGGTGGCGACGAAGTTGCGGCCCTCGGCGATGATGAGGCCCCATTCCGGAGTCGGCGGCGGCGTGCCGTAGCCGAGGAATCCGAGCGTGGAGATCTGGAGGATCGCCGAGCCGATCTGGAGGACGGCGAGGGTGAGCACCGGCGAGATCGAGTTCGGGAGGATGTGCCGGACGAGCACGGACCAGTAGGTGCCACCGGACCCGTACGCGGCGGCGACGAAGTCGCTCGTATCGATCCGCACGGCCTCGGACCGGGCGAGCCGGGCGAACTGCGCGATTGCGGTGACGCCGACCGCGATCGCCGCGTTGATCGTGCCGAAGCCGAGGACGATGACAATCGAGAGGCTGAGCAGGATCGCGGGGATCGAGAGGAGGACGTCGACGGCGCGCATGAGGACGTCGTCGACCCAGCCGCGGCGGGTGCCCGCGATGAGTCCGATGGTCGTGCCGACGAGGAGGCCGACTCCGACCGCGATGAGCGCTGCAAGCAGGGACTGGGAGGCGCCGTAGACGACGCGGGTGAAGACGTCGCGTCCCGTCTGGTCGGTGCCGAACCAGTGCTCGAGGCTCGGGGCGAGCAGTGCCGGCGTCGTTCCGCCGTCGTTGGGATCGTACTGCGTGAACAGGCCGGGCAGGAGAGCCCAGAGGACCGCGATGAGGAGGACGAGGCCGGAGACGACGGTGGCCGGTCCGATGAGCGCACCGGCACTTGAGCGCCGTCGCCCGGAGCCAGGGCGGGTCCGTCGGGAGTTCGGGCGCACGCGTCCGGTGCCCTGCGCTGTGCGCGTGAGGCTGAAGATGAAGCTCATGGGGTCCTCTTTCCGTTCAGGGCTCGGCCCGGCTCGGCCGCGTCCTGGGCAGAGGTGGCGGGTCCGTCGGCGGCAGAACTGTCTGCGGGGCCGACGGCAGAGCGCTCTGCCCAGTTGAGGGCGACGCCGACGCTGGACGCGCTCGCCGCCAGCGCCTCCTTCGTCGTGGGATCGGTGGCGGTGACTGCGCTGTGTGCGGTGCTCGAACGAGCGCCGCCTCGACCACTTCCGCGTCCTGCCCTCGCCGAGGCGGTTCCCGGCTTCCCGCGCAGACGGACGTCGATGACGGGGTAGAGGAGGTCGACGGCGAGGTTGATGACGACGTAGCCGAGCGTGGCGAGAACGACGACGGCGAGCAGGATCGGGTTGTCCCGGTTCGTCACGGCCTGCGCGGTGATCTGGCCGATGCCGTTGCGGCCGAACACGGTCTCGGTGACGACGGCCCCAGCGACGAGCTCGCCGAAGACGAGTCCGACGATCGTCAGGCCCGGCAGCAGGGCGTTGCGGGCGACAGTGTGGATGAGGATCCACCGCTCGGACGCGCCCTTGGCGGCGGTGACCTTGACGAAGCCCGCGGCTTTGACCTCGGTGATCGAGCGGATGAGGACCTGCGCGATGGGGGCCGAGAGCGGGACGGCCACAGTGAGCGTGGGGAGGACGAGCGCCTCGGCGGGGGTGGGGGAGACGACGGAGACGATGCCGAGCTGGAAGGAGAAGACCTGGATGAGGAGGAT
This sequence comes from Brevibacterium sp. K72, assembly GCF_050562175.1. Taxonomy (NCBI): domain Bacteria; kingdom Bacillati; phylum Actinomycetota; class Actinomycetes; order Micrococcales; family Brevibacteriaceae; genus Brevibacterium; species Brevibacterium sp. K72. The sequence continues at coordinate 1,798,847 of NZ_CP191582.1, forward strand.
CCCCAGCCAGAACACGGGGATGGAGATGAAGAGGCTCGGCACGGAGTCGAGGACCCTGCGCACCCACGCCTGCGGGCCGGTCGCCGGACCGTAGGTCGCGAAGACGGCGATGAGAACGGCGAGGACGACCGCGGTGAGGAAGCCGGAGACGGCCAGGGCGATCGTCGACGGCAGGGCCGCTGCGACGATCGTCGAGACCGCGGCCCCCGTCTGGACGGAGAAGCCGAAATCGCCGGCGAGGAATCCTCCGAGCGTGATGAGATAGCGGGCGAGCAGCGGCTCGTCGGCCCCGGTCTCGGCACGGATCGCCGCGACCTGGTCGGCGGAGAGGCCGAGCGCGGGATCGGCGAAGCGTGCCGTGACGCCGTCGCCGGGGATGACCGAGAGGAGGATGAAGGCCGCGGTGAAGGCGAGGAGGAGGACGAGCACGGCTTGGCCGAGTCGGAGGAGGACATAGCGGAGGTCGATCATCATCAGCTCGCAATCCAGGTGCTGTAGAAGTCGGGACGGCCCACGGGTTCGGTGGTGAAGCCGTGGACGCGGCGACGGAACGCGAAGACCTGGGGCTCCTCGAAGAACGGGAGGACATAGGCCTGGTCGACGAGGTAGTCCTGGACCGCCTCGGCGGCGGCCTGGCGCTTCGTCGTCTCCGGTTCGGAGGCGAGCTCCTCGAGGAGGCGGTCGATCTCGGGGTCGACGGTGTCGTCGGCGGCATCGTCACGGCCGGCCGCGTTGAGGAAGACGTCGCGGTTGACCGAGGAGTAGTTCGACCGGAGGTTGTCGTAGTCGGCGCGCGCGACCATCGAGTGGTAGATCTGGATGCGGTCGAGTTCGAGGGCGTCGAGCGTCTGCTTCGCCTGGTCACCGGGGTTGATCGACAGGCGCACGCCGACGCGGCGCAGCTGCTGCTGGATGAGCGTCTGGACCTCGTTCGACCGCGGCTGGGGCAGCGCCGTGTTCACCGTCAGGGCGAGCACCTGCCCGTCCTTGACCCGGTACCCGTTCTCGCCGAGGCGCCAGCCGGCCTCGTCGAGGAGGCGGGCCGCCTGCCCGGGGTCGTAGACCCACGACCCCGACTGGTCCTTGTAGCCCATCGCCCCCTTCGCGAGGAGACCGGTGGCCAGCGGGTAGTTCGGGGTGAAGAGCTTGTCGACGATCTCCTGCCGGTCGATCGCGGCGATGAGCGCCCGGCGTACCCGGATGTCGGCGAGCAGGTCCGTGCGGAAGCGGAAGTTGATGCTGTTGTTGATCCCGTTCGTCGCCTTCGCATAGAGGCGCAGCCCCTGCTCCTCGACGCGGGTCTCGTCCGGGGCCTGGACGTCGCGGACCCCGTCCGCCTGACCGGAGAGGACGGCGCCGATGCGCACCGAGTACTCGTTGTTGACCAGGTAGTCGATGCCGTCGAGGTAGGGCCTGCCCTGGTGCTTGAGGTGCGGCGGTGCCCAGTCGTAGTCCTCGCGGGCGCGGACGGAGAGCTTTGTGCCGATCGTCTCCGCGGTGATGCGGAAGGGGCCGGCGGTGTGGATCTTCGTCGCCTCGCCGGGTCCGAAGCCCTCGGCGTCGAGGTCGAGGGTGGAATCGGCGAGGAGGCCCGCGTTCATCGTCGACGTCGCCTGCGCGAAGCCCGGGGACGGGGCGCTGAAGTGGAAGCGGACGCGGCGGTCGTCGAGGACTTCGCTGCGCTCGTAGTTCGAGATCTGCTCGGACACGGGCAGGGTCCGGGCTTCGTCGCCGCGGCCGAAGAGGTCGAAGTTCTTCGCGACGTTCGCCGGTGTCAGCGGCGACCCGTCGGAGTAGGTGACGCCGTCGCGCAGGGTGAACGTGTACTGCGTGGCGTCGGCATTGACCTCGGGCAACTCGGTGGCCAGCCACGGATGGAGCTCGAGGGTCGTCGGGTCCTGCCAGAGCAGGCGGGCGGAGATGTTGTTCATGATCCCGCCGTTGGGGTAGAAGCCCACCGACGGCGGGTAGAGCAGCGTCCATGTCTGCGGCTCGAAGTACGTGAGCACCCCACCGGTCACCGGCGCTCCGTCGGTGAGCGGGTCGGTGTCCGTGGGCGTGCACGCGCTCAGCGTGATGAAGGTGCCGAGTCCGAGGCCGACGCCGAGGATGCTGCGGCGGGTCCGCATCGCCCTCGCCGAGGCGGGGGAGCGGGTCTCCGTCGGGGTGGGGACGGTCATGGGGTGAAGTCCTTAGAGCGGGTGGGAACGCGGAGGATCCCGACAGCGGTGGAGCGACGGTGCAGAGTCGAGCCGATTCGGATCGGAGCTGTTTAGCTCAACAATCGATGGGCGGCATCAATTCCGGGGTGGCGCACGTCGATGTCCGACATGTGGCGCGCTGTGGGGTCATCTGCATGGAATGAGTCAACCGCACCGGGATATGTGGCGTCAATTCGTGCCTTAATATTGAGACATGCTGCTGCCGCGCACCTTCGATCACGTCGTCATCGCTGTCCCCGATCTCGCTCGATCTGTTGAGCAATGTGAGTCTGTCCTGGGGGTTCGTCCAGTTGAGGGTGGGTCTCATCCCGGCGCCGGGACCGCCAACGCCCTCCTCGGCCTCGAGGTGGCGGGATCTCCGCTCATCCGCGGCTATCTCGAGATCCTCGGCCCCGACCCCGAGCAGGATCCGGCCCTGGCCGAGACCAGGCTCGCCGGGGTCACCGAACCCATCGTCCAGCGGTGGGCGGTCCACCCGGATGACTTCGACGGCCTCGTCGCGGCTGCTGCGGTCTCGAACGATCCGCCCGTCGACCTCGGCGGGGTCTATGACATGAGCCGGCGGACCCCAGAAGGTGAGGTCCTCGACTGGCGGCTGACGCGGCGGACTCCGCTCGCGCTCGGGGGAGTCCAGCCCTTCCTTATCGATTGGAAGGGCTCACCGCACCCGGCCGAGCAGGACCTGCCGCGGGTCACGCTCGACCAGTTCTGGGCGACGAGCCCCGACCCCGGAGCCGTCCGCGCCGTCCTCGCGACCCTCGATGCGAGGATCGAGGTCGAGGAGGGTGAGGTCGACGCTCTCTATGTGCGGCTCGAGGGGCCGGGTGGACAATGGATCCTGTGATCCCTGCTCATCTTGACCACCTCGTCGTCACCGTTCCCGACCTCGCTGCCGGGGTCGACGACTTCGCGCGGGCGACCGGAGTGAGGCCGGTGCCCGGGGTTCGGGACGGCGAATTTCCTCGTCGGACTCGCCCCGGCCGGATTGCAGGCGGGAGCGCGCACGTACCTCGAGATCCTCGGCCCCGATCCTGGGCAGGAGCGCCCTGCCGACGGGACCCTGCCGCTCGATGCGCATCTGGCGACAGCCCCGACCCTGCAGACATGGGCGATCCACCCGCCGGAGTTCCCGGACAGGGTTGCGGCGGCGAACTCCGCGGGCGTCGACATCGGCGAGGTGAGGGACATGTCGCGTGAGACCGCGGACGGCGAGCTGCTCGAGTGGCGACTGACCTCCCGGGCGCCCCTGCCGGCGGAGGGGACGCAGCCGTTCCTCATCGACTGGGGAGAGTCGGCGCACCCCGCCGAGGCGGGACTGCCGACCGTCGAGCTGCTGTCCCTGCAGATCGTGTCGCCCGATGTGGGAGCCACACGGCAGGCGCTCGAGGTGCTCGGGGCCGGTGACGCCGAGGTGATCCCCGGTGATGAGTACCGCGTGCGGGCGGTGCTGCGCGGGCCGGGCGGTCGGCTCGAGTTCTGAGGGCAACTCCCCGTTAGACTCGCCCTGTGACCCATCCCCGTTCGCGCGCCGTCCGCGCCGCCTCGGCGCTCGCCGTCCTCACGCTCCTCGCCGGTATCGGCGCGTGCGCGCCGGCTGCTGAGCCGACAGAGACGCGGCGGACGCCGCAGGTGGTCGAGACGATCGCCGCCCCCTCGGTGACCGAGCCGGCCGAGCCGACCACGGGTCCGACCACCGGGTCGACGCAGGAGGCGGTGAGCGAGGACGACATCGAGATGGAGGGCAGCGGAGAGTGGAAGCGGCCCGCCGAGGAGGTCGGTCCCAATCGCGACGGCGGCCGGACCTTCCAGGTCGCGCTGCGGGTCGAGGACAACCTGCCGATCGACGTCGACGAGGCGGCCGGCTTCATCATCGACACGCTCCAGGACGAGCGGGGCTGGCAGGACATCGACGATGTCTCGATCGAGCTCGTCGACAAGGGACAGGATGCGATGATCAGCATCGCGAGCCCGAACACCGTCGACGAGATGTGCCTGCCGCTGCGCACCCTCGGCAAGCTCTCGTGCCGCAACGGGCCCAATGTCATCCTCAATGCGAAGCGCTGGGTGAGTGCGACCGAGGAGTTCGACGATCTCACTCAGTACCGGCAGTACCTCATCAACCACGAGGTCGGCCACGCCCTCGGCCACGGACACGCATCGTGCCCGGGCACGGGAAAGACCGCCCCGCTCATGCAGCAGCAGACGAAGGGACTCCAAGGCTGCAAGCCCAATGGCTGGCCGTCTGAAGGTTAGGGGCACAGAGGGTTAAGGGGCACAGGCTCCCCTCAGCCCTCAGCCCTCAGCGCCCGAATCTGCGTCCCTGAACCTCCGGGTCGCGACATCCTGCTGGGCCAGCCGGCGCAGGGCGAGCAGCACGGGTTCGAGGAGCAGAGTGCCGAGCACGGCCTGACGGACGGCCCCGTCGATCTCATCGGTGGGCACGGTCGCCACCTCCGCCTCGGCGAGGTCATGGATCGTACGACCGTATCGAGCGAGCCCGCCGTCGAGGACCTCGACGCCGCCGGCCTCGACGGCGCGCAGCGCGCTCGCAAGCTGGCGGACCTCGACGCTCTCCGGATCCACCGACCATCCGAGTTCGGCGATGAGCGCAAGGGCAGGGCCGTCGTCGGGGGCATCGGCGGGCTCCTGCGCGGTCGCCTCCTGTGCGGCGCCGAGGACGCCGATGAACGTGTCCGGCGGATCGTCGATGACTCCGAGCACGCGCTTCGCCTTCTCGATCGAGAGCCGTGCCGGGCCGAGAAGCGCGCGGATGAGCTCGAGGCGGTTGACGTGCGCCTCGGTGTAGACCGCCTGCGTCGCCGAGGTCCGCTCGCCGGCGGGCAGCAGACCTTCACGCAGGTAGTACTTGATCGTCGCCACCGGCACGTCGCTGCGGCGCGAGAGCTCGGAGATGCGCATGCGGACCTCGTTTCGTTCATCGGAGACGAATGTCGACCGACCCTTGACATTGGAGAGTCAAGGTATCCAATATTGGAGAGTGCAGATATCCATTATGGCAGGGGCGAGCGATGGCGACGACAGCGAACACACCAGAGGCGACTGATCCACCGACCGGCGCAGGCGCGCCGACGAGTTCGCGGCGAGCGGTCCCCGGGCCGGAGAAGCTCACCCACGACTACGACGGCGAGCTCGTCGTCTTCATCATCGGCATGCGGATCCGCCGATGGTGGCGCTTCGACCAGTGGATACCGGTCTTCGCGGCCATGCCGCGGATGCTCGCCGAGCTCTCCGCGGACCCGGACTCGGGAATGCGCGGCTACCGGCTCGTGTTCGATCTCCGTGGACCCTGGCTCGTCCAGTACTGGGATTCGCTCGAGAAGATCTACAGCTACGCCGCCGCCCCCGAATCCGAGCACCGTCCGGCCTGGACGGCGTTCAACAAGCGGGCCCGCTCGGCGCCGAACGCCGTCGGCGTCTGGCACGAGACGTTCCCCGTCGCCGGAGCCGAGTCGATGTACGTCGGCACGCCGCCGTTGGGACTCGCGAAGGCCGTCGGCACCCGTCCGGTCGGTCCGCGCAGCGTCCGCGCCCGTGACCGGCAGGCGCGTCGCGACCGGTGAGGGACCCGCGCCGCAGCGGCCGCGGAGACCTCGCTCACGCTCGGATTCGGGCGGGGAATAACCCCGAAGTGATTCTCGTTGATTGGGTCAAAGGACTTAACTGAGTCACCCTGACTCAACTTTCAAGAGGAGGTCACTTTGGCTAACTTCTTCGGACCTTCCAGCGGCGGCGAGGGCTCGTTCGACGAGTTCCTCGCCCGCTACCTGCAGGGTCAGAACACCCCACGTCAGGGCCGTTCCGTCGACATCAACCGGCTGCTGTCCAAGCGCACCCGGGAGGTCGTCGACGGTGCCGCCGCCCTGTCCCGCGGTCGCGGCCAGGAAGAGGTCGACGCGCTGCACCTGCTGCGCGTCATGGTCGAATCCGAGCACGGCTCGGCGTCGCTGCGTCAGATGGGCGCCGACCCCGAGGCGATCGTGACCGCGATCGACGAACGACTGCCCGAGGCAGCCGAATCACGCACCGGCGACGGTGCGCCCACGCTCACGGGCGCTGCTCAGAAGGCGCTGCTCGACGCCTACCAGGTGGCCCGGGCGTTCGGATCGACCTACATCGACCCCGAGCACGTGTTCTTCGCCTTCGTCCTCAATCAGGAGATGCCCGCCGGGCGGATCCTCGCACAGGCCGGGGTCACCCAGGCCACGCTGCAGGCCGGTGCTCAGGCCGCCGAGGCGAAGCAGAATGCGAACGCCTCCGGTGAGACCAATGGGGAGGAGTCGATGCTCGAGAAGTTCGGCACCGACCTCACCGCGCTCGCCGCTGAGGGTCGGCTCGACCCGGTCATCGGCCGCGGCGACGAGATCGAGGAGACCATCGAGATCCTCGCTCGCCGAACGAAGAACAACCCCGTTCTCATCGGCGAAGCCGGTGTCGGCAAGACCGCGATCGCCGAAGGCCTCGCCCAGGCGATCGAGTCCGGCGAGATTCCCGCGCAGCTGCAGGGCAAGCGCGTCATCGCCCTCGACATGCCCGGCATGCTCGCCGGTACCCGCTACCGCGGTGACTTCGAGGAACGACTGACCAACACGCTCGACGAGATCGCCGCCGACGGCGACACGATCGTCTTCGTCGACGAGCTCCACACGCTCGTCGGCGCCGGCGGCAACGGCGAATCGAACTCGATGGACGCCGGCAACATCCTCAAGCCGCGGCTCGCCCGCGGAGATCTCCACCTCCTCGGCGCGACGACGCTGCGGGAGTTCCGGACCATCGAGAAGGACTCGGCACTCGCCCGCCGGTTCCAGCCGGTCATGGTCGGGGAGCCGAGCATCGAGGACGCCGTGACGATCCTCGACGGCCTCTCCGGTCGCTACGCCGACCACCACGGCGTCACCTACGACGCCGAGGCGATCCGGGCAGCGGTCGAACTCTCGCACCGCTACATCACCGACCGGTACCTGCCGGACAAGGCGATCGACCTCATCGATCAGGCCGGAGCGCGGCTCTCGCTCAAGCGCGGACCCGTCGTCGACACCTCGGCGCTGCGGGCACGCCTCGGCGAGCTCGAAGCGGAGAAGAACTCCGCGATAGCCGCCGAGCACTACGAGCGGGCCGGGGAGATCCGTGACGAGATCTCCGCCCTGACGGATCAGCTCGAAGCCGTCCTCGGCTCAGCGGCCGCCTCGGCGAAAGAGGGCGGCGACCGCGTCGTCGATGCCGAGCAGATCGCTGCCGTCGTGTCCCGGGCGACCGGGATCCCCGCGTCGTCCATGACGCAGGAGACGAAGATCCGCCTCGCCGGGCTCGAGGACATGCTCCACGAGCGCGTCGTCGGTCAGGACGACGCCGTGACCGCGGTGTCGAAGGCCATCCGCCGGTCGCAGACCGGCATGGGCGACCCGCAGCGGCCGATCGGCAGCTTCCTCTTCCTCGGCCCGACGGGCGTGGGCAAGACGGAGCTGGCGAAGGCCCTCGCTGCGACCCTGTTCGATGACGAGGCGGCGATGATCCGCTTCGACATGAGCGAGTTCGGGGAACGGCACACCGTGTCGCGTCTCGTCGGTGCTCCTCCCGGCTACGTCGGCTACGACGAGGCCGGACAGCTCACCGAGCAGGTGCGCAGGCGCCCGTATTCGGTCATCCTCCTCGACGAGGTCGAGAAGGCGCACCCGGATGCGTTCAACCTGCTCCTCCAGGTCCTCGACGACGGTCGGCTCACCGACGGTCAGGGTCGGACGGTCGACTTCCGCAACACCGTCATCATCATGACCTCGAACCTCGGGTCCGAGTTCATCGGCCAGAGCACCCCGCTGGGCTTCACCTCGGCGGATGCGACGGTCACGGACAAGGACCTGCGGGCGAAGGTCAAGGGCCGGCTCAAGGAGGTCATGCGTCCCGAGTTCCTCAACCGGATCGACGAGACCGTGATGTTCTCCCGGCTCGACCGCACGCAGCTGCGGGAGATCGTCCGCCTCCAGCTCGAACTCGCGATCGAGCGGCTCTCCCGTCAGGGGATCGCCCTCGAGATCACCGAGGAGGCCGTGGACTTCCTCGCCGAGGCGGGCTACGAGCCCGAGTTCGGCGCCCGTCCGCTGCGCCGGGTGATCCAGCGCGAGCTCGACGACCGGATCGCCGACATCCTCGTGACCGAGGCCGTCGCCGAGGGCGGCACCGTCGAGGTCTCCGTCTCCGACGGTGAGCTCGTCGTCGCCCCGCGAGAGGAGCGCGCGCCGCTCGCTGCGTGAGGAGCGCGCGCCGCTCGCTGCGTGAGGTCGGTTGCGTGAGGCTGGCCGCGTGCGGTCAGGCGTGTGAGATTGGCTGCTCGAGGCCAGGCGTGTGAGGTCGGCCGCGTGAGGTAGGCCATGCGAGCGCCTGACCAGCGACGTTCCTCGAGCATCGTGTGTGACTGCACGGCCAGTGCCCGGGTGGGAAGCGTATTCCCACCCGGGCACTGTGCTGTCTGGGCGCCGAGAGCTGTCTGGGCACCGAGTGCTGTCTCGGCGGAGCGCACTCTGGGAGCGATCGCGGCGAGTACGTCACCGACGCGGTGAACCGACACGAACGCGGTGAACCGACACGACGCAGATTACCGACGCGGTGGTCCGACATATACGCGGTCTGCTAACCGCGTATATGTCGGACCACCGCGTCGGTGTTGTGCGCCCGCACCCCGCCGAGCCCGCACCCCGCCGACTCAGGCGAGCGGAACCGTGATCTCCTTCATCCAGGCCTTGCGCTTGAAGTCACGCGCGCGGACCGTCACGGAGTCGTCCGAGACCTCGACCTGGAGTCCTTGGTTGAACCCGCCGGGCACGCTCTTCTCGCCGCCGGTTCCGTTGTCGGTGTAGCCGGTCTCGATCGCGCCGGTGTTGAAGACATTGAAGCCGGAGAGGTTGCCCGAGGAGGGGACGACGCGTCGCGTGTACCAGTCGGAGAGCTCGAGGTCCCAGTGCGTGTGTCCGGAGAAGAGGAAGACGTTCTTGTACGGCCCGAGCAGGTCGAGGAGGCGATCGGACTGCAGGTAGTTCGAGAGGTAGAGCTTGTTCCTCGTCCCGGAGACCGTGTTCGGCAGCGGGTGGTGGGTGATGATCATGATCGGCTTGTTCCGCCGGTTCCAGTAGTCGAGGCGATCCTCGAGCCACGAGAACTGCTTGTCGCTCATCCAGACCTCGTCCCAGAGCTTCTCGTCGTGGTACCGCATGTAGCGTTCGGTGCCGATCGCGAGCACAGGGATGCCGCCGAAGCTGAACTCCTCGTAGATCGAGTTGCGGCCGGCGAAGTTGTAGAACGACTTGAACAGCGAGTCCTCGACGACGTCGTTGGGCCACGTGTCCTGGGACAGCGTGTTCGGGTCCTTGTACTTGGGAACGTAGAACTCGTGGTTGCCGATCGCCCACGCCACCGTGCCGGGGGACGTGTGCTTGTCCATGCGCTTGCGCACGTTCGCGTACTCGAAGTCGTATCCGCGAGGGGTGATGTCGCCGGCGATCGCGAGGCCGGAGCTGCCCGGGTTGATCTTGGCCATGTCGTCGAGTGCGACGCCGAAGTCCCCGAGGTCGCCCTGGATGTCGGAGATGACGTTGAAGGTCGTCACCTGGCCCTTGTCGCGGCCCCGGCCGCGGCCCCTTCCCTTGTCGTTGCCTCCCGGTTTCGCCGAGGCGGGTGCTGCCAAGCCGAGCGATGCGCCGAGGGCGCCGACGCCGGCGGTGGTGATGAGTGTGCGTCTGTTGACCATGGCGTCACGATAGGGGCGCCACACAGAGGCGAAGTGTCCGCTCGGTTGACCGGACCTGAACCGGGGAGTTCAATTCGAGTTCATGTCCGTCACCTCAGGACCAACTACAGTTCACGTGGCGCGCCGGTGTGATCGACCCCGAGGGCGCGGTTGATGACCAATCGTTCGCCGAGCGTCCACGCCGTCGTCGTCAGGAGGTAGAGGGTCGCTGCGAGCGGCACGAAGGCGGCGATGACCGCGGTGATGAACGGCATGAAGCTGAGCATCCTCGTCATCTGCGTGAGATCGGGCATCGTTCCCTGACCGGGTCCTGAGCCCGCCGAGGCGGCCCTCCCTGAGGCTGTCGCCGCCGTCTCGGGGATGGGTGGGGTGAGCAGGTGCCGGGAGAGGCCGGCGATGACGGCGATGAGGATGATGAGGACCGCGAACAGCGTTCCCGAGACCCACGTCAGCGACCCCGAGCCGATGAGCCCGACGAGGCTCGAGCTCAGCGGGATCCCGAAGAGCGTGTGGCCGAGCAGCTCGTTGGCCTGTCCGCCGATCGTCGCCTGGACGAAGAGGCCGTAGACGGCCATGAGGACGGGCGTCTGTGCGAGCACCGGCAGGCACCCGGCGAACGGGGAGGCGTTCTCCTCCCGGTAGAGCGCCATGAGCTTCTCCTGGAGCACCTGCTGGTTGTTCCGGTGCTTGGTCTGGAGCTCGGCGATCTTCGGGGCCAGACGCCGGCGGGTGATGCCGGCCCTGACCTGGGAGAGCCCGACGGGGATGAGGAGGCAGCGGACGGCGATCGTGAGCACGATGATCGCCAGTGCGGCACCGTTTGCGCCGGCGAGCGGTGCGAGCAGGTCGCTCAGGGTGGTGACGAGCCAATAGGCACCGCCGAGGAGGAGGCGGATGGGCAGGAAGTCGTAGATGTTCATGGTGAGGTCCTTCGCGAGGTGGTGGGGTGGAGGAGTTCACCTGAACGACGGGGCAGTGACCTCGAGAGAGGCGAGCCCCGACCCGGCTGCGGTCGTGGACCGGAGATCCTCGAGTGAGTTCTGCAGGGCGGGACCTGTGCGTCCGCGGAGCCGGCCTAGGCAGCGAGGCGTTGCCGGAGGCAGAGACGCGGTCGGCCAGCAGTCGGTCAGCGACGGAGCGACATGTCCGCACGGGCCGAGCCGAGAGAGCCAGTCAGCCCGTTCGCCGGTCTCGCCGTGGCTGATCGCACACGAGCGAGCGGCTCCGATGCGAAGTCAGCGACTGGCGGCGCGATCAGCGGCCGGCAGAGTGCGTGCGTGAGCAGAGGTCGGGGGTTGTCGTTCAGGCGTGGGCGCGAAGGACGGACGAGGGCGCTCTGGCCAGGGCGGTGCCGGGAGTGCCCGGGGCCTCCGGGAGGAGGACGTCACGGACGAGGCCGGGTTCGCGGCGTCGCCACGGACCGTGCGGGGCCAGGGAGAGGACCCGGACGAGGGCGCTGCTCACCCAGGCTCCGGCGGGGGAGAGGAGAGCGGCGCCGAGGAGGACGAGGACGAGAAGATGCGCCGGGGACTGCGGAAGGACCGCGTCGAGGTCGGCGCTGAGCACGACGACGATGAGCTGGATCGCCATCCACAGACTCAGCATCGCACCCGCCTCTCATTCATCGTTGGGCTTCGATGCTATCACCGTGACCTGACGGAACCGCGCAGCTCAGACTCCGTCATCGTCGCCTCACGGCAGCGCCGTCCCCTCACGACAGCGCCGTCTGCTCACAGCAGTTCCCCGCCGCTCACGGCAGAATCCTGCCCTGCCCGTTGCATGTCGGTGCCACGGTGGGCACATGTCCACACACACTGCTCCGCCGGCCTGGACCGATGACGAGAGCCCCACCGCGACCACCGTCCCCGAATCCCACCGGATGCTCTACGCGTACCGCTCCGTCGTCTTCAACGGCGAACTCCGCGACGACAACGGCATGGAGATCGTCTCCCGCCTCACCCTGCTCTCCGCCGAGGACCCCGACGCCGACATCTTCCTCTGGATCAACTCCCCGGGCGGTTCGGTGCCGATGATGCACGCGATCACCGACGTCATCGCGACCCTGCCCAACGATGTCGTCACGGTCGCGTTCGGGTGGGCCGCCTCGGCGGGGCAGTTCGTCCTCACCCTCGGCACCCCCGGGAAGCGGCTCGCCCTGCCCCACGCCCGCATCCTCCTCCACCAGGGATCCTCGGGGATCGGGGGTGCGGCCGCCGACATCGAGCTCCAGGGCAGCGACCTCCGTGCGGTCCGCGACTCCGTCCTCACGCGGATCGCCGAGGCGACGGGCCAGGACTACGACCGGATCTTCGCCGATTCCCTCCGCGATCGGTGGTTCTCCGCCGAGGCGGCCCTGAGGTACGGTCTCATCGACCGCATCGTCGACTCCCCGTCCGATCTCTTCGCCCCGATGGGGACCGGCCGACCGTTCGGGCTGAGCAAGGTGGGGGTCCGGTCATGAGCCAGTACACGATTCCCCACGTCATCGACCGCTCGGGTGGGAGCGAGAGGATCGTCGACGTCTACTCGCACCTGCTCGGCAATCGGATCATCTACCTCGGCGTCCCGATCGACGACGGGGTCGCGAACACGGTCATCGCCCAGCTCCTCCACCTCGACTCCTCGAGCCACGAGCTGCCGATCCATATGTACATCAACTCCCCGGGCGGCTCGCTCACCGCAATGACCGCCGTCTACGATGCGATGCGCCACGTCGGATCGCCCGTGGCCACGACGTGCGTGGGGCAGGCCGTCGCCGATGCCGCGGTGCTGCTTGCCGGGGGAGAGCCCGGACAGCGATCGATGCTCGCCCACGCGCGGGTCGTGCTGCGCCAACCCCACGCCGAGGGGGCGCGGGGGACGATCCCCGACCTCATCGTCGCCGCCGACGAGATCGTCAGGCAGCGCCGTGAGGTCGAGGCGGTGCTCGCCGCCGACACCGGGCGCAGCCCTGAGCAGATCCACGCCGACCTCGACCGGGATCTCGTCCTCGACGCCGAGGCGGCGAAGGCGTTCGGCCTCGTCGATCAGATCGTCTGACGACGGCGCTCGCCCGGACCGCTCAACGACGGGCGTGCGCGACGCTCAGGCGGCGAGGGCGAGCATCGCCTGGCCGGTCGGGCGGAAGTCCGCCGTCCGCGCGGGGCCGCGGAGGTGTGGGCCCGGCGCCGACGCGAGGGCGCCCAGGCTCGCGAGCTGCAGGGATCCCTGTTCGGCGTCGGCGGCGGCGAGGACGAGGACCTGGGGCAGGGCGAGACCGAGGACGTCGGCGATCGCCTCGATGACCTCCGACGACGGGTCCTTGAGTCCGCGTTCGATCTCCGAGAGGTATTGGGTCGAGACTCCGGAGAGGCGGGACACCTCGGCGAGGGTGAGGCCGAGTTCGGTCCGACGCACACGGACGACGCGGCCCAGGGCCTGACGCCACAGCCGCGGCGGGGGCGGGGATGCTCTCATGCTGTGAGCCTAGAGCCGGCGGGCACGGGGAGCGAGCCTTTCCGCTGTGAGCAGAGGCGAGATTTCAAAACTTCTGAAAAGTTAAGTTAGGCTGTCCTTGTCAAAGTTCCGGCCGAGTTCCGGCCACCCCGACGAAAGGGCAGGGATGTCGCTCAACTTCGTGCGTCGCACCATCGCCGCAGGCACGATCATCGCGCTCGCACTCACCGCGAGCGCCTGCAGCCCGGATACGCCGACCGAGGAGTCCTCAGGCTCCGGCGACTTCACCCCGGTGACGATCGAGCACGCCCTCGGCAAGGCGGTCATCGAGTCTGAGCCCGAACGCGTCGTCACCCTTGGACAGGGGTCGACGGAGACGGCGATCGCCCTGGGCAAGACCCCCGTCGGGATGGAGGAGTACGCATGGGGCAGCGACGACACGGGCTACATGCCGTGGATCTACGAGGCGGTCCAGGAACGTGGCGACGAGCTGCCCCAGCAGTTCCAGGGCGATACCGAACTCGACGTCGAGAAGATCGCCGAACTCGCTCCCGACGTCATCCTCGCGCCGTGGTCGGGCATCACCCCCGAGCAGTACAAACAGCTCGATCAGATCGCTCCGACCGTCGCCTACCCTGAGCAGCCGTGGACGATCAAGTGGGACGAGCAGATCACGACGATCGGCAAGGCGCTCGGTCAGGAGGACGAGTCGAAGAAGCTCGTCGATGACGTGAAGAAGCAGCTCGACGACGCCAAGCGCGAGGAGTACAAGGACCTCACCTTCTCCTTCATCTACAACTCCGGACCCGGTACGCTCGGCGTCTTCTACCCGCAGGAGCAGCGCGTCGCGATGGTCTCCGCGCTCGGCCTCACGCCCGACCCGGTCATCGAGGATCTGCGCAAGGAGTACGACGCCCCGGGCACTGACTCCGCGCTCATCGGCCTCGAGAACGCCGACAAGCTGAACGACTCCGACCTCATCTTCACCTTCTACTCCGACGAGAAGAACCGGAAGGAGATCGAGTCGCAGGGCGTCTACGCGAACATTCCGGCGATCAAGGCCGGCGCCGTCGTCGCACCCGAGGACCAGCCGTTCGTCACCGGGTCCTCGATCATCAATCCGCTCACTGTGCCCTGGGCGCTCGAGCGTTACGTCCCGATGATCGACGAGGCCGTGAAGAAGCTCGACAGGTAGGGCTGAGCTCACTCCCGGTCGCGGCGCAGGCGCTCCCTGTGGCGTGACCACGCGGCGGCGAGGTCGACGTCGTCGATGAGCCACGACATGTAGTCGTGCATGTTCGTCACCCGGGCATGGGCATCCGTGCCCGGGTCGACGTGCGTGAGCGCTGCCGCGGCGAGTTCGCGCTGAGCCCGGAGGTAGGCGTACTCGCGTTCGAGGAAGCCCGCCCACACGTCGGCGTCCATGACGAATCCGTCCGCCCGCGAACCCGGCCGTCGGACCCGGCGGACGAAGCCTGCGTCGATGAGGCGCCTCGTCGCCGTCGACACCGTGCCCGTGCTGATGCCGAGCGTGTCTGAGAGTTCGGCGGCGCTCACCCCGCCGGAGGAGTCGAGGAGCAGGTAGCCGGCGATGCGACCTTCGAGCGCCGAGGCCCCCGACATCGCCCACAGTGTGCCGAAGCGGACGGCGAACTCGACGCGGAAGTCCCCGTCGTCGTGCGGTCGCGTCGTCATCAGCTCAGCGCGCTCATCTTCTTCCAGTCCTCCCAGTCGTAGACCCAGTCCGAGATGTCGCTGTCCTCGGTCGAGAGGTCGACTGAGGAGTCCTTGACGATGACGGGGTCGCCGTAGATCGCGGAGTCGTAGTACTCCTTCGCGCGCTTCGTCGTGAGGTTGATGCAGCCGTGGGAGACGTTCTGCGAGCCCTGCACACCCGCCGACCACGGTGCCGCATGGACGAACTCGCCGTTGTTGTGGATGCGCACGGCCCACTTCACCGGGGTCGTGTACCCCCACCGCGCCGAGGTCATCGTGTAGTCCGAGTGCTTCGACATGACGACGTGGACGCCGTTGTACGACGGTGCCTTCGCCGATCCGAGCGAGGTCGGGAAGTCCATGACCTCTTTGCCGTCGCGGGTGACGACCATGCGGTGGGTCTTCGCGCTCGCCTCGGTGATCTGCTCCCGCCCGATCTCGAAGTCGAGGGTGAGGTCGTTCTCACCGACCCGCCCCTTCGCTGTGGGCACGTTCTTCAGCGGCGCGTCGACGGAGACCTTCGAATGCGCCGGCCAGTACTCCTTGGGGCGGAAGTGCAGGCGCGACTGCGGATCGTCGGGCAGCCACGCCCACGAGCCCTCGACCTCGCGCTTCTTCCCGTCCATGTCCGTGACGTCGACGCTGAGGCGGTGCTCGACGTCGTCCCGGTACTGCTTCGCCACGGTCGACCCGAAGCTGAGGATGATCGGCGCGGCCACGCCCACCGTCTGGTCGTCGGAGAGGACCGTGCGCACCGCCATCGGATCGCCCACGGAGTCATCGACTGTCGCCGAGGCGGTGAAGTCGTGGTCCTTCCCGTCCGGGGTCGTCGCGGTGGCCGTGACCTCGTAGGTGCTCGAGGCAACGAGGTCGAACTCCGAGACCCACGACGCAGACCCGTCGGGAGCGGGGACCCTCGCGTCGTCGGCGGGATCCTCGGCCTCGATGACGGTGCCCGCGTCGTCGAAGAACGTTCCGGGATCGGCGCTGATGCGCGGGTGGTCGGCGTCGGTGATCGTCACGTCCTTGAGGGTGGCGCCCTCGACGCTCAGACTGATCCGCTTGCCCGCCTTGACGTCGACGGACGATCCCGACGCGACGGTCTCACCGGTCGGTGCCTGGCTGGGGTCTGCGGTCGCGCTGGGACTCCCGGGTGCCTCGGCGGCGGTCTTCTCAGCCTTCCCGGTGTCGTCGACGGCACCGACGCGGAAGGTCGGGGCGGGGGAGGCCTCGGTGGTGGCGGAGTCCTTCCGGGTGGCATCGGGATCGGAATTCGTCGGAGTGCAGGCGGCCAGCAGCGCCAGTGCTGAGACAGCGGCGACTGCTCCGGTGGATTTCAGACGTGACAAATCGGGGACCTCGTTCGCAGGACGGGAGCGGGGAGCACGCACAATGCTAGGAAAGCCACATCTCGAAACTATGACGGATGTTGTCTCGCGCTCATGGATGCGGCCGGCGGATCGGCTCTGACCTGGGGAATCAGTCGGAGAGGGAGTTGCCGAATCGTGATCTGGGCAAAGAGGACTCCCCGTGCACCCGCCAGAGCTCGCTTACCCTTGCTGCCTTCCGGCCCTGGGGGAGTTCACAAGATGACGCCGCACGGGGAGCCACCGACCAGTCTAGGCGAGAGCGACGCCGGGGGACAAAATGAGCGGGTGCGAGGTCGCTCACGGCGGCGCGGTGAGCCGGCGCTCACCCCTGCGCGGTGAGCCGGCGCTCACCCCTGCGCATCGACGACTGCGGCATCTGCCCCGCCGAGCCGCCGGGCCTTCCCACGCAGCACCTCACGCTCCCGCTCATTCGTCGCCAGCTCCGCGGCCCGTGTGAACTCCGCAACCGCCTCGGCGTCCCGGCCGAGCCTCGCGAGAAGCTCGCCGCGGACGCTGGGGACGAGGTGGAAGCGGGCGAGATCATCGGCGATCCCGCTGTCGTCAAGGAGGCGCAGGCCCGCGGCCGGACCGTCGGCCTCGGCGATCGCGATGATCCGGTTGAGCCTCGTCACCGGCGAGGGCGCGAGCGCCTCGAGGTCGGCGTAGAGAGCGGCGATGCGCACCCAGTCGGTGTCGGCGAAGCGGCGGGCCGAGGAGTGGACGCCGGCGATCTGAGCTTGCACCGTGTAGGATCCGCGCCGCTCGCGCAGTCCCAGCGCCGTTGTCAGGGAGGCCTCGCCGAGGCGGATGAGCGACCGGTCCCACCGGGACCGGTCCTGATCGGCCAGGAGCACCGGCTCGCGTGCCGGCCCGAGCCTGGCGGGGAAGCGGGCCGCGGTGAACGCCATGAGGGCGACGAGTCCGTGGACCTCGGGTTCGCAGGGGAGGAGGCCCGCGGTGATGCGGGTCAACCGCAGCGCGTCCATCGAGAGCTCCGGTCGCATCCAGTCCCGGCTCGCGGTCGCGACATGCCCTTCGGAGAAGAGGAGGTAGAGGACGGAGAGGACGGCGGAGAGTCGGGCCGGCCACTCGTCGGCGGGTGGGAGTGCGAAGGGGACATCGGCCGCGGCGAGCGCTTTCTTCGCCCGGACGATGCGCTGCTGGATCGTAGAGACCGGGACGAGGAAGGCGCGGGCGATCTCCTCGCTGGTCAGGCCCCCGACGACGCGGAGAGTGAGCGCGAGCTGAGCCTCCCGGCGCAGGACGGGATGACAGGAGATGAAGACGAGCCGGAGGACGTCGTCGTCGATGGCATCGGGGTCCCAGGGCAGTGCGTCCGAACCCGAGACCTGCTCATCCTCGAGGCTGCGCCCGAGTGCTGCGATGCGCTCATCGAAGCGCTCACGCCGCCGCCACGCGTCGATCGCACGTCGCTTCGCCACGGTCATCAGCCATCCGGCGGGATTCGCCGGCACCCCGGACTCCGGCCACGCTGCCAGGGCCTCGGACAGCGCCTCCTGCGCAAGGTCCTCGGCGAACCCGAAATCGCCGACGTGGCGGGTGAGGGAGGCGACGATCTTCGCCCCCTCGATCCGCCACGTCGCCGCGATCACCCGGGCCACCGCCTCGGCGGGGTCCGGGGAATCAGGACCGCCTGAGGTCACGATGTCCCGCCGACCTTCCCCTCGGCGATCCATTCCTGCTCCTTCTGGATCCATTCGTTGTCCTGCGGGAAGTCCTCGGGACCGGTCACCCGACGGATCTCGATCTGGGATCCGACCCCGAGCGGAGCGCGCTTGGCCCATTCGATCGCCTCCTCCTGCGAGGGCACCTCGAGGATCCAGAAGCCGTTGAACAGCTCCCGCAGCTCGCCGTAGGGGCCGTCGGTGACGGCGGGATCGTCCTCGCCGAAGTCGACGACCGCGCCCTCGGAGGCGTCGGTGAGTCCGGCCCCATCGGCGAGGACTCCGGCGTTGACCATCTGCTCGTTGTAGGCGCCCATGGCGGCGATGATCTCGTTGAAGTCGGCCTTTTCGAACGCGTCCACGGCGGCCTGGTCGACGGTGCGCATGATGAGCATGTACTTCATGATGACTCCTGTGTCAGGGGTGTCGGAGGATCCCGGGCGGGACCCTCTCATGCACTGCGTCGAACAAGCGTATGCCGGATCGACACCTTCCCGGATCTTTTTCGCCGAGGCGGTCGGCGGCTGCTCCGTCCGTGTGGACCGGGGGTCCGCCGAGGTGGTCGGGTTCTCCCCGCCGACGACGAGGGGATCTCCCTGCTGTGACGGTGGGGAAAGCCGCCCACCTGCGGATCGAGACCACAGTGTTATGGCCTCGTGACGCGAACGCGACCGAATCGTGCTGGCCCCCTGCATAGGGTGGAGTGTCCGCTCCCCGAACCCCCAAGGAATCATGCAGATCTTCCGCCGTGTCATCCTGCCCAGTGCGTTTCTTCTCGTCCTCGTCGTCATCGCGGCGATGCTCGCGTGGATCGCGTTCAAGCCGGCGCCGGAGGACGGGTTCGATGCCGCCTCGGCGAGCGGTCAGCCGGTCGGTTCCTCGGTCGTCGCCGAACGCGGGTCGATCGCCAACACCCTCGAGCTCAAGGGTGCGATCGCCGTCGACAGCCCGACCGCGGTCAAGGCGGGACGGGAGGGCACCGTCAACCACTTCTTCGTCGAACCCGGCGCCGAGGTGCTCGAAGGTGCAGAGCTCTTCCAGGTGAGAAGCGAGGGCGAACCGTCAGCACCGTCCGAGGACGGTGGAACCGGGGACGGTGGAACCGGCGACGGAGCTGCGGCGCCCGCGGCCCCGCCGAAGCCGAAGTACCACACGGTCGTCGCTCCCGCCGACGGCACGGTCGGCGACTTCGCCGTCGACAAGGGCGACACGGTCACCGCCGAGACCGAGGTGACGCAGCTGCTCAAGGACTCCTTCACCGCGCAGGCGTCGATTCCTGCAGTCGACCTCTACCGCGTGCCGAAGCTGCCGGAGACCGCGTCGATCACGATCACCGACGGACCCGAGCCCTTCGACTGCACGGCGCTGCGCCTCGACCAGGGGGCCGCGGTCAAGCCGGCGCCGAAGGCCGACGGCAGCGGCGGCGAGTCCGACCCGGCGGCCGAGGACCCGGGCACCGACACCTCGGCGACGGCCGGTGACGGACCCAAGCTCATCTGCGCGATCCCGGAGAAGCAGACCGTCTTCAACGGTCTCGATCTCACGATGACCGTCGAGGCGGGGGAGGCCTCCGACGTCATCGTCGTCCCCGTCACCGCGGTGCGCGGACTCACCGACACAGGCACCGTGTGGGTCATCGGCGACGACGGACAGCCCACGGAGCGGGCGATCGAGATCGGCCTCAACGACGGGGCGATGGTCGAGGTGAAGTCCGGGCTCGAGGAGGGGGAGGAGATCTCCGAGTTCGTCCCCGGCACCGAACCCCAGGACGAGGGCGACATGTCGGGTGACATGTCCGGCGAGGAGTTCGACTTCTGATGGCTGAGGTGCCACTGCTGGCCCTGCGCCACGTTGCGAGAACCGTGCCCATCGGCGAGGGGAGACTCCTGACGATCCTTGCCGACATCAACTTCACCGCGAGCTCCGGAGAGCACATCGGCATCGTCGGCCGCTCCGGCACCGGAAAGTCGACCCTGCTCAACATCCTCGGCCTCCTCGATGCCCCGACCGGCGGGGAGATGGAGTTCGAAGGGGTGCCCGTCCACTCGATTCCCCGCAACCGGGCGGCGAAGATCCGCGGACGCGACGTCGGCTTCGTCTTCCAGCAATTCAACCTCCTGCCCGGCCGATCGGCGGTCGAGAACGTCGAAGCACCGCTCATGTACGGCACCGGCAGGGAGTTCCGGAACCGGCGGCGGATCGCCTCGGAGATGCTCGATCGCCTCGGCCTCGGCGACCGCCTCGACTCGAAGCCCAACCGCCTCTCCGGCGGCGAACAGCAGCGGGTCGCGATCGCCCGAGCACTCGTGCGTTCACCGAAGATCGTCCTCGCCGACGAACCCACCGGCGCTCTCGACGTCGAGACCGGTCAGCACGTCATGGCCCTGCTCGACGGGATCACCCGGGAGTCGGGAGCCGCTCTCGTGACGATCACCCACGACCTCAGCATCGCGAACATGGCCACCAGGCGGTACTCGCTCCACCGCGGGGCGCTTCATCCGATCACCGCGGGGGCGACCGCGGAGTCGCTGGTGGGAGGTTCACGATGATCTCAGCATTCGCCGCCTCGATCGTCGAGGCGTGGCAGGAGCTGCGCGTCCACAAGGTCCGGGTCCTCATGTCCCTCATCGGCGTCGGTGTCGCCGTCTGCGGCCTCACCCTCGTCGTCGGCTTCGGCGACATGATGCAGAAGGGCCTCGCCGACGACTTCGAGAAGCAGAGCGGTCGGGAGGCGACGTACACGTACACGCTCACCTCATCGGGTCGGGCCACGCCGGCGGAGACCGAGCGGATCGCCACGGCGCTCGCCGAGACCCAGAAGCGCTTCGGCATCGACTACGTCTCGGCGAGGGGGTACGCGGAGACGCGCGTGCAGAGCCCCTCGGGTGCGGTCACCGCCTCGGCGAACATCGTCGATCCCGACTTCGCCGTGATGCACCGCGTCACCGTCGAGACCGGCCGCTGGTTCATCGCCGGCGACGCGGAGAACCTCTCCCCGCCCATCGTCGCCGACACGACGTTCCTCGAGCAATACGGGATCGATCCCGAGGCGCTGCCGGCGACCGTCGAGCTGCCCGGTCATCAGACGGGTACGGCCACGGTCATCGGCTCGGTGCGCGGCTACCCCGACGCCGAGGCGGGCGAGATCTACGTCCTCAACGGCCAGGAGCAGAAGTTCGGCCCCGACGTCACCGCCCCCACCGACTACGAGATGTGGCTGCCGCCCGACGTCGCGAAGCAGCTGAGCAAGCAGGTCGAGACCGATCTCAAACGACAGCTGCCGGGAGTCGGCGTCGAGACGATGCGCTCGGATATGGCCTCCGACATCGGGGATGCCCTGGGACCGGTGAAGAACGTCCTCCTCTTCATCAGCGTCCTCATCCTCTTCATGGGCATGCTCGGCCTCGTCAACATCTCCATGGTGACGATCCAGCAGAGGATCAGGGAGATCGGCATCCGCCGCTCCTTCGGTGCGACGAGCAGGCGGATCTTCTTCTCCGTGATGATGGAGAGCGTCGTCGCGACGACGCTGGCCGGCGGCATCGGGGTGCTCATCGCGGTCCTCGTCCTCAAGGCCCCGATCGTCGGGGAGACCGTGTTCCAGGGCATGACCGCCCCGCAGGTCCCGTTCACCGCAGTCATCGTCGGCATGATCGTCTCGATCGGCATCGGCGCGCTCGCCGGACTCGTTCCCGCGCTCGTGGCGATGCGGGTGCGCATCATCGACGCGATCAGGGCATAGGCACCTGACCCTCGCCGAGGCGGGACCCGGGTGGGCGCGGTGCCGCCGGGTCCCGCCTCGGCGAGGTCATCGGGCGCGTTCCCCAGGGAGGGCCGCCTCGGCGAGTTCAGGCACCTGCCCGGCCCGGGTCAGGCCGGCGTCGCCGCCCGCTGGACGCGCAGGAGCACGAGGGCACCGGCGCCGAAGACGAGGCTGAGGACGATCTGGGTGAGGCTCGCGAGTGCGAAGGCGTCGTCGTAGCCGAACCAGGCGGTGAAGACGTGGAAGAGTGCGCCGAGGAGGGCGACGCCGACGGCGATGCCCGCCTGCTGCATCGTCGCGATGAGTCCGCCGCTCAGTCCCGCCACCCGGTCGGGTACGGCGCTGACGACGGTCCCGACGAGGGGCCCGAACTGGAGGGCCTGACCGGCGCCGAGGATGAGCGCCGGCAGCTGGAACCACAGGTTGAACTCCCGACCGGCGGCGTCGGCGACCTCGGCGACGCCGAGGAGGCCGAGGATCTGCAGGCCGGTGCCGAGCAGCATCGTGCCCGGTCCGCTCAGGCGCCTGACGATGCGGGGGACGAGGAGGGAGACGGCGAGGAACGCCGCGGCGAAGAGGCCGAGCGTCATCCCCGAGACGAACGCGGGATCGCCGTGCCCGGTCTGGCTGGTCAGGGCGAAGTTGAAGAGGAACGTGCCGAACCCGCCGAAGAAGACGAACGACATGAGCATCCCCACCCACGCCGCGGGGGCGCGGACGACCTGCGGCGGGATGAGCGGGTCGCGGCCGCGCGCCTCGGCGACGGACTGCCAGACGGCGAACGCCGCCAGCGCTGCGGCGGAGACGACGAGGAGGGTGGCCGGCAGCGGCACCCATCCGGTGACGGGACCGAGGGCGAGTCCGATGACGAGGCCGACCATCCCGATGCCGAGCAGTACGGCCCCGCCGAGGTCGAGCGGCGCCGGTGACGGTGTGCGGGATTCGGTGAGCCGAAGTGAGCCGAGGAAAGCGGCCAGAGCAACGACCGCGCAGCTGAGGAACGCCGCACGCCAGCCCCACGTCGGACCGAAGGCGGAGATGAGGCCCCCGCCGATGACCTGCCCGCTGACGGTGCCGACGCCGGAGAAGGCACCGAAGAGGCTGATCGCCTTGAGCCGCTCGGCACCGAAGAGAGCGTGCTGGATGCTCGCGAGGATCTGCGGCATCATCACGGCCGCCGCGAACCCCTGGACGGTGCGGGCGATGAGGAGTTCGGCCGTCCCCGGAGCGAGGCCGACGGCGAGGGAGATGACGACGAGGGCGGCGGTGCCGAGGGTGAAGAGGCGCCGACGTCCGAACCGGTCGCCGATGCGTCCGCAGAGGATGAGACCGGAGGCGAAGGCTGCGGAGAAGAGGCCGACGACGAGCGCCGAGGCGGAGTCCCCGGCACCGAGCGCCTCCTTGACCGCAGGGATCGCGATGTTCGACACGGAGAACATGTAGGTCGCGAGGAACGCCCCGACGTGGAGCGGCCAGAGGACCGCGCGGTCGGTCGCCTCGGCGGGGGTGGTGTGGTCGTCGACGGGAGCGCTCGATTCTGCCTCAGCGGCACCAGGGGTGATTCTCATGCTTCCATTCTTCGGTGCCCGTGACCAGAGTGGGAGGGCGTGGTCATGGTGGTGGTCGCGCCACCTGGATGCGGGCGGGGCAGTGGGCGGAGAATGGGGAGCATGGCACAGGAGAGGACGAGCGAACTGGGACGGTTCCTGCGGTCGCGCCGCGACCGCGTGCGGCCCTGCGACGTCGGACTGGCGAAGGGACCGCGGCGGCGGGTGCCCGGGCTGCGGCGCGAGGAGGTCGCGGTGCTCGCGAACATCGGGACGAGTTGGTACACGTGGCTCGAGCAGGGGCGCGAGGTCCATCCCTCCGAGTCGGTGCTCGAGGCGATCGCCGAGGCGCTGCTCCTCGACCGCGAGGAGCGCGCGCACCTCTTCCTCCTCGGCGGGTACCCGGATCGGGTGACGAACCCTGGGGATTCGGAGGTGGGGGAGCAGCTGCGGACGATGCTCGAGGAGCTCCTGCCGCTGCCGGCGATGGTCACCGACCCGACCTACACGATCCGGGCCTTCAATCCCGTCGAACGCTACCTCGTCACCGACCTCGCCGAGGTGGCCCCCGCCGACCGCAACTGTGCGATCCAGGCGTACGAGAACCCCGAATGGGCGGAGATCTTCCAGCCCCTCGACGAGCACAAGCGCCTCCTCGTGGCGAAGATGCGCGCGGCCTACGCCGAGTCGCTCGAGGACCCGGAGTGGGGACCGCTCCTCGAGCGCCTCGGCCGATTCGAGGAGTTCCGCACGCTCTGGGACTCCGGCAACGTCGGACGCAGGCCGGGGCGGACGAAGGTCATCGAGAACCCGTACGTCGGCACCCTCAACCTCACGATGACGACGCTCATCGCGCAGGAGAACCAGCGGCTCACCCTCTCGGTCTACCTGCCCGTCGACTCGGTGACGCGGTCGCGGCTCGAGACCCTGCACGGGTGGATCAAGGACGGCAGCATCGAGAAGCGGCGCGCAGAGGTGGTGGCGGCGCGGGAGGCTGCCGCGCGCGAGGCGGTTGAACGGGCGGCGGCTGAACGGGCGGCTGCTGAACGGGCGGCTGCTGAACGGGCGGCAGTTCCGGGGCGTCACCTGCGGGCCGTCGGTGACTGAGCGGGCCGTTCACCTGAGGGCGGGCGGGCCGTTCACCTGCGGGCTGTCGGCGACTGGGCGGCCCGTTCACCTGCGGGTCGTGTGATGGTTCACACTTCGCCGCCGCGATTTCGCATTGCGGTGACGACTCCGATAAGCTGATCCGCGGAGGATTCGCCTAGTGGCCTATGGCGCTCGCCTGGAACGCGGGTTGGGTTAACGCCCTCAGGGGTTCGAATCCCCTATCCTCCGCCACACGACGAAGCCCCTCACCGGTAGTGCCTCGGTGAGGGGCTTCTTCGTGCCGCCACGATATCGCCGACGCGATGTGGGTTATAGGACAGAAAGTGTGTCTTTTCCGGGCGCGTCACCCGCGTCGTCCTCCCCACCCCTTCTGGATGCCGATGCCGTCTT
The DNA here is from genome assembly GCF_050562175.1 of Brevibacterium sp. K72. NCBI lineage: Bacteria > Bacillati > Actinomycetota > Actinomycetes > Micrococcales > Brevibacteriaceae > Brevibacterium > Brevibacterium sp. K72. Next base: position 1,823,841 of record NZ_CP191582.1, read on the forward strand.
CCCACGAGAACCCTGTCCCGTACTCCACCGGTCCGATCGGCTCCTCACGAGGAGCACGCACACGCTTCGGCGGTGCCCAATGCTCCGGCCCGACCAAGGACCACCCCGTCCCGGCCTGATGAGACCTCTCGAAGAGGAACCAGTCCACCCCACGCCGGGCATGCCCCTCACTCAACCCGCGGTGTGCCCGCAGCAGTCCTTTGATGCCCGCATTGATCCCGCCTTCTAACGCGTTCGTCGTCCGCGCGAGCTCGATACCCTCGTCAGCGGCATCCAACCAGGTGAACAAGTGTCCTTTCGCGATGATCCGTGAGAGGAAGAAATACGCTCGACGGGTCCGCAGATGCGTGTACCACCACGACTGTCCACGACGGACATGCGCCGGCCTCGCACCAGCGTCTTTGGCCCTGGTGCGGTGTTTGAGGAACCTTGACCACTTCGCCTCCCACGACGCGAACGCCGCCAACCACGCTGCTGCTTGATCGCGGGAGTCAACCCGCGGCAGCGCCTGGTACAGGCGCAACAGTTCCTGGTTGGCCGGCAAGCTCGGATTCCGGGTCAGGTGCCGGTGTCCGGCCTGCCGGATATGGAAGAAACACCGTTGGATGCGGGTATCTGGCCACAGCGTCTCGATCACAGTGGTCAAAGGACCGTTGCCATCGACGACGGCGTATCTCGGGGCAGGGATACGGGCGATCAACGCCGTCCAGGACGCGGTCTTCTCCCGATCACACCACTGCCAGTGAATGACCTTCTCCCCGGTGTAGGCGATGAGGACGCACCACCCGTTGAAATAGGTGCCATCGAGCATGATCTGGTCATGGATCTCCCCAGTCGCTGACACGGTCGGGGCGATTCGCCAGCACCATTGAGTGCGGCGGCGGAAGGTTCGGGTCGACCCGAAGTGATCGACAGCCGTCTGTGGTGCGGGACCGAGTAGCCAGTCGAGGAAGACCCGCAGCTCGGTTCTTCGTGTCGATACGGCCCGTGTACCGGTGCTGCTGGCCCCGCAGTTCGGGCACCGGTACCTCGGTGTACCAGCACTGGTCGTGCCGTTCTTCTTCAGCCTTGTTTGACAGATCACGCATGTACGTCGATTGCAAGCACCCCATCGATGCTAAGCCCGATCAGCTAAGCAAACCGGGTATTGCCGTTGGGATTGCTGGGCACGAGCCTGATCCGAGACACACTTTCTGTCCTATAGCCCACAACCGCTCGGTTTCGATCCGCACGCTATGGATCGGACCAGCGCGTGCGGATCGAAACCGAGCGGTTGCTCCGGCTGCGGCTCGGAGCGACGCCGCGCGCGTCACCCCATCGTGAACGACGCCGACTTGAGCTTGAGCGCACTGCGCAGCTCCGCACCCGTGCGCGTTGCCGTCTTCCCTGTCGTCGACGTCGCCTTCGCCGAGGTGACGAGACCGGAGGAGGAGCGCTTGAGGTCGACGCGGGCGATGTCGGGGAGTCCGAAGGCCTTCGCCATCGCTGCCTGCGAGGGTCGCACCGTCCACGACGCATTGGGATTGCCCGCGGACTTCGATTTCGCTGCCGCGTCGTCGCGCGAACGGAGGTAGGGGACGTCGCTGCCCCACACCTCGGCGGCGGAGTTCGTCTTCCCACCCGAGGACGACGAGTACACGGCATCGATGAGCGCGCCCTTGTACATGACGACCTTCGCGTTCCTCACGGTCGACCCGGACCCGGACTGGGTGGCGCGGACGGCATTGCGCCACGGTCCGCTGTCCTTCGCGTTCTCATGCCCCCAGCCCTTGAAGTGCTGGGAGGTGACCTCGTCGTAGACGTTGCACGCGCACGCCGACTTGAGCGGTCCGAGATTCCGATAGGCGTACGTGCGCGCGGCGATCGCCTGCGCCTCGAGGGCGGGTGCCCTCCACGAGGCGGGCACCTCGGCGACGCCGGGCAGGTACTCGCTGTTCGTGCGCATGACGCCGAGGACGTTGAGCGCGTTCTTCAGCTGCCGGATCTCGATCTTCCCGTGCCGATACGTCCCCGTCGACCCGCTCTGCGCCTTCGACACGGCGACCGTCGTCTTCTGCGAGCCTGACCAGTAGCGGGTGCCCTGCCATTCAACGGTCAGCCATGAACCCTCGTACGACTTCTTCCCGACCTTGGCCCGCACTTTGCCCGCCGAGGTGCGCTCGACGGTGATCTTCCCACTCGACTCCGCGGTCGTCTTCCCGACCCGCACCCGCAGTCTGCCCGAGGCGGGGGTGAGCGTCACGGACCTCTCACCGGCGAGCAGCTGGACGGTGATGTCCGAGTTCGCGTTCGTCGTCGTCGAGGTGACCTTCGCCGGGTTGTAGTAGTGCTCGAGGATCTGGGTGGCGGTCTTGCCCTGGGCGGCCATGCCCTGGGCGCCGTACTGGCTCATCCCGACGCCGTGGCCGAACCCTGAGCCCTTGAGCGTGAACGACGACGGCGCCGCCTCCTTGACGACGACTGTCGCCCCGCCTCTGCTCGTCCACGTGATCCGGCCGTTCTGAAAGTCCTGGCGGGTCTGCGAGCCGGACCTGTACTCGTTGCTCGTCGGGTACCCGAGCGGACCGTTCTCCCAGCCCGATCGCTGCCAGGCCGCGCGGATGGCACCCCAGGTGGCATGCGCCCCGGTCGCCTTCGTCCAGTGGATCGTGCCCGACCGGAAGGTCTGATAGCAGCCGCGGTCCTTGAGCGTGCAGCGCTCCGGGCCCGTCGCCGGTCCCAGCCGTCCCTTGTCCCCTCCGAGCGAGCGGTGCGTCGCGCCGATCCCGCCCTTCGTCGGGTAGGCCGCCTCTGCCGGTGAGGCGACACCGAAGAAGATGAGGAGCACGGCGATGAGCAGGCAGGACACGAGGCCGGACGCATTGCGCCCGGGGGAAGAAGCACGCATGGCATGATCCTATGCCGAGGTGTCAATTCCTCCGGGCAGACGCCGGATGACGAACAGACGAACTCCCCGGACCGGGGCTATCAGGCAGGGTCCGGGGAGTCCGCTCAGGTGTGTGGGGTCAGCTCAACTTCTCGCTGATCGCCTGGTTGAAGGCGTCGAGATCCCCGGGGTTGCGCGAGGTGATGAGGTTGCCGTCGACGACCACCTCGGCGTCGGTCCAGTCGGCACCCGCGTTCTCGAGGTCGACCTTCGTCGACTCGAACGAGGTGAGCTTCCGGCCCTTCGCGACTCCCGCCTCGGCGAGGATCCACGGGGCGTGGCAGATCGCGGCGACGGGCTTGTCGGCGTCGAAGAACGCCTTGACGAACGCCACGGCGTCGTCATCGGTGCGCAGGGTGTCGGCGTTGATCGTGCCGCCGGGCAGGACGAGGGCATCGTAGTCAGCGGCGTTCGCCTCGGCGAGCGGCACGTCGACGTCGAAGACCTCGGCGTGGTCCCAGTCGCCCTCCATCGCCTGGAGGGTGCCCTCGGACGGGGAGATGAGCACTGTCTTTGCGCCGGCCTCGTCGAGTGCGGCGCGGGGGCTGGTCAGTTCGACCTGCTCGACTCCGCGGGTGAGGAGGAATGCGATCGTCTTGTCAGAGACTGCCATGGTCGTTCTCCTTCGCTGGGTTTCGGCAATACCGGTTGTCATCATAGAACGCCATCGGGGTGCGCGGGTATTCCCTCCCAGGGGAAGAGTCCGGTGGGTGAGAGGAGTCTTCCCAGTCCTCCCGGGTGTCGTCGTCGACGGGGAGTTCAGCTGACGTCCGGCCCGTCCCCGAGGGCGACGATCGCCCCCGCCGAGGCGGCGACCGCGTCATCGACCCAGGCGGGAACCTCAGTGCCGATGAAGGGGCGGACGATGCCGTACGGGGCGAGCCGCGTGCCCATCGACAGCAGCTCCCGCCGGTGCGGGGTCGGGTCCGGGAAGCGGCGGACGAGCAGCTCCTCCATCGCCGCATCGATGTCGTCGTTGATGTGGAGGGCGTCGTCACGCACGCCGACCGGCCCGTCGGCGGCGAGTCGGGATGCCCGGTGAAGGAGCATCGAGCGGGCCTCCAACGGGTGGTCGCGGCAGAAGGCGGAGACGTGCCTCGCCGAGGCGGTCACCGCCTCGTGCGGATCGGGCAGGGCGTACGCGGCGAGCAGGCCCTCGTGGAAGTGGGCGATCGAGCGCAGCCAGAGTCTCGCGAAGACGTCGTCGCGTGAGGCGAAGCGGTGGTAGATCGAGCCGGTGGGCCCACCGATGGCGCGGGCGACGTCGGCGATCGTCGCGCGAGGTCCGTGGTCGGCGAGCGCGCGAGCGGCGCCGTCGAGGATGTCGTCGTCGGAGAAGCGTGAGGGTCTTGCCATGACACCTCATCATAGCTAGTTTTAGAGCATGAGTTTTAGAACAAAAGATTTAAAACCGTCCGCACCCACCGTCCCGGTCCAGCGCTGGGCGCTCCTCGCAGGGTGGGGGAGTCTCCTGCTGCCGCTGCCGAGCGTGCTCTGGCGACTCCTCATGCTCGCCGGCGTCGACGTCGGGTTCGGGCTCAGCGGTGAGGTGCGGGAGTCGGCGGCGGGGATCGGCTATGTCCTCGGTCTCGAGGTGCTCACCGTCCTCGTCGCGGTCCTCGGCTTCGGACTCATCCGACGCTGGGGAGAGGTGGTCCCCGGATGGGTGCCCCGCCTCGGCGGGCGGACGATCCCACCCCTGGTCCCGATCATCGTCGGCGGCATCGGGAGCGCGGTCCTGCTCGGCCTCATCGGCTCGATGCTCGCCACGTTCGTCCTCGCGTGGACGGGGACGGTGCCCGGCTGGACCCCGGATGTCGGGATGACCGCCGGTGAGCGGGCCTTCCTCCTCACCTGCTACGTCCCGTTCTTCCTCTGGCCGGTGGCGATCGCCGTCGCCCTCATCGGGTATGCGCGCAGACGGCTCGGGACCCGCCCCGACCGCACGAGGGTGCGGCAGGGACGGGCCCCGATCCTGTGCTGAGGCGCGCGGCTCAGCCGACGAGGAACTCCCGCTGGGAGTCGGTGAACGGCTTCGGCTCCGTCTTGAGCAGGACCTTCCCGGCCGGGTGGCCCTCACGGAGGAAGCGGTAGGCGGCCTGGACCTCGGCGAGATCGAAGACGCCGCCGATGGGCACATAGACGTGACCGTAGGCGATGGCCTTGCCCAGCCACGCGAGATCCCCGCGCCCTGCTGCGGCCTCACCGGAGGTGTGGACGCCGAACCTCTCGGCGACCTCTCCTCCTGCGGCGATCGAGTTGATCCGATCGGCCGGCACGCCGAGGCGCAGCAGCATCTCGATCTCGTCCTCACCGCGCGTCGAGTACGCGGCCTGGATGCCTCCTGGCGCGGCGTCCTTGAGGCGGTCCTCGAGTCCGTCGCGGTAGTCGATCGCGTCGATGCCGAGCGCCCGGAGGAGTTCGACGTTGTCCGGGCCCGCGGTGCCGATGACGCGGGCGCCGAGGCCGAGCGCGAGCTGGGCTGCGATGATGCCCACTCCGCCCGAGGCGCCGGAGACGAAGACCGTCTCCCCGGCGGTCGGGGCGATCGCACGGATGCCGGCGATGGCGGTGCGGCCCGCGATATAGAGTCCGCCGGCGACGTCGGCGCCCAGGCCCTTGGGGATCGGGTCGAGGCGGTTCTCGGGGTCGGCGATGACGATGGTCTCGGCCTGTGAATGGTTGGGATAGCCGCCGAAGACGAGCTGGCCGGGGGAGAAGTCCTCGACGCCGTCGCCGACCTCGGTGACGATGCCGGAGAAGTCCATGCCCACCCCGCGGGTGCCCTTCGTGGGCCCGAAGCCGCCGGAGAGGATCGTGAGGTCGACGGGGTTGAGTCCGGCGTAGAGCACCTGGACCCTCACCTGACCCGGGCCGGTCTCGGGGACCTCGACCTCGGCGGTGTGGAGTTCGTCGATGTCGCCGTTGCGATCGAATTGCACGCGTGTGGTCATGGGGCACTCCTCGCTTCTCCGTCATGGCCGGTGGCGGCCACCGGCCGGCACTGGTGACAACGATTCGGGCCCCGAAGTTGTTCCGCGCCCTGCCCGCGAACACGGCGACGATGTCTGGGGCGGGGACTATTCTGAGAGGAATCTCGCCGCCGATGTCGAGAAGCCGATCCCAGCTCCGACCCAGTGATGTCAGCCCGCACACCTCAGTGCCCGGCGACGCCGAACAAGGAGAAAACCATGGCCAAGTACCTCATGCTCAAGCACTACCGCGGTCACCCCGACTACATCGACTTCGTGCCGATGGACAAGTGGACGCCTGAGGAGATCGACGCCCACGTCCAGTACATGAACGACTTCGCCGACCGCCTGCGGGAGACCGGTGAGTTCGTCGACGCGCAGGCGCTCTCGCCCGAGGGCGTCTTCGTCCGTGCCGACGGTGCCGGCAGGCCCCCGGTCACCGACGGGCCCTTCCCTGAGACGAAGGACCTCATCGCCGGGTGGATGGTCATCGACGTCGGCAGCTACGACCGGGCGCTCGAGCTCGCCGCCGAACTCTCCGCCGCCCCCGGCTACCTGGGGAGGCCGATCAACGAGTGGCTCGAACTCCGGCCGTTCCTCGGGCCCGCGCCCGGCAGTGACGGGTGGGAGGGCAGTGCCGGCTGAGTCCGGCAGTGACTCCACGGGCGAGGGGGCTCGTGCCCACCGTCATCGGCATCGCGTGCCCGCGCCGTTCCCGTGGGGGAGGCTGACGGCGCACAGGCCGGGCTCGCGGCTGAACTATCATCATGAACACCAGCCGCACAGCCGACGAAGGAGCGCACCATGGTCGAGGCGACGGTCGAGAGCGTGCGAGCTTCGCTCGACGCACTCGAGGACCCCAAGGCCCGGGAGATCAACGAGCGTCATGGCGGCTCTTCAACTTTGAGCGTGGTGCTGGGTGTTCACGCCGCGATCGGTCGGGGCGCATAGCCAATGATGCGGCATCTGTAGTTCCGATGGTTGCGGTACCCGCGCCCGACCCTCTTGATCGTCTTGGCGGTCAGGTTCGCCGCCTCGGTGCGAGCGTTCGTGACCCTGGTTCGGCAGAAGGTGAGCAGCTCACGACGCCAGGCCAGCAGGGTCCGGAACAGCGCGGCCGGCTCGGGCAGGTGGGTGGCTCGCACGGCGCTCTCAAGGCGGGCCCAGTGCCGCTGGAAGGAGGGCGTGTCGGTGGCGGTGAGGACCTGGCGGACGTGTTCCTTGATGCCCCACGCGACGGCCAGCTCGACGTCCTCGGCCAGGATCTGCTGCAGCTTGGTGCGCTGCCGGACGGTGAGCCGGTCACCGGCGCAGGTGAGCAGCTTGCGGTACTTCCACGGGGTGTCGGTCGCCCGCCCTCGGCGCTCGTGCAGCTCCCACACCCGGCGCCTCCTCACCTTGGTGACCATCTCGTTGGCCAGCCGCACCACGTGCCAGTGGTCCACGCTGACCTTCGCCCGCGGTAGTGCCTTGCGGACCGCGGCCCGGAACTCACTCGACATGTCCAGGGCGACGACCTGCACCCGCCGGCGCCACCACCGCGGCCGCGCCGCGAGCCAGGAGGTGACGACCTTGCCGCGGCGGCCGTCGACGACGTCCAGGATCGCGCCGTCGTCCAGGTCGGTGAACACGATGGACCACGGCTCGACCCGCTTCACCGCGTGGGTGTCCGGGTCGCGCAGGTAGCGCACGGTGCGGAACCGGTGCTCATCGATCCCCAGGTGCCGCACGTGCCGGCGGTCCACGCCGGTGTCCAGGTCCAGGGTGGGGGGGCTTGACCCCGGTTCTTGGACACGCTGAATCCAGCACCTGCTGGGGAAGCGAGATGATCCAGGAATCATGGCCAGGAAGAACTACTCCGAGGAGTTCCGTCGTCAGGCCGTCGACTTGTACGAGTCCACCCCGGGCGCCACGGTCCGCGGCATCGCCGAGGATCTCGGCATCGTGCGCGGCACGCTGCGGCACTGGCTCGAGGTCTACGGGACCGGCAAGAAGACCGCCGCTGACGGGACATTGACCTCCAGCCCACTGCAGTCCAAGCCGTCGCCGACAAGCCCTACGGGTCCCGCCGGTGAGACGCCTGAGCAGAAGATCGCCCGGCTCGAGGCCCGGGTCAACGAGCTCGAGGTCGAGACGACGAAGCTGACCACCGAGCGGGAGATCCTCCAGCGGGCGGCCAAGTATTTCGCTGGGGAGACGGGCTGGTGAGTCGCTTCCAGTTCGTCGCCGACAACTCCGCCACCTTCGAGGTGAAGCGACTGTGTGAGCTCGTCGAGATCGAGCGCTCGTCCTACTACGCCTGGCTCAAGGCTGCCCCGGCCCGAGAAGCCAGGGCAGCTGACGACGCGGCGCTGGCAGAGCGGATCAGGGCTGTCCATGCCGAGGACAACACCCAGGGTGCGCCACGGATCACCGCCGAGCTCAACGACAGCGCGCCTGCCGGTGAGCGGGTAAACCACAAGCGCGTCGCCAGGGTGATGCGGCTGCAAGGAATCCGGGGCTATGTGAAGAAGCGGCGGGTGCGGACCACGATCCCCGAACCGTCTGGCCAGAAGTACCCCGACCTGCTCAAGCGCGACTTCACCGCCCCGGCGCCAGGGCTGCGCTACGTCGGCGACATCACCTATCTGCCGATCGCCGACGGCACGAACCTCTACCTGGCGACCGTGATCGACTGCTACAGCCGTCGGCTTGTCGGGTGGGCCATCGCTGACCACATGCGTACCGAGCTCGTCGAGGACGCGTTGAAGGCCGCCGCCGCAACCCGGGGCACCCTCAAGGGCAGCGTATTTCATAGCGACCACGGGTCGGTCGGTGAATTCAACTGGTCGTCGCATCACCTTGACCGTGGAGGTGTTCAGCTGTGGCGACGAGGGACTGGGCCGCGAAGACGAGCGATGTGCCCGAGGGTGCGCGTCGGCAATGGCGTGCGGATCGGGCGTTGCGTCCGCCGATGCGTTCGCCCGGGCGGCCTGAGCCCTCGCGGGCGGTGCAGCGGCAGTTCTGGCGTCTGATCGCGACGGGCATCACCTCAGCCGAAGCGGCTCTGAAGGTGGGCGTGTCTGTGCCGGTCGGGTCCCGTTGGTTTCGCCACGCTGGCGGCATGCCACCGATCTCACTTGCCGAGCCCAGCGGCCGTTACCTGTCCTTCGAGGAGCGTGAGGAGATCGCGCTCCTGCGCGCCAAGCAGGTCGGCGTGCGTGAGATCGCGCGCAGGATCGGCCGCGACCCGGGAACGATCTCCCGCGAACTGCGCCGCAACGCGGCCACGCGCAGCGGGAAGCAGGAGTACCGGGCGTTGGTAGCGCAATGGAAGGCTCAGCAGACAGCGAAGCGCCCGAAGACGGCGAAGCTCGCGACCAACGACCGGTTGCGTGAGTACGTCCAGGAGCGCCTCGCCGGAAACGTCCGTCGGCCTGACGGCAGCATCGTCGTGGGGCCGGAACCGCTGGCATGGAAGGGGCTGAACAAACCTCACCGGCAGGACCGGCGGTGGGCGACCGCGTGGAGCCCGGAGCAGATCTCGCACCGGCTGAAGGTCGACTTCCCGGATGATGAATCCATGCGCATCAGCCACGAGGCGATCTACCAGTCGCTGTTCATTGAGGGCCGTGGTGCGCTCAAACGCGAGCTCGTCACGTGCCTGCGCACCGGCCGCGCCCTCCGGCAGCCGCGGGCTCGAGCACAGAACCGCCCGCAAGGTCACGTCACCGCCGATGTCGTGTTCTCCGAACGGCCCGCAGCAGCCGCGGACCGCGCCGTGCCCGGGCATTGGGAGGGCGACTTGATCATCGGCACAGGCCGGTCCGCGATCGGCACTCTCGTCGAACGCAAGAGCCGGTCGACCCTGCTGGTGCACCTGCCGAGGCTGGACGGGTGGGGCGAGGCGCCGCCGATCAAGAACGGGCCCGCGTTGGGCGGCTACGGCGCAGTCGCGATGAACGCCGCGCTCATCGCGTCGATGATGAAGCTCCCCGAACAGCTCCGCAAGACGCTCACCTGGGACCGCGGCAAAGAACTCTCCGCGCACGCCCAGTTCGCGCTCGAGACGGGCACGAAGGTGTTCTTCGCCGACCCCCACTCGCCCTGGCAGAGGCCGACGAACGAGAACACCAACGGGTTGCTGCGGCAATACTTCCCGAAGGGCACCGACCTCTCACGATGGTCCGCTGAAGACCTCGAAGCAGTCGCCCTCGCACTAAACAACCGACCCCGCAAGAGCCTCGACTGGAAGACCCCCGCCGAAGTATTCCAGGAGCAGTTAAACTCGCTCCAACAACCCGGTGTTGCAACGACCGGTTGAACCCAGGGTCTACTGCTCGAAGGACTACGCCAAGCTCTGTCGCAAGCTCGGCGTCACCCAGTCCATGGGCGCCGTCGGGTCCAGCGCGGACAACGCGTTGGCCGAGTCGTTCAACGCCACCATGAAGCGCGAGGTTCTCCAAGACGCCGCCTGCTGGAGCAACGAACTGGTCTGCCGCCGGCAGGTCTTCAGGTGGCTCGTCCGCTACAACACCAAGCGACGCCATTCGTGGTGCCGCTACGTCCCGCCGGTCCTCTACGAGACCGGCAACACCGCTACGCTGCCGACGGCTGCGTAATCACACCCCGTGTCCAAGATCCGGGGGTAGGGCCCTTGCGCGGTGCCGTCTACTACACCGACGGTCAGCTCGAGGACGACGCCCGCCTCGTGATCGCGCTGGCCCGCACCGCCGCGGCGCACGGCGCGGACGTCCTCACCCGGTGCGCCGCGACCGACCTGCGTGAGGACCGACTCACCCTCACGGACGAGACGACGGGCGAGAGCGTCGAGGCTCGGGGCACGGTCGTCTCGGCGACCGGCGTGTGGGCCGGTGAACACGACCCGTCGTTGCGGATCTCGCCGAGCCGCGGATCCCACCTGGTCGTGCGGGCCGAGGCGCTCGGGTGTCCCAGCGCCGTGTTCACCGCGCCGGTGCCGGGTCACTTCGGCCGGTTCGTGTTCGCTCTGCCACAGAGCGACGGCCTCGTGCTCGTCGGCCTCACCGACGACGCCGCTCCCGGGGTCGACGGCATCGCTCCGCCGGTGCCGGAATCCGACGAGGACTTCCTCCTCGCCACGATCAACCGCGCGCTGGAGCGCCCCCTGACCAGGCAGGACGTGGTGGGCCGGTTCGCCGGGCTGCGGCCGTTGGTGCTGCCGACTCCGTCGGGCGGGTCGACGGGAGGGACGAAGAGGCGGATCGGGAGGCACGGGTTCGGGGAGAGGCGCGAGCACGGCGCGTCGGGGGATCTGTCGGAGGGCGCGGAGCGCGCACTCGTCGAGGCGGGCGCGACCGCCGACGTGTCCCGACGGCACCTGCTCATCGACGAACCTGGCCGGCCCCTGACGATCGCCGGGGGCAAGCTCACGACCTATCGCACGATGGCCGAGGACGCCGTGGACGCCGCCTGCCGTCGTCTCGGGACGGACCGGGAGTGCCGGACGAGGACGCTCCCGCTCGTGGGCGCGGCGCCGCGGGAGGTGCTGGCCCGTCTCGAGGAACCGACCCGTCCCGTGCGCCGTTACGGCACCGAGGCCGGTCGTGCCGCGGAGTTGGGCCGTCGGTACCCCCGGTTCGCGGGCCCCGTCGCCGAGGGCGTCGCCTACACCGGTGCGGAGATGCTCTTCGGCGTGCTGGCGGAGGGCGCCCTCACGGTGGAGGACCTCGTCGAACGCCGCACCCGCACCTCCTTCGTCGAGTCCGCCGTCCCCGCCGCGCGCGAGGTCGCCGCCCAGGTCCTGGAACTCGCGACCACCTGACCCCCGCCCCCCGGATGACGTCATCGGGAAAGGGGGAGAGGAGGAAGGGGCAGGGGGCCATCGACACGGCTGAGCGCGTCGAGCGCGTGCTCGCCCTCGTGAGGTCCGAGGGCGCGGACGGCCCCAGAGCCACGGCGTTCCAAGTCGAGAGGCCCCCTCCCGGGTTGGAAGGGGGCCTCTCGCTCATCGCCGGTGCGGACGACCGGGCGAGCGCCGGTCTCGATCCGCCGGCCTGGTCAGCTCTCCCAGCCCGCGTCGGCGATCCAGCGGAGGGCGGTGAGGGAGGGCATGAACATGTATTCGCCGCCGCGGAGGCGGTTGAACGTGGTCACGCCGTCGACGCGCTTGCGGACGGGGCGGTCGGGGATGGTGAACCGGCCCGGTTCCTCGTGGAGTCCGACGACGGGGTCGCGTTCGGTGCCGAGGTCGACGAAGTTGCCGCGGTTGATCCACTCCTGCTGGAGGAACTCGACCGTGTCGTAGGCGCGGGCGCTGATGAAGATGAAGAACAGGCCGCGCTCGTCGTCCTTGTCGTCGGCGGCGGTGAGGTCGGGGTCCCATTCGGGGCCGAACGTCGAGGAGCGGCGGATGATCCGGTGGATGTTCTCGTCCGAGAGGATCGTCAGCTCGCTGCCGCGGGGGTTCATGCGGCGCACGTGCGCCGAGTGGGGGCACATGAGGCCGCGGCGGTCGTCGGAGTAGTCGAAGTCGTCGTTGCGGGACTGATCCATGCCGAGGTCGACGTCGTCCTTCTCGGGGGAGAGGACGAGCGGCGCCCCCGACCGCCACCGGCCGACGAGCTTCGCGCCGAGGGCGTCGCGGGACTCCTGCGTGTCCTCCTCCGCGTGCTCGCGGAGGAAGTCGTTCCAGGCGCCGACACGGCTGTCGTACTTGCGGAGCACGACGAACGAGCCGTTACGACCCAGCACGTCCGGCGAGGGCATGGCGACGGGCGAACCCGTCTCGCTGTCCTCCCCGAGGATGAACTCGCCCGCCGCGATGGCCCGCTCCTGCCCCGGGAGGGCGTCGACGCCGGCGCCCGCGACGCGCGGCTGGCTGAGCGAGTCGTGGTAGCCGAACGGGTTGGCCGCATCCGGCGCCCCGAACGCGTGCGTGCCGAGCAGGGTGACCCCGTCGATCTCCTCCAGGTACCCCAGAGCCTTCTCCACGGCGTCCGCCAGGGACTCCTCCGAGTCGGCGTAGATCGTCACCGCGACGTGCAGGGAGTCGTCCTTGTAGAACTCCTCCCACGTCTCCGGGGCGTTCTCGCCCGTGTCCATGAGCTGGCCCGCGCGGGCCGCCATGCCCTGCCGGAACGGCAGCGGGAAACTCGCGAGGGACTCCTCCGGCAGGCCCATCGCCTTGAGGCCGGCGTGGCTGATCGCCACCCCCGTCCACGCGTGCATGTCCGCGGTCCAGTCCTGCGCCGAGGGGACGTACTCGACGAGCCGCCCCAGCAGGGCACGACCCCCCTCGGGGGTGTCGACCCGCAACCCCGCGTGGATCCCGACGTAGGGCTCGGGCCGCGACCGCAGGATGAGGGACTGGATGTCGTCGAGCTGCAGCGTGACGCTCTCCCGACGGAACCGCTTGCGCAGCTCCCTGAGGTGCTCGAACGGCATCAGTAGTCCACCCCCTGCGGCGTCGCCACCGCGTCCGACAGCGCCGACAGGGCCTCCCGGGTCGTCGCGTCCATCGCGGTGTTCGCCGCCATCGCGTCGAAGAACGTGTCCAGGGCCTGCTCCATGCGCTGGTACCGGCGCACGTCCACGACCGTCACCTGCGGGTTCGCGACGAACCACGCGGCGGCGTCGATCTGGTGGTCGGCGATGTAGTCCTTGACCTTCGGGGAGTCGATCCCCGGCCAGCCCTCGACGTTGGCGAACAACAGGTCCATGAGCTCGGGGATCTTCGTCGCGAAGTCGTCGATGTAGGTGTCCCAGTCGCCGTCGTAGGCCGTGGCGAACAGCACACGCGTGTCGTCGTCGAAGACCACGAACCGCATGTTGTGCAGCGTCGAGACGCGCTTGGCGCCGTCGAAGTCGCCGCCGGTGAGGCCGAAGATGCGGCGCAGCCGGTCGGCGCCGCCGGGCCTGAGGTCGGCGATGGCGGTCAGCTCGGACACGTTGCCGGAGCGGGCACCGGCCCGGCCGGCCGACTCGTACGTGCCCTCGTGCAGCGGGTTCTTGTCGGTGAGCAGGGAGTTGATCGCGATCTGGGAGATCGTCGGCGCGTCGGCCGCGACCTCCTTGACCACGCGGCGGAACTCCTCCATGCGGCTCTCCTCCGAGAGGCGCGGGTCGATGCGGGTCTGTTCGGACGTCAGCTTCTCGTTCATGGGGTCCTCCAAGGGGGTGAGGGGTCAGGCGGTGAGGTCGGCGAGGGAGTCCGGCTCCCGGCGGGCCACGGCGTTGAGGTCGTGCCGCTGCCGCGAGGACGACTCGTAGGCGAGCTTGCGGACGCGCATGATCGAGCCGAGCGGCCGGTGCGCCTCGACGCCGTTCCACGGGTTGAACGCGAGCCGGTCGTCACCGGCGACCCGACGTTCGGGGGTGAACACGTCCTGCGGGTCGAAACGGACCGTCGCGACCACGCGGAACGGGGACTCGTCCTCGTCCCAGAGCACGGCGGCGTCCTCGACGGGCATGGTCTTCAGGTCGGTGCACAGCTGCGCCCGCAGCTCGTACGTCGCGCCCTTGGTCATGAAGTGGCGGACGACCGCGGTACGCATCGCGTCGAAGTCGTCGCCGACGTCGACGCCGGTGAGCTCGGCGACCTCCCCGGTCGGCGCGAGGGACATCTTGGCGACGTGGTCGCCGTAACGGATCGCGGCCTGGGTGTAGAAGGTCTCACCGAGCATGTGGGAGTAGTCGTTCGCGAGGCCCTGGACGGTCGCGCCGGGGGTGCGACCGAGTTTCTCGGTGATCGAGGCGATGCCCCGGGCGGCGGCGGAGACCGCCTTCTGCGCGGCGGCCGGGTTGCTCGCGTTCTTCTCGAGGATGTCGAGCATGTCCTCGTACTTGGTCACGGTGCCGAACGCGAGCGTCGGGAAGTTCACCATGAGGAAGTCCTGGTTGGCGCCACCGAGGTCGGGGGACAGGCGCTCGCCCTCCACGCCGATGATCTTGAGCGCGAAACCCCGCGGGGCAGGGATCTCGTCGGAGTGGATGTCGCCGGGTGCCGACGAGAGGCGGGCGACGACCTCGTGGGTGCCGGGGGTGGCGAAAATGCCCTGCGCGAGCTCGTGCGGCAGGTCGTCGTGGACGGTGAGTTGCCCGGTGATGATCGCGTGGCTCTTGGCGTGCGCGTCGCGGTGGGCGTGGCGGTGACGGTCGGCGTTCTCCGCCTGGGTGGCGGCCATTCGTTCGACGATTCGCTGGGAGATCTCGGCCTCGTTCTCGACGGGGACCTCGACGTCATCGTGGTAGCGGATGGGGTTCATCGGTATGCCTCCTCGACATCGCGACAACAATATTGTACTGGACTCAATTTGGCTCTTCAACTTTGAGCGTGGTGCTGGGTGTTCACGCCGCGATCGGTCGGGGCGCATAGCCAATGATGCGGCATCTGTAGTTCCGATGGTTGCGGTACCCGCGCCCGACCCTCTTGATCGTCTTGGCGGTCAGGTTCGCCGCCTCGGTGCGAGCGTTCGTGACCCTGGTTCGGCAGAAGGTGAGCAGCTCACGACGCCAGGCCAGCAGGGTCCGGAACAGCGCGGCCGGCTCGGGCAGGTGGGTGGCTCGCACGGCGCTCTCAAGGCGGGCCCAGTGCCGCTGGAAGGAGGGCGTGTCGGTGGCGGTGAGGACCTGGCGGACGTGTTCCTTGATGCCCCACGCGACGGCCAGCTCGACGTCCTCGGCCAGGATCTGCTGCAGCTTGGTGCGCTGCCGGACGGTGAGCCGGTCACCGGCGCAGGTGAGCAGCTTGCGGTACTTCCACGGGGTGTCGGTCGCCCGCCCTCGGCGCTCGTGCAGCTCCCACACCCGGCGCCTCCTCACCTTGGTGACCATCTCGTTGGCCAGCCGCACCACGTGCCAGTGGTCCACGCTGACCTTCGCCCGCGGTAGTGCCTTGCGGACCGCGGCCCGGAACTCACTCGACATGTCCAGGGCGACGACCTGCACCCGCCGGCGCCACCACCGCGGCCGCGCCGCGAGCCAGGAGGTGACGACCTTGCCGCGGCGGCCGTCGACGACGTCCAGGATCGCGCCGTCGTCCAGGTCGGTGAACACGATGGACCACGGCTCGACCCGCTTCACCGCGTGGGTGTCCGGGTCGCGCAGGTAGCGCACGGTGCGGAACCGGTGCTCATCGATCCCCAGGTGCCGCACGTGCCGGCGGTCCACGCCGGTGTCCAGGTCCAGGGTGGTGGTGAGCATCCGCATCACCGTGGGCCAGGACAGGTGCGCCTCGTGCGCGACCCGGGACACCGCCCGCGGCTCGGCCCGGCAGGCGGATATCACCTGCTCGGTCAGCCGGGTCGTGACCCTCGCCCGCGCGGGCAGCTGCTCGGTCTCCTCGGTGAACGACCGCCGCGGGCACAACGACTCACGGCAGGCGTAGCGGCGCTTGCGCACGAGCACGTCGAGCCGCTCACCCCCGCACGGCACGTCCTTCACGCGCTGGGTAGGTCTTGCCTGGATCCGCGAGGACAGCACCCCGCAGGAGGGGCAGGCGCCCTCGCTCGTGGTCGTCTCGATCAGCACCTGCCGCGGTTGCTCAACGCCGACGCCAGGGGTGGCCGAGACGACTCGGTAACCGGACAGGTTGAACAGGATCGACGCCGCATCGACGTCGAACGTAGGCTTGTGCACGCTCGCGGTCCTCGCTCATGAGATGTCTAGACAACACCCATGCTGGCGTAGGGCCGCGAGCCCTACTTCAGGGCCCCACCACGCTCAAAGTTGAAGAGCCGTCATGGCGACGATCACGGTGTCAACCTCACCAAGCTGCGGGGCATCGCCAAGGAGCTGAAGAAGAACGACGACCTCGCCGTCGAGCTGTGGGCGACCGGGGATTCGGCGGCCCGCCTCGTCGCGCTGCTCATCATGCGGCCGAAGTCCTACGATGCCGAGCAACTCGATGCGATGCTGCGCGAGTCCCGGACTCCCAAGGTCCAGGACTGGCTCGTCAACTACATCGTCAAGAAGTCCCCGCACGCCGAGACCCTGCGACAGCGGTGGATGGACGATCCCGATCCCACCGTTGCCTCGGCGGGGTGGGCGCTCACCTCGGACCGGGTCAACCGGAAGCCCGAAGGCCTCGACCTGCCCGGCCTCCTCGACGTCATCGACGCGGAGATGAAGGACGCCCCCGAACGCCTCCAGTGGGCGATGAATGCGACCCTCGCCGCCATCGGGATCGAGAACCCGGACCTCCGCGACCGTGCCCTTGAGATCGGCGAACGCCTCGGAGTCCTCAGGGACTACCCGACCCCGCCGAACTGCACCTCACCGTTCGCCCCCATCTGGATCACCGAGATCGTCCGTCGCCGTGCCGAGGCGTGAATGCGCGAACGGCCCGGCCGTCGATGGCCGAGCCGTTTCGCGAAGCGCGCCTGAAGCGCAGCGCCTGAGTCCTCATCCCCCTGCGAGCTCCCGCAGGGCTTCGACGTGTCCGTCGAGGCGGCGGGCACCGTCCTCGGTGAGCGAGACCCACGTGCGGGGTCGTTTGCCGACGTAGCCCTTGGCGACGGAGACGAGTCCCGCCTTCTCGAGTGCGGTGATGTGCCGGGAGAGGACGGAGTCGGAGACTCCGAGGGAATCGCGCAGCAGCTTGAACTCCGCGCGCTCCCGGTTCTTCAGGCTCGCGACGAGTCCGAGCCGGGTCGGGTTGCCGAGGTCGGGGTCGATCCGAGCCAGGGACTCGCCGAGGTGGGGGATCGTCTCGTCGGCATCGTCGGTTTCGGGTTCGGTGTACGGGTTCATCGTGTGCTCCTTCATCTCCGGGCGCCTCAGCGGCGCAGCCCGAGGAGGGCGAAGACGGGGGCGGCGAGCCAGATGAGGCCGGCGGCGGCGAAGGTCACCCACGATCCCTGGGCGAGCGTGTCGGCGACGACGCCGACGATGAACGCGATTGCGACGACGGGCAGCCATGTGAAGAGGAGCATCGTCGAGCGCCTGCTCCAGCTCAACGCTGAGGTGAGGTAGACGACGAAGGCCGGGATCATCCATGCCGCGCACGCAGCGAGGAGGGTCAGCTGCAGCGTCTCATCGGCGATGACGCCGATCGCGAAGAGCCCGATCGAGGCTGCGGCACTGAGGACGATGAGAAGGATGACGAGCGGCCAGGCGTCGCTGGTGCGCGCCTGTTTCTGCGTCGAATCGATCTGGGCGAGAAGGTCGGTGGCCTGCTGCGGGGTGGGCGTGGTCATGGCGACTCCTTCGGTGCGGTGATGACTCCTGCTTCCCGGGTGGAAGTGATTTCATCGTAGCAACTACTTTCCATGATGGAAAGTACTTTCGCAAAGAAATCTCTACAGTGCCGATGCGGCCACCGTCGCGGCCAGTTCCGTCGCCGTCTCGAGGTCGTCGTCGGTGACCTCGCCGGTGAGGACGAGAGGGTCGAAGACGAGTGACCAGCCGAGGCCCGTCGTGATCTGACTCATCGCCCGCTCCGCCCCGGTCGTGTCGTAGCCGCCGTGGATCCAGTACGAGAACGGACGGCCCGCCGTCGGTTCGCGCACGGCGTCGTACGTCGTGTCGAAGAAGTGCTTGAGGGCTCCGGAGATGTAGCCGAAGTTCGCGGTCGTCCCGAGCACGAAGGCATCGGCGGCGAGGACGTCGTCGACGCTCGCCTCGAGCGCGGGGCGGACGACGACGTCGATGTCGCCGAGTTCGGGCAGGCGGAGTCCGGCCTCGGCCGCCTCGGCGATCCTGGCCGTCGCCGGTGACGGTGAGTGATGAACGAGCAGTACGCTGGCCATAGCGGTCAGCCTAGCCTGACTGGAATGGGGGAGGACATGAGCGAGGAGTCAGAGGAGACCATGGCCGTCATCGTCGATCCGCTGCGCGGACGCACGAAGCCGATCGCGAGCCACACCGATGAGCAGATCATCGACGTGCTCACCACCGGGCACTCACCCTCCGACTGGGCGGTGCTCACGGGTGCGGGGATGAGCACGGACTCAGGCATCCCCGGCTACCGGGGCCCCGACGCCGATCCGCGGCGGCCGATGACGATCCAGAACTTCCTCTCCCACCCCGACCAGCGGGCCCGCTACTGGGCCAGGTCGTGGGTGGGGTGGCCGCGGTTGCGCTGGGCCGAGCCGAACGCCGGACATCTCGCGCTCGCTCGACTCGGCGTAGGCGGCATCATCACGCAGAACGTCGACGGCCTCCACCAGGCCGCCGCCGAGGAGGTCGGCAGTTCGAGCCCCGTCATCGACCTTCACGGCAGCCTCGACCGGGTGGTGTGCCTGAAGAGCGGCCATCTCTTCGACCGCGACTGGGTCCAGGAGCAGCTCACCGCGCTCAACCCCGACTTCGCCGCGCTCGCCGGCATCGACCCGATCGACGTCGAGACCGCCCCCGACGGCGACGTCGACCTCGAGGAGACCGCGCACTTCCGCGTGCTGAACTGTCCGATCTGCGGGGGACTGCTCAAACCCGACGTCGTCTACTTCGGCGACGCCGTGCCCGCCGCCCGGGTCGAGGTCGCAGCGGAGATCTGCGACACCGCATCGGGGCTCGTCGTCCTCGGAACCTCGCTTGCCGTCCTCTCGGGGCTGCGGTTCGTCCGAGCGGCGGCGAAGGAGGACAAGCCCGTCGTCATCGTCACCGACGGTCCCACCAGGGGCGATGAACTCGCCGACTATCGGTCGACGTCCCGGGTCACCGACTTCGTCACCGCGTGGGCGTCCAGAGGAATCCAAGCCGAGACTGAGAGACTGCCCCTATGACCAGTCTTGCTCGCACAGAACGACTGCGCCTCGTCGCCGCCGCCCGCGCCGCCGGCGAGGACGCCCCCACCCTCTGCGAAGGGTGGACGACCCGTGACCTCGCGACCCACCTCGTCATCCGCGAACGCGAACCCGTCGCAGCCCTCGGCATCGCGCTGCCCGCCTTCTCCGGACGACTCGAGGACACCGCACGCGACTACGCCCGGATGCCCTACGTCGAACTCCTCGGCCTCGTCGCCTCCCCGCCGGGGTGGACCCCGGGTGCGTGGCCGGGCGTGGGCTCGGTGCTCAACACCGTCGAATACCTCGTCCACCACGAGGACATCCGCCGCGCCGAGATCGAATGGTTCCCGAGGCGGCTCTCGCAGAAGGACAACGAGACCGTGTGGGCGCAGGCCCGCATGGCCCTCCTGCCGTACGCGGCGAAGTCCAAGGGCCGCATCGAGATCGTCAGCCCGGGCTTCGGTCGGCGCGCCGCCGGCCGCGGGGAGACGACGACGGTGACAGGAGAGCCCGTCGAGATCCTGCTCTGGCTCATGGGCCGGAGCGACCACGCCCTCGTCGACGTCCGCTGAGTCCGACCCCGAGCGACCGTGAGGTCGGGTTTTCCCCACCGAGGCGGGCGGTTATGTCCATTCCCCGCGGCTCTGCCGGTTCCTAGGCTGAAGTCACCAGCACGAACCCGCAGAGAGGCACCGTCATGGACCAGCAGCCCTACGCTCCGCAGTCCCACCGTCAGCCCTACCCGCCGTACGAGTCCGATCCGCAGCAGCCCTACCCGCTGCAGCGGGCGACCGAGGATCCGGGCAAGGTGCTCGGCATCATCTCCCTCATCGCCACCCTCTCGACGTTCATCGGCTTCAACTTCGTCGGTCCGGCCATCGGCATCGTCACCGGTTACATGGCCCGGAGGAACTCGAAGGAGGCCGGCTTCGCCGACAACGAGATGGGCAAGTGGGGCTTCATCCTCGGTCTCGTCTTCCTCGGCATCGCCGTCGTCGGCGGCTTCCTCGGTCTCTCGATCAGCGTCATCGGCGCGATGGTCGCCGCCCTCGCCTGACCGCACCCAGCACGTCTCGGCTCAGTACCCCACCCACGCTCCGCGCTCCTGATCGAGCACGCGCGGGTGGAGGAGGGTCGAGGGTTCGACCCGACCGACGGAGGCGCGGTCGCGATCGGGTGGGAACGTCGTCGAGGCGGCGAGCACCTCGGCGGTGGCGAACCTCAGCCCCTCGGGCGCATCCGGCGCCAGGGTGACGACCGGGCCCCCGGACTCGGTCCGGGTGATCGCAGGATCCCCGGGAACGGCGGCGAGGAAGTAGCCCCAGTCGCCGAAGCTCGGGACGTCGACGTGGTACGGCGTCGTCGTCAGCCCCGCCTCGGCGACGGCCTCACCGATGCCCCAGTACGCCTCGGGGGCGAAGTACGGGGAGCCGGCCTGGACGACGAGGCGGGCGCCGGGAGCCATGACCTGGCGGATGAGCCCGTAGAACTCGATGCTGTAGAGCTTCGAGGTGGCGACGTCGTCGGGGTCGGGCAGGTCGGC
The DNA here is from genome assembly GCF_050562175.1 of Brevibacterium sp. K72. Classification (NCBI taxonomy): domain Bacteria; kingdom Bacillati; phylum Actinomycetota; class Actinomycetes; order Micrococcales; family Brevibacteriaceae; genus Brevibacterium; species Brevibacterium sp. K72. The sequence continues at coordinate 1,844,967 of NZ_CP191582.1, forward strand.
GATGATCGCATCGTAGGCCGGGTGCTCGGCCTCCCGCAGCCACGTGAAGGCATCAGCGGCGATCGTCGTCACCCGCGGATCGTCGAGTGAGTCCTCGTTGAACGCGGTGAACCGCTCGGAGTTCCGGGCGAGGTCGAGGATCCGAGGATCGAGGTCGACGAGGGTGACCGACTCGACGTCGGGGTACTTGAGGATCTCACGCACCGCGAGCCCGTCCCCGCCGCCGAGGACGAGGACGTTCCTCCGGCCCCCGTTGAGCAGGGGATGGACGAGGGACTCGTGGTAGCGGTACTCGTCGGCCGAGGCGAACTGGAGGTCCCCGTTGAGGTAGAGGCGCGTATCGCCCGTGCGGAGGGATTCGGTGAGGACGATCTCCTGATAGTCGGTGCGCTCGGAGAGGACGATGGGGTCGCGGTAGAGGCGCTGGCGGGTGGTCACCTCGATGTCGTCGGTGAAGACCCACACGACGGTCAGCCCTGCGACGATGAGGACGAGGAGGGCGGCGAGGAGCACCCGCATCCGGGCGGTGAGTTCGGCGCGGAAGAGCCAGAGGACGATGAGGATGCCGACGACGGTGTTCGTGATGCCCACGGCCAGGGCCCCGCGGGGGAGACCGAAGAGCGGGAGGAGGACGAACGGGAAGGCGAGTCCGCCGATGAGCCCGCCGACGTAGTCGGCCGCAAAGAGGTCGGCGACCGCGCTCGAGGCGCGCTGGGCGCGGATGCGCTGGACGAGCTCCATGAGCAGCGGGATCTCCGCGCCGATGAGGCCGCCGATGACGAAGGCGAGGCCGATCATCGCAACCGTGTAGACGTCGGCGAAGGCGAACGCCAAGTAGAGGAGGATGACGGAGAGACCGCCGATGATGCCCAGCGCCGCCTCGATGAGGGCGAAGGCGAGTGCCGCGAAGCGGGTGAGCCGCTTCGTCGCGAGCGAGCCGACGCCCATCGCGAAGACCATGACGGCGAGCACGATCGAGGCCTGGACGATCGTGTCGCCGAGCAGGTAGGACCCGAGGGCGACAAGCGCGAGCTCGTAGACCATCCCGCAGCTCGCGCAGATGAAGACGGCGAGGAGGACGAAGAAGCGGGCGGGACCGGGCTGGAGCGGAAGCGTCAGGGGTGCCGGTGCGAGCGAGCTCACCGCGGTCGCGTCCCGCCGGGTGGTGCAGGCGGTGCTGTGGTCACAGGAGCGCGGCGGCCATGATGCCGGCGATGCCGATGTGCGCGGACGCGTTGACCCACACCTCGGGGTGGAGCGAGGAGGCGTGGACGATGTCCCCGCGCTTGCCCGGGGTGAGCGCATCGATGAGGAGGAAGCTCACGGCCATGAGGATGATGCCGATGATGCCGAAGAGCAGCGTCGTCACGATCCCCGCACCGAGGTCGTCGGCACTCGCCCGGATCGCTGCGATGACGATGATCGCCACGCCGAGGAGGTCGGAGGCGACGAGGACTGCGGCATTCGGGGACTTCTGCTCCCAGAGGATGACGTGGAGCTTGCCCGGGGTGAGAAGATCGACGACGAAGTAGCCGACGAACATGAGGAGGATGCCGCTGCCCGCATACGCGAGGACGACCCCGGTCTCGTAGAGGAGCATGTCGAGGATCATGGCTGCCTTTCCTGGTGCTGTCGTCGCTGTCTCTGACTGGTCATTTGCCCGATCCCGGGCCGCCGCCGCGGAAGCCGGAGCCGTCGCCGTAGTTCGAGCCGGTGCCTCCGCCCCCGCCGCCGAAGAAGAACGGGAAGAAGAAGAATCCTCCGCCACCGCTGGAGCGTGAGGGATCGCAGCCGACGTAGTCGTAGCTGTCGCCGTTCCTCACGTAGTCCCCTTGGTTCGGGTTCTCCACGTACTGGCCGTCGACGAGGTCGTAGTCCCCGCAGTTCGCACTGCCCGAGTTCGCCCCGCAGCTCTGGAAGAGCATCGCGACGAGGAGAAGGACGACGACGAGCCCGATGACCGCGCCGCAGCCGAAGCGGCGCGGCTTCCTCCCCGAGCCCCCGCCGGGTCCGCCGCCCGGCCCATTGCCGAACGGGCCTCCCGGACCACCCGGACCGCCCGGGCCGCCACCGGGGCGGTGTTCGGCGTCGAAGTCGAAGGAGCCGCCGCCGGTGGAGATGTTCGGGTTGTTCGTCATCGCACGCCCCTCGCCGAGGCGGACGGGACGTCGGGTGCGTTCGTCAGCACGGTCGTCGTGTGGACGATCTCGGTCTGCTGCGGGTAGACGTGCCACGTCTGCCAGCTCAGGTGGCCCGCCTCGGCGCCTGAAAGGGCGAGCGCGGTGATGGCGTCCGGGTCGCCGGGGAACCCGACGACGAGGTGACGGTCGTGGCCGCGGACACGGTCGAGCGCCTCGGCGACGGCGGTGCGGAACTCATCCGCAGCGGTGGTGCGGGTGGCGCGGAACCCATGGCAGGTGAATCCCGCCCACGCTCCGCGGGTCACCTGCCGGGTGCCCCAGTGGGGCGTCCCGTCGTTCGCGACCTGCGGTGCGGGGCCGTCCGCGGTCGGAGGGCAGGCGAAGGTCTCGATGAGATGGTCCTCTGACCCGGCGGGATGGTCCTCTGACCCGGCGAGGACGACCTGGTGGGAGGAGCCGATGACGTGGAGTTCGAGGCGCAGCCCGGGGCAGCCGAGCGGTTCGAGGTCGACGATCTCGGTGGCGAGCGCGGCGATGCGCGGGCGGTCGAGGGAGAAGCGCAGCTGCTCGGAGCTCGTGTCGGCGAAGGGGACGTCGACGGTGATGGGAAGTGGGGGTGCGAGGCTCATCAGCTGCTCGAGTAGATGGTGAAGGAGCCCACCGGGACGGACTCGCCTGTGCTCACTTCCCACCGGCCGTGGTCGAAGCGCTCGAAGGCGAGCATCTTCCCGTCGGGGGCTTCGTAGTCGACGTAGTCGAGGCCACCCTTCTCGTTGAGCCCCGTCGTGCCCTCGGAACGGTAGGAGGCGGTGCCGTGTTCGACGATCTCGTACTCGGTGCCGTCGATCGTGATCGTCTTCGACGTCGGTTCGATGTCGAGGTCGGGGCGGTCGCGCCACCGGGAGACCTGGAGGTCGGGGTCGTGTTCGACGGTGAGCCAGAGGCGGGTCGCGGAGTCGTCGGACTGGAAGAAGTGCTCGGCCCAGTCGTAGCCGCCCTCCGAGATCCGCAGGGTCCCGCGGACGAAGTACTTCTCGTTGCCGAACTCGAGGAGGTCGCCGGCCTTGATCGCCGCCGGGTCGCCGCCGGTGTTCTGGTCGGAGGCGAACGGGTCGCGTGGGGTGGAGGCGGCCGCGGCCTGGGTCTCGCGCTCCCGCTTCGCCTTCGCCGAACGCGCCCGGATGATGAGGATCGTCACGAGCACGACGATGACGAAGACGACGATCATGATGATGACGTTGGAGGACACGGTAGCCTGCTTCGCTTCGATGCGGGTGCGGTCACTGGTCAGTGTAGTCGAGAACGGGGCCTTCGAGGGCCGTCATCGTGTCGACGACTCGGAAGCCGAGGTCCTCGTTGAGGGCGAGCATCGCGGCATTGTCGGTCGAAGTGTACGTCTGGATCCAGCGGGCACCGGCGGCCTCGGGGACGTCGTGGAGCTGGCGCATGTTCGCGACCTTGAGGGCCCGTCCGATGCCGAGGCCGCGATGGGACCGGTCGACGAGGGTGTCCTCCTGGATGATGATGTCGGGATCGTGCGCGGAGACCATGATCTCCGTGTAGCCGACGGCGAGCGTCTCGGGGTCCACGTCGTCTGCGCCGGACTCGGTGCCCGGTTCGTCGACCTGCGCCATCGAGCTGACGAGGATCCACCCCTGTTCGGCCATCCTTTCCTCATACGTGCGGATGGCTGCGACGTCGGCGTGATGGTCCGAACGCGTGAGGTCGCCGAGCGGCACGTCCTCGTCCATCTGCCGCCGCAGCCGCGCCCACGACTCGACGAGCTCCTCGGGACACATCCCGATCCAGGACACGATCGTCCAGTCCGGTCGCGGATGGACCTCGGTCGGGTCGGCGGGGCCGACGGTCGGCTTCGGTCGCTGCCGCTGCTTGTACCGGTTCGCGTCGGCCTCGAGGTAGGCGGGCAGGTCGAGGAGCATCCGCTGCTCCTCATTGCCGATGTGCAGTCCCCGGGACTCGGCGAATGCGATCCCCTCGGGCGTATAGGTCTCGGTCTGGACGAGCGTGGCGGGGGAGTCGCGGAGGATCGCCTCGACCGCCTCGGCGAGGGCTGTGCCGTGACCGGACCGACGGTGCGCCGGGAGGACGGCGAGTTCGACGATGGCGGGGGAGTCGGTGAGGAGATTGATCTCGGCCCCGCCGATGGGTTCCCCGCCGAGGTGGGCGAGGAGGGCGATGTCGGTCTTGTCGTGGCGGGGGTGGGCGAACTGCGTGAGCATCGCCGGCTCGCTCGCCCACCATGCCCCGGTGCGACCGGCCGTGTAGCCCTCGCGCATGACGGCCAGCCACTGCCTCAGTCGTGAGGCATCGTCGGGGGCCAGACGGGTGATGCTGAGCTCAGCCATGAGATGAGTGCATCACGCTCTGACCCCGCAATCAAGGGGTGCGGGAAATATTCTCCCAGGTCAGTGCCCCTATTAGGTCAACGGTCCCTGCCGTCGCCGAGGTGGTCGTCCGGTCCCTCGTCGCCCTTGTCCCAGCGAGGATCGGTGGGGTCCCAGCCGGGGGCGGAGGGGTCGGTCCGTTCCGGGGAGGGGCCGCCTCGGCGGGGGTCGTCGCGATTCGGGTCAGGCTTGGGCAGGCGTGAGCCGATGTGGGAACCGGGCTTTGTCATCACCCGATGGACGAGGAGAAAGCCGATCGCGAAGACGATGATGATGGCGATCGTGAGGAAGATGACCGCATCGAGGCCGGGAGGCATCAGCGGGCCATCCGGCGGCGGTCGAAGTAGTTGGCGAAGCGGGCACGGAAGCTGCCCATGCCCACCGAGCCGCTGACGACGACGGTCGGGGCGCCGGGGGCGGGGAGCGCGTTCGCCGCTGACTTCACCGAACCCCATGACTTCGCGAGGTCGTCGACGTTGACGGCCCACTCGTCGGGGACGACGATGACGAGCGTGCCGGCCCCGGCGACGACGTCGATGTCGATCGTCGTGAGGTCGGTGTCGACCTCGAGGAAGTTGAGTTCGATCGTCGACATCGACGGTTCGCAGCGGATGTAGGGCGGGACCTGCCATCGGCCGCGGCGGTGCTCAGAGTCCCACGTCGCCTTGATGACGAGCGGGTCGACGGGGTCCCAGCCGTGTGCGGACCGTGCGGGCGGGAGCCGGCGGGCCACCTCGGCGCGGGGGCGGTAGCGGTCCGACGGCAGGTCGGGGGTGAGGTCGGAGAGGACGGCATCGAGGTCGACAGGGTACTTCGCGGCCTGGACGGCCTCCATCCGCTCGTCGAGTTCGTCGACGGTGATCCGGCCGTCGCCCACGGCCTCCCGGAGGAGTTCGATCGCTTCGTCGCGCTCCTTGTGTCCGATGCGGAAGGTGCGGGCCGGATCGGGTGGTTCGGGGGAGGAGGTGGAGTCCGTCATACCGACTATCGTGCCCGAAGTGAGTCCGCGGTCTCAACGGCCTGTGCAGTGTCTCTGTGTCGCGTCAGGGGGTGGCATTAGGCTAGGGCTGTGTCCACCGCACTGTACAGACGATACCGCCCAGAGACCTTCGACGAGGTCATCGGTCAGGAGCATGTGACCGAGCCGCTCAAGGCCGCGATCGACCGTGGTCGCATCAACCATGCCTACCTGTTCTCCGGGCCGCGCGGCTGCGGCAAGACGACCTCGGCGCGGATCCTCGCGCGGTGCCTCAACTGCGAGAAGGGGCCCACACCTGTGCCCTGCGGCGAGTGCCCGAGCTGCCGCGACCTCGCCAACGGCGGACCCGGCTCGCTCGACGTCGTCGAGATCGACGCGGCCAGCCACAACGGCGTCGACGATGCCCGTGATCTGCGCGAACGCGCGATCTACGCACCTGCTCGTGACCGGTACAAGGTGTTCATCCTCGATGAGGCGCACATGGTCACCTCGCAGGGCTTCAACGCCCTGCTCAAGATCGTCGAGGAGCCGCCGCCGCACATCAAGTTCATCTTCGCGACGACGGAACCCGAGAAGGTCATCGGGACGATCCGCTCACGCACCCACCACTATCCGTTTCGGCTCGTGCCGCCCGAGGCGCTCGGGAACTACCTCGAGGAGCTCTGCCGACGCGAGGACGTCCAGGTCGACAAGGGCGTGCTCCCGCTCGTCGTGCGTGCCGGCGGCGGGTCAGTGCGCGACACCCTCTCCGTGCTCGACCAGCTCATCGCAGGCTCCGGTCCGAACGGCGTCGACTATGCGACGGCCGTGGCGCTGCTCGGCTACACCCCGGATTCTCTGCTCAGCGACATCGTCGACGCGTTCTCCGCCGGTGACGGCGCCGGTGTCTACCGGGCGATCGAGCGGGTCATCGAGTCGGGTCAGGATCCGCGCCGGTTCGTCGAAGACCTCCTTGAGCGGATGCGCGACCTCATCGTCATCCATGCCGCCCCCGAGGCAGCCCATGCCTTCCTTCCGGAAGTGCCGCCGGATCGGCTCGAGCGCCTCACCCTGCAGGCGCGCGGCTTCGGTCAGGCCGAACTCTCCCGTGCCGCCGACATCCTCAACCAGGGACTGACCGAGATGTCGGGGGCGACCTCGCCGAGGCTGCAGCTCGAACTCATCGCCGCCCGCATCCTCCTGCCCGCCTCGGGTCGCAGTCGCGACGCCGTGCTCAGCCGCGTCGAGCGGATGGAGCGGCGCATCGGCATGTCCGCGTCCGGTTCGGGCGGGAACGTTCCGCCCCAGGCCGGTGGTCAGGGGCCGGGTGGTGCTCAGGGCGTTCCGCAGAGTGCGGCGACGCAGGGCGGAGCGCCTCAGGAGGCTGCTGGGGCTCGGGGCAACGGACCTCAGGGTGTCGGACCTCAGAGCGGATCGACTTCGGCTGAGTCGGCTTCGGTCGAATCGCCTTCGGTCGGGGCGGGTGCCCAGACCGGTCGGGCCGGTGCGCCGGGGCAGAGCCCCGTTGCGCCGTTGTCCGCTCCTGCGCCCGACGACTTCGACGAACTCACCGCAGCCGCGGCGGCCGCCGAGTCGCTGCTCAACGACACTCCGGCGCCGGCCTCGACTTCGTCGGCACCAGCGTCGGCTTCACCGGCACACGGTGCTGACCGGAAGCCTGCACCTATGCAGAATCGCCCCGCTCAGACCGAACGCGCATCGCAGGACGACCAGCCTCGCGGAGCAGCTGGCGACGATCAGAGTCGCGGAGTCTCTTCCGACGATCAGCGGCGCGAAGCGCCCGCCGCCGATCAGCGTTCCGGCAGGGTGCCGCAGGCGCGTCAGTCCGGTCAGACTCCGCAGGCACAGCCCCCGGCAGATCAGCACGCGTCATCAGGGCGCTCGAACCAAGAGCAGGCTCCGACCGGTCAGCAGCCGATGCGCGAGGCCGCTGCCGGCCAGACCTCTGCGTCGTCGCCGGCGGGCGGCACGTCTTCGAACGATCGTGCAGCGAACGATAGCGCCGCGAACAGTGGCGGCGGTCGGACCGATGCCGAGCCGCCTCAGTCGCCTGCAGCAGAATCACAGCCGGGGCCGGCCGGAGCCGGCGGCATCGGCGGAGAGATCGAAGCGATCCGTCGCGCCTGGCCGAGCATCCTCGCAGCCGTCGAGAAGCGCAGTCGTCTGACGCGTGCGATCATCGCGGCCAATGCCATCCCGCAGTCGTTCTCCGACGGCGTCGTCTACCTCGGCTTCAACAACGCCGGTTCCGTGCAGGGCTTCCAACAGCGCGATCATGCCGCGAAGCTCGCCACGGCGATCAACGACGTCCTCGGCATCGACGCGCGCATCGACATCGGCGACGTCGGCCGCATCGGTGGGAACTCGGGCGGAGCGCCCGGGGGAGGAACAGGCTCGCCAGCGCCGCAGCAGAATCAGAATCGCGGACCCGGAACCGAGTTCCGTCGCCCCAGCCCTGAAGAGGTCGCCGCGGTCGTCGGCACCCGCGAGGTCGACAAGCCGCAGGTCGATCGCGAGAAGTTCTGGGAGACCGGCGACGCCCCGCAGGGCCCGTGGTCTGCCGACGACGAGGAGGGCGAAACAGGCCCCCGCCCCGAAGCGGCGGATGACTCTGCCCGTGATGAGCCCCCTGAGGCTCGCGCCGGACAGGGCGATGCCGGAGCCGAATCGAGCAACGCCGCTGCCGCACCGGCAGAGACAGCATCCTCCGACCTTCGCGTCGATTCGTCAGGCGCCGGTGATGTGAACGCCGCGGAAGCAGAAACCGATCCCGGTTCGAGCGCGCAACCAGCCTCGCGTCCCGAGCAGGGCGCGTCGCCGTTCGGAGGCACTGACGCTCCGTCCCACAGCGAAGAGCCATCGGTATCGCAGCCCTCGTCCCCGGTCGACGACATCGTCGTTCCCGACCTCTCGGACGAGGACTTCTTCGGCCCTTCTGGCGGCGGTGCGAACCCCGCCTCCTCCGTACCGTCGCCTGCTCAGGAACCGACTCCGGCATTCGATTCGACCACCCGTGGTGGGGAATCGGAGTCCCATGGCGGACAGTCGTCACGTGACTTCTCCGACGACGAGCCGATGGAGTATGTCCAGCCGCGGTGGGAGGAACCCGTGTGGCACGACGCGCCGCAGCAGTCGGCTCCCGCCGGTGACGACGCCGATTCGACGAGTGCCGGCAGCGGTGCCGTCGATGTCGGTGCCGTCGTCGTCCCGCCGCCCGAGGACGACGAGGGGGACTACCTCGGCGCCTATGGGGATTCCGATCTCGATTCCGGGGGCGCGGGGATCGCGAATGGTGCGCAGGGGAACGCTTATCCTCAGGGAAGCACGAACGGCTCCGCCTCCGCGCCTGCCAGCGGTGCGAAGCCATTCAAATCCCGGTTCGCTGCGATCGCCGAACGCCACGGCATGGACACCGGCGGATACTCGGCTGGCAGCTCCGGCACAGGCAGCGGTGGGTTCGATGCGCCTGCACCCACCTCGGCGGCGGCACCGGTCGATGCTCAGCCCACCGGCTCCGGCCGGGACGAGGACGAGTATGATCCGGAGACGGACCTCGACATCACCGACGCCCCACAGGTCGGAGTGGCCGTGATCGCCAAGGTCCTCGGCGGAGAGATCATCGATGAAAGAGAAGTATGAGCGCAGTGTATGAGGGTGCCCTCCAGGACCTCGTCGAAGAGTTCGGCAAGCTCCCGGGCATCGGGCCGAAGTCGGCCCAGCGGCTCGCGTTCCACATCCTCCAAGCCGATTCCGGTGATGTGAACGCGTTGGCTCAGGCTCTGAGCAACGTCAAGAAGCGTGTGCGCTTCTGCGAGATCTGCGGCAACGTCTCGGAAGAGGCCGAGTGCACCGTGTGTCAGGACCCGCGCCGTGATCGGACGATGATCTGCGTCGTCGAGGAGCCCAAGGACGTCGTCGCCATCGAGCGCACTCGCGAATACCGCGGTCTCTACCACGTGCTCGGGGGAGCGATCGATCCGATGGCCGGCGTCGGCCCGGACAACCTGCGGATCAAGGAGCTCATGCCTCGCCTGCAGAACGGCGAGGTCACCGAGATCGTCATCGCCACCGACCCCAACCTCGAAGGCGAGGCCACCGCGACCTACCTCGTGCGGCTGCTGAGCACTCTCGGGGTGACGGTGACTCGGTTGGCTTCGGGTCTGCCCGTCGGCGGAGACCTTGAGTACGCCGACGAGGTCACGCTGGGCCGGGCGTTCTCCGGTCGCCGCGAAGTCGACTGAGCAGATCCCGCCGCGGCCGAGCAGGCCTCTCAGCGGCCGTTGGTCGTGACGGCTCCCTGAGGCGTCTCCACTCACCCGGCCACCACACTCTGAGGCGACGCCACCCCGCCTGCCAACCTGTTTGCGGTCGAAGAACCGAGGAGAATCCGCGATTTTCGCGATTTCGCCTCGGTTCTTCGACCGCAACTCGTCCGCAGCGGCGGCTCACCTCGCAATATTCTGGTTCGACGCCCTTGACACCTTATCGATTATCGTGAAGCATGTTGTTTATCGATATATCGAGTATCGATAAGAGCAGCCCGAATGCGACCAGACGGAGTGTCCCGGTCGTCGAGATGGAAGGTGTGACCAGTGATGGGTGAAACGAACGGAATGCCGGTGGAGATGACGAAGTCGAGCGAAGGCAAGTCGAGGTCGGGAATGGAATCCGTCATCAGCGGAGTGCTCGGAGTCTACGGCGTGTACTTGGCTTACATTCTCGTCAAGGGACTGATCGCCAACGAGATCGGTATTCGGTTCGAGTTCGCCGATGATGCGTCGGCAGCCATCGACGTCGGAGGCAGCGCGGTTGCTCTCTCCGGTCCCGCTGACGTGACCGTTTCGACGGTGCTGCTCGCTCCCGAGACGATGGTGCTCCTCATCATCTCGAAGCTCACGGTGATCATCGGCCTCATCGGTGCGGCGATCATCTGCTTCCCCATCCTCAGGGACATCGCTCATGGAACGCCCTTCACGTCGCGCGCACTCAAGGCGCTGTCCGTTCTCGCGCTGTCGGTCGCAATTCTCGTCGTCATCTACGCGATCGCTGCGACGCTCGGCTCCAACCTCGCCTCGCGCGACCTCGGCATCTCCGACTCTGTCAGCGGCGGTCTCGGAGTCACCCAGGTGTTCCTCTTCCTCGGCATCGCCGGCGGCATCGCGCTCCTGCAGCGCAGCTTCGCATCCGGGCGGAAGGCGCAGGAAGAACTCGAGGGGCTCGTCTGATGCCGGCCGACCTCGGCGAAGGGCGAGTGGTCTGCCACCTCGACGCGCTGCTCACCCAGCGGGAGATGACGCTCACCGAACTGTCGAACGCCGTCGGCGTGTCCCTGGCCAACCTCTCCGTGCTCAAGAACAACAGGGCAAAGGCCATCCGGTACTCGACGCTCGTCGCCCTCTGCGCCGCGCTCGACTGCCAGCCCGGTGACCTCTTCACCGTCACCACGGCGGAGGACTGATCGCGGCCACCGGCGGCTCGGTCAAGCCGGCCAGCACTTTTCGAAGCGAGGAACGTTCGAAAAGTGCTGGCCGGCTTGAGCGAGCGTCGCGAACGGCTGGGGGCGTCGAAAAGTGCTGGCCGGCTTGAGTGAGCGTGGCAATCGGCCTGGAGCGTCGAAAAGTGCTGGCCGGCTTGACCGAAAGAGACCACTGCCCAAGGTGAGACAGGTGTCTGTATGACGGGCACCCCCTCGGCCCGAAGTGCCCACCTCCTACAATGGTGGGGACGCCGGTCCGCCGACGCCGTCTGCCTCACCGCAGCGCTCGGCACTGCGAGAGCAGTCGATCGGCGCAGTCCGCATCAGCGAACAGGAAGAGACTTCAGTGAGCTTAGTCGTCCAGAAGTTTGGCGGGTCCTCGGTTGCCGACGCAGAGTCGGTCAAACGGGTGGCCCAGCGCATCGTCGAATACCGACAAGCCGGCCACGAGGTGGTCGTGGTGGTCTCGGCGATGGGGGACAGCACGGACGACCTCATCGACCTCGCCCAGCAGGTCTCTCCGCTGCCGCCTGCGCGTGAGCTCGACATGCTCCTCACCGCCGGAGAGCGGATCTCGATGGCCGTGCTCGCTATGGCGATCGCCAACCTCGGCTTCGAAGCCCAGTCGTTCACCGGTTCCCAGGCCGGAGTCATCACCGATGAGCAGTTCGGCAAGGCGCGGATCATCGACGTCACTCCGGGGCGGATCCGCTCCGCCCTCGACGACGGCAACATCGCCATCGTCGCCGGATTCCAGGGCGTGAGCCAGACGGCGAAGAACATCACGACGCTCGGCCGCGGCGGCTCCGACACCACGGCCGTCGCCCTCGCCGCCGCCCTCGACGCCGACGTCTGCGAGATCTACACCGACGTCGACGGCGTCTTCACCGCCGACCCTCGCATCGTCTCGACCGCGCGCAAGATCGACGAGATCGGCTTCGAGGAGATGATGGAGATGGCGGCCTCGGGCGCCAAGGTCCTCATGCTCCGGTGCGTCGAGTACGCTCGGCGCTACGACGTCCCGGTCCACGTGCGCTCGTCCTTCTCGCGCAAACAGGGCACCTGGGTGACCGATTCGGCCATCCCCGAAGCATTTCTGCCGGCACGGAGTGCGAAGGCAGCGGAAACAGAAACGGAGTCCACCATGGAACAGGCAATCATCTCCGGAGTCGCGCACGACCGCTCGGAAGCCAAGGTCACGATCGTCGGCGTCCCCGACGTCCCGGGCAAGGCGGCGGAGATCTTCAAGACGATCGCCGCGCAGGAGATCGACATTGACATGATCGTCCAGAACATCTCCACCCGCGAACCGGGGAAGACGGACATCTCGTTCACGCTGCCGAAGACAGACGGAGCGAAGGCCATCGAAGCCCTCGACGGTGCGAAGGCGAAGATCGGCTTCGACCAGGTCCGCTACGACGACCAGATCGGCAAACTCTCCGTCGTCGGCGCCGGCATGCGCTCCCACCCTGGGGTCACCGCGACGCTCTTCGAAGCGCTCAGCGACGCCCAGGTCAACATCGACATGATCTCCACCTCGGAGATCCGCATCAGCGTCGTCACCCGAGCGGACCTGCTCGACGACGCCGTCCGTGCCGCCCATGCGGCCTACGGACTCGACACAGAGGACAACGAAGCAGTGGTCTACGGAGGTACAGGACGATGAGCGTTTCAATCGGAGTGGTCGGAGCCACCGGCCAGGTCGGCGGTGTCATGCTCGACCTCCTCGCCGACGATCCCGGGTTCGAGATCGAGAACCTGCGGCTCTTCGCCTCGGCCCGCTCGGCAGGCAAGGTCGTCGAATTCCAGGGCCGTGAGATCGTCGTCGAGGATGCCGCCGAGGCGGACCCGACCGGACTCGACATCGCCCTCTTCTCCGCCGGCGGGGCGACCTCCCGTGCCCAGTCTGAGCGGTTCGCCGCCGCCGGGGTCATCGTCGTCGACAACTCCTCGGCCTGGCGCTCGGACCCCGAGGTGCCCCTCGTCGTCAGCGAGGTCAACCCCGACGCCCTCGACACTGTGCCCAAGGGCATCATCGCCAACCCCAACTGCACGACGATGGCCGCCATGCCGGTGCTCAAGGCGCTCGACACGGAGGCGGGGCTGACCCGCCTCGTCGTCTCGACCTACCAGGCCGTCTCCGGATCAGGGCTGAGCGGCGTCGAGGAGCTCGCCGGTCAGCTCGAAGCCGGCATCGCCGACGCCCGGGCGCTCACCCGCGACGGCAGCGCCGTCGAACTTCCGGCGCCGAACAACTACGTCGAACCGATCGCCTTCAACGTCCTGCCGATGGCCGGCAGCATCGTCGACGACGGCGAACTCGAGACCGACGAAGAGAAGAAGCTGCGCAACGAGAGCCGGAAGATCCTCGGACTCCCGGACCTCCTCGTCGCCGGCACCTGTGTGCGCGTTCCCGTGTTCACCGGGCACAGCCTGAGCATCCACGCGGAGTTCGCCTCCGACATCACACCCGAGCGGGCCACGGAGATCCTCGCCGAGGCGCCCGGAGTCGTCCTCGACGACGTCCCCACCCCGCTCAAGGCGGCCGGCACCGACCCGAGCTACGTCGGCCGCATCCGCGCCGACCAGTCGGCTCCCGCCGGCAAGGGCCTCGTCCTCTTCGTCTCCAACGACAACCTGCGCAAGGGTGCGGCGCTCAACACCGTCCAGATCGCCGCGCTGCTCGCGGCGAAGCTCGAGGCGCAGGCGGCCTGAGCGGTCGTGCGGTCCCAAGCGGACCGTACTGGGAACCATAAACAGGTCGCTATATATAAATATTTATATTAGTGGCGGGCCCTTCGGCTGAGTACTGTGATCGGAGAGATCACCGACTCGACACGAAAGGCCCGCCATGCGCTTGTCCCGACACCTCCTCCCCGCCGGGTCGATCGGTCTCGTCACCGGCCTGGTCCTCAGCGGGTGCGGCGGCGGGCAGAGCGGGGATTCGGCCGAGCTCTCGGTCGTCACCTCGACGAACGTCTACGCCGACATCATCTCCGCCGTCGCCGGGAACACCGCGGACGTCACGGCGATCATCGACGATCCCAATCAGGACCCGCACTCCTACGAGGCGACGACCCGGGACCGGCTCCGCCTCTCCAAGGCCGACCTCGTCGTCATCAACGGCGGCGGATACGACAGCTTCATGACGACGATGCTCGAGGCCTCCGAAGTCAAACCCGAGGTCATCGACGTCGTCGCACTCTCGGGCCTGCCGGGCTCCGAGGACGCCGCCGGTGAACCGCACTCCCACGACCACGCCGACCACGACAGCGCAGACAACGCCGACCACGACCACGCCGGGCATGGAGAGGACGAGTCCGCAGAGGCCGACGGCCATGCCGGACACGACCACGGGGAGTTCAACGAACACCTCTGGTACTCGGTGCCGACGATGACGAAGCTCGTCGACGATGTCGCGCTCCACCTCGGCGAGGCTCTGCCCGACCAGGCGGAGACGATCACGGCGAACGCGGAGGAGTACACGGACCGCCTCGGCGAGCTGGAGTCGACGATCGCTGCGGTCAAGGACGAGCACGGCGGAGAGAAGGTCGCGGCGACCGAACCGGTGCCGCTGCGGCTCTTCGACGACATGGGGCTCGAGACCATCACGAGTCCCGAATTCCTCGCCGCTGTCGAGGAGGGCAATGACGTGCCGCCCCTTGTCCTCGAGGACGCCGAGGAGCAGATCTCCTCCGGGGAGGCGGTGCTGTTCGGATACAATACGCAGGCGGCCGGACCTCAGGCAGAGCAGCTCAAGGCCACGGCCGAGGGGGCAGGCGTTCCCGTCGTCGACCTCGCCGAGACGATGCCTCAGGGCGCCGAGTACACGGACTGGATGGGCGGGCACATCGACGCGATCGCCACGGCACTCGAAGGGCATGGGCACTGATGATGACAGGGGATTCCGACACGGTGACGAGGACTCGGCCCACCGCCGACGCCGGGCAGGCGAGCCGGTCGCTCCACGGTGGGGGCCCGACCCCCGCGATCAGCCTCCACGATGCCGAGCTGCGTTTCGGCGACCGGGTGCTCTGGCACGATCTCAACCTCGCGGTCGCACCGGGGGAGTTCCTCGCCGTGCTCGGCCCCAACGGCACCGGCAAGACCTCGCTGCTCAAGATCCTCCTCGGCGAGCATGGGCTCTACCGGGGCACCGCCGAGATCGACGGTCACCGGGTCCATTCGGGCAACCCGGCCATCGGCTACATCCCGCAGCAGCGCGGCATCGACCCGCACACGCCGATGCGCGGACGCGACATCGTCCGCATGGGCATCGACGGGTACCGCTGGGGTCCGGGCTGGCCGTCGCGGAAGCGACGGAGGCACGTCGACGAACTCCTCGCCTCGGTGGGGGCCGAGAGCTATGCCGACGCGCCGGCGGGCACCCTGTCCGGGGGAGAGCTGCAGCGGCTGCGGGTCGCCCAGGCGCTCGCGAGCAACCCCTCGGTGCTCCTCTGCGACGAACCTCTGCTCTCCCTCGACATGCACCATCAACAGGTCGTCGCAGGACTCATCGACGAGCAGCGGCGGGCTCGCGACGCCGCGGTCCTCTTCGTCACCCACGAGATCAACCCGATCCTGCCCTACGTCGATCGGATCCTCTACATCGTCGGCGGGCACTTCCTCATCGGCACCCCCGCCGAGGTGATGACCTCGGAATCGCTCACCCGCCTCTACGGCTCTCCCGTCGAGGTGGTCCGCGTCGGCGGTCGCCTCATCGTCGTCGGCGGTGAGGACGAATGCACCGACCATCATGTCCACCACCGGGGTGACGTCCACGCCGATGCACCGGCGGTCACCGAGACGGAACGGGGGTCGATCTGATGTCGATCGCCGAGATCGTCTCCAGCCTGTTCTCCTTCGAGGACTACGGGGAACTCGTCGCCCTGCTCACCAATTCCCTCATCGCCGCCGCCCTCCTCGGCGTCGTCGGCGGTCTCATCAGCGTCTTCGTCATGGCCCGGGACATCCCGTTCGCCGTTCACGGGGTCTCCGAGCTCTCCTTCGCCGGAGCCGCCTTCGCCCTGCTCGTCGGCTTCGACGTCGTCGGCGGGTCGATCGCAGGCTCCATCCTCGCGGCCCTCATCATCGGCATCGGCGGGGCCCGGGCCTCGGAGAAGAACGCGATCATCGGCGTCCTCATGCCCTTCGGGCTCGGGCTCGCGATCCTCTTCCTCGCCCTCTACGACGGGCGCTCGGCGAGCAAGTTCGGGCTGCTGACCGGACAGATCGTCGCGATCACCCCCGGCCAGATCCTCACCCTCATCGTCTGCGCCCTCATCGTCCTCGTGGTCCTCGCCGTCGTGTGGCGGCCGCTCCTCTTCGCCAGCCTCGACCCCGAGGTGGCGCGGGCCAAAGGGGTGCCTGTGTCCGGGCTGACGATCGTCTTCATGCTCGTCCTCGGTCTCGCCGTGGCGCTGAGCGTCCAGGTCGTCGGCGTCCTCCTCGTCCTCGCCCTCCTCATCACGCCCGCTGCCGCCGCTACCCAGGTCTCCGCCTCACCGGTGTGGGTGCCCGTGCTCAGCGTCGTCTTCGCCGTCACCGCCTCGGTCGGCGGGATCCTCCTCGCCCTCGGCTCACCGGTCGTTCCGATCAGCCCGTTCGTCACGACGATCTCCTTCCTCATCTACCTCGTCTGCCGAGTCGTCGGGCACCGCCGGCTCAGCTCCCTCCACCGGCGTCGGGCTGCCCGGGGCGAGGGGGGGCACCGAGCATACGCAGTCGGTGTGACAAGGTCGGTTGGTGCTTGAGGGTATCCGACACCGACTAAACTGTGTCGAATGAAGACACGCGCACTCGCCGTAGGCAGCCTCGCCCTCCCTGCGGCCGCCGGCCTCTGGGGTGCAGGCATCGAGCCCCATCTCTTCGCCGTCCGCCGCCACACCCTGCCGCTGCTGCCGGCCGGACACGAGCCGCTGCGCATCCTCCACGTCTCCGACCTCCACCTCACCTCGTGGCAGAAGCACCGCGCGGCGTGGGTGAGTGCGCTCACCCGCCTCGAGCCCGACCTCGTCGTCAACACCGGCGACAACCTCTCCGCCGACATCGTGCCGCAGGTCCTCGAGGTCTTCGACGGGCTCCTGAACGTCCCCGGCGTCTTCGTCCTCGGCTCGAACGACTTCTTCTCCCCGCAGGCGAAGAACCCCGCGAAGTACCTGCGCTCGCCCTCCGAGGTCAAGCACCGCACGAGCCCCGACCTCGACGTCGACGCTCTCATCAAGGGGTTCGAGGACCGCGGGTGGATCTTCCTCGACAACGCCGAGGCGACCATGGAGATCCGCGGCACCCTGATCGACCTCTCCGGCCTCGGCGATGCCCACATCGACCGCGATCGGATCCGCTGGACCGAGGACGGCGAGCTCGTCCACCCGCGCTTCGATCGGGCGGCTGACCTCAAGGTCGGCGTCACTCACGCCCCATACTCGCGGACTCTGGAGGCGTTCGCCTCGGCGGGGGCGGACCTCATCATGGCCGGGCACACCCACGGAGGGCAGATCCGGGTGCCGTTCTGGGGCGCACCGGTGACGAACTGCGACCTCGATCGGACACGCGCACGCGGCGTGTTCCCCTATCGGGGTTCGACCGTCGAGATCTCTGCAGGGCTCGGCTTCTCACCGTTCTCACCTGTGCGTTTCGCAGCCCGACCCGAAGTCAGCCTGCTTACGCTCGTGCCCAGGACGTAGCACTTTCACCGTTCTCTGAGACGGCGCTCAACTCCGGTTGGTTAAACTTGGTTTCATGGTGTCTCCTGAGTCAAATCCCGAACCGACCAAGATGGCGGCCTTCCTCCAGTTCGTCGCGGTGAGCGCGGTGGCCGGAATCGTGGCCGCCGGTCTTGCCATCCCCGGCGTCGGTGTCGCCACTGCCAGCGCGAACAGCGCCGTCGAGATCTTCAATGCGCTGCCGGCCACGCTCGAGGAGCGCGACCTCGGCGAGAAGTCGACGATGCTCGCCGCCGACGGCTCGAAGATCGCTGACTTCTACTGGCAGAACCGCGTCGAGGTTCCCCTCGACCAGATCTCCCAGGAGATGCAGGACGCGACGATCTCGGTCGAGGACTACCGGTTCTTCGAACACGGAGGCATCGACCTCGAGGGCATCGCCCGCGCGGCGGTGCACAACATGGTCTCCTCGACGACGCAGGGCGGTTCGACGCTGACTCAGCAGTACGTGAAGAACGTGCTGGCCGAGAACGCCCACGCGGAATCGAACCGGGAAGGCGTGGAGGCCGCCAGGGAGTCCAAGGGCACGGCAGGCTACGCGCGCAAGCTGCGTGAGGCGAAGCTCGCCGTTGCGGTGGAGAAGAAGTACGACAAGAAGGAGATCCTCAACCGCTACCTCAACATCAACAACTACTCGGGATCGCCGAACGTCTACGGCGTGCAGGCAGCGGCTTACCGCTACTGGGGCATCGACGCGAAGGACCTCAACATCCAGCAGTCGGCGATGCTCGCCGGCATCGTGCAGAACCCGTCGGCGTTCAATCCCGAGCGCTTCCCCGACGCCGTGCTCGAGCGCCGCAACGTCGTGCTCGGGCAGATGCTCAAGTACGGTCACATCACGCAGAAGCAGTACGACGAGGCAGTCAAGACCGGCCTCGACCTCAAGATCAGAGAGACCCCGAACGGCTGTTCGGCGGCGGAGAACAGCGCCGCGTTCTTCTGCAACTACGTCGTCAACGTCATCAAGAACGACGAGAGCTTCGGCAAGACCGTCGAAGATCGCATCGCCACCCTCCAGCGCGGCGGCCTGACGATCAAGACCAGCCTCAATCCCGACATCCAGAAGATCGCGGACAAAGAGGTCAAGAAGCGCGTCCCCGTCGGCGATCCCTCGGGAGCCGGCCATGCCCTCGTGACGATCGAACCGGGTACCGGTGAGGTCATCGCCATGGCTCAGAACCGTGAGTACACAGAGGGCGAGGTCGAGAAGAAGGACAAGAACAAGAAGACGAACATCAACTACACCGTCGACAAGAAGCACAACGGCGGTGCCGGCTTCCAGGTCGGTTCGACGTGGAAGCCGTTCGTGCTGGCCACGTGGCTGAAGTCGGGCAAGAGCCTCAACGCCTCGGTGAATGCGACCAAGCGCAACTTCCCGGCGAGTTCGTGGAAGTACAGCGGCTGTCCCAACATGGCCGGTGACTGGGATCCGAACAACGCCGGCGACGGTTCGGGCAAGGGCTCGATGACGGTGCTCAACGCCACGAAGAACTCGGTGAACACCGGGTATGCGGCCATGGGCAACCAGCTCAACATGTGCAAGATCATGGACACCGCGATGGATCTCGGCATCCGCTACGGCAGCGGAGAGAAGCTCGACTACGCCGACAAGTCCGGCTTCATCCAGGCGCTCTCCCCGTCGTCGATCCTCGGCACCACGGAGACGACCCCGATCGCGATGGCCGCGGCGTTCGCGACCTTCGCCAACGACGGGAAGTTCTGCGGACCGAAGCCGATCCTCGAGATCACGGACCGCAACGGCAAGAACATCGACGTCCCGGGCGAGGAGTGCAAGCAGGTCCTCGACAAACAGGTCGCGCGCGGCGTCGCCTACGCGCTGACGCAGACATTCAAGGGCGGTACGACCAGCAGTCTGGGAATCGGAGTGCCCGCCGGTGCGAAGACCGGTACGACGAACTTCGAGGTCGGCCACACCTGGCTGCTCGGATTCACCAAGACCCTGTCGACGGCTGTGTGGACCGGTGACCCGCGAGGCACCCGCGACTGGCGCAAGAACGGCAAGGGCAAGGTGCGCGGTCAGATCTACGGTGCGACAATCTCCGGTAAGACCTGGCAGGCGTTCATGAGCAAGGCCGTCAAGGAGACCAAGGGCAACACCGGATTCCCGAAGCCGAGCTCGAAGTACTTCCAGGGCGGGGGCTCCGGTGGCGGAGGCGGTTCGTCATCGACCGGCACCAACCGCGGCGGCGGAGGCGGAAACGGCGGCGGCGGTTCCTCCAACGGCGGCGGAGGCGGCGGCGACCGTGGCAACGGCGGTGGCGGCGGCAACGGCGGCGGTGGAAACGGCGGCGACGGTGGCGGCGACAACGGCGGCGGGGGAGACGAAGCCCCCGGCCTCGGCGGCAACTGAGTCGACGGCGGCTGACATCGGTGGGGCGGAACGATCTTCTCGATCGTTCCGCCCCACTCGCGTCTGCGACGTCCCCGTCGCCATTGTTCCGCCTTCTCCGCTAGTGTGGGGTGGGGCAATGAGCGACGCGTGAACACGCGCCGAGACTGCCAGCCCGCCCGGGCCGAGACACGTGCACCGGGTGCCGACGAACCGAGTAGGAGAGCCATGACCAAGTGGGAATACGTCACCGTTCCGCTCATCGTCCATGCGACGAAGCAGATCCTCGATCAGTGGGGTGAGGACGGCTACGAACTCGTGCAGGTCGTGCCGGGGCCGGACAACAACGGTCTCGTCGCCTACCTCAAGCGCCCCAAGCCCTGACCCCCGCTCAGCAGTCTGCACTCTTCGTCGAAGGAGACCACCCATGTCGACCGTCCTTGACCGCATCAGCGAACTCGGCCTCGAGCTGCCGAAGGTCGCAGCCCCCGCCGGCGTCTACGTCCCGGCCCTGCGCACCGGCAACTACGTCTACACCTCCGGTCAGCTGCCGGTCGTCGACGGTGCGCTGCCGACGACGGGCCACCTCGGCGCCGAGGTCGACGTCGACACCGGCTACCAGCTGGCGCGGATCGCCGGGCTCAACGCTTTGGCCGCGATCGCCTCGGTGATCGGCGACCTCGACAGGATCGTGCGCGTCGTCAAGGTCACCGGCTTCGTCAACTCCACCGACGA
Source organism: Brevibacterium sp. K72 (assembly GCF_050562175.1). Lineage (NCBI taxonomy): Bacteria > Bacillati > Actinomycetota > Actinomycetes > Micrococcales > Brevibacteriaceae > Brevibacterium > Brevibacterium sp. K72. The sequence goes on from NZ_CP191582.1 coordinate 1,865,778, forward strand.
CTTCACCCAGCAGCCGTCGGTCATCAACGGCGTCTCCGAGCTCTACGGGGAGATCTTCGGGGACAAGGGCCAGCACGCCCGCAGCGCCGTCGGAGTCAACACGCTGCCGCTCGGCACTCCCGTCGAGGTCGAGGTCGTCGTCGAGGTCGAGGACGATGCCGCTTAGCGGACGCTCCCTCCCGGTCTCCACGGAACTCACCTGGCTGCTCGACCTCTGGCGCTCAGAGGGACGACGGCCGGTTCCCGAGCCCCCACGGCCCGCCTCGGCGATCATCCTCGTCCGCGACACCCGTGAGGGGCTCGAGACGTTCGTGACGCGTCAGCTCGACGCGCGCGGCGTCGAGGACCGCAACCGCTGGGCCTATCCCGTCGGGGACCTGCGCCCGAGCGATCTGCGCAAGCTGCCGGTCACCGGATGGAAGTCGTCCCGGTGCGCGATGACGCTGAGCATCGAGAACAAGTCACGCGCCCTGCAGCAGTTCTCCGCTGCCGCGCGCGTCGCCTTCGCCTCGACCGGGGTGCTGCTGGCAGAGAACGTCGACCACGACCTCGTCGCGAGTCCGCAGACGGAATGGCAGGCGACACGGTATCGGCTGCTTTCGAACGAGGTGTCGTGGTCGCAGGTGCTGCGCGAGCGGGACCTGCGGCTGCGCCCCGACCTCCTCAAGCCGTGGCTGCGCTGGATCAACACGGCGACCCAGCTCCACCGCTTCGACACCACGTACTTCCTCGCCGCCGTGCCCTTCGGCCAGGAGGTCGACTTCCTCGCCTCGAACGAGAGCTCGGGCGGGTGGAAGCGACCCGAGGAGATCCTCGCCGACGCCGCCGACGATCCCGACCGGATCAGCGCGAGCACGCGGCTGATCGTCGAGAGCCTGCAGACCGTTCCGACCGTGGGAGCGGCCATGGCCCAGGTCCGCGACGTCCACCCCCTGCGTCCGGAGATCGCCGACGAGGACGGCGAATGGCGGCTCGTCATCCACCCCCGCCGGGACTTCCACCAGAAGGGCACCCTGCGCGACCGCGATGTGGCCGTCGGCGACGATGAGGAAGAGGACCGCACCGGGCTGATGAGCCTGGGCGCCGACGACGATGACCCGACCAGCGCAGACGAGGACACCGACGACTCATGAGGATCCGTGCGAACAACCCGTCCCCGATGACCCTGACCGGGACGAACACCTATGTGCTCACCTCCCGCGACGACACCGCGGCCGTGATCGTCGACCCCGGACCAGAACTCGCTGAGCACCGTGAGCGCTTCCTCGCCGAGGTGGGGGACCGGAGGCTGGCGGGCATCGTCCTCACCCACCAGCATGCCGATCATTCCGAGATGCTCGGCAGCGTCGCCGACTGGGCGCCCGAGGTGCCCGTCTACGCTGTCCTCGACCGGTTCGCCCGCCACACCCCACCGGTGGCCGACGGCGATCGCATCGTCTTCGGGGATGATCCTCTCGACGTGATCGAGGTCGTCGCGACGCCGGGGCACACCGGTGACAGCATCAGCCTCCTCCATGACGGCGTCCTCTACAGCGGCGACACCATCCTCGGTGAGGGGACGACGATAGTCACCCACCCCGAGGGGTCGCTCGGGGACTACCTGGTGAGTCTCGATCGCCTCCGCGAGCTCTATGACTCAGGGGCGTATGCGCGCATCGAACCGGCCCACGGCCCGACGATCGACTCACCCGCCGAGGTGATCGACCACTACCGCGACCACCGCCGTGAGCGCATCGCCCAGGTCAGGGCCGCGCTCGAGCAGGGCGCGACGACCGCGGCCGAGGTCTGCGACATCGTCTATCACGACGTCGACCCGCGGGTCCGCGGAGCCGCCGAGCAGATTGTGCGCGCCCAGCTGAGCTACCTCGGCGCCCTGTCCCCGGACGACGCATAGGACAGGGGCACCAGGCGAGGTGCCGCCCGACCCGACCGCCTCGGTGAGGAAGTGGTGCCCGGCCAAGTTGTTGATGCCCGGCCAGGTTGTGGTCGAAAAACCGAGGAGAATCGGCCGTTTTGGCTCATTTCCCTCGGTTTATCGACCACAAACGCTGGGGTGAAGGGGGGGGGAGACGTCGCTGAAGGCCCCGGCAGACGGCGAACGCCCCGACAGTGACTGTCGGGGCGTTCGTCATCGACCGGTCGAACCGGCCGGCGTGATCAGCGGGCGCGGTTGCGCATGCGCTCCATGTCGAGGATGACGACCGAGCGGGCCTCGAGGCGGATGAAGCCGCGGGCGGCGAAGTCGGCCAGCGCCTTGTTCACGGTCTCACGGGAGGCGCCGACGAGCTGCGCGAGCTCCTCCTGCGTGAGGTCGTGGGCGACGAGGACGCCGTCGGGTGCCGGCTTCGAGAATCGGGCGGCGAGGTCGAGCAGCGCCTTGGCGACACGGCCGGGGACGTCGGAGAACACGAGGTCGCCGACGGTTTCGTTCGTCCGGCGCAGGCGCTGGGCGAGGGCCTTGAGGAGGTTGAGCCCGGCCTGCGGGCGGTCCTTGAGCCAGGTCGTGAGGTCTTCGTGCTTGAGGCTGAGAAGTTCGGACTGGGAGACCGCGGTGACGGAGGAGGACCGCGGGCCCGGATCGAAGAGGCTGAGTTCGCCGATGATCTCACCCGGTCCGACGACGGAGAGGAGGTTCTCGCGGCCGTCGGAGGACTCGCGGCCGATCTTGAGCTTCCCGGTGGAGACGATGTAGAGCTCGTCCCCGGCGTCGCCTTCGTGGAAGAGCACGGTGCCCCGGCGGAGGCTCCGCGGCTTCATGAACTTCATCAATGCGCTCGTCGATTCGTCATCGAGTCCGGCGAAAAGCGTTGCGCCCCTCACAACTTCAATATCCACAGTGTCCTCCTTGTGATGGTCTCCACACATAAATCTACCTGGTCAAGGGTACCTGGACCACCAAATACGCGCGGGTCGTGGGAATTGAGGGTCCCTTGTGTCGTTTCCTCGGCCCTCGCCGAGGTGGGTCCCGGTTGCGTGCGCACGCTGTGAGCCGGACAACTGCGGTATCGGCTCCTGCGGATTAGAATCGACACTTGTGTTGACCGTGGCAGAGAAGAGCGCGCGCAGGTTCGCCAAGGAGACCCCTCTGGGGAAGAAGCGCCGCGCGCGCAAGATCAATCGGATCCTCGCCGAGGTCTACCCCAATGCGCAGGTCGAACTCGACTTCGCGACCCCGTTCCAGCTCCTCATCGCCACCGTGCTCTCGGCGCAGACGACGGACATCCGCGTCAACTCCGTGACCCCGGGACTCTTCGCCGCCTTCCCCGACGCGCACGCGCTCGCGGTCGCCAACCTCGGCGAGGTCGAGGAGCTCATCCGCTCGACCGGGTTCTACCGGGCCAAGGCTCGCAACATCGTCAAGCTCGCGAACGACCTCGTCGACGACTACGACGGCGAGGTGCCGCGGACGATGGAGGAGCTCGTCAAGCTCGCAGGGGTCGGGCGGAAGACGGCCAACGTCGTCCTCGGCAACGCCTTCGACACCCCCGGCATCACCGTCGACACGCATATGGGCCGCCTCGCCCGGCGGTTCGGGTGGACGACGGAGACCGACCCGGTCAAGGCCGAGGAGGACATCGCCGCGCTCTTCCCGACGAAGGAGCTCACGCTGCTCTCCCACCGGGTGATCTTCCACGGCCGCCGGATCTGCCACTCTCGCAGACCGGCGTGCGGGGCCTGCCCGCTGATGGCGCTGTGCCCGTCGTTCGGCATCGGCGAACTCGACCCGGTCAAGGCCGAGGCGATGCTCAAGTACGAGATGGCTCCCTTGGCATGAGCGAATTCCTCGACGGCCTCAAGGGACCCGGGAGGCATGCTGCTGACGGTGGAGTCCCCGTTGCCGACGGGGCGGTCCCGACTGCCGACGCCGAGGCGGTTCCGCCGAGGTCGGCGGATCCGCAGCGCGCGGACGATCCGGAGCTGCGCGACCAGCTGGCGCGTCTCGCCGAGTCGAAGGGGTCACCGCTGTGGCTGCGCCGCGCGAAGGCCCGCGGCGATGCCGTGGTCCGCGACGCCGCTGTCCTCATGCTCTTCGGCCGCGGCGGCGCCCCGCGCACGGATGCCGGTCGAGCCGCCCTGCCGCACCTCGAGGAGAAGGGCGTCGCCGACGTCGACATCGTCCTCCTCCAGCGCGCGAGCACCCTGCGCCTCCACGCCGGGCAGGTCGCCTTCCCCGGTGGGGGTCGCGATCCCGAGGACGACTCGATGGCCGCCGCCGCGCTGCGTGAGGCCGAGGAGGAGGCCGGCATCGTCCCGGCCAGCGTCGACGTCCTCGGTCAGCTCGAGCCCCTCTACATCCCGGTGAGCAAGTTCCAGGTCACCCCCGTCGTCGGCTACTGGGCGGTGCCCGGGGTCGTCGCCGTCATGGACGAGGCCGAGTCGTATTCCGTCTACCGGGTCGCGATCGCCGACCTCGTCGCCCCCGCCAACCGCGGCAGCTTCTCGAGGCCTGATCTCGCGATCACCACCCCGGCCTTCGACGTCGGCGTGCTCAAGGTGTGGGGCTTCACCGCGGGCATCCTCGACTTCGCCCTCGACGAACTCGGTTGGGCGCTCGACTGGGATCGCAAGGCCGCCATCGACATCGACTACTGAGCCGGGACGCAGGCCGGACGTCCCCGCGGGGACGTCCAAAACGCGAATGGCGCCGAGTCCCACGCGGGGACTCGGCGCCATGCCTGTCGATGGTGGTCGGGTCAGTACCTCGGACCCGAGGGGTTCGTCAGCGCCCGCTTGACCGCGGCGACGATCGACTTCGCCGAGGCGATCGCCCCGCCCGGAACCGGGTTGCCCTTCTTCAGCAGCGGGACGGCGATGAGCACGAGGATGACGGCGATGACGGCGAGGATGCCGAAGATGATGAGGAAGCTCGCCCACCACGGCCAGTCCAGTCCTTCGCGGAACGCTGCGGCTCCGGCGAAGATCACCATGAACGACCCGAGGAACAGGAAGAACAGGGCCGCGAGCGCCAGGGCCGATCCGATCCCCAGGTTCTTCGCCCCGGCGGTGGCCTCGGCCTTCGCCAGCGCGAGCTCCTCCTCGGCGATCGCCTTGGAATCGTCGCCGATGTCCTTGATCAGTTCGCTGATCGACCTCTCGGCCATGAGTGCTCCTATCGCCAGAAACGTTGTGACAATCTTTCTCAAGAGTAGTCTGAACGTCCCTCGTCACCAAAGACGTCTGAGCTCAGTGTCGACTCACGATTTCGCCACCGATTCCTCGATGAGCTTCATCACCGACGAGTCGGCCAGCGTCGTGGCGTCACCGACCTCACGGTTCTCGGCGACGTCCTTGAGCAGACGGCGCATGATCTTGCCCGACCGGGTCTTCGGCAGCTCGGAGACGATGTGCACCTGCTTGGGCTTGGCGATCGGACCGATCTCCTTGCCGACGAACTGGCGCAGCTCCTCGGCGGTCTCCGGACCGTCGTCGACTCCGCCGACGGTGATGACGAACGCGATGACAGCCTGGCCGGTCGTGTCGTCGGCGGCACCGACGACCGCCGCCTCGGCGACGGAGGGATGGGCGACGAGGGCGGATTCGATCTCCGCGGTCGAGAGGCGGTGCCCGGAGACGTTCATGACGTCGTCGACGCGGCCGAGGAACCAGATGTCCCCGTCCTCGTCACGGCGCGCACCGTCCCCGGCGAAGTACGTGTTCTCGAACCGGGACCAGTAGGTCTCCTTGAAGCGCTCGGGGTCCTTCCAGATCCCGCGCAGCATCGACGGCCACGGCTGCCGGATGACGAGGAGGCCGCCTTCGGGGCCGGCAGGGTTCTCCCCGGTGTCGTCGACGACGTCGACGGAGATGCCGGGGATCGGACGCTGCGCCGATCCCGGCTTCGTCGCGAGCACCCCGGGCAGGGGCGCGATCATGTGGGCGCCGGTCTCCGTCTGCCACCACGTGTCGACGATCGGGCAGCGCTCCCCGCCGATGACGCGGTTGTACCAGCGCCAGGCTTCGGGGTTGATCGGCTCGCCGACGCTGCCGAGGAGGCGCAGGCTGCTCAGGTCGTACTTCGCGGGGATCTCCTCGCCCCACTTCATGAACGTCCTGATCGCCGTCGGCGCGGCGTAGAGCGTCGTCACCTTGTTCTTCTCGACGATCTCCCACCAGCGGCCCTGGTCGGGCGTGTCCGGTGTGCCCTCGTAGATGACCTGCGTCATTCCTGCGGCGAGCGGTCCGTAGGCGACGTACGAGTGACCGGTGACCCAGCCGACGTCCGCAGTGCACCAGAAGACATCGGTCTCGGGCTTCGCGTCGAAGACGGACTTCATCGTGTAGAGGACCTGGGTGAGGTAGCCGCCGGAGGTGTGGAGGATGCCCTTGGGCTTTCCCGTGGTGCCGGAGGTGTAGAGGATGAAGAGCGGGTTCTCGGCTTCGAAGAACTCGGCCTCATGCTCGGGGCTCGCCTTGTCGACGGTGTCCTGCCACCACTGGTCCCGGCCCTCGGTCATCTCGACGTCCTGGCCGGTGCGGCGGACGACGATGACGTGCTCGACCGGGGTGTCGCCGTGGGAGAGCGCCTCGTCGACAGCCGGTTTGAGGCTCGTCTCCTTGCCGCGACGGTAGCTGCCGTCGGCGGTGATGACCACGCGCGCCTCGGCGTCGATGATCCGCGAGCGCAGGGCGTCGGCGGAGAAGCCGCCGAAGACGACGGAATGGGCAGCGCCGAGGCGGGCGCAGGCGAGCATCGCGATGATCGCCTCAGGGATCATCGGCAGGTAGATCGCGACCCGGTCTCCGGCCTCGACCCCGAGTTCGGTGAGTGTGTTCGCCGCCTTCGACACCTCGGCGAGGAGCTCGGCATACGTCAGCGTCCGGGAGTCCCCGGGCTCGCCTTCGAAGTTGATGGCCACCCGGTCGCCGTTGCCGGCGAGGACATGCCGGTCGAGGCAGTTGTACGCGACGTTGAGCTTTCCGTCGGCGAACCACTTGGCGAACGGCGGGTTCGACCAGTCGAGCACCTCGGTGAAGTCGTCCTTCCAGTCGACGAGTTCACGGGACTGCTCGGCCCAGAAGCGCTCGAAGTCCTCGGCACCGCGCTCATAGGCGTCTTCCCTGACATTGGCGGCGGCTGCGAACTCCTGTGGCGGGGCGAAGGTCTCGGTCGCCTCGGCGCTGTCGGTCATGATTCCCTCCGGCTTCTTTGATGGAACGAAGATTCCCTCCGACTGTATACCCGCAGAGGTGACGCCGGTCACCCTGACCCCGGTGATGAGCGGGGGTGAGCGGGGGTAGTCATGACGGGTCCCATGTGCTAAAGCGGTGTGCGGCGGAGCTTCGGCAAGGGGACTGGCGGCGAAGAATTGGGTGCGCACGGGTGCCGGGGTCTGCAAGGATGGCCCTAGGTCTGCCAGGATGGACCCCGCAGACAGCACAGTGTCCCTTCGATCGACTGGAGCAAGCGATGAGTTCGCCGCACCATCCCACAGGACCAGGAGCGCCGCAGTGGCGCGACCAGCCGGGACCCCACCCCGGACCCAACAGCCAGCCGCCCGCCGGCGGTCAGTACGGACATGGCCCGGGAGGTCAGGCCCCCGGTGGCCAGTACGGACAGGGCCCGGGAGGTCAGGCCCCCGGCGGCCAGTACGGACAGGGACCGGGTCCGTATGGTCCGGACGCCCAGGGCGGGCAGCCGACTCCGTACGGATCCGGTCCGGGACCCTATGGTTCGGGACCCGCGCAGTACGGTTCGGGGCCGGGGCCCTACGGTTCGGGGCCGGGACAGTACGGCCAGGCGCCAGGCCAGTATGGGTCGGGACCGAGCCAGTACGGGTCGGGCCCAGGACCCTACGGGTCCGGACCGGGGCAGTTCGGGTCGGGACCCGCCCCGCAGCGTCCTCGCCGCACGGGACCCGGGCTTGTCGGCCCGCTCACCCTGCGCGACCTCTTCCTCCTCTTCGCGGGCCTGCTCGCACTCATCGTGCTCTTCGTGCCCTACAAGAACTACGACATCATCACGATGCCGCTGTGGTCGTGGAACATCGATTCGATGGGGACGCTCGTCTTCGTCGTGCTCGCCATCCTCCTCATCGTCGGGGCCGTGCTCATGAACAAGTTCGGCAACGGTCGGATGCGTGTGGGATCGCTCGGCCTCGACCAGTTCATCTCCGTCCTCTCCTCGGTCGCGTTCGCCTTCGCGTTCGTCCAGCTCATCACCTCGGCGCCGTACTGGAGCGTCGGCGCCTACCTCGCGTTCTTCGCCGCGCTCATCGCGTTCTTCGCCGGTGTCTTCACGATGCTGCCGTTCTTCGCCGCTGAGTTCGCCGGACGCGAGGACGTCCCCGCCCACGCCAAGGCGCGCCCGGTGACCAAGACCGCTCAGCATCCCGCGCCGCAGGCCCACGTGCCCGGCGGATTCGACGGCGGGTACGGCAGCGGCCCCCACCCCGGTGCGCAGGGACCCCAGGGTCAGGGTGGCCCCGGCGGGGTCGGCCCGGGCCAGTACGGGCAGGCCGCGCCCGGTCAGGGCGGCCCGAGCCAGTACGGCGCCCCGCAGGGCGGCTTCGGCCAGCCCGGCTACGATTCGGCACAGCCCAACTGGGGATCCGACCAGCCCTCGTACGACGCAGGGCAGCAGGGTGGACCGGGCGAGCAGGCCGCGTCCGGCCGGCACGCCTACTCCGATGATGCGGGCAGCCCGTTCACCGGTGGAACCCCGCGCCCGCAGGCCTCCTTCGCCCCGCCGGCCGAGGACCGCTCCTCCGGCACCGATGACGCCTCGGGACAGCCGGTGCAGAGCACGGGATCCGGGCAGACGTACCTCGGCGACCAGCATCCGCGGGACCCGCGGCATTCGCAGAGCGAGCCGACGCAGACCTTCGGGCTGGGCACCGAACCCGAGGAGTCCGCGTGGACGTCGACCGCCTCGGCCGCCGAGCCGACTCCGGCGGCATCGCCCACGGCATCGCAGACCGATGCTGACGACGCGTCTGCGGCACGTCGCGACGGGACCGCTGGTGACGGCAGTGCCGACGCCGCGGCCCCGCAGACCAACGCCGATGACACCGTGGCGATCAGCCGGACCGTCGTCGAGAGCGGCCCGACCTCGACCGAGGAGGAGACCATCACCTCGGTCTCCGAGCGCCGCCGCGGACGCCATTCCGCACCCGAGTCCACCTCGGAGACCGAGACCTCGGCCAGCGCCGCGTCACCGGATTCCGAGGCACGGTCGGGATCGAGCACGGTCTCGCAGCCCGGCACGGTGACCTCGTCGACCGTGACCTCGGCCGACGAGCCGGGCCCCGGCCCGCTCGGGGTCTTCGACGGCGGCACGAAGGCCGCCGCGTCTCAGGGCACAGAGTCCCGGTCGGCAGCTGCCTCACCCGAATCGAGGGAGGGTGCGTCCACGGACGCGACGTCTTCTAATGCGGCGTCCGCGAACACGACATCGTCAGACGCGACGACGACCTCCGCATCCGCCGAGGCCGACGAGAGCAACATCCGCTCGACCGAGGCGACCGTGGTCAACGCCGAGGGCGTCGTCGAGACCGATCCCGGTGCGGATCCCACCGGCAAGGAAGCTCCCGAGTCGAGGACGGATGACTCCCGCTCCTCGACCGAGCGCCGAGGCGTCGTCGCCGCATCGAGCGGAGTCACCGTCGCGTCGGGAGACGACGTGACGACCACCGAGGCTGAGTCCGAGACCGAGCGGAGCGCGACGACGGGCGACCGCGTTGCTGGCTCGGGCGACGGCGACTCGTCCGACCGCGCTCCGGACTCGGCCGACCGCGGGTCGGCCGGTGACCGGCGACCCGAAGGCCAGGGCTCGACCGAGACCGTCAGCCGCGAGACCGTCGGCGACGAGACCGTCCAGGTCGACGCCGTGACCTCCCAGGGAGGCGGTGCCTCGGCGGAGCCGACGACCGAGCGGACCACCCCGCCGGACTCCGACGAACCGACGCAGTACGTGCCGATGACGAACTACCGGGACTCCTCGGAGCAGCGGACCGCCTCGGCGGATGGGGAGTCGTCGGACCGCAGCGCATCGGGCTCGAGGGAGGACCGGCAGGCGTCGGACTCCGCGGAGACGACCGAGGAGAAGACGGTCATCCAGGCGTTCTGGTTCGCCGTTCCCGAACCGCGCGAGGCCGTCGACGCGAAGACCGGGATGCCCGTCTTCACGATCTACCCGGGTGACTGGTTCCTCGCGCTCGAGGATCACGGGACGTCGTTCACGGTCCGTGACTCCGACGGCAAGGAGGGCGTGCTGCGCAACCTCGAAGGGATCCAGCGCGGCTGACTCGTGTGCCGAGGCTGTGGACGGTGCGGCCGGTCAGCGCCGCACCCGAGCAGCCGTGAGGCGCGCACCCGGCGTCGCACGTCCGGTCTGACCGGGCGCGATGCGCTGGCGAAGCGATGAGGGGCGGCCCCTTGTGACTTGTGTCCACAGGCGCCGCCCTTCGTCGTCCCCGTCCACAGCCCTGGCCCGACCACTGGTCGCAGCCGCCGCATCGGGGCCAGTCTGGGCGCATGGAGATCGCGCTCATCACCGACCTCGGCGCCATCACGGAGGAATGCGCCCGTGTCGCCGAGAGCATCGGCGTCGACCTCAAGGTCCTCCCACCCGATTCGGGCGGGTGGCAGAAGGCGGCGCTCATCCTCCTCGGCGAGGACGTCACCGAGGTGCCCGCCACCGACGGTGCGGACCGGATCCTCGTCGTCCTCGACGGCGACGAGACCGCCTCGGCGTGGCGGCGGGCCGCGCACCTCGGCGTCGAACAGCTCGCGATGCTGCCCTCGGCCGCGGAATGGCTGAGCCAGCGGATCATCGCCGCCGTCGAACCCCCGGTGACCCCCGGGGTCACGGTCGGCGTCGTCGCCGGCTGCGGCGGGGCGGGCGCCTCGGTGCTCGCCTGCGCCCTGGCCAGGCGGGCCGGCGGCGAGGTCCCTACGGTCCTCGTCGACGCCGACCCGCTCGGGGGAGGCCTCGACCTCGTCCTCGGCGCCGAACAGGTCCCGGGACCGCGGTGGTCGGACCTCAGCGCCTCCCGCGGGCAGCTGCGCCCCTCGGTCCTGCGCCAGGCCCTGCCCGTCCACGACGGCCTGGCGATCCTCTCGTGGGGACGCGACGACACCCTCGACCTCGACCCGGAGATCTTCGACGACGTCCTCTCCGCCGCCGCCCAGGCCTTCGACCTCGTCATCGTCGACCTGCCCCGCCACGCCCCACCGCAGTGGACCAGGCGCTGCCACCACGTCCTCCTCGTCGCCCCCGCCCGGGTGCGTTCGGCCGTCGCCGCCTCCCAGGTCGCCAAGCGCCTCTCGCACTCCCACCCCGACGTCCGCCTCGTCGTCCGGGAGACCGGCAGCGGCGGACTCGACGCCGACCTCCTCGCCGACTCGATCGGACTCGGCCTCGCCGGCAGCATCCGCGACGACCGCGGGCTCTCGGCCGCCGTCGACCGCGGTGAGGGCATCCCGGGCGGGGCGAGGCTCGGCCGCCTCGTCGACCGCCTGCTCGGGGAGTGGGTGGGATGAGCGAATGGCTCGACGCCTCCCTCGTCGCCGAGGTGCGCAAGACCCTGCTCGACAATCCCGGACCGGTGACGACGGCCGCCGTCGCCGAGGCGGTCCAGCGCACCGGCCGCGTCCTCGGATCCGCGGCCCTCCTCGACCTCGTCACCCGGCTCTCGGCCCAGCTGTCGGGAGCCGGTCCCCTCCAGGCCGTGCTCGACGTCCCCGGCACGACCGACGTCTTCGTCAACGGCCCCCGGGAGGTCTTCGCCGACACCGGTGCGGGCCCGGCCCGGCTCGAGCTCTCCCTCGGCTCCGAGGAGGACGTGCGCTCGCTCGCGGTGCGCCTGGCCGCCCTCGGCGGGCGCCGCCTCGACGATTCGAGTCCCTTCGTCGACGTCCGCCTCCCCGACGGGGTGCGGATGAACGCGATCGTCCCGCCGATCTCGGGGGAGCACACGTCGATCTCCTTCCGCGTGCCCCGGCGTTCAGGCTTCACCGTCGACGACCTCCGCGCCGACGGATTCATCCCCGCCGAGGTCGCAGCCCTGGTCACCGAGGCCGTGGGCTCACGGGCGAACATCCTCATCTCCGGGGGCACCGGCACCGGCAAAACCGTCCTCCTCGGCGCCCTCCTCGGCCTCGTCGACCCGCTCCACCGCATCGTCGTCGTCGAGGACTCCCGCGAACTCATCGTCGGCCACCCCCACGTCGTCCAGCTCGCCGCCCGCCAGGCCAACGTCGAAGGCGGCGGCGAGGTCACGCTCACCGACCTCGTCCGCAACGCCCTGCGGATGCGCCCCGACCGCCTCGTCGTCGGCGAATGCCGCGGCCCCGAGGTCCGGGACATGCTCACCGCCCTCAACACCGGGCACGAGGGCGGGTGCGCGACGATCCACGCGAACACCGCCGAGGCCGTCCCCAGCCGCCTCGCCGCGCTCGGGGCGCTTGCCGGAATGAGCCCGCAGGCCGTGCACTCCCAGTTCGCCACCGCCATCGACCTCGTCATCCACCTGCGCCGGGTCGGGGTCGACCGGGGCCTGACCGAACTCGCCATCCCCACCCGGGACACCGGCGAGTCCCTGACGATGGAACCCGTGTGGGGGCGAGCCTCCCCGCGCTCGCCCGGGGAATTCAACCGGCGGGCGCTCGCCCGCTTCGAGGCCGTGCTCGAGCAGAGGTCGACATGATCCTCCTCCTCGCCGTGCTCGTCGCGGCCGGCATCGTCCTCGCCGCCCCCTCCGACCCCGGCGTGCGCCTGCGCGAGCTCCTCGCCCCCCGCCGAGGCGGGTCCGCGGTCCCCGTGTCCCCTCGCCGAGGCGGGCGCCGGGGTGCCGATGACGAAGCGGAGCGGCTGTGGGCGATCGGGGCGGTCGAGAACTGCGCGCATCTGCTCCGGGTGGGCATGACGCCGCAGGCGGTGATGGCGACCCTGAGCAGGCAGGACGAGCGGCTGCGCCCGATCTCGCGGGCGATCGCGCTCGGGGAGGACCCGGGTCGGGCGATCGCGAACCGCGGGCAGGCGCTGCCGACCTCCGCCGCCGAGGTGTTCGCCGGCATGGCCGCGGTGTGGACGGTCTCGGAGCGCTCGGGTGCTCCGGCCGCCGACATGATCCTCCGCTATGCGACGGCACGTCGGGACGCCCTCGACGCCGACCGGGAACGGCGGATCGCGATGGCCGGGCCCCGGGCGACCGTGCGGGTGCTCAGCTGGCTGCCGCTCATCGGGATGGGGCTCGGGCTGCTCATCGGCGTCCGCCCCCTCGAGCTCATCGGCGGTCTGCCCGGACAGCTGAGCATCGGGGCGGGACTCGTCCTCTACGTCCTCGGCCGCTGGTGGATGATGCGGATGATGCGGCGGGCGGAGCGCTGATCCCGATGAGCGCCGTCGTCGTCGGTCTCCTCGTCGGACTCGGCGTCCTCCTGTGGTCGGGCCGGTCGGCGGGACGCCTGCGGGGCCTGCTCGAAGGAGCCGATCAGTCGGCCACGGACGTCCGCGGACGACGGGACGGGGTGGTCGGGGGCGGAGCGGTCGCGGGCGGCGGGACCACCGCCTCGGCGAGGGGAGGGGGCCCCGCCTCCGGGAGGTCAGGGGTAAGCGATGAGGAGCTCGCGTTCGACCTCGACCTCGTCGCGATCTGCCTCACCGCGGGACTGCCGATCCCCGTCGCCCTCACGCTCACCGCCGAGGCGACAGGGGACCGGTCGGGCCTGCTGCGGATCGCGCGGGCGAAGACGATCGGCGGCGACGACCTCGCCCCCGACGACCGCCTGCGGCCGGTGCTCGAGGTGTTCGCCTTCTCCGAGCAGACCGGGGTCGGCCCGGCACCGCTCATCGAATCGGTCGCCGGCGAACTCCGGGCGGCCTCCCGGCGGCGACGGCAGGAGGCGGCCGCCGCACTCGGGGTCGGCCTCGTCGTCCCGCTCGGGGTGTGCATCCTCCCGGCGTTCCTCCTCCTCTCCGTCGTCCCCGTCGTCATCTCCCTGCTCACCGACCTCACGACGGTGTTCTTCTGAGATGACAGCTCGTCTGCGGTTGATAGGGTCGGGCCATGTCTACTGTGACACCGTCCTCTGTGGCACCCTTCCAACGGCTCACCGACGTCGCCGAGGCCGAACGGTACGCCGGTCACCTCTTCGTCGGCACCTCCGTGCGGCTGCGCCCCCTGCAGTCCGACGATCTGCACTATCTCGAGCAGTGGTGGTTCGATCCCTCGATCGTCGTCCTCCAGAACCCGACCGTCCTGCCGCGGCCCGAAGGCGGTGTGTCCGAGCAGTTCACGCAGTGGAGTGCGAACACCGACTCGAGTTCGGTGGGCTTCAGCATCGAGCTGCTCGAGACCGAGGAGTTCGTCGGTCACGTCACCCTCTTCGGCCGCGACACGATCAATCAGTCGGCGACGCTGGCGATCATCCTCGGACCCGAGTTCCACGGTCACGGGTTCGGCGCCGACGCCGTGCGCCTGGCCCTGCGCTACGGGTTCCTCCAGCTCGGGCTCAACCGCATCGAACTGCGCACGTGGGCATTCAACACCCGCGGCATCGCCGCCTACACGAAGGCCGGCTTCGTCGAGGAGGGCAGGCGGCGCGAAGCCGTGTTCTTCAACGGTCGCCGCCACGACGAAGTGATCATGGCCGTCCTCAGGGACGACTGGGCCGACTGAGGGCCTTCCGGCCGGGCGGCGGCCGAGCCGGCCGGGCGGCCGAGCCGACCGGCGACCAGAGCCGACAGGTGACCGCGCGACTCGTGTCCGTTCTCCTGTGGAGAACGGTGCGACTCGTGTGCCACGGGCCTGTGGACGCCCAACCGGTTTCCACAGCCTCGGATCCGCCCCTCGACCCGACCCCTGTGCCTCCTCCACGGTGGAGGACCGTTCGCAGAGCGCGCACGGTCACTTCTTCGAGGAGGAGAACATGAGCACAGACACCTCGACGACCCCGACCCCCGACGAGGCACCGCCGCCGGAGATCCGGCCGCACGAGGGTCCTCCGAGCGCCGAGTCGCCGCTGGGGCCCGATGCCGAATGGGGTCCGGACACCGGGGCGACGACGGCGGAGTACGCGATCACCACACTGGCCGCGTGCGGCTTCGCCGCCCTCCTCGTCGTCATCCTCAAGTCGGAGCCGATCAAGGAGCTCGTCACCGGCGTCATCCAGACCGCTCTCGGCCTCGGAGGCTGAGATGGCCGTCCGCGGGCACGCCGGCGCGGAGGGCAGGGACCGGGGGACGGCGACCGCGGAGTTCGCCGTCGTCCTCCCCGCTCTCGTCCTCCTCGTCGTCGTGCTCGCCGGGGCGGCGGCGATCGGGTTCACCCAGCTGCGCGCCTTCGACGCCGCGCGTTCGGCCGCCCGCGAGATCGCCCGGGGCGAACCCCACGCGGCGGTCGTCGACGAGGCGAAGAAGCATGCGGGCGCCGCGTCGACCGTGCGAGTGGGCTCCGACGGCGGCTACGCGACGGTGACCGTCACCGTGCGGCTGCCCGAGGCGATCTTCTTCCTCGACGAGGTCGAAGCGGCAGCGACGGCCCGGACCGAGGGCGGACGCTCGGGCGGTGATCCGGGATGACGAACATCGTCATCGGACTGTGCGCGGTCATCCTCGGTCTCGTCACCGCCATCGGGGCGCTGAGCCAGGCGTTCGTCGCACACAGCACCGCGCAGGCGGCCGCCGACCTCGCGGCGCTCGCCGCCGCCGACGCCGTGCGCGGACTGTCGCCCGGTCAGCCCTGCGAGGTCGCGAAGGAGGTGAGTGAGCGCAACGGGGCGGTCATGCGCGACTGCCGTGCGTCGACCGCGGAGCAGAGCGCCTATGTCGAGGTCGCCGTCGACATCCCAGGGCCCCTGCCGGAGGTCGCGGAGAAGGCCGTCGCCGGCAAGTGATCTAGAGTACGGCCCGGAGCAGGCGCAGAGCGGCATCCTTGTCGAGCGGTTCGTTGCCGTTGCCGCACTTCGGCGACTGGACGCACGAGGGACAGCCGTCGACGCACTCGCACGCGGCGATCGCATCCCGGGTGGCACCGAGCCACTCCTCGATGACCTCGCTGCCGCGCTCGGCGAAGCCCGCGCCCCCGGCCAGACCGTCGTAGACGAAGACCGTGGCCATGCCCGTGTCCGCGTGCAGGGCCGTCGAGACGCCGCCGATGTCCCACCGGTCGCAGCCGGCGAAGAGGGGCAGCAGACCGATCGAGGCGTGCTCGGCGGCATGGACGGCACCGGGCAGATCGGCCTTGAGGACCTCCGCGGACTCGAGGAGCGCGCGCGGGATCGTCCACCACACGGCAGAGGTCCGCAGGGTGCGCTCGGGCAGGTCGAGTTCGTGTTCGGCGAGGATCGTCCCGCCGCGCTTCGCCCGCATCCGATAGGCGACGACCTGGTCGGTGACGTCGACGGTGCCGCTGGCCACGCCGACTCCCGAGGGGAGGGTGCGCTGGCTCACGGTGTCGACGATGGAGATCTCCGTGAGCGACCGCGCCTGCGTCGTGTAGTCGACCTCCGTGCGGTCGACCAAGGCGATGCGTTCGTCGAGGTCGAGGTCCGCGACGAGGAAGTCCGTGCCCTGGTGGGTGTAGACCGCCCCGGGGTGCGCGCCCCGGTGCGCACCGGTCTCGTCGACCGTGCCGAGCAGAGTGCCGGTGCTCGCTTCGACGAGGCGGAACTGACCGCCGCCGGAGCCGCGGATGTCGGACTGATCGGTCGCCGGTTCGTCCTTCGCCCAGAACCAGCCCAAGGGCCGGGCGCGCAGGAGCTTGCGTTCGACGAGGTCGTCGACGACTTCGGCGGCGTTGTCGGGGAAGTGCGCGAAGTCCGAGCGGGTGAGCGGCACCTCGGCGGCGGCCGCACAGAGGTGGCCTCCGAGGACGTAGGGGTTGCCGGGGTTGATGACGCCCGCGTCGACGGGGGCGTCGAAGATCACCTCGGGATGGTGGACGACGTAGGTGTCGAGCGGGTCGTCGCGGGCGATGAAGACCGCCATCCACCGCTGACCGTCGCGTCCGGCGCGACCGGCCTGCTGCCACAGGGAGGCCAGCGTCCCCGGCCACCCGGAGACGATGACGAGGTCGAGGCCCGAGATGTCGATGCCGAGCTCGAGCGCGTTCGTCGACGCCACCGCGAGGAGCCGCCCCGAGCGCAGCGCCGATTCGAGGGCGCGGCGCTCCTCGGCGAGGTACCCGCCCCGGTAGGCGGCGACCTTGCCGGTGAGGGACTCGTCGACCATGCCCACCTGCTCGCGGACCGTCGCCGCGAGCGTCTCGGTCCCGCGTCTCGAGGCGATGAAGGCGAGGGAGCGGTAGCCTGCGCACATCGCATCGGTGAGGACATCGGCGGCCTCGGCCATGCCCCCGCGCCGGTCACCGGCAGCCGACATCGGCGGCTCCCACAAGGCGAAGCTGCCCGCGGCCCGCGGTGAGGCGTCCTCGGTCACCGGATGGGCGGGGCGGCCGGTGAGCCGGGCGAAGGCGACATCGGGCTGGGCCATCGTCGCCGAGGCGCCGATGACGACGGGGTGGGCGCCGTAGTGGGCGGCGATGCGCAGGAGTCGGCGGAGGATGAGGGCGACGTGGGATCCGAAGACGCCGCGGTACCGGTGGGCCTCGTCGACGACGATGTAGCGCAGGGACTTGAACAGGCGTGCGAAGCGCTCATGCTGGGGGAGGATCGCCCGGTGGAGCATGTCGGGGTTGGTGAAGACGATGTTCGCATGCCGCCGGGCCCAGTCCTTCGCCGCTTGCGAGGTGTCGCCATCGTAGGCGGCCGGGCGGACCCCGCGGACGATGAGCTGCTCGAGCTTCGTCAGCTGGTCGGCCGCGAGCGCCTTCGTCGGGGCGATGTAGATCGCCGAGGCGGTGCGCAGACTGTCGCGGGTCGTCTGGATCGACTCGAGGACCGGCAGCCAGAAGCCCAGTGACTTCCCCGAGGCGGTCGGGGTGGCGATGACGACGTCCTCGCCGTCGCGGGCGGCCTGCGCCGCCTCGACCTGGTGGCGCCACGGTCGGTCGACGCCGATGGCCGCGGCAGCATGGCGCAGCTCCTCGTCGACCCAGTCCGGCCAGTCCGACTCGTGCTCGACACGCTGTGGAATCTCGCGGAGGTGGACGATCCGATCGTCCCTGACACCGAACCCGGAGACGATGTCGTGGAGAGCGGAAGAGGACATGTCTCAATTATGTCCCAGGCCCGCCTGGCTAGGATTCATCTGTGACCGAAGAGACGCACCCCCTCACCTCCGACCAGTTGGCCGGAGCCGAACACCTCGGCGCCACTCTCTATGCGGCCGGGTACACCGAACCGTATCTGCGGCAGTTCTGGGGCGGTGCCGTCTCCGACGCGCTGACCCGCTCCAACGCCGCCCCGGCCCTTCACCACTGTCGCAGCGTCCTCGACGAGAGACTCGTTGAGGTGATCGGCAGCGGTGCCGCCCGCCTCGCACCCGCCGAATCACCCGCCGATTCGGCCGACGACGCCGGGTCCGATGCCCTCCCGCCCCTGTCCGGTGACGAACGGCTGGCCGCGATCACCCTGGTCTTCTGGCTGCGCGAGCAGGTTCCCGCGATCGTCCTCGCCGCAGCCCTCGGCCTCGAGGCGTACCGGGCGGCCCGCGATCTCGGCCTCGTCGACGAGGTCCGCCCCGACGGGACCAACCTGCGCGCCTTCGCCCCGTACGCGCTCACCCCGTACGAGATCCCCGTCGGCGTCCCCCGGGGCCTGCGCCGCGGCGATGAGAACCTCTACCTCGTCGCCGACCACGGCACGCTCACCTCGCCCGAGGTCCTTCCCGGCGACTTCGTCCTCGGCCTCGGCGGGGCCGGTCGCACGCTCGTGGCCCTCACCCCGCGCGAACCGGTGACCACCGCAGCCGACATCGGCACCGGCTGCGGCGTCCAGGCGCTCCTGCTGGCCCGCCACGCCGAGCGGGTCATCGCCACCGACATCTCCGCCCGGGCGCTGCACCTCACGGCGCTCGGCGCCGCGCTGGCCGGGGCGACGAACATCGACCTGCGCCAGGGCTCGCTGCTCGAACCGCTGAGCGAAGACGTCGACCTGCTCGTGTCGAATCCGCCGTTCGTCATCACCCCGCGCACCACCGCCGCCGAGGCGGTCGTCCCCGACTTCGAGTACCGGGACGGAGGCATGAGCGGGGACCGCCTCGTGCGCGGCCTCTTCGCCGAGGTCCCCTCCGTGCTGACCGCCGGCGGTCGCGCGGTGTGCCTGGGCAACTGGGAGGTCACCGCAGACTCGTCGACCGGACCCGAGACGTGGGTGGTCGACTCGTCCACCTCGGTGCTCGTCATCGAACGCGAAGTCCTCGATCCTGTCGCCTACGCCGAGACGTGGATCCGCGACGGCGGCATCCAGCGGGCGAGTGAGGAGTGGAACGCGGCGACCGCTGCGTGGCTGGACGACTTCGCCTCCCGACAGGTCACCGGCATCGCCTTCGGCTACGTCCTCATGCACCGGGCAGATAACGATTCCCCAACTCTTTCGCCGGACGACCAGCCCTCCACCGAGGCGGCAGCGGTGCCCGCGTCCCGCGAGAAGGTCCGGATCACCTCGGCGCAGGCGACCAACCCCCACGGGATCGGCGCGTTCCTCACCACAGTCGAGGAGCTGCGGTCGTGGCTGGCGCAGGCGAGCGACGAAGAGATCGCGGCGACCGCGTTCACCCGCTCGCCCGACCTCGTCGAACACCGTCACCACGTGCCGGGACAGGAGGACCCGACGTCGATCACGCTCGAGCAGGGGATCGGCTTCGGCCAGGTCTTCGACCTCGACACCGCGCTCGCGGGCTTCGTCTCCGTCGCCGACGGATCGCTCACGCTGCGGCAGACGGCCGCCGCTCTTGCGCAGCTCCTCGACGTCGACGCGGCAGCCCTCGAAGCCCAGCTCATCGCCCAGGTCAGGGGCCTTGTCGGGGCGGGTGCCCTGCTCCCGGGCACCCCCTGAACCGGGTTCGCCCAGCCCCCTGCGCCGAGGCGGGGGAGGCGATCCGTACGCGAGCGGGTGCGCCCGCCCCGATGGAGAGGGCAGGGTGACAACAGTGTTACATTGGGCCGGATCGTCCATACTGTCGATCACCGCACCGCCGTGAGAGGAATGAGTGAACGTGGCCACAACCGAGAAGCAGCCCCGTCGTCTCGTCATCGTCGAGTCCCCGACGAAGGCGCGCACGATCGTGGGGTACCTCGGCGACGGTTATGACGTCGAGGCCTCGGTCGGGCACATCCGCGACCTGCCGACGCCGTCGGAGCTCCCGGCCGACATGAAGAAGGGCCCCTACGGGAAGTTCGCGGTCGACGTCGACAACGGCTTCGACCCCTACTACCGCGTCGACCCGGGCAAGAAGAAGAAGGTCACCGAACTCAAGCGCCTGCTCAAGGACGCCGACGAACTCTACCTCGCCACCGATGAGGACCGCGAGGGCGAGGCCATCGCGTGGCACCTGCTCGAGGTGCTCAAGCCGAAGATCCCCGTCAAGCGCATGGTCTTCCACGAGATCACCCCCGAGGCGATCGCCCGGGCGCTGGAGAACACCCGCGAGATCGACGACGCCCTCGTCGACGCGCAGGAGACCCGACGCATCCTCGACCGTCTCTACGGCTACGAGGTCTCCCCGGTGCTGTGGCGCAAGGTCCGCGCCGGACTCTCCGCCGGCCGCGTGCAGTCGGTGGCCACCCGCCTCGTCGTCGAACGCGAACGCGAGCGCATGGCCTTCGTGCCCGCCGACTACTGGGACCTCGACATCGACCTCGGCCTGCCCGACGGCTCGAACCCGTTCGCCGCGAACCTCACCACCCTCGACGGATCGCGCGTGGCCAGCGGCCGCGACTTCGACGACAAGGGCCAGCTGAAGACGAAGTCCGCGGTCGTCGTCGACCAGGCGAAGGCCGAAGAGCTCGCCGGTCTGCTCTCGGGCAGCGCGAAGGACGCGCTCACCGTCACCGCCGTCGAGTCGAAGCCGTATTCGCGGCGTCCCGCCGCGCCCTTCACGACCTCGACGATGCAGCAGGAGGCCGGCCGCAAGCTGCGGATGAGCGCGCGCCAGGCGATGCGCACCGCGCAGTCGCTCTACGAGCACGGCTACATCACCTATATGCGCACCGACTCCTCGGCGCTGTCCGGGCAGGCGATCTCGGCCGCTCGGCGCCAGGTGACCGAGCTCTACGGCCCCGAGTTCGTCCCCGAGGCACCGCGTCAGTATTCGAGGAAGCAGAAGTCCGCGCAGGAGGCGCACGAGGCGATCCGTCCCGCCGGTGACTCGTTCCGCACCCCCGCCCAGGTCGCGAAGTCGCTCAACGGCGACGAGTTCCGCCTCTACGACCTCATCTGGAAGCGCACGGTCGCCAGCCAGATGGCCGACGCGAAGGGCAAGACGGCGACGATCCGCGTCGCCGCCGACCTCGGCGACGGCCATGAGGCCGGCTTCAGCGCATCCGGCACCGTCATCACCTTCCGCGGCTTCCTCGCCGCCTACGAGGAGGGAACGGACGCGAGCCGGTACGACACGAAGTCCGGCGAGTCCCGGCTGCCGCAGGTCGAGGAGGGCCAGGCGCTCTCCGTCGTCTCCGTCGAAGCCGACGGGCACACCACGGCACCGCCCCCGCGCTTCACCGAGGCGAGCCTCGTCAAGCAGCTCGAGGAGCTCGGCATCGGCCGCCCCTCGACGTATGCCTCGATCATCTCTGTCATCCAGGACCGCGGCTACGTCACCTCGCGCGGCAACGCGCTCGTGCCCAGCTGGCTCGCGTTCTCCGTCGTCCGCCTCCTCGAGGAGCACTTCACCGAACTCGTCGACTACGAGTTCACCGCCGACCTCGAATCCGAGCTCGACCGCATCGCGATGGGCGAAGAGGACCGCAAGGCGTGGCTGGCGCGGTTCTACTTCGGAGCCGAGGGCTACGACCGGGAAGGGCTCAAGGAGATCGTCGACGACCTCGGCGACATCGACGCCCGCGAGGTCAACACGGTTCCCATCACCGACGGCGTCGCCCTGCGGGTCGGCCGCTACGGTCCCTACCTCGAGGTCGCCTCGGCGGCCGAAGGGGAGGACCCCAAGCGCGTCTCCCTGCCCGACGACCTCGCCCCCGATGAGCTCACCGCCGCGAAGGCCGCGGAGCTCATCGAGAGCCAGGGCGACGGCGACCGCGAACTCGGCGTCGACCCGGAGACCGGGCACACGATCGTGGCGAAGAACGGCCGGTTCGGCCCCTACGTCACCGAGGTCCTGCCCGAGCCCGAGGAGAAGCCGAAGCGGGGCGCGAAGAAGCCCAAGCCGCGCACCGGGTCCCTGTTCAAGTCGATGGACCTTTCGACGATCGACCTCGAGACCGCGCTCAAGCTCCTCAGTCTGCCCCGCATCGTCGGCCAGGACGAGGAGGGCACGGACATCACGGTGCAGAACGGCCGCTACGGCCCGTACCTGAAGAAGGGCACCGATTCGCGGTCGCTGACCGACGAGGAGCAGATCTTCACGATCACCCTCGAGGAGGCGCTGAAGATCTACTCCGAACCCAAGCAGCGCGGCGGCCGCACGGCCAAGCCGCCGCTCAAGGAGCTCGGGGAGGATCCGGAGACGAAGAAGCCGATGGTCGTCAAGGACGGGCGCTTCGGTCCCTACGTCACCGACGGCGAGACGAACGCGACCCTGCGCAAGGACGACGACGTCGAGTCGATCACGCCTGCCCGCGGTGCCGAACTCCTCGCCGAGAAGCGCGCGAAGGGCCCCGCGAAGAAGAAGGCGCCGGCGAAGAAGGCTCCCGCGAAGAAGTCCACGGCCAAGAAGACGACCGCGGCGAAGACCACGGCTGCGAAGAAGACCACGCCGAAGTCGACGACTGCGAAAACGACGACTGCGGCGAAGAAGACGACTGCCGCGAAGCGGACGACGAAGCCGAAGACCCCCTGAGGTCAGGCGCGGCGCGGGTCAGGATCTTCGCCCGCGCCGCACAGGCACCGTGGGACTCTGCGCGGCTCGAACTCAGAGCGCGTGCTTGGCGGCCTGCTCGGGCAGGGCGGCGAGCTCCTCGGGGGTCGGTGAACTCGGCGTGAGCACACGGTCGCGACCGTAGTAGGAGGCGAACGCCTCGGCGACGGCATCGACCGTGATCCCCGGGGCCATCTCACTGATCGACCCGCCCGTGGTCGGATCCCACTCGACGCCGAGGGCCGCCTCGACGTCGGTGAGGACGGCCCTGATCGGGTCGGGATCGGTGACGACGACCGAGGACGAGAACAGCCACGCACCGGCCACGACGCGCTGCGCTGTGCCGATCGCCTTGATCCGGCCGGCGACGTTGACGCTGTACTCTCCCGGGCAGTACTCGCCGGGGATCTCCCCGACCCGGGCGTCGACGCCGAGGGAACGGAGCACCTCGGCGTAGTCGGCGCCGAAGGTCGAGAAGCGCTTCGTCGTGTCCGTGATGAACGCATCGCTCGGTTCGATGTGGTCGATGACGACGGACCCGGGATGGTAGGCCGCTGCCCGCCCGCCGAGGCTGCGCAGGGCGGGGGTGAATCCGTGGGCGCGGGCGGCCTCGATCGCCGCGGGGAACCCCGGGAGGAAGCGGTCGCGGGCACCGAAGGCGAGCGTCGGGGCCGGCCGGTAGATCCGCAGGGTCGCGCCCCGGCGCCCGGACTTGACCGAGTCGAGGAGGACGCGGGCGAAGGCGAGCTCATCGACGGGGCCCAGGCCCTTCGTCTCGACGACGTCCATCGTCTCTCGTCGGTCCTGGTCCTCGGATGCGCGCTCTCTCGTCACGGAACAAGAGTAGAGGACAAGCCGACCCGCCGCCGCGCCCGACCCGTCGTGACGCTCAGCGGCCGACCCGTCGTGACGCTCAGCGGCCGGGTGAGGCAGGGCGCCGACCGGGACCGCCCTTCCAAGAGAGATGTCAGACGCTGCCGATAGGGTAGAGGCGTGAGCATGTTGACGACTACAGGACATCGGCTTCCCGGCGCACCCGGCCGGTTGGTCACCGAAACCGCGGTCTGGGGCGCACTCATCGTCCTCGCCGCGATCAGCTACGTCGTGGCCGGCACCAGCGGCTATCTCACGACGGTCAGCGGTCGCGCGTTCACGATGATCGGGGAGACGCTCGTGGCCGGGGAGTTCGACAACCTCGCCGGCAGCCTCTCCCTCCTCATCGTCTTCGTCCTCGCCGGGGCGCGCCTCTTCATCCCGTCCACCGTGTTCGCCCGCCGCGGTCCCGGGGTGCGCAAGCTCGCCCTGAGCATCGCCATCATCGCCGAGGCGGTCCTCCTCATCGTCCTCAGCCTCGCTCCCAGCGCCTGGCTGACCTGGGTCTGTGCCCTCATCCTCGGCGCCGTCATCGGGCTGCTCATGAGCCTGACCCCCTTCACCAACGAGAAGCCGTGGCGTCGCGTCGGCGTGCCTGCGACCGTGCTGCTCTTCCTCGCCTGCTCCTTCCAGATCATGGGCGGATCCTCCGCCGGTACCCAGGCCCTGGGTTGGATGAGCCTCGCCGTCGGCATCGCCATGGCCATCGGCGCCGTGATGATCTACCTCACCCCCGAACGCGCCCTCCACGCGGAGTCGGCGACGACCGGCGCCTTCCCGGTCGCGAAGGCGAAGATCGCCAGGCCCCCGGCGACCATCGACAAGCCGTGGGTGCCGACCGCGCTCTTCGCGGTGCTCGGAGCGGCGTTCATCCTCGCCCAGCCGACCGCCATCGAGCACGGCTTCGGGCAGGCCGGATACGCACTCATCCTCGTCGTCGCCCTCCTCGGATGGGCCATCGGCTTCGAGATGGGTCCGACCTTCGCACCGGGCATGTCCCGCCCCCGCGTCTCGGCCTTCGCCCTCACCGTCTCCGGCATCCTCCTCGTCGCCACCGGCGCGATCGACGAGCTCTCGGGCAAAGTGGTCCTCACCGGAGCCGTCGCGTTCCTCGTCGGCATCGGCGTGCGCTCGCAGGTCTACGACTTCTCCCGCCGCATCGGCGCTGTTGCCGGCGGTCTCATCGCCCTGCTCATCAACGCCGTCAACGTCACCGTCGACCCCATCGGCGCCGACCCGATGTGGTCGCTGCCGCCCGCCGACGTCGCCTTCGTCCTCATCGGCCTCGCCGCGCTCATCGCCGGCATCGTCGGCCTCTTCGTCTTCGACCCCCACGGCATGCAGGGCCTCTCGGTCGACATCGTCCACGGCTTCCGTCCGCACGCCCACACCGATGATGCGAGCAGGGACGGCGTCGGCGCGCTCGCCGACCGGTTCGGCCCCGGCTTCTTCATCGCCATCGAAGGCGGCGACGGGTCGGGCAAGAGCACGCAGATCGCCCGGATCTCCCGGGCACTGGCCGATGAGGGCTACAGCGTCGAAGCGACCCGGGAACCCGGCGGGACCGAACTGGGCCGACAGATCCGGTCGGTGCTCTTCGACTCCGAACCCCCGAGCCCGCGCACCGAGGCGCTCCTCTTCGCCGCCGACCGTGCCCATCATGTCGCGTCCCTCGTCGACCCCGGTCTCGACGCCGGCAGCATCGTCATCACCGACCGCTACATCGACTCGACCGTCGCCTACCAAGCGGCCGGCCGCGAGTTCGACCCGACGACGATCCTCGCCCTAAGCCGGTGGGCGACCGAAGGGCTCATCCCGCACCTGACGATCGTCCTCGACATCGACCCCGAGGTCGCCGCCGAGCGGATGAGCGCGCGCGGAGGCAGCAACTACCTCGACGAGGAGAGCCAGCAGTTCCACCAGCGCGTGCGCCAGACCTACCTTTCGCGTGCGCAGAAGGACCCTGAGCGCTACGTCGTCCTCGACGCGTCCGTGACCGCCGACGAACTCACCGGCCAGATCCTCGAAGCCGTCCATGCGCGGCTGCCGCACACCCTGACCAAGGGGTCGGGGAACGCGGCCGACGCCGAGGCGGTCGCTGAGTCCTCGCCACCGCCGGTCACCGCCGTCGCCGAGGAGTCGGAGACCATCGTCCTCGGAACCCCCGGTGCGCCTGAAGCGCCGAGCACGGGTGCACCCGATGCGCCTGGCCCCGCGGCAACTGACGCGCCGAGCCCCGGTGGGGAACACCGGTCTGACGAGCGCGAGTCGGCGGGGGACGACGAGGCCGATGAGCGGTCGCGGTTCATCCCCGTCTCCGACGAGCGCGTCGTGCCGACGGCACGTGCCGATGCCGATGAGGACGGTGTCGCGACCGATCGCGTCGACCTCGGCGCCGACCTCAGAGACGACCGTTCCGACGAGGCGGACGCCGACTCCGCCGCAGGCAGGAACGACGAGGACGACCTTGACGACGAGATCGTTGTCATCGAACGCGAGACGCCCGTGTCTGGTGCGCGTGCCGCATCCGCCACCGACGCCGAGGCGACCGACCGCGAAGCCGCCGACCGCGAAGCCGCCGAGCGTGGGGACAGGGATGAGCCGACGCGGTCCGCCGACCAGCCGGGCGATCCCGGGGAAGCGGCGACGACCGTGCTGCCGGCCCAGCGATTCACCCCCAGGGCTCCGCTGACCGATGAGGACGACCCCGATGAGGCGCCGACGAATGTCATCGACACCTCGGCGGCACGGGGACATGACCGGTCGGCCGATGACGGACCTGCCGCTGACGAGGCGGAGACGACCGTCCTGCCCGCCCGCAGCGCCCGGCAGACGAGCCGGGAGCGCCTGCAGGCGCAGGCCGAGATCGAACGCCAGGCACGCGAGCGGGTGCGTCGACAGCGTGAGCGCAACCGCTCCCGCGGCAATGGTCCGGGGGGAAGCCGGTGAGCGTCTTCGACGAACTCGTCGGCCAGGACGATGTCGTCCGCCAGCTCGAGTACGCCCTCCACTCTCCGGGGGCGATGACGCACGCGTGGCTCTTCACCGGTCCTCCCGGGTCGGGGCGCTCGAACGCCGCGCGCGCGTTCGCCGCCGCGCTCATCTCCGGGGGAGAGGCTCCCAACGAGGTGACCGATCGTGTGCTCAAAGGTCACCACGAGTCGCTGACGATCATGTCGACGCAGAAGTCCGTCATCGCCATCGACGAGGTCCGCGATCTCGTCGGCACTGCACAGTCGGCGCCGGTGAATGCGCCGTGGCGCGTCGTCATCATCGAGGACGCGGACCGGATGACCGAACGCACCGCCAACGTCCTGCTCAAGGCCATCGAGGAACCGCCGCCTGCCACGGTCTGGCTGCTCTGCGCGCCGAGCCCGATCGACGTGCTCACGACGATCCGGTCCCGGTGCCGTCCGGTGCGGCTGCGCATCCCCTCGCGCGAGGCCGTCTCGACGCTGCTCATCGAACGCGACCACGTCGCCCCCGAGCGGGCGCGCTGGGCGGCCGCGGTCGCCCAGAACCACATCGGGCGGGCCAAGCACATGGCGCTGAGCGAGACCGCTGCGGACGAACGGCGGAAGATCCTCGACATCCCCGGCAAGCTCACCTCGGTGGGGGCGACGATCCGGTTGGCCGGTCGCATCGTCGACGAGGCGGCGGAGACGGCGAAGGCCCGGGTGGAGGAGCGCAACGCGAAGGAGCGCAGCGATCTCATGGAGACCCTCGGCATCGCGGGGGAGAAGACCGTGCCCCCGTCGGCCAGGGCGCAGATCCGCAGGCTCGAGGAGGAGCAGAAGCGGCGGTCGGTGCGGGCGCGCAACGATGAGCTCGATCGGATCTTCCTCGAGCTCATGAGTCTCTACCGGGACATCCTCATGTACCAGCTGGGGATCCGCGACGGGTGGATCAACGCCGGTGAGGACGAGCTCATCGCCGAGCAGGGCAACAGGGACACCGCCGATACGACGCTGCTGCGCATCGACGCCATCGCCGAGGCGAGGCGACGCCTGCAGACGACGATGTCACCGGTGCTCATCGTCGAATCCGCGTTCGTCCTGCTCTCGAATCCGTGGCTGGCCGCGGACCGGGACGGCGCAGCCTGACCGACCTCGGATCAGTCCTGCACAGCGTGGGGCTGCTCAGGCTTCGTCGAGGATTTCGCCGACGAGGGCGGCGGTGAGTTCGACCCGGCGCGGGATCCACAACTGCAGGGCGTGCTCGGTGCGAGCATGCGAACCGCCGCCGACGGTGCCGAGCCCGTCGAGCGTGGGCGTGCCGACTCCGGCGGTGAAGTTGCCGTCCGAGCCGCCGCCGACGGCGACCGAGCGCAGCGGCGGGTGGCCCAGGGTCGAAGCGAGGCGCTGCGCTCGGGCATAGAGGGCCATGGCCATCTCCTCCTCGAGCGGTGCGCGGTTGATGCCGCCGCGCAGGTTGAGCTTCGCTCCGGCGACGGACGGGGTGAGGGACCGCAGTTCGGCGTCGATGCGCTCCTGTTCGGACACGGTCGCGGCACGTGAGTCGATGCCGACGACCGCCTCGGCGGGGACGGTGTTCGTCGTCGATCCGCTGTGCATGACCGTGGGGACGACGGAGGTACCGACGGCCGGGGCGTGGAGGGCCGCGATCCGCACGACTTGGTTGGCGATCTCGACGGTGGCGTTGATGCCCTTCTCGGGTTCGACTCCGGCGTGGGCGGCCAGGCCTTCGACCTCGAGGGAGTAGATGGCCACCCCCTTGCGGGCGATCTTCACCGAGCCGTCGGGGGCTCCGCTTTCGAAGACGAGGGCCGCTTTCGCTCCGCGGGCCTCGTTCTCGATGATCTCGCGCGAACCGGGGGAGCCGAGTTCCTCGTCGGCGGTGATGAGGATGCTCACCCCGTCGAGGCTGCCGCGTTCGGCCCGCATTCGTGCCATGGCGTAGAGGGCGATGAGGACCCCGCCCTTCATGTCGTCGGCGCCGGGGCCGCGGACGACGCCGTCGACGGCGGAGTAGGGGAAGGTCTTGAGGGTGCCGGTCGGCCAGACGGTGTCGTGGTGGCCGATGAGGACGACCTCGCGAGGGCCGTCGCCGAAGCGCCAGAGCAGGTGCGGGCGTGAGTCCGTCTCGATGACGTGCGGCGCCGCACCGAGGAGTCCTGTGCCGATGCGGGAGATGAGGCGGGCGCTGCGGGCGAGCGCCTCGGGGTCGTGGGAGAACGATTCGCATTCGATGAGCGCTTGGAAGTCGCTCATGAACTCTGTGGAATCGAACTCTCTCACGGACTGTGCCTCTCTTCTGCTTTCAGATCGTCCTCCCAAGGTTAGCTGGTCAGCGGCCTGTGATCCGTGTCGCATGGGAGTCGGGCGCTGGGCGGCTGATCCGTCCGGCTTCCGAGCACGGCGGGATTTCCCTGGATGAATGCGCTGATCAGAGGGCTTCCCGTCGAGGTGAACACGTCCCCGCGGGGACGTCGCTGACTGGGCTTCGCCGTTTTGACCCTGGGCACGGACATTGGCTAGAGTTGGTGCGGTTGCCGCCTTAGCTCAGTCGGCAGAGCGATTCACTCGTAATGAATAGGTCGCGGGTTCGATTCCCGCAGGCGGCTCGGTGACCAGGCCGGATACTCAGGTATCCGGCCTTCGTCATATCCGAATGACACGATTACGCCACGCTTTGTGTGGGTTATAGGACAGAAAGTGTGTCTTTTCCGGGCGCGTCACCCGCGTCGTCCTCCCCACCCCTTCTGGATGCCGATGCCGTCTTCCCACGAGAACCCTGTCCCGTACTCCACCGGTCCGATCGGCTCCTCACGAGGAGCACGCACACGCTTCGGCGGTGCCCAATGCTCCGGCCCGACCAAGGACCACCCCGTCCCGGCCTGATGAGACCTCTCGAAGAGGAACCAGTCCACCCCACGCCGGGCATGCCCCTCACTCAACCCGCGGTGTGCCCGCAGCAGTCCTTTGATGCCCGCATTGATCCCGCCTTCTAACGCGTTCGTCGTCCGCGCGAGCTCGATACCCTCGTCAGCGGCATCCAACCAGGTGAACAAGTGTCCTTTCGCGATGATCCGTGAGAGGAAGAAATACGCTCGACGGGTCCGCAGATGCGTGTACCACCACGACTGTCCACGACGGACATGCGCCGGCCTCGCACCAGCGTCTTTGGCCCTGGTGCGGTGTTTGAGGAACCTTGACCACTTCGCCTCCCACGACGCGAACGCCGCCAACCACGCTGCTGCTTGATCGCGGGAGTCAACCCGCGGCAGCGCCTGGTACAGGCGCAACAGTTCCTGGTTGGCCGGCAAGCTCGGATTCCGGGTCAGGTGCCGGTGTCCGGCCTGCCGGATATGGAAGAAACACCGTTGGATGCGGGTATCTGGCCACAGCGTCTCGATCACAGTGGTCAAAGGACCGTTGCCATCGACGACGGCGTATCTCGGGGCAGGGATACGGGCGATCAACGCCGTCCAGGACGCGGTCTTCTCCCGATCACACCACTGCCAGTGAATGACCTTCTCCCCGGTGTAGGCGATGAGGACGCACCACCCGTTGAAATAGGTGCCATCGAGCATGATCTGGTCATGGATCTCCCCAGTCGCTGACACGGTCGGGGCGATTCGCCAGCACCATTGAGTGCGGCGGCGGAAGGTTCGGGTCGACCCGAAGTGATCGACAGCCGTCTGTGGTGCGGGACCGAGTAGCCAGTCGAGGAAGACCCGCAGCTCGGTTCTTCGTGTCGATACGGCCCGTGTACCGGTGCTGCTGGCCCCGCAGTTCGGGCACCGGTACCTCGGTGTACCAGCACTGGTCGTGCCGTTCTTCTTCAGCCTTGTTTGACAGATCACGCATGTACGTCGATTGCAAGCACCCCATCGATGCTAAGCCCGATCAGCTAAGCAAACCGGGTATTGCCGTTGGGATTGCTGGGCACGAGCCTGATCCGAGACACACTTTCTGTCCTATAGCCCCTTTGTGTCCGGGCGATGAACGCGTCGAGAACCCCGACAACATCGGCAGGACCGCGATTCTCGTGCTCTATGTAGTGCTTGCTGGTCACGCCCACCTCGGAGTGCCCAAGCTGCTGTGAGGCCCCCTTGAGGTCCGACGAGCGGTAGACCTGCGTAGCGACAGTCTTTCGGATGGTGTGCGATGTCACCCATGACAGATCCACACCGTCGGCCATCTCGCGAACCTGCCGAAAACGCGCAGCGTAGTTGTTCTTGTCTAGCCAGGTGCCGACTGATGTGGGGAAGATTGCACCCGAGTCGGGGACTCTGTCATGCCCCGGGGATAAACGAGGCAGGGAGATTGGAAGAAGGAGTTTCTCTCTTGCCAGTGAAATACACCGACGAACTCAAGGCTCGTGCCGTCGAGCTCGTCATCCATGCCCAAGCCGATCCCGAAACTGCGAACGGAGCCATCACCCGCGTCGCGAAGGAACTCGGCCTGAGCAAAGTGACCCTGCGGGTTTGGGTGCGCAAGCACAAGGAATCCGGCAAATCCACGCCGACTGAGTCAGTCGACCTGGAAGCGGAGAACCGCCGGCTGCGGGCTGAGCTGGCCGAAGCGAAACGAGCCAACGAGATCCTGAAGAGAGCGTCGGCTTTCTTCGCGGCGGAGCTCGACCGCCCATCGAAGTAGTCGTTGATTTTATCGACGACAATCGTCACGAGTTCGGAGTCGAGCCAATCGTGCGCGCCCTGAAAGGGACTGCTGCACGGATTGCTGTGAGCTCGTATTACGCGTACAAGAAGCGCCCACCCTCGGCACGTGCGATCAGAGATCGGGAGCTCATGGTCGTCATCAGAGACGTCTATGAGGCGAACTATTCCTGTTACGGGGTGCGGAAGATGTGGAAGGCGATCAACTGCGAATACGCCGATGAGTTCGGTCCTGTTGCCCGCTGTACGGTGGAGCGGTTGATGCGTCGGTTGGGCATCGACGGGGTACGGAGGAAGCGCAAGCGTCCGAAGACGGTCTCGGCCCGTGCTGAGGAGTGTCCGGACGATCTCGTTGAGCGTGAGTTCACAGCACCGGGCCCGAAACGCGTCTGGGTCGCCGACATCACGTACGTCCCGACTCAGGCTGGGTGGGTGTACACGACGTTCATTCTTGATGTGTTCCATCGGGAGATCGTGGGCTGGCAGGTGACGAACCATATGCGGGAGTCTCTGGCCAGAGACGCTTTGACGATGGCGTTGGCGGCGAAGTATCGGGTTGGTGAAGACGTGTCCGGGCTGGTGCATCACAGCGATCGCGGGGTTCAATTCCGGTCGATTCGCTATGGTGAGGCCCTCGCGGAGTCAGAGATCGTCGCGTCTGTGGGATCGCGTGGGGATTCGTTCGATAATGCGATGGCTGAGGCACTGAACTCGGTGTAGAAGGCTGAGTTGATCGACCGTAAGGTGTGGTCGGGGTTGATCGAGGTGTTGGCGAAGACGCCTGCGTGGGTGGCCTGGTACAACCAGTCCAGGCTGCACTCAGCGATCGGGTACCGCCCGCCGCTCGAGGTCCATTCGGAATGGAGCAACCTGTCCGCGACAACACCCGCAGCTGCAAGGAAACCAAGAAAAGGAACCTCTACGAAACCCGGGGCTTGACATTACGAACCGAGGCACTGACCTACGCCCCGTCGCTCACACCGAGCGGCGGGGCCACCTTTGATGCCTTCCAGCGCGGCGCTACACCGACAGGTTCGAGGTGACGTATGGTGATACAGAGATTCGTGTCAGTGACGCGTGGAATAGTCTCTTTGACCAAGGCGCTCTTTGAGAAACCTACAGGAGAGAGGGGGACGGCGATGGCTGAACTTGTTTACCAGGCCGCAAGGAGAGAAGCCAAGCGACTCCTTGACACGGTGTGGAGTGGCAACTATCCGGTCCGCATGAAGCCCTTCAACTCAGAGGTGGGGGCGCAGGCTTACGAAGCAGACTTGGGCGACGATCTGTCTGGCGTTGTCTCGAAGGAAGCTGGGAAGCCAGCAAAGATCGTACTCAACTCCCGACACGTCAAGCGCCGGAACCGGTTCACGTGGGCGCACGAAATTGGGCACATAGTTGAGCGTCGCGAACTTGCCGACGACGACGACTATTCGTTCGAAGAACTGAAGCGGAGCACCGACTACGATCTGCATGAGTTCTTCGCAGACGAGTTTGCCGGAGCTTTGCTGATGCCTGAGGCGAAGATCCTCGAGCTCAAAGAAAGTGGTTACACACTTGCAGAGATGGCTGAGTTCTTCGACGTTTCCGTTGACGCTGTTTCGAAGCGTCTGCAGCGCCTGAGGAAGCACCCGAGGTGAACAAGGCGAGCGACGACTCTCTCGGGGACGCCGGTGGTGTCATAGCGTCGAAGCAACACTCCCGGTCGGCGGGGGTCTGATCGGTGGAGTGTGCAGATGGCGCGGGTGGGGTTGTCGTTCAGCGACAGGTCGGAGATCTCGGCGGCCTCGAAAGCGGGCTGGTCGGTGCGGAGGATCGCCCGTCACCTGGGGCGTTGCCCGTCGGTGATCTCGCGGGAGCTTCACCGGAACTCGACGAAGACCCGCGGCTACCAGGCCGTGACCGCAGACGTCAGAGCGCAGCGTCGGCGAGCTCGCCCGCAGCAGCGGAAGGTCGCGGGGGATCCGGTGCTGCAGGCGAGGGTGGACGCCGACCTGGCCGCGTCCTGGACGCCGAACGAGATAGCGGGCCGGTTGCGTCTGGAGGCGACAGACCCGACCGTTGAACGCATGGCGAACTCTCCTGACGCACGCGGCCGAACCGTCTCCGGTGAGGCTATCTACCAGTACATCTACGCAATCCCGAAGGGTGAGCTCGCCCGCAAGGGCATCTTCCTGCAGTCCAAGCGGACCAAGCGCCGACCACGTACGACCGGGCGGACGCGCGGTGGCCCAATCGTAGGTATGGTCCCGATCGCGGAGCGAGGTGAGGACGCCGCCCAGCGTCGGGTGCCGGGGCACTGGGAGGGTGACCTGATCATCGGGAAGAACGGCACCTCGTGCGCGGCGACGCTGGTGGAGCGGATGAGCGGGTTCACCGGGCTGCTGGCCCTGCCCTCGAAACACGCCGAGCCAACCGCTGACGCGGTCATCGAGTTTTTCAACGACCTGCCCGAGATGATGAAGGCATCGTTGGCGTGGGACCAGGGCAGCGAGATGGCCCAGCACGCGAAGGTCTCCCTGGCCACGGCGATGCCGGTCTACTTCGCCGATCCCCACTCGCCCTGGCAGAGGCCCAGCAACGAGAACACGAACCGGCTCTACCGGGAGTATCTGCCCAAGGGCACGGTGATCCCCGATCACCAGCCCTACCTCACCACCATCGCCGAGGAGATCAACAATCGACCCCGCCGCCGACTGGGCTATCTCACGCCCACCGAGGCATTCGCTCGACTGCTCGCCGGCGAGCCCCATGTTGCTTCGACGCCTTGACATCGCCGCCCCGGCGGAAGAACTAAAGACCAATGTCAATCGCTCGGAAAATGTGTCGGACCTTGCCGGCGAAATTGCACAAGGAGTCAAGCAGCGCAACGGTCAGCAGAAGATTCTCTTTGTGGGAGTCTGTTTTCTCGTCGTCATCAGCTTTTTGCTGACTGTGATTCTCGTTTTCATGCTAGGTATAGGGGCTCTTCGCAGCTGAGAGTGTAGTCGGGTTGGGCGCGTCGGTCGCTGGATAGGGGTCGAGGCCCTCCGAGGATGGAAGTTCTGACACTGCCCATCCTGAGGACCTCGACATGGATCACGCTACCTTCGTTCGCCCTGACCTGACCACGTTCTGCCGTCTCGACGAGCTCGGCCTCGAGGCCGTCGGGCAGCGGGTTGAGCCTGATCGTGCGGTGATCCAGTGCCGGGTCCTGGAGCCGGACCCGTGGTGCAGGGAGTGCGGGGCCGAGGGCGTGCCCCGAGACACGGTGATCCGCCGGTTGGCGCACGAGCCGTTCGGGCACCGGCCCACGACCTTGATGGTCCGGGTCCGCCGGTACCGGTGTGTTACCTGCCGTCGGACGTGGCGGCAGGACACGTCGAAGGCCGCGGCGCCGCGGGCGAAGATCACCCGTGGCGGGGTGGGCTGGGCGCTGACCGGTGTGGTCGTGGACCACCTCACCGTCAGCCGCGTCGCTGCCGGGCTGGGAGTGTCCTGGCATACCGCCAACGAGGCGGTCATCGCCGAGGGCAAGCGGGTGCTGATCGACGATCCGGCCCGGTTCGCCGGGGTCACCACCATCGGGGTCGATGAGCACGTGTGGCGTCACACGCGCCACGGCGACAAGTACGTGACCGTGATCATCGACCTCACCCCGGCCCGGAACAAGTCCGGGCCCGCGCGGCTGCTGGACATGGTCGCGGGCCGGTCGAAGGCCGTGTTCAAGCAGTGGCTGGCCGATCGTCCTCGGGCGTGGCGGGACGGGGTGGAGGTCGTCGCGATGGACGGGTTCACCGGGTTCAAGACCGCTGCCGCCGAAGAGCTACCCACCGCAGTACCGGTCATGGATCCGTTCCACGTCATCCGTCTGGCAGGTGAGGGACTGGACCGGTGCCGGCAGCGCGTCCAGCAGCACACCCTCGGGCACCGGGGCCGGGCCGGGGACCCGCTCTACCGGGCGCGGCGGACCCTGCAGACCGGCGCGGACCTGCTCACCGACACCCAGCGCGCCCGGCTGGACACGGTATTCGCGGCAGACGAGCACGTCCAGGTCGAAGCGACCTGGGGCATCTACCAGCGGATGGTCGCCGCCTACCGCGAGCCCAACAAGACCACGGGCAAGCAGAGGATGCGAGCGGTCATCGAGTCGGTCGCCAGCGGCGTCCCAGACGCGCTGGTCGAGATCCGCACACTCGGCCGGACGCTGAAGCAGCGCGCCGCAGACGTGCTCGCCTTCTTCGACCGGCCCGGGACCTCGAACGGGCCGACAGAGGCCATCAACGGCCGACTCGAACACCTCCGCGGCTCCGCCCTCGGCTTCCGCAACCTCACCCACTACATCGCCCGATCTCTACTCGAGGCCGGCGGATTCAGACCCCGACTACACCCTCAACTGCGATGAGCCGGTATAGGGAACATGGAATTGACGGCATCCGGTCAGGTAGCTGCGATCGCGGCATTCGGCGTGCAGCCGTTCATTCTAGTCGGCGTCCTCACGTCGAACGTTTACCGAGGCAGCCCCTTCGAGCTCAGCGATAAGTCAAACGGCGCCAACTAACGTGTCACCAAAGGCCTCGAGCTGGATAGAAATGGCCCCCATCGCATCACGCGGTGGGGGCCTTTCGTCAGGCCTGAAACCGACTTTGGCTGTGCGGCGGAATGAAGGGTTCAGGAGTGGAGGTAAATCGTCCCTTCCGAGTAGCCGGGGTCTCGAGTCTCGCCCGGCTTTAGCGAGGGGCGATGATCGTATCTCGCGATTCTAACGCTGTCCTTGTGCCTCCCGGTGGTGACGACGGCAAACACCTCAACCAAGCGGGGGGCCGGATTTTGCGATCGTTTAGCCCACTCCAAAGTCTCGTCAAGGCTCGCCTTGGAGGATTCGTACACCGCGACAGACGTGAGATCTTGCGGATCAGATTCGTTGCCGTGCCAGAACGCAACGCGAAAGGCGTCGACTACATCCTCGTGTCGGACGTCTCGCTCGTCGATTAGATGAAACGTTTCGGCGCTCATTGTTCCCTCAACTGGTTGTGTAAATGCAGACTCCAGTCACGCAAGGATCGCTGTTTCATATCCTTTTCCAGACCGTCTTAGATTGCGTAGCTGTTCGCTTGCCCGCGAGGGATGGGTGGCTGGTGATGATCCACGTGCTTGTGCCGTTCCAGAAGCCCGTTCCTCTGCCGCCGTTCGATCCCACGACCGGGGTGTAGTATGGATCGGAGAACCTCCCAGTATTGGCCGTGAGTGTAATTCTCGCATCGCTCCGAGCCCTTGTCTGAGCCTTTCCCGGCCGCGAGCTTGAACTGGCAGCAGGATACAGACTGAGTAAGCCCCTGACTCGCAGGCTGATTTTGGTGCTGACTCCTTTCGACTCGCATTTGTACCTAGTCTTGTATATAGCTCCACGTGCTCCATTTGAGTAATGCGGGTAGTCAATTCTCGCGGTGCACTTTACGAAGCGGGCATTTTCTTCCTCGGATGATTCGGCACTTCGAGAAGCGACCTGGCCCCCGAGCGTCACCGTCGTTTCCACGTACTCCCGGGTGTCGCCAGCCTGTCGAAGGATTTCCTCTTCCGACATATTGAGTGCGTCCGTCTCGACTCTTTCGGACCATGCTTCGTACTGCAGCATGGTTGAGGAGGCAATTTGCGCATCTTCGTCTTCTTCTGCGGATGCGGGAGACGAGACGCCTGCGGCAAGCAGGATCGACATGCCTATCGCCAGAACTACCTTGGGTGGCTTCACGCGATTCCAATTCTGCTAGCTCCGCCTCGGCAGCCACGATGCGACCGAGCGTCGGAGTGAGGTGGGTTGATACTAAGCAGTAGCCGACCGAAAGGGTGCAGGGATGCACGAGCGATGTCGAGATTGTGATCGAATCGAGACCCGAACTCCTGGTTCGCCTGTGGACTTACTCTCCTGGCGAAAGTCCAGGCTTGATCTAGCTCACACGGATCTTTTGGTCGGCGCCGCCAATATGATCCTGAACAGGCATTTCGAGGTTGATGATTGCTGTGGGCACCGTCGCGAGTGTGATGAGGACCCAGCCGGGGACGTCTCCGCGATCGGGGCGGTCACGGTCGAGATGATCGCGGCCGGTTCGCGCAAGGGAAAAGCCCGAACCGGAGCCGTCGATGATCTGGCGGCGGTGGCGCGCCGTGCGGCGGGGGACAGAGGTCTGCCCCGGCGACGACGTGGGATCGGCTGCCCAGCCGAGGGCGAGCAGCGTCAGGCTGGTCGTGAGGTGCCGGAACATCGGGTCTCCTCCGTGGGGGTCGGGTTCTGTCAGCGGCGAGGCGGTCGGGTCGGCTGTCATGGGCTGAGGTCGAGGACGGCGAGGCCGATGGTAGCGAATTCCTTGTTCATGAACGTAGAATGAGGGACCCGATTTCCCCGGTTGGAGCAATTTGCTCTTGCTCTAACCGGGGATCCCTTATTTCTTTTGCTTCTTCCTGATGAAGAGGCTCAGAAGGCCAGTGGTTGCTTTGATCAATGCGGCTAATCCGAAGAGTATCGCGGCGATTCCGGCCAGTGGGTGGTGTCATAGCGTCGAAGCAACACTCCCGGTCGGCGGGGGTCTGATCGGTGGAGTGTGCAGATGGCGCGGGTGGGGTTGTCGTTCAGCGACAGGTCGGAGATCTCGGCGGCCTCGAAAGCGGGCTGGTCGGTGCGGAGGATCGCCCGTCACCTGGGGCGTTGCCCGTCGGTGATCTCGCGGGAGCTTCACCGGAACTCGACGAAGACCCGCGGCTACCAGGCCGTGACCGCAGACGTCAGAGCGCAGCGTCGGCGAGCTCGCCCGCAGCAGCGGAAGGTCGCGGGGGATCCGGTGCTGCAGGCGAGGGTGGACGCCGACCTGGCCGCGTCCTGGACGCCGAACGAGATAGCGGGCCGGTTGCGTCTGGAGGCGACAGACCCGACCGTTGAACGCATGGCGAACTCTCCTGACGCACGCGGCCGAACCGTCTCCGGTGAGGCTATCTACCAGTACATCTACGCAATCCCGAAGGGTGAGCTCGCCCGCAAGGGCATCTTCCTGCAGTCCAAGCGGACCAAGCGCCGACCACGTACGACCGGGCGGACGCGCGGTGGCCCAATCGTAGGTATGGTCCCGATCGCGGAGCGAGGTGAGGACGCCGCCCAGCGTCGGGTGCCGGGGCACTGGGAGGGTGACCTGATCATCGGGAAGAACGGCACCTCGTGCGCGGCGACGCTGGTGGAGCGGATGAGCGGGTTCACCGGGCTGCTGGCCCTGCCCTCGAAACACGCCGAGCCAACCGCTGACGCGGTCATCGAGTTTTTCAACGACCTGCCCGAGATGATGAAGGCATCGTTGGCGTGGGACCAGGGCAGCGAGATGGCCCAGCACGCGAAGGTCTCCCTGGCCACGGCGATGCCGGTCTACTTCGCCGATCCCCACTCGCCCTGGCAGAGGCCCAGCAACGAGAACACGAACCGGCTCTACCGGGAGTATCTGCCCAAGGGCACGGTGATCCCCGATCACCAGCCCTACCTCACCACCATCGCCGAGGAGATCAACAATCGACCCCGCCGCCGACTGGGCTATCTCACGCCCACCGAGGCATTCGCTCGACTGCTCGCCGGCGAGCCCCATGTTGCTTCGACGCCTTGACATCGCCGTGTCCCTGCATCCATATTCTCAACTCTCGCGTAGTTGTGGTCTCAGATCTGGTGACCGAACGCGATGAGATTTTCGTCTCGAAGTAGAGTTCGTGCATGCCGAATCGCTGAACTCGCCTCTGCACTGATGTCGTCACAGATTTATTGCCAAAGCTTGTCGGATTCGTAGCAATCAACACGGTCGTGTCCGTGCTATCCCTCAAGCTTGGGAGAGTCCGCACAGAAGAACAACCAGGAGGATCCGCTTGTCCATCTACGACGAAGCAATTCAGCGTGCCGGTCGAACTCTCACCGAAGGTGTTCGCCGCTTACTAGAGGGCACGACCCGCGAAGCTGCGGAACGCACCCACACTTTCCGTGGCCCGAGTACCGGCGATCTTGAAGCCCGGGGTATCACCCGGTTCCGCTTTGTTAGTGATCAGGGAGGGGGAGAGGGCAAATGAACCGACTTCTCACCGATGATGAGGTGGCCGAGCAGATCGGTTGCTCGAAATCTAAGCTGCACAACGACCGGGGTCTCGATCGTGGGGATGGAGGCGACCGTGTACCCAAATGGATTGAAGTCGGCACCTCGTGGCGCAAGCGAACAAGAGGTACAAGGCAATCAGCTGTCGACGAGTGGCTCGATCGACATGAATTCGGCTCTTCAACTTTGAGCG
Source organism: Brevibacterium sp. K72 (assembly GCF_050562175.1). Taxonomy (NCBI): domain Bacteria; kingdom Bacillati; phylum Actinomycetota; class Actinomycetes; order Micrococcales; family Brevibacteriaceae; genus Brevibacterium; species Brevibacterium sp. K72. Next base: position 1,905,449 of record NZ_CP191582.1, read on the forward strand.
TGGTGGGGCCCTGAAGTAGGGCTCGCGGCCCTACGCCAGCATGGGTGTTGTCTAGACATCTCATGAGCGAGGACCGCGAGCGTGCACAAGCCTACGTTCGACGTCGATGCGGCGTCGATCCTGTTCAACCTGTCCGGTTACCGAGTCGTCTCGGCCACCCCTGGCGTCGGCGTTGAGCAACCGCGGCAGGTGCTGATCGAGACGACCACGAGCGAGGGCGCCTGCCCCTCCTGCGGGGTGCTGTCCTCGCGGATCCAGGCAAGACCTACCCAGCGCGTGAAGGACGTGCCGTGCGGGGGTGAGCGGCTCGACGTGCTCGTGCGCAAGCGCCGCTACGCCTGCCGTGAGTCGTTGTGCCCGCGGCGGTCGTTCACCGAGGAGACCGAGCAGCTGCCCGCGCGGGCGAGGGTCACGACCCGGCTGACCGAGCAGGTGATATCCGCCTGCCGGGCCGAGCCGCGGGCGGTGTCCCGGGTCGCGCACGAGGCGCACCTGTCCTGGCCCACGGTGATGCGGATGCTCACCACCACCCTGGACCTGGACACCGGCGTGGACCGCCGGCACGTGCGGCACCTGGGGATCGATGAGCACCGGTTCCGCACCGTGCGCTACCTGCGCGACCCGGACACCCACGCGGTGAAGCGGGTCGAGCCGTGGTCCATCGTGTTCACCGACCTGGACGACGGCGCGATCCTGGACGTCGTCGACGGCCGCCGCGGCAAGGTCGTCACCTCCTGGCTCGCGGCGCGGCCGCGGTGGTGGCGCCGGCGGGTGCAGGTCGTCGCCCTGGACATGTCGAGTGAGTTCCGGGCCGCGGTCCGCAAGGCACTACCGCGGGCGAAGGTCAGCGTGGACCACTGGCACGTGGTGCGGCTGGCCAACGAGATGGTCACCAAGGTGAGGAGGCGCCGGGTGTGGGAGCTGCACGAGCGCCGAGGGCGGGCGACCGACACCCCGTGGAAGTACCGCAAGCTGCTCACCTGCGCCGGTGACCGGCTCACCGTCCGGCAGCGCACCAAGCTGCAGCAGATCCTGGCCGAGGACGTCGAGCTGGCCGTCGCGTGGGGCATCAAGGAACACGTCCGCCAGGTCCTCACCGCCACCGACACGCCCTCCTTCCAGCGGCACTGGGCCCGCCTTGAGAGCGCCGTGCGAGCCACCCACCTGCCCGAGCCGGCCGCGCTGTTCCGGACCCTGCTGGCCTGGCGTCGTGAGCTGCTCACCTTCTGCCGAACCAGGGTCACGAACGCTCGCACCGAGGCGGCGAACCTGACCGCCAAGACGATCAAGAGGGTCGGGCGCGGGTACCGCAACCATCGGAACTACAGATGCCGCATCATTGGCTATGCGCCCCGACCGATCGCGGCGTGAACACCCAGCACCACGCTCAAAGTTGAAGAGCCATGAATTCGGACGCGGTTCAGGCGGCGAAGGTGAGCGGAGTTGATCAATCTCGAACGGTTGCTCACGGCGAAACAGGTGGCAGAAATACTGAATTGCTCAGTACAGCATGTCAACCGTCTTCGCGGTCGAGGTGATCTCGCTGCTATCGCAGTAGGAGGCATGTATCGATATTCCCCGGACGAGATTAGCCGGTATATCGACAGATAGGGCTCCTTGGGTCACCAGTCTTTACAACGCGATGTTGGCCAAGGTGAAGTCGCGACACGGCGATGTCAAGGCGTCGAAGCAACATGGGGCTCGCCGGCGAGCAGTCGAGCGAATGCCTCGGTGGGCGTGAGATAGCCCAGTCGGCGGCGGGGTCGATTGTTGATCTCCTCGGCGATGGTGGTGAGGTAGGGCTGGTGATCGGGGATCACCGTGCCCTTGGGCAGATACTCCCGGTAGAGCCGGTTCGTGTTCTCGTTGCTGGGCCTCTGCCAGGGCGAGTGGGGATCGGCGAAGTAGACCGGCATCGCCGTGGCCAGGGAGACCTTCGCGTGCTGGGCCATCTCGCTGCCCTGGTCCCACGCCAACGATGCCTTCATCATCTCGGGCAGGTCGTTGAAAAACTCGATGACCGCGTCAGCGGTTGGCTCGGCGTGTTTCGAGGGCAGGGCCAGCAGCCCGGTGAACCCGCTCATCCGCTCCACCAGCGTCGCCGCGCACGAGGTGCCGTTCTTCCCGATGATCAGGTCACCCTCCCAGTGCCCCGGCACCCGACGCTGGGCGGCGTCCTCACCTCGCTCCGCGATCGGGACCATACCTACGATTGGGCCACCGCGCGTCCGCCCGGTCGTACGTGGTCGGCGCTTGGTCCGCTTGGACTGCAGGAAGATGCCCTTGCGGGCGAGCTCACCCTTCGGGATTGCGTAGATGTACTGGTAGATAGCCTCACCGGAGACGGTTCGGCCGCGTGCGTCAGGAGAGTTCGCCATGCGTTCAACGGTCGGGTCTGTCGCCTCCAGACGCAACCGGCCCGCTATCTCGTTCGGCGTCCAGGACGCGGCCAGGTCGGCGTCCACCCTCGCCTGCAGCACCGGATCCCCCGCGACCTTCCGCTGCTGCGGGCGAGCTCGCCGACGCTGCGCTCTGACGTCTGCGGTCACGGCCTGGTAGCCGCGGGTCTTCGTCGAGTTCCGGTGAAGCTCCCGCGAGATCACCGACGGGCAACGCCCCAGGTGACGGGCGATCCTCCGCACCGACCAGCCCGCTTTCGAGGCCGCCGAGATCTCCGACCTGTCGCTGAACGACAACCCCACCCGCGCCATCTGCACACTCCACCGATCAGACCCCCGCCGACCGGGAGTGTTGCTTCGACGCTATGACACCACCCACGTTAACGACACGGAATCAAGCTGAAACTTTCACTTAGGCGGGGGTTGGGGCGCAGATGCTCTGCTGCTTGACGGCGCCGTAATTGCAGGTCAGAGAGTGACTGAAGCAGACTCGTGCATACCAGGAGAAACAATCCTCCACATAATGAATAGGTCGCGGGTTCGATTCCCGCAGGCGGCTCGGCAACGCCCCTCCCCAGTCTCAACAGGCTGGGGAGGGGCTTTTTCTGTTCCGCCTGCACCCCTTCGCGAGGAGGAACTCTTTGCCATCGACGGATCGCCCGGCGATCACATCTTGAGTGTTGAACGATCACGCCTGTAATGGTGAACGATTCTGCTACAGTGCATCCCGTAACTGTGTTGTGAACCACACCGGCGTGGTGCCGGCCCTCAGGCATCCGATCGTTGAAAGCAGAAGATGAAACCAGTCTCGAAGCGCCTATTCGCCCTGTCGGCCGTCGCCGCCGTCGTCGCCTCATCACTGTCGCTGAGCAACCCTGTCGCAGCAGTCGAATCGACCTTCACCCCACCCTGTGTCGACGACCCGGTCGCCCTCGGACCCGAGGAGGAACTCGTCACGAAGCCGGCTCCCCGCGAGCTCCTCCGCTCCAGCGGCCTCGCCGACTTCGTCACTGCCTTCGCCGAAGACCTGTGCGCCCGGTCCGGGGAAGAGGCGATCGATGCCCTCGTCGAGAACCGGTCACGGGAACTGTGGACCCGCGGCATCGACGCCGCTCGAGCGATGACCGGGGGCGATGGTCTCGACGCGGACGACCGCCCCCTCTACTGGGCCCGCCTGGCGATGATCGGCGCCCTCAAGCAGTGGTCGGCGGAGAACCGGGTCTCGGACGAGACCCTCGCGGCCCGCACCGCCGTCATCGATCGGCTCTCCCGCGGTCAGGACACCCTCGACCCCGATGCGAGCGAACGCGACGTCGCCGTCATCACCGGATTCGACCCCTTCTCCCTGCGCTCCGAACCGCGGATCTCCAATCCCTCGGGAGCCATCGCGCTCGCGCTCGACGGTGAGGTCATCGACGGCCCGAACGGACCGGTCGAGATCCAAGCGGCGCTCTTCCCCGTGCGCTGGCGCGACTTCGGCGACGGGATGGTCGAGAAAGCCCTGACGCCCGCGTTCTCGGCCGAGAACACCCCCGAGCTCTTCTTCACCATCAGCCAGGGACGTCCCAACCAGTTCGACCTCGAAGCCTTCAACGGTGCCTGGCGTGGAGGCTTCGTCGACAACGAACTAGTCTGCTATCAGGGAATCGCTCCCATTCCCGCGGGCGTGACGACGGTCTCGCCGCAGCCGCAGTGGACGGAGTCGACCCTGCCGCGCGAGGCAATGGTCGCGGATACTGCCGGGAAGCCGTTCGCCGTCAATGATCGACGCTCGGTCACGGAGCTGCCCGGTGACACTCCGGCGACCGAACCCAGGCTCGGGTGCCCGGCGGACTCCGCGCTCAACGAAGGAACCCAGCGCGAAGACGGACCGAGCGAAGGCTCCGTCGCCCGAGCCGGCGGTGGCGGGGACTACCTCTCCAACGAGATCGCCTACCGCGCGACCCTGCTCCGAGACGCCCTCGGTCTCACCGACCTGCCGGGCGGCCACGTGCACACTCCGGTGCTCGAGGGAGTCCAGAAGACCGAATCGGAGATCAGCAATCCCGAGTTCGTCTCCAACCGGCAGGACATCATCGCCCAGACGAAGCTCCTGCTCGAAAGCGCCCTCGCCCAGCAGCCCGTAGACGACCCGGAACCGACGGACGAGCCCACTGACGAACCGACCGGCTCGCCGACGGAGACGCCCGCCCCCACCGAAGGCCCGACAGAGCCGACGTTGCCCACGAGCGGCCCGTCGACACCGGCGGACTCAGGGGCATCTGCAGACTCCGGTGCGACCGCGGACGGATCCAACGTCGCAGCCTCGGCGGACGGTGGCGACGGAGCAGGCCGAGGCGAAGCGATGCCGCGCACCGGTGGTCTGCCGATGTCCACGGCCGTCATCGGTGCGCTGCTGACCGTCGTCGGAGCTGGACTCGTCTTCGGTGTCCGTCGTCGCAGGCGGGGGTGACGTCGTCGGCTCACTGAGCGACGAGGCGGGCTAGAGCATCTTCCCCTGGACGTTCCAGCCCTGCGTCTTCACCTGGCTCAGCGCCTTCATCCTCCGGAACCCGACGGCATGACCGGAGAGGAAGTTCGACAGACGCAGCCAGAAGCCGTTCTTGTGCCGGTCGACGGACCGGATGTAGGCGTCGACATCGACCCGTGAGGCGAGGTTCTTGCCGGAGAAGAGGGCGATCATCTTCATGGCGTCCTCGGGCGCATAGTACGACGCCGTTCTGTCGGCGGTGTACTCCTGAGCGCGTGACAGCGTCGGGGAGAGCCGCAGGAGGACGAGGATCGGCTGGATCCCGCTGCGCCACAGGTTCACGTGCCCGCATCTGATGTGTCCCAGCTCGTGGCCCATGATGAATCGCAGCGCGCCGAAGTCTCCGTGGACGTAGGCGAGGTCGACGAGGTCGCTGTAGACGACGACATATCCGCGTTGCAGCTGGCATTTGGCGGCGTAGGCGTTCATCGTGCCGTTGCCGTTGATGACGTAGATCTGCGGGATCCCCGACATCCTCCCGGTGCCGGCGCCGAAGCCCATCTCGAGCGCGAGTTCCCGGTAGACGGCGTAGAGCTCCGGGAACTGCTCGTCGGTGACTTCGACTCCGTTGGAGATCTTCGACCAGTAGAGGTAGCGGATGTAGATGAAGCTCGCCACCGGAGCGAAGAGGCCGATGAGCACGCCGAAAGCCCACTCATCGAGGGGGAGTCCGACGAGGATGAAGACGAGCGCTCCGGTGACGACGATCGCTGTGAGCTCGATGCCGACGACGAGCATCGGCATCTCTGCCCGATGCCGCAGTTCGCTGACCGTGGGGCCGGTGGGTCTGAGCGCGGTGGAGGGGTCGGTGAGTGCCATGGGTCAGTTTCCTCGTGAGATCCGTTCGGTGCGAACCGGGGGGGTCGGAATGCGGTTCGCGTCCGAGGAGCCAGCGCGATCACGCCGAGGTCATCACGCTGACAGCGCTCGGAGAGTACGCGAAACACTAACATGGGGACACCCGATCGAGGGATCGACGAGAGTCCGGCACCCATGAGCGCCGCGGCGCCTGGGGCTCAGAGCCCGAGCAGCTCGTAGGCTCGGCGGTACTTCTCCGTCAGCCGCGCCCGGGTCGCCTCGTCGAGGCGAGCCTGCCTGGCCGGATCGGTGTTGTCGGCGAGATCGGCGGTCTTCACGCGCACGGCCAGCGGGTTCGCGCGGACCCGAGCGAAGTAGTCCTCGACGTCCTCACCGGAGCGCTTCGTCACCGCGATGACCGCGTCGACCACCCCGGCGGGGAAATCCCCGCGCAGATCATCCTCCGTCACCGAGGTGTCCTCGACGACATCGTGCAGCCATGCGGCCGCGACGACCGCGGTCGACTCGTCGTCGCCGAGGTCATCGGCGACGAGGGCCGCCCGCGCGTTCGCCGCGACCCGGCGCGGATGGTCGATGTAGTCGAGACCGGCCTTGTCGACCTGCCCGCGGTGAGCCTCACGGGCGACCGCCTCGGCGCGGGCGATGATCTCGTCGTTCATCGCCAACGCTGCCACGCCGCCTGCCGGCTGACATCGGCGAGCTCGGCGACGCGGGCCCAGGAGTTGTGCTCGGCGAGGAGGCGGGCGCTGGTGCCCAGTGCCTCCCCGACCTCCGAGGACAGGGAGATGAGGGCGGAGAACGCCGCGGGATCGGGGGAGTGGGCGAGGCCGTTGATCGCCTCGCGTGCCTTTGCCACGAGTTCGGCGACCTCGGCCACTGCGGCATCCTGTGACTGCGTGCCTCCGGTCGCGCCGCCAGAGGGGGTCACGCGCGTGCCGGCCGTGCCGGAAGTCGAGCCGCCCGTGCCGGAAGACGTACCGTTCGAGCCGGTGAGGTCCACGGGTTCGGTGCTGTCGTCGAGGGTCACCACGATCATCTCCTCCGGAGAACTGAGGCTGCGGGTCCACCTGCGGGAGTGCCACCGGTACTCGACCTCGCCGCGCAGGGGTCGATAGACGGCAGTGTACAGGGTGCCGAAAGCGTTGTCGTAGTCCCCGCTGAAGACCCCCGGGCCGAGCATCGCCTCGGCCATCTCGTCGACTCCGCGGCCCTCGTCGAGGGCGTCGGTGAGCAGGTCCTGACGCTCGACGCTGCGGAAGCGGCGGGCATGATCGGGGTACTCCGGGTGCCGGCCGCGGTGGTTCGTCGCCACCGGGTCCTCGACGACCTCCGGGGCCATGCCGGGACCGACGTAGGCGGTGGCGCGCCTGCCCGCGGAATCGACCATCGTGAGGTTGTAGTACATCGACACCGGAACGGTCTGCAGCCTCCGCAGCGCCTCGGGCACGTCACCGGCGACCTCGAGGAGGAAGCGGACGACGAGGGGAGCGGCGAACCCGTCCCCGTCACCGGGCCGACCCCCGAAGGCGAGCGAGACGGCCAGTCCGTCCTCATTCATCCCGTCGAGCAGCCCCCACAGGCAGTCCGAGGTGCCGATCACCCGGCGGGTGCCGAAGCGCGTCGAAGCGTGGACCTGCTCGAAGAGCTCGAGTCCGTAGTCGTAGTTGCGCAGCAGCGCGGGTTCGGGGGAGCGCATCGCGACCTGGGAGCAGCCGGGCAGGAAGCGCGGCGGGTTCCACAGGGTGAGCATCCGGGCAGCCGTCTCATCATCGCCGGTGAGCTCGACGAGGCGCTGCCACGTGGGCACGAGCTCGGGCATGTGCTCACGCAGCTTCGCCTCGGCGGTGGCCAGGTCGGGGCGGGCCCAGTCGCCGTCGCGGAGATACCAGGCGCGGTAGGCCGGCCACACGGCGTCGAAGAGTGCCTTCCAGCGGGTCGAGGGGCGGTCTTCGGTCATTCCAAAGAAGGTGAAAGAAGTCATGTGTCAAGGTTAGGTTGACACTCTTCCAGGTGTCAAGAAAAAGTTTACAGATCGTCGTGGTCCGCCGGTGACCCGCGGCTGTGTACTCTGAGAGCACGCGCATCGTCGAGGCGAACGGAGAATCGCATGTCGCTGCTCATCCACCTCGTCGTCCTGTGCGGCCTCTTCCTCATCATGGGGTTCCTCACGACGCCGCCGGGGCACCGGACGTGGCGACGGGTCGGCGGCTTCCTCGGCGCGATCGGGCTCGGGCTGGCGATGACCGTCGTCGGCATGGTCATCGTCATCATCATGCTCGGCCTCTACATCGGCGGCGTCGCCCTCCTCGACATCAGCCTCGGCCTCTTCCTCGGCGTCATCTCGGTGGCTCTGGCATCGGGGATCGTCATGTTCCTCATCGTCCAGCCGATCATCCAGCGCACCGGAATCAGCGCCGAGCTGCTGACGATCACCGAGTACTACATCCAGTGGTTCCTCATCTACGTCACCGTCTACCAGGTGATCTTCGAGCAGCTCAACGGCCTCGGCCGGGTGATCAACGAACGCGACGTCACGCAGGAGCTCAACTCCTACCTCTCGTCGGTCCTCAATCCCTCCGCCCTCATCGCGATCCTCCTCCCGGTGCTCCTGTCCATCTGGGTCGCCGTCGCCATCGCCAAGATCCGAATCGACGCCGACCCCGCCGAGGCGGCGCCCGGTTCCGCGGGGGAGTCGCCTGCCGCTGAGGTCGAGTCCCCGGACGCGGATGCCGAGAGGGCGCGCAGACCCAAGCACTGAGTTCCGCGAGATCACTTCTTCTTCGGCGTGAACGACGTCGAGCACGACCACGATGTCTTGCCCTTCTTCGCGGTCACCGTGACCTTGACCTTCTTGCCCGGTGTCGCCCCCGAGATGTAGTACTTGAGGTTCGCCGTCCCCTTCTTCGAGGCGGTCGCGGACTTCTTCGTCTTCGTCGTCTTGTAGTGCGCGGTCGTCGTCACCTTCGCCTTCGCGCCGACCTTCGTGACCTTGACCGTCGTGTTCGAGTACTGCTTCGGCTTCGAGTTCGACATCGAGACCTTGCACGACTTCGTCGCCGCCTCTGCAGGGGAGGCGTCGAGAGCGATGGGGCCGGCGAGCAGACCGGCGGCGAGGATGAGAGCGAGGCCTGGACGCAGGCGGGCAGGGGTGAGCGCGGACATGATTCTCCTGAATCTCGAAGGGATGGGGTGACTGCTCGGAGCGAGGCGTCGCCTTATCCTAATCACTGCGCCTGTTGTCCGGGTGTCCCGTGACCGAACCGAGATGTGACCTTCGGCACGCGCCTGCAGGCGGCGTCGTCCCTCGCGAACGGCGCTCGCGATCCGCGCTGACAGGCGGTGGATCGGGCGTGTGTTGACCATCACAGCGATGCGGTGTTCAATGGGATCGACACCATTAGTGAACGATCGATCAGCTTCGATCGGCGGGCTCACCGGCGACGGTTCGCTGTCGCTGCGAGTGCGAGTCACCACCATTGCGGGGAGAGGTGCGATCTCCCTGACGACTGTGAGGAACACATGAGCGAAGCGTTTATCTACGACGCCGTGCGCACGCCGCGCGGCCGGAACCGCGGCGGCGCCCTCCACGGCACGAAGCCCATCGACCTCGTCGTCGGCCTCATCGACGCCGTGCGCGAGCGCAACCCCGACCTCGACGACGCCCAGATCGACGACATCGTCCTCGGCGTCGTCTCCCCGGTCGGCGAACAGGGCTCGGACATCGCCCGCACCGCGGCGCTGGTGGCCGGACTCGACGAATCCGTCGCCGGCGTCCAGATCAACCGCTTCTGCGCCTCGGGTCTCGAGGCCGTCAACCTCGCCGCCCAGAAGGTCGCGAGCGGCTTCGAATCCCTCGTCCTCGCCGGCGGCGTCGAATCGATGTCACGCGTCCCCCTCGGCTCGGACGGCGGCGCATGGTCGCACGATCCGACGACGAACTTCGACACCTACTTCGTCCCCCAGGGCATTGGTGCCGACCTCATCGCCACGACCGAGGGCTTCTCCCGCACCGACGTCGACACCTACGCCGCCGAATCCCAGCGCCGCGCCGCCGAGGCGTGGGAGGCCGGGCGCTTCGCCGACTCAGTCATCCCCGTCAAAGACCTCAACGGAGTGACGATCCTCGACCGGGACGAGCACATGCGTCCCGGATCGACCGTCGAATCGCTGTCCCAGCTGCCTCCTGCCTTCGCCAAGCTCGCCGCGCAGACCGGCTTCGACGACGTCGCCCTGCAAAAGTACCACTGGGTCGAGGAGATCGACCACGTCCACACGGCGGCGAACTCCTCGGGCATCGTCGACGGCGCCGGCCTCGTCATCCTCGGCGATGAGAAGGTCGGGCAGGCCATGGGCATGACCCCACGCGCCCGCATCGTCGCCACCGCCGTCGTCGGATCCGAACCGACGATCATGCTCACCGGACCGACCCCGGCGACGAAGAAGGTCCTCGACAAGGCCGGAATGACCGTCGACGACATCGACCTCTTCGAACTCAACGAAGCCTTCGCCGCCGTCGTCCTCAAGTGGATGAAGGACCTCGACATCCCGCACGAGAAGGTCAACGTCAACGGCGGTGCGATCGCCATGGGCCACCCGCTGGGGGCGACCGGGGCGATGATCCTCGGCACCGTCCTCGACGAACTCGAACGCCGCGACCTCAGGCGCGGACTGGTCACCCTGTGCATCGGCGCAGGCATGGGCATCGCGACGATCATCGAAAGGGTCTGACATGACGAACGCTGAATACTCCCGCACCACCGACGCCGACGGCATCGTCACGATCGTCCTCGACGACCCCGACTCCTCGGTCAACACGATGAACGACCACTTCGGGGCGGCCCTCGAAGAGACCGTCGACTGGCTGGAGGCCAACGTCGACGACATCACCGGCGTCGTCCTCACCTCGGCGAAGAAGTCGTTCTTCGCCGGCGGCGACCTCGAGAGGCTGCGCCGCGCGGACCCGGACAACTCCGAAGCCGAGACCGCCCAGGTCGAGCACATCAAGGCGCTCCTGCGCCGACTCGAGACGCTCGGCAAGCCCGTCGTCGCCGCGCTCAACGGAGCGGCGCTCGGCGGCGGCCTCGAGATCGCGCTCGCCACCCACCATCGGATCGCCGCCGACGACGTCAAGTCCGCGCGCTTCGGTCTGCCCGAGGTCACGCTCGGACTCCTGCCCGGAGGCGGCGGCGTCTCCCGCGTCGTGCGGATGCTCGGTCTCCAGGACGCCCTGCAGAAGGTCATCCTCCCAGGCACGAAGTTCACGGCAGCCGACGCCCAGGCACTCGGCCTCGTCGACGAACTCGCGCCCGCCGCCGAGCTCGAGGACCGGGCGAAGGCGTGGATCAAGGCCAACCCCGAGGCGGTCCAGCCCTGGGACGTCAAGGGCTTCACAATCCCCGGCGGGGCGCCGAGCTCGCCGAAGATCGCGATGATGCTGCCCGCGCTGCCGGCGACTCTGCGCCGCCAGACGAAGGGAGCGCCGATGCCTGCCCCGCGCGCGGCCATGGCCGCCGCCGTCGAGGGTGCGCTTGTCGACATCGACACCGCGCTCACCGTCGAGACCCGCTACTTCGTCAGCCTCACCCACACGCAGGTGGCGAAGAACATGATCAAGGCGTTCTTCTTCGACCTCGGCCACATCAACGCCGGGGGCTCGCGCCCCGACGGCTTCGAGCCGCGTCCGGTGACGAAGCTCGGCGTCCTCGGAGCCGGAATGATGGGGGCCGCGATCGCCTACACCGCGGCCCGGGCCGGGATCGAGGTCGTCCTCAAGGACGTCGAACTCGCCAACGCCGAGAAGGGCAAGGACTACGCCCGCAAGCGCGAGGAGGCCGCCCTGGCCAAGGGCAAGACCACCCCGGAGAAGTCCGAGGCGGTACTCGCCCGGATCCACCCGAGTGCGTCCGTCGACGACTTCGACGGCGTCGACTTCGTCATCGAGGCCGTCTTCGAGTCCGTGCCCGTCAAGCAGCAGGTCTTCGGTGAGATCGAGGACGTCGTCGCCCCCGACGCCGTGCTCGGATCGAACACCTCGACCCTGCCGATCACGGAACTTGCGACCGGAGTCGAACGGGAGAAGGACTTCATCGGCGTCCACTTCTTCTCCCCGGCGGACAAGATGCCCCTCGTCGAGATCATCACGGGAGAGAAGACCTCTGATGAGACGCTGGCGCGGACCTTCGACTTCGTCCAGCAGATCAGGAAGACCCCGATCGTCGTCACCGACTCCCGCGGGTTCTTCACCTCCCGTGTCATCGGGACCTTCATCGCCGAGGCGGTCGCCGCCGTCGGTGAGGGTGTCGAACCCTCCAGCGTCGAGCAAGCGGCCCTCCAGGCCGGGTATCCGACCGGGGCGCTCCAGCTCCTCGACGAACTCACGCTCACCCTGTCCCAGGAGATCCGCCAGGAGACCCGGGCCGCCGTCGAGGCGGCCGGGGGCACGTGGGATGAGCATCCCTCGGAGGCCGTCATCGACTGGATGGTCGAGCAGGGACGGACCGGGCGCAAGGACGGTGCCGGGTTCTACGAGTACGACGAGACCGGCAAGCGCACCCACCTGTGGCCGGGCCTACGCGAGCACTTCGAGTCCGGGTCGACGACGGAGCCCTTCGCCGACCTCCAGGAGCGGATGCTCTTCGCCGAGGCGATCGAGACGATCAAATGCCTCGACGAGGGCGTGCTCACCTCGGTGCCCGACGCCAACATCGGCTCCATCTACGGCATCGGATTCCCCGCGTGGACCGGCGGCGTCCTCCAGTACGTCAACCAGTACGAGGGCGGGCTGGCAGGGTTCGTCGAGCGTGCGAACGAGCTCTCCGCCACCTACGGTGAGCGCTTCACCCCGCCCGCCTCACTCATCGAGCGCGCGAAGACCGGCGAGACGTACGAGTGAGATGACCTCGACCGCCCGTAGAGCTCACGGGCGTGCCCATCCGCCGGAGGCCCGGACGACGCGATTCGTCCGGGCCTCCGGCGTCGTCGACGCAGGGTCGGCGGTTGGTCAGCGGGAATAGTCGGCGGTCGTGCGCTCGGCCAGCTGCGGGTAGTCGATGACAACACCGTCCTCGTCGAGCGTGAGCTCGGCGGTGAAATCCCTCGTCCCGCTCGTGTATCGGACGTGCTCGGCGTCGATGCCCGCGTAGATCTGTGGGCCGGCGATGACCTCGAGTGAGGGCATGTCGATCCACGCCATCGTCAGCGGGTGCTCGTCGGCGGTGTCCGTCTGGACGTCCAGGCGCCGGATCGGCATCGTGTTCGTCAGCGGGCACAGACCGAGGTCGCAGTCGAGGGCCCCGGAGAGCGCTTCGGCATCGACGATGCCCGGCTCGGCCAACGGGGTCGTCGGCTGTCCGGACGCATGTGTCTCACCGGCCCACCAGCCGGTGTCGGGATCGCGGGACAGGGTGAGCGTTCGCCGCCACCCCGTACCCTGCACGGCGATATCGACGGTGCGCGTGACCCATCCTGCTGAAGCGTCGACCGTCCACGCTGCGGCATAGTCCTCGGTGACCTGTCGGCCGAACGCCCGCAGTCCGTCGTCGAGGAGGATGTCCGCCGAGTCACGGCGGGCCGGGTCGTCGACCCCCACCCAGGACACCTGGCGCGACCGAGCGTTGCCGACACCGGCCTCGAAGACGAGCAGCGACTGATCGTAGTACCTCGTCGTCTCCCCGAGCGCGGTCATGCCGATGCGCCGGCATACCGCGTGCGACGCGAGGTTGTCGGCGTCGACGACGGCGATGACCCGATCGAGACCGCTCGCCAGACACGCGGACAGGAGGAGCTCTCCCGCCTCGGTGGCGAAGCCCCGGCCCCCGAAGTCCGGATGGAATCGCCAGCCGACCTCGACCTCGTCGCCGGACTCCCCGCTGCTGTAGGGAATAGGCTTGGCGATCACCGCACCCACAGGCGTGCCGTCATGGAGGGTCACGCACCAGCGTCCGCGAGCGTGGCCGCTCATCGTCTCCGCCTCGGCGATCCAGGCCAGGGCGTCATCGGCGCTCGACATCACCGCCGAGGGGATGAATCGGGCGATGCCGGGATGCGCATGGAGCCCGAGGACGAACTCGGCATCTTGGTCATCGAAGCGACGGAGGATGAGACGGTCGCTGACGAACTCGGGCGGAGGAGAGTCATGGAAGGCCATGGCACGAGGCTACGCCGGCGAACTGACACGACCTCGGCGTGACGGAGTCGACCGACGACGTCAGTCGAGGCCGACGATCGGGACGTTCGGAACAGTGGGCCGACGATCGGAATAGCGGATGGGCCGGGGATGTTGTGCGTCGCATGGGCGCACAACACGGTGCGGCCAGACATCTCACTCCGCACCCTGCCTGAGGAGACACCATGCGCGCAGCCGTCTACGACCGGTTCACCGACGACTTCGATGACATCGAGGTCCGCGAGATCGACGACCCCAAGGTCCCGCCGGCCTCCGTCCTCATCGAGGTCAGAGCCGCAGGAGTCAACCCCGTCGACTGGAAGCTCGTCGGCGGCGGTCTCGACCGGTTCCTCCCCACACAGTTCCCCGTCATCCCGGGCTGGGACGTCGCCGGCACCGTCATCGGCCTCGGCTTCGACACCCCCGAGTTCGTGATCGGCGACGAGGTCGTCGCCTACGCCCGCAAGGACGTCCTCGGCGGCGGCACCTTCGCCGAGAAGGTCGCCGTCCCCGTCCACGCCGTGACGAAGAAGCCCGCGGGGCTGAGCTGGGAGCAGGCCGGCGGACTGCCGTTGGCCGGCAACACCGCCCTGCGCACGCTCGACGCCCTCGGCGACCTCGACGGGAAGACCCTGCTCATCCACGGCGCCGCCGGCGGGGTGGGCAGCATGGCCGTGCAGATCGCCAAGGCTGCAGGTGCCCGCGTCATCGGCACCGCCTCGGAACGCAACCACGACTACCTGCGCGGGCTCGGTGCCGAGCCGATCACCTACGGCGACGGCCTGGCCGACCGCGTCCGCGAACTCGCCGGTGGTCCCGTCGACGCCGTCGCCGACTTCGTCGGGGGTCAGCTCGAGATCACGCTCGCCGTCCTCGCCGATGCTGGCACGCACGCTTCGATCGCCGACCCCACTGTCACCGAGCACGGCGGCCGCTACATCTGGGTCCGCCCCGATGGGGCGACGACCGCGCGCCTGACCGAGCTCGTCGACAACGGGCAGCTCACCGTCGACGTCGACCAGATCTTCCCCCTCGCCGAGGTGGCCGACGCCTTCCGCTCAAGCGCTGAGGGTCACACCCGGGGCAAGCTCGTCATCGTCCCCTGAGGTCGTCGACCTCCGCCGGGAGCCCCAGCGCCGCCGCAGCGGCGGCCCGCAGCTCCCGGCGGACCACCTCGGCGGCGGATCCCCGCGCCTGATACGGCGTCGAATTCATCATCCCGAACGCCGCATGCACCCGCACCGTCGCGGCCTCGAGACTCCACTGCGGGTGCACGAGCACGGCGACCTGCGCCCACTGGCTGACGTACGCCCGCTGCAGTCTGCGCACGGCCCGCCGCGAGGCCTCAGGCAGGGCCGCGAAGTCACGGTCCTGGATGCGGATGAGATCGGGTTCGGCCATCGCGAACGCGATGTGGAAGTCGATGAGCGCGCTCAGCGTTGAGTCCGCGCCAGCGGGGGACGGGGGAGTCGGGCCCACCTCGGCGGGGGAGTCGTCCGACCGCGCCACGAGCGCGTCTCCGGGGATCTCAGCGTCGCCGACGATCTCCGCGTCGCCGACGATCTCCGCGCCCCCTGACTGGAGGTACTCCGAGATCCCGACGAGCAGCTCCTCGAGCACCGCCTCCTTCGAGGAGAAATGCCTGTAGACCGCGGGTGCGGAGATGCCCGCCCCCTTCGCGAGGTCGTCGAGCCGGACACCATGGAAGCCGTGCCGGGCGAAGAGCGTCTTCGCGACCTCGAGCAGCTGCTCGCGCCGGGCGGCCTTCGCCTCGGCGCGCGTCGACGTCGTCACTGCCATCCTCGCTCCTCCCAGCCATCTGCCTCGGTGCTGTCTGCGTGGGCGTTGTCACATCCGCCCTGTGGGCAGTATCATAGCAGTCAGTTAACGACGATTAACTGAATCTGCAGCAAGGGGACATGGAATGAGAGCAGTGGGAACTGCGGTCGATCCGGCGAAGGGCCAGGCCAACGCCGAGGCACACGCCGCACTCATCGCCAAACTCCGGGAGCGCATCGGCGCCACCGCCCAGGGCGGTTCGGAGAAGGCCAGGCAGAAGCACCTCGACCGCGGCAAGCTGCTGCCCCGCGACCGCGTCGAAGCCCTCCTCGACCCGGGCTCCCCGTTCATCGAACTCTCCCCGCTGGCCGCGAACGGCATGTACGGCGACGCCAGCCCGGGCGCCGGGATCATCACCGGCATCGGCCGGATCTCGGGTCGCGAATGCGTCATCGTCGCCAACGACGCGACCGTCAAGGGCGGCACCTACTATCCGATGACGGTGAAGAAGCACCTGCGGGCGCAGGAGATCGCGAAGGACAACCGACTCCCGTGCATCTACCTCGTCGACTCCGGCGGGGCGAACCTGCCCAGCCAGGACGAGGTCTTCCCCGACCGCGAGCATTTCGGGCGGATCTTCTACAACCAGGCCACCCTGTCTGCCGCAGGCATCCCGCAGCTCGCCGCCGTCCTCGGCTCCTCGACCGCCGGCGGCGCCTACGTGCCCGCGATGGCCGATGAGACGATCATCGTCTCCGAACAGGGCACGATCTTCCTCGGCGGCCCACCCCTGGTCAAGGCAGCGACCGGTGAGGTCGTCAGCGCCGAGGACTTAGGCGGCGGCGCCCTGCACTCCCGCACCTCGGGCGTCACCGACCACCTCGCCGCCAACGACTCCCACGCGCTGGAGATCATGCGCGACATCGTCACCACCCTCGGCCCGCAGCCGGCCCCCAACTGGGAGGTCATCGAGCCGGAGGAGCCGCTGCACTCCCCGGACGAGCTCACCGCGGTCGTGCCCGTCGACTCGAAGGTCCCCTACGACGTCCACGAGGTCATCGCCCGCCTCGTCGACGGATCGAAGTTCCACGAGTTCAAGGCCGAATACGGCACGAGCCTCGTCACCGGGTTCGCTCACATCGACGGCCATCCGGTCGGGATCATCGCGAACAACGGCATCCTCTTCGGCGAGTCTGCGCAGAAGGGTGCACATTTCATCGAACTCTGCGACCAGCGCACGATCCCGCTCGTCTTCCTCCAGAACATCTCCGGCTTCATGGTCGGCCGCGACTACGAAGCCGGCGGCATCGCCAAGCACGGGGCGAAGATGGTCAACGCCGTGGCCACCGCGCGCGTGCCGAAGTTCACCGTCGTCATCGGCGGCTCCTTCGGCGCCGGCAACTACTCGATGTGCGGCCGTGCGTACTCACCGCGCTTCCTGTGGATGTGGCCCAACGCCCGCATCTCCGTCATGGGCGGCGAACAGGCCGCCAGCGTGCTCTCGACGGTCAAACGCGACCAGCTCGAAGCCCACGGTGAGACCTGGTCCGCCGAGGCCGAGGACGAGTTCAAGCAGCCCATCCGCGACCAGTACGAAGCCCAGGGCAACCCGTACTACTCGACCGCCCGGCTCTGGGACGACGGGATCATCGAACCCGCCGACACCCGAGAGATCCTCGCCCTCGCCCTCGACCTCGCCCGTTTCTCGCCCCTGGCCCGGCCGCTCGATGCCGACGGCTACGGCGTCTTCAGAATGTGAGCTGACTATGTTCGACACCATCCTCATCGCCAACCGCGGCGAGATCGCCCTGCGCGTCATCCGCACCGCCAAGCGGCTGGGCATCCGCACCGTCGCCGTCTACTCCGACGCCGACGCCCACGCCGCCCACGTGAGAGCCGCCGACACCGCCGTGCGCCTCGGCCCCGCCCAGGCGAGCGAGTCCTACCTCGACATCGACAAGGTCATCGCCGCCGCGACGGCGACGGGAGCAGAGGCCATCCACCCCGGCTACGGGTTCCTCTCCGAGAACGCCGACTTCTCCGCCGCGTGCGATGCCGCGGGCATCGTCTTCCTCGGCCCCGGCCCCGAGGCGATCCGGACGATGGGCGACAAGATCACCGCGAAGCAGGCGGTCTCCGCTCGCGGCGTCCCCCTCGTGCCGGGCACGAAGGACGCCGGGTCCTCCGACGAGGCGCTCATCTCCGCCGCCAGCGACATCGGCTTCCCCGTCCTCATCAAGCCCTCCGCCGGAGGCGGCGGCAAGGGCATGCACGCCGTCTTCGAGCCCTCCGAACTCCCGGCCGCACTCAAGACCGCCCGCCGTGAGGCCCAGAACTCCTTCGGCGACGACACGCTCTTCCTCGAACGCCTCGTCGCCACCCCGCGCCACATCGAGGTCCAGGTCATGGCCGATGCGCACGGGAACGTCATCCACCTCGGCGAACGCGAATGCTCGCTCCAGCGCCGCCACCAGAAGGTCATCGAGGAAGCGCCGTCGGCGCTCCTCGACGACGAGACGCGGGCCCGGATCGGTGAGGCCGCGATCGAGACGGCCCGCTCGGTCGGCTACCGGGGTGCCGGCACCGTCGAGTTCATCGTCGGCGCCGACCGTCCCGACGAGTTCTTCTTCATGGAGATGAACACCCGCCTCCAGGTCGAGCACCCCGTCACCGAGGAGGTCACCGGGGTCGACCTCGTCGAACTCCAGCTGCGCGTCGGCGCCGGCGAGGAGCTGCCGCTGAGCCAGGACGACATCACGCTCACCGGCCACTCCGTCGAGGCCCGCATCTACGCCGAGGATCCCGCCCGCGGCTTCCTGCCGACCGGCGGCCGCGCGATCGACGTCGTCTTCCCGAACGGCGAGGGCATCCGCGTCGACAACGGCCTCGAAGCCGGCCAGGCAGTCGCCTCCGACTACGACCCGATGATCGCCAAGCTCATCGCCACCGGACCCGACCGGGCGACCGCTCTCGACCGACTCGAGTCGGCACTGGCCGCCTCGGCTGTGCCGGGTGTCGTGACGAACATCGACTTCCTCCGCACCCTCATCACCCTGCCCGAGGTCGCCGCCGGTGACCTCGACACCTCGCTCATCGACCGCCTCGGCGAGGAGCAGCTCGCCCACACGGCCACGGACATCGACCGGCAGTTCGCCGTCGCCGCCGTGCTCGCGACCCAGGGTCGGGCGGGCGCGGAGATCACCGGGGAGTTGACCGCGGACACGCTCGCGATGGCGGGCGCCGCCTCGGCGTGGGCAGGGCCGCGGACCTTCCGCACCTCCCGTCCGGACTTCCGGCCCACGGTCGACCTCACCGTCGACGGGGAGTCCGTGCACGTGGAGAGCCGCGTCGACGACGTCGTCGTCGATGACGACGGGATCTGGCACGTCCTCGTCGACGGCGTCCAGCACACCGGGAGGGTCTTCTCCGACGCCCGCGACCGGACGATCTGGGTGGCGGGGGACCGGGGCATCCACGTCTTCACCCGCACCCAGGCCGACACCTCGCTCACCCCGGGCGAGGGCGGCGCCGAGGTGCTCGCCCCCATGCCCGGATCCGTCGTCGAGGTCCGCGTCGACTCCGGCGACCACGTCGAGGCGGGCGATGCGATCGTCGTCGTCGAGGCGATGAAGATGGAGCACGTGCTCACCGCCCCCGCGGCCGGCACCGTCACCGTCACCGCAGTGCCGGGAGCCCAGGTCGCCCTCGACGAGGTGCTCGCCACCGTCGTCGACGACACCGCAGACTCAGCCGTCGTCGACGACACCGCCGACACCGCCCCCGCGAACACCGACCGATGACCACCGCACCCACCAAGGAGACCACCATGACCACCGCATTCGCACCGGGCATGCTGCCCGAGGAGTACGAAGACCTGCGCCAGGGCGTGGCGAAGTTCGCCGACGAGGAGGTCGCCCCCGTCAGCGCCGAACTCGACGCCAAGCACGAGTTCCCCTACGCCCTCGTTGCCAAGATGGGGCAGATGGGCCTCTTCGGCCTGCCCTTCGACGAGGAGTACGGCGGCATGGGCGGGGACTACTTCGCCCTGTGCCTGGCGATCGAGGAGATCGCCCGTGTCAACCAGTCACTCGCGATCACCCTCGAGGCCGGGGTCTCCCTCGGCGCGATGCCGATCTACCGGTTCGGCACCGAGGAGCAGAAGCAGGAGTGGCTGCCGAAGCTCACCGACGGCTCGGGGTTGGCCGCCTTCGGTCTCACCGAACCCGAGGCCGGCTCCGATGCCGGCGGCACCCGGACGAAGGCGACGCTGGAGAACGGCACGTGGACGATCAACGGCTCGAAGTCCTTCATCACGAACTCGGGCACCGACATCACCCGCCTCGTCACCGCCACCGCCGTGACCGGGACGAAGACCTCGAAGTCGGGTCGTGAGGTCCCGGAGATCTCGACGATCATGATCCCCGCCGGCACCCCCGGCTTCACCGCCGAACCCGCGTATGACAAGGTCGGCTGGAACTCCTCGGACACCCACCCGCTCACCTTCGACAACGTCGAGGTCCCCGAGGCGAACCTGCTCGGCGAACGCGGCCGCGGCTACGCGAACTTCCTCCGCATCCTCGACGAGGGCCGCATCGCCGTCGCCGCGCTCTCCGTCGGCGCCGCCCAGGGCTGCGTCGACGAATCTGTGAAGTACGCGAAGGACCGGCAGGCGTTCGGGCATGCGATCGCCGACTTCCAGGGCATCCAGTTCAAGATCGCCCGCATGGAGGCCCGCGTCGTCGCAGCCCGCACCGCCTACTACCTCGCGGCCTCCCGGATGCTCGCAGGCCTGCCGTTCAAGAAGGAGGCGGCGATCGCGAAGATGATCGCCGGCGACGCGGCGATGGACAACGCCCGCGACGCCACGCAGATCCACGGCGGCTACGGCTTCATGAACGAATACCTCGTCGCCCGCCACTACCGCGACTCGAAGATCCTCGAGGTCGGCGAGGGCACGACCGAGGTCCAGCTCATGCTCATCGCCCGCGAACTCGGACTCTGAGATCTCGTGACCTTGAGGTGACCCTCCCGGTCTCTGCGCCGGAGTCGCACCACCCACCCCTCGCCGAGGCGGTCCCGTCGTTCCGTACGGAGCGGCGGACCGCCTCGGCGAGGGGTTCGTCCGGTTAGGGTGGACCTCAACCGAGGAACGGAGGTCGCGGATGGAGCCCATCGACTGGTCGTCGATCAACTGGACGACGGTGCTGTCGGTGACCTGGATCGTCATCGAGTACATCGTCAAGATCATCGCCATCGGCGTCGTCCCGGAGAACCGGCGGCCGTCGTCGTCATCGGCGTGGCTGCTCCTCATCCTCTTCCTGCCCATCGTCGGCATCCCCCTCTTCCTCCTCATCGGCAGCCCCTACATCAACCGCAGGCGGGCGCGCATCCAGGCGATGGCGAACGAACTCATGCACAAGGGCGCCGACGACCTGCCCGATGTCCCGCCGTCGCTCAAGGCGCCGCGCGACTTCGACCTCATCGCCGAACTCGCCCGCAACCTCACCGAACTGCCCATGGTCACCGGGACCAACCACGGCATCAGCATGGACTACGACCGGACGATCGAGCGGATGGCCGAACTCGTCGACGGAGCCGAGAACTACGTCCACGTCGAGATCTACATCATGGCCTGGGATAGGACGACAGACGTCTTCTTCGAAGCGCTCAAGCGGGCAGCCGCCCGCGGAGTGCACGTGCGCGTCCTCTACGACCACATCGGATCGCGGAAGTACCCGGGATTCCATTCGCTCGGCAAGCGTCTGACCGCGGCCGGGATCGAATGGCACCTCATGCTCCCGTTCATCCCGTGGCAGGGCAAGGCGCGGCGCATCGACCTGCGCAACCACCGCAAACTCCTCGTCGTCGACGGCAAGCGGGCGATGATGGGCTCGCAGAACATGATCGACTCGAGCTACGACATGAAGGCGAACATCAAGGTCGGGCGGCACTGGCACGACATCATGGTCGAGGTCAGCGGGGAGATCGTCGCGACGATCGAAGCCGTCTTCGCCACCGACTGGTACACCGAGAGCGGGGAGGAGCTCGGCATCCGCGACTACGTGTGGGGCGTCGAGGTCCCCGACGTCGGGGGAGACGTCTGCGGGATGCAGCTCGTGCCCTCGGGGCCGGGGTTCACCACCGAGCCCAACCTCAAGGTCTTCAACTCCCTCTTCTACCTCGCGCAGGAGAAGCTCTCGATCGTCAGTCCCTACTTCATCCCCGACGAGTCGCTGCTCGCGGCCATCAACACCGCCTCCTACCGGGGCGTCGACGTCGAGCTCTACGTCAGCGAGGAGGCCGACCAGTACGTCGTCGGCCGCGCCCAGGCCTCGTACTATCAGGCGCTGCTCGAGGCGGGTGTGCGCATCTTCCTCTACCCCAAGCCCGCGGTCCTCCACACGAAGTGCTTCGTCGTCGACGGGAAGTACGGGGTCATGGGCTCATCGAACATGGACATGCGCTCCTTCGGGCTCAACTACGAGATCAGCCTGCTCACCACCGGCGGCAACCTGGTGGGCGACATCTCCGCGGTCATCGACGACTACCGGGAGAAGAGCCACGAGCTCACCCTCGAGGAGTGGATGCAGCGGCCGTGGACGCGGAAGTACATGGAGTCGGCGATGCGGCTGATGTCGGCGCTCGCGTGAGGCGCGGATGACCGCGGTCCCAACAGGATCGGTACCCCTCTCGCCGAGGCGGCGGCTCAGTTCCGTTCGGCCCCGCCGATGCCCTCGGGGTCGGCGACGGTTGAGAGCCGGCGATCGAGCGGGTCGTCCCACCACCGGTCGGTGCCCCGGTCGAGGACGGCCACACGTTCGCTGAGCGCCTGATGTTGGGATGCCGGACAGATCGAGGCGAGATCGGCGAAGAGCGCGCGCAGGCGGCGCTGGATCTGGATCGAGGTCGTTCCGAACTGGCGGATCTCGTCGGTGGCGGCGGCGACGTACTCCGCCCAGCTGCGCATCCAGTCGCGCAGCACCGACGCGTCGGGACGGGAGGCGAGCTCCTTCTCCTGAGCGTCGATCATCGGTGAGAGCCGGATGAGGATCGCCTCGATCTGGTCGAGCGCCTGGACTGCTCGGGACGGGTCGTTGACCGCCGGCGAGAGCGCCTTGAGCGCGATGTCGGAGATCGTGCGGATCGCCCCGAAGGGACCGTTCTCCGGGGATTCGATGTCGCCGAAGGCCACCGCTTTCTCGAGTTCGGCCTCCTGTCTGCTCGTCAGCGCCTCACTCGTCCGGAAGAGCAGGGTGTGGACGGGCACCGGGGTTCCCACCGTGGGCACGAGTTCGATCGTGCATCCCCACGCGTCCTCGAAGTCGAGCAGACGAGGAGTGTTGACGGCGAGCAGAGCGTCGCCGCCGGAGCCGTAGTGTCGACGTCGGACGAGGTGGCCGTCGGGCACCGAGCGTTCGGAGACGGCGACGGCGTGGGTGTGGAATCGGTCCGGGGAGAAGCGCAGGGCCTTCCACCCGTCACGGGCGAGTCGGCGCAGCAGCGCCCCGGAGTTGAGCAGTGTGCACACGCGCACGACGAAGGCGAGGAACATCACCGCGCAGGCGAGGGTGACGAGGACCGCTCCGACGGTGCCCGTCCACGGTTTGTAGCTGTCCTCGCCGAGGGCGATGCTCAGGGCGATGAGCAGCGAATAGACGAAGGTGGCGACGAAGGAACCCAGGGCCCATTGAACGACGCGGTCGCTCTGGAGGAGGGGCGCCAGGCGCACGGACATCGTCGTGATCCCCAGGCTCATCGCCGTCGTCAGGGCGGCGAATGCAAGACCGGCCAGCGTGACCATGGCACCGGAGATGATCCCGAGCAGCGAGGCGACGCTGCCGGAGTCGAGATCCGGATACGGGGAGAAGACCTGGGCGAGTCCGCGGTCGACGAGCGGGGTGAGCAGACCGAGGACCACCGAGGCGATGAGAAGGCGCAGCGGGACGTCCCACATCGTCGTCGGCCGGATGTGCCGGCGCATCTTCCGCCATTCCCGGCGGTCGGCAGCGCTCTCCCGGGGCGGACCGGTCTTCTCTGACGGGGAGCTCGACTCGCCGGTCGCGGAAGGATGGGGGTGGGCCTGCGCCATCGGCTGCCTCCTTGGAAATCCGGTGTCGGTCGCCGTCGACGCGGTGCTGCGGCCTCCGGCGGAGCAGGGGCAGTTGCGAGTCTAGCGCGGGCTGGCACGGTGCGCTCAGGCGTCGACGACCTCCGGGTTGAGGACTCCGGCATCGTGGCGGTAGAAGGCGGGTGCCCGACCGGCGGGTTCCTCCCAGCTCTCCTGCCGGCCGAGCGCGGTGAGATCGAGCATGCGGTATGCGGGCATCATCACCTCGAGGCCCCGGGCGTAGACGGAGTAGGGGTGGAAGACGTCGTCGCCGTCCCTGAGGAAGGTGCTGATCCCCGGCTGCTCGCCCCGATACGTCGTCAGCCACCCCTGGTCAGCGGCGATGAGCTCGTCCCCGTCCCGGAAGTTGTATGAGTTCGGGGCGAGGTCGGGATCGAGGGTGACGTGGAAGTCGAGGTTGAAGTCGCTGCCCGCCGAGGAGACCCAGGGGAACGACCAGCCCTTTGCTTCCCGGTAGGCGATGAGCTTGGACAGCGGTGCGCGGGAGACCGCGGCGAACGCGGTGCCGCGGCCGGCGAGCTGGTCGAGCAGCGCCGGATGTGCGGCGGAGCTCGCCATCGCGGTGCAGCTCGAACAGCCCGCGTCCCAGGCGGGATCGAACATGAAGTGCTGGACGATGAGCTGTCGGTGGTCGCCGAAGAGGTCGCGGAGCCCGACATCGCCGTCGGGGATCTCGAACCGGTAGTCCTTCGTCACCGGCACCATCGGCAGGCGTCGGCGTTCGGCGTTGAGGCGATCGATCTGCGCGGTGAGGTCCTTCTCCTTCTCAAGCAGGCGCCTGCGCGCTTCGTACCATGTGGCTTCGTCGACGATCTCTGGAATGGACATGTGACTCCGATCACAGCGTGAGCATGGTGGGAATGAGTCTACGGCGTGTGACTTTCATCATGCAAGTGGATAACGGTAGGATTTCTGAACATGTTGGGAAGCAAGTACGCACGTGAGAACTGCTCGGCGGCCCGAGCGCTCGACGTCGTCGGAGAGAGGTGGAGTCTGCTCATCATCCGCAATGCGGCGTTCGCCGGGATGACGCGCTTCTCCGAGTTCGAACGCAGCCTCGGTATCGCGCCGAACATCCTCACCAAGCGCCTCGCCGACTTCGTCGCCAACGGCCTCATGGCCATCGACGAGTCGGCCACTGGAGGCGGGAGGGAGTACCGGCTGACAGAGAAGGGCGCCGAACTCGGGCAGGTCGTCATCGCGCTCACCGCGTGGGGCGACCGCTGGGCTGCACCCGACGGCCCTCCCGTCGTCTACCGGCACTCCGGCTGCGGGGGAGAGTGCGGGGCGCGGACCGCATGCGATCGCTGCGGTGCCGAGGTCGCCGTCCCCGGCATCGAGGCCCACCCCGGCCCCGGTGCCACCGAGGCGCAGAGACAGCGTCTCGAGTCCCGCCTCGGCGGGTGACCGGGGAGAGCGGGGTGCGCTGAGACCGAGACGCCTCCCCGAGGAGGATCCGATGCGAAATCGGGCCGGATATCGGACCGGATCCGCCTCGGGGGCGCCGCGATACGACCGGCGCCTACGCGGAACCGGTGACGTCGGCGCCGAGGCTGCCCTGCTCCTCGAGCGGGACGTCAAGGAGGTCGAAGACGCCGTCGAGGATCTCGTCGGGGCGGAACGGATACTTCCGGACATCCTCGGCGGTGGAGATCCCCGAGAGGACGAGGACGGTGTGCATGCCGGCCTCCATGCCCGCGATGATGTCGGTGTCCATGCGGTCGCCGATCATCGCCGTGCTGATCGAGTGCGCTCCGATCTTGTTGAGCGCCGAGCGGAACATCATCGGATTGGGCTTGCCGACGACGTAGGGCACCCGGTTCGTCGCCTTCGTGATGAGGGCCGCGATCGCGCCGGTCGCCGGGAGCACGCCCTCGGGGCTCGGGCCGGTCGCGTCGGGGTTGGTGACGATGAAGCGCGAGCCCGCATCGATGAGCCGGATCGCCTTCGTGATCGCCTCGAAGGAGTAGTTGTGGGTCTCGCCGACGACGACGAAGTCGGGGTCGTGCTCGGTCATGATGAACCCGGCTTCGTGGATGGCCGTCGTCAGTCCCGCCTCGCCGACGACGTAGGCCGTGCCGTGCTCGACCTGATGGGAGAGGAAATCGGCCGTGGCCATCGCCGAGGTCCAGATGTTCGCCTCGGGGACCTCGAGCCCGTTCGAGCGCAGGCGCGCAGAGAGGTCCCGGGCCGTGTAGATCGAATTGTTCGTGAGCACGAGGAACGGGATGTCGGCCCGCCGCCATTGGGCGAGCAGCTCGGCGGCACCGGGCAGGGCGCTGTTCTCCCTGACCAGGACGCCGTCCATGTCGGTCAGCCAGCATTCGATCGATTCGCGATCCATGACTCTCCTCGTGCTAGTCCGGGGGCCGAAGCGCCTGCCTCCTAGCCTAGTCGGCTTTCGACGCTTCAGTCGGATGACGAGGTGAATCCTCCCTGTCCGAGGCGCATCGAGACGGTTCTCGACAGCACCCAGTAGAGGCCGCCGGCGACCGCCATCGACGGCAGGGATGCCGTGAGCCAGCGGAACGGCTCGGACGGGACGTAGTCGACCGGGTTGAGGAGGAGCGCGTAGACGAGCGCACCGGCGGCCATCGAGGCGAAGGCGACGAGGTTGAACCCGCCGGTGTAGTGGTACGGAGAGCCGGATCGGTTGTCGTACATCGAGCGGATGTCGAGGCGCTGCCTGCGCAGGACGAAGAAGTCGACGAGCTGGATTGCGCACAGCGGTCCGAGCACGATCGCACCCCACGAGACGAACCGACCGTAGTTGTTGTAGGTGGCGTCGGGGAAGAAGACGAGGACGACGGCGGGGATGAGGATGACCGCGCCGAGTACCGGCCAGGGCATCCTCCGGCCGATGTTGCCGGTGCCTCCGCGCACGGCGACGAGTGCGGCATACCCCTGGGCGACGATCGAGGTGATGTTCGCGAAGCCGACGAAGACGAGCGCCAGTCCGCCGAGGACGAAGCCGCCGAGCGGGATCATCCACTGCGTCGGGTCGTCCGAGCCGAGGGCAAGCGCAGAGAACGCCCCGACGACGGCGGCGATGACCGAGGCGAGGAAGAGGCCGATCATGTTCGGCCAGTACGCCGCCCGCGCACTCCGCGTCAGCCGGGCGAGGTTGCCGACGTTCGGCCACCATGCGAGGCCCCCGGCGATGTTGAGCTCGATCGCGAGCATGAACGCCATGTGCTTGTCGGTGTCAGAGGCCAGCGGCGGCAGGTCGACGAGCTCGGACCATCCGACCTGGGTGAAGATGAGGGCGAGCATGACGAGGGTGACGACGACGAGGCCCGGCGCGACGATCTTGTTGACCGTCTCGATCGAGGTGGGACCGCGCATGAGGATGATCCATGAGACGACGACCGCGGTGAGGCCCATGAGCTTGACGGTGAGGCTGTCGGTGGCGAAGTCGGTGCCGAAGAGCGCATTCCGCACGTTCGCGAACGCGTGACCGCACATGATCGCGAGCACCGCGGCCCACGCGGCGGCGAGCAGGGCGGAGAGGGCGAGCATGATCGCCCGGGCACCGCCGGTGCCGAAGGCCGAGCGCAGGGAGACGAACTGCTCGATCCCGTAGCGGACGGCGGGGATGCACGGGGCGAGGGCGACGAGGACGATCGAGATCCCGTAGCCGATGACGATACTCGCCACGGCCTCCTTCGCTCCGACGTAGTAGGCGACGGCCCCGCCCTGGAGGAAGGCCCAGGTCGCGATCGCCAGACCGATGTTCGCCGCCGAGAAGTCCCAGAAGCTCCAGATCCGGTCCCTGCGCAGCAGCGGCAGGTCGCTCGTCGATCCGGCATCGGCGAGGTCGGTGCGCTGGAAGCGGCGCTGCGCCCGGCTCACAGCAGGCACCACGCGAGGAGGGCTGCGGAGAGGACGGCGAGGACGGCGACGGAGACGCCGAGGTCGCGCCACGGCAGGGGATCGAGGATGCCCTCGTCGCTCTCGGGGTCCTCGTAGAGGTCGAAGCGGCGGTCGAGTTCTGTGCGGAAGTCCCTGTCCATCATCGGCTGTGGTCTCCTTTGACCGTTCGTCCTGCATTGCGCGGCGTCTGAGAGCCATGCGCAGGTGCGACTCTATACCGTCCGGACGGTTCTGTCGTGGAGATCGTCACAGAGCGGACAGGGCGCCGACTACGCCGCGACGAGGTCCTCGACGATCCGCCGGGCATGGGTGAGACGATGATCGTCGCCGTCGATGCCGCGGTGGACGATGCCGCCTTCGAGGAGGAGGAAGATGTGCTCGGCGAGCGACCGCGGATCGGGGCTGTCGCCGAGGATGTCCGCGAGCAGTCCTTCGACCGCACGCTTGTGGGCGCGGATGACGCCGCGCGCAGGATGATCGGACGGAAGCTCGGCGGCGGCGTTGACGAAGGCGCAGCCGCGCGCGGTCGTCTCGGAGTCGAGGGTGTAGGAGTCGAACACCGCGAGCGCGCGGCTGCCCGGTGTCGACTCCGCCGAGAGCGCGGCCAGGCGTTTCTCCAGGCGAGCCCACCAGGCCTCATGTCTGACCTGGAGGTAGGCGGCGATGAGGGCGTCCTTCGACCCGAAGCGGTCGTAGAGGGTCCGCTTGGTCAGCCCCGACTCCTCGGCGATGGTGTCGACGCCGACGGCGTGGATGCCGCGGGAGTAGAAGAGCGCGGCGGCGGTGTCGAGGATCCGTCGCGCGCCAGGCGTCAGTTGCGGGGGAGTGAGGTCGTCGTGCGGGTCTGGCCTCATCGCTGCTCCCTCCCTCGGGTTCCGTGTCGACCGCCGTTCGGCGTCCGGTCTTCACCGGCGTCGATGTCGATTCGGACTTTACAGATCAGTGTACCTGCCTGCAGGATGGTTCACAGACCTGTGAAGTTCGAGGGCGGCGACGCGCTCTGAGACTCGCTCCGACGAAGCCCTCCGGAGAGGACCGACGATGACCACGACGAGCACCGGCGGACAGACTCTGGGGCGCTGGGCTACCCTGCGCCTGACCGCGGCGGGGCTCTGCCTCATCGCCGTCTGCTACGGCCTCGCCCGATTCGCCTACGGCATGTTCCTCCCCGCCTTCCGCGCCGAGTTCGGACTCGACGCACAGACCGCCGGCGCCATCGCCTCCGGCTCCTACATCGCCTACTGCGTCGCGATCGTCGTCTCGACGATCCTCACACCCCGCCTCGGTGCTCGCGTCGTCGCCGTCAGCGCAGGAGCCGTCGCCGCGGTCGGCACCGCGGTCGTCGCCGTGGCCCCGAACGCCCTCGCGCTCGCGGCAGGCGTCCTCCTCGCCGGATCGAGCACCGGCATCGCCTCGCCGCCGCTCGCCCATGCCGTCGCCCTCTTCGTGCGCAGCGGCGTCCGAGATCGGACGCAGACGGTCATCAACGCAGGCACCGGCGCCGGTGTCGCCCTCGCGGGACCGGTCGCCCTGCTCACCGTCGGACAGTGGCGGCTGGCGTGGTGGGCCTTCGCCGTCATCGCCGCGGTCGTCACCGTCTGGGTCGCTCGCGCGGTTCCGCGCCGCGGCGACGAGCCCGCGGTCGCCGGCCCAGGCGCCGCGAGGCGACGACCGCGCATGCCCGGACCGCTGCTGCGAGCGGGCGGGGTCCGACTCATCGCCGCCGCCGCACTCATGGGAATCGCGAGCTCAGCGGTGTGGACCTTTGGCCGCGACCTCCTCGGCGGGGCCGAGGGGATCGGTCCGACCGCCTCGGCGATCGCCTGGATCCTGCTCGGGGTGTGCGGACTCGTCGGGGCGATCACCGGCGATGCTGTGCGGCGGCTGGGCCTGCGCCCGGCGTGGACGCTGTCGATGCTCGTCCTCGCCGCCGTCACCATCGCCTTCGCCCTCGTCCCCGGCAGCCTCGCCACAGCATGGACGTCGGCAGCGGTCTTCGGTGCCGTCTACATCGTCCTCACCGGTCTGCTGCTCATCTGGGGGACGGAGATCTGCGCCGACGCACCCGCGGCCGGGGTCGGACTCGGGTTCCTCGTCCTCGCTCTCGGCCAGGCCATCGGCTCCCCGCTGGTGGGAGCTCTCCTCGCCGAGGCCGGACCGATCCCGGCGTTCTCCGTCGCCGCCGCATGCGCAGCTCTCGGCGCGCTCATCCGCCCGCGCCCGCACTGAGCCGACCTCACGCGGACCTCCCACCCGTCGGGTGTGTCACGGGCGGACGGTATGGTGAAGAGCATCACGACGAAGGAGCGGAGAATGAGCGAGAGCAAGGTCGTCGAGCAGCGCGGACTGTGGCTCGACGAGATGGAGGTCGGCACCGTGTACAGGCATGCGCCGGGCCGGACCATCACCGAGGCGGACAACACGTGGTTCACCGCGGTGACGATGAACACGCAGGCCCTCCACCTCGACGCCGCCTTCGCCGAGACCGAACCCTTCGGCCAGCGCCTCGTCAACTCGATGTTCACGCTGGCGACCCTCATCGGGCTCTCCGTCTCCCAGCTCACGCAGGGCACGATCGTCGGCAACCTCGGCTTCTCCGAGGTGAGCTTCCCCGCCCCGCTCTTCCACGGCGACACCCTCTACGCGGAGACGACGATCCTCGACAAGCGCGCCTCGAAGTCCCGCCCCGGGCAGGGCATCGTCACCCTCGAGCACCGCGGATACAACCAGAACGGGCAGCTGGTGGCCAAGGCCGTGCGCCAGACGATGATGTTCGACTCCTCGCATGCCAAGCCCTCCGGTTCTGCGGCACCTTCCGCGGATGCGGCGGCGCAGTCGCAGAACTCGGATTCGCCAGCCCCGTCAGCGCAGTCCCCGCAGACCTCGACCGGAGAGTGAGGAGACCACCCATGGCACTCGATTTCGCCCCCGCCTGGCTCTTCGTCCCCGGAGACCGGCCCGATCGGTTCCAGAAGGCCGCCGAACGCTCCGACATCGTCATCCTCGACCTCGAGGACGCCGTCAACGACGCCGACAAGGCCGAGGCCCGCGAAGCGATCGTCGACTACCCGCTCGACCCGTCCCGCACCGTCGTGCGCGTCAATCCCCGCGACTCCGACCACCTCGGCGAGGATCTGCGGATGCTCGAGCGCACCGACTACACGACCGTGATGCTGCCGAAGGCGGAATCCGCCTCGGACCTCACCGTCTTCGGAGGCCTCGAGGTCATCGCCCTCATCGAGACGGCATTGGGGGCGATCAACGCGGCCGAGATCGCCGCCGCCCCCAACGTCCACGGCCTCATGTGGGGCTCCGAGGACCTCATCGCCGATCTCGGCGGGGGATCCTCGCGTCGCGCCGACGGCACGTGGCGCGACGTCGTCTCCCACGTCCGCAGCTCGACGCTGCTCGCCGCGCGCGCCCACGGCAAACACGCCCTCGACTCGATCTGGGCCGACATCCCCGACCTCGACGGTCTCCGCGAGGAAGCCGAGGACGCCTGCGAATCGGGGTTCAGCGGAAAGGTCTCCATCCACCCCAACCACGTCCCGGTCGTCCGCGAGGCCTTCCGCCC
This sequence comes from Brevibacterium sp. K72, assembly GCF_050562175.1. Lineage (NCBI taxonomy): Bacteria > Bacillati > Actinomycetota > Actinomycetes > Micrococcales > Brevibacteriaceae > Brevibacterium > Brevibacterium sp. K72. The sequence goes on from NZ_CP191582.1 coordinate 1,936,715, forward strand.
CAGCGAAGAACAGTTCGAGTGGGCGCGCGCGGTCCTCGACCTGGCACGAACGGAGAAGGGGGCGTTCGCCTATGAGGGGAAGATGATCGACGCCCCGCTGCTCAAGCACGCCGAACTCATCGTCGCCCGCGCCCGCTGACCGGCCCGACCACCAGGAGTTCCCCGTGAACCTCACCGATGCGATCGTCGCTCAGCAGATCGACGAGGTCCTCGCCGCGGCGGACGCCCACGACGGCATCGCCCCGATCGTCGGGGCCGGCGATCCGATCCTCCGCACCCCGGTGCTGCCGTACTCCGGTCAGGTCGACGACGCGACCCTGGCCCGCCTCGCCGAGGTGATGGCGAAGACGATGCGCGAGGCCCCCGGTGTCGGACTCGCCGGCCCCCAGGTGGGCGTCGGACTCTCGATCTTCGTCGCCGAGGATCCCGCAGCCGTGTCCGCCGAGGTCGCCGCCGTCCGCGAACGCGAGCCGCTGCCGCTGCGCACCGTGCTCAACGCGCAGTGCGAACCGGTCACCGGTGAGCTCGCCGCCTTCTACGAAGGGTGCCTGTCCATCCCCGGCTACCAGGCCGTCGTCGCTCGGCCCCGCACGATAGGGCTGCGCGGAGTCGACCTCACCGGTGCGCCCATCGACGAGGAGATCACCGGCTGGTCGGCGCGCATCGTCGCCCACGAGACCGACCACCTCGACGGCATCCTCTTCCTCGACAAGGCCGAGATGCGGTCCCTGTCGACGAACGCGGCGGTCGCGAGACTGTGGAACGAGCCCTCGACCCAGCGGGCTGCGACGGAACTCGGGTTCACCCTGCCGAGCGGCCTGCTGCTCTGACGACGGTGCCGGTGCTCTGACGACGCTGCCGGAATCTCGGCGCACGGAGGGGCGGTTCGGGTCGTGGCCGGGAGACTCACACGCGCACCTCAGGTGCGCATGATTCGATGAGGGCATGCGCCTTCCCGACATCCCAGCACGCCACCGTCTCCTCGTCCGCACCGTCTCGACCATCGGCTCCGGTGCACTGAGCATCGTCCGCCGCCGCGACTTCGCCGCCGAGCACCAGAACACGGCACGGGCCGCCTACGCCGTCGCGACCGCAGCGATGACGTGGCTCGGCGGGACGAGGGCCTTCGCGGACACCGATGTCGACCTCGTCGCCCCCGGCGGCGCTGAGGCGGGAGAGCCTGCCCGCTACGCCGAGGACGAACCGTTCGGATACGTCGACGGCGGCGATCCGGAGGCCTGGTGGATCGAGGATGCGACGTGGAGGTCGCGGGCGTTCCTCAACCTCGCAGCCGCCGCCGCGGCCGGTGCTGCGAGCTGGATGCTCTGGGGACCGATCCAGAACCTCAAGGACTCCTGGGACGAGAAGCTGCCCGACGGGCTCGGTCGCGGACTGGGTGCCGTCATCAACTCCTCAGTCGTCGCGGGCACCGCCTTCGCCGTCGACAGAGCCGAAGAGTTCGTCGCCCGCGAAGCCCTCGACGGGCACATCGACGTCGCTCCCGTCGAGATCGAACTCCCCGCGCACGTGCGGGCCTCCCTCGACGCCCTCCTCGACGAACCCCACCCGCAGTCCCAGGACGTCGCCGAGGTCATCCGCGCCCAGCTCGACCACGGCCGCTTCTTCATCACGGTGCCCTACTCGAGGAAGCAGTTCCCCGGGGATGACCCGATCGAGCTCTCCGATGCCGACCTCTCCGCTCTGCTCGCCGAAGAGGACGTCTCGAGCATCGACGTGTACCTCGACGCAGAGGCTCCGAGGGCGATCCCCGCGAACCACACCTACCCGGTCAGTGCGCTCTTCGAGCGGGACGCGGACAGGTCCGGATCCAGCGCTGACCCCGCACTCTACGAACTCAGCCTCGACATCCGGGACGGACTCCTCGACCGCATCGACCTCTACGGAGTCGATGCCGAGCTCGATGCCGAGGTCGCGGCGATGACGGCCGACAACCTCGGCGCCTCAGCACCGGGAACCCTTCACCCCGAGGGGATCGAAGGGTGGGTCGAGCCTGACCTCAGCGACGGCGAGGACGTCGACGACGCTGACCTCGCGGCGGTGAGCATCGAAGCGCCCCTCACGCTCGCGGACTGGCCGGCACCCGAGGACCTCACCTTCCGCACCGACGGTGCTTGAGCGGTGCGGGAATAAGCGGGCACGGACGTCGTTGTACCTGTTATGAGCGAACTCCGCACTCTCACCCTCGGCGCAGGCTGCTTCTGGTGCCTCGACGCCGTCTACCAGCGCACCACGGGCGTGACCTCGGTGATCTCCGGATACACCGGCGGTCACACCACCGACCCGCACTACCGTGAGGTGTGCTCGGGCACGACCGGTCACGCCGAAGCCCTTCAGGTCACCTTCGATCCCGAGATCGTGCCCGAGAGCATCATCCTCGGACTCTTCTTCACCGGGCACGACCCGACGAGCCTCAACCGGCAGGGCTACGACGTCGGCACACAGTACCGTTCGGCGATGTTCTACCGCGACGGGGAGGAGAAGGCCCGGTTCGCCGAGGCGATCGAGGCGGCCCAGGAGTACTTCGACAAGCCCATCGTCACGACCCTCGAACCGCTCGGTGTCTTCTACCCCGCTGAGACGGTCCACCAGGACTTCTACTCGAACAATCCCGACAACGGCTACTGCCGGGTGATCATCGACCCCAAACTCTCGCAGGCACGGAAGGCCTATGCGAACTGGGTGAGCTGAATGGGGAGCAGGAAGAAGTCCGGGTGCGCGAAGAAGGACAAGCGCCGGAGGAAACGCGAGCGGCCCGACCACGAACGGGAGCTGACACGGGCGTACTTCCTCGACGGTGAGACCGGTCCGTGGGCGATGAAGCTCGCGGCCAGGGAATCCCTCACTCGCCTCGGCGCGGGGGCCGTCGAGGACGACACGGTCGTCGGCGGTGCTGCGCTCGGCGATGGGACGAGTGTCGGCGACGAGACGAACGTCGGTGACGCCGCGGGCGGCGGCTTCGGCACCACCGGCGAATCACCCGCTGCCGCCGACGGTGCCCGTCTCGCTCCCGCGAAGGCGGACAGAGGGCGCACCGGACCGGACTACTCCGCCCCGAGTTCGATCGACTCACTCACCGATCCGGTGCTCCACGCGATCGCCACCCGGCGTTCGATCTCCAAGGTGGGCCCGGAGACGCCGAGCGACTCCGACCTCCGGGAGATCATCCGCATCATCTCGACCGTCGCCGACCACAAGGCTCTCAAACCGTGGCGCTTCCTCATCCTCCGGGGAGACGACCGGATCCGCCTCGGTGAGGCCCTCGACGAAGCCGACGGTGTCACGCGCAAGGACGGTGAGGTCAATATGAAGCCGCTGCGGGCCGAACTGCTCCTCGCGCTCGTCTCGTCGCCGACCCCGCACCCGAAGGTCCCCGAATGGGAGCAGCACGCGACCGCGGCGGGAGCCGGTCACCTCCTCGAACTCGCCCTCTGGCAGGCCGGGTGGGGAGTGATGTGGCGCAGCGGGCACCTGACGAACGCCCCGGCCGTGCGCAGGCTCCACCGCCTCAGGGACGGCGAGCTGCTCATGGGCTGGTTCTACATCGGCTCGGTCCCCGAACGGTACCGCGCGCGGCTCGCCGCGGGCACCCGACCCCGGCCGGACCCCGACCAGTTCCTCGACACCCTGTGAAGGGCGAGGACCAGGCAGCCAAGGACCCGTCGACGCCGAGGCGGCTGCCTACCGAGATCTACGTCCTCGTCGCTGCGGCCTTCATCGTCGCGCTCGGCTACGGCATCATCGCCCCCGTCCTCCCGCAGTTCGCCGCGAGCTTCGACTTCGGGGTGACCGCGGCGTCGATCGTCGTCTCCTCCTTCGCCCTCTTCCGGTTCGTCTTCTCACCCACATCGGGTCGCCTCGTCGACGCCTTCGGCGAACGTCGGATCTACATCACGGGTCTCCTCATCGTCGCCGCCTCCACCGCGGCCGTGGCCTTCGCCCAGAACTACTGGCAGCTCCTCGTCTTCCGGGGACTCGGCGGCATCGGATCGACGATGTTCACCGTCTCCGCGATGGCGCTCATCATCCGACTGGCCCCCGTCGACGCCCGCGCGAAGGCGTCGAGCACGTACGCCACGGCGTTCCTCGTCGGCAACATCGCCGGACCGGTCCTCGGCGGACTCATGGCCGGGTGGGGGATGCGCGTGCCGTTCATCATCTACGCCGCAGGCCTCGTCGTCGCCGCCGCCGTCGTGCGGATCTTCCTCGCCTCGACCGCCTCGGCGGGATCGGCGACAAAGCTCGGCCGGGCGCGGATCGCCGCAACCGCGGATCTGCCTGCGCAGGAGGTGATGACGTTCCGGCAGGCCTGGCGGGACTCCGCGTACCGTGCCGCACTCGTCTCCGCGTTCGTCCAGGGCTGGTCGGCGATGGGCATCCGGGTGGCGATCTACCCCCTGTTCGCGATCCAGGCGCTGCGCGCCGACACCGCGGCGGCCGGACTCGCGCTGACGATGTTCGCCCTCGGCAACGCGGCAGCCGTCGCACTCGTCGGCCGCTTCGCCGACACCTACGGACGCAGGCCTTTCATCATCTGGGGTCTGCTCACGCTCGGGCTCTCGACGGCCGCGCTCGCCTTCACCGATGCACTCTGGGTCTTCTTCGCGCTCTCGATACTCGCCGGCATCGGCTCCGGGCTGGCCAATCCCGCCCAGCAGGCCACGGTCGCCGACGTCGTCGGCCGTGAGCGCAAAGGCGGGCGGGTGCTCGCGAAGTACCAGATGGCGCTCGACGGGGGTGCGATCCTCGGCCCCGTCCTCGCCGGAGTCATCGTCGACCACGCCGGCTATTCGTGGGCGTTCGCGCTCACCGGGGCACTCGCCGTCCTCGCCGCCGCGTACTGGCTCACCGGACGCGAGACCCGCCCGCGAGAGCTGCGTTGACTCCGACGCGGTGAACCGACAAAAACGCGGTCTGCTAACCGCGTATTTGTCGGATGACCGCGTCGGTGCGGCTGAGGGTTCGCAGAACCTGCACAGGGTGCACTGAGGAGAAAGCGCGGCGCCGGGTCACTAAGATGAGCGTGGTGTCGCCGAGCGCCGGTGACCCAGCCGGCCACCCGAGCAGAAAGAGCCCACGTGAGCTTTCTCACCCGCCTGAGTCTGAAGAACCGAGCGCTCATCGCCCTCATCTCCGTCGTCGCCGTGATCTTCGGCGTCATCGGAGCAGGAGCACTCAAGCAGGAGCTCTTCCCCTCCCTCGACAATCCCCAGGCCACGGTCACCGCGACCTATGAAGGGGCCACGCCGCAGGCCGTGGAGAGTGAGGTCACCGACCCGCTCGAAGCAGCGCTCTCACCCCTGCCGGAGGTCGAGGACATGACCTCGGTGTCCTCGGCCGGCAGCGCCACGATCACCGTGAGCACGAAGTACGGCGAGAACTCCGACGACATCGTCCGGTCCCTCCAACGCGCCGTCTCCCAGGTCCAGCCCCAGCTGCCCGACGGAGTCGAACCCAATGTGCTCACCCTGAGCACCGACGACATCCCCGTCCTCGCCCTCTCCGTGACCTCCGACGCCGACGAGGACAAGCTCGCCGCAGAGCTCAACGACATCGTCGAACCCGAGCTCTCCAAGGTCGACGGCGTCTCCCAGGTCCAGATCGCCGGCGCGAAGACCAAGCAGGTCGAGATCCGCATCCGCGAGGACGACCTCGAGGACGAAGGGGCGAGCATCGACGAGATCGCCGGCGTGCTCCAGGCCAACGGCGTCCCCACCTCGGCGGGGGACCTCGAAGGAGGCGACGGGACGGCCCCGGTCGAGGTCGGGTCCCGCATCCGATCGGTCGACGCGATCAAGGACCTCGTCGTCTCCGGCACCGACGGTCCGGTCAAGCTCTCCGACGTCGCCGACGTCGCCATCGCCGACGCCCCGATCGAATCGATCTCCCGCACCAACGGCAAACCCTCCCTGTCCCTGTCGGTGATGAAGGAGTCCGATGCGAACACCGTCGACGTCTCCCACGCGGTCTCGGCGAAGCTGCCGGAGCTCGCGAAGACGCTCGGCGACAACACGGAGTTCGTCTCCGCGTTCGACCAGGCCCCGTTCATCGAGCAGTCGATCGACGACCTCCTCAAGGAGGGCATGCTCGGCCTCGTCTTCGCCGTCCTCGTCATCCTCGTCTTCCTCCTGTCCGTGCGCGCGACGATCATCACCGCGATCTCGATCCCGCTCTCCCTCCTCATCGCCCTCATCGGCCTGTGGATGGGCGGGGAGACGCTCAACATGCTCACCCTCGGGGCGCTGACAATCTCCGTCGGCCGCGTCGTCGACGACTCGATCGTCGTCATCGAGGCCATCCGCAGGCGGCATGCGGCCGGCGGCGACAAGTTCGCCAACATCCTCGCAGCCGTCGCCGAGGTGGCCGGAGCCATCACCGCCTCGACCCTGACCACGGTGGCCGTCTTCCTCCCACTCGCCTTCGTCACCGGGCAGACCGGGGAGATGTTCCGCCCGTTCGCGCTCACCGCGACGATCGCGCTGCTCTCGAGCCTCTTCGTCGCGCTCACCATCGTCCCCGTCCTCGCGTACTGGTTCCTCCGCCAGCGGGAGGCCAAGGTCAGGCTCACGCGGGAGGAGAAGGCGGAGATCAGGCAGAGCCGCAGGCAGATGCTCACGCAGTGGCGGGCGGAGAAGAGGGCCGCGCGCAAGGCTGCGAAGAAGCAGAGCATCACCGCCGCCGGCCGCCACGACGCCGGCGGCGACGTCGAGACCGACGAAGGCGTCGTCCCCGCAGGCCGAGCCGCCGGACTCGGTGCCGCAGCGGGAGCGTCGGAGGCCGCCGAGGTCGATGAGCTCGCCGCCCTGCGCTCACCGGTCACGCGCCTGCAGAGGACCTACCTCCCGGTGATCTCGTTCTCGACGAAGCACCCGGTGCTCATGATCGTCGCCGCGCTCATCATCCTCGCCGGCACCGGCGCGATGGTCCCGCAGCTGAAGACCGAACTCTTCGGCGACACCGGGCAGGAGCAGTTGCAGGTCACACAGACCTTCGACCCGGGCACCGACCTCGACGAGGCCTCCGAGCAGTCGCAGCAGGTCGAGGACATCCTCGTCGCCGATGACAGCATCGAGTCCTACCAGGTCTCGATCGGCGGCTCGACGTTCGGGTTCGCCGACGACTCCGGGCTGAGCGGCACGTTCATCGTCAACGCGAAGCCGGGCACCTCCGCGCAGTCGATCAGCGCGGAGCTGCAGAGGAAGTTCGATGCCCTTGAGGGTGTCGGACAGGTCGAACTCCAGGACCAGAGCTCGGCACCGGGCGCGCAGACCATCGACGTGACCCTGACCTCGAGTGACACCGCCGTCCTCGAGGACACCACGGAGAAGGTCGCCCAACGCCTCGAGGATGTGCCCGGAGCGCAGTCGGTGACGAGCGACGTCGAAGCCGTCCAACCCGTCATCGAGGTCAAGGTCGACCAGGAGAAGGCCGCCGAGGAGAACCTCACCGAGGCGGCGATCGGTCAGTACGTCCAGCGCGCGATGCGAGGCCAGAGCATCGGAGAGGTGATCATCGACGACGTCACCCACTCCGTCCTCCTCTTCGACCGGGAGGCGAACACCGTCGAGGAGCTGCGCGACCTGCAGATCCCCGGAAAGCCGGAGACCCCCGACGCACCGACCGGAGCAGGCTCCGGCGCGGGAGCCGGTGCCGGTGCAGGCGCGGGAGCCGGGGCAGGTGCGGGTGCAGGCACCGGTGCGGGTGCTGGCACGGGCGCCGGGGCGGGCGCGGGTGCTGCGCCGGCCGCTGAGCCGCGTCTCATCGATCTCGACGACGTCGCCGACGTCGAGGAGGTCACGACCGCGCCGAACATCCGGCACACGAACAGCCAGCGGTCGACGACGGTGTCCGTGACCCCTGAGGGCGACGACCTCGGGGCAGTGTCGGCCGCGGTGCAGTCGGCACTGGGCGAGGTCGATGTGCCCGACGAGGTCTCCGTCGACACCGGCGGCGCCACCGAGGAGCAGCAGGACGCGTTCTCGCAGCTCGGCCTCGCCATGCTCGCTGCGATCCTCATCGTCTTCGTCATCATGGTCGCGACCTTCAAGTCGCTGCTCCAGCCGCTCATCCTCCTCGTCTCGATCCCCTTCGCAGCGACCGGATCGATCGCCCTGCTCCTCCTCACGGACACGGCGATGGGGCTGACGGCGATGATCGGCCTGCTCATGCTCATCGGCATCGTCGTGACGAACGCGATCGTCCTCATCGACCTCATCAACCACTTCCGCGCCCGCGGCGTCGAGCTGCGACCGGCGATCGTCGGGGGTGCCCGGCTGCGCTACCGGCCGATCCTCATGACCGCGGCCGCGACGATCTTCGCGCTCGTGCCGATGGCGCTCGGGCTCACCGGCGGGGGAGTGTTCATCTCCAAGCCGCTGGCGATCGTCGTCATCGGCGGTCTCGTCAGCTCGACGATCCTCACCCTCATCCTCGTCCCCGTCCTCTATCTCCTCCTCGAGGGGGCGAAGGAGCGCCGAGCCGAGAAGAGGCGGGTGAAGAACATGGCCCGCGGAGAAGTCCTCGACGCCGCCGAGGCGCGTGCCGAGAGGGAGACGGCGACCGCGACGACCGGTGCCGCGGCAGGCGGCGGTCCCGCAGCGCGCACCGACGACGGCGGCGATGCGCGAGGCGATGAAGCGAAGCACTGAGCCCAGAGGCGAGGAGGAGCGGTGAGCACAGCGAGCGAACTCGCACCGAAGGAGCGGCGACGCCTGTGGTTCGAACTCGGGCTCGTCGCCGCACTCTCGCTCGGGCAGTCGGCGGTCTACGCCGTCGTGCGCCTCCTCGACATCGTCACCCGCGGACCGATCAGCGACGCCGAGGCCAAGCTCAACACCTCCCTCAACCCCCGACCGATCTTCGACCTCGTCTACCAGCTCCTCGACATCGGCTTCAGCCTCGTTCCCGTCGCCCTCGCGCTCTACCTGCTCACCCGCGACCCCACCCCGAAGCCGCTCGCCCAGCGTCTCGGAGTGCAGGGGAAGGCGGTGCGCGACTTCGGACAGGGCGTCCTCCTCTTCCTCGTCATCGGTCTCGGCACCCTCGCCGTCTACGCGGGCGGCCGGGCACTCGGGATCACAGCCGAGGTGCAGCCGGCCAACCTCGGCGATCATTGGTGGACGATCCCCGTCCTCGTGCTCGCGGCGGCGAAGAACGGCGTCCTCGAAGAGGTGCTCATCTTCGGCTTCGGCGCCGAGCGGCTGCGACAGCTCGGATACGGCCCGTGGACGATCATCATCGCCCTCGCGCTCTTCCGCGGCAGCTACCACCTCTACCAGGGGATCGGGCCGTTCATCGGCAATGTCGCCATGGGGATCATCTTCGGCTGGTTCTATATGCGCACCCGCCGGCTCATGCCCATCGTGTGGGCGCACACGATCATCGATGTCGTCGGGTTCCTCGCCCCCGGGGTGCTCAGCCTCGTCGACCCTGGTTGAGTTCGCACGGAACGGGACCACCTGACGTCCCGGCGGAGGGTGGGGAACGAGCCCTGCCGGGAAGCGGCCCCGGGAATTTAGGTCAGTTCTCCATGACGAAATGCACTGGTCAGCGCCGGTTCATCCCCGGTTCACCATATGGTCGGGCCAGGGAAAACCTCCCCTGGAAGCCTCGACCGGGTGAGCGCCGGATGCCGGTGCGGACCCTGACATCGACCCCCGAGGAGACGAATGATGGCACCACTGCGCGAACTGCTGCCCATGGCCGGACACGTGCGTGGCAAGCGGAGTCCTGTGACCTGCGCGCTCAAATGCGACAACGCGTGCAGCAAGGCGATCTGCAACACCTCGTCCAACGGCTACTTCCGTGACATTGTCGGCGCGCAGCTCTCCCGCCGGGCCGTGCTCGGCGCCTCGGCCGCCGGGGCGCTGGCCATCGCAGTGACCACGGCACCGAGTCCCACCGCGCGTCGGGCGGCAGCGGCCCCCGCCGGGACCCTCGACTTCTCCGCGATCGACCCGGTGCCCGCCGAGGTCGACGACCTCATCGTTCCCGACGGCTACTCGTGGCATCCGATTATCCGGTGGGGGGATCCGATCTTCCCCGACTCACCGAAGTTCGATCCCGAGAACCAGAGCGTCGAGGCGCAGCGACGTCAGTTCGGCTACAACAACGACTTCCTCCAGATCCAGATCGACGAGTCCGGTGACGGCAGCCGGGCCGTGCTCTTCGCCAACCAGGAATACACCAACGACGCCATCATGTACCCCGACAGCATGGACGGGGCGACGAAGCGGGCGATCAGCCGTGACGCCCACGGACTCACCGTCGTCGAACTCACCCGGGCGAATGAGAGGACCCCGTGGAAGGTCGACGTCAACGGCGAGCGCAACCGCCGCTTCCTCATCGACACCGAATACGCCTTCACCGGACCCGCCGCCGGCACCGACCTGCTGCGGACCAAGGACTACCCGCAGGGCGACAAGGTCCAGGGCACGCTCGGCAACTGCTCGGGCGGGCTCACTCCGTGGGGAACCCTCGTCTCCGGCGAGGAGAACTTCAACTCCTACTTCAGGGCGCAGGGCACCTCGGAGGCGGACAAGCGCTATGGGCTGACGAACGACGACTCCGCCTACGGCTGGGAGGCCGACCTCGACCGCTTCGACACGAACTCGAACGGCTTCGCCAACGAGGCGAACCGGTTCGGCTGGATCGTCGAGGTCGACCCGTGGGATCCCACCTCGACGCCGCTCAAGCACACGAGCATGGGCCGCTTCAAGCACGAGGGCGCGAACATCACGATCGCCGACTCCGGGCACGCTGTGGCCTACATGGGCGACGACGAGAAGTTCGACTACCTCTACAAGTTCGTCTCGAAGGACCGCTACGTCGAGGGCGACCGGGCGGCGAACATGCGCCTGCTCTCCGAGGGCGACCTCTACGTCGCGAAGTTCACCGGCAACTCGCCCAAGAGTGAGATCGACGGCAGCGGAACGGTCCCCTCCGACGGTGAGTTCGACGGTGCCGGACAATGGCTGCCGCTGGTCAAGGGCGGGAAGTCCCAGGTCTCGGGCATGACCGTCGCCGAGGTGCTCGTCAACACCCGTCTCGCCGCCGACAAGGTGGGGCCGACGAAGATGGACCGCTGCGAGGACGTCGAGCCGAACCCGGTCAACGGACGGATCTACGTCGCGTGCACGAACAACTCCGACCGCGGCGTCGACGGCAAGGCCGGCGCCGACGAGGCGAACCCGCGCACCGAGAACCGCGACGGTCACATCGTCGAGATCACCGAGCGCGGCGGCGACCACACCGGCACCGAGTTCGACTGGACGCTGCTCCTCGTGTGCGGCGACCCGAAGCAGGGGGACGCGACCTACTTCTCCGGGTTCCCCGCCGAGCAGGTCTCGCCGATCTCGTGTCCGGACAACGTCACCTTCGACACCGCAGGCAACCTGTGGATCTCCACCGACGGGGCCCCGTCGGGAATCGGGTACTGCGACGGTCTGTTCAAGGTGACCATCGACGGCGACCAGCGCGGCCGTGTCGAGCAGTTCCTCTCCGTTCCCCGCGAAAGCGAGGTGTGCGGACCGCTCGTCCACGACGCGTACGATTCGGCGTTCGTCGCCGTCCAGCACCCCGGCGAGGACGGGGAGTGGTCGAACCAGCACTCGCGCTTCCCCGACTACGTCGATGAGACCGATGTCGACGCGGGTCTCGCCGCCCTGCCGAGGCCGACCGTCGTCCAGGTGATCAAGGGCGCGGGCGAGGAGCCGACCGAGACGCCGACCGAGGACCCGGGGGACGCCGACGAGGACGCGAACTCCGCGGCCGAAGGCGACCAGGACGGGGCGAACGAGGACGAGGACAACGCGCAGGCCGACTCGTCGGGCTCGAAGAGCGGCGCGCAGGACGCGGCGAAGGACGCCGCCGCGGCGGGAGCCGGTGCGGCCGGTGACGCCGGCGGCTCCGGCTCAGGCGGCTCCGGCTCGGGCGGCTCCGGCTCAGGCGGCAGCGGATCCGGTGGTGCAGGCGCGAACGGCGGTTCGGGTGCAGGCGCGAACGGCGGAGGCTCCGGATCCGGTGGTGCGGGAGGCGACCTGCCGCGGACCGGCACGGACGCGACGCTGCCCCTCCTCGGCGGGGGAGCGGGGCTGCTCGCGGCCGGCGGTGCACTCGCCACCGCTGCGCACCTGCGGCGGCGGAGGGCCGCCGACGGCGATGACGTCGCCGAGGCGGGAGACGGATCCCAGGGTCCGACCCCGGCCTGACCGGGCCGGGCTGGAGGAGTCCGGCCGCAGACGACAGTGGTCACAGGACCGAGGCGGAATCGCTGACAGGGCGGTTCCGCCTCGGTTCTGTGACCACAGCTGAGGCGCAGGGCCTCAGATCGTCACGAGACCGTTGCGCTCGGTCGCGAACGTCACCGACATGATGCCCGGGGCACCGTGCGGCGCGGACCAGTCGATGTGGATCTCCGGGATCGGCTTGGCGTCGTCGGTGCCGAGCCAGTCGCGAAGGCGATCGCGGTCGCCGGCGATCTGCAGGGTGTCGATGGAGACATCCTCATTGGTCTTGTACGACGAGGGGTGCTGGGACGAATCGGCGGACCACTTGATGAAGAACGGCAGCTGGGGGTCGGCGATGAGCCCCTTGACTCCGATCTGCAGCCACTTGAGCTCCTCGCCGGACTCCGGAGTGCGGTTGCCGTCGACGGCTTTGCGCTCGAGGCGCGTCTCGACCTCCGAGAGGTCGTCGACGGACACGCACCAGCCCATCCAGCCGCCGCCGAGCTCGGACCGGGTCCGCACGGCTTGACCGAAGGGGGTGGAGAGAGCGGCCGGGTGCTCCAAGGCTTCGACGACTTCGAGGTAATGGCCGCCCGCGAGGGGGAAGATGAGATTCCTGGTACCGAAACGCGGATGCACTCCACCGTCGTAGGGAACCACTCCGAGCTGCTCCGAGATGCGCTCGGCGGTTGCTCTGTAACCGTCGGGTTCGCTGGCGAAGGACACATGGTCGAGTTTCATGTCACGAGAATCGCATAACCTGGCTCACACTTCTCATTAGGCTCACCTAAGCTCCGGTTTCGCTCCCGGAGGCGGACTCGGGGCGGGATCAGCCGAGGGCAGGATCACTTGACAGGGTAAGGGAACGCAGCAGCAGAAGGCCGCTCTCGCGGCTCCGTGAGCCCTTCACCTGGAGCCTCGGTTCAGATGGGTATGACAGGATTCTCCCTATGCCTCCCACACCCGTCCCCACCCAGTCCGAGGCCCCGCTCTTCGTGCGGTGGCTGCCGCGAGTGCTGACGATCGTCGCCGTCTTCATGCTCGTCCAGCTCATCACCCCGGCCGGAAGCTGGCTCGACCGGTTCTTCGAGTTCATGTGGCGATGGTTCGTGCCATTCACTCCGGTCGACTTCGTCACCTCGGTCGTCTTCATCGTCCTCGCCGCAGCCTTGGCCATCCGCAAGCGGGCGGCGTGGTGGATCACGCTGGTCTTCCTCTCCATCATCTTCGCTCTCTACGCCGTCATCCTCTACGGCTTCATCGTCTTCGCCCCCGACGAGATGACCGGTGACCTCTTCACCGGGATGATCCTGCCGGTCATCGTCTTCATCGGCCTGATCGTCCACCGCAGGTGGTACAACGCGAAGACCCAGCCGCGGGGATTCCTCAAGGCCATCGGTGTCCTCGCGCTGGGCATCGTCATCACCGCCGCGATCATCCTCGTCGTCCAGTACTTCATCGGCGGGCTCACCGGAGTCCAGGCGCGCCAGATCATCGCCGAACTCGCCGGACTCAAGGAGAGCACGGAGGCGAGCTGGATGCTCTCGGTCTTCGGCTTCGGCACCGGCGCAAGCATCATCCTCGCGTTCTGGACTGGCCTGCGCTCGGCCAGGGACGCCGAGCGCATCGACATCGATCAGGAGCGCAGGATCCGCGAAGGTCTGGCCGCACACTCCTCGGACTCACTCGGCTACTTCGGCACCCGCCGCGACCGTTCGGCGTTCTTCGCCGACGACTGCGTCATCACCTACCAGGTCCACGCCGGCGTCTGCCTCGTCGCCAGCGACCCGGTCGGACCGCCGCAGCAGTGGGCGGCGGCCGCGCGGTCCTTCGTCGCGCACGCCGAGTCCTTCGGCTGGGTGCCGGCCGTCCTCGCCGCCTCGAAGCAGGGCGCTCAGGCCTATCACGATGCCGGCCTCAAAGTCCTCCACGTCGGCGACGAGGCCGTCCTCCACACGAAGGACTTCACGCTCTCCGCGCTGCCGGAGGTCCAACGGGCCGTGACCAAGCTGACCGGTCTCGGCTACACGATCCGCATCCGTCACCAGTCCGAGATCCCCGCCGCTGAGCTCGAGGAGCTCGCGATCTTCGCCGACGAATGGCGCGACGGAGAGAACGAACGAGGCTTCTCGATGGCCCTCGGTCGCTTCGGCGACCCGGCCGACGGCGGAAACCTCTTCGTCGAGGCGCTCTTCCCCGCCGACGCGGGAACCCTGGCAGGGACCACCGCCGGACTGCTCGGCTTCGTGCCGTGGGGCGCCTCGGGAGTCTCGCTCGACGTCATGCGCCGACACCCCTTCGCGGAGAACGGCGTCACCGAATTCATGGTCGCCGGTCTCATGCGCGAGGCAGGAGACCTCGGGATCGCAGCCGTCTCCCTCAACTTCGCGGTCTTCCGCTCCGCGTTCGAGCAGGGCAAGGAGCTCGGGGCGGGACCGCTCAAGCGGCTGTGCGCAACATCCTCCTCTACCTCTCCCGGTTCTGGCAGCTCGAATCCCTCTATCGGTCGAACGAGAAGTACGATCCGGAGTGGGTGCCGCGCATGCTCTGCTACCCGGAGGGATCCGACCTCGCCCGCATCGGTCTGGCCGTGAGCATCGCCGAAGGCTTCCTCTCCCCGCCGAAGATGTTCACCAAGGGCAATGAGAGCCAGCCGATCTACACCCGTGAGCAGGCGGCGCCGCTCCTCGACATCGCCCCGCCCGAACCCGCGCCCACGGGCAGAGTCCGGGTCTCCGACCAGGTCAGGCACCGCCTCGGCGTGCGCGATGCGATGCTCGAGGCCGGGGTCGAACCCTACCCCGCCGAGGCGGCACCGGCGGCGGCGAAAGGCACCGTCCTCACCGGGCGGGTGCTCGGCATCCGCGATCACGGCGGCGTGGTCTTCCTCGACCTGCGCAGCGAGGGACATGACCACCAGCTCGTGTGCGAACGCGAGGTGCTCGGTGAGGAGTCGCTGAGGCGACTGTCCGCGTGGGTCTCCCGCGGCGACCGGATCTCCGTGAGCGGGCGCGAGGGCACCTCTCGCAACGGGACCCCGTCGTTCCTCGTCACCTCATGGACGATGTCGGCGAAGTCCCTGCAGCCCTGGCCGAGCCTGTGGCAGGGACTGAGCGATCCCGAGGCGAAGGTCCGTCAGCGCTACCTCGACTTCACGATGAACACCGGCCAGCGCGACCTCATGGTCATCCGCTCGAACACGTTCCGCACGATCCGCGAGACCCTCCAGTCCCGCGGCTTCCTCGAGGTCGAGACCCCGATTCTCCAGACGGTGCACGGGGGCGCGAACGCGCGGCCGTTCCTCACCCACATCAACGCCTACAACCTCGACCTCTACCTGCGCATCGCCCCCGAGCTCTACCTCAAGCGCCTCCTCGTCGGCGGGTTCGACCGGGTCTTCGAGATGGGCCGGAACTTCCGCAACGAAGGCGTCGACGCCACCCACAACCCCGAGTTCTCGATGCTCGAGGCCTATCAGGCCGGCGGCGACTACAACACGATGCGCGAGCTCACCCGCACGATGGTCATCAACGCCGCCGAGGCGGCCCTGGGCACCACGGTCGTGCGCGGCACCGTCGACGGCGTCGAACACGAGATCGACCTCGCCGAGGAATGGCGGACCGTCTCGCTCACCGACGCGATCTCGGAGAAGATCGGCGAGGAGGTCTCGACGGCCACCTCGATCGAGACCCTGCGGAGGATCGCAGCGCGAACCGGGCTCACCGTCAATCCGAAGTGGGGTTGGGGCATGCTGCTCCAGGAGATCTACGAGGAGGTCGCCGAGGGATCGACGGTGGCGCCGACGTTCTACACGGACTTCCCGGCCGAGACCTCCCCGCTGACCAGGCAGCACCGCACCGACCCGATGCTCGCCGAGAAGTGGGACCTCATCATCTTCGGCTCCGAGCTCGGCACCGCCTATTCGGAGCTCGTCGACCCCGTCCTCCAGCGTGAGCGGCTCACCGCGCAGTCCCTGGCGGCAGCCGGCGGCGACCCCGAGGCGATGCAGCTCGACGAGGACTTCCTCACGGCCCTCGAATACGGGATGCCGCCCGCCGGCGGCATGGGCATGGGCCTCGACCGGCTCGTCATGCTGCTCACCGAGCAGACTATCCGCTCGACGATCACCTTCCCGCTGGCCAAGCCCAAGGGCCACTGAGCCGCGCCCGACGACGGTTGCCCGGACCGCAGAGAGACGAACGGAGACAGATGCGCCGGATCTTCGCAATCCTGCTCGCGGCAGGGGTGCTCATCACCTACGACTCGTGGGTGCTGCTCTTCCTCAGCCCTCACCCGCAGCCGCTGTCGGGCTACCTCTCCGAGCTCGCCGCGATGGATCAGCCCGCCTCCTGGGTCTTCCGCAGCGGGGACGCGATCGCCGGGACCCTCATGGTCCTCATCGCCGTCCTCGGTGTGCGCGGGTGGCGCTCCCGCTTCGGTCGGGCGACGGTGCCGCTCGCCATCGCAATCGGCCTCACGGGGCTTGCCACGATCGGAGACGCGATCGCCGCCCTGCCGTGCACGCAGACCTTCGATCCGGTCTGCTACGCCGAGTACACGGCGAACCCGCTGCGCGCCGACTTCCTCCTCCACACGATCGCCTCGACGATCGTCGCGCTCGCCGCCCTGGCGAGCATGGTCATCGCGGTCATCGCCCTGCGTCGTCGCGGCAGACTGGGCACACCCTACGGTCGCGGCGTCGTCGCCGTGCTCGTCGTCCTCCTCGTCACCAACCTCGCCTCGGTGATCATCGAGGCCGTGTGGCGCTCCGGTCAGGGCTATGTGCAGGCGATCGCCGTGCTCACCATCGCCGCGTGGAGCGCGCACCTGGGCTACCTCGCCGTCGTCGGCCGAGGCGAGGCCGACAGGTCCCCGGAGAAGCGGAGAGAGGCGGGCGATGTCGGC
Organism: Brevibacterium sp. K72; assembly: GCF_050562175.1. Taxonomy (NCBI): domain Bacteria; kingdom Bacillati; phylum Actinomycetota; class Actinomycetes; order Micrococcales; family Brevibacteriaceae; genus Brevibacterium; species Brevibacterium sp. K72. The sequence goes on from NZ_CP191582.1 coordinate 1,953,865, forward strand.
TGAGCCGGAGTTCGCGCGGTGGTCGCGCGCCGTCGTCGACGGCTTCACCGTCTACCAGCGCCCGGCGACCGCCTCGGCGGGGGAGGGGAAGGATCCCGTCCTCTTCCTCAACGGCTGTGCGCTCGCCGCCGCCGGCTGGCTGCCCGTCATCGCGGAGATGCCCGACCGGGACGTCATCGCGCTCGACCGTCCGGGCTTCGCCGGCACCCGGTGGCCGGGCACGCTGCCCGACCTCGCCGGCGAGCTCGCCGCGATGGAGCGGGCGATCGCGGGCCATTCCCGGGTCGTCATCGTCGCCCATTCCATGGCGGCGTTCCGGGCCGAGGCCTTCGCCCGGCTGCGTCCCGAGCGCGTGGCGGGCATCGTCCTCGTCGACCCCTCGATCGAGGACTACCGGTTCCGGGGCCCGGCCGGCCGCTTCTCGCTCGCCACATGGATGCCGGTCCTCGGGGCGCTCGTCACCCGTGAGCAGATCGGTGAGGCCGCCTCCTGGCTCTCTCATCAGGGATTCCTCCGGCAGAGCGGTTCGGGTCGCGCCCTCGATCCCGAGGCGTTCAAGGATCCGTACACGGATCCGGACACGCTCAGGGCCGCGATCGCCGAATGGCTGAGCTACCGCAGCCAGGCCGCCGACCTCGAATCGCTGCGGGGCCGGATCGAGCCGGTCCGGGCCAGGACCTCGGCGCTGCTCGCACCTCCTCTGCCGAGCCGGAGCCGCTCCCGCATCCTCGAGGCGGCCTTCGCCGATCTCGTCCGTCATGAGATCCGCGATTCCCGGCACCTGATGATGATCGACCGCCCCGACATGATCGTCGAGGCGGTCGATGAGGTGAGCTGAGGTGAGCTCGGCTCCAGAGGCTCAGAGGCCGATCAGTGCGCGTCCTTCTTGAAGCGCTCGATCGAGGCGGTTACCTCGGCCTCGGCGGCCTCCCGGCCGACCCAATTCGACCCCTTGACGAACTTGCCCGGCTCGAGATCCTTGTAACGGGTGAAGAAGTGCTCGATCGCGTCGAGGGTGAACTTGTCGACGTCGCCGATGTCCTGGTAGGAGTCCCAGCGGGGGTCGCCGGCGGGAACCGCGAGGACCTTGTCGTCGCCGCCGGCCTCGTCCTCCATCTGGAACATGCCGATGGGGCGGACGTCGACGAGCACACCCGGGAACAGGGGTTCGGTGAGGAGGACGAGCACGTCGAGGGGGTCACCGTCGTTGCCGAGAGTGTCCTCGATGAAACCGTAGTCCGCGGGGTACTGCATCGACGTGAAGAGGTAGCGGTCGAGCTTGACCCGGCCGGTCTCGTGATCGACTTCGTACTTGTTGCGCGAACCTCGAGGGATCTCGATGGTGGCCAAGAGTTCCATAGTGCTCCTTACGCGTTAGGGTGGCATCACTAGGATAGAGCCTACAAGTCCCCGCCGAGACATCCTCAGCCCTCCTCCTCGGCCCAGAGAGGGCCCGCCGCCGAGACGAATGGGAGCCCGCTTTTGAACCCCACCTCCGATCACCGTCCGCAGGACTCCGCGGACGGTCCCCGCCGCACGCGCAGGCGGGGTCGGATCGCAGCAGGGGTGAGTGCCGGCGTCCTCCTCGCCGGAGCGCTCGGCTACGGCGTCGCCGACGCCGCCGACGTCGTCCCCGGATTCCTCACCACCGAGCCCGCGATCGAAGTCGACCCCGTTCCCACACCCGAAGCGCAGGGACGCGACGTCCCGGCCCCCGCCTCGGCGCTCGACGACACCGCACCGATCCCGACGAAGGTGGGACCGGAGGTCGAGCGCATCCTCGGCGATTCGAAGGTCAAGGGCTTCGGCGTCGAGGTCCGCGACGGTCTCACCGACAAGGTCCTCTTCGCCGCCGACGGGGACAGGGCCCGGACGCCGGCGTCGGTGACGAAGGTCCTCACCGCCTCGGCGGCGCTGCTGGCCATCGGCGGAGACGAGCGGCTGACCACGACGACGACGTTCGACCCGGCCACGGGGACGGTCTCGCTCGTCGGAGGCGGGGACGTCCTCCTCGGCGGCGGCGTGTCCCAGCCGGGATCCGTCAACGGCCATGCCGGACTGACGACCCTGGCCCAGGAGACTGCGGCGGCGCTCAAGGAGCGGAAGACCACCGAGGTGGCACTGCGCCTGGACACGAGTCGATACCCCGGCACCGACTTCAGCCCCGGCTGGGAGCGCGCGGACATCGGCAAGGGCGTCATCACCCCGATCCAGCCGCTCATGGTCGACAGCGGATACCTCGGCGACCCGAACAACGCGTGGCGGGCGCGCAGCGACAAGCCGGCCCAGGTCGCCTTCGACGCCTTCCGCACCGAGCTCGAAACCGCAGGGATCACCGTCACCGAGGCTGCCCCCGCCGAGGCGAACGCTGAGTCGGAGCAATCCGCTGGGTCAGGGGAGACCGCCGGGTCCGGGGAGACCGCTGGGTCCGGGGAATCCGCGGAGACGCTCGCGTCCGTCGAGTCCGCGACAATCTCCGAGATCGTCGAGTACGCCCTCGTCCACAGCGACAACGTCGTCGCCGAGGTGCTCGGCAACGAGGTCGCGATCGCGCAGGGGATGCCCGGCAGCCTCGAGAACGGACCCAAGGGCGTCATCGCCGCCCTCGAGGACACCGTCGACCTCGGGCAGACCCAGCTCAACGACACCTCCGGGCTCGACTACGGCAACCGGATCAGCCCGCACGACCTCACCACGGTCCTCCAGTCCTCGGTGACGGCGAAGGACTCGCTCTCGAGCCTCATCAGCTCTTTCCCGGTCGGGGGCCTGACCGGCACGCTCACCGACCGCTTCGGCGACGACGTCAACGCCGCAGGGACGGTGCATGCGAAGACCGGGACGCTCTCGACGGTGACCTCGCTGGCCGGGGGAGTCCTCGACGCCGACGGTCGGTACCTCGTCTTCAGCGTCCAGATCGACGGCGTCGACAAGGACAAGATCCTCGAGGCCCGGAAGACCGTCGACGATCTCGTCTCCGCCCTCGCCGACTGCGGGTGCCGATGATCGTCGACGAGAGGTTCGCCGTCCGGACGGCCAAGGAGGTCGTCTCCGCCGCGAAACTGCCTGCACCCGGAGAGGTCGAGGCGCTCGTGGCGGAGATGAAGGAGAACGCGCTCACCGCCCAGGACCTCGTCGTCGACGCCTTCCTCCTCGACCCCGCCCATGCCGACGACGTGCGGGGCAGGCTCGGGGCGGGTGCGGTGCTCGTCCTCGACCAGGTCGGCTGGATCAAGGCCAACGCCGAGTCCCTCAACGGCATGGTCGACGTCTCCGCGTTGCCGGTCGCCCCCGGTCCGGCGGCGCGCAGGGCGGCCGGAGCCGAGGTCGCCGGGGTCCTCTCCCTGCTCTCGACGCGGGTGCTCGGCCAGTACGATCCGTTCGCCACGGACGCCGGTCGCCTGATGTTCGTCGCGCCCTCGATCCTCATCGCCGAGGAGGCGATGAAGGTCAGACCCCGCGACTTCCGGATGTGGGTCGCCCTCCACGAAGCCACACACCAGGTCCAGTTCGCCACCGCACCGTGGCTGCGCGAGCACATGCGGGGTCTGCTCTCCCAGCTGGTGGCCACCCCGCTCTCGGCCCCGGGACTCTCGACGCTCGCCGAGGTGTTCGCCGTCCTCGGGCGGATCGTCCGCGGACAGGCGAGCATGGTCGATCTCATCCGGGACGAGAGTATGCGCACGGCACTCACCGACGCCTCGGCGATCCTCAGCCTCCTCGAGGGACATGCCGACGTCGTCATGGACGAAGTCGGCCTCAGCGTCATCCCCAGCGTGCGGAAGCTGCGCCGCCGCTTCGAGGCGCGCCGCGACGCCGGACAGGGCGGGTTCCTCTCCAACCTGCTCGGGATGGACCTCAAACTCGCACAGTACCGCGACGGGGCGAAGTTCGTCCGCGAGGTCCGCAACGAGGTCGGGCAGACCGGCTTCGGCGCCGTCTACTCGAGCCCGGCGAACCTGCCCACGAGCGCGGAGATCCACACGCCTCGGCTGTGGCTCGACCGCGTCCACGGGTGAGGCCCGCGATGGCTGAGCACGCACGCCGTCCGACCCTCGATCCGGCGAGCGGGGCGATCCGCAACGCCGTGCGCGCCGGGCTGGGTGCCGGCTCCGTGCCCCGGATCGTCGTCGCCGTCTCCGGGGGAGCGGATTCGATGGCGCTCCTCCACGCGTGCGCATTCCTCCACCGGCGCGGCGAGGTCGAGGCCCGTGCCGTGACCGTCGATCACGGACTCCAGCCCGGATCCGCCGAGGTGGCCGCCGAGGTGGTGGCGGCCGCGGAGTCGTGGGGCGTGCCGGCCGAGGCGGTGCGGGTCGACGTCACCGCCGGACCCGAAGGCCTCGAAGCCGCCGCCCGCGACGCCAGGTATGCGGCATTGGAGGAGGTGCGGGCGCGGGTCGGCGCCGAGTGGATCGTCACCGCGCACACGCGCAGCGATCAGGCCGAGACGGTGCTGCTCGGGCTGCTGCGCGGTTCGGGGACGCGGTCTCTGGCGGGAATGGCGGTGCGCGCCGGGTCCGTGCTGCGACCGCTGCTCGACATCGACCGGGCGACGACCGAGGCGTCGTGCACAGCACAGCGCATCACCGTCTGGGACGACCCGATGAACGCCGACCGTGCCTATGCGCGCGTCCGCGTCCGGTCCCTGCTCACCTCCCTCGAGGCCGATCTCGGTCAGCCGGTGACCGACAACCTCGCCCGGACCGCGCAGCTGTGCCGGACAGACGCCGACTTCCTCGACGCATCCGCCGCCGAGGCGGTCGCAGCCGTCCGTGGTCGCCGCGAACTCCGGCTGGCCGAGCTCGCCGACCTCGACGATGCTCTGCTCACCCGCGTCCTGCGCGAATGGCTGATCTCCCTCGGGGTGCCCGCGCAGAGCTTCGGCGCGGCACGCGTCGCCGAGCTCGCGGTGCTCATCAGGCAGGGCGCCGCTGCGCGACACGGCGGGGGAGCGGGGAGGCACCTTTCGCTGCCCGGCGACACCGAGGTCGTCGTTTCAGGCGGCAGTGACGGAGCGGGCACCGTGTGCTTCGGACCGGCCGCGAAGGCCGCCCGCGGCTGACGCCAGGAATCCGCGCCTGCAGCGTCACACACAATCCGCGAACGCAATCACAACCCGCAACGTCACAGACAACCCGCAGCCACGCACCTCGTACCCTGAGCGTCACAGACAACCCTGGGCCTCGCGTTGCTCCGGCAGACGCACACGCAACCCGCAGCCTCACACACCGCTGAGCGCCGCACGTCCTCCACGGAGCGTCACGTCCTACATGTGCAGACGGTGGTTTTGTCGCTGCGGGTGGGGATACGCGAGGGAGGCGATTCCGATTGTGCCGCGCGGGGGCGGTCAGCGAAGGCCGCCGAGGAGCTCCCCGCCAGAGGCGACGAGACGCCCGCCCTTGTAGACGTCCCGATCGGTCGGGCAGTCCATGATCGCCGAGGTGACCGTGTCCGCATCGACGAGCAGGAAGTCCGCAGGCGCCCCGACGCCGAGGCCGTAGGCCGCATCGTCGACGAGTGCGGTGCCATCGGGGCGGGCACCGGCCATCACCTGCGCTCCGCCGCGGGAGGCGATGTCGAGGCAGTGCTCGATGTCCTCATCGCGGCGGAAGCCGTTGGTGAAGGCGAGCTGCCATGTCCGCCGCAGCAGGTCACCGTCGCCGTAGGGACTCCAGTAGTCGCGCTGACCGTCCTCGCCGAGGCCGACGGCGACCCGATGCGCGGAGAGCAGGCTCTGCGGCAGGCTCCCCTTGGCCGGGGCGACCGTCGTCAGGGACACTCCCGCCTCGGCGAGGAGTTCGACGAGGTCACGGACGACCGGTTCGGGGTTCGTGTTGAGCGCGAACGCATGGGAGATCGTCACCTTCCCCTGCAGGCCGAGCGCCGTCGTCCGGTGGGCGATCTCCTCGAACGAGTACACGCCTGCGGTCCCGCCCTCGTGGAGGTGGATGTCGAGGCCCTTGCCGTGCTTCTCCGCGAGACCGAAGACGATGTCGAGGTGCCTGACCGGGTCGCGGTCGTACTGGACGGGGTCGAGGCCGCCGACGAGATCGGCGCCTTCCCGCAGTGCCGCGTCGAGCAGATCGGCCACGCCCTTCTCCCGGACGATTCCGGCCTGCGGGAACGCGACGATCTGCGAGTCGAGGACGTCAGCATGCGCGGACAGGGCGTCGCGGACTCCGGCGAAGCGCTCGAGTCCGGTGTCGGAGTCGACCTGGGCGTGCGAGCGGATCCGCGACCCGCCCGAGGCGATGATCGCAGCGATCGCATAGCTCGCCTGGTCGCGCACCGTCCGTTCGCCGTCGCGCCAGTTCCGCCGGTCGTTCATGATGTAGCCGTGCAGGGTTCCGTCGGCTGTGTGCGGGCGGAACGTCTGCCCCATCCGGTTCGAGTCGAGGTGCGCGTGGACGTCGCCGAGCCCGGGCAGCAGCACCCGGCCCCTCCCGTCGACGATCTCGTGCGCGGATGCGGCATCGGCGTCGCCCGTATCCGATGCGGCACCGGGGTCGCCCGAACCGGCCGCCCCGTCGCTCGGGACGACCGCGGCGATCCGGCCGTCGTCGACGACGACGTCGACGGCCGCCTCGTCGGGGCGACGGGGGGCGATCCTGACATTCCTCACGGTGATGGTCATCGGGTACTCCGTTTCGTTCGTCGGGGCGGCAACCGGCGTCGAGCTCGGGCCCGTCGCCGCTGCGGCGACTGCGTTCGACGCATCCACCCAAACGGTATACCATTATTCGGTTCGGTGGGAACCGGCGGTGGGCACCGCCTGCGCCCGGCACCGGCTCCCGCCGAACGTCCCGGCACCGGCTCCCGCCGAACGTCCCGGCAGTCACCCCGGATCCGGCACCGCCGGAGACCCCCGTGCCGGAGCGCGGACGCCGCGGACCCGAGACGAGACCGAGTGAGAGGATGGGCGCATGATGAGCACCCCCGGGACCGAGCATCCGCGCACAGGTCCCGGGCTCGACATCCTCGCTCTCGTCTGCCTCGTCCTCATCGCCTCGTCGCTGCGCCCTGCCGCGTCCTCACTCGGCCCCGTCCTCGCCGAGGTGCAGACCGCCTACGGCCTCGCCGAATGGCAGACCGGCCTGCTCACCGCCCTGCCCGGCCTCATCTTCGCCCTGTGCGGGTTCCTCGCCGTGCCGCTGCTGCGCCGCGTCGGCCTCTTCGCCTCGCTCGCGGTCTCGTGTGCGCTCATCGCCGCAGGGATCGGTGCCCGCGTCCTCGTCGACTCATCCCTGCCCTTCGCTCTCCTCACCGTCACCGCACTGGCCGGGATGTCGTTCGGAAACGTCATCCTCCCCGTCTTCGTCAAGACCCGCTTCCCGCACCGCGTCCACCTCGGGGCGACGACCTTCACCGTCTCCCTCGGCCTGGGCGCGATGGTCCCCGCCTTCCTCACCGCGCCGCTCGCCGAGCACTTCGGCGACTGGCGGATCGGACTCGGCGCATGGATGCTCGTCCCGCTCGCCGCCCTGGCGACGTGGGCGGTCCTGCGCGCGACGGGCTCGGTGCCCGTCCTCCCTCGTCCGCGGCGTGAGCGGGGGGAGACGCCCGCGCCGAGGCGGCACATCCATTCGACGGCGAAGGCGAAGTACATGGCGATGTTCTTCGGCCTCCAGTCGGTCAACGCCTACGTCCAGTTCGGGTGGCTGCCGCAGATCTACCGTGACGCCGGCCTCGACGCCGTGACCGCCGGAATCATGCTCACGATCGTCACCCTCGGCGGTCTGCCCGGCGGCTTCCTCGCCCCGCAGATCATCATGCGCGGCCTCGCCCCGCGGGCGTTCCTCGTCTCCTTCTCAGCCAGCGCCGTCGCGGGCTACACGGGCCTCCTCCTCGCCCCCGCCTCGGCGCCGGTCCTCTGGGCGGTCCTGCTCTCCTACGGCGGATTCGCGTTCCCGGCCGCGCTGGCCCTCATCACCAGCCGCACCCGAGACGTCTCGATCACGGCGCGCACCTCGGCGTTCGTCCAATCCACCGGGTACGTCCTCGCCGCCCTCGGGCCGCTCGCCGTCGGCGCCCTGCTGGGAGCGAGCGGATCGTGGACGCCTCCGCTCGTCCTCCTCATCGTCGTCTCCGCCCTCATGGGGGTCACCGGGTACCTCTCGGCCGCGCCCGGCACCGTCGACGACGAACTCGCTGAGGCGGGGCCCGGGTGAGGTGGCTGTGGGGTCATCCGTCACCCATAATGGAGGCACACCCACCCCACACGAGGAGAATCGACCGCAGTGGACATCAACGATCTCGGCAATGACATCGAAGAAGTGCTCGTCTCGGAAGAACAGATAGCCGCCCGACTCGTTGAACTGGCAGCCGCCATCGATGAGGACTACAAGGACAAGGACATCCTCCTCGTCGGCGTCCTCAAGGGAGCGGTCATGGTCATGGCCGACCTCGCCCGGGCCCTGCACTCTCCGGTGACGATGGACTGGATGGCGGTGTCCTCGTACGGGTCGGGCACGAAGTCCTCGGGCGTCGTGCGCATCCTCAAGGACCTCGACACGGACCTCACCGGACGCCACGTCCTCATCGTCGAGGACATCATCGACTCCGGCCTCACTCTCTCGTGGCTCGTGCAGAACCTGCGCTCGCGCGGAGCCGCCGACGTCGAGATCTGCACGATGCTGCGCAAGCCCGAAGCCGTCAAGGTCGACATCGACGTCAAGTACGTCGGCTTCGACGTGCCCAACGAGTTCGTCATCGGCTACGGGCTCGACTACGCGGAGAAGTACCGCAACGTCCCGTTCGTCGCGACCCTCGCCCAGCACGTCTACAGCTGAGCGAACCCGCCGCCGGTCGACGCACGCAGCTGAACGCGAACCCCGCGTTCGCTGACAGCTGACCTGGCCTGGGAACAAAACCTCACGGATTCCCGCTATCCCAGAGGTACGTACTAGGCTGTGGGGGATGCTCCCAGGCAGCCGCGGCGGCCTGGCCGGGCTGTCGAGACTGAATTCCTGAGAGGATCTATGGCCGAGTCCAACAAGCGACGTCCCCTGCTCACCAAGGCGACGAAGGGTCCGTTGATCTGGATCGTCATGGCACTCCTCGTCGTCTCCATCGGTGCGCTCCTCTTCAGTCGGGTCGGGTTCAGCCAGATCGACACCGAACAGGGACTCAAGCTCCTCGCCGACGACAAGGTCGAACAGGTCAAGATCGTCGATCGCGACCAGCGCGTCGACCTCACCCTCAAGGACGACCTCAAGATCGACGGTCAGGACTTCGGGAACAAGGTCCAGTTCTACTATGTCGAGCAGCGCGGCGATGAGGTCGTCGAGGCCGTCACCGAGTCGAACCCGACACAAGGCTACACCGACGAGGTGCCGCAGCAGAGCTGGCTGATGTCGCTGCTGGGCACACTCATCCCCTTCGTCATCATCTTCATCGTCTTCTGGTTCCTCATCTCCCAGATGAGCGGCGGGAAGATGATGAACTTCGGCAAGTCGAAGGCCAAGCTCGTCAACAAGGAGAACCCCGACGTCACGTTCAAGGACGTGGCGGGAGTCGACGAGGCTCTCGAAGAGCTCGAGGAGATCAAGGAGTTCCTCGCCGAACCCGAGAAGTTCAAGGCCGTGGGCGCGAAGATCCCCAAGGGCGTGCTCCTCTATGGCCAGCCCGGAACCGGCAAGACCCTGCTCGCGAAGGCCGTCGCCGGCGAGGCAGGAGTGCCCTTCTACTCGATCTCCGGCTCCGACTTCGTCGAGATGTACGTCGGCGTCGGCGCCTCCCGCGTCCGCGACCTCTTCGAACAGGCGAAGGCGAACGCCCCCTGCATCATCTTCATCGACGAGATCGACGCCGTCGGCCGCCAGCGCGGCGCCGGCATGGGCGGCGGCCACGACGAGCGCGAGCAGACGCTCAATCAGCTCCTCGTCGAGATGGACGGCTTCGACGTCAAGACCAACGTCATCCTCATCGCCGCGACCAACCGTCCCGACGTCCTCGACCCCGCGCTCCTGCGCCCGGGCCGCTTCGACCGGCAGATCCCCGTCGAGGCCCCGGACATGAAGGGCCGCAAGCGGATCCTCGAGGTCCACGCGAAGGACAAGCCGCTGGCCCCCGACGTCGACCTCGGACAGATCGCCAAGCGCACGCCCGGCTTCTCCGGCGCCGATCTCGCCAACGTCCTCAACGAAGCCGCCCTGCTCACCGCGCGGGAGAACGCGAAGGTCATCGACAACCGCATCCTCGACGAGGCGATCGACCGCGTCATCGCCGGACCGCAGAAGCGCACACGCCTGATGAACGACAAGGAGCGCCTCGTCACCGCCTACCACGAGGGCGGGCACGCGCTCGTGGCGGCGGCGATGAACGACACCGACCCGGTGACGAAGGTGACGATCCTCCCGCGCGGTCGCGCGCTCGGCTACACGATGGTGCTGCCGACCGAGGACAAGTACTCGACGACCCGCAACGAACTCCTCGACCAGCTCGCCTATGCGATGGGCGGACGCGTCGCCGAGGAGGTCGTCTTCCACGACCCGACGACCGGGGCGAGCAACGACATCGAGAAGGCGACGAACATCGCCCGGAAGATGGTCACCCAGTACGGGATGAGCGAGAAGCTCGGCATGGTCAAGATCGGCGACGACCAGTCCGAGCCCTTCGCCGGGCGCGGCTACGGCGGCGGCGACGAGTACGGCGATTCGACGCTCTCGGCCATCGACAAAGAGGTGCGGCTGCTCATCGACACCGCCCACGCCGACGCCTACTGGGTGCTCACCCACAACCGCGACGTCCTCGACAGCCTCGCCTACCAGCTCCTCGAACGCGAAACCCTCGACCAGGCGGCACTCGAGGCGATCTTCGCCACCGTCGTCAAGCGCCCCCGCCGCGACGTGTGGCTGGCCAACGACGAGCGTCCCGTCTCCGACCGGGGACCCATCGTCCCGCCGGCGCCCGCCAGCGGCCGCGGCAACGGCGAGACGGGCCACAGCGGCGGACCCGGTCCCGACACCACCGACCTGCCGGGGGCCGGACCCACCGGCACCAACGGCCCCGACGTTCCCCACAACCCGCCGGGACCCGTCGACCCGAACGGTCCGACCGGCCCCTCGGGACCGACCGGGCCCACCGGCCCGATCGGTCCGTCCACGGGTGGAGGCTACGACCCAGGAAGCGACCGCTGATGACCGACTACGTGTTCAGCGACCTCGGCGAGACCGCTGAGGAACGACCGACGATCGACCATGACCGCATCGCCGCGGCCGTGCGCGAGATCCTCTTCGCCGTCGGCGAAAACCCCGACCGTGAGGGTCTGCAGGAGACCCCGGCCCGCGTGGCCCGGGCGTACGAGGAGATCTTCGCCGGCCTCCACCGGGACCCCGCCGAGATCCTCTCGGTGACCTTCGACATCAGCCACGAGGAGATGGTCCTCGTCCGCGACATCGACCTCTACTCGATGTGCGAACACCATCTCGTCCCCTTCCACGGGGTCGCCCATGTCGGCTACATCCCGGCGAAGAACGGCAAGGTCACGGGTCTGTCGAAGCTCGCCCGCCTCGTCGAGGTCTATGCTCGCCGCCCGCAGGTGCAGGAGCGGCTGACGAGTCAGATCGCCGACGCCCTGATGAAGCACCTCGAACCGCAGGGCGCGATCGTCGTCGTCGAAGCCGAGCACCTGTGCATGACGATGCGCGGCGTGCGCAAACCCGGTGCCTCGACGATCACCTCGGCGGTGCGCGGCCAGCTGCGCGAACCGGCCTCCCGGGCGGAGGCGATGAGCCTCATCCTCCGAGGCTGAGCGATGGCGACGCAGATCATGGGCGTCCTCAACGTCACGCCCGACTCCTTCTCCGACGGCGGCCGCTGGTTCGACCAGTCCTCGGCCGTCGCCCACGGGCTCGACCTCCTCTCCTCCGGAGCCGACATCCTCGACATCGGCGGAGAGTCGACGAGGCCGGGAGCCACCCGCGTCGATGAGGCCGAGGAGCTGCGTCGCGTCATCCCCGTCGTCCGCGAGCTCGCCGGCGCAGGGGCCCGCATCAGCGTCGACACGATGCGCGCACGCGTGGCCGCGGCCGCCATCGACGCCGGGGCGCAGATCATCAACGACGTCTCGGCAGGCCTGTCCGATCCCGCGATGCTCTCCGTCGCAGCCGACACCGGCGTTCCCATCGTCCTCATGCACTGGCGCGGTTACCTCGACCGGGCGGATGCGAGCTTCCACTACGACGACGTCGTGGCCGAGGTCATCGCCGAGCTGCGCACCCGCATCGACGCCGCCGTCGCCGCCGGCGTCGACCCCGCCGACATCATCGTCGACCCGGGTCTGGGGTTCTCGAAGAACGCCGAGCACAACTGGCAGATTCTGGCCGGGCTGAGCGAGTTCGCCGTCTTCGATCAGCGCCTGCTCGTGGCCGCGAGCCGCAAGCGCTTCATCGCCTCTCTCGTCTCACCTGAGGATCCGGCCCAGGCCGGAGAGGCTGAGAAGGACGAGGCGACCGCCGTGATCTCCGCCTTCGCCGCCCAGGCCGGAGCGTGGGCCGTGCGCGTCCACGACCCGGCCTCCTCGGCGCTGGCGTGCCGGGTCGCAGGCGCCATCGCCGACCACGCCCCGTCCCCGGGGACGCAGCGGTGAGCGGGCTGCCGGACCGGATCGCGCTGCGCGGACTCACCGTGCGCGGCAACCACGGCGTCTTCGACTTCGAGAAGCGCGACGGCCAGGACTTCGTCATCGACGTCACCCTCCACGCGTCGACGGCGGCGGCTGCGGCCACCGACGACATCGCCGACACCATCCACTACGGCGAACTCGCCGAGGATGTCGCCCGCATCGTCGAGGACAACACGTTCGACCTCATCGAGACCCTCGCCGAGGCGATCGCCGCCCACTGCCTGACCCTGACCGAGCGTGTCGAGGTCGTCGTCCACAAACCCAGTGCCCCGATCGACCACACCTTCGCCGACGTGACCGTCACCGTCGACCGGTCCCGGGAGACGGCGCCCCAGGCCGACGGATCGGACCCCGCGTCGGCCAGCGCCTACCTCAGCCTCGGTGCCAACCTCGGTGAGGCCGCGACCACCCTCGATGAGGCCGTCGCCGCCCTCGACCGGCACCCGCGCATCAGCGTCGCTTCCCGCTCCTCGCTCTACCGCACCGCACCGTGGGGAGGGGTCGAGCAGAACGACTTCCTCAACCTCGGCGTCATCGTCGAGACGACCCTGCCCCCGCGCGAACTGCTCGCCGTCTGCCAGGGCATCGAGGTCGCCTGCGGACGGACCCGTGAGCTGCGATGGGGGCCGAGGACGCTCGACATCGACGTCATCGCCTACACCGCCGAGGGAGTCGACGTCGTCCTCGACTCCGCCGCCCTCACCCTGCCGCACCCGCGCGCCCACGAGCGGGCCTTCGTCCTCGTGCCCTGGGCGGAGATCGCCCCGGACACGGTCGTCGACTCACCGACGGGGCCGCGACCGATCGCCGAGGCCATCGCCTCCCTCGACGACCAGGGGATCGAGCGCGCAGACGCCTGATCTGCAAGACTGGGACACATGCAGCGAACGACACCGGGCACCCTCGTCCTCTGGGCGACCGCCGGCACCCTGCTCGGCGTCGTCGTCGACGTCCTGCTCGAATCCCAGGGCCTCGCCCTGCCCGGTCAGCCGTGGTTCGCGATCATCGGCATGCTCATCCTCTCGGCCGTCCTCCTCGTCCTCGGGTACCCCATCAAGCGATGGAACGACGGTGACCGGACCCGCGAGATCGACCCCCTCCAGGCTGCGCGCGTGGCGGTGATGGCCAAGGCCAGCGCCCTGACCGGAGCCGGACTGGCCGGATGGTACGTGGGCAACGCCGCGTACTACTTCCTCTCCGCGCCCGGCATCCGCAACGACCTGGCTGCCGGTATGCTGTTGGCGATGGCGGCCGCGGCCGCGCTGATGATCGTCGGCATCATCGTCGAGATCTTCTGTACTCTCCCGCCCCAAGACCCTCCAGGAGCCGAAGCCGCATGACAGCCACTCCGGATGACGTCGTCTTCACCCGAGTCAGCCCCAAGTACTGGCTCAAAGAGACCATCGCCTCCCTGTGCTTCTTCGTCCCGTTGCTGGCCGCCGCGATCGCCCTGCCCGTGATCGTCAGCGACCAGCCCTGGCTCCACCTGCCGTGGGTCGCCGTCCTCATCTGGACGATCGTCTACCTCATCGTCCTCTACCGTCAGGCCAAGGTCATCGGCTACGCCGAACGCGACGACGACCTCCTCATCCGCCGCGGGATCCTCTTCCGACGCACCACCGTCGTGCCCTACGGCCGCCTCCAGTTCGTCGACGTCGACTCCGGCCCGATCGACCGCATGTTCGGCCTCGCCACCGTCAAGCTCCACACCGCCTCAGCCGCCACCGATGCGACGATCCCCGGCCTGCCCCGCGCCGACGCCGACCGCCTGCGCGACAGTCTCGCGGGCCTCGGGCAGGCGAACCTGGCAGGCCTGTGAGCATGGCAGCGCAGAACGGGACCGACACCCTCGCCGAGGTGGCCGCCCCCGACGTCTGGCACCGTGTCCACCCGCTCACGCCGCTGCTCGAGAGCCTCGGCATCATCGTCGTCTTCCTCGTCGCCGGCGGCTACGTGGGTCAGAACTTCATCCAGCAGGCCATCAGCGACCTCGCCAGCGGCGACGCGATCGACCTCTCCTTCGCCGCCTGGCTCGGCTCCCACCAGCTCGTGCTCCTCGCCGTCATCGGCGGAATCGTCCTCATCGTCCTCATCGGCGCCCTCTACAGCTGGCTCGCGTGGCGGGTCATGGGCTACCGCGTCGACGACGAGGCGATCTACGCGCGCTCCGGACTGATCGCGAAGAAGGTGCGCAAAGCCCGCCTCGACCGCGTCCAGTCGATCGACCTCCAGCAGAAGCTCCTGCCGCGCCTCCTCGGACTCGCCGAACTCGTCTTCGACGTCGCCGGCGGCAAGGGCTCGAACGTGTCGCTGAAGTACCTCAGCAGGAAGCGCGCCGACCTGCTGCGCGACGAACTCCTCGCCGCCGTCCGCGACGTCAAGCAGGCCGCCGCGCCCGCCGATGCCCCGGGCCCGGGGGAGGGCCAGGGCGCGACGGAGACGGGGGACCGCCTCGGCGAGGGAATTCCCGGTGACGGGAGAGACGGAACCCGCGCACCGACGATCGACCTCTCAGCCCCCGAACGCGCCGGAGACAGCGTCGGCGTGCGGCTGACCAAACGGCTCTCGACGATGGCCGGCGACGCGCTCGGGGAGGCCGAAGGCAGCCTCAACGACATGCTCGCTCCCTATGGGGTGTCGGCCCAGGTCAAGGACGAGGGCGAGATCATCCGCGTCCCCGTCCACCGGGTGGTCATCGCCTCCCTGCTCAAGACGGACTTCCTCATCGGCGTCCTCATCTTCGTCGCCGTCATCGTCGCAGCGATCATCCTCTTCATCAGCGGCGTCCGCGAAGCCGCCGTGCCGATGCTCTTCGGCGTCCTGCCCGCCGGCATCGCCGCCTTCGCCTCGGTGAAGAAGGACCTCAACAATGCGAACTTCGTCGTCCGCCTCACCGACTCCGGGCTCGCCGTCAGCCACGGTCTCGCCTCGACCTCGCGCAAGGTCATCCCGCTCGACCGGGTGCAGGCCGTGGCGCTCCACCAGCCGCTCCTGTGGCGGAAGGCCGGATGGTGGAAGGCCGAGTACAACATCGCCAGCTCCGGTGAGTCCGGTGAGTCGAACCTGCTCCTGCCCGTCGGCGACCTCGACCAGGCGCTGACGATGATCGGCCTCGCCCTGCCCGAACCCCGGGTCTCAGGTGGGGTGAGCGTGCGCAGCCTCATCCTCGCCGCGATGCACGGTCCGGTCGCGGACGGTGCTGAGGCAGCCGCCGCCGAGGCGGAGTTCCATCGGCAGCCGCGGTCCTCACGGTGGATCGATCCGCTCGTGTGGAGGCGTCGCGCCTTCGCGCTCACCGATGCGCTGCTGATCATCCGCCTCGGCCGTTTCGAACGCCGAGTCGACTTCGTCCCGCATGAGCGCGTGCAGTCGATGCAGTTCCAGCAGGGGCCCCTCCAGCGGGCCCTCGGGCTCGCCACGGTCGCCGTCCATTCGACGGCAGGGCCCATCAAACCCCATGTCACCCATCAGGCCACCGAGGATGCTCTGGCGTTCTTCGCCGAGCACGCCGACCGCACCCGCATCGCCCGGCAGCGCTACGACGAGCAGGTCCGCAGCGGGACGGGGATCGGCCGATGAGCGTCCCCGACGCACCGCGGCTGGGCATCGGCATCATCGGCGCAGGGCGGGTCGGTGCCGTGATCGGGGCCGCCTGGCGGGCGGCCGGGCACGCGATCATCGGGGTGAGCGCCACCTCGGCGACGAGCCTGGAGAGGGCCGAGGAGATGCTGCCCGGGGTTCCGGTCCTCCCACCCGACCGGATCGCCGAACGCGCCGAGCTCCTCCTCGTCGCCGTCCCCGACGATGAGATCTCCTCCCTCGTCTCCGGTCTCGTCGCCCTCGGGCGCATCCATGCCGGACAGATCATCGTCCACTGCGCCGGACGCTTCGGCACCGACGTCCTCGAACCCGCGACCGGCGTCGGAGCCCTGCCCATCGCCCTCCACCCCTCGCTCACCTTCACCGGCACCGCCCTCGACCTGCCGCGGCTGCGGCAGTCGACGGTCGCCGTCACCGCCCCGGCACCCATTCGCCCGGTCGGGGAGGCCCTCGTCGTCGAGATGGGAGCGGAGCCGATCGAGATCGCCGAGGCCGACCGTCCGCTCTACCATGCCGCGATCACCCACGCCTCGAACCACACGATCACGATCATCTCCGAAGCCCTCGACATGCTCACCGAGGCGGGGGTCGACGATCCCTCCCGGGTCCTCACCGCCCTCGTCGACGCCAGCGTCGCCAACACCCTGCAGAACGGTGCGAAGGCCCTCACCGGCCCGGTCAGCCGGGGCGACGCGGGAACCCTGGCCGCGCACCTGGCCGCCCTGAGCGAATACAGTCTCAGCGTCTCCAGTCCGGCGACCCGCAACAGCTACATCGCACTGGCCCGGTCGACGACGGCGAAGGCGCTTGCACTCGGTCGGATCACCGAGGCGCAGGCCCAGGAGATCCTCGCTCTCCTCGACTGAGACCGGGGTCTCGTCGGGCTCACGCGAATTCCCCCGCAGGGCGGGCGCACGGTAGCCTTGATCCCATGGCAGAAACTGAGTCGATCGCCCCCGAAGCCGCAGAATCCCAGCAGGAGCACCTCGATCCGGAGCAGATCCGGATCCGCAAGGACAAGCGGCAGCGGATGTTGGACTCCGACACCGAGGCCTACCCCGTCTCGGTGCCCCGCACCCACACCCTCGCCGAGGTGCACGCCGCCCACCCCGATCTCGAGGCCGGAGACGAGACCGACGACGTCGTCGGCGTCGTCGGCCGTGTCGTCTTCGTCCGCACCACCGGCAAGCTCGCCTTCGTCACCCTCCAGTCCGGTGACGGAACCCGCCTGCAGGGCATGCTCTCGCTGCGCGAGGTCGGCGAGGACCGTCTCGCGGACTTCAAGGCCGACGTCGACCTCGGCGACTTCCTCTTCCTCCACGGTAAGGTCATCAAGTCCAAGCGCGGTGAGCTCTCGGTGCTCGCCGACTCGTGGGCGATGGCCTCGAAGGCGCTGCGCCCCCTGCCGGGACTGCACACCGAGCTCGCCGAGGACACCCGCGTGCGCCAGCGCTACCTCGACCTCATCACCCGCGACGCCGCCCGGGAGACGATGCGCACCCGCGCCAAGGTGATGGCCTCCCTGCGCCGGACCTTCGCCGAGCAGGACTTCATCGAGATCGAGACCCCGATGCTCCAGGTCATGCACGGCGGAGCGGCGGCCAGGCCGTTCAAGACCCACATGAACGCCTACGACATCGACATGTACCTGCGCATCGCCCCCGAGCTCTTCCTCAAGCGGGCGATCGTCGGCGGCATCGAGAATGTCTTCGAGATCAACCGCAACTTCCGCAACGAGGGAGCGGATTCGACGCATTCGCCCGAGTTCGCGATGCTCGAGGCCTACCAGTCCTACGGTGACTACCATTCGATCGCCGAGCTGACGAAGACGCTCGTCCAGAATGCGGCCCAGGACGCCACCGGCTCCCTCCAGGTCACCCTCGAGGACGGAACCGAATACGACTTCGGCGGCGAGTGGGCGGTCGTGAGCATGTACGAGACCCTCTCCGCTGAGTCCGGGGTCGAGGTCACCCCGCTCACGGGCATCGAGGAGCTCGAGAAGATCGCAGCGGACAACGACGTCGACCTCGGCGGGGTCTTCCGGTCCCACGGCAAATACGTCGAGGAGCTGTGGGAGCACTTCTACAAGGACAGGCTCTGGGCGCCGACCTTCGTCACCGACTTCCCCGTCGACACCTCACCCCTGGTGCGCGAACACCGTGCGAAGCCCGGCGTGGTCGAGAAATGGGACCTCTACGTGCGTGGGTTCGAACTCGCCACCGGCTACTCCGAGCTCGTCGACCCCGTCATCCAGCGCGAGCGCTTCGAAGCCCAGGCCGCCGACGCCGCCCGCGGCGACGACGAGGCGATGGGCCTCGACGAGGAGTTCCTCATGGCCATGGAGCATGGAATGCCCCCGACGGGCGGAATGGGAATGGGTCTCGACCGACTTCTCATGGCGCTCACCGGGCTCGGTATTCGAGAAACAATTCTCTTCCCCTTCACCAAACCGATCGCGACCGCGAATTCGGAATCCCGAGAGGAAGGCTGAGTCGTGCTCGACCTCATCAAAGCCCTGCTTCCCTCGATATGCGTCGGATTGCTCTTCTGGTACGTGATGCGCAACATTGTTCGCGCGGATCGGCGCGAACGCGAGCAGATCGAGAAATTCTATTCCGAACATGAGGTTAGCGAATTGGACGCTAATGCGGAAACAGATGTTATGCTTACACCCGTAAAGTCTTCTGAACACGAAAAGGGTGAACATGGCACGGGAGATGCGACTCGTCCTCACGGATGATTTCGATGGCTCGGAAGCAGCGGAGACCGTTCGCTTCAGCCTCGACCAGGGCACGTACGAACTCGAGCTCTCGACGAAGAACGCCGAAGAGCTGAGGGAGACGTTCGCCCCGTACATCGCCAAAGCGCGCCGCGTGGCCAATCCCGGCTCACGTGGACGCCGCGGAGGATCGTCGAGTTCCGGACCCAAGCGCGATACCGCCAAGATTCGCGAATGGGCGCAGGAGAACGGCTACCAGCTCGGTGACCGCGGACGCATTCCGCAGGAGATCGTGCAGGCCTACGAAGCCGCCGAGAACTGAATACCCGGTCGGACTCCGCCGATAAGGCGGTCGGTCCGATGCGGACAATAGAAGGGCACCGCGGGAGCGACGAGAGGATCGTCGTTCCCGCGGTTCTCTGTTTACACCGTTATTCGCGGTGCCCGATCGTCTCGCAATTCGGGAATCCGGGGAATGGGAATGTTTTGAGAAGTTCCAACGATTCTTGTGAATGAGCTGAGCGCGAACGGTCAAATAGAACCTGTCGCCAGACATTACCGCCGAGTTAAGTCCAGTCCGCAAGATCGGTTGTCACCCCGGTGCCGGATGCGGAACAGCGGTGAAATCATCCAGCGGGCATCCGTTCGGATCCCCGCTCCGAACGGTCGGTGAGGGATCGGATATCGGTCGACCGCCTCGGCGGTGTCCGGCAGACGGCAGGACGCATGGGTGCGGCCGGGAGCACGGGTATGGTCGGCAACCGATTTCGCCCTCAGCCGAACGGTTTCGGCTGAGGGCGAAACGTGCAATAGATCCAGGGGGCGGGTCGTTACGCTCTACAGAATACGAAGACTCCAGGAGGGTGAATATGTTCGAGCGGTTCACTGACCGAGCCCGCCGAGTGGTGGTGCTCGCCCAGGAAGAGGCCAAACTCCTCAAGCATAACTACATCGGCACCGAGCACATCCTGCTCGGCCTCATCCACGAAGGTGAGGGCCTGGCAGCCAAGGCACTCGAAGGGATGGACATCTCCCTCGAGCAGGTGCGCGATCAGGTGCAGGAGATCATCGGGCAGGGCCAGCAGGCGCCGAGCGGGCACATCCCGTTCACCCCGCGCGCGAAGAAGGTCCTCGAGCTCAGCCTCCGCGAGGCGCTGCAGCTGGGCCACAGCTACATCGGCACCGAGCACATCCTGCTCGGCCTCATCCGCGAGGGAGAGGGCGTGGCCGCTCAGGTCCTCGTCAAGCTCGGCGCGGATCTCGGGCGTGTGCGTCAGGAAGTCATCAAGCTCCTCTCCGGCTACCAGGGCAAGGAGCCCGTGGCCGCCGGCGGACGTGAGGAGGGCACCCCGTCGGGTTCGCTCGTCCTCGACCAGTTCGGCCGCAACCTCACCGCCGCCGCCCGCGAGGGCAAGCTCGACCCGGTCATCGGCCGCCACGAGCAGATGCAGCGCGTGATGCAGATCCTCTCCCGCCGGACGAAGAACAACCCCGTTCTCATCGGTGAGCCCGGCGTCGGCAAGACCGCCGTCGTCGAGGGTCTGGCCCAGGCCATCGTCAACGGCGAGGTCCCCGAGATCCTCACCGACAAGCAGCTCTACACGCTCGACCTCGGGTCGCTCGTCGCCGGGTCCCGCTACCGCGGTGATTTCGAGGAACGCCTGAAGAAGGTGCTCAAGGAGATCCGCACCCGCGGAGACATCATCCTCTTCATCGACGAGATCCACACCCTCGTGGGTGCGGGTGCCGCCGAAGGTGCGATCGACGCCGCCTCGATCCTCAAGCCGATGCTCGCCCGCGGTGAGCTGCAGACGATCGGTGCGACGACGCTCGACGAGTACCGCAAGCACATCGAGAAGGATGCCGCTCTCGAGCGCCGCTTCCAGCCGATCCAGGTGCCCGAGCCCTCGCTCGCGCACTCGATCGAGATCCTCAAGGGTCTGCGCGACAAGTACGAAGCCCACCACAAGGTGACGATCACCGAGGGTGCGCTGGCCGCGGCGGTGAACATGTCCGATCGCTACATCAACGACCGGTACCTACCGGACAAGGCGATCGACCTCATCGACGAGGCGGGTGCGAAGCTGCGCATCTCGCGTCTGTCGGTGCCGCAGGAGATCCGCGACCTCGAGGAGAAGATCCTCGAGGCTCGTCACCGCAAGGAAGCAGCGATCGATGCGCAGGACTTCGAACTCGCCGCCTCAGAGCGCGACTCGGAGATGAAGCTCCAGCACGAGAAGGAGGAGCAGACCGAGGCGTGGCGCAAGAGCGGCAAAGACACCTCTGCCACGGTCGATGCCGATCTCATCGCCGAGGTGCTTGCCTCGGCCACGGGCATTCCGATCTTCAAGCTCACCGAGGAGGAGTCCTCGCGTCTGCTGCGGATGGAAGACGAGCTGCACAAGCGCATCATCGGCCAGAACGACGCGGTCAAGTCGATCTCGCGGGCGATCCGTCGCACGCGCGCCGGCCTCAAGGATCCGAAGCGTCCCTCCGGTTCGTTCATCTTCGCCGGCCCGACCGGTGTCGGAAAGACCGAGCTCGCGAAGGCGCTCGCCGAGTTCCTCTTCGGGGATGAGGATTCGCTCATCAGCCTCGACATGTCGGAGTACTCGGAGAAGCACACCGTCTCGCGTCTCTTCGGTTCGCCTCCCGGCTATGTCGGCTACGAAGAGGGCGGTCAGCTCACGGAGAAGGTGCGCCGGAAGCCGTTCTCGGTCGTCCTCTTCGACGAGGTGGAGAAGGCCCACTCGGACATCTTCAACTCGCTGCTGCAGATCCTCGAAGACGGCCGACTCACCGACTCGCAGGGTCGTGAGGTCGACTTCAAGAACACGATCATCATCATGACGACCAACCTGGGTACGCGCGACGTCTCCAGCGGCCTGCAGATGGGATTCCAGGTCGAGGGTGACACCAAGACCAACTACGACCGGATGAAGCAGCGGGTCAACGAAGAGCTCAAGCAGCACTTCCGTCCCGAGTTCCTCAACCGCGTCGACGACACGATCGTGTTCCCGCAGCTGAACAAGGAGGAGATCATCGAGATCGTCGACCTCTTCCTCGAGCGTCTCGACACGCGTCTGGCCGATCAGGGCATGAAGGTCGAGCTCACCGATGCGGCGAAGAACCTCCTCGCCGATCGCGGCTACGATCCGGTGCTCGGTGCCCGTCCGCTGCGTCGGACGATCCAGCTCGAGATCGAGGACCAGCTCTCGGAGAAGATCCTGTTCAAGGAGATCGGCCGCGGTCAGACGATCAAGGTCGACATCGAGGGCGAAGGCAAGGATGCGAAGTTCACCTTCGACGGCGTCGAGACGGAGACGTTCCCGACGTCGGGAGGCGATGATTCGACCTCCGGTGAGGAGCTCGCCGGTGCCGGTTCGTCCGGATCCTCAGCGTCCTGAGCGAAGCGGTCGGCTGATCTGATCGGCTGACCGAACCGACGCCCACCGCAAGCGGCCTCGGGGCGAAGAACCACGGTTCTTCGCCCCGAGGCCGCTTCGCTGTCTGCGGAGGAGCTCAGCCCGCCCCCGCCTCGGGTGCGGACAACGATGAGTCCTGCGCCGACGATGGTGTTGAATGAGGGCATGAGCTCAGCCGCCTTCGACCACGGACTCGTCGCCGCAGACCACCACCAGCCGCATGGGCTGCCGAGCGGGCTGCGCCTGCGCCGGGCGAGGACATCAGACGTCAAGGGCATCGAAGCGCTCGTCGAGCCTCTGGCCGAACAGCGGATTCTGCTGGCGAAGGACACCGTGACCTACTTCGAGTCCCTCCAGGAGTTCTGGCTCGTCGTCGACGAGCAGCCTGACGGTTCGGAGATCCTCGCCGGCTGCGCGGCACTGCACATCATCTGGGCCGACCTCGCCGAGGCGCGCACCGTAGCGACCTCCCCGGACTACCGGGGGAGGGGAGTCGGCAAGGCGCTCATCCGCCAGCTGCTCGCCGACGCCGTCGAGATCGGCGTCAACCGAGTCTTCTGTCTCACCTTCGAGACCGGGTTCTTCGGGTCCCTCGGGTTCGAGCCGATCAAGGGCATCCCCGTCTCGCCCGAGGTCTACGTCGAACTCCTCCATTCCGCCGACGAGGGCGTCGCCGAGTTCCTCGACCTCGCCAGGGTCAAGCCGAACACACTGGGCAACACCCGGATGATCAAGTACCTCTAGGCAGCTGCCGATCCCGGGTCGCGGCTCAGCGGGACTGCGACCAGAACTCCCGGAGTTCGGAGACCAGGGTCTCCGGCGCCTCCTCGGGGATGAAGTGGCCGCAGTCGGGGATGGCGCGTCCGTCGACGTTCTCCGTGTAGGACTCCCACACGGTGGCGATGTCCGTGTTCGCGGCCAGACCGCCGGCACCCCACAGCGCGAGCACCGGCATCGTCAGCTTCCGCTGCGCGCGGAAGTCCTCTTCGTCGACGGCGACATCCTCGTGGGTGGCGCGGTAGTCATCGAAGGCCGCCCGCATGGCCCCGGGCTGCTCGAAGGCGCGGACGTAGTCGTCGATGTGCGGATCGAGCCGGTCTCGGCGGACCGTCCAGCGTTCGAAGAAGTAGCGCAGGTACTCAGCGGTCCTGCCTGCGGTGAGCGCTTCCGGCAGGTCCTTCTGCATGTGGAGGAGCCAGTGGAAGTAGCCTTCGGCCGTCCGCATCCGCCCGTTGGTGAACATCGCATGGGTGGGGGCGATGTCGAGGACGGTGAGCGTGGCGACCCGCTCGGGCGAGTCGAGGGCGAGTCGATGGGCGACTCGACCGCCGCGGTCATGGCCGACGAAATGGGCGCGGTCGATGCCGAGGGAGTCCATGATGCCGAGGATGTCCCAGGCCATGCTCCGCTTGTCGTAACCGTCCGCCGGTTTGTCGCTGAGCCCATAGCCGCGCAGGTCGGGTGCGACGACACGGTACCGGGCATCCGCGTCCGGTCCGTGCAGTCTGGAAACGACATCGCGCCAGCAGCCTGCCGTCTGCGGCCAGCCGTGGAGCAGAATCACTGCTTCAGCGCTGTCGTCAGCAGGCTCGCTGACCAGGCAGTGGAACGAAATGTCGTCGACGGTGATGAAGCGCGCGTCCATGGTCTCATCTAACAACAGGATCCGCGCACGAGGCAAGGTGCGTTGAGGGAATTGTGAGGGTCCGAAGGAGTCGAGGACTCCGATGTCCGTGTCCCGTGTCCGCACCGTGGCCGGCGGCCGATCCGTCACCGCGGCAGGCTGAGACGATCCCCGTGTCGTGTGGCCAGACCGTCCGAGACGAGATCGGCTGCCAGCCGCGCGATCCGCTCTGCGTCGGCGCTGAGGTCGCGCATCCTCCTCAGCTTCGCCGAGGTGGCCGTTCCGAGGGATTCGACCATGTCCTCATCGAGGGCCGCCGTGGGGGCGGTGAGGAGGTCGAAGGGAACGCCGTCGTGTCGATCGTCCGCCGCCTCGTCGAGGGTGTCTTCGTGCCGGGCCTTGAGGACGTCCATGATCGCCCCGCGCAGCTGTCGGTCCGTCCCGGCCCACTTTTGGGTCTTCGGCTTCGTCGCCGAGGTGGGACGTCCCGAGCGATTCCAGGCGCACACCTCGGCGAGGGGGCAGTCATCGCACTTCGGACTGCGGGCGGTGCACACGAGGGCCCCGAACTCCATCACCCCGGCGTTCCACCGCACATGATCGACGGCAGGCACGAACTGTTCGGCCCATTGAGTCTCCCGCCTGCTCGGTGAGGTGCTGGGCCGGTCCCGGCCGGCGAAGACCCGGATGAGGACCCTGCGCACATTGGTATCAAGGACGGTCGTGCGCTGGCCGTGGGCGAAGGAGGCGACCGCGGCCGCGGTGTAGGACCCGATGCCGGGCAGGGCCTCGAGCTCGGCGGCGGTCTCAGGGACTCGGTTGTCCCGCTCCTCGGCGATGACTCGGGCGGCCTCCTGCAGCCTCAGCGCCCTGCGAGGGTAGCCGAGACGATCCCAACTGTGGAGCACCTCGGCGGTGGGGGCGGCAGCGAGATCAGCCGGGGTCGGCCACTTCGCCATCCACGCCCGCCACCGGGGTTCGACGCGGGCGACAGGAGTCTGCTGGGACATGATCTCGCTGACGAGGACCGCCCAGGCGGTAGTCTCAGGATCCCGCCAGGGAAGGGGTCTTTCGGCGGTGGCGAACCAGTCGATGATCGTCGCCTGAACCTCGGCGATATCGGCCTCGGGAACGTCCGGGAAGGCCGCATCTGTGGGGGTGATCCCAGTTTGGGACGTGGTGCGGTGTGTCATTTGGATGCTCATTCGCAATTGCCTAGGCTCATTGCGATGACTCCTTCCGATCGTGGTTCGCAGCCGCAGCAGCCCCGCCAGTCTAGCGGGAAGCTGCCTGCGCACGTCTACCGTCGACGTCGGATCACGCTCGGTGTGCTCAGCCTCGTCGTCATCGGTCTCCTCGTCCTGGGCATCGTCGGGATCACGAAGGTTCTGACCGGCGGCGGGGGAGAGCAGACGGCCGAGCCGGCCCCGACCACCGTTTCACCCACCCCACAGGCTCCCGTGCCGGACGAGAAGGCGGCCAGCGGTGCGTGCCCGGAGAAGGCCGTCGCTGTGAGCGCGAAGGTCGACAAGAAGAGCTACGACGAGAACGCGAAGCCGAAGTTCGAGATGACGGTGGCGAACAACCACACGGCCACCTGCCTCATCGAGGTGGGGACGAAGCAGCAGGAATTCGTCGTCATGCAGGATTCCGACGTCGTCTGGTCGTCGAAGTACTGCGCCGCCGACGATGACGAGAACGCCGAGGCGCCGACGGAGTTCGCGCCGCAGTCGCAGAAGACTGCGCAGTTCGAATGGAATCGGGTCCGCGTCGACAAGAACTGCAACAAGACGGACAAGGGCTTCGCCCCGGGGAAGTACGCCCTCGTCGTCAAGCTCGGCGACAAGGAGAGCGCTCCTGCGCAGTTCGAGCTCGAGAAGGATGAGGCGACCAAGGCCAAGGAGAAGAAGGAAGCCGAGGAGAAGAAGGCGAAGGACGAGGAGAAGAAGAAGTCCGAGGACGCCTCTCCGAAGGAGACTGCGGGCTCGGAGGATTCTTCGCCCTGACGGGCCTGAGGGTTCTGCTTCCGGACGGGTCTGAGGATTCTAGTCCAGGACGGGCCTCAAGCCCCGCGGTAGGACCCCACGCCCCACGAATTGCCGTCGTGGTCACGGAAGTCGAACTCCCTGCCGCCGTGCGGTTGTGTGGCCACCGGTCTGACGATCGCATGGCCGAGTTCCATGATCTCCCGGTAGAGCCTGTCGACCTCCCTCTCGGTCGCGACCACGACGTAGATGGAGGCTCCGCCGACGCTGTCGAGGGCCGAACCGTCGTGGCGCACCGAACCGACCATGATGCCTCCGGTGTCGCCGAGTGCGTATTCGGCGTGGAGGATGAGACTCGGGTCCTCGTCGTCGCGAACCGTGAGTCGCTCGGTGAAGCCGAGGGTGACGAGCAGGGTGGTCGTGGCCTCCATGTCGGTGGTCCTCAGCGTGGGAAACACTGTGGTCGTCATCTTCCAAGCATGCCCTGTTTTCACTCCGTTGTCCCGGACTTTCTCCGGGCCGACGGCAAGCTCACTTGCTGTCTGCGGGGTCCTCGGATTTGTTCTTGACGACGGTAGCGACCGCCTCGGCGATATGCTCGCACTCCTTGACGACCATGCCGTCGGGGACGGTGACCCCGCGCAGGGCGCCGCGGGCGACGATTGCGCGGTTCATGCCCAGTCTCGCCGCCTCGCTGAGCCGCTGGCCGATGTTGGGCACGTTGCGGATCTCACCGGAGAGGCTGATCTCGCCGATCGCGACGAACTTCGCATACAGGGCGCTGTCCTTCGCCGCCGATGCCAGGGACAGGCAGATCGCCAGGTCACTGGCGGGTTCGGTGAGTCTGGCGCCGCCGACCGTGGCGGTGAAGACGTCGGACTTCGCGAAGCTCGTCGTCGAGATGTTCTGGCTGAGCACGGCGAGCATCATCGCCACCCGGGAGGAGTCGACACCGGAGACGGATCGACGCGCCTGCCCGGCGGCTGATTCGGTGACGAGGGATTGGACCTCGACGAGGAGTGGACGCTTGCCCTCCTGGGTGACGGTCAGGCACGTTCCGGCGGGATTCGAGCCGGTGCTGCGGGAGAGGAAGAGGCCGGAGGGGTCCTCGAGGCTCCTGATCCCGTTCTCCTCCATGTCGAAGCACCCGACTTCGTCGGTGGGCCCGAAGCGGTTCTTCACCGCCCGTAGCATGCGCAGTCGGGAGTGCTTCTCGCCTTCGAACGTGCAGACGACATCGACCAAGTGCTCGAGCAGACGGGGTCCGGCGATCGTGCCGTCCTTCGTGATGTGTCCGACGAGCACCGTGGAGAGCGACCTGGCCTTGGCTTCGCGGATGAGGGCGGCGGCGACTTCGCGCACCTGCGTGACACCGCCGGGAACGCCGTCGACCTCGGAGGAGGCCAGGGTCTGGATCGAGTCGACGATGAGCAGGTCGGGGTCTTCGGCTTCGATCATGCCGAGCACGGTTCCCAGGTCCGTCTCCGCGGCGAGCAGGAGGTTCTCCTCGAGGGCGTTGATCCGGTTCGCCCGCAGGCGCACCTGTCCGGCCGACTCCTCGCCGGTGACGTAGAGGACGGTCGATTCGAACTTCGCGGCCCGGGCTGCGACGTCGAGCAGCAGCGTCGACTTGCCGACCCCCGGCTCACCGGAGAGCAGGATGACCCCGCCGGGGACGATCCCGCCGCCGAGCACGCGGTCGAACTCATCGACGTAGGTCCTGCGTGCCACCGCGAGCGTCGAGTCGACCTTCGTGATCGACTTCGCGCCGCTCGACTTCTTCACCTTCGTCTTCACCGTCGAGGCGGTCTGGCCCTTCTCCTCGAGCGTTCCCCAGGCTTGGCATTCGGGGCAGCGGCCGAGCCATTTGACGGTCGAGTAGCCGCATTCGGTGCAGGTGTAGGACATGGGATCAGTCTGGCATGCGGCACAGACACGGACGCTCAGTCGAGCGTCGTGAGCACTCTCGGGCCGTCCTCGGTGATGGCGATGGTGTTCTCCGAATGCGCGCCGTTCGAGCCGTCGGCCAGTCGCAGCGTCCAGCCGTCCTCGTCGACCTTGAGCTTCTTCGAGGTGAACGACCACCACGGTTCGATCGCCAGCGTCAGGCCCGGCTTGAGCACCATGCCCCGGCCGCCCTTGCCGCGGTTGGCGACGTGGGGGTCCTCGTGCATTGTGTGCCCGAGCCCGTGCCCGCCGAAGTCGAGGTTGACCGGGATCCGCTGTTCGTCGGCGACGTCCCCGATCGCCTGCGAGATGTCGCCGAGGCGGCCCCCCGGCTGGGCGGCGCCGATGCCGGCTTCCAGCCCGGCCCAGGTCGAGTCGATGAGGCGCTGGTCCTCGTCGCTGCCCTCGCCGACGACGACCGAGCGGGCCGCGTCGGCGACCCAGCCGTCGATGGAGACGGCGAAGTCGAGGGTGAGGAGGTCACCGTTCTGCATGACGTAGTCGTGCGGCTTGCCGTGGAGGACGCCGTCGTTGACGGAGAGGCAGATGACGTTGCGGAACGGGCCTGAGCCGAACGAGGGGGCATAGTCCCAATAGCAGGACTTCGCGCCGGCCTCCTCGATGAGTCTGCGCGCCCGCTTCTCCAGGTGCATGAGATTCATGCCCGGTTCGGCTGTCTCAGACAGTTCGGTCAGCGTCTTCGCCACGAAGCGACCGGTCACCGCCATCTTGTCGATCTCGGCGGGTGTCTTCAGCTCAATCACGGGTGTGCTCCTTGTCGTCTGTGCTCACCGGCAATTCTAGTTCTCCGGGGCAGATGCGGGCGCGGCGGGTTGCCGGTGGCATCATCGCGTCAACGAAGGTGGTTGAGTCGAGACGTGGACACCGATAAGTTCGCGACCATGAGGAATCTCATCGTCGCCTTCTCCCTCGGAACGTCGTTGGCGCTCTCGCTGCTCAACGGAGAGGAAGCGCTGCGCAACGGAGAGCAGTGGTGGCCGCTGTGGCTCATCGTCTTCCCGCTCGTTTCCCTGGGCGGCCTGGCCGCAACTCTCTATGACCATTGGAAGCGCTTCCACTCCCGCCGGAGACGTGGCGAGGACTCAGCCTCGATGAGCAGCTGAGGCAAGTCAGCGACCACGTGTCCGAACCCGCCGGGGGCGAAGAGCGGTTCGCAAGCTGAGGATGCTGATCGCGGTGCAGCCTGTCAGGACCAGCCAGACGACAACCGCAGATCATGCGACGTCCTGGCGTCGGGTTCCGGTGATGAAAGGATTCTCGGAAACCATCGGCATGGTCTCCGGTGGGCCCAGACATTTGCGCGAGGATCCCCTGTCATCGTCCATTCGGTTCGCACCTTGAAGCGGTGCAGATATTCGGCAAGAGCCCTTTTCATCCGGATGCGGGTGTGCCTAAGGTGGATGGGCAACGGACCTTACGCATTGGAGCTTTGAGATGGCGTCACTAGACAATCCGGACCCCGCCGAACGCCGAGCGTACTTTCCTTCGACGACATCCTTGGCCCATGCTCCGCAAGTCACTGACTACGATGGTCCGAGTTCACCTCCGGACAATCCATCGGTCGGACGGATCCTCATGGTGGGCACTGACGAGCGGTACCTGCCGATCAAGGGAGACATGTGGTTCTCGACCGGCAACCATCCGATCGAGACACTCGTGCCGCTCCTCCATCTCGAGGCAGCGGGATACGACATCGACGTCGCTACGCTCTCCGGCCGCATGGTCAAATTCGAGCACTGGGCCTTTCCGTCCGAGGATGAAGCAGTCGAGGGCATCTACGAACGCTTCGAGTCCAAGTTCGCGAACCCGCTGACGCTCTCCGAGATCAGCGATCGTGACCTCGACGAGTACACAGCGATCTACTTCCCCGGTGGACACGGTGCGATGATCGGTCTGCCGCAGAGCCCGGAAGTCGCTCGCGTACTGCGCTGGATCCAGGATCGCGACCGCACCCTTATTGCTATCTGTCATGGACCCGCGGCTCTGGCGGCAGGGGGTCTCGGCGGACAGGAGAATCCCTTCGCGGGGTTTGAGACCGCAGCCTATCCCGACGAAGTCGATTCCGAACCGAGCATCACCAGTGGCTATCTGCCGGGAGAGATGACCTGGTACGTCGGCGAAGCACTGCAAGCACAGGGCATTACGGTGATCAACCATGACGTCTCCGGTCTCGTACACCGCGATCGCAACTTCGTCTCCGGAGACAGCCCTCAGGCGGCAAATGCCCTTGGTCGGCTCGCAGTCGAATACCTCTCCGAACGCCGGTCCGCTGCAGACCCCCACGAATCCTGAAAGAAGGCACCCGCTATGGACGATCAGAGCACCCCACCCGTCACCGGCCTCCATCACCTCTCGTTGACTGTCACTGACCTCGACAGAAGTCTTGAATGGTATCAGCGCGTACTCGGTTGGGAGCGCCAGCCGGGAACGTTTCCCCATTACGACCGCGAATCGACCGGCTACGGCGTCCTCCTCGCCGACCCCGCATCGGGCATGATCATCGGACTCCACACCAACACTGCGAATGAGGGTGAGACTTTCGAAGAGTCGCGCACCGGTCTCGATCATGTTTCGCTGCAGGTCGAGGACCGTGCGACCCTGGAGAACTGGGTCGAGTGGCTCGATGAGCTGGGAATTGCGCACACCGGTATCCGCGACCTCACCGAACCGTTCTCCTATTCGACTGTCGTCTTCAGGGACCCCGACAACGTCCAGCTCGAATTCGTGGCGGTGGGTTAGAGAAGTGGGATCCACGACCACCCCGATGGAGCAGTACATGGGACTGCTGCTCGAATCCTGCCACGAGGACGGCGGAGCTGTCGCCGATTACATTCCCGAACTCAAGCACGCTGATCCTGATCGGCTCGCGATCGCTTTTGCGACCCCCGACGGCGAACTCTATTCGGCGGGCGACGACGAGGACCGCTTCTCGATCCAGTCGATCTCGAAGCCGTTCGCGTACGCCCTGGCCATTGGGGACAACGGCCTCGATGATGTGCTCGCCCACATCGATGTCGAGCCCTCCGGCGATGCCTTCAACGAGATCTCCCTCGACCCTGTCTCAGGCCGCCCGCGCAACCCGATGATCAACGCCGGAGCCATCGCCTCCCACGCGCTCATCGCCGGAGACAGTGCCGAAGAGCGCGTGGACCGAGTCCTCGACTTCATGTCGCGACTCGCCGGTCGGGAGATCACTGTCGACGAGGACGTGTTCGAGTCCGAGTCGGCCAATGCCGACCGCAACCTCGCGATCGCCTACATGCTCAACTCGGTCGGTGTCCTGGAAGGCGACCCCACCGAGGTCGTGCGTGGGTACACTCGCCAGTGCTCCGCCTCGGTGACGGTGGGCGACCTTGCACGCATGGCCGCTGTCCTCGGCGCAGGAGGCCGCACCCCCGAAGGGGAACAGGTCATCGATCCCGAGGTCAACCGTCAGGTGCTCAGCGTCATGACGACGTGCGGAATGTACGACTCCGCCGGTGACTGGCTCACCGGCGTCGGCATCCCTGCCAAGAGCGGCGTTGCCGGCGGTCTCATCGGCGTCCTCCCCGGTCAACTCGGCATCGCGGTCTTCTCCCCGCGGCTCGATGAGCACGGCAACAGCACCCGCGGAGTCCGGATCTTCGAACGCTTCAACCACGACATGGGCCTGCATCTCATGGACGTCGCCGAGGTGGCCTCCTCCGTCGTCCGCCGCAGCATCGTCGACGACATCCCCGTCCACGAGATCTTCGGCGATCTGCGCTTCGTCGAATCCGAACGAGTGCTCCGCTCCTTCCTCGCTGAAAGCACCGGGCGCGGGCCGCTGGTCGTCGACGTCACGCGTGTGCACCGGGTCAACGACATCGCCCGCAGAATCGTCCTTGAGGGAATGCGGCAGCTCGACCAGCGCGGTTTCGACGTCAGGCTCGTCGACCCCGACCGCGTCCTCGGCGAACCGGAGGCCGGGCACGGTGAGATCCTCCGCGGTGAGCAGCCCAGCGGCGGCTACTCACCGAAGCGCGCCGACGAACTCTCCGACGCGCTCCGCGGCTGAGGCCACGGGCGCCAACGCTGGCTCAGAGGAACTCGACGCCCTGCGCCAGAGGCAGCTCACCGGAGTAGTTGATCGTGTTCGTGGCCTGGCGCATGTAGGCCTTCCACGAATCCGACCCGGACTCCCGTCCTCCGCCGGTCTCCTTCTCCCCGCCGAAGGCGCCGCCGATCTCAGCACCCGAGGTGCCGATGTTGACGTTGGCGATACCGCAGTCGGACCGGGAGAGGAAGGTCTCCGCCTCGGCGAGGTCTGAGGTGAAGATCGCCGAGGACAGACCCTGCGGCACACCGTTGTGGAGCGTGATCGCCTCGTCGAGGTCGGTGTACGTGACGACGTAGAGGATCGGGGCGAACGTCTCTGACTCCATCACCGGGGTCTGTGCGGGCATCTGCACGACGGCGGGTTCGACGTAGTGGGCGTCGGGTCGCTCGTCGGCGAGCACCCGGCCGCCGCCGACGAGGATCTCCCCGCCTTCGTCCTCCGCCTGGCGCAGCGTCTTCTGCATCGCCTCGTACGCTGCTTCGTTGATGAGCGGGCCGACGAGGACGCCGTCCTCGGTGGGGGAGCCGATGCTCAACGTCCGGTAGGCAGCGACGATCTTCTCGACGAAGGCCTCGGCGATCGATTCATGGACGATGAGCCTTCGCAGAGTCGTGCACCGCTGACCAGCCGTCCCGGCGGCGGCGAAGACGACACCACGGAGGGCGAGGTCGATGTCGGCGCTCGGGGCGACGATCGCGGCATTGTTGCCGCCGAGTTCGAGCAGCACCCGCCCGAAGCGCTCGGCGACGACGGGCCCGACCTCGCGTCCCATCCGCACCGACCCCGTCGCCGAGACGAGGGCGACGCGGTCGTCGCGGACCATCGCATCACCGATGTCCCGGCCCCCGATGAGCACGGGCACGAGCCCTTCCGGTGCCCCCACCTCGGCGGCGGCTCGGGCGAGCAGGGATTGGGCACCGAGGGCGGCGAGGACGGCGTTCTCCGAGGGCTTCCACACGACGGCATCCCCGGCCACGAGCGCGAGTGCGGTGTTCCACGAATACACGGCGACGGGGAAGTTGAAGGCGGAGATGACCCCGACGACGCCGAGAGGATGCCACGTCTCCATGAGCCTGTGGCCGGGGCGCTCGCTCGGCATCGTCTTGCCCCACAGCTGGCGGGACTGACCGAGGGCGAACTCGCAGATGTCGATCATCTCCTGCACTTCGCCGGCGGCCTCGGATGGGGTCTTGCCGGCCTCGACGGTGACGATCTTGGCAAGCTCCTCCTTGTGCTCGGCAAGCAGCTCACCCCACCGGGCCACCAGCTGACCGCGCACCGGTGCCGGGACGTCGCGCCAAGTCTCGAAGGCCGTGAGAGCCTGTCCGATCTTCGCCGAGGCGGTCTCCGGGGTGTCCGCGACGAGGGTCCCGAGGACCTGGCCGGTGATGGGGGAGCGGGCCGTGAGCCTCGCCCCGGCGCCGGCATCGGGTGACAGGACCGCGGCGTCGACACCGCAGGCCCTTAAGCCCTCATCGAGGAGACCGGTGATCGTGTCATCGGAGGGCAGGGCGGTCGTGGCCGTGGGTGCGGTGGTCATCGTGGTCCTTTCGTCAGCGGAGATCTGCTCCGGTGGGTTGTGTCAGTGGCGTCGGTTAGGGTGCGGGCATCGATCGGGTCGGTGCGGGCCGACCAGGAGGGAGGGGCATGGTCAGCAGTCATACGATGTTGAGCTCCTTGCGCAGGCCGGTGGCGGCGAAACGGTCCTTGCTCAGGGGTGAGACGTCGACGAACGGTGTGCGTCCGGTCATCATGTCGGCGACGACCTCACCGACCGCGGGACCCATGAGGAACCCGTGTCCGGAGAACCCGCACGCGTAGGTGAATCCGTCGAGCTCGGGCGCCTGGCCGATGAGTGCGTTGTGGTCGGGGGTCATCTCGTAGAGACCCGCCCACCCGCGTTTGACTTCGACGTCGGCGAGGTCCGGGGTCCGCTGCTCGATGAGTTCGGAGAGTCGGAACAGCCACTCGGGGTCGCGGCGTTCGTCGAAGCCCCACCGGTCCTCGATATCGGGGCAGCCGAAGAGGAGGCCGGGACCTTCGGGGTGGACGTAGTAGCTCGTGGCGAAGTCGATGGTGAACGGCATCGTCGATGTGTCGAAGTCGACCGGTTCGGACACCATGATCTCGCGGCGCAGCGGGGTCACGGGAAGGTCGACGCCGGCCATCTCCCCGATGAGGCCCGACCATGCCCCGGCCGCGCACACGACCTGCGAACAGGTGATGGGACCCAGCGAGGTCTCCACCGCGGTGATCGTCCGCTTCCCTTCGGCGCCCCTCGTGGCGAAACCCGTGACCTCGCATGACTTGCGCACCGTGACTCCGCGCGCCCGGGCGGCCGAGATGTAGCCGGCGACGACGGCCTCCGGCGTGCAGTGCCCATCGCCGCGGTTGAATGCCCCAGCGAGGAGACCCGTGGTGTCGACGAAGGGAGCGAGCTCGGCGACCTCGGCGACGGTGAGCATCCGGGAGTCGAGGCCCATGCGCTGCTGGAGGGCGACGTTGGCCTCGAACGCCGCGACCGACTCAGGAGAGTCGAGGAGGAAGAGGTAGCCGTTGGACACGAGGTCGATGTCGACGCCGTAGTCCGCCTCGAAGGTGCGGAGGATCTCGAGGCTGCGCACGGACAGGGCGATGTTGACCTCGTCGGAGAACTGGCAGCGTACTCCGCCTGCCGCTTTCGACGTCGACCCGCATCCCGGGACGTCGCGTTCGACGAGGACGATGGTCCCGGCGCCGCGTTCGGCCAGGTTCGCAGCGATCGAGGCGCCCATCACCCCGCCGCCGATGACGACAACATCAGCCTGCACGTTCCACCTCGCTCTGTGTACGGCCGACGCCTTCGTCGGCTTGCACACCATTGTGCTGTCCCTCACAGTTAAGGACAAGGCAGAGTTCGTGAACACGCTTTTCACGATTCCTTAAAACACATAGGGTGAGCCCATGGCATGGACGCTCGGGCAGCTGCAGACCTTCGTCACCGTCGCCGAGCTCGGGTCGATGACGCGAGCCGCCGACCAGCTCGGCTACAGTGTCGGCGCGGTCTCCCAGCACATGAGCGCACTGCGGCGCACCGTCGGTGCCGACCTCGTCCTCCGTCGCGGTCGGGGTCTCACCCTCACCGAGGCCGGTCGCACCCTGCTGCCGCGCGCCCGCCACATCCTCGCCGCCCACCAGCAGGCGGAGACGGCGATGCTCGGCCGTGACTTCGGCTCGGAGGCGATCGTCACCCTCGGCGTCTTCGGGTCGACGTCGGTCGTCGCGCTGCCGGCGATCGTCGCCATCCTCGCTCGCCGGCATCCGAACATCGAAGTCCGCGCCCGCGAGGTCAACGTCGAGACGATGTCGGCGGCCGTCATCGAAGGCGCGATCGACCTCGGCATCGGCATCGACTACCCGGCCGTGCCGCTGCCGCCGATGCGCGGACTGAGGTGGACGACGGTGGCGACCGAACCCTTCGGGGTCGTCACCCCGCGAGGTGCGCCGCTGCCCGGACCCGATGACCTGGCCGAGGCCGACTGGATCCTGCCTCCGGCCACGGACCTCTTCGGGCGGGCGATGCGGTTGGCCACCTCGGCGATGGGGATCAACGCGAAGGAGACGCACATCGTCACCGACACCGCAGTCGCGCTCGCCCTCGCCGGCACCGGGCTCGGACTCACCCTGGCGACGCCGATCATGATGGCCCTCGTCGGGCACGACATCGACCTCCATCCCGTGGACGGCGCCGGAGGACGGAACATCATCGTCCTCACGTCGCCCGAACCTCCCGCCCCCGTCGCCTCCGTCGCCGAGGTGGTCGCCGAGGTCCTCGCATGAGCGGTTCCGGCGCTGCTGGGAGGCGCCCGGGGAATACACTGAGGCCATGAGCTTCGACCACCAGTGGAACCGGATCCGCGCGAACAACCCCGACCATTCCGCGAACTACGCCCAGCGCTGGCGCAAGCTCGTCGACGCCGGGCACGACATCGGGGGAGAGGCGCGATTCGTCGACGCCATGGCACCGCGCGGGGGACGGATCCTCGATGCCGGCTGCGGCACCGGCCGAGTCGGCGGACTGCTCATCGGTGCCGGTCACACGGTCTACGGGGTCGACCTCGACGAATTCCTCATCTCCGTCGCCGAGGAGGACTTCCCCTCCGGCGAATGGCACACCGGCGACATCGCCGATTTCGACTTCGCGGCGGCGGGCATCACTGACATCGACGTCACCGTCTGCGCCGGCAACGTGCTCGCCTTCCTCGATCCGGCCTCCCGGCGACAGACGCTTGCCAACATCCGGTCGACCCTCAAGCACGGCGGCCGCTTCGTCGCCGGCTTCGGGGCCGGACGCGGGTATGACTTCGACGACTTCATCGACGATGTCGAGGCGAGCGGAATGATCGTCAGCCTCAAGCTCTCGACGTGGGAGATCCACCCGTTCGAGCCCGACAGCGGCTTCCTCGTCCTCATCGCCGAACGGGTCTGATCGGCAGGCGGAAGGCCGCGGGCCTCAGCGAGGAGCATCCGATCCGAAATCGGGCTGCGAATCGCACCGGATCCTCCTCGCAGGGAAGGGAACCGAGCCGGCGAACTCGTCAAAGTGCGCGGTTCATGATTGGGTGGTGACAGGGCCGGTTGCCCGCAACCGGTACCTGATGACATGACCGGAGAACCAGCTGCCGAGAGACAAGGAAGCACAATGATCTTCATCGTCGCGAAATTCGACGTCAAGCCTGAGAACGCGGAATCCTTCCCCGCCGTCGTCAAGGACTTCACCGAAGGCACCCGCTCCGAACCGGGCAACCTCTGGTTCGAATGGTCGCGCAGCCTGGACAAGCCCAACGAGTTCGTGCTCGTCGAGGCATTCACCGACGAGGGCGCCGAGCCGCACGTCAACAGCGACCACTTCGCCGCCGGCCTCGAATCCATGCGTCCGCTGCTCGCCTCGACACCGAAGATCATCTCCCGCAAGATCGACGGCGAGGGCTGGGACGAGATGGGCGAACTCGTCATCGACTGAGCTCGTCGTCATCGACTGAGCTCGCTCAGAGCCTCCTCGGCTCGGGTCAGCCGTTCATCGACGGGGAGCTCCCACCATTTCTCCCCGCGCTCGCCCAGCCCTCTCTTCGCGAGGTCGACGCGATCCCGGGCTCGCCGCAGTGCCGCTGAATCCTCGGCCTTCCTCGCCGACTTCACCGCGTTGCGCGCCCGACCGAGGTGGCTCTTGAGGTCCTCGACGACACGATCGGGCAGGGCGGGATCGGTCCGCCGCCATCGCCGACCGCGAACGACCAGCCACTTCTCGTCGTCGGTGTACTCAGCCTCGCCCGCCATGGCGGCAGTCTACGTCGAGCAGGCAGAGCCGCAGCGATGCCGCGACCGCGCACGCGTCATAGACTCAGACCATGGCGACGAAAGCGCAGAACATCGAGTCCATCGAACGGGCCCTCGGCGAGCCCTGGTCCACGACCCGGCAGCGCCTCGAGAAGGCCGGCGGGAAGGACGCGAGCCACAAGGAACTCGCCGACGCTCTCTACCCGCAGTTCGACGGCGTCGTCGACAACCACGGATGGTGGGTGCAAGGGGCCGTCGTCGCCTATGAGCAGGAGATCGGGCGCCGCGTCCCCGGCCAGCGCGCCGACGGCACCTTCGACGTCGCCGTCTCCCGGACGGTGACCGGCGAGCGCGGCGACGTCATCGACCGCGTCGCCGCCCTCGTCGACGGCGAACTCGGCGGAGTCGCGCTCGACGGTGATCCGCGGGTCTCGACCACACCCAAGCGCTCCTACTGGCGAGCGAACCTCGTCGACGGCACAAAGGTCGAAGCCGCCGCCGAACCCAAGGACGACGACCGCACCCTCCTCGCCCTCACCGCCTCGAAGCTGCCCAGCGCCGAGGCGCTCGAGGACTGGCGCTCCCACCTCAAGGACCTCATCGGTCAGGTGTGAGCCCGCCTCAGCCGGGGATGATCGGGTTCCATGTCCCCAGCAGGTGCGCCGAGGCGATCGCCGCCACGGTGACGGCCATCGCGGTGAGCACGACGACCGCGTCGGCGATCCCGAATCGTGAGCGTCGCCGCCACGTGCGTCCCCGTCGCCCGAAGGCGCGACCCTCCATCGCCATCGCCAGCCTCGTCCCCCGCCTGATCGACTGGACGAGGAGGACGAAGATCCCGGCGAAGAGGCTGCCGGTGCGCCGCAGCACGGAACCTCCGGCCAGCCCCCTGGCGCGACGCGCCATCGCCAGGGTCTGCCATTCGGTGACGAGGAGGCCGAGCAGACGCGAGGCCGCGAGCACCGAGACGACGACGGTCTCCGGCAGTCGCAGATGTTGGACGAGCGCATCCGAGAGATCCCTCGGATCGATCGTCGAGGCGAGGACGACAAGCGGGACGGCAAGCGCGAGGGCACGGACGAAGATCGCCGCCGCGGATTCGAGGGACCCGGTCGTCATGAGGATCGGACCGAGATCGACGACGACCGCCCCGGTCTTCTCCGCGAGGATCGCCGTGCCCCATGCCGCGAGCAGCGCCCCGAGCGGCAGGAACCACAGGCGCTTGAATGCCGCCCACAGGTCGAGCCCGCTCAGCGGCAGAGCGAGCAGCGAGAAGCCGAGGATGACCCCGGCCGAGACGATGTCGATGCTCAGCAGCGCCCCGACCATGAGGATGAGGGCGACGGCGATCTTCGTCAGTGGATTGCAGCGGACCAGCGCAGTCGACCGGACGACGGGAATGAGCTGACCGGGATCCTCGATCGCGACCCTCTCTCGGGCCGGCGCAGCCTCACTCAACGCGCTCACCTCGCAGCGGCTGCGCGCTCGTTCCGAGGCTCACACGCCTCGCCCCGATCGCGTCGAGGAAGTCGTGGTCGTGGCTGACTGCGACGACCGCACTGCCGTGGTCGAGGACGTCGAGGAAGAGCGCGACGAGTCCCGCCCAGGTCAGCGCATCCTGACCGAATGTCGGCTCGTCGACGATGAGGACCCGCGGCCTGGGCGCGATCATCGCCGCCACTGACAGCCGTCGCATCTCGCCCCCGGAGAGTCCCTGCGGGTGGGCGTCGGCGATCTCGGTGAGCCCGAGTGTCTCGAGCAGGCTGGTCACCCGCGATTCGACTTCGCTCTCACTCCATCCGGCCAACCTGGGGCCGAGGGCGAGCTCGCCTGCCACGCTGGCCTTGAGGAACTGGTGTTCGGGCTCCTGGAAGACCATTCCGATCCTCGGTGCGAGGAAGGCCGACGGCCAGCGGAAGGGCCGGTCGTGCTTTGCGCCTTCGGCCAGTGTCCCGTGGGCGCGCACTTCGCCTGCGAACTCGGGAATGAGTCCGGCCAGGGTGAGCGCCGTCGTCGACTTGCCGGCGCCGTTGGGTCCGACGATGCCGACCGCCTCGCCGGCTCGGATCTCGAGCGAGAGGTCGGTGGTCGCAGGCACCCCCGCCCGTGGCCGGGCCGCACTCAGCCTCTCAGCGGTGAGCACCGTCCCTCCCGGCTCGCCGGATCGCAACGCTCCCGGCTGACGCGGGGGAGTGCGGGAGCCGGACTCGGGCACCCAGATCCCGGTGGCCCGGAGCACCTCGGCGAGGGCGGGATCACCGAAGACCGCGGACGGCGACCCGTGCGCGACGACGCCGTCCTGACCGAGGACGATGACGGTGTCGACGTCGTCCGACCACAGCCCCACCCGGTGCTCGACGACGATCATCGTCGCCGAGGTGGCCGCCTGGACCGTGAGCACCGCGTCCCGGACCGAGGCCGCCGAGGCGGGGTCGATGTTCGCCGTCGGTTCGTCGAGGACGATGACCTCGGGTGCCATCGCGTGGATGCCGGCGAGTGCGAGGCGCTGCTTCTGGCCCCCGGAGAGTGCGGCCGTGGGGTGGTCGAGGGGCAGGTCGAGGCCGAGCGCTGCCAGGGAGGCGGGGATGCGCTCGTCGATGACTTCGGCGCTCATCCCGAGGTTCTCCATTCCGAAGGCGACGTCGTCGCCGACGCGGGAGAAGATCACCTGCGAATCGGGGTCCTGGAGGACGAGCCCGGTCACACCTCGGCGAGGGTCCGGTGGGGCGTCGCCGATCACGAGGTCTCCTTCGGCCTCACCCGATTCGACGGGGAGGACACCCGCGATCGCGTGGAGCAGCGTCGACTTCCCCGCCCCTGACGGGCCGAGGAGGAGAACCTTCTCACCTGCGGCGATGTCGAGGTCGAGGGGGCCGACGGCGAGCGTGTCCCGATCGGCGTGCCGCCACGAATAGCCGCGAGCGCGGATCGGCAGACCCATCAGCGGATGCGGCCGGAGGCGAACGAGGACAGCGCCCCGGTCTTCGCGATCGCACGGTAGGCGTACCACGCACCGATGCCGGAGATGACGATGCCGGAGACGATCGCGCACACGGCGTAGGCGAGCTGGTAGGTCAGCTGCCATTCGGCGTTGTAGAGGATGTTCTCGCTCACGGCCATGAAGGCGGCTGCGACGAGACCGGACAGCGTCGTCACCCACAGCGTGAACCTCCGGTAGCCGAAGGCGGCGAAGACGAGTTCGGCACCGAGGCCCTGGATGAAGCCCGACAGGAGCACGGTCGAGCCGAAGTGGGAGCCGAGGACGCCCTCGACGATCGCGGCGAGCACCTCGCAGAGCAGCGCGGCACCGGGCTTGCGGATGATGGCGCCGGCCAGAGGTCCGGCGAGCACCCAGAGTCCGGCGATGAGTCCGATCGAGGGCGGGAAGGCCTGGAAGCCGAGTTCGATGACCTTCCAGCTGGCGGCGAGCACCCAGAAGATCAGGCCGACCGCGATGCCGAGCACCGCGGTGACGACGTAGTCGACGACGCGCCACTTCTTCGTCGGCGGGGCCTGCGTGTAGGCGGGTGCGGACTTCGCGGCGGTTCCGGGCGCGGTGGTTCTCGGCATTGTGCCTCCTCGTGTCGCAAGGAGGGGTAGAAGAGTCTCGACTTCCTTCGGCGGTGCTAGCCGCATCAGGTTCGAGGGTCTGCAGCATGATCTGCACTCTCAGCGCCCCTGCTGGCGCTCCCCTGTCGTGAG
This sequence comes from Brevibacterium sp. K72, assembly GCF_050562175.1. NCBI lineage: Bacteria > Bacillati > Actinomycetota > Actinomycetes > Micrococcales > Brevibacteriaceae > Brevibacterium > Brevibacterium sp. K72. Next base: position 1,994,907 of record NZ_CP191582.1, read on the forward strand.
ACTTACTGTACAGCACCCGCCGCGCCGCCTGTCGGGACCGCGTCAGGCGATCAGGCAGGCGGCGATGGTCGTCATGTGTCGTGCGGCTGTGGTCAGCTCGGGACGATCATCACCGGACCCTCGGCATGGTGGAGGACCCCGCGGGAGACCGAGCCGAGCAGCGCGCTCTTGACCGCTCCGCGACCACGCGTGCCCATCACCGTCAGCTGCGCCCGCTTCGTCGCCTCCGAGAGCATCGCGGTCGCATCGCCGACGACCACCGAGGTGGAGATCGGCAGACCCGGGAACTGCTCGCCGAGCGCATCCGCCTCCGCCGAGAGCGCGGTCTCGAGCTGCTTCTGCCGACGGTCGGCGACGTCGGCGCCGAGCTCGAGCTCGGGATACCAGTAGAGCCACTCCTCGCCGGCGGGCAGGACGGAGACGACCTCGAGTCCGGCCTCCCTCGAGGCGGCCACCTCGGCGGCGGTGAACATCGCGATCCGCGCGGCCTCCGAACCGTCGACGGCGACGACGACCGGTCCGCGGGCCTCGCCGCGCTGTGCTGAGTGCTGGGGGACGACGATCGTCGGGCAGTGCGCGTGCGGGGGCAGGGCCGTGGAGACCGATCCGAGCATGCGACCGAGGAACCCGCCGCGCCCTCGGGCGCCGACGATGACCACCTCGGCGTTGGAGCTGAGGTTGACGAGGACGCCGGCGGCGTCGCCGGATTCGGCCGCGTACGTCACGGGTTCGGGATGATCGGCGAGGAGTTCGGACGCCTCGGCGAGGAGCTTCTCGGCTCCCCGCAGTGCGGCCTCGTCCTCGGGTTCGGAGGGTATGGAGGCCATGTTCGGGTAGATCATCAGCGGCATCGTGAACGCCGTGACGACGGTCAGGGGGACGCCGCGGTGGAGGGCTTCGATCGCGGCGTAGCGCAGGGCCAGGGCCGCGAGTTCGGATCCGTCGAAGCCGACGAGGACGCCGAGGTCGCGGCTGAGTCCGGACTCGGCGGGCCGCGGGTCGGCGGCGCGGTCATCGGTCGGGTTCGCAGCGGCCTGGCGAGCGGGGTTCCGGTGGGCGTCAGCGTTCATGGCAGTCCTCTCGACGGGGCCTGACCAACCCTGACGATGACGGCGGCCCCGAAAACCACATCCGTCGTCGTCGCCTCCAGTCTACCAGTGCACTTCTACAGCGTGTAGAAAAGTCGCCGAGGCGGTCGCCGGGTTGCCGTGCGTTCGCCGGGTGCGTGGGATTGCCGAGCAGTGGACGCGCAGTGTCGATTCTGGGCGCGCGAATCGACACTGCGCGTCCATAACTCGCCGGGTTACGCCATGGCACGGGCCCGGTGCGCGCTGTCTCAGATGGGAAAGCCGAGGTAGCTCAGGGCTGCGCGGATGATGTGCTCCTGACCGTGGGAGAGTTCGCTCGCGATGTCCTCGCGCAGCGCCTCCGACGGCGTGAGCCAGTCGAGGCTGAGCGCGTCCGCGCGCGGGGTGCACTCGCCGCGGACCTCCATGACGAAGCACATCGAGATCGCGTGCTGACGCGGGTCGTGGAGGAGCGCCGCTCCCTCGGTGGGGAAGTACTCGGCGATGTGGAACGGCGCGATGGCCGGGGGGACGACCGGCAGCGCGAGCGGACCCAGGTCGTTCTCGGCATGGCGCAGCAGCGCCGCGCGGATCGACTCGTGGTAGCGGATGCGGCCGCCGACGACCTCGCGACCCAGGGTGCCGTCGTCGAGGCGGCGCAGCAGGAGGCCGATCTCCTCGACATCGCCGGCCTCTCCGACGCGGACGGGGATGGCATTGACATAGGGGATGGGAAGTCGGCGACGAAGCTGGGCGAACTCGTTGTCGTCGAACCAGTTCTCGTCGAAGTCGAGGGCAGTGCGGGTCATATCCCGATTGTGTCACAGTTCACCTCGACGGACGGGTGGGAGGAGGGGGGTCGAGGCGGCTCATGCCGGTCGGGTAAAGTATCTTGATGTCAAGATAAAACTCCGGCCGGGCCGCAGCGTCGCAGTGACGTGGCCTACAGTTGAGTCAACCACTCTCCGGCCAGCGGCGGTCGTGACATGGCCCGCAGCGGTCAACGACGATTGAAGGGATTGTCCATGATTGATCATGAGGTCCGTACCCACAAGAGCTCAGAGAACCTGGCTCGTGAGGATCAGCTCGCCTGGAAGATCGCCGAGGTCGCCTCCGACTCGACGCCCGTCGATCCCGAGGTCACCGAGATGGTGATCAACCGCGTCATCGACAACGCCGCCGTCGCGGCCGCCTCGGTGAACCGTTCGGCCCCCACCCACGCCCGCGAGCAGGCACAGGCGCACCCCTTCACCCCGGGTGCGACGATCTTCGGACTTCCCCTCGCCGAGCGCTTCTCCCCGGAGTGGGCGGCCTGGGCCAACGGTGTGGCCGTGCGCGAACTCGACTTCCACGACACCTTCCTCGCCGCCGAGTACTCCCATCCCGGTGACAACATCCCGCCGATCCTCACCGTCGCCCAGCACATGGGCATCGGGGGAGCGGACCTCATCAACGGCATCGCCACCGGGTACGAGATCCAGGTCGACCTCGTCAAGGGCATGAGCCTGCACCAGCACAAGATCGACCATGTCGCCCACCTCGGCCCCTCGGCCGCGGCCGGCATCGGTGCGATGCTCCACCTGCCCACCGAGGTGACCTTCCAGGCGATCCAGCAGGCCCTGCACGTGACGACGGCGACCCGCCAGTCCCGCAAGGGTGAGATCTCCTCGTGGAAGGCCCACGCACCGGCCTTCGCCGGGAAGATGGCCGTCGAGGCCGTCGACCGAGCGATGCGCGGTGAGGGCGCCCCGAACCCGATCTACGAAGGCGAGGACGGCTTCATCGCGTGGATCCTCTCAGGCCCCGAGGCCCGCTACACGATCCCGCTGCCGGGCAAGGGCGAGGCCAAGCGCGCCATCCTCGACACCTACACCAAGGAGCACTCCGCCGAATACCAGGCGCAGGCGCTCATCGACCTGGCCCGCAAGCTCGGCGGTGAGATCGAGGACCTGACGAAGATCAAGCGCATCGTCATCCACACCTCGCACCACACGCACAACGTCATCGGCACCGGCGCGAACGATCCGCAGAAGATGGATCCGAAGGCCAGCCGCGAGACGCTCGACCACTCGATCATGTACATCTTCGCCGTCGCCCTCGAGGACCGCGGCTGGCACCATGAAGACTCGTACACCCCCGAGCGGGCCGCCCGTCCCGAGACCGTCGAGCTCTGGCACAAGATCGAGACGACCGAGGATCCCGAGTGGACCCGCCGCTACCACTCGACCGACCCGAACGAGAAGGCCTTCGGCGGCCGCGTCGAGATCGAGTTCGAGGACGGGTCGACCCTGACCGACGAGATCGCCGTGGCCGACGCCCACCCGCTCGGCGCCCGCCCGTTCGTCCGCGAGAACTACGTCGAGAAGTTCCGAACGCTGTCCGCTGGCATCCTCACCGAGGCCGAGGCGAACCGCTTCCTCGACCTCGCCGAGAACCTCGAGAGCCTCGACGCGGCAGGCGTGGGCCAGCTGAGCTTCGCCGTCGAAGGGCTGAAGCACAGCGGTTCGAAGGGCATCTTCTGATGCTCGGGGCAACGACCACACCGGCCGAGCGCCGGAAGCGGTTCCGCGAGCTCCTCGCCGGCGACGAGATCGTCCAGTTCCCCGGCGCGATCAACCCGATCAACGCCCAGATCATCGAGCAGATCGGCTTCGAGGGCGTCTACATCTCCGGGGGCGCGTTCTCCGCAGCCATGGGCGTGCCCGACATCGGTCTGACCACCCTCACCGAGGTGGCCGACCACGGTCGTGCGATCGCCCGGGTGACGAACCTGCCGACGTTCATCGACGCCGACACCGGCTGGGGCGAGGCGATGAACGTCGCCCGCACCGTCCAGGAGTTCGAGGACGCAGGCATCTCCGGCATGCACCTCGAGGACCAGGTCAACCCGAAGCGGTGCGGCCACCTCGACGGCAAGGAGGTCGTGACCACGGTCGAGATGACCAAGCGCATCGCGGCCGCCGTCAAGGGCCGCCGGGATGAGAACTTCGTCATCTGCGCCCGCACGGACTCCCGTGCGGGAGAGGGACTCGATGCCGCGATCGACCGGGCGAAGGCCTACGTCGACGCCGGTGCCGACATGATCTTCCCCGAGGCGATGCGCGACTTGGATGAGTTCGAGCGCTTCGCCGCCAGCGTCGACGTGCCGATCCTGGCGAACATGACGGAATTCGGAAAGAGCGAACTGTTCACCACAGAGCAGTTGGCGAACGTCGGGGTCAAACTCGTGATCTACCCGGTCACGACCCTGCGTCTCGCCATGGGTGCGATCAAGTCGGGCCTGCAGACGATCCGGGACAAGGGCACCCAGGTGGACCTGCTCGAGGGGATGCAGACCCGCGCGGACCTCTACGACACCATCGACTACGCCGCGTACAACGACTTCGACGCGGCCGTATTCAACTTCTCACAGGAGGGTCACCAGTGACCGAAGAAATCAAGAAGGGCCTCGCCGGAGTCGTCGTCGACACCACGGCCGTCTCGAAGGTAGTCCAGGAAACCAACTCGCTGACCTACCGCGGATACCCCGTGCAGGAGCTCGCGGCCAAGCGCAACTTCGAGGACGTCGCCTACCTCATCTGGAACGGCGAACTGCCCACCGAGGAGCAGCTGGCCGAGTTCAAGGCCCGTGAGCACGCCCAGCGGGAGATCTCGCCCGAGCTCGTCGACATCATCCTCGACCTGCCCAAGGACGCTCACCCGATGCACGTCGTGCAGACCGCGGTCGCCTACCTCGGCGCCGTCGACCCCGAGGCCGACGTCGAAGGGCCCGAGGCCAACCTCGCGAAGGCCGAGCGCCTCTACGCGCAGCTGCCGACGATCGTCGCGATCGACCACCGTCGCCGCCACGGGCTCGACCCGGTGGCGCCGACGAAGGACCTCGACTATGCGGCGAACTTCTTCAAGATTGTCTTCGACGAGGTTCCCGCCGACGAGGTCGTGCGCAGCTTCGACATCTCGATGATCCTCTACGCCGAGCACTCGTTCAACGCCTCGACGTTCACCGCCCGCGTCATCACCTCGACGACCTCCGACCTCTACTCGGCCGTCGCCGGTGCTGTCGGTGCCCTCAAGGGACCCCTGCACGGCGGCGCGAACGAAGCCGTCATGGCGATGCTCGAAGAGGTCGGCACGGCCGACAAGGCCTCGGCATGGATCGACGACGCCCTGGCCCGCAAGGCGAAGATCATGGGCTTCGGACACCGCGTGTACAAGAACGGCGACTCGCGCGTGCCGACCATGCGCAAGGCCTTCGAGGAGATGGCCGAGGTCAAGGGCGCAACCGACCTCCTCGACCTCTACAACACCTTCGAAGAGGACTTCGTCTCCCGCAAGGGCATCTATCCGAATCTCGACTACCCGTCGGGTCCGGCCTACCACCTCATGGGATTCGACACCGAGCAGTTCACGCCGATCTTCGTCATGGCCCGCATCACCGGCTGGACCGCGCACATCTTCGAGCAGCAGGCCTCGAACGCGCTCATCCGCCCGCTCAGCGCCTACGACGGTCAGCCGCAGCGCGAAGTCCCCGACAGCCGGGGCTGAGCATGAGCACCGACGGTCGGTCCACCCCGGGCCGGTACCGTCCGGTCGACCTCGAGGGTTTCGACTTCACCGTCACCGGTGGGGTCGGGACCCTCGTTCTCGATCGGACGGAGAAGCGCAACGCCCTGTCCCGGGCGATGTGGCGGGCTCTGCCGGAGATCATCGCCGGCGTCGACGCCGATGACACGATCGCAGCGCTGATCATCACCGGTGCCGGCGGGCACTTCTCCGCCGGATCGGACATCGCCGACCTCGACGTCCCCATCGCCGACTTCTGGGAGCTCAACTCCTCCGCCGAGGCGGCCCTGGCCTCTGCGCGGACCGTGACCATCGCCGCGATCGAGGGCAACTGCGTCGGCGGCGGCACCGAGATCGCCGCCGCCTGTGACATCCGCATCGCCGCCCCCGGGTCGACGTACGGGGTCACGGCCGCGAAGCTCGGACTCGTCTACCCGCCGGGTCCGACGAGGAGCCTCGCCCGCGTGCTCGGCGACGCGTGGGCACGGTACCTGCTGCTCACGGCCTCGATCGTCGACTTCGACCAGATGCAGCGCCTCGGCTTCATCCACGAGACCGCGGACGACCCGCTCGCCCGCGCCCAGGAGCTGGGGGAGCGCATCGCGTCCCTGTCCCAGCTCAGTCAGATCGGGGCCAAGGCCGTCCTCGACGGCGAGTTCGACGGAGGCGGGCAGCCGCCTCGGTGGCTCGATGGGGCGTACCGGGCGGAGATCGCCCGCGGCCAGGAGGCGTTCTTCGCCAAGAAGACCCCCGAGTTCGGCTTCAGCGCAGGCGACTGGCGGGGCTGAGGAGCCCCTGCCGCGGGATACACTGAGCCAATGCGCCTCGCCGTCCTCGATATCGGATCCAACAGCGTCCACCTCCTCGTCGTCGATGCCCACGTCGGGGCACCGCCGCTGCCGGCGACCTCGCACAAGGAGATCCTCCGCCTCGCCGAGTACCTCGGCCCGGACGGCTCGATCGGTGAGGAGGGCCAGCAGCGGCTGCGCGACTTCGTCGCCGAGGCAGTCGAGATCGCCGAGGACCAGGGCGCGGAGCAGATCCTCGCCTTCGCCACCTCGGCGGTCAGGGACGCCCCCAACGGGGAGGAGCTCATCGCCTCGATCAGCAAGCAGATGGGCGTCACCCTCACCGTCATGTCCGGCAGGGACGAGGCGCGGGTGACGTTCCTCGCCGCCCGCCGATGGTTCGGATGGTCGGCCGGGAAGATCCTCCTGCTCGACATCGGCGGGGGCTCGCTCGAGATCGCCGCGGGCCAGGACGAGTACCCGCAGGCGGCGGTCTCCGTCCCGCTCGGGGCCGGACGCACGTACGCCGACTTCCTGCCCGGGGAGATCCCCGACGCCGAGGACATCCACCGGCTGCGCAAGTACGCCCGCGCCCAGATCGGGCGCATCGCCGGGGAGATCAACCGCGTCGGCACCCCCGACCACGTCGTCGGCTCCTCGAAGACCTTCCGGTCGCTGGCCCGCATCGCCGGAGCCGCCCCGAGCGGGGACGGCATCTACGTCCCGCGCAAGCTCTTCCGCCGCGACCTGCCCGGCATCATCGACACCCTGTCCGCGCGCACTCCCGCCGAGCGCGCCACACTGCCCGGGGTCTCCGAGGCCCGCGCCGGTCAGGTGCTCGCCGGCGCCATCGTCGCCGAGGCGGCCTTCACGATCTTCGACATCACGGTGATGAACATCTCCCCATGGGCGCTGCGCGAAGGCATCATCATGCGGAAACTCGACCTGCTGGATTCGGCGGAGACCACCTCGGCGATGGGCAGAACCGCCGACTGAATCGATGGCCGGTCTCACAGTCGGATCTGTTCCCATTTGCTCTCCGCACCTGTTAGCTTGTGATTACCGGCCAGTCACCTTCGGCCGGCCGCCACGGGGCAGATTCCCCGATCTCTGGAGGCATGAGCGCAATGCGAAACGGCGAGCTATCCCCCTCGTTCCGTGAAGAATCCCTGCACACCATGGAAGCGACGAGTCCGGACGACCCGCTCGACGCCTTCGTCGTCGGGGGAGGGGTGACGGGAGCGGGCTCCGCCTTCGACGCCGCCACCCGCGGACTCAAGGTCGGCGTCGTCGACGCCCACGACTGGGCCTCGGGCACCTCCTCGCGGTCCTCGAAGCTCATGCACGGGGGACTGCGCTACCTCGAGATGCTCGACTTCAAACTCGTCGCCGAGGCGCTCAAGGAACGTGACCTGCTGCTCACGCACACCGCACCCCACCTCGTCGAACCCGTCGCGTTCGTCTTCCCCTTCGAGCACCGCCTCATCGACCGGGCCTTCATCGGCTCCGGCGTCCTCCTCTACGACACGATGGCCACGCGGCCCGGGCGCAAACGCGCCGTGCCGATGCACCGCCACCTCGGCAAGAAGGCGCTGAGCGCGCACTTCCCGGGCCTCGCCGACGACGCAGCGGTCGGTGCGCTCGAATACTACGACGCGAAGGTCGACGACGCCCGCTTCGTCATGACGCTCGTGCGTTCGGCCGTGAGCTTCGGCGCCGCCGCAGCCAACCACGTCTCCGTCATCGACTACCTCCACGACGGGGACCGGGTGTCCGGGGTCCGCGTGCGCGACGAGGTCTCGGGCCGTGAGTTCGACGTCTACGCCCGCCGGACCATCCTCGCCGGCGGCGTCTGGACCGAACAGCAGCAGGACCTCGCGAAGGCCGACGCCGGACTCAAGGTGCTCGCCTCGAAGGGCATCCACATCACCGTCGACCAGGACAAGATCAAGGCCGACCCGGACACCGGCATCATCTCGAAGACCGAGAAGTCCGTGCTCTTCGTCATCCCGTGGGACGGCTACTGGGTCATCGGCACCACGGACACCCCGTGGAAGGAGGACGTCGCCGCCCCGGTCGCGACCTCCGACGACATCGACTACCTCCTCGAGCACGCCAATGCGATCCTCGAGAACAAGCTCAGCCGCGACGACGTCATCGGCGTCTACTCGGGTCTGCGACCGCTCCTCCAGCCGGTGGAGAAGGACGGCGAGGCGTCGACGAAGGTCTCCCGCGAGCACACCGTCATGGAGGTCGAGCCCGGCCTCTCGGCGATCGCCGGCGGCAAGTTCACGACCTACCGGGTGATGGCCGAGGACGCCGTCGACTTCGCACTCGGCGACGAAGCCGCCGACCGGACCTCGCTCACCGAGTCCGTGCCGTTGCTCGGCGCCCAGGGCGTGGGCGCGGTCCGCCGCGGCCAGGCCGGCATCGCCGAGCGCTACGGCTGGGACGAGGCCCGGGTCAAGCGCCTCATCCGCCGCTACGGGACGATGCTCGAGGACCTCCTCGACCTCATCGACGACAACCCCGAACTCGGTCAGCCCCTGCCGGGAGCCGAGCGCTACCTCGGCGTCGAAGCCCACTACGCTGCCACCTCGGAGGGCGTCGTCCGTCTCGAGGACGTCCTCGAGCGCCGGATGCGGCTCAACTACGAGGTCAGGGACCGGGGCAAGGCCGCCGCCGAGGCGGTCGCCGAGATCATCGCCCCCGTCCTCGGCTGGGACGCGGAGAAGGTCGCCGCCGAGGTCGCGGCCTTCCGCACCCACGTCGACGCCCAGGTCGCCGCGGAGTCCACGCACGACGACGCCGCCGCGGCAGCGCTCGTCACCGACAGCTGGAGCGCACGCTAGGAGGACACGGCACACCGCCTCGGCGGGGGAGGGACGAGGACGTCGCCCCCGCCGCTCCGACCCTCACCGGGTCAACCACGATCCCCATCTCATCCCATCTCAACAAAGGAGTTCACCCACTATGGGAACGATTGGCACGATCCTCCTCCATGAGACGGCGGGCACGGCGATGCTGCTGCTGCTCGGCGTCGGCGTCGTCGCGAACGCGGTGCTCGCCAAGACCAAGGGCAATGCCGGCGGCTGGCTGATGATCTCGCTCGGCTGGGGACTTGCGGTCTTCGCCGGCGTCTACGTCGCCTACAAGTCCGGCGCCCACCTCAACCCCGCGGTGACGCTGGGCATCCTCTCCAGCGGCGCCACCGAGTACGCCCCGGGCATTCCGATCACGGTGGGCACGACCTTCGCCTACCTCTTCGCGCAGCTCCTCGGTGCCACCCTCGGTGCGATCCTCGCGTGGCTGGTCTACAAGAAGCACTACGACGCGGAAGGCGAGCCGGGCAACATCCTCGGCACCTTCTCCACCGGGCCCGAGGTGCGCAGCTACGGCTGGAACGTCCTCACCGAGGCGATCGGCACCTTCGTCCTCGTCTTCATCATCCTCCTCTTCGGCGGGACCCCCAGCGGGCTGGGACCGCTCGCCGTCGCACTTGTCGTCGTCGTCATCGGCGCCTCCCTCGGCGGGCCGACCGGCTACGCGATCAACCCTGCTCGCGACCTCGGTCCCCGCATCGCGCACACGATCCTGCCGATCCCGAACAAGGGCAGCTCCGACTGGAGCTACGCGTGGGTGCCGATCGTCGGCCCCATCCTCGGCGGCGTCCTCGCCGGCCTCGTCTCGAACGCCTTCATCTGAGAACAGTGACATCCTAGATACCACTACGAAGCTCGGCGCCCCGGGCGCCGAACGGACACAGGAGTCTTCATGAGCCAGGACAAGTACATCCTCGCAATCGACCAGGGCACCACCTCGTCGCGGGCGATCGTCTTCGACCACAACGGGCAGATCGTCTCGAGCGGGCAGCTTGAGCACGAGCAGATCTTCCCCCGCGCGGGCTGGGTCGAACACGACCCGAAGGAGATCATCCGCAACACCAACGAAGCGATCGGCCAGGCGCTGTCGCGGGCGAACATCAACCGCCACCAGCTCGAGGGCGTGGGCATCACCAACCAGCGCGAGACGACGGTGGTGTGGGACAAGAACACCGGCGAACCCGTCTACAACGCGATCGTCTGGCAGGACACGCGCACGCAGAAGATCGCCGACGAACTCGGCGGCGACGAGGGCGCCGACAAGTACAAGGACCGTGTCGGCCTGCCGTTGGCGACCTACTTCGCCGGCCCCAAGGCCAAGTGGATCCTCGACAACGTCGACGGCGCCAGGGAGGCCGCGGAGAACGGCGACCTGCTCTTCGGCACGATGGACTCGTGGGTGCTGTGGAACCTCACCGGTGGTGTCAACGGCGGAGTCCACATCACCGACGTCACCAACGCCTCGCGGACGATGCTCATGAACATCGACACCCTCGACTGGAACGAGGAGATCGCCGCCGACATGGGCATCCCGATGTCGATGCTGCCGGAGATCAAGTCGTGCTCGGAGATCTACGGCTACGGGGCGAAGAACACCCTGCTCATCGACACCCCGATCTGCGGCATCCTCGGCGACCAGCAGGCGGCGACCTTCGGGCAGGCGTGCTTCGAGAAGGGGCAGGCGAAGAACACCTACGGCACCGGCAACTTCATGCTCATCAACACCGGCACCGAGCCGGTGGCGAGCAAGAACGGCCTGCTCACGACCGTGGCCTACAAGATCGGCGAGGACGACGCGGTCTACGCTCTCGAGGGATCGGTGGCCGTGACCGGTTCGCTCGTCCAGTGGATCCGCGACAACCTCGGACTCATCAAGGACGCCCCCGAGGTCGAGGTGCTCGCGAAGCAGGTCGAGGACAACGGCGGCTGCTACATCGTGCCCGCGTTCTCCGGTCTCTTCGCCCCGCACTGGGAGTCCGACGCCCGCGGCGTCATCGTCGGCCTCACCCGGTACGTCAATAAGAACCACATCGCCCGGGCCGCCCTCGAATCGGTCGCCTTCCAGTCACGTGAGGTCCTCGATGCTATGAACCTCGACTCCGGCGTCGAGCTCACCGAGCTCAAGGTCGACGGCGGCATGGTCGCCAACGAGACGCTCATGCAGTTCCAGGCCGACCTCCTCGGCGTGCCCGTCATCCGCCCCGAGGTCATCGAGACCACGGCGCTCGGTGCCGCGTACGCAGCGGGCATCGCCGTGAAGTTCTGGAGCGGCGAGGAGGACGTGAAGAACAACTGGCACGAGGACAAGCGCTGGGAGCCGGAGATGGACGACGAGACCGTCGCCCGCGTCTACCGTCTGTGGAACAAGGCCGTCGACAAGTCCAAGGGCTGGGTCGACGAGGACGTCGAGGAGCTCTACGGCTGACGCGCGCCGTCTCAGCCGCCTTCCGGGCGCTCAGCCACCCTTCGCCGAGTGGCTGGGCGCCCTTCGGGTTGTCGGAGCCGGGTGTCTGTCGCCGGGTCAGCGGACCAGACCCCCGCCGAGGCGGCCGGACTCAGAGCTCGACCGTGTACATCCGCTCGGGCACCGCGGGTTCGACGCCGTCGTAGACGTGCGTGATCTCCGTGCGCGCCCACCCCCGCTTCTCGTAGAAGCGCATCGCCCGGTCGTTGCCCTCGGCGACCATGAGGTAGGCGCGTGCATAGCCGTCGCGGCGCAGCTCGTCCTCGAGCGCCGTGAAGAGGACGGCGGAGACGCCGGTGCCGAAGGCCTCGGGGGCGAGGTTGATGTGGGCGAGCTGACCGAGGTCCGCGGTGACGGGGAGACGGTCGAGCACCTCGGCGGGGTCACGGGGTGTGCTCACCCCGCCGAAGCCGAGGATCTGGTCGCCCGCGACGACGACGAAGTTGCGGACCCGGTTGTCGGGGTCGCTGAGCGCATGAGTCCAGTTCGCGGCGAAGCGGTCCTCGTCCAATCCGTCGAGGAACTCGTCGGCCATGATGCCGCGATAGGCGGCCCGCCATGCGGCGACGTGGATCTCGGCGAGGCGGGGGACGTCGGAGACGCGGGCGGGACGGACGTCGGCAGGAATCATGGGCACAGACTATCGGGTCACCTCGGCGAGGGGGACCTCCCGAGCCACGGCGAGGCGGCGATTCCGCGGAGACGGCGGGGGACGATTCCGAGGAAAACCGGAGCGGCAGGGCGGGCTCGGAGGACTAGACTGGTGGAGATGAGCAAGGCGAAGAAGTCGAAGTCGGGACGCAAGGTTCTGACCACGAAGAACTCGGCGCGGTCGAATTCCCGCCGCCACCGTGCGTTCTTCGCGGCGAACCAGGTCTACGACCACGACACCCACCATGTCTCCGATCATCCGATCCGGATCGGCCTCTCCTCGTCGTCGGTCTCGCCGATGACCGTCGAGGAGACGTTCGCGCAGGCCTCGTCGATCGGCTACGACGGTGTGGAGATCATGGTCACGCACAACGCCGAGACGAGGGACGTCGACCTCATCACCGGCCTCGCCGCGGACACCGGCCTCGACGTCATGTCGCTGCACGCACCGACCCTGCTCTTCCTGCCCCGCGTGCTCCACAAGTACCATTGGGAGAAGCTGCGGATCACCGCGAACCTCGCCCGCGAGGTCGGGGCGACCACCGTCGTCCTCCACCCGCCCTTCCGGTGGCAGGGAGCGTACGCGCGCGGCTTCGTCGACGGGGTGCGGAAGGTCTCCGAGGAGACCGGGGTCGTCCTCGCGGTGGAGAACATGTACCCGTGGCGGGCAGGCGTGCGTGAGATCCTCGTCTACTACCCCGACTGGAACCCCCTCGACGAGGACTACGACGCTCTCACCTTCGACTTCTCCCACGCCTCGACGGCGGGGATGAACGCGCTCGACACCGTCGCCGAGATCTTCCCCCGCCTGCGCCACGTCCACCTCACCGACGGTGCGGGTTCGCTCAAGGACGAGCACCTCGTCCCCGGGGCCGGCACCATGCCGGTGGCCGAGACGCTCCAGTACCTCGCGAAGCACAACTGGTCCGGCGACGTCGTCGTCGAGGTCAATACCCGCTTCGTCGCCAAGAAGTCCACCCGTGAGCAGATGCTCGCCGACTCCCTCGCCTTCGCCCGCAAGCACCTCGGACTCGACGGTGTGCCGGGGGAGGGGTCGGGGTCCGCGGGCTCCGGAACCGGAGTTGCAGGCGCTGGTGCACCGGACGGTGGGGCCTCCCACTCAGAGCCGACGACTCCTGGGGAGGCGACGCCTGTGGAGACCTCGCCGGAACCGGGGACTTCTCACCGGTCAGCGTCGTCGAAGCGCGCCTCCGCCGACGCAAGCTGACCATCTGACCTCGTCAGCTGCCTGCGCCGTGCCTGCGGCGTGCCCGCACGGAGGGCACCTCTTCGGAGTTCCGCCCACTCTTGTCGCGCGGTAGCGGCGCCGATTTCGCGGTCACCGGCTCCTCTGACACCATCGGGGAGGGACGACTTCAGAAAGGCAGACCTCCATGACCACGATCGCTTCCATCGGCACCGGCAATATGGGCACGGCGCTCATCAAGGGCATCCTCGACGCGGATCCGAGCATCGAGGTGCGGGCGACGACGCACTCCGCCGCCTCGGCGCAGCGCCTCGCCGCCGCCCTGCCTGCCGCCACCGTCACCTCGGTGGAGGATGATCCCGACGCCAACCGGGCGGCGGCCGAATCCGCGGACTTCGTCTTCCTCGGCGTCAAGCCGTGGATGATGGCCGAGACCGTGCGCGACCTCGCCCCCGCCCTGACCGGGCAGTCCGTGCTCGTGTCGATGGCCGCCGGCGTCTCCGCCGCCGACCTCGCCCGACTCGCCCCGAACAGCCCGATCGTGCGGATCATGCCGAACACCCCGAGCGCGATCGGCCACGGCGTCATCGCCCTGTCCCCGGCTCCCGGAGTCGACCCGACCGCCGCTGCGACTCTGCGCAGGCTGCTCTCGGGCGCAGGCCTCGTCGTCCCCCTCGACGAAGCCGAGATCCCCGCCATGACCGGGATCTCCGGGTCCGGTGTGGCGTACTTCTTCCTCCTCGCCGAGGCGATGATCACCGCCGGGGTCAAACTCGGACTCACCGAGGAGACCGCAGCGAAGATGGTCGTCGCCACCGCCGACGGCGCCGGACGCCTGCTGGCCGACAACCCTGACCCCGCGGCCCTCCGGAAGGCTGTGAGCAGCAAGGGCGGGACCACCCTGGCCGCGCTCGACACCTTCATCGACGGCGGCCTCTTCGACCTCGCCGAGGCGGCCGTCACCGCGGCCGCTGACCGCTCGCTCGAGATGGAGAAGGAGAACTCCGCCGCGATCGACGGGTGATCTGTGCGATCGGATGCGGTTCGAGCGGGCAGCGCGGGTGCGTTCGGAATCAGTCGGGCGGCAGCGGAGCCGGTCGGTCGGACTGAATCGTCGCGTTCGGGCGGGATGCCGCGGCACGGCGGCCTGAGTGCGGTGCCGAAGCCGGGCCGGGTGCCGGGGCAGGCCCGGGTGCTGGGCGTGGCGTCAGGGCAGGATGCCTGCGGCGCGCGCGACCGAGACGGCTTCGTGCCGGGTGCGTGCGGTGAGCTTGACCATCGCGGTGTTGAGGTAGGACTTCACGGTCGACTCCCGCAGTCCCAGTGCCTCGGCGATGCGGGCGTTCGACCATCCCAGGGCCACGTGCGAGAGGATGTCGGTCTCCCGTGGTGAGAGGCTCACCGATGTCGTCGGTTCGGGAGACGATTCCGGGTTGTGGCCGGAGAGGATGTCGGCGAGTCGGGCCTCGATCGAGGTAAGCCGTTCGCGGGTGGCGTCGTCGGCGACGTCGGAGCGGATCGCCCGCAGCTCGGCGAACGTGCGGCGCAGCGCTTCGCGACTCGAGGAGTCGAGGTCGGCGAGAGGCTCGACGACCGGGGTGACCGGCTGCGGACGGCGCAGTCCGAGCCGCCCGAGGTCGACGGAGAGCTGACGCACCCGGCGGACGAGGTCGCCGGTCTGCGGGGCCGCCTCGGCGTAGGCCTTGCGATGTCCGCAGTAGACCATCCCGGTGACCTCGCCGCCGAGGAGGGTGGGGACGGCGATGAGCACCTGGATGCCCTCGCCGAGGACCTCCTCGTCGTAATGGTGCGTGATGAACGGGTCGATCTCGTAGTCACGGGTGAGCTGCGGGGTGCCCTCGGTCAGGGCGCGCCCGCCGAGGCCGCGGCCGGTGCTGACGATGAGCGAGGCCAGGCCGTCCCGGCTCGCCCCGGCGACCGCCTCGACGGCGACCGCCCCCTCTTCGACCATGCCGCCGAAGACGACGTCGCCGGTGCCGTTCGCGTGCAGGGAGTCGACCGCCTCGGCGAAGAGACGGCGGGATTCGGATTTCAGCGCCCGAGCTTCC
This sequence comes from Brevibacterium sp. K72, assembly GCF_050562175.1. Classification (NCBI taxonomy): domain Bacteria; kingdom Bacillati; phylum Actinomycetota; class Actinomycetes; order Micrococcales; family Brevibacteriaceae; genus Brevibacterium; species Brevibacterium sp. K72. Next base: position 2,010,598 of record NZ_CP191582.1, read on the forward strand.
TTGGCCATGACGTTCATGTGAATACGCTACCAACTTTCGGTGGTATTCCCCATGACCGAGCGGACGATAGGTTGACGATGTGTGATTCAGACCACTGACGCTCGAACCACATTCGAATGGAGAAACCATGTCCGATCCGTCGCCGAGAGGGGTGGACTTCCTCGCCGAGGAGGAGAACCCCGAATTCAAGGCCCTCAAGCGCAAGCGCTTCTCAGTGGTGATCCCACTGTCGATCGCGTTCCTTGCGTGGTACTTCCTCTACGTCATCCTCAGCACGTACGCGCACGACTTCATGTCGACGAAGGTCGTCGGGGAGATCAACGTCGGCCTCGTGCTCGGCCTGCTGCAGTTCGTCACGACGTTCGCGATCACGATGTTCTACGTCTCGTTCGCCAACAAGAAGCTCGACCCACCGGCCACCGCGATCCGTGAGCGCCTCGAACAGGAATCGGAAGGAGTCACCCGATGACCGAGATCTTCGCTCAGGCGACCACAGAGGTCGAGAACAACCCGATCCTCAACATCACGATCTTCGCGGCCTTCGTCGCGGTCACCCTCTTCATCGTCCTGCGGGCGAGCCGGAACAACAAGACCGCGTCGGACTACTACGCGGGCGGACGGTCGTTCAGCGGGCCGCAGAACGGGTTCGCGATCTCCGGCGACTACCTCTCGGCGGCGTCGTTCCTCGGCATCTGCGGGGCGATCGCCGTCAACGGCTACGACGGGTTCCTCTACTCCATCGGCTTCCTCGTCGCCTGGCTCGTCGCGCTCCTGCTCGTCGCCGAGCTCATGCGCAACACGGGCAAGTTCACGATGGCCGATGTGCTCTCCTTCCGCCTCCGGCAGCGCCCGGTGCGCATGGCCGCGGCGATCTCGACGCTGGCCGTGTGCTTCTTCTACCTGCTCGCGCAGATGGCCGGAGCCGGCGGTCTCGTCTCGCTGCTCATGGGCATCGACGGCAAACTCGGACAGTCGCTCGTCATCGCCGTCGTCGGCGCCCTGATGATCCTCTACGTCCTCGTCGGCGGCATGAAGGGCACGACCTGGGTGCAGATCGTCAAGGCGGTCCTCCTCATCGCCGGAGCCGGGGCGATGACGATCTGGGTGCTCGCGCTCAACGGCTTCAACCTCTCGACCCTGCTCTCCAACGCAGTCGCCAATGCCGCCGAGGGAGTGGGGGAGGGCGTGCTCAATCCCGGACTCCAGTACGGCTCGAACCCGCTCGACTTCATCTCACTCGCCCTCGCGCTCGTCCTCGGCACCGCGGGTCTGCCGCACGTGCTCATGCGCTTCTACACGGTGCCCACGGCCCGGGAGGCGCGGCGGTCGGTGGTCTGGGCGATCTGGCTCATCGGCGCGTTCTATCTCTTCACCCTCGTCCTCGGCTACGGTGCGGCCGCGCTCGTCGGCGCCGATGCGATCAAGAACGCTCCCGGCGGGGTGAACTCCGCGGCTCCGCTGCTCGCCCTCCAGCTCGGGGGTCCGCTGCTCATGGGCTTCATCTCCGCGGTCGCGTTCGCCACGATCCTCGCCGTCGTCGCGGGGCTCGCGATCACCGCAGCCGCATCCTTCGCCCACGACATCTACGCGAGCGTGATCAAGAAGGGCAAGGTCGAGGACCCCGACGCTGAGGTGAAGATCGCCCGCCGCACCGTCGTCGTCATCGGCGCGGTCGCCATCCTCGGCGGGATCGGGGTGCAGGGACAGAACATCGCGTTCCTCGTCGCGCTCGCCTTCGCGGTCGCGGCGAGTGCGAACCTGCCGACGATCATCTACTCGCTGTTCTGGCGCCGCTTCACCACGCGCGGTGCGGTGTGGTCGATCTACGGCGGACTGGGCTCGGCGATCCTGCTCATCGCATTCTCCCCGGTCGTCTCCGGTTCCGAGACCGCGATGATCCCCGGCGCCGACTTCGCGATCTTCCCGCTGTCGAACCCCGGCATCATCTCCATCCCGCTCGGGTTCATCCTCGGGTGGCTCGGTTCGATCACCGACAGGACGGTCGAGAGTCCCGAGCTGGCAGCCGAGATGGACGTCCGTGCCCACACCGGCTTCGGCGCCGAGGCGGCCGTCGAGCACTAGACGAGGTGAGGCGCGCCGGTCGGCGCGGCGCTGCGGCGGGCGGCCGTTGCGGCGCTGCCTCCGACGCCCCGCTGCCGACGCCCCGCTGACCCGCTGCAGCGGCAACCGCTCGGTTCTGATCCCCAGGTAGGACTCTGATCCATGCCATCGGGATCGGAACCGAGCGGATGCCTTGTCTGCGACTTGCGCGCGCCGCGCTGTGGATGACACTGCGACCAGCCGCCGGCGTCTGGGCCTCGCCCGCGGCCAGCCGGACGAGCAATCGGTTGGGTCTGAGATCAGAGCGACGGGCATCGTCCGGGCTCGGGTGCCCTGTTCTCCGGTTGCCCGCTGCTCGCAACGATCGATGCCACTTCTGTGCGATCGGCTGTGGGAATGTCTGCGACCGGTGCTCAGATCGCCTGAGGACGCCGACGAACACTCCACAGGCCGACTGCGTCCCCATTGACGGTGCCAGTGACCCGCGGTGACCGTGTGCAGATGTACAACGTCATCCGCTCACAGGAGCTTCGAGCACACGGAGTGCACAGCCGAGTCGTCAAGTCCGCGGTGGACTGCTGTCTGCTCAGACTCACCCGCGGGATGTACAGCGTCATCCGCCGGTGCGAGAATCCCCAGCATGCGCGGATCGCCGAGCTGATCACCGATGAGGACTGGCTGCGGCGAGTCAGGGAGCACACTCAGAGCACACAGAAGCACGACTACGAATACGCCGACCTGCTCGAGAAACTCAAGATCGCGTCCTACCCCCACTACCGGGTGGATGACGTCATCTGCGGCGTCTCTGCGGCTCGCATCCACGACCTGCCGTTGTATCGTGTGGGAACCCAGCGCATCCACATCGCTTCGCCATCGCACAGACTGAGGACCGGCATCGTCAGCCGGACGACGCGAGAGGTGCCTGCAGCCGACACCGTCATGGTCGGCAAGATGCGACTCACCTCACCTGCGCTGACAAGCCTGGACCTGATTCCGCAGATCGGGGAGCCGGGGGCGTTCGCCGCGATGGAATCGGTCGTGAGGCGCTCAGTCTTCGGGGCCGAGGAGGCAAGTGCAGGGCGATTCGGATATCCGCCCGACGTGGGGCAATTAGAGCGGAAGGCGGTAGAGGAGCACTTCGCCCCCGTGCTCGCGCGTCTGCCCAAGGGGCGGGCGCGTGCCGCGCGGCTCATCGGTCGGATCGGCGCTCGCTCGGAGAGTTACGCGGAGAGCCGGTGCTCCTACAATCTCAGCGTACTCGGGCTCTGCGGGTTCGAACAGCAGGTGCAGGTCCACGAGAAAGGCCGACTCGTCGCGCGCGTCGACTTCATGGACCGGGTGGCGAAGACTGTGCTCTTCGTTGACGGGGCCGCCAAATACGTGGAGAACGGGGGAGCGCGGCTGCAGAAGGAGGCGACTCAATTCAACCGCCTGGTCGCCTTGGGCTACCGCATCGTGAGGTTCACCTTCGCCGAGGTGATGGACCTCGAAGCATTCGCGACGAAGCTCTACGGGCAAGCTCCGTGGCTGCGAGGGCGCGTGACTCGAAATCGCTCGGTGTGAATCCGTATGGCATGGATCGATCCATGCCATACGGATTCACACCGAGCGATTGCCACAGGAGAGCGCGGCGCCCCCTACGGCCGTCCGGCGAAGCGGCTGAGGAGTTCGACGTTGCCCGCGACGATGAGGAGGTCCTGCTTGCCGACGCGGGTGGTCGGTTCGGCGTACGTGAAGTCGCGGCCCGGGCTCTTGATGCCGACGATCGTCACACCGTACTTGTCGCGGACCTTCGCCTCGCCGAGGGTGAACCCCTGGATCTCCCGCGGCGGGCGCATCTTCACGACCGCGAAGTGGCCTTCGTCGAACTCGATGTACTCCATCATCCGGGAGCTCACGAGGTGGGCGACGCGGATGCCGGCATCGGACTCCGGGTAGAGGACATGGTGGGCGCCGATGCGGTGGAGGATCTTGCCGTGCGCGGGGGAGATCGCCTTCGCCCACACCTGCGAGACCCCGAGGTCGACGAGGTTCGCCGTCGTGAGCACGCTCGCCTCGATCGAGGTGCCGATGCCGACGACCGCGGTCTGGAAGTCCGCGGCACCGACCTGGCGCAGGGCGTCGATGTTCGTCGAATCGGCCTCGACGACGTGGGTGAGTTTGCCGCTCCAGTCCTTGACGAGCTCGGCGTTGTGCTCGATGGCCATGACCTCGCGTCCCAGTCGCGTGAGCGTGACCGCAGTCGCCGAGCCGAAGCGTCCGAGCCCGATGACGAGGATGGAGGAGTTCTCGTTAGCCAACGACCGGCCTTTCTTCGGGGTAGCGGTAGAGACGGGCAGAGTCCTGCATGGACAGGGCTGCCGCCAGTGTAATCGTACCGAGACGCCCGATGAGCATGAGGACGGACAGCGTGTAGAGCCCCGGTTCCGAGACCGAGGCGGACACGCCGGCGCTCAGCCCGACGGTGCCGAACGCCGAGATCACCTCGAAGAGCACCCGGTCGAGGGATTCGTCGCTGATCTGGAGCATGACGAGGGTGCCGACGAAGACGATCGTCGCGCCGGTGAGCAGGATGGAGATCGAGAGTTTGATCGTCGAGGCGGTGAGCCTGCGACCGAACACGTTGACATCGGTGAGGCCCCGCGCCTCGGCGTAGGCGGCGAGGACGAGCACGGCCACTGTGGTCACCTTGATGCCGCCCGCCGTCGATGACGACCCGCCGCCGATGAACATCATCACGTCCATGAGCAGGTGCGTCGACTGGCTCATATCGGCGACATCCATCGTCGAGAACCCGCCCGAGCGCGGCATCACGGCCATGAAGAGGACCTCCATGAGCGTGTGGCCGGCGTTCTTGTCCCCGAGGGTCTTCGGGTTGCCGGATTCGAAGAGGAGGAGGAAGACGAACCCGAGCGCGAGCACGATCGTCGTCGTCGTCAGGGTCAGGCGGGTGTGCAGGTCCCAGTTCTTCGGCCGGTTCCAGTTCATCGCGATCATGAGGACGACGGGGAACCCGAGGGAGCCGACGAAGACGCCGATCATGATGAGCGAGAGGATCCACGGATCCTCGGAGAAGTACTCGGCCCCACCCGGGTGGATCGTGAAGCCGGCGTTGTTGAACGCGGAGATCGCGTAGAACACCGAGTACCAGATCGAATCGCCGACGCTGTCGCCGCGCATGAGGAAGCGCGGGAAGAGGAGGATCGCCAGGATTGCCTCGGCGGTGAGGATCGTGACGAAGACCGTCTTGAGCAGGGTGCCGACCTGACCGAGGTTGAGCGCCGAGGTGGCCTGCTGGGCGATGAGGCGCTGCCGGACTCCCAGCCGCCTCGAGACCGCCATCCCGAGCAGCGAGGCGAGGGTGAGGATGCCGAGACCGCCGACCTGGATGCCGGCGGTGATGACGGAGATGCCGAAGTCCGACCAGTAGTCCTCGGTGACCACCGGGGTCAGGCCGGTGACGCAGACCGCGGAGACGGCGACGAAGACGGCGTTGGCGATGTGCTCGGAGAGAGGGACCGATGCGGGGTCGCGCATGCTCGCCGGCAGCATGAGGATGACGGCGAAGACAGCGACGACGGCGACGAACGAGACGATCGCCAGCCGCGCGGGGGAGGCGACGGCGAGGTCGTCGACGAAGTCGCGGACCCAGCGCCCCGGGCGCAGGAAGCGGTCGAGGCTCCAGGGGGAATTGGTGGACACAGACTCCATGGTAGGACGGACGAGGGGCGAATCCCCGTAGGTGAGCCGCGCCATATAGCATTGCCCCATGGCAGATAGCGATGTCTACGTCGTCTGGGACGAGGCGGTGACCGGGTACGACTTCGGTCCCAGCCATCCGATGCACCCCCTGAGACTCGACCTCACCGCGAAGCTTGCGATCGACTTCGAGCTCTTCGACCGCGACGGCGTCGACGTCCGCTCCATCTCCGACCTCGACGAGGCGGCGCTGGCCCGCGTCCACGACGACGACTACATCACCGCCGTCAAGGAGGCGGGCAGTCCCGCCGGACTCGACCATGGGGAGGCGGAGCGGTTCGGGCTCGGCACCGACGACGTGCCCGTGTTCGAGAACATGCACTCCGCCTCGGCGATGCTCTTCCAGGGGTCGGTCGATGCGGCCCGGGCGATCACCAGCGGCGACTACCGCCGCGCGGTGAACTTCTCCGGCGGCATGCACCATGCGATGGCGGATCGGGCGAGCGGATTCTGCGTCTACAACGATGTCGCCGGGGCGATCACCGAGTTCCTCGACGCCGGTTTCGAGCGCATCGTCTACATCGACCTCGACGCCCACCACGGTGACGGCGTCGAAGCCCTCTTCTGGGATGACCCGAGGGTGCTGACGATCTCCATCCACGAGTCCGGCAAATACCTCTTCCCCGGCACCGGGTACCCGGCAGACATCGGCGGACTCCGGGCGGCCGCCTCGGCGGCGAACATCGCCCTGCCCCCGCGCACCGGCGACGAGGACTGGCTGCGCGCCTTCGATGCCACCGTGCCCGCCCTCGTCGAGGCCTTCTCCCCGCAGGTCATCGTCTCCCAGCACGGGTGCGACGGACACCGGATGGACCCGCTCACCCACATGCGTCTGAGCATCGACGCGATGCGCGTCGCCACCGAACGCGTCCGCCGGCTCGCCGAGGACCATGCCGAGGGCCGGTGGCTCTCGACCGGGGGAGGAGGGTACGCGATCATCGATGTCGTGCCGCGCGCCTGGACGAACCTCATCGCCATCGCCGCCGACGCCGACATCGACCCGGGGACACGGATCCCCGGGCGCTGGGCGCACTACGCGCAGACGAAGACCGGCCGCGAAGCGCCGCTGACGATGACCGACGGCTTCGACGGCTCCTTCACCCCGTGGTCGCACGGATTCGACCCGGAAACCGAGCTCGACCGCGCGGTCATGGGCACCCGGAAGAACCTCTTCCCCTTCTTCGGCCTCGACCCGTACTTCGACTGACCCGAACGGCCTCCGCGCCCGCTGTGGATCTCGACACAGTTTTGGGAAAGAACGGGCCGGGGCGATAGAATTGCACGGTTAGTTCAAAGGGTGGGCACCTGAAGTTCACCTCCACCGACAAGCACAAGGGGTACCCGCGTGGGCTCAGTCATCAAGAAGCGCCGCAAGCGTATGTCGAAGAAGAAGCACCGCAAGCTGCTTCGCAAGACACGTCACCAGCGTCGCAACAAGAAGTAAGACCGGGTACGGTCCTACGCCCCCGCTCGAATCCCATTTCGGCGGGGTTTGTTGTCACCTTCACAACAGGAGTGTGTCGTGGTCGAGCTGACCTTCCTCACCCGCGCCGGTTGCCACCTGTGCGAGACCGCGAAGGCCACCGTCGCCGAGGTGGTGTCCGGCAGGGACGTCACCGTGACCGAGATCGACATCGACACCGACGAGGAGCTGACCGGCCGGTACGGCTGGGACGTCCCCGTGGTGCTCCTCGAAGGACGACAGCACAGCTTCCACCGGGTCGACCGGGACAGGCTGTCCCGGGCGCTCGAGGCGCTGGGCGCATGAGGCGCCCAGCGGCCGCAGCCCGGAACGCATGAGCAGAGTGAAGGAGTGACACGGTCCAGTGGGCGAGATTCTCTCCGCGGGCAGCATCGAGGGTGTCGTTCGCAAGGACGTCCCCGAGCGCGTCATCTCCCGACTCCCGATCTACCTCCAGACGGTCGAGACGATCGCGGCCACCGGCCAGACCACCGTGTCCTCGGAGGCGCTGGCCAGCCGCAGCGGCGTCTCCCCGTCGATCCTGCGCAAGGACCTCTCCCAGCTCGGCCGCCCCGGACGCCGCGGCGTCGGCTACGCGTGTGCGGAGCTGGCGGCGACGCTGCGGTCCTTCCTCGGCCTCGACCACGCTCAGAGCGTGGCGATCATCGGCGCCGGACGGCTCGGCTCCGCGCTCGCCGACTATGCCGGCTTCCGCGGCCGGGGCCTGCGGCTGACAGCGATCTTCGACGTCGACGAGGCGAAGATCGGCACCACCATCGGAGCGCTCACCGTCTCCGACCTCAGCGAACTCGCCACCTGGCCCGATGACATCGACCTCGTGGTCATGGCGGTTCCCGCCTCCGCGGCACCGGCGGCGGCGCGCATCGCCGCCGACGCCGGCGTGCGCGGCATTCTCAACTTCGCACCCACAGTGCTCGAGACCCCGGACTCCGTGCGGGTCCGACAGGTGGATCTGGCCAGTGAGCTGCAAGTACTCGCGTATTACTCGGCGCTCGATGACAACGCCGGCACTCCAGTTGAGGAGCACAGCAATTGACTCTCTTGGTTCTCGGCATCTCCCACCAGTCGGCGCCGATCGACATGCTCGACGCCCTGGCCTTCGGCACCGATGACGTCGACCGTCTGCGGACCGACGCCCTCGGCGGTGCGAGCGTCGACGGTCTCGCCGTCCTCTCGACGTGCAACCGCCTCGAACTCATCGCCGACGTCTCCGCCTTCCACGGCGGGCTCGCCGACCTCGGCAACGCACTCGTGTCCTCGATCGACAAGGAATGGCAGGACATCGCCGGGCACTTCTACGCCCACTACGACTCCCAGGCCCTCCAGCACCTCCTCAAGGTCGCCTGCGGACTCGACTCGATGGCGATCGGCGAGGCCCAGATCCTCGGTCAGCTGCGCTCGACGTTCACCGATTCGATGGCCGCCGGAGCCCTGACCTCCGACCTCTCCCATGCCCTCCAGCAGAGCCTGCGGGTGGGCAAGCGAGCCCATTCCGAGACCGGCCTCGACGAGGTGGCCCGCTCCCTCTTCGGTGCCGCCCTGGAGGCCTCCCAGGCCCACATCGGTTCGCTGCGCGCGGCGAACGCGCTGGTCATCGGGGCCGGCGCGATGTCGGGCCTCGTCGTCGCAGGCCTCCACAAGGAGGGCGTCAACCACCTCACCGTGCTCAACCGCACGATCGAGAAGGCCGAACGCCTCATCGCCGAGGTGGGCGGTCGTGCCCGTGAGCTCACTCCGCGGACACTCGCCGAGGAGATCGCCGACGCCGACCTCATCATCTCCTGCACCGGCGCCCGCGGCGTCGTCGTCACCCGCGACGACATCGTCGCCGGTCTCTCGCAGAGTTCGAAGTCCGCGGCGAACAAGGCCTTCATCGACCTCGCCCTGCCGCATGACATCGACCCGAGCGTGCGCGAGTTCGAACACGTCGCCCTCTTCGGCCTCGGTGAGATCCGCAATCTGCTCACGAGCTCCGCGAACGAACGCGACGCCGCCGTCGTCGAGACCGTCGAAGCCGTGCGCGCTATCATCGCCGAGGAGGCCGACAAGCTCGAGTCCGGGGCGAAGGAGCGCGCCGTGGCCCCCACCGTCACCGCCCTGCGCACGCATGCCAAGGACGTCATCGCCGCCGAGACCGAGCGCCTGGAGAAGAAGATCGGCGAATCCGTCGACGAGAAGGTCTTCGCCGAGATCCGCAAGTCGCTGCACCGTGTGGCCGAGAAGCTCATCCACACCCCGACCGTCAAGGTCAAGGAGCTCGCGGTCTCCGACTCCGACGTCGACTACGCCCAGGCCCTCATCCAGCTCTTCGACCTCCCGACGATCAAGGTCGCCCACGCGAAGGCGACCCCGGAGACGAAGGTCGCGAAGGCCTCGAGCCCCGAGCACATCGAAGCCGACGGACTTCGTCCCGTCGCCGACCACACCCTCGACGTCGTCGAACCCGAGCATCCGACGGGCCGGACGATCCGACTCGGCACCCGCCGCTCCCAACTCGCCCGCTCGCAGTCGACGGCGATCGCCCACCAGATCGCGGCCCTGACCGGCTGGCGGGTCGAGATCGTCGAGGTCGTCACCGAAGGCGACGTCAACATGTCCCCGCTCGCCGGATTCGGCGGCACGGGCGTGTTCGTCTCCGCCGTGCGCCAGGCCCTCCATCAGGGCCAGATCGACGTCGCCGTCCATTCGCTCAAGGACCTGCCGACGACGCCGGAGCCGGGGATCCAGCTCGCAGCGATCCCGCCCCGCGTCGATCCCGCCGACGTCCTCATCGGCCGCGACGGCCTCAGCCTGAGCGAGCTGCCCGCCGGCAGCGTCGTCGGCACCGGTTCGCCGAGGCGCGCCGTCCAGCTGCGCGCCGCCCGCCCCGACATCGAGGTCCGCGGGGTCCGCGGCAACGTCGACACCCGCATCGCCCATGTCCGCGACGGCCGCCTCGATGCCGTCGTCCTCGCCGCAGCCGGTGTCCGTCGCATCGGGCGCCTCGCCGAGGCGACCGACCTCCTCGACTTCGACACGATGCTTCCCGCTCCCGGACAGGGGGCGCTGGCGATCGAGACCCGCGGCGCCGACAGCCCGTTCACCCAGGACGAGGAGCTCATGGCCGGCGACGTCGCCATCCGCACGGCCCTGCGCCGCCTCCACGACGAGGCCACGGACCTCGCCGTGACCTGCGAACGGGCCATCCTCTCCCGCGCCGAAGCCGGCTGCTCGGCCCCGATCGGGGCCCTTGCGACGATCGAGGGCGATGAGGTCGTCGTCACCGCGATGATGGCCGATGACGGCGGCACCATCGCCCGCACCCGGATGTCCGCGCCGCTGCCCGTCGTCGACGGCGACCTCTCCTCCCGCGACGACGAAGCGCTCAAGGTTGCGGGCAAGGAGATCGCCCGTGTCGCCGACGAACTCGGCACCGCCGCCGCCGAGGACCTGCTGCGCCGACTCGACATCGACCCTGCGCAGTCGTCGGACCACCTCACCCCCGTCAAGGCCGCCGCCCAATCGTCGTCCCAGGGGCGCGCATGAGCAGCGCGGAGATGCCGGAGAAAGCGCCGACGGGACAGGTCCAGCCCCGTCGGCTGCTGCCGGTGGCCCCACGCGTCGTCTTCATCGGCTCCGGACCCGGGGAGGCGGGACTGATGACCGCCCGGGGTGCCGACATCCTCGCTGACGCCTCCCTCGTCGTCTACGACGCCCAGGTCCACGCAGAGATCGTCACCGCCTACGTCCCGCAGGCGGCCGAGGTCATCGACGCCGCCGAACTCGGCCAGGCCGCCTCGACCCGCGGGCGCCGCCTCGCCGACCTCGCCCGCCCCGACAAGACCGTCGTGCGCCTGAGCTCGGACGACGGGCTCCTCTTCACGACGACGACCACCGAGGCGGCCGTGTGCCGCAAGGCCGGCATCGACGTCGAGATCGTCCCCGGAGTCGGCCTGTCCGCGGCGACCGCCGCCTACACGGGCACTCCGCTGACGACGAACCGCGTCCGCTCGGTGCGCTACATCGAGTCCGGCCCGCAGACCCACGTCGACGTGTCCAAGCACCGCAACACCACGCACGTGCTCACCGGCACCGCCGCCGAGCACGAAGAGGCCTTCCGTGCCCTGCTCGCCGACGGCTGGGACGAGACGACGAAGGTCCTCGTCGGCTGGGGGATCTCGACGACGGAGCAGACGACGGTGGAGACGACCCTCGGCCAGGCCGCAGCCCTGTGCCGGTCCGCGGGGGACCGGATGGTCGTCATCATGGGCCAAGGCGTGGAGGACCGCGGAGAGCTCAGCTGGTTCGAGACCAAGCCCCTGTTCGGCTGGCAGGTCCTCATCCCGCGGACGAAGGAGCAGGGGACCTCGACCGCCGAGGCGCTCGCCGAGCTCGGCGCCGTCGGCACCGTGGTGCCGACCATCGCGGTCCAGCCGCCGCGCACCCCCACGCAGATGGAGAAGGCGATCCGCGGCCTCGTCGACGGATCCTACGAATGGGTGGGCTTCACCTCGGTCAATGCCGTGCGCGCCGTGCGCATGTGGTTCGAGGACTTCGGCCTCGACGCCCGCTCCCTGGCCGGTGTCAAGGTCGCCGCCGTCGGCGGACGCACCGCCGCGGCGCTGCTCGACTGGGGGATCACCCCTGACCTCGTCCCCGACGGCGAGCACTCCGCCCGCGGACTCGCCGCCTCCTGGCCGGACTACGTCGACGACATCGACCCGATGAACACCGTCCTCCTGCCGCGTGCCGACATCGCCACCGAGGTGCTCGTGGCCGGCCTGCTCGAGAAGGGCTGGGACGTCGACGACGTCACCGCCTACCGCACGGTTCGCGCCTCCCCGCCGCCGGCGCCGATCCGGGAGGCGATCAAGGCCGGCGACTTCGACGCATTCCTCTTCACGTCGTCGTCGACGGTGCGCAACCTCGTCGGCATCGCCGGCAAGCCCGCGGCCACCTCGGTGATCTGCTGCATCGGACCGGCCACCGCGAACACCGCGGAGGAGCACGGCCTGCGCGTCGACGTCCTCGCCGAGGAGGCCAACCTCACCTCCCTCATCGACGGTCTCGTCGCCTTTGCGACGAGGATGCGCGATGAGGACCTCGCCGCGGGGCAGACCCCGATGCGCCCCAGCCAGAAACGCCGGAGAAAGAAGGCCTGACATGGCACCGATCATCCGTCCGCGCCGCCTGCGCTCGACACCGGCGATGCGCCGCCTCGTGAGCGAGGTGCGGCTCCATCCGGCCGACCTCGTCCTGCCCATGTTCGTCAAGGAGTCCCTCAGCCAGCCCGCGCCGCTCTCGGGCATGCCGGGGGTCGTCCAGCACACCCTCGACTCGCTCCTCGACGCCGCACGCGAAGCGGTTGCGGCCGGAGTCGGCGGGCTCATGCTCTTCGGCATCCCCGAGGTCCGCGACGAGACCGGGTCACAGGCCGATGATCCCGAAGGCATCCTCAACCGGGCGCTGCGACTGCTGCGTGATGAGTTCGGCGACGAGACGGTCATCATGGCCGACCTCTGCCTCGACGAGTTCACCTCCCACGGCCACTGCGGCGTGCTCGACGAGACCGGCCGCGTCGACAACGACGCGACCCTCGTGCGCTACGCGTCGATGGCGGTCGCCCAGGCCCGCGCCGGTGCCCACGTCGTCGGTCTCTCGGGGATGATGGACGGCCAGGTCGCCGTGTGCCGGGAGGCCCTCGACGACCACGGCTTCACCGATGTCGTCGTCCTCGGCTACACCGCGAAGTACGCCTCGGCGTTCTACGGGCCCTTCCGTGAAGCCGTCGACTCCGAGCTCAAGGGCGACCGCAAGACCTACCAGCAGGATCCCGCGAACGGCCGCGAGGCCATGCACGAACTCGACCTCGACCTTGCCGAGGGCGCGGACATCGTCATGGTCAAGCCCGGCCAGCCCTATCTCGACGTCCTCGCCGAGGTGGCCGCCGAGTCCCCGGTGCCCGTGTGGACGTACCAGGTGTCCGGGGAGTACGCGATGATCGAGTTCGCGGCCGCGGCCGGGGCGATCGACCGGGAGAGGGCGATCGAGGAGTCCCTCATCGGCTTCAAGCGCGCCGGAGCCGACGCGATCCTCACCTACTGGGCCACCGAGGTCGCCCGGCAGCTGACGGGAGGCCGACGATGAGCGAACCGCGCTGGCTCTCGACCGCCGAACAGAAGTCGTGGCGCAAGTACCTCACGGGCAGCCAGCTGCTCCACACCCAGGTCGAAGCCGACCTGCGCGAGCACTTCGGCATCGGCCTGCCCGAGTACGAGATCCTCGTGCGCCTGAGCGAGAGCGAGAACCGGTCGCTGCGCATGGCGCAGCTCGCCGCGGACACGACGATGTCGCGTTCGCGTCTGACCCACAGTGTTGCGAGAATGGAGAAGAAGGGGCTCCTGGCGAGGTGCCCGATCCCCGAGGACGGTCGCGGCGTGAGCTGTGCGATGACCGACGCAGGATGGGACCTCCTCGTCTCGGCCGCCCCGACGCACGTCGAGAGCGTGCGCGACAACCTCGTCGATCTGCTCGAACCCGAGGAGATGGCGACGCTGGGAACCATCTTCACGAAGGTCACCCGGCACCTCAGGGCGAAGGAGAACTCATGACCGAGACCCGGACCACCGCGACCCAGCCGACCACGGAATCGGCAGCGCTCTTCACCCGCGCCGAACGCGTCATCCCCGGCGGGGTGAACTCGCCGGTGCGGGCGTTCCGGGCGGTCGGGGGCACCCCGCGCTTCATCACCTCGGCGACGGGGGCCTGGCTGCGCGACGCCGACGGGAACGACTACATCGACCTCATCGGCTCGTGGGGGCCGATGATCATGGGCCATTCGCGCCCCGAGGTCCTCGCCGCAGTCCAGGAGGCCGCCGTCAAGGGCTTCTCCTTCGGCACCCCGTCCGTCGGTGAGGTCGAACTCGCCGAGGAGATCGTCTCCCGAGTCGACCCCGTCGAGGAGGTGCGCCTGGTGTCCTCGGGCACCGAGGCGACGATGAGCGCGATCCGCCTCGCCCGCGGCTTCACGGGCCGACCCAAGGTCGTCAAGTTCGCTGGCTGCTACCACGGTCACGTCGACTCGCTGCTCGCGCAGGCCGGATCCGGGCTCGCGACCTTCTCCCTCCCCGACACGCCGGGGGTGACCGGGGCCCAGGCCGAGGACACCATCGTCGTGGACTACAACGACGCCGAGGGCCTGCGCGCCGTCTTCGCCGAACACGGGGACTCCATCGCCTGCGTCATCACCGAGGCGAGTCCCGGCAACATGGGCGTCGTCCCGCCCCGGGACGGCTTCACGAACACGATCCGCGAACTCACGAAGGCGCACGGTGCGCTGATGATCAGCGACGAGGTGATGACCGGGTTCCGCGTCTCCGCCGCCGGATGGTACGGCTACGAATCCGAGACGCTGGGCTACCCCGAGGGTCCGGCCGACCTCTTCACGTTCGGCAAGGTCATGGGCGGAGGCTTCCCGGCTGCGGCCTTCGGCGGTCGCGCCGACGTCATGGCCCACCTCGCTCCGGCCGGTCCCGTCTACCAGGCGGGCACGCTCTCGGGCAATCCGGTCGCCACGGCAGCGGGACTCGCGACGCTGCGGCTGACCACCGACCTCGACGTCTACTCGCACATCGGCCGGGCTGCCGACATCCTCCGTCCCGCGGTCGCCGAGGCACTCGACGCCGAGGGGGTGGCCCACACGATCCAGTCGGCGAACTCGATGTTCTCCGTCTTCTTCACCGACCGCGAGGTCGTCGACTACGACGACGCCCGGGCGCAGAACGTCGAGCGCTATTCCGTGTTCTTCAACTCGATGCTCGCCTCGGGCATCCACATGCCGCCGAGTGCCTTCGAAGCGTGGTTCCTCTCCTACGCCCACACCGACGAGATCCTCGAGCGGATCATCGCGGCCCTGCCGGCCGCCGCGAAGGCCGCCGCCGCGGTGCCCGATAAGCCCGCCGGCCAGGAGGCGTGATGAGCACGATCCACCTCGTCCGCCACGGCGAAGTCGACAACCCCGAGGGCATCCTCTACGGCAGGATCCCCGGCTTCGGGCTGACCGAGCGCGGTCACGAGATGGCGCGCCGGGTCAGTGAGCACTTCGCGGAGGCCGACACGCAGCCCGTCGCGCTCGTCGCCTCCCCGCTGCTGCGCGCGCAGCAGACGATGGCCCCGCTGTCCGAGCGCCTCGGTCTGCCGGTGACCACCGACGACCGCGTCATCGAGGCGGCGAACTCGTTCGAGGGGCAGAAGCTCTCGGCGCGCAAGCTCAGCGAACCGAAGAACCTCGTGCGCCTCTACAACCCGCTCATCCCCTCGTGGGGCGAGCCCTACCGGCAGATCGTGCTGCGGATGCAGGCGGCCATGGCCAGCCTCCGAGCCCGCCTCGCACCTCACGGCGAGGAGGCCGAGGCCGTCGTCGTCTCCCATCAGCTTCCGATCTGGATGGCCAGGCTCGCCGGCGAAGGACGCTCCCTCGTCCACGACCCGCGCAAACGTGAATGCGCTCTGGCCTCTGTCACGAGTTTCACATTCGACTCGTCCACACTGGTGTCCGTGAGCTACGAGAACATCTGCGCGGATCTCCAGCCCGGCCACGCGGTGGCAGGAGCATGATCGGCGGCAACCGGCCCCTCGGCCGACGAGCGGTCCTCTCCGGCATCGTCGCAGGCACAGCGCTCGTCCTCAGCGCGTGCAGCGAGAACGACGACCTCGCCGCCCAGGCGGGATCCGATCAGGGGTACGTCTCCGGATCCGGCGTCGTCTCCCAGGTGCCGGTCAAAGACCGCGGCGAACCGCTCGACCTGAGCTTCACGACGATCGACGGCACGCAGATGTCGCTGGCCGACATCCGCCCGAAGCCCGCCGTCATCAACCTCTGGTACGCCGCGTGCCCGCCCTGCCGAGTGGAGGCCCCCGACCTCAAAGCCGTCTCCGAGGAGTTCGCCGACCGGGCACAGTTCATCGGCGTCAACGTCCGGGACCAGGAGCCCGAGGCGAGCGCGTTCATCGCGAACTACCAGATCCCGTACCCGAACATGATCGACTCGAACGGTGACATGGTCGCCCTCCTCTCCGGTGTCCTGCCTCCGCAGGCGACGCCGTCGACTGTCATCCTCGACGCGCAGGGCCGTGCCGCGGCCCGCGTCGTCGGCGCCGTCGACGAGTCGACTCTCAGGGGACTCATCGAGGACGTGCTGGCGGAGTGAATGGGATCGGGGCGGACTTCGCCCAGGCGGTGCTCACCGGTCCTCTGCTGCTCGCGGCCGGTGCCGCAGCGCTTGCCGGACTCGTCTCCTTCGTCTCTCCGTGTGTGCTCCCGCTCGTGCCCGGCTACGTCGGCTATGTCACGGGACTGAGCGGATCCTCCCTCAAGGACAAGGAGACGTGGCGCGTGGTCCTCGGGATCACGCTCTTCGTGCTCGGGTTCACCATCGTCTTCGTCATCCTCGGCACCGGCTTCTCCGCCCTCGGCGCCCTGTTCTCCCAATGGCAGGACATCGTCATCCGGATCCTCGGCGTCGGAGTGATGATCGCCGGGCTCGTCTTCATGGGAGCCTTCGGGTTCCTTCAGAGGGAACGGCGGATCCAGAAGAAGCCGAAGGCGGGACTCTGGGGTGCGCCGGTGCTCGGAGCGACGTTCGCGATCGGGTGGGCACCCTGTGTGGGGCCCACGCTCTCAGCCGTGCTGACGATGTCGCTGAGTTTCGGCTCCGACGGAACGCTGTGGCGCGGCGCCTTCCTCGCGTTCGTCTACTGCCTCGGCCTCGGCATCCCCTTCATCTTCCTGGCGATCGCCATCCACAAGGGTGCCGGCCGCCTCTCCTGGGTGCGCGAGCACCAGACGACGATCGTGCGCATCGGCGGCGCCCTGCTCATCGCGCTCGGCTTCGTCATGGCCATCGGACTGTGGAACCAGTGGATGAATTCCCTGCAGGGACTCATCTACGGATTTGAAGTGGTGATCTAGTGGCAGACAAGACTGCTGACAACACGACGACCGCGGGCGGCCGCGACGCAGGCCCGACGGCGCCCGCGTCGGGGAAGGGCCCGGATCGCACCGCTGTGACCCAACCGCAGCTCGGCTTCATCGGCATGTGCCGGTGGGCGTGGCGGCAGCTGACGACGATGCGCGTGGCGCTCATCCTCCTCCTCGTCCTCGCGCTCGCGTCGATCCCCGGCTCACTGCTGCCGCAGCGGATCCAGGATCCGGGGCGGGTGAACACCTTTCTCGACGAGAACGGGGCGTGGGGAGGCTTCCTCGACGCCATCGGAATGTTCGACGTCTACTCCTCGATCTGGTTCTCCGCGGTCTACCTGCTGCTGATGATCTCGCTGGTCGGATGCATCGTCCCACGCGCCGGCCAGCACTGGAAGGCGATGCGCTCCGCGCCTCCCAAGGGACCGCGGCGGCTGGGAAGGATGCCCGGATACGTGGCGTTCACCTCGGCGGAGGTCGAGGACGGGGAACTCACCGACGAGGAGTTCCTCGACGCCGCGCAGGCCCGGCTGAAGAAGCTCGGCTACCGCACCTCCCGCTACGGTGACCATGTCGCGGCCGAACGCGGCTACCTGCGCGAGACCGGCAACCTCGTCTTCCACATCGCGGTCCTCATGACGACCCTGACCATGGCGATCGGATCGCTCTTCGGGTACGAGGGTCAGCGCGTCCTCGTCGAGGGGGACACGTTCACGAACTCCCTCGTCGCCTACGATTCCTTCGACCCGGGCACCTACTACGATCCCGACAATCTTCCCCAGTTCCGCCTCACCCTCGACGACTTCGAAGCGACCTTCGACGACCAGGCCCTCGGCAACCAGTTCGGTCAGCCCCGCACCTTCGAAGCGCAGGTGACCTCGACGGTGGACGGGAAGTCGAAGACGGAGACGCTCAAGGTCAACGAACCCATCCGCGTCGCCGACACCGGCATCTACCTCACCGGCAACGGGTACGCTCCCGAGGTGACGGTGCGGGACGCGACGGGCAAGGTCGTGCGCTCCGGCCCACAGGTCTTCATCCCCGCCAACGGCGACCCCGGCTACACCTCGGAGGGGGCCATCAAGGTTCCCGATGCCGCGGGTGAGCAGATGGGATTCGTCGGCGTCCTGCTGCCGACGGCGACGCAGAACGAGCAGGGCGACCTCGTCTCGAACTTCGCAGAGCTGCGCAATCCCTACCTCGTCATGAGCGGGTACACCGGTGATCTCGGCCTCGATTCGGGGGTGCCGCAGTCGGTGTACACCCTCGACGCCTCGAGGATGACGCAGATGACCGATGCCTCAGGCGATCCGCTCGTCATCCAGCTCGTTCCGGGGGAGACGCAGCAGCTGCCCAATGGGGGTTCGGTGACGTTCGACGGGGTCAAGCGCTTCATCGCCGTCGACATCTCCCAGGACCCGACCCAGGCGCTCATGTTCATCAGCTCCGCCCTCGTCCTCATCGGCCTCGGACTCTCCCTGTTCATCCCGCGCCGTCGGATGTGGGTGCGGATCAAGGGCGCCGATGTCGAAGTGGCGGCGCTCGCCCGCGGCGAGGATCCGATGGTCGAACGCGCCGCGCGCGAACTCGCCAAGGACCTCGGCAGCGAGAGCCGCGACGACGATGACGACAGGGAAAGATGAGCCGGGCCTACTACAGGGAGTAGAATCGTGTCCGTGTGCTGCCCTGCAGCGAGCACGGCAGTCCGACAACGCTAGGAATTGAGCACCTCACGGTGCGGAGGAATCATGGACGTCAACCTTGATCTGGCGATGTGGTCGAACCAGCTCATCGTCTCCGCGATGGTCGTCTACGCCGTTGCGATGATCTTCTACGCCTTCGACCTCTTCGGCGGACGTGAGCTCAAGCGCTCCGAAGGTGCGACGGTCGCCGCGAAGCCGAGCACCGTCAGACGCACCAACAGGCGGACCGCGACAGCTCTGCTCGATCGGCCGGGTGCCGGTGACGACTCCGGCTCCGGGGCGGCGTCCGGCGGTGCCGAGGACCTCAAGGGTCGTGCCCGTCGCGGCGCCCGCATCGGCACCTCGCTGCTCGTCCTCGCCATCATCCTCCACGTCGCCTCGGTGCTCACCCGCACGTTCTCGGTGATGCGCGTGCCGTGGGGCAACATGATGGAGTACGTGCTCACGGCGACGGCCATCACCGTCATCGTCTACCTCATCGTGCTCACCCGCAAGGACATCCGCTACCTCGGGACCTTCCTCTCCGGTGCGGTGCTGCTCTCGCTCGGCCTGGCGATCACGGTGTTCTACACGCCCGCCGCGCAGCTCATCCCGGCGCTCGACTCCTACTGGATCGCCATCCATGTGCCGATCGCGATCCTCTCGACCGCTCTGCTCTCGATCTCCGCGATCCTCGCCGTCTTTCAGATCCTCAAGACCGTCAGCGAGGACAAGGATCCCAAACTGCTGCGCTTCATGCGCCGCCTGCCGTCGAGCACCGACCTCGAGCGCACCTCCTACATGCTCGCCGCGGTCGGCTTCATCACGTGGACCTTCACCCTCATCGCTGGCGCCATCTGGGCCGAGGTCGCCTGGAGCCGCTACTGGGGCTGGGACACGAAGGAGATCTGGACCTTCGTCGTCTGGGTCATCTACGCCGCCTACCTCCACGCCCGTGCGACCCGCGGCTGGGGTCCGACGAAGGTCGCCGTCCTCAACCTCATCGGCATCGCCTCGGTGATCTTCAACTTCACCGTCGTCAACGTCTACTTCAACGGACTCCATTCCTACTCCGGGCTCGGGTGAGGCTCTCTCCTCCCTACCGAGACCGTTTGTGGTCGATAAACCGAGGCCGAAACGCCGTTTGAGCGTTTCGGCCTCGGTATATCGACCACAACTGCGTTGGTTCGCGCCGAGGCGGGAGCGGTGGCCGGTGTCCGGTGGCCGCCACCCCGTGTGCGGTCGGAAGACCGAGCCAGATCGGCCATTTTCGCGTTTTGGCCTCGGTTCTTCGACCACAACTGGGGTCACAAGTGGGGTCTTGGGTGATACAGGGGTGGGCAGCGCCGTCACGGCCAGCACCATGGCCCCATGGTCTCAGCTCTGTGTCCCGGCCTTGTGCGCTGCGCCTGACGGACACAGAAGGCACTCGATCGGGCAGAAGTCAGCGCGTCGGCTGCTCTCCGCCGTTGACGGCGAACGTTTGGCCGGTGATCTGACCGGCGCCGGCCGATGCGAGAAACCATATGGTCTCTGCGATGTCCTCCGGAGCCCCGGCGCGCTTCGTCATCGCAGCGTCGATGAGCGATGCCCGGCGCTCGTCGGTGAGGTTGTCACCGAAGAACTCCGTGTCTGCGATGTATCCCGGAGAGACGACGTTGGCGGTGATTGCGCGGGCGCCGACCTCGCGCGCCAGGCCGATGTTCCATGACGCGATTCCGGCCTTGGCGGCACCGTAGGACTCCGCGCCCTTGTCGGCGGCGATGGATCCGATCGACAGGATGCGACCGTTCTCGCGCATGCTCGGCAGAAGAGCGCTTGTCATGAGCACGGCGCTGAGAAGATTGGCGTCGAGGTTCGCATGCCATGCCGCCGCGATGTCGGCGAGGCTGGCGGGTCGCGGGCGTTCGAAATCGGTGTTGCCCCCGGCATTGTTGATGAGGACGTCAACGGCTTCCAGCTGTTCTGCGAATCGTTCGACCTGGCCGGAATCGGTGCCGTCGACGGGTCTCACAACGATGTCACCCTCGACTTCCCGAGCCGTAGCCTCGAGGACGCTCCGGCGCCGCCCGGTGATGATGACGTGCTCGCCCTCCCGTGCGAAGCGTTCTGCGCAGGCGCGGCCAATCCCGGTTCCGCCCCCAGTGATGACGATTGTGCGTGGCATGGTCAGTCCTTCCGTTCAGATCTAAACGTTTAGATCTAAACACGGTAGGCTGAAGACATGAGCTCTGACAACCCCGGCGACGCTGCTGATTCGATCACCGGTGCTTGGGCACGCGAACGCCCCGACCTGCCGGGCGACTCGATCGGCATCGTGACGCGGATCTGGCATGCGTCGAAACTGCTCGGAGATGACCGGAATCGACTGCTGAGGCGACACGATGCCGATCCGGCCACGCTTGATCTGCTGTCGACACTGCGGCGCGGAGGACAGCCGTATCGGATGTCGACGGGTGAGCTGGCGAGAGCATCGCTCATCACCAAGGGGGCGATCACGCAGAGGGTCGATCGTGCAGAGGCGCAAGGGTACGTGCGCCGTGTGACCGCGCCTGGAAGGAAAGTCGCGGAAGTCGAGCTGACCGACCGCGGGCGGCGGGTCAGTGACGAATTGGTCGAGGCCGTCCTGCGCCACGAGGAAGGGCTGCTTGCGGGTCTCCCACAGCATGAGCGTGATGATCTGGCTGCGTCACTCCGACGTCTGCTCGCACATCTCCATAGGGTGCTCGGCGCTCAAGGTGATGGCAACCCAGGACAGGTCGGCACCCGCGACTGACGCCGGCCTCAGCCCGTGTGGCCGCGGCCCTCTCCCTTGGAGCCTTCTGAGCCGTGCTCGTCCTCGGAGTCCGGGTCGTCGGGACGGTCCTCGGGATCGAGGGTGTCCCCGGGAGGGGTCTCGGAGTCGGTCGGCTCGTCGTCACGGGGGCGATGCTTGCCGAGCTTGACCTCGCGGTCGACCTGGCGGAGGTAGTCCTCGTCGTCGTCGGGGGCGGTGGGTCCGCTGCGCCTCGGCGAGGGGTCGGGCCTGGCCTCGGAACCGCGCCCGAACACGTACCAGAGGACGAAGCCGATGATCGGGATGATGAGGATGATGAGCGCCCAGACGGGCTTGGGCAGGACTCGGACGAGACTCCGATCGCGCAGCAGACAGTCGAAGAGTCCGTACAGTGTGATCGCTGCCGCTAGGACTATCCCGGCAATGAGTACTCGAGCCATGGATCAAGGATAGTCGACCAACCTGAAGACCCGCTCAGTCAGGGGGTGATGAGTTTCGACAGGACGCATTGCCCGATCACCGGTGCACGGCTGCACCCCGGACGGCCGCGCGCGGTTCTGAGAGTCCACGCAGGCTGACCCGACTAGAATGGGTGCAATGCGCAGCTTCTGGATCTACACCCTCGCCCGGCTCGGCATCATCGTCGCCGTCGGGCTGCTTCTCCAACCCTTCCTCGGGTTCACTCTCGTCATGGCCGTCGCGGCGATCCTCATCGGCGCACTCATCAGCTACCTCGCGCTTGGTGGGATGCGGGCGAAGGTCGCCGGCGACATCGAGCACCGGCTCGCCAACCGCAGGAAGTCCAAGAAGCGCAAGGGCGCCGATGAGTCGTTCGAGGACAGCCTCGTCGATGAGAACGCCGCCGACGAGGCCGCAGCGACTGAGACGAAGTCAGAAGCCAAGAAGCCCGAATCGGGAGCCTGAGACTCCCACAGCTCCGCCGCCGAGCTCGGCACTCAGTCGCTGAGCACGAATGCCGTCCGCGGCTTCCCGCCGCAGAGATCGACTAGAGCGCGAGACCGAGCGCCATGAGCGCCGCGAAGCACAGTGCCGTGAGCCCAGTCGACTTGATCGTCGGAATGAGCCCTTCGCCGGTCGTCCCGCTGAGCACGGTCTTCAGCGTTGAGAGCGCGGGCACGAGAGCAAGCACCGCAAGCGCCACAGCAGGGTGCCCGTCGAGGATGGCGAGAGCCAAGAGCGCGAAGGGTGTGAGGACGAGCATCGCGTAGGCGATGCGCGCGCGATGGTCGCCGAGGCGGACGGCGAGAGTGATCTTCCCCGCCTCGGTGTCGGTGGGGATGTCGCGAAGATTGTTGACCATGAGCACCGCCGAGGCGAGCAGCCCGATCGAGACGGCCCCTGTCCACCCGCTCAGGGTCAGGGCTCCCACCTGCATCCACATCGTGCCGAGGGTGGCGACGAGACCGAAGAAGATGAAGACGAACACCTCGCCCAGTCCGAGGTACCCGTAGGGCCGCGTCCCGCCGGTGTAGAACCACGCGGCGGCCACAGCCGCGGCCCCGACGAGGAGGAACCACCACGCCTGCGAGATGAGGACGAGCGCGATTCCGACGAGACCGGCGATGCCGAAGCAGATGAACGCCGCGCGCTTGACCGCTGACGGCTCGGCGAGACCGGTCGCCGTCAGCCGCACAGGTCCCACACGCACATCGTCGGTGCCGCGGACGCCGTCGGAGTAGTCGTTGGCGTAGTTCGAGCCGATCTGGAGGAACAGGGAGACGAGGAGGGCGAGGAAGCCCTTGAAGACGATCCCCGAGAACGAGTGCTCGTGCCCGTCGTTCGTGTAGTCGCCGATGATGAACGACGTGAAGCCCCCGACCGCTCCGATCGCCGCTCCGGTGCCGATGAGCACGGGGGCGAGTGCGAGCGGCAGCGTCCGCAGTCGCGCGCCGGAGATCCACTGCGCGGCAGTTGCCATAGGGGTCGGACACCTTCCTCCGGGTTGGTTGAACCGTCTCATATTACCGAGAGTTCACTTGATCGGGAATTTCCCTCCGGTCATCGATCGGTCACGGTTCGGTGAGCATCTGCAGCCGTGCCCGGGCCACCTCGGCGGCCTGTCTGCGGTCGGGTTTGCCGATCGAACGGACGGGGATCTCATCGACGACGAGGACCTCCCGCGGAAGCATTCCCGCCGTGTCCGGGGGGACGAGGCCGCGCAGCACCTCACCGAGTCCGGTGGGGGATCCCGATCGTGCCCGCACCGCCTCCGAGGCTGCCTCGCCGAGGCGGACGAGGGCGACGATCCGCTGGCCCCACTCCGCATCGGGCACGGAGGTGACGAGCACCTCGGCGATGCCGTGGCCCTGCCAGGCCGGCAGGAGGGCGGATTCGAGGGCGTGCGGGGAGACGTTCTCCCCGCCGGAGACGATGACGTCATCGACGCGGCCGAGGACGCTGAGCACCCCGTTATCGATCCGCCCGAGGTCGGAGGTGCGGATCGTCCTCCCCGCACCCGTGCCCACGAGGGCCGGGGAGTCGATCGGGGTGAGGGCACCGTCCCCGGCGATGGCGACGTAGGCGTCGGCGACGACGGGTCCGGTGAGGTCGATCGTGCCGGCCTCGGTGATGCTCACCTCCACGCCGTCGAAGGGTCGGCCGTCGTAGACGCACCCGCCCGCGGTCTCCGACATCCCGTAGGTCCGCACGATCTTCAGCCCCGCCGCTTCCGCTCCTTCGAGCAGGGCGGGGGAGATCGCGGATCCGCCGAGGAGGATCGCCGTGAAGTCCGCAGCCGCCGAGGTGGCCGCGGGGTCGGCGAGGATCCGGTGCAGCTGCGTGGGGACGAGGGAGGTGTACCGCGGGCGCTCGCCTCCGCGGGCGACGAGCGCCCGGACGTCCTCGGCGAAGTTCGCTGCGGTGAACGAGGCGGCGGTCGAGCGGACCGGGTCCTCCCCGGCCAGGCGCGCGCGCATTTCGACCTGGAAGCCCGCGATGTGGTTGACCGGCAGGGTGAGGTACCAGCGGCCGGGACCGGAGAGGAAGCGCTCCGTCGCCCGCGCCGAGGTGGTCAGGGCCTCGGACGAGAGGGCGACGGCCTTCGCTGCCCCCGTCGACCCCGAGGTGTGGAGGATGAGGGCGGGGGAGGGTCCGTCTCCGCGCCAGAGGGCGGGGTCCGCCTCGGCGATGGACCCGGTCCGGGAGGTCGGCAGGAGGAGGATCGACTCCCCGGCAAGGGCCCGGTCGATCGCCTCCGGCAGCTGTGCTGGGGTCAGCTCTGCCACGGGCTCAGTAGTACCAGGGGTACGGCGACCAGTCGGGGTCGCGCTTCTCGAGGAATGCGTCACGGCCTTCGACGGCCTCGTCGGTCATGTAGCCGAGTCGGGTCGCCTCCCCGGCGAAGACCTGCTGGCCCATGAGGCCGTCGTCGACGAGGTTGAAGGCGAACTTGAGCATGCGCTGGGCGTTCGGGGACTTGCCGAGGATCTCTTCGGCCATCGTCAGGGCCGCGTCTTCGAGCTCGGCGTGGTCGACGACTTCGTTGACGGCGCCCATGTCGGCCATCTCCTGCGCGGAGTACGTGCGGCCGAGGAAGAAGATCTCGCGCGCCTTCTTCTGGCCGACCATCTTCGCCAGGTACGCCGAGCCGTACCCGGCGTCGTAGGAGCCGACATCGGCGTCGGTCTGCTTGAACTTCGCGTGCTGCCGCGAGGCGATCGTCATATCGCAGACGACGTGGAGGCTGTGTCCGCCGCCGGCCGCCCAGCCGGGGACGACGGCGATGACGACCTTGGGCATCGTGCGGATGAGGCGCTGGACCTCGAGGATGTGGAGGCGACCGGCCCGTGCCGGATCGACGCTCTCGCGGGTCTCGCCCGAAGCGTACTGGTAGCCGGAGCGGCCGCGGATGCGCTGGTCACCGCCGGAGCAGAACGCCCACCCGCCGTCCTTTTCACTCGGTCCGTTGCCGGTGAGCAGCACCGCCCCGACGTCGGAGGTCTGGCGGGCGTGGTCGAGAGCGCGGTAGAGCTCGTCGACGGTGTGCGGGCGGAAGGCGTTGCGGACCTCGGGACGGTCGAAGGCGATGCGCACGGCACCGACGTCGTCACCGTCGGCGTCGATCGCCCGGTGGTAGGTGATGTCGGTGAAGTCGAAGCCTGCGACCTCGCGCCAGCGGGTCGGATCGAAGATCTCGGAGACGGTCATGGTCCCCAGCCTAACGCGCGCCGAGGTGGCGCCGAGGTCAGGGTGTGCATGCCGGTCACGGGTCCTATGGGGCGGTCCCGCACCCTATGGGTAGGGTGGCCCCATGACCGCCACCGCCCGGGATCTCCCCGCCTCCATCGCCGACCTCCTGCCCCGCGTCCACGTCCTCCGGCTGCCCATGATCACGCGGTTCCGGGGCATCACCGAGCGTGAGGTCATGCTCCTCGAAGGCCCCGCAGGCTGGGCGGAGTTCTCCCCGTTCCTCGAGTACGGGCCCCTCGAGTCCTCCCGGTGGCTGCAGGCGGCACTCGAGTTCGCGGGTCTCCTCCCACCGGAGTCAGGGCAGGACCGCCCCCTCCCGGGGCAGGCGCGCCCGGGTTCCACCTCGACGGCCCCGACTCCGGCCTCGACCGAACCCGGCCGTCCCACCGCCCGTACGTCCGTCCCTGTCAACGCGACCCTTCCCGCCCGTCCCGTCGCCGAGGTCGAGTCGATCCTCGCCCGCTTCGGTGCGGTGGGCACGGTCAAGGCGAAGGTCGCGGAGAACGGGATCGCCTCCCTGCCGGAGGACCTCGCCCGCCTGCGCGAGCTGCGCCGACTCCGCCCCGACGTCGAGCTGCGCCTCGATGCGAACGCGAAGTACACCCTCGCCGAGGCGCTCGACGCCGCCGAGGCCTTCGCCGGGTTCGGTCTCCAGTACTTCGAACAGCCCGTGCCCGGGGTCGAGGACCTCGCGCGGCTGCGGGAGGAGTTGGCCGCCCGGGGCCTGCCGGTGCGCCTGGCCGCCGACGAGTCGATCCGTAAGGCCGAGGACCCCCTGCGGGTGGCCGGGCTCGGTGCCGCCGAGGTCGTCATCGTCAAGGTCCAACCGCTGGGTGGGGTGGCTGCGGCCCGGAGGATCGTCGCGGAGAGTGGGCTGCCGGCGGTGGTGTCCTCGGCGCTCGAATCCTCCGTGGGTCTGGCCGCCGGTGCGCAGCTGGCCGCGAGCCTGCCGGTCACCGCGGCGAGCAGGGAGGTCCTCGGTGAGATGCCCGCGTGCGGTCTCGGCACGGCTCGTCTCTTCGCCGAGGATGTCGTCGCCGATGGCCTCGTGCCCACGGACGGTCGGATCCCCGTGACGCGGATCGCCCCGGACCCGCAGCGCCTGAGGGCACTGGATGCGGGTCCGGGGCGATCGGAGTGGTGGCTGCGGCGGGCTCAGGCGTGCTGGGACGTCCTGCGCTCGCCCACCGAGTGAGGGCTGAACTCAGCCGGCGTTCTTGACGGCCCGAGACCCCAGTATTCGTTGACGGCGCCTAGTGAATCATGGGTGAGGGTGAAGTTGGCCAATGGGGCCAACACAGTTCAAGGAGCCGACCGTCGAAAGGGTGGTTGAACTCTTCTTCTCCGCAACCGAGATCGACTCATAATAACGATTTGACAACGGTGGACAGCAGGGTCAATTGCGTAGGCAATGGATCGGCAAAACTAGGTCTGTACTGCGGAAATCGCGTGAGTCTTGAGTTGCAACTGAGGTACGTATATGTCGAAATCTGTAATTGGAGCAATTGCACTTGTTGTATTGACGCTGTCCGCCTGCGTGGCCGGTGATGCGGAACCCAGCGGGCAAGAGTCACCAACGCAATCTGCGGAGGCAGTGCCGCAGGCGGTGCAAGACAAGATTGCGCAGTGGTCCCGTTTGTCCGATGTCGAGATTGAGCCGTTCAACAAGGACATGGGGCTCTTCAGCGGGGATCAGGTCGAGCTCGTCAGTCAGGACGTCATCGAGCTTGCGAAATCCCAACTTCGTGCGGATCGCGCTTCTTCGAGTGCTGAGATGGAACAGCAGGTGAAAGATCTTGCTGCAGGAGCACCTGGAAAACTCGGTGAATCCATGACCGACCAGGTGGAACTGGATAGAAAGGACGAGTCCGAGAAGTTCTGGACCATGCCGTACGTTCAGCCTCTCGATAGCTCTCTGGATGTTGTTGAAGACAGCCGAATGAGCTATGCGTGGGATGCCAAAGTTGAACCGGTCGCGGATGGAACGGGTGTGACTGTCACGCTTTTCACCCGAACTGCTCATTGGGTAAACATCGATGATGGTGCCCGGACATTGATCGGGATCTCCAGTTGGATCGCCTTGAGTACGGTTGACCCGGAGTATGCGGGTGGTGTCATAGCGTCGAAGCAACACTCCCGGTCGGCGGGGGTCTGATCGGTGGAGTGTGCAGATGGCGCGGGTGGGGTTGTCGTTCAGCGACAGGTCGGAGATCTCGGCGGCCTCGAAAGCGGGCTGGTCGGTGCGGAGGATCGCCCGTCACCTGGGGCGTTGCCCGTCGGTGATCTCGCGGGAGCTTCACCGGAACTCGACGAAGACCCGCGGCTACCAGGCCGTGACCGCAGACGTCAGAGCGCAGCCTCGGCGAGCTCGCCCGCAGCAGCGGAAGGTCGCGGGGGATCCGGTGCTGCAGGCGAGGGTGGACGCCGACCTGGCCGCGTCCTGGACGCCGAACGAGATAGCGGGCCGGTTGCGTCTGGAGGCGACAGACCCGACCGTTGAACGCATGGCGAACTCTCCTGACGCACGCGGCCGAACCGTCTCCGGTGAGGCTATCTACCAGTACATCTACGCAATCCCGAAGGGTGAGCTCGCCCGCAAGGGCATCTTCCTGCAGTCCAAGCGGACCAAGCGCCGACCACGTACGACCGGGCGGACGCGCGGTGGCCCAATCGTAGGTATGGTCCCGATCGCGGAGCGAGGTGAGGACGCCGCCCAGCGTCGGGTGCCGGGGCACTGGGAGGGTGACCTGATCATCGGGAAGAACGGCACCTCGTGCGCGGCGACGCTGGTGGAGCGGATGAGCGGGTTCACCGGGCTGCTGGCCCTGCCCTCGAAACACGCCGAGCCAACCGCTGACGCGGTCATCGAGTTTTTCAACGACCTGCCCGAGATGATGAAGGCATCGTTGGCGTGGGACCAGGGCAGCGAGATGGCCCAGCACGCGAAGGTCTCCCTGGCCACGGCGATGCCGGTCTACTTCGCCGATCCCCACTCGCCCTGGCAGAGGCCCAGCAACGAGAACACGAACCGGCTCTACCGGGAGTATCTGCCCAAGGGCACGGTGATCCCCGATCACCAGCCCTACCTCACCACCATCGCCGAGGAGATCAACAATCGACCCCGCCGCCGACTGGGCTATCTCACGCCCACCGAGGCATTCGCTCGACTGCTCGCCGGCGAGCCCCATGTTGCTTCGACGCCTTGACATCGCCGCGGCGACGTCAGGCGATTATGCTTGGCAAGTTTACGCACATGCATCAAACGCGGACATTTGTGTCGCAGTCAAGGGCAAGCCGTTCGTCCCTTTACCTGCAGACGAGACCGGCTCTTCGCAGCTGAGAGTGTAGTCGGGTTGGGCGCGTCGGTCGCTGGATAGGGGTCGAGGCCCTCCGAGGATGGAAGTTCTGACACTGCCCATCCTGAGGACCTCGACATGGATCACGCTACCTTCGTTCGCCCTGACCTGACCACGTTCTGCCGTCTCGACGAGCTCGGCCTCGAGGCCGTCGGACAGCGGGTTGAGCCTGATCGTGCGGTGATCCAGTGCCGGGTCCTGGAGCCGGACCCGTGGTGCAGGGAGTGCGGGGCCGAGGGCGTGCCCCGAGACACGGTGATCCGCCGGTTGGCGCACGAGCCGTTCGGGCACCGGCCCACGACCTTGATGGTCCGGGTCCGCCGGTACCGGTGTGTTACCTGCCGTCGGACGTGGCGGCAGGACACGTCGAAGGCCGCGGCGCCGCGGGCGAAGATCACCCGTGGCGGGGTGGGCTGGGCGCTGACCGGTGTGGTCGTGGACCACCTCACCGTCAGCCGCGTCGCTGCCGGGCTGGGAGTGTCCTGGCATACCGCCAACGAGGCGGTCATCGCCGAGGGCAAGCGGGTGCTGATCGACGATCCGGCCCGGTTCGCCGGGGTCACCACCATCGGGGTCGATGAGCACGTGTGGCGTCACACGCGCCACGGCGACAAGTACGTGACCGTGATCATCGACCTCACCCCGGCCCGGAACAAGTCCGGGCCCGCGCGGCTGCTGGACATGGTCGCGGGCCGGTCGAAGGCCGTGTTCAAGCAGTGGCTGGCCGATCGTCCTCGGGCGTGGCGGGACGGGGTGGAGGTCGTCGCGATGGACGGGTTCACCGGGTTCAAGACCGCTGCCGCCGAAGAGCTACCCACCGCAGTACCGGTCATGGATCCGTTCCACGTCATCCGTCTGGCAGGTGAGGGACTGGACCGGTGCCGGCAGCGCGTCCAGCAGCACACCCTCGGGCACCGGGGCCGGGCCGGGGACCCGCTCTACCGGGCGCGGCGGACCCTGCAGACCGGCGCGGACCTGCTCACCGACACCCAGCGCGCCCGGCTGGACACGGTATTCGCGGCAGACGAGCACGTCCAGGTCGAAGCGACCTGGGGCATCTACCAGCGGATGGTCGCCGCCTACCGCGAGCCCAACAAGACCACGGGCAAGCAGAGGATGCGAGCGGTCATCGAGTCGGTCGCCAGCGGCGTCCCAGACGCGCTGGTCGAGATCCGCACACTCGGCCGGACGCTGAAGCAGCGCGCCGCAGACGTGCTCGCCTTCTTCGACCGGCCCGGGACCTCGAACGGGCCGACAGAGGCCATCAACGGCCGACTCGAACACCTCCGCGGCTCCGCCCTCGGCTTCCGCAACCTCACCCACTACATCGCCCGATCTCTACTCGAGGCCGGCGGATTCAGACCCCGACTACACCCTCAACTGCGATGAGCCACGAGACCGACAAGGAATCTCTCGATTTCTTTACTTCATTCGGCAAAAACGAATTCGTCGCAATTGAAAAATTCAAGACGCCTCAAGAGGAAATCGAGAAAGATATCGCCAAGTGCGAATAACGCGTATTCCAGTTTGTGGTTTAAGTCGCAAGTTTGCATGGCTTCTGAATATATAATCGACGGGAGGACGTATATCATTTGGCAAATGAATTTTTCAAGGCCATGAGGAACATCGAGGAGATGTCCAAGAAGAACGTCGAGCAATTCGAGGAAATCAACCGGATCGGTAAGGTCAGTGCAGCGGCAAATGTTGCCATCGCAGTGAACTCGGCTCGGCAGGTAGCTATCCAGACCGAACAGTTGAATCTGGGGCGCGAAAGAGCCGTAACCGACCAGAGATACCAGCTGTCAATGTGGCGTCAGACTCCGGAAGGTCGCGAATATACGGCGTGGAGCCACAAGGCCCGGCAGTTGCTGCAGGTCTTTCAATCCAGAGAGGAAGCATGGCGCACTGCCTGGATGTCGGCAGTCGCGCGGACCGTTAATGAGATTCCTCTGGAGGAGCTTCAGCGATTCAAGCGCCGAAGCTGGTTGCTTCGCCAGCTTCCGTTGCTGCTGGTTGCGATAGTCTTTGCGCTACTTGCCTTCTTGTCGGTCTGGATTTCTGTCTACGCGTTCGCTCAGGTCTCCGCAGACAATGGCTGGTCGCAGGGCACGGCGATGTCAAGGCGTCGAAGCAACATGGGGCTCGCCGGCGAGCAGTCGAGCGAATGCCTCGGTGGGCGTGAGATAGCCCAGTCGGCGGCGGGGTCGATTGTTGATCTCCTCGGCGATGGTGGTGAGGTAGGGCTGGTGATCGGGGATCACCGTGCCCTTGGGCAGATACTCCCGGTAGAGCCGGTTCGTGTTCTCGTTGCTGGGCCTCTGCCAGGGCGAGTGGGGATCGGCGAAGTAGACCGGCATCGCCGTGGCCAGGGAGACCTTCGCGTGCTGGGCCATCTCGCTGCCCTGGTCCCACGCCAACGATGCCTTCATCATCTCGGGCAGGTCGTTGAAAAACTCGATGACCGCGTCAGCGGTTGGCTCGGCGTGTTTCGAGGGCAGGGCCAGCAGCCCGGTGAACCCGCTCATCCGCTCCACCAGCGTCGCCGCGCACGAGGTGCCGTTCTTCCCGATGATCAGGTCACCCTCCCAGTGCCCCGGCACCCGACGCTGGGCGGCGTCCTCACCTCGCTCCGCGATCGGGACCATACCTACGATTGGGCCACCGCGCGTCCGCCCGGTCGTACGTGGTCGGCGCTTGGTCCGCTTGGACTGCAGGAAGATGCCCTTGCGGGCGAGCTCACCCTTCGGGATTGCGTAGATGTACTGGTAGATAGCCTCACCGGAGACGGTTCGGCCGCGTGCGTCAGGAGAGTTCGCCATGCGTTCAACGGTCGGGTCTGTCGCCTCCAGACGCAACCGGCCCGCTATCTCGTTCGGCGTCCAGGACGCGGCCAGGTCGGCGTCCACCCTCGCCTGCAGCACCGGATCCCCCGCGACCTTCCGCTGCTGCGGGCGAGCTCGCCGACGCTGCGCTCTGACGTCTGCGGTCACGGCCTGGTAGCCGCGGGTCTTCGTCGAGTTCCGGTGAAGCTCCCGCGAGATCACCGACGGGCAACGCCCCAGGTGACGGGCGATCCTCCGCACCGACCAGCCCGCTTTCGAGGCCGCCGAGATCTCCGACCTGTCGCTGAACGACAACCCCACCCGCGCCATCTGCACACTCCACCGATCAGACCCCCGCCGACCGGGAGTGTTGCTTCGACGCTATGACACCACCCACACCGTTGAACCTTATTGTGTTCGTCTTGATGTTTACGATTCCATCACTGTGCTTAGTGGCGTCAGTGGGCTTCTTGTTCTACGTGAGACATCGTCGGATCCGTAGATTCAAAGCGGATAGGCAATTTGAAGACGAAAGGTCGAGGCGTCTTCAGACCTGGGGATTCGACCCGTTGGCTGTTTCCGATGATTATGTCGGCTTTTCTTGGTGCGCGGACGACCAGGTCAGTGCATATTTGACCCAAGTGCGGGTTCTGTTGAACTCCGAGTCCCAGTTTCCCGAGCCGTCTAGTTTGGTGGAACTAAGTTTGCCCGCTTCGAAGTGCGTCGACGATGTGCTTGCGCCGCGCGAGATCGTGGATCTACTGCACCGGTATCGGGCCGATCCTCGTCCCGGAACCAGGATTGGCACTTCTGAGTGAGGTCCAGCGACGAATCGTCTCGTTGACGTGCGATCGAGTCATGGTGAAGGAGGACCGCGATCGATCGCTCGGTGGACGAACTGCGAAGGCGCTGCATTCTGCTTGTCATTTGCCCTGAAAGCACCGCAGACGCCCCGATCCTGTTCGGCGTTCTCGCGGCTGGGATCGGGGCGTCTACTGGATCAACCTGCGTTCTTGACAGCCTCAACAGCAGTTTCGGCGAGCTTGACGGCGTCTTCCTGGTCGCCGCCGGGTGCCATGTTGGCGGCAGAGACCAAAGTGTTCCCGGTACGCGCGTAGACGGTGTCCGTACTCGGCATCTGCTGCCCCCCGCCGCCCATTGACATGTTGATTCCGAGTGATTCGTCAGCGCCCGGCACAGCTGCGTCAAAGGTTTCGACAGTCATCTGCATCTCCATGCCCTGCATCGTCATCGTCACATCGCCACAGGTCTCAGCCATCTGTCCGAAGGTCGAGAACTGCTCGGTTGTGGCCTGTTCGTCGGGGAAGCTCGAGAAGCCAAGGCCCATCGAGTTGTCGGAAGCGACGCCTGCGACAGTGGTTGCCCCACTCGTCTGCGCGGCGTTGAGGCCGGCCATCGCGAGGTCCTTGCACTCGGCGGGCTCAAACTCCGCCTGCTCGAGGGCCTTCGCGGCCTCTCCACCGGTCACAGCGCCAGTGTCGACGGGCTTGAACGTCTTGTCGTCGAAATCGGTGGTCTCGATGATGTTCGTCAGGGCTGCCTCGTCGAGCTGCTTCGCGGCCTGGGTCTCCTCGGCTGCAGGCTGCGAGCCGGAGTCCTGGCCGGAGTCGGCGGAGTCCGAGGAGCCGCCGCCGGTGCATCCGGCCAGGGCGAGGACGGCGGTGAGGGTGATGGCGGGCAGAAGGCGTTTCATTGGTCGACCTCTCGAGTCTGGGTACAGCCGTCAGGTGCGGCTGGAGCGGGGGAGCGGCGGGGCGTCACGCCCGGCTTTCAGGCGGGTGCCTGGTAGTCCGCTGGGTGGCGGCTGGGATCAACTGTAATCGAGTGCTGACGGGTCCGTTCCGCGCGGGTGTGCCGATTCGGGCACATCGTCGTGCACATCCGACACACCCTCTGCAGGGTGCCCTGTCGTGTGGTCGTGCTCCTCTCGGATCGGCGTCTCCGGTTCCTCCGCGGAGGCGATGCGCACGGTCGTCACCTCCTCCTGACCGAGCGTCGTGAAGTGCTGTGTGCGCCGACCAGGGATGATGGGGTCGTGCATGGCTGCGGCGAGCCGCCCGGTGAACGTCAGCCGCCCCTTCTTGTCGGCCCGCTGGGGGTACTCGTTGACCCCGGTGGGACCGGTCACGGTGATGTCGTACTTCCCGCCCGGCTGGAACAGGCCGGGGGTGCGCACGCGGAAGCTTCCGGTCCCGGTGAGGGAGAAGCCGGCGGCGCTCACGGACCCGAAGCGGATGATCTGCGCTCGCCGCCGGGAGATCTCGACCCGCCAGCCATGGATGTCGAAGAGCGCATGGCCGGTGAGGTAGGAGAATTCGCCGCCGTCGGCGATGCGGGAGTCCTCCCGGCGCCGGGACGGTCGCGAACTCTCGTAGTTGCGGTGCCTCTCGAGTGTCGTCAGCCACGCCCCGAGCTCCCGCTGCCAGCTCGTCCAGTTGTGCAGGCCCGTCGTCCGCGGGAACCACGAGTGGCGGATCCCGAGCGCGTTGAGCCGGGCGGAGAACCGTTCGCCCTGCTGGTTGACCATGGTCTCGAGGAGGTCGCGGTCCTTCGACTCCTCGAGGCTGCCGGAGCCTGCGGAGAACCACAGGTCGATGTCGCGGAGATTCTCGGCGAGACCGTACGGCGAGTTCGCGATCCATTCGCTGCGGTCGGCCTCCCGGTCGCCGAAGAGCGTCATCGACCGGGCGCCCTCGCGCATCGCGATGATGTCGAAGGCGGGAACCGCGGAGAGTGGGTCGAGCGGGGAGGAGAAGGCCGCTGCCGCGCCGTAGCGGTCGGGATGCCAGGCCGCGTACTTCATCGCCCCGTACCCGCCCATCGACAGCCCCGCGAGCAGCTGGGAGTGTCGGTCGGTCTCGACCGAATAGGTCTTGGCGAGGAACTCGGGGATCTCCTTGGTGTGGAAGGTCGGCCAGTCGTGGACCTCGCTGCCGACCGCGACCCGCGAATACGTCCCGGCGCCCCCGTCGGGCATGACGACGAGGTAGGGGGAGTCGGCGGTGAGCTCTTCGGCGCCCCCGAAGTCCGTCCACGACCGGAAGTCGTCCCCGCCGCCGTGGAAGAGGTGGATGACGGGGCTGACCTCGGCGGGGATCCCGGGCAGGAGGACGCGGACCCCGACGGTGCGGCCGAGGGCGGGGGAGTAGAGGAAGAACTCCCTCAGCCTCGGCGAGAGCTTGCGTTTGTCGCGGATATGCCACTTGCGTGCGTCCTTGCCCCGCGGTTCGGGGCCGAGGAATGCGCTGTTCTGGTCACGGGCAGGGAAGCGGCCGCGGTACGAGCGGGCTGCCGTGAGGGATCGGACGGCGCGTGCTCCAACCGCGATGAGGATCGATCGGCGCATAGGTCGAGCGTAGTGGGCCAATGTGAACCTCAGGTGGGCAAGTGGTTGAATATCGGGTGATGTCGAATTCTTCCGCAGTGGCGCAGCAGATCGCCCGCAGTCTGGTCGCCTCCGGAGTCAGGGAGGTCGTCCTCGCGCCCGGATCGCGGTCGGCGCCCCTCGTCTACGCGCTCGCCCCCCTCGCCGAGGCGGGGGTGATCCGCACGCACATCCGCCTCGATGAGCGTGATGCCGGGTTCCTCGCCCTCGGTCTCGCCCGCGGTCTGCGGGTGCGCGGCAGCGAGTCCCCGGTCGCACTCGTGACGACCTCGGGTTCGGCGGTTGCGAACCTCCACCCGGCCGTGCTCGAAGCCGCCTACGGTCATCTGCCGCTCATCGCGCTCACCGCCGACCGTCCCGCCCGCCTGCGCGGGACCGGGGCGAACCAGACGATCGACGATCAGGCCCACGTCCTCAGCGACGTCCGCGCCCGGTTCGACGTCCCCGCCGGTGACGCGGTCACCACCGATGATGTGGAGGATGCCGTCGCCGAGGCGGTCGCCCGATCGATGGGCACCGCAGAGGGTGGGTCCACACCGTCCCTGCCGGGTCCCGTCCAGCTCAACGTCCAGTTCGACACCCCGCTCGTGCCCACCGCCGACGAACTCGAGGCGTGGACCTCCGAGATCGCAGAGTTCGCCGGTGCTGATCCCGGACACGGGGACTCAAGCGTCGCGCGCGCGGACGCCCTGCCGCCGGCGGACCCGTCGGCCGGGAACCCGACCGTCGATGTCACCCTCACCGAGGGCACCGTCATCGTCGCCGGTGACGCCGGCGGGCACGCAGCCGATACGCTGCGGGCGCTCGCCGAAGAGCACTCGCTTCCTGTGCTCGCCGAACCCTCGAGTCCGCTCGCGTTCGGCGCCCAGGACTCGGCGACCTTCGTCCCCGCCCATGCCCGGGTGCTCACCGACCACCCGGAGCTGGCAGGCGCGATCCGCACCGTCATCGTCCACGGCAAACCGACCCTGACAAGGCCGGTGGCGGCGCTGCTCGCCGACACCTCGGTGTCCGTCAAGCGCGTCCCCGACGACATCGATGCGCACCCCCTCACCGTCACCGGCGAGCAGCGCGACGGCGGTGCTTGGGTGCGCGACTGGGTCGAGGCGGGCAACGCCGCCGTCGGGGCCGTCCGGGACGCGCAGTCCGCGCAGACCGCACGCGCGATCACCGAACACCTCGCCGCACAGGACATCACCCTCTTCGCCGCGAGCTCGAACACCATCCGCTACCTCAGTGAGGCCGTCGACGTCCGCGCCCGCGTCCACGCCTCGCGCGGTCTGGCCGGCATCGACGGTCTCGTCTCAACCGCGACCGGGCTCTCCCTCGGACTCGGGGAGCCCGTCGTCCTCCTCATCGGGGACGTCGCGATGCTCCACGACGTCGGCGGCCTGCTCACCCCCAGCGCGGAGGAGTCGGGTGCGGTGACGATCGTCGTGCTCAACGACGACGGCGGGGCGATCTTCTCCGGGCTCGAGCATTCCCAGCCGCACGTCGCCCCCTACCTCGAGCGGTACTTCACCGTGCCCCACGGCAGGGGATTCGGCGACCTCGCCGCCGCCTACGGGTGGGAGCACACTCAGGTGAACGACCTGCCGGCCTTCGAGGAGGCCCTATCCGGAACTCTCGGCCCGGCCGACGTGACCAGGCGCATCATCGAAGTCCGCCTCGGTTGAGCACACCGTGGATCAGACGGGGTCAGCATCCTCGGGTGCCAACTCCGTCAGCAGTCCGAAGAGCTCGTCGATCCGCTGGTCGAGGACCGAACGAAGGCGCTCGGCCAGACGCTCCCAATCCTGGCGCGTCGGCACCTGGCCGGGAGGGAGCGCCTTGAGCGCCTCGCGGATCTCGGCGACGCTGAGACCGACCTTCTGCGAGGCGCGGATCATCGCTATCCGACAGCACGCATCGGCGAAGAACCGACGGTGGTTCTCAGTCGTCCTCTCGCTGGGCAGGAGACCGTGGTCGTCGTACCAGCGCACAGCCGACGGCGCGATCTCCATCCGCTGCGCCAGCTGCCCGACGCTCAACCCGCTCTCATGCCAGTCCACACCGTCATGGTGACACGGCTCACGTTTGCCTTCAACCGCGGTTGAAGGCATAGGCATGGAGTCATGAATGCGAATGAGAAGACCAGAGTGCTTGTCATCGGTGCCGCAGGCAACGTCGGTGGACAGGTGTGCGCACAGCTCGCAGCCGCCGGTGCGGACGTGCGGGCGGCCACCCGGCGCCCGGAGCTTGTGGAGAAGGGCAGGCACATCGAACCTGCAGCCGTAGACCTCACCGATCCCGACTCCCTTGCCCGTGCCGTCGATGATATCGACGCCGTCTTCCTCATCTGGCCGTTCTTCGATGCCGAGGAGGACGCACGGCGGAAGGTCGCTCCGATCGCGGAGATCCTCGGGAATTCAGTGCCCCGCGTCGTCTACCTCTCATCGCAGGGGGTGGAGAAGGATCGACGCAATTTCTGGTCGGTCGTCGAGGACGCGGTCGCCGACCGCGTGGGCGAGTGGACGATGCTGCGACCGACGGGGTTCGCTGCGAACGCGAGGCAGTGGATCCCGCAACTTGCGGAAGGGGATGTCGTGCGGTGGCCCTTAGGTCGGATGGCTCGTCCCCTCATCCACGAGTCAGATATCGCAGCCGTCGCCGTTGTCGCCCTCCTCCACGATGGGCACGCACGAGAGGACATCGTCATCACGGGTCCCGAGCTCATCTCGCAGGAGGCTCAGATCCACGCGATCGGTGCCGCGACCGGCAGAGACCTGCGCTGGGAGGAGCTCAGCCGGGACCAGGCGGCAGCGGAGTTCGGCCTGCCGGACATGATGCTCGACGCATGGGAGGGCTTCATCTCCGACCCCGAGCCGATCACCGACGAGGTCGGGCGACTCACCGACCGGCCGGCTCTCAGCTTCGGCGAATGGGCGCGTGAACACGCCGACGACTTCCGGTGATGGAGACCTCAGGGGCGACTGAGGCCTCAGATGAGACCGAGCGCCCTCCGCATGGGGGCGAACTTCGCCTCGGTCTCGGCCACCTCGGCGACGGGATCGGAATCGGGCATGATCCCGGCACCGGCGAAGAGTCGGATCCGGTTGCGGTCCTCGAGCTGTCCGCACCGCAGGGCGATGCCGAACTGACCGTTGCCGCGGTCGTCCATCCAGCCCACGGGACCCGAGTAGCGGCCCCGGTCGAGGGGTTCGAGCTCGTCGACGAGGGCCACGGCGCTCGCCTGCGGGTACCCGCCGACCGCGGCCGTCGGGTGGACGGCGGCGGCGACGTCGAGGGCGTTGAGGCCGGAGTCCTCGGGCAGGTGGCCGGTCGCGTCGGAGGCGGAGTGGATGACGTTGGCCAAGGGCAGGAGGTGGGGGCGGTCGTCGACGGAGACGTCGGCGGCCACAGACCCGAGGCTGCGCTGGAGGGAGGCGATCGCGAACGCGTGCTCGGTGCTGTCCTTGTGCGCGCTGAGCAGCTTGCGGGCCTGCGCCATCTCCGCGGTCGGATCCTCCTCCACCCGGTACGTGCCCGCGAGCACGCGTGAGGTCACCCGCCCGTGCTCGACGCCGATGAGCAGTTCGGGGGTCGCACCGATGAGACCGGCGATATCGAAGGTCCAGCAGCTCGGGTAGCTGCGGTTGAGCGCGCCGAGGACCGACCGGACGTCGATCTCGTCATCCGTGGTGACGACCTCGTCGCGGGCGAGGACGACCTTGCGCAGGGTCGCATCATCGGAGGCGGGATCCACCTCGGCGGGGGAGCCGACGGGGGTGAGCATCGCCGAGACGGTGGCCACAAGGTCCGCCCACGTGTCCTCGTCGAGGTCACCGGGGGACTCGCTCGCCGAGGTGACGGGACGCAGCGCCTCCTCCCTGAGCACCGGGGGAACCGGGGTCGCGCCCTCCGCGGCGATCGTCGTCATCCACACGCGACCGCCTCGGCGGCCGAGGACGAATTCGGGGATGTGGAGGAGGGAGTCGACCTCGGAGTCCTGGGAGTAGGTGACGGTCGCGAAGCACATCAGCCCCGACCCGAGGTGGTCGACCTCGTCTTCGATGACGGCGGCCGCGGTGATCGCCTTCCACGCGTCCGAGAGCTCGGTGAACCGGTTCCGGCCGCGGGCGCGGATGCGCAGGGTCCGTCCGAATCCGATGAGCCCCGAGGTGTCGCGGACCCAGCAGGAGAACGCCGAGGTGGGCAGCAGCGCCAGCGTCTGCTCGACGGTGGTGGGCAGTCCGGATTCGAAGGGGAATCCGGGACCGGGGTCGACGTCGTCGACGAAGCGGGAGCGGACGGTGAGCCGGGGGGTGTCCGCGGTGATGTCGGAGGAGGAGAGCGTCGTAGTCATGTCACGCTCACTCTAACCGAGGCGGCATCAGGGGACCCTGGGGGTCCCCGCCCTGTCCGCCGGCCCCGTCGTCGGCTGTGTCGAGTCGCACACGGCCGAGTGTGACCGCGGATTCGCCCGCAGCCGCATCGTGTTGAGACAATGAGGCCATGAACCGTGCCCAGCTGGACAAGCAGCCTGCTGACGTCGCCTCGATGTTCGACGATGTCGCCTCCCGATACGACCTCACCAACGACATCCTCTCCCTCGGGCAGGCGCGGTCCTGGCGTCGCACCGTCGCCTATGCCGTGGCCGCCGGCCCCGGAGAGAAGGTCCTCGACCTCGCCGCAGGCACCGGCACGTCGTCGATGGCGTTCACCCATCACGGCGCCGAGGTAGTCGCCGGTGACATCTCCGAGGGCATGCTCGCCGAGGGCCGCCGCCGGCACCCGAAGATCGACTTCGTCTATGCCGACGCCCTCGATCTGCCCTTCGATGACGAGACCTTCGACGTCGTGACGATCTCCTTCGGCATCCGCAACGTCCACGACGTCGACCGTGCCCTTGACGAGATGCGCCGGGTCCTCAAGCCCGGGGGCCGCCTCGTCGTCTGCGAGTTCTCGACGCCGACGTTTGCGCCCTTCAGCGTTGTGTACAAGGAGTACCTCATGCGGGCCCTGCCCGCCGTCGCGACCGCCGTGTCCTCGAACCCCGAGGCCTACGTCTACCTCGCCGAGTCGATCCGCGCATGGCCCGACCAGGACGCGTTCGCCGTCCAGATCCGGGACGCCGGATTCGACCAGGTGAAGTACCGGAACCTCTCCGGCGGCATCGTCGCGGTCCACCACGCGCTCAAGCCGTGAACGAGTTCGACGCCGACGTCGTCATCGTCGGGGCCGGTCCCGCCGGATCGGCGCTCGGAGCGTACCTCGCCCAGGCCGGCCATGACGTCGTCATCCTCGAGAAGTCCGGTTTCCCGCGCGACAAGATCTGCGGCGACGCCCTCACCCCGCGCGCGGTCAAGGAGGTCGGGTACCTCGGTCTCGAGACTCCCGAATCCGAGGGCTGGCATCGCAATCGGGGCCTGCGCCTCATCGGCGGCGGCCACCGCCTCGAGATCGACTGGCCCGACATCGACGGCACCCCGAACTATGGTCTGACCCGACCCCGGATGGGCATGGACGAAGCCTTCGCCCGGCATGCGCAGCGCAGCGGGGCCAGACTCTTCGAACAGGTCAAAGCGCTGAGTCCCGACATCGGCGAGGACGGCTGGGTCCGCGGAGTCCACGCCACCGGCACCGACCACCGGGGCCGCCGGGTCGGCCCCGACGCGCACTTCCGCGCCCCAATCGTCGTCGCCGCCGATGGCGTCTCCTCCCGTCTCGCCGTGGCCATGGGTCTGGAGAAGCGCGACGACCGCCCGATGGGGGTGGCCGTGCGCGCCTACCATTCCTCGCCGAGGCATGCCGACGAGTACATCGAGAGCTGGGTCGAGATGCGCTCGACGAACCCGGCAGGCGAGTCCGAGGTCCTGCCCGGCTACGGCTGGCTCTTCCCCATGGGCGACGGGACGATCAACATCGGCGCCGGCCTCCTCGACTCCTCACCCCAGTTCGGCTCCGTCGACCTGCGGGCCGTGATGCGGGAGTGGATCGCCGACATGGGCGAGGAGTGGGGGATCGACGCGTCGACGGAGATCGGTCCGATCAAGTCCGCGGCACTGCCGATGGCGTTCAACCGCACCCCGCACTTCCATCGCGGCCTCCTCCTCATCGGCGACTCCGGGGGCATGGTCAACCCGTTCAACGGTGAGGGCATCGACTACGCCCTCGAGTCCGCTCGCCTGGCCGCCGAGGTGATCTCCACCTACGCCCGGTATCCGGAGTCGATCATGCGGGAGAGGCTCGCCGAATACCCTGCGCTCGTCGGGGATTCGCTCGGGCGTTACTTCACCCTGGGCCGAGTATTCTCTGCGATCATCGGCCACCCGTCACTGATGCACTTCGGAATCAAGTACGGTATGGGTGTTGATGTTGTGATGGAGTTCGTCGTCCGACTGCTGGCGAACCTCTACCGCGACCCCACGATGTCCGAGGCCGATCTCATCGATCGGGTGATCGCAGGACTCACCCGGATCGTCCCGGCCACGAGCAATGCCTGACCCAGTGACTATGAATGACGAGGACATGAGCCACCTAGCCTCCCCGGTGACGTTCATCGGCGCCGACGCCCAGCTCGCGGCCGACATCTCGACTCAGCTCGAAACCGTCGAACGCCGCCTCTACGAGGTCACGGATCAGACCAGGAAGCTTCCCGACACCGCGTCGAAGCACCTGCTCGCCGCCGGCGGGAAACGGGCCCGTCCGAACCTCGTGCTGCTCACCGCCCGCCTCGGCGAACCTCACTGCGACGAGGTCATCGAGGCAGCGGTCGCCGTCGAGCTCATCCACCTCGCCTCCCTCTACCACGACGACGTCATGGACGACGCTCCCGTGCGCCGGGGCGCACCCGCCGCTCATGAGGTGTGGGGCAACTCCGTGGCCATCCTCACCGGGGACCTCCTCTTCTCGAAGGCCTCGCTCGTCACCGCGGGCCTCGGTCCGGAGGCTGTGAAGATCGAGTCGGAGACGTTCGAGCGCCTCGTCCTCGGCCAGCTCGCCGA
The DNA here is from genome assembly GCF_050562175.1 of Brevibacterium sp. K72. Lineage (NCBI taxonomy): Bacteria > Bacillati > Actinomycetota > Actinomycetes > Micrococcales > Brevibacteriaceae > Brevibacterium > Brevibacterium sp. K72. Next base: position 2,053,096 of record NZ_CP191582.1, read on the forward strand.
GTTCGCCGGGCCCACTCCCGATGAGGATCCGATCGGGCACTACATCGACGTCCTTGCCGACAAGACGGGGTCGCTCATCGCCGCCTCTGCGCAGTTCGGGGCGATGTTCTCCGGCGCCGATCCGGCGCTCGTCGATCCCGTGCGGATCTTCGGTGAGCGCGTCGGTGTGGCCTTCCAGCTCGCCGATGACATCATCGACCTCACGACGACGGGCAGCCAGTCCGGGAAGACCCCGGGCACCGACCTGCGCGAACGCGTGCCCACTCTGCCCGTGCTCTACGTCCGTGCCGCAGCTGCCGATGGGGACGCCGAGGCGGCTCGGGTCGCCGAACTCCTCGACGCCGATCTCAGCTCGGATGCCGCCCTCGAAGAGGCACGGGCCGCGCTGGCCGCGCATCCGGTCACCGAGGCCGCCCGCGCCGAGGCGGTGCGCTGGGCGGAATCGGCGAAGGAGGCTCTCGCGCCGCTGCCGGAGGGCATCGTCAAGGAGTCCCTGTTCGAGTTCGCCGATTCCGTGGTCTCGCGCTCGCGCTGATCACTCCGACGTCAGCGGCCTTCGGCTGTGGCGGACCATGTCCGTGCACAGGAGGATGACGGCGATCCAGATGATGAGGAACCCGATCCACCGGGTCGTCGACATCGCCTCGCCGAGGACGGTGACGCCGATGATGAACTGGAGCGTCGGGGCGATGTACTGGAGCATCCCGATCCACGACAGGGGGATCCGCCTGGCGGCAGCGCCGAAGAGGATGAGCGGAATGGCCGTCACCGGTCCAGTCGCGAGGACGATGATGACGTGGAGCGGTCCGAACCCGGTGAACGTCTGCGCCCCCTGCGAGCCCAGCCAAGCCAGCCAGGCGAGGCTGGGCACCGCGAGGATCGCGGTCTCGACCGTCATCCCCTCGAGCGCCCCGACCTTCGCGCCGACCTTGTTCTTCACCAGCCCGTAGAACCCGAACGAGAGCGCCACGGAGAACGCGAGGTAGGGGAAGCGGCCGAGTCCGAGGCCGACGACGATGACGGCGACGAGACCGAAGCCCACGGCAGCCCACTGCAGGGGCCGCAGCCGCTCACCCAGGAAGACGACGCCGAGGCCGATCGAGATGAGCGGGTTGAGGTAGTAGCCGAGGGAGATCTCGACGAGGTGGCCGGTGTCGATGCCGTAGATGAACGTCGTCCAGTTGATTGCGATGAGCACGGCCGCCAGGGCGAGCAGCCAGAACGTCCGACCTGACCGCACGACCTGCCAGGTGCGCGCGAAGCCGCGGGCGAATACGAGGAGGATCGTGCAGAACACGAGCGCCCAGATCACGCGGTGCGCGACGAGTTCGAGAGCGCCGGTCGGTGCCGCCGCGGCGAAGAGCAGGGGGAGGAGACCCCAGAGCAGGTAGGCGGACGTTCCGTAGATGAGGCCGAGGCGACGGAACGCGCTCTCGTCAGGGGCGGCAACAGTGTTCACAAGGAGAGTCTAGGGTTCTCCCAGCAAACTGTGGGAGTGGTCTGCCACGCGGGACGCAGAGCGCTCATTGGGACTGACGGGCCGGTGCGAGTTTCGTCACGTCTGTGTTAGGGATACCTACATCGGCGATAGAATTGACCTCGATTGTCTAGAGAGGTGTGAGAATGACCCGTCCTTTCCGTGTGGCTATAGTCGGTGCCGGTCCCGCTGGGATCTATGCGGCTGATCTGTTGACGAAGGCTGAGCGTGATTTCGAGGTCAGCATCGATCTCTTCGAGCGACTCCCGACCCCGTTCGGTCTGGTCCGGTACGGGGTGGCTCCGGATCACCCCAGGATCAAGGGCATCATCAACGCCCTGATCAAGGTCCTCGACCGGGGAGACATCCGGATGTTCTCCAACGTCGACTACGGAGTCGACATCACCCTGGACGAGCTCACCGATCGCTACGATGCCGTGATCTTCTCCACCGGCTGCTTCGTCGATGCCTCGCTGGACATCCCCGGCGTCGACCTCCCCGGTTCCTACGGTGCCGCGGACTTCGTCAACTGGTACGACGCGCACCCCGATGTGAGCCAGGACTGGCCGCTCGAGGCTGAGCAGGTCGCGGTCATCGGCAACGGCAACGTCGCACTCGACGTCGCTCGCGTGCTTGCCAAGCAGGCCGATGACATGCATGTCACGGAGATCCCGGATCATGTGTATGAGGGTCTGAAGTCCTCGAAGGTCACCGACGTCCATGTCTTCGGTCGCAGGGGGCCGGCGCAGGCGAAGTTCACCCCGCTCGAGCTGCGGGAGCTCGGGCATGTGCCGGATGTCGACATCATCGTCTATCCGGAGGACTTCGAGTTCGATGAGGGGTCGATGGAGGCGATCGAGTCATCGAATCAGGTCAAGCAGGTCGCGAAGACGCTGACCGATTTCACGCTGCGTGAACCGACCGGAGCGAGCAGGCGGCTGCATCTGCATTTCCTCCATGCCCCGACCGAGATCCTCGGCGATGGGCAGGTCGAAGGTCTGCGCACGGAGCGTCAGGAGCTCGACGGGACGGGCAACGTCCGGGGTACGGGCGAGTTCGTGGATTGGCCGGTGCAGGCGGTCTACCGCGCCGTCGGCTATGCCGGCTCAGCACTGCCGCAGCTGCCCTTCGATCCCCGCCGCGGGGTGATCCCGAACCATGAGGGTCGCGTCGTCGACGCCGTGGATCAGAGCGAGGCGGCCGAGTCCGATGTCGTTGCCGGCGTCTACAGCACCGGGTGGATCAAGCGGGGCCCGGTCGGCCTGATCGGTCACACGAAGGGCGATGCCCTCGAGACGATCACTCACATCCTCGCCGACCGCGCCGCCGGTGTGCTGGCCGAGCCGGTCGCTCCCGCCGAGGACTCGATCGTCGAACTGCTGGAGTCCAAGGGCGTCGAGTTCGTCGACTGGCAGGGCTACCACCGCCTCGATGCCGCCGAACGGGCCGCCGGAGCGCTCGAGGGCCGTGAACGGGTGAAGATCGCCACCCGTGAGCGGATGCTCGCCGCCGCCCGCGACCACGCCGCGATCGCCTCGGCGCCGGTCTCCGGGCACTGAACCGTTGTCACCGAACCTCTCATCGTGAACGCCGATTCCGACCTCCGTCGACACGTCGATGCCGCCTACGCCCAGCGGTACGACGTGTGGGAAGCGACGGCGACGCGGATCAAGGCCTGGCTCAAGGAGCAGCAGCGGGGCCTGCTCAAGGACAAGGACATCTCCCGCCTCGACGTCGACGGTCACCGGATCAAGGATCCGGCACGGACCCTGGCCAAGCTCGCTGAGAAGGTCGCCGCCGAACCGGACATCACGGTCACCTCGGCGGAAGACGTCGAGGACCAGATCAGGGACATCGTCGGCGTCAAGGTCCTCTGCAAATCCCCGCGTGATCAGAAGATGATGTTCGACTCCCTGCGGGACCCCGAACAGCTGGGGTCGTTCGTCCTCATCGAGGAGAAGAACTACGTCGACCGGCCCAAGCCCAGCGGCTACCGGGCCTGCCATGTCACGCTGCGCATCCCCGGCGATCACGGCGAGCCGGTGTTCGCCGAGATCCAGGTGAAGACCCGACTCCAGGACGCGTGGGGCGAGCTCACGCATGAGGACATGTACAAGCCCGGCGCGGCGATGAAGCCCAGTGAGCTCCACGGCGAGTTCGCCCGCGCGATGGCGAATATGCTCGCCACCGTCGACGAGATGGCCGACACCCTGGCCGTTGAACTCTCGGCCCTGACGAATCCCGAACCGGAGCCGGACCTCATCGCCGCAGTCGTCGAGCGTGCGGCCATCGATGTCCGCGTCCGCGCGACCGGACCGAAGTACGCCCTCGCCGTCGATGCCGCCGGCCGCCAGGGACTCATCCCCGCGTTCGCCGTCCGGGAGCTCAGCGGTGAGAAGGGCACGATCAAGGTCAGCGACTTCGTCGCCGTCGACGATCGCCTCCGCGCCACCGTCGAAGAGGACTCCAAGGGCCTCTACTACATCCCCATCGCCCTCGCCGGGGACACGGGAGAATCCCAGGCCGGCTGAGGCTCAGGCGAGCCGGTCGACGAGGGCTGCGAGCCCGTCCGGGTTCTCGAGATGGGCCATGTGCCCCTGACTGGGCAGGGCATGGACTCGAGAACGCGGCGTGCGGGCGAGCACATCGTTCACCGTCGTCCCGTAGGGTGCCTCGCCGAGGTTGTCCCCGCCGACGATGACATCGATCCTCTCGGCCCGCTGGGCGAATTCCTCCGGCACTGGGGCGGTGCCGATTGCGAGGACTTCGGGGTAGAGGGGGCGAGCAAGGGTGCGGAGTCTCTCCCATGCGCGAGGATCAGCGCGCAGCCGGGCGATGTGCTCATCGTCGAATCCCGAGATGTCGCGGTTGACGATCTCGACGGATGCATCCCAGTCGGCGGCAGCGTGGGCGCGCTCGAGCGACGGCAGGGCAGGGGCACCGAACGGCGCCATCACGGGCTCGTAGGCGATGAGGTGGTCGAGGCTGCGCTCGTTCGCGCTGTGGAGGGCGACGAGTCCGCCGAAGCTCCACGCGAAGACCTGCCGGGCCCCGAACTCATCGAGGACCGCGTGGAGGTCGGCCACCTCGGCGCCGATCGAATGCGGCGCGGGCAGAGGCGTCGACGGCGGCCGCCCGCGACGATTGATCACCGCGACGATCGGCCACGACCGCAGCGCCGCGGCGAACCTCCGCCACGCATGGGAATCGCTCATCACCCCGGGGAGCATGACGAGCGTCCCCGCCGACGCCCGTGTGTGGGGCCGATCGGCGTAGACGTCGACGACGATGCGTCCGCCGTCAGGCAGCCGCATCTCTTTCTGAATCATCTGCTCCATAAATTGATTATGAAGCATCTGCTCTAGAATTCAAGGATGATCCGCGGACGGCCCCCCGAATTCGATCGAGAGCACGCACTGCTCGAGGCTGCTCGCCTGTTCTGGCGGCGCGGCTACAGCGGAACGTCGACGCGCGCCCTGACCGCGGCGATCGGGATCTCAAGCTCGAGCCTCTACTCGGCGTTCGGCAGCAAGGCGGGTCTCTTCGCCGAGGCGGTGGAGGTCTACGCGGACCGGTACGCCGAGATCTACCGCAGCGCCGTCGCTGCCGATTCCATCGGCGAGGTCGTCGACGAGCTGCTGCGCGAGTCGGTCATCGAATTCACCCAGGACCCCGCGGAGCATCCGGGGTGCATGGTCACCAGTGCGATCATGACGGATTCGGCCGAGACCATCGAGGCTGCCGGACACATCGCCGCCATGCAGGAAGAGGGCGCGCGTCTGCTCGAAGAGCGATTCGCCCGGGGGCTGGCTGCCGGAGAGCTCGTCGCCGGCTCCTCCCCGACAGCGCTGGCCGACGCCGTCCAAGCCGTCTGGCACGGTCTCTCAGCTCAGTCGAACCAGGGAGTGGGCCGCGACCGGCTCCTGGCAGCTGCCCGAATCGCGACCCACGCCCTGAAACAGACCTACACGGCAGTCGGCTGAGCCGCACCGATCCTCGCCAGCGCCGCATCCCGGGCGGTGACGAGGTTCGCCAGGGCCGCCTCGACCTCGGCGTAGCCACGGGTCTTGAGTCCGCAGTCGGGATTGATCCACAGGCGGCTCGCATCGACGCTCTGCAGGGCCGAGTCGACGAGTTCGGTGAGCTCCGCGACGCTCGGCACCCGCGGCGAGTGGATGTCATAGACGCCCGGACCGATGCCGCGGTCGAAGTCCGCCTCGGAGATGTCGGCGAGCACCTCCATCCGGGACCGTGCCGCCTCGATGCTCGTGACGTCGGCGTCGAGGGCGTCGATCGCCTCGATGATCTCTCCGAACTCCGAATAGCACAGGTGCGTGTGGATCTGCGTCGCCAGTGCCGCATTCGCCGCGACGAGGCGGAACGCCCGCACGGACCAGTCGAGGTAGGCGGGCCGGTCGACGCGGCGCAGCGGGAGGAGCTCGCGCAGCGCGGGTTCGTCGATCTGGATGATCCCGATGCCCGCCTCCTCGAGGTCGGCGACCTCGTCGGCGAGTGCCAGGGCGATCTGATCAGCGGACTCGGCGAGGCTGATGTCCTCCCGGGCGAACGACCACGCGAGGATCGTCACCGGGCCGGTGAGCATGCCCTTGACCGGGAGTTCGGTGCGCGAGGCGGCATACGTCGACCAGCCGACGGTGATCGGGGTGGGACGCGAGACGTCGCCGTAGAGGATCGGCGGCCGGACGCACCGGGATCCGTACGACTGGACCCAGCCGTTCTCCGTCGTCGCGAAGCCGTCGAGGTGCTCGGCGAAGTACTGGACCATGTCGTTGCGCTCGGGTTCGCCGTGGACGACGACATCGAGGCCGATGCCCTCCTGGAGGGCGACGACGCGGTCGATCTCGGCGCGCATGATCGCCTCGTACCCGGCGTCGTCGATCCGTCCGGCACGATGGTCGGCGCGGGCACGCCGGACCTCACGCGTCTGCGGGAACGACCCGATCGTCGTCGTCGGCAGCACCGGCAGGTCGAGGCTCGCCTGCGCGGCTAGCCGGTCGGCGTACGCGCCGCGCCTGCCATCATGGTCGCGCAGCGCCGCGGTGCGGTCTGCCACCGCAGGATTGTGCACCGTCGTCGATTCGGCCCTCGTGCGCTGCGCCCGGTCGGCGCGGGCGAACGCACTCTCACGGCTCTGCCTTCTCTCGGACAGCGCCGCGGCCAGCGCCTCGACCTCGGTGACCTTCTCCTCGGCGAAGGAGAGCCAGGTCGCGACATCGACGGGCAGGGCGGGTTCGTCGGCGACGGTGTGGGGGACATGGAGCAGCGACGTCGACGTCGACACGCTCACCTCGGACTGCGGCAGCGAGCGCAGGGTCTCCAGGCTCGCCGTGAGGTCGTTCGCCCACACGTTGCGGCCGTCGACGATGCCGGCGACGAGGCGCACGGAGGATGGGACCGCCTCGGCGAGGCGATCGACGTACCCGGGATCGAGCGTTCGGACGGCCGGGGAGAGGTCGACCCCGAGCGCCCCGATCCCGGAGTCCGCCAGCGCGGGCAGGCCCGCCCGCAGTGAACCGTACGGGGCGGTGACGAGGAGCCGGGAGTGGGGGAGGGCCGAGGTCAGCGTCGCATAGGTCCGGGCGGCCGCCTCGGCGAGCTCTTCATCGGAGTACTCCCCGGAATCGGTGACGAGGGCGGGTTCGTCGAGCTGGATCCACTCGACGCCGGCGGCGGAGAGGATGCTGAGGACGTCGAGGTAGACCGCGGTGAGCTCGTCGAGGCGCTCGAGCGGCGAGGTCGCCGTCCCGGGCGCCGTCTTCGCCAGGGTGAGGAGGGTGACGGGACCGACGAGGACGGGCCGGACACGGTGCCCGGCGGTCCGCGCCTCGGAGACGAGGGTGAGCAGGTGCTGGGGGTGGGCCTTGAACGTCGTCGCGTCCTCGAGCTCGGGCACGAGGTAGTGGTAGTTCGTGTCGAACCACTTCGTCATCTCCAGCGGTGAGCGGTCGGCCGTGCCACGGGCCAGGGCGAAGTACTCACCGAGGTCGAAGTCCGTGCCCGTCGTCGCCGAGGGGATGAGCCCGACGGTGAGCGCGGAGTCGAGGACGTGGTCGTAGTGGCTGTGGGTCGCGGGGATCGCGTAGTCCTCGGTGAGGCCGAGTTCGCGCAGCCGGTGGTAGGTCTGCACCCGCAGGGAGCGGGTCGTCTGTGCGAGCTCGCCGGTGTCGATGCGCCCGGCCCAGAGGGATTCGAGGGCGGTCTTGAGTTCGCGGCGGCGTCCGATGCGCGGGTAGCCGGTGATCGTGGCGGCAGGGAACGGGGTGGTCATGTCTCTCCTTCGGTGGTGGTGACGTGGTTGTGCGGTGGTCAGGACGGTTGCGGGGCGGACGCGGGCACCGGGGCGGGTGCCGAGTCGAGGCGGATGCCCAGGCGGTCGAGCATCTCGAGGAGGTCGAGCGTGGTCGCCCGGTCGTTGAACGTGTAGATGTGGAGTCCGTCGGCGCCGCCGGCGAGGATCGCGGCGATGTGCTCGGCGGTCATCTCGAGGCCGATGCGGCGAGCGGTCGCGGGATCCGCCGCGCCGTCGAAGCGGCGGAGCAGGTCATCGGGCACGGGCAGACCGGAGAGGCGGCTCATCGTGTGCAGTCGTCGCGGATCGGTGACGGGGAGGACGCCGGGGATGAGGGGGATCGTGATCCCCGCGAGTTCCGCCCGGCGCCGCAGGTCCGCGTACGCGCGCGGGTCGAAGAAGAGCTGGGTGATGGCGAAATCTGCGCCGAGGCGCTGCTTGGCCGCGAGCACGTCGAGGTCCTCGTCGGGACCGGAGGATTCGGGATGCCCGGACGGGTACGCGGCGACCCCGATCCCGAGCCGTCCCGCAGCGAGCCGGGCGGTGTTCGCGGATTCGATCTCGCGCAGCAGGTGGACGAGGGCGTCGGCGTGGGGGAGATGGCCGTCGGGCACCGCGGTCGCACCGTCGGGGAAGTCCCCGCGGATCGCGAGGAATCCGCGCACCCCGACGCCGAGGAGGTGGTGGATCCACGTGGTCAGCTCGGCGCGGGTGCCCGCGGTGCAGGCGAGATGGGCGAGCGGGCGCAGGTGCGTGGTGGCGGTGACGAGGCGGATGAAGTCGGCGGTGCCGTGCAGCCAGCCGCTCTTCGCCGAGCTCGTCACCGCGAGATAGTCGGGTGCGAGGGTGTCGAGTTCGGCGAGCAGCGCGGGCAGGGCCGCCGCCTGGGTCTGTGAGCGGGGAGGGATGACTTCGAAGGAGAGCGCGAGTCGGTGCGGGCGCCCGGCGTCGAGGTCGGTCTCGAGGGCGTTCTCCGGCGCCGAGGCGGAGGTGCGCAGCCGTGGCCTGCCCGTGAGGGAGGGACCGATCGGGGGTCGCTGGGCGACGTCCCGGAAGGTCGAATCGAGTGTGGGGTCGGCGTGGGTGAGTGTCGTTGACATGCCGTCATCGTGCCAAGCCCCTCGCCGAGGCGGTGGGGAAGCCGATGATCGGTGTCACGGTCCGACACACACCGGTCGCAGTCGGTCGCGGAAGGTCACGGGACGACGGATTCCGTCATCTGCCGCGTCGACCGATGTGGGCCGGATATACGGCAGCGCCCGGCTCGACGAGGGCGAGCCGGGCGCTGTGGGGTGTCGGTGGTTCAGCGGTAGTTGGTGAATTGGAGGTCGACGTCGAGGTCCTTGCCCTTGAGGAGGGCGATGACCTCCTGGAGGTCGTCGCGCTTCTTCGAGCTCACGCGCAGTTCGTCGCCCTGGATCTGGGCCTTGACGCCCTTGGGGCCCTCGTCGCGAATGATCTTCGAGATCTTCTTCGCCTCGTCCTTGTCGATGCCCTCCTTGAGGGAGGCGTCGATGCGGTACTCCTTGCCCGAGGGGTAGGGGTCGCCGTCGTCGAGGGACTTGAGCGAGATGCCGCGCTTGACGAGCTTGGACTGGAAGACGTCGAGGATCGCCTTGACGCGGTCCTCGCTGTTGGCCTTCATGAGCACGGCTTCACCGCTCCACGCGATCGACGCGTCGGTGCCGCGGAAGTCGTAGCGGGAGCCGACCTCCTTCGCGGCCTGGTTGAGGGCGTTGTCGGCCTCCTGTCGATCGACCTTGCTGACGATATCGAATGACGATTCGCTGGCCATGGGCGCTCCTTTGTCATAGATTGCGATGCCGGTCTGTTCTGCGCAGAAGTCTAGTCGAGTGATCCCGCTGTGACCTGCGTCAACCGAGTTGGCAATCGCGTCACGGGCCTAGTATTCTTCTTGAGTGCTCTTCGAGCGCGCACTGCGGCAGATTGCCCGAGCGGCCAAAGGGAGCTGACTGTAAATCAGCCGGCATTGCCTTCGCAGGTTCGAATCCTGCATCTGCCACGCAGAACCACAGGGCCCGACGCACAGCGGAAACGCTGAGCGTCGGGCCCTGTGACGTTGTCACACCGCTGTGCAGCCCCTACCGTGGAAGGACGACCGTCTGCGGGGGGAGGGAGCATGGAGGAGAAGGAACCGCCTCGGCGGATCAACTCGCTCTCCGATCGCACCGAGATCGTCGAATCCGCCCTCGACCGCGCGATCAAGCGCGGCGACTTCGACGACCTGCCCGGCATGGGCAAGCCGCTGCGCGGCCTCCACAACTCCGAGGATCCCGACTGGTGGATCAAGCAGAAGCTCGATTCCGAGGACATCAGCGGTGTCGCTCCGGCAGCCTTCCAACTGCGCAAGGAGAACGCCGTCCTCGAGGACACGCTCGATGAGTTCGCTCGCGAATCCGATGTCCGCGCCTACCTCGCCGGGTTCAACGCCCGCGTCCGGGAGGCGATCATGGACCTGCGCGGCGGCCCTCCCGTGTTCACCCCGCCCCGTGACATCGACGCCGAGGTGATCGCCTGGCGTGCGCGCCGCGTCGCCGCCCGTGAGGCAGCGGAAGGAGCCGGTGAGCAACCCGGTGATGCGACGCCGGCACCCGACTCTGCCGCCAAGCCGCGGTGGTGGCACCGCTGGCGTCGACGGCGCTGACGCCGGTCCCGGGGAGGGCGCCCGAGGTCAGGAGCGAGCAGCGGCGACGAGTCGCCGGGCCGCGAGATGGGCGAGCACGACGGCCTGCTCGGCGAGGACGGAGTCGTCGAAGACGACGAACGGCGAATGGTTGTCGCCCTGCCGCTCCTCGGGCACGTCGCTGCGCTTCGCCCCGATCATCATGTACGTGCCCGGCACCTGGTCGAGGACGAAGGAGAAGTCCTCGCTCGGCATGATCGGATGCGCGAGCACCTCGACCCGTTCGGGCCCGAGCAGGTCCCGCAGCTCGTCGAGCACCCACGCGGTCTCAGCGGCATCGTTGACGGTCACGGGGTACTGGACCTCGAACTCCACCTCGGCGGTGCATCCGTGGGCTGCGGCGATGCCTTCGGCAAGCTGCCGCGACCGATCCCGCACGGTGGCCAGGGACTCCTCGGACAGGGTGCGCACGGTCGCCCCGAGGGACGCCTCGGCGGGGATGACGTTGACGGCCTCGCCGGCACTCAGCTGGGTCACGCTCAACGCGATCGGGTCGAAGACGTCGATCCGGCGACTGACCATGGTCTGCAGGGCGGTGACGATCTCAGCGAGGGCGGGCACTGGATCGACCGCGCTCGTCGGCTGTGACCCATGTCCGCCGCGCCCGCGGACGGTGATGCGCAGGACGTTCGACCCGGCCTGCAGGGTTCCTGGCCTCGTCGAGACGATCCCGCGCTCGCCGACGTGGACGTGGACTCCGAATGCGGCGACGGCCCGGGATCCGGCGGCGTCGAGGACACCCTCGTCGATCATCACCGAGGCCCCGTCGTACCCCTCCTCGCCGGGCTGGAACATGAAGACGACGTCGCCGGCCAGCTCTGCCCGTCGCGCCGCGAGCAGTCGCATCGCCCCGACGAGGCCGGCGGTGTGGAGGTCGTGCCCGCACGCGTGCATGTTCCCGTTCGTCGCCGCGAACGGCTCGTCGGTGGCCTCGGCGACGGGCAGGGCATCCATGTCACCGCGGAGCAGGACTGCGGGCGCCTGCGCCGGACGCTCGGGGTGGGTGCCGCGCAGCACCGCGACCACCGAGGTGGCGCCCTCGCCCGTCGTCACCTCGACGTCGAGACCGGCGATCGCGTCGAGCACAGCCGCCTGGGTGCGGGGCAGGTCGAGGCCGACCTCGGGGTGGGCATGGAGGTCGCGACGCAGGGTCTGGAGGTCGGGGAGGAGGTCGGCCGCCTCGGCGAGGAGATCGCTCACAGCAGGGAGACGAGGATGCTGGCGATGACGACGGACCCGGCGCTCACCGAGGTGAATCCGCCGACGAGCATCGGCGGGAGCATGACGTTGAGGAGGGCTTCCTTCTCGTCGTCGTCACGGGCGATCGACCGGGCGACCTCGTTGGTGAGCAGGTAGTCGGCGGGGAAGCCGTACATCGCGGTCAGGGCCACCGACATGCCCAGCGGGGCCTTCCATCGGAGCAGCTTCGTGGCGATGAACCCGCCGATGACGATGCCCGCGCCGCCGACGATGAGGATCGCGATCGTCGGGAGGAACGCGCGGATGACGTCGTCGACGGAGGCGGCGACGAGTGGGGCCATGACGATCGCGATGACACCGGCCATGGCGATGCCGAAGGAATTCGAGCGCTCCATCGCCTTGTCGGGGGAGAGCCCGATCGCGGTGGCGAGGATGCCGAGGATGAGCGCGAGGATCGAGGACGGGATGTGGGTGGGGATCGCGAGCAGGGTCGCGACCGTACCGCCGACGAGGACGAGGAAGAGCATGAAGAGCTGATTGTCGACGAGGTAGCCCGGGAGGGTGACGAGCTTCTTCTTCGTCGCCGCCTGAGCCTCCTCCTCGTGGTGGGCGAGGGCGAGTTCGTGGAGTTCGCCACTGTCGCGCAGCTTCGTCGCGTACCGGCGCAGGAGGAAGTTCGTCAGCGGCATCGACGGCAGCGACTGGAGCATGAGGACGAGGGCGGGGAGGACGATGATCGACGAGGCGGCGCCCGCCGCGGTCAGTCCCTCGGTGGTGAGGCTGGTGGCGACGATGCCGCCGGCGAGCGGTCCCGAACCGGCGACGAAGGTCTCGAACCCGAAGAGCGGAGCGACAACGGCGAGGATGAGGAGGACGGCGACGAGCATGCCGGAGACCGCGATGATCACCGAGCGCCACTGCTTGAGCATGATCCGCAGCGGGATGAGCGTGCCCATGTGGAAGAGCAGCGGGGCGACGAGGATCGTGTAGATCTGGACGAGCATCGAGTCGTCGACGACGGACTCCGGGACGATGCCGAGCTTCGCGAAGATGAAGACGCCGAGCATCGCGACGAGGAGGCTCGGGATGCGCGCCTTCGACCAGATGGAGACCAACTCGCCGAGAGCGATGAAGGCGAGAAGGATGGTGGCGGCGAAGATAGCCTCCATGACGGACCTTTCGACAGGCTGCGATGGAACGAGTCGCCGGCGACAGCAGGGCGTGTGAAGCAACTCACTGCACCGTAGGCTACTCCGCCGTTTCGCCCCATCAGACGTAGTCGTCCACGATGCGAGACCTGCGAAGGGTGCCCCTGAGGGGCTGGGCGGATTCGTCCGGACAGGGAATTAGGGTGGAGGCATGAGCTTTCTCCAGTTCCTGCGCGAGCGGGGCATCGCCGAGCGTCCCGGGTCGGGAACCCGGCCGCTCGTCATCGCCCACCGCGGCTATTCGGCAGTGGCCCCTGAGAACAGCCTCGCGGCCGTCGATGCCGCGCGAGCGCTCGGCGTCGACTTCATCGAGGTCGACGCGTCGACGAGTGCCGACGGGGTGCCGGTGATCATCCATGACCCCGACCTCGACCGGACGACGAACCGCAAGGGCCCCGTCGTCAGCCTCACCGCCGAGGAGCTCTCCTTCGTCGATGCGGGTTCGTGGATGGGGCCCGGGTTCACCGGTGTGCGGGTGCCGACCCTGGCCGCGGTCATGCGCGACATCCAGCATCGCGGGGGCGAGCTCCTCCTCGAGCTCAAGGGGGAGTGGTCGCCGGGTGCCGTCGCGAGGATCTCCGAGCTCGTCGTCGAGACCGGAACGGCCGATCGCATGGTCGTCCAGGCCTTCAACACCGACACGCTCGCCACCTGCCGGGACCTGCTGCCCATGGTCACCCGGTTCCTGTTGCGGATGGTGCCCCGGCCGGAGGACATCGCCACGGCGCGCAACTTCGGCGCGGTGGCGATCAACCCGTCGTACCGGGGATTCTCGCTGCGGAAGTCCGTCGTCGCCGAGATCAGGGACAACGGCCTCGGCGTGTTCGTATGGACGGTCGATGAGATGAACGAATGGCGTGAACTCCTCGACGCCCAGGTCGACGGCATCATCACAAACCATCCGGGACGGCTCCAGGGCTTCCTCGCCGGGCGCTTCGACCCGGTGAAGTAGGCCGGTGGGGACGGCGGACGACGGTCTGTGAGTGAGGTCACCGGGAGCGGATTTGCCCCGGTCGCGCTCAGCCGTGTAAATTCTTACCTGTTGCCCCGATAGCTCAGTCGGCAGAGCATCTCCATGGTAAGGAGAAGGTCAAGGGTTCGATTCCCTTTCGGGGCTCTCGTGCCGCGTGAAAACGCGACGCATGCGATCGAGGCGCGGTAGCTCAGCTGGTTAGAGCGCACGACTCATAATCGTGAGGTCGGGAGATCGAGCCTCCCCCGCGCTACTCGATAGGCCCCTCACCTGGTGTTCCATCAGGGAGGGGCCTTTTTCGCGCGCGTGTCACCTTCGGTTGCGCCGCGCCGCACCGGTGGGTTATAGGACAGAAAGTGTGTCTTTTCCGGGCGCGTCACCCGCGTCGTCCTCCCCACCCCTTCTGGATGCCGATGCCGTCTTCCCACGAGAACCCTGTCCCGTACTCCACCGGTCCGATCGGCTCCTCACGAGGAGCACGCACACGCTTCGGCGGTGCCCAATGCTCCGGCCCGACCAAGGACCACCCCGTCCCGGCCTGATGAGACCTCTCGAAGAGGAACCAGTCCACCCCACGCCGGGCATGCCCCTCACTCAACCCGCGGTGTGCCCGCAGCAGTCCTTTGATGCCCGCATTGATCCCGCCTTCTAACGCGTTCGTCGTCCGCGCGAGCTCGATACCCTCGTCAGCGGCATCCAACCAGGTGAACAAGTGTCCTTTCGCGATGATCCGTGAGAGGAAGAAATACGCTCGACGGGTCCGCAGATGCGTGTACCACCACGACTGTCCACGACGGACATGCGCCGGCCTCGCACCAGCGTCTTTGGCCCTGGTGCGGTGTTTGAGGAACCTTGACCACTTCGCCTCCCACGACGCGAACGCCGCCAACCACGCTGCTGCTTGATCGCGGGAGTCAACCCGCGGCAGCGCCTGGTACAGGCGCAACAGTTCCTGGTTGGCCGGCAAGCTCGGATTCCGGGTCAGGTGCCGGTGTCCGGCCTGCCGGATATGGAAGAAACACCGTTGGATGCGGGTATCTGGCCACAGCGTCTCGATCACAGTGGTCAAAGGACCGTTGCCATCGACGACGGCGTATCTCGGGGCAGGGATACGGGCGATCAACGCCGTCCAGGACGCGGTCTTCTCCCGATCACACCACTGCCAGTGAATGACCTTCTCCCCGGTGTAGGCGATGAGGACGCACCACCCGTTGAAATAGGTGCCATCGAGCATGATCTGGTCATGGATCTCCCCAGTCGCTGACACGGTCGGGGCGATTCGCCAGCACCATTGAGTGCGGCGGCGGAAGGTTCGGGTCGACCCGAAGTGATCGACAGCCGTCTGTGGTGCGGGACCGAGTAGCCAGTCGAGGAAGACCCGCAGCTCGGTTCTTCGTGTCGATACGGCCCGTGTACCGGTGCTGCTGGCCCCGCAGTTCGGGCACCGGTACCTCGGTGTACCAGCACTGGTCGTGCCGTTCTTCTTCAGCCTTGTTTGACAGATCACGCATGTACGTCGATTGCAAGCACCCCATCGATGCTAAGCCCGATCAGCTAAGCAAACCGGGTATTGCCGTTGGGATTGCTGGGCACGAGCCTGATCCGAGACACACTTTCTGTCCTATAGCCCGCACCGGTCAGTGTCAGCAGGCTCTGCAGTCCCGCCTCGGTGCCGGGCCAGTGCCGCTCGACGCTTTCGAGACCGGCATGGCCGATCGCCCACCGGAGGACAAGGGCGATCGCGACGGCATCGTCGGCGTAGCCGAGGACGGGGATGAAGTCCGGGACGAGATCGATCGGCAGCGCGAGGTAGACGAGCAGGCCGCCGAGCATCCAGCGTGTTCCCCGAGGTGTCCGCGGGTCCGCCGCCAAGCGTTTGACCAGGCGCAGCACGTCGGGGACGAGGCGGACGATCTCCTTCCAGTCGACCGACCGACCCATGCGGCGCGACTGGACCCAGAGGACGGCGATGAGGGCGACCCAGAGGAGGAGCAGACCGGCGACGATCGAGAGGACGATGACGAGCCAGTCGGGCATGGAGCACTCCAGTTCTCAAGGACAGGATCCGAAGGAGATTGTAGACCGGAGAGCGCATCCGGGTGGGATGAGTCCGTTTCGAGGGGAGTCGTCGGTTTGCGATCCGAGCGATCGGGACCAGACGAGTCGGTTTCCGCCGGATCGGTCGGGTCGCGACCCGATGCATCCGGCGGAAAGTGAATTGTAGCCGTAGGCGGAGGTGCCGTGGCCGTAGGTCCCGCGGGCGGGCGGAGCGTCGCCGGCGGGAGGACTGTCACCGGTGGCGGTCAGCCGGTGGTCGGTGCCTCCGCATACGCCTGGGTCGTGCGGGCGAGGAGGAAGAGCCACGCGAAGAGCACGCCGGCTGCCATGGTCTCCATCCCGGTGAGGTTGTAGTAGCCCAGGGGCACCCAGAGGAGGATGGCTGCGGCGACGGCGGCGACGACCACGAACGAGGTGGCGGTGAAGTCCTTCGGCAGACCGGGCGCGAGTCGGAGCAGCGTGAGGAAGAAGGCGAGGAAGGAGACGACCATGCCCGCCCCGGCGCTGACGTGGACGGGGAAGTTCACCGCGTCGGGGACCGAGCCGACGACGATCATGCAGATGCCGATGGCAGCGAATTCCCAGGTGAGGATCGTGATGCGGCGAGGGTCGCGGATGCCGCGGTGGCGCAGCCCCAGGGCGATGTCGTGCCCGATGTGGTTGGCGAGCGTGGTGAGCAGGAGGCCGGCGATCTGCAGCGAGATGTTGAACTGGTACCCGTTGATTCCCGTGTCGTTGCCCAGACGGGAGAAGTGGAACTGCCACCACGTGGCCTCCGGGGACTGGATCATACTCGCCAGTGTGCCGAGGAACAGATCGGCGACGACGAGGCCCACGACGACGACACTCGTCACCTCGTCGGCGATGATCACCGCGAAATAGGCGCACGCCGCCGCGGCCGCCCCGGCGAGTGCGGCGCCGCCGAGCGGATCGACCGTGAGCCCGCGGAAACCGAGCTGGAAGACCTGGAAGACGGCGTGGACGATGATGCTCGCCACCATTGCCACCGCTGAGATCAGGGCGATGAGGTCGATGATGCGCTTGACCCATGGCAGCCTCCGCCGCCATGCGAGATCGGGCCGTCTGCTGCTGCGCAGATAGGAGAGGGCGAACCCGAGCCCGGACGCGACGGAGGCGGGCCACGCTGCGAGGGCTCCGAGCGAGTCGGCCCCGCCGAGCGGCAGCCGTTGTCCGGCCATGACGAGGACGACGACGATCGCGGTGAGGACGAAGGCGACGACTGCGAAGCGAGTGGCCAGCGATTCGAGGCGGGTCTGCGGTGACCTCAGCGTCAGCGGTGCCTCACCCCGGCCGCGACCCGTGGTGAGAAGCCGGGGACCGCCTCGGCGGGGTGCGGACTCAGCCATCGGAGTCGTCACTCAGACGAAGGACGAAACGACCCTGTTCCGGGGTGTAGCCGAGGTCGGTGACGAGTTCGCGGTCGACCTCGGTCGTCATCTGGGTGAGGTCCGCGCCGCGGTTGATCCCCTGCTCGTGGACCCACCTGAGCATCGCCGCTCCGATGTCGGAGGTGATCGCGCGGAAGCCGGCGACCTCGAGGCGCAGCGTCCCGCCCTGGGAGAACCCGGGAACGAAGGTGAGCTCCATCGTCCCGACCACCGCACCGGATGCGTCCCGGACGACGGCGAGGTAGTGCGAGCGGTCCCGGGTGATCGCCGCGTGGAGGCGGTCGCGCACCTCCGTGCTCGGCATCTCCTCGCCGAGGAGGTCGAGGATCGCGGGGACATCGGCGCGCTTCGCTCGCGAGACCCGGAACTGCTCACCGTCGACGTCGAGGACATCGCCGACCGAGTGGGCGGCGATGTCCTGCATCCGTGCGACGAGGGCGTCGAGCCACCCGCCGACGTTCGCCCGTGCCTCCTCGGTGTCAGGATACCGGCAGCGCAGGTGCAGACCGTTCTCGTCGAGGATGAACCACAGCATCACCCCGTCGGTGCGGATCGTCGCCCCGACGTACTGGGCGTCGAGCCCCGTCGAGTCGATCCGGACCGGAAGCCTGCGCAGGTCGAGCCACGAGATCGCGAACATCCCCGGGGCCTCGGGCATGCCGCCCCACGGGGCGAGCACCTCGGCGAGGGGATGCGAACCGAGTTCGATGGCCTCGCGCACCGACCGGGAAGTCGCCTGCGGGGCGGGATCGGTGACTTCGAGGACGGAGTTCGTGATGAACCAGCCGACGGCGTCGTTCCACTTCTCCTCGAAGCGGCTGTGGACGGGGAAGACCGCGCGCAGCGGGGCACCGCTGACCGTGCGGGTGACCTCCGCCATCGCCGAGAGCGCCAGGGTGAGCGTCGAGACGCCGTCGGCTCGCGCCTGCGCGGAGAACGCGGCCGAGGAGTGGACGTCGAAGACATCGCGGACCTCGACGCGTTCGAGGTGGGCGGCGGCCTCACCGAGGGGGAGGGGGAAGCGCGGCATGAACCCGTCACCGGCCTCGAGGATCTCGCGCCACCGCCTGCTCACCTCGGGCGGCGGGGGACCGGGCTCGGACAGGGCAGCCGTGTGCTCGGCGAACTCGGGGGCGGCGTCGAGGGCCGGGGCGACACCGGAGGAGATCGCGGCCAGCGCCGAGAGGAGGTCGCGGGCGATGACGAGCATCGACCACATGTCGACGTGGGCGTGGTCGGCGCCGATGATGACCGTCGATCCGGCAGCGGTCTCGAGGACGCAGAGACGATGGGACGGGCGGGCGAAGGGGGTGCACGCCTCATCGAGCACCTCGCGCAGGGCGTCGTTGACGGCCTGGCCCTGGGCGATGGGGTGCTCGCGCCAGCGACCGGAGAGGAGCGCGATCTCGCCGAGGGCGAGCTCACCGGATTCGTCGGTGGAGAAGGCCGACCGCAGCGTGCCGTGGCGTTCCATCACCGCCCACCACGCGGACGCGAGGTCGTCGCGGTCGACGTCGCCGGGCAGCTGCAGGGACAGCGCCATCCACGAGCCGGGTCTCGACCCCGCTGAGACGTGGCGGCGCTGGTCGAACGAGATCGGCAGCCGGCGTTCGGGGGGACCCGCCTCGACGTCGTAGCCGTAGAGACGACCGAAGGGCAGCCGCAGGTGAGACACGTTGGTCAGACGCATGCCGCTACTCTAACGTGAGAGGCACCGCAGTGGGCCGACAGCCGGGAGGGCACGTGATTCATCGTCTCGATGGTGCTGACATCGCCGCGGAGCTCTCCGATGAAGGCGGCGCCCCCGTCGTCCAGCTCCACGGACTCACCTCATCCCGGGCGCGCGACAGGGTGCTTCAGCTCGATCTCGGGGTGGGGCTGAGCGGAACCCGGCTGCTGCGCTACGACGCCCGCGGACACGGCCTCTCGACGGGCCGGCCGGTCGCCGAGGACTACCGGTGGCCGAGCCTGGCCGAAGACCTTCTCGCCCTCCTTGACATCCACTTCCCCGGGGAGCGGGTCCACGGCGTCGGACCCTCGATGGGCGCTGCCACCCTCCTCCACGCTCTCATCCTCGACCCCGACCGCTTCTCGGGACTCACCCTCGTCGTGCCCCCGACTGCATGGGAGACGCGTCCGGCCAAGGCCGAGGTCTATCGGCAGGCCGCGGATCTCATCGAGGGCGGCGGCTTCGATGAGTACCTCGCAGCCAGTGCCCAAACTCCGCAGCCGCCGACGCTCGCCGACGCGCCGAGCACCCGACCTGAGGTGCCGCTGCCGCTCCTTCCCGCAGTCCTGCGCGGTGCCGCCGGCAGCGACCTGCCCGATCCCGCACGACTCGAGGGGCACGCGATTCCAACGCGGATCCTCGCGTGGGTCAACGACCCCTCCCATCCGCTGGCGACCGCACAGGGCCTGCATGCGCTGCTGCCCGAGTCCCGGCTCACCGTCGCCCAGACCCCGACCGACCTCGTCTCCTGGCCGCAGATCCTCGCCGAGGAGGTCGCGCGCCACGGGGTCTGGCCCGCTGGTTCCTCACCCGCCTAGACTCGGACCCAGGACCCGAGGTCCGGGTCCCGGCGCGCAGGCGCCTCGGCGGAGGATCGACGATGATCGCTGCGAACGTGACCGACTGGCTCCTCGACTCCGATCCGGCGCTGCGATGGCAGGTCGAGCGCGACCTCCTTGGCGCCGATGAGCAGACATGGCAGGCGACGAGGGCGCGGGTGCCCAGCGAGGGGTTCGGTGCCGAACTCCTCTCCCATCAGGACGCCGACGGCCAATGGGCAGGCGGCCCCTTCTTCCCCGCTGGATTCCGCGGTGAGGGCCCGCAGCCGTGGACGGCGACGACGTGGGCGCTCAAGGACCTCCGCGAATGGGGTGTCGATGCCGCGGTGCTCGCCGGGACCGCGGAGAAGCTCGAGCCCGTGCGCTGGGAGTACGAGGAGATGCCGTACTGGGGCGGTGAGGTCGACGTCTGCATCAACTCGTGGACGCTGTCGAAAGGCCTCTGGCTCGGTGCCGACGTCGACGGCATCGTCGAATGGTTCCTCGATCACCAGCTGACCGACGGCGGGTGGAACTGCGAATGGGTCAACGGTTCGACCCGGTCGTCCTTCCACTCGACGCTCAACGCCCTCGTCGGCCTCCTCGACTATCAGCAGCGTACGGGGGATTCCGCCCGAGTCGCCGACGCACGCGCGGCGGGGGAGGAGTACCTGCTGGTCAGGAGCCTCTTCAAGCGAGCGTCGAACGGCGAGCCGTACTCGATGAACGCGTTCAGTCTGGCGCATCCGCGACGGGCCTACTACAGCATCCTCGCCGCGGCCGACTACTTCCGCGATGCCGGCCTCACAGACGGCACCGCTCCCGACCCGCGCCTGGCCGAGGCGATCGAGCGCATCCGCGCGCAGCGACAGGACGATGGAACGTGGCTGCAGGGGCACCGCCTAGCCGGAGACGTGTGGGTCCACGTCGATGCCCCGACGGGAGAGCCGTCGAAATGGGTGACGGCGCAGGCGCTGCGGGTCCTCGACTGGTGGGATGCGGAGCGGACGCCGACCGGGTCCGCGTAGGTATCGGCCGGGCCCACAGGGTCCGCCTCAGAAATCGACGTCGTCCTTGTCGATGCCGGGGAACATCACCTCGTACTCGACCATGTTGTCCTTGTGGTCGATGAGTTCGATGGTTCCGAAATAGGTCATCTCCTCATCGACGACATTGCACGATTCGAACCCGGACCAGTCCGTCACCGTCATGTCCTGCTCGCACTTCGCCTCCTTGACCGACATATCGAACTTGTTCGCGAAGAGGTCGACGAGATCGGCTTCGAGGGAGGCGGCGGGAATCGTCCCGTTGCCGTCCTTGTCGATCTTCATCGCCTCATCGCTTGCCCACGAGGTGGTGCGGGCGGCATCGGCGAACGGGTCCTCCGAGGCGTCCGGCGAGGCAGACTCCTCGGTCGGCGTGGGACTCGGCGTCGGGGTCTCCGCCCCGATAGTCGAAACCTCGGGCGGCTGCTGTGCGTCAGAGGAGTCTCCGCCCATCCCGCATCCCGCCAGTGCCAGCGCCATCGCTGCCACCGCTGCCGCTCGTCGCCCTGCGCTGCGCATCACTCTCATCGTCCGTCTCCTCTGCTCGTCGGTGATCACCATCATCTCCCGCTCCGCACCCCACGGAGGACGGAATCGTGTGCGCGATCCGCGACGGCTGTTGCCGTCCTGGCACAGGAACGATGACGTCGCGTTGACCGCGCCTGCGCGGTCTTGGCACGATGAGGCGATGCAGCCTGTCCTCGGTCTCATCTCCCACGGCACGTCCTCTCCCGACGGTCAGGCCGTCATCTTGGCCCTCGCCGAGGCGGTCGCCGCCGACCTGCGCGAGCGCGGGATCACCGACACCCTCGCCCTCGGCCACGTCGACGTCCAGGCCCCCGACGTCGCCGAGGTGCTCGCGACCCTGCCCGCGGATCGCACCACCGTCCTCGTCCCCCTCCTCCTCTCACCGGGCTACCATGTCCACGTCGACCTCGCCGAGGCGGTCGCAGGCGCCGGCGGTCCCGCCCCGGACGGAATGGGCTCGGTTCCCGGCCGGCCTGTCCGCGACATCCGCGTCGCCGGGACCCTCGGTCCGGACCCTCGCCTCGCCGAACTCCTCGCGGCGAATCTGCCGGCCCTCGACGACGGCGACGAGGTCATTCTCGTCGCGGCCGGATCGAGCGACGAACGCGCCAACGACGCGTCCCGCGCCGTCGGAAACCTCCTCGCCGAGACCCTCGCGCGTCCTGTGCACACGACCTTCCTCGCCGGAGACCGCGACAACCTCCGCGACATTGTTGAGCAGAAGAGTCACCTCGGCCGTCGGCTCGTCGCCGCCAACTACCTCCTCGCGCCCGGCTACTTCGACGACCTCGCGGCCCGACTGCTCGCAACAGTCGGCGGTCGCCTCTCCGCACCGCTCCTCCACCCGTCGTCACCAGCCCCAAGACAGCTCGTCGACATCGTGCGCGACCGTATGGTCGCAGTCCTCTGAATCGACGTCAACCCCGTCCCTGCGATCCGTCATGCGGCGTCGCACAGCGTCATATGTCGAACAATGACGAGCTTATGCGAGCCTAATTTGTTGAGCAATCCTGTCGGTGTGTAGCGTGGCTGACCTAGCAATCGCACCAGCATGGGGAGATGGCAATGTCCACAGACGTGGAGCAGCGCGCCGCAGGCCGCGCAGACAGGGCCGCGACGCGACCGAAGAAGTCCAACGGGCAGTGGAAGATCGACGGCCGCGAACCGCTCAACGGCAACGAGGTGTTCAAAGCCGAGGACAACGGCCTCAACGTCCGTGCACGGATCGAAGAGGTCTACGCGAAGTCCGGGTTCGCGTCGATCGACCCCGATGACCTCCACGGCCGCTTCCGTTGGTGGGGCCTCTACACCCAGCGCAAGCCGGGCATCGACGGCGGGCGGACCGCCACCCTCGAGCCGCACGAGCTCGAGGACGAGTACTTCATGCTCCGCGTGCGCATTGACGGCGGCAGGCTCACGACCGAGCAGCTGCGCACGATCGCCGACATCTCCAACGACTTCGCCCGCGGCACTGCCGACCTCACTGACCGGCAGAACATCCAGCTCCACTGGATCGCGATCGAGGACGTCCCCGAGATCTGGCGACGACTCGAAGCCGTCGGGCTCCAGACAACCGAGGCCTGCGGTGACGTCCCCCGCGTCATCCTCGGCTCACCGGTCGCCGGCATCGCCGCCGATGAACTCATCGACCCGACCCCGGCGATCGAGGAGATCTCCCGCCGCTACATCGGGGATGAGAGCCTGGCGAATCTGCCGCGGAAGTACAAGACCGCGATCACCGGGCACCCCAGCCAGGACGTCGTCCACGAGATCAACGACTGCTCGTTCGTCGCCGTCGAGCATCCTGAGCACGGCATCGGCTACGACCTCTGGGTCGGCGGGGCACTGTCGACCGTTCCCCGCTTCGCCGAACGCCTCGGCGCCTGGGTCGCCCCCGACCAGGTCGTCGAGACCTGGCTGGGCGTGACAGAGATCTTCCGCGACTACGGCTACCGCCGCCTGCGCAACAAGGCCCGCCTGAAGTTCCTCATGGCCGAATGGGGTCCGGAGAAGTTCCGCGAGATCCTCGAGACCGAGTACCTCGGCTACCGCCTCGCCGACGGCCCGGCCCCCGCGAAGCCGCTGACCGAAGGGGACCATGTCGGCGTCCATCGCCAGGCCGATGGGAAGTACTACATCGGGGTCAGCCTCATCGCCGGCCGCGCCTCGGGAACCCTGCTCGGACAGATGGTCGACATCGCCGAGAAGTACGGCTCGACCCGGCTGCGGACGACCCCGCACCAGAAGATCCTCTTCCTCGACATCCCGGAGGAGGACATCGACGCGGTCGTCGCCGACCTCGACGCGGTCGGCCTCTCGAGCCGCAAGGACCTCTTCCGCCGGTCGACCATCGCATGCACGGGCATCGAATTCTGCAAACTCGCGATCGTCGAGACGAAGCAGACCGCCGCGGACACCATCGCGACCCTCGAAGCGCGCCTGGCCGAGATCGACCTGCCGCACCCGATCAGCCTCCACCTCAACGGCTGCCCGAACTCGTGCGCGCGCATCCAGACTGCCGACATCGGACTCAAGGGCCAGTTGGTGACCACCGACGACGGGGAGCAGAAGCCCGGGTTCCAGGTCCACGTCGGCGGGGGACTGGCCTCGAGCGACCGCGATGAGGCCGGCCTCGGCCGCACCGTGCGCGGCCTCAAGGTCACCGCGGACGATCTCAGCGACTACGTCGAGACCCTCGTGCGCCGCTTCCTCGCCGGCCGGTCCGAGACCGAGACGTTCTCCGAGTGGGCACACCGAGTCGACGATGAGGAGCTCGTATGACGAAGACCCAGCCCACTGACACCCAGCCCACTGACACCCAGACCGCCGGCACCCAGCCGACTGCGACCGCCGAGGCCGCGGTGACGCCGCCTGCCAAGCGCTCCCTCGAGGAGCTGCGCGCCCTCGCCGAGGCGGGAGCCCGCGAGCTCGCCGGTGACCCCGAGAACGGGGTGCCCGAGGCGAGTCCGGCCGACGTCATCCGCTGGGTCTCGAAGCACGTCGACGTCCGCGCCGCCGCCGTGGCCTGCTCGATGGCCGATGCGGCGCTGCCGCACTACGTCGCGCAGTACCTGCCCAGCGTCGACGTGCTCTTCCTCGACACCGGCTACCACTTCCCGGAGACGTACGAGACCCGCAACGAGGTCGCCCGGACGATGGACGTGCGCATCGTCGACGTCATCCCCGAACAGACCGTGGCCGAGCAGGACGCCGAATTCGGTGCCGATCTCTTCGCCCGCGACCCCGGCCTCTGCTGCGCCCGCCGGAAGGTCGCGCCGCTCAAGCAGTCGCTGTCCGGCTACGAACTCTGGTTCACCGGGGTCCGCCGCGACGAGGCGCCGACACGGGCGAACACCCCGTTGGTGACCTTCGACGAGAAGAACGGCCTCATCAAGGTCAACCCCGTGGCCGCGTGGTCCTTCGACGACCTCCTCGACTACGCCGGGGCCTTCGGGGTCCCGGTCAACCCCCTCCTCAACCAGGGCTACCCGTCGATCGGGTGCCAGCCCTGCACACGCAGGGTCGCCCCCGGAGAGGATCCGCGGTCCGGGCGCTGGGCAGGTTTCTCCAAGACAGAATGCGGGCTGCACGTATGAGCATCGACACCACCACACCGACGACCCTCGACGTCCTCGAATCCGAGGCCATCCACATCATCCGCGAGGTCGCCGCCGAATTCGAGAAGCCGGTCCTCCTCTTCTCCGGCGGCAAGGACTCCGTCACCGTCCTCCACCTCGCGGCCAAGGCGTTCTGGCCGGCGAAGATCCCCTTCGGCCTCCTCCACGTCGACACCGGGCACAACTTCCCGGAGATACTGAACTACCGCGACCGCACGGCAGAGCGCTACGGGCTGAACCTCACGGTGGCCAAGGTCCAGGACTACATCGACGACGGGCGGCTGTGCGAACGCGCCGACGGCACCCGCAACACCCTGCAGACGCAGCCGCTCATCGACGCGATCGCCGCCGGAGGGTACGACGCCGTCTTCGGCGGGGCCCGCCGGGATGAGGACAAGGCGCGAGCGAAGGAGCGCATCATCTCCCTGCGCGACGAGTTCGGCCAGTGGGACCCGAGCAACCAGCGCCCCGAGCTGTGGAACCTCTACAACGGCCGCCACACCCCCGGAGAGCATGTGCGCGTGTTCCCGATCTCGAACTTCACCGAACTCGACGTGTGGACCTACATCGCCCGCGAGGGCATCGAACTCCCACCCCTCTACTTCGCCCACGACCGGGAGGTCTTCTCCCGCGACGGCATGTGGTGGGCGACCGGGGAGTTCTCCCAGCCGCGACCCGGCGAGGACGTCGTCACCCGGTCCGTGCGCTACCGCACGGTCGGGGACATGAGCTGCACCGGAGCGGTCGAATCGACCGCCGCCGACATCGCCTCCGTCGTCGCCGAGGTGGCGGTGACCACCGTGACCGAACGCGGCGCCACCCGCGCCGACGACAGGATCTCCGCCGCCGCCATGGAGGACCGGAAGAAGGACGGATACTTCTGATGACGACTGTTGCCCCCACGACCACGAAGACGCTGCTGCGGTTCGCCACCGCCGGCTCCGTCGACGACGGCAAATCGACCCTCGTCGGACGCCTCCTCCACGATGCGAAGGCGATCCTCGCCGACCAGCTCGCGGCCGTGACCGCGACGAGCGCCGAACGCGGCTTCGTCGGCGGCGAGTTCGACTTCGCCCTCCTCACCGACGGCCTCCGGGCCGAACGCGAACAGGGCATCACGATCGACGTCGCCTACCGGTACTTCGCCACCGACCGCCGCTCGTTCATCCTCGCCGACTGCCCCGGACACGTCCAGTACACCCGGAACATGGTCACCGGCGCGACGACCGCCGACGCCGTCGTCGTCCTCATCGACGCCCGCAACGGCGCGACCGAGCAGACCCGCCGCCACCTCACCGTCGTCCACCGCCTCGGCATCCGCCACGTCATCGTCGCGATCAACAAGATCGACCTCCTCGACTACGATGAGGCCGCCTTCGCCGAGGTGGCCCGTGAGGTCGGTGCGATCACCGAGGAGATCGGCCTCGAGGCACCCCACCTCATCCCCGTCTCCGCGCTCGCCGGGGACAACGTCGCCGCCGCCTCGGCGAACACCCCGTGGTACCAGGGTCCCTCCCTGCTCGAACTCCTCGAGACCCTGCCGAGCATCGAGGAGGACCAGGCCGACCTCGAGCCCTTCCGCCTCGACGTCCAGTCCGTGCTCCGCCCGCAGGGCGGACTCGCCCCGGGACTCGATCCCGAGGACTTCCGCGACTACCGGGCCGTGACCGGGCAGATCACGTCGGGACGGGTCCGCGTCGGCGACGAGATCGACGTCCACCCGGCCGGGATGCGCACGAGAGTGACCGGCATCGACACCGCCGACGGCCCGCTCGAATCCGCCGGAGCCCCGCTCTCGGTGGCGCTGCGGCTGGCCGACGACATCGACACCGCACGCGGCAGCGTGCTCGCCGCCGCCGGCAGCCTGCCGCCTGTGCGCAAGACCCTGCGCGCCGAGGTCTTCCCCTTCACCGCCGCCGGCCTCCGCACCGGCGACCGGGTGCTCGTCAAGGCCGGGACGACGACCGTCAAGGGCATCATCGGCATCGAATCCCGCCGGAACCTGCTCACGAACGCATCGGAGCCCGCCGAGGTGCTCGCCGGCAACGACATCGGCGTGGCCGAGGTGCGGCTGTCCGCGGCGCTCACCCTGCCCGACTTCCGCACCCACGGCCGTGCCGGAGGATTCCTCGTCATCGACGAGCAGACCGGAGCGACCGTGGCCGCCGGCATCCACACCCCCGCCGAGGAGGACGAAGGATGAGCATCGACCGCTTCGCCCCCGGCAGCGTCCTTCTCGTCGGCGCGGGACCCGGGACCCTCGACCTGCTCACGGTTCGGGGACTGCGCGCGCTCGAGACCGCCGACGTCATCGTCGCCGACCGCCTCGGTGCCCGCACCGTCCTCGACGAACTCGCCGCCGAACGGGGAGAGCCGCTGGACGCGGAGATCATCGACGTCGGCAAGACCCCCGGACACCACCCGGTGCCGCAGCAGCGGATCAACGAGATCCTCGTCGAACAGGCCCGCGCCGGCCGCCGGGTCGTGCGCCTCAAGGGCGGGGACCCGTTCGTCTTCGGCCGCGGGAGTGAGGAGCTCGCCCACCTCCGGGAGGCGGGGATCGTCGCCCAGGTGGTCCCCGGCGTGACGAGCGCGAACTCGGTGCCCGCGGTCGCCGGGATCCCGCTCACCCACCGCAGCCTGGCTACGACGTACACCGTCGTCACCGGACACGACCAGCTGAGCGACCTCGGCGGGGGACGCGACCACACCGTCGTCATCCTCATGGGCATCGGGACGCTCACCCACTCGGCGATGGTGCTCGCCCGCGGCGACCGCGGCGGCGACTGCCCCGTCGCGATCATCGAGGACGGCTACGGCGAGAACCAGCGGGTGACGGTCGGGACGCTGGGCACGATCGCCTTCCAGGCCGCACACCGGGGTGTGCGCTCACCGGCCGTCGTCATCGTCGGCGACGTCGTCCGGCTCAGCCCGTACGCCGCCGGTGCCTTCGACCAGACCCACCGACCAGCCCTGACGAGGACCCCATGACCTACATCATCGCCCAGCCCTGCGTCGACGTGAAGGATCGGGCCTGCATCGAGGAATGCCCCGTCGACTGCATCTACGAAGGCGAACGCAGCCTCTACATCCATCCCGACGAATGCGTCGACTGCGGGGCATGCGAACCCGTGTGCCCTGTCGAAGCGATCTACTACGAAGACGACGTGCCCGAGCAGTGGGAGTCCTACTACACCGCCAACGTCGAGTTCTTCGAGACGATCGGCTCTCCGGGAGGTGCCGCCGGCTTCGGCGTGAGCACCTTCGACCACCCCATCATCGCGGCCCTGCCGCCGCAGAACGCCGAGGAGTGAGGGCAACTCCCTCACGACCTCGCCCCCGACCGGGCACACAGTCGATGTGCCCGACAACG
This sequence comes from Brevibacterium sp. K72, assembly GCF_050562175.1. Classification (NCBI taxonomy): domain Bacteria; kingdom Bacillati; phylum Actinomycetota; class Actinomycetes; order Micrococcales; family Brevibacteriaceae; genus Brevibacterium; species Brevibacterium sp. K72. The sequence continues at coordinate 2,081,546 of NZ_CP191582.1, forward strand.
ACTGAGGAGAACCATGACCCGTCCTTTCCGAGTGGCTATTGTCGGTGCCGGTCCCGCTGGGATCTATGCGGCTGATCTGTTGACGAAGGCTGAGCGTGATTTCGAGGTGAGCATCGATCTCTTCGAGCGACTCCCCACCCCGTTCGGTCTGGTCCGGTACGGTGTGGCTCCGGATCATCCGCGGATCAAGGGCATCATCAACGCCCTGATCAAGGTCCTCGACCGGGGTGATATCCGCCTGTTCTCGAACGTCGACTACGGCTCCGACATCACCTTGGACGAACTCACCGACCGGTATGATGCGGTGATCTTCTCCACCGGGTGCATCACGGATGCGCCTCTGAACATTCCCGGTGTCGACCTTGAGGGCTCGTATGGGGCGGCGGATTTCGTCAACTGGTACGACTCGCACCCGGATGTCTCCCAGTCCTGGCCGCTCGAGGCCGAGTCCGTGGGGGTGATCGGGAATGGAAATGTGGCCTTGGATGTGGCCCGGGTGTTGGCGAAGCAGGCCGATGACATGCAGGTCACGGAGATCCCGGATCATGTGTACGAGGGTCTGAAGTCCTCGAAGGTCACCGACGTCCATGTCTTCGGGCGCAGGGGCCCCGCGCAGGCGAAGTTCACCCCGCTCGAGCTGCGGGAGCTCGGGCATGTGCCGGATGTCGACATCATCGTCTATCCGGAGGACTTCGAGTTCGATGAGGGGTCGATGGAGGCGATCGAGTCATCGAATCAGGTCAAGCAGGTCGCGAAGACGCTGACCGATTTCACGCTGCGTGAACCGACCGGAGCGAGCAGGCGGCTGCATCTGCATTTCCTCCATGCCCCGACCGAGATCCTCGGCGATGGGCAGGTCGAAGGTCTGCGCACGGAGCGTCAGGAGCTCGACGGGACGGGCAACGTCCGGGGTACGGGCGAGTTCGTGGATTGGCCGGTGCAGGCGGTCTACCGCGCCGTCGGCTATGCCGGCTCAGCACTGCCGCAGCTGCCCTTCGATCCCCGCCGCGGGGTGATCCCGAACCATGAGGGACGCGTCGTCGACGCCGTGGATCAGGCCGAAGCCCCGTCTGCTGATGTGGTGGCGGGTGTGTATGCGACCGGCTGGATCAAGCGTGGTCCGGTGGGTCTGATCGGGCATACGAAGGGTGATGCTCTGGAGACGATCGGGCATCTCATCGCTGATCGTGGTGCTGGTGTTCTTGCGGAACCGGTGTTTCCCGAGGAGTCGGCGATCGTCGACCTCCTCGAGTCCAAGGGTGTGGACTACGTGGATTGGGAGGGGTACCACCGGGTCGAGGCTGCTGAGAAGGCAGCCGGTGAGGTTCGGGGTCGTGAGAGGGTGAAGATCGCCACCCGTGAGGGGATGCTCGCCGCCGCCCGCGACGCCGCACGCGCCCAGTCCGTGAGCTGATCCTCTACGAGAAGTAGCCGTTGCGGTACCCGTACTCGACCGCGTCCCGGCGGTTGCGGACCCCGAGCTTGCGGTAGATCGCGGAGAGACGGTTCTTCACCGTGCCCTCGGCGAGGGAGAGATCGGCGGCGATGCGCGCGAGCGGCGTGGCCTTCTCGAGCCGGTAGAGCAGATCGAGCTCATGGGAGTCGAGCAGACGGTTCTCCACCCTGGCCTCCGACATCGTCACCGGCAGATCGAGGAGACGCGCCCGCAGCTGGGCTCCGGTGACCGGGGACATCGCGAACGTGTCCGCGATCCACTCCCACTGCGGGAAGTCGACGGTCATCTCGACGAAGTACGACCGGAGGTCGCTCGGCAGCAGCGCGAAGGGCAGGACCGAACCGGAGACGACGCAGTAGTCGAGGGCGTTGCGCACGTCGGCCAGTGCCGCCGCCTCGCGGCCGCGGCGGACGAGGGCCGCGGCACGCAGTGCCAGGGCCGCGCCCTTCTCCCGCGGGTCGGTGCCGGTGATGAGCACCTGGGAGGTGAAGGAGTCGACGACGTCGTGCTGGCCGAGGGCGAAGGCGACACGGGCGCGGGAGAGACCGTGTTCCCGGTCGAGTCGGGACGCCTTCGACGCGAGCGCCTGCGCCTCCCGCAGCGCTCCGGTCGCCACGGAGAGCATCGTCGTCAACGAGAACGTCGACCCCATCACCTGCGGTTCATGACCGGCCATCGGGGACTCCGGGGCCAGCGCGTGCTCCTTGAGATAGAGTTCCGCATTGCCCGAGTACATCGCGTGCAGGGCCTCGCCGTAGCGGAAGACGCCGGATCCGCGATGGGCGGGGGAGAGGGTGCGCGCGAGCGCGATCGCCGCGGCGGAGGCGACGAGGTCGAGCTGGTCGAGGGCTCGGTGCAGGCGCGGGGTGTTGGCGATGTAGTCCGTCTGCAGGGTGTGGAATTCGAAGCGGGCCCGCAGCTCGTCGTAACGGGAGAGCACCTGCTCGCTCTTCGGGCCGAAACCCGCAGCGATGTAGCCGACGGCCGCCACCGCGAGTGACGGGAGCAGAGGGAAGGGCTCGAAGGGGAGGATCGATTCGGCGATGACGACGGCGCGTTCGACGAGGTGCAGGCCTCGGCGGACGTCCCCGGTGCGAGCGAGATCGAGGCCGCGCTCCATGAGGAGACGGGCATCGTAGAGGCGCGAGAGCGAGCCCGAGCCGGACTGCCGGGCGAAGATGAGCTCCATGCCCGCCTCGGCGGCGGCCACTGCGCCGTCGAGATCGCCATGCTGCCGGCGGTCGCGCATGGTCCGCAGGGTCATCACCGCCACCTCGTCGGCGGTGAAGTCACCGTCGTCGAGGCGCGCCCTCTCCTGCTCGAGAGTGGGGACGTCGAGGCGGTCGAAGGTGACGAGCGGAAGGACCTCACGCGGGTCGGTCGATCCTGTGCGGTTGCTGATGTTCGCGATCTCTCGGGCCGCGCTCTGCGCTTCGGCGAGGACGAGCGACCCGCGGACGACGGAGGCGGGGACGGAGAGGATCGTGTGGACGGCGGCGACGAACTCCGGGTAGAAGACGTTGAAGCCCCGCTCCGACCACACCTCGGTGAGCAGAGACCACGCCCCGAGATCGCCGATGAGAGCGAGCAGCGCATCGGGACGCACCGTGCCGACGTCGAGCAGGGAGCGGTGGGACTCCTCGAGCTCGAGTCCGAGCGCCTGCCTCGGCGAGATCCGGCCCTCCGGGGGATTCGGACCGATCCTGCGGGCCACGGCACGGATGAGGCCCGGCATGACATAGCTGCCCGCGTGCTTCGGGCAGAGGCTGAGCACCCCGGTGAAGACGAGTTGGGAGGTGAGCTCGTCGGCGCTCGGGACGGCGTCGTCGGGTGCCTCGCCGATGCGGGGGATCGCGCGATGGGCGAGCGCGATGAGGGGCGCCTCGATGGTCTCGACCTGCGCGACGAGGAGGAACAGGCGCACGGCGGGGGAGTCCCAGTCGAGGGAGGCCGCATCGAGGGAGAACGGGGCGAGCAGGGTGCTGTAGTCCTCGGCGGCGACGGCGTCGAGCGCGACCCGTGCGCGCTGGGCGCCGCTGACGACGGTGCGGGCGAGGCTGATATGACCGGCGGTGAGGTCGAAGAGCGTGCGGACGGTCTCCTCCGACAGCGTCCCAGCGGTCAGCCCGGCCGAGAACTCGGCGAGATCGTCGATCCGCTCACCGAGGATCGCGTCGAAGGGGCCGGGCTCGGGGGAGGAGTGCGTCGGGGGATGGGGGATCACCTGTGTGCCTTCGGTCGTGCGTGAGGCGAACCTCGGCGGAGGCGCCGCGGCTCACTGGCGCAGCTGGGGAACGCTGCAGCTCCTGGGTCGGAGCACTTTCCAAGGCTACATTCAGCCGGGGCGCGAATCTGCGCGGGAAGCGCCGGGATGACCCGTCGGTAACCTTCGATGACGTCGATGTGACTTCGGGGTCGCAATTGTCCGGCAGGAATCCCTGCCGCCGGGCGGCCGGGTCCGCCGCGGCGGATGAGTGGTCCGCAGCCCCCGGGGCACGAGGGCTGCGGCTGACCTCACCGCGCGGCGGGAGCGTCGACGTCGGGGCGGGCCACGGTCTTCGCGAGGGCGTCGAAGGCCCGGATCGTCGGGAAGAGCTTCCGCGCGTCCTGCGGCAGCCCCCAGCTGGAGAGCTTGACGCCGACGAAGGAGGCTCCGGGGTTGATGTAGATCATCTGCCCGTGGATGCCGAGCGCGAGGAAGGCGTGCGAGTCCGGGTACGGGAACCAGAACTGGTTGCGGTACATCCCGCCGGGCATCCGGTTGTCGCCGGGGCTGTCGGCGAATGCCTGCCTCGTGTCCTCGCTGCCGGTGAGCGTGTCGCCGATCCACGAGGTGGGGACGACCTGTTCGCCGGTGAGCGAGACGCCGCGATTCGAGTAGAGGTAGCCGAAGCGTGCGAGATCGCGCAGGGTGGCATTGATGCCGCCGTCGAACATTCCGACGCCGAACTGGTCGGTGGCGATGAGGGCGTCGCGTTCGGCACCGATGCGCGACCACAGCACCCGCGACATGAGCGTCTGCATGCTCTCACCGGCGACCTTCTCGCACACCCAGCCGAGCACGTCGGTCTCGCACGAGCGGTACTCGAACGGTCCGCCGTGCGGGGCCTTCTGCTCAAGCGTGCGCAGGTAGGCGTACATGCCCACCGCCTCGGGGGAGGGCTCCTCCTCCGACCAGCCGATGGCCCGCTCGATCTGCCGGACCTCGGACTCCGGGTCGAGGTAGTTCTCGGAGAACCGGATGCCCGAGCGCATGTCGAGGATGTCGCGCACCGTCGCTCCTGCATACCCGGACTCTGCGAGCTCGGGGACGTAATCGGTGACGAGTCGGCTCGTCTCGATCTCCCCGGCGCCGACGAGGACCCCGGCGACCGTGCCCACCAGCGACTTGCTCACCGACATGAGGAGATGCTCGGTCTCCGGCCGCATCGCGCCGAAGTACTCCTCGGTGAGCACGGTTCCCTGGTGGAGGACCATCCACGCGTCCGTGTCGCTGGACTCGATGACGCTGCGGACGCTGCGGGTCGCGGAGTACTCCGTCTCCGGGATCTCGATCCCGCCGAGATCCCGGAGGTCGACGGGGAACTGCGCGACCGGGCCGTCTCCACGGGAGATCGGCGTCGTCGGCAGCACCTCGTCGACGTGCTGGAACGACCAGCGCACATGCTCGGCGTCCTGCCAGTTGTCCTTGTCGACGCCCTCACCGGAGTCGACCGGGGTCGGCTCGGCGTGCGGGGCGAGCGACTCAGCGGGGTCGGTCGGGGCGACGACCGCCTCCGCGGAGGGACCGGCAGGAGCCGACCCTTCCGCCGCGAGGGCAGGGTCGGGCAGGGTCGGATCCGAAGACGCTTCGGTCACACTTCACCTCTCGATCTGTGCAGGGGTTGAGGACGAGACTATCAGTCGCCCTTCGCCCCCGGTCCGCCGATCGTCGGCGCGGGATCCTCCGCGGCGACGGGAACTCCGGCGTACATCGCACGGATCGAGTCGATGAAGTGCTTGGCACGGATGCTCAGGGACTTCTTGCCGTCGGCATCGACCTGGAGCGGGTTCTTCGTCACGAGGACACCGAGGTCGGCGCCCTTCCACCGGTACTCGCCGGCTCCGTAGATGCGGAGGAAGAAGACCTCGCTGCCGTTCTGCAGAGGATGCCAGTCGAGTGCTGCCCGCTTGTACGTCAGCGTCCCGTACTGGTCGAGGAAGTACTGTCCGGTCAGCGGCGAGTGCGTGATGTACTCGGTGATCGGCGCGGTCTCCTTGATGACCATCTGGCTCCACTCGTCGGCTCCGGAGAGCTCCTCCCACCGTTCGTTGATCTCGTCGACGTCGAGGTCGAACTCGACGTCGAGGTACTCGAGGAGGTGGAAGAGGAAGAGCGGAACGTCGGCGTAGGCTCCCGCGGTGACGTTGGTGATCGCCGAGGCGCCGGAGATCCGGGGGTTGAGCTCGCCGAGGTAGACGTCGTTGGTGTCGAGATCGACGAGGACGTCGACCTCGAAGAACCCGCGGTAGCCGCGCTTGCGCAGGCCTTCGCCCATCCGGCGGACGAGCTCGCGGGCCCGCCCGCGCTGATCGGCGGTGAGGACATCGGGCGTCATCTCGTTGCCGCACCAGCCGCCCTTGTAGGGGGTGAGCTCGGGGAATCCGGCGAGCTCGGTGAGGAACGGGCCGACGACGACGCCGCTGCTCGTGATCACGGCCTCGACCGCCACAGGCGTGTTGTTGATCCGCTTCATCACCTTGAGCTGCTCGCCGATGATGTCGTCCCGGTGCTTGTCCCATTCTTCCTCGGAGGAAATGAAGAACGTCGTCTTGCCCGAGTCGCCGTAGGGGGTCTGTACGACGAGGTCGGTGCCGAGACCGGCCTCCGTCGACGCCTTCGTCAGCTCCTTATACGTGTCAGCCGTCGTGAGGACGTTGGGCACCGAGTAGGCACCGGCTTCGTTGCCGAGCTTCGTCGTCTCGATCTTCGAATCCAGCTGGTTGCGCAGCTTCGCCGAGGGGAGGATGAGGTCGTAGCCGAGCTCCCTGCAGATCCGTTCGGTCTCCTCGTCGAAGAAGACCATGGCGACCTTCGGGCGCTCGCCGTGGGGGACGTTGCGGGTCATGTGCGCGCGGACCTCGGCGTTGAGCAGGAGCCAGTTGTTGATCGCCTCCCCTGATTCGAACTCGACGAACGGCTTGTAGCGGGGCGAGAACACGCGCGGGTGTCCCCCGTCCCAGCCGTCGTAGTACGTGATGTAGGAGAAGTTGCGGACCCAGCGGTCGAGACCGAGGAGGTTGAACGGGGTGGCGCCGATGAAGTAGATCGGCGTCTGGTTCGTACGGAAGAAGTGGCGGACCTCGGAGATGTTGCGCAGCGGGCGGCGCAGCTGGGCGCGGTCGGCCTCCTTTCCGGCGTAGGCGGCGTCGGTGCCGACGTGGACCTCGGCCTCGGCGGGGTCGGTGAGTCCGGGCTCGACGGGAGCGAGGGGCTCGACCGGCGCTGCAGCGGGTGCGGTCACCGGGGCTGCGGGTGCCGCGGCCGGGGCGGCCACCGATGCGGCGGCCACTCCGGCGGCTGGTGCCGGCGCGGGTGCGATGGGGGTGCCGGGAGCCGGCGGAAGGGCCGGTTCGACCGGGGCGGCCGGTGCGGGTGCCGCAGCGGCCGGGGGAGCTGCGGCTGCCGGTGCTGCGGCGGCGGGTGCCGCAGCGGTGGCGGGGTCGGTCGCTGCCGCAGCGGGCACGGCGACTCCGTCCTTGACCGCCCGTCGCTTGGCCTCCGGAGCGGCGGGCGCGGTCGACTTCGCCGCCGGAGCCTTCGCAGCCGTCGACCTCTCAGCTGCAGACTTCGTCGCGGCAGTCTTCTTCGCCGTTGGAGCCTTCTTCGTCGAGGGAGCCTTGGCAGCCGTGGACTTCGTCGTAGTCGATTTCGTCGTCGTCGACTTCTTCGCCGCGGGCGTCTTCGCTGCCGAGGACTTCGCCGTGGAGGACGTGCTCGCGGCGGACTTCGTCGCCGCGCCCGTGGTCGGCTTCGCCGCCTTGCTCGCGCCCGTGGTCGGCTTCGCCGCCGTGCTCGCGGCAGCCGGCGTCGTCGACGACGACTTCGCCGGTGAGGACGAGTTCGTCTTCGCCGCGCCGCTCCAGCCGCCGGACGTGCTCGTGCTCGCCGGTGAACTCTTCGCCGTCGAGGCGCTCTTCGCGGACCCCGACTTCGCCGTCGAGGACGTCTTCTTCGCCGTCGGACTCACCTTCGTCGTCGCCGTCTTCGTCGTGGGCTTCTTCGCAGCGGCCGATGTCGCCGTCGTCGTCTTCGCCGCAGGCTTCTTCGTCGCTGACGTCTTCGCAGCCGATGCGGGCGACTTCGCGGAGGTCGAGCCTCCGGACTCCTTGTTGCCGCGGGGGGCGGCGGACGATGAGCTCGAGGGGTGGTTCGTCATTGCAGTGCTCCTTAGGGAAACGCCCGACGCCGGGGTTTCGTCGGCTCTGCCGAGGCTTCGGGTGACGCCTACAGCAGATGTGATGGGGACAACTTATCTCAGTTTTCGACGCCTGAGGTCGATGGTGCACCAATTGAGTGAATGGGAAGCGAAATCGTGACCACGGGAGAGGGTGCCTTGACCGAAGTCGCCGATTCCGCGTGCCCGGGTCGGTGAAGTTAGGCTGGGGCGAGTACCGACCTTTGTCGAAAGAGAGCAGACATGCCGGTGAATGCCGACAAGCAGGGAACCTCGTACACCCTGCCGCGTCCCTATGACGTCTCCCGTGAGGCGATCGCCGAGTTCGCCCGCGCGACGAACGCGACGGCCGACTACCACTTCGACCCCGCCGCCGCTGAGGCCCTGGGGTACAGGGACGTCATCGCCCCGACGACGTTCGCCGTGATCGTCGCGCAGCGCAGTGAGGCCGCCTACATCTCCGACCCCGACTCCGGCATCGACTTCTCGAAGGTCGTCCACGGCTCGGAGCAGTTCAGCTTCGCCCGCTCGATCGTCGCCGGCGACAGCCTGCGTGCGACGACCCACGTCGACGGCGTCCGTGCAGCCGGCGACAACGCCATGATCACCACCCGCACCGAGATCACCGACGCCGCCGACCAGCCGGTGGTCACGGTGACCTCGACCATCGTCGTGAGAGGAGACGGAGAATGAGCCTCGTCGACCTGTCCCAGCTGAAAATCGGCGACGTCGTCGTCGAGACCGAGATCCCGCTCTCACGCGCCTCGCTCATCGACTACGCCGCCGCGTCGGGCGACCACAACCCCATCCACTGGTCGGAGCGCTTCGCGCAGGAGGTCGGCCTTGAGGGCGTCATCGCCCACGGCATGCTCTCGATGGCCGTCGTCGTCTCCCCGATCGCCGAATGGCTCGGCGACCCGGGGGCCATCGTCGACTACCGCACCCGGTTCTCCGCCCCCGTCCTCGTCCCCGACGCAGAGTCGGGTCCGCCGTCGACGCCGACCACTGCGCTCACCCTCACGGCGAAGGTCGGCGCCGTCGACCCGGCCGTCGGCACCCTGCGCATCGACGCCACCGTCACCGCCGGCGGCACCGACGTGCTCAGCCGCACTCAGATCCGGGTCGGACGGTGAACCTCTCCGAGCTCACGACGTTCCACCTCGGCGGGCCCGCCCCGGACCTCACGGTCGCAGGCTCCCGGGAGGAGCTGCTCGCGTTCGCCGCTGACAATGCCCTCGACCCGAGCGCACCCCGGATGCCCGGCATCCTCCTCGTCGGCGGCGGATCGAATCTCCTCATCGCCGATGCGGGCTTCGCCGGTCCCGTCGGCGTCGTCGCGACGAAGGGCGTTGAGACCACGGAGCTCTCCGACACCCATGCCCAGGTGACCGCCGAGGCGGGGGAGGACTGGGACGACTTCGTCGCCGGCACGCTCGCGCAGGGTCTCACCGGGCTCGAGGCCCTCTCCGGGATCCCCGGATCGGTCGGGGCCACCCCGATCCAGAACGTCGGGGCCTACGGGACCGAGGTCGCCGAGCTCATCACCTCCGTCGAGGTCTACGACCGCGTCGCCGGGCAGATCCGTTCGCTGAGCGCCGCAGAGCTCGAGTTCGGATACCGCACATCACTGCTCAAACGCGCCCAGCAGGCCGCGGGCACCCCCGCCCACATCGTCCTCTCGGTGACGTTCACGCTCCAGCGCGGACCGGGATCTCTGCCGGTGCGCTACGCCCAGCTCGCCTCGGCGCTCGGGGTCGGGATCGGCGAGACCGTGCCCGCCGCAGACGTCCGCGACGCCGTGCTCGCGTTGCGCCGGTCGAAGGGGATGGTGCTCGACCCGGACGACCATGACACGTGGTCGGCAGGGTCGTTCTTCACCAACCCGATTGTCGACGCGGAGGCCGCGCTGCCCGCGGAGGCTCCGCGCTTCCCGGTCACCGATCCCCTCAGCGGGGCACCGATCCCCGGGCTTACGAAGACCTCGGCCGCCTGGCTCATCGAGCGCGCCGGGTTCGACAGGGGCTTCGCCCTGCCGGGCGCTCGTGCGAGCCTGTCGACGAAGCACACGCTGGCTCTGACCAACCGCGGCGGGGCGACGACCGCCGACGTCCTCGACCTCGCCCGAACCGTCGTCGCCGGAGTCGAGGAGCGGTTCGGGATCGTCCTCGAGCCCGAACCCACCTTCGTCGGCGCGAGCCTGTAGGCCTGGGCCCGGGGCCGGAACCCGGCCCCTCAGGCCGTCGTCCGGTCCTCCAGCCACGCGTCGATGTCGGCTCCGGCGGCCTCGCGCACGGTTACGGGGGCGGCCGAGATCGCGAACGAGTCACGGGCCAGGCCGGCGAGGTCGGCCGGCGTGAGGCCCAGCTGCTGAGCGAACCGGTACTGGTCGACCAGTCGGGTGTGGAAGATGAGCGGATCGTCGGCGCCGAGGGCGACCTTCGCACCCGCATCGAGAAGCGTCCGCAGCGGCACCTCATCGATGTCGGGGTAGACGCCGAGGGAGACGTTCGACCCCGGACACACCTCGAAGCCGACACCTGCCTCGACGATCTCGCCCAGCAGCTGCGGATCCTCACCGGCCCGGATCCCATGCCCGAGGCGGTCGGGGGAGAGGTCGCGGACGACCGAGCGGATGTGCTCGGGACCGAGCAGCTCCCCGCCGTGCGGGACCGAGAGCAGCCCGGCGCGGCGGGCGATGTCGAAGGCCCGGGCGAACTCCGCGGTCTCACCTCGGCGCTCGTCGTTGGACAGTCCGAAGCCGATGACCGTGCCCGGACCCTCACCGGCGTGGTGGGCGGCGAGACGGGCGAGCATCCGCGCATCGAGGGGGTGCCGCGTGCGGGAGGCGGCGACGATGATCGCCATCCCGAAATCGTCGTCGCTGGCCTTCGCCGCCTCGTCGAGGATGATCTCCAGGGCCGGGGTGATGCCGCCGACGAACGGGGCATACGAGGTCGGGTCGACCTGGAGCTCGAGCCAGCGGGACCCCTCGGCCCGGTCGGCTGCCGCCGCCTCACGGACGAGCCGGCGCATGATGTCCTCCCCGCGGACGACGCCGCGGGCCATGTCGTAGAGGCGTTGGAAGCGGAACCAGCCGCGCTCGTCGGGGCTCAGTCCCGTGACCTTGTCGGCGAAGAGCTGATCGGACAGGCTCACGCCCGCCTCGGCGGCGAGGTCCTGCAGGGTGTCGGCCGACATCGAACCGGTGAAGTGCAGGTGCAGGTGTGCCTTGGGCAGGGACACGAGAGGGTCCGTCATCTGCCCAAGGATAGTCCGACGACCAGGGCGCATCCCTAGAATGGGTCCGTGTCGTCACCCCGTCTCCTCCTCCTGCTCCTCGTCCTCACCGTCGTCACCCTGCCCTGGGCGCTCTTCACCGCCCGTGCCGATCTGAGCTTCGGCCCCCATGAGGCGCAGTACCGCGTCACCGCCGATTCGCGGCTCACCCTCGACTTCGGGCCGCTGGGCACCCTCCTCGTCCCTGCCGGGGACTATCTGCCGCTCGGACTGGGGGTGAGGGTCGACATCGGGGAGATCCCCGTCTCCGGTGCCGCCGAGGACACGACCTCGGCCTCCGGCGGTGCCGCCGACAGCGGTGGAGGGACGATCGACGCCCTCGGCGGGGACATCGCCTCCTATGCCTCGCTCTTCTCCGCCCCGCAGGTCCAGATCGACCTCATCGTCCAAGGCCTGACCCGGGAGATCCTCATCCGCTGGGCGCTCGCGGTGTGTCTGCTCTCGGGAGCCGTCGTCGGCGGCATCCACCTGCTCGGACCGGCACGGATCGCCGCGCTGCGGCAGGGACTGGCGAGCCGGGAGCTCACGGCGATCGGTGCGGTCGTCGTCCTGCTCCTCTCCGGGGTGAGCGCGATCGCGCTCACCCGTCCGGAACCGCTGCGGCCGGACCCGGCGTTCGCGGGAACCCCGCTGGCCGGATCGCAGGTGACCGGCCGCCTCGGCGGGATCATCGACCAGGCGTTCACCGCGGTCAGGGACTTCTCCGAGGACAACGACGCCTTCTACGACGCCGTCCTAGCCGGCCTTCGCGGAGCGTGGAGCGAACGCCCCCTCAGCGGCGACTGGACCTCGCAGGGCATGGTGCCCCCGCCGGCAGGGAAGGCCGGCGTCTCGACCTTCGTGCTCAGCTCCGACGTCCACTGCAACATCGGCATGGCTCGCGTCGTCGGTGCGGTCACCCGGCTGAGCGGGGCCGACGCACTCATCGACGCCGGCGATGTGACGATGACGGGGACCTCGGCCGAGAACTACTGCATCGACGTCCTCGGGAACGAACTGCCCGAGGGACTGCCGCGGATGTTCGTCAAGGGCAACCACGACTCGCAGGAGACCGCCCGCCATGCCCGGCGCAGCGGGTGGACGGTCCTCGATGACTCCACGGCGGAGCTCGCGGGCGTGCGCTTCTTCGGCGGTCCCGATCCTCGCCGGACGGTGTTCGGCTCCGGACCCCAGCTCGAGACCGAGCTCACCGCCGACGAATACGCGGCCCGGCTGCGCGACGAGGCGTGCACGGCGGACTTCGACGTCATGCTCGTCCACGACCCCAGGATCGTCCAACCGGCCCTCGACTCCGGGTGCGCGGACTACGCCCTGAGCGGACACTGGCACCGCACCGTCGGACCCGAGGCCTTTGGTCGGGGAGTGCGATACGTGAGTTCGACGACAGGCGGAGCGCTCGCGAACGCGCTCACCCCGGGTCCCTTGAAGATGGATGCCACGGTGAGCATCATCCGCGTCGACAACCGGACGAAGAGACCCATCGACCTCCAGATCATCACTGTCTCCCCAGGTGAGGAGGTCAGCATCGGTCCGTGGGTGCGTTTCCCCGAGCCGCAGCCTCTCGTCGCCGACCCCGTCGAACCGAGTGAGTAGGGGGCCACGGCACACGCGGACCGTGCTCGGTTCGACGGATCGCGGTGGGAGACGGTATGCTCGTTTCTCGTGGTTGGACACCCCCTCAGCTGGGGGAGTCGAACCGAAGGGGTGTGGCGCAATTGGTAGCGCAACGGTCTCCAAAACCGTAGGTTGCAGGTTCGAGTCCTGTCACCCCTGCGCAGTCGAAGCCTGCCGCGGCGATCACCGCCGGACAGAGCGCAGACTGACTGGCTGAGGCAGTTGAGCAGTCCCAAAGGATTCCGACCGAGTGAGGATGTGTGAGCGACACACCGGCAAAGAAGACAGGAAACGCGTCTGAGAACGCCTCCCGTCGCAAGCAGCTCGGATTCTTCGGACGGATCATCCAGTTCCTCCGCGAAGTCGTGGCGGAGCTGAAGAAGGTCGTCACCCCGACCCGCAAGCAGCTGGTCAACTACACACTCGTCGTGCTGGGGTTCATCCTCGTCATGATGGTCATCGTCACGGTCCTCGACCTCGTGTTCGGCAAGCTCGTCGGATTCGTCTTCGGCGGAACTCCGCTCTGGCCACTGTGGTGAGTCGCCCCGTGCGGCGATAACCTGGATACAAACAGCACATCCTTCGGACACGCAAGCCGTCCGACTACACGCGAAGCGAGGAATTGATCGGTGTCGGATACCAGTTCACCCGAACAGGACGCCCCTGAGACTGAGGTCGACGCGCCTGAGACCGAGACGGTCGAGGAGTCGACGACCGAGGCGACCGCCGACGTCGACGCGACCGCTGCCGATGAGGCACCGGCTGAGGACTCCGCCGCTGACGATTCCGCCGAGTCCGGCGACGACGTCGACCCTGCCGAGGAGTTCAAGGCCGAGCTGCGGATGCAGGAGGGCGACTGGTACGTCATCCACTCCTACGCCGGCTACGAGAACCGCGTGAAGCAGAACCTCGAGAACCGCGCCGTGAGCCTCAACCTCGAGGACTTCATCTTCGAGTCGCAGGTCCCCATGGAGGACGTCGTCGAGATCAAGAACGGTCAGCGCAAGCAGGTCCGCCGTGTGCGCGTGCCCGGCTACGTGCTCGTCCGGATGGAGCTCACCGACGAGTCGTGGGGCGCCGTGCGCCACACCCCGGGTGTGACCGGCTTCGTCGGCAACGCCTACGACCCGGTCCCGCTCTCGATCGACGAGGTCTTCACGATGCTCGCTCCCGTCTTCGAGGAGCGCCAGGCCGAAGCCGCTGCCGCTGAGGGCGTGGCCGCCGAGGCTGCGGCGAAGTCCGCCCCCATCACCGAGGTGGAGTTCGAGGTCGGCGAATCCGTCCTCGTCAAGGAGGGCTCGTTCGAAGGCCACCCCGCCACGATCCAGGAGATCCGCCCGGACTCCCAGAAGCTCACCGTGCTGCTGTCGATCTTCGAGCGAGACGTTCCCGTCGAGCTCGGCTTCGACCAGGTCTCGAAGCTCTGACCCGACCAGCGCACACCATCGCAGGGGCCCGGTTCCGACCGGGCCCCTGACGCGTTCTTCCACCCTGTGTTCCCGCTCACGACCATTTGCCCGAAGCCGGGCGAGCGTGGAATGATGGTGTGGTTTGATTGTCGGCCCTGTATCGGCAGGCCGGCATCGGATGATGCGCCGCGTTCTCTCGGCGCATGGACACTCTCAAGATTAAGGACCGCACATGCCTCCCAAGAAAAAGGTAGCCGGCCTCGTCAAGCTCCAGATTCAGGCAGGTGCCGCCAACCCGGCGCCTCCGATCGGTCCGGCGCTTGCCCAGCACGGCGTCAACATCATGGAATTCACGAAGGCGTACAACGCTGCGACTGAATCCCAGCGCGGGAACATCGTTCCCGTCGAGATCACGGTCTACGAAGACCGTTCGTTCACCTTCGTCCTCAAGACCCCGCCGGCCGCGGAACTCATCAAGAAGGCCGCCGGCGTGAAGTCGGGTTCGGCGACCCCGCACACCGTCAAGGTCGCGCACCTCAGCGCCGACCAGGTCCGCGAGATCTCCACGACGAAGATGCCCGATCTCAACGCCAACGACCTCGACATGGCCGATCGCATCATCGCGGGCACCGCTCGTTCGATGGGCATCACCACCGACATCGAGGTCTGAGACCAGACATCCCACTGTGGCAGGGCGGACGCAGCCCCGACCACGACTGCAAGGAGAGAAGCAGATGGCAAAGCGCTCGAAGGCCTACCAGGCCGCGGCTGAGAAGATCGCCGCAGATGTGAAGTACGAACCGGCTCAGGCGATCGACCTGGCCAAGGAGACCTCGGTGGCGAAGTACGACGCCACCGTCGAGGTCGCCCTCCGCCTCGGGGTCGACCCCCGCAAGGCGGACCAGATGGTGCGCGGCACCGTCAACCTCCCGCACGGCACCGGCAAGACCGCCCGGGTCCTGGTGTTCGCCGCTGGCGACCGTGCAGAGGCAGCCCGCGAAGCAGGTGCCGACTACGTCGGTTCCGATGACCTGCTGGAGAAGGTGGCCGACGGCTTCACCGACTTCGACGCAGCGGTTGCGACCCCCGACATGATGGGCAAGGTCGGACGTCTGGGCAAGGTGCTCGGTCCCCGCGGCCTCATGCCGAACCCGAAGACCGGCACGGTGACCATGGACGTCGCCAAGGCCGTGTCCGACATCAAGGGCGGAAAGATCGAATTCCGCGTCGACAAGCACTCGAACCTCCACTTCATCATCGGCAAGGCCTCGTTCTCCGAGCAGGCCCTGCAGGAGAACTTCGATGCTGCGATCGAGGAGATCCTCCGCCTCAAGCCGTCCTCCTCGAAGGGCCGCTACATCACGAAGGCGACGATCACGACCTCGAACGGTCCCGGCATCCCGGTCGACGCAGCCGCGCTGCGCGCCTGATTCCGACCGTGGAGTGATCCGCGCCTGAAGGGCGGGAAGTGAGTCTCTCACTTCCCGCCCTTCGTCGCATCTGCGCCTCTTCGCCTCCCACGGGTCCTCACGTGCGCCGGTGACCTTGCTCACGTTCGTCGCAGCCGATAGATTGGGATGACCCCAGTGACCTGCATGACGACCGCCGACGGAGGTGGAGCGGACTGCGATGAGCACGCCACCGCTGCTGCACGACGACTATCAGCTCATCGTGCGTCGGGCCCACAGCGACCTCGCCGCACCCAACCCTGAGCGGCGCGGCGTCCCCGGGGTGCGATCGACGGTCCTCGAGTCCTGGACCCGTTCCCTCGATCGACTCCGCGACCCGTCCGGCGTCCGTGCCCGGCTGGCCTATGAGGACGCTCAGCTCGCCGAGGTGCGCCGCCGTCATCCCTTCCACTCGATCATGCCGCTGCTGCGCTCCCACCTCATCGAACCGGCCACCGGCGCGGGCCTCCTCGTCGCCCTCGGCGATGAGCAGGGATGTCTGCTCTGGGTCGAAGGGGAGCGGTCTGTGCGCGAGCGTGCAGAGTCGATGGGCTTCGTCCCCGGCTCCGACTGGTCCGAGGATGCGATGGGCACCTCGGCACCGGGTCTCGCCCTCCAGTCGCGGTCGGCCGTCCAGATCAGCCAGGCCGAGCACTTCGCCAGCGACGTCCACGCGTGGAGCTGCAGCGCGGTGCCCGTCACCCATCCCGGCACCGGCGAGCTCATCGGCATCATCGACGTCACCGGGGGAGACGATGCCGTGTCCTCGATCGTCCTGCCCCTGCTCGGGTCGACCGCTCAGGCCGCCGCCGCAGGCCTCTCCCGGCTCTACCGCGCCGATGCCGCCGAGGCGGGGGACCGGGACTCCGCCGCCCGCGTTTGCCTCGCGGTCAGCGGTTCGGCTCCCGCCCTGACCGGGCCCGACGGCGCGCGCATCGAACTCTCGAAGCGCCACGCCGAACTCCTCCTCCTGCTCCACCGCAGCCCTGCCGGGCTGACCAATGCCGAACTCGCCGATCGGCTCTGGCCGACCGGAGGCAGCGACGTCACCGTGCGCGCGGAGATCGCGCGCCTGCGCAAGACGATCTCCGCCCTCAGCGACCTCGAGGTGGCCGGACGGCCCTACCGCCTGGTCGGCGATCTCGACAGCGACGTCGACACCGCCCATCGGGCCCTGGGCCAGGGCGACGTCGAGACCGCACTCGAGGCCTACCGCGGCCGGGTGCTTCCCGACTCCGACGCCCCCGGGGTGCGGGAGATCAGCGGCGAGCTCGAGGCGCTGCTGCGCGAGACCCTGCTCCAGGACGGGACCTGGCAGCAGCTGTGGCGCTTCGCCAGGCTGCCGGAGAACCAGTCCGACACCGAGGTGCTCATGGCCGTCCTCCGGCTCGCCCCGCCCGACGCCCCCGAGCGCACCGCCGCACTCGTCCGTCTCGAGGCGCTCGGCAGCTGAGGTCCCGCCTCGGCGATGCAACGCTCATGCAACGTTGCCCTCTGTAGCGTGATCGTCAATCGGGGATCACTCCCGAGGACATCGCAGCAAAGGAGTTGCCATGACGGTATACGCACGGCCGGGCGAAGACGGCTCTCTCGTCACCTTCAAGCCCCGCTACGAGAACTACATCGGCGGGGAGTGGGTGCCGCCGACGAACGGAAACTACTTCGACAATCCCACGCCCGTGACCGGCCAGCCCTTCACCGAGGTGCCCGCCAGCACTGCCGAGGACATCGAACTCGCCCTCGACGCCGCCCACGCCGCGGCCCCCGCATGGGGGAAGACCTCGCCGACGGAGCGGGCGAACATCCTCCTCCAGGTCGCCGACCGCATGGCGGAGAACCTCGAGATGCTCGCGGTCGCCGAGACCTGGGACAACGGCAAGGCCGTCCGCGAGACCCTCAACGCCGACCTGCCGCTGGCCGTCGACCATTTCCGGTACTTCGCCGCGGCGATCCGCACCCAGGAGGGCGGGCTCTCCCAGCTCGACGAGCAGACCGTGGCGTATCACTTCCATGAGCCGCTCGGCGTCGTCGGACAGATCATCCCCTGGAACTTCCCGATCCTCATGGCCGTGTGGAAGCTCGCTCCGGCCCTCGCCGCCGGCAATGCGGTCGTCCTCAAGCCCGCCGAGCAGACCCCGGCCTCGATCCTCGTCCTCATGGAGCTCGTCGGCGATCTGTTGCCGCCCGGCGTCGTCAACGTCGTCAACGGCTTCGGGCTTGAGGCGGGCAAACCGTTGGCCTCGAACAAGCGCATCCGCAAGATCGCGTTCACCGGTGAGACCACGACGGGCCGGCTCATCATGCAGTACGCCTCGCAGAACATCATCCCGGTCACCCTCGAGCTCGGCGGCAAGAGCCCGAACATATTCTTCGATGATGTCATGGCCAAGGACGACGCCTATTGGAACAAGGCGCAGGAGGGCTTCACAATGTTCGCCCTCAACCAGGGCGAAGTCTGCACGTGCCCGTCGAGGGCGCTCATCCAGGAGGGCATCGCCGCGGACTTCCTCGAATCCGTCGTCGCCCGCACTGAGAAGATCGTCCAGGGCAACCCGCTCGACACCGACACGATGATGGGTGCGCAGGCCTCGAACGATCAGCTCGAGAAGATCGTCTCCTACCTCGACATCGGCAAGCAGGAGGGCGCCGAGGTCCTCATCGGCGGCGAACGGGCCGAACTCGACGGGGACCTCTCCGGCGGCTACTACGTGCAGCCGACCATCTTCAAGGGCGACAACGGGATGCGCATCTTCCAGGAGGAGATCTTCGGCCCCGTCGTCTCGGTGACGACGTTCACCGACTACGACGACGCGATGCGCATCGCCAACGACACCCTCTACGGCCTCGGCGCCGGTGTGTGGAGCAGGGACGGCAACACCGCGTACCACGCCGGCCGTGACATCCAGGCCGGTCGCGTGTGGGTGAACAACTACCACGCGTATCCCGCGCACGCGGCGTTCGGCGGCTACAAGGCCTCGGGCATCGGACGCGAGAACCACAAGATGATGCTCGACCACTACCAGCAGACGAAGAACCTCCTCGTCAGCTACTCCGACGAGGCCCTCGGCTTCTTCTGAGCCGACCTCCCGCCGGTCCTGCGCGCCGGACCCCTGCGCGCAGGACCGTCACGGCCGACCGCCTCGGCGGTCCTCCGCATTCCCCTCCACCCAGTGCATCCGCCCCATCGCAGCCACCCCCACCTCGGCGAACGCCGCCCCTCCAAGCGAAACCCCGGAACCACCCCATCACAACGAAGGAGTCGATGATGTCGGCAATGAAAGCAGCAGTCGTAGAAGGATTCGGCGAGGACCTCGTCGTCGGGGACAACCCGATTCCGGAGCCGGGTCCGGGTCAGGCCCTGGTCAAGCTCATCGCCTCGGGCGTGTGCCATACCGACCTCCACGCCGCCCACGGGGACTGGCCCGTCAAGCCGAAGGTGCCCCTCATCCCCGGCCACGAAGGCGTCGGCATCGTCGAGAAGGTCGGCGAAGGGGTCACCGAGGTCGAGGTCGGCCAGATGGTCGGCAACGCCTGGCTGTGGGCGGCCTGCGGAGTCTGCGAGCACTGTCGGCAGGGCTGGGAGACGCTCTGCGAATCCCAGGTCAACGGCGGCTACGGCGTCGACGGGTCGTTCGGGGAGTACATGCTCGTCGACGAGAAGTTCGCCGCCGTCATCCCCGACGGCGCCGACCCCTATGAGATCGCCCCCGTCCTCTGCGCCGGAGTGACCGTCTACAAGGGACTCAAACGCACCGAGGTCAAACCCGGACAGTGGGTCGTCATCTCCGGCATCGGCGGGCTCGGGCACATCGCCGTCCAGTACGCGGTGGCCATGGGCATGCGGGTCGTCGCCGTCGACGTCGCCGACGACAAGCTCGCCCTGGCGAAGAAGCACGGGGCGGAGATCACCGTCAACGCCTTCGCCGAGGACCCGGCCGAGGTCATCCAGGAGAAGATCGGCGGCAGCCACGGCGTGCTCGTCACCGCCGTCCACCCGACAGCGTTCGGGCAGGCGATCGGCATGACCCGCCGAGGCGGCACGATCGTCTTCAACGGCCTGCCCCCGGGCGACTTCCCGGCCCCGATCTTCGACATCGTCCTCAAGGGCCTGACGATCCGCGGATCGATCGTCGGCACCCGCCAGGACATGGTCGAGGCCCTCGAGTTCTACGCAGCCGGCAAGATCCACCCGACCTACTCCAAGCGCCCCCTCGAGGACATCAACGCCGTCTTCGATGAGATGCTCCACGCGAAGATCGACGGTCGCGTCGTCATCGAGTTCTGACCCGCCGAGGCGGTGCCCGCTTCCGCCCACACCGACCGAGGACCGTGCCGTCGTCCGCTGCGAACGCCGGCACGGTCCTCCCATGTGTGTCAGGGAAGGGTCATGTCAGGGCGGCATGCGACCATGACTCCATGTTCGAGTCATTCACCGCGGAGACCTTTGGGACCGGCGACGCTGAGATCTATGTCCGCCATGGTGGGGATGGCCCGGCCGTCGTCCTCCTCCACGGTCACCCGCGTACCGGGTCGACGTGGTACGCCGTTGCGCCGGCTCTTGTCAAAGCCGGCTTCACGGTGGTCGTTCCGGACCTCAGAGGCTATGGGCGATCGCGAGGACCGCGCCCGGCCTCGGATCACCGACCGCATTCCAAACGTGCCTCAGCTGGAGACATCGCGACGGTTATGACCGCCCTCGGCCACGAGCGTTTCAGCATCGTCGGTCACGACAGAGGCAGCTACGTGGGTCTGCGGCTCGCTCTCGACTGCCCCGAACGGACGCAGGCGGCCGTCCTGATCGACTGTGTGCCGATCAGTGAGCACCTGCGACGGGCGGATGCGAAGTTCGCCGCGCAATGGTGGCACTGGTTCTTCTTCGCACAGCCCAATGTGCCGGAGCGCGTGATCAACGCCGATCCGGATGCCTGGTATTCCGGCGACCCCGCTGTGATGGGGGAGGAGAACTTCGCGGAGTTCCGCCGAGCGACCCGCAATCCCGAGGTGGTCAGTGCAATGCTCGAGGACTATCGAGCGGGACTCACCGTTGATCGGGCTGACGAGGAAGCGGACAGAGCTGCCGGCAAACGCCTGCGGATGCCGGTGCAGATCCTCTGGTCGCGCCGCGACGACCTCGAAGACCTCTACGGCGATCCATTGGAGATCTGGCGCGAGTGGGCCGATTGCCTCGCGGGGCATTCGATCGATTCCGGTCACCACGTGGCTGAGGAGGCTCCCGGTGAGCTCGTCGAATCTCTCGTCCCCTTTCTGCGTTCGCATACCGCATGAGGACTTCGGCGGTGTGACCAGTGTCTCCGGGGTCGAACGGCTCCCGATTGGACTGAGCGCGGGGGGACTGGCTAAGCTGGAGACACCGAAGACCGTCGGTCTCTGTGGGAATGCATGAATCCGCCATCGGATCCCTGTGCCCGCAGACGAAGACTCCGCAAGGAGTGACCCTCGCAGGTGAGCCAGAGATCCTTCAGTGAGAACCCCGTTCTCATCCTCGAAGCGTTTCGCGCGTACCTGCGTGGAGCGCTTTTTTCGTTGTCGGGACGCAGACCGGCGCCTGTACGAAAGGAATACCATGGCGAGGCCAGACAAGGCAGCCGCAGTCGAGGAGCTCAAGCAGCAGTTTGAGAACTCCGACGCTGTATTGCTGACCGAGTACCGCGGTCTCACCGTCGCGCAGATGAAAGAGCTGCGCGTCTCTCTTGGTGAGAACGTCAGCTACGCCGTGGTAAAGAATACGCTGACCAAGATTGCAGCCAAGGAAGCCGGCGTGACCGGTCTCGATGAGCTCCTCAACGGGCCCACCGCGATCGCGTTCGTCAACGGCGAACCGCCTGAGGCTGCCAAGGCTCTGCGTAACTTTGCCAAGGCGAATTCTCAGCTCGTCGTCAAGGGTGGCTACTTCGACGGTGCCGCCCTCAGCGCTGAGAATGTCAACCAGCTCGCCGACCTCGAATCCCGCGAAGTGCTGCTTGCGAAGGCAGCCGGTGCCATGAAGGCAAGCCTCCACCAGGCGGCTTACCTCTTCACCGCTCCGCTGGTCAAGGCCGCGCGCACTGTCGATGCCCTCCGCGAGAAGCAGGACTCCGCTCCTGCCGAAGACGCCTGAGCATCACCCCATCAACCCGGTCACCGCAGGTGACCACCACAGGAAGGATTGGCCACCATGGCTAAGCTCACTGCAGACGAGCTCATCGAAGCTTTCAAGGAGCTCACGCTCATCGAGCTCTCCGACTTCGTCAAGAAGTTCGAAGAGGAATTCGACGTCGAGGCCGCTGCCCCGGCCGCTGTCGCCGTTGCCGCTCCGGCAGCCGGTGGCGGAGAAGCCGCCGCTGAAGAGAAGACCGAGTTCGACGTCATCCTCGAGTCGGCCGGCGACAAGAAGGTCCCCGTCATCAAGGAAGTCCGTGGACTCACCTCCCTCGGACTGAAGGAAGCCAAGGACCTCGTCGACGGCGCCCCCAAGGCCGTCCTCGAAGGCGCTTCGAAGGAAGACGCCGAGAAGGCCAAGGAGACCCTCGAGGCTGCCGGCGCGACCGTCACCCTCAAGTGATCACCTTCGCGGCAGCCTGACTGACCGCAGAGACACGAGCCCCGCAGCCGATCCGGCTGTGGGGCTCGTGTCGTCCCAGGGACCCGCCCGGGCGGCAGGTGGCAGATCCGCACCATGGCTGTGACAACAGGTGTGAGCGCCCACCGTAGAGTTGGAACCATGACGACGACCGACCGCCTGCTCGGACAGCTGCGGGACCGCATCAGAGGGGCCTGGGACACCGGCCCCCTCTGGGTCGACCCCACGCTCGCCCCCGGTCTCACCGACAGGCAGCGGAGCGCGGTCGAGACGGCGACCGAGAACGCCGCCCGATCCGGACTCCCCGTCTTCGTCGCCGTGACTCCGGAGATCTGGATCGGCTACCACGACCAGTGGGACGCGTTCACCGCCGACCTCGCCTTCGAGATGTTCGACCGGACGGGAGAGGACCAGGCTCTCGTGCTGTTCACCGAGGCCGAGACCTCCGCCCGCAGCCGGTCCTACCTCGTCGATGGGAACGGTCCGAGCGTGCCGCCGAACTCCCAGGTCCTGCAGCGCTCGTCAAGCGACGACTTCCTCCCCATCGAGCTCGCCGTCGACTACCACCTCCGCGTCCTCGTCGCCGCCGCGACAGGGGAACCGGCACCGCCGCTGCCCGACTTCGACCCGGTCGACGTCGGCGAGTCACGGGGGGACTACATCGAGGCGACCGGCCTCGACCTCGGCAACCCCGACGGCATCGTCTTCGGCGTCTCCACCCTCGCCGCCCTCGGGCTCACCGCGTGGGTGCTCACCCGGAAGACGCGGTACCGGTGGAAGTCGGAGCTGACGACCGAACCGGAGCTCGTCCGCCGTCACCGCCTCGTCCCCGAGGTCACGCGGGCGCTCGAGCCCTTCCCGGAGCCCACCTCCGCCGACGAGGAGGGCTGGGCGATCCGCGACCGCGGGCTGCGGGTGCAGCGGGCCATCGACGCGGTCACCGACGCCCACCCCGACTGGGCATCCTCTCCCGACCACTCCCACCGCCAGGCGATCTGGGCCCTCGTGCGCACCGACAGGGCGCTGCGGGCGATGAACCGCCTCGGCCGCCGAGCGGCATCGGCCGAGACCGCCGCGCCCGAGTTCTGCTACTTCTTCCCCGCGCATACGAAGCCCGTCGAGAGCATCGCGTGGAAGCAGTCGGGGACCGTGCTCACCATCGATGCCTGTCAGACGTGCATCGCCGACCTCGACGCCGGACACGACCCCGTCTGCCTCATGGTGCCGAAGGACCCGACTATCCTCACCTCCCGACCCGTGCCCTACTTCCGGCGCGACGACGCCTACGCGCTCTCCGGGTTCGGCAGCTTCACCCCGCTCGAGGACGCCATCCTCGACGACGGCGTGCCCGGTGCCGAACGCCCAGTCCGGACGGGGAGGCGGTCATGACACGCTCCGGTGCCTCCCGCACTGCCCTCCTCATCCGCCTCGCGATCTCCGCCGTCGTCTTCTCCGCGGTCACCGCCGGGGCGATCGTCTGGAGCGTCTCCCTCTTCGACGACGCGAAAGACGAGCGCATCGAGCGGGCGAACAGCGACGACATCCGCGTCGACTCGATCTACTCCGACCGCATCGAGTCCCGCTTCGACGCCGACTACGACCGGACCCGCTACCGCACGATCGCCGAGGACCTCGCCTCCGACCCGATCTACGTCGACGCGTACCAGGCGTGGGCGGTCACCGACCCCGAACTCGACACCCTGCGCGACGAACTCGACGGGTCCGAGGTCCCCGTCTACGTCGCGTTCATGACGCTGTCCGATCTCGACGACGCCGACGGTGAGGGGAAGCTCGTCGCCGCCCGCATCGCCCGGGAGCTGCCGGAGGAGAAGGCGACTGTGCTCGTCGTCGGCAGCACCAGTGAGGACGTCGCGGACAAGGGCATCGAACGAAGGATCGTCGACTACCCCCGGCCGGCCGCGGATTCCACCCCGCCCGGCAGGGCGCTGGACTGGGTGCGGGTGCTCAAGCAGACCGAGGTCGACGAACCCTACGCCGAGCTCGAGTACGTCGACGAGCGCAGCGATGAGCAGCGACCCGAGGAGCTCGCCTACCCTGCGGTGTCCGCGATCACCTCTGTCGGCTTCGGCCTCGTCCTCGGCGTGCCCGCCGCGATTCTCCTCGTGTGGGTCGTGCGCAGGGTCCGCAGTCGGAAGGGTGCGCCCGTGCGGTCGGGACCGACCGGAGGGAGGCGCCGATGACCGCGACCGGAGAGCAGATCGCCGAGGCGCTGGGGGCCGATCCGTTCTGGATCGACCCGGCCGTCGCCGACCGGCTCAACCCCGCCCTGATGGAGAAGGCGACGACGACGGTCGAGGGTCTCGACTTCCCCGTCTACGTCATCGCCGTCGACGCCCCGAGCGTTGATCGCGAGCTGCTCCAGCAGGTCAAGGTCGCCCACGGCGGCGAGGGGGCCTTCGTCATGATCAACGGCACCGACGGTCTCATCGCCGACCAGACGTTTGCGGACACGGACCAGAAGATCGAGGTCATGGACCAGTACACGAACGCCATGGGGGAGTGGAACGTCTCGACCCCGTCGACGACGAAGCTCAACATCCTCCTCGGCTACTACGCCGATCCGCAGGAGCGCACCGAGGCGCAGGCGGGCACGGGGCAGGAGGTGCCCGGCAGCGAAGTCGTCGTAGACAGCGGTTCGGGATCACTCGCCCCGCTCCTCCTCGGCGGCTCCATCCTCGTCCTCGCCCTCGTCATCGCCGGTGTCTGGCTGTTGCGCCGTCGCCGGCAGGGCGCGGCCTACCGACTGCCCTCGCGGCTCCTCGACCGCGTCGACACCCTCCAGCGCGACTCGCTGCGGGATTCGATCAGCGACGACACGACGGCATTGGCCGAGTCGATCGACCGCCTCCACACCGCGGACCTGCCCGCCGCCGATGCCGACCGCGTCGAGCGGGCCCTCGACGCCTACCAGATCGCCCGCCGCATCGTCGACGACACGAGCTCGTCGCGGATCGACCTCGCCGGGGCCATGGTCCTCATCCGCCAGGCGGGCAGGGAGATCGCCGAGGCGCAGCGCGGTGGCCGGAGGAGGCGCGGTCGCACGGGCAGCCTTCCGGAGAGCCTGTGCACGGTCAACCCGCTCCACGGTGAGGCGCAGTCGACCTCCCGGGTCGACGCCGACGGGCAGAGCATCCGCGTGCCCGTGTGCCGGATGTGCGCAGAGGACCTCGCCGCCGGGCGCGAACTGCAGTGGATCTTCGACGGCGACAGGCCCTACGTCGAGGCCCGGAGCATCTGGGCGCGCACACTTTTCGGTGCGATCGGCGGCGACCTCGTCACCGCGCTCCACCGCGAACGACCAGAGTTCGACCGCGAGGCCTGACCAGACCGGCTCCATCTGCTGAGAGTCACCGGCGTCCAGCGGCCGTGTCCAGGACGCTGAGTGTCGATTCTGGGCCGGCAGATCGACACTGAGCGTCCAAAAGTCGAGGCCCCGAGTGGCCGGCTCACTCCATCGGCAACGTCAGCTCCCGCGGGATCGTGCGGTCGCGGTCACCGGGCATGGCACGGGAGGGCAGGGTCACCTCGGCGTCGGGCCCGTGCTCATGCTCCTGCGCGTCCTCCCACACGTCCTCGCTGTCGGCACCGAAACCCCCGGTCGACAGGTCGGTGTCCGGTCTCTGCCCGGGCACGGACGCGAGCCGGAAGCCGTCGATGTCCTCGAGCTGTCGTTCGACGAACGCCCGATCGACAGGAACCCCGTGCCCGGGGACGAAGACCTCGGCCCCGGGGAGAGCGAGCAGCGCGTGGAGGCTCTCGACCCAATGGCTCAGGGACGCGTCGGCACCGGCCTGCGGGGCGGAGCCCTCCTCGACGAGGTCCCCGGTGAAGACGATCCCGGCCTCGGGGAGGCTGACGATGACATCGGCCGTGGAATGTCCGCCGAGCACCGAGAGTTCGACGGGGAAGTCGCCGAGGTCGACCACCGTGGGCTCCGCACCCGCCTCGGCGATGGGGGTGACCTCGACGAGGAGGTCGCCGGGATCCTCCGGCAGGCTCGCGGCGAAGTCCGCGGTGTCGGGATTGGTCCGCAGGGCGTCGAGGGAGATCCACGTGCTCGCGGCCTGATCGGCGGCGAAGGCGGGGGAGGCGAAGACGCGGTCGATGCCGGCGGCGACGAGGGCGGCGGCTCCGAGGTGGTGGTCCCAGTGGTCGTGGGTGATGACGAGATCGATGGGGGTGACGATCTCATTGGCAGCGCGGCTGAGCTCCTGTGCGCGCTCGACGAGGCGGGCGGCCGTGTCCGGCCCGGGACTCGAGTCGACGATGAGGGTGCGGTCGGCGCCGGTGATGATCCCGGAGTTGACGGCGGCCGGGTCGAACGTGAGCACGGTGATGGTCGTCATGGCCCCAGTGTACGGGCGGGCACCGGCCCGAATCCGGTCTCGACGGCCTCGCCGTCGTCTGCGGTTAGACTCGCTCTCGGAGCGCTTCGCACCGCGGCGGGCGCAGGCACGCGAGGACAAGGAGATCGATGGAGATCACGCACATCCCGGCAGGCTCGCTCACCGAGTCCGAGATCGAGGACACCGTCGCCGAGGTGGTCGCCTTCGATCGCGTCGTCAACTCAGCCTCGGGTCTCGGCCCCGACTTCGACCCCCGCCCCGGAGAGGTGCGCCGGACGTTGCGGAGGACGAACGACTATCTCACGCACGCGCTGTGGCTCGGCCGCCTCGGCGCGGACATCGTCGCCAAGGGCATCGCCTACCTCAGCCTCAAGGACAACGAGGATGCCGCCGAGATCCACGTCGCAGTCCACCCCGAGCACCGCCGGCAGGGACTCGGCACCGAGCTGCTCGCGGCTATGGAGGAGCAGCTGGCCGGCGACGGACGGACGAGGTTGACGAGCTTCGGTGAGTCCCCGGCCGCGGTCGTCGATGCCGATCCGCGGATCGCGCGAGTCGCCGCGGCCTCGGGGACGGGGGCGCTGCCCTCGACCCTGCCGGAGGTCGCCTTCGCCCGCACCCACGGGTACTCTCTGCGGCAGCTCGAACGGTGCTCGGTCGTGCGGATCCGCGAGGCCGGGGGAGGGCTGGGTGCGGAGGACGAGGGCGACGACGGCTACACGATCCTCACGTGGGCCGGACCCACCCCCGAGGAGCACCTCGAGGCGCTCGCCCTCCTCCACCGGAGGATGTCGACGGACACGCCCGGGGCCGCCGACCTCGAGGAGGAGGAGTTCTGGGATGCCGACCGGGTGCGTGCGAACGACGCCGACCGGGAGGCATCCGGCAAACGGATGATGACGGCGCTGGCGATGAAGGGCGACGAGGTAGCCGGCTACACTCAGGCCGCCCACTTCGCCGACCGCCCCGAGGTCGGCGACCAGGGTGGGACTCTCGTCATCCGCGAGCACCGCGGGCACCGCCTCGGCGCGAGGCTCAAGAGGGCCAACCACGCGGCGCTGCTGCAGGAGTCGGCGGTCGAGCGGGTCTACACGTGGAATGCGGCGGAGAACACGTGGATGCTCGCGATCAACGACCTCGCCGGATTCGAGACGTTCGCGTGGACGAGCGTGTGGAAGAAGGTGCTGCCCACGGGCGCCACGGCGGGGGAGTGAGGCCGTCACCAGCCGAGCGCGATGACAAGGACGGCCACCGTGAGCACCGCCCCGGTCGGCACCATCGTCGCGCGTTCGGTCCGGCTGCCGGAGACTGCGTTGGCCACCGTGCTCAGGGCGAGCACGCCGACGAGCACCCATGTCGCGACGATGACGACGGTGGAGTCCCGGCCGGGCAGCACCCCCGTGCGGCTGAGCAGCAGGGCGGCGAAGACCGCGTAGGCGGCGAGGGTCGCGAGACTCGAGAGCCGCAGCCGGGTCGGCAGCACGCGTTCTCGCCCGCCCCAGAGCAGACTGCCGACGGGCAGCCCCGCCGCCCCGAGGATCTGGAGGGCGGCGAGGGCGGCGAGCAGCACCAGGGCGATGATCAGGGCGAGGGTCACGACTGCTCCAGGTCGTCGAGCCACTGCACTGCCAGGGCGTGGGAGCGCAGCCCGTAGTCAAGGGTGGCCCTCTCGAAGCGATGGTTCTCCCGCGCGGCATCCGGCACCTCGGCGGCATCGAGGTCAGCGGCGAGGGCTGTCAGCGCAGACGCATCGGCGTCGAGTCGCGAGCGGATCTCCGCGAGGCATGCCGCGCGCTCGGTCTCCGGCAGCCGGCCGAGCAGGTAGACCTTCGCGAGCATGGTCTGCTCCGGATTCGACCCGGTGGGTGGTTCGCCCATCCATTCCCGCCAGCGTGTCCGCCCTGCGGCCGTGAGCGAGTAGAGCCGGCGCCCGCGCGCCGAATCGGGAACGTCGTCGACCGTGACCCAACCGCTGTCGCGAGCACGGTCGAGGGCCCGCTGGATGCTGCCGAAGCTCGCGGCGTAGAACAGCGAGATCCCGCGGGAGAACCTTCGGTGAAGGTCGTAGAGGGTGCGCGGTCCGTCGTGGAGGAGTCCGAGAAGGAGGAACACCATGACCTGAATATACCCTTGAGGGATATCGATGTCACGGGTGGGAGACGGGGTTCGGAGACGGACCTTGCGGGACTTGACCGAATGCTATAAGCTTGATATTTGCGTTGCTGTGCCTGTGGCGTGCCTTCATATAGCGGGGGGCAGGCCAGTTCCACTCCAGTGAACCACGTCGTCGCCCGGTGTCGAAACCGACAAACGGATCGGCAGCCGGTCGGGGTGGGGTGGCAACGCGTCAATTGGTGAAGCACTCGGAAGGATCCCATTGGCCGCCGCCAACGATAACACCAGGACCGCTAATCCCCCCAAGAGAATCTCGTTCGCGAAGATCCGCGAACCGCTCGAGGTTCCCGACCTGCTCGGACTCCAGACCGACAGCTTCGACTGGCTCATCGGATCGGAAGCGTGGCAGGACCGCGTCGCCGAGGCCATCGAAATCGGAGACGACTCCGTCGCGACCACCTCCGGTCTCGAGGACATCTTCGAAGAGATCTCGCCGATCGAGGACTTCGGCGGATCGATGTCGCTGTCGTTCCGTGAGCACAGGTTCGAAGCTCCCAAGTACTCGATCGACGAGTGCAAGGAACGCGACATGACCTACTCGGCGCCGCTCTACGTCACCGCCGAGTTCATGAACAACAACACCGGCGAGATCAAGTCCCAGACCGTCTTCATGGGCGACTTCCCGCTCATGACCGACAAGGGCACGTTCATCGTCAACGGCACCGAGCGCGTCGTCGTCTCGCAGCTGGTCCGTTCGCCGGGCGCCTACTTCGAGTCGAGCGTCGACAAGACCACGGACAAGGACATCTTCTCCGCGAAGATCATTCCCTCCCGCGGTGCATGGCTCGAGTTCGAGGTCGACAAGCGCGACCAGGTCGGCGTCCGCCTCGACCGCAAGCGCAAGCAGTCGGTCACCGTGCTGCTCAAGGCCCTCGGCTGGACCGAGTCGAAGATCCTCGAGGAGTTCGGCGAGTTCGAGTCGATCCGCGAGACCCTGGCGAAGGACACCGTCTCCACGCAGGAGGAGGCGCTGCTCGACATCTACAAGAAGCTGCGTCCCGCCGAGCCCGCGACCGCCGAGGCTGCGCGCAACCTGCTCAACAACCTCTACTTCAACCCCAAGCGCTACGACCTGGCCAAGGTCGGCCGCTACAAGGTCAACCGGAAGCTCGGCGTCGATGCCCCGCTGTCGGACTCGGTGCTCTCTGTCGACGACATCGCCGCGACCATCCGCTACCTCGTCTCCCTCCACGCCGGAGTCGAGACGACGAAGGGTGAGCGCGACGGCGAGGAGATCGAGGTGCGCGTCAAGCTCGACGACATCGATCACTTCGGCAACCGCCGCATCCGCGCCGTCGGCGAGCTCATCGAGAACCAGGTCCGCACGGGCCTCTCCCGCATGGAGCGCGTCGTGCGCGAGCGCATGACCACCCAGGACGTCGAGGCGATCACGCCGCAGACGCTCATCAACATCCGTCCCGTCGTCGCCGCGATCAAGGAGTTCTTCGGAACCTCGCAGCTGTCGCAGTTCATGGATCAGAACAACCCGCTCGCGGGTCTGACCCACAAGCGCCGCCTCTCGGCGCTGGGACCCGGCGGCCTCTCGCGCGACCGTGCGGCGATGGAGGTCCGAGACGTCCACCCGTCGCACTACGGCCGCATGTGCCCGATCGAGACCCCCGAGGGTCCGAACATCGGTCTCATCGGTTCGCTCGCCTCCTACGCCAGGATCAACCCGTTCGGCTTCATCGAGACCCCGTACCGCAAGGTCGTCGACGGCGTCGTCACGGACGAGACCGAGTACCTCACCGCCGATGACGAGCTCGACTACAACATCGCGCAGGCGAACGCCCCGCTGACCGACGATCAGCGCTTCGCCGAGGAAGAGGTCCTCGCCCGTCCGAAGGGCGGCGGCGGCGAAGCCGAGCTGGTGCTCCGCGACCAGATCGACTTCATGGACGTCTCCGCACGTCAGATGGTGTCCGTCGCCTCGGCGCTCATCCCGTTCCTCGAGCACGACGACGCGAACCGCGCCCTCATGGGTGCGAACATGCAGCGCCAGGCTGTGCCGCTGGTCATGTCCGAGGCCCCCGTTGTGGGCACCGGCATGGAGTACCGTGCGGCCGTCGACGCCGGCGACGTCATCGTCGCGGAGAAGGCGGGCGTCGTCACCGAGGTCTCGGCTGACTTCGTCACGGTCCTCGCCGACGACGGCACGATGCAGACCTACCGGGCCGCGAAGTTCAAGCGCTCGAACCACGGCACGTCCTACAACCAGCGCATCATCGTCGACGAGGGAGACCGCGTCGAGGCCGGTGCTGTGCTCGCCGACGGACCGTCGACGGAGAACGGCGAGATGGCTCTCGGCAAGAACCTCCTCGTCGCGTTCATGTCGTGGGAGGGCTACAACTTCGAGGATGCGATCATCCTCTCGCAGCGTCTCGTCCAGGACGACGTCCTCTCCTCGATCCACATCGAGGAGCACGAGGTCGACGCCCGCGACACGAAGCTCGGTGCCGAGGAGATCACCCGGGACATCCCGAACATCTCGCCCGACGCCCTGGCCGACCTCGACGATCGCGGCATCATCCGCATCGGCGCCGAGGTCACTGACGGCGACATCCTCGTCGGCAAGGTCACCCCGAAGGGTGAGACCGAGCTGACCCCGGAGGAGCGTCTGCTCCGGGCGATCTTCGGTGAGAAGTCCCGTGAGGTCCGCGACACCTCGCTGCGCGTGCCCCACGGCGAGATCGGCACCGTCATCGGCGTGCGCGTCTTCGACCGTGAGGACGACGACGAGCTCTCGCCGGGCGTCAACCAGATGGTCCGCGTCTACGTCGCCCAGCGACGCAAGATCACGATCGGTGACAAGATGGCCGGCCGTCACGGCAACAAGGGCGTCATCTCGACGATCCTGCCGGTCGAGGACATGCCGTTCCTCGCCGACGGAACCCCCGTCGACGTCATCCTCAACCCGCACGGTGTGCCCCGTCGTATGAACATCGGCCAGGTCTTCGAGATCCACCTCGGTTGGATCTCGAAGCAGGGCTGGAAGATCGAGGGCAACCCCGAGTGGGCCGAGGAGCTTCCGCAGCTCGCCCGCGAAGCCGAGGCCGGCACTAACCTGGCCACCCCGGTCTTCGACGGTGCCCACGAGCAGGAGCTGCGCGGACTGCTCGACGCCACGACCCCGAACCGCGACGGAGACCGACTCATCGACTCCTCGGGCAAGGCCCAGCTGTTCGACGGTCGCTCCGGTGAGCCGTTCCCGTACCCGATCTCGGTCGGCTACATGTACATGCTCAAGCTCCACCACCTCGTCGACGACAAGATCCACGCGCGGTCGACCGGCCCGTACTCGATGATCACCCAGCAGCCGCTCGGTGGTAAGGCGCAGTTCGGCGGTCAGCGCTTCGGTGAGATGGAAGTCTGGGCCCTTGAGGCCTACGGCGCTGCGTACACGCTCCAGGAGCTGCTGACGATCAAGTCCGATGACATCCCGGGCCGCGTCAAGGTCTACGAAGCCATCGTCAAGGGTGAGAACCTGCCCGACCCGGGAATCCCCGAGTCGTTCAAGGTCCTCATCAAGGAGATGCAGTCCCTGTGCCTCAACGTCGAAGTCCTGTCTTCCGACGGCGGCCAGGTCGAGATGCGCGACTCGGAGGACGAGGTCTACCGCGCAGCCGAAGAGCTCGGCATCGACCTGTCCTACCGCGAAGCCCAGACCGTCGAAGAAGTCTGAGCACTTCCACTCCAACCGACACAAGAATTTCTGATGGACCACGAGTCCATCGCCAGGAAAGAGGATTTACGTGCCTGACGTTAATTTCTTTGATGAGCTGAGGATCGGTCTCGCCACCGCGGATGACATCCGCGGCTGGTCCCACGGCGAGGTGAAGAAGCCTGAGACCATCAACTACCGCACCCTCAAGCCGGAGAAGGACGGACTCTTCTGCGAGAAGATCTTCGGTCCCACCCGTGACTGGGAGTGCGCCTGCGGAAAGTACAAGCGCGTCCGCTTCAAGGGCATCATCTGCGAACGCTGCGGCGTCGAGGTGACCCGTGCCAAGGTGCGCCGTGAGCGCATGGGCCACATCGAGCTTGCCGCTCCCGTGACCCACATCTGGTACTTCAAGGGCGTCCCCTCGCGCTTGGGCTACCTGCTCGATCTCGCGCCGAAGGACCTCGAGAAGGTCATCTACTTCGCCGCGTACATGATCACCTCTGTTGACGAGGAGTCCCGTCACCGGGATCTGCCGAGCCTGCAGAACAAGATCGACGTCGAGAAGCAGCAGATCGGCGACCGCCGCGACGCTGACATCGACCGTCGTGCCAAGAAGCTCGAAGAGGATCTCGCAGCGCTCGAGGCCGAGGGCGGCTCCGCCCAGGCGAAGAAGAAGCTGCGCGATGTCGCCGACAAGGAGATGGACAAGCTGCGCAAGAACGCCGATCGCGAGATCGACCGTCTTGAGCAGGTGTGGGACAGGTTCAAGAACCTCAAGGTCAACGACCTCGAGGGCGATGAGAGCCTCTACCGCGAGATGTTCGCCCGCTTCGGCCTCTACTTCACCGGTGCCATGGGCGCCGAGGCGATCCAGAAGCGCCTCCTCGACTTCGACCTCGAGGCCGAAGCCGAGAAGCTGCGCGAGCTGATCAACACCGGCAAGGGACAGCGCAAGACCCGCGCGCTCAAGCGCCTCAAGGTCGTCAACGCGTTCCTCACCACGGACAACAACCCCGAGGGCATGGTCCTCGACGTCGTCCCGGTGATCCCGCCCGAGCTGCGCCCGATGGTCCAGCTCGACGGCGGCCGCTTCGCGACCTCGGATCTCAACGACCTCTACCGTCGTGTGATCAACCGCAACAACCGCCTCAAGCGGCTCCTCGACCTCGGCGCCCCCGAGATCATCGTCAACAACGAGAAGCGGATGCTCCAGGAGGCCGTCGACTCGCTGTTCGACAACGGCCGTCGCGGACGTCCTGTGACCGGACCGGGCAACCGTCCGCTCAAGTCGCTCTCCGACATGCTCAAGGGCAAGCAGGGCCGGTTCCGTCAGAACCTGCTCGGCAAGCGCGTCGACTACTCGGGCCGTTCGGTCATCGTCGTCGGTCCGCAGCTCAGCCTCCACCAGGCCGGTCTGCCCAAGACCATGGCCCTGGAGCTGTTCAAGCCGTTCGTGATGAAGCGCCTGGTCGATCTCAACCATGCGCAGAACATCAAGTCGGCCAAGCGGATGGTCGAGCGCCAGCACCCGCAGGTGTGGGACGTCCTCGAAGAGGTCATCACCGAGCACCCGGTGCTGCTCAACCGCGCACCGACCCTGCACCGCCTCGGCATCCAGGCGTTCGAACCGCAGCTTATCGAGGGTAAGGCCATCCAGCTCCACCCCCTCGTGTGCTCGGCCTTCAACGCCGACTTCGACGGTGACCAGATGGCTGTCCACCTGCCGCTGAGCCCCGAGGCGCAGGCTGAGGCCCGCATCCTCATGCTCTCGGCGAACAACATCCTCAAGCCCTCCGACGGCAAGCCCGTGACCATGCCCTCGCAGGACATGATCATCGGCCTCTACCACCTCACCTCGGAGCGCAAGGGACTCGCCGGCGAGGGCCGGTCGTTCTCCAGCCTCGGCGAGGCCATCATGGCCTTCGATCACGGCGAGCTCGACCTCGGTTCGGTCGTGACCATCCGCCTCGAGAACGTCGTTCCGGGTGCGGACCTCGAGGTTCCCGAGGGCTGGGAGCCGGGTATGCCGCTCGACGTCACCACGACGCTGGGCCGTGCCCTGTTCAACGAGTACCTGCCCGCCGACTACACGTTCGTCAACTCGACGATCGACAAGAAGGCGCTGAGCCGGATCGTCAACCACCTCGCCGAGGAGTACCCGAAGGTCGAGGTCGCGCACACGCTCGACAACTTCAAGTCCGGCGGCTTCCACTGGGCGACTCGTTCGGGTATCACCGTGGCGATGTCGGACATTGTCTCGCCCGAGGCGAAGACGGAGATCCTCGACAACGCCGAGGCGCTCGACACGAAGGTCCAGCAGCAGTACGAACTCGGTGCGCTCACCGACGACGAGCGCCGCAACGAGCTCGTCAAGCTGTGGACCGAGACCACCGAGAAGGTCGACCAGGTGATGCGGACGAACTTCCCGGAGGAGAACTCCGTGCTCCGCCTTGTCGACTCGGGTGCGTCCGGCAACTGGATGCAGGTCCGTCAGCTCGCCGGTATGCGCGGTCTGGTGACGAACCCGAAGGGTGAGATCATCCCGCGTCCGATCACGTCGAACTACCGTGAGGGACTCTCGGTGCTCGAGTACTTCATCGCCTCCCACGGCGCCCGCAAGGGCCTCGCGGACACGGCGCTGCGTACCGCTGACTCCGGTTACCTCACGCGTCGACTCGTCGACGTCTCGCAGGACGTCATCATCCGCACCGCGGAGACCGATTCGACCAAGGGCATCACCCTGCCCGTGGCCGAGCGCGACCACGACGGCAACCTCGTTCCGCACGAGTTCGTCGAGACCAGCGTCTACGGCCGTCTCACGGTCTCCGACGTCACCGACGCCGACGGCAACGTCATCGTCCCGGCGAAGACGGACGTCACCGCTGAGGTCGTCGACACCCTCGTGGCCGCCGGCATCGAAGAGCTCAAGGTCTACTCCGTGCTCACCGCGGATTCGGACACGCAGATCTCGGCGATGCACTACGGTCGTTCGATGGCCACCGGCAAGCTCGTCGACATCGGCGAGGCGATCGGCACGGTCGCTGCCCAGTCGATCGGCGAGCCCGGCACGCAGCTGACGATGCGCACCTTCCACACCGGTGGTGTGGCGGCGTCCTCGGGTGACATCACCCAGGGTCTGCCCCGTGTCACCGAGCTCTTCGAGGCCCGCACCCCGAAGGGCTTCGCCCCCATCGCCGAGGCGACCGGTCGGGCGAAGATCGACGACAGCCGCAAGACCCGCTTCGTCGTCATCACCCCCGATGACGGCAGCGAGGAGATCGAGCACGCAGTCTCCAAGCGCGCCCGCCTCCTCGTCGAGGACGGTCAGCACGTCAAGGCGGGCGAGCAGCTCGTCGTCGGTGCTGTCGATCCGAAGCAGGTGCTGCGCATCCGCGGTCGCCGTGAGGCCGAGCGCTTCCTCGTCGAGCAGGTGCAGAAGGTGTACCGCTCGCAGGGCGTGGGCATCCACGACAAGCACATCGAGGTCATCGTACGGCAGATGCTGCGTCGCGTGACCGTCATCGAGTCGGGCGACACCAACCTGCTGCCCGGCGAGCTCGTCGACCGCGGCCGCTACCAGGCGGAGAACCGTCGCGTCGTCGCCGAAGGCGGACAGCCGGCTTCGGCCCGTGACGAGCTCATGGGCATCACGAAGGCCTCGCTGGCCACCGAGTCGTGGCTCTCGGCTGCGTCCTTCCAGGAGACCACGCGCGTCCTCACCGAGGCCGCGATGGAAGGCAAGTCGGACACGCTCATGGGGCTCAAGGAGAACGTCATCCTCGGTAAGCTCATCCCGGCCGGCACCGGCCTCCAGACGCACCGCAACATCGTTGTGGAGCCGACGGAGGAGGCGAAGGCCGAGATGTTCACCAACAGCTACGGTGACTTCTACGCGGGCATCGGCGCCGACTCCGGCTCCGCGATCCCGCTCGAGGACTACGACTACGGCGCCTTCAGCTGAGTCTGAGTTCCAGACCGCCTGAGGTCTGAACGGCAGAGGGGCACCCACCGACACGGTGGGTGCCCCTCGTGCATTCAGCGCTTGGGCCGCCGCTCGCGCGGTTGCGACGCCTTCCGCGCGGATCGCGACTACCCGAAGAGAACCTGCGCCTCTTCCCAGCGGTCGAGCGGCACCGTCTTGAGGCTGTCGACGGCCGAGGCCATCTCGACGGCGACGATGTCGGTGCCCTTGAGGCTCGCCATCTTCCCCCATTGCTCGTCGTGGGCGAGGTCGGCTGCGGCCATGCCGAGCCGGGTCGAGAGCACCCGGTCATACGCGGTGGGGGAGCCGCCGCGCTGCAGGTGTCCGAGGATCGTCGCGCGGGTCTCGATGCCCGTGGTCTCCTCGATGAGGGGTGCGAGGTAGTTCGCGATGCCGCCGAGGCGGGCCCGGCCCCGGCTGTCGAGACCGCGGTCGGCGATCTGCTCGTCGAGGCCCTCGGGCACGAAGCCTTCGGCGACGACGACTATCGGGGCGCGACCGCGGTCCCTCGCCGAGGTCACCCACTGCCCGATCTGGTCCATCGAGACGGGGAACTCGGGCATGAGGATCGCGTGCGCGCCGCCGGCCATACCCGAGTGCAGCGCGATCCAGCCGACGTTGCGGCCCATCACCTCGATGACCATGCACCGGTGGTGCGACTCAGCGGTCGTGCGCAGCCGGTCGATCGCCTCGGTGGCAATCGACTGGGCGGTGTCGAAGCCGAACGTGTAGTCGGTGTTGTCGAGGTCGTTGTCGATCGTCTTCGGCACCCCGACGATGTTGAGCCCCTCCTCCTCGACGAGGCGCGAGGCACCCGAAAGCGTCCCCTCGCCGCCGATCGCGACGATCGCATCGATGTCGTGGGCGGCCATCACCTCGCGCATCCGCGCCGGACCGCCGTCCTCGTAGGGGTGAGTGCGGGAGGTGCCGAGGATCGTGCCGCCGCGTCCGGACAGGCCGCGGACATCGAGCATCGACATCTCGAACACGTCGTCCTCGAGGAGTCCCCGCCAGCCGTCCCTGATCCCGACGAACGAGGAGCCGTGGGAGCGGATGCCCTTGCGGACGATGCCGCGGATGACGGCGTTGAGTCCGGGGCTGTCGCCGCCGGAGGTGAGGATCCCGATTCTCATGTCAGCTGTCCCTGGTCCTTTCCTCGGTAGCCCTTCGCCAGGTGGATGTCGTGGCCGGCCATGAGCGACATGCCCTTGAGCACGAGCGTTCCGTTCGATCCGTCGCCGCGGGCGGACTGCCGGACCTCGTTGCCGGCCATGATGTTGATCGTCTCGTCCTTGATCCGCACGCCCGGCGGGACGTAGATGTCGTTGCCGCCCCACATCGCGAAGGAGTGGAGCTCGACGGTGACACCGGGGCCCATCACCTCGCAGAGGTCGATGTTGTCCCCGCCCATGAGCGCGTACGTCGTCACCTCGGCGGTGCCGGCGGGCACGTCGATCTCGCGCCCGGACATGATCGCCACGGAGTTCACCGGCGCCGAGGTGCCGGGTGCGGCGAGCGGCGACAGCGGTGCGGGTCGGTTGCCGGGGACGATCTGCGATCCGGGGGTCGTTCCGCCCGTCTGCGCCTCGAGCGATCGGTGGAGGTCGTTGCCCTCGGGAAGGTCGACGATGAGCGGCATGAGTTCGTCGAGGTACTTCGCCGCGATCGCCTCGTCCTGCCGCTCAGCGGTCTCCTCGGGGTCGAGGCGACCGTTCGAGACGGCGTCGGTGATGACGGCGAGCACGGCGTCGCGGTCCTTGTCAGAGGCGCGGATCCGCGGACGGGAGGGGAGCTCTGGCTGTTCGTCGGACATGGTCACCAGTGTAGCGGGGACCACACCCGCCGACCGGGGACAGCACACGGGCGGTGCCCCTGGTTGGGGCACCGCCCGTGCGGTGCGGAACCGTGCCCTCGCCGAGGCGGTGGCGCGGGGTCCGTGCCACCGCCTCGGCGAGGGGGTCGGCTCAGCGCTTCAGGTCGTAGCGGTCGGCTTCGACGACCTTCGTCCAGGCACGGACGAAGTCGGTGACGAACTTCTCCTGCGCATCGTCGGAGGCGTAGACCTCGGCGATCGCACGCAGCTCGGAGTTCGCACCGAAGAGCAGGTCGACGCGGCTGCCCGACCACAGCTTCTCACCATCGGGGGAGTAGTTCTCGTAGAGGTTCGTCGTCGCCGAATCGCCGACGGCCTTCCACGTGTTGCCGAGCTCGAGGAGGTTGACGAAGAAGTCGTTCGTCAGCTGCTCCTTGCGGTCGGTGAAGACGCCGAGCTCGGAGTCCTCGTAGTTCGCCCCGAGGACGCGCAGGCCGCCGATGAGGACGGTGAGCTCGGACGGGGTGAGCCCGAGCAGGCTCGCCTGGTCGAGCAGGAGGAACTCCGCGGCCAGGGGCAGATCCGGGGTGAGGTAGTTGCGGAAGCCGTCGTGGGTGGGCTCAAGGTAGGAGAACGACTCGATGTCGGTCTGTTCCTGCGAGGCGTCCCCGCGACCGGTCGAGACCGGGACGGTGATGTCGTGGCCGGCCGCGGCGGCGGCGGTCTCGACGCCCACGGCACCGGCGATCGCGACGACGTCGGCGAAGGAGGCGCCGGTCTGGTCGGCGATGCCCTCGAGGACGCCGATCACCTCGGCGAGCTTCGCGGGCTCGTTCGCCGTCCAGTCACGCTGCGGTTCGAGGCGCAGGCGCCCGCCGTTGACGCCGCCGCGCATGTCGGAGACGCGGTGCGAGGAGGCGGCGGCCCACGTCGTCGAGACGAGCTGGGACACGCTCAGACCCGAGTTGCGGATCGAGGCCTTGACGAGCTCGAGCTCACCGTCGTTGAGAGGGGTGCCGACGGGAACCGGGTCCTGCCAGATGAGCTCCTCGGTGGGAACCTCGGGTCCGAGGTACCGGGTGGCCGGGCCCATGTCACGGTGGGTGAGCTTGAACCAGGCCCGGGCGAACGCGTCCTCGAAGGCGGCCTGGTCGTCCTTGAAGCGGCGCGAGATCTTCTCGTAGGCGGGGTCGAAGCGCAGGGAGAGGTCGGTGGTGAGCATGCGCGGCTCCCGGCGTCCCTCACCCTGGGCCATCGGGACCATGTCGTCGCCGCCGCCGTCGATCGGACGCCACTGGATGTGGCCGCCCTCGTTCTCGAACTTCTCCCACTCGTAGGCGAAGAGGATGTGGAAGAACTCGTTGTCCCAGCGGGTCGGATGGTAGGTCCACGTGACCTCGATGCCGCTGCCGATCGAGTCATTGCCGTGCCCGGTGCCGAAGTCGGACTTCCAGCCCAGACCCTGCTGTTCGAGCGGGGCGCCCTCGGGGTCGGCGCCCTTGTGGCTCTCGGGGCCGGCGCCGTGGGTCTTGCCGAAGGTGTGACCGCCGGCGATGAGGGCGACGGTCTCCTCGTCGTTCATCGCCATCCGACCGAAGGTGTCGCGGATGTCGGCAGCGGCCTTGAGCGGATCGGGCTCGCCCTCAGGGCCTTCCGGGTTGACGTAGATGAGACCCATCGTCGTCGCCGCCAGCGGCTTCTGCAGCTCGCGGTTGCCCGCGTAGCGCTTGTCGGTGCCCAGCCATTCGGTCTCCGAGCCCCAGTAGACGTCGTTGTCCGGCTCCCAGACGTCCTTGCGTCCGCCGGCGAAGCCGAAGGTCTTGAAGCCCATCTGCTCGAGGGCGACGTTGCCCGCGAGGATGAAGAGGTCGGCCCAGGAGATCTTCTTGCCGTACTTCTTCTTCAGCGGCCACAGCAGACGCCGGGCCTTGTCGAGTCCGACGTTGTCGGGCCACGAGTTGAGCGGGGCGAAGCGCTGCTGGCCCTCACCGCCGCCGCCGCGACCGTCCTGGACGCGGTAGGTGCCCGCCGAGTGCCAGGCCATGCGGATCATGAACGGGCCGTAGTTGCCGAAGTCGGCGGGCCACCAGTCCTCGCTCGTGCGCTGCATCTCCGCGAGGTCGGCCTTGAGAGCGAAGTAGTCGAGGCTGTTGAACTCGGCCGCGTAGTCGAAGTCCTCATCCATCGGGTCGCGGGCCGGCTGGTTCTTCGCGAGGATCTTGAGGTTGAGGCGGTTGGGCCACCAGTGGGAGTTGGCGTCGCCCTGCATCGGAGAGGTCAGGGACCCGGGCTCGGTGGTCGCGGTTGCCGTCGAGTCGCCGTGGACGACCGGGCAGCCGCCCGTGGTGGAGGTTTCGGACATGGGGGTTCCTTTCGGGTTCGAGCCGCAGCGCGGCTCAGCTGTGGTCCTCGGCAGCGGTTGCCCGCAGGCGTCTGCGCCGGTTCACGCGACAGAGGTGCGTTGCTCAGTCTCCCCGGTCGCTCGGTCCCTCACTGCCGCTGCGGCAGTCGGGGCAGAGTCCCCAGAACGTCACCTCGGCCTGGTCGACTGCGAATCCGTGATCGTGCGACGGACTCAGACAGGGCGCCCGGCCGACCGTGCAGTCGACATCGACGATGAGACCGCACGACCGGCAGACGAGGTGATGGTGGTTGTCGCCGATGCGCCGCTCGTACCTGGCCACGGACCCGGACGGCTGGATGCTCCGGACGAGGCCGACCGCGGTGAGCGTGTGCAGCGAATCGTAGACGGCCTGATGGGAGACGTCCGGCAGGCTCTCCCTGACGGACCGGATGACGGTCTCGGTGTCGGCATGGGGGTGGGTGTCCACCGCCGCCAGCACCGCGACCCTCTGCTTCGTCACGCGCAGGGAACTGCTCCGCAGGGTCGCGGAATAGTCCTCGGCGTGCACGCGTTCTTCCTCTGACACACCTTCACCCTGCCCCGTTTTCTTGAATGAGTCAAGGAAGCGGGTCCTCAGCCGTGCCTCCTCGCCGAGGTGGCTGCCGGGCCGGAGGGCCGTGTGACCCCGGTCTCGCCGGGGCGGAGGCCCTCGCGCTCCCGTTCCGGCAGGGTGCCGGTGGTTTTGACCAGAGGCTCGCGCACGCGATATTCTGGGATGCGACTGATTGTGTTATCTGCGTCGTCGGACGATCATGCCAGGTGTTCTGTGAGGCCTGGGACCAGTGTGAGTGCGACCGGCGCAGGCCGCCGAAACCGCGGGCCTCTGCGCGTGTGTGTCCTTGCGACACTCCCGACCGCAGGGTGCGTGACATCGCGCGGATACTGGCATCGGGAGTCAAGCTTCACCCGGTGTTCAGTCGGATATGTCCCACGGTTCACAGACGCGCATGCGCGACCGATGTGGGAATTAGGTTCATCGAGAAGCAATGGAGAACGCTTAGTGCCGACAATCCAGCAGCTCGTCCGCAAAGGACGGCATAACAAGTCCGCAGGGTCCGACGCCCCTGCCCTCAAGGGCAGCCCCCAGCGTCGCGGCGTGTGCACCCGTGTGTACACCACGACCCCCAAGAAGCCGA
The DNA here is from genome assembly GCF_050562175.1 of Brevibacterium sp. K72. Taxonomy (NCBI): domain Bacteria; kingdom Bacillati; phylum Actinomycetota; class Actinomycetes; order Micrococcales; family Brevibacteriaceae; genus Brevibacterium; species Brevibacterium sp. K72. Next base: position 2,123,328 of record NZ_CP191582.1, read on the forward strand.
ACTCGGCTCTTCGCAAGGTCGCTCGTGTCAAGCTCTCGAGCCAGATCGAAGTGACCGCGTACATCCCCGGCGAGGGACACAACCTGCAGGAGCACTCGATCGTGCTCGTCCGCGGCGGCCGTGTCAAGGACCTCCCGGGTGTGCGCTACCGGATCGTGCGCGGTTCCCTCGACACCCAGGGTGTCAAGGGCCGTCAGCAGGCCCGCAGCAAGTACGGAGCGAAGAGGGAGAAGAAGTAATGCCGCGCAAAGGTCCCGCACCCAAGCGACCGATCGTCATCGACCCGGTCTTCAACTCGCCGCTCGTCACGCAGCTGATCAACAAGATCCTGCTCGACGGCAAGCGGTCGACGGCCGAGCGCATCGTCTACGGTGCCCTCGAGGGAACTCGTGAGAAGAACGGCAACGACCCCGTCGCCAACCTCAAGAAGGCCCTCGACAACATCCGTCCGTCCCTCGAGGTCCGCTCCCGCCGTGTCGGCGGTGCGACCTACCAGGTTCCGGTCGATGTCCGTCCTGCTCGTTCGACCACCCTCGCGCTGCGCTGGCTCGTCGGCTACGCCCGCCAGCGTCGCGAGAAGACGATGACCGAGCGCCTCATGAATGAGATCCTCGACGCCGGCAACGGCCTCGGTGCCGCAGTCAAGCGCCGTGAGGACACCCACAAGATGGCCGAGTCCAACAAGGCCTTCGCCCACTACCGCTGGTAATCGTCGCCCCCGCCCCCGGTCGGTCCGCTCCGGACCGACCGGGGGCCGGGGGAGTCGATCAAGTCATCGATTGAGAGAGAGACACCGTGGCACTTGACGTGCTCACCGACCTGAACAAGGTCCGCAACATCGGCATCATGGCCCACATCGATGCCGGTAAGACCACCACGACCGAACGCATCCTGTTCTACACCGGTGTGAACTACAAGATCGGCGAGACCCACGACGGTGCCTCGACGATGGACTGGATGGAGCAGGAGCAGGAGCGCGGCATCACGATCACGTCGGCCGCGACGACCTGCTATTGGCACGACTACCAGATCAACATCATCGACACCCCCGGGCACGTCGACTTCACCGTCGAGGTGGAGCGCTCGCTCCGCGTCCTCGACGGCGCCGTCGCCGTGTTCGACGGCAAGGAAGGCGTTGAGCCGCAGTCCGAGACCGTGTGGCGTCAGGCCGACAAGTACAACGTTCCGCGCGTGTGCTTCGTCAATAAGATGGACAAGCTCGGTGCGGACTTCTACTTCACCGTGCAGACCATCAAGGACCGCCTCGGTGCGAAGCCGCTCGTCATCCAGCTGCCGATCGGCGCCGAGTCCGAGTTCGAGGGCATCGTCGACCTCCTTGAGATGAAGGCCTACATCTGGCCTGACGAGTCCAAGAAGGGTCAGGACATGACCGAGATCGAGATCCCCGCGGATCTCAAGGACAAGGCCGAGGAATACCGCGCCCAGCTCGTCGAGGACGTCGCCGAGAGCTCTGAGGAGCTCATGGAGAAGTACCTCGAGGGCGAAGAGGTCTCCATCGAGGAGATCAAGGCCGGCATCCGCTCTCTCGTCATCAACTCCGAGGCCTTCCCGGTCATGTGCGGTTCCGCGTACAAGAACAAGGGCGTCCAGCCCATGCTCAACGCGGTCCTCGACTACCTCCCCTCGCCGCTCGACGTGCCTCCGATGATCGGACACAACCCGAGCAACGAGGAAGAGGAGATCGTCCGCAAGCCCGACGTCAAGGAGCCGTTCTCGGCGCTCGCGTTCAAGGTCGCCACGCACCCGTTCTTCGGTGCGCTGACCTACGTCCGCGTGTACTCGGGACAGGTGAAGTCGGGTGAGCAGGTCCTCAACGCCACGAGCGGGAAGAAGGAGCGCGTCGGAAAGCTCTTCCAGATGCACTCCAACAAGGAGAACCCGGTCGAAGAGGCGATCGCGGGTCACATCTACGCGTTCATCGGCCTCAAGGACACCACCACCGGTGACACCCTGTGCGACCCGGCACACCCGATCGCGCTCGAGTCGATGACCTTCCCCGAGCCCGTCATCTCCGTGGCCATCGAGCCCAAGACGAAGGGCGACCAGGAGAAGCTCTCGGCTGCCATCCAGAAGTTCGTCAAGGAAGACCCGACCTACCAGGTCGAGCTCGACGCGGAGACCGGTCAGACCGTCATCCGCGGCATGGGCGAACTCCACCTCGACATCCTCGTCGACCGCATGCGTCGCGAGTTCAAGGTCGAGGCGAACGTCGGCAAGCCGCAGGTCGCGTACCGCGAGACGATCCGTCGGGCCGTGGAGAAGTACGACTACACCCACAAGAAGCAGACGGGTGGATCGGGACAGTTCGCGAAGGTCCAGGTCACCTTCGAGCCTCTCGAGGTCGACGGCGACACGATCTACGAGTTCGAGAATGCCATCACGGGCGGCCGCGTGCCGCGCGAGTACATTCCGAGCGTCGACGCTGGCATCCAGGACGCCATGCAGCTCGGTGTCCTCGCCGGCTACCCGCTGGTCGGCATCAAGGCCACCCTGGTCGATGGTGCCTACCACGACGTCGACTCCTCGGAGATGGCGTTCAAGATCGCCGGTTCGATGGTCCTCAAGGAGGCCGTCCGGAAGGCGAACCCGGTTCTGCTCGAGCCGGTCATGGAAGTCGAGGTGCGCACCCCTGAGGAATACATGGGTGACGTCATCGGCGACCTCAACTCTCGGCGTGGCCAGATCCAGTCGATGGACGACGCTTCCGGCGTGAAGGTCGTCCGCGCGATGGTCCCGCTCTCGGAGATGTTCGGCTACATCGGCGACCTGCGGTCGAAGACCCAGGGCCGTGCGGTGTACTCGATGCAGTTCTCCAGCTACGCGGAGGTCCCGAAGGCTGTTGCCGACGAGATCATCCAGAAGGTGCGCGGCGGAGAGTGATCTCCTAAGGCTCATCGCCAAGGTGATGTAGAACAACATCACCGGAATGAAAGATAACCAACAAAGGTCTAAGATATGAACCGCATATCTTTTGCCAACCACGAGGAGGAACCCAGTGGCAAAGGCTAGTTTCGATAGGACTAAGCCGCACGTCAACATCGGCACCATCGGCCACGTTGACCACGGAAAGACCACCTTGACCGCTGCGATCACCAAGGTCCTGGCGGACAAGTACCCCGATCTCAACGAGGCACGTGCCTTCGACCAGGTGGACAACGCACCTGAGGAGAAGGAGCGCGGCATCACCATCAACGTCTCGCACGTTGAGTACCAGACCGAGAAGCGTCACTACGCTCACGTCGATGCCCCGGGTCACGCCGACTACATCAAGAACATGATCACCGGTGCTGCTCAGATGGACGGCGCGATCCTCGTCGTCGCCGCCACCGACGGTCCGATGCCGCAGACCCGTGAGCACGTCCTGCTCGCGCGTCAGGTGGGTGTGCCCTACATCGTCGTGGCTCTCAACAAGTCCGACATGGTCGAAGACGAAGAGCTCCTCGAGCTCGTCGAGTTCGAGGTCCGCGACCTCCTCTCCAGCCAGGAGTTCGACGGGGACAACGCTCCCGTCGTCCAGGTCTCCGCTCTCAAGGCCCTCGAGGGCGACGAGAAGTGGGTCAAGACCGTCGAAGAGCTCATGGACCAGGTCGACGACTTCGTTCCCGAGCCGGAGCGCGACGTCGACAAGCCGTTCCTCATGCCCGTCGAGGACGTCTTCACGATCACCGGTCGTGGAACCGTCGTCACCGGTCGTGTCGAGCGCGGCGTCCTCCTCCCCAACGAGGAGATCGAGATCGTCGGCATCAAGCCGAAGTCCTCGAAGACCACGGTCACGGCCATCGAGATGTTCCGCAAGACCCTGCCGGACGCCCGTGCAGGTGAGAACGTCGGTCTGCTTCTCCGCGGCACCAAGCGCGAAGACGTCGAGCGCGGTCAGGTCATCGTCAAGCCGGGTTCGATCACCCCGCACACCAAGTTCGAGGCCCAGGTCTACATCCTGAGCAAGGACGAGGGCGGCCGTCACAACCCGTTCTACTCGAACTACCGTCCGCAGTTCTACTTCCGGACCACGGACGTCACCGGCGTCATCACGCTGCCCGAGGGCACCGAGATGGTCATGCCCGGCGACAACACCGACATGTCGGTCGAGCTCATCCAGCCGATCGCCATGGAGGAGGGCCTCCGCTTCGCCATCCGCGAAGGTGGACGCACCGTCGGCGCCGGTCGAGTCACCAAGATCATCGAGTGATCTGACTCGTCTGAGTGAACTCAGCCTTCGGACCCCGGTCTGAAGCAGTTCAGGGGCCGCAATCCCGTACAGGGATTGCGGCCCCTGTCGCGTCTATGCTGGAGACGTCGGACTTCGATCCCGTGAGGAGACCCATGACGACAGATGCAGCGAGGCCGCAGGAGCGCGGCAGGCCCCAGCCTTCGGTCCCGCCCTCGCCGAGGTGGTCCGACGACGCCGTCATCTACCAGATCTACCCCCGGTCGTTCGCCGACGGAGACGGCGACGGAGTAGGGGATCTGCGGGGCACCCTCGATCGCCTCTCGCACATCGTCGACCTCGGGGTCGACGCGATCTGGCTCTCGCCCTTCTACCCCTCACCGCAGAACGACGCCGGCTACGACGTCGCCGACTACGTCGACGTCGACCCGCTCTTCGGCAGCCTCGACGACTTCGACGAGCTCGTCGCCCGCGCCCACGACGCAGGCATCCGCGTCATCGTCGACCTCGTGCCCAACCACACCTCGTCGACGCATCCGTGGTTCCAAGCGGCCCTGACCGCCGAGGCGGGGGACCCCGCCCGCGATCTCTACGTCATCCGCCCCGGCCGAGAGGGTGGGGACGCCCCGCCGAACAACTGGACCTCGGTCTTCGGCGGTCCCGCCTGGACCCGCCTGCCCGGCAGCGACGACTGGTACCTCCACATCTTCGACCCCACCCAACCCGACCTCGACTGGTCGAACCCGGCCGTGCACGAGGAGTTCGCCGATATCCTGCGCTTCTGGCTCGACCGCGGCGTCGACGGCTTCCGCGTCGACGTCGCCCACGGACTCGTCAAGGCCGAGGGGCTGCCCGACCATGTCCCCGCGCTCGAAGCCTCGGGCGAGCCGGTGCCCTCGTCCTCACCGACGGCCGCCTCGCCGTTCTTCGACCAGGACGGGGTGCACGAGATCTACCGTGAGTGGAGGAGGATCCTCGACGCGTACCCGGGGGAGAGGATCCTCGTCGCCGAGGCGTGGGTCGAACCCCTCGAGCGTCTCTTCCGCTACGTCCGCGCCGATGAGATGGATCAGGCCTTCAACTTCACGTTCCTCATGGCCGGCTGGGATGCTCCCGGTCTCGCCCGTGCGATCGAGGGCACCTTCGCCGCGGCCGCTGAGGTCGGCGCGGCACCGACCTGGGTGCTCTCGAACCACGACACCGTCCGCCACCCCAGCCGCTTCGGGGTCGCCGAACCTCCGCCCCACCAGCGGGGCATCGGACCCGACGACCCGCAGCCGGATCTCACGCTGGGACGTCGTCGCGCCTCGGCGATGGCGCTCATCGAACTGGGACTGCCGGGATCGGCCTACATCTACCAGGGTGACGAACTCGGGCTGCCCGAGCACACGCAGCTGCCCGCCTCGGCGCGGCGCGACCCGGTCTATGCGCGCAGCCGCGGAGCCGAACTCGGCCGTGACGGGGCCCGCACCCCGTACCCGTGGTCCGCCTCGGCGCCGCATCTGGGTTTCGGCACGCCGGCGGGGGAGGAGACGTGGCTTCCCCAGCCCAAGGGCCACTCCGTCCTCGCCCATGACATCCAGAACGACGACCCCGAGTCCCAGCTCCACCTCTACCGGGGACTGCTCCGGACCCGCCGGGAGCTCGGGATGGGTCGGGGAGCGTTCGCGTGGCACCCCCTCCACGATCCGCGGCGGGGACTCCTCGCCTTCACCGTGACGACGGAGACCGCCGCGGTGCTCGTGGCCGCGAACCTCTCGGAGGTGCCGATCGCCCTGCCCGAGGCGGTCGGGCGGCCGACCCTGGCCGCAAGCGGACCTGCCGCATGGGACGAGGGGACGCTGTCGGGCGAGAGCGCAGTGTGGGTGCCACTGGCATGAGTGCCGACTTGAGGTAATGTGTGATCCAGGTGGCAGTGCCACCGGCAACGTCGCAGACTGGCAGGTAGGCAATGAGGCATACGGCAAGGAAGCTCCGGCCCTGGCGAACGGGCCTGGCCGCGTTCGCCCTGCTCGGACTCGTCGGGATCACCGGCTGTGCGAGCGGAACATCGACACCGACGCTGACGTGGTACATCAACCCCGACAACGGGGGTCAGGCGAAGATCGCCGAACAGTGCACCGCGGAGGCGGACGGGAAGTACCGGATCTCGACGAGCCTGCTGCCCAACGACGCACCCAGCCAGCGAGAGCAGCTCATCCGCCGCCTCGCCTCGCAGGACTCCTCGATCGACATCATGAGCCTCGACCCGGTCTACGTCGCCGAGATGGCCAACGCCGACTACCTCACCCCGGTTCCCGAGAAGTACGTGAACGAGTTCACCGAAGGCGTCATCCCGTCCTCCGTCGAGTCCTCGACTCGCCAGGACGAACTCGTCGCGACCCCGTTCTGGGCGAACACGCAGCTGCTGTGGTATCGGAAGTCCGTCGCCGAGGCGGCGGGCCTCGACATGTCCCAGCCGGTCACCTGGGACCAGATCATCGACGCCGCCGCGGAGCAGGACAAGCGCGTCGGCGTCCAGGGCATTCGGGCCGAGTCCCTGACCGTGTGGATCAATGCGATGATCGAATCCGCCGGCGGATCGATCGTGACGAACCCCGACTCCGACGGCGCCGACGAAGTCAAGCTCGGCATCGACTCCGAGGCGGGCAGGAGCGCCGCGGAGATCATGTCCAAGATCGGCTCCACCGGTGTCGGCGGACCTCAGCTGTCCAACCTCGACGAGAATGCCTCGATGCTCGAGTTCCAGTCCGACGACGGCGGGTTCATGGTCAACTGGCCCTTCATCTACCCGGCGACGAAGGCCGCCGTCGACGAGGGAAGCCTCGACCAGGCGGTGCTCGACGACATCGGCTGGACGATCTACCCCCGGGTCGACGAATCCCAGGAGGCGCGACCGCCGTTGGGTGGGATCAACCTCGGCGTCGGCGCGTTCTCCGAGAACCCCGACCTCGCCTACGAGGCCGTCGCGTGCATCAGGCAGCCGGAGAAGCAGGCGGAGTACTTCCTCACCGACGGCAATGCTCCCTCGAACCTCGCCGCCTTCGACGACCCTGAGGTCCAGAAGGAGTTCCCCGTCGCCGACACCGTCGCCGAGTCGTTGAAGATCTCGGCAGCCCGCCCGCTCACCCCGTACTACAACGAGGTGACAGGCGGCATCCAGAAGTCCTGGCATCCGCCGGGCAGCGTTGACCCCGAGTCGACGCCGGCACGATCTCAGGAGTTCATCCTCGAGATCCTCCGAGGGGAGAGGCTGCTGTGAAGGCACGTGTGTCGAACCGGCAGCGAGGGGAGACGCGGCTGGGCTGGATGCTCTCGGCCCCCGCGGTCATCATCCTCCTCGCCGTCACCGGTTATCCCATCCTCCAGGCCGTCTACTTCTCGTTCTTCAACTACCGGATGACGGACCCTGACAACCGCTTCGTCAACTGGGGGCAGAACTACATCGTCATCCTCACCGATCCGCTGTGGTGGCAGACGGTCGGGGTGACTCTGCTGCTCACCGTGGTCACGGTCGCCGTCGAACTCGTCCTCGGGTTCGCACTCGCCCTCGTCATGCTCAATGCACTCAAAGCAGTGCGCCCGTGGGTGCGCACCGCGATCCTCATTCCCTACGGCATCATCACCGTCGTCGCCGCCTTCTCGTGGAAGTACGCCTTCGACCTCGGCACAGGCTTCGTCGGGACGTGGCTCTCGATGCCCGAGTTCGACTGGTTCGGCGACTTCTGGTCGGCGTTCCTCGTCATCTGTGCGGCCGAGATCTGGAAGACGACGCCGTTCATCTCGCTCCTCCTGCTCTCTGGCCTCGCGCAGATCCCCGGCGACATGCTCGAGGCGGCGACCGTCGACGGCGCCTCGTGGTGGCAGCGGATGTCGAAGGTGATCATCCCGAACATGAAGGCCGCGATCATGGTCGCCCTCCTCTTCCGCACCCTCGACGCCTTCCGCGTCTTCGACTCGGTCTTCGTCATGACCGCCGGCGCCCAGAACACGGCGACGGTCTCCTTCCTCACGTACAACCAGTCGATCGGTCAGCTCCAGCTGGGAATGGGTTCGGCGCTCTCGGTCCTCCTCTTCCTCAGCGTCGCCCTCATCTGCTTCATCTTCATCAAGGTCTTCAAGGTCGACTTGGCCCAGGCGAGGGGAGAGTGACGATGTCGGGTCGCAAGCACACAGTCTGGTGGATCGTCATCAGCCTCATCGTCGCCGTCTACGCACTGTTCCCGGTGCTGTGGATCGTCTCCCTGTCGCTCAAGTCGCCCGGGGACATCGCGAACAAGCGGTTCTGGCCCACGGCGATCGACTGGTCGAACTACGAGCTCATCTTCACGGGTGCGGCCAAGGACCTCTTCCTCCCGGCGCTCGTGAATTCGATCGGCATCTGCCTCATCGCCACCGTCATCGCTGTGGTGCTCGCCACCCTGACGGCCTACGCGGTTGCCCGGCTCGACTTCCCCGGCAAGAAGTTCATCCTCACCATGGCGCTCGCGGTCTCGATCTTCCCCGTCATCTCGCTGGTCACCCCGCTGTTCCGGATCTGGTCGGCGATCGGGCTCTACGACACGTGGGCGGGCCTGATCATCCCCTACCTCTCGCTCACCCTTCCGATCTCGATCTGGACGCTTGCGGCGTTCTTCCGGCAGATCCCGTGGGAGCTCGAGCAGGCGGCACAGGTCGACGGGGCGACGAGCTTCCAGGCGTTCCGCAAGGTCATCGTGCCCTTGGCCGCGCCCGGCGTGTTCACCACCGCGATCATCGCCTTCTTCATCGCCTGGAACGACTTCGTCTACGGCATCTCCCTGACCTCCACCTCGGCGGCGCGCCCGGTGCCGGCGGCACTCTCGTTCTTCACCGGAGCCAGCCAGTTCGAAGAGCCGGCGGGGGCGATCTCCGCGGCCGCCATCATCGTCACCATTCCGATCATCATCATCGTTCTCCTCTTCCAGCGCCAGATCGTCTCCGGCCTGACCTCGGGAGCGGTGAAGGGATGATCAGCCCAGAAGCCACAGCCACCGGTCGCGGGAGCGCAGAGCAGCACTCTGCGGACCCGCGGATCGTGACCGCACAGATACGGAGCACACGACCATGTCAGTGATCGAACTGCGCAACATCGTCAAGCGCTACGGCGACGGATTCCCGGCGATCAACGACGTCAGCCTCGACATCGCCGAGGGCGAGTTCGTCATCCTCGTCGGCCCCTCCGGTTCGGGCAAGTCGACGCTTCTGCGGATGATCGTCGGCCTCGAGGACATCACCGAGGGGGACCTCCGCATCGACTCCGAACGGGTCAACGACTCCGCACCCCGGGAGCGGGACCTGGCGATGGTGTTCCAGAACTACGCCCTCTATCCGCACCTCACCGTGGCCGAGAACATCGCGTTCCCGCTCATCCTCGCCAAGGGCCAGTACAGCAGGCAGGAGATCGACGAGCGGGTGTCGCGGGCGGCGAAGCTCCTCGAACTCGGCGACCACCTCGACCGCAAGCCTGCGAACCTCTCCGGCGGTCAGCGTCAGCGCGTGGCGATGGGGCGGGCGATCGTCCGCGATGCGAAGGCCTTCCTCTTCGACGAGCCGCTGTCGAACCTCGATGCGAAGCTGCGGATCCAGATGCGCACGGAGATCGCGCGGATGCAGCGCAACCTCGCGGTGACGACCGTCTACGTCACCCACGACCAGACCGAGGCGATGACGCTCGGGGACAAGGTCGCCGTGCTCAAGAAGGGCGTCCTCCAGCAGTACGCCAGTCCGCAGGAGCTCTACGACGAGCCGGTCAACCTCTTCGTCGCCGGCTTCATCGGCTCCCCGCCGATGAACTTCCTGCCGGTGGAGAACGTCGACGGTGAGCTGCGCTCGCCCTTCGGCGTCTTCACCCTGCCCGAGGGCGAGCGGGAGAAGCTGCGCGACGCACCCCAGTACCTCGTCGCCGGCATCCGACCCGAGGACTTCCACGATGCGGCGACGATCGACGAGGAGCGCCGCGGACGTGGCGCCCTGCTCAGCGCCGAGGTCGACGTCACCGAATGGCTGGGCAACGAGGTCTACGCCTACCTGCCCTTCGAGGCGGCGCCCGCCGTGCGCGAGGCCCTCGAAGAGCTCGACCGGGACCTCGACGGCGAAGGCGCGCGCACTCAGGTCGTCGCCGTCCTCGATCCGGCGACGAATGTCCAGGAGGGTGACACCGTCGACCTCTGGTTCGACCCGGCCAAGGTCATGGTCTTCGACCCCGAGACGGGGGAGAACCTCACCCGCGACCCGGAGAACGCGAAGCGTCTGGCAGCCGAATCGGAGGCCGCCCGGAAGCGCGCGCTCGACCGTGCCAAGGCCCAGCAGAACGGGAACGGGCAGGCGCAGCGCAACGGCGGGGTCCGGGCCGACGGCGAGGTCCAGCAGAACGGTCAGACTCAGTCCGCCACCGAGGCATAGCCCCACTCAGTTCACCACCGCCGTCGAAGCATGAGAACGACTCCGGTTGCGTGAGGGCAGACCGCCTCGGCGGGGCGGCTTGTACGGGTGGAGGACGACCGCTTCGAGCAGGTGCAGCGCCGAACCAACCCGTGTGTGGTCGATAAACCGAGGCGAATCGGCGATTTCGGCGTATTCTCCTCGGTTCTTCGACCACTAACGGGACGGTGAGCTTGCGGGTCCACGGTTCTTCGACCACTAACGCGCTGTTGCCGCCCTGAGAAGCGTCGTCATCGCTGCGGTTAGAGGTCGAGGCCGCCTCGGCGGGGCGGCTCGTGCGGTGGAGGACGACCACCTCGGCGGGGCGGACATGACGGGTGGAAGACGATCGCCTCGAGCGGGGGCAGCGCCGAACCAACCCGTGTGTGGTCGATAAACCGAGGCGAATCGGCGATTTCGGCGTATTTACCTCGGTTTATCGACCACTCACGGGACGGTGAGCTTGCGAGTCCACGGTTCTTCGACCACTAACGGGTCGGTGAGCTTGCGAGTCCACGGTTCTGCGACCACAGACGCGACTTCGGGCCGAAAAATCCCGACGGAGACTTCGCGGACTGGTGAGTCAGTCGGGCGCGAGCTGCGCTCTTCGGGACGGAAGAAGTTCGGGGCTGAGACCCTTCTCACTCGTGAGGGGTCGGCGGCGGGGAGCCGGAGTGGTTCGCTGAGACTTCTCTCACAAGCGAGAAGCCCGGAATTGCGCGGGACACCGGGACTGTGACAAGATGGTCAGGTTGCGTTTCGGGTGTTGACCCCTGCACTGCGGCCTTCGGCCGCGAACAGCCCGGAACACTATCGGATCGATGAATCTGCTTCACTGCGGGTTCGGACCGAGCAGCCAATGAGTAGAAGCGCCGTCGGACCGCGCGAGGAAATCGAAGGATTTCTCCGCAAGGAACAGCCGACACGCCCGACCGCGGGGGCCGGTCATAGTCAGCCGGCACAGACCACGCCCGAGCATTCTCGGGTGATGGTTGATGGCCGGAAGGAACTGAAGAAAGAGACGACGCCATGGCGGGACAGAAGATCCGCATCCGGCTCAAGTCGTACGACCACGCTGTGATCGACAGTGCTGCACGCAAGATCGTGGACACCGTCACTCGCGCTGGTGCGACTGTTGTGGGCCCCGTGCCGTTGCCGACGGAGAAGAACGTGTACTGCGTCATCCGTTCGCCGCACAAGTACAAGGACAGCCGTGAGCACTTCGAGATGCGCACGCACAAGCGTCTGATCGACATCGTCGATCCGACGCCGAAGGCAGTTGATTCGCTCATGCGTCTCGACCTCGCTGACGACGTCAACATCGAGATCAAGCTCTAAGGGAGGGAAAAATGGCGAACACTCGTTCCTCAGCTCTCCCGACCACCCGCAAGGTCAAGGGCCTTCTGGGTACCAAGCTGGGCATGACCCAGGTGTGGGATGAGCAGAACAAGCTCGTGCCGGTGACCGTTGTGGCCACCGGAAACAACGTTGTCACCCAGATCCGCGACGAGGAGACCGATGGTTACCCCGCCGTGCAGATCGCATTCGGCGAGATCGACCCGCGCAAGGTCAACAAGCCGACCGCAGGTCACTTCGAGAAGGCCGGCGTGACCCCGCGTCGCCACCTCGTCGAGCTGCGCACCGCTGACGCCGGCGAGTACTCGCTCGGCCAGGAGCTCGGTGTCGACACGTTCGAGGCCGGAGTCAAGGTCGACGTCACCGCGAAGACCAAGGGCAAGGGCACCGCCGGTGTCATGAAGCGCCACGGCTTCGCCGGTGTCGGCGCCTCGCACGGTGCTCACCGCAACCACCGCAAGCCCGGTTCGATCGGTGGAGCGGCTACGCCGGGTCGCGTGTTCAAGGGCATGCGCATGGCCGGCCGCATGGGTGCCGTCAAGCACACCACCCAGAACCTCACGATCCACGCCGTGGACCCCGAGAACAACTTCCTGCTCATCAAGGGCGCCGTTCCCGGCCCCAAGGGCGCCGTCGTTCTCGTTCGCTCGGCCGCGAAGGAGGCCTGAACGATATGTCTGATGTCAAGACAGTCGACGTCGTCGATGCCACCGGTGCGAAGACCGGCTCGGTCGACCTGCCTGCCGAGGTCTTCGGCGTGCAGACGAACGTGCCGCTCATCCACCAGGTCGTCGTCGCGCAGCTCGCTGCTGCCCGTCAGGGCACGCACAAGACCAAGACCCGCTCCGAAGTTCGCGGCGGCGGTCGCAAGCCCTACCGTCAGAAGGGAACCGGCAACGCCCGTCAGGGTTCGATCCGCGCTCCCCAGTACAACGGCGGTGGAATCGTGCACGGTCCGGTGCCGCGCGACTACTCGCAGCGGACGCCGAAGAAGATGAAGGCCGCCGCCCTGCGCGGTGCCCTCTCCGACCGCGCACGCCTCGATCAGGTCTTCGTCGTGAAGAACCTCATCACCGGCGACGCCCCGTCGACCAAGCAGGCGAAGCTCGCGCTCGCCGGCCTCTCCGACCGGAAGAACACCCTCGTGGTGCTCGACCGCGACGACGAGGTCACCTACCTCAGCGTGCGCAACCTGCCCCACGTCCACGTGCTCACCTCCGATCAGCTCAACACCTACGATGTGCTGATCGCCGATGACATCGTGTTCACCGAGGCAGCTCTTGCCGCGTTCCTGGGCGGAAACCGCAATTCGGAGGACGCATCATGAGTCTCAACTTCAAGGATCCGCGCGACATCATCATCGCGCCGGTCGTCTCGGAAAAGACCTACAGCCTGATGGACGAAGGCAAGTACACCTTCATCGTCGATCAGCGCTCGAACAAGACCGAGATCAAGAACGCCATTGAATCGATCTTCGATGTGCAGGTCGCCAAGGTGAACACCCTGAACCGTCAGGGCAAGCGCCGTCGCACCCGCACCGGCTGGGGGAAGCGCAAGGACACCAAGCGTGCCATCGTCGCCCTCAAGGACGGATCGATCGACATCTTCGGTGGATCGCTCTAAGCGATCCTTCGCCAGAGAAGGACAAGACTCATGGGAATCCGCAAGCACAAGCCGACGACCCCGGGCCGCCGTGGCTCTTCGGTCGCCGACTTCGTCGAAGTGACCCGGTCGACGCCGGAGAAGTCGCTTCTGCGCCCGCTGCCCAAGCGCGGCGGCCGCAACAACCAGGGACGCGTGACCACCCGCCACCAGGGCGGCGGACACAAGCGCCAGTACCGTGTCATCGACTTCCGTCGCCATGACAAGGACGGCGTGCCCGCCAAGGTCGCACACATCGAATACGACCCGAACCGCACCGCGCGCATCGCCCTCCTGCACTACGCAGACGGTGAGAAGCGCTACATCATCGCCCCGCACAACCTCAAGCAGGGCGCACAGGTGGAAGCGGGACCGGGCGCCGACATCAAGCCGGGCAACAACCTCGCCCTGCGCAACATCCCGGTCGGCACCGTCGTCCACGCCGTCGAGCTCCGCCCCGGTGGCGGCGCGAAGATCGCCCGCTCTGCCGGTTCGTCCGTGCAGCTCGTCGCGAAGTACGGCCGTTTCGCTCAGCTGCGGATGCCTTCGGGCGAGATCCGCAACGTCGACGCCCGCTGCCGTGCCACGGTCGGCGAGGTCGGCAACGCCGAGCAGTCGAACATCAACTGGGGCAAGGCAGGCCGCATGCGCTGGAAGGGCAAGCGCCCGACCGTCCGCGGTGTTGTGATGAACCCGGTCGACCACCCGCACGGCGGTGGCGAGGGCAAGACCTCCGGTGGTCGTCACCCGGTCAGCCCTTGGGGTCAGCCAGAAGGCCGCACTCGCCGGCCGAAGAAAGAGAGCGACAAGTACATCGTGCGCCGTCGCCGGACCGGCAAGAAGCGCTGATTGGAGTACTGACTTATGCCTCGTAGCCTCAAGAAGGGTCCTTTCGTCGATGAGCACCTGTACCAGAAGGTCGCTCGTCAGAACGAAAAGGGCACCAAGAACGTAATCAAGACATGGTCGCGTCGCTCGATGATCATCCCGGACTTCCTGGGACACACCATCGCCGTTCACGACGGACGCAAGCACGTGCCGGTCTTCATCACTGAAGCGATGGTCGGGCACAAGCTCGGCGAGTTCGCACCCACACGGACGTTCCGTGGCCACGAAAAGGACGATCGCAAGGGTCGCCGCCGCTGAGGCGGGGGACTCTCGATCTTAGACAAGAGAGAAGGAAGCGATGGAAGCCAAGGCTAAGGCGCGTTACCTGCGCGTCACGCCTCGCAAGGCTCGGCGCGTCATCGACCTCATTCGTGGTCAGCAGGCGACCGAAGCACTTGCAGTGTTGAAGTTTGCAGAACAGTCCGCATCCGATCCGATCTACAAGCTCGTCGCCTCGGGCATCGCCAATGCGCGTGTCAAGGCCGACGAGGAGGGCCTTGCGTTCGACGAGAACGACCTGGTCATCTCGGAGGCGTTCGTGGACGAAGGACCGACCATGAAGCGGTTCCGCCCGCGTGCTCAGGGACGTGCGTTCCGCATCGAGAAGCGCACCAGCCACGTCACCGTGGTCCTGGCCAGCGGCGATGACCTGCCTCAGCGCAAGAGCCGGAAGGGGAACCGCTAATGGGCCAGAAGATCAATCCGAACGGATTCCGACTCGGAATCACCACGGACCACAAGTCGAAGTGGTTCGCTGACTCGACCAAGCCGGGGCAGCGCTACAGCGACTACGTGCTCGAAGACGTCAAGATCCGTCAGATGATGACCAAGGGCCTCGAGCGGGCCGGCATCTCGAAGGTCAACATCGAGCGCACCCGTGACCGTGTCCGCGTCGACATCCACACCGCCCGTCCGGGCATCGTCATCGGACGTCGCGGCGCCGAAGCCGACCGCATCCGCGGTCAGCTCGAGAAGCTCACCGGCAAGCAGATCCAGCTCAACATCCTCGAGGTGAAGAACCCCGAGATCGACGCTCAGCTCGTCGCTCAGGGTGTTGCCGAGCAGCTCGCGAGCCGTGTGGCGTTCCGCCGTGCGATGCGCAAGGCGATCCAGTCGGCGCAGCGCGCCGGTGCCAAGGGCATCCGCGTGCAGTGCTCGGGTCGTCTCGGCGGCGCCGAGATGAGCCGGTCGGAGTTCTACCGCGAAGGCCGTGTGCCCCTGCACACCCTGCGCGCGAACATCGACTACGGATTCCACGAGGCGCACACCACCTTCGGACGCATCGGCGTCAAGGTGTGGATCTACAAGGGCGACATGACCGACAAGGAGCTTGCCGCCGAGCAGGCGAAGGCTCCTGCTGCCCGCGGCCCCCGTGGTCGTGGACGCGGTCGTGGCGGCCGTGGCCGCGGTCAGGAAGGCGGAGCCCGCCGGAACGACTCGGCCCGTACCACTGAGAACAGCGCCGAGGCCCCCGCGGCTGAGGCCGGAACGGAGGGCTGAGACATGTTGATCCCTCGTCGAGTGAAGTACCGCAAGCAGCACCACCCCAAGCGGGGCGGCGCCGCCAAGGGTGGCACGACGGTGGCCTTCGGTGACTACGGCATCCAGGCCCTCGAGCCGGCCTACGTCACCAACAGGCAGATCGAAGCCGCACGTATTGCCATGACGCGCTACATCAAGCGCGGTGGCAAGGTGTGGATCAACATCTACCCTGACCGACCGCTGACGAAGAAGCCCGCCGAGACCCGCATGGGTTCCGGTAAGGGCTCTCCCGAGTGGTGGGTCGCCAATGTCAAGCCGGGACGGGTCATGTTCGAACTCGCCGGCGTGTCCGAGGAAGTTGCTCGCGAGGCCCTGCGCCTGGCGATCCACAAGCTTCCGCTCAAGGCCCGCATCGTGGCCCGCGAAGGTGGTGAGTGAGCATGGCAATCGGTTCGAAGAACCTGTCCATGGACGCGCTTGACGGTTTCGACAACGAGCGTCTGGCAGAGGAGCTCAAGAAGGCCAAGGCCGAGCTGTTCAATCTGCGTTTCCAGTCGGCCACCGGCCAGCTGGAGAGCCACGGCCGCCTCAAGGCTGTGCGTCGCGACATCGCTCGTATCTACACCGTGCTCAACGAGCGGGAGCTGGACATCCGTCCGAACCCCGCTGATGCGAAGGAAGAGGACAAGTGATGGCGGAGACCACCAAGCCCGAGGCGACGACCCCCGAGCGCAACTCCCGCAAGACTGCGCGTGGCTACGTCGTGTCCGACAAGATGGACAAGACCATCGTCGTCGAGATCGAGGAGCGCATGAAGCACCGCCTCTACGGCAAGGTCATGCGCAAGTCGGTCAAGATCAAGGCTCATGACGAGGAGAACACCGCCGGTATCGGCGACCTCGTCGTCGTGGCCGAAACGCGGCCGGTCTCGGCCGCAAAGCGCTGGCGGCTCGTCGAGATCGTCGAACGAGCCAAGTAAAGCCGGCGTCGCCCCTCCCTCCTGGTCCCGCCCATGGTCTCGTCCGCGAGACCATGGGCGGCTACCGGGAACGGGGTGAGTATGTCAATGAATCCGTTCCGCAAGGCTCGCAGCACCATCGTGAGAACCAGCGCGACGACAGGAGAAAACAGTGATTCAGCAAGAGTCGCGACTCAAAGTCGCCGACAACACCGGAGCCAAGGAGATCCTGGCCATCAGGATCCTCGGCGGTTCCGGTCGGCGCTACGCCTCGATCGGTGACACCATCGTGGCCACCGTCAAAGACGCAATCCCCGGCGGCAATGTGAAGAAGGGTGACGTCGTCAAGGCCGTCATCGTCCGCACCGCCAAGGAACGCCGTCGTCCGGACGGCTCCTACATCAAGTTCGACGAGAATGCAGCAGTCATCCTCAAGAACGATGGGGAACCGCGCGGCACCCGCATCTTCGGACCCGTGGGACGCGAATTGCGTGACAAGAAGTTCATGAAGATCGTCTCCCTGGCACCGGAGGTGTTGTGAGCATGGCGAACAAGCTCAAGATCAAGAAAGGCGACCTCGTCCAGGTGATCGCAGGTGCCCGTCAGTCGCGCGGCGGCGATCGTGGGAAGCAGGGCAAGGTCCTTGCCGTCTACCCCGAGCGCAACCGCGTCCTCGTCGAGGGCGTCAACCGCGTGATCAAGCACAAGAAGGCAACCCAGACTCAGGCCGGCGGCACCGCCGGTGGCCGTGAGACTCACGAAGCCCCCATCCATGTGTCCAACGTGGCGCTCGTTGATCCCAAGGACAACAAGCCGACCCGCGTCGGATACCGCGAGGAGAAGGTCGAGCGGGACGGTCGCACCAAGACCGTCCGCGTCCGCTACTCGCGTCGCACCGGGGAGGAGATCTGATGACGGAGACAAGCACGAACCGTCCGGCGCCGCGCCTCAAGCAGGTCTACCGCGATGAGATCGTCGGTAAGCTCCAGGACGAATTCGACTACGCGAACCCGATGCAGGTTCCCGGCCTGACCAAGGTCGTCGTGAACATGGGTGTGGGTGACGCTGCGCGTGACTCGAAGCTCATCGAAGGTGCGATCAACGACCTCACCCTCATCACCGGCCAGAAGCCGGTCGTGACCCGGGCGAAGAAGTCGATCGCCCAGTTCAAGCTGCGCGAGGGCCAGCCCATCGGTGCGCACGTGACCATGCGCGGCGCCCGCATGTGGGAGTTCGTCGACCGTGTCATCTCCCTGGCGCTTCCGCGCATCCGCGACTTCCGCGGACTCTCGGACCGTCAGTTCGACGGCAACGGCAACTACACCTTCGGTCTCACGGAGCAGTCGATGTTCCACGAGATCGACCAGGATCGCATCGATCGCGTCCGCGGTATGGACATCACCGTCGTCACGACCGCCAAGACCGACGATGAGGGACGTGCTCTGCTGCGTCACCTCGGGTTCCCGTTCAAGACCAAATGATCTCTACGTTGCAGGTCCAAGCGCGCACGTCGCGGGCGGAAACCGTAACGAGGAAGGGCATGAGCCCACAATGACAATGACTGATCCAGTCGCAGACATGCTCACGCGTCTGCGCAACGCCAACTCGGCTTACCACGAGGACGTCAGCATGCCGTTCTCGAAGCTGAAGTCGAACATCGCCGAGATCCTCAAGGAGGAAGGCTACATCACCGGGTGGAGCGTCGAAGACGCGACCGTCGGGAAGACCCTTCGCCTCGATCTCAAGTTCGGCCCCAACCGTGAGCGTTCGATCGCCGGCCTCCGCCGTGTGTCGAAGCCCGGGCTGCGCGTCTACGCGAAGTCGACCAACCTGCCGAAGGTCCTCGGTGGACTCGGCATCGCCATCCTGTCGACGTCCTCAGGTCTCCTGACCGATCGACAGGCCGCCAAGAAGGGTGTGGGTGGGGAAGTCCTCGCCTACGTCTGGTAAGGAGAGGAGAGAAGAGCATGTCACGCATTGGCAAGAACCCGATCTCCGTTCCCTCTGCTGTCGAGGTGAAGATCGACGGCCAGGATGTCGCCGTCAAGGGACCCAAGGGCGAACTGTCCGTGACCATCGCCGAGCCGATCACCGTGTCGCTCGAGGATGGCGTCGTGACCGTGGCCCGTCCTGACGACGAGCGCGAATCGCGTTCGCTCCACGGACTGTCCCGCACCCTGATCAACAACATGATCATCGGTGTCACCGATGGCTACTCGAAGGGCCTCGAGATCGTCGGCACCGGCTACCGTGTGCAGGCGAAGGGATCGAACCTCGAGTTCGCTCTCGGCTACAGCCATTCGATCACCGTCGAACCGCCGGAGGGCATCTCGTTCACCGTCGAAGGACAGAACAAGGTGGCCGTCCACGGCATCGACAAGCAGCTGGTCGGCGAGACCGCTGCGAACATCCGGAAGCTGCGCAAGCCTGAGCCGTACAAGGGCAAGGGTGTGCGCTACGCCGGCGAGAACGTCCGTCGCAAGGTCGGAAAGGCTGGTAAGTAGAGATGGCCTTTGGCAAGAAGGAAAGCTACGGCAAGGGCAGGGCAGCTGCTCGCAAGCGTCGTCACGCTCGTCTGCGCAAGCACGTCAGCGGCACGGCCGAGCGCCCGCGTCTCTCAGTGACCCGTTCCACGCGCCACGTCTTCGTCCAGGTCATCGACGACACCGTCGGCAAGACCCTGGCATCGGCGTCCACCATGGAAGCCGAGCTGCGCGCACTCGAAGCAGACAAGACCGGCAAGGCCCGCAAGGTCGGCGAGCTGGTTGCTCAGCGCGCCAAGGAAGCCGGCGTCGAGGCTGTCGTGTTCGACCGTGGAGGCAACGCCTACCACGGCCGAGTGCAGGCCATCGCCGAAGGTGCCCGTGAAGGAGGATTGGCCCTATGAGCACTGAAGAGAACAAGGAATCGCAGGAGACTGCGGAGAACCGCGGCGGCGACAGCCGCGGCGGTGACAACCGCGGCGGACGCGGCCAGGGTCGCGGACGTGGCGAAGGCCGTGGACGCGGCGGTCGCGGAGACCGCGAGGAGAAGAGCCAGTTCATCGAGCACGTCGTCACGATCAACCGCGTGTCGAAGGTCGTCAAGGGTGGACGTCGGTTCTCCTTCACCGCCCTCGTCGTCGTCGGTGA
Source organism: Brevibacterium sp. K72 (assembly GCF_050562175.1). Lineage (NCBI taxonomy): Bacteria > Bacillati > Actinomycetota > Actinomycetes > Micrococcales > Brevibacteriaceae > Brevibacterium > Brevibacterium sp. K72. Next base: position 2,143,414 of record NZ_CP191582.1, read on the forward strand.
CGGAGACGGCATGGTCGGCATGGGCTACGGCAAGGCGAAGGAAGTGCCCGCCGCGATCGCGAAGGGTGTCGAGGAGGCGAAGAAGAACTTCTTCCGCGTCCCCCGCATCCAGAAGACGATCCCTCACCCCGTCCAGGGTGAGGAAGCGGCAGGCGTCGTCCTGCTCCGCCCGGCCGCTCCGGGTACCGGCGTCATCGCCGGTGGTCCGGTCCGCGCCGTGCTCGATGCCGCCGGCGTCCAGGACATCCTGTCCAAGTCGCTGGGTTCGTCGAACGCGATCAACATCGTCCACGCTGCGATCAAGGCTCTGCAGAACCTTGAGCGTCCCGAGGAAGTCGCGGCCCGCCGCGGCCTGCCCGTCGACGAGGTCGCTCCGCACGCTCTCCTGCGTGCGGCCGCCGAAAGCGGGGCGAAGTCCTGATGGCGAAGCTCAAGGTTACTCAGAAGAAGTCCGAGATCGGCGGCAAGCAGAACCAGCGTGATTCGCTGCGTTCGCTCGGCCTCAAGCGGATCAACGATGTGGTGGTGCACGAGGATCGTCCGGAGATCCGGGGAATGATCAACGTCGTGCGTCACCTTGTGACTGTGGAAGAGGTGGACTGATATGGCGAACAACGACGCACTCAAGCTCCACGATCTCCGTCCGGCCCCGGGCGCCAAGACCGCGAAGACCCGTGTGGGTCGCGGTGAGGGCTCGAAGGGCAAGACCGCCGGACGCGGAACCAAGGGCACGAAGGCCCGCTACCAGGTTCCGCACGGCTTCGAGGGCGGCCAGACGCCGATGCACATGCGTCTGCCGAAGCTGCGTGGGTTCAAGAACCCCGCGAAGGTGACCTTCCAGGTCGTCAACCTCGACAAGCTGTCGGCACTGTTCCCGGAAGGCGGCGACGTCACCGTCGCCGATCTGGTCGCCAAGGGCGCTGTGCGCCCGAAGCAGCCGGTCAAGGTTCTGGGCACGGGCGAGATCACTGTGGCGATCAACATCACCGCAGACAAGTTCTCGGGCTCCGCGCTCGAGAAGATCAAGGCTGCGGGCGGCAACGCCACCGAGGCCTGATCCGTTCGGCGCCCTGCGCTGAGTCGGACCACGGCTGAGAGGGGACGGTCACTTCGGTGACCGTCCCCTTCGTCGTCCCTGCGCACCCAGCCACCGCCTCGGCGGGCGAGCGGGGACACCATCGCCGAGGCGGCACCCGGCACCCGCGGAGACCCCGGTCACGGCGGGGCGGGGAAAACGGCGAGAAACCGGGGGAGAGGGGCCCGTCCGGTTTCGGTCTGGACCCTCGACCCTGGTAGTCTTTTGCAGGTATTTGTCTCATTCGCCAGGTCGTGACAGCGACCCTGACTTCCATCCCCCACTGAGGAGGACGCTTGATCGGCGCAATTCGGAGGGCCTTCACCACGCCTGACCTGAGGAACAAACTCCTCTTCACCCTGGGCATCATCGTCATCTTCCGACTGGGCTCGTTCATCCCCTCGCCCGGCATCGACTACACGAAGGTCCAGGAGTGCGTGGCCTCCCCTCAGCTGAACTCCGGCGGGTTCGCGATGATCAACCTCTTCAGCGGCGGCGCCCTGCTCCAACTGTCGATCTTCGCTCTCGGCATCATGCCCTACATCACGGCGAGCATCATCGTCCAGCTGCTGCGCGTCGTCATCCCGCGCTTCGAGGCCCTCCACAAGGAAGGCGCCTCCGGCCAGGCGAAGCTCACCCAGTACACGCGCTACCTCACGATCGGTCTCGCGGTCCTCAACTCGACGACACTGGTCGCCACCGTGGAGTCGGGTGCGCTCTTCGGCAACATCCAGGGCTGCACCGACCTCATCGTCAACAACGAATGGTGGGGTCTGGCGATCCTCGTCCTCACGCTCACGGCCGGCACCGGTCTGATCATGTGGCTCGGCGAGCAGATCACCGAGCACGGCGTCGGCAACGGCATGTCGATCCTCATCTTCACCTCCGTCGCCTCGGCGTTCCCCTCCTCGCTCGGGGCGATCCTCAGCGAGCAGGGCATCGACGTCTTCCTCATCGTCATCGCCGTCGGACTCGTCCTCGTCGCCCTCGTCGTCTTCGTCGAGCAGTCGCAGCGACGCATCCCCGTCCAGTACGCCAAGCGCATGGTCGGGCGCCGTATGTTCGGCGGCACGTCGACGTACATTCCGATCAAGGTCAACATGGCCGGCGTCATCCCGGTCATCTTCGCCTCCTCGGTCCTCTACCTGCCGAGCCTCATCGCTCAGTTCTTCGACCCGCAGACGGGCTGGGTCGAGTGGATCAACACGTACTTCACGCGCGGCGACCACCCGATCTACATCGCCGCCTACGCGGTGCTCGTCATCTTCTTCTCCTACTTCTACGTCGCGATCACCTTCAACCCGGAGGAAGTCGCGGACAACATGAAGAAGTACGGCGGCTTCATCCCCGGCATCCGCGCCGGCCGCCCCACCGCCGACTACCTGAGCTTCGTGCTCAGCCGGATCAACTTCCCCGGATCGCTCTACCTCGCGTTCGTCGCGCTCATCCCGCTCATCGCCCTGGTCCTCATCAACGCGAACCAGAACTTCCCGTTCGGCGGCACGTCGCTGCTCATCATCGTGGGAGTCGGCCTCGAGACGGTCAAGCAGATCGACGCCCAGATGCAGCAGCGCCACTACGAGGGCCTGCTGCGCTGATCCCGCGCCACCACGAGGGCCTGCGGCGCCGCACCGGCGTCGGTCACGGCCCTGGAAGCACAGACCGATCACGGTCTGGGAAGGACAGATATGAGTTCACGCATCATCCTCATCGGCCCGCCCGGAGCGGGCAAGGGCACCCAGGCGGCACGGCTGGCCGAGGCCCTGAACATCCCTGCGATCTCCACCGGTGACATCTTCCGCGCCAACGTCAAGGGGGAGACGGAGCTCGGCAAGCTCGCCAAGCGCTACATGGATGCCGGGGAGTACGTCCCCGACGAGGTGACGAACAAGATGGTCGCCGATCGTCTCAGCCAGGACGACGCCCGTGAGGGCTTCCTCCTCGACGGCTACCCGCGCACCGCTGCGCAGGTCGCCGAACTCGACCGGATGCTCGCCGAGGCGGGAACCGAGCTCTCCGCTGTCGTCGAGCTCACCGCCGACACCGACGAGGTCGTCGCCCGCCTGCTCGCGCGCGCCGAGAAGGAAGGCCGCAGCGACGACAACGAGGACGTCATCCGCCACCGCCTCGACGTCTACGCCGAGCAGACCCAGCCACTGACCGACATCTACCGCGACCGCGGTCTCCTGCGCGAGGTCGACGGCCTCGGCGAGGTCGCCGAGATCACCGACCGCATCCTCGCCGCCCTGCGATGATCTTCGGTCCGCGGATCGAGCTCAAGTCCCCCGCCGAGCTCGTGCGGATGCATCGGGCCGGCCTGGTCACCAGGGCGGCTCTCGATGCGGCCCGTGCAGCCGTGGTGCCGGGGGCCACGACCGCGGAGGTCGACGCGGCAGCCGAACGCGCGATCGCGGACGCCGGAGCGACGTCGAACTTCAAGGGCTATCAGGGGTTCCCCGCGGTCCTCTGCATCTCCGTCAACGAGGAGATCGTCCACGGGATCCCCGGGAAGCGTGTCCTTGAGCGCGGGGACCTCGTCTCCATCGACGGCGGGGCGATCGTCGAGGGATTCCACGGCGATTCCGCGTTCACGATGGTCGTCGGCGGGGACGACGCCGGCACCGAGGCGGACCGTGCACTTTCCCGTGCCACTGAAGGCGCGATGTGGGCGGGCATCGCGGCGTTCGCGACGGGGACGAAGGTGAGCGACATCGGGGACGCCATCGACGACTACGTCACCGAGACGGCGCCTGCGCTCGGCCTCGTCGAGGAGTTCACCGGGCACGGCATCGGCACGGCCATGCACATGGCACCCGAGGTGCTCAACTACCGGGCGAAGTCGAACGGCCCGAAGATCCGGCCCGGAATGTGCCTGGCCATCGAGCCGATGCTCACCGCCGGCAGCCCCGAGACTGTGACGCTCGCCGATGACTGGACCGTCGTCACGGCCGACGGTTCCCGGGCCAGCCACTGGGAGCACAGTGTCGCCCGGCACGCAGACGGGGTCTGGGTGCTCACCGCGGAAGACGGCGGCGCGGCCGGGCTCGCCCCGTACGGGATCGTGCCGGTGCCGCCGGCTGGCAGCTAACGCCCGCCGACTGCTAGCGACCGCATGCGGCCGGCACCCGAGGGCAACTGACGCCCGCCGGCCGCCGGCCGCCGGCCGCCGTGACGGCGCGGTGCCGGGCAGGGTGAGGGGAGGTCGGCGAGGACCGGATCAGGCGGCCGCGTCGACTCGGGTCCGCTTGCCGGCGGCAGCGTAGCCGAGGTAGCTGGCGACGAAGACGCCGGAGAACGTCATCGCCCCGAGCGCGAACATCCACGCGGCGGTGTCGAGGATCCCGGCTCCGACGATCTGGAAGATCGCGAACGCGAGGAACGTCGCGATTCCTCCGGCGATTGCGGCGGTCGTGCGGGCCTGGTGGTAGGTGCGCAGGGTCTGGGTGTGCTTCTCATCGTCCATGACTGACCTCTCTTCACATCGGCGCAGGTGGGGAAGCGTTCCGAGCAGGGGGAACATCCCCGGATCCGCGGGGGCTGACTGCCTGCTCTCAAGGTACGATCAGGCTGTGGGCCGAGTCCAAGATGTCACGAAACGGAGCTCAGATGTGGGCGATCGCTACCGGCTGACCAGGATCACCTTCGACGTGATCTCCGTCTTCGGGTGTCTGCGTGCCAGCGCCGTGCCCGGTCCGATCATCGTGCGCATCCTCGCCGACCACGGGTATTCGGCCTCAAGCGTGCACAACCAGCTCACCCGCATGGTCCAGCGCGAACTCGTCAGCGCCGAGCGCCGAGGCCGGGTGACCCTCTACCGTCTGCGCGAACGCATCCTCTCCCAGTTCCACGACATCGGCGGAGAGCGGACGGCGCCGGAGTTCGACGGGCACTTCCACGCCGCGATCTACACGATCCCTGAGGCCTCCCGCCAGCTGCGCGACCGCTTCCAGTACTCGGCGCGGATGCTCGGGTACCGGCAGCTGCGGTCGGGTCTGCTCATCGGCTTCCACGACCATGCCCGTGCTCTCGTCGCGCAGCTGCCGGAGATGACGAACGGCGGCTGGTACGAGTTCACGCGCCTCGTCCCTGACGACCTCGAGTCCGCGAAGCGGCTGACGGCCATCGCCTTCGACCTCGACTGCGCGCGCACGGAGATCGAGTCCCTCGAGGCCGAACTCGCGCTCCTCGCCGGGGAACAGGGCAGACCCGGCACCGGGCTGCCGGAGCTGCCGATCGGCCGGTTCTTCGACCTCTACTTCCGGGTCGGTCGCGCGGTGATGGAGAATCCGCTGCTGCCTGTCGACCTCGTCGGCGAGGAGCAGCCGTCACAGCGGTTCCGGGCCGTCATGGACCGCTGCAACCTCGAGTACTACCTCCGCTACGACCAGCAGGTCCGGGAGGCTGCGGCGGAGAGCCCCTCCTATGACCTCGTCGACTGGCTGCCCGAGGGCTGATCCGGGCCGATCCCTCAGCCGTCGGTGCCTCGACCCTCGTTGACCCCGCCCCGCGGCCTCAGCTGTCTGCGCCTCAGCCCTTCGTCGCGGCGGCGATGCGCTCGACCGCCTCGCGCAGGAGGGGGCGGGGGAGGGCGAAGTTGAGGCGCACGTGTCCGGCCCCGGCCTCTCCGCACAGCCGGCCCTCGGTGAGCGCGACCTTCGCCGTCTCGGTGAAGTGCTTCGTGAGGTGGTCGTCGAAACCGTAGCCGCGCATGTCGAGCCACGCGAGATAGGTGGCCTCCGGGGGCAGGAAGGGGATGTTCGGCAGCTCCGCCGAGAGGAGTTCGGTGAGGAGGTCGCGGTTGCCGGCCAGGTACGCGGTGATCTCAGCGAGCCACTCACCGCCGCGGGTGTAGGCGGCCGTCGTCGCAAGAATCCCGGGATTCGACGCCGCCTGGGAGACGAACAGTCCGCGTCGCTTCCACTCCGCGCGGTCCTCCGGTGAGGTGAGGATGAGCTGAGCGCACTTGAGGCCGGGGATGTTGAAGGCCTTCGAGGCGGCGGTCGCCGTGACCGTGTGGGCGGCGGTGGTCTCGCTCAGACTCGCGTAGGGGACGTGGCGCGCCGGTTCATAGACGAGCGGAGCGTGGATCTCGTCGGAGAACACACGGGCACCGTTGGCTTCGACCACCTCCGCCAGCGCCGTGAGTTCGGACTCCGTGTAGACCTTGCCGATGGGATTGTGCGGGTTGCACAGGACGAGGATGGCACCGGGGCACAGCGCGGCGTCGATGGCCTCGAGGTCGACCGACCATCCGGTCTCGGTGCGCAGCATCGGCACTTCGATGAGCTCGCGACCGGTCACCCTGGCGACGTCGAAGAACGGCATGTACGCAGGGGTGGGGAGGACGATCGGCGTCCCTGCGGGGGTGAGGAGGTCGAGGACGGCGATGAACGCGGCGATGACGTCGCTCGCCGGTTCGACGTGCGCGGCGGGGAACCGCCAGCCGTAGCGTTCGGCACAGAAGTCGGCCGTCGCCTCTCGGAGATCGGCGACGATCTGCGCCGGCGCATAGCCGAAGAGGTCGCGCTCATCGATCTCCGTCAGCGCCTCCCGGACGACGGGAGCGACCCCGAAGTCCATCTCCGCGATGAACGCACCGAGGCTGCCGGGGTAGGTCGACCACTTCCGCCCGCCCTTCGCGACGAGCGATTCCTCGGTGATGGCGTCCAGATCGTCCATGGTCCCTGCTCTCCCCTCGATGATGGCCACCTCACTCACGCTAGCAGTCGACCCACCGGCCGCGATCGTCCGTCCGACATGCTCCGTCACAGCCGCGACCGCCTCGGCGAGAGCCCGGCAACTGTGACCACGGTCACGAAACGATAACGAAAAACTTGAAAAGTTCCTGACCGTTATCTGTGCGTTACGATGACGAGCATGACCCGAATCACATTGAGAGGGTCTTCGCGTGTCCTGGGAGCGTCGATCATCGGCGCTTCTCTGCTGTTCGCGGGGGCTCTGCCCGCCGCGGCCGCCGGTCCCGCGGAGTCACCCGCAGAGTCCATCCAGAAGCCCGCAGCCGACGAAGCGACAGACGTCGACGAGCTCGAGATCGTCCTCGGCACCGACGCCGAGGTGACCGCCTCGACCTCGCTCGTCATCCCCGTCACCGTCCGCGCCTCCGATGCAGCGACGACGCTGCGCATCGTCCACGCGGCGAACAACGAAGCCGTCGCAGGCACGGACGCCGTCGTCCCCGCTGGATCCGGCACCGTCGAGACCGAACTCGACGGATCGGGACTGACCCCCGGCACCTACATCGTCAAGTCGGACGACGGGCTGAAGACGAGCGAGGACTTCACGGTCGTCGCTGACGAGACCGCAGCACCGACACCGACCGACGACCCGACGCAGACTCCGACCGAGTCGCCCAGTCCGAGCGCCGAGCCGACGGAAGAGCCCAGCGAGGACGCGAATCAGGCCGGTGAACTCGACGAGTACTACCCGCAGCTGGCGAAGGAGCTCTTCCGCCAGGACGACGGCACCTACCGCATCCCCGACCCGAAGGGCGGCGGCAAGGGCGCGGGCAACATCCCCGCGGGCCTGAAGAAGTACTACAACCAGAAGGTCGACCTCAGCGCCGAGAACTGCGGCAAGCTCGGCTACCCCGACTACACCGAGCGCATCGGACGCACCCCGGTCTGCGGCTACCTCATCGCTCCCATCGACGCGAAGGATCCTGCCGCCGGCAACGTCGCCATCGCGATGATGAAGGTCCCCTCCGGCAAGATGGTCGACGGGAAGTTCGTCAAGACCACCCCGCAGGGCACCGTCGCCTGGAACCCGGGCGGACCGGGCGGTTCGGGCATGACGCTCGGCGTCGCCGGTGCACTCTTCGAACCCGACCTCGCAGCGAACTTCGACCTCGTCGGCTTCGACCCGCGTGGCACGGGCGGCTCGATGCCCTTCTCCCAGTGCTCGACCGATGAGCAGATCGACGCCGACCGCGCCGAGGACGCGTGGGCCGGTGACCGCGAGGACGCCGAGGACATCCTCAACGACCAGGCGGAGAGATTCGCCGGTGACTGCATCGAGAACACCGGCAAGCTCTTCGACCTCGGTGAGGGAGGCCAGGAGAACCTCATGAAGCACCTGGGGACGTGGGACGCCGTCGGCGACCTCGACCTCATCCGTTCGACGAGCGGCGACGACAAGCTCGACTTCATCGGCTTCTCCTACGGGACCCGGCTCGGGTACGTCTATGCGCAGAAGTTCGGCGACAGCGTCGGCCGGCTCGTCCTCGACGGCGCCGTCGACCCCGGCAACGTCTCCGCGTACAAGGCTCTCAAGGACATCAACAAGGACCCCCAGGCCTACCTCGACGCCGACGGCAAGCTCGTGAGCAAGGCCGACGCCGAAGAGGACGCCGACGACTCGGTCAAGCAGATCGCCGGCTTCCAGGACACCTTCGAACAGTTCGCGCTCGACTGCTCGGCCAAGGGCACCGAGGGCAGGACGTGGGGCGAGACCTACCCGAACCTCGAGTACCCTGACCGGCTCGCCGACCTCAAGAACGCACCGTTCACCTGCGCCCTCGGCGACGGGATCACCGACAGGGCGGAACTCACCACGGCCGTGCAGGGGATCCTCCGCTCCCTCGAAGGCAAACCGCTGCCGGCGGGATCCGAAGGCGATGACCGCGAGGTCACCTTCGGCGATGCCCGCACCGGCGTCATCCAGGCCCTCTACTCCGAGGACCTCTGGGCGCAGCTCGCGCTCGGGCTCACCGAACTCAAGGCCGGAGAGACCGCCGGGGTGCTCATGACGCTCGCCGATTCGTACAACTCCCGCGACGAGACCGGCCACTACGACCCGATGCTCCAGGCGTTCACGAACATCCGCTGCACGGATGAGAACAGCTACGGGAACAAGCCGGACATCGAGGAGCTGCGCGACCTGGCCAAGCGCTACGACGAAGCCGGACCGTTCCAGGCGGCGTCGGTCTCGCCGGGCGTCTACGACTACTGCGATTTCTGGAAGTTCAAGGGCACCCTGCCCAAGCCGGAGAAGCTCACCGCGGTGCCGAACATCCTCGTCGTCTCGACCTCCCACGACTCGGCGACCCCGTACGCCTCGGGCGTCAAGCTCGCCCGCACGATCGACGGCAGCCTGCTCTCGGTCTCCGGTGCCTCGCACACCTCGTACATGTCGCGGGACGAGAACAAGGCGTGCACGGACCAGACGGTCAACGAGTTCCTCTCCGCAGGCACATTGCCCAAGGTCGGGGACTTCGGACCCAAGCTGCCGACACCGGACACCGCGGTCGATGACCGCGGGGAGACGATCACCCTGCCCAACCGGTGCCGGATGGACACGTTCCGCGCCGATGACTTCTCGCTCGAGAAGGAGAAGGTCGCAGCAGGGGAGAGCGTCATCGCCTCGGTCAAGCACCAGGCCTCGGAAGCCGACTACACCGTCGCCTTCGAGACCGGAGGCACGCTCGGCACGCTGACGACCGACAACGGCGGCAACGCCGTGAGCAAGGTCGTCGTCCCGAAGAAGGCGAAGCCGGGCACCTACGTCGTCCAGCTCCTCGACGCGAAGGGCAAGACCGTGGCGAACACGACGCTCACCGTCGTCGGCGACGACGACGGCAAGGGCGGCAAGGGCGCCGACGGAGGCAAGGACTCCGACGGCGGCAAGGACTCCGACGGCGGCAACGGCTCCGGTGGCGGCGATGACGAGAACCCGAAGGGCGGCGGGGACGCCCCCGGCGCGGGCAGCGGCGGATCCGGCAGCGGATCCGGCGGAAGCCTCCCGCGCACCGGTGCCGACATCTGGCCCCTGCTCGCGGGAGCGCTCGCCCTGCTCACCGCCGGTGGAGTCGTCTACCGGATGACGCGCGGAAAGGGCGCGAAGCACTGAGCTCGGGCCGGGCTCGGCGGCCCTGACCGTCGGGCCTGACACCACCGGTCGAGCACTGCAGGCGGCCGGGAGCGGATCTCACCACCGTTCCCGGCCGCCTCGGCGTCTGCGGTACTCGGCTAGCATCGATGCGGACCGAGGATATGAGGAGGGGAACGTGGCGAGCACGTTCGTGCGCAATCAGTGGGCGCTGTGTCTGGCGCAGCTCTTCGCCGGCATCGGCGTGGCCACCGGGTTCGCCGTCGGCGGCATCCTCGCCGAACAGCTCACCGGTCGCACCGAACTCGCCGGGTTCGCGCAGACGGCCTCGATCCTCGGCGCAGGACTGCTCGCTCTGCCGCTCGCGCGTCTCGCGCAGGTGCGCAATCGCCGCTGGGCGCTCGCCGTCGGCTATGGACTCGCCCTCACCGGAGCGCTCCTCATCGTCGTGGCCATCCTCGCGGGCATCGCCCTGCTCTTCTTCGTCGGTATGGGCTTCTTCGGGTCCGCGACCGCCTCGGGCCTGCAGAGCCGGTACGCGGCCACCGACTCCGCGCCTGAGCAGCTCAAGGGTCGAGCGATGTCGATCGTCGTGTGGGCGACGACCGTCGGGTCGGTCCTCGGACCCAACCTCGCCGAACCCGGTTCCCGGCTCGGGCGCTCGCTCGGCATCGACCCCTTCGCCGGTCCCTTCCTCATCGCCGTCGGCGGATACCTCCTCTCCTTCGTCTGCGTCCTCTTCCTCCGGACCCCGCGCTCCGATCGACCCGGCGTCGGGGCGGACCGGATCGTCGCCGCCCCGACGGCCCCTCGCAGAGGCGGCACCTGGGCGGCCGTGCGCCGATCCCCGGGTGCGCTCCTCGGTCTCCTCTCCGTCGTCAGCGGGCACATGATCATGGTCGTGACGATGGTGATGACCCCGGTCCACATGGACCATCACGGGTTCGGCCTCGGGCTCATCGGCGTGACGATCGCCGGGCACATCTTCGGCATGTACGGACTCTCTCCGGTCTTCGGCTACCTCACCGACCGGTTCGCTCCCGGACGCGTCATCCTCCTCGGGCAGGTGCTCTTCGCCGCCGCGCTCATCCTCGGCTTCATCGACGCGGCAGGCGAGTCCTCCTTCGTCCGGCTCTCCCTCGCGCTCTTCCTCCTCGGACTCGGGTGGTCGGCGTGCCTCATCGCCGGCTCGACCCTGCTCACCCAGGAGATCGACCCGGCGCATCGGATCCCCGTGCAGGGACTCTCGGATGCGGGGATGAACCTCGGAGCGGCCGCGGTCGCCGCACTCGCCGGTCCGCTGCTCTCACTCGGCGGCTTCGCATGGGTCACCGTGCTCGGCTTCCTCGTCCTCGCCGTCGCCGTGGCCATGGGGATCCGCACCGGCTACGGGGCACGCGCCCGCGGGTGAGTGCCCCGCCCCGGCGAGGGACTCGGGGCCGGACGATGGTCGGGCAGCGCCGCCTCGGCGAGGGAGCGGGGTGCGCGGAACGGACGTGGGCATCGCTTCGGGGCACCGCCTCGGCGGGGTGACGGGGTGTGAGGAACGGACGTGACGCCGATCCGGCGGGCCGCCTCGGCGAGGGGAGCCGGGATTGTAGGGGAAGTCACGCGCGGAATCCAGGACCGCCTGGAAGATCTTCGGATCGTGGTGTAGAGTAGATGATTGGTCTGTTCTCACTCAACTCATCCATTCACGGTTGTGGGCGGCGTCACGCCATCCACAGCCTTTCATGTGGTGGGGGAGGGCCGGAGCAGTCTGTGGGGATCGTCGGTGCCGACCGACGATCGACGATTACGTCGAACGCGAAGGTTTCGCGGGAATACGAGGTTAGCGAACGATATGGCCAAAAAAGAAGGGGTCATTGAGATCGAGGGCACCGTTGTCGAAGCTCTCCCGAACGCATCGTTCCGGGTCGAGCTGAGCAACGGGCACAAGGTGCTCGCGCACATCTCAGGGAAGATGCGGCAGCACTACATCCGAATCCTGCCCGAGGACCGAGTCATCGTGGAGCTGTCTCCTTACGATCTCTCGCGTGGACGAATCGTTTACCGCTACAAGTAAGGATCTTCGATCATTCGCGCCGGATTCCCTGGGAAGGGAGACCGGCCGAGAGAAGGAAAAACGATGAAGGTTAAGCCCAGCGTCAAGAAGATCTGCGAGAAGTGCCAGGTGACCCGCCGTCACGGTCGAGTCATGGTGATCTGCTCCAACCCGCGCCACAAGCAGCGTCAGGGCTGAGCAGCTCTTCGAGCAGAGGGAGCCCCGAGACGGGGCTGCCAGCAGCACCACACCCACGCAGACCTCGCCCCCTGCGCATGCCGGACCGGCATGAGCAGGACGATACCTTCGGTCGGGGGCCGAGGACCTCAGGTCACTGAGGACAGGTCTGCATCAGCACCTCCGAAACATCAACAGGAGTAAGAACCTATGGCACGTCTTGCCGGAGTCGACATCCCGCGCGAAAAGCGCGTGGAGGTCGCCCTGACATACATCTATGGTGTGGGCCGCACGCGTGCGCGCCAGACCCTGACGGAAACCGGGATCAACCCCGACACCCGTGTGAAGGACCTGAGCGACGCCGAGCTCGTTCAGCTGCGTGACTACATCGAGGGCACGTTCCAGGTCGAGGGTGACCTCCGCCGTGAGGTCGCCGCCGACATCCGCCGCAAGGTGGAGATCGGCAGCTACGAAGGCCTGCGCCACCGCCGCGGTCTCCCGGTTCGCGGACAGCGGACCAAGACCAATGCGCGCACCCGCAAGGGACCGAAGCGCACCGTGGCCGGTAAGAAGAAGTAACATGCTCACCCGGTTGACCGGCGTCAACCACCTCGATCAGGAGTAAAACCTATGCCTCCCAAGTCACGCGCCGCTTCAGCGCGCAAGCCTCGCCGCAAGATCAAGAAGAATATCGTTGCCGGCCAGGCGCACATCAAGTCCACCTTCAACAACACCATCGTGTCGATCACCGATCCGACCGGTGCTGTCATCTCCTGGGCCTCCTCCGGTGAGGTCGGCTTCAAGGGCTCGCGCAAGTCGACGCCCTACGCCGCTCAGATGGCTGCGGAATCCGCCGCCCGCCGCGCGCAGGAACACGGCCTGAAGAAGGTCGACGTCTTCGTCAAGGGACCGGGCTCGGGCCGCGAGACCGCGATCCGCTCCCTGCAGGCCGCCGGCCTGGAACTGGGCACCATCCAGGATGTCACCCCGGTTCCGTTCAACGGCTGCCGTCCGCCCAAGCGCCGCCGCGGCTGACCCTTTCCGTGGAACTGCCGCAGGCGACGGGCCGCTGTGCCCGCCGCCTGAGGCAGAACGGATTCATCGCATAAACCGAACCGTTCTTCATGGCCGACTGCCATGACGTGCAGTGCGAACGTCATATAGCGGATGTTCGCTGAAAGGAAGCCCACGTGCTCATTGCACAGCGCCCAACACTCACGGAAGAAGTCGTCTCCGACAACCGCTCCAGGTTCGCCATCGAGCCGCTCGAGCCCGGATTCGGCTACACCCTCGGCAACTCGCTTCGTCGCACTCTGCTGTCGTCGATTCCGGGAGCCGCCGTCACCTCCATCCGGATCGACGGCGTCCTCCACGAGTTCAGCACCGTCCCGGGAGTGAAGGAGGATGTCACCGAATTCATCCTCAACCTCAAGTCCCTGGTCGTGTCGTCTGAATTCGACGAGCCTGTCGTTGCGTACCTGCGCAAGCAGGGCCCTGGCACCGTGACCGCTGCCGATGTCTCGGCTCCCGCCGGAGTCGAGATCCACAACCCGGACCTGCACATCGCCACGCTCAATGGCGAAGGCCGTCTGGACATGGAGCTCACCATCGAACGCGGACGCGGCTACGTGTCGAGCGCCCAGAACAAGAACGCCGATGCCGAGATCGGCCGGATCCCGGTCGACTCGATCTACTCGCCCGTTCTCAAGGTCACCTACAAGGTCGAGGCCACTCGTGTCGAGCAGCGCACCGACTTCGATCGCCTCGTGCTCGATGTCGAGACCAAGCCGTCGATGACCCCGCGCGACGCCATCGCGTCGGCAGGCAAGACGCTGGTCGAGCTGTTCGGTCTGGCACGCGAGCTCAACGTCGAAGCCGAGGGCATCGAGATCGGCCCGTCGCCGGTCGACGCCGCTCTCGCCGCCGACCTGGCGCTTGCCATCGAGGACCTCGATCTGACCGTGCGCTCCTACAACTGCCTCAAGCGTGAGGGCATCCACACCGTCGGCGAGCTCGTCGCCCGCAGCGAAGCCGACCTCATGGATATCCGCAACTTTGGTTCGAAGTCGATCGACGAGGTCAAGGCCAAGCTCAACGAGCTCGGACTCAGCCTCAAGGACAGTCCTGCCGGGTTCGAATCCGGTCTCGCGGAAGAGGACCAGTCCTACGTCGAAGACGAACAGTACTGATCAAGACCTAGGAGTTTTCCACTATGCCTACCCCAACGAAGGGCCCCCGCCTCGGCGGTTCGCCCACCCACGAGCGCCTCATGCTCAACAACCTGGCAGCGCAGCTCTTCGAGCACAAGCGCATCACGACGACCGTGACGAAGGCCAAGCGCCTCCGTCCGGTGGCCGAGCGCCTCATCACCGCCGCGAAGAAGGGCGACCTCGCCGCCCGTCGTCGCGTGCTCGCCCAGATCGCCGACAAGTCGATCGTCCACGAGCTCTTCACGACGATCGCCGAGACCATGGCCGAGCGTCCGGGCGGATACACCCGCATCACGAAGATCGGTCCCCGCAACGGCGACAACGCTCCGATGGCCGTCATCGAGCTCGTCCTCGAGCCCTACTCGCCGAAGCAGGCCACGGTGAAGGAGGCCGAGCAGGCCACCGCGACCGCCGCTGCCGCCTCGACTGACTCCTCTGACTCCTCCGACGAAGAGGTCGTCTCCGACGACGTCACCGTCACCGAGGATGCCGATGGCGACGTCGTCGTCGACGAAGTCAAGGTCACCGAGGATGCCGAAGGCAACGTCGAGGTCGACGAGACCGTCGAGACCGTCGAGACCGTCGACCCCGAGGCCGGCAAGGACAAGTGACTCTGATCTAGAGTCGGTCCGATCCCGATACTGCAGGCGGGTGCCCACTGGGTGCCCGCCTGCAGTACATTCACGGGTCGGCGCGCGGTTGCGCAGGCCGTTGCTCGGTCCACGCCTGGCCGGGTTTCCGCGTCGCCCGGGACACGGATTTCCGCGCAACTGTGGATCGAGCGAAAAGGTCTCCGTCAGACCGCGCTCGATCCACGAGTGGCTCGGTGTCCGCGGGATTGGGAAGCGGAACAGCCCGCCAGCCCGGTGAGGGGGTGCACGTATATAAATCTATAGATCTCGAACGGGGTTGGGTCGCTGGTCCTGGTAATGTCATGCACGCGGTCTAGCCCGAGCTGGCCAAACGCGGGATCACGGTGAACTCGGTCGCGCCTGGCACCATTGGCACCGACCCCGATGCCGATTGGATCGACGCACCCGGAGCCTGCGACGGCGCCGTGCAGGTTTCCGCGTTCGACAGAATTGGTACTCCTGAGGATATTGCGGATGTGATCAGTTTCCTCGCCGGCTATCGTGGACACTGGGTCACCGGGCAGACGATAGACACCACCGGCGGCTCCAGCCTCTGAACGGGCGCGAGATGCATGACTAGTACCGAAACCTCTGTCCATTCCCACATCGCGTTTTCGCGTCAGTCGCTTGAGAGTGCAGAAGGCTCAGTCGTTCTGATCGTCCTGGAAGGTCTTCTTGCTTCTCGTCTTATGGATTGGCTCCACTGTCATCCCGGTTGCTTCAACCCATGCGCCCTGGCTATAGGTGCGCAGAACCTTCACCGTCTCACGGGACTGCAAGTAACCATATCTTCCAGTCTCCCAATCCATTCGGGACTGATGCAAGGAGAGGTGACAATTCGGGTGTCACGCTGCGACTGCAGGTGACTCAATAATTGCTTCGTACTCGACAGGTGTCAAACGACCCAACCGGGCTTGCCGCCGACGACGGTGATACGTCTGCTCGATCCACGTCACGATCGCGATTCTCAACTGCTCCCGACTCACCCACCGGCGACGGTCGAGAACGTTCTTCTGCAGCAGGGCGAAGAATGACTCCATGGCCGCGTTGTCGCCAGCAGCACCGACCCGGCCCATCGACCCAACAAGGCCGTGGCAAGCCAGACTCTGAGTGAATTTCCTTGATCGAAACTGACTGCCACGGTCGCTGTGTACTGAATCGCCCCGGGGATAATAGAGGCAGGGAGATTGGAAGAAGGAGATTCTCTCTTGCCAGTGAAATACACCGACGAACTCAAGGCTCGCGCCGTCGAACTCGTCATTCATGCTCAGGCCGATCCGGAGACGGCGAACGGGGCAATCACCCGTGTCGCCGGCGAGCTCGGTCTGAGCAAAGAGACCCTGCGAGTCTGGGTCCGTAAGCACAAAGACTCCGGCAAGGCCACACCGACTGAGTCAGTCGATTTGGAAGCGGAGAACCGTCGGCTGCGGGCGGAGTTGGCTGAAGCGAAGCGGGCCAACGAGATCTTGAAGAGAGCGTCGGCTTTCTTCGCGGCGGAGCTCGACCGCCCATCGAAGTGATTGTCGTCTTCATCGACGACAATCGTCACGAGTTCGGAGTCGAGCCAATCGTACGCGCCCTGTCCGGGACTGCGGCACGGATTGCTGTGAGCTCGTATTACGCGTTCAAGAAACGCGAACCATCGGCCAGGGCCCGCCGAGACCAGGCGCTGATGGTCGTCATCCAGGATGTCTATGAGGCGAACTACTCGTGTTACGGGGTGCGGAAGATGTGGAAGGCGATCAACCGCGAGTACGCGGATCAGTTCGGCCCGGTGGCCCGCTGCACGGTGGAGCGGTTGATGCGCCAGTTAGGCATCGACGGTATTCGACGCAGGAGGAAGCGCCCGAAGACGGCTTCGGCTAGGGCTGAGGAGTGTCCGGATGATCTTGTCGAGCGTGAGTTCGCAGCACCGGCACCCAATTGTCTATGGGTCGCGGACATCACCTATGTTCCGACGACTGCTGGGTGGGTATACACGACGTTCATCCTCGATGTCTTCCACAGGGAGATCGTCGGCTGGCAGGTGACGAACCACATGCGGGAGTCCCTGGCCAGGGACGCTCTGACGATGGCTCTCGCTGCGAAATATCGGGCCGGTGAAGACGTTTCCGGGCTGGTGCACCACTCGGATCGCGGGGTGCAATTCCGATCGATTCGCTATGGCGAGACCCTGGCGGAATCCGAGGTCGTGGCGTCGGTGGGGTCGCGTGGGGATTCGTACGACAACGCCATGGCCGAGGCGCTGAACTCGGTCTACAAGGCCGAACTCATCGACCGGAAGGGGTGGTCGGGGTTGATCGAGGTGATGGCGGAGACGTCGAAGTGGGTGGCTTGGTACAACCAGTCCAGGTTGCATTCAGCGATTAACTACCGACCGCCCGTCGAGGTCCATTCCGAATGGATCAACCAGTCCGGGACAGAACCCGCGGCTGCTTAGGAAACCAAGAATAGGAGCCTCTACGAAACCCGGGGCTTGACATACCGTGCATCCGCCCACATCACCACCCCTGCGGGCCACCGCCATCTCGAGAGCGTCAACAGCCAACCGGGCCTTCATCCGCGCACTCATCGAGTAGCCGACGATCCGGCCCGAGTAGACGTCCTTGATCGCACAGAGGTACAGCTTGCCCTCATCGGTGTGGTGTTCCGAAATGTCGGTCAACCAGAGCCGGTTCACGCCATCGGCTGTGAACTTGTGCCGGGTCCGACCGTCCTCGTCGACCACGGCACACAGGTCGTCGTGGACGGGTGGACCGGGCTTCTTTCCATTCTTACCCCGGCCCTTGCCGAAGGCTGAGAACCAGGAGTTGGTCGAACACAACCGCCACGCGGTGCGCACTGCCATGGGATGGCCGGCCGACTCTGCTTCATCGGCGAGGTATCGGTATCCGAACTCGGGATCGTCGCAGTGGGCGTCGAACAGGGCGTTGGCCCGGTACGCTTCGACGATATCGGCTTCAGGGACCGGCGTGGCCAACCACCGGTAGTAGGGCTGGCGCGAGAGCTTCAAGACCCGGCACGACACCGCCACGGGAATACCGTCGACGGCGAGCTCTCTCACGAGCGGGTAGAGCCTTTTGACGGCAGATTCGCCTGCGACAGATACGCAGCCGCGCGGCGCAGGACTTCGTTCTCTTGCTCCAACAGGCGAGTCCGCCGCCGCAGCTCCCGCAGTTCAGCGGATTCGTCGGTGGTATTGCCGAGCTTGTTACCAGCATCGATCTCGGCCTGGCGGAGCCATTTCGCGATGGTGCCTTCGTGGACGCCGAAGTCCTTGGCGATCTGTCCGATCGTGGTCTTCTCGTCGCGGTTCAAGGCCACGCGGACGACGTCATCGCGGAACTCTTTCGGATAGGGCTGGGGCATGGTGTCTATCCTTCCAGGCTTGCCTGTGTACAAGCCAGATCAGATGTCACCAAACCCTGCATCAGTCCCTTCCGCTGACTTTGCTGTCTGCGAAGAAGGCTTCGTGGTTGTAGGACTGCACTTGGAGCGTGCCATCCAGAATTGCATATGCGTGGCCGCCCTCAGAGGTGTTGGTTTCACCAGAACCTTGAAAACTAGGCGCGTACCTGTGCATAGTGCCATCCGTGAGGGTAATGACGACGTCGCTCGCTTCGGACCACTCGACTCGTCTGCCGTCACCGAGCTCTTTGGGAGGTTCAGAATGAGGACTGGTTGAATCCACGAAGAATTGTATTTTGCTATCCATGTTTTCTCTGCTCCTTTGATTCAGCGATCCTTGTCTGGGGTTGTATCACAGCCGTTCGACGATCTCCTCGATACGATCATGGCCGTAGAACACTGGGATGAGAGCGTGTTCCCATTCACGGCCAACGTAGGCTGCTCCGTCTTCGAGCATGTGAGGGTCCAGAGCAGCGTCACGTTGGACCGCGCCGGCTATCTCTTCAAGGTACTCGGCGTGCATCTCCGTCCATTCCATGTTTTCCGTGGCATGGGGAGAGGCTCGCATAAGACGTGCTATCGCGTTCAGCACATAGACGGCGTCTGCGGCACTTCGTTGCTCCGCACTCATAATTGCTTCCCTTCAACTACTTCGGCTGTGCGTAGTATCTAGTGTCCCATAGGCCCCTGACGCAGTTGTTGAGCCGACCGCTCTATTTTTGCGGGGGTGCCCTATATTTATTGGCAGGCCCCATAGGGGGCCTGGTCGCTGGTTCTGGCATGGCTGATTCGCCCTGTCATTGATGATCCGGCGGGTGTTGCCGCAAGGAATCCAGGACACGCGTTGACTGCTGATAGGGGCTGGACCCAGGTGTACTGAGGTCTCGTCGTAACGTGGGTGCCAGCATCGGGTGTCATGGCAGACCGAGATCGAGGCTGAAGCGGAGGAACTGGCTGACTCGCTCCCTCTTTTCTTCAGGTCTCAACGTAAATGCCGGGAGTCGGCGTTAAGGCCGCAAACCAGATCCTCCTGGCAGCCGGTGATTTCAGCGCGTTCAAGACTATTGCACATTTGGCTGCGTATGCCGGAATCGCTCCGGTGACGCGTCGGACGGGGACATCGATTCGGGGTGAGTTCCCGGGTGGTGTCATAGCGTCGAAGCAACACTCCCGGTCGGCGGGGGTCTGATCGGTGGAGTGTGCAGATGGCGCGGGTGGGGTTGTCGTTCAGCGACAGGTCGGAGATCTCGGCGGCCTCGAAAGCGGGCTGGTCGGTGCGGAGGATCGCCCGTCACCTGGGGCGTTGCCCGTCGGTGATCTCGCGGGAGCTTCACCGGAACTCGACGAAGACCCGCGGCTACCAGGCCGTGACCGCAGACGTCAGAGCGCAGCGTCGGCGAGCTCGCCCGCAGCAGCGGAAGGTCGCGGGGGATCCGGTGCTGCAGGCGAGGGTGGACGCCGACCTGGCCGCGTCCTGGACGCCGAACGAGATAGCGGGCCGGTTCCGTCTGGAGGCGACAGACCCGACCGTTGAACGCATGGCGAACTCTCCTGACGCACGCGGCCGAACCGTCTCCGGTGAGGCTATCTACCAGTACATCTACGCAATCCCGAAGGGTGAGCTCGCCCGCAAGGGCATCTTCCTGCAGTCCAAGCGGACCAAGCGCCGACCACGTACGACCGGGCGGACGCGCGGTGGCCCAATCGTAGGTATGGTCCCGATCGCGGAGCGAGGTGAGGACGCCGCCCAGCGTCGGGTGCCGGGGCACTGGGAGGGTGACCTGATCATCGGGAAGAACGGCACCTCGTGCGCGGCGACGCTGGTGGAGCGGATGAGCGGGTTCACCGGGCTGCTGGCCCTGCCCTCGAAACACGCCGAGCCAACCGCTGACGCGGTCATCGAGTTTTTCAACGACCTGCCCGAGATGATGAAGGCATCGTTGGCGTGGGACCAGGGCAGCGAGATGGCCCAGCACGCGAAGGTCTCCCTGGCCACGGCGATGCCGGTCTACTTCGCCGATCCCCACTCGCCCTGGCAGAGGCCCAGCAACGAGAACACGAACCGGCTCTACCGGGAGTATCTGCCCAAGGGCACGGTGATCCCCGATCACCAGCCCTACCTCACCACCATCGCCGAGGAGATCAACAATCGACCCCGCCGCCGACTGGGCTATCTCACGCCCACCGAGGCATTCGCTCGACTGCTCGCCGGCGAGCCCCATGTTGCTTCGACGCCTTGACATCGCCCCGTCGCGTGCTGGCAATAAAAGGTTGAAGAACGCGTTGTTCCACTCAGAGTGGGTGGCGTCGTGTCATGACTCGGTGTCGAAGGCGTATTACGAGGGGAAACGGGCTGAGGGTAAGCGACACAATGCTGCGGTGATGTGTCTGGCTCGCCGCCGGCTCAACGTCGTGTTCGCGATAGTCAAGGCCGGGGTCTTCTACGAGGCGAAGACCCCGGCGGCTGCTTGACAACGAATCTAACGAGGCGCGGATCAGCTCGCGACCTCCTCGGCGCTCACCTCACCTTCGAAAGCTCCACGCCCTCATCGAACTCGGCGTCGATCTCCGGGTTCGGCTTGTAGGTTGCGAGGCTGACGACGACCGCGACGATGAGGTTGATTGCGAAGCCGGGGATGATCTCGTAGATCGAATCCGTCAGGGGAGTGTTGAGCTGACCCCAGACGAAGGCGACGACGGCACCGGAGATGAGGCCGAAGAGCGCGCCCCAGTTCGTCAGCTTCTTCCAGAAGAGGGTGAGCAGGACGATCGGGCCGAACGAGGCGCCGAAGCCCGCCCACGCGAAGGCGACGAGATCGAGGATGCTGTTCGACGGCGAGATCGCGAGAAGGACGGCGATGACTGCGACGATGAGGATGCCGAGGCGGCCGAGCAGCACGTACGTCTTGTCCTGGAGGGTGCGCGTCGACCCAGCGCGCTTCGCGACGATCTTGAAGAGGTCCTCGACGAGTGCCGAGGAGGTGACGACGAGCTGCGAGGAGATCGTCGACATGATCGCCGCAAGCACCGCGGCGAGGACGAGCCCGGCGATGAACGGGTGGAAGAGGATCTGCGCGAGGTCGAGGAAGACCGTCTCCGGGTCGGTGGGCGCCTGATCGGCGTGCTGGGAGAAGTAGGAGATGCCGACGATGGCCGTGGCGATCGCACCGGCCGCCGAGATCGCCATCCAGCCCACACCGATGCGCCGGGCGACCGTCGCGTCGGCGGGGGTGCGCAGGGCCATGAAGCGCACGATGATGTGCGGCTGGCCGAAGTAGCCCAGACCCCACGCAAGCGAGGAGATGACGGCGAGATAGGTCCCACTGGCCCAGAACGAGCCGGAGCCGAAGAGGCTGAGCAGGCTCGGGTCGATCTCCCGGACGTTGGCGATCACCTCGGCGGGTCCGCCGGCGTTGATAACGGCGACGATGGGCACGGCGATGAGGGCGGCGAACATGAGCAGCCCCTGGGCGACATCGGTGAGCGTGGCGCCGAGGAAGCCGCCGAAGAGCGTGTAGACCATCGTGATCGCGGCGACGATGAGCATGCCCGCGAGGTAGTTGAGGCCGAAGCTCGATTCGAAGAACTTCCCGGCCGCGACCATCCCCGAGGAGACGTAGAACGTGAAGAAGACGAGGATGATGAGGCCGCAGACGATGCGCAGCAGATGCGTGCGATCCTGGAGGCGCTGCTCGAAGAAGCTCGGGATGGTGATCGAGTCACCGGCGGTCTCCGTGAAGGCGCGGAGCCGAGGCGCGACGAACTTCCAGTTCACCCAGGCGCCGACGGTGAGACCGATCGCGATCCAGGCTTCGACGAGGCCCGAGAGGTAGATCGCGCCCGGCAGGCCCATGAGCAGCCAGCCCGACATGTCGGAGGCTCCGGCGCTCAGCGCTGCGACGCTCGGGCGCAGGCCCCGGCCCGCGAGCATGTAGTCGTCGAGACTGTCCTTCGTCTTCCGGTAGGCGAACCAGCCGATGGCGAGCATACCCGCGAAGTAGAGGATGATGGCGATGGTGCGGAACGTTGTCTCGGACATGGGGTTTCGTCTCCTTTGATCAGCACCGGAGACTTTACAGTAAAGCATGAGCCGGGTGTGAATACCGTGTGAAGATCCGCCCAGGGGTGGAATCGCGGTCCGATCGACAGGTATGAAGGCGGGTTGTCGACGGTTCCGTCCCCGTCGAGGCGGTTGTCCCGTCCCGCTGAGGTGGTCCGGACTCCCCGCCGAGGCGGCTGTCCCGCCCCGGCGAAGTGTCCCGCACTCCCCGCTGAGGCGGTTGTCCCGTCCCGCTGAGGTGGTCCGGATACCTCGCCGATGCGGGCGACGGTTCCGTGGGCCGTCCCGGTCGGGGTGTTGTTCCTCAGGCGTCCGAGCGCCGATGCGAGCGGGGAACCCGGGTCGTCGACCGGCCGACGGAGAACGCGGCGATGGGACGGGTGAACCTGGCGCTGCCGTCGGGGAGGGTTTCGCTGCCGGCACACTTCTGTCGGCCGAGCAGGTCGCGCAGAGAGGCGTGTGTCTCCGGGCAGTCCTTGATCTCCGAGTGGACATCGACGCGCAGGCCCGCCCGATCGAAGAGCAGCCAGGTGCGCAGCAGATCGCGTCCGAGACGGAGCTCCCGCGCAGCAGCCATTCCCGCCACGTCAGACATTGCCTTCACGTCAGCCGGGGCCGTATCAGCCGGGACTGTATCCGCCCGGGCCGCGCTTGCAGAGTCTGCCTGACCAGAGTCCGCAACTGCCGAGGCAATCGTCGTCGGGTTCGCCGCGGGCGTTCCGTCGTCAGCGACTTCTGTGTCCTCGGCAGCCTCAGCGGCGGCAAGGATGAGGTGATGGGGTGCGCCGGTGCGCCTCGGAGGAGTTTCGGCGGCAGGCCCCTGCGGGCGGCGCGTGAACCACCCGACCGGTGTGAGAGCACCGGAGACCGCCCGGGCGATGAATGGGCGCAAAGGCGCCCGATTGAGGAGTGCCGCCGCTCGTGCCCCAAAGGACGGGATGCGCAGGCACTCGGCGGTGAGTCCGTCCGCGCGGTACGCCGGATCGCGCGGGTCGAAGCGCAGCCATGCGAGGGTCTCGGTGAAGACGGCGGGCGTGGAGAATGACCAGTGTTCGGCGCGGTCGAGCAGTCGCGCCCACAGTCCGTCCGTGACCTCGACGAGCCGTGCCCCGGACTGTGCGAGTGCGATGTTGGCCGTCTCGACGGCGGAGTCGAGGGCCGCCTCGTCACGGGCGAGGGGGCCGCGGTCGACCTGCCGGTGCTCGAGATCGGCGACCGTGAACGGCGGCCAGGCAGCGACAGGGGAATCTGAGCCGCCCGCGCGGCCGGCTCCGCTGCGCACGTCGAGCCCGACGGTGAGCCCCGGTCCCCACCCGTCGACGGAGGAGACGTCGACCGCGAGGTCCGCCTCGGCGGCGGCGATCGCGAACGCCTCGATCCAGCACCCGAGCGAGAGGTGGAGGTCCTCGGAACGGGGATCGCCGGCCGGCAGGGTCCGGTCCGGGTCGACGGTGAGACCCACCTCGGCGACGGCACCGTCCTCAGCGATGCCCGCGACGGTCGGCGTCCACGGCTGGGTGTTGTGCGCCGAGGGTGCCCGCCCGGCCGTGCGGAACAGCGACGTCAGTAGGCGTGCGCTGATGCCGGGGGACGACTGCGGGCCCGACCCCGCCGTGACTGAGGTTCCCGGCCCCGCCGTGACAGAGGTGCCCGACCCCGCCGTGACTGAGGCTCCCGTCCTGGTCGTGTCGGACGCATCCGCCCCCTCAACGTCGGACGCGTCCGACCCCGTCGTGTCCGCGTCGTCCGTCGCCGCAGTGTCTGAGGCATCCGCCACCGGCCGTTCGACGACCAAGTCCGTTCCCTCCGGCGCGGACTCGAGCCTCCGGTCGAGGAAGCAGAGCGAGTGCAGGGGCGTGCCTCCGGCCTTGGCGAAGACCGCCGCCGAGGCGGGATTGTCCTCGGCGATGAACGTCACCCGCAGACGCCGGTAGCCGCCGGCGACGAGTCCCGCGTACACCTCCCTGGTGACGAGGGAGAGCAGACCCTGACCCTGGAAGCGGGGATCGGTGCCCTGGATGATGAGCACGGCGTCGGTGAGGCGGGAGCGGTGACGGAGCAGGTCCCAGAGCGCTGCCGGACCGAGCCGGCCGCCATGGCGACGGAGCACCGGGACAGGGTCGGGAACGACGAGGGCGAAGCACCGCGACGGCGCGTCATCGCCCTCCTCGGCGCCGACGACATCGACGATGAGTGAGGGATCGGCCAGCACTGAGAGCCCTGCCATCTGCGATCTCAGCTGGGCGGGGGAGATCTGCGTGAAGTAGGGCAGGGCTGAGAACGCGGCGTTGAGCGTCGGCAGCAGCCGGGCTGCGAACCCGCGCATGCCCAGACGTGTGACGGGCCGGCGACGCAGTCCGTGTTCGGACCATTCGGCGGGGCTGACTGCGGTCGCGCGAGCGCGGGGGACCGCGTCGAGCCTGACCTCCCATGTCTGCGCGGGACCCCATGTCGAGAATCCCGCGGCGGCGAAGGCCTCGGCGATGAACTCCGGATTCCATGCGGTGTCGAAGAATCCGGGATGCTCGAAGCCTGCCGTGACAAGTCCGCCGGTGACATTGGGCAGCGGGGAGACGGGACCGAAGACCCGGCAGGCGCCGAGCGCGTCCGCCCGATCGAGGACGAGGGCGATGATCTCCTCGATCACGGCCGCATCGAGGGCCTCGAGCGCACCGAAGAAGAGGGTCTCTGGTGCCTGCGCTCCCGGACCGTCGCTCAGCCGTTCGGCGAGGAGACGGGACCGATGGCAGAGCACCCGGCCCACGGCCGCACCGGAGTCATCCGTGAGTAGCCAGAGCTCGACCTCCTCGGCGAACCAGCCGGACCCCGAGGCCCACGCGGTGATGTCCGAGGCGACGAGGGGGACGACATGATCGGACTCGCCCCGGGCGGACGCGATCGAGGCGGTGAGGTCGATGAAGCCTCGCAGCTCGGCCTTCGTCGTCACCCGGCGGCGCGTCAGTCCCGACCGTGGACCTCCGGCCTCCACGCTCACTCCTCGGAGATCGGGGTGAAGGAGTCGATCATGGCGAGGCGGCCGTCCTCGGCGCGGAACTCGCCGTTCGTGTAGCCCCACTCCTCGGCCTCGAGGAGGCGGATGAAGCCGCCGCGGGCCGGCGACTTCTCACCGTCGCCGATGAGCCAGTGCATGATCTCGACGTGTTCGGGGGTGCGCGCGAACCGCAGGAGGTCGTCTCGGGTCGCGAAGGCGACGAAGAGGCCGATGCGGTCGGGGAACTCGTAGTAGCTGCGATGCCAGAGGTAGCCCGGTGCCCGCCTCAGCGCCTTCGCGAGCTTCGGCCAGCGCCGGAGCTGGCCGAGCATGACGAGCGGGCTGCGGTACCGGTTGGCGCCGAGGAAGTACGCCCCGGCTCGGGCCTGCGGCGGGGCCTGTGAGAAGTCATTCGATCGCATTGCTCTCCCCTGACTGAGTTGCGGGTGCGGACGCGGACGCTGCAGGCTGCTTCTGGAGGTAGACGTTCTTGATCTTCGTCGATGTCTCGGCGAAGGGGCCGGTGCCGAAGTCGTGGATCTCGATCTCGAGCTCCGCGGTCGTCGGGTCCTCCTTCATGCTCTGCGCGAAGTCCCGGGAGACCGAGGCGAGGTGGCCGAGGACGCCGGTCCGGATCGTCTCGGCGAGTTCGGCTCGCTCACCGGCGGAAAGCGCCGGAGCGGTCTCGCGCAGCTGGATGTGCAGAGCCGGGCGGTGCTCGTGGTCGGGCAGTTCGCGCAGCTCGATCCGGAAGGACTCGATGAGGTGGGCGCGGGGGTTGTCCCGGTAGAGGCCGTTCTCGATGTCGAGGGGGTAGATGTTCGCGCCCATGTACGAGATCGTCGAGTCCGAGCGGCCGAAGAGGAGGACGAAGGGCAGCTTCATCCCGTTGCCGGAGAACGCCTGCGAGCATGCGCGAGCGAGGTCGGGGTGTCGGCGGGTGAGTTCGACCATCGTCGGGAAGTCGATGAGTCTCGCCTCGTCGCCGATGTTGTAGCGCAGCCTGGGACTCATCACCGACGCGGAGTTGATCGTCGCGACGAGCTCCCCGTCCTCGGTCGTCTCGAGGTAGGTCTCGAGCGGGTTGTACTGGAAGACCATGGGCACGCGGGACTCGTCGGGTCCGAGCACCTCGGCGCGGAAGTCGAGGTCATGGGCGAGCGCCCTGCGGATGACGACGGAGAGGTCGGACTCCCCGGCCATCCCGATCGTCAGGTCGGAGGCCCCGTAGCCGGAGTAGACCCGGTCGAAGCGCTGTTCGAGGTAGTCGCGCAGCCCCTCGGTCATCGCCTCACCGCCGACGAAGCCGCTCATCCGGTAGTCGTCCCAGGCGCCGGGCTCGGAGTCCATCCGGTCGACGAGATGCTTGAGGAACGGAGGATAGGCGCTGATGAGGTACGTGTGGTCGGGCCCGAAGTGACGCATCGTGTCGAGGATCTTCTCGAGGTCGGGCCCGGTGTTCTTGACCATCGCGACCTTCGCCATCGCCAGACCCGTGTTCGTCCCCGTCGCCCACGCGCCCATCGAGAACGCGTTGATGCAGAAGAGGTCCTTGTCCCCGAAGAGCATCGTCACGTACCCGGCGACGTTCTTGTGCACGGTGTCGAGTTCGCGCTTCGAGCGCATCCAGTTGAACGGTGTGCCCGAGGAGCCCGAGGACTCGTCGACGACCGTGCCCACCCGCTCGATCCTCCCGCCCCAGCACCGGTGCTCCTCAGAGTACTTCCGGACGAAGGCGTCCTTCGACGTCGGGGTGTAGGCCTCGAGGTCCCACCATGAGAAGGCGAAGCCGGTGCGCGCGAGGTAGTCCTGGTAGGCGGGGACGTCGAGGGAGGCCTGCTGGCAGATCATCCACGCGTTGAGCCGAGCGAAGGGCTCGAGCTTCGGCGAGTAGTGCCGGGCGGTGAAGCGCCAGATCGCCGGGTGCATCCGGTACGTCCCGTACGCGGCCGTCAGCCCGAGGTTCGCGGTCCGCAGCAGGGCCTGCCGGGCGAGGTTGACGGGTCCGCGCGGGATCGGCAGGCGGCGCAGGCCTGTGGGCTGAGTCTCACTCATACAGTGACAGTAGCCCAGCCCGGGCCCGCGCGGGCCGGCTCGGAGGGATTTGTGTCAGTTCCGCACCACGTCGCCGAGGTGGGGGTGCGGATCCCGCCGAGGCGCACGCCCCCGCATCCCGCCGAGGCGGGCCCCGTTCCCCGCCGAGGCGGGCCCCGTTCCCCGCCGAAGCGGGGCCTCGTTCCGCTCAGTCGAAGACGACCGTGCGGTGACCGTCCATGAGGACGCGCCCCTCGGCGTGCCAGCGCACGGCGCGGGCGAGGACGGCCGCCTCGACGTCCTGACCCTGGGTGATGAAGTCGGCGGTGTCGTGGTCGTGGTCGACACGGGCGACGTCCTGTTCGATGATCGGTCCCTCGTCGAGGTCGGAGGTGACGTAGTGGGCGGTCGCCCCGATGATCTTCACTCCCCGGGCGTGGGCCTGGTGGTAGGGCCGGGCGCCTTTGAAGCTCGGGAGGAAGGAGTGGTGGATGTTGATGACGCGGCCTTCGAGGGCCGCGCAGAGGTCGGGGGAGAGGATCTGCATGTACCGGGCGAGGACGATGAGTTCGACGTCGAGGTCGGTGACGAGGCGACGCAGCTCCGCCTCGGCGCTCTCCTTCGTCTCCGGGGAGATGGGGATGTGGTGGAAGTCGTGGCCGTGGAACTCCGCGAGCGGACGGAGCACGTCGTGGTTCCCTGCCACCCCGACGATGTCGATGGGCAGGCGGCCTGCGCTCTGCTGGAAGAGCAGCGTGTTGAGGCAGTGTGCGGCCTTCGAGACGAGGACGAGGGTGCGGGTGCGCTTCTCGCCCGGCTGCAGGCCGATCTCCATCGCGAAACGGTCGGCCACCTCGGACAGCGAGCCTTCGAGGTCTGCGGCGGTGACCGGGGTCGGTGTGGAGAAGGAGAGGCGGAGGAAGAACTGGTGCGAGTCGGGGGAGGAGAACTGCTGGGATTCGGTGATGTTCGCTCCGATTCCGGCGAGCACCCCGGTCACGGCGTGGACGATTCCGGTCGCATCGGGGCAGGTCACTGACAGTATCCATTCACGGCTCATGCCCGGAATCCTATCGTCGCCGACCCTGCCGGCCGCTCACGTGTCCGGGATCCGGCAGGCGGTCGGCCTGAGCCGGGCGGGGGCAACGCTGTTAGCATTGCCTCGGAACGCGCGCGGGCCGGATCCGTGCCGCCAGTCCTCGACGCCACAGGAGTGCATATGTCCGACACCTCGCTGCAGGCTTCGCTTGCAGACATCGACCCGCAGATCGCCGAAGTCCTCGACCTCGAGTTGGGCAGGCAGCGTTCGACGCTCGAGATGATCGCCTCGGAGAACTTCGTTCCCCGCGCGGTCCTCGAAGCCCAGGGCTCGGTGCTGACGAACAAGTACGCGGAAGGGTACCCGGGCAAGCGCTACTACGGCGGCTGCGAGTTCGTCGACATCGCCGAGAACCTGGCGATCGACCGGGCCAAGAGCCTCTTCGGCGCCGAGTACGCCAACGTCCAGCCGCACTCGGGTGCCTCGGCCAATGCCGCGGTCATGCATGCGCTCGCCCGCCAGGGCGACAAGATGCTCGGCCTCTCGCTCGCCCACGGCGGCCACCTCACCCACGGCATGAAGATCAACTTCTCCGGCCGCCTCTACGACGTCGCCTCCTACGAGGTCGACCCCGACACGTACCGCATCGACATGGACAAGGTGCGTGAGCGCGCCCTCGAACACCGTCCCGAGGTCATCGTCGCCGGCTGGTCCGCCTACCCGCGCCAGCTCGACTTCCAGGCCTTCCGCGACATCGCCGACGAGGTCGGTGCGAAGCTCTGGGTCGACATGGCCCACTTCGCCGGGCTCGTCGCCGCAGGCCTCCACCCCAACCCCGTCCCGTTCGCCGATGTCGTCTCCTCGACGGTGCACAAGACGATCGGCGGCCCCCGGTCGGGCTTCATCCTCGGCAAGGAGGAGTACGCGAAGAAGCTCAACTCCGCGGTCTTCCCCGGCCAGCAGGGCGGTCCGCTCATGCATGTGGTCGCGGCGAAGGCCGTGGCGTTCAAGCTCGCGGCGACCGAAGAGTTCAAGGACCGTCAGGAGCGGACCCTGCGCGGCGCGCAGATCCTCGCCGACCGTCTCCTCGAGGCCGATGTCGCCGAGGCGGGGGCGACCGTGCTCACCGGCGGCACAGACGTCCACCTCGTCCTCGTCGACCTGCGCAACTCCGCCCTCGACGGGCAGCAGGCCGAGGACCTCCTCCACGAGGTCGGCATCACCGTCAACCGCAACGCCGTGCCCTTCGACCCGCGCCCGCCCATGGTCACCTCGGGTCTGCGCATCGGCACCCCGGCGCTGGCGACCCGCGGATTCGGCGACGCCGAGTTCACCGAGGTCGCCGACGTCATCGCCGAGGCGCTCAAGCCCGGTGCCGACGTCGAGGCGCTCGCCGCCCGGGTGAAGCGGCTCAGCGACGACTTCCCGCTCTACGAAGGTCTGGAGCAGTACTGATGGCCGCGCAGATCCTCGACGGCAAGGCCGTCGCCGCGCAGATGAAGGACGAGATGCGGGCGCAGGTCGGTCAGCTCGCTTCGCGGGGGATCGTCCCCGGTCTCGGGACGGTCCTCGTCGGCGACGATCCGGGATCGAAGTGGTACGTCGCCGGCAAGCACCGCGACTGCGCGGAGGTCGGCATCGAGTCGATCCGTCGCGACCTGCCCGCCTCGGTGACGCAGGAGGAGCTCGAAGAGGTCATCGACGAGCTCAACGCCAACGACGCGTGCACCGGCTACATCGTGCAGCTGCCGCTTCCCGACCACATCGACACCGATGCGATCCTCGAGCGGATCGACCCGGCCAAGGACGCCGACGGACTCCACCCGACGAACCTCGGTCGGCTCATGCTCAACGTGGGCCGCCCGATCACCACACCCCTGCCGTGCACCCCGCGCGGGGTCATCGAGCTCATGGTCCGCAACGGCATCGAGCTCGCCGGCAAGCACGTCGTCGTCATCGGCCGCGGGGTCACCGTCGGCCGGTCGATCGGCTCGCTGCTCACCCGCCGGGAGTACAACGCGACGGTCACGCTCACCCACACGGGCACCCGGAACCTCCCCGAGCTGCTCAAGCAGGCCGACGTCATCGTCGCCGCCGCCGGTGCCCCGCGCATCGTCCGGTCCGAGGACGTCAAGCCCGGTGCAATCGTCCTCGACGTCGGGGTCTCCCGTGAGGAGGACCCGGAGACGGGGAAGTCGAAGATCGTCGGTGACGTCGATCCCGGTGTCGCCGAGGTGGCCGCCTGGGTCTCGCCCAACCCCGGTGGGGTCGGTCCGATGACCCGTGCCCTGCTGCTCAAGAACGTCGTCGACACCGCGCAGCGCTCCGCCGAGTGACACGCTGAGCCGACGACGCAGAACGGCCCGGATTGTTCCGGGGAACTGCAGACGGCCCGGCCGCCTCTCATGAGGCGACCGGGCCGTTCGCAATCTCTGCTCAGTCCGGAGTCGGGCCTGCGAGGAGCCTGCCCTGCTCCCGCAGGGCGTCGAGTCCCGCGGCGATGACCGGATGGGCGGCGCTGCCGGGACGGACGTGGGCGCGCAGCAGCCGATGGGGAATGGACGGGGAGTCGGGCCACGTCACCGGGATCCTCGAGACGGCGGCACCGGCCGGCAGGGAAGCGGTGCGCGGGAACAAGGCGATGCCGTGGCCGTGACCGACGAGCGCGGCGACCGCCGACCAGTCGAGCGCGTCGTGGCGCACGCGCGGGCGAAAGCCCGCCTGAGCGCAGAGGTCGGCGAACACCACCTGCTGGTCGCGGATATCGCCGGCCCCGATCCAGGTCTCGTCGGCCAGATCGGAGAGGCCGACGGATATCGCGTCGGCAAGCGGGTGGGCCTCCCCGACGAGGATGTCGAGCGGGTCGACGAGGAGATCGTGCGCTTCGCCTCCCCGATCCTCTGCGGCCCCGACACGGTGAGAGCCGGCGACGGCGACGACGATGTCGGTCTCCGCGTCCGCGAGCATCCGGAACCGGTCCCCGATCGCGTCCTCGCGGATCTCCACTGCGATCCGCGGGTCGATGTCGCGAAGGCGGTCGACGGCGGGACAGATGAGGGAGACGATCGCCGAGGCGATCCCGGAGATCCGCAGACGAGCGCCCTCGTCCGCGCGCAGGGTCGCGAGGTCCGCGAGCGTTCGCTCCCATTCGGCGTCGAGCGCCGAGGCATGGGAGAGGACGATCTCCGCGGCCTCTGTGAGACGGACATTCCGTCCGACGGGTTCGACGAGTTCGGCACCGACGAGGCGGGAGAGCTGCTTGAGATGCTGGGACACCGTCGACGGGGTGACATGGAGGGTGGCCGCGGCTCCCGTGACGGTCCCGACCTCGCGGACGGCTCGGAGAGTGCGCAGGCGCGGATCGATCATGGTGAAACACTACACAATGAATGGCGAAATCTTCGATAGACGCGAACGGTTCGGATGAGCCATCGTGGCCGTATGTGGCAGGCATTCGGACTCGGACTCTGGGCCGGCTACGGACTGGCGATCCCCGTCGGTGCCGTCGCCGTCCTCCTCATCCACCGCAGCGCGTCCGCGACGCTGCGGCAGGGACTCGCGGCGGTCCTCGGGGCCGTGGCCGCGGATGCGCTCTACGCCGTGGCGGCGCTGCTCGGCGGCGCGGCCGCCGCCCGCCTCATCGCACCGTGGCAGTCGGCGGTCACCGTCGCCGGTGCCGGTGTCCTCCTCGTCCTGGCCGCCCGCATCGCGGTCGACGGTCTCACCCGCGACCCGGGGGATCCCGAGCGCGGAACCGCCGGTGGTGGACCGGAGTGCGGCGACGGACAACCGCCTCGGACCGCGCCCGCGACCGGGCGCGCCTGGCGTGAAGCGCTCCTCTTCTTCTCCCTCACCGCGCTCAATCCGTGGCCGCTGCTCTACTTCGTCTCGGTGGTCGTCTCCGGGGGGCTGCTGAGCGCGGGCACCGCATCCGAGGCCGTCGCACTCCTGACGGGCATCGTCCTCGCCTCGGCCTCGTGGCACTGCGTGCTTGTGCTCATCGGCCGCAGTGCGGGGAAGGCGCTCCTCTCCGGATCCGGCCGGCGGATCACTGCGATGGTCTCCGCGGCGGTCATCGCCGGTCTGGCGCTGCGGCTGTTCGCCTCGGGGTGAGCGGTGAGAGCACGGACGACGACGGCCCGGTCACCTCGTTGGAGATGACCGGGCCGCGTGCGGCGCTCCGGGGGAGGCGCCTCAGTCCTGGTTGAGCTTGAGCTCGAAGAACACGCGCGGGTTGCCGGGGCCCGCGTAGTCCTCGACGAGTTCGCCGCTGAAGCCCATCGACGAGTGGAACGAGATCGCTCCGGTCTGCTCAGGATCGGTCGTCGCCTGCACCGTATCGCCGCCGAACTGGCGCACGTGGTCGAAGAACGCGCGGTAGAGCTCACGGCCGATGCCGAGGTGGCGGAAGTCCGACCGGGCGGCGACGAGATGGATGTAGGCAGGCCCTCTGGCGGGGATCTCACCGAGCAGGTAGCCGACGATCTCCGAGCGGTAGCGGGCGACGAGGCCGGAGGCGACGAACTGGCGGAACCAGTACGCGTCGTGGTCGGCCCGCAGGTCGCGGTCTCCCCAGAAGTTCTCCTGCGCACTGAGGAGGAACTCGCGCATCTCGCGGGCGTCGACCTCATCGAGCGGACTGATGCTCAGCTCTTCCGGATCGAATCTCTCATCAGCCATTGCCCCTCCTCAGGTGGTTCGTTCGTGCTCTCACTCTATAACGCCGGTGCGCGGAAGAGTACTTCGCTCTGCCATCATAGAGGAATGATCCGCATTGCCTCAGTCAACGTCAACGGTGTCCGCGCAGCATGGCGAAAGGGGATGCCCACCTGGGTCGATGCCTCCGCCCCCGACCTCATCACCCTCCAGGAGGTCCGTGCCGCCAACGACATCGCCCTCGGCGTCCTCGAAGGTGCGGGGTACACGACGATCAGCCATGACGCCGAGGCGAAGGGCCGTGCCGGAGTCGCCGTGATGGCGAAGGCCGAACCCCTCGCCACGCGGGAGGGCATCGGCTCCGACGGCTACTTCGACCGAGCCGGGCGGTGGCTCGAGACGGACTTCCGCCTCGGCGACGACACCGTGCTCACCCTCGTCTCCGCCTACGTCCACTCGGGTGAGGCGGGCACCCCGAAGCAGGACGACAAGTACCGGTTCCTCGACCGGATGACCGAGCGCCTTCCCGAGCTCGCTGCCGCCTCCGACCATGTCCTCGTCACCGGCGACCTCAACGTCTGCCACACCGAACGGGACCTGAAGAACTGGAAGGCGAACCGGAAGAAGGCCGGGTTCCTGCCCGAGGAGCGGGCCTACTTCGACCGGTTCTTCGGCGAGGTCGGCTACGTCGACGTCCACCGGCAGCTGGCCGGCGACATCGACGGCCCCTACACGTGGTGGTCGATGCGCGGCCAGGCCTTCGACAACGACGCGGGATGGCGCATCGACTACCACATGGCGACCCCGGGGCTCGCGGCGACGGCCAGGGGAGCAAGTGTCGACCGGGCGAACAGCTGGGGCGAGCGCTGGTCCGATCACGCCCCGCTCGTCATCGACTACGCGATCCCCGAGCTCAGATCTGCGAGCCGACCTCGATGAGGAGGACGCCGACGATGATGAGGGCGATGCCGGCGATCATCACCCGGGTCAGCCGCTCCCGGAAGAGGACGCGGCCGGCGAGGGCGGTGAGGGCGACGCCCGTGGCCGCCCAGATCCCGTAGGCGACCCCGAGCGGGAACCCGGTGCGCAGGGTGAGGCTGAGCAGGCTGAAGGAGACGATGTAGCCGCCTGCCACGCCCGCGTACCATGCCTTCGATCCGCCGACCGAGGCCATGCGCAGGCAGATCGTCGCCGCGACCTCGAGGAGGATCGCGCCGATGAGGAGGATCCAGCCGACGATCATGCGTCCTCCCCTCGCCGAGGCGGCAGGTCGATGCGCGCCGACGCCGGCTTCTCCTCACCGCGATGGCCGACCTCGACGAGAACGACCCCGGCCATGATGCAGACGATGCCGATGCCCATGACCGGGGTGATCGGCTCCCCGAAGAAGCCCGCCGAGGCGGCGGCGGTGAGCGCGACCCCGGCCGCGCCCCAGATCCCGTAGGCGATGCCCAAGGGCATCCCCGACCGCAGGGTGAGGCTGAGGAAGACGAACGCGCACGCGTATCCCAGCGCCATGAGGACATAGAGGGCGGGGTGCTCGAGGGCGGCCTTCATCGACAGCGTCCCCGTCACCTCGGCGAGGATCGCCCCCGCAAGAAACAACCACGTCCGCATGCCTCCATCTTCGACGATGGGAGGAGCCGACGACAATCCGTCTCAGCGGCAGAGCTCTGCTGTGACAGAGCCCTGTCCCCGCGGCCGAAGTCGTCTCAGCCGCGGGGACGACTCAGCAGCAGCGGGCCTTCGGGTTGCGGTCCTGCTCGTCGGTGACGTCGCGCCAGAACTCGCGCTCACCCATCGCTCCCTCCCGGGTGCCGTGCCTGCGCTCGTAGGACTCGAGGTAGTGGATGTAGGCGTTCTCGCCCATGATCTCCTTGAGATACCACAGCAGCCAGGCCCCGCCTCGGCGCAGCGACCCCCACGGGTCCCTGACGAGGCGGGTGAGCGGATGGGTCTGCGTGTCGGTCATGGCCGTGGCTCCGTGCCCGATCGTTCCTCCCACTGCGCCTGGACCTCGCGCTCGGCCCGGCGGGCGATGAGCCCGGCGGGGGCGAAGAGCTTCGACTCCGTGAAGGGCTCCTCACTCGTGGGCATCGAGCCCTTGCGGATGGCTTCGATCGACTTCCACAGCGCCATGACGACGACCATCGCGACAAGGAGGGCGAAGACGATCGAGAGCGTGCCCTGGACGAAGGTGTTGCGCACGACCGCGTTCATCGCCTCGACCCCCTGCGTGGCTCCGACCGAGGTCTCCCCGGCCGCGAGTGCGTCACGGTAGGTGAAGTGCTGGGCCCAGTAGCCGAGCTTCGGGTCGGAGGAGAAGATCTTCTGCCACGAGGCCGTCATCGTCACCACGAGATCCCATGCGAGCGGGATCCCCGGGATCCACGCATACCGGGCCAGACCCATCTTGCACACGATCGCGAAGATCACGGCGAGCGCGATCGCGGCGAGCAGCTGGTTCGAGATGCCGAAGAGCGGGAAGAGGGTGTTG
This sequence comes from Brevibacterium sp. K72, assembly GCF_050562175.1. NCBI lineage: Bacteria > Bacillati > Actinomycetota > Actinomycetes > Micrococcales > Brevibacteriaceae > Brevibacterium > Brevibacterium sp. K72. Next base: position 2,179,082 of record NZ_CP191582.1, read on the forward strand.
ATGCCGCCGAGCGGATCGGTCACGCCCATGAGGAGGATCGAACCCCACGCGCCGACCATGATCGCCGTCGTCAGCCAGGCGCCGGGCGTCCACGAGGGATCCCGGAAGCGCTTGGCGAAGTTGCCGAGCGCATCGCTGAGCATGAAGCGGGCGACGCGGGTGCCGGCATCGATCGTCGTGAGGATGAAGAGCGCTTCGAACATCACAGCGAAGTGGTACCAGAACGACATCCACGCCGGTCCGCCGAAGACGTTGTGGAGGATGTGCGCCATGCCCATCGCCAGCGTCGGGGCACCGCCGGTGCGGGAGACGATGCTCTCCTCACCGACATCGGTGGCCGCCTGCTGGAGGTACTCCGGGGTCGTCTCGACCCCGGACATGCCGAGCGAGTTGTTGATGAAGTCGGCCGCGCCCTGGACGGTGCCGCCGGTGAGCGGTTCGGCGGCGTTCATCGCGAAGTAGAGGCCCTTGTCGAGGCAGATCGCTGCGACGAGCGCCATGATCGCGACGAAGGACTCCATGAGCATGCCGCCGTAGCCGATGAGCCGGGCCTGCGACTCCTTCTCGATGAGCTTCGGGGTCGTGCCCGAGGAGATGAGCGCGTGGAATCCGGAGAGGGCACCGCAGGCGATCGTGATGAAGAGGAACGGGAAGAGTGCGCCGGCGAAGGCCGGGCCCGCAGTGTTGAACGCGAACTCCGTGAACGCGGGCATCTGCACGGTCGGGTTGACGATGAGGATGCCGACGGCCAGCAGCACGATCGTGCCGATCTTCATGAACGTCGAGAGGTAGTCGCGCGGGGCGAGCAGGACCCACACGGGCAGGACTGCGGCGAGGAAGCCGTAGATCATCAGGCACCATGCGAGGGTGACCTTGTCGAGGAGGAAGACCTCCGACCAGTACGGGGAGCTGTTGACCCACCCGCCGGCGACGATCGCCGCGACGAGGAGGACGATGCCGATGACCGAGGTCTCGACAACTTTGCCCGGTCGCAGGTAGCGCATGTAGACGCCCATGAAGATCGCGATCGGGATCGTCATGGCGATGGAGAACACGCCCCACGGGCTCTCGGCGAGCGCGTTGATGATGACGACGCCGAGGACCGCGATGAGGATGACCATGATGAGGATGATCCCGATCGAGGCGATGATGCCGCCGGTGCGGCCGAGCTCGTCGCGGGTCATCTGACCCAACGAGCGTCCGTTGCGTCGCATCGAGAAGAAGAGGACGAGGTAGTCCTGGACGCCGCCGGCGACGATGACTCCGAGGATGATCCACAGGGTGCCCGGCAGGTAGCCCATCTGCGCGGCGAGGATCGGGCCCACGAGCGGTCCGGCACCCGAGATCGCAGCGAAGTGATGGCCGAAGAGGACCCGGCGGTCGGTGGGAGCGAAGTCGCGGCCGTTGTCGTTGAGCTCAGCGGGCGTGGCCCGCCTGGGGTCGGGACGGGCGATCTTCCATTCGATGAACTTCGCGTAGAAGCGGAACGCGATGAGGTAGCTGCCGACCGCGGCGGCGACGAACCAGCTCGCCGACATCTCCTCGCCGCGGACGAAGGCGACCATCGTCCACCCGGCACCGGCGATGAGCGCGATGGCCACCCACAGCACGATCTTCGCCGGAGTCCACCGGGGCCTTTCGACCACCGCGACAGGAGGCAGGCTCTCCTCCGTCTTGACGTATTCAACCGACACTCGGTCCTCCTCATTGAGCTTGGGGCACTTCCGGTCACAAGTCGATCAGCGTCGTCGCAGGCAGCGGGTGCGAACCCGATCCTGAGAGTCGCCTTGGCGAATCATGTGTCCTTCATCGCCAGTGTACTCGCAGGTGTGGTCCGGATCTCACCCCCGCCTCGGCGAGGGGACGGACACGGTGGGGAACGGGCCGCACACACGCCCGCGATTGGCGGGGGTGAGCAGGTCAGAGGCATCATAGAGGCATGACGACACCTTCACTGCCCCGCACGGTCTCGGGCATCCAGGCCACCTCGGATTCCCTCCATCTCGGCAACTACATCGGAGCCCTGCAGCAGTTCGTCACCCATCAGGAGTCCCACGACGCCTTCTACTTCATCGCGAACATGCACGCGATCACCGTCGAGCAGGATCCCGCCGAACTGCGTGAGCGGACCCTGACCACTGCGGCGCAGTTCATCGCCGCCGGCCTCGACCCGGAGAAGTCGACGATCTTCGTCCAGTCCCAGGTCCCCGCGCACCCCCGGCTGAGCTGGGTGCTCGAGTGCACGACCTCGATGGGCGAGGCGACGCGGATGACGCAGTTCAAGGACAAGTCCGCCAAGCAGGGCCATGTCTCCCTCGGCCTGCTCACGTATCCGGCGCTCATGGCCGCCGACATCCTCCTCTACAACCCGCAGATGGTGCCCGTCGGGGAGGACCAGCGTCAGCACCTCGAACTCACCCGCAACCTCGCCGAGCGCTTCAACCACCGCTTCGGGCAGACCTTCGTCGTGCCCGAGGCGCAGATCCTCAAGGCGACGGCGAAGATCTACGACCTCCAGAACCCGGAGGCGAAGATGTCGAAGTCGCTGCCGTCCCCGCTCGGGCGCATCGACCTCCTCGACGAGCCGAAGGCCCTGACGAAGAAGATCAAGTCCGCCGTCACCGACGACGAGACGGAGATCCGCTTCGACCCCGAGGCCAAACCCGGCGTGTCCAACCTGCTCACGATCTACTCCTCGCTCACCGGTCGCCCCGTCGCCGACATCGTCGCCGACTACGAGGGGAAGATGTACGGCCACCTCAAGGTCGACCTCGCCGAGGTGGCGGTCGAGGCGCTCGCCCCGATGCGCGAGCGCACCACCGAGCTCCTCGCGGACCGGGCCCAGCTGCAGCGCCTCCTCGACGCCGGAGCGGAGAAGGCGAATGCCATCGCCGAGGTGACACTGCGCGAAGTCTATGACAAGGTCGGTTTCATCTGATCCGACCTCGGCGCATCGGCGCCGGCGGTCGCAGAGAGCACTGACCACACCCTGACGACAGCGAGCCGGAGGATCACCCGTGGCCAAGAAGAAGCCCGACGAGGGACCGCTCAACCTCACACCCGACATGCTCCACACCGCAGCCCGGCTCGAGGACCGGTTCAACCGCTGGATCCAGAATCGGGCGACCGATCAGAACTACCAGCGCACCGTGCTCGCCTACGACACGTACGGGGGCACCGACTGGGTGCGGGTCCTCGCCCGACTCGTCCTCACCCCGGACGGCCATCCGTCGGCCGACGCGCAGGCGAGCGTGCGCGGCTGGCGGTCGTTCGTCAGCGTGCCGCTGCCCAACGACACGGCGTGGGTGCGCATCAACGACGAAGAGCACATGGTCACCTCCGACCGCGGCGGGATCATCGACACGGTCATCCCCGGCAATTTCACCCCGGGGGAGACGGAGATCGAGCTGTGGACCGACGGCTCACTCGTCGACTCCGCGGCGGTGCGGATCATCGGGGAGGACTCGACGTTCGGGATCATCTCCGACATCGACGACACCGTCATGGTCACCTCGCTGCCGAGGCCGTTCCTCGCCGCCTGGAACACCTTCGTCCTCAGCGAGCACGCCCGCTCACCCGTGGCGGGCATGTCGGTCCTCTACGACCGGATCACCTATATGCGCCCCAACACCCCGATCCTCTACCTCTCGACGGGGGCGTGGAACTCGGCGACGACGCTCAAACGTTTCCTCTCCCGCAACCTCTATCCCATCGGGCCGCTCCTGCTCACCGACTGGGGGCCGACGACGACGCGCGTGTTCCGCTCGGGCAAGGAGCACAAGCGCAACACGCTCGAACGCCTCGCCCGGGACTTCCCGTGGATGAAGTGGCTGCTCATCGGCGACGACGGGCAGAACGACGAAGAGATCTACGGCGAGTTCGTCGAGAACCACCCGAACAACGTCGCGGCCGTCGCGATCCGCCAGCTCACCGTCGGCGAGGCCGTGTGGGCGGGCGGTCGCTCGAAGCGCCACGGCCGCGGCCAGGGCGTGCCGTGGATCTATGCGCCCGACGGCGCCGGTCTCGCGTCCCGCCTGACCGAGCGGGGGATCATCTCGACCGTCTGAGCTCCGGCGGGCTGCCCTGGGGGACGAGGACGACGAGTCCGACCCCGACGAGGGTGAGCACGGTGCCCGTCCACTGGACGAAGCTCAGCCGCTCACCGAAGAGCAGCGCCGCCTCGAGGGCGGCCAGCGGGGGTGCGCCGAGGACGAGAGCCGAGACGTAGGCCGCGGAGCGCACGCGCACGAGGTGGACCATGATGAGCATCGCGAGGATCGAGATGCCCAACACCGACCACACGAGTCCGGCGAGGAAGGGCCAGCCGAAGTCAGCGCCCCGCTCGTCGGTGAGGATCGCCGCGACGAAGGCGACGCCTGCCGCTCCGAGGGACTGCCAGGCCAGGGTCGGCAGCAGAGGATGGGCGGCGACGCGCTTCTGCCAGATCGTGCCCGCGGACAGGCACGTGACCGCGGTGAAGGCGAGGACGATGTGGATCGGCCGCACCGGGCCCGCGGTCCCGAGAACACCGGGCACGAGGACGAAGGCGATGCCGACCAGCGAGACCCCGACGCCGAGCAGAACGGCCTGATCAGGGCGCCTGCGCACGACGAGCGCGGTGACGACGAGGGTGAGCACCGGCTGCCAGCCGCCGACGAGAGCCATGATCCCGGCCGGAAAGCCGTCGACGACGGCGAAGTACGACAGGCACAGGTACGCGCCGTTCTGCAGCGCACCGATGAGGAGGAGCGTCCACACCGTGCGCACTCCTGAACCCGGCTCCGCGGTCTCGGCACCGACAAGAGCGGCCGCCGGCTTCCACAGTCGCAGACGGTGGGGCAAGCGGGTGACGAGGTGGCGACAGACGACGCAGACGAGACCGAGGACGAGCGCCGCGCCGAGGAAGCGGCAGAAGAGGAACGTCTGCGGGGCATCGCCGATGGCTCGGGCGACGATGAAGCCGGTCGACCAGATGAGGACGAAGGTCACTGAGGCGAGGATCTGCATGCTCGAAGCCTAGGTCCGGGACACTTCGGAGACGGCCGAAGTGTCCTGGGCGTAGACTCCGACCATGAGAAGCGCAGCTCCCGCCCCGGTCGTCGTCCCGCCGTTCTGGGAGCTCGCCCGGCTGCTCGCCGACCCGACCCGGGCGAAGGCCCTCGATCTCCTCCTCGACCGCTCGCGCACCCCGGTGTCCTATCTCGCGAGCTACTGCGGCGTGAGCGCGCAGACGATGACCGGTCACCTCTCCGTGCTCCGGGAGGCCGGATGGGTGAGTGTGCGGCGCAGCGGACGCTACCGCTATGTCGAGCTCGCCGAGAGCGTCCGGGCCGACATCGCCGTCGTCATCGAGCATCTCGGAGCGCTCTGCGCCCCTCCTGCGGTGACATCGCTGAGCAGCCACCGTGAGCTGGCGGCGCTGTCACGGGCACGCACGTGCTACGACCACCTCGCGGGTCGCCTCGGCGTCGACCTCCTCGGCGTCCTCGTCGAACGCGGCGGCATCGACCGCGACGACGTCGACCCCGACGATCCCGATCGGGTGACCGGTGCCGACTGCCCCCTGCACCTCGGCGACGAGGTCGAGGCCGTGCTCGAGGACATGTTCGGCGTCCGCCTCGAGCTCCCACCCGGGCGCGGGCGGGGGATCGGAGCGTGCATGGACTGGTCGCAGCGGGAGATCCACTGCTCGGGCCGGTTCGGGCGGCGTCTGCTCGCCGTGTGCGAAGACCTCGCGCTGGTGCGCAGGCGCCCGGCGGGGCGATCGTTGGAGATCACCCCGCTGGGCGTCGAACGGTTCTCGGCTCTCGGCATCGACTGCGCGTGAGTCCGTGAGTCTGCCTCAGAGGGTGCCGGCCGCCTGCGTCGGTGCGGACTGGGTGCGGGCGAGGCGGGTCCGCAGCTGCGCCTGGGCCGCCTCGTACTCGCCGACGAGGCGATCGACGAGGTCGGCCGTCGAGCACTGGAGTCCGAGGGCGCCGATGCCCTGACCCGAGCCCCAGATGTCCTTCCACGCCTTCGCGCTCGTGCCCGACTCCGGGTCGGTGCCGAAGTCCATCTTCGTCGGGTCGGCCTCCGGCAGGGCGTCGGGGTCGAGGCCGGCGGCGACGATCGACCCGCGCAGGTAATTGCCCTTGACCCCGGTGAAGTAGTTCGAGTAGACGACGTCATCGGCGACCGAGTCGACGATCATCTGCCGGTACTCGTCGACGACGTTGGCCTCGTGGGTGGAGAGGAACGCGGAGCCGATGTAGGCGAAGTCCGCGCCAGCCGCGAGCGCGGCCAGGATCGACTGGCCGTGCGCGATCGCCCCGGAGAGCAGCAGCGGTCCGTCGAACCACGAGCGGATCTCCTGGACGAGGGCGAAGGGGGAGAGCGCACCGGCATGCCCGCCGGCACCGGCGGCGACGGCGATGATGCCGTCGGCGCCCTTCTCGACGGCCTTGTGCGCGAAGCGGTTGTTGATGACGTCGTGGAGGACGACCCCGCCGTAGGAGTGGACGGCCTCGTTGACCTCCTCGCGGGCGCCGAGCGAGGTGATGACGATCGGCACCTCATGGCGGACCACCTCGGCGAGGTCCGCTTCGAGGCGGTTGTTCGAGCGGTGGACGATGAGGTTCGCGGCGAACGGGGCGGCCGGACGCTCAGGGTGCGCGGCGGTCCAGTTCGCATTCGATTCCGTGATCTCGGCGAACCAGTCGGCGAGCATCGACGCCGGGCGCGCGTTGAGCGTGGGGAATCCGCCGATGATGCCCGACTGGCATTGGGCGGTGACGAGCTCGGGGCCCGATGCGATGAACATCGGGGAGCCGACGACGGGGAGTCGCAGGCGCAGGTCGAGCGTCTCGAACAGGTTCACGATGCCTCCTTGGATGAGCGAACAGCCCCACTCTAACTGAACGATTGTTAGGTTGCGGTGAGGGCCCACCATCCGGGCGCTCTTCGCGGGCCGGGAGACGACGCAGGGCGCGGACGGGATCGCCTCCCGTCCGCGCCCTGTGGCGTCGCGCGCTGTCAGCGTCGGCGGCTACGAGTCCGTGAAGTTCGGGTCGCGCTTCTCGACGAAGGCGGCCATGCCCTCGGACTGGTCGTTCGTCGCCAGGGCCGAGTGGAAGAGCCGACGCTCATAGCGCAGACCCTGTTCGAGGGTCGTCTCGAAGGCGACGTCGATCGCCTCCTTGACCATCGCCGAGGCGATGAGGGACTTCCCGGCGATCGTCCGAGCGATCTCGTTCGCCGTCGCCAACAGCTCCTCGGGAGCGACGACCCGGGCGACGAGCCCGGAGCGTTCGGCCTCCTCGGCGTCCATCATCCGACCCGTCAGGCACATGTCCATCGCCTTGGCCTTGCCGACGGCGCGGGTGAGACGCTGCGAGCCGCCCATGCCCGGGAGCACGCCGAGGTTGATCTCGGGCTGGCCGAACTTCGCCGTGGTCGCGGCGATGAGGATGTCGCCCATCATCGCGAGTTCGCAGCCGCCGCCGAGCGCGTAGCCGCCGACGGCGGTGATGATCGGCTTGCGGACGCTCGTCAGCCGCTCCCAGCCGGCGAACCAGTCGGCACGGTAAGCGGTGGCGAAGTCGAGGTCGGCCATCTCCTTGATGTCGGCACCGGCGGCGAAGGCCTTCTCGCTGCCGGTGATGATGATCGCGCGCACGGAGTCGTCGGCGTCGAAGGCCGTGGCCGCATCCGTGATGTCGGTGAGGACCTGGAGGTTGAGGGCGTTGAGGGCCTTCGGCCGATCGATCGTGATCGTCGCGACGCCGTCGTCGACGCTGGTGAGGATCGTTGCGAATTCGCTCATGAGAACACCTTGGCTTCCTGTTCGGTGGTGAGGATCTGCTCGACGGTGGCGTCGTCGACCTCCGCGAGGGTGGCCGGGGACCACCGGGGGTTGCGGTCCTTGTCGATGACCTGCGCGCGGATGCCCTCCCTGAGGTCAGGGCGACGGGTCATCTCGACGGCGGTCCGGTAGTCCTGCTCGAGGACCTCGGGCAGGGTCATCGTCGCCGCCTTCCGCAGGGCCGCCAGCGTCACCTTCACCGAGGTGGGGGCCTTGGTGAGGATGAGTTCGGCGGCGGCGCGGGCGTCGGGGCTCTCGTGGGCGGCCAGGGCTGCGACGATCGCCTCGGCGTCATCGCCCTGGTAGCATTCGTCGATCCAGGCGGCCGCCTCGGCGAGTTCGCTCTCCGGGGGTTCGGCCGCATACCGGGCGATGACGGTCTCGACGTCCCCGCCGGACTCGAGGTCGGTGATGAGGTCGGCGATGTCGGCCTCGGGCACGTAGTGGTCGGCCAGCCCGAGCGCGATCGCCGCTCCGGGGCCGACGGCGGTGCCGGTGAGCGCGAGGTGGGTGCCGAGCTCTCCGGGGGCGCGGGCGAGCAGGTACGTGCCGCCGACGTCGGGGAAGAGGCCGATGCCGGTCTCGGGCATGCCGACCTTCGTCGAATCGGTGACGATGCGGTGGGAGCCGTGCCCGGAGATCCCGACGCCGCCGCCCATCGTGATGCCGTTCATGATGACGACGTAGGGCTTCGGGTATTCGGCGATGGCCGCATTCATCCGGTATTCGCGGTTCCAGAACCGGGAGTTCTCGTCGCTGCCGGCGACGATGTCGGTGTACACGGCTTTGATGTCCCCACCGGCGCACAGACCGCGGTCGCCGCGACCGGTGACGAGGACGAGCGCGACGCCGTCGTCGTCATACCAGGCCCGCAGGGCATCGTCGATGCCGGCGACCATGTCGAGGCTGAGCGCATTGATCAGCTTCGGTCGGTTGAGTTCGATGCGTCCGACTCCGCCGGAGTCCGAGGTGAGGATGCTCGGCTCTGCCGAGGCCTGTGTCGTCATATCAGCCCACTCCTGTGCTCTTGCGCGAGATGATCACGCGCATGATCTCGTTGGTGCCTTCCAGAATCTGGTGGACCCGCAGGTCACGGACCAGCTTCTCAATCCCATACTCTGTCAGATACCCGTAGCCGCCGTGGAGCTGGAGGGCGCGATTGGCGACATCGAAGCCGGAGTCGGTGGCGGTGAGCTTGGCCATGGCCGAGAGCAGTGAGGTGTTCGGATCCCCGGCGTCGTAGGCGTTCGCGGCGCGCCAGAGCAGGGACCGGGCGGCTTCGAGCTTCGTCTGCATCTCGGCGACCTCGAAGCGCAGGGCCTGGAAGCCGGTGAGTTCGGTGCCGAAGGCCTGGCGCTCGCCCATGTACTCGATCGCCTTCTCCAATGCCGACTGTCCGCCGCCGAGCGAGCACGCGCCGATGTTGAGTCGGCCGCCGTCGAGTCCGGACATCGCGATCTTGAAGCCCTGCCCCGGTTCTCCGAGCATGTTCTCCTTCGGCACCCGGACGTTCTCCATGATGACCTGGCGGGTCGGCTGCGCACGCCAGCCCATCTTCTGCTCGTTGGCGCCGAAGGTCAGTCCCTCCATGCCCTTCTCGAGGATGAACGCGGAGATGCCGCGGGCCCCCTCCTGCCCGGTGCGTGCCATGACGAGGTAGGTCTCGGACGATCCGGCACCGGAGATGAACTGCTTGACCCCGTTGAGGACGAAGTGGTCACCGTCCTCCCGGGCGGTCGTGCGCAGCGCTCCGGCATCGGAGCCGGCATTGGGCTCGGTGAGGCAGTAGCTGCCGAGGTGCTCCATCGAGACGAGCGGGAGCAGGTACTTCTCCCTCTGCTCCTCGTTGCCGTACTTGTCGATCATCCACGCGACCATGTTGTGGATCGAGATGTAGGCGGCGACCGAGGGGCAGCCGGTCGACATCGCCTCGAAGATGAGGGCGGCGTCCATCCGGCCCATCCCCGTGCCGCCGGACTCCTCGCGGACGTAGATGCCGCCCATGCCGAGGTCGGCGCTGCGCTTGATGACGTCGACGGGGAAGTGGTGCTGCTGGTCCCATTCGAGGGCGTGCGGGGCGATCTCGGTGTCGGCGAAGTCGCGGACCATCGCGGAGATGGTCTGCTGCTCCTCGGTGAGTCCGAACGGCAGGGCAGTCGCAGTGCTGCGGGACATGGTTCCTCCAGGAAGGCGAATGGGCGCTCAGCGCGCAGTTCCGAGGTGACCGCGGTCACCGTTTCCACCAGGATACGGAGGATTTACTTGGACGTCCAACTAAATGGGGGAGTCCGGTCCCGTGGCAGCAGGAGTTTGCCGTGCCCGCGGTTCAGGGACGGGGTTCGAGGCTGGTGCGCAGCGCTTCGAGGTGGGGGAGGAGCTCGCCGAGGTCGGTGCCGGCGAAGGCCGGGGACGTGAAGACCTCGTCGTTGAGCGCCGAGGTGGCCCGTGCGGCGAGTTCCCGCCCGGCCTCTGTGAGGTCGACGAGAGTGGTCCGGCGGTCGTCGGGGTGGCTGCGGCGGCGGACGAGTCCGGCCTTCTCGAGCCGGTCGACGGAGTTCGTCGTCGACGTTGCGTGGACCTGGAGCCGGGCGGAGATCTTCGACATCGGCAGGGTGCCCGCGCGTGTGAAGGAGAGGAGGGTGAGGACCTCGTACCGCGAGAAGGTCAGTGCGAAGGGCTTGAGCGCGGAGTCGACCATGGCGAGGAAGAGCTGATGGATGCGCATGACCGAGATGACGGTGTTCATTCCGTCGGTCGCCTCGTCCCACCCGTGGGCGAGCCACTGCTTCCGAGACTCCTCGATGGGATCGAATCTCAACGCTGTGCTCTTCTCCGCCGCCATTGTCGACAGTGTAGTGAAGTGAGAGGATTGGCGCATGTGCGGTCGACTCAATCTGTCCTCGGATCCGGCGGACCTCGCCGACGAGCTGCGACTCGACGTCGTCTCCTATGACTACACCCCGCGCTACAACGTGCCTCCGGGAGCCGACATCCCCATCGTCGTCGAACGCCTCGACGACGAAGGGGAGGTGACGAGGCGCCTCGAGACCGCTCACTGGGGTCTCGTCCCCAGTTGGGCGAAGGATCCGGGAATCGGCTTCAAGGCCTTCAACGCGCGGTCGGAGACCGTGCTCGAGAAGCCGATGTTCCGCCAGGCGATCAAACGCCGCCGTTGCGCGCTGCCGATCCCGGGCTACTACGAGTGGGAGGTCACCGAGGACGGTAAGCAGCCGTGGATGATGTCAGCGGCCGGAGCCGATCCGCTGTTCATGGCCGGACTCTTCGAGTTCTGGAAGCAGCCGGACGATGCGTGGCTCGTCTCCACCTCGATCCTCACGATGGAATCCGCCGGGCACCTGCGCGAGGTTCACGACCGCATGCCCGTGTTCCTCTCCCGGGAGCACCTCGACGACTGGATCGACCCGGCGGTGCCGAGCGGTGAGGTTCCCGATCTGCTCGCCTCGACCCTGGCCCAGGTCGACCCGGCCTCGGTGACGCGGCACAAGGTGGGCCGGGCCGTCGGCAACGTCCGTAACGACTCGCCCGAGCTCGTCGCGCCGGTGGCGTGAGGCTGCTGCCGTCGCATCGGTGGCGTCGCGCCGGTGGCGTGAGAACGCAGGCGCGGAGCTGAATGAATTCGCCGGGGTTCCGGCACTCAGCGGCCGGCGCCGGGATCGCGGTGAGCGAGATCACCTCTGCAAGGCCCTTCTCGGCCTTGCCTGAGCGGATCGCACTCGTGTAGAGTAGATCGAGCTGCTGAGGCAGCGAACGCTTCAGTTCGATGACGAATCCGAGTGACGCGAAGATGAACTTCGAGTTGCACGGTTCGGAAAGACACTGTAGAGTAGACATCCGCTGGTACGGCGGGCCGCAAGGCGAAAAGTGCGAAATCTGTGGATGCCCCCAACGAGCACGCGAGTCCTCTCGTGTGTGGTGTGGGTGTGTGTTTGTGGTTTGAGAATCCAATAGCGTGTTTGTTTGAACAATGTGATGCCAGAAATTTTTTCTGGTAAGACAACCAAAATCCATGGACTGTTTCGGTTCATGGTGGGGTCACCGTCCACCCCCGTGGATGGGTGACTGTCTTGCCGGGATCACTAGAAGTAAATTTTTTATGGAGAGTTTGATCCTGGCTCAGGACGAACGCTGGCTGCGTGCTTAACACATGCAAGTCGAACGCTGAAGCCTGGTGCTTGCACCGGGTGGATGAGTGGCGAACGGGTGAGTAACACGTGAGTAACCTGCCCCTGACTTCGGGATAAGCCCGGGAAACTGGGTCTAATACCGGATACGACTGCCGGACGCATGTCTGGTGGTGGAAAGTTTTTTCGGTTGGGGATGGGCTCGCGGCCTATCAGTTTGTTGGTGAGGTAATGGCTCACCAAGACGACGACGGGTAGCCGGCCTGAGAGGGCGACCGGCCACACTGGGACTGAGACACGGCCCAGACTCCTACGGGAGGCAGCAGTGGGGAATATTGCACAATGGGGGAAACCCTGATGCAGCGACGCAGCGTGCGGGATGACGGCCTTCGGGTTGTAAACCGCTTTCAGCAGGGAAGAAGCGCAAGTGACGGTACCTGCAGAAGAAGTACCGGCTAACTACGTGCCAGCAGCCGCGGTAATACGTAGGGTACGAGCGTTGTCCGGAATTATTGGGCGTAAAGAGCTCGTAGGTGGTTGGTCACGTCTGCTGTGGAAACGCAACGCTTAACGTTGCGCGTGCAGTGGGTACGGGCTGACTAGAGTGCAGTAGGGGAGTCTGGAATTCCTGGTGTAGCGGTGAAATGCGCAGATATCAGGAGGAACACCGGTGGCGAAGGCGGGACTCTGGGCTGTAACTGACACTGAGGAGCGAAAGCATGGGGAGCGAACAGGATTAGATACCCTGGTAGTCCATGCCGTAAACGTTGGGCACTAGGTGTGGGGGGCATTCCACGTTCTCCGCGCCGTAGCTAACGCATTAAGTGCCCCGCCTGGGGAGTACGGTCGCAAGGCTAAAACTCAAAGGAATTGACGGGGGCCCGCACAAGCGGCGGAGCATGCGGATTAATTCGATGCAACGCGAAGAACCTTACCAAGGCTTGACATACACCGGACCGTCCTGGAAACAGGTCCTCTTCTTTGAAGCTGGTGTACAGGTGGTGCATGGTTGTCGTCAGCTCGTGTCGTGAGATGTTGGGTTAAGTCCCGCAACGAGCGCAACCCTCGTTCTATGTTGCCAGCACGTGATGGTGGGAACTCATAGGAGACTGCCGGGGTCAACTCGGAGGAAGGTGGGGATGACGTCAAATCATCATGCCCTTTATGTCTTGGGCTTCACGCATGCTACAATGGCTGGTACAGAGAGAGGCGAACCCGTGAGGGCAAGCGAATCCCTTAAAGCCAGTCTCAGTTCGGATCGTAGTCTGCAATTCGACTACGTGAAGTCGGAGTCGCTAGTAATCGCAGATCAGCAACGCTGCGGTGAATACGTTCCCGGGCCTTGTACACACCGCCCGTCAAGTCACGAAAGTCGGTAACACCCGAAGCCGGTGGCCTAACCGTAAGGAGGGGGCCGTCTAAGGTGGGACTGGTGATTGGGACTAAGTCGTAACAAGGTAGCCGTACCGGAAGGTGCGGCTGGATCACCTCCTTTCTAAGGAGCACACCAGTATGGTGCCCACCAACAGAACCCATGTGTGGTTCGGGTGGGTTGCTCAAGGGTGGAACATCATGTTTTCCGCTCGTCCAACCAGCGTGCCCAGGTGATGTGCCTCGGGTGACGGTGGGTGGGTGGTCGGATAGAACAGACACGCTGTTGGGTCCTGGAACCACAAGTGGTTTCACCAGGCACCGACCCAACCCAGAGGCAGCAGCAGTGCTGGTGCTGGCTGGGGTGGTGATTGGTAGTGGTTTGAGAATCGTATAGTGGACGCGAGCATCAAGCACCAGCCTTTGTGCTGGTGTGTAGTGTGATTTTCTTTGAGTCAAAAAATCTTAGTGTGATATTTTCGCGCACACTGATACCAGCCCCTAGGGGTGGGTGTGAGTGTGTAAGAGCGCATGGTGGATGCCTTGGCATCAGGAGCCGATGAAGGACGTGGAAATCTGCGATAAGCCTCGGGGAGCCGATAAACGGGCTGTGATCCGAGGATGTCCGAATGGGGGAACCCCGCCGCATGCGAGTGCGGTGACCCGCACCTGAATATATAGGGTGTGTGGAGGGAACGCGGGGAAGTGAAACATCTCAGTACCCGTAGGAAGAGAAAATAAGAATGATTCCGGGAGTAGTGGCGAGCGAAACTGGATGAGCCTAAACCGTGTGCGTGTCAAGCGTGCTGGTGTTGCGTACATGGTGTTGTGGGGTGTGTGTGTTCGGTTCAGCATGACCGAGACGCTGATGTGTTGCTGCGTGTAGTCGAAGCTGGTGGGAAACAGTACCGGAGTGGGTGAGAGTCCCGTAGACGAAACGCGTGGCCCCGGTGTGACACGTGTCCCCGAGTAGCACGGAACTCGTGGAATTCCGTGTGAATCTGCCAGGACCACCTGGTAAGGCTAAATACTTCCTGATGACCGATAGCGGATCAGTACCGTGAGGGAATGGTGAAAAGTACCCCGGGAGGGGAGTGAAAGAGTACCTGAAACCATGTGCTTACAATCCGTCAGAGCACCCGTGTTGGTGTGATGGCGTGCCTTTTGAAGAATGAGCCTGCGAGTTAGCGGTGCGTGGCGAGGTTAACCCGTGTGGGGTAGCCGTAGCGAAAGCGAGTCCGAATAGGGCGGTCCAGTCGCGTGTCCTAGACCCGAAGCGGAGTGATCTAGCCATGGGCAGGGTGAAGCAGCAGTAAGATGTTGTGGAGGCCCGCACCCACTTCAGTTGAAAATGGAGGGGATGACCTGTGGTTAGGGGTGAAAGGCCAATCAAACTCTGTGATAGCTGGTTCTCCCCGAAATGCATTTAGGTGCAGCGTTGCGTGGTTCTTGCCGGAGGTAGAGCTACTGGATGGCTGATGGGCCCCACCGGGTTACTGACGTCAACTAAACTCCGAATGCCGGTAAGGTTCAGCGTGGCAGTGAGACAGTGGGGGATAAGCTTCATTGTCGAGAGGGAAACAGCCCAGACCATCAACTAAGGCCCCTAAGCGTGTGCTGAGTGGGAAAGGATGTTCAGTTGCGAAGACAACCAGGAGGTTGGCTTAGAAGCAGCCACCCTTGAAAGAGTGCGTAATAGCTCACTGGTCAAGTGATTGAGCGCCGATAATGTAGCGGGGCTAAGTACACCGCCGAAGTTGTGGCAGCATCACGATACTGTAATGGTGTGGTGTTGGGTAGGGGAGCGTCGTGTCGCCAGTGAAGTCGCCGTGTGAACGAGTGGTGGAGGCGTCACGAGTGAGAATGCAGGCATGAGTAGCGAAAGACGGGTGAGAAACCCGTCCACCGGATGACCAAGGGTTCCAGGGCTAGGCTAATCCGCCCTGGGTAAGTCGGGACCTAAGGCGAGGCCGACAGGCGTAGTCGATGGACAACCAGTTGATATTCTGGTACCGACACACAACCGACAATACCAAAACACATGAGACTAACTCCCCGGTCCACCCGTGGCGTCTTCGGATGTCTGGTTGGTGGTCTGGTGAGGACCTGAGTGTGGAGTCGGTAAGCGTGAGGTGTGACGCAGAAAGGTAGCCAGGCCACGCGATGGTAGTCGTGGTCTAAGGTCGTAGCATGTGGGGGTAGGCAAATCCGTCCCCACGAGTGTGTGAGAGCTGATGGGCGCCCCACAGTGGTGGGGTGATCTGGTGATCCTCTGCTGCCGAGAAAAGCATCGACGTGAGGGTGTGTGTTGCCCGTACCCTATAACCGACACAGGTGGTCAGGTAGAGAATACTAAGGTGATCGAGAGAATCGTGGTTAAGGAACTCGGCAAAATGCCCCCGTAACTTCGGGAGAAGGGGGGCCATCCTGGTGAACGACCCTTGCGGTTGGGAGCTGGTGGTGGTCGCAGAGGCCAGAGAGAAGCGACTGTTTATTAAAAACACAGGTCCGTGCGAAGATGTAAGTCGATGTATACGGACTGACGCCTGCCCGGTGCTGGAAGGTTAAGAGGACCCGTTAACCCTTTGGGGTGAAGCGGAGAATTTAAGCCCCAGTAAACGGCGGTGGTAACTATAACCATCCTAAGGTAGCGAAATTCCTTGTCGGGTAAGTTCCGACCTGCACGAATGGCGTAACGACTTCTCTGCTGTCTCAACCACGAACTCGGCGAAATTGCATTACGAGTAAAGATGCTCGTTACGCGCAGCAGGACGGAAAGACCCCGAGACCTTCACTATAGTTTGGTATTGGGCTTCGGTGTGGTTTGTGTAGGATAGGTGGGAGATGTTGAAGCCTGGTCGCCAGATCGGGTGGAGTCGGCAAGTGAAATACCACTCTGACCATTCTGGATTCCTTAACTTCGGACCCTGATCGGGTTCAGGGACAGTGCCTGATGGGTAGTTTAACTGGGGCGGTTGCCTCCTAAAGAGTAACGGAGGCGCCCAAAGGTTCCCTCAGCCTGGTTGGCAATCAGGTGTCGAGTGTAAGTGCACAAGGGAGCTTGACTGTGAGACGGACGTGTCGAGCAGGAGCGAAAGCTGGGACTAGTGACCCGGCCATGGCTTGTGGAAGCGTGGTCGCTCAACGGATAAAAGGTACCTCGGGGATAACAGGCTGATCTTGCCCAAGAGTCCATATCGACGGCATGGTTTGGCACCTCGATGTCGGCTCGTCGCATCCTGGGGCTGGAGTCGGTCCCAAGGGTTGGGCTGTTCGCCCATTAAAGCGGTACGCGAGCTGGGTTTAGAACGTCGTGAGACAGTTCGGTCCCTATCCGCTGCGTGCGTAGGAAATTTGTGGAGGGCTGTCCTTAGTACGAGAGGACCGGGACGGACGAACCTCTGGTGTGCCAGTTGTACCGCCAGGTGCATGGCTGGTTGGCTACGTTCGGGAAGGATAACCGCTGAAAGCATCTAAGCGGGAAGCCTGCTCCGAGATGAGATTTCCATCCCTTTTGGGGGGAGGTGCCCAGGAGAACACTGGGTTGATAGGCCGGGTATGGAAGCACTGTGAGGTGTGGAGTTGACTGGTACTAATACGCCGATCACTCACACAACCCAAGAGGGTTGGTGTGTGCGTGAAAAGCATTAACGATTTTTTGACGAGATGACACGATGGTGTTCGCGTTCGCTGTACGGTTCTTGGACCACTACCCACACACGGGTGTGTGTGGTGGTTGTCTGGAGAGTTTTGCGGTGGTGATAGTGGTGGGGAAACGCCCGGTTAACCGTTCCGATCCCGGTAGCTAAGCCCATGTCATGCTGATGGTACTGCAACTTGGTGGTTGTGGGAGAGTAAGTGACTGCCGCAATAATTGTTGGTGGGGGATCCTGTCCTTGGGGCAGGATCCCCTCCTTTTTTCATTCACGACCGCTGCGAGTCAGCCTTCTCGTCGGTGATTCCGAGGAATCGGCGCACCGCCTCGGCGCCGGCGACCTCGACCGCATCGTCGTGGACGATGTCATCGGCACGCAGCACCATCTGATGCTCCGTGCACGCCTCACCGCCCTGGACGACGATCGTGAAGTCCCCGTTGGGGGAGTACCCGAGCTTCTCGGACACCCGCCGGCTCGCATCGTTGCCCTCGACATACCCGGTGTGGAACGTGCGGGCACCGAGATGATCAGCGAAGGCGGTCACGAGCGCACGGCGCATCCGGGTGCCGTACCCGCGTCCCTGCTCGGACCGCGCCAGCCATGACCCGGTCTTCACCGACCGCGTCTTCGGAAAGTCCGTGCTGCTCGCCCCCTGCAGGCCGACGACGCGTCCGTCGACGCGGACGGTGAACTCGATGGTCCAGTCACCGGGGGAGTAGTTCGCGCGCGTCCCCCACTGATACTGAGCGATCGACCGGCCGATCTCCTCGTCGGTGCCGGAGTCCCAATCGACGAGGAACGCCCGCACACCGTCTCGGCGGACGCCGCCGCGGGCGATCTCGGCGAGCTCCGGAAGATCCGCCTCCCGCGTCGGTGTGAGCTCCATGTCTCCGGTCGTGATGCGGAGGCCGAAGGGCGGCCAGATCTCAGCGAGGTCCATACCGGAAGTCTAGGGGCTCGGAAGCCCGGCGCGGTTACTCACGCTCAGGACGGTGGCCCGCCGCGGTGACCCACCCACAGGCCGGTGGCCAGCTGCCTTCCCGGTGATGGTCCTCAGCGACGGCCGATCGTGCCGTAGGCCTTGCGCCACCGCAGGAGCGGCTGCAGCTGACCGCTTCCTGGCCCGGCCCCCAAGGCCACCACCTCGCCGACGACGAGACTGTGCGTGGCGACCTGGACGATCTCCGTCATCCGCAGCTCGAACCACGCGACGGAACGACTGAGGATCGGCTGACCCGACCGCGGACCCGGAAAGGTGTCGATGCCGGACAGCGCCCCGTAGAGCGGCTGCCCCGAAGCGCCGAGACGTTCCGAGATGTCGCGCTGCTCGGCGCTGAGGACGGAGATCGCGAAGTGATCGGTCATCTCCAAGGTCTCCATCATCCTCGAGCCTGAGTAGACGCTCACCGCCATCGTGGGCGGATCGTAGGAGACGTCGAGGAACGAGTCGACGGTGATCGCGTGCGCGGCACCGCCTCGCTTGGCCGAGACCACGGCGACGGCCGCGGCGATGTCGTCGCTGAGCTCGCGATAGCGCTCTGTGAGCGAATACTCGTGGGACCGATCCATGGTTCTCATTCTAGGGAACTACAATGGAGCCATGACCTATCCATCTTCAGGCGGTTCAGCCACGATCGAGCGTGAGCAGACAGAGCAGCTCGTCGAACCGGGCGACCACGAGCGGTTCAGCCACTACGCTCCCAAGGACAAGATCATGGAATCCATGGTCACCGGGACGCCGCTCATCGCCCTGTGCGGAAAGGTGTGGGTCCCCACGAGGGATCCCGAGCGCTTCCCTGTCTGCCCGAAGTGCAAGGAGATCTTCGAATCGATGCCTGAAGGACCCAAGGAGTAGATGGCCGCGGAACGTCTCCCAGGGACCTCCGCCGCCGAACAGCTCTCACCGGCCTTCCCCGAGCGCGCCGCTTGGGGAACGGCCGGCAAACTGCGCGCGTGGCAGGCCGAGGCCCTCGAACTCTACTTCCGGGACCAGCCGAAGGACTTCCTGGCCGTCGCGACCCCCGGTGCGGGCAAGACGACCTTCGCCCTGCGCCTGGCCGCTGAGCTCCTCGCCCAGCGCGTCGTCAACCGCGTCACGGTCGTTGCCCCCACCGAGCACCTCAAAGTCCAGTGGGCGGACTCCGCTGCGCGCGTGGGAATCAAACTCGACCCGCACTTCAAGAACTCCCAGGGCAAGCACGCCCCCGGATTCCACGGTGTCGCCCTCACTTACGCCCAGGTCGCCGCGAAGCCGGTCCTCCACCACAACCGCACCGCAGCCGGGCGCACGCTCGTCATCCTCGACGAGGTCCACCACGCCGGTGACGCCCTGTCCTGGGGTGACGCGGTCCGCGAGGCCTTCGGTCCGGCCGTGCGCCGCCTGTCGCTGACGGGCACCCCGTTCCGCTCCGACACCTCGCCGATCCCGTTCGTCACCTACGCCCCCGACGCCGAGGGCATCCGGACTTCGGTCGCGGACTACTCCTACGGCTACGGCCGGGCACTCAAGGACTCCGTCGTCCGACCCGTCCTCTTCCTCGCCTACGCCGGGGCCATGTCGTGGCGGACGAAGGCCGGCGACGAGATGTCCCACGTCCTCGGCGAGGAGACGACGAAGGACATCAACTCCCAGGCCTGGCGCACCGCCCTCGACCCGGCCGGCGACTGGATCCCCGCCGTGCTCAAAGCCGCGGACATGCGTCTGACCGAGGTCCGGCGCACGGTCCCCGACGCCGGTGGTCTCGTCATCGCCACTGACCAGGATGCCGCTCGCGCCTACGCGAAGGTGCTGCGCGAGCTCACCGGGGAGAAGCCCACCGTCGTCCTCTCCGACGAAGCCGGGGCCTCGGCGCGCATCGAGGAGTTCCAGAACTCGACCGACCGCTGGATGGTGGCCGTGCGCATGGTCTCCGAGGGCGTCGACGTCCCCCGTCTGTGCGTCGGCGTCTACGCGACCTCCTCCTCGACGCCCCTCTTCTTCGCCCAGGCCATCGGACGCTTCGTCCGCGCCCGCAAACGCGGAGAGACCGCTTCCGTGTTCCTTCCCTCGGTGCCGATCCTCCTGGCGCTCGCGAACTCGATGGAGGTCGAACGCGACCACGCCCTCGACCGGCCGCGCAACGAGGATGAGAACGATGTCGTCGTCTTCGACGATCAGGCCCTCGAGCAGGCCAACCGCAGCGAGGGCGCCTCCGACCAGCTCGGCTCCTTCGAAGCCCTCGGTGCCGAGGCGCTGTTCGACCGGGTGCTCTACGACGGCGGCGAGTTCGGCACCGGTGGAGCGATCGGCTCCGAGGACGAACTCGACTTCATCGGCATCCCCGGCCTCCTCGAACCCGAACAGGTCCACGAACTCCTGCGCACCCAGCAGGCCAAGCAGGCCCAGCGCAAGACCGCCGCCGCACCGCCTCCTGCCGCCGAGGTCCACACGAGCGAACTCGAGCACCGGGCGATGAAGGAGGAGCGCAACCAGCTCCAGAGCCTCGTCGGCGCCTGGTCACGGCGCACCGGCACCCCGCACAAGACCGTCCACGTCGAACTCCGCAAGGCGTGCGGAGGACCTGCGGTGGCCCAGGCCACCCGTGAGCAGATCCAGGCGCGGATCAAGAAGCTCCAGGGCTGGTTCGTCGGCCAGAAGTGAGCCGGCCGGAAGTGAGTCAGCCCGAGTAGAACACCGTCGGGATCACCGGCTCCCCGTCCTGGAGGCGCCTGGCCGACCGCGGCAGCTCCGCCAGGGACTCGTCATGGCGGGCACACGCCTTCTTCACTCCGCCCGCCCCCGTGAACGACCGGTCGATCTCCCCGCCCACGACGAGGTCGACCGACAGGTGCCGTCCGTCGTCGAGGTCATCGGGCAGGTCGGGGATGCCGACGGCCTCTTCGACGGCGATCGCACCGTCGATGAGTCGCCTGGCCTCCTTGTGCCCGCCCCGGGAGGGCTTGCCCGTCGAGTTCTTCGCCACCGCCGTCCACGTCCCCGATTCGTCGGCGCGCGCGACGAGCTTGTAGACGAGCCCCGCCGCCGGCGCGCCCGAGCCGGTGACGACGCGAGTGCCGACGCCGTAGGCGTCGACAGGGGAGGCGGCGAGCGCTGCGATCGCGTACTCGTCGAGGTCGCTGGTGACCGTGATCGTCGTGTCCTTCGCGCCGAGGCGGTCGAGGCCCGCCCTGACCTCGCTCGCCTGTTCGATGAGGTCGCCCGAGTCGATGCGCACCCCGCCGAGGCGGGGGCCGGCGAGTTCGATCGCCGTCTTGAGCGCCTCCTCGACGTCGTAGGTGTCGAGCAGGAGGGTCGTATCGGTGCCGAGCGACTCGAGCTGCGCCGCGAAGGCTTCGCGCTCCGAGTCGTGGAGGAGGGTGAACGAATGCGCCGAGGTCCCGATCGTCGGCAGCCCGTACCGCAGTCCCGCAGCGAGGTTCGACGTCGAGGAGAAGCCGCCGATGACCGCGGCCCTGGCCGCCGCCACTGCCGCATGCTCGTTCGTGCGACGACCGCCCATCTCCGCCACCGGTCGGTCGCCGGCGGCCTGCGCCATCCGGGACGCCGCCGAGGCGACCGCGCAGTCGTAGTTGAGGGCGGAGAGGATGAGCGTCTCGAGGATGACACCCTCGGCGAAGCTCGACTCGATGGTGAGCAGCGGGGAGCCCGGGAAGTAGATCTCGCCCTCGGCGTAGCCCCGGATCGTTCCCGAGAAGCGGTAGTCCGCCAGCCAGTCGATCGTCGCGGCATCGACGATGCGCTCACGGCTGAGGAACGCAAGCTCCTCCTCGTCGAAGCGGAAGTCCTCGAGCATCTCGAGGATGCGTCCCGTACCTGCGACGACGCCGTAACGGCGTCCGGCGGGAAGGCTGCGACCGAAGACCTCGAAGAGGCTGGGCCGGTGAGCAGCGCCCGATCTCAAGGCGGCCTGCACCATCGTCAGCTCGTACTGATCGGTGAAGAACGCAGTGGAATCGGTGCGTGTGAGATCACTCATAGGCGTGATCTTACGTCACGACAGCATCACGGATCTGCCGTATTGTGGAAACGTGAGCAATCCAACGACCCCTGTTCTGGAGCCGGACGTCGGCGTCCGCACCGCCGTGGATCCGGCCAGGCCGTGGAGGACCGTCGTCTTCAACGACCCGGTCAATCTCATGAGCTATGTCAGCTACGTCTTCCAGTCCTACTTCGGGTACTCCGCGGAGAAGGCTCACCGGCTCATGCTCGAAGTCCACGAGAAGGGCCGCTCCGTCGTCGCCACCGGAGGACGCGAGGAGATGGAGCGCGACACCCAGGCGATGCACGAATACGGACTGTGGGCCGCGTGCCAACCGGAATCAGGATCAGACTGAGGCATGGCAGCCATCGACGCTCGTGGGGACGACGTCGTCCTCAGACTCGAGGACAACGAACGCTCACTCATGCTCACGGTCTTCACCGACCTCGCCGCCCTCCTCGCCGAGGATGAGGGGGAGGACGGTCGTCCCGATTCGGAGAACTGGGAAGCCAGGCTCGGCCTCGTCGAGCGCCCTCGCCCCGACGATCCGGCGCTGCTGCGGCTCTTCCCCGATGTCGACCCCCTCGACGACGAACGCTCGCAGGAGTTCCGGCGGCTCACCGAGTTCGACCTCGCCCAGGCGAAGGCGCACAACGTCCGCATCATCGTCGCCGGACTGAGGCGAGGAGCGGCGATCACGCTCAGCCATGACGAGGTGCTCGCGTGGATGAAGGGCCTCAACGACCTTCGGCTCGTCCTCGCCGTCCGCCTCGGCATCGACACCGAGGAGGCGCAGGAGGAGAAGTACGCCCACCGCGACCAGCTCGACGAGTCCGAAGAGCTCACCCTGACCCTGTACGACTTCCTGACCTGGATTCAGGACCGACTGACGATGACCTTGCTCGCGCAGATGCAAGGGGATGACGACGAATGAAACTCACCGCCCTCGGCACCGCCGGCTCCTTCCCCGGCCCCGGTTCCTCCGCCAGCTGCTACCTCGTCGAGACCGAGGAGGAGAAGCCGACCCGCATCGTCCTCGACTTGGGCTCCGGAGCGCTCAGCCCTCTGCAGCGAGCAGTCGACCTCGACTCGATCACCGCTGTCGTGCTCAGCCACCTCCACCCCGACCACTGCATGGACATGCTCGGGTTCTACGTCCGCCACAGCTACGACCCGCGCTTCTTCTCCGGGGACGTCACGGACACCGGCACGATCCGCACCCGCACCGCCGTCTACGCCCCGGCCGGAGCAGAGGAGCGACTCACCCGCGCCTATCACACGGATCCCGGAAAGGCCCCGTCCGCCGACGGCTGCGAAGACACCGACTTCTCCCGCGCGTTCGAGTTCATCGACCTCGACGACCGATCGGTCTGGCAGATCGGGTCGCTGACCATCGAGACCTTCCTCGTCGACCATCCCGTCGAGACCTACGCCGTGCGGATCACGGACGCGACCGGATCCGTCATCGCCTACTCGGCTGACACCGACGAGTGCGCCAACCTCGTCGAAGCCGCCCGCGGGGCCGACCTCTTCCTCTGCGAGGCCGCGTTCCAGGAGGGCAGGGACTCCGCCCGCGGAGTCCACCTCACCGGCAAGCGCGCGGGCCGTGTGGCCACCGACGCCGACGTCCGCTCCCTCGTGCTCACGCACATCCCCGTGTGGACGGACTGCACGATCGTGCGCGGAGAGGCCGCGGGGGAGTACCGCGGCCCCATCGAACTCGCGAAACCCGAAGCCTGGTGGAGCGTGTGAGCCCCACCGCAACCGAGACCGAGACAGGAAAGAGGACCATGGCGCGCGCAGACGGACGAGGAGCCGATGAGCTCCGCGAGGTGAAGATCACCCGGAACTGGATCACCACCGCCGAGGGCTCGGCCCTCATCGAGTTCGGCAACACGCGCGTGCTCTGCGCGGCGTCCCTGACCGAAGGCGTCCCCCGGTGGCTCAAGGGGCAGGGCCGCGGATGGGTGACCGCCGAGTACGCGATGCTCCCGCGCGCCACCGACTCCCGGAGCACCCGTGAGTCCGTCAAGGGCAAGCTCGGCGGGCGCACCCATGAGATCTCCCGCCTCATCGGGCGCAGCCTGCGAGCGGTCATCGACATGACGAAGCTCGGGGAGAACACCCTCGTCCTCGACTGCGACGTCCTCCAGGCCGACGGCGGGACCCGCACCGCCTCGATCACCGGTGCCTACGTCGCCATGGCCGACGCGATCGACAAGGGCCGCTCGTCCGGACTCATTCCCGCCGCCCACCAGCCGCTGACCGATTCGGTCGCTGCGATCAGCGTCGGCATCGTCGACGGTCAGCCCCTCCTCGACCTGCCCTACGTCGAGGACTCGACCGCCGAGACCGACATGAACGTCGTCATGACCGGCTCCGGGAAGTTCGTCGAGGTCCAGGGCACTGCCGAAGGTGCGCCGTTCGACCGCGACGAGCTCTCCTCGCTGCTCGACCTCGCCGCGAAGGGCTGCGCCGACCTCACCGAGCTTCAGCGCGAGGCGCTGGGACGATGACGACCTTCGTCCTCGCCACCCACAACGAGAAGAAGAAGCGCGAGCTCCTCGCGATCCTCCTCCCTGTCCTCGGTGAGGGCACGGAGGTCCGCACCGCCGCCGAGGCGGGGCTCGGGGACATCCCGGAGACCGGGGTGACGTTCGCCGAGAACGCGCTCATCAAGGCCCATGCCGCCGCGGCGGCCACCGGGCTGACCGCGATCGCCGACGACTCCGGGATCGCCGTCGACGTCCTCGGCGGGGCGCCGGGGATCTTCTCCGCCCGATGGGCAGGACGCCACGGCGACGACCAGGCGAACCTCGAGCTGCTGCTGTCCCAGCTGCGCGACATCGACGCCGCACACCGGGGAGCGCAGTTCCGCTGCGCCGCCGCGGCCGTCACCCCTGACGGGCGCGAGTTCGTCGCCGAGGGTGCGATGCCCGGCCGCCTCGCCACCGCACCGCGTGGGGACGGCGGCTTCGGCTACGATCCCATCTTCATCCCCGAGGGCTCGGAGAAGAGCGCGGCCGAGATGACCCCGGAGGAGAAGAACGCGCGCTCGCATCGGCGCATCGCCTTCGACGGCCTCGCCGGCATCCTCGCCGAGCAGACGGGACTCTGAGACCGCCACCCGCCTCGGCGACCGCAGGCCGCTGACCCGGCATCCGCCCCGAGGACCGGGCCCCGTTCACGGTGAGCGGCCCGGGATGTGACACGGGACACATTCGCGCCCTGCCGTGTCGGTTAGACTGAGCGAGCCGATCGGCGTCCCGAACTACGAGGTGAACCATGAAGTCTCCGCGCACCGCCCTCTGGGTCGCAGCCGCCGCTGCCCTCACCCTCGTCCTCTCCGCGTGCTCGGCGGGCGCCTCCGATCCCGGATCGGACGAGCAGCGCGATTCGATGGCGATCGCCTTCACCGCCGAACCGGTCAACCTCGACTTCACCTCGACCTCGGGGGTCGCGATCCCCGAGGCCCTCATGGAGAACGTCTACGAGTCCCTCGTCCGCCTCGACGAATCCGGTGAGATCCAACCGGCGCTCGCCGAGGACTGGACGGTGTCCGAGGATCGGAAGACGTACACCTTCACCCTCCGCGAGGGAGTGAAGTTCTCCAACGGAGCAGACCTCACCAGCGAGGACGTCAAGTTCTCCTACGAGCGAGCGAAGAACGAGTGGACGAATGCGCTCGGGGCGAAGATGGACGTCGTCGACTCGATCGCCACTCCCGACGACTCCACGGTCGAGATCACGCTGGCCACACCGTCGAACCAGTGGCTGTTCAACCTCACGACACTCATCGGGGCCGTCTTCGACACCGAGGGCACCGAGGACCTCGCAAACGAGGCGATCGGCACGGGACCGTACGCGATCGAGAAGTTCACGCGCGGGCAGTCGATCGACTTCGTCGCGCGCGACGACTACTGGGGCGAGGCGCCGGCGGTGAAGAACGTCGAGTTCAAGTACTTCACGGACGCCGTCTCCGCCGCGAACGCCCTGAAGTCCGGCGAGATCGACGTCGTCTCCAACCTCCAGGCCCCGGAACTCGCCGGGGACTTCCAGAGCGCGGACTACCAGATCATCTCGGGCACGACGAACGGCGAGGTCGTGCTGACGATGAACAACGCCGACGGGATCTTCAAGGACAAGCGCGCCCGTGAAGCGGTGATGTATGCGATCGACCGCAAAGCCGTGCTCGACACCGCATGGGCCGGATACGGAGAGCTCATCGGATCGATGGTCCCGCCGACCGACCCCTACTACGAGGATCTCACCGGGGTGTGGCCCTACGACCCCAAGAAGGCGAAGCAGCTCATCGACGACGCCGGGCTCACCGGCGAGGAGTTCACCTTCACCGTGCCCAACCTGCCGTACGCGAAGGCGATCTCCGAGATCGTGTCCTCGCAGCTGAGCGAGGTCGGTCTCACCGCGAAGATCGAGACGCAGGAGTTCCCCGCAGTGTGGTTGGACAAGACCTTCACGAAGCACGAGTACGACATGTCGGTGATCAACCACGCCGAACCCCGCGACATCCTCACCGTCTTCTCCTCCGACTACTACACCGGCTACGACGATGCGAAGATCAGGGAGCTCGCGGAGAAGGCCGACACGGGCACCGAGGAGGAGTACATCTCCGGGATGAAGGACATCGCGCGCACGATCACCGAGGACGCGGCCGCCGACTTCCTCTTCCTCTTCCCCAACCTCGTCGTCGCCAAGGCCGATGTCGCAGGCATCCCCGTCAACCGCGTCTCGGATGCCTTCCGCATCGCCGACCTCAGCTGGAACTGACCTGTCCCGACCATGATCGCCTACGTCCTCGGTCGGCTCGTCCAGTTCCTCCTCTCCCTCCTCGTCGCCTCGGTGGCGGTGTTCGCCCTCATGAGCGTCCTGCCGGGCAATGCGGCGCAGGTGGCCCTGGGGACGAACGCCACCGCTGAGGCGGTGGCGGAGCTCGAGTCCCGCTATGGCCTCGATGAGCCGGCGCTCGTGCGCTACCTCGACTGGCTCGGCGGGATGGTCCGCGGGGACTTCGGAACGTCCTACGTCACCGGCGCCCCGATCACCCCGGTCATCGTCGACAGCGTCCAAGTCACCGCGATCCTCGTCGT
This sequence comes from Brevibacterium sp. K72, assembly GCF_050562175.1. Lineage (NCBI taxonomy): Bacteria > Bacillati > Actinomycetota > Actinomycetes > Micrococcales > Brevibacteriaceae > Brevibacterium > Brevibacterium sp. K72. The sequence goes on from NZ_CP191582.1 coordinate 2,206,181, forward strand.
CGCGGCGATCATCGTCGCCGTGCTCATCGCCGTGCCGCTGGGCACCTTCGCCGCCCTCGAGCAGCGCAGCTGGGTGGGGGCGACGATCTCGGCGCTCAGCCAGATCGGGATCGCGATCCCCAGCTTCCTCGCCGCGATCCTCCTCGTCATGGTCTTCTCCCTCACCCTCGGGTGGTTCCCCTCCCAGGGGTGGATGGCGCCGATCGAAGGCGTCGGCGGCTTCCTCGCCCGCCTCGTCCTCCCCGTCGTCTCCCTCGCCCTCGTCCAGGCGGCGATCCTCACCCGCTACGTCCGCTCCGCCGTCCTCGACGTCATGCGCGAGGACTACATCCGCACCGCCCGGGCGAAGGGGCTGACCCGGACCCGGGCGCTGTTCCGGCACGGACTGCGCAATGCGGCGATCCCGGTTATCACCGTCGCCGGGGTCCAGCTCGCGACCCTGCTCGTCGGCGCCGTCGTCATCGAACAGATCTTCGTCCTCCCCGGCATCGGCTCCGAGCTCGTGCGAGCCGTATCCAACCGCGACCTCGTCACCGTCCAGGGCATCGTCATGGTCCTCATCGTGCTCGTGCTCCTCATCAACTTCGTCGTCGACCTCCTCTACCCGGTCGTCGATCCGCGACTGAGGGCTGCCGCATGAGCGCGACGAACCCACGCGACCGCGTCCACGCCGACGGCCTCCCGGCCGCCGAGCATGTCGTCGGTGCCCGCGGCCGGGGACGGCGTCCGCGCAGACGTGTCGGAGCGCCGATGATCATCGGTGCTGTCCTCGTCGCCCTCGTCGTCCTCCTCGCCCTCGTCTCCTTCGTCTGGACACCCTACGATCCCGCTGCCGTCGACCCGGCAGCCCGGCTGCAGGCGGGCAGCCCTGCCCATCCCCTCGGCACCGACCGCTTCGGCCGGGACACCCTTACGTGGATCATGTACGGCGCACGGATCACACTCATGGTCGGCGTCGTCGCCGTCGGCATCGCCCTGCTCATCGGCACCCCGATCGGGATCCTCGCCGCGGTCTTCGCCCAGTACCCGTGGGGTCAGTGGCTGGGCGCCCTGATCATGCGCGCCAACGACATCCTCCTCGCCTTCCCTGCCCTTCTGCTCGCCATCATCTTCGCCGCCGTCTACCAGCCGGGGACGGGCCCGGCGATGGTCGCCGTCGGCATCGCCTCCATCCCCGGGTTCGCCCGTGTCGCCCGGTCGGGGACGATGCAGGTGCTCGGCTCCGAGTACGTCCGGGCCGCCCGCGCCGCGAACCGGGGCACCGCCGCGATCGCCGTCGTCCACGTCCTGCCGAACATCGCCGGCATGGTCATCGTCCAGGCGTCGGTGACGTTCGCGATCTCCGTCCTCGCCGAGGCGGGGCTCTCCTTCCTCGGCCTCGGCACCCAGGCGCCGGTGCCCTCGTGGGGGCGGATGCTCCAGGAGTCCCAGCAGTTCCTCGCCACCCGTCCCGAACTCGCGCTGTGGCCGGGCCTGGCCATCGCGGTGGCCGTCCTCGGCTTCAACCTCCTCGGCGACGGACTCCGCGACCGCTTCGACCCGAAGATGGAGGTGCGCTGAGATGACCGAGACCCTCGTCGACGTCACCGACCTCACGATCACCCCGGCCGGAAGCGGGGAACCGGTCCTCGACTCCGTCTCTCTCCGGCTGGTCCCGGGGGAGCGGGTCGGGCTCATCGGCGAATCGGGGTCGGGGAAGTCCCTGACCGCGGCCTCGATCATGGGACTGCTTCCCGACGAACTCCACGCGACGGGGACGATCCGCCTCGCCGGCTTCGACGGCGACGTCCTCACCGCGAGCGAGAAGCGGCTGGCCCGCATGCGCGCGGATCTCGTGTCGATGGTCTTCCAGGAGCCGATGAGCGCGCTCAACCCGCTCATGCGGGTCGGCGACCAGATCGCCGAGGCGCTGCGCCTCCACGGCGGCGTCCCCCGCGCGCAGGTCCCCGGACGGGTGCTCGAACTCCTCCGCGACGTGCGGATGCCCGCTCCCGAGAGCGCCCGCCTGGCCTACCCGCACCAGCTCTCCGGAGGGCAACGGCAGCGGGTCATGCTCGCGATCGCCCTCGCCAACGCCCCGCGGCTGCTCATCTGCGACGAACCGACGACCGCCCTCGACGTCACGGTGCAGAAGCAGATGCTCGACCTCATCGCCGAAAGGGTCGACGCCGTCGGGGCGGGGCTGCTCTTCATCACCCACGACCTCGCCGTCGTCGCGGGACTGTGCGACCGGGTCATCGTCATGTACCAGGGCCGCATCGTCGAGACCGGCACGGTCGAAGAGATCTTCACCGACCCGCAGCACCCCTACACCCGGGGCCTGCTCGCCTCCTCCGATCTCGACGCCACCGACGCCGACGGGCACCTCTTCACCCTGCGCACGGCACTCGACTACACGGGGCCGGGCGAAGACCCATCGGGGACGCCGGCCGGGAAGGCGACGACCGCCTCGGCGGCAGAGGAGGGCCTTGCGGACCCGCCGGGCCACGGCCCTTCGCCGCGCGGACGGGATGCATCGCCTCTCATCGAGGTCGCCGACGTCTCGAAGCTCTACCGATCCGGGGGACTGCTGCGGCGGCGGGCTCCGGTGCGCGCACTCGACGGGGTCGGCTTCACGGTGGCACGGGGCCAGCGGCTCGGGATCGTCGGCGAATCGGGGTCGGGGAAGTCGACGCTGCTCAACATCCTCTCCGGTCTCGACCGACCGACGAGCGGCCATGTCCGCGTCGGCGACATCGCCGTCGAGTCGGCGTCCGCCTCGGCGCTGCGCCGTCTGCGCGAGGACCTCCAGATCGTCTTCCAGGATCCCTTCGCCTCCCTCGACCCGCGGATGCGGGTCGAGGACATCGTCGCCGAACCGCTCATCGCCAAGGGCATCGGACGCGACGAGCGCCTCGCCGAGGTCGAGGCGATGCTCGCCGCAGTCGACCTCGACACCGCAGCGATGCGGCGCTACCCCCACCAGTTCTCCGGCGGACAGCGGCAGCGGATCTCGATCGCGCGGGCACTGGTCACCCGGCCCCAGATCCTCGTCGCCGACGAGCCCGTCTCCGCCCTCGACGTCTCCGTCCGGGCGCAGGTGCTCAACCTCCTCACCGACCTCGTCGACGACTACGCCCTCACCCTGCTCTTCGTCTCCCACGACCTCGGCGTGGTCAGGCATCTGTGCTCCGATGTCATCGTCATGAAGGACGGATGCATCGTCGAGGCGGGGACGACCGAGCAGGTCTACACCGCACCCCGAGAGGAGTACACGGCGAGCCTCATCGCCGCGACCCCGACCCTGGCCGCCGCGCTCACCGGCTGAGCCGAGACGCCGACCCGAGACCCACGACGAAGGAGAAGAGGACGATGACGGCTCTGTCCGATCTGACCGCAGCGCAGATGGCCGCGGGATACGCCGAGGGGGAGTTCTCCCCGCTCGAGGTGCTCGCGAGCGTGCAGTCGCGGATGGACGCATGCGAACCCGTCATCAACGCCCTCCACCACCGTGACGACGAGCGCTCCCGTGAGGCCGCCGAAGCGAGCGCCCGCCGCTTCGCGGCCGGGGCTCCACTCGGACCCCTCGACGGGGTGCCGGTGACGATCAAGGAGAACATCGCGCGCAGGGGAGTGCCGATGCCGTCGGGCCATGCGTGGCTCGACGTGCCACTCGCCGACCACGATGCGCCGATCACCGAGAGGCTCACCGAGGCCGGGGCCGTCATCGTCGGATCGACGACGATGCCCGATTGGGGCATGCTCTCCTCGGGGGTCTCCTCGCTCCACGGCATCACCCGGTCCCCGCTCGACCCGAGCCTGACGACGGGCGGATCGAGCGCCGGTGCCGGTGCCGCGGCCGCGGCCGGCTACGGGCCCATCCACATCGGCTCCGACATCGGAGGATCGATCCGCCTGCCGTGCACCTGGCTCGGCCTCGCCGGCCTCAAGCCGAGTTTCGGACGGGTCCCGCTCGACGCCCCCTACATGGGACGCTGCGCGGGCCCGATGGCGCGCACCATGGCCGACGTCGCCGCGGCGATGACCGTCATCTCCGCCCCCGACGACCGTGACTGGACGCGGCTTCCCGCCGGCGCCGCCGATGGTGCCGATGCGTCATCGTCGCCGTTCGATCCTGCGGGCCTGCGCATCGGCCTCCACCTCGACGCCGGGTGCGGGGTCCCTGCGACGTCGGAGACGACCGACGCGATCGCCGAGGCGGCCGCGGCATTCCGCACCGCCGGAGCCGAGATCGTGCCCGTCGCCCCCTTCATCGACGACGGTCTGCTCGCCGACATGGACCTGTTCTGGCGGGTCCGGTCGTGGAACGACCTCCGGGCGCTCCCGTTCGCCGAACAGCAGCTCATCCTGCCCTACATCCGGGAGTGGGCCCAGGGCGGGGCCGACGTCACGGGTTCGCGCCTCATGGAGTGCTACCACAGCGTGCAGGAGATCCGACGGCGCACCGTCGCTGCGACGGGCGACCTCGACCTCGTCCTCTCCCCGGTGGCCCCGGACGCGGCGTTCGCAGCCGAACAGCCGATGCCCTACCCCGATGCCACCGCGCCCATGGGGCACATCGGGTTCACGATGCCCTACAACATGTCGGAGCAGCCGGCGGCGACCGTGCTCGCGGGATTCACCGGCGACGGGCGGACGATCGGCGTGCAGATCTCCGGGCGCCGCTTCGCCGACGACCTCGTCATCGCCGCTGGCCGGTGGTTCGAAGCCGCCGCCGCCGTCCCCCTGCCGCGGCGCGCAGTCCTCGACGGAGCCTGAGCGAGACGAGAATCGCCGGGACTCCGACAGGAGTCCCGGCGATCACCGTCGGAGGGAGAGCGTCAGAAGTCGAAGAACTCGACGGAGAGCTTGTCGCCCTCGATCGTCACACTTCCCGACACCGACAGCGGATTCCCGTTCGAGAAGTACGAGGAGCCGCGCTGCTTTCCGTCGACGCTGAAGTCGAAGCTGCCGTTCTTCTCGGTGAAGAACGACCCCGTGTTGGTGTCACCGACCCCGAAGGAGGCCTTGACGTCGGGCATCTCCTTGATGTTCCACTTCGCGGTGTTCTTCTTCGCGAGCTCATCGAGCTTCTTGTCCGTGCCGCCGACCGGGATCTGCGTGGGATCGAACTTGATGAACTTGCACTTGGGCTTGATGTCCTTGTTGTCGAAGCACTTCTCGAGCTCGGCATCGACCTGCTTCTGGACCTCCTTCTCGAAGTCCGGGGTCGGGGCGAGATCGAGGTTGAGCGTGAGCGGTGAAACCTGCTCGCCGCTCGGCTGATCACCCGGGGCATAGGCCTGCGGGAAGTTCGCCGCAGCGGTGTCCGAGGCCTCGGAGACCCACTTGCTCGCAGGGATCGCGAACTCGTACTTGCCCGGGTAGACGGCGAAGGCCGTCGTGCCCGCCTGCGCCTTGTAGTCGGTGCCGTTGATCGTCAGTCCGTCAGCGGCGGGGACGTCGAGGGAGATGACGTGGAGCGCGGGCCCGGTCAGCGCCCACTTGTCGAAGAAGAGGTTCTGCTTGCCGTCCTTCTTCGCGGTGAGATCGACGTTGTAGTTCGCTCCGTCGAGCGTGTAGCTGACGGTGACTTTGCCGTTGTCACCGTCGACGTTCGAGGATTCGACCTTCGCGTTCTTGATCTTCGCCGGCGACGACTCGGTGAAGTTCGTCGACAGCAGGTCGAGGTTCGTGCCCTCAGGACGCGGGGACGGGGCGATCTTCTCCGCAGCGGCGAAGTCACCCTTGTTCAGCGCCGCGACGTAGTCCTCGGCAACCGAGTCCGGTCCGTAGTTGTTCTTGTTCACCGAGTTGACGACGAGAACACCGACGAGGACGAGCACGAGGACGAGGACGACGGCACCGAGGGCGATGAAGAGCGGCAGCTTCCCCTTCTTCTTCGGTGCCCGGGACTCTGCCCGGGTCGTCGCTGCGGTCGAACCGGCGAAACCGGGGGCCGGTGCCGGCTGCGGGAGGGCCTGGGACGACCCGGGTCCCGAACCCGTCCGCTGCCCCGAACCGGTCTGCTGCGGTCCGCTCTGGTAGGGGTCGGACTGGTTCTGGTACGGACCCGCCGGGTTCCGGTACCCGCCGTTCTGCTCCGGTACGGCGGGGTAGCGGCTCGTGCCCTGTTCGTTCGAATAACCGCCGGGGCCGCCCTGCTGAGGGCCGCCCTGCTGAGGACCGTTCTGCCCCGGACCGCCGAACTGGGGGCCGGGTGCGCCGTACTGCGGGCCGCCGGGCTGCGATCCACCTTGGTCGGGTCCGCCGTACTGGGGTGCGCCGGGCTGCGATGGGGACCCGCCGAAATGCGGTGCCGACTGAGGACCCTGCTCATTGCGCGATCCCGACCACTGCGAGCCGTTGTCGGCACCGGGGCCCTGCCCCTGCGGGCCTCCGGCGCCCGGGCCCGACGGAGCGCCGCTTTCGACGCGCGGCTGGGGAGTGGTCGCAGCGCCGTCCGAAGTCTGCTGCGATCCGGGACCTCTGCCCTGGTCAGCGGCCCCGAACGGGGGAGCGTCGGAGCCGAACGACGTCTCGTCGGCTTCCTTCGCCGCGGTGTTCTGCGCATCACGATCCGCCGCGGGTTCCCGCGCATCACGGTCCGAGGAGAACGGGCTCGGCATCGCGACCGTCTCCTCACCTGCGGACGCTCGGTTCGGACCGCTTCCCGAACCCGTCACGCCCGTACTGCCCTCGCCGGTCGACGCGTCCGTGTTCCGGTGGGGAGGATCGTTCGGTGGGGGCGGAACATTCTGTTCGTCGTTCCCGTTGCTCATCGCAGTCTGCTTCCTTAACTTCCGACACGCGCGTTCTGGCGCAATTGTACGTCCCGGACGTGGGAATCGCGTGGTCAATACCGCAATGTGCGCTTGCCGTCGGCGAAAATGGTACCGATGCACACTTCTCCACCTCAGAGCTCCACGCGCCATCCCGTCCTCCTGGGCATGGTCGAAGCCTTCCGCCTCGGCCTCATCGTCGTGCCCTCGGCGTTCGTCGTCGCGACGGTCTTCTGGCTCGTCGGCCTCGGCGCCCAGCTCGACTACTCGATCATCCCCGAGTGGGCCTTCGCCCTCTGGGCCGTCGTCCACGGTCTGAGCATGTCGACGATGGGCTTCGACTTCTCACTGCCCCCGAGCCTCGTCACCCTCGGAGTGTGGGCCCTCCTCGCCTCGGGGGCGGCCCGACTCATCACTGTGCTCTCCGATGCCGATCCTCAGCCCGGCGATGAGGCGGAGGAGACTCCGTGGTGGGCGACGTGCGCCATGGCGCTCTCGGGCTTCGCCCTCGTCTACGCGGGGCCGCTCGTCGTGCTCGCCGTCCTCGTCGGGGAGGCGACTCTCGATCCGCTCGGCGTCCTCCGGCTGCTCGCCCTGCTCGCGACGGCCTTCGCCTTCGGCTATGTCCGGGTCCGCGGCGTCGTCGACCTCCCGTGGCTGAGTGGACTCGACGAGGAGGTCTGGAGTGCCGCGACCGCCCTGGGCAGGCGCGTGCTCTTCGGCGCCCTCGGACTCGCCGTCGTCGTCATCGCCGTCGGGCTCGGACTGCGGTGGGCCGACCTCGCCGAGGCGATGGAGGCCTACAGCTCCCCGCTGTCGGCCGGCATCGGCCTCGTCGTGGTCCAGGTGCTCTTCGCTCCGGGAGCGCTCTTCAGCGCGCTGTCGTGGATCGCCGGCACAGGGGTGGGCATCGGCGACGGCGTCTCTTCGGCGTTCCTCACGGCCTCGGGACCTGTGCCCGACGTTCCCGTGCTCGAACTCCTCGTCGGGGGATACCCGGTGTGGGCGAAGGCCGCACCGGTCCTCCTCGTCCTCCTCGGGATCGGCTGCGTCGTCATCGGCCGCGCGCATGCCCGCCGGGTCCATGCCGCCGGATGGATGAGTGTGGCCGTCGCGTCCGGGCTCGTCCTCATCGTCGGTGAGACCGCTGCGCTCTTCTCCTTCGGTGCGATCGGTCCCATCGGGCTCGCCGCCTTCGGTCCCTCACCCCTCGTCTCCGCGCTCGCGGTCACCGGATGGGTCGGTCTGGGTCTGAGCATCGGCTGCGGGCTGACCATGCTCTCGCACATGGAGTTCGACCGCGAGGACGACGAGGCTCTCGCGGGAAGCGAGCGCAGCTGATCGCCGGCACCCCGGGTGGTGGTCGGACTGGTGGGGTCGGAACTGCGGCACCGGAGGCCGCTCAGAGGTGCGCTGTGCTCAGTTCGAGCCGGGCAGCTCGAGGTCCTGTCCGGTGATCTGCTTGAACCAGGAGCCCAGTCCGTCCTCGTAGTCGCTCGCGCACTTGAGCTCCGCCTGCTGGGTGATCGCATCCCGCACGCACTCCTCGTAGCTCGACTGGACGGGCCAGAGCACCACGGAGGAGAGGGTGGAGAAGACGAGGTAGACGCTGAGCAGTCCGCCGAGGACGCCGAGGGAGATGCTGCGCTTCTGCTTCGCTCTGACCACGGCGATGATGTAGCGGACCGACCAGACGATCGCGGCGATCGCGAAGCCCGCGGCGGCGAGTTTGAAGGGCAGCGGATAGGTGAACGTCAGCACCGCGGCCAGGACGAGGAGGATGAGGATGAGTCCGTGCCGCGCCGGCGCGGCCTGCCTCTCCTCCTCGGGGGTGGGGGCATTCTTCTCTTCGGTGCTGTTCGGTGACGTCACCCCGTCATTTTGTCACAGTCGACTGGCAATCGCCTCGGCGCCCGGTCCGGCCCCAGCGGAAGCCGGCACGGTCCGGGTCGGTGCGCCCGTGACGGCGAGGATAGAATGGCCTTCGTGCGCATCGTTCTGCTGGCCTCCGGCTCAGGTACCCTCACCCAGGCCGTCATCGACGCCTTCACCGGACCCGGATCCGCCGACGTCGAGATCGTCGCGATCGGCTCCGATTCTCCGACCGCGGGTGTCCTCGCCCGGGCCGAGTCCGCGGACATCCCCACCTTCGTCGTCCGCCCTCGGGACTTCTCCGACCGCGATGCATGGAATGTGCGGCTGCGCGACACGGTCGCCGACCTCGACCCGGACTGGGTCGTCTCCGCCGGCTTCATGCGCATCCTCGGCGCCGACTTCATCGCCGCCTTCGACCAGCGGATCATCAACACCCACCCGGCGCTGCTGCCGGCCTTCCCCGGCGCCCACGGCGTCCGCGACGCGCTCGCCCACGGCGTCAAGGTCACCGGCGGGACGATCCACCTCGTCGACTCCGGGGTCGATACGGGCCCGATCATCACGCAGTTCACGGTCCCGGTGCTCGACGGAGACACCGAGGACAGCGTCCACGAGCGCATCAAGACCCGGGAGCGGGAGGAAGTCGTCCGCTTGCTCCGCTTCCTCACCACCCACGATCTCACCATCGACGGCCGCCACGTCTCGGGATACCCCGCCGCGGCGGACGTCGTCGTCTGAGCCGATCACCCACCAAGCCCTCAAGGAGGACCTGTGACAGGAACCCGCGCGATCAGGAGAGCGCTCATCAGCGTCTACGACAAGACCGGACTGACGGAGCTCGCCCGTGGGCTCGCCGCCGCCGGAGTCGAGATCGTCTCCACGGGATCGACGGCCGCGCGGATCGCCGAAGCCGGAGTCGAGGTCACCGAGGTCGAAGCGCTCACCGGGTTCCCCGAGACCCTCGAAGGCCGTGTCAAGACCCTCCACCCCAAGGTGCATGCCGGGATCCTCGCCGACTCGCGCAAGCCCGAGCACCTCAGCCAACTCGATGACCTCGGGATCGAGCCCTTCGACCTCGTCGTCGTCAACCTCTACCCGTTCGCCGAGACGGTCGCCAGCGGTGCGGGCTTCGACGAGTGCATCGAGCAGATCGACATCGGCGGACCCTCGATGGTCCGTGCCGCGGCGAAGAACCACCCCACCGTCACCGTCATCACCGACCCTGCCGACTATCCGGCCGTCACCGAGGCGGCGGCAGGGGAGGGCTTCGACCTCGCCTCCCGCCGGGCCTTCGCCGCCCGCGCCTTCGCCCACACCGCGGCCTACGACTCCGACGTCGCCTCGTGGTTCGCCGGGGAGCTCGCTCCCGCGGGCGAGCAGCCCGACTTCGCGGGACTGACCGGGAACAAGCTCGCGGATCTGCGCTACGGGGAGAACCCCCACCAGTCGGCCGCCGTCTACTCCGACGGCACGCGCGGCATCGCCGGGGCGAGACTGCTCGGCGGCAAGCCGATGTCGTACAACAACTACACGGACACCGATGCCGCGATCCGGGCCGCCTATGACTTCGACCAGCCGGCAGTCGCGATCATCAAGCACGCCAATCCGTGCGGCATCGCCGTCGCCGAGACCCCCGCCGCCGCCCACCGGGCAGCCCACGCCTCGGATCCGCTCTCGGCCTACGGCGGTGTCATCGCCGTCAACCGCGAGGTCGACGCCGAACTCGCGGAGTCGATCAAGCCGATCTTCACCGAATGCCTCGCGGCCCCGTCGTTCTCGCCCGAGGCGCTCGAGATCCTGGCATCGAAGAAGAACCTGCGCCTCATCGAACTCGGGGACATCGACGCCCCGGCCGAGGAGATCACCCAGATCACCGGCGGTTTCCTCGTCCAGGACCGTGACGTCTTCCAGGCCGAGGGCGACTCGCCGAAGTCCTGGACGCTCGCCGCCGGTCCGGCCGCGGACCCCGCGGTGCTCGCCGATCTCGAGTTCGCATGGAAGGCGTGCCGGTCGGTGAAGTCGAATGCGATCCTCCTGGCCAAGGACGGCGCCTCGGTCGGCGTCGGCATGGGTCAGGTCAACCGGGTCGACTCGGCGAAGCTCGCCGTCGAGCGCGCCGGTGCCGAACGCGCCTCCGGCTCCGTCGCCGCCTCCGATGCGTTCTTCCCGTTCGCCGACGGACTCCAGATCCTCCTCGACGCCGGTGTCACCGCCGTCGTCCAGCCCGGTGGGTCGATCCGCGACGACGAGGTCATCGCCGCGGCCGAGGACGCCGGAGTCTCCCTCTACCTCACAGGGAGCCGCCATTTCTTCCACTGAGCGGACCCGCACCTCCCCCCGCCATGCCCGGCGGGGGAGAGGGGCGCTCGCCAAGCGGTGGATCTACTGGAAGCGGCGCTACTCGCATCCGGTCTCGAAGGACTGGGTGCTGCTCGGCTGCCTCGCGGCGACCGGTGTGGCCGCAGCGTGCGCATTCATCGACTTCCGGCTCGGGGCCTTCGTCCTCGCCGCCGTCCCCGGGGGACTCGCGCTCATGCGGTCGATGCCCTCGCCGTGGGGCGAGTTCTGGGTCAACCGCTCGAAGGGCGTCGACATCCTCACCTGCCTGATCTTCACAGCCCTCCTCGTCGGACTCGCGATCGTCGTCCCGCAGAGCCGCTGACGTCAGCGAGAGTGACGGGCAGGGCTGCCGGCGCCCGGAGTCGCCGAGAAGTTACCGAGGCAGTGGCGATGGTCACATTGGGAGATCTCTGTGAAAGTCGGAGGTTCCGGTTGCCCTCGGTGACGAAAGTGGCATCGTGGTCTGCGTCAGGAGGTCCGTACGGGCCTCTTCCGATGAAAGGAGACAGCATGGGATTTGATGACCTGACCAACAAAGCCAAGGACGCCGTGAATAGCGATAAGGGCGAAGAGATCAGCGACCAGGGTCTCGACAAGGCCTCCGATGCCGCCAACAATCTCTCCGGCGGGAAGTTCGAAGACCAGATCAACCAGGGCCGCGACGGCGCCGATGGAGCCATCGGCAACCAGTGATCCTCAGTCCATTGCCGCGTCCGGCATGGACGAAGCGCCGAGGTGGATGATCACCTCGGCGCTTCTCTGTGCCCTGGGGGCGGTCAGCTGAGTTTCTCGACCGGGGCGTAGCGGAGGAGGAGGCGCTTCGTGCCGGCCGAACCGAAGTCGACGACGGCGACGGTCTTGTCGCCGGTGCCGTTGACCTCGGTGACGGTCCCGAGGCCGAAGGACTCGTGGGAGACCTTCTCGCCCACGGACACCGAGATGACCTCACGGTTGGGGCGGATGCGATTCGGGAAGCCTGCCGAGGGCGCACTCGCGGCGCGAGAGCCGCGGGAGGCTCCCGAGGTGCGTGAGGACCCGCCGACACCGGAAGCGCCGGAGCCTCCGCGCGAGGAGGACCCGCCGCCGTATCCGCGCGCACCGTAGCCGCCGAAGCTGCTCCCGCCGCCGCTGCCGAGGGCCGAAGAGAAGCTGCCGGTGCTCTCCCATTCGATGAGGTTCTCGGGGATCTCGGTGAGGAAGCGGCTGGGCGGGTTGTATTGCGGCTGACCCCACATGCTGCGCGTCTCCGCGCGGGTGACGAGCAGTCGCTGCCTCGCCCGGGTGAGGCCGACGTAGGCGAGGCGCCGCTCCTCGGAGAGTTCGCTGGGATTCTCGAACGAGCGGGCGTGTGGGAAGCCGCCGTCCTCGAGGCCGGTGAGGAAGACGACGGGGAACTCGAGGCCCTTCGCCGTGTGGAGGGTCATGAGAGTGACCTGCCCGAGCTCGGCGTCGGGGATCTGATCGGTGTCCGAGGCGAGCGCCACCTGTTCGAGGAATGCGTCGATCGATGCGTCTGCGGCCGCCTCGGCGGGGGACTGCGCTTCGGCATCCGATGCGGACTGAGCATCCGAGGCGACCTGCGCTTCGGCACCCGACGGTCGGCCCGCCTCGGCGGGGGTGGGGTCCGCGTCAGCAGCCTCGGACTGTCCGGGGTCGGCGTCGGCGGCCTCCGGATCGGCGGCGACAGCACGGGTCGCGGAGAAGTCCTCGGCGACGGCGACGAGCTCGGCGAGGTTGTCGACCCGGGACTCGTCCTGCGGGTCCGTGCTCTTCTGCAGGGATTCGAGGTATCCGCTCTGTTCGAGGATCGCTTCGATGACGCGGGAGACGGGGGCCACCTCGGCGGTGGCGGAGAGATCGCGGAGGAGAGCGTAGAACTTCTCCACCGAGGACTGGGCGCGGGTGGACAGGTGCGGGATCTCGCCGAGGCGACCGAGTGCGGCATAGAAGCTGATGCCCTCCCGGTCCGCGAAGTCGGCGATGATTCCCTCGGTGCGGTCGCCGATCGAGCGCTTGGGCACGTTGAGGATGCGGCGGAGGTTGACGTCGTCGTCGGGATTGGCGATGACGCGGAGGTAGGCGAGGGCGTCCTTGATCTCCTTGCGCTCGTAGAACCGCGTGCCGCCGACGACCTTGTAGGGGATGCCCGAGCGGACGAGCGCGTCCTCGATCGCCCGGGACTGGGCGTTCGTGCGGTAGAAGACGGCGAAGTCGCCGTAGGTGTACTTCTCCTCGTCGATGAGCTCGTCGATGCGGTCGACGACGAAGCGTGCCTCGGCCTGTTCGTTCTCCGCGACCCAGCCGACGATCGGCTTGCCCCCGCCCTCGGAGGTCCACAGGCGCTTGTCCTTGCGGTCCTGATTGTGGGCGATGACGGCGTTCGCAGCATCGAGGATGTTCTGGGTCGAACGGTAGTTCTGCTCGAGGAGGACCACCTCGGCGGCGGGGAAGTCCTGCTCGAACTCGACGATGTTGCGCACAGTCGCTCCGCGGAAGGCGTAGATCGACTGGTCGGCGTCGCCGACGACGGTGAGCTCGGCACCGGTCGACCCGCCCGCGCCGTCACCGGCGAGTGCCCGGATGAGGGCGTACTGGGCGGGGTTCGTGTCCTGATACTCGTCGACGAGGATGTGGCGGAACCGGCGACGGTACGAGTCGGCGACCTCGGGGAAGGCCCCGAAGAGGTGGACGGTCTCAGCGATGAGGTCGTCGAAGTCATAGGCGTTGGCCAGGCGCAGACGCTGGGTGTAGCGACGGAAGACGTCGCCTAAGACCTCGTCGGCGGGATTGTTCGGGCGCGGGACGAAGTCCTCGGCCGTCTGCAGCTCGTTCTTGAGGTTGGAGATCCGGTGGAGGATCGACCGCGGCGCGTACTTCTTCGAGTCGAGGCCGAGCTCCTTGAGGATCTGCGCGACGAGGCGCTGCGCGTCCTGGGCGTCGTAGATCGTGAAGTTCGTGCTTCTGCCCAGCGTCTTCGCCTCCCGGCGGAGGATGCGCACGCACGCGGAGTGGAACGTCGAGACCCACATCGCCCGCGAGGCCGGTCCGACGATCGCGGAGACGCGTTCGGCCATCTCCTTCGCCGCCTTGTTCGTGAAGGTGATCGCGAGCACTTCGCCCGGATGCGCGCGGCCGGTGGCCAGGGCATAGGCGATGCGCCTGGTGAGCACCGTCGTCTTGCCGGATCCGGCACCGGCGACGATGAGCAGGGGAGAGCCCGTGTGGACGACGGCCTCCCGCTGCCGAGGGTTGAGGCCAGAGAGCAGGTCGTCGGCGCGGGAGTCGGCGGTCATCGAAGTGTGGTCAGCTGCAGCAGTCATGTCGGAACCAACGATACCGTCCGCCCCTGACGCAGGCAGACGCCCTCACCCGAGCGCCCGGAAGGTGGCTGAGCCGGGGGAGGAGACGAAGGTCAGCCGACGAAGACCGCGACGAGGACGTTGAGGATCGCGAAGGCGAAGGTGAGGTGTGCCATCGTCGCCGAGGGGTGCCGCACCGCGGTGACGGCTCCGTTCGCCGAGGCGGTCGTGCCCGCCGCCGCTGATTCGACCGCCGTCTCTGCGGCGAAGCGCTTCTCCTGCCGGTTGCCGAGGAATGCGAAGACCGTGACGAGGATCGCGACGACGAGTTTGATGCCGATCTTCATGTGATCGACCTGGCCGCCGCCCATCTCCGCGAGGCCGACGAGGAGGAGTCCGGTGACGAGCTGGAGGTAGGACGCGTGGAGCATTCCCGGCAGCACCCGAGGCGAGCGGATGACCGTGAAATAGCCTCCCACGATGATCGCCATGCCGATAAGATGAAGGGTGAGGAGCACCTCGCGCAGAATTTCCATACCGTTCATCGTAATGGCATGATGGGTACTCGTGAGCGCGGGCCCTATGACTGGCGCACGCTGTTCCGCCCTGGTGTAATGGCAGCACGCCGGCCTTTGGAGCCGTGCAGTATAGGTTCGAATCCTATGGGCGGAGCTGGCCCCATCCGACTTGCGAAGGATACCTTTTCAATGCCGCAGATCCGTCCCACTGCCGTCATCGTCCTGGCCGCCGGCCAGGGCACTCGCATGAAGTCGGCACTGCCGAAGGTGATGCACCCGATCGGCGGGCGCTCCCTTCTCCATCACGCGATCGCCGCGGCCGAGGGTACCTCGCCCGACCACCTCGTCGTCGTCGTCCGCCACGAGCGCGACCAGCTCGTCGCCCACCTCGACCAGCTCACGGTCACCTCGACGCGCACCGTCCTCGTCGCCGACCAGGACGAGGTCCCCGGCACCGGCCGGGCCACCGAGTGCGCGCTCACCCAGCTTCCCGCCGACCTCGCCGGCACCGTCGTCGTCACCTACGGCGACGTCCCGCTGCTGACGACGGAGACGATCAACGGTCTCGTCGAGGTCCACGAGGGCGAGGGCAATGCCGTCACCGTCCTCTCCGCCGAGGTGGACGACCCCACCGGCTACGGCCGTGTCGTCCGCGACGCCGCCGGCAACCTCCTGCGCATCGTCGAGCAGAAGGACGCCACCGAGGCGGAGCGGGCCATCCGTGAGATCAACTCCGGCATCTACGCCTTCGACGCGACGGCCCTGCGCACCGGTCTCGCCTCCCTGACCACGGACAACGCCCAGGGCGAGAAGTACCTCACCGACGTCGTCGGGGTCTCCCACGACGCGGGCCTGCCCGTCGCCGCCACCGCGACCGACGACCTCTGGCAGGTCGAGGGCGCCAACGACCGCGTCCAGCTCGCCCAGCTCGGCAAGGAGCTCAACCGCCGCACGTGCGAGAAGTGGATGCGGACCGGCGTCTCGATCATCGACCCGGACACGACGTGGATCGACGTCGACGTCTCCCTCGGCCAGGATGTCACGATCCTCCCCGGCGTCCAGCTCCTCGGAGCCACGGATATCCACGATGGTGCCGTCGTCGGACCCGACTCGACGCTCAAGGACACCGAGGTCGGCGCCGGAGCCCAGGTCGTGCGCACCCACTCGGAGCTCGCGATCGTCGGACCCGGCGCCTCGGTGGGACCCTTCGCCTACCTGCGCCCGGGCACGAAGCTCGGCGCAGACGGCAAGATCGGCACCTTCGTCGAGACGAAGAACGCCGACATCGGACCGGGTGCGAAGGTGCCGCACCTGAGCTACGTCGGCGACGCGGAGATCGGGGAGGGCACGAACATCGGCGCCGCCTCGGTGTTCGTCAACTACGACGGAGTCGCCAAGCACCGCACGACGATCGGCAGGCACGCACGGATGGGCTCGGACAACATGTACGTCGCCCCGGTCACAGTGGGCGACGGCGCCTACTCGGGTGCGGGCACCGTGGTGCGCAAGGATGTCCCTGCAGGAGCGCTCGCCATCAATGTGGCCCCGCAGCGCAACCTGGAGGGCTGGGTCGAAGCCAACCGCCCCGGCACGCCTGCAGCGCAGGCCGCCGAGGCCGCATCCGATAGGGGAACGGATAAGTGAACGAGATAACGACGGCGGGCGACAAGAAGCTCGTCCTGGTCAGCGGACGGGCGAACCCCGAACTCGCTGAGCAGGTGGCGGAGAACCTGGGCACCGAGCTCCTGCCGACCGACATCTACAACTTCGCCAACGGCGAGATCTACGTCCGGTTCTCCGAATCCGTGCGCGGCTGCGACGTCTTCGTCCTCCAGTCGCACAGCGCTCCCATCAACGAATGGCTGATGGAGCAGCTCATCATGGTCGACGCCCTCAAGCGCGCCTCGGCGAAGCGGATCACCGTCATCGCCCCCTTCTTCCCCTACGCGCGCCAGGACAAGAAGCACCGCGGCCGTGAGCCCATCTCCGCCCGCCTCGTCGCCGACCTCTACAAGACCGCCGGTGCGGACCGCATCATCACCGTCGACCTCCACACCGCCCAGATCCAGGGCTACTTCGACGGACCGGTCGACCATCTCATCGCGATGCCGATCCTCGCCGGCTACGTCAAGGACAAGTACCCCGGCGACCTCGCCGTCGTCTCGCCCGACGCCGGCCGCATCAAGGTCGCCGAGAACTGGTCGAACGCCCTCGGCGGCGTGCCCCTGGCCTTCATCCACAAGACCCGCGACATCACGCGGCCGAACGAGACGAAGGCCAACCGCGTCGTCGGTGAGGTCGAAGGCCGCACGTGCGTCCTCGTCGACGACATGATCGACACCGGAGGCACCATCGTCCAGGCCGCGGACGCGTGCATGGCGGCGGGGGCGAAGAACGTCATCGTCGTCTCCACCCACGCCGTGTTCTCCGGGCCCGCCGTCGAACGCCTGTCGAACTCCGTGGCCGACGAGGTCATCGTCACCAACACCCTGCCGCTGACCGAGGACAAGATCTTCGACAAGCTCACGGTGCTCTCGATCGCCCCGCTCATCGCCCGCGCGGTCCACGAGGTCTTCGAGGACGGGTCGGTCACCAGCCTCTTCGAGGTCTGAGACCCGCCGTCTACCGCACCGTGGACACCGACGAACCCCCGCCCCCGAGCGGGGGTTCGCTCTACACTGGAGGCAGGAGAGGGAAGGGAGCCCGGAGGATGTCGACCCATGACTACAACCGCTACAGGGTGGACGTCGCCGGAGGCGCGCTCTCCGTCGGCGTGTGGGAACCGGTCTCCGCCGAACCCGGACCCGTGCCCACCGTGTGCGTCATCCACGGCATCACCTCGAACCACCTCTTCTTCGCCGGGCTCGTCCCGCTCCTGCCGGGCGTGCGCATCATCGGACCGGACCTGCGCGGACGCGCGGACTCACGCCTCCTGCCCGGTCCCTTCGGCATGCGCGTCCACGCCGAGGACGTCCTCACCGCCATCGAGACGTTCTCCGACTCGGGCACCGTCACCCTCGTCGGGCATTCGATGGGCGGATTCGTCGCGATGACGCTCGCCAGACTGCCTGCGGTCGTCGGTGCCGACGACACCACCACCGACACCGAGGCAACCGTGCGCTTCCGCGGCCCCGTCCTCATCGACGGCGGCCTTCCCCTCCCGCTCGCGCTGCCCGGCGCGGGGGAGGAGCTGTCGCCCGGCGAGGCCGAGAGCGAGGAGCTCAACGCCGCACTCGACACCGACGACCTCATCGCCGCCGTCCTCGGCCCAGCCGCCGAGAGGCTGTCGATGACCTTCACCACCGTCGAGGAGTACCTCGCGTTCTTCGCCGCCCATCCCGCCTTCGTCGACGGACTCGACACCGTGGCGACCGAGAGCTTCGTCTACGACCTCGCCGCCAAGGACGACGACACGTTCCAGCCCTCGACCTCGGTCGAGGCGATGGAGGCCGACTCCGCCGACATGTATCAGGGCGCTGCCTACCCGGCGGCGCTGGCCGCGGTCATGGCCGACGAGGAGCAGCAGTCCGACGTCGCCTTCCTCGCCGCCGAACGCGACCTCGTCGCCGCCGAGCCCGGCCTCTACCCGCCCGAGCTCGTCGCCTCCTACCGGCAGCGATGGCCGCGCATGGAGGTCGTCGAGGTCCTCGGCACCAACCACTACGACATCCTCCTCACCGCGGAGGGACTCGCCGCGTGCGCGGCAGCCGTTCAGGAACGACTTGGAGCACTCACCGAGGGTGCCGTAGAATAGTCGGGTTGCCTCGGCGAGGGAGACGCCTGTCTCCGTGATCGACGCGGTCCTGACCCACCTCGGGTGCGCTGATATGCGGCCCCGGGTGCGGCCTCAGACTGTTTCGCCGTGGTGCATGAGAGATCACCACGAAGGAGAGAAACATGGCTGACTTCAAGCTCATCGCAGAACCCCGCGACGAATTCGGCAAGGGCGCTGCCCGCCGCATCCGCCGCGCCGGTCGCATCCCCGCGGTCGTCTACGGCCACGGCGGCGACCCCGTCCACATCTCGCTCGAGGGACACGCCACGATGATGGCCCTCAAGCACGCCAACGCCCTGCTCGAGATCGAGAGCACCGACGGCGCGAAGAACGTCCTCGCGATCGCCCGCGACGTCCAGATCGAGCCCGTGCGCCGTGAGATCGAGCACGTCGACCTCATCATCGTCAAGCGCGGCGAGAAGATCGAGGTCGACGTCCCCGTCCACGTCGTCGGCGATGCCGCCCCCGGCACGATGGTCTCGCAGGTCGAGTCGACGCTCGCCGTCCTCGCGGACGCGACCAAGCTGCCCGAGCTCTTCGAGGTCTCCGTCGAGGGCCGCCCCGCCGGTGAGCACATCCTCGCCGAGCAGGTCGAGCTGCCGGCCGGCGTCGAGCTCGTCGCCGACCCGGAGCTGCTTGTCGTCAACATCTCCGAAGAGCTCGAGATGGACACCGAGTCCGATGCCGACGAGACCACCGAGGACGAGGCCGCCGACGAGGAGTCGACCGACGAGGCCGCCTCCGAGGACGAGGCCTCCGAGGAGGAGTGAGAACACTGATCCGACCCTGACCGGGGTTGGACCGGCACTCACCCGAGTGTGACCACGACGATCGGCGGGCCGCCACCACGGCGGCCCGCCGATCTGCCTATCCTGGGTCCGGACACGCCTTCGGCGGGCGGCAGGGATGACGAGATGAGGAGAGGGTGACGATGAGCAGCGAAGCCTGGCTGGTCTTCGGACTCGGCAATCCGGGACCGGAGTACGCGGCGACCCGGCACAACATCGGACAGATGGTCGTCGCGGAACTCGCCTCGCGCATGGGCATCAGCCTGACGCGGACGAAGCTGCGTGCGAACGTCGGCACCGGCCGGCTCCCCACCGGGTCCGTTCCCGGGGTGCCGGGACCTCGGGTCGTCCTCGCCACCTCGACGGGATACATGAACAACTCCGGTGGGCCGCTGAGGCAGGTCGCCGACTTCTACGGCATCGACCCGGACCACATCATCGCCGTCCACGACGACGTCGACCTGCCCTTCGACACGATCAAGGCGAAGGTCGGCGGGGGAGAGGGCGGACACAACGGCCTGCGGTCGATGACCTCGGCGCTGGGCACGAAGGACTACGTGCGCATCCGCGCCGGCGTCGCACGGCCCACCGGCCGCCAGGACACCGCCGACTACGTGCTGCGGCCGTTTGCGAAGGACGAGCGCACGACCCTGCCGATCTTCGTCTCCGACGTCGCCGACGCCGTCGAGATGTGCATCATCGAGGGCCTGCTGCCCGTGCAGGCGAAGTTCCACGCCCGCAGCTGAGGACTCCGGGACCGCCTCGGCGAGGGCGGGAACGAACCGGTCGGAAGGACCGCCGGATCAGACGATCACTCAGGCCACGGGACGGGCACCGCTCCGGCGGTGGATGTACCACGCGGCGATGATGCCGCCGATGAAGCCGAAGAGGTGACCCTGCCACGACACGCCGTTGGCCTGCGGGAAGAGCCCGAAGACGAGGGAGGCGCCGTAGGTGACGAAGACGAAGAGCCCGATCGCGAAGTAGATGATCCTGCGCAGGACGTCCTCGGTGAACCACGTGCGCACCGCGAGGTAGCCGAAGTAACCGAAGACGATGCCCGAGGCGCCGACGATGTAGTGGCCGGGGAAGGTCGTCAGCCACGCGCCGAGGCCGGAGACGACCGCGGAGATCACCGTGACGAGCCAGAAGCGGCGGGCGCCCTCGGCGGCGATGAAGAGGCCGAGGATGAGGAACGGGAACGTGTTGGCCAGCAGGTGTCCGAACCCGGCGTGGAGGAGGGGCCCGGTGACGATCCCGTAGAGGGCGATCGGATTCCACGACTGCAGGCCGAAGGCGTCGAGGTCGGCCGGCAGGATCGCGTCGACGATCTCGACGATCCACATGATCGCGAGCAGGATGAAGACGGGGGCGAAGCGGGAGAACCCGCCGGAGTACATCGAGCGCAGGCGCGCACCGGGGGACTGGCGGGTGCCTGGCTGGGGTGAGTGCGGAGAGTCGGTGCCGAAGAGGGCCCGGGACTCCTCGGCGGTGAAACGAGGGGAGTTGTCGGAGCTCATGCCTCGATTATCGGCCACGAACTTTGGAGAACCCCCAGAGACGCGGGCCCGTGACCGTACTGTTAGGGAGTCCGGCGGCGGGTGTCGGCCCCGGTCGACCCTCCCGTTCCCGGTCCCTGTCCTGGTCAGGCGCGCACAGGTCGGATCGGGTCCGAGTCAGGGGCGTGGACTAGAATTGCCAGGTGCTCAACGGACTCGATCTCACATTGCAGAATCCCACCGTGACCGAACTCGTCGAGGCCATGGCCGACCCGACGACGACCGGCGGGACCATCGACGCGACCAAGGGACTGTGGCCCTCGATTCTGCGGCGCACCGTCTCCTCCGGGCCCGCCGCCTCACCGCAGCTCATCGTCACCGCCACGACCCGGGAGGCCGAGGACCTCGCGCGGTCGCTGGCCGACTGGGTGCCTGCCGACTCGATCGCCGTCTTCCCCAGCTGGGAGACCCTGCCGCACGAGAAGCTCTCCCCGCGCTCGGACACTGTCGGTCAGCGCCTCGAGATCCTCCGCCGCCTCGCCCACCCGAAGCCCGGGGGCGCACTCACGTTCATCATCGCCCCCGTCCGCGCGTTCCTCCAGCCCCTGGCCAAGGGACTCGGGGAGATCCCGCCGATCGAGCTCGCCGTCGGCGACGAAGCCGAGATCGAGGCGTTCTCCGCGCGTCTGACCGAACTCGCCTACACCCGTGTCGACATGGTCTCCCGCCGTGGCGAGTACGCCGTGCGCGGCGGCATCGTCGACGTCTTCCCGCCGACGGTCGACCATCCGCTGCGCATCGAGTTCTTCGGCGACGAGGTCGACGAGATCCGTGAGTTCGCCGTCGCCGATCAGCGCTCCATCCCCGCCGAGGCGGACGCCGACCCCCTGCGCCTGTCCGCGCCCCCGGTCCGCGAACTCCTCCTCACCGACTCCGTCCGGGCGCGGGCCGCCGAGCTCGCCCCCACCCTTCCCGCCGCCGCCGACATGCTCGAGAAGATCGCCGCAGGCATCGCCGTCGAGGGCATGGAGTCGCTCACCGCGGTCCTCGCCGACGGGATGGAACCGCTCATCGCGCTCCTGCCCGAGGGCACGAAGATCATCGTCACCGAACCCGAACGTGTGGCCGCGCGCGCCGCCGACCTCGTGGTGACGACGAACGAGTTCCTCGAAGCCGCGTGGTCGGGTGCCGCCGCGGGCGGGGACTCGCCGATCGACCTCTCCGCCGCGACCTTCCGCACGCTCGAGGAGATGCGCGAGGGCGCCGGACTCATCGGACTCGCCTGGTGGGAGATCGGGGGGTTTGCGACCGACGCCGAACTCGTCTCCCCGCACGCGAACCTCTTCTCCATCCCCGCCCGGCCGCCGAAGGGCTACGCCGGTGACGTCGAGGCGATCCTCACCGACGTGCGCGGGCTCGTCCACGACCAGTGGCGGATCCTCGTCCTCACCGAAGGACAAGGGCCGGGCCAGCGCATGGTCGAGGTGTTCTCCGAGGCCGGGGTGCCCGCGACCTTCGTCGAGGACCCGACCGATGCGCCCGAGGCCCTCGTCACCGTGACCACGGCCGCCCCGTTCGGGGGCTTCGTCTTCGACGACCTCAAGCTCGCCGTGCTCACCGAGGCCGACGTCCTCGGGCGGGCGGCTGCGACCTCGACCCGTGACATGCGCCGACTGCCGACCCGCCGCAAGCGCAACCAGGTCGACCCCCTCAACCTCGCCCCCGGAGACCTCGTCGTCCACGAGCAGCACGGTGTCGGACGGTTCGTCGAGATGACGCAGCGGACGACGGGCAAGGGCGCCGCCAAGCACACGCGCGAATATCTCATCATCGAATACGCGCCGGCCAAACGCGGCCAGCCCGGTGACCGACTCTACGTGCCCTCCGACGCCCTCGACCAGGTCAGCCGCTACGTCGGCGGTGAGAACCCGAGTCTGAACAAGATGGGCGGCGCCGACTGGCAGTCGACGAAGGCGAAGGCGCGCAAGGCGGTCAAGGAGATCGCCGGGGAGCTCATCCGCCTCTACTCGGCCAGGCAGGCGACCGTCGGCCACGCGTACGGGCCCGACACCCCGTGGCAGCGCGAACTCGAGGACGCCTTCCACTACGTCGAGACCACCGATCAGCTCACGACGATCGACGAGGTCAAGGCCGACATGGAGAAGTCGGTGCCGATGGACCGGCTCATCTGCGGCGACGTCGGCTACGGGAAGACGGAGATCGCGGTGCGGGCGGCGTTCAAGGCGATCCAGGACGGCAAACAGGTCGCCGTCCTCGTCCCGACCACCCTCTTGGTCCAGCAGCACTTCGAGACCTTCGCCGAGAGGTACGCGGGATTCCCCGTCACCGTCGGTGCCCTCTCCCGGTTCCAGACGAAGCAGGAGTCGGAGAAGGTCGTGTCCGACCTCGCCGACGGCAAGCTCGACCTCGTCATCGGCACGCACCGCCTCCTCAGCGGGGAGGTGCGGTTCAAGAACCTCGGGCTCGTCATCATCGACGAGGAGCAGCGCTTCGGCGTCGAGCACAAGGAGACTCTCAAGGCGATGCGCACGAACGTCGACGTGCTGGCGATGTCGGCGACCCCGATCCCGCGCACGCTCGAGATGGCCGTGACCGGCATCCGCGAGATGTCGACGCTCGCGACCCCGCCCGAGGAGCGCCACCCCGTCCTCACCTACGTCGGCAAGTACGAGGACCAGCAGGTCAAGGCCGCGATCCGGCGCGAGCTCATGCGCGAGGGCCAGGTCTTCTACATCCACAACCGGGTGCGCGACATCGAGGCCGTGGCCGCCCGCCTCGCCGAACTCGTGCCCGAGGCCCGGATCGCGATCGCCCACGGCAAGATGAACGAGCACCGTCTCGAGCAGGTCATCGTCGACTTCTGGGAGAAGAAGTACGACGTGCTCGTGTGCACGACGATCGTCGAGACCGGCATCGACATCGCGAATGCCAACACCCTCATCATCGACCACGCCGACCGCTACGGCCTCTCCCAGCTCCACCAGCTGCGCGGCCGCGTGGGTCGAGGCCGCGAACGCGCGTACGCGTACTTCCTCTACCCCGCCGACACCCAGCTCACGGAGACCGCCCTCGACCGGCTGACGACCTTGGCCGCGCACACCGAGCTCGGCGCCGGGATGCAGGTAGCGATGAAGGACCTCGAGATCCGCGGCGCCGGCAACCTCCTCGGCGGCCAGCAGTCGGGACACATCGAAGGGGTCGGCTTCGACCTCTACGTCCGCCTCGTCGGCGAGGCGGTCGCGAACTTCCGCGGCGAGGACACGGAACCCGAGGCGGAGATGCGCATCGAGCTGCCCGTCGACGCCCACCTGCCCGCCGAGTACGTCGACCACGAGCGGCTGCGCCTCGAGGCGTACCGGAAGCTCGCGGCCGCGGCGAACGAGGACGAACTCCAGGAGGTCCTCGACGAACTCGTCGACCGCTACGGTCCCTACCCGGAGGCCGTGGGCGTCCTCGCCGACGTCGCCCGGCTGCGGATCCGGGCGCGCGCCTCGGGCGTCAACGACATCGTCGTCCAGGGCAACTTCGTCCGCTTCGGACCCGTCGAACTCGAGGACTCCCAGGTCGTGCGGCTCAAGCGCCTCTATCCGAAGTCGCTGCTCAAGCCCGCGATCCGCTCGGTCCTCGTGCCCAAGCCGATGGACGGCAACGGGTTCGGAGCCAAGGAGATGACCGACTCCGACATCCTCCGCTGGGCCCACCAGTTCCTCGACGCGATCCTCCCGGTTGTCCCCGCCGAGGTGGTTCCCTCCGAGGTCGTTCAGGCATGACCGGCGACGGCGGCACGTCAGCGGAGGCGGCGCCCCGCGTCGACGGCATCGTCGAGGCGATGGCGGTGCTGCGCTCCCGGTGCCCGTGGTCGTCCGAACAGGACCATGCGAGCCTGGAGAAGTACGCCAGGGAGGAGACGGAAGAGCTCATCGAGGCGCTGGCGGACTTCCGCGCCTCGCCCGGCCCGGCGACGCGGCAGGCCGTCATCGACGAACTCGGCGATGTCCTCTACCAGGTGCTCTTCCACTCCGCGCTGCTCGATGAGAGCGGGGGAGAGGACTACGGCCACAGCCTCGGCGCCGTCATCGACGGACTCGAGGCCAAACTCGTCCGTCGCCACCCCTTCGCCTTCGACGGTCAGGGGCGGGGCGGACCGATGGCCTCGCTCGAGGACGTCGAAGCCGAGTACCGTCGGATCAAGGACGACGAACGCGTCGCCGCGGACGAAAGCGAGGAACAGTGAGCCTGGACAGGATCGACATCGAGGGGACCTTCAACTTCCGCGACCTCGGCGGGGCACCCGTGGGCGGGGGAGAGTCCGTGGCGACGGGGAAGGTGTTCCGCGCCGACGGCCTCGCCCAGCTCACGGACCGCTCGCGCGAGGAGCTGCGCCGCTTGGGGATCACGACCGTCCTCGACCTGCGGGACATCGGCGAGCGGGCGAAGCACCCCGACGCCCTCGCCGGCCTCGACGTCGACCACATCGAACTCCCGATCTTCGAGGACCGGTTCTTCCCGGTAGCGCCGCTGAGCGCCGAGGAGATGAGGGAGCTCGCCGAGACGACGGGACTCGACCTCACCGACCGTTCCCTGCGCCGGATCTACGACTACCTCATCGACCACTTCGGGCCGCGACTCGCACTCGCCGTCGACACGATCGCGAACCGGTGCGGGGACGGCATCGTCTTCCACTGCTCGGCGGGCAAGGACCGCACCGGCCTCGTGGCGGCGTTCGTCCTCGACCTCCTCGGCGTCGACCGGGACGACATCCTCGACGATTACACGGTCACCGAGGACCACCTCGGCGGGGCGTTCCTCGAATCCGTCCTCCGCAACTACTCGGACGCCGGGATCTCGGGCAACCTCGTCGAGACGGCGACGGCCGCACCCCGGGATCTGCTGGCGGGCATCCTCGATTCCCTCACCGAGACCTACGGTGATGACGCCGTGGAGAAGTACCTGCTCGAGCATGGGATGGATCCGCAGACACCGGCACGGCTGCGACAGCGGCTGCTCGAGGCAGGCGACGACCGAGCCGCGTGAGGACGGGCGCCCTCGCGTTGTGCACTAAGCTGAACCGCAGGCACATGTTCCACATGTGATACCGACTGCTAAGGAGTGATCAGTGGCTGAGATCGTCGCCGCAAATGCCCGCGAAATCCTGGATTCCCGGGGAAATCCCACCGTCGAGGTGGAAGTGCTCTTGGCCGACGAGTCCGTCGGTCGCGCCGGAGTCCCCTCCGGTGCCTCGACGGGTGAGTTCGAGGCCGTCGAGCTGCGCGACGGAGATCCCGAGCGCTACCTCGGCAAGGGTGTGACGAACGCCGTCGACGCCGTCATCGACGAGATCAACGAAGCCATCGTCGGCCTCGAGAGCGACGACCAGCGCCTCGTCGACCAGGCGCTCATCGAACTCGACGGCACGGAGAACAAGTCCCGCCTCGGCGCGAACGCGATGCTCGGCACCTCGCTCGCGGTCGCGCGGGCGGCGGCGGTCTCGGCCGACCTCCCGCTCTACCGCTACCTCGGCGGCCCCAACGCCCACGTCATGCCCGTGCCGATGATGAACATCCTCAACGGCGGATCGCATGCCGACTCGAACGTCGACATCCAGGAATTCATGATCGCCCCGATCGGCGCGGCGAGCTTCCATGAGGCGCTGCAGTGGAGCGTCGAGGTCTACCACGCGCTCAAGGGCGTGCTCAAAGAGCGCGGCCTGTCCACCGGACTCGGCGACGAGGGCGGCTTCGCCCCTAACCTCGAATCGAATGCCGCGGCCCTCGACCTCATCCTCGAGGCCATCGAGATCGCCGGCCACCGTCCCGGCCGTGACATCGCGCTCGCCCTCGACGTCGCCTCCTCGGAGTTCTTCAAGGACGGCGCCTACGAGTTCGAAGGCGAGAAGAAGTCGGCTGCGGACATGGCAGCCTACTACGAGGAGCTGCTCGGCAAGTACCCGCTCGTCTCGATTGAGGACCCCCTCGACGAGAACGACTGGGAGGGCTGGGCGAAGCTCACCGAGGCGATCGGTTCGAAGGTCCAGCTCGTCGGCGACGACCTCTTCGTCACCAACCCCGAGCGCCTCGAGCGCGGCATCGACAACGACACCGCGAACTCGCTGCTCGTCAAGGTCAACCAGATCGGCACCCTCACCGAGACCCTCGACGCCGTGGCGCTCGCGCAGACCCACGGGTACACGACGATGATCTCGCATCGCTCCGGCGAGACCGAGGACACGACGATCGCCGACCTTGCGGTGGCCACCAACGCCGGGCAGATCAAGGCCGGTGCGCCCGCCCGCTCCGAGCGCGTCGCGAAGTACAACCAGCTCCTGCGCATCGAAGAGCAGCTCGGCGACGCCGCCCGCTACGCCGGCAAGCGCGCGTTCCCGCGCTTCGACGCCTGAGGCCCTGCATACGGGTTGTCCCGGCTGCACTGCGGCTGACGTCGGTGCGCCTCACGCTGGCTGACGTCAGTGGGCCTCACGCTGGCTGACGTCAGTCGGTCGCACGGTGGCTGAGCTCAGCCGGCCGCACGGTGGCTGAGGTCAGTGGGCCGCACGGTGGCTGACGTCAGTCGGCCGCACCACTGCGCCGAGGCGGGGGCGGGTGACCATCAACGGTCACCCAGCCCCCGCCTCGGCGATTGCGCGTCGGCTGTGCTCACCCCTGGTCGCCTCACCTACCCTGAGCGCCACGTCGCACCCTTGGCTCCATAACGCCCCGTTCGCTCCGCACGTCCTACCCGGAGCACCGAATCCTTCCCTTTCGCGGGTTGTTTTTGTCGTTGCACCGGCGGGGAGGACGCAACGTCACCTCGCCGAGGCGGTCGTCACCTCGCCGAGGCCGTCGTCATCTCGCCGAGGCGGTCGAGGCGGTCGTGGCAGTCGTGGCCCCCATCACCGCCCGCTTGATCTCTTCGAACTTCGCCTCCTGGAACAGTTCCTTCCAGCTGATGCGCACGATGCGCCACCCGCGATCGCGCAGCCACTGCTCGCGTCGACGCTCCCGTTCGAGCTCGTCGCGAGGCACACCCGAACCGAGGTAGAGCTTGCCGATGCCGTCGACCTCGACGATGAGATTGGCCGCCTGATGACAGAAGTCGACCCGGATGGTGGTGCCGAACGTGTCGGTCGTGAAGCTCACCTGCGGGGTCATGCCGACGATGCCGTGCTGGTAGAACCGCACGGCTGCGACCGACTCCGCGGGTGACTCGCGGCGGGCATCGGCGAGATCGAGCGCGAGTTCCACGCGCTTCGAGTTCCGCTTCTCGAACGACTGGGCGAAGACCGTGCGGATCTTCGCCGGGGTCGTGAGCTTGCGACGCAGGGCGTCATCGAGCATGGCCACGGAGATCTCGAGGCTGTACGTGCGGGCGACATCGACGAGTGTGCGCTCGAGCGTCGTGACCTGCAGGCCGTAAGGGGTCGTCTGGATGTGCTGTTTCGGGATCGTCGCCCCACGCACGTGGAGGTTGGGGAATCGGCGATTGACTCCCGGGCGGACGACCTCGACCTGGTGCGTGACTGGGTAGGCGACCGGCAGTCCGTGCATGAGCGCCGCGGAGATGTGGGTGATGATCTCCGCGTCCGCCGGGGACGCGGCATTGCCGCGTGCATCGTCGGTCTCCGGGACTGCGATGTGCCGCTGCCCCTGCTGGAACCGCACCTCGCAGTGGGCCATGACGGCGGCGTTGAGGGCTTCGATCGTGTCGCGCTGGTCGCCGTGTGCGACGAACTCGTCGTGGGTGCCCTCGTCGATGCTGCTCCAGAGAACGCGGTGGCTGTCGACGCTGCATACGTGACGCACGAGGTAGACGCCTCGGGACAGGCGGAGCAGACAGCAGTCGCGAGCGAAGCGGAGGTCGGTGTGGGTGAAACCGAGGCGGGTGAGCTCTTGGGTCGTGAAGATCTTGTACATGAAACCAAAGTGCATCAAATGAACTCTAAGCACAATAGACAGTTTGATAACTGTGGATAACTCTGTGCATGGGGTGTGGATAAGAGTGTGGACGCCGAGTCGGTTGCGACGGCCGAGCGCGCGCGAGCTGGGCGTCGCGAGCGGCGAGGGCGCCATCCGTCATGGCTGCCGCTGAATCATCCCCGTGCAAACGTAGGACATGCGGCTCCGGGTGCGGGAAGCTGAGCTCCGGGTTGTGTGTGCTGCGAAGTGTGTGATTCGCCGCTCTGGGTAGGACGTGCGGCCTGTTGGGAGGGCCTTCCCCGGGCGGAGGACGCGAACACGCCACGACGGCGAAATCCTCGCCGAGGCGAAGTCGACACGGCAGACTTGTCAGTACTGCGACTGCCTTCCCAATCCCCGGTCGCACTAGGAAGAGTCATGGTTCCGAGCAAACCGAGAAGATCTGCCCCGAAGACGGCCCCCGGCAAAGCCTCCCCTCGGCGTCGCCCCAAGCCGGTCGTCGAGGTGCCCGCGCAGCGTGAGGCGCGCGGGCGCCGCATGTCGTGGCAGGCCGGAGTGTTCCTCGCCGTGCTCGCCATCGTCCTCGTCACCTTCCTGCCCTCGATCAACTCCGCTCTCAAGCAGGCGCAGCAGATCGCGGCGCTCAACAACGAGATCGACGCGACCCGCTCCGAGGTCGAGGCGCTGCGGGAGAAGAACGAGGATCTCAAGGACCCGACCCACATCGCGCGCAAGGCCCGGGAAGAGCAGTACTACGTCGAGAAGGGCAAGAACGCCGTCATCGTCACCAATCAGGAGACGAGCGAGGATGACGATTCGGACACAGTGTCCCCACAGCGCAGTCAACCCTGGTACCTTGAGTTGCTGGAGTCGATCGAAGAGGTCGGCAATTCGAGCAACACGACGGGAACCGGTCAATGATCACAGAGTGCACCGAGGCGGACTTCGCGACGCTGAAGGAGCAGCTCGGACGCATTCCCCGCGGTGTCGTCGGCATCGCCGCCCGCAGCACCACGGGAGAGCCGCTCGTCGTCGCCACGGCCCCGAGGCTCGAGGACGGCACCCCGTTCCCCACGACGTTCTACCTCACCCATCCGGCGTTCGTCGCCGAGAGCTCGCGCCTGGAGGCCTCGGGCATCATGGCCGAGTGGACCGCTGAGCTCGGTGAGGACGAGACCCTCGCCGAGGCGTACCGACGTGCCCATGAGGCCTACCTCGCCGTGCGGGCGGAGATCGGCGAGGCCGCCGGCATCGCCGAGGTCGAGGAGATCGCCGACTTCTCCGCCGGCGGCATGCCGACCCGGGTCAAGTGCCTCCATGCCCTCGTCGGCCATGCCCTGGCTGCGGGCCCTGGCGTCAACCCGATCGGCGACCGCGCCCTGTCGTTCATGGACGACGTCCCGACCCCGGCCGTCACCCCCGCCGAGACGACCGACTAGGAGGAGACCATGCGCGTAGCCGCATTCGACTGCGGAACGAACTCGCTGCGCCTGCTCGTCGCCGACATCGATGACCACGGCGCGATGACCGAACTCCGCCGCGAGACCCGCATCGTCCGGCTCGGCCAGGGCGTCGACGCCACGGGGGAGTTCGCCCCCGAGGCCCTCGAGCGCACCTTCGCCGTCACCCGCGAGTACGCCGAGCTCGCCGCCGAGTACTCGCCGGAGCGGATCCGCTTCGTCGCCACCTCGGCGAGTCGGGACGTGAGGAACCGGGACGAGTTCTTCGCCGGCATCTTCGCGATCCTCGGCGTCGTCCCCGACGTCATCACCGGTGACGAGGAGGCCCGTCTGTCCTTCCTCGGCGCCACCGCCGGACGCAGCGCCGATGAGGGCCCGTTCCTCGTCATGGACCTCGGCGGGGGATCGACCGAGCTCGTCCTCGGTACCGGAGACGTCGAGGCCGCGGTGAGCATGGACATCGGCTCCGTGCGCCTGACCGAACGCCACATGGCCTCCGACCAGCCCGACGGCGAGCAGATCCGGGCGGCGGTGACCGACATCGACACCCACCTCGATGACGCCGCCGAGGTGGTCGACCTCGGCGCCGCCCGCACCTTCATCGGCGTGGCCGGGACCGTGACGACGCTGACCGCCGGCATCCTCGGACTCGACAGCTACCAGCGTGAGCGGATCCACGGGGCCCGTCTCACCGTCTCCGAGATCGAGCGGCAGGCCGACGACCTCGTGCGCATGGATCGGGACGCCCGCGCCGCACTGCCCTACATGCATCCCGGTCGCGTCGACGTCATCGCCGCCGGCGGCCTCATCTTCGCCCGCACGGTCTCCCGAGTCGACGACGCCGTCCGCACCCGCGGAGGCGAGCTGGCGATCACGGTGTCCGAGACCGACATCCTCGACGGCATCGCCCTCGACCTCGCCTCATGACCCACCCGACCGCACGCACCACGGGACGCCGGCTCACCGCCGGTGCGCGCCGGCTCGCGCTCATCGGACTCGTCATGGGTCTCATCGTCGGCACCGCCCAGCCCGCTCTCGCCGCGCCCAAGGCCGGGCCCGGACAGTGGTTCATCGAGGACTACGGCATCGACGATCTGTGGAAGACCTCGACCGGGGAGGGCATCAACGTCGCCGTCATCGACTCCGGGGTGAACAAGGACCACGCCGACCTCAAGGGCGTGGTGACGAAGGCCAAGGACTTCAGCGGACTCGGCAAGGACGGCACGACCCCGATCGGGGGCAAGGAGACGATCCACCACGGAACCGCGGTCGCCGGCGTCATCGCCGGCCAGGGGGAGGGGCCGGGTCCCGTCGGCGTCGCCCCCGACGCGAAGATCCTCTCCGCCTCGATGTGGCTCGGACCCGACCGCCCGAAGGAGTCCGGTTCGACTCGCGAGCAGGCGGCTGAAGCCGTCCGCTGGGCCGTCGACAACGACGCGAAGGTCATCAACATGTCCCTCGGCTGGGACGATCCCGCGTGGCCGGAGAGCTGGGACAAGGCGTTCGCCTACGCGTACGAGAAGGACGTCCTCGTCGTCGCCTGTGTCGGCAACGCCTCCCAGGGTGCGACCCAGGCGTGGTCGCCCTCGACCGTGCCCGGCGTCATCGGCGTCGGCGGTCTCGGCAAGAACGGACGCGTGCTCGACGCCTCGACCGCACCGGGGACCGCCGTCGACCTCATGGGACCGGCGGCCGACATCCCGATCCCGTACTACTCAGGCGGCTACGCCGAGGGCCAGGGGTGTTCGTTCGCAGCACCCGTCGTCTCCGGAGTCGCCGCCCTCATCCGCGCGGAGAACCCCGACCTCAGTGCCGACGAGGTGGCGGCGAAGCTGCTCACCACCGCCAAGCCGGTGAAGGGCTACAAGGGTCAGAGCACTGCGGACAAGCCGGATCCGATCGTCGGCTGGGGCCGCCTCGACCCCGTGGCGGCGATGAAGGCAGACGTGCCGAATTCGGTGCCGAGTGCCGCCGAGGCGCTCTCGAGCTGGGTGACGATGCACCGTCGCGCCGACAAGGATCCGACCGAGACCGAGACCGCTGCCCCGACCGAGGAGGGCGGTCAGAAGGCGGTCGCACCCACCGACGTCGTCTCCTCCCAGTCGACGCCGACCCTCGGATACTGGACGCTCGGCGTCGGCGGGGCCGTCGCCCTGAGCCTCATCGTCCTCTCCCTCGTCGTCCACCTGCGTCGCCGCCGCTGATCCCGAGGGCGTGATACGCGTCTCATCTGGGGCGTCGTCGGATGATTAGTGAAAGTTTTCACAAGGGCCTAGGATGGGGCTATGGCTCTCATCAGAAACTCGAAACTGCGTCCACGCATCCTCGTCGTCGGCGGCGGATACCTCGGTCTCGTCACGGCCCAGAATCTGCTGAAGAATCTCGGCCGCGGTGAAGCCACCGTGACCGTCATCGACCCCAACCCGTACATGACGTACCAGCCCTTCCTCCCCGAGGTGGCTGCCGGTTCGATCGAACCCCGTCACGCCGTCGTGCCGCTGCGCCGCAACCTGCCCGGCGCCGAGGTCATCACCGGCAAGGTGACGTCGATCAACCACGCCGACAAGTTCGTCGTCGTCGAACCCGAGAACGACGAGCCCTTCGAGCTCGACTACGACCACATCATCATGGCCGCCGGCTCCGTCGCCCGCACCCTGCCGATCCCCGGTCTCAAGGAGAACGCGATCGGCCTCAAGCGGATCGAGGAAGCCGTGGCCCTGCGCGACCACCTCCTCTCCCGTCTCGCCGACGCCGCCCTCATGGAGGACGACGAGGAACGCCGCAAGGCGCTCACCTTCGTCTTCGTCGGCGGCGGCTTCGCGGGCATCGAGCTCCTCGCCGAACTCGAGGACGTCGTGCGCTCCGCGATCTCCCAGTACGAGACCCTCACCGAGGCTGACGTCCGCTTCGTCCTCGTCGAGGCCCTCGGCCGCGTCATGCCCGAGGTCGGCGAGGCTCAGGCCCGCTGGGTCGTCGAGCACCTGCGCGAGCGCGGCATCGACGTCTACCTCGAGACCTTCCTCCAGGACTGCACCGACAAGCACATCAAGCTCTCCAACGGCGAGGAGTTCGACGCCGACACGATCGTGTGGTCTGCCGGCGTCAAGGCCAACCCGGTCCTCGTCGACTCCGACCTGCCGATCGACGAGCGCGGTCGCGTGACCGTGCGCGCCGATCTCCGTGTCGAGGGCGAAGACGGCGTCGTCGAGGGTGCCTGGGCTGCCGGTGACAACGCCGCCGTGCCCGACCTCTCCGGTGGCGGCGTCGGCGGATACTGCGTGCCCAACGCACAGCACGCGGTGCGCCAGGCCCCGGTGCTCGCAGCGAACGTCCTCGCCGCCCTGCGCGGTGAGACCGAGTTCAAGCAGTACTTCCACAAGACGATCGGTTCGGTCGCCGGGCTCGGCCTCTACAAGGGCGTCTCCCAGATGGGCGACTTCGAGGCCCGCGGACTGCTCGCCTGGCTCATGCACCGTGCCTACCACGGCTACGCGATCCCGAGCATCGACCGCAAGGTCAAGGTCTTCGGCAACTGGATCCTCAACTTCGCGCTCGGCCGCGACAACTCGGCGCTCGTCGACCTCGACGTGCCCCGCAAGGCCTTCGTTGAGGCCGCTGAGTCGAAGCCGGTTCCCAAGAAGGAAGCCGTCTCGGCCTGAGGTCCGCCTCTGACTGACGCGCCGACGGCGCCGGAAGTGTTCGCACTTCCGGCGCCGTCGTCGTTTCAGGTCACGATTGGGTCTCCGCCGGGTCCGCGGACTCGCGATGAGGCTACTCTGAGTCCATGAAGCGCACCGTCGGCATCGCAGCCCTGGTGGTCGCCCTGCTGCTCGGCGGCTGCGGAGTCGGCGGGGAGGATCAGGCGTCACCCGCGCCCGAGGCGACGACCGCCTCGGCGGCGGAGGCGCCACCGGCCGCAGGCACCCCGACGGCCGCTGAGGAGCCGCTGCCCCGCGGGCACTGCGGCACCGCTCCTGCACCCCTGGAGGATCAGAGTGTCTACCAGGGGACGCCGGAGACGGACTGCGGTGAGGCGATGCGGGCGGTCGGGGCGTTCGGCCGCGGAGACGACGCGGTCGACGAATCCGGGCACGGCACTCAGGTCGACGGGTGGCAGTGCGTGTTCCCGATGGACGCCGAGGTCGCCGACTACGGTCTCACGCTCGCCTGCGAGAAGGGCCCGCAGCGGTTCGTCGTCCGTCCCGCCTCCGTCGAGGCGCCCGCCGGCTACCACGTCCGGCCGTGGGACTACGAGGGCACGGCCACGGGTGCCGAGGGCATCTACTTCACCACCGAATCCCGCAAGCACCACTGCAGCTTCGCCGCCGACGGCGTCGGGTGCGACAACCTCAACTTCCCCGACGACCTCCCCGAGGTCGGATACATGGGCCAGCGGCAGCAGCCGACGGCGATCGTCCTCGGGACCAGGGGCGCCGCCCGGTTCGCGGCCTTCGGGGATCCGACGTTCACCCAGTTCTCCGATTCCGGCGGCTGGGGCACGCAGACGCGGGTGCTCGGCTACGGTGAGCTCCTCATCGTCCGCGGCATCGCCTGCACGACGGATGAGGACCGCGGTGTCGTCTGCGTCAACGGCGACCACGGCTTCGCGATCTCCTCCCGGGACTACTCGCTCGACTGACCTCCCCGAGGCGGGACCTCGCCGAGGCGGTGGCCGAGCGGGACCCGGCCGCCGCCTCGGCGAGAGGCGGGTCAGTTGGCGACGGTGAAGCGGGAGTTGATGTGCGCGGGCTTCTCGATCTCATCGACCATCGCGATGGCGAAATCCTCCGCGGAGATCGCATCGCCCACCGGAGAATCGGTGCCGACGGTGAACTTCTCGGTGCGCTCTCCCGGAGCGATGACCGGGGCAGGGGAGATGAGCGTCCACGGCTCGTAGTCGCCTGAGCGGAGGATCTCGAGGGCGCGGGTGCCGGTCTCGGCTTCGGCCTTGTACTCCTCCGGGAAGCCGGGAGTGTCCTTGAGCATGACTCCGTCGACGAGGAGCGACCCGGCGCCGCCGACGACGAAGATCCGCGTGTCGCCGCTGGCGGCGGCGATGGTGCGGAGGGCATCGAGCCATTCTCCGTGGTCGCCGCCGGTGCGGCTGGGGCCGGTGGTCGAGACGATGACGTCGTGATCGGCGACGATCTGCGCATCGAAGGCGGCGTCGCCCATCTCGCCCGTGATGCTGCGTGCGGCGCCGGGAACCTCGGTGCCCGAGCGGGTGATGGCGGTGACTTCGTGGCCCCGATCGGCGGCTTCCTTGGTCACGCGCGAGCCGACCATTCCCGATGCTCCGAAGAGTGCGATCCTCATGGTGAGTCCTTTCGACGGTGTTGCTGAGTTGACATCACAAAGATATGCTTTGGATACCGGATACCTCAAAGATACTATTGGAGCCATTCCATGGGAATCAGCTGGGAAGGCAACGCCTTCGACCCCGAATGTCCGACGCGGGTGATCCTCGATCGGATCGGCGACAAGTGGACCGTGCTCATCATCGATGTCCTCGAGAACGGGCCGCTGCGGTTCAACGAGATCCGCCTGGCGATCGGGGGCATCACCCCGAAGGTGCTCACGTCGACGCTGCGATCGCTGGCCGCCGACGGGCTCATCACCCGGGAGGCCTACGCCGAGGTGCCTCCGCGTGTCGAATACCGGCTGACCGACCTCGGGCGCTCACTGCGCGAACCCGTGGCCACTCTGCGCCGCTGGGCCGAACTCAATGCTGCTGCGATCACCGACAATCGGGAGCGTGAGGAGTCGGCGGCCGGCCGCTGAGCGCGGCCACCACCTCGGCGAGCTCGCGCAGCTCCCCGGCGATCCGATACCGGCGGGGGTGGCCGGAGTGCACCCAGTTGTTCGTGATCATCGACGCACTCGCCCCGTTTGTGATCGCCTTGAACTCCTCGACGTCGAGGCCGGCCGCGCGATCGGCGAGGAGCCGGTCGCTCACCTCGGGGGAGAGGGCGGACCAGTGATCGGCCGCCTCGGAGCCGATGACATGCCACTGCCCGCCGGCCTCGCGGTAGGCGAGCGGTCGCGAGGTCGGTGCAGCGGATCGTCCGGCGGCGTCCTCCTCGGACGGGGTGACGATGACTGCCGGGCCTGGGGCATCGACGGCGCGCGGGTCGTCGATGCCGATGACAGGCTGCGGCGGCTGCCCGGGGGAGAGGAGGAGAGAAGTCATAGGGCCATCATGCCCGAGAGTCGCGAACGCGGCGAGCCGATTCCATGGGTCCCCCCACTGGGACTCGAACCCAGACTGAATCGATTTTAAGTCGACTGCCTCTGCCGATTGGGCTATAGGGGGAGGAGCGCCGTCGCATCGCCAGCACTCACTCTACCGTCCCGTGTTCCCGGGTGCGCGGTCGCGCGTCCTCCGGATCGGCTGCCACCGACGGCAGCGCCCTCGAGGTCATCCCTTGAGATGGATTGCCTCAGATCGTGAACCGGGACTAGCGTCACCTCCATGACCCCGACCCCGCCCAGCCGACAGGCCTGGGTCATCCTCGTCGTCGGAGTGGCCTCGCAGATGGCGGCGACGGTGGCGATCACCGGTCCCGCCTTCCTCATCCCGCACCTCACCCGCGAGCTCGGCTACTCGCTCACCCAGGCAGGCACCGTCGCGGTGGCCCCGAGCTTCGGACTTCTCCTCACGCTCATCGCCTGGGGCGCCTTCGCCGACCGGTTCGGGGAGAGGCTCGCGATGTCACTCGGTCTCGGCCTCACCGCGCTCGCCTCGGCTGCGGCCGTCGCCGTCGCCGGCTCACCGATCCTGCTCACCGTCGCCATCGCCGCCTCGGGTGCCGCAGCCGCCTCGGTGAACTCGGCGAGCGGTCGCGTCGTCATCGGCTGGTTCCCCCGACACCGCCGGGGGCTTGCGATGGGCATCCGGCAGATGTCCCAGCCCCTGGGCACTGCGCTCGCCGCCCTCACCGTCCCACCCGTCGCCGCCGCCGGCGGCATCGCCGCCTACCTCTGGTTCGCCGCCGCCGTCACCGCGCTCATGACGATCGTGTGCGTCCTCCTCGTCCGCAATCCTCCCCCCGCCGAGGCGGCCCCGAGTCTCGCGCCCACCGCCGAGGACGACGGGGTTCGGGGGAGTGCGGGAGCCGAGGAGACGGATCGTGACAGGCAGAGCGGGGGCGCAGCCTCGGCGGGGAATCCCTACCGGTCGGATGCCTTCCTCTGGCGCATCCACGTCGTCTCCGCACTCCTCGTCGTCCCCCAGTTCGCATTCTCGACGTACGGACTCATCTGGCTCATCGCCGACCAGGGCGTCTCGGCGGCGATGGCCGGAGGCATCGTCGCCGCCGCTCAGCTCACCGGTGCTCTCGGGCGCCTCGTCGTCGGCGGTGCCTCGGACGCGCTCGGAACTCGAGTGGGCCTCATCCGCGTCATCGCCGTCGCGGCCTGCGCACTCACGGCCGGCCTCGCCCTCGTCTCCCTCACCTCTCTCCCCGTCATCGCCGGGATCGTCTTCGTCCTCGCCTCGACGGTGTCGGTCGCCGACAACGGACTCGCGTTCGCCTCGGTGGCCGAAGCGGCCGGCCCCCGCTGGTCGGGGAAGGCGCTGGGAGCCCAGAACACGGGACAGTTCGCGGTCTCCGCCCTCGTCGGGCCCGGCCTCGGCGCGCTCATCACCGTGCTCGGATACCCGCTGTCGTTCGCGATCGTCGCCGTGTTCCCCCTCATCGGGGCAGGGCTGGTTCCGAAAGGCGACATCGATCGCATAACCTGATGTTCACCTCGACCCAATACCGTCCCAGTTGCCGGCACCGCTCCCCACAATCCCCACCCGGTGCAGGCACCGCCTAAGCGAAGGAGAGACCGTGTCCATCCTGCCGAACGAGAACCTGCGCGAGTACATCGACAAGCTGCGCATCGAGGGATACACGGTCACCGACAGTCACACCCCGGACCCGCAGCTCATCGATCCGCTCGGACGCGCCGTCGAGACCTGGCGTGAAGGCTACCCGTACCCGGACCTCATGGACCGGGAGGAGTACGAGATCGAGAAGTACCGCCTCCAGGTCGAGCTGCTGAAGTTCCAGTACTGGGGGCAGGACACGGACGCCAAGCACGTCGTCGTCTTCGAAGGACGCGACGCCGCGGGCAAGGGCGGGACGATCAAACGCTTCACCGAGCACCTCAACCCGCGTGCGGCGAGGGTGGTGGCGCTCAACAAGCCCTCGGACCGGGAGGCCGGTCAGTGGTACTTCCAGCGCTACATCTCGCACCTGCCGACCAGCGGCGAGATCGTCATGTTCGACCGTTCGTGGTACAACCGGGCCAATGTCGAACGGGTCATGGGCTTCTGCACGGAATCCGAGTACCAGACGTTCATGGAGCAGGCTCCCGTGTTCGAGAAGATGCTCATCGACTCCGACGTCCACGTCACGAAGTTCTGGTTCTCCGTCACCCAGCGCGAGCAGCGCACCCGGTTCGCCATCCGGCAGATCGACCCCGTCCGCCGATGGAAGCTCTCGCCGATGGACCTCGAGTCCCTGGGGCGGTGGGACGACTACACACTCGCGAAGGAGGAGACCTTCCGGCGCACCGACACCGACCACGCTCCGTGGATCACGATCAAGAGCAATGACAAGAAGCGCGCGAGGCTCAATGCGATGCGCTACTTCCTCAACCAGTTCGACTACGCGGGCAAGGACACCTCGGTCGTCTACGCCCCGGATCCCCTTCTCGTGCGCCGCGGACGCGACGCCGTCGACGACTGAGCATCGACGACACGAGCCGCCGACGACACCAGCCGCCGACGACACAGACCAGCCGCCGACGACACAGACCAGCCGCCGACGACGGGTGCGTCATCGGCGGCTGGTCGGCAGGGGTGGGTCTCGGGCGCTCAGGCCGGAGGCTCCGGGGGTCCGTCGTCCTGAGATGACGAGTCGTCCGTGAGGACGGCGTCGACATCGACCGGACCTGCGTCCTCGGAGCCGAACTTCTCCGAGTCGACCTCGTGCTCCTCGGTCTTCCCGTCGCTGCTCGATGCACTGCCTCCCACGGAGTGCTCGTCGCGGTCGACAGTGACTTTCGGTGCGGTGGTCTCTGCCACGGCCGGTTTCGAGCTCTTGTCCGGAACGGTCTCCTCGGTGGTGTGCTCATCGTCGGTGCTCATGTCTGCCTCCTCCTTCGTCGTGGTGGTTCGTCGGGCGTGGGTGCCCGGCGTCTGTGGGATGCGAGTGCGCCGGTGCCGGCGGCGGTCACGGCGAGGGCTCGCCGCCGTTGACGTTGAGCGTCTCACCGATGACGTAGCTCGATTCGGGCGAGGTGAGGAAGACGTAGGCGGGGGCCACCTCGGTGGGCTGTCCGGCCCGTCCGATCGGCGTCGACTTCCCGAACTCCGGCAGCGCCTCCTTGGGCTGGCCGTCGGAGACCTGTAGCGGAGTCCAGAACGGGCCCGGGGCGACTGCGTTGACGCGGATGCCCTGCGGGGCCAGCTGCTGGGCGAGGCCCTTGGTGAAGTTGTTGATCGCCGCCTTCGTCGAGGCGTAGTCGATGAGATGGGCCGAGGGGCTGTAGGCCTGGACCGAAGTCGTGTTGACGATCGTCGAACCGGCAGGCAGCAGCGGGATCGCTGCCTTGGAGATGCGGAAGATCGCCGCGATGTTCGTCTGATAGGTCGCATCCCACTGCTCATCGCTGAGGTCGGCGATGTCCTCGACGGAGATCTGGCGTCCGGCATTGTTGACCACGGCGTCGAGCCCGCCGAGGGCGCTGGCTGCGGACTCGACGAGTTCGCGGCAGAACTGGGCGTCGCTGAGGTCGCCGGGGAGGAGGTGGACGCTCTGCCCGGTCGCCTCGATGACCGTCTTCACCGCCTCGGCGTCGGGCTGCTCCTCGGGGAGGTAGTTGAGGGCGACATCGGCGCCCTCCCGGGCGAAGGCGATGGCCACGGCGGCACCGATTCCCGAGTCGCCGCCGGTGATGAGCGCCTTGCGACCCGTCAGCCTGCCGGTGCCGCGGTAAGAGTCTTCTCCGCGGTCGGTCTGGGGTTCGAGGTCGCGGTCGAGGCCGGGTTCCGGCTGGTCCTGCTCGGGTGGGCTGATGACCGGGTAGCGGGTCACGGGATTCTGGAAGGTCAGCTGGTCCGCCATTGTCGGCTCCTTCGTCGGGTGCTTCCGATACGGCATGGTGCCTTGCCTTCAACGGTAGTCACGATGAGGCATGGGCGCAAGGCCGACCGGACGGTGGCTGCGCCGCCGGCTCCCCTCCGCCGAGGTCGACCGTGGAGCCGGTGATGACAGCGATGCGGCCGGGTGGAAGGGGAAAGACCACCCGGCCGGAACCGTGGGGGCGCTCACGCGCCGAGGGAGACCGTGCGGGCGCACGGTGTGGAATCAGATCGCGTCGGCCGCTTCGCGCTGAGCCTTGCGGGCGGCGCGGCGCTTCTTGTGACCGGCGAAGCTGAAGAGGAAGACGATGATGGCGAGCAGCAGGAAGATCGCTCCGGCGCCGATGCCCGCATCGACCCAGAACTGCGGCGGGAAGAGCCGGATGAGCGAATCGTCGGCGTAGAACTCCCACGTGCCGTCGGCGAAGAAGACGCGGTGGAAGCCGCGGAAGAAGCTCTCCCAGCCCAGCAGTGCGACGACGGCGATGCCGGCCATGGCGATGATGCTGAAGATCGCGCCGAGCCGGAAGCCGAAGCGCATCCCCATGCCGCCCTTGCGCGAGAGGTAGAGCGAGAAGAGCACGGTGCCGATGAAGGCGATGATCGCGATGAGGTAGAGCAGAGAGATGAGCCCTTTGACGTCGGCCATGTGGTTGAGCTCGTCGGAGATGAAGACCGGTTCTCCGGTGGGCAGGATGACATCGGCGAGGTAGCGCCGGGAGTCGAGGTTGTGGAGGTAGTCGATGACGTACGTCGCGTAGTGCTCGCGATCGGCCTGGCCGAACCCGAACTGGTCGGCGGGGAAGCCGGGGCGGAAGTACTCGAACTTGAGGAACATCCCCGAGGCGATCGTCCGCACGGCCAGGGCGAGGAGGATGAAGGGCACCGAGAGGGCGATCCAGATCGTGCCGATGATCTCGAGCGGGTTCCTCCGCCGCTCCGGGAACTCGGGTTCATGGGTGTCGCGCGAGGTCGCCGCCTTCGTCACCGCCGCCCAGTCGGCATCGCTCATCACCGAGGACCGGGAGCCGGTCGTCGCGGCCGTGTTCGACGTCGCGGCAGGCGCCGCCGAGGTGTCCGCCTGGTGCGCTGGGACCTCCCGGGTCCGTGCG
The DNA here is from genome assembly GCF_050562175.1 of Brevibacterium sp. K72. Classification (NCBI taxonomy): domain Bacteria; kingdom Bacillati; phylum Actinomycetota; class Actinomycetes; order Micrococcales; family Brevibacteriaceae; genus Brevibacterium; species Brevibacterium sp. K72. The sequence continues at coordinate 2,247,677 of NZ_CP191582.1, forward strand.
GTGTCCTGGGGGGCGGTGGAATGGGCGGGGGTGACCCGAACCGGTCCCGTCGAGGGCCGGGGTTCGTCCTTGCGGATCGGGTCCGTGATCGGATCGAACGCCTCGGTGTCGGTCGACGGGTCGTTCGCTGCCGTCAGCGGTGCCTTCGACGGTGTCTCGGCAGCACTGTGCGACCCCGAGCTCATTCGCCTGCTCAGAAGGTCATCGGTCTCGTTCTTCTCGTCTCCAGCCACGTTCCCATTGTCGGCGACGGGTGCCGGAGAGCCCGGGAGGACACGCCCTGAAGCCGGAGATCGCCGAGGCGGCAGGTCCGCCGGTGGGGGAGCCCGGTCCCAGCCTGCTCACCGTCAGGGACGCGTCATCCGAACAGCGCGGCGACGATGACGAGGGTGGGCACCGCGAGGACGGTCGTGATGAAGACGGCGTCGCGCATGAGCGCCTCGGACTGCCGGTACTGCATCGAGTAGATGTAGACGTTCTGCGCCGTCGGCAGACTCGAGGTGACGATGATGGCGAAGAGGTCGATGCCCGAGTAGCCGAGCAGGGGACCGCCGATGACCCATGCGACGAGCGGTTGGAGAACAAGCTTGCCGACGGTGATGTAGCTCAGCTGTGAGCGCGTCCCTCTCACCGGCAGCGCCCAGCCGTCCTTGAGGGAGATCCCGAAGGCGAGCAGGGCACCGGGCACCGCGGTCGCCCCGATCATGTCGATGGGTTCGAAGACGAAGCGGGGGAGTTCGAAGCCGGTCGCCGAGGCTGCCACCCCGGCCGCGGCACCGAGGAGGATCGGATTCTTGAGCACCTGGAGGATCGTCGAGTACCAGTGTGTGTCGTGCTTCTTCTTCCCCGCCGCGTCGAGCACGGCCATGCCGATGGGGGCGAGGATGATGAGCTGGAAGAGCAGGACCGGAGCGACATAGCCGACGTCATGGAGGACGTAGGCGGCGATGGGGATGCCGAGATTGCCGATGTTGACGTAGCTGACCGCCCATGCGGAGAACATCGCCTCTCCTGTGCTGCGCTTCCTGATCCAGCGGGTGAGGGCGAAGAGGACGAAGCCGGCGATGAGCGAGGACCCGCCCGTGGCGAGGAGGGCCGAGTTGAAGATGAGCCCGAGGTCGGTCTGGGAGACCGTGACGTAGAGGAGCGTCGGGGTGCCCGCATAGAAGACGAGCTTCGCGATGACCTGCTGACCGGTGGGGCCGAGCACCCCGGAGCGTCCCAGCAGGAACCCGACGAGGATGACCCCGGCGATGACGGCGAATCCTTCGAATACGGCCAGCATGGCTTACCGGTGGTCCTCGCTTCCTGGGGCCTCGGCGGACGGGCAGGGGCGGGTCAGGCGGTCTCGCCGCGGGCGTCGACGGCGAGGTGGGCCGCTCCTGCGGAGGCGGCAGTGACCGTGAGCACCGCAGGCCAGGCGCCGATCTTCTTCGCCAGCGGGTGGGAGAGCCCGAAGCCGCCGAGGTAGCCCAGGCCGAGCGCGGTCGCGGTCGGCCACCCGCGCTTGGCGTACCACGTGCGGGCGGCGTAGGCGCCGGCAGCGGCGAGCACGACGCCGCCGAGGGGCCGGATGCCGGTTTCGCGAGCGGTGAGGAACCCGCCGACGAGGCCGAGGGCGACGAGCGGGGCGGTGGAGACTTCGTGTGCGTCCTTCATGCCCTCCAGTCTAGAGACGCCGTCGGCCCCGCGGTCACGCGGTCTCACGACGAGGAACATCGATCCGCCGCTCAGCCTCCGGAACGACTCAGCCGACGGTGAGTCGGATCACCGAGGCGATGCCGAGCCCGGCGATGAGGCACACCGAGGTGGTCAGGCCGAGGATCGGCCACGGACTCGGCCTGCCGCGCTCGTCGCGGATGGATCCTGACCCGGCCCGGTACCGATGGACCTGGAGGGAGATCACCGCGGCCGCGAGTCCGATGCAGACGACGAAGACGGCGACGGAGAGGACGGGGAAGAGGGTGATCCAGCGGATGAAGAGGAGGCTGACGACCGTCATCGTCAGACTCGTGCGCAGCCACGACTGGGTCGTGCGCTCCGGCTGCAGGCCGGGGTCCTCGTGCGGGGCCAGCCTGGGCGCGCTCACAGCACTCCGGCGAAGACGAGGACGAGCAGTCCCGCTCCCAGTGCCGAGGCGAGGCTGACGATGGGGATGATGAGCGGCAGCGGCAGCGACTGCTTGCGGCGCATCGCCGCTTCGATCCGGTACCACCGGAAGGCCGCTCCGGCGGCGAGGACGAAGCCGATGGCCATGAGCACGATCGACAGCGTCGCCCGCAGGCCCGGGGAGAAGATCTCCCCGGTGAAGGCCTCGACGGCGATGCCGCCGCCGATGAAGGCCAGCGCCGTGCGGATCCAGGACAGGAACGTGCGTTCGTTCGCCAGGGTGAAGCGGGGGTCGGGATCCTCCCCGTCGGGAAACATCCGACGGGCGAGTCGGCCGCGTGCATCATCGGATTCCACGTTCCGAGGATACACGCGCAGGCTCGCCGACCGGGGGCGACGTCCGGGATGAGCGCGGTGCGGCGCCGGGACATCGGCGGCGCAGGCTCGGGGCGAAGGCTGTGTCAGGGCCGCCGGATACGGTGGCACCATCATGGACGATCACCAGCTGGACCAGCGGATCAGGCGCATCACCCGGGCGCCGTTCCGATCGCGTTTCCACCTCCGCGGGGCCGAGCTCGACTATGTCCTCGACCGGGCACCGGAGACCGTGCGAGCGCACGCCGAGGACTTCATCGCCACCCGTCTGGCGCCGGCCCACCCGCCGAAGGACGGCAAGCAGACACCGTGGAAGGGACACCCGGTCTTCCTCGCCCAGCATGCGACGGCGACGTGCTGTCGCACGTGCCTGCAGAACAGCCACGGCATCGCCGCCGGACATGCCCTCACCGAGGCGGAGCAGGCCGACGTCGTCGCCATCATCTGCCGGTGGATCGAACTCGAGGCCGCAGCCGCCCCGCCGAGGCGACCGTCCCCGCAGCCGGAGCGGGAGAGGAGGACGCCTCAGCCCACCCTGTTCTGATGTTTCCCGCCCGGCCCGTGCCCTTCGGCCTGTGCCGGTCCCAAGGACCCCGCCGCCCTGCGCTGTCCGCGATCCGGGGTGCCGTGTGGTGGCCGACACACCCTGTCGTAGCATGTCTCCAGACCCGTGTGGGTCGATGTCGACGAAGGAGACGCATGACTGACGGAGCGAGCCAGCCTCCCACCACCGGTGGGGATTCCGGTGCCGATCGCCTCGGCGAGGCCGAGGGCAAGCCGAAATGGAAGATCATCGGTCCCGGACTCGTCGTCGCCGCCACCGGTGTCGGTGCCGCGGACATGGTCGCCACACTCGTCGCCGGCAGCCGTTTCGGGTACGCGCTGCTCTGGGCCGTCATCGTCGGCGTCATCCTCAAGATCGTCCTCGTCGAGGGCGCGGGCCGCTACACCCTGGCGACGGGCAAGACGATCTTCGAGGGCTGGCGGAGCCTCGGTCGGTGGACGACGTGGTACTTCGGGCCCTACATCATCATCTGGGGCTTCGTCTACGGGGCGACCGCGATGAGCTCGGCCGCCCTGCCCTTGGCCGCGCTCTTCCCCATGGTGCCGCTGACGGTGTGGGCGATCGTCATGGGACTCGCCGGCTTCACCATGGTGTGGCTGGGCAGGTACACGGTCTTCGAGCGGATCACCGCGGTGCTCGTGGGCATCATGTTCGTCACCGTCGTCGGACTGGCGATCATCGCCGCCCCGAACATCCCCGAACTCCTCAGAGGACTCATCCCGCTCATCCCCGACGGGGGAGTCGTCTACACGCTCGCGCTCGCCGGCGGCGTCGGCGGCACGATCACTCTGGCCGCCTACGGATACTGGCTGCGGGAGAAGGGATGGATCACGCCGAAGTGGATGCGGGTGATGCGCATCGACAACACGATGGCCTATGTCATGACCGGCATCTTCGTCATCGCGATGCTCATCGTCGGTGCCGAGGTGGTCCGGGCGGCGGGCGTCTCGCTCTCGGCCGGGGACGAAGGGCTCCTCGACCTCACCGATGTCCTCAAGGCCCGCTACGGCGACGTCGTCGGCGTCGGATTCCTCATCGGGTTCTGGGCTGCCTCGTTCTCCTCGATCATCGGTGTGTGGAACGGCGTCTCGCTCATGTTCGCCGACTTCTGGGGGCACATGCGCAAGAAGCCGGCCGGTCACCCCGACACCCTCACCGGGGGCAGGTACTTCAAGTTCTACCTCCTGTGGCTGACGTTCCCGCCGATGCTCCTCTTCCTCCTCGGCAAGCCGATCGGGCTCATCCTCGCCTACGGGGTGCTCGGCGCGCTGTTCATGCCCTTCCTCGCTCTCACCCTCCTCGGGCTGCTCAACGGCAGGCGGGTGCCCAAGGAATGGGCGAACAAGTGGCACACGAACATCGCCCTCGGCATCACGGCCCTGCTCTTCCTCATCCTCGGCATCCAGCAGCTCATCGACGCACTCTCACCCCTGTGGAGCTGAGACACCGCAGTGGAGCTGAGACACCCCTGTGGAGCTGAGACACTGCGGAGGATGTGAGGCACACTGAGACCATGGGCGACGACGACGTTCTCAAGGACCATCTCCGCGCTGCGCTCCATCGGACACAGGAGAACCTCCTGTGGAAGCTCGAGGGACTGAGCGATCGGGAGCTGCGGCTGCCGCGGACTCCGACGGGGTTCAACCTCCTCGGCGCGGTCAAGCACATCGCCCAGACCGAGTACACCTACCTCGGCGAGACCTTCTCCCGTCCCTGGCCGCATCCCGACGAACTCATCACCGCTGCGCAGATCGCCGCCGACCCGCAGGCCGACTGGTATGCGACGGCCGACGAGACCACGGAGGACGTCCTCGGCTTCTACCGGCGGGTGCGCGCCTTCGGCGATGAGACGATCCGGGAGCTTCCTCTCAACGCGGTCGGAACGGTCCCGCATTGGCCGATGGTGACGGCGAGCGTGACGCTGGGCCAGATCGTCGTCCATCTCCTCGTCGACGTCACCCGACACCTCGGGCAGGTCGACATCGTCCGTGAGGGCATTGATGGGAAGGCGGGGTTGGGTGAGGCCAAACCGAACCTGCCGCAGAGCCACGACTGGGCCGCCTACACAGCGAAGCTCACCGCCCTCGCAGACGGCACCCGCTGACGGGTGCGGTCACCGGCCGCGCCGAGGCGTGCCGGGCGGACGATAAACTGGGAGGTGAGATGGCAGACGAGAACTCGGAAGCGCCCAGGCAGCAGATCCCCTCCCGATCCGGTGAGCGCGCGCACGGTGAGCGGACCCCGCCCCGGGGCAGGGGCGGATCCCGCCGCGGCGGGCCGAAGAAGCGCGGCCGCGGACGGGGTCGCACCGGCGCTGAGCACCGTGAGCGCCGCGCGCGCCTGCGCGAGGCCCGCGCGGCCCACCCCGTCACCGTCACCTACCCGCCGGAGCTGCCAGTCAGTGCGGCTAAGGATGAGATCGCCGAGGCGATCCGCGACAACCAGGTCGTCATCATCGCCGGTGAGACCGGTTCGGGCAAGACGACGCAGCTGCCGAAGATCTGCCTCGAGCTCGGCCTCGGCGTCGAGGGGATGATCGGACACACGCAGCCACGGCGCATCGCCGCACGCACCGTCGCCGAACGCATCGCCGACGAACTCGGCGAAGACCTCGGCGGCACGGTCGGCTATCAGGTCCGCTTCACGGCGCAGGTCGCCGACGAGACCCGCGTCAAGGTGATGACCGACGGAATCCTCCTCTCCGAGCTCTCGCGGGACAAGCTCCTGCGCGACTATGAGGTCATCATCATCGACGAGGCCCACGAACGCAGCCTCAACATCGACTTCCTCCTCGGCTACCTCAAGGAGGTGCGGAGGAAGCGGCCCGACCTCAAGATCATCATCACCTCGGCGACGATCGACCCCGAGTCCTTCGCCGCCCACTTCGACGATGCCCCGATCATCGAAGTCGAAGGCCGGACCTACCCCGTCGAGGTCCGCTACCGGCCCCTGACCGACGAGACCGCCGACGACGACGTCGACGGTCCCGGCGAATCCGGGGACTATGAGGCCGGGGCCGAGGACCAGATCGAGGGCATCATCTCAGCCGTCGACGAGCTCAGCGCCGAGGATCCCGGTGACATCCTCGTCTTCCTCTCCGGGGAACGGGAGATCCGCGACACCGCCGACGCGCTCGAGGCGCACCTGCGTAAATCGCAGCGACTGCGCGACTGGGAGGTCATCCCGCTCTTCGCCCGGCTCTCCGCCGGCGAGCAGCAGAAGGTGTTCAAGCCGCACACCAGGCCGCGCATCGTGCTCGCCACGAACGTCGCCGAGACCTCCCTGACCGTGCCCGGCATCAAGTACGTCGTCGACGTCGGCACCGCCCGGATCTCGCGCTATTCGAACCGCACCCGCGTGCAGCGTCTGCCGATCGAGCGGATCTCGCAGGCGAGCGCGAACCAGCGCAAGGGACGGTCGGGCAGAACGAGCGAGGGCATCTGCATCCGCCTCTACTCGGAGGCCGACTTCGCATCCCGTCCCGAGTTCACCGACCCGGAGATCCTGCGCACCAACCTCGCCAGCGTCATCCTCCAGATGGCCGACCTCGGATTCGCCTCGAGCGACGAGGAGATCCTCGGCTTCCCGTTCCTCACTCCGCCCGATGCCAAGGCCGTCCGCGACGGGCGCACACTGCTCACCGAACTCGGTGCCCTCGAGACCGAGAAGTCGGGCACGATTAGGGTCACCCCCACCGGCCGGAAGCTCTCGGTCCTGCCCATCGACCCGAGGCTCGCACGCATGGTCATCGCCGGCGCCGAGGCGGGTGTCGGGGGAGAGGTCCTCGTCATCGTCGCGGCTCTCTCCATCCAGGATCCGCGTGAACGTCCCGCCGAGGTGCGGGCTGCCGCCGATGAGAAGCACGCCCGTTTCGTCCACCGCGGCAGCGACTTCCTCTCCTATCTCAACCTGTGGAACTACCTCGAGGACTCGCAGGCGGCGATGTCGTCGTCGAAGTTCCGCCGTCAGTGCAAGGCCGAGTTCCTCAACTTCGTCCGCATCCGCGAATGGCAAGACCTCGTCGGTCAGCTCCGGTCGCTGCTCGGTTCGGCGGGCATCCGCGTCGAGCGTCCGAGCTGGCGCCAGCACGCAGCCGATGACAGTCGTGCCGGTGGGGGCCGACGTGCCGACGGAGCCGACTCCGACGGGGAGGTCTCAGCAGACTCCCGCCGAGGCGGGGGCCGGGAGACCGAGGATACGCGCGGACACCGGGGAGGGACCGCCTCGGCGAGGCAGGGATCGACCGCCCGGACAGCGCAGGGAAAGATCGGGTTCGCCGAGCTCACGGCGGCGAAGAAGCAGGCGAAGAAGGCACGCGGCGGGGTCGAGGGCGGACGCGGTGCCGATGCCGCGGCGATGAAGCTCGACCCGACGGCCGTGGCCATCCACCGCGCTCTCCTCACCGGTCTGCTCTCGATGATCGGGTCCCGGTCGGAACGGCTGGGGGACTACCAGGGGGCCAGGGGCACGCGGTTCGCGATCTTCCCCGGATCGGGCCTGTTCAAGGTCAACCCGGACTTCGTCATGGCCGCCGAACTCGTCGAGACCTCCCGCCTGTGGGCGCGCACGGTCGCCGCGATCGAACCCGATTGGGTCGTCGAGGCCGCCGGGGACCTCGTGAGCCGTCAGCACTCGGACCCGCACTGGTCGACGAAGGCCGGATCGGCGATGGTCTACGAGAAGATCGCGCTCTACGGGGTCACGCTCATCAGCGACCGTCGGGTCGCGTACGGGACGATCGACGCCGCAGCGGCCAGGGACATGGTCATCCGCAAGGGACTCATCGACGGCGACTGGCGCGAGAGGTTCGGGTTCGAAGACCACAACGCTGCCGTCATCGAGGAGGCCGAGGAGCTCGCCTCGCGTACCCGCAACCGTCGTGTGCTCGACCAGGACGATGCCCTCTTCGAGTTCTTCGATGAGCGCATTCCCGCCACGATCACCTCGGCGGCCGACCTCCGCTCGTGGTGGAAGGGTCAGAAGCGCCGCGATGCGCACCTGCTCGACCTCACGACCTCGGTGCTGCTCAGCGACGACAGCGAGTCACTGACCGCTTCGGTGGCCGAGGACTACCCGATGGAATGGGAGCTCGCGGACGGGACGACGGCGAAGCTGCGATACTCGTTCGATCCCGGCTCGAGTGAGGACGGGGTGACCGTCGAGATCCCGGCGAGCGCTGTGCCCGTCGTCGACCCCGACGAGTTCAGCTGGCAGGTTCCGGGGCTGCGCGAAGAGCTCGTCGCCGCCTACATCCGGTCGCTGCCGAAGGCCAAGCGGCGCTACTTCGTGCCCGCGCCCGACGTCGCCCGCGACATCCTGCCCTCGCTCACGCCGTATCAGGGCAGCCTGCCCGAGGTCCTCGCCGCGCATCTGAGCGAACGCGCCGGCGGGGGAGGACTGCAGGACCTCGTTCCGATCACCGTGAGCGCCGATGACTTCGACCGCGACCGGATCCCCGCCCATCTGCGCATCCGCTTCCGCCTCGTCGACGGGACGACGACCGTCGGGCTCGGCGACGACCTCAGCGCCCTGACGACGCAGGCGAAACCGGCTGTGAGGAAGGCCCGAGCCAAGGCGTCGCCGTTCGCGGAGAAGCGGGGCCTGACAGGGTGGAGCGTCGGCGACCTGCCCGATCCTGATGCCGCCGAGGCGGGGGTCGTGCCCGGACTCGCCGACCGCGGAGACAGCGCCGACCTCGTCGCCTTCGACACGGCCCTGCAAGCGCGGATCGCGAGCAGGGAAGCGGTCATCACGCTGCTCGCCCTGCGCACAGGAGAGACGCTGAAGTACCTGCAGGACGGCCTGACGACGGAGGAGAAGCTCGTCCTCGCCGGGCATCAGAAGCGCTCGGACGAACTGCTCACCGCCCTCATCCGATCAGGGGTGCGCGGAATCGTCGAATCCGAGATCGGGCCCACGGAGTCCTCGTGGGTCGGTGGCGAGGCGGAGTTCGCTCGGCTCGAGACGGCGGTGAATGCGCAGCTCATCGAAGCGACGACGAAGCTCCTGCCCTCCCTCATCACGGCGCTGCGGCGAGCGACGGAGTTGGACAGATTGGTCTCGAACTCTTCGTCGCTGGCGATCCTGTCCAACCTCGCTGACGTCCAGGCCTGGGCGGCTTCGCGGGTGAGTGCGGCGGCGATCGCGGCGATGACCCCGCAGATGGTGGCAGCGCTGCCGAAGTGGGTGGAGGCGGAGAAGGTGCGGATCGGGGCGATGGTCGATTCGCCGATGCGTGACCGTCAGCTCATGGATCGGGTCACCGGGAGCGCCGAGGCGGTGGCGAAGAAGATCGCCAACCGCTTCCCCGGACTGGGGCAGGCGGCGTGGGACCGGTGGCTCGTCTCTGTGCCGAGCCCCTGGCGCGACGTCCTCGTCAAGCTCGAGGAGCTGCGAGTCAGCCTCTATGCGAACTCGCTCGGCACCACGCACCCGGTCTCGGAGAAGCGGATCGCGAAGGCGCTCGCGCAGCTGTAGGCCGCTGCGGGGCGGGGGCGAAGCTCCGGGAAGGACGTTCTAGAGTGAGGCGCCGGTGAAGAACCCGCCGAAGAGCCACCAGAGGGGGAGGGCACCGGCGGAGACCAAGGCGCCCGCCGCCCACCAGATGCGCCACCGCCACGTCCGTCGCCGCGAACCGACGAAGAGGCAGACGAGGTAAACGATGACGCAGAATGCGCCGGAGAGGCTGAGCAGGACGAGTCCGGCAGCCTCCCATCCCGATGTCCCGAGGTCGAAGACGTACTTCGTGATCTGGGCGATCGACAGGGAGAAGAGGATCGCCATGCCGAGCAGCGGCACTCCGAGGACCCCTGCGATGATGAGCGGCAGGGCTTTGAGCCACCGCTCCTTCGGTTCCGACCGGCCGGCGTAGTCAACGTATTCCTCAGTCATCGACACTCAGCATAGACACCCAGTTCGGCAACTCGCTGGAAGCAGACCGAGCATAGGGGTTTCCGCGGTGAGCTCCGCCGACGCCGCCGCTGCCTCGGCGCCACTGTGACTGATCGGACAGGGACTCGGCGGGCGATCGGCGGTAGGATATTTTGGTGACTTCTGGCCGATATTCCGACAAAGAGATCCGGACGCAGGCGGCACGCCGCCGCACGTTCGCCGTCATCTCCCACCCCGACGCGGGCAAATCGACGACCACCGAGGCGCTCGCCCTCCACGCGCGGGCGATCGGTCAGGCCGGCGCCACCCACGGAAAGGCCGGCCGCCGCGCCACCGTCTCCGACTGGATGCAGATGGAGCAGGACCGCGGGATCTCGATCTCCTCGGCGGCCCTCCAGTTCGAGTACCGCGATGCCGTCTTCAACCTCGTCGACACCCCCGGCCACGCCGACTTCTCCGAGGACACCTACCGTGTGCTCTCCGCCGTCGACTGCGCCGTCATGCTCATCGACGCCGCCAAAGGCCTCGAGTCGCAGACGATGAAGCTCTTCGAAGTCTGCGCCCACCGGAACATCCCGATCATCACCGTCGTCAACAAGTGGGATCGTCCCGGACTCGATGCGCTCGCCCTCATGGACGAGGTCCAGCAGCGCACCGGCCTCCTTCCCACCCCGATCACGTGGCCCGTCGGACAGTCCGGTGACTTCCGCGGCGTCCTCGACCGGATCACCGGCGAGTACACGAAGTACACCCGCACCGACGGCGGCGCGACGATCGCCGGCGAGGAGACCTTCGCCCCCGAGGCCGCAGCCGAGCTCGAGGGGGAGGCGTGGACGACGGCCGTCGACGAATCCGAGCTTCTCGACATGGAGGATCAGAACCACGACCAGGAGACGTTCCTCGCGGGGAAGTCGACCCCGGTGATGTTCGCCTCGGCGGTGCTCAACTTCGGCATCCACAAGCTGCTCGACACCCTTGTCGACCTCGCCCCCGCCGCCGAGGCGCGCGAGGACAAGGAGAGCGCCCCGCGCGACGTCGCCGCTCCGTTCTCCGGATTCGTCTTCAAGGTCCAAGCCGGCATGGATTCGAACCACCGTGACCGCCTCGCCTACATCCGCGTGTGCTCCGGTGTCTTCGAACGCGGCAGCGTGCTCACCCATTCGGCCACGGGCAAGCCGTTCGCGACGAAGTACGCCCAGCAGGTCTTCGGCCGCGACCGCGACGTCGTCGACGAAGCCTTCCCCGGTGATGTCGTCGGCCTCGTCAACGCGAGCGCCCTGCGCGTCGGCGACTCCCTCTACCTGGACAAGAAGGTCGAGTTCCCCGGGATCCCGACGTTCTCGCCCGAGCACTTCATGGTCATCCGCGCGAAGGACTCCTCGAAGTACAAGCAGTTCCGCCGCGGCATCGAACAGCTCGACCACGAAGGCGTTATCCAGGTCCTGCGCTCGGACCTGCGCGGTGACCAGGCACCTGTGCTCGGCGCGGTCGGACCGATGCAGTTCGAAGTCGCCGAGGACCGGATGACGAACGAGTTCAACGCCCCCTGCTCGCTCGAACGACTCAACTTCTCCCTCGCCCGGCGCACGACACCCGAATGCGTGCCGACGCTCGCCCGCGAACGCAACGTCGAGGTGCTCAGCCGCTCCGACGGCGAACTCCTCGCCCTGTTCTCCGATCGCTGGCGCCTCCAGGGCGTGGAGAAGAACCATCCCGACCTCGTCCTCGAACCGCTCGTCGTCAGCTGATCGAGGACCGCGGACGCCGACTCCGCGGTTTTGACGAAGTCACTAAGATTGACAATCGAGTCCGCGCGCACGCGGACACCGCCGGGCTCACCCGGCACCCGGGGAGACCCGAGAGGACTGAAGGAGAATTCGTGGGAACGAAGAAGATTCGAGTCGCCATTGCCGGTCTCGGCAACTGTGCCTCGTCCCTGATCCAGGGTGTGGAGTACTACCGCGATGCGGCCCCGGGGACGAAGGTGCCCGGGCTCATGCACGTGGAATTCGGGGACTATCACGTCGGTGACATCGAATTCGTCGCGGCCTTCGACGTCGACGGCAAGAAGGTCGGCGCCGACATCGCTGAGGCGATCACGGCCAGTGAGAACAACACCATCACCCTCGCCGAGGTTCCCCCGACCGGTGTGTCCGTCCAGCGTGGTCCCACCCTCGACGGTCTCGGCCAGTACTATCGTGAGACCATCGTCGAATCCGACTCCGAGCCCGTCGACGTGGCGCAGGCGCTGCGTGACGCAGAGGCCGACGTCCTCGTCTGCTACCTGCCCGTCGGTTCGCAGGAGGCCACCGAGTACTACGCGCAGGCCGCGATCGACGCGAAGGTCGCCTTCGTCAACGCTCTCCCCGTCTTCATCGCCGGGACGAAGGAGTGGGACGAGAAGTTCCAGGCCGCGGGCGTGCCCATCGTCGGCGATGACATCAAGTCCCAGATCGGTGCGACGATCACCCACCGGGTGATGGCGAAGCTCTTCGAGGACCGGGGCGTCGTCCTCGACCGCACCTACCAGCTCAACGTCGGCGGCAACATGGACTTCAAGAACATGCTCGAGCGCCAGCGCCTCGAGTCGAAGAAGATCTCGAAGACCCAGGCCGTGACCTCGAACACCGGCGCCGAGCTCTCAGCCCGCGACGTCCACATCGGACCGAGCGACTACGTCGAATGGCTCGACGACCGCAAGTGGGCGTTCGTCCGCCTCGAGGGCCGCAACTTCGGCGATGCCCCCGTCTCGCTCGAGTACAAGCTCGAGGTGTGGGATTCGCCGAACTCGGCGGGCGTCATCATCGACGCAGTGCGTGCGGCGAAGATCGGCCTCGATCGCGGCATCGGCGGAGCGCTCATCTCCGCCTCCTCCTACTTCATGAAGTCCCCGCCCGAGCAGAAGAACGACGATGCCGCCCACGAGGCGGTCGAAGCGTTCATCCGCGGCGACATCGAACGCTGACCGCAGCCCCCGAAGGACGGGGCGCGAGGCCGAAGCCGGTCACACCACGGGTGTGGCCGGCTTCGTCGTCTCAGCCCCGTCCACCCGCCATGCGAGACCCGGTGGGAACAACGGAAGCTGTCGGTGGGCTGGTATCTTTCTCAGTGACCGCGATCACGTGGCCGACCGGCCGCCGATCACGGTGACCGACCGTGCGCACCCGCGCCGAGCACCGCCGACCGACCGAGGAGCACCCCATGTCGACCACCACCGCCGACACCGGAAAGGCAGCCGGCAGCCCTGACCGCCTCAGCTGGCTGATGAAGGTCCTCGTCGTCATCGAGAAGGCCGGCAACAAGCTGCCGCACCCGTTCTGGCTCTTCCTCTCGCTCGCCGTCATCGTCATGATCCTCTCCGCGATCTTCTCCGCGACCGGGCTGAACGCGGTCAACCCGGCCACCGGGGAGACGGTGACCGTGACGAACCTCTTCACCACGGAATCCCTGCGCGAGATCGTCGGGGGAGCGGTGATGAACTTCGTCACCTTCCCACCGCTGGGTCTCGTCATCATCGTCCTCCTCGGCGTCGCCGTCGCCGAGCAGTCCGGTCTCATCCCGGCGATGCTTCGCGGCACCATCGCCGGCGCCTCGCCGAGGTGGATCACCTTCATCGTCGCCCTGGCCGGCACCGCCTCGTCGATCGCCTCCGACGCCTCGTACATGATCATGATCCCGCTCGGCGGGCTCGCCTTCCGCGCCGTGGGCCGCAACCCGATGCTCGGCTGCATCGTCGCCTATGCCGCGACCTCCGGCGGGTACTCCGCGGCCCCGATGGTCAATGCCATGGACACCGTGCTCGGCGGTCTCTCCACCTCGGCGGCGCAGATCATCGACCCCGAGTACGTCGTCAGCCCGGTCGCGAACTTCTACTTCAACTTCATCTCGATGTTCGTCGTCGCCGGGGCGATCACCCTGGTCACCGAGCTCCTCCTGTCCAAGCGCGCCGACGCGATGGAGCTCGACCCCCTCGATGAGGACGATCCGGAGGCCTTCGACGTCAAGATGGCCCTCGACGCGAAGGAGAAGCGCGGTGTGCTCTTCGCCGTCATCACCATCGTCGTCTGCGCCGCGATCCTCTTCTTCCTCGCCCTGCCCGCCGATTCGTTCCTCCGCGACGAGGCAGGCGGCTTCGGACCCGAATCCGGGCTCATGGCAGGCATCGCCGCGATCATCGGCTTCGGCTTCTTCATCGTCGGCATCGTCTACGGCTACGCGACCGGTTCGATCACGAAGATCACCGAGATCCCGGAGATGATGGGCAAGGGCCTGCTGCCCTTCGTCCCCGTCATCGTCCTCTTCTTCGCCGCCAGCCAGTTCCTCGCCCTGTTCAAGATGTCGAGCCTCGGCGAGATCCTCGCGATCCGCGGGGCGGACTTCTTCGGCTCGCTCGACACCTCGACGTTCGTCATCCTCCTCGGTGGGTGGCTCCTCGTCGCCCTCGGCGCTCTCTTCCTCACCTCCGGCTCCGGTCTGTGGACGCTCATGGCCCCCGTCCTCGTCCCGATGTTCATGCTCCTGTCGATCTCCCCGGAGACGACGCAGGCGCTCTACCGGATCGGCGATTCGACGACGAACATCATCTCCCCGATGTCGCCCTACTTCGTCGTCGTCCTCGGCTTCATCCAGCGCTACAAGCGCGACGCCGGCATCGGCACGCTCCTGTCGTTCACGATCCCGCTCTCGTTCACGATGTTCCTCTTCTGGGGCCTGCTCTTCTTCCTCTGGTGGTTCACCGGCCTCCCATGGGGACCCGGTGCGGCCATGCACTACCAGATGAACTGACGTCTCCCGCAGAGGGCGAAGGTGAGGAATACGGCCGAATCGCCCAGCGTTACAATCACACAACGCTCTGTCGCCCGACCCTGCGGTCACAGTTGCCATCCAGGTGTGACGGCTAGACTTGAGCGTGATGTTCGATTCGCGCGACGACCGGTCTGCGCGACCCGCATACTCAGATCGAAAGGATCTCGACCGTGAGTAACCCCATGATGGACCGCACCATCAGAGAAGGCGTCCAGGCGGGACGCAACCAGCAGCCCGTCATGACCGACCAGCAGCTCAACGACCTCTTCAACCAGCCGGCAGCGGAGAACCGCAACACCGGCCGCCCCGTCGACGACCGGGCGATGACCTACGACGACGTCATGATGAAGACGGGCGTCCTCTTCGCCATCCTCCTCGCCGGCGCCGTCCTCGGTTGGTTCGTGCCCGTGCTCGCCTTCCCGGCGATGCTCATCGGCCTCGTCCTCGGCCTCGTCAACGCATTCAAGCGGGAACCCAACAAGGGCCTCATCATCGGCTACGCCGCGTTCCAGGGAGTCTTCCTCGGCGGCATCTCGATGATCTTCGAGACCCAGTTCTCCGGCATCGTCCTCCAGGCGGTGCTCGCGACCCTCTGCGTCTTCGGCGTCATGCTCGCCCTCTTCAAGTTCAAGGGCGTGCGCTACGGCTCGAAGATGATGAAGTTCATGATGATCGCCGTCGGCGGCTACGCGATCTTCTCGCTCATCAACTTCGGTGTCGCGATGTTCACCGGCACCGGCGGCGCCCGCGCCATCGAGATCAACATCATGGGCATGACGATGCCGCTCGGCGTCATCATCGGCATCTTCGCGACGATCCTCGCCGCGATGACCCTCATCGCCGACTTCCAGATGGTCGAAGAGGGCGTCAAGCAGCGCATCCCCGAGAAGTACTCGTGGCTGTGCGCGTTCTCCCTCATGACCACCCTCATCTGGCTCTACATCGAGATCCTGCGCCTCATCTCCTACTTCAGGAACTGACGCAGGGGCGTCGCAGTGCCTGCGGCGCCTATGATTGAGCCATGAACTCGCAGACGGCGGACCTCGACACCGAGGTCCGCCGTCTGCGTGTGCGCATCATCGGGCTCACCTCCGCCCAGCTCGCCGAGGCAGGGGAGGGGTCGACGACGTCGCGTCGGGACTCCATCGCCGCGGCGCTCGCCGAGTTCTCAGCGATCGGCTCGAATGGTCGCGCGGTTCCCGATCTCGGAGACCAGAGTCTCGCCGACCAGGTCGTCGTCCTCATCGAGACCGGCAGACGTCGGGCAGAGATGCTCGATTCCGCATCGCGCGAACAGCTGCTCGGCCGCCTCCTCGACGCCGCAGTGGACCTGCGCCGGAGACTGGCGTAGGCCATGACCGATCGCCGACCCTTCGTCTTCGCGCTGGCCGGAGCGGTCGCCGCGCTGACCTACTTCGGCTCCTCGGAATTCCTCGCCGGGATCCTCTCGCTCACCTCGGCGCCGCTGCTCGTCCTCGGGCAGACGGTCATCCCGCTCGTGCCCACAGCCCTCATCAAAGCGGCCATCGCGCTCTTCGGGACGGGTGACAAACTCGCCCTCGTCATCACCATCGCCGTCGTCGGCGTCCTCATCGGCGGTCTCATCGGGTGGCTCGGCGCGCACCATCGCAGCCTCTCCCTCATCCTCCTCATCGGGTTCGGAGCCCTGCCGGTCGTCCTGCAGCTCACCACCGGAGGGACGCTGGTCGGCGCGCTGCCTGCGCTCGTCGGGATCGGTCTCGGCTGTGCGACGTATCTCGGGTTGCTCCGCCTCGGCAGGGCGGACCACCGCACCGAACGGGTTTCTGCGCCTCCCGCCGTGGTCCCGGCATCCGCGAAGACCGGTGGGCCCGCGGAGACCGTCGAGCGTACGGACACAGCCGATCGTTCGGGGGCCGTCGAACAGGCGGAGACGGCCGACGGTCCCGACCGGCGGCTGTTCCTCGGCATTGCCGCGGGGCTGAGCGCGATCGGGGTCGCGGCGATCGCGGCCGGACAGTCCGCAGCGGTCCTCGCGCGGAACGCGGCAGGTACGGTGGCGAACCTGGTGCTGCCACGACCGGCCGCCTCGGCGCCACCCATCCCCGCGGGAGCGGACCTCGAGATCGACGATCTCGCCCCGATCGTCACACCCAACGCGGACTTCTACCGGATCGACACCGCGCTCGTCCCACCCGCCGTCGATGCGGGAACGTGGTCGCTGCGCATCCACGGCATGGTCGAACGCGAAGTGACGGTGACGATGGAGGAGCTGCTCGCGTTGCCCCTCGAGGAGCACTACTTGACGATCACCTGCGTGTCGAACGAGGTCGGCGGGGACCTCATCGGAAACGCGAAGTGGCTCGGCTATCCGCTGCGCGAGCTGCTCGCCCGGGCCCGGCCGAAGCAGGGAGCCGACATGGTGCTCTCGGGCTCCGACGACGGCTTCACCGCCTCGACGCCGCTCGAAGTCCTCACCGACGACCGCGCCGCCCTGCTCGCCGTGGGGATGAACGGAAAGCCGCTGCCCCGCGACCACGGATATCCCGCGCGCCTCGTCGTCCCCGGCCTCTACGGGTTCGTCTCGGCGACGAAATGGGTGACGAGTCTCGAGGTCACCCGGTTCGCCGACAAACAGGCGTACTGGACGACCCGGGGCTGGTCGACCCACGGACCGGTGCTCGTCGCCTCCCGGGTCGACGTGCCGCGGGCAGGTGCCCGGGTGCCGGCGGGCAATGGGCAGGTCGTCACCGCCGGCATGGCCTGGGCCCAGCACACCGGGATCGGGCAGGTCCAGGTGCGCCTCGACAACGGCGACTGGCAGACGGCCGATCTGAGCGAAGATCTGAGCGTCGACACGTGGCGGCAGTGGCGGCACGTCTTCACCGACGTCGCACCCGGCAGCCACACGGTGACTGTGCGGGCCATCGACAAGGACGGCACCGTGCAGATCTCCGACCGCAGGCCCGCGATCCCCGGCAGCGCGACGGGCCTCCACGACCGAGACTTCATCGTCGAGTGAGAACGGCGGGCGGCGGGCGGGCCTCTCGGCACCGACGCGGTGAACCGACAAAAACGCGGTCAGCACACCGCGTTTTTGTCGGTTCACCGCGTCGATGGCCGTCCAGCCACCGAAATCGTCGCCGAGGCAGTGGCGAAGCTTGCGGTCGGCCCCTCCGGCTTTCCCCGCCGCCTCGGCTGTATCCTCGGAGGGACAGCCCGACTCCGAAGCTGTCGAGCGGTACCCTGCCGGTCTGAGCGCCGGCGCTGAGAGTCACAGCGAGGTGATCTTCATGTTCGGCCTGCCGATGACCACGGTCGTCATCATCTTCGGCATCCCCGCCCTCTGGGTCCTCTACACCCTAGTCTTCGTCTTCCTCTCTCGACGCTGGTCGGCGGAGGATATCGACGACCCGGGCGCTGCCTCGGCGAGCGGATCCGTAACCGGCACAGACCCCACCGCCGGACCTGACCGCAGCGTGGGACCGGAGAACGGGGGACGGCCATGAACATCGAGACGTGGTTCCTCATCATCTACTTCGTCGCGATGGCCGGCATCGGCGTGTGGACGATGCGGATCGGCTCGCAGGGGTCAGAGGGCTACCTCCTCGGCGGACGCAGCCTCGGCCCCGCGGTCACCGCGCTGCGCCTCCAGTCCTCGTCGATGTCGGGGTACATGTTCCTCGGCGCCGGGTCGCTCGGCTACACGCAGGGGTACTTCTCGCTGTGGTACGCGATGGGCGACATCGGCGGCGGGGTCCTCAACCTCTCGATCCTCGGCCGGCGGATGCGCAAGCTCTCCCAGATCCTCGGCTCGCTCACCTCGATCGGGTATCTCGAGCAGCGGTACCCGTCGAAGTGGATCCGGGCGATCGCCGCCCCGATCGCGCTCTTCTGCATCTTCTTCTACGTCATGAGCCAGTTCATCGCAGGAGGTCGCGGCCTCGAAATGGTCACTGGCATCCCGTACGCGTGGGCGCTGCTCGTCGCCGTCGGGGTCATCGTCTTCTACACGTTCCTCGGCGGCTATCTCGCCGTCGCCTACACCGACTTCGTCCAGGCGATCATCATGTGCATCGGCATGGTGTGGATCCTCATCGGCACCCTCCAGGCCGTCGGCGGGTGGACCGCCGGCAACGAGGCGGTCGGACAGATCAACCCGAACCTGCTGACCATGTGGGGTCCCGGAGGATTCGCCGACGTCCAGTGGGGCATCATCATCGGCGCCGTCCTCGTCTTCTCGATCGGCTACATGGGCTGGCCGCACGTCAACGTCAGCCACATGGCGATGCGGAAGCCGTCGGTGGCGAGGACGGCGAGCCTCTACGCCACCGGGTTCAACCTCCTCTTCATCCCAGCCCCGTACATCGTCGGGATCATGGCGCTCATCATCCTGCCCAGCCTCGACAATCCCGAGCTCGCGGTCTTCCAGGTCGCCGACACTGTCCTGCCCGACTTCGCCGTCGGCATCGTCATGGCCGGCATCATGGCGGCGATCATGTCCACCGCCGACGCCCTGCTCCTCCAGTCCGGGACGATCGCCAGCCAGGACCTCTTCCAGCGCTTCGTCCGCCCGACCATGAGCGACCGGCAGTCGGTGTGGGTTTCCCGCTTCACCGTCCTCCTCCTCGCGATCATCGGCTACGTCGTCGCCGTGGGCGACCCGCCCGCCGTCGCCGAGGTGGTCATCTTCTCCACGACCGTCCTCGGCGCCGCCTTCGTCCCCGTCTACATCGCCGCCGCCTGGTGGAAGAAGGCGAACGTGCCCGGTGCGATCGCCTCGATGCTGCTCGGCACCGTCTCCTCGGTGGGATGGCAGCTCAGCGGCCTCGTCGACGTCACCGCGATCGACCCCATGGGAGTCGGCATCGTCGCCTCAACCCTGGGAATCATCGTCGTCTCCCTTGCCACCCAGAAGTCCCACCCCGTGCCTGCGCACATCGTCGCAGCCCTCGAGGAGACGGCGAAGATCGGTCCGATCCCCGCGCGCATGCTCACCGGACAGAACGACGCGCTCGCCTCCCAGGTGCCCAAGGATGTCTGAGCGCACGGGTCCCGACGCCGACCGCCGCCCCGCCGACCCGAGAAGGGAGTCGACCGTGGGGAGGTCGGAACAGCCCCCGGAGATCCTCCGGCTCACCCCGCACATCACCCCCGCCGAGGCGGTCGCCGTGTTCGGACGCAAGCTTCCCGACGCTGCCGCGGAGGCGACGGAGGCACTCCACCCGTTCTGGTGGGTCGCCCTCGACGTGGAGACGAGCGGTCCGCTCCATCGGGGGACCGCTGCGTCGCGAGCCAACGTCCTCGTCGACGCGGCGACGGGGAAGGCGTCGATCGCCGACTTCGCACCGCGGGGCCTCACCGTCGATTCCGCCCGGTGGACCGGTCCGGAGACTCCGGATGACGCGGTGGTCCAATCGGCCCGGGCGCTCGTGCGGACGAAGGCGATCCGGACGTTCCGGCTCGGCATGAGCGTGCGCGTGCGACAGGCCGGACCCGTGCGCGGTGTCCTCAAACCCAATTGGCTCGTCCGCGGGGCGAACCATCAGCATGCGGCGACGATCCTCGTCGACGGACTCAACGGCTCGCACTACGTCGTCAGGGTCGAGAAGGCCTGAAGCGGCCGGTGAGTAAAGATAGATACGCCAAATACGGAAAATACGGTAAAATACGGAGTGCGGTCACGAACTCCCGACGATGAGCAGGTCAGTCATGACGATCACCATCCCTCCCGCCTCGGCGAGCAGCGGCGAATCACCCTATCGCCCGGGGTTCGGGACGACGCCGCCCGTCGCCGTCGGACGCCAAGCTGAGGTCAACGCATTCGCCAGGGCGCTCGACCAGCGTGGGGGAGCGGGACGGACCGTGTTCGTCACCGGTCAGCGCGGAGTCGGCAAGACGGTGCTGCTCAACATCTTCGAGGACGTCGCCGAGTCGCGTCAGTGGCTCACGGTGCGCGAACAGGCCTCGCCCGGATTCGTCGGCAGGCTCACCGGGGCGAGGCTGCCTGAGGCGCTCGAGGCGCACGATGCCCATGAGACGACGAAGTCCAAGGTCGTCGGCATCACCCTGCCGGCAGGGGCCGGGGGACTGACGACTCGGACCGAGACGACGAGCGCCCTGCAGCCGGACTTCCGGCACCACCTGATGAAGGTGCTCGAACTCCTCGACGCGCACGGCACGGGGCTCGTCATCTCCCTCGACGAGGTCCACCGCTCGAACCTCGACGAGTTCCGCGCCGTCACCGATGCCGTCGCCTACGCCATGTCGCAGGAGGCGCCGCTCGCGTTCGTCGCCGCGGGCCTGCCGGCGAGCATCGACACGATCGTCAACGACGAGGTCTCGACCTTCCTCCGACGCGCGAGTCGGATCAACCTCGGCAGCTTCACCCCGGACGAGACGGCGCTCGCCCTCCGCCTGCCGGCCGAGGAGTCGGGCAAGCGGTTCGACGCGCAGGCGCTCGCCCTCGGCACCGAGGCCTCGCTCGGGTATCCGTACATGGTCCAGATCATCGGCGACCTGGCTTGGCGGGAGGCATCCGACGCCGAGGTGATCACCGCCGACCACGTCGAGGCCATTATCGGCGAGGCCAAGGAGATCCTCATCCAACAGATCTACGAACCCACCCTGGCCGCCCTCACTCCGGGTGCCCGGCGCTATCTCAACGCGATGGCCGCCGACGACCGGATCTCCCACACCGGGGAGATCGCCGAACGTCTCGGAGCGAAGAAGCAGACGGCCAACGACTACCGGCGGATGCTGCTTGCGCATGGCGTCATCGAGTCTCCCGCCCACGGCCTCGTTCGCATTGTCATCCCGCACCTGCGCGACTATCTCCTCGAGCAGACGCGTGGGCACTGAGCCCGCGCCGACCGAGGGGGTCGGGCAGAGCGCCCGGGCCGCCCCGGATCAGAGAAGTTCCGACCTACTGCCAGTTCTTCGCGTCCGTGACGCAGAAGGGATGACCGGCCGGGTCGATGAGGACCGTCCAGGTCTCGCCCGGCTGCGGTTCGGCGCGGGTGGCACCGAGTTCGACGCACCTGGCGACGGCGGTCTCGATGTCGTCGGCGGCGAGGTCGAGGTGGAACTGCTTGTGCCCGTCGTCGGGCCAGTCCGGTCGCTTGTAGTCGGGGATCGTTCCGATGCCCAGGGCGTGGCTCGGTCCCTTGAGCATCGCGTAGTTCTCGTCCGAGTAGACGATGGGCCAGCCGAGGACAGCGGTCCAGAACTTCCCGAGCTCGGCGGCGTCGGGAGCGTCGAGGGTGACCATCGCGAGGCTGGCCACCGGTGAGGTCGAAGAATCGGAGGAGGCTGTGTCTGTCTGTGTGTCGGTCATGTCTGCCATTCTTGTGTCATGGACGACGTCGCCGCTAGGAAAAACCCGCCAGGTGCGGAGGCCGGCGTCGGTGTCGCCGATCCCGGGCCGCCGGAGCACATGCTCGGTCGAGTGCTCCGGCCCAGTGAGTTGCTCGATCACGCGCGCTACCGCGTCGCCGATCCCGCCGAGGCGTTGCAGCCGTGGATCGAACGCTACTGGTCGGTGAGGTGGGACCTCGAGCCGGGGGAGCGCTACCGTGCGGCGACGGTGTCCGAACCCGCAGTCAATCTCACCGCCGAATGGGGCGACCTGCGCCGAGCCGGCATCACCGGCCCGGGACTGTGGGTGACGGGGCCGGTGACGCGCACGCGCTTCGACGTAGAGCTCTCCGGTGTCGGAGGCGTCGTCGGGGTGAAGTTCCGCCTCGGCGGGATGCGTGCGTTCACGACCGGGCGGCCCGCCGATATCCGCGACTCGACCGTCGCAGCGGAGCGGTGGTTCCCCGGGATCGACGCGGAGCTCGCCGTCCCGCATGACCTCGATTCCGCCGCCGAGGTGCTCGATCGTTGGCTGCTCTCCCAGGCACCGGAGATGACGACGGGGTACGAACGCGTGCGTCTGGCACTGGCGGCCATGTCCGATCGGGCGGTGACGAACCTGCGAGCACTCGCCGAGGCGGTCGCGATGAGCGAACGCAGCCTGCAGAGGCTCTTCCTCGACCACTGCGGGGTCGGGGTGAAGCGGATCCTCGTGCGCTCACGGGTCATCGACGCCGTCGCCGCCCTCGACCGCGGTTGGGACGGTTCGCTCGGGGACCTCGCGACCGGGTTGGGATGGTTCGACCAGTCCCATTTCACCGCCGACTTCCTCCGCGTCACCGGATACCGGCCCACCGAGTACCTGGCGCTGCGGAACCGAGCCCGAGCCGGGAGAGGTTAGGTCACGCAGGCGTCGCTCCGAGTCCGCTGGCCGCGGAGCGCATCGCGGCTTCGGCGTCCGCGACAGTGAGCAGGGAGTTGCCCGCAACGATGTGCAAACCGTAGGCATCTTCCAGTGCGACGAGATTGAGTGCGAGCTGCTCGATGCCGATGACAGGGGAGAAGTCTCCTGAATCGGTGCCTGCGGTGAGGACCCTGCGATAGATGTCGAGCTGCCGGGTGAACATGTGTTCGACCATTTCGTCGTGAGCACTTGACGTGCCCGCGAGGACATCGAACTCATAGAGAAGCCGCATGAGCGCGTCGTCAGGACCGGTCGGCAGTCCTTCGCTGATCGCGGCGGAAAGCTGCCGACGGGGATCGTCGAGTGCAGCGATGACAGCTTCTCTGGCATCGCAGAATCGCTCGACGCCTGCGCGGTGCGTCTCGAGCAGCAGCGCATCGAGGTCATCGTAGTAGTAGAGGATCGCACCCCGAGTCAGGCCTGCTCGCCGTGCCACATCAGCGAGCGAGACCGATCTCAGACCGGTTTCGCCGACCGTCTTCAGCGTCGCCGAGATGAGTGCGTCACGCCGTTGGGATTGGTTCTTGGTCCGTGCCATGGGATGAGACTATCGCGTTCCGCTCTTGACATCGTCGGGCCGCGGTGTGAGCCTGGAATCAATTCTTTGACACTAGCGTCAAAGAATAGATCTGACCGTGCAACGATGCATCGAAACGGGGCCGCACATGCTTGACCTTCTGCTCACCGACGCCAAAGTCCGCACCTTCGATCCGAACCTTCCGTGGGCGGGCGCCGTCGGGATTCTCGGTGGTCGAATCGCATTCGTCGGGGCAGCGGATGAGGCTCCGAAGGCGCGAGGGGTCAGGCATCTCGAAGGGCGGTTGCTCACGCCGGGCATCATCGACAGCCATAATCACCTGCTGCTCGGGTTCGACCCAGACGCCGTCAGCCTTGAGGGTGCAGAGACGCTGTCGGAGGTTCGCCGTCGAATTCGCGAACTCGCCTCGCAGCGTCCGGAGCTGTCGTGGGTGTGTGCCGAGAACGCTGTCTACTCAGTGGTGGAGAACCGTCGACCCAACGCGGCCGACCTTGCCGGCCTCACGGACCGACCGATCTTCGTCACCACCTACGATCAGCACTCAGTATGGCTCAATGACGCCGCGTTGGCAGCGCTCGGAATCAGCGATGGGCGCGACATCGCGTGGGGAAACCCCGAGTTCGGACCCGACGGGCGCCCAACCGGTTGGGTCACCGACTTCTATACCTCGGCGATGACCAGCGCAGGACTCGAAGCGCTGCAACGCGACATTCCCATGTACTCGCCCGATCGGCGGTACCGAAAGCTGCTCGGAAGCCTCGAGATGGCGACACGGTCAGGCATCACCACCGTCGTCGAACCGCAGGTTCCTGTTGCGGAGATCGGGTTGTTCGAACGAGCACTGAGTGAGGGCAGGCTCTCGTCGCGGGTCATCGCCGCTCTCTTCCACCCGGTCGATGCCGCACCGGAATTTCGCCAGGACCTGAGAACCGCAGTCCACGATGCCCCACGAACTGACCGTCTCCGCTTCGGGCCGGTCAAGCTCTATGCCGATGATGTCATCGAGCCGCACACCGCGTGGATGCTGGACGACTACGCCAACCGGCCGGGCCACCGTGGACACCCCTCGGCACCGATCGGCGAACTGAGCAAGATCATCACGGAGCTCGACCGGCTCGGCTTCCAGACGCACACTCATGCCACTGGTGACGGAGGAGTCCGGCTCGCGCTCGACGCCATCGAAGCCGCCACGGTGGCCAATTCGACACAGGATCGTCGTCACGGAATCGTCCACGTCGAGTGCCTCCACCCCGACGATCTGTCTCGATTCGCGTCTCTTGGGGTGACAGCAGCGATGCAGCCGCGCCACGCCTCTCCCGATCTCATCGAGGGAACCTGGATGGAGAATGTCGGCGAGGCGAGATGGGACCGCGCCTGGAGAGTCCGGTCGCTCATGGATTCCGGTGCTCATGTCGCGCTCTCGAGCGACTGGCAGGTCGGGGAGATGGATCCGTTGGTCGGCATCTATTCTGCGCTCACCCGTGCAGGTCTCGAAGGCAGGACGTCGTGGACGACTGCCGAGGCCATCACGCTCGATCGAGCGCTGGAAGGCTACACGCGGCAGGGCGCCTGGGCTTGGCATGAGGAGCAGAATCTCGGAGTGATCACGGTCGGGGCGAAGGCGGATCTGGTCAGCTGGTCTGCCGATCTCTACTCTCTCGATGCGGCGGGAATCCTTGAGCAGCGAGCCGACCTGACGATTGTCGGCGGCGCCATCGTCCACGACGCGGAGGGTCGATCCGCGTCCGATCTTCGCGTCGACGCCGCTGCCAAGACTCGAGGCAAGGAACTGAGCTGCTCTGGCCACGTACACGACTGACGAAGCTCCATCCGACGAATCATCTGGAAGGCAGAACAATGCGAACCGATTCAACGAAGAACCGTTCGACGAACGCCGAAGAGTACGAACCCGGTGAGAGGAAAGAGATTGAAGCAGACGGTGCCCGCAGACTGCGCAGACGCCTGCGACTGCGACACATCGTCTTCCTTGGACTCGCGTACATGGCCCCTTTGGCAGTGTTCGACACTTTCGGCATCGTTGCCGAAACGACCGACGGACGTGTGCCCTTGGCATACATCATCATCTTCGCCGCAGTCGTCGTCACTGCGCTGAGCTACGCGAAGATGTCGAAGTACTATCCGCGAGCCGGATCCGCATACACCTACGCCCGGGAGACGATCAATCCTCACGTGGGATTCATGGTGGGGTGGGCCGCTACGCTCGACTACCTTCTGCTGCCGATGCTCAACGCTCTCCTCGCTGCGATCTACATGGGCGCTGTCCTGCCAGAGGTGCCGTCGTGGATCTGGGTGATCTCGACAATCGTGATCTGCACGATCCTCAACGTCGTCGGAGTCAAACTCGCGGCCCAGGTCAATGTCATCCTCGTCGTCGTTCAGCTCGTTGTCGCTGCCGCATTCGTCTTCTTCGCCGTCCGGAACATCATCGTGGGTGCTGGAGGAAGCGAGCTGAGTCTGATGCCCTTCGATCCCAGCGGAGTGCCGACCGGAGCCCTTCTGGGAGGCGCATCTCTGCTCGCTCTGTCGTTCCTCGGGTTCGATGCGGTGACCACGATGTCAGAGGAAGCGGTCAGACCCACGGTCGACATTCCTCGCGCGATCATTGTCATCGTCATCTCTGCCGGCGTGTTCTTCGTCGTGGTCACCTACACCATGCAGGTGCTCTTCCCTGATGTGTCGACGGTCGGTGACATCGTCGGTGCATCGCCGGAGATCGCGAAGTACATCGGTGGTGCGGCGTTCCAGGCGCTGTTCGTCGGCGGGTACATGTTCGCAGTCCTCGGCTGCGGGCTGACCCAACAGATGAGTGCGGCCCGCCTTCTCTACGCCATGGGACGAGACGGGACCTTGCCGGAGCGGGTGTTCGGACGGATCAATCGCAGGTCCGGAGTTCCTGTGGTCAATATCGTCATCATCGCCGTGCTCGCCTCCACGGCAATGTTCCTCGACCTGGAATCGGCGGCCTCGCTGATCAACTTCGGTGCCTACGTTGCCTTCGGAGCGGTCAACCTCTCGCTGATCCTGGCCACGTTCAAGTATCTGCGACCCGCAGGAAGAATCGGCGTCTGGGCAGGATATGTTCTTCCCGGAGTCGGCCTCGTCATCAATGTCGCCTTGTGGCTGAGTCTTGACGCGAACGCGAAGATCGTCGGTGTTGTCTGGGCCCTGGGTGGCTTCGTCTTCCTGCTTGTGCGCACCCGCGCCTTCAGAGTCTCGGCACCGACGATGGCCGAGCCGGAACTCGACTGAACGCTTCGGACTCTCCGGCGGCAGATGCTTCGTCTCGGCCGAGCCCGAGTGCTCGGTCGGTGCGGAGTTCGCTGGCAGCCACCGCCTCGGCGCTCCAGTCCTGCCGGGCGAGGTCGGGCACGGCGTCGATCATGCGCTCCTCCCAGGACCGACGCCACTGGGCTGGGAACGACCGCCGCAGCAGGTCGACCATGATCGGCACTGCGGTCGAGGCACCGGGGGAGGCGCCGAGGAGACCGGCGATCGATCCGTCGGCGGAGACGACGAGCTCGGTGCCCTGCTGCAGGACTCCGACCCGCTTCGGATCGGGTGTGACGAGCTGCGCCCTCTGGCCGGCGGGAATGAGCTCCCATTCATTCGGTCGCGCATTCGGGTAGTACTTGCGCAGCTGTGCGAACTTCTTCGCTGGGCTCGCGGCGAGCTCGCCGATGAGGTAGCGGACGAGGCTGAGATTCTGCAGGCCCGCAGCGGCGACGACGTGGAGGTTGTCCGGTCGCAGGGTGGTGAAGAAGTCGCTGAGGCGACCGTGCTTGAGCAGCTTCGTGCTGAAGGTCGCGAACGGTCCGAAGAGGAGATGCTCCTCATCGTCGACGACCCGCTTGTCGAGATGCGGCACCGACATCGGGGGAGCGCCGACATCGGCCTGCCCGTAGACCTTGGCATTGTGGCGTCTCACCACGGCGGGGACAGAACACCGGTAGAACGCGGCACCGACCGGCAGCACCGCATAGCCCTTGACCTCAGGAACACGGGCCTTCTGCAGCAGCCGCAGCGCGAAGCCGCCCGCGCCGACGAACACCGTTCCCGCCCGGATCGCGAACCGGCTGCCACCGGTCGCAGGCGTCTCGCCGATCGTCCCCGTGACCATCCAGCCGTCACCGTCTCGACTCAGACCGGTGACGGTGTGCCCCGTGAGCACCTCGCCCCCGCCTTCAGCGGTGATGACCGACGTCAATGCCCGGGTGAGGGCACCGAAGTCGACGTCCGTGCCACGGCGGACCCGAGAGGCCGCGACCGAGCCGTCGGGCCCTCTGCCCTCCATCGTCAGCGGTGCCCACGCGGCGATCTCCTCGGCATCCTCCGAGTACTCCATATCGGCGAAGAGCGGATCGGTCCGCAGCGTATCCACCCGCCGGCGCAAGTAGGCGACGTCGCGGTCGCTGAAGACGAGATTCATGTGCGCCGTGCGGTGGATGAACGTCGCAGGATCGACGAGGCCCGCCTCGGCGAGATGCGACCACCACTGTCGGCTGAGCTGGAACTGCCGGGCGATCGCGGCAGGCTTCGTCCCGTCGTTCGGATCGGGCATGTAGTTGAGTTCGCAGAACCCCGAGTGACCGGTGCCGGCGTTGTTCCAGGGGTCGCTGCTCTCGGAGGCGAGGTCGACGGACTTCTCGAGCACGACGATCCGCCACGACGGTTCGAGGACGGCGAGCATCGACCCGAGGGTCGCTGACATGATGCCGCCGCCGATGAGCACGACATCGGCATAGGGGAGAGTCTCGGTTCGCGGTGTGCGGGGCATGGTGTCCTCCATGTCGGATGCAGGTCACGGGCGGGTGTTCCCGGGCCGTACCACCACGATCCTCCCAAACGAATCATCCGTCCAATGAGTGGATCGATGAGTATGATCCGAATATGGATGAAAAACTCGATGCCCTCGTCCCGCATCTCAGGGCACTCGTCGAACTCGCCGATCAGGACGGTCACATGACCGACGCAGCCGCGGTCCTCGGCATCCCCCAGTCGACGATGAGTCGGCGCATCCACGGCCTCGAGGACCACCTCGGCGTCCCGATGGTCGTCCCGCGGGGGCGCACGGTCGGTCTCACTCAGCAGGCCAGGGACCTCGTCGCGGAGATCCGGGCTCCGCTGCGGGAGATCGGGATCGCGATCTCCGACCTCGCCGAGGCGGCCGATCCCGACCACGGCGTCGTCCGCTTCGGCTTCCCCCTGACGATGGGCGCCGGGGTCATCCCCGATCTTCTCGCCGCTTTCAGCGACGCCCATCCCGGGATCCGCCTCGACCTCAAACAGGCCCACGGAGCCGTCCTCGTCGACGACCTGCAGGCGGGTCTGCTCGATCTCGCGATCATCATCCCGCCGCCGAGGGAGCTCGCGCACGAGGTCCTTGCACGTCAGACCGTCGTCGCGACGGTCCCGGCCGACCACCGGTTGGCCCGGCGCCGAATGATCTCCTTGGCCGAACTCGCCGACGAACGGTTCATCGCCAACCCCGAGCCGTACAACCTGCGCACCCTCACCGACGCGTGGTGCCTGGCTGCCGGATTCGTCCCCGAGGTGAAGACCGAGGTGACGGAGTTCTCGACGATCCGCGAATTCGTCAGTCGGGGCATGGGCATCGCCCTCATCCCGCGCAGCGTCCGCCCCATCGAGGGCCTCACCGAGGTGGAGCTGAGGGGAACGCACGTCCGGGAGATCGCGCTCGTCTCCGCCGTCCGCCGGCCCAGCCGGGTCGTCGCGCGGCTGCGCGACTACATCACCGAGGCGGCAGAGGAGTGGGGAGAGGGGTCTGCGTCCTAGCCCCGCCACTCCTTCGCCGCGCTCACGGTGCGGAAGGACCGGACGAGGGCGAGAGTGGCAGGGGATTGAACGCGTTCAGCGAGTTTGGCGAGGAGGATCCGCCGCGGTGCCGGATTGCCGCGGATCGCGACGACCCTGACGTCGGGACCGTGCGCGCGCACCGCCAGCCGCGGGGCGACTGCGACGCCGAGACCTGCCGAGACCATGCCGAGCAGCTCCGGGTAGTCGTTGGCCTCGAAGACGATGTCCGGGTCGAACCCGGCATCGCGGCAGATCCGCTCGAGCACTGAGGCGACCGGGTGCGAGGACCGGGTGATCCATCGGTCGTCGGCAACCTCCTCGAGATCGACGATGCGTCGGCGCGCCAGACGGTGCCCGGCCGGCAGCAGGAGCATCGTCGGCTCCTTGAGCAGTGTGGTCTGCACGGGGATGTCCTGCCCGATCGGCGCCCACGGATAGTCCCAGAGTGTCGCGAGGTCGACCTCCCGGCGCTCGAGTGCCTCCCCGATGCGGTCGAGGCGGTAGCTGCGCACGGTGACCTCGACATCGGGGTGGAGGTCATGGAAGTGGAGGAGGACCTTCGGCATCACCGAGGCGGCGAAGGTCGGGAACGTCGCGATCCGCACTTCGCCGCGGTCGAGCTGCGCGAAGGCCTCCATGTCGTTGCGGGCGGCTGCGAGTGCGTTGTCGATCGTCATCGCGTGCGCGGCGAGCTTGAGTCCGGCGTCGGTCAGGCGCATCCCCTTCGGGTGCCGGACGACGAGCGGAAGGCCGACTTCGCGTTCGAGCTTGCTCATCTGCTGCGACACCGCCGAGGTGGAGAGCGCGAGCTCATCGGCGGCCGCGGAGAGGCTGCCTGTCCGAAACACGAGAAGCAGGAGGAGGAGTCGATCGACGCTGTACGGCGCTGAACTCATGGTTTAAGCATAGCTTAGATCGAGGTAACAAAGTGTTGATTGAACTTAATCATGCTGCGTGACACCGTGAATCGAAAGCCGCATCACCGCGGCGTCGGATTCAGGAGACACACGTGAACGGTCAACTCCACGGACAGTGGTATCGGGGCGGCACATCGAAGTGCTGGCTCTTCATGGGCGATGAGATGCCCGCGGATCGAGCCCAGATCGCGACCGCCCTCGCGGCGGTTTTCGGGTCGGGCGACGACCGGCAGCTCAATGGGGTCGGGGGTGCCTCCTCGACGACGTCGAAGGCGGCGATCATCTCGCCCTCGGCGATCCCGGGCATCGACATCAGCTATCTCTTCGCCCAGGTCGGGATCGGGCAGACCGCGGTCGAGTTCACGTCGAACTGCGGCAACTGCGCCTCGGCCGTCGCGCTCTTCGCGATCCAGAACGGGCTCGTCCGTGCTGGCGGAGACGTGACCGAGGTGAGGATGATCAACGAGAACACCCGATCCGTCCTCGTCGCCGAGGTGGCCACCCCTGGTCGGGCGATCCCCACCGACGGCGACGAGACGATCCCCGGCAGCGCCATGCCCGGGGTGCCCGTCAACGTCTTCTTCGAGAACGTCGACGGCACCTCGACCGGGGAGCTTCTGCCCGCGGGTGCGGCGACGACGGTGCTCAGTGCCGCCGGGCGCACGGTCACCGTGAGCGCCATCGACGCCGGAGCTCCCGCATGCTTCGTCTCCGCAACCGACCTCGGGATGACCGGCAGCGACACCCTTCCCGAGGTGCGCCTGCGCCTGCCCGAACTCCTCGCCATCCGCGAGTCGGCGTCCCAGGCGATGGGGCTGACCCTGCCCGGTGAGGACCCCAGCCCTGCCGTTCCGAAGGTCGGCATCATCGGTCCTGCCGAGGACTTCACGACGACGACGGGAGAGCGGGTCGCCGCCGCCTCCTACGACCTCTCGGTGCGGATGGTCTCGATGTTCGACCCGCACCCGGCGATCGGCCTCACCGCGGCGATCGCCCTCGCCCGAGCGGCATTCGTCGACGGCAGCCTCGTCCGCTCACTCATCGGCCCGGACCGACTCCTCTCGCGCGGCGGCGAGGTGAGCATCCGCATCGGCACTCCCGCCGGGGTCATCACCTGCGAAGTGCAGCTCGACTCCGCCGGCGACGTCGCCCGACTCGGGGTCAGGCGCGTGGCCAGGCGCATCGCCGCCGCCGACATCGATCTTCCGCACGCCGACACCGCACTGCAGCTCGTCGGCTGACCCCACCCGCTCGGTCATCGGACCGGACGGCACCACGCAACCGCAATCAGAGACAATCACACTGACAATGAAGTTGGAGGACCTCCCATGACCCTCGTCCAGATTCTCATCCTGGTGGTACTGGTGGTGATGTTCATCGCCGCCACAAAGTGGCCGATCAACATCGGCATCATGGGGTTCGTCGGAGCGTTCCTCTTCGGCACCTTCGTCTTCGGCATGGACGACAAGGAGATCCTCGAGGAGTTCCCCGCGAGCATCGTCCTCACCATCGTCGGAGTGACGTTCTTCTTCAGCATGGCCCAGCGCAACGGGACCATCAAGATGCTCGTCGACCTCGCCGTGCGCGCCGTGCGCGGACGCCTCGGCATCGTCCCGTGGATCTTCTTCGTCATCGCCTCGATCCTCACCTCCCTCGGCACGTTCTCCCCGGCGGCCGTCGCCCTGCTGGCTCCCGCAGCGATGGGCTTCAGTGCCGCCTCGGGCTACAGCGGCGTGGTCATGGGCGCGATGATCATCAACGGCGCCCACGCCGGAGCGTTCTCACCGATCTCCGTCTCGGGCATCATCGTCCGCGACATCGCCGCGGAGAACGGCTTCGACATCGACCAGGGCGCCCTCTTCGCCGCCTCGTATGCGATCAACGTCATCGTCACGATCCTCACCGTCGCCGTGATGCGGGTCTTCGGTCGTCTGCGCACCACACCGGAACCCGAGGCCGTGGATGAGGCCGACGGCCCCACCGAGGCGACACCCTCGAGCGGTGCGGGCGCACCCGCGGGCCGCCTCGGCGGGACGGCGGCCCCCGCGGGCACCGGGACGTCGTGGGGCAAGGGCGGAACGACACTCGTGGACCCGGCACCCACCTCGGCGCCGGTGGGGCGCTCCGTCCTCACCCCGCAGGTGTGGCTGACGCTCTCCCTCATCGCGGTCATGGTCATCGGTGCGGTCGGCTTCGAGCTGCCGATCGGATTCCTCGGACTCACCTGCGGTCTCGTCCTCGCATTCACCTCGATGAAGCACTCGGACACGTTCGTCTCGGGGATCTCGTGGTCGACGGTGCTCCTCGTCTCGGGCATGATCGTCTACATCTCCCTGCTCACGAAGGCCGGCGTCATCGACTCGCTCTCGACGATGGCCGTCTCGATCGGCATCCCGCTCCTCGTCGCCGTCGTCCTCTGCTACGTCATCGGCATCAGCTCCGCCTTCGCCTCGTCGACGGCGCTGCTCACCGCGTTCATCCCGCTCTCGATCCCGCTGCTCGAGCAGAGCGAGCTCAGCGCGACCGCGGTCATGGCCGCACTCGCGATCTCGGCGACGATCGTCGACGTCTCCCCGTTCTCGACGAACGGCGCCCTCATCATCGCCAACGCGAAGGGCAGTGCGGCGAAGACGATCTGGCGCGACCTCATCATCTACGGTGCGATCGTCGTCCTCCTCGCCCCGCTGCTCACGTGGCTGCTCCTCGTCGTCTCGGGCATCATGTGACGACGTGACAGACGCGGGTGGGCTCCTCCGAACGGAGGGGCCCACCCGTTGTCATGTGCCGGCCGTCCTCGCCGAGGCGGTCGTTCCCTAGGCCCGTGACCGCGCGAGCAGCCTCACGAAGTAGGGAGCGCCGATGAGGGCGACGATGAGGCCTGCCGGGATCTGTGCGGGGGCAATGACGGTGCGCCCGAGGGCGTCGGCGACGACGAGCCCGAGGCCGCCGAGGAGCATCGCGACGGGGATGACCCGGGAATGGCGGCTGCCGACGAGGGCGCGCGCCGCGTGCGGGGCGACGAGCCCGACGAAGCCGACGACGCCGACCGCGGAGACGCTCACCGCTGCCAGGACGGCCGCGGTGATGAGCACGCCGAGGCGGACGGGTTCGCGGGCGACTCCGACGAGCCTCGGCGTGTCGTCGTCGAGGGCGAGGAGGTCGAGCTCCCGACTCCACACCGCGGCGAGCGGGATCGCGATGACGAGGACGAGGGCGACAGGGGCGACATCGGCCCATACGCGCCCGTACGTCGACCCGGACAGCCACGTGAAGATCGCCGGAGTGTCCCACGGGTTCGCGCGGATGAGGAAGAGCGTGGTCAGAGCCGTGAAGCCGTACCACAGGCCGATGCCGATGAGGACGAGGCGGTCGGTGTTCATCCCGCCCCGCCACGACAGGCCGTAGACGATCGCGAAGGCGACGAGTGCCCCGATGATGCCGAAGGTGGAGATGAGGACGACCGTGGCGCCGGGAACGAGGGTGACGACGATGACGGCGCCGAGCCCGGCCCCGCCGGTGATGCCGAGAAGCCCGGGCTCGGCGAGCGGATTGCGCGCACTGGCCTGGACGAACGTGCCCGAGAGGGCGAGCGCGGCACCAGCGAGGAGGGCAGCGGCGACCCGCGGTGCCCGGGAGTCGAAGGCGAAGCCGATCACCGGGGCCGTCTGATCGCGCAGCCACAGAGCGACGTCGCCGAGGAGGTAGAACCGCTCCCCGGTGAGCAGGGCGAGGACGGTGGCGACGAGGAGGCCGACGGTGAGGGCAGTGATGACGAGCGCGGCGCGACGGCCACCGTGCACCGTGCTCCGCGCCGCCGAGGTCGGCTGTGCCGGACCCGTGGTGCGCATCCGGCGGGCGAGGAGGACGAGGATGATCGCGCCGAGGATGGTCGTCGTCACCCCGGACGGCAGGGTGATCGCGGCCGTGGCTCCGACGATCGCGCGGAACACGGCGTCGGCGAGGACGACGATGATCGCCCCGATGAGTGCGGTCGCGGGGATCATCACGACATGCTTGGCGAGCACCGGGACGAACCGCGCGAGCAGGCGGGTGATCACCGGCGCGGCGAGGCCGACGAAGCCGATCGGCCCGGCCAGCGTCACTGCGGTGGCGGTGAGGAGGACGGCGAGGATGACGCCTATGGCCCGCGTCGAGCGGATCGGAACGCCGAGCACCGCAGCCGTGTCGTCGCCGAGGCTGAGCAGATCGAGGCGGCGGGCGAGCAGGAGGGCCGCGGCGACGATGACGGCGATGACCGGGGCGCTGCGCAGGGCGGCCGAGCCGTCGAGCTGATTGAGGGTGCCGGAGCCCCAGGAGAAGAGGCTCGTCGTCTCCTCGGCGAAGAGGATGAGCAGCGTCGACGTGCCCGCCTGCAGTGCCAGCGCCGTGGCGGTGCCGGCGAGGACGAGTTTCGTCGTCGACGCCGCGGCCCCGCCGGCGAGTCCGAGGACGAGCGCGGCGGCGAGGAGCCCGCCGGCGAACGCGACGCCACCGGAGGCCCACACCGGGACGGCGAGCCCGAAGGCGGTGACGAGGGTGACGGCGAAGTAGGCCCCGCCGGTGACCGCGAGCGTGTCCGGGGAGGCGAGCGGGTTGCGGGCCAGCGATTGGAAGAGCGCGCCGGCGACGCCGAGGGCGATGCCGACGAGGACGGCGGCACCCACGCGCGGCAGCCGCGACCCGATGAGGATGTCGCGGACACTGGGGCCCGCCTCGGCGGGGGAGGCGGCACCGGTGAGCGCCCCGAGGAGGTCGCGCAGACCGATCCCCGAGGTGCCCTGCGTGATGTGCCACGCCGAGAGCACGAGGAGGACGACGGCGAGACCGACGAGGACCCCGGTGGCCGTGAGCGCACCGAGGAGCCCGACGCCCCGGGACGGCGCCGCGGCACCGTCCCGGACGTCGGTCTCAGCGGCGTCGGTGGACGTCTGGGTCACTTCGTCAGGGCGCCGACGTAGGCGTCGAGGGCCTGTGCGGAGGACTTCGGGCCGCCGAAGGTCCAGATGCCGGCAGGGAACGGTGTGGCCCGATCCTCCTTGACGGCGGGGATGTTCGCCCAGATGTCGTTCTTCTTCAGCAGTTCGACGTAGTCCTCGGACTCGGGATCCTCGGTGCCGGTGTAGTAGAAGTTCGCGTCGCCGACCTTGGAGAGGCCCTCGATGTCGGTCTGGCCGAGCCCGTAGGCGGGGTCGACCTCACCGGTCCAGACGTTGGTCAGCCCGATCGTCTCCCCGAGCTCACCGATGAGCGAGCCCTGACCGAAGGGTCGGATGGCGACGTTCGAGCCGTTGACCCAGCCGTCGAAGTAGACGAAGTCCGTCGTTTCGGGCTTCGCATCGGCGATGGCCTGCTTCGACTCCTCGACCTTCGCGTCGAAGTCCTCGAGCACCGCCTGTGCGCGTTCGCTGCGACCGGTGGCCTGGGCGACGAGGGAGAACGTGTCCTTCATATAGGCGATCGGATCCTTCGCATCGGCGCCGGTCATGACCATGACGGGCACGCCCTGGTCTTCGATCTGCTGGATGACCTTGTCGTCGCGCGATTCCTTCTCGATGATGACGAGGTCGGGGTTCGCCGAGAGGATCGACTCGACGTTGGGCTCCTGACGGGTGCCGACGTCGGTCGTCGTCTCCGGCAGCTTCTCAGCGGTGTCCCACGCGGTGTAGCCCTTGACGTCGGCGGCGGCGACCGGGTCGACGCAGAGGGAGAGCAGGTCCTCGGTGTACTGCCATTCGAGGGAGACGACCTTCGCCGCGGGCTTGTCGAGTTCGATGGTCGTGCCCGTGTCGTCGGTGACCGAGACCGGGTCCGTCGAGGTCGCGGTCTGGTCGTCGGCGCACGACGCCGAAGTCGACTTCTGTGCGGCGTCATCCGCCGAGGCGTCGGTGTCGGTGGTCCCGCACGCGGAGAGTGCGAGGGCGCAGATCGCGCTCGCCGAGGCGAGGGCGAAGGTGCGTGGCAGTGTGGCCATGGGTGGGTCTTCCTTCTCGTGGGCGCACTCCGGGGACGAGTGCCGGCTGTGACAGGGAGGGGGAGAGCGGTTCAGGGGGCGGTGGTGACCGCGGTCGGCTGCGCCGATGATCGCTGCGATCGGGGCGCGGTGGGTCGGCGCCGTCGGCGCGGCAGAGCCTCGACGCGCACGAGGCCTGTGTCCTCGTCGGTGGTGACGGTGATCGGCAGGCCGTAGACCTCGGTGAGCATCTCGGCGGTGAACACCTCTTCGCAGGTCCCGACCGCGCGCGCTCGTCCCGCATCGAGGAGGATGACGTGGTCGGCGACGGCGGCGGCGTGGCCGAGGTCGTGGAGGACAACCCCGATCGCCGTGTCGTGGTCGTCGGCGAGTTCGCGCATGAGGTCGAGGATCTCCGCCTGGTAGCGCAGGTCGAGGTGGTTGGTCGGTTCGTCGAGGAGGAGGACCCCGGTGTCCTGGGCCAGGCAGGTGGCCAGCCACACGCGCTGGAGTTCCCCGCCGGAGAGCTGGTCGACGGGACGCTCGGCCATGTGCGCGGTGCCGGTGAGGGCAAGCGCCTTGTCGATCGCCGCGTGATCGGTCTCGGTGAGCGCGGCGAAGCGCTTGCGGTGCGGGTGCCTGCCGTAGGCGACGACGTCGTGGACGCTCACCCCTGAGGGGTGCGGGCGCGACTGCGAGAGCAGGGTGACGACCGTGGCGAACTCCCGCGAGGACAGCGCCGAGGACGGTGTCGTCGACCCGCCCGCCGTGATCGAGACGGCACCCGAGTCGATGGGGTGGAGGCGGGCCAGGGACCGCAGGACGGTCGACTTGCCGCTGCCGTTGGGCCCGACGAGCGCAGTGACCCGTCCGGAGGCGATCGAGAGCGAGACGTCGTCGACGACCGTACGGCGTTCGTAGCCGAGACGGAGGCGGGCCGCGTTGAGCGTCGCCCCGCCGTGCGCATCGAGGACGGACGGCTGCGCCTGAGCTGTCATCTTCACAATTGCATAGCCTATCCTAAGTTCCTGGGCGGCGGCGCGAATCGACCGCGATCCGCGCAGATATGGCGAGCATCACAGGCCGTGTCCGTGCCGACTCGTACTCTGGGGCCCATACATAGGATGGTGACGACGTGAGGAGGGCACCGATGAGATTCATCGCCACCGGAGACTGGCAGCTGGGCATGACCGCGCACTTCCTCAGCGCCGAGGCCAGGCCCCGCTTCCATCGGGCCAGGCTCGACGCGATCCGCCGGATCGGCGAGCTCGCCGAGGAGCGGGGCGCGGAGTTCGTCCTCGTCTGCGGGGACGTCTTCGAGTCGAACCAGCTCGATCGCGCGATCGTCTCCCGGACCTTCGAGGTCCTCTCGGCCTTCACCGTGCCTGTCGTCCTCCTGCCGGGCAATCACGATCCGCTCGATGCCGCGTCGATCTACGACTCCCCGGCCTTCACGTCCCGGCAGCCAGAGCACGTCCGGGTTCTCCGCGACTCCGCTCCCGTCGAGGTGGTGCCGGGCACCGAGGTCGTCGGAGCTCCGTGGTTCTCGAAGCGCCCCCTCCACGACCTCGTCGCGGCCGCGACGGATGACCTCGCCGAGGTGGCTCCCGGCCGGATCCGCATCATCGCCGGACACGGGGCGGTGAGCAGCCTCGATCCCGACCGGGAGTCAGTGGCGACGATCGACGAGGCGAACCTGCGCCGCGTCCTCGACGCGGACCGGGCGCAGTTCGTCGCTCTCGGCGATCGGCACTCGACCTACGAGGTTGCCGAGCGCATCTGGTATCCGGGCGCGCCGGAAGTGACCTCGCGGCGCGAGGACGATCCGGGCAACGTCCTCGTCGTCGACGTCGACCCGCAGACCCATGCCGTCGACGTCGAGAAGGTGCCGGTGGGCCAGTGGTCGTTCGTCGTCATCGAGGAGGACGTGGACTCTGCTGAGGACGTCACCGCGCTCGAGTCCCGGCTCGCGGCGATCGCCGACAAGGACCGCACCGCGCTCTGGCTCATCCTCCGCGGCACCCTCTCGACGGCAGCGAAGGCGAGGCTCGACGAGGTCCTCGACCACGCGGGGGACCTCTTCGCGCTCGTCTCCCTGTGGGAGCGGCACACGGATCTAGCCGTCATCGCCGCCGACGAGGACTTCGCCGGTCTCGGGTTGAGCGGGTACCTCCAGGAGTCCCTCGACGACCTCGCCGAGCGGGCCGCCGGCGACGACGCCGCCGCCCAGGATGCCCTGGGACTCCTCTACCGATTCGCGAGGAGCGGGACATGAGACTGCATTCGATCCGCCTGCAGAACTACCGCGGCATCGTCGACGCCACCGTCGACTTCGCCGACGGGGTGACCATCGTCGAAGGTCCCAACGAAGTGGGGAAGTCCTCGATCCACGAGGCGATCGCCCACCTGCGAGAGGACAAATCGA
Source organism: Brevibacterium sp. K72 (assembly GCF_050562175.1). NCBI lineage: Bacteria > Bacillati > Actinomycetota > Actinomycetes > Micrococcales > Brevibacteriaceae > Brevibacterium > Brevibacterium sp. K72. The sequence continues at coordinate 2,286,387 of NZ_CP191582.1, forward strand.
GTTCGAAGAAGGCGAGCGTCAAGGACACTCAGCCGATCGGCGTCGACGAAGGACCCGAGGTCTCCCTTCACCTCACGACCGGCGACATCGAGCTCAGATACGCGAAGCGCTGGCTGCGTGGCCAGTACACCACCCTGGAGATCCTGCGACCGCGCCCCGAGCAGCTGAGTGGAGACGAGGCCCACGAGCGTTTCCTCTCCGTCCTCGCCGACACCGTCGACGTCGACCTCCTCGTCGCCCTCGATGTCTCGCAGGGCGAGAGCCTCGCCCAGGCTCCGATGGCGCAGATCAGCGCGCTCCAGTCCGCGCTCAGCGAGACCGGGGCGGAGGTCGCCGATCACGATGCGTTCCTCGACCGGGTCGAGGACGAGTATGCGAAGTACTTCACGAAGTCGGGCAGGCCGACGGGGGAGTACCGGGACATCGACGCCGAGGTCACGGCGGCCCAGGAGGCCCACCGTGAGCTCACCGTGCGCAGCGCGGAGATGGACGACCTCGTCGAGAGGCATGCTCGGGCCTCTGCCCGACTCGAGTCCGTGCGCGAGCAGCTGACTGCCGCGGTCGCGGACAAGGAGGCCGCTGAGGAGGAGTTCGCGGCGCTGAACGCACTCAAGTCCGCGCTCACCGACGCCGAGCAGCGCGCCGAGGCGATCGCCCGCGACGTCTCGCTGGCCGAGGAAGCGCGGAAGCGACGGACTGCCCTCGTCGACGATGCCGATGCTGCGGCACAGACGGTGATCGCCGCGAGCGAGCGTGCCCACGACCTCGAGACTTCGCAGGCGGAGAAGGACGAGTCCTTCGCGCAGGCACAGCGTGAGGTCACCGCTGCCCGTGAGGTGCTCGAGGCGGCTCGGGCGGAGGCCAAGCGTACGGCGCAGCGTCTCTCCCGGACACGGGCGCGCGGTGACTATGCCGACCTCCGGCGTCGCCTCGGTGAGATCCGGGTGCAGGAGGAGCGGCGGGCCACTGCTGCGGCGACGGTGCGGTCGATCGCCGTCACCGCGGCCGATGTCGACCGTCTCATCTCGCTTGAGACCGACGTGCGCATCGCCGAGAGCGCGAAGACCTCCGCTGCGGCGCAGATCGTCGCCCGCCGCCTCGGTGAGACTCCGGTCCGCATCGATGGCGCGGAGCTCGAAGAGACGAGGGAGACCGAGCTCGCCGTGGTCAGTGATGTGCGCATCGTCGTCGACGGGGTCGCCGACATCACCGTGCGTCCCGGGGCGTCCCCGGTCGAGCTCGACCGGACGCTCGAGGCCGCGCAGTCGGCGCTTTCGGCAGAGCTCGAGCGCCTGCAGGTCGATTCGGTCGCTCAGGCACGGGAGCGGGCACACCGCCGCGCGGACGCCGAGGCTGAGGCAGCGGAGGCCGTATCGACGCTGACAGCCCTGCTCGGAGCGGACGGGCGCGAGGACCTCGAAGCGGCGTTCGCGCGGGCCGAGGCGCTCATCGCCGGCAGCGGAGACGACGGGGAGTCCGGTGACGAAGCATCGGACAGCGAAGGGTCGGCGGACGGCGCGCGGACGGACGGCGCGGGCGACGACGACGATTCTGCTGAGACGGTCGCCGATCTCGAAACGGCTCTTGCCGACGCTGACACGGCCGTCGATGATGCCCAGGCGGACATGGACGAGGCGACTGCGCGACTCGAGACAGCGCGAGCGAACCGCGACGACGCTCGCGTCGAGACCGTCCGCGCGCAGACCACCCTGCAGGAGGCGCGGACGCAGGCCGAACGTCTGGAGAAGGCGCTCGCCGAGGCCAGGGCGGCAGAGTCGGACGAAGCGCTCGGGTCGGCGGTGAGTGCCGCGACCGAACAGGCACGTGCTGCCGAGGCGCGAGTGGCCGAGGCCCGGTCCGCCTATGACGCCGCGGATCCGCAGACGCTGGAGATGAAGGTCAACAACGTCCGGCAGCTCGTCGTGAGCAAGGAGGCGCAGCGGGAGAAGGATCGGCAGGAGGTCGATCGACTCACCGCGCTCATTGACGACCGGGCCGGTGAGGGCATCTACGAGAAGCTCAAGAGCGCCGAGGAAGCACTCGAGACAGCGCAGAGGAGATGTGCTCGTCTCGAGCGCAGTGCGCGGGCGATCGATCTGCTCCGCTCGACGGTGCTCGCGCATCGCGATGAGGCCCAACGGAAGTACGTCGCGCCGTTCAAGGCGCAGATCGAGCGTCTCGGGCGACCGATCTTCGGTCCCGATCTCTCGGTCGAGGTGTCCGAGGATCTCGCGATAGCCTCACGGACACTCGACGGGACAACGGTGCCGTTCGAATCGCTCTCGGGCGGAACCCGGGAGCAGTTGGCCCTCATCGGCCGGCTCGCCGTCGCCGCCCTCGTCGACCCGTCGGCGGGTGCCCCGGTCATCCTCGACGATGCCTTCGGTTTCGCCGACCCCGAGCGCTTGGCCGCCCTCAACGTCGTTCTCGGCACCATCGGCGAGTCCGCGCAGGTCATCCTGCTCACCTGCCAGCCCGAGCGCTTCGCCTCCGTCGGCGGCGCGACGACCGTGAGTCTGGGGTAGTCGCTCGAATACTGCCGAACTCAGCTGTCAGTATCCACCAATCACACAGTACAAGAGTGGGCTAATATGAACTTGAAGTCACGAAATTCTAACCAGCGCCGAGTTTCCGCTATTCATGGGCGAGTGGCGTTGTCAACATTTATGGTGGCTTCTCTTGTGGTTCCGATCGTCATCGTCTTCCCATTTATATTTTCAATTTTTATCGGAGATGACTATCGGGCTGTCCAGGCAGGGTGGGCTCAATCAATTCTGCGAGAGTTCGTTGATAATGGATATGGATATCCAGGTCAGGTTGTCGGTATAACCGCCATTGGAGTGGCCCTTGCGGCATTTGGATCAAGAAGGTCAGAGTCGCTGACGTGGGGCGAGGAAGACGAGGCGGGAGATGTACGTAATTATGTTGATTTCTTGAATCTTATTTTTGCTGCTTATTTTTCAACTGTTGCGTTGTCGTCACTGACTCGTTTTGTGTCCGTGGGCCCACGTGAGACGAGTTTAGGTGTCGTATTTATTAGCCTGCTTGGAACATTTATCTGCATTCTGACCTCGGCGTCGATGGGGCCAAGTCGATTTTCTCGTTCGAAGGCTAGGGAAGAGAACATGCTGGAGCGCGAGAAGGTGAAGGAGCTTCTCGACAGTTTACGAGATGGCGCGACCGATCGCGGGCGCAATCCTTATACGATAGTTTGCGGCTGTGCAATTTTGTTGGTTGCAGTTCTTTCGGTAGTTACATCTATATCTCGCCTCCCATACGAGATCATTGCAGGGTTCTTGGTGGTGTCGTGTACCTACGGAATAATATGCACCCTATTTCTTGTTTATCTTCGGGTTTCTTCGTGGAGCAACTGGCTGCGAGGTCGCAATGCAAATAGAGGATTGTATATTCTGCTGAGAATTCTTGAGGCATTGTCGGTTGGGATGGCTGTTGCTGTGACTGGGGCGCTGTCGGCCAGTTCTGGTTCGTCTATCAGTTTGCCAGATTTGATAACTGTCGGCGTTTTGGTGGTAATTGTATTTGTGGCTATTGAAAAATTTGTATACTCATCTTCGCGACTAGGGGAAGCGATCAAAGTTCGACAAGAGAAGATTGTCAATAGGAGACTGATTTCGATTGACAATTGGTTAGATGTAAACGAACGTTGGCTGAAACCGGCGAGCCCTTAGAATCTGAGTGCACGCATTTTGTGCGAAAGTATGTGGTGGTGTCATAGCGTCGAAGCAACACTCCCGGTCGGCGGGGGTCTGATCGGTGGAGTGTGCAGATGGCGCGGGTGGGGTTGTCGTTCAGCGACAGGTCGGAGATCTCGGCGGCCTCGAAAGCGGGCTGGTCGGTGCGGAGGATCGCCCGTCACCTGGGGCGTTGCCCGTCGGTGATCTCGCGGGAGCTTCACCGGAACTCGACGAAGACCCGCGGCTACCAGGCCGTGACCGCAGACGTCAGAGCGCAGCGTCGGCGAGCTCGCCCGCAGCAGCGGAAGGTCGCGGGGGATCCGGTGCTGCAGGCGAGGGTGGACGCCGACCTGGCCGCGTCCTGGACGCCGAACGAGATAGCGGGCCGGTTGCGTCTGGAGGCGACAGACCCGACCGTTGAACGCATGGCGAACTCTCCTGACGCACGCGGCCGAACCGTCTCCGGTGAGGCTATCTACCAGTACATCTACGCAATCCCGAAGGGTGAGCTCGCCCGCAAGGGCATCTTCCTGCAGTCCAAGCGGACCAAGCGCCGACCACGTACGACCGGGCGGACGCGCGGTGGCCCAATCGTAGGTATGGTCCCGATCGCGGAGCGAGGTGAGGACGCCGCCCAGCGTCGGGTGCCGGGGCACTGGGAGGGTGACCTGATCATCGGGAAGAACGGCACCTCGTGCGCGGCGACGCTGGTGGAGCGGATGAGCGGGTTCACCGGGCTGCTGGCCCTGCCCTCGAAACACGCCGAGCCAACCGCTGACGCGGTCATCGAGTTTTTCAACGACCTGCCCGAGATGATGAAGGCATCGTTGGCGTGGGACCAGGGCAGCGAGATGGCCCAGCACGCGAAGGTCTCCCTGGCCACGGCGATGCCGGTCTACTTCGCCGATCCCCACTCGCCCTGGCAGAGGCCCAGCAACGAGAACACGAACCGGCTCTACCGGGAGTATCTGCCCAAGGGCACGGTGATCCCCGATCACCAGCCCTACCTCACCACCATCGCCGAGGAGATCAACAATCGACCCCGCCGCCGACTGGGCTATCTCACGCCCACCGAGGCATTCGCTCGACTGCTCGCCGGCGAGCCCCATGTTGCTTCGACGCCTTGACATCGCCTGTTGCTTTTCGTGTAAATCGTTACTCATGGGTATGCGTAAAAGAAGCTGGACGTAGATTACGATTCTGGGGAATGGCCATTGTTTAGCTCTTCGTATACTCGGCGGCATCGGCGCGGATCGTGCGGCGCAGGATCTTGCCCGAACTCGTTTTCGGCAGCTCGTCGATGAACGTCACCTGGTGGGGTGCCTTGAACGAGGCGAGCCGCTCCCGGCAGTAGGCGATGATCTCCTCGGCGGTCGCCTCGGTGCCCGGCTGCAGGGTGACGAACGCGGCGACATCCTCCCCGCGGTACTCGTCGGGGATCCCGACGACCGCTGCCTCCTGGACGGCCGGATGCGTGTAGAGGACATCCTCGACCTCTCGCGGCCACACCTTGTAGCCCGAAGCGTTGATCATGTCCTTCTTCCGGTCGACGATGAAGAGCCAGCCGTCCTCATTCATGTACCCGACGTCCCCGGTGCGCAGCTCGCCGCCGGGCAGGTTCTCATCCGTGGCCGCAGGATTGTTGATGTACTCCGAGACGACCTCCGGCCCCGAGATCGCGACCTCACCGACCTCACCAGGGCCGAGAGGTTCGCCGAAGTCATCGAGGATGCGGATCATCGTGTCCGGCTGCGGCAGACCGCACGAGAGGTTGCCGCTGTCAGGATCGACGGGAGCCTGCAGACCTGCGGGCACCGCAGCCGCCTGCCCGACCGTCTCCGTGAGCCCGTATCCCTGACCGATCGCCACCCCGAACCTCTCCTCGAACTTCCGCACCAACCCCTCGGGAAGGGGTGCGCCACCGGACATCACACGCTTGAACGAGGCGAAGTGGTCCGGTGTGACCGCAGGATGGGCGAGCATCGCCGTGAACACCGTCGCCGGTCCCGCCATGTACGTCGGTCGCTCGTTGACGAGGAGTGCGAGGAACGACGCGGGCTCGAACCGGTAGTTGGCGATGAGCCTCGCACCCCCGGAGACACCGGCGATGAAGAGGCAGATGAACCCGGTGATGTGGAAGATCGGCGCGAGCGTGAGATAGCCGTCACCGGGTTCGAAGAGCGGATTGCGGACGTTGTAGCGGGAATTGCTCGACACCGAGGCGTGAGAGCCCGACGCTCCCTTCGACCGCCCCGACGTGCCCGAGGTGTAGACGACGATCGCCTCATCCTCCGGCGACGGATCGGCGGGGGTGAAGCCGGTGTCGCGATGCTCCTCGACGACCGCCTGGAAGTCGGGACCGCCGAGGTCGTCGCCGGTCTCCGGATCCCCGCTCACCCCAGGCCTCCCAGGAAGTCCGTCGAACATTCCGAAGATCGACTCCGGGCCGGTGACCTGGTAGCCGCGGTCGTCCGCGAGGACCACGGTGGGGATCGACTCCGCATACGGCTTCACCCGATCGAGGTAGGCCGCCTTCGAGACGACGAGGGCCTGGATGTCGGCATCGGCGAAGACGTGCTCGAGCTCCCCGCGGTACATCGGGTTGAGGGGAACGACGACACCGCCGGCCTTCCAGATCCCGTAGGTCGCGATCATGAACGCCGGCGTGTTCTGGTCGTAGATCCCGACCCGGTCCCCGCGCCCGATGCCCTGCTCGGACAGATACGCGGCGAACGCCGTCGAGTCCCGATCGAAGTCGGTCCATGTCGGCTCGTAGCCGTAGTAGCTCACCGCGGTCTTCTCGCCGCGGGCGGCGACGGTCGCCGCGAGGTCTCGCAATGGTGTCGAGGTCTCCAGGGTGTGGGGTATCGGGGCGATGTCGCCCCATGTCTGCAGCCACGGGCGGGCGTCGAACCATGAGCTCATTGCGTCACTTCCTCCAGCGTCGTCGGTGGGGGTGCGTCGTCGGGAAGTCTGCGCTGACCCTCCGAGTGAACATTCGTTCAGTGGTTCTCACCCTATTCACCCGCGGCGGGGGAGTCAACGGTCGATCATGCAGGACGGTTCCGCTGGGCGATGTCGCGCCCGATGAGCTCCTTCATCACCTCATTCGCGCCGCCGAAGATCGCCTGGATCCGGTTGTCCTTGAAGGCGCGGGCGATGGGGTATTCGAGCATGTAGCCGTAGCCTCCGAAGAGCTGCAGGCACCGGTCGATGACCTCGATCGAGAGGTCGGAGCCGAGGTACTTCGCCTTCGCCGCATCGACGGCGGTGAGCTCGCCGGCATTGAGCGCAAGCGCGCAGCGGTCGATGAAGGCCTCGAGGGCGTCGACGCGGGTCTCGAGCTCGGCGAGTTCGAACCGGGTGTTCTGGAAGTCGCCGATCGTCTGCCCGAAGGCCGGCCGTGAGAAGACGTACTCGCCGGTCCATTCGAGGGCCGCGCGTGCCGCGGCGAGCGTTCCCGACCCGATGAGGAGGCGCTCGGTGGGCAGGTTGACCATGAGATGGACGAAGCCCCCGTCGAGCTCCCCGAGCAGTGCATCGGCGGGGACACGGACATCGGTGAAGGAGAGCTCCGCGGTGTCCTGGGCCTCGAGTCCGAGCTTCGCCAGCTTGCGTCCGCGCTCGAATCCCGGGGTGTCGGCGTCGACGATGAACAGCGAAGTCCCGCGCGCGGCCTTGACGTCGGGGTTCGTGCGGGCGACGACGATGACGAAGTCGGCGTGGTGGCCGTTGGTGATGAACGTCTTCGCGCCGTTGATCACCCATTCGTCACCGTCGCGGACCGCCTTCGTCGTGATCCCCTGGAGGTCGGAACCGGCGCCGGGCTCGGTCATCGCGATCGCCCCGATCATCGCCCCCGAGGCCAGACCGGTGAGGTACTTCTCCTTCTGGGCCTGCGTCCCGAAGGCCATGAGGTAGCCGGGGACGATGCCGTCGGAGACGCCCCATCCGCCGGTCACCCCGCCGACGCCTCGGCGGGCGATCTCCTCGGACCGGACCATCTCGAACCGGAAGTCCGCGACCCCGGCACCCCCGAACTCCTCGGGGATGGCCAGGCCGATGACGCCCGCCTCGGCGGCCTTGACCCACATCCCACGATCGACGAGGTGGTTCTCCTCCCACTCCTCGACGTGGGGGACGACCTCACGGTCGAGGAAAGCCGCGACGGTCGCGCGGAAGGCTTCGTGGTCGTCGTCGTACAGGTTCCGCTTCACTGAGTCCGTCCTCCGTGGGTGCCGGATCGCAGGCCTTCGGCATCCTCGCCGAGGCGGTGACCGCGATCACTGATCGTTCGTTCAGTCTCGCACCGGGGTCGGGGACGGTCAAGCGGCGGCTCAGCCGTTGAATTCCTGCCGGATCTCACCGATGCCCTCGATCGTGGAGACGAGGACCTGACCGGGCTGGAGGAGCTTCGGCGGTTCGCGGGTGAACCCGACGCCCGAGGGGGTGCCGGAGTAGATGACATCGCCGGGGGAGAGGGTGAGGATGCGGGAGAGGCTCTCGACGAGGGCGGGGACGTCGAAGATCATCTGGCTCGTGCGGCCGGACTGGACGACCTCGTCGTCGAGCGTGCAGGTGATCGCGAGGTCGTCGCGATCGGGCAGCTCGTCGGGCGTGACGAGCCACGGCCCCTGCGGCGAGTAGCCGGGGAACGACTTGCCGAGACCGAACTGCGGGGCCGGCCCTTCGAGCTGGGTGGTCCGTTCGGAGATGTCCTGGCCGACGGTGACGCCGGCGACGTAGTCCCAGCCGGTGCCCGTCGGGATGTCATGGGCTTCGCGCCCGATGACGATGACGAGTTCGGCCTCCCAGTCGTTTCGGCCCTCTGGCACGAGGGCCACCGTCGTGTACGGCCCGGTGATCGAGGACTGGAACTTCGGGAACACCGGCGGCAGCGAGTCGGGTCGGTCGAATCCGCTCTCGGTCACGTGCTCGTCGTAGTTGAGGCCGACCCCCATCGACTGCAGGGGTCTTGGCGAGACCGCCCCGAGCTGCGTGGGGTCGATGCTCACGGTCTCCCCGGCGGCATCGGGTGCCCAGGCGAGGAAGTCGTCCCACTGGTCGTAGACGTCCTGGATGTCGGGGCCGAAGCGGCCCTCGCTGGCGGTCGCGACGTCGATGCCCTCACCGTCGGAGGTGAGGATGACGGCGCGGGAGCTGTGATTGGCGAGTCTCATGGTTGTCCTTGTCTGTGAGTAGTCGGTTCGCAGGGTGGCGGTCCCTGGGTGTCGAGGTTCGGTGGGCAGCGCCTCAGCGGTCGACGTTGGCGACCCCGTGATCGAGGATGCCGGGAGGCACCTGGCCGTCCCACTGGTTGATCCAGTAGAGGTCGTCGGGATCCCAGTGTCTGGCCGGCCGGCCCTTGTCGCGGATCGTCTCCATGTCGCAGTAGTACTCGATGACCGTGCCGTTGGGTTCGACGTAGTAGACGGCGACGTTGTCGCCGGCACCGTGGCGCACCGGCCCCCATGCCAGCCGGGCACCGCGACGTGCCAGGCGATCGCCGAGGCGCATGAGGTCGAAGACGTTGCCCGCCTGCCAGGCATGGTGGTGGATGCCGGTCTTGTTCGAGGTGAAGACCGCGATGCCGTGGTGATCGTTGTTGCAGCGCATGAAGAAGTTCTCATTGCCGATCTGGTCGGAAACGACGAAGCCGAAGACGTCGTGGAGGAAGTCGCGCTGCGTGAGGGCATCCCGAACCTGGATGTTCGTGTGCCCGAGGCGGTCCGGAGCGCTCGATCCGCGCTTGAGCATGCTGTAGTCGAGCTTCTCGGTGTAGATCTGCCATGTGAAGCCCTCAGGGCCGACGAAGGCGAAGCCCTCTTCGATGTGGTCTTCGATCGGCTGCTCGGAGATGACCTGGTAGCCGCCGCGGGCGACCTTCTCGCGGATCGCCTCGAGTTCGGCGGTGCTGTCGACGATGAGCCCGGTGTGGTCGAGGGCGTCCTTGTCCGACTGGGTGTAGACGATCTCGTGGTGCTTGTTCTGTGCCGTGAGGAACGCCTTCTTGCCGGATGAATCCGACTCGACGAGCCCGAAGACGTCGATCGCGTTCGTCAGTGTCGCGCCGAGGTCGCGGGTGTGCAGGGAGACGTACCCGATCTCTGAGACTGATCCTTCTGCCGACATGGTCCACTCCTCTTCGAGTCAATAAATCATAATGATTATGCTCAATACGATAGCAGTGAATCCCGGACAATCAAGGGTGCGGTCACGGATGTGCTCGAACTCGACGTCACGAAGGCAGGCTGACCAGGGCTTTCCGGTCCCGCAGAGGGCTCGAGCCGAAGCGCTGTCGGTAGCTGCGGGAGAACTGCGCCTGCGAGCGGAATCCGCTGGCCGCGGCGACCTCGGCCATGCTCATCTCCTGGGCACGTGGGTCGGCGAGCAGGTCCCGAGCCGTCTCGAGTCGGTAGGCGAGCACTGTCTCCGGCACGCTGTGGCCCGCCTCGGCGAAGAGTCGTGAGAGGTGGCGTTCGGAGAGTCCAACGCGCCGGGCGATCCGGGAAGCCGTGAGTCCGGGATCGCGGTGGTGCTCGCTGATGAGCGCTCGCGCCTCGTCGAGAGCTCCGGCGTCTCCTGTGGCGTCGGTGAGCAGGGTGGCGAGCAGGTCGAGCATGCGCTCGTCGAGGCGGGAGCCTCCGCGCAGTCCGCGGGCCGCCAGGGCATCGGCGATGTGGGCGAACTCGCGGCCTGCGGCATCGCGGGGCGACCCGTGCCCGGTGACGAGCGGCGTCGGTCGACGCCACGAGGCCGCGCCGGTGAGCTCGAGGAGCGATTCGCGGGGAAGCCTGACGACGATCTCGTCGACTCCGGTGCTCAGTTCGCGGGTGAACGAAGTGTCTCCGCTCAAGACGACACCGCGCCCGGGGCTGATCTCGAGCCGTCCGAAGCGGTGGGAGAATCTGCTCGACCCGGTCAGCGGAAGGTAGACGAGTGCCCCGGAGACCGGGTGGGCGGCGATGTCGGCCGACTCCCGCCGGACCGTATGCGGGCTTCCCGTGACCCTGGCGATGCGCATCCGCGGCAGCTCGAGCGTCGAGGTCTGCGCGCGGAACCGCGCGCCCACGGCGTGTTCGGTGCGCAGGCCCACGAGCGTCGAGGCGTGGTACGCCTCCCAGCCCTCGACCCGCTGGTGCGCAGGCACCGACCCGGTCGAGAACCGTGCGAGCACGCTCCCTGTCTCAGCTCCTGCAGACATGGACACCATGGTAGACGCCGGAGTGTGACGCCGCTCTCACGTTTTTGACGATTTCGGCCACGATCGCCTCGGCGGGGTGACGGGGAGCACCCGACCTGCCACGCTCGGTCTCAGTTGTCCTGTTCCACCGCAGCAGCAAGACAAGGAGCACCACCATGGTCATCTTCAACGACGGCGTCGCAGAGACCGCGACCCCCGACGGCGATGCCGTCGACACCGACGTCCTCATCGTCGGCTCGGGACCGGCCGGAGCCTCCGCCGCACTCTTCCTCTCGACCCTCGGCGTCGACAACGTCATGATCACGAAGTACCGCTGGACGGCGAACACCCCACGCGCCCACATCACCAATCAGCGGACGATGGAGATCTTCCGCGACGTCGGCATCGAGGATCAGGTGCTCGCCGAGGCGACCCCGCACGAGATGATCGGCGACACCGTCTTCTGCACCTCGATCGCCGGGGAGGAGATCGGACGCATCCTCACGTGGGGCAACCATCCGGCCCGGCACGCCGACTACGAACTCGCCTCGCCCTCCCTCAACTGCGACATCCCGCAGACCTACCTCGAGCCGATCCTCGTGAAGAACGCGACGATGCGAGGGACGCAGACCCGCTTCTCCACCGAGTACCTCTCCCACGTCCAGCATCCCGACCACGTCGACGTCACCGTCCTCGACCGACTGACCGGTCGCACCCAGCTCATCCGCGCGAGTTACCTCATCGGCGCCGACGGAGCCCGGTCGAAGGTCGCCGCCGACATCGACCTGCCGATGGTCGGGGAGATGGACATCGCCGGGTCGATGAACATCACGTTCACAGCCGACCTCGAGAAGCTCGTCGGTCACCGTCCCTCTGTCCTCTACTGGGTGATCCAACCCGGCTCGAACATCGGCGGGATCGGTGCGGGGCTCGTGCGCATGGTCAGGCCGTGGAACGAATGGCTCATCGTCTGGGGCTTCGACATCACCCAGGGGGTGCCGGAGGTCACCGAGGCCGACGCCCTCGAGATCGTGCGCAATCTCATCGGCGACCCCGAACTCGACGCCGAGATCACCGGCATCTCCCTGTGGGGCAACAACGAGCAGTACGCCTCCCGCCTGCAGTCGGGGCGCGTCTTCTGCGCCGGCGACGCCGTGCACAAGCACCCGCCGTCGAACGGCTTGGGATCGAACACGTCGATCCAGGACTCCTACAACCTCGCGTGGAAGCTCGCGGCGGTGCTGCGCGGCACGGCGGGGGAGGAGCTGCTCGAGACCTACTCGAGCGAACGGGCCCCGGTGGCCCAGCAGATCGTCACTCGCGCCAACCAGTCCGGGCGTGAGTTCGGTGAGCTCTTCGCAGCCCTCGGCCTCGAACCGGGACAGTCCGAGGAGGAGATGACCGCGGCGATCGCCTCCCGCAAGGACGCGACCCCTGCCGGTGCCGAGCGCCGCCGACAGGTCAAAGCGGCGATGGAGCTGAAGAACTACGAGTTCAACGCCTACGGGGTCGAACTCGGGCAGCGCTACGCCTCGACCGCCGTCGTCGCCGACGGGCGCGCGCAGACCCCCAACCCGCGCGACCCCGAGCTCTACTACGAAGCGTGCACGGACCCCGGGGTCCGTCTGCCGCACGCGTGGGTGGGCAACTGGATCGACAAGCACTCGACCCACGACCTCGCGCCCTACTCCCGCTTCACCCTCATCACCGGCACCACTGGCGCGGCCTGGGAGGATGCGGCACGTGAGGTGAGCGACCGCCTCGGCGTCGACGTCGAGACCGTCGTCATCGGACCCGACCGCGACATCACCGACCTCTACTTCGACTGGGACCGGATACGCGGCACCGCCGAGGACGGCGCGATCCTCGTCCGCCCCGACAAGCACATCGCGTGGCGGGTTGAGAGCCTTCCCGCCGACCCCGCAGCCGACCTCGAGGCGGCACTCACCGCCGTCCTCTCCCGCAGCGGAAGCTCAGTGCGCGCGAGTGCCGCGGACGCCGGTGCTCCGGAGGCGGCAGAGTCTGCCGCCGCCGAACAACTCGAGAAGCAGGAGGAACCGGCATGAGCCTTGACTTCACCCACACGACGCTCGGCCAGCGCGTCGTCTTCGCCCCCGGACAGGCCGCGGCCCGGATCGCCGAGGAGATCGAGCGCCTCGGTGCCGAACGCATCATGGTCATCGTCTCCGGATCCGCCGCCGACAAGGTGAGCGACTTCTCCTCCCACTTCCCCGTCGCGCTGTGGCACCGCGAGGTCGTCATGCACGTCCCCGCCGAGGTGGCCGACCGGGCCGTGGCCGCCGCCCAAGAGGCCGAAATCGACCTCGTCGTCAGCGTCGGCGGGGGATCGGCGACCGGGCTGGCCAAGGCGGTCGCCCTCGAGACCCGGATCCCCATCATCGCCGTGCCCACGACCTTCGCCGGTTCCGAGGCGACGAACGTGTGGGGGAGGACGGAGAACGCCCGCAAACGCACGGGCACCGACGACGCCGTGCTGCCGAGAACCGTCGTCTACGATGCCACCCTGCTCGCCGATCTGCCCCACGACCTCGCCGTGGCCTCCGGCCTCAACGCGCTCGCCCACTGCATCGATTCGATGTGGGCGCCGCGAGCCGACCCGATCAACCGTGCGCTCGCCCTCGAGGGAATCCGGGCACTGACCCTCGGGCTTCCCCGGCTCGACCCCGACGGCGAGGACCTCACCGGCCTCGAGGACACCCTCTACGGTGCCTACCTCGCCGCCGTGGCCTTCGCCTCGGCGGGGTCGGGCATGCACCACAAGATCGCCCACGTCCTCGGCGGCACCTTCGACCTCCCTCATGCCCAGACCCATGCCACCCTGCTTCCCTACGTCCTCGCCTTCAACGCCCCGGCCGTCCCCGAGGCCGAGACCCGCATGGCCGAGGCCTTCGGGGCGCCGACCGCCGTCGCCGGACTCGAACGCCTCCGTGAGGCCGTCGGTGCCCCGCGGGCCCTGTCCGAGCTCGGCTTCACCGAGGCCGACATCGCCGAGGCGGTCGATCTGTCCCTGGACGCGATCCCCGAGGACAACCCGCGGGCAGTGACGAAGGAGAACCTCACCAACCTGCTCACCGCGGCCCTCCGCGGTGACGAACCGACGTCCGCTGCGAAGAGAGCCTGATGCGAACCCACTGCGGCGCACAGCACGAGCGCCGCCGAAACGAAGGAGCGACACCATGACCAGCACCACCCCTTCGAACCTCACTCCCGAAGAGGTCGAGCAGCGCCTGACCGAGACGGTCATCGCCTCGTTCTCAGGCACCTCCGACGAGCGGCTCAAGGAGCTCATGACCTCCCTCGTCACCCACCTCCACGGCTTCATCCGCGACGTGCGGCTGACCGAGGAGGAATGGAACCAGGCGATCGCCTTCCTCACCGCCGTCGGCCATATCACCGATGACCGCAGGCAGGAATTCATCCTCCTCTCCGACGTCCTCGGGGCGTCGATGCAGACGATCAACGTGAGCAACACTCCGTACAAGGACGCGACCGAGGCCACGGTGTTCGGCCCGTTCTTCGTCGACGACGCCCCGCGCATCGACAACGGCGGCGACATCGCCGGCGGGGGAGTGGGGCAGCCGGCCTGGGTCGAGGGCGTCGTCCGGGACACGGACGGCAACCCGGTGCCAGGAGCGCGGATCGAGGTGTGGGAGGCCGACGAGGACGGCCTCTACGACGTCCAGCACGATGACGAGCGCGTCTACGGACGCGCCCATCTCTTCTCCGAGGACGACGGATCGTTCCGGTTCTGGGGACTCACCCCCACCCCGTATCCCATCCCCGACGACGGCCCGGTCGGCGCACTGCTGGCGGCCACCGGCCGGTCGCCGATGCGCGCGAGTCACCTCCACTTCATGGTCACCGCCCCCGGACTGCGCACACTCGTCACCCACATCTTCGTCACCGGCGACGAACTGCTCGCCACCGACTCGGTGTTCGGCGTCAAGGAGTCGCTCATCAAGGACTTCGAACAGCAGGAGCCGGGGACGCCGACGCCCGACGGGCGCGATCTCGGCGACGCCTCATGGTCGCGGGCCCGCTTCGACATTGTCCTCGCCCCCGAAGGAGCGTGAGGGGTTGCCAGGGGGGGGCGCGAGCGCGAATACTGCGAGGCACGGTGACTCGGCGACAGAGGAGCGGTGATGGGCGAGACGGTGCGGATCGCGCAGGTGAGGATCGACCACGCGGACAAGGTGCTCTTCGGCCCTGACGGCCCACCGGTGACGAAGGCCGATCTCGCCCGCTACTGTGCCGACATCGCCGTGGCGATGCTGCCTCACACCCGGGGCCGGCCGATCTCGATGGAGCGCTTCCCCCACGGCATCGACGGGGAATCGTTCTTTGAGAAGCGGGCACCCGCGTACTTCCCGGACTTCGTCCACCGGGTGCGGGTCGATGTCGAGACCGAGCATCGCAGCCAGGACCAGGTGGCCATCGACAACACGCAGACGCTCGTCTATCTCGCCGACCAGGCGTGCCTGACTCCGCACACGTGGCTCTCGACCGCGGCCGACCTCGAGCGGCCCGACCAGCTCATCGTCGACCTCGACCCGACTGTGCCGGGACTCGAGGCGGTGCGCCGGGCGACGACGATGGTCGGGCAGCTCTGCGCGGAGCTCGGACTCACGGCCTTCGTCAAGACGACTGGATCCCGCGGCTACCACGTCATGATTCCCCTGCGCCCCGACCATGACTTCGACGTCGTCCGCGACTTCGCCCACCGCTTCGCCGAGGTCCTCGTCGCCCGCGACCGCGACCTGCTCACCACAGCGGCGCGCAAGGCGAAGCGGGGTGACCGGGTCTACCTCGACGTCGCCCGCAACGCCTACGCGCAGACGGCCGTGCCGCCCTTCGCGGTGCGCGCGCGTCCGGGAGCGCCGGTGTCGATGCCGATCACCTGGGACGAGGTGGACACCGTCGCACCGCAGGAGTTCACGATCGCCTCCGCCGCCCGGCGCCTGAAGACCCACGGCGATCCGTGGGCGGGCATCGCCCGGCACCGGCAGGGCCTGAGCAGGGCGATGGAAAGGCTCGAGCGGCTGAGCGGCACCTGAGCCCGCTCAGCCGGTCGTGCCTCCACCCGTCTCGTCGATCCAGATCCATCCTGCGGGCATCGGTGCCCATGCTGCGACCTCACGGCCGTCCTTCGACGAGTCGGCGAGGACGACGACCTGCCGGGCGCGTTCGGCGATGAGCTCCTTCGTCCGCGCTTCGGCCAGAGTCGGCTCACCGAGGCCGACGGCCGGGTCGATGGCGTCGGCGCCGAGGAAGGCTAAGTCGACGTGGATCCGGGACAGGGCATGGTCGGAGAGCGCTCCCGTCGTGCCGTGCGACATCGTCGAGACCTCGCCGCCGACCATGACGACCGTCGGGCCCTCGGGGTGGGCGAGGGTGAGGGCGATCTCAAGCCCGCGGGTGATGACGGTGAGGTCGCTGCGATCGCGGATGCGCTCGGCCAGGCGCACCGTCGTCGACCCAGCGTCGAGGAAGACCGTGCGCACGCTCGGGTCGGAGAGATGGTCCGCCGCGGCCGCCGCGATCACGTCCTTCGCCTCGGCGTTGAGCTCCATCCGCTCACCCAGCGGAGGTTCGACGTAGCCGGCGGCAGCTGCTCCGCCGATCGTGCGGATGACCTCTCCGGCCTCGGCCATCTCCCGCAGGTCCCGCCGGATCGTCGACTCCGAGGTTCCGAGTTCGGCGGCCAGGCGCGGAATCGACCAGGACCCGGTCTTGAGCAGGGACATGATGTCGTCACGTCGCCGCTGCGTGCCCGTGCGGATCGCCATCGCACACCTCTCCCTTCTCGTTCGCCCTCACCTCGGCAGGTCGGTGAAACCTGCCGCGGACTCTGTCACCGCGGCAGGTACTCCGCGCGGATCCCGTCGACGAAGGGAGCGTAGCCGATCGCTGCCCGGTAGGCCGAGCGCATCGTGCCCGCGTCGGCGAGTCCCTGCCCGGCGATGTCGAATGCGGTGCCGTGATCGACCGAGGTGCGCAGGATCGGCAGGCCCACCGTGACCGAGATCGTCCCGTCGAAATCGTAGGTCTTCGCGGCGATGTGGCCCTGATCGTGGTACTGCGAGAGGATCCCGTCGAAGCGACCGGTCAGGCCCTGATGGAAGACGGAGTCGGCGGGGATGGGGCCGGCGACGTCGAAGCCGCGGGAGGCGTTGACCGCCTCGACGGCGGGGCGGAGGATCTCGATCTCCTCATCCCCGAACGCCCCGTTCTCTCCGCCGTGCGGGTTGAGGGCGGCGACGGCGAGCCGGGGCTCGGTCACCCCGTAGAGCTGAAGGGCGCGGTGGGCGCGTTCGATCGAGTCGACCTGCGTCTCGACCGTGAGCGCGTCGATGGCCCGCCGCAGGGACATGTGCCGCGTGGCGAAGAAGATCTGGAGCCTGTGATCGGGGATCTTCGTGTCCTCGACGACGAACATCGTGTCCTGCTTCGTCACCCCGGTGAGCTCACCGAGCATCTCCGTGTGCCCGAGGTGGACCGACCCCGACTCCCACACGGCCTCCTTGTTGATCGGGCCGGTGACGATGCCGGCGATCTCCTCGTCCATCGCCGCCTTCGTCGCGACCTCGATCGCCGTCACCGCCGCTCGTCCCGCGCGGGCGTCGACGACGCCCCAGTCGGGCAGATCGTCACCGAGGACGCCTAAGTCGAAGACGTCGATGACGCCTTCCCCCGCCGAGGCGGTCGACCAGTCGCTCACGGCCCGCAGTTCGACGTCGAGTCCGAGGACGTCGACGGCGCGCCGCATGACCGCGAGGTCGGCGACGGCGATGCCGTGCTGGTCGCCCTGCCCGGCGAATTCGGCGAGCACCTGTGCGGTGATCTCGGGACCGATCCCGACGGGGTCTCCGACGGTGACGGCGAGGACGGGTGCGGACATGTCATGCTCCTTCTCTGGGGGCGAAAGGGGTGGGAGGTCGGGTGGACGGGGTCTCATCCCGCACCGACCCGCGAGGTCGCCATGAGGTAGTCGAGGCAGAGCGCGGCCGTGCCGGAGTCGCCGATGAGCCCGCCCTTGGTGACGATGGGCATTCCGTCGGCACGGCCTCCGACGAGGCGACCGCCGACGGCGAGGGGGATGATCTCCTTCTCGATCTCCATCCCCACCGCCCCGACTGCGGACATCACCGCGGCGGTGACGTCCCCGCCGGTGGTGTAGAGGCCGGTGACCTCGGGGGCCTCCATGACGATCCCCGCGATCTCAGCCAGCCTGCGCGTCGTCTCCTCCGCCGCGGCATCGGTGAGGTCGACGACGTCGGAGGCCTCGGTGACGGTGGCGACGATGACCGCCTTCGCCGAGGTGACCGACCCGATCCGTGCCAGTGTGGCCTCGACGTCGGGCAGGCCCTCGCCGTCAAGGACCGTGCGGACCACGCAGACGGACGGATCCTCGCTCAGGGTCGCCAGCTGTGCCCGGGTGACCTCGGTCGCCGAGCCGGAGATCCCGAAGACGACCCCGC
Source organism: Brevibacterium sp. K72 (assembly GCF_050562175.1). Taxonomy (NCBI): domain Bacteria; kingdom Bacillati; phylum Actinomycetota; class Actinomycetes; order Micrococcales; family Brevibacteriaceae; genus Brevibacterium; species Brevibacterium sp. K72. The sequence goes on from NZ_CP191582.1 coordinate 2,304,764, forward strand.
GGGAACGGGTGGGCAGCAGGGACCTGGCGAGGGCGAGGCTGCCGGGACCGGGATCGATCGTCACCCAGTCGAGGACCTCGCCGTGGCGCAGATTCGCGTGGAGCCGAGCGTGCTCGCCGGGGGCGTCTGCGGGGATGTCCGCGATCTCGCGTGTCACCGAGGCGACGACGGACCCGACGAGCTCGATGTGCTCGGTGGTCAGGGCATCGACGACGATGACGTCGGCACCGGAGGAGATGCCGGAGATCACCCCGGCGCGAACGGCCCGTCGGCCCTGCAGGACCCGGGAGAGCTCGATGAGGTGGCATTCGAGGTCGGTGCCGTCTTCGAGGATCCGGTCGACCTCCGAGGTCCGCATCGGCGAGCGCACGTCTCGGGCGAGCTCGGTGTGCTCGAGCAGCGTGCCGTCGAGGAGTTGGAGGCCCTGGACCGTGGTGCGTCCGGCGGCAGGGAAGGCGGGCACGCACAGACCGATGACCCGGCGGGGCACCCCGCCGGCTGCCTGAGCCAGCTGTCGGCGGGCCTCGAGCGCCGCCTCGGCGGTGACCCCGACGTTGCCGCGCAGGGTCGTGTCGATCCGGCACGCGAGGAGGTCGACGTCGCCGGCGACGCGGATGAGGGCATCGGTGAGTTCGGCGGCCTTCCGGGCGGGAAGGTGCCTCGAGTCGGCGTTGAGGACGACGGCGTCGTAGTCGTCGAGGAGGACGTCGAGGTCGACCCTCTCGTGCGGACTCGTCCCCGTCACGGTGATCGTGCGCAGCCCCGCCTCGGCGAAGAGGGCACCGCACGCGTTCCCACCGGTGAGGTCGTCGGCGACGATGAGGATCCGGGAGTGCTCCGGTTCGATCGGGTCGCTGTTCATACGACCAAGTCGAGCACGAAGAGCAGCGGAATGGAACCGAGCCACACGGCGGTCGTGATCCCCGACCAGCCCTTGATCGCCTGGATGCCGTCGAGCCCGGCGAAGCGGGTGACGACCCAGAAGTATGAGTCGTTGAAGTAGGAGAAGACCATCGACCCGGCCGTGCACGCCATGACCGCGACGAGCGGGCTGAGCCCGAGAGGCTCGATGAGCGGGGCGGTGACGGAGGCGGCGGTGATCATCGCGACCGTGCCCGACCCCTGGGCCAGGCGGACGAGGGAGGCGATGATGAACGGGACGAGGAGCGCGGGCAGGCTGATCGAGGCGATCGCCTCCGCCAGGGCGTCGCCGACGCCCGACTCGCGCAGCACCATGCCGAAGCTGCCGCCGGCCCCGGTGATGAGGAGGATGAGGCCGGCCGAGGCGGCGGCGTCGGCGAGCCAGCTCTGGACCTGCGAGCGCGGGGTGAACCGCGGCAGCAGGGTGTAGACGGCGAGGACGAGGCCGATGATGAGGGCGACGACGGGGTTGCCGATGAATGCGAGCGGAGCGACCCAGCTCGAGGGTTCGTAGTCATCCCCGGAGAGCACGCCCTGGGCGTTGCGGTCGATCGCCGTCGACACGGTGTTCGCGACGATGAGGAGGAGGGGGATGATGAGGGGGAGGAAGCCGAGGAACGCCCCGGGCTTCTTCCCGCCGGCCGCGGTTGCGGGAGTCTCCGTCGTCGTCTCCTCGGTGACCGTCACCTCGTCCCCGGTGACCGTGTCGACTGTGGTCGCCGAGGCGGTCGCCGCTCCGACGCCGGCCGTTGCGTAGACGTCGCGGCTGACCTTGGCGTTGAGGTACGGCTCGAGCTTCGGGCCGATCCAGCGCGCGTAGATGACGACGACGGGCAGGAGGAGGACGGTGAAGACGAGGCCGGTGAGGATGACTCCGCCGATGTCGGCACCGAGGATGCCGGTCGCAGCGAGCGGGCCCGGGGTGGGCGGAACCATGTGGTGGGTGAGCGTCATGCCGGCACCGAGGGCAAGAGCGAGCGTGATGTAGCCGCCGCGCTTGACGCGGGCGATCGACCGGGCGAGCGGATTCATGATGACGTACCCGGAGTCGCAGAAGACGGGGATCGACACGAGCGAGCCGACCGATCCCATCGCCCACGGTTCGCGTCCCTTGCCGAAGGCGCGGAGGAACGCGCGGGCGAGGGAGTCGGCGGCTCCGGAGACCTCGAGGATCTTGCCGATGCCCACGCCGAGGCCGATGACGATGCCGATGCTCGCGAGCGTGGTGCCGAAGCCCGTTGTCACCGCGTCGATGAGGGAGAGCAGGTCCTGACCGGCGACGACGCCGGTGACGAGAGCGGCGATGAGCAGGGCGATGAAGGCGTCGAGGCGGGTCGCGAGAACGATGATGACGATCGTCGCGATCCCGGCGACGAGTGCCGCGATGAGCTGCAGGTCCATGGGTTCCTCCACGTTGAGGCTGGCCGGGGGATCCGGTCAGGGAGCCGACTGAACCGGCTCAGAAGTTGCACAGTATGAGCAAGTATGGGCCATAGATGCGCATGAAAGCAAAGAAAATTTCTCGAGATCACCTCGGATTGGCCCTTGAATAATACCCGTGGGGGGTATATGTTCGAGGTATGGACACACAGCGCGAGGACAACACGGGCACCGATGTGCACGCCGGTCACGAGCACATGGACCACGCTCCGACGGACCACGGCGAGGACCATTCGCACATGGACCACTCCGGTATGGAACACGGCGATCATGGCGACCACGCCAGCCATGGCGATCATTCCGATCACGCGGGCCGTGGCGAGCACGCCGGCCACGGCGACCACTCCGGCCACGGTGGTCACGGCGGGCACGCCGCGGTGTTCGGCCGCCTCTTCGTCGTCAATCTCATCATCGCCGTCCCCGTCGTCGCGTTCAGCCCGATGTTCGGCCACCTCGTCGGCTACATGGTGCCCGAGTCGGGACCGTGGGGTTGGCTGCGCTGGATCGCGCCGATCCTCGGCACCGTCATGTACGTCTGGGGCGGTCGGCCCTTCCTCACCGGCGGGCTGAGCGAGCTGCGGTCGCGCAAGCCGGGCATGATGCTCCTCATCGCGCTCGCGATCACTGTCGCCTTCCTCGCCTCATGGGGTTCGTCGCTCGGACTCCTCCACCCCGAGCTCGACTTCTGGTGGGAGCTCGCCCTCCTCATCGTCATCATGCTCGCCGGCCATTGGCTCGAGATGCGCTCGCTCGCGCAGACCACCTCGGCGCTCGACAGCCTCGCAGCCCTCCTGCCCGACGAGGCGGTCAAGGTCGTCGACGGGCAGATGGTCACGGTCTCACCCGAGGACCTCGTCGTCGGCGACATCGTCGTCGTCCGTCCCGGCTCCGCGGTTCCCGCCGACGGCCGCATCGTCGACGGCACCGCGGAGATGGACGAGTCGATGATCACCGGCGAGTCCCGCCCGGTGCGCCGCGGCGTCGGCGACACCGTCGTCGCCGGCACCGTCGCCACGGACTCCGGGGTGCGCATCGAGATCACCGCGACCGGTGACGACACCGCCCTCGCCGGCATCCGCAAGCTCGTCGCCGACGCGCAGAACTCCTCGTCCCGCGCGCAGCGCCTGGCCGACCGGGCCGCCGCCTGGCTGTTCTGGTTCGCCCTCGGCGCCGCTGTCATCACCGCGATCGTCTGGACGCTCGTGGGCATGCCCGACACCGCCGTGGTCCGCACGATCACCGTCCTCGTCATCGCCTGCCCCCATGCGCTCGGTCTGGCGATCCCGCTCGTCGTCTCGATCGCCACGGAGCGCGCCGCCCGCGCCGGCGTCCTCATCAAGGACCGTCTCGCGCTCGAGACGATGCGCACCGTCGACGCCGTCCTCTTCGACAAGACCGGCACCCTGACCAAGGGCGAGCCGACCGTCACCGCCGTCGAGACCACGGGAGAGCGCGGCCAGGACGAGGTGCTCGCCCTGGCAGCAGCGGCCGAGACCGACAGTGAGCACCCGCTCGCCCGCGCCATCGTTCGGGCAGCCGAGGACCGGGGGCTGCGCGTGCCGAGCGCGCAGAACTTCTCCTCGTCTCCGGCCGTGGGCGTGCGCGCCGAGGTCGACGGGTCCGTCGTCGAGGTCGGCGGACCGCATCTGCTCACCGAACGCGGAGCCGCCGAGGCGCAGGTCGCCGAGAAGTGGCGCAGTGAGGGGGCGATCATCCTCCACGTCCTCGTCGACGGCTCCGTCGTCGGTGCCCTGCGCCTGGCCGACGAGATCCGGCAGGAGTCACGGGAGGCAATCGACGCACTCCACCACCAGGGGATCGAGGTCGTCATGATCACCGGTGACGCCGAGGCGGTCGCCCGGTCCGTGGCCCGTGACCTCGGCATCGACCGGGTCTTCGCGGGAGTCCGTCCCGCGGACAAGGCCGCGAAGGTCTCCGAACTCCAGGCGGAGGGCAAGACGGTGGCGATGGTCGGCGACGGCGTCAACGACGCCCCGGCGCTCGCGCAGGCCGATGTCGGCATCGCGATCGGCGCCGGCACGGATGTCGCGATCGGCTCGGCCGGCGTCATCCTCGCCTCCGACGATCCGCGGTCCGTCCTCTCCGTCCTCGAGCTCTCCCGGGCCAGCTACCGGAAGATGAAGCAGAACCTCTGGTGGGCGGCGGGATACAACCTCATCGCGGTGCCGCTGGCCGCGGGCATCCTCGCCCCGATCGGCTTCGTCCTGCCGATGAGCGTCGGCGCGATCCTCATGTCCGCCTCGACGATCGTCGTCGCCCTCAACGCGCAGCTGCTGCGTCGCCTCGACCTCAGCCCCGAGGCCGCGGTCGCCGCCGCGGAGCGGTGAACCGCCCGGCCCCAGCGCTCGGGCCTCAGCGCTCGAGCACCTCGTCGAGCGCACTCGCTCCGGCGGCGACCGTGACCTGGGTGCCCCACGGGTCGGTGAGGCGCAGGGAGCGTCCGTCGTCGGCGAAGTCGAGGGAGTGGCGACGCAGACGCTGCCCGAGGGCGTCGAGGTCATCGCGGCCCGGCACGGTGATCGCGAGGTCCCCGAGGCCGAGGCTCGCCGCCCGCGGTCCGGCGCCGAGGCTGTTCCACGTGTTCATCGCGACATGGTGGTGGTAGCCGCCCGCGCCGGCGAAGAGCGCCCCGGGCATCGTCGAGTGCGTGACGCCGAACCCGAGGGCATCGACGTAGAAGGCCCGCGCCCTCTCGATGTCGCCGACCTGGAGATGGACGTGCCCGACGGTGCCTGCGAGTTCCGAGGTGTGCGCGAGGGCGTCGGTCGTCAGGTGCTCACGGAGGAACGCGTCGGGGTCGAACCGGATCGAATCCATCTCGACCTCACCGTCGGGGGAGTGGCCCCACGTGGCGCGATCGCGGTCGACGTAGAGTTCGATGCCGTTGCCCTCCGGATCGGTGAAGTAGAAGGCCTGGCTGACGAGGTGGTCCTGGGAGGCGACGAAGCGGCTGCGCGTGTTCTCCGCGGCGTGGGCGACGGTCGCGGCCAACGACTCCGGTGTCTCGAAGAGGAACGCGGTGTGGAAGAGCCCCGCCTGCCGAGGGTCGACACCGGGCAGACCGGGCGTCGCGACGAACTTGACCATGGGCGTCCTGCCGCGCCCGAGCGCCCGGTGGACCTCACGCCCCCGGCTCGACTCCTCGAGCGGTTCGAGGGCGAGTGCGTCGGCGTAGTAGTCGGTCATCGTCTCGAGGTCGCCGACGCGCAGGGTGACGGCGTCCATGCCGAGATCGGCGCTGAGCGCCGTCTCGGAGGTGGGATCGGTGGACATGGCCTGCTCCTTGCTGTCTCCGGCGGACTCCGCTGTGCCCGAGGTGCTGACGTCGCCCGAGGCGCTGAAGTCTCATCGTAGTCCCGCAGGGCGAGAGGGGTCCCATCGCAGACGGGTCACGCCCGGGGTAGGGGAGCGTGCGCATCCTTGCCGGGCCTGCGAGGGGAGACGATGATGGGGACATGACAGCGCAACGGCAGCCCCATCCCCACGAACCCCACGAGCGCGGCACCGGTCAGAAGCTCAACTGGCTGCGCGCGGGCGTGCTCGGTGCCAACGACGGCATCGTCTCGACCGCCGGTGTCGTCATCGGTGTCGCCGCAGCGACACCGGACAACATCGCCGCGATCGCCACCGCCGGCGTCGCGGCCCTCGTCGCCGGCGCGTTCTCGATGGCCGGGGGAGAGTACGTGTCGGTGAGCACGCAGCGCGACACCGAGAAGGCGCTCATCGCCAAGGAGAAGCAGGAGCTCACGGAGATGCCCGACGACGAGCTCGCCGAGCTCGCCGGCTTCTACCAGGAGAAGGGGCTCTCGCCGGAGCTCGCCCGCGAAGTCGCCGTGGAGCTGACGAAGCGGGATGCGCTGGCCGCCCACGCCGAGGTCGAGCTCGGCATCGATCCAGAGCAGTTCACGAATCCGTGGGCGGCGGCGGCGTCCTCGTTCGTCTCGTTCACCGCCGGCGCCCTCATCCCGCTCGTCCTCATCCTCCTGCCCGTCGGCGCCCACCGTGTGTGGGTGGCGGCCGCGGCCGTCGTCGTCGGTCTCTTCCTCACCGGGTGGATCAGTGCGGGCCTCGGACGGGCACCGAGGCGGCCCGCCGTCATTCGCAACGTCCTCATGGGATCGGCGACGATGGTCGCGACCTACCTCATCGGCCTACTCTTCGGAGTCGCGACGGGCTGACTCCCTTGTCCGGCAAGTCATCCAATGTATTGAAGGTAATTCTCATATCGGATGGGAAACGTTTGGCGAAGATTCTTGTCATTGACGATCGAGGCATCTAGTCTGAACTACAGACATAGGATGTCTTAGGTATTCAATGAGGAGTCCCGCCAGATGTCAGATACCGCGAGCACCCCGCTGCTCGACATCCGCGGCGCCGGGAAGTCGTTCCCCGGCGTCCGCGCCCTTGCCGATGTCGATCTCGATCTCCGCCCCGGCGAAGTCCTCGGACTCGTCGGGGAGAACGGAGCCGGGAAGTCGACGCTGATGAAGCTGCTCTCCGGGGTCTACACGCCCGACACCGGAGAGTTCCGCATCGACGGGAAGCCGGTGTGCATCGGATCGACGACCGAGGCCGAACGCCTCGGCATCGCGATCATCCACCAGGAGTTCAACCTCGTCGACGACCTCACCGTCGCCCAGAACATCTACCTCGGCCGGGAACCGCGGATCGGTCCCTTCATCAGCGAACGTCGGCTCAACCGGGATGCCGCGGCGCTCCTGGCAAGGCTCGGTCTCACCCTCGACCCGAAGGCGGTCGTCGGTCGCCTCACCGTGGCTGCGCAGCAGATGGTCGAGATCGCCAAAGCGCTCAACCAGGACGCGCGGATCCTCATCATGGACGAGCCGACCGCCGCCCTCAACGATGAGGAGGTCGAGATCCTCCACGGCCTCATCCGCCGCTTCGTCACGCCCGAGACCGGGGTCATCTACATCTCCCACCGAATGCCCGAGCTCAAGGCGATCACTCAGCGCATCACCGTCATCCGCGACGGAGAGAAGATCGGAACCGTGCCCACAGCGACGACGGACATGCCCGAAGTCATCCGGATGATGGTCGGACGCGAACTCGACGCCGTCACCGAGGTCCCGAGCTATCAGGGCACCGCCGAGGTGGTCCTCGAGGTCCGCGACCTGGCGACGAAGGCGAAACTCAAGGGCATCAGCTTCGGCCTGCGGCGCGGAGAGATCCTCGGTCTGGCCGGGCTCATGGGCGCCGGGCGGACGGAGACGGCGCGGGCGATCATCGGTGCCGACCCGCTTTCGGCGGGCGAGATCCGCTTCGGAGGCAGGCGCGTGCGCATCCCCAATCCCGCCGCCGCGGCACGGATGGGCATCTGCTATCTCTCCGAGGACCGCAAGCAGCTCGGCGTCCTCACCGGACAGAGCGTGCGCGACAACATCGCCCTGCCGAGTCTGCGCCGCTTCAGCCGCGCCGGCTTCACCGACGAACGGCGGATCGACGCCGCTGCCCGTGACTTTGTCTCCACCCTGAAGATCCGGACCCCGTCGATCCAGCAGATCCTCGAGCGGCTCTCCGGCGGCAACCAGCAGAAGGTCGCGATCGCCAAATGGCTCGTGCGCGACTGCGACGTCTTCATCTTCGACGAACCCACCCGCGGCATCGACGTCGGGGCGAAGGCGGAGATCTACGCGCTCCTGCGCGAACTCAGCCGGCAGGGCAAGTCGATCATCGTCATCTCCTCCGAACTGCCCGAGGTCCTCCTGCTCTCCCACCGCATCGCGGTGCTCAGCGAAGGCCACCTCACCGGCATCCTCGACGCCGCCGAGGCGACGCAGGACTCGATCATGGAACTCGCCACCCGGTACACCGAATCGATGGGAATCGTGGCCTGAATGAACACCGAACTCGCCTCCGCCCCCGCGTCGCAGACGACCGCAGCGTCGTCGCCGAGTCGGCCGGCGGGCACCCGCAGCCGGTGGCGCAACTCGCTGCAGCAGCTGCTCGCCGTCGCCAGTCTCGTCATCATCGTCATCGTCTTCGCGATCATCAATCCCGACTCGTTCCTCACCCTGACCAACCTCTCGACGATCCTCACCACGGTGACGACGGTCGGGCTGCTCGCCCTCGGCGTCACGTTCATCATCATCACCGGCGGCATCGACCTCTCGGTGGGAACGGGCATGATCCTCTGCGGAGTCATGGCCGGGGTCTTCATCACGAACATGGGCCTGCCGCTGCCCGTCGGCATCGCCCTGACGATCGGCTTCGGCGGGCTCATCGGGCTCATCAACGGATTCAACGTCGCCGTCCTCGGGCTCCCGTCCTTCATCGCCACACTCGGGATGATGATGGTCACGCAGGGGCTCTCCCTCGTCATCAGCGGCACGAAGCCGATCTACTTCACCGAAGAGCCGGGGTTCGGGGCGATCATGAATGCCTCGCTCGTGCCGGGGATGCGCCTGCCCCTGGGCACCGTGCTCTTCCTCGTCCTCATCGTCGTCTCCGTGATCATCCTGCAGCGCACCCTCATCGGACGCACGGCCTTCGCGATCGGATCGAATGAGCGGGCCACCCGGCTCTCGGGCGTCAACGTCCGGGCGTGGCTCATCTCCGTCTACGTCCTCTGCGGCCTCTTCGTCGGCCTCGCCGGGGTGCTCTCGGCCTCCCGTCTCAGCTCGGCTCAGCCCACCGGCGGCGCCGGCATCGAGCTGCAGGCGATCGCCGCGGTGATCATCGGCGGCACCTCGCTCGCCGGCGGCCGGGGGTCGATGATCGGCACGGTCATCGGCGCGCTCATCATGGCCGTCCTCGACAACGGCCTGCGGATGGCAGGGGTCGCCCAGGAATGGCAGCAGGTCGCCATCGGCGTCGTCGTCCTCCTCGCCGTCTACCTCGACATCGTCCGGAAGAAGAACTCGGCGAGCGGGTCCTCGACCTAGGAAGGCCCACCGTCCCATCACGTTCCACCACGGCACCCACACACCGCCTCATCATTCGAAGGAGAACACCATGAGGACCAGCAAGCTGCTCACCTCGCTCGCGGCTCTCTCTGCCGCAGCGCTCATCGCCACCGGCTGCGGGTCGGGCGGATCAGGTGGGGGAGGTGAGGGCGAACGGACCATCGCGATCATCTCCAAGGGCTACCAGCACCAGTTCTGGCAGACCGTGAAGAAGGGCGCCGAGGAGAAGGCGAAGGAGCTCGGGGTGACCGTGACCTTCGAGGGCCCCGACAGCGAGACCGACGTCGAACAGCAGGTCACCCAGCTGCAGGGAGCCCTCGACAAGCAGCCCGACGCCGTCGCCATCGCCGCGCTCGACAGCAAGGCCGTCATCCCTCTGCTCCAGCAGGCGCAGTCGAGTGACATCCCCGTCATCGCCTTCGACTCCGGCGTCGACAGCGACATCCCGCTCACCACGGTCGCCACCGACAACAAGGCGGCCGCGGCCGAGGATGCGAAGAAGCTCGCCGAAGCCCTCGACGGGAAGGGCAAGGTCGGCATCGTCACCCATTCGGAGACCGCGCAGACCGGTGTCGACCGGCGCGACGGCTTCGTCGAGTACCTCGAGGCCAACGAACCGGGCATCGAGATCGTCGCGGAGCAGAACGCCGACGGCGACCAGGCGAAGTCCGCGGATGCGACGAAGGCGATGCTCCAGTCGAACAAGGACCTCGCCGGCCTCTACGGCACGAACGAAGGCGCGGCGATCGGCGTCGTCCAGGGCGTCAAGGAGCTCGGGAACACCGATGTCACCGTCGTCGGATTCGACTCCGGCAAGGCGCAGATCGATGCGATCAAGGACGGCTCGATGCTCGGAGCGGTGACGCAGAGCCCGCTCGACATCGGCGGAAAGACCGTCCAGGCCGCCGTCGACGCCATCGACGGCAAAGAGCTCGAGAAGGAGATCCCGACGAGCTTCTACTGGTACGACAAGTCGAACATCGGGGACCCGAAGATCGCCGAGCTGCTCTACGAATGATCCGCTCGGAGGACGGCGCGACCGCCTCGGCGAGGACGGACTCCCACCTCGCCGGGGTGCGGTCGTCTCCGCCGAGGCGGTCGTGTACTAGGTTGGGGCCATGGCACTGACGGACGACGCGCTCGACAAGATCAAGGACCTCATCGTCTCCGGCGAGCTTCGGCCCGGCGACCGACTGCCGCCGGAGGCCGAGCTCGCTGAACGCCTCGGCCTGTCACGGAACTCGCTGCGCGAGGCGGTCAAGGCCCTCGACTTCATCAACGTCCTCGACGTCCGCCGGGGATCGGGCACCTACGTCACCTCGCTCTCGGCCGAAGACCTCACCGAGGCGGTGTCCTTCCTCGTCGACGTCCACGCCTCCGGGTCGCTCAAGGAGATCCTCGAGGTCCGTCGGATCTTCGAGGCCGAGACCGCGTATCGGGCGGCCGAGCGGATCGACGAGGAGGGTCTCGCTCAGCTGCGGCAGACGATCAGCGACACGGATCCCGCCTCGGTCGAGTCCCTCGTCGCCCACGACTTCGAGTTCCATTCGACGATCGCGAAGCATTCGGGCAACGCCTACCTGGCGGCGATGCTCGAGGCCGTGTCGATGAAGACGACCCGGGCCAGGACGTGGCGGGGGATGACCGAGGCCGGAGCCGTCGAGCGCACGCTCGAGGAGCATCGGCTCATCATCGATGCGCTCGCCGCCGGGGACGCCAGGCTGGCCCAGTCGATCATGATCCTTCACGTCTCCGGCGTCCAGCGCTGGGTCGACCACGTCGATGTCGTCACCGAGGAGGATCTCGACGACATCGCCGAAGCCTGAGGAAGCCGTCTCATTCGGGACGCAGACGCAGTCCCTGCATGCCACCGTCGACGGCGACGGCCGTGCCCGTCGTCGATCCCTGGAGGGGACTGGCGAGGAAGACGATCGTGCGCGCCACCTCCTCGGGTTCGACGAGGCGACCGTGCGGCTGGCGGGCGTTGAGCGCCCGCAGCTCCGCCTCGGGGTCCTCGGCCCTGGCCATCAGCCCGGTCATCACCCACGGGGTGTTCGCGGTGCCCGGGCACACGGCGTTGACGCGGATGCCCTCACGGACGTGGTCGGCGGCCATGGCCAGCGTCATCGAGTAGATCGCTCCCTTGCTCGCCGAGTAGAGGACACGGTCGGGCAGTCCCGCAGTGGCGGCGACCGACGAGGTGTTGACGATCGCTGCGTGCTCCGAGCGGCGCAGGTAGGGCAGGGCGGCGGCGGTGACCCGGGCGACGGAGACGACGTTGACGCTGAGCACACGCTCCCATTCGGCATCGTCGTTGGCATCGACCTGCCCCTGTGCCCCGATCCCCGCGTTGTTGACGACGATGTCGATGCCGCCGAACTCCGCGGCCGCCGCCTCGACGGCGGCCGCGACGGAGGCACGGTCGGAGACGTCGCAGGCGAGCCCGAGTGCGCCGTCCGGAGCGCCTGCGGGGTTGAGGTCGAGGACGGCGACGTTCGCCCCGCCGTCGAGAAGGAGCTCGGTCACGGCCCTGCCGATGCCCGATGCGCCACCGGTGACGAGGGCGGTGAGACCGGCGAATTCCGATATGGTGCTCATGCTGTGCAGCTTTCTCTCTGGAGTCGGATGGTGGAGGTCGACGTCACAGGCCGATGGACGTCGGCCGGTCAGTCGAGGAGGAGGTCGGCGCCGGTCCCGGCGGGAGCGTCGACCCGGAAGTAGGCCTGCCGCTGTCGACCGAGTCCCTCGATCTCGACCTCGGAGACATCCCCGGGTTCGAGGTAGGGGAAGCGGCCGGAGAGGGCGACGCCCTGCGGGGTCCCGGTGGAGATGACGTCGCCGGGCTCGAGCTGCATGTACTGGCTCAGCCGCCAGACGATGTCCTCGACGGGGAAGATCATGTCAGAGGTGTTCGAGTCCTGCCGGGGTTCCCCGTTGACCCAGCTGGCGAGCCGGAGCCGGTGCGGGTCGATCGCGTCGGCGGTGACGAGGCAGGGTCCCAGCGGCATCGAGTCCTTGACGACCTTGCCCTTCGACCACTGCCCTCCCGAATGCACCGTCTGGTAGTCGCGTTCGGAGAGGTCGTTGGCGACGAGGTAGCCGCCGATGACCTCGGCGGCGGCCTCCGGGCTCTCGAGGTAGGCGGCCCGGGCACCGATGACGACGCCGAGCTCGACCTCCCAGTCGAACGTCGTCGCACGCGGCGGGATGCCGATCGGATCGTAGGGTCCGGTGATCGTGTTCGGGGTCTTGAGGAAGATGATCGGCTGGGTCGGTGCCGCGGCACCGGATTCGGCGGCGTGCGCGGCGTAGTTCTGGCCGATGCAGATGACGGCCGAAGGCCGGGCGATCGGTGCGCCGATGCGCTGCCCGCTGATGTCGATCTCCGGCAGGGTGCCGGCCTCGAGCGCCGCGGCGATCCGGGCAGGGCCGTCCGCCCAGAACGTCGGGTCGATGTCGGTGACGACGGCGCTGAGGTCGAAGTGTCGGCCGTCGACGTCGACGACGGGGGTCTCGGCATCGCGGTCGCCGATTCTCATGAGTCTCATTCGCAACTCCTCTGTGCTGTCAGGGTCGGGTCGAGTGGATGGGCGGTCGGTGGTCGCGGGGCCTCACGGGCCCAGCGTCGCAGGGTCGGCGGTGAGGAGTCCCGCGGCGACCGCGCGGGCCCAGAAGTCCTCGGGTACGGGGTGGGCGGCGAGTTCGACATTGCGTCTGACCTGGTCAGGTGTGCGCATGCCGAGGGTGACGTTGGTGATCGCGGGGTCCCGGAGGCTGAATTGGACGGCTGCCGCCGGCAGCGTCGTCCCGCACTCCGCGGCCAATGCTGCGAGCGCCTCGGCCTTGTCGAGGACCTCTCGGGGTGCGTCCTCGTAGTTGTACTTCGCCTTCCTGCCCGGGTCGGCGTTGGCGAGGATCCCGGAGTTGAAGACGCCGACGTTGACGATACCGACCCCGCGGGAGGCGCACGCCGGGATGAGGTCCTCGCGACCTCCCTGTTCGAGGAGCGTGTACCGGCCCGCCTGCATGACGACGTCGATGTCGGTCTCGGTGACGAAGCGGGTGAGCATCTCCGCCTGGTTCATCCCGGCACCCCACGCGCCGATGATCCCCTCGTCGCGCAGGCGTGCGAGTTCGGGCACGGCCCCGTCGATCGCCTCGGTCCAGTGGTCGTCGGGGTCGTGGATGTAGACGATGTCGATGCGGTCGAGGCCCAGCCTCTCGAGGGACTCCTCGAGGGAGCGGCGGATGCCGTCCGGGGAGTAGTCGCGCACACGGGCCTGGTCGCCGGGCACGGCGAAGCCCTCGTCGTCCCACTCCTGCGGGTCCTCCGCGGGGCGGACGAGCCGACCGACCTTCGTCGAGACGAGGTACTCCTCACGGGGCTTGGTCCGCAGCACCTCGCCGAGGCGACGCTCGCTCAGCCCGAGACCGTAGTGGGGTGCGGTGTCGTAGTACCGGATTCCCAGTGACCAGGCTTCCTCGATCGCTGAATGGGCGGTCTCGTCGTCGATCTGCCGGTAGAGGTTTCCGATCGGGGCGCCTCCGAATCCGAGCGTGCGCATGTCGTGCAGGCGCTGCACGACGGAGTTCCTCAGAGTCATTCGCTCCTCCTTGAGAGATAGAAGTCGGCGGCGGTCCCGCCCAGGACGGCGGCGAGGTCCGCCTCGTCGAGGACGGTGCGCAGCGCGGAGGTCGCAGCCTCCTCCCACACGGGCAGTCCGAGACCGTGGCCGGTCGTCGAGACGGGGTGGTCCGAGCCGTACATCGTCCGGGCCGGGCCGAAGGCCGCGAGAGTGTCGGCCGCATAACGTGCGGCGAGGGCGTTCGCGGCCTCGCCGCTCACCCGCCCGGGCACCTGACCGGGGAGTCCGGAGAACTTCACGTGGAGGCCGGGGTGCAGGGCGAGCGAAGCCATCGCCGCTGCCCATCCGTCATGCGCGAAGTCCGGATCGGCGGGCAGGGGCTTGCCGAGGTGGTCGATGACGACCCGGTCGGCCGAGCCGCGGGCGCTGACGATCGCGGAGACGAATGTCTCGAGTTCGCTCAGCTGTTCTGCGCGCACGCAGAGGTCGATGCTCAGCCCCGCGTCGAGGGCGGTCAGGGTTCCGGCGAGCAGCGTGTCGGCGGTCTCCGAGGCTCCGACGGCGAGGTCGCCTGTGGCCCGACCCTCGAAATTGTCCCTCACCCCGACGACGAGGGGGTGGGAGCGGAGCCGGTCGACCGCCTCGGCGAGGCCCGGATCAGTGCAGTCGACGGCGGCGACGATGCCGCGGATGAGCGGGGGCCCGGCGGCGATCCGGGTCAGCCATTCCACCTCGGCGAAGGCCTCATCACGGGCGGCGCCGGCTTCGATGACGATCGCCCCGGTCGCCGCCGTTTCGAGCTCGCCGGGCCGGGAGGTGCGCGGCAGGTCCGGCAGGCCGGCCATCCACGGGTAGGTGAAGCGGTCGCGGTCCCAGAGGTGGAGATGGGAGTCGATGAGCTCTGTCATGGCACGACGACTCCGACCGTGAGGAGGAGGTTCGCGTATTGGCGCTGGTCCCCGGTCGCGATGACGAGGCCGAGGTCCCGGCTGCGGGCGAGGTCGTAGAACGCGAAGCGCTCGTGCCCGGTGAAGGGCACGTCCGGCAGGATCACCGTATAGCCGACCACGGCGGGAGCGGTGCCGGCCTCGGCGGTGAGCATGAACGCGCACGCTTCGATCGGGATCATCTGTGCCAGCGGGGCGAGGATCTGGTCGACGGTGAGGAGACCGGGGGCGACGTTGAGGGCGATCCGGGTGGCGCCCTCAGCTGCGCCGGTGAGGTGGGGATAGTTGCCGTCGGCGAGGAGGATCGTCGTCCCGTGACCGCACCGGGCGAGGGCGGCGAGGAGTTCGGGGTGGGTGATCGGGGTGGTGAGCATGGGCTCTCCTCTGCGTCGGTGCGGGGTCAGTCCTGGTCGGTCGCCGAGGCGGATGCCCCTCTCGTCCTCCAGTATGCTTCGATCTCCTCGAGGGAGCGCCCCGACGTCTCGGGGACGCGGGTGAGGACGAACCACAGGGCGGCGGCCGAGAGCAGCGCGAAGACGAGGAAGACGAGCGGACCGATCGCGTCGAGGGCGACGGGGAAGGCCCAGGCGAACGTTGCGTTGAAGAGGTACTGGGTGAAGGTGATGACGCCGGTGCCGATGGCGCGCACGGACAGGGGGAGGACCTCGGGGACGAGGAGCCAGAAAACCGGCCCCATGCCGATGCCGAAGGCGAATGTGTAGGCGAAGACGGCGGCGATGGACACCCAGCCGGCGTCGGGCAGGAGCCAGAGGGCGATCATCGCCACGGTCTGCCCGAGCATGGAGATCGCGAGCAGGCGGACGCGGCCGAGCCGGTCGATGATCGGCAGGGCGATGGCCGTGGAGACGACGAGGGCGATGCCGACGCCGTAGTTCGCGTAGCTTCCGGCGCGATCGCCCATGCCCGACTGGGCGAAGATGATCGGGGCATAGTAGACGACGGCGTTGATGCCGGTGAAGACCTGGAAGAACGTGAGGACGAGCAGGACGATCATGGGGCGGCGGGCCGAGGTCGTCAGTCCGCGCAGTCCGGCCTCCTGCTGGGCGAGGCTGTCTTTGATGTCGGTGAACTCGAGGCGGGCGATCTCCTCGGTTCCGCGCAGGGCGCCGAGCACCCTGAGCGCGTCGGCGTCGCGTCCGCGGGTGATGAGCCAGCGCGGACTGGCGGGGGAGAGGACCATGCCGCCGAAGAAGACGACGGCGGGGATCGCTCCGACGCCGAGGATCCACTGCCACAGACCCGATGTCTGGAAGGCATCGCCGACGATGTAGGCGGCGAGGATGCCGAAGTTCACGGCGAGCTGGTAGAGCCCGGTGAGCAGTCCGCGGATGCGAGTGGGGGAGAGTTCGGAGAGGTAGATGAGGCCGAACATGTTGGCGATCCCGACGCCGAGGCCGAGGAAGAAGCGGGCGGCCCCGAGGACCGCGGGTGTCGGTGCGAAGGCGCAGGCGAGCGAGCCGACGAAGAAGATGACGGCGGCGACGATGAGGAGGTGGCGGCGGTCGAAGCGGCGGGCGGCGAGCGTGGCCCCGATGATCGAGGGCAGGGCGCCCCAGAGGAGAAGGGAGGTGATGAGCCCCTGCTCGCCGGCGTCGAGGCCCATCTGGTCGATGAGCAGCGGCAGGGCGCCCGAGATCGCGCCCGAGTCGTAGCCGTAGAGGAGACCGGAGAAGCCGGCGAGGACGGCGATGAGGATGATCCGGCGGGGGATCGGCTCACTGTCGTGGCTGCGGGTGAGCGGGGTGTCGGTGGTGGTGCGGTCGGTCACGTCGTCGATCCTCATTGTTCGGTTTCGGTGCTCGGAGTCTGTGCGCCGGGACGCGGGCTGCGCTCAGGCGATCTCGCGTGCGTGCCACACAGGACCGCCGGGGAACGCGTAGTCGGAGAGCGTCCGCCGGTGGATCTCGGCACCGGCGCCGGGTGCCGTGGGCGGCCAGTAGCGCCCGTCGTGGACGTCGACGGGGGTGAGGAAGTGCTCGTGGAGGTGGTCGACGAACTCGATGCAGCGGTCGTCCATGGTCGCGGAGACGGCGACGAAGTCGAACATCGAGAGGTGCTGGACGAGTTCGCACAGCCCCACGCCCCCGGCGTGCGGGCAGACGGGGACCTCGGCGTGAGCGGCGAGGAGGAGGTTGGTGATGTTCTCGTTCACCCCGGCGACCCGGGTGGCGTCGATCTGCATGACCCGCAGTGCGTCGGCCTGGAGCATCTGCTTGAAGACGATCCGGTTCTGGCAGTGCTCACCCGTGGCGACGGGGGTCGGGGCGATGTGCTTCTGGATGTGGGCATGGGCGAGGATGTCGTCCGGCGAGGTCGGCTCCTCGACCCAGCGGAGACCGAAAGGAGCGAGGTCGTCGATCCAGTCGACCGCCTCGGCGGCGTCCCAGTGCTGGTTGGCATCGACGGCGATGGGGAAGTCAGGCCCGCAGATCTCCCGGGCGATGCCGAGGCGGCGGATGTCGTCGTCCCGGTTGGCTCCGACCTTGAGCTTGATCTGGTCGAAGCCCTCAGCGATGGCCTCCCGGCACAGCCGCGCGAGCTTCTCGTCGGAGTAGCCGAGCCACCCGGGTGTCGTCGTGTACGCCATGTATCCGGTCTCGCGGAGCTCGGCGATCCGCTCGGCCCGACCGGGTTCTGCGCGTTCGAGGATCGCGAGCGCGTCGTCCCTGGTCATGAAGTCCGAGAGGTAGCGGAAGTCGATGAGGTCGAGGATCTCTGCCGGGCTCATGGCGGCGAGCAGCTCCCACAGCGGCAGGCCCGCCCGCTTCGCCTTGAGGTCCCAGAGGGCGTTGACGACGGCGCCGATGGCCATATGGCTCACGCCCTTCTCAGGTCCGAGCCAGCGCAGCTGCGAGTCGTGGACGAGTTCGCGCCAGAAGCCGCCCATGTCCTCGAGGATCGGTTCGACCTCGCGTCCGATGAGGGTCTCGGCGATGACGCGCACGGCTTCGGTCTCGATGTCGTTGCCGCGCCCGATCGTGAAGACGAACCCGTGTCCCTCATGGCCGTCGGCTGAGTCGGTGGAGACGATGAGGTAGGCCGCGGAGTAGTCGGGGTCCGGATTCATCGCATCGGAGCCGTCGAGGCTCGCCGAAGTGGGGAATCGGAGGTCGACGACGTCGATCGAGGAGATGGTAGACATTGCGTCCTTTCACACAACTGCGGTGTTGTGATCGGATGTCTGAACGGGGCGATCGTCCAGATACTCGGTCACGCTCATCAACCCGAGTTTAAACATAGGATGTTTAAGTGGTCAAGGGTGAGGATGGTGTGGTTGCGGCCAATGAGCAGGGGAGTGGGCAGTGACTGCAGTGACGAGTGATCGGATGTCTGCGCGCGACCGTTTGGTGTCTGAGGGGCCGATCACCATTGATGGCGTCGAGCGGGACCTCGAAGCGGCGATGGAGACTCGTGGCAATCTGCGGGTCTGAGGCCAGCCCCGTGGCCGAGCGGGCGATCGAAGCCATGCTCCAGTCGACCTCGGAGGGCTGGTGTTTCTGGGACGCCGCCTCCGTTGTGTGCGGACGATGGCGAAGTCCGACGATCCAGTTCGCCATGGGTCAACCTCCCTGCCCCTGGTGTTGCATCTCGCAGACAGATGGACCTGAACCGGTGTTCTCATTGCCCGTTCAGCGAGTAGAAAATTGCACAATCTTTGAGGTGCATGGAGGGCAGACGAGAACTCTTGGGCCATTTCGCAGTTATGGGGTTCGGCGC
This sequence comes from Brevibacterium sp. K72, assembly GCF_050562175.1. Taxonomy (NCBI): domain Bacteria; kingdom Bacillati; phylum Actinomycetota; class Actinomycetes; order Micrococcales; family Brevibacteriaceae; genus Brevibacterium; species Brevibacterium sp. K72. The sequence continues at coordinate 2,323,340 of NZ_CP191582.1, forward strand.
ATGTCTCGCTGCCTTCGCCTGCCGATGTGGATGGGATTCGATACGTAGTCGCGAAGGGTCCTGATTTCACGTGCGTTCGCCGCCTCGCGGCTGGCCCATCAATCCGTTCAGAATGACTGCGAACTTGTCTATCGCGTTGGCCAGTCGACGAGTCGATCTGAGTGTACATTGAGGTTCTGAACAGGACGTTGAGTGCAATTGCAAGGAGTCTGAGGTGTCCAAGTATTCAGTGAGGCAGGACCAGGTCCAGACATTGCTCTCGTGGGTCCGCAGTGGCCAGATCGCGATCCCCGAGATGCAACGGCCGTTCGTCTGGTCTTCGACGAAGGTGCGCGATCTTCTCGATTCCCTGTACAAGGGCTATCCTGTCGGTTACCTCATCACGTGGCAGAGTCAGGACGTCGGGCTCAAAGACGGTTCCACTTCCGGCTTCAAGCAGATCCTCATCGACGGTCAACAGCGAATCACTGCTATGACTGCTGCTCTGGTCGGTGCCGAGGTCGTCGACAAAAACTACGCCAAGAAGCGGATACAGATCGCCTTCAATCCGCAAGAGGAGAAGTTTGAGACACTGACTCCGTTCCTTGACCGTGACCCAGCCTGGATATCGGATATCTCCGAGTTTATGAACAGCCGATCGACATTCCGGTCGATCAGTTCGTATCTCGAAGCCAACCCGGAGGCAGATGCCAACGCAGTCGAGGACGCTTTTGAGCGGCTTGCTGGAATTCAGAATGCTCAGGTCGGCATCATCACACTCGCTGACGATCTCGACATCAACACGGTCACCGAGATTTTCATACGCATCAACTCGAAAGGCGTTACCCTTTCCAGTGCCGATTTCGCGATGAGCAAGATCTCAAGCCACGGAATGTACGGCTCGAACCTCCGCAAGCTCATCGACTATTTCTGCCATATGGCGCGTCACCCGCAGGCGTACGATGACATTTCGGCGAATGACAAAGCGTTCGCTGATTCCGGATTGATGGAACGAATCGCTTGGCTGAGGAATGACACCTCCGATCTGTACGACCCTGAGTACACGGACGTCATTCGAATCGCCGGTTTGCGAGGCTTCGGCAGAGGAAGGATGGCTTCGCTCGTCAGTCTGCTGTCCGGCCGGGATTTCGAAACTCGGTCCTTCAGCGAAGAGCTCGCCGTGCAGTCATTCGAGACTTTGGAAAACGCTCTGCTGGAGATCGTCAATCAGTACAATTTCCAGCAGTTTGTCCTCACCGTAAAATCGGCAGGTTTCACTCAGGCGAAGATGATCACCTCTAAGAACGCGCTCAACTTCGCGTATGCGCTGTTCATCCGGTTGCGCGCCGAGAAGCAGATGACAGACGGTGAGATCAAGAGCGTGGTTCGTCGATGGTTTGTCATGTCAATGTTGACAGGGCGCGCGTCAGGATCTTTCGAGACGCAATTCGAGGTCGACATGCGTCGAATCGGCGAACTGGGCGTCGCCAACTATCTCGATCAGATCGAGCGCGGACAGCTCACCGACGGCTTCTGGGAGATCGAACTCCCGTCCAGTATGAACACTACGAGCATAAGGAGTCCGTATTTCTCGGTCTTCCTCGCCGCGCAGGTGCACAAACAGGCTAAGGGGTTCCTGTCGAAGCACATCACCGTGGGGCAGATGATGGAGGAGTCCGGGGACATTCACCATCTCGTTCCGAAGAACTACCTGATGAAGTCTGGCGTTACGGACCGTACGCAGTACAACCAGATCGCGAACTTCGCATTGACCGAGACGCCGATCAACATTGGAATCAAAGACAGTGTGCCCGCCGCCTATCTTGGACGCGTTCGAACACAGATCGAGGATGGAAAACTGTCGCTCGGCGAGATCAATTCGCTGGAGGAATTGCAAAAGAGTTTCGCTGAGAATGCGGTCCCGCTGACACTCGAGGAGACGACTGCTGCGAACTACCAGGAGTTCCTGGCCAATCGCAGAGCCACGATGGCCGAGTATATTCGCGACTACTACTTTTCACTTTGACAATGTGAGTTGCGACGCCGAGCGTCCGATCTCGTCAGCGTTCGACGACGACTCCGTCGGCATCGGCGAAGACCATCGCTCCGGGACGGATCGTCGCCCCGCCGAACTCGACGACGATGTCCTGCTCTCCGTCGCCGGTCTTCCCGCTCTTGCGCGGATTGCTCGCCAGGGCCTTGACGCCGAGGTCGAGGGTGGCGAGGACCTCGCGGTCGCGGACGGCGCCGTTGATGACGACGCCGACCCACCCGTTGCCCAGGGCGAGTTCGGCGATCATGTCGCCCATGAGCGCGGTTGCGATCGATCCGCCGCCGTCGACGATGAGGACGGAGCCGTCGCCCGGGCCCGAGAGGACCGACTTCACCAGCGCGTTGTCCTCGAAGCAGCGGACGGTGCGGGCCGGCCCCGAGAACGCGACCTTGTCTCCGAAGTCGATGAAGTTGAGCGCGATGGAATGGAGTTCGGGACCTCGTTCGTCCCAAAGGTCGGCGGTCGAGACGGTCACATGTCCTCCACAGTCATTCGGCGGCGCGGGCGGTCTGCTCATTGCTCACGAGCTCCCAGACGTGATCGTCGGGATCGTGGATGTAGGCGGTGTGCGAGCCGTCGAGGTCGACCGGCGGGTCGGCGCGACCTCCGGCGGCTGCCGCCCGCTGGGCGACGTCATCGACCTCGCCGGGGGAGGTGATCGCGCACGAGACGATGACCGCACCGGGAGCGGGGACGGCCGCGGTGCCGACACCCGCACGGTCGAGGTAGGTGCGGTACTCCGCCTCGGCGATGAGGAAGAGGGAGAGGTGGGGGAGTTCGAAAGCGACGATGATGTCGTCGGCGTCGGAAGGCTCGAGGTCGAAGCACTCCCGGTAGAAGCGCAGAGAGCGATCGAGGTCGGCGGCGGGCAGGCAGACGACGACGGCAGCGGGTCTCATGCCAGCACCGTAGCACGGGACCGAACCCCCTCACAGGGGCCCGGCGTGATTGGCCCAGGTCCCGGCGTTGTCGATAGAGTAGAGGGGTGCCTTCTTCCGTTTCGACCCTCCGGCAGTCCGTCCGCGACGCCGTTTTCCCGAAGTCGAAGCTCATGACGACTCTGTCGAACGGCACGAACGGGTGGATGAGTTCCTGGGGGACGAACGCCCACGGTGAGATCGCCGGCTGCCCGCCGCCGCGCCGCTGACACGCGGATCCGCCCTCTCGGGGTGGATCGACGCGCCCGCGCGCCCTCATCCCATCTCTGCGAAAGCGACCTCACCGATGTCTTCGGCCACCCCTGATTCCTCTGCTCCTGCTCGTTCCCTCCGCCAGACGATCGCCCGTGTGCTCAAGCACGACGCCGTCGGCGGCATCCTCCTGCTCGCTGCGACCGCAGCCGCGATCGTCCTTGCGAACTCCCCGGCGGCCGACTGGTACGAGAGCCTCCGCTCGACGAAATTCGGCCCCGAGTCCCTCAAGCTCAACCTCTCGGTGAACAGCTGGGCTTCGGACGGGCTGCTCGCGATCTTCTTCTTCGTCGTCGGCCTCGAACTCAAAGAGGAGTTCGTCGCCGGCAGGCTGCGCGACCCGAGGACCGCGGCGATCCCGGTGGCCGCTGCCATCGGCGGTGTCGCCGTGCCCTCGCTGCTCTACGTGCTCGTCAACCTCGATTCGGGCGGCGGTGCACTCAACGGCTGGGCGATCCCCGCGGCCACGGACATCGCGTTCGCCGTGGCGATCATCGCGATGGTCGGCAGATTCCTGCCGCCCGCGCTGCGGACCTTCCTCCTCACCCTCGCCGTCGTCGACGATCTCCTCGCCATCGCCATCATCGCGGTCTTCTACACCGACGATCTGGCATGGGCCCCGCTCGGCCTCGCGCTGCTTCCGCTGCTCGCGTTCGGCTTCGCCGTGCAGCGGGGGATCCACGCGTGGTGGATCCTCATGCCGCTCGCGTTCGCGACCTGGACCCTCGTCCATGCCTCCGGCATCCATGCGACGATCGCCGGCGTCCTCCTCGGATTCACCGTGCCGGTGGCAGCGAAGGCGCGTCGCGGGAAGGTGCGCCGCGGGAAGGCGGCTGAGCGCGGATTCCACGCCCATGACGGCATCCACGGCGCCGAGGGGCACGGGCCAGCCGCCCGCTTCGCCGATGCCTGGAGCATCCCCTCCGCGGTGATCGCGGTGCCGATCTTCGCGTTCTTCGCCGCCGGGGTCGACGTCGGCGGACTCTCGGGCCTCGCCGAATCACTGGTGAGCCCGGTCGCCGTCGGGATCATCCTCGGGCTCGTCCTTGGCAAGCCGGTCGGCATCGCGGTCTCGGCCTTCGTCGTCACGCGGATCCGAGGATTCTCCCTCGACCCCACGTTCCGGTGGGTCGACCTCATCGGCGTTTCGTGCCTGGCCGGAGTCGGCTTCACCGTGTCCCTGCTCATCGGCGATCTCAGCTTCGGCGAAGGCGACGACCGCGCGCAGATCGTCAAGGTCGGTGTGCTCTGCGGCTCCCTTCTCGCCGCGCTCATCGGGGCCGTCTGGCTCGCCGTGCGCAACCGGCACTACCGTCTGGCCGGTCGCACCCACGATCTCGTCCGCGACGGCGGCATGACGCGCTCGTCCGCCTGAGGGCGACGGTGCCCTCGCGGAGGTGACCGGTCACCGGTCGCCTCCGCCGACGGCGTGTCGGGCGCCGATTCCCGAATCGGCCAGGCTTCCTGTATCCGAATCCGTTCTCACCGGGCAAAATGGAGATGACACACTCATCACCGATGGAGGCACGCGATCATGTCCGAGACTTCCGAACCCGCAGACGAGCCCACCGAGACCACCGGCCCCACGGCCGAGGAGCTCGACGCCCAAGCCGCCGACCGCGCTCACCAGGACGAGCTCGTCGAGGAATGGGGAGACGAGTCGTTCCCTGCCAGTGACCCGCCGGAGAACTACTGATCCGATGAGCCGCTCTCGTCGTCGGACGGGGGCGGCTCTGTCTTTCGGGCCGAGCCGGAAACCGGGCCGGTCTCGTCGTCGAGGCGGCTGGGCGGGCGGCGGCGCACCGTCACCGACCACCGGCCGGCGGCGTCGAGGGCATTCGTCACCCGTGCCCCCACTCCCGGGCGAGGGCGAACTCGATGAGGGCCTCCACCCGTGCGGGCAGGGTGATGCCTGAGGGCCAGATGACCTCGACGCCGACCGGCTCGACCGCCGGCTCGATCTCCTTGATCACCAGGGGGTAGCCCTCATAGCTGGCGGGATTGCGCAGGCGCTGGACGAGCACTCCATAACCGAGCCCGCGACCGACGAGCGTGCGCACGACCTCGTAGCTCGTCGTCCGGTGCCGCACCTTCGGCTGGAGGCCGCGGTCATGGAACATCGAGAGCGTGTGCTGGCTCGACGGGGGCGAGTCGAGGAGGATCATGTCGCGCTCGACGAGGTCCTCGAGGCGCACCGTCTCCCGGTCGGCGAACGGATCGTCGGCGGCGAGGACGACATGGGCGGGGAGGTCGAAGAGGCGTACGTGGTTGGGGGTGCCGGGGATGAGCGTCTCGTAGACGAAGGCGACGTCGATCTCACCCGATTCGAGACGTCCCGCGAGGCGGTCCTGCGTGGTCTCGACGATCTCGAGGCCCACCCGCGGGTGCTGGTCGCCGAACTCGGCGAGGAGGACGGGGAGGATCACCGGCGCCAGGGTCGGATAGCAGCCGATCGTCACCGGCCCCGCGAGTTCGCCGTCGGTGGTCGTGAGTTCGCGCTGCAGTTCGTTCGCCTCGGCGATGAGGGTCTGCGCGCGGGCGACGACCTGCTTTCCTGCGGCCGTGAGGACGAGTCCCTGCGCCTTCCTCCGCACGCACAGATGGGATTGGAGCTGATGCTCGAGCGCGGTGATGGCGTCCGAGATCGCCGAGGAGGAGACATGGAGTTCCGCCGCTGCGGCTGAGATCGTGCCCAGGCGGGCTGCCGTGACGAGGTAGGAGAGCTGGCGCAGGCTGAAGTTGGGGACGAGGTCTGCATGCATATTCGACTTTTCCGAACTAGTAATGCGATTAATTCCGCTTTTCCTTTTCTTCCATTCTCCACATACTGGTCTGTGAACGCCATCACAGATCTCGAAGATGAGGGGGAGACAACGATGACTTCTCAGCTCCACGCCGACGCGCCGCAGACCGCGGACCAGGTTCCGGTCGCCGATTGGGTGACGATCCCCGACCTCTACGCGGACCCGTTCCCCATCTACGAACGACTGCGCGCCGAAGGCGGAGTCCACTGGGTGCCGTCGGTCAACCGCTACCTCATCACCAGCTATGAAGCGGTCAGCGAGACCGAGCACGACCAGGAGGTCTACTCGGCCAACGAGAAGGACTCACTGCAGATCCGTGCGATGGGCCACTCGATGCTCCGCCGTGACGATCCCGAGCACTATGCGCAGCGCCGCGCCTGGCAGCCCGTCCTCAAGCCGGGCTACGTCAAGCGGATCTGGACGAAGATGTATCGCGAGGTCGCCGAGGACCTCCTCGCGAAGCTCATCGAGAAGGGTCCGGGATCGGACCTCATCTGGGACTTCGCCGCCCCGTACGCCGCCGAGACGCTGCGGCGGATGATCGGGCTCTACAACGTCGGCCAGGAGGACATGCAGCGCTGGTCCCAGACGCTCATCGACGGCGTCGGCAACTACTCCGACGACCCCGTCGTCTGGGCGAAGGCCGAGCGGTCCTTCAACGAGGTCGACCTCGCCCTCGACGAGATGCTCGACCACCACCTCACCCACCGCGACGACTCCCTCCTCTCCGGGCTGCTCTCGATGCCCGGGGACAGGATGCCGATCGAGCAGATCCGAGCGAACATCAAGATGACGATCGGCGGGGGACTCAACGAACCCCGCGACGCCCTCGGAGTCGCAGCCCTGGCGATGTTCGAACACCCCGAACAGCGGGCCGCGGCCATGGCCAACCCTGCTCTGTGGGCGACGGTCTTCGAGGAGACCATCCGGTGGATCGCCCCCATCGGCATGTACTCCCGCCAGGTCACCCGCGACACGGTCCTCGCCGGCACCCCTCTGCCGGCGGGTGCAAAGCTCGGCATCTGCGTGCTCTCAGCCAACCGCGATGAGACCGTCTGGGCCGAGGCCGAGAAGTTCAACATCCATCGCGAGGTCAAGCCCCACCTCGCCTTCAGCAAGGGCGTCCACGTCTGCCTCGGCAACTGGGCGGCCCGAGCCGAGATCGCCGACGTCGCCCTGCCGCTGCTCTTCAACAGCCTGAAGGGCCTCGAGATCGACACCACGCAGGAGACGACAATCGGCGGATGGGTCTTCCGCGGCATGCTCACGCTGCCGGTGACGTGGACCGGGGCCACAGCCGGACCCGACTACGGTGCCGCCGTCACCGGGGGGACCACCTCGGCGGGGGAGTCGGGCACTGACCGCGGACCCGGACCCAAGGTCGCCGTCGTCGGCTCCGGACCGTCGGGCTGCTTCTCCGCGAAGGAGATCCTCCGTCAGGTTCCCGGCAGCTCCGTCGACGTCTTCGACCGACTTCCCGTACCGTACGGACTGCTGCGCTACGGTGTCGCCGCCGACCACCAGGGCACGAAGTCCGTGTCCACGCAGTTCGACCGACTCTTCGCCGACCCCCGGGCCCGCTTCATCGGCAACACCGAACTCGGCCGCGACATCTCGATGGACGACCTCAGGTCGAACTACGATGCCGTCGTCCTCGCCAGCGGACTCTCCCACGACCGCGACCTCGCGGTGCCCGGAGCCGACCTCGACCGGGTCTATCGGGCAGGCACCCTCACCCGGATCCTCAACGGTCACCCCGACGAGGCGGCCGCTCCTGCCGTGACCCTCGGCTCGCGTGTCGCCATCGTCGGCCAGGGCAACGTCGCCGTCGACATCGTCCGCCTCCTCACCAGTCAGGACGAGACACTCGAGGGCAGCGACCTCGACGACCGCGTCTACCGGCCGCTGCGCGCCGACATCTCCCGCCTCGACGTCATCGGCAGGTCGGGGCCGAGCGCGGCGAAGTTCGATCCGGTGATGATCCGCGAACTCGCCCGCGTCCGCGGACTCCGACACGTCCTCCACGGTGTCGACCTCGAGACCACCGCCCCGGGCAAGGACGCGAAGTTCGACGCGCTGCGCGACCTCCTCGATCCCGCGATCGACGGCCATGCCTCCGGTGCATCGATCGAGGTCCACTGGTGGTTCACCGCCGTTCCGGAAGCGATCACCGGAACCGACGGCGCGGTGTCCGGCATCGACATCGACGTCGCCGGGGAAGCCGTCCACCTCGAGGTCGATTCGGTGATCACAGCGATCGGCTTCGTCCGCGACACGGCCACCGTCGCCCGCCAGGGCATCTGCCCGGTCTCGCCGATCCCCGGCGACGGACGGATCAGCGATGGTCTCTTCGCGATCGGCTGGCTCAAGGGCAACGGCCGCGGCACGATCCCCGACCAGCGCACCGAGGCGAAGACGCTCGCGGCGTCGATGGCCGCCGAGGTCAACGCCGGGACGATCTCGACCGGCGCTGCGGGGCTCGACCCCGGTGCGCAGTCCACGGACTTCGACGGCTGGCGTCGCATCGACCTCCGCGAGCGCCTCGGCGCGGGTGTCGGGCGCTGCCGGTCGAAGATCACCGACCGACAGGAACTGCTCTCCGCCGCGCGGGATGAGAGCCTCGACGCGCAGCTCGAGACCTCCTCGGGCAGCGTCGGCCACGACCTTGCCCCCGACGTTCCGCTGACGATCCTCTTCGGCACCGAGTCGGGCAATGCGGAGCTCGTCTCCGAGGAGCTAGGGGCGTTCATCGGAGAGCGCGACGACCTCGTCATCGCCGACCTCGCGACGCTCAGCCCCGCCGACCTCGACCCGAACCGCTTCCACCTCGTCGTGTGCTCGACCTACGGCGACGGGGAGGTCCCGAGCTCGGCGAGGGAGTTCTACGCCCAGCTGCAGGAGGGCGACGTCGACCTCACCGGGGTGCGGTTCGCGGTGTTCGGGATGGGCGATGCGAGCTATACGAAGACGTACTCGCGCGGCAGCGAGCTCCTCACCGAGGCCCTCGAGGCCCGAGGCGCGACTCGGGTGGGCGAGTACGGTCGCCACGATGCCAGCGGCACCGTCCCCGCGGGGGAGGCCGCATGCGAATGGGCGGAAGGAGTGCTCTCGAATCTGACGACAGAACACTCTCCTGCCTGACCCGCGCCACGGGCAGGGCTCACTCCACGACCGCGTTCCACGAGCCCTGCCCGCCGGCGCTGTGCTCCACTCCACGGCCACAGCACTGCAATCACGATCGAACAAGGACGTTCTCATGACTGTCACTCACGGAACCACGCCGCAGGCGAAGCGGACTCAGCGGAAGGTCGCCTTCGCCACCGTCATCGGCACGACGATCGAGTGGTACGACTACTTCACGTACTCGACCGCCGCTGCCCTCGTCTTCGCCCAGCTCTACTTCGCGCCCGCCGGCGAGGCGGGCGCCCAGATGCTCTCCTTCGCGACGATCGGCATCTCGTTCCTCTTCCGGCCCCTCGGCGCGTTCCTCGCCGGGCACTTCGGTGACCGGCTCGGGCGCCGTTTCATCCTCGTCGTCACGCTTGTGACGATGGGTGTGGCGACCGCGCTCATCGGCCTCATCCCCACCTATGCGGCCATCGGCGTCGCCGCTCCGATCATCCTCATCCTGCTCCGCATCATCCAGGGGCTGTCCGCGGGCGGCGAATGGGGCGGTGCCGCGCTGCTCGCCGTAGAACACGCCGAGGTGACCCGGCGCGGCCGAGCCGGGTGCTACCCGCAGCTCGGCGTGCCCTTGGGCATGCTGCTCTCCTCGGGCGTCATCGCGCTCATGACCGGCGTCATCTCGCCCGGGGATGCGTTCCTCGAATGGGGATGGAGGATTCCGTTCCTCCTCTCCGTCGTCCTCATCGGCGTCGGCTACTGGGTGCGCCGCACGGTCGAGGACACGCCGGTGTTCCAGGAGATCCAGGAGGAGTCGGCCAAGCGCAAGGCGCCGATCCTCGTCCTCTTCAAGAAGCACCTTCCCCTCGTCATCGTTGCGGCCCTCATCTTCGCCGGCAACAACGCGAGCGGCTACATGACGACCGGCGGCTTCGTCACGAAGTACGCGACCGACCCCGTCGGCTTCGCCCCCATCGATGTGCTCCTGGCGATCACCTTCGGGTCGTTCGTGTGGCTGCTCTCGACGGCCGTCTCGGGTTACCTCGCCGACGCCATCGGGCGGGTGAAGACCTACGTCTTGGGCTTCATCATCCTCATCGTCGCCGCGTTCCCGCTGTTCTGGCTCATCAACACCGGCAACCTCGGGCTCATGTACCTTGCGCTCGGTGTCTTCTCCATCGGGCTCGGCCTCTCGTACGGGCCGCAGGCGGCCCTCTACGTCGAGCTGTTCCCCGCCTCGATCCGCTTCAGCGGCGTCGCGATCTCCTATGCCCTCGGTGCGGTCATCGGCGGAGCGTTCGCCCCGACGATCGCTCAGGCTCTGCTCGAGGCGACCGGGACGACCGCTTCGGTGTCGCTCTACCTCGTCATCATGGCCGGCATCGCGCTGTTCGCCGTCTCCCTGGTCAAGGACCGGCGCGGCATCGATCTGTCAGTGAACAACGAAGACGCCCAGACTGTGGGGGTGTGGCGCCGGGGCTGACCTCGCCGAGGCGGCCGTCGGACATCGACGGTCGCCTCGCCGGTCAGTTCGGAGGCCTCGTCGGTGCCCTGGGCCGGTTGCTCGGGGCATCGATCCGTGCGCAGAATCAACGACTTGCGTGTCGCCAGTCGGGGGTCCGCGCCATGACGAGGAATCAGGGGCCTGCTGCCGGCGGAGGGGCTCAGCCGGTCGACGGCGGTCGCATCGCCGGCAGCTGAGCGCGTTCGACGATGACGGCGATGTGGACGCGGTTGCTCGTGTCGAGCTTGATGTTGATCCGATTGAGATGCGTCTTCACGGTCGCCTGACTCATGAACATCGTGTCGGCGATCTCCTGGTTCGACAGGCCCTGCGCGACGTAGACGGCGATCTCGAGCTCACGTTCGGTGAGGTCGGCGAGCAGCTCCTCGGCTTCGCGCTGCATCGTGCGCGCTGAGCGGGACGTGGCGTTTCCGATCAGTCGTCTGAGGGCGACAGGGGAGACGAACGGCTCATCGGCGTGGACTCTGCGGATCGCCTCGGCGAGGGCGGAGGGGCCGATGTCCTTGACGAGGTATCCGGCGGCTCCGGCCTCCAGAGCGCGATAGAGGTAATCGTCGCTGTCGAAGCTCGTGAGCGCGACGACCTTGGGCGGGCGGACGCTGTTGGTGAGCCGTTCGATCGCCTCGATCCCGCCGATGCCGGGCATCCGGATGTCCATGAGGACGATGTCGGGGAAGTGGAGGGCGACCTGGTCGAGGGCGTCCTCACCGCTGAGCGCCGACCCGACCGTCTCGATGTCGTCCGTCGTGCTGAGGATCCCCTTGATCCCGGTGACGACCATCGGGTCGTCGTCGACGACGATGACGCGGATGGGATCGGCGGTCTGGGTCATGGACGACAGACTACCGGAGGGTGATGACACCGGTGACGACTGCGGTATCAGGCCGGGTCGGTCGGTTTCAGCCTCGGCGGGGGAAGGGCGGGAGGATCACCTCGACGACGAAGTCGCCGTCACGAATACCGATGTGCGCCTCGCCGTCGAGCATGACGGCCCGCTCGCGGATGCCCTCGAGGCCGGATCCCGAACCGGACGTGGACAGTGGACGGCTCGCCGGGGCACCGCCGCGGGAGAACGGCGGGGCCGACGGCCGGGCAGGAAGCACCTCGGCGCCGGTGTCGCGATGGCCGTGACGCGGACTCGGCACAGGCGCGGGATTGACGATGATGAGATGGCCCCCGCGGTCGGCGGAGACCGAGACCTCGACCGTCACAGGCGCTCCGGGGGCGTGCTTCATCGCGTTCGTCAGGGACTCCTGGACGATCCGGTACACAGCTCGGTCGAAGCTCGTCGATGCGCTCTCGACGTCCTGGATGATGATCGAGGGGCGCACGATCGTGCCGGTGGCCTGCACCGACGTGATGAGCTGGGGGATCGAGCGCATCGAGGCCAGGCTCGGGGGAGTCGACTGCTCCTTGTGCGGGCCGGCGCCGGCCAGCGTGCCCTCACGGACTCCGCCGACGAGCTCGCGCAGATCCTCGAGGGAGGCGTGCGCCTCCTGCCGAAGCGCCGAGGCGGTCGACGCGACATCGGCGCCGTCCTTGCTGCCGAGTTCGAGGGCACCGCTGTGGAGGGAGATGACGGAGAGGCGGTGGGAGAGCGTGTCGTGGAGTTCGCGCGCGAGCAGTTCGCGTTCGGACTGGCGCGCGAGTTCGGCCGAGAGCGATTCGTTGCGCTGTGCCTCTCGATCCGCGCGGGCTTCGACCGCTCTCATCCGCTGGGTGCGCCGGATGAGATACCCCAGTCCGAGGCTGAGACCGAGAGCTATGGTGCCGATGCCGATGGTCACGACGTTGACGGCGAGGACGGTGTCTTCCGGAGGTGTGGGGAGCGCGGGATTGCCCGGCTGCACCGCTGAGGAGATGACGAAGAAGCTGAACGGATTGAGTGCCGTCGGGGAAAGGCAGTGTCGCACTATCGAACCGATGACGACGACGGAGCCGGTCACTGCGGCGATGACCGCACTGCGGCGGGACCCCCGGATGATGAGGTGGAACAGTCCGATGAGCATGAGGAGGCAGTCTCCCCACGCCAGTGCCGGGACGAGCCCGACGAGGAAGGGCACCCACGGCCATCTGCGGCGCATGAACACGGTGCCCCACATCGGCAGGAGCAGGATGACGAGGAGGACGCCGATGACGCTGAGAATGCCGTCGCCGAATGCCAGTGTGTTCGCCGTCAGAGCCATCATCGAGGTGAGATAGCCGGAGACGAAGATGACGATCCCGATGAGGATGCTCCCGGTGATCCGCAGCCAGCGCGGGGTCGAGCCGCGCCGACCCGACGCCGAGTGGGTCGCCGATCGGCCGTGCTCAGCCGCCGACCGACTGGTCACGTTGCCTGCAGGAGGCGACCACTGGAGCTGCTGTCCGCTCGTCGCCGCGGGACCGTGCCCCATGGGTGTCGACTGGACGGGATGGCGGGGAGGTCGCGGAGGGATGTTGAGCGCAGGTCGGCGCACGTCCGAACCGTGGCGGCCCGGGGGTGCGCCGTCGCGATCATGCGGCAGCATGCTGCCGGGGTGCTGAGGAGCGCGCGGAGCCCGGGCCGGCTGCGGCGACTGAGCCGGCTGCGGCCGGTGCTGCTCCGGCGGGGGTGGTTGACCTGACACGGATGAATCGTATCGGCAGGGTCTGACACGCGTAGTCCACCGATCGGGTGAAGAGCATCAACCGATCGGCTCGCCTGTTCGATCCGATGGGCGGACGCGCAATCCTGAGAATTCCCCGAGGCTGAACGGGTCAGAATTATTCGCCCCTGCAAGGAGCATCATGTCGAATCCGCCCGACCCATATCCCCAGCAGTCCGGTCCTCAGCAGAACTCTCCCCAGCCGCCCGGTCCCCAGCATCCGGCAGGTCCCCAGCCATCAGGTCAGACTCAGTGGTCGCCGCAGTACGCGGCACCGCAGTACGCCGGTCAGCCGCAGCCCGGTCAGCCTCAGCCCGGTCAGCCTCCCCAGTGGGGCCTGCAGCCGCCGGCCGGCCCCGGCGGCTATCCGGGAATGCACCCGGGGCAGAAGCCTCCGAAGCAGAAGAAGCCCCTGCTCAAGCGCTGGTGGTTCTGGCTCCTCGTCGTCCTCGTCGTCATCATCTTCTTCAGTGCGATCTCCGGAGGCGGCGGAGACGAGACCGAGGACACAGGCTCGACCTCGTCGCAGGGTGGCTCCGACGGTGGTGCGGCAGAGGAGCAGGACACCGGTGTGAAGCCTGCGGAGGACAAGCCCGCCGAAGAGAAGGCCGAGGCCGCCCCCGAGTACGGCATCGGCGATGCCGTCACCGCCGATGGGTGGGAGATCACCGTGAACAAGGTCGAGGACGGAGTCTCGAGCGTCGGTTCGGAGTATCTGAACACTGAGGCGCAGGGCCAGTTCGTCACGGTCTCCCTGTCGGTGAAGAACACTAAGAGCTCACCCGAGTACTTCTTCGAGGACAACATCAAACTCGGTGACGACAAGGGCAACACGTACTCCTCTGACTCGGAGGCGGGCATCTACGCCGACGAGGACTCGATCCTCTTCCTCGAGGAGATCAACCCGGGCAACACCGCTGAGGGCGTGCTCGTCTTCGACGTCCCTGAGGACGTCACCCCGGACCGACTCACCTTCGAAGGCGGCATCTTCTCCGATCCCGTGGAGATCTCGCTCAAGTAGTCAGGCGGATCGGCTGCCGTGGGAGCTCGCAGTGGTGCCCGGTCCGATCGGGCCGGGCACTGCTGTTCTCCGTCGGTTCTCAACGGTGACAATCTGACCCGTGGTGAGGGCAGCTGTGCTCACGCCCCCAGTTCCACGCCACGATCGGTGACCTCCCTGGCCGCCCCGAGTGTCTGACCGAGGAAGCCGCGGCCGAAGAGCCTGACATGGGCGAGCAGAGCGAAGAGGTTGTGGGCCGGAAGGTCCGCGCGCCACGATTCGGGCATCGGATGGACTGTTTCGTACCCGGCGAAGATCTCGTCGAGGAACGGAGTGCCGAAGAGCGCGAGCATCGCGAGATCCTCGAGACGGTGCCCACCGTGGGCCGCCGGGTCGATGAGCGTCCCGCCGGCCGGCGTCCACATGAGGTTGCCCGACCAGAGGTCGCCGTGGACTCGAGAGGGGGATTCCGCGCCGGAGCCGGCGATGCCGTCGAAGGCTCCTGTCCCGACTGCTGTGATCGCCGAGGCGACCGTGGCATTCTCCTCGGGCGTGAGCTGATCGGCGATGTCGTCGGCCACCGGCTGCAGGCGCTGGTCCACCCAGAAGTCGGAGAACGACGACGTCGGCTTCACCGGCACCTCGAAGGGGGAGTCCAGGGGTCCGAACCATGCGGGTTCCGCCGGTGCCCACCCGAACGCCGGTGCGCCGGAGTCATGGAGGTGGGCGAGTCTGCGTCCGAACTCCGCAGCAGCCTCGGGGCTGGGCGGGACGGAGGTGAGCCGTTCGAGCCGGAGGACGTCCTCACCGACGTCGATGACGTCGACGACAGGGATGACCTCGGGTGCGGAGAGCCACTTCAGGCCGGCCGCCTCGGCGGCGAAGAACCCGTGCGGGGCACCTGAACGCTGTTTGAGGAAATCACTCATGGCCCCAGGCTAACGGGACGTGCCGGACGACCTGCACGGGTCCGGGTAGTCTGGCTGAATGTCCTACGCTGGCATCGATCTGGCTGCCGATCCTCGGCGCACAGGCGTCGCCGTCATCAGCTCGGGATCGCCGATCCGCGTTGAGTCCGTGATCGTCGGCGCTGACGACGACGATGTTCTCCACGTCATCGACTCAGCCGAGAAGGCCGGGGTCGACGTGCCCGTAGGCTGGCCAGACCCCTTCGTGCAACTGATCAGCGACCATGCCGAGCACGGACTTACGGTACCGTCCTCGACGGGTCCCGACTGGCGTCGGAACCTCGCAATGAGGACGACCGACATCAAGGTTCGTGAGCGAACCGGCCGAGTTCCGCTGAGCGTGTCGACGGATCGCATCGCCTACCCGGCTCTTCGCTGGGTCGGAATCGAAGCACGCCTGCGCGCGGAGGGAGTCGACGCAGCCAGGGACGGCTCCGGTCGGGTCTGCGAAGTCTACCCGGCAGCAGCACTGAGCTGCTGGACCCTGCCGAGCAGAGGATACAAGGGGACGGGCAGTGAGCATCGTCGCACGGAGATCGTCGATCGACTTTCTGTGTTGTTTCCCGAACTCTCATGGAACGGCCACGACCATGAGTGCATCCGCGATGACAACGCCCTTGATGCCGTCGTGTCGGCCCTCATGGCACGAGCCGTCGCGACCGGCAAGGCTGTGGGGCCACCGGAGGGTATCAGCGAAATCGTCCGCCGAGAGGGCTGGATCTGGCTGCCGATGCCGTGACAGTCGTCCGGTACCGCGCTCTCATCCTCTCGGTCCGGTGCCCAACTGCTCCCGCGCCGCCGCCAGATGCTCCTCATCGTCCGTCTCGAGCGCGAAGAGTCCGAGGTCGACGGCCGCCGTCGAGAACAGGTGCGCGCAGTGTTCGGCGAGCTTCGGCCACACCTTCCCGCCGTTCTCGACGTAGCGGTCGACCGTGAGGTCGAAGGCCTCCGGCGACACGCTGGCCTGGTGGAAGGCGAAATCGCGGGCGGGGTCGCCGACGGCCGCCGTCGTCCAATCGAGGAGTCCGAGGATCGTCGGGCCCTCCATGACCTGGTGTGCGGGATAGATCTCACCGTGAGTCACGGTCGTCCACGTCGGCCAGTACCGGTCGTCGGCGAGCCAGGCCCTCCACCTGTCGAGGAGTTCTTGCGAGACCTCGAACTCGGCGGCGACGGCGGCGATCTCCTCGCGTTTGCGGGCCCTCACCTCGGCGGGGGATTCGATGGGGATGCCGGAATCGGCCACGATCTCCTCATCGACGGCGTGGAGTTCGGCGAGGACGTCGCCGAGGGAGCGTGCATAGTCCGCGGATTCGAGGTCGAAATGCCACCGAGGCTGTCCCGCGTCATCGATCGACAGCCCCGGAGAACCCGGGAGCAGGGGATAGGCGATGAGGTCATCGGTGTGGATCTTCCAATCCGGGACCGAGAAGCTCAGCTCAGGGCCGATGGCAGCGAGCAGGCGTCCTTCGACGCGGGCGCGGTCGGCGGCATCCGAACGGCGGGGGATCCGCATCACCCACGAACGGCCGTCGGCCGCCTCGGCGATGGCGACACGGAAGTCGAGGCCGAGTTCGCTGACGACGATCGTCGACGGGTCGATCTCGAGGCCGTGGGCGGCGGCCAGGTCGCTGATGGGGATGGTGGGGGCGGGGCTGGGGTGCATCCCACCACTGTCGCTGACCCGCGACACGAAGTACAGCAGACTGGCGGAAAGATGCCTGGCTGTGACGAAGTTGTGTCATACGGCAAGACATATTCGCAAATACACTTGCCGGTATGGAGGTGCCGTGCAACGATGAGAGGAGCACCGATGTAGTAGTCGAGCCGGCCGAAGAGGGTCGACCGCACTGAAAGGAATTGGGCGCATGAATGGATCCACCATCCTCTGGATCGTCGTCGCAGCTGTCGTCGTCATCGTCGCCATCATCGTCATCGTCGCGGTGAGCCGGAGGGCGGCGGCGAAGAAGCGCGAAGCTCAGCGTCAGGAGGCAGCGCAGATCCGCCAGAATGTCGCCGAGTCCAGCCCGCGCACCGAGGCCTACGAAGCTGAAGCCGGAACCGCCCGCTCCCGCGCCGACCAGGCATACGCGGAGGCCGAGGCGAAGGCGGCGGAGGCCCGTCAGCGCGAAGCCGAGGCACAGGAGGCCGCGGCCAAGGCCGAGCAGTACGACGTCTCGGCCAGCCACCTCGAACAGTCCGCAGAGAAGTCGCGGCTCGAGCAGGAGCGCGACCTCCGCCGCGCCGACGAGCTCGACCCCGATGTCGATGAGCGCACAGGAGAGCGCAGGACCGACCGCGACGCCGACGCTCGCGACTGGGACGTCGATGACCGCGATCAGGACGGTCGCAATCTCAATGACCGCGACGGCCGCGGCTGGGACGACCAGAGCACCCGTGACCGGGACGGCCGCGGCTGGGATGACCAGAGCACCCGTGACCGGGACGGCCGCGGCTGGGATGACCAGAGCACCCGTGACCGGGACGGCCGCGGCTGGGATGACCAGAGCACCCGTGACCGGGACGGCCGCGGCTGGGACGACCAGAGCACCCGTGACCGCGACGGCCGCGGCTGGGACGATCGTGATCAGGACGGCCGCGACGGACGCGGCTGGGGCGACCGCGATCGCGACGGCCGCGGCGTCGGAGCTGCCGGTGTGAGCGATCGCGACGACCAGTACGACCGCGACGCGGGCGGTGCCGGCAGGTACGACCGCAACGCCGGTTACGGCAGCACCGACGGCCTCGCCGCCGACGGCGTCGATGGTCGTGATCCCCGCGCAGCACAGGGCGTCGGATCCGATCGTTACGATGGCCGCGACCCGCGCGGTGCCGACCCGTACGAGTCGAACCGATACACCGGTGATCAGGACCCCGACCGCCGGTTCGCCCCGAATCAGGGCGATGTCAACGGAGACGGACGGTACGCCGGGCACCAGGGCGACCCGAACCAGGCCGACCCGTACGCGGCCGACCCGGACCAGGGCGACCTGAACGCAGTCGACCCGACCCGTCCGCGCCGTCTCGACCCGAATCAGCCCGACGTCGACGGCCGCAACCCGAACGCCCCCAGGCACTGAGACCCCCGCGCACCACAACGAAAGGAAGTCATCATGCTCGCCACAATCCTCTGGATCATCGCCGCGATCCTCGTCATCTCAGGAATCTTCGCCATCTTCCGGAAGCAGATCCTCTGGGGTGTCATCCTCATCGTCGTCGGACTCCTTGTCGGACCGGGTGGGGTGAGCATCTTCGCCTAGCCGGGCCCTCCGCTCACGGCGCCCCGATTCCCCTCGGATCGGGGCGCCGTGCTGTGAGCGCGACACCGATGAGCAGCTCCCACGCGATGATCGCGTAGAACCCGATCCGCTCCCACACCCCGTCGGCGAGGATCGTGCCCGCCACCACCCGCACGTCGATCTCGAGCATGACGATCCCGAGGAATCCGACGACTCCGAGCGCGATGCTCACCGCGCCGAGGCGGACGTCGGTGGAGGTCCGCCCGCGACGGCGGAGAAGTGCTGCGCCGGCGACGATCACCGCTGCCTGACCGCCGAGAAGCGCGAGCCCGGCGCCGAGGAGGTGGACCCACCCGAGCCCGGCCGCGATGGTCGCCTGACCGCCATGGACGGCGGCGATGACGACCATCCCGAGCCCATGGACGAGCGCGAAGACGACGAACACACGACCCAGCGGCTGTCGGGAACTGCGGACGGCGAGCACCGCCCCGAGCGCGAAGAGCACGCCCTGGACGCCGAAGCCGAGCGTCATCACCGGCCAGAGCGGGGAGTCGATGCGGCGACCGGCGAGGACCTCGACATCGGGGACGCCGAGGTCGCTGACGTAGTTGACCGCGTACGAATAGTTCGGGAAGGCCGACGCTGCGGCCGCCTCGGCGAGGAGATAGACCAGACCCGCCCCCGCCCAGCAGATTCCGGCGATCCGCAGTTGGCGTTCCGGCACAAGGAGACTTTCCCTCATGCCGACCATGGTAGACCTGCCGGCGCGCCCCTATCGTGTGGCTGCGGCCAGGGTCTCCGGATCCGCCGAGGCGGTCGGACGACTGCGCCCTGTCGCCGTCATCATCGCCGTCCGCAGGGCTGCCGCCGGATCCACCGGGCGGACTGCGCAGTTCCACGCGATGATCCGGTCGGGTCGGACGAGGAGGGCGCCGGAGTCCGTGAGGTCGCTGATCGCCGCCCACCGGTGGAGGACGTCGTTGCACTCACCGCCCATGCTCACCTGCGCGGTGCGCAGGGAGACTTCGAGCTCGCCGGCGACCGTCTCGGCAGCCTCTGCCCAGCCGGAGTCGTCGTGGCCGGTGATGAGCGTCCACCCGCCGGAGCCGACGAGATCGAGCGTCGAGAGCCGCTGCCGGTCGCGATCGACCCAGGCGTGGGGCAGCGGCGACCCGGGTCGGGTCGAGGGTACGTGGTCGAGGTCAGGGTCGGGAGCTGCGGCTGAGGAACGAGCCCCCGCCGAGGCGGTCGTTGGCTCGGAGTCGGACCGGCCCCGTTCATCGTCGTCGGCTTCGGCGGGCACGATGCCATCGGAGACGTAATACTGGCCGAGTTCGATGCCGAGGGCGTTGAACTGGTAGTTCTGCAGTTCGACGGCTTCGATGAGCTCGCGGCGCCGAGCCGGGTCGTCGAAAAGTCCGTTGAGGCTCGCCCACCCCTCCTCGGCGGTCTGACCCGGCGCGAAGCCGAGCGCCTGCGCGATCGGTCCCATGTCGACGACGCTCTTCATCGCCCGGTCGACGACGCGCCGCCCGACGGGCTGACGCTCCTGACTGTAGGTCTCGAGCAGTCCCATCTCGGCCTCCCCGCGCAGCTCCGCCGAGAGCTTCCACCCGAGGTTGTACGCGTCCTGGATCGAGGTGTTCGTTCCCAGGCCGTTGGCCGGCGGGTGCCGGTGGGCGGCGTCGCCGGCGAGGAAGGCCCGGCCCTTCCGGTACTCGTCGGCGACGACGTGGTTGATCTGCCACTTCGAGACCTGCTTGATGCTCACCTCGACGTCGGGGTCGCCGATCGTCGACTGGGCGAGCGCGACGAGCGCCTCGTCGCTCGTGTCAGGTTCGCCCTCGGCGGGGTCGTACATGCACAGGAGGACCCACTCGGTGAAGGGCCTGACGTTGATCCACGTCCCCGAGCCCACCCAGTAGTCGTTGCCCGGCTGCGCCATCCAGTAGAGGGTGCCGGGCCGGTAGTCGCAGTACTGCGTGAGGTCGGCGTCGAGCCAGATATTCAGCGCCGCGCCGAGCCCCGACTCCCCGGTGAAGGAGAAGTCGAACTCCTCGGCGACCGTCGAGCGACCGCCGTCGGCGCCGACGATGTACTGCGCGAGGATGAGCGACTCCTCCCCGGTGTCGCGGTTGCGCACGGTCGCCTCGACGCCCTCGGGCGTCTCGACCGCGGAGACGAGCTCCGTGGAGAACCGCAGGTCGGCCCCGAAACTGCGGGCCGCCTCGGCGATGACGGGTTCGAGGATGTGCTGAGGGATGTTGCACATCGCGCTGGGACTGGCGATCTCGTAGTCACCCGAGCGGGCGCTGCCGGTGCCCCACGTCTCGAGACGGGCGATCTCCTGCCCGGCGAAGCTCGTCGCCCAGACGTTGTTGCGCATGAACGCGTTCGGGGTGGCCACGGCGATGACGTCGTCCTCGATGCCGAGATCGCGGAAGACCTCCATCGTGCGCTGGTTGGTGATGTGCGCCCGGGGCGAGTGCGCGGTCGTCGGATAGCGGGTGATGGTGATCGCGTCGATGCCGTCGCGGGCGAGGATCGCCGCGAGCGTGAGTCCGGTCGGGCCGGCCCCGACGACGAGGACATCGGTGCGGGAGGGAGCGGGAGGAGGGGTCATTGCTCGTTCTCCTTCGGACGAGAATGCGGACGGGGCGACCGCCTCGGCGAGGGCGGGACACCGTCGCGCCGATTCGGTATAATTAATCATGATGAATTTGTGGCTTCAAGAGTGCCCGGTCAGGGACCGTGATGTCAAGCACGTCGGGTAACCTCGTGCCAGGCACTGTCGAGCAGAGGGGAGAAGGACGATGACGAGCGAGACCAGAGCCCTGACGACCTCGCCGGTGGACAGGGCCGTCGCGCTGGTCTCGGACCGCGCGAGTCGCCTCGAGCCGGGACAGCGACTGGGGACGAAGGGCGCCCTCCAGGTCGAGTGCGGCGTCTCGAAGGGGACATTCAACGAGGCCCTGCGCCTGCTCCAGCATCGGGGGATCATCACCCTGCGCCCCGGGCCCGGAGGCGGACTCTTCGCCGCCGAGCCGACGCCGATGGCCAGACTGGGCAACTCGCTGCTCGCCCTCGACGCCGACTCGACGACCGTCGAGGACGCGATGCGGGTGCGCGACTCGCTCGAACCCCTGCTCGCCTCAGATGCCGTCGACCACGGCTCGCTCAAGGACGTCCGGGATCTCTGGGAGCACATCGGGCAGATGCGCGCTGCCGTCGAGGCCGAGGACGCCAACCGGTTCCTCGAGGCGAACTGGGGACTGCACCGGCGCATCGCCGAGATCACTCCGAACCAGTTGCTGCGCTCGATCTACCTCAACCTCATGGCGATCATCGACGACCACACGCTCGACGTCCTGCCCGTCGCCGACACTCCGCTCGAGTCATTCATCGCCGAGCGCCTGCAGCTGCACATCGACATCGTCGAGGCCATCGAGGCCCGCGACCATGACCGAACCGCCGAGCTCATGCGGGTGCACGCGGGAGGCTGAGCGCCACCGCACCGGGCGCACCGGTCGCGACCGGGGCCGACCAGCGGTCCTGACCGGGGCTGAAGGCGGACCGGGACGGACCCCTCGATAGACTGGCTGGCATGTCGAGGATCTCCTGTCCGACCCTCTCCACTCGGGTCGTCACCGCCGCCGAGGCGGCCGCGTACATCACCGACGGCGACCGCGTCGCCATGAGCGGGTTCACCGGCTCCGGCTACCCCAAGGCCGTGCCCGGCGCGCTCGCCGAGCACGCGCGGGCCGAGCATGGCGCCGGGCGCGACTTCCGCGTCGAACTGTGGACCGGGGCATCGACGGCACCGGAGCTCGACGGGGTCCTCGCCGAGGCGGGGGCGGTGAGCAAGCGCCTTCCCTTCCAATCCGACCCGGCGATGCGGCAGTCGATCAACGACGGGAAGACCGAGTACATCGACACCCACCTCAGCCATTCCGCGCAGCAGGCGTGGTTCGGCTTCTACGGCAACCTCGACGTCGCCGTCGTCGAGGTCGCAGCGATCCTGCCCGGCGGTCTGCTCGTGCCCGGCAGCTCTGTGGGCAACTCGAAGACGTGGCTCGACCTCGCCGACAAGGTCATCCTCGAGGTCAACTCGTGGCACCCGCGTGCGTATGAGGGATTCCACGACGTCTACTACGGCACGAGGCGACCGCCCGAGCGCCTGCCGATCCAGCTGCTCGAGCCCATGCAGCGCATCGGCGATCCGTATCTGCGGGTCGACCCGGCCAAGGTCGTCGCCGTCGTCGAGACGCACAGCCCGGACCGGAACCTCCCGTTCAAGCCCGTCGACGAGGACTCGAAGGCGATCGCCGCCCACCTCGTCGACTTCCTCCGCCATGAGATCCGCGCCGACCGTCTGCCGCCCTCCCTGCTGCCGCTGCAGTCGGGGGTCGGCAATGTCGCCAACGCCGTCATGGCCGATCTCGCCGACAGCGAGTTCGAGGGGATGCGCGCCTACACCGAAGTGATCCAGGACGGGATGCTCGATCTCATCGACTCCGGCAAGCTCACCTCGGTCTCGGCGACGGCGTTCTCGCTCTCGGCCGAGCGGGCGGCGGACTTCAACGCGAACATCGAGGCGTACAAGGGACGGATCCTCCTGCGCACCCAGGAGATGTCGAACCATCCCGAAGCCGTCCGCCGCCTCGGCGTGGTGGCGATCAACGGGATGGTCGAGGCCGACATCTACGGCAACGTCAACTCGACCCACGTCATGGGGTCGTCGATCATCAACGGCATCGGCGGGTCCGGGGACTTCGCCCGGAACTCCTACCTCAACTTCTTCGTCTCGAACTCGCTGGCCAAGGGCGGGGCGATCTCCTCGATCGTGCCGTTCGCCAGCCACATCGACCACACCGAGCACGACACGCAGATCCTCGTCACCGAGCAGGGACTCGCGGACCTGCGCGGCATCTCCCCGGTGGCCAGGGCGAGGCGAATCATCGCGAACTGCGCCCACCCGGACTACCGCGACCGGCTCGAGGACTACCTCGAGCGGGCGATCGCAGCGAACCCGCACGGGAGGCACACGCCGCACCTCCTCGGCGAGGCCCTGTCGTGGCACGAGAGGTTCCAGGCGACCGGGCACATGTGAGTGCGCCTGGACGGGGATGCCGGGCGAGCGGGGTCGCCGTGTTTGGCATCGCCTCGGCGGGAGTCGCTTCGAAGGGGGACCGGGAACCCTCCACTCTGTAATACTGCGCCGCAAACCTGTCCACCATGGATAGTGCGGATGGGACGAGCGTCACTAGAGTGTCTGAGCAGGCCGGACCGAAGAAGGGTGCCTGAAGACCATGACAGAGAAGTCGAACCAGCCGGACTCCGCTTCCCGCGGAGCTGCTTCCGATCCCGCGACCCCGGCGAGCACCACCCCCTCGGTGAGTGCCACAATCTCGGCGGGCACCACCGCCGACCTCACAGATGAGGCCCTCACCCCGACGGTCGACGCCGTCACGCAGGCGGCCGTCGCAATCGTCGAGGCTTTCGCAGCGACCGACACCGATGCGTACTTCGCCGGTTTCGCCGAGGACGCCTCCTTCATCTTCCACCCCGAGGACCACCGCCTGAACTCCCGAGCCGAGTACGAAGAGACGTGGCAAGGCTGGCTCGCCGACGGTTGGTCGGTCGTCTCGTGCGCCTCGTCCGACCCGCTCGTCCAGACGTTCCCCGGCGGTGCGGTCTTCTCCCACACCGTCGATACGACAGTCGAGACCGGGAGCGGCCGGGAGTCGTATCGGGAACGGGAGAGCATCGTCTTCCGCCACCTCGGCGAGGGTCATCTCATCGCGATCCACGAGCACCTGTCCACGGTCCCGGGCGACGACGGATCGGCCTCCGCTGACTCGGTCACCTCCGACGGCCAGGGCAGGGCAGCCTCGGCGAGGTCGGGCGACGCACCCGGCACCGAGGCGGTCGGTCGATGAACTGGTACCGCAGACTCGAGGAGAAGGTCGGATCCGACACCGACAGTTCGCAGGTGGTGCGGGGGCGGCTGAGCACGGGTCGGATGTTCATGATCTGGCTGGCGGCGAACCTCGTGGTCACGACGATGCTCACGGGCACGCTCTTCGTCCCCGGCATCGACTACGGGACCGCGATCGTCGTCATCGTCGCGGGGACGGTGACGGGGACTGTCGTGCTCGTCCTCGTCGGCAACATCGGCACGCGTACGGGACTGGCGACGATGGCGATCACCAGGGGAGCGTTCGGCCCTACTGGCAGCTACCTGCCGGTCGCGGCGAACGTCGTCATCCTCATGGGATGGAGCTGGGTGCAGGCGATGCTTGCCGGCATCAGCGTCAACTACGTCGTCGAGCAGACGACGGGATTCTCGAACCCCATCCTCTTCTCCGTCCTCTGTCAGGCGCTCGTCGTCGGGCTCGCGATCCTCGGTCACGAGGGGATCGAGAAGGCCGAGCCGTGGTTCGCCCTCCTCATCCTCCTCGTCATGGCCTACGTCTTCGCCACGGCCTTCATCGGCCACGCGCCCAGTGAATACGTCTCCATCCCCGCAGATGAGAGCCTCGGATTCACCCCCGTGCTCGCACTCGACATCGTCATCGCCACGGCGATCTCGTGGACGGTGCTCTCCGGCGACCTCAACCGGCTCGCCGGCAGTCAGAGGGCCGGGATCGTCGGTTCCGGCCTCGGCTACATCACCTCGACCGTGCTCGCGATGCTGCTCGGGCTCACGGCGTTCAGCTTCATCATCCTCGATGGAGGCACCGCCGAGCCCTTCGACCCCACCGCACTCGCCGACCGCTTCGGCTGGCCGCTCGCGATCGTCATCTTCCTCTCTGTGATGGCGACGAACACGATGGTCGTCTACGGCATGGTCAACTCCGTGCTCGGCGCGAAGAGCGGGTCGCGGTTGCGCTTCCTGCCCGTCGCCCTCGTCCTCGGACTGATCTCGATCGTCGGATCGACGTGGCTCGCGCTGCTCGACCAGTACACCGACTTCCTCACGATGATCGGCGCGTTCTTCGTCCCCGTGTTCGCGATCCTCATCGCCGACCACTACATCATCAAGCGCGGCGTCTACACGAGCGACATCCTCCGCGACGATGGCGGGATCTACTCCTACGTCCGCGGAATCAACTGGGCAGCCGTCATCGTGTGGATCATCGGAGCGCTCGCCTCCTACCTTCTCACCTATGTGTGGCCGAGTCCGCTGGGAGCGACGATCCCGTCCTTCGTCATCTCGTTCCTCCTCTATCTCGGGCTGTCGTGGTCGACGCGTTCCCGTTTCGCCGAGGCGGCCGACCGCTGACATTCGGCGTGTGCCCGTCCGCGGGGTGGGGTTCCTTGGGCGGGTGGACGTGCGGCGGTGGAGTTCCGCTGGTGGGTGATGCGCCGAGGTAGGGGTTCGTGGGCGGACAATGTGTGGAGGTGGGGGTTCGTCGGCCGGCGATGGCCGAGGTGGGGGTTCGTCGGCCGGCGATGGCCGAGGTGGGGTTCCGTGGGTCGGCGATGGCCGTTGCTGCCGCTGGAGCATCAGTCGGGTGGAGGCGGATCCCGGTAGCCCTGTACTCGGCCGCCCTCGACCCCGGGAGCTTTCGACCCCGGGAGTGAGGCGGTGCTGCAGCGGGGTAGGGAGGCGGCGCTGGAGCGGTGCCCCGGCAGCCCTGAGCTTCGGTGACCGTGGTTCCCGGCAGTGGGGCGCTGTTCGGTGATGTGGCCCAGAACCCCAGCAGTGGGACAGTGCTGGGGCGGTGCAGTGACGCAGTGCTGGGGCGGTGCGTCCAGGCAGCCGTGAACTTCAGTGACCCGGCAGTGCCGGATCACGGCGGTGCGTGCTGAAACTGCGATGCTCGATCTTATGTCAGTGCCGACTGCAACAATGGGTGACATGGAACAGCAGCAGGGATCGGATGGACTGAAAATACTTGAGAGTATTTTTCAATCAGGTATTCACATTGTCTGTTCGAATCAGTTAGTATTGACGTACTAGGAAGTTCGATGCGATCAGCACTTCTCGACAAAGGCGTCCGAGGCAGGTGAACCACCGTGAAAGGCATCCCGTCAGGAAACGGGCAGTCTGCGAACAGCGCAGCGGCCTCACCTCGTGATGCCCGTCTCGGCAGCGGACCTGCCGGTGGTGACGAGGGCGCGGAGCACGGCTCGCACACCCGTTCTCAGACGACCGTCCGCCTCGATTCGAGCTCGAGTGCGCTCGCTGTGATCTCAGCGGAATCAGACCAGGTGCAGCTCAAGGTCCTCGAAGCGACCGCCGGCCTCACCCTTGAACGAGCTGTCCGTGCGTGGGGCAATGCCGTTCCCGACGGCGACTCGCCGTTCCGGATCGCGACCATCGCCGCCTCTGTCGCGCGCAGTCTCGAGCGTGACGGCCGCGGCGAGAGTGACAATGAGGATAGCGGTCAGGAAGACGGCAGCGTTGACGAGGGCATTGTCGGACCTGCAGTTATCGATCAGGGTGCTGACGGCGACTGTATCGACGGCGTGGGCAACTGTACCTCCCCACGCGATTCCCAGTGCGAGCCTGCTACAGGTGACCTTCTCAATTCGACTGTCGACACTGTGTCGACGTTCACCTTGTCGTCGAACCGCTTAGCCTCCTCATCGGACGGCGCTGCTTCCTCGTCGGACAGTGTTAGAGCGTCCTCGGACCGCTCCACTATGTCGTCGGGCCGTCCCCCTGTACCTGCCCCGCCTGATTCTCGCCGTGACCCTTTCGGCCCCTGCGCGGACCCCGAATGTCTGGTGTGTACAGGTAAGGCCTCCCCGCCTGCGGCATCCACCGAGCTTGTCATCATCCGTCAGTCGCCGACCGAGTTGCTCTCATTTGATGCCGACTTCAGCGCACAGTGGTCGCTGCTCGCATCGATGCAGACGGAGACGATCGCGAGCGCAGCCTGTGAGATGCAGGATGGTCGAGAATCGGATAGTCCTGGAGCATCGGCGGGCACTGACGCGGACGCCGAATGCGAGAGCGACGGTGAAGCCCAGACCGACAGTGATCGCCTCGACTTCCCGGACTTCGGCCTCGACACGGACATGTCGGTCTGGATCAGCGACAACGTGCCCGCCGAGGATGTCGCTGAGACCGCCTCGATCCTTGGCCTGTCTATCGCCAAGACCTACCGTCACTTGGGCATCGCGATGACGATCATCCACGGACTGCCGCGTTTCGCTGACCGCGTCCGGGCAGGCGAGTTCACCATGGCTCATGTCCAGGCGGCTGCCGACCTCTGCCGAACCGTAGCCTTCAGGTATCTTCCCCGGATCGACGAACATCTCGCCGAACGACGCGCAGACGTGACCTGCGACCGGCTGCGCACGGCGCTGCGCAAATTCATCACAGTGCTCCAGCCGGCCGAGGACCGGTCGAAGACGGCCGCCGAACGCCGCCGCGTCGACTTCCAGACTTACAAGAACGGATCGGCGTGCCTGTCACTCATCGGTCCCACGGATGAGCTCTACGCCTGCTACCGACGAGTCGAAGCAATGGCGCGGGCAGTGCGAGCACGTCGTGGGGCTGCATTCGACCTGCCACCTGGTGTGGAGATCGCCGATGAGCGTTCGATCCAGGCTCTCGAGTACGACATCCTGTCCCGGCCTCAGCCCAGACTCTGCATCCGAGTGCGATCGATCGATCCGGTCACCGGGGTGCAAACCGAACGCGAAGAGCCGCTCCTCGATGACGAGGGAAATCTGCTCTTCGACATCGACTCCGACGGAGCCATCGTCATGCACGACGGGCAGGTGGCCGCCATCGGCGCCGGAGGCGATGGGAGCCTCCGCGCCGCCGCATCTGGCGTCGCTGGGGATGCGGTCGGAACTGACGACTCACGGTGGGGGAGCGCATTCTCAGCCTCCCCGCTCAACGGTTCGCGGATCATCGACAGCAGGGTCGTCATCGCGATGCCCACGCATCACTGGTGGCTCTACTGGCAGGCCGGCGTGGTCGTCACCGTTCCGTTCCTCACCGTCTGCGGTGAGTCGGATCTTCCGGGCGTTCTCCCCGAAGGATCGCCGATTCCGGCTGAGACCGCTCGACGTATCGCCGGCTACAGCTCGACGATGACGAGGATCCTCACCGATCCCGCCACCGGCACTCCACTTGATGCGAAAGCGACGACGTACCGGATTCCGAACAACGTCCGCAGGACACTCATCTCCAAATGGGCAGTCTGCTCCGTTCCCGGGTGCACTCGCAAAGCGGTCACCTCGGAGATCGATCACATCATTCCGTTCTTCCACCTCGATCCGCTCAAAGGCGGGCTGACGAGGTTCGGCAACCTCCACCCACTGTGCAAACGCCACCACGCCATCAAGACGGCCGACCGGTTCCGCGTGCGCATGCTCGACACGGGAACCGTCGAATACGAGTTCCGACACGGAGTCACAACCCGATCCCGGGCACCAGACCAGCCGATCGATGTCGCCCACGCATTGGAGTTCAGTGAACTGTGCGGCCTCAGCCCCGGCGAAGTAACGATTCCCGAACATCTGATTCCACCAGCCAAGGACACGGTCGAAGTCCCACCTGATGAGGACGCCGTGCGTGAGCGGGATGACGCGATCCGTCGTGCTGAAGAGGCGGCGGAGCGTGACCGGCTCCTTGCAGAGTGCATCGCGCGATCGATCGAAGTTCGACGACGGAAGAGGCTGTCGGACTGCCTCGACTGGCCGAACGTCACTCACCAGGCGTGCCTGCCGCCCGGATCGGATCCGGTGACGATGAAGAGACTGATGCCTGGGAAACGGGAATCGGCATACTCCATCTGGCGGCGGAGGGACGAGGCCGGAGACGAGTGGACGGAGCCGCTCGACCCGTTCTGGGAAAGCTCGCGAGCATGGACGGCGGCCTGCGTGCAATGGGACCACGACGAAGACGACCCGCCGCCGTTCTGATACCTCGGGGGACCGGTTCTCTCACACATCTCGGGAACCGTTTCGGGTACACGGCCGCGACCTCACCTCAGTTCATCGACACTCACGTCAGATGATCGAACTCCCCGGAGACCCACCTGGCATACCGGTCCGCCGATGACTGCACTGCATCGTAAGCGCCGGCCGGGATGGTCTGCCCGAAGTTGCCGTACATCCTGTCGAAGTCGAGATCGGCCACCGAGGCGGCGATCCTCCTGACGACCGCGCCGGAGAGCGGAAGGTAGTTGGGGAAGCTCCGCATGAATGTCACCCACCCCGATCGCGCGACTGGGCCGATCGAATCGCCGCTGAGCATCACTCCGTGGCCGTCGTGACCGGGCCACAATGCGATTGCGCTGCCGGGGAAATGACCGCCGACTCTGCGCAGCAGGATCTCCGGGAGGGGAGTGGCATCGGCGTCGAAGTAGGTCATCGCCGGGCCATGCCGCTGTACCCACTCCGAATCTGCCTCGCAGACATAGACCGGGGCATCGTCGAACGCCGCACTCCACGCCAGCTGCATGCCGAACATGTGCGGATGACTCGGTGCGATCGCGGCGATCCCACCGAGTTCCCGAATCGCGGAGACCGCCTCGTCGTCGATGAAGGGCGGAACGTCGAAGAGCAAATTGCCGTGGTCGGTCGCAGCCAGATAGCACGTCTGGCCGATGCCCAAACGGGGCTCGATCCGCAGAGCATGAAGCCCCGGTTCGCGCTCCTCGATGACAACCCTGTGGCCCTCGTCCGCGAGGTGCGATCGGCTCACCCATTCCTGACCCGATGATGGCACCCATTGCCGTTCGTCATCGCAGATCGGGCATATCGGCGGGGGAGTGGGGCCGGTCTCCACGCCACAGTTGCGGCAGATCAGGACATCAGCGAGGCGGTGGTTGTCGCCTCCGGAATGGCCGCTGACTCCGTCCTGTCGGCTCCCGGCATCGCTGTGACGGCGCCCCTCACCGCTGCGAGGTCTCCTGGCATCGTCTCGACGAAAGGAGCGGTCGGCTCTGCTGCCGTTGGCGCTGTTCGGGGGAGTCGTCATCGTCATCCTTTCTCGCAACCCAGCCTACGACCTCTCCGCTTCGAGTCGACGGGAACTCAGGCAGCCGACGTCTGGAAATTCGTCAGCGTTGGGGAGCTTGTCGGCGTTTCGAGGCCTGCCCAGAGTCTTGAAGCCAGTCGGCTTCTGGGAATCTGCCACCGTCTCAAAACGAAACGTTGTGTTGCGTAAAGAGATTCGGACGTGAGAGGCTCCGATCATGACGCAGCCCACAACGAAGGGGCGGCCGCTCGACGCCGAGCTCACCGCCAGAGTGCTCGCCGCCGTGCGCGCGGAAGTCGAGGCGAACGGGCTGACGAACCTGCGCATCGAGCAGCTTGCCTCGACACTCGGGTGCGGCAAGACCGCGATCTACCGGCGTTGGCCGACCAAGCCCGAGCTCGTCGCCGCAGCGATCCTTGAGACGTTCGACCTCGGCGAGCAACCAGATACGGGAGACGTCGTCGAGGACCTCGTCGCTCACGCGTGGCAGAACGTCGAGAACGTCCGCCGCTCACACGATGCCCGCGCCCGCGGCAACGGACTCCTGCTCGCAATGTTCGACATGGACGTCATCCCGCTCATCTCAGAGGGCTTCATGGAGCGACGACACGCGATGGGCACGGCGATCCTCGACCGCGCAGTCGACCGCGGGGAGATCGGCCCCGACCTCGATCACGATCTCATCCTCGACGCTCTCGCCGGTATCACCCTCTTCCGGCTGACGCTCCGACCCGGCAGGCCACAGGGCACCGACGATGAGGTCAAGGACACCTACCGCACGTTGGTGAGATCGCTCGTCGGAGCCACCGGCGCGCGGGCCCGGACCACCGACCCCTGACCATCACGACTCGACCTGCGATCACGACTGCACGACCGACGAAAGGACACCATGGCCGCGGCACTCGTCCCACCCATTGTTCCCGGTGACGACCGACTCCTCCTGCGCAGAGCCACCCTCATCGACGGGACCGGGGGACCGCCGCTTCCCGACGCCGAGCTCGAGATCGCCGACGGGCGCATCGTCTACGCCGGTCCGCGCCGGGCCGACGACGAGCAGCGGCCTCCGGCCGCACGCATCATCGACCTCACAGGCAGGACGATCCTGCCCGGCTTCATCGACGCCCACGTCCACCTCGGGCTCTCGATCGAGGACCAGGCGGCCGATGCCGCACGCTTCGATTCCGAACGCACCCTGCGCACCGCGCTCAACGCCCGCCGGACGCTCATGGCGGGAGTGACGACGGCGCGCGACCTCGGCGGCATCGACCGCGGAATCCGCGATGCGATCAGCGCCGGGCTCATCCACGGGCCCCGTCTGCACATCGCCGTCTCAGCGCTCTCACCCACCGGCGGGCACACCGACTTCACCCTGCCCAACGGACGCGAAGTCCCGATGCCGATGCCCGTCCACCCGATCATCGACACCGACGACGACGTCCGCCGCACCGTACGCCTCCTCATCCGCGGGGGTGCCGATGTCATCAAGGTGTGCACGACGGGCGGCGTCTCGAGCCCCACGGACACTCCCGACGACCTCGGCGTCCCCGAGGAGCATGTCCGCCTCATCGTCGCCGAGACCGCCAAACGCGCGGGTCAGCCGGTGGCCGCTCACGCTCAAGGCCCGGAGGGGATCAAGGCGGCGATCCGCGGGGGAGTGCGCTCGGTCGAACACGGCTACGGCATCGACGACGAGGGCATCGACCTCATGCTCGAACACGGGACCTTCCTCGTCCCGACCCTGAGCAGCGCACTGCGCGTGCCCGACCCCGCCCTGGTGCCCGGCTACCTGTACGAGAAGAAGGTGACCTGGTCGGCGATCGCCCGGGAACGCCTCGCCGCCGCCTTCGCCGCCGGCGTCCGCGTGGCACTCGGCACCGACTCCGGTGTCTGCCCCCACGGTGAGAACCTCCGCGAACCCGTCCACGCCGTCGAACTCGGTCTCACTCCGATGGAGGCGATCGTCGCTGGCACGAAGAACGCGGCCGCGCTGCTCCGCCTCGACGACGACCTCGGCACAGTGGAGTCGGGCAAGCTCGCCGACCTCCTCGTCGTCGACTTCGATCCGCTCACGGACATCACCCCGCTCGCCGACCCTGACAACGTCACCGCCATCGTCCAGGGTGGTGCCGTCGTCAAGGACAGCGCCGGGTGGTTCGGCGACGAACCTTCCCGCCCGCTCCTCGCCGGATGACCGACGCACCCCGCCGACCGGCACCGAACAGAACCGATGACCACCCACATCACCGCAGAAGGGACCACGAAACCATGACGATCGACTTCACCACCGAAGCCGCCGCCCTGAGCACCGAGCTCATCGAGCTCCGCCGCGACCTCCACCGCAACCCCGAACTCGGACTCGACCTGCCCCGCACCCAGCGCGCCATCCTCGACGCACTCGACGGCCTGCCGCTCGAGATCACGACCGGAAAAGGGCTGAGCTCCGTCATCGCCGTCCTCCGCGGCGGACGGCCGGGCCCGACGATCCTGCTCCGCGGCGATATGGATGCCCTTCCCGTCGTCGAGACGACCGGCCTCGACTACGCCTCGACCAACGGGAACATGCACGCGTGCGGTCATGACCTCCACGTCTCCGGACTCGTCGGAGCCGCGAAGCTCCTGTCCGCCCACCAGGACGAGCTCGCCGGAACCGTCGCATTCATGTTCCAGCCCGGCGAGGAGGGCCTCGGCGGCGCAAAGGACATGATCGACGAGGGCATGTTCGACACCATCGGATCGACCCCCGACGCCGCCTACGCGATCCACGTCGCCCCCGGTGAGCCCGGCACCTTCGTCACCCGACCGGGCACGATCATGGCCGGAGCGAACACCTTCCACCTGACCATGCACGGCAAAGGCGGGCACAGTTCGCGTCCGCAGGACGCCGTCGACCCCATCCGGCCTCTCCTCGAGTTCGGGCAGGCCATCTATTCGATGGTCACCGGATCGTTCAGCGTCTTCGACCCCATCGTCGCCGAGGTGACCCAGCTCAACGCCGGATCCGCCGTCAACATCATCCCCGGGACCGCCTCCCTGGCGATGTCCGTGCGCACGCTCTCCGCCGAGACGACGAAGCGTTTTCCAGAGCTCGCCACGCGTCTGGCCGAATCGATCGCCGCCGCCCATCGCTGCACCGCCGAGGTGGTGTGGAACGAGCAGTACCCGGTGACCGTCAACGATGCTGCCGAGGCCGCTTTCACCGTTGAGACCCTGCAGAAGGCCTTCGGGCCCGACCGCGTGGTCGAAGCTCCCGATCCGGTCATGGGCTCGGAGGACTTCTCGTATGTCCTCGAGGAGGTGCCGGGTGCCTTCGTCTTCCTCTTCGTCACCCCCGACGGCGTCGACCCCGAGACGGCGGCGGTCAACCACTCGCCCGAGGTCCTCTTCGACGATGCCCACCTTCCCGACCAGGCAGCGGCTCTGGCGACGCTCGCGTGGGAACGGTCGCTGCGCGGCTGAGCAGTCCCTTGAGCCGGAGCCGGCTCAGAACGGGTCGCCGTCGGAATCGACGGAGTGGACACGGTCCTCGCGCATGCTCACCTTGTCCACCCCGTCGAGCTCCATGATCATCGGGATGAGCATGTGCAGGGGGCGCTTGCCGTCGAACCTCACATCGATGCGCACCATCGTCACCCCGTCCTCGTCCTCGAACCGCTGGGAGTCGAGGATCGTGTTCTTGAATCCCATCGAGCTCGCGACGGCGAGGATCTCTCGGAGGATCCCACCGCCGTCACGGTAGACGATGCGCAGGAGCTTCCCGTGATCACTGTCGGGGATCCTGCGGATGAGCGGCGCGACGACGAAGAGCGTGAGGAGGTGGAGTGCCGTGAGCATCGTCGCCAGCCCGAGCATTCCCGCCCCGCACGCCATGCCGACGGCAGCAGCCACCCAGATCGTCGCCGCCGTCGTCAGCCCGCGGACCATGTTCCGGCCTTTGAAGATCACGCCGGCGCCGAGGAAGCCGATGCCAGAGACGATCTGCGCGGCGATCCGCGAGGGGTCGAGCTGGACGTCGCTGTCGAGGACACCGGAGAAACCGTAGGCGGAGACGAGCGTGAACGCGCACGTGCCGATGCCGACGAGCACATGCGTCCGGTAGCCCGCGCTCTTCTGCCGGAACTGGCGTTCGAAGCCGATGAGCGAACAGAGCACGAAGCTCGCCAGCAGCAGCACTGCCTCGGTGAGCGCGGTCGGTCCCAGGAAATCGGTGTAGGAGCCCATGATGGAACTCACCTTAGTCCTGCACCGCTCGGTTCGGAACGCCGGACGAGCAGAGACGGCAGCCCGACCCCGCACTGCGCAGGATCGGGTTGCCGTCTTCGTGCCTCAGAGTTCCGGTGGCTCCTGAGCCCCGGCCAGCGCTTGGCTCAGGCCTGTGGGGCCAACGTCCGGTCGAGAGTCTTCGCCGCGGTCTCAAGCTTGTCAGCGTAGCCCTGGACGATCTCCGGGGCATCGACGAGGCGACCGTCTGCGCCGTACGACTCGCGGGGAAGGGTGATCTCGACGTTGTCGGCGACGAGGTCGACCCCGATGAATTCGAGAACCGAGCGCAGCTGCGCCCCGGACATCCCGCCCCCGTGCCCGCCATAGCTGACGATGAGTGCGGGCTTGTCCCGCCATTCGGCGAAGAGGTAGTCGATCGCGTTCGTCAGCGACGCCGGATAGCCGCCGTTGTACTGCGGGGTGACGAAGACGATTCCGTCCGCTTCGGAGACGATCTCGGCCCAGGCCTTCGTATGGGCGTTCTGGTAGTTCCCGAGAGCCGGCATCGCCGGCTCATCGAGCATCGGCAGCCTGAGGTCGGCGAGGTCGACGATCTCGACGCGGGCACCGGTCGCGTCGGCGATGACCTCGGACACGGCGGCCGCGATCTGGTCACCGACGCGGACCGGTCGCATGCTGCCGACGACGATTCGGATGAGTGGGGCGGAATCGTTCACTGTGGGGGTGTCCTTTCGGAGGGGGTGGAGGTGGTGCTCAGGGGGAGGGGCGAGGAGTCGGACCGTCGGACCCTCAGTCGCAGCCCTCAGGGCCGCACACAGCACCGCTGGGCGCATCGGCACCGTCGGACGCATCGGCGGCTGTGGAGCCGGCACCGGACAGGACGGTGAGCGTGGAGCTCTCCTCCCATGCAGTGTCGAGGGCGCGGGAGAACGT
Organism: Brevibacterium sp. K72; assembly: GCF_050562175.1. Classification (NCBI taxonomy): domain Bacteria; kingdom Bacillati; phylum Actinomycetota; class Actinomycetes; order Micrococcales; family Brevibacteriaceae; genus Brevibacterium; species Brevibacterium sp. K72. The sequence goes on from NZ_CP191582.1 coordinate 2,358,952, forward strand.
CTCCGACTGCTGGGCCCCGGAGATCCCGTACCTGCGGTCGATGACGAAGAACGGTACCCCGTTGGCGCCGAGCGCGCGGGCCTCGGCGATGTCGGCTTCGACGGCGCGGGTGTACTCATTGGATTCGAGGACCCGGCGGGTCTCGGCGGGATCGATTCCCAGACTCTCACCCACCTCGGCGAGGTAGTCGATGCTGCCGATGTCACGACCGGTCTCGAAGTGTCCGGACATGAGTGCCTCCTCGGCCTCGGCCATGACGTCGTGGGTCTGCGCGAAGTGGAGGAAGCGGTGTGCCGTGAAGCTGTTGGCGACGACGACGGAGTCGAAGTCGTAGGAGAGTCCTTCGCCAGAGGCCTGCTCGCTCACCTGCGCGAACATCTGCTTGACGGCCTCCGGGGGCATGCCCTTCGTCCGGCTGAGGTAGGCGGCCTCTGACTCCTCGACGTGATCGGGGAGCGAGGGGTCGAGCTGGAAGCTGCGCCACCGGACCTCGACCTCGTCCTTGTGGGCGAACCCCTCCAGCGCGGTCTCGAAGCGTCGCTTGCCGATGTAGCACCACGGACACGCGATGTCCGACCAGATCTCAATTTTCATGACACTTTCAACTACCGGTCAGCGCGCGTTATTCCCCGGACGAACAGCTGTGAGCGCGGTCGCCGCCGATCGGTCGGCGGCGCTCAGGTGTCGGGTGTGGTCAGCGGCCGGTTGGGGTCAGGGGCCGGTGGGATGGAAGTCCGGGGCTCAGAAGAGGGCGGCCTGAAGCTGCGGGAGGCCTTCCGCGCCGATGGCGATCGAGGACGTCCCGGTTGCGGACCGGTCACCCCTGGTGCCGAGCGCCCCGCGCTCGCCGTAGTCCTCGTCCCTCGACCCGCGCAGGCCGTAGCGGTCGATGAGCGGATCGATCCGTGCGCGCAGCCACGTCCGGTACTCCTTCGAGGCATACGGCGAGTTCGCATACATCCGTCGGTAGCGGGGGAGGAGCTCGGGATGTTCGCGCCCGAGCCACTCGAAGAACCACTCCCTGGCGCCGGGCCGCAGGTGCAGGGCACCGTAGACGACCCGGTGTGCCCCGGCCTCGCTGATCGCCCGCAGGGCCGCATCGAGGTGCTCGCGCGAGTCGGTGAGCTTCGGCAGGACGGGCATGATGAAGACCGTCACCCGGAAGCCGAGGTCGGCTGCCGTACGCACGGTCGCGAGCCTCGCCGTCGTCGTCGGCGTACCCGGCTCGATGGCCTGCTGCAGGGTGTCGTCGTGGACGGCGATCGACATGCCGATCTCGACGGGGACATCCTCGGCCGCCCGGGCGAGCAGCGGCAGATCCCGCCGGAGCAGGGTGCCCTTCGTGAGGATCGACAGCGGTGTCGCATGCTCGGCCAGCGCGGTGATGATGCCCGGCATGAGGCCGTAGCGACCCTCGGCCCGCTGGTAGGGGTCGGTGTTCGTCCCCAGCGCGACAAGCTCGCGCGACCACTTCGGCTTGGCCACCTCGGCGGCGAGGACCTCGGGTGTGTTCACCTTGACGATGACCTCGCGGTCGAAGTCCTCACCTGAATCGAGATCGAGGTAGCGGTGGGTGCTCCGCGCGAAGCAGTAGACGCACGCGTGAGAGCACCCGCGGTAGGGGTTGATCGTCCACGAAAAGGGCATTCCGCTCGACTTCGGCACCCGGTTGAGCGCCGACTTCGCGAGGACCTCGTGGAAGGTCATTCCCGCGAACTCCGGAGTGCGCACGCTGCGGACGAGCCCCTTGACTCCGAAGAGCCCGGCCACCTTCTCCTGCTCGTTCCACCGCATGCCAGCATTCGAACACGTGTTCGAGTCCGTGTCAAGAGTGCTGTCCGCCGGGGTGCTCGCCCGTGGGGGTGCGGGCGCGCCCACCTTGCGCCCTTCGCTCAGCATTCGGACAAATGGTATGCCAAAAATCCAGACTCGTCGCGAGCGTCGTGACGGCCATCTGCCCAGATGTGCACCGCCGCGAACGACGCTTGCAGTCTGATTTCTCGAAGACGAAAGCCCCTTTCCTCATTGCGGAAGAACTGTGACCCACGTTACGCTGAACCGGTCAGCAATCATCACCATGACCCTGTGGATCCTCGTTTGGTATTCCAGTGTTATGCCGTCTCGGATGCGAGTGCCCCATGGCGACGACAGTGACCTCCGACCAGCCGAATCCCGAGCGCCTCGGGCCGAGCCCCGAGCAACTGGCGGCCCACCGGATCAGCCCGCGGTTCTACAACGCCGACCTCGCTCCCTGTAAGAAGGAGGGCCGCAGCTGGACGGCCTACAGCGTCTTCTCCCTCTGGGCCAACGACGTCCACTCGCTCGGCAACTACGGCTTCGCGCTCGGACTCTTCGCCCTCGGCCTCGGCGCGTGGCAGATCCTCGTCGCCCTCCTCGTCGGCGCCGCCCTCCTCTTCATCCTCCTCACCCTCTCGGGGATCATGGGGCACAAGACCGGGGTGCCCTACCCGGTGATGAGCCGCATCGCCTTCGGCATCCACGGCGCCCAGCTCGCCGCCTCGGTGCGCGGAATCGTCGCGATCGCATGGTTCGGCATCCAGACCTACCTCGCCGCGAACGTCCTCAATGTCCTTCTGCTCACGTTCCTGCCGGGTCTGCAGTCATGGGCCGAGGTCGAATTCCTCGGACTCAGCGGCCTCGGCTGGTTCTCCTTCACCCTGCTCTGGATCGTCCAGGTCATCATCGTCAGCTACGGCATGGAGATGATCCGCAGGTACGAGGCGATCGCGGGACCGATCATCCTCCTCACCTTCGTCTCCCTGGCCGTGTGGATGCTCGTCCGCGTCGACTTCCGGATCTCGTGGTCGATCGACGATCCGCTCACCGGGTGGGAGATGTGGGTGCAGATCCTCGGCGGCGGTGCCCTGTGGGTGGCGATCTACGGCACCTTCGTCCTCAACTTCTCCGACTTCACCCGCTCGGCGAAGACCCGCGGCTCGATCGTCGTCGGCAACTTCTGGGGCATCCCCATCAACATGCTCGTCTTCGGCCTCGTCGTCATCTCGCTCGCCGGCGCGCAGTACACGATCGACGGCACCGTCATCACCTCACCCGCCGACATCGTCCAGGCGATCGGCAGTCCGATCCTCCTCGCGCTGGCCTCGCTGTCCCTGCTCATCCTCACCGTCGCAGTCAACCTCATGGCGAACTTCGTCGCCCCGACCTACGCCCTGACGAACCTCTTCCCGCGTCATCTCAACTTCCGCAGCGCCGCGATCATCTCGGCGATCATCGGCTTCGCCATCCTCCCGTGGAACCTCTACGACTCACCTGTCGTCATCGTCTACTTCCTCGGCGGCCTCGGTGCCCTGCTCGGACCGCTCTTCGGCATCATCATGGTCGACTACTGGCTCGTGCGGAAGACGAAGGTCAACGTCCCCCAGCTCTACACCGAGGCGAACGACGGCGAGTACTTCTACCACCACGGGGTCAACTGGCGGGCGATCGGCGCGTTCATCCCCGCGTCCCTCATCGCGCTCATCCTCGCCCTCGTGCCGGCCTTCTCCTCGGTCTCGGAGTTCTCGTGGTTCCTGGGCGCCGGGCTTGCCGCCGTCATCTACTTCGTCATCGCCCGCCGCGACTTCACCTTCCGCGAGGTCGACGGCGAGGAGATCGCCGTCCCGACCGCACACTGACCCGCACACACCCACCTGACCTGGAGAGACCCATGAGAATCCTCGTCGTCAACGTCAACACGACCGCGTCGATGACCGACGGGATCGCCCGAGCGGCACGGGAGGCCGCCTCGGCGGACACGGAGATCATCGGCCTGACCCCGAGCTTCGGCCCCGAATCCTGCGAAGGCAACGTCGAAAGCCACCTCGCGGCACTCGGCGTCATGGACGCCGTGCTCGGATACGACGGTGAGTACGACGCTGTCATCCAGGCCGGCTACGGCGAGCACGGCAGAGAAGCCCTGCAGGAGCTCCTCGACGTCCCCGTCGTCGACATCACCGAGGCGGGTGCGACGCTGGCGATGCTGCTGGGCCGCCGATACTCCGTCGTCACCACCCTCGACCGCACGGTCCCGCTCATCGAGGATCGGCTTCTGCTCGCCGGGCTCGACCGGCACTGCGCCTCCGTGCGCTCCTCGGGGATGGCCGTCCTCGACCTCGAGGCCGATCCCGACCGGGCCGTCGACGCGATCGCGGGTGAGGCCGCCGAGGCGGTCGATCGTGACCGTGCCGAGGTCATCGTCCTCGGGTGCGGGGGTATGGCCGACCTCGCCGAGGTGATCGTCGACCGCTGCTCGGTCCCCGTCGTCGACGGTGTCGCCGCCGCCGTCAGGCTCGCCGAGTCCCTCGTCGGCCTCGGACTCTCGACCTCGAAGGTGCGCACGTTCGCGCCGGCGCGACCGAAGCGGATGACCGGGTGGCCGTTCGCTCGGGGTGCGCAGGAGGCGAGTGCGGCGCAGGAGGCGAGTGCGGCGACAGACGCCGGGCCGCGGTCCGATGACGCAGGTTCAGCGGCGACGGACCGACCCGCGACGGCTGACCCGGCCGTCAGGACGCATCCGGCCGCCGGCTGAGCGCGTCGTCTCCCTCAGCCCTCGGCCTTCGCGTCCTCGGTTTCCGCCGTCTTGCCTTCGTGGGCGAGGCGCTCCCGGTGCTTGTCATGCTGCTGGCGGCTCGTGCTCAGATGGTGGGTCGCGAGCTCGCGGACCCGGTCGACGTCGCGGTGGGCGATCGCGTCGAAGAGCTCGGCATGTTCGGTGGCGACGACGTCGAGCTCGTCATGCTGGCTCAGCTGCCAGCGCATCCGCGAGTCGAGGAGCTGCCCGACCTCGACGAGGAGCCGGTTGCCGGAGAGCTCCGTGACGATCGAGTGGAAGGCGGCGGCGCTCCGGTGCGCACCGACCGCATCCCCGGCCTCGGCCTGCCGTCGACCCGCCTCCATCGTCGCCTCGAGTGAGGCGAGTCCCTCCCGCGTGTGCCGTTGGGCCGCGAGTTCGAAGGCGAGGAGATCGAAGGCCTGACGCACCTCGGCGAGGTCGGCGACATCGCTGGGAGAGAACTCGCGCACTGTCGCCCACGTGTTCGGACGGTGGGCGACGAGCCCCTCCGAGGCGAGCTGCTTGAGGGCTTCGCGGACCGGGACACGGCTGACTCCGAGTTCGGAGGCGAGATTGCGCTCGACGAGGCGGCTGCCGGGCGCGCGCACCCCGTCGATGATCTCGTCGCGGAGGATCTCCGTCACCCGCACGGTCTCCGACCTAGGGCTGTCATTGTTCTTCACGTCGTCATTCTCCCACTCCGAGCGCCGAGGCTGCAGGGCGCAGGTCGGCCGGCCAGGCCCGACCTGCGCAGACCCGGCCGGCGCAGATCTGACCCCGCTCAGCGGCGGATCGCCCGGCCGAGGGTGTCGAGGCCGACCGAGCCGAGGCCCAGGGCCTTCGTGTGGAAGGCCTTGAGGTCGAAGTCGTCGCCGGCCTCGGCCTTCGCCTCGTCGCGGAACTGCTCCCACAGGCGCTGCCCGATCTTGTAGCTCGGGGCCTGTCCCGGCCAGCCGAGGTAGCGGTCGAGTTCGAAGGCGAGGAAGCTGCGGTCCATCGCGACGTTGTCGGTGAGGAACTGCCACGCCTTCTCCCGGTCCCATGTGCCCCCGCCGAGGCTCTCCGGGGCTTCAAGGCCGAGGTGGAAGCCGATGTCGAGGACGACGCGGGCGGCCCGCAGGCGCTGCGAGTCGAGCATGCCCAGGTAGTCGGCCGGGTCGTCGAGGTAGCCGAGGTCGGCCATGAGCCGCTCCGCGTAGAGCGCCCAGCCCTCGCCGTGCCCGGACACCCAGCACATGAGCCGGCGCCAGCGGTTGAGGGTATCGGAGACGTAGGTGGCCTGCCCGACCTGGAGGTGATGGCCGGGGACGCCCTCGTGGTAGACGGTCGTCTTCTCCTGCCAGGTTGCGAACTCGGTGACGCCCTCGGGCACCGACCACCACATCCGACCGGGACGGGAGAAGTCGTCGGTGGGCCCCGTGTAGTAGATGCCGCCGGTCGACGACGGGGCGATCATCGCCTCGATCGTGCCCACGGGTTCGGGGATGTCGAAGTGGGTCTTCCCGAGCTCGGCGATCGCCTCGTCGGCGACCCCCTGCATCCATTCGCGCAGCGCGTCCTTGCCGTGCAGGGTGCGCTCCGGATCGGCGTCGAGCGCCTTCATCACGTCGAAGAGGTCGGTGCCGGGCATGATCTCCTCGGCGATCCGGCGCTGTTCGGCGTCGATGCGCTCGAGCTCCGCAAGTCCCCACCGGTAGGTCTCGTCGAAGTCGACCTCGGCGCCGAGGAAGTTCCGCGAGTGCAGGGCGTAGGCCTCCCTGCCGCATGCCTCGTTCTCCGGTGCCGCCGGCAGCAGCTCGGATCCGAGGAAATCGGCGAGGTCGGCGTACGCCTGTCGGACTCCATCGGCATGGGCGGCGAGGTCGTTGCGCAGCTGCGGGGACACCTCGGCGACATCATCGGCACCGGCGATGAGGGTGAGGAACGTCGAGTCGTCCCCGGCGAGATCGCGGGCCTGGTCGATGACCTTCTCAATCTGGATCCGGGCCGCCACCTGACCGCGGCTCTTGGCGAGCGCGAGTGACTCCTGGTATCCGGCCAGCGATGCGGGCACGGCGGCCAGGGTCGTGTCGATCGTCTCCCAGTCAGCCACCGTCGCGGTCGGCAGGAGGTCGAAGGTGTCGCGGACGTGCTGGACGGGGGAGGCGATGACGTTGAGGTCGGCGTGCTGGAAGCCCGCCTCGTAGTAGTCACGGGCGACGCCGAGGCGCTCGCGCATCGCATCGAGGGTGACCCGGTCGACGTCGTCGAGGTCGGCGCTCGCCTCCACCTCGTCGAGGCGGCGCAGCGTCTCGACATTGAGGTCGTTGAGCGCGGCGAGGCCGGCGGGGGAGAGGTCGTCGAAGCCCTTGCCTCCTTCGAGCCCGAGGTAGAGGGCGAGGGAGGGGGAGAGGGCGAGGGAGCGGTCGACGAAGTCCTCAGCGACGGCGTCGACGGCGGAAGGGGTTCTCTTTTCGGTCATGACCTCACCCTATATGAGCTGACGCACACCTCATGGCTCCGGTCACAGGCCATGAGGAGAGGCACATGGGCACAGTGCGGACATCGCATCCTGGGAGTTCGCTGAAGCTATAGCCTTGGATGGTCCCGCCGCCCGGCGGGACGCGGACGGCTGAGGGAAGAGAGACGGATCGGACGTGGCACGAGCACAGCTGTGGACCAAGGACTTCGTCGTCGGCGTCGGCCTCAACCTCGCGATGTCCATGGTCTTCTACCTGCTCATGACATCGATGGCCGGGTACGCGGTCGCCCGCTTCTCCGCCGGCCAGGCCGCCGCCGGATTCGCCTCGTCCGGTTTCATCGTCGGCGCCGTCATCGCCCGCATCCTCACCGGCAAGTACCTCGACTTCATCGGCCGCCGGACCCTGCTCGTCATCTCCATGGCCGTCTTCGTCCTCGCCTCGCTCGCGTACATCGCCGCCGACAGCCTCGTCCTCCTCATCGTCATCCGCCTCATCCACGGCGTCGCGTTCGGAGCCGGGAACACGGCGATCATGACGGCCATCCAGTCGATCATCCCCGCCTCCCGCCGAGGTGAGGGCACCGGCTACTTCGGCACGGCGACGACGGTGTCGACGGCCCTCGGGCCCTACCTCGGCGTCGTCCTGCCCCAGCGCTGGGACTTCGGGGTTCTCTTCCTCGCCTCGGCGCTCATGTCGCTCATCGCCCTCATCCTCTGCTTCCTCCTGCGCCTGCCGAAGCAGGAGCTCACTCCCGAGCAGCGGGCCGCCAAGTGGCACCTCCACCCCCGCACGCTCGTCGACCGCGACGGTCTGCGCATCGGGCTGATCATGCTCATCGCCGGCACCGCCTACGCCGCCGCCCTCGTCTTCCTCGCCGGGTACGCGGCCGAGAACGGAGTGCCCGCCGCCGCCTCGATGTTCTTCGTCGCCTTCGCCGCAGCCTCCCTCGTCGCCCGCCTCTTCGTCGGCCGGATCCAGGACGTCTACGGCGACAACGTCGTCATCTATCCGGTCCTCGCCCTCAACGCCGCCGGCAACCTCTTCATCGCCCTGTGGCCGACGATGACCGGCATCGTCATCGCCGGCGTCCTCGTCGGACTCGGCTTCGGCTCGCTCATGCCCAGCGCCCAGACGATCACAGTCAAGTCCGTCGAGATGGCCAGGGTGCCGGTGGCGACCTCGTCGTTCTTCCTCCTCCTCGACGTCGGATCCGGGATCGGGCCGATCATCCTCGGCGCCCTCATGCCGCTCACCGGCGGTCGGGGGATGTTCCTCCTCTGTGCCGGACTCGTCGTCGTCGCGATGGGCGTCTACTCCATCGTCCACGGCCGCGGCCGGGGCGGACGCCCGGGACGAGAATTCATCGGCTGACGGGCGCGCCTGCGCTCGGACGGGCGTCGGACCTCGGCCGCCAGACCGTGGTGCGGACGGCGGGTGACCCGAGGTCGGGACCCGAGTAGCCTGAGAAGAGCCCACCGACCGTCCGCCGCAGGAGGATCGCGATGAGACTCGCACTCGCCCAGATCAACACGACGACCGACGTCGCGGCCAACCTCGAGAAGGTCCGCGACTACACCCGCCGGGCCGCCGAGGCCGACGCTGACGTCGTCGTCTTCCCCGAGGCGACGATGTCCGCGTTCGGGCGCGGCCTGCGCGAGATCGCCGAGACCGAGGCGCAGGGCTGGCGCGAGGCGCTTACCGTGCTGGCCGCCGATGCCGATACCACCGTCATCGCCGGGGAGTTCGCCGTCTCCGGCGGCAAGGTCGTCAACCTGCTCGCCGTCTACGCCCCCGACGGCACCCGCACCGAGTATGCGAAGATCCACCTCTACGATGCCTTCGGGTTCAAGGAGTCCGACACCGTCGCAGCCGGTGAGGAACCGGCCGTCGTCGACCTGGGCGGAGAGGCCGTGGGGATCGCGATCTGCTACGACATCCGCTTCCCCAAGCTCTTCGCCGAACTCAGCCGCCGAGGCGCTCGCCTCGCCATCGTCTCCGCATCGTGGGGTGCGGGGCCGGGGAAGGTCGAGCAGTGGGAGCTGCTCGCTCGAGCCCGGGCGATCGACTCGAACATGTTCGTCGTCGCCCTCGGCCAGGCCGATCCCGAAGTCAGCGGGGTCGACGTGCCCCCGAAGGGCCCCACGGGAGTCGGCCACAGCCTCGTCGCCGACCCGTACGGGCACGTCGTCGTCTCCCTCGGCGGGGAGGAGACGCTCGAGATCGTCGAGATCGACCTCGGTCTCGCCGATGAGGCCGCCGAGGCGGTTCCCGTCCTCGTGAACGCGAAGCTCGGCTACTGACGTCAGTTGCCGCGGGGCTGAGACGGGATTGAGATGAAAATGCACGGAGTGCAATAATGTCGGCATGTCTTCAGCAGCCGACGTGACCGCAGCCGACCGGCCGGAGGGCCTGCGCGAGCGGAAGAAGCGCGAACGCGGGCGGGCGCTGCGCCGAGCCACGCTCGAGCTCACCCTCGAGAGCGGTTACGCCGATGTGACGATCGAGGCGATCTGCGAACGCGCAGGAGTCTCCCGGCGGACCTTCTTCAACTACTTCGCGAACAAAGAGGAGGCGCTGCTCGGGCGCTCCGACACCGTCTTCGACGACGAGGACCAGCCGGTCATCGCCGAGTTCGAGGCGGGCGGACCGACGGGGGACATGCTCAGCGACCTCGAGGGACTCCTCGCCGCAGTCGTCCGCAGCCGGCTGCGCCGCCGCGAGGAGATGCACCAGTACCACCGGGTCCTCCAGCAGGAGCCTCAGCTCATGCAGCTGCAGATGTCGCGGATGGGCAACAACGAGCGCCTGTTCCGCGAGATGATCCAGCGCCGCCTCGACGCGACGGCAGCCGACGGGTCGGCAGAGTCTGACGTCACGGGCACGCGCGACTCAGCGACCGCCTCGGCGACGGAAGGGGCGAGTGCCGCGGTCGACTCAGCCGGGGACCCAACGACCGCCTCGGCGGGGGAGGGGACCCCGAACGGCTGCCCCGAGGACTGGCCTGCGGTCTCCTACCGGGCCGAGGTGCTCGCGGCGGTGGCGATGATGGCGATCAAGGCGACGTTCATGCGGCTGCGCCGCGACGAGGGCGAACCGGACCCCATCATTGACGAGCTCTTCGCGGAATTGCGGGCGATCTTCACCGCCGGTACCGACTGAGCGCCCGCCGACCGGCCTCAGCGACCGAGCGGCTGCGTCCAGGTCTGGGGCAGGCGACGGCGGACGTTGCGCCGGGGCGCATTGAACCCGGCGCGGTCGTGCTTCGTCGTCTCGACCTGGGCGAGCGCTTCGGCCTGGTGGGCGGCGTAGGCGAGAGCGACCTGGCGGATCGCGACGACCGCGGCGACCGCGGCCGCACTGGCCATCTCATCGCTGACCGGCTGACCGTCGTCGGCGCGGACCACGGCGCGGTCCTCGACCGAAGTCACCGGCGTCCCAGTGCTCGCCTCGGACACGGCACCGTCGCTCGGTGCCGTGCTCTGCTCGGCGGTCTGCGTCGAATCCTCGCTCATAGGGGGATGTTACCGTGCTTGCGCGCGGGAGCGTCGACGTGCTTGTTCTTCAGCGCCCGCAGCGAGCGGACGATGCGGGCCCGCGTCTCGCTCGGCTTGATGACCGCGTCGATGTAGCCCTCCTCGGCGGCGAGGTACGGGTTGAGCAGAGCGTCCTCGTAGTCCTGGATGAGCTCGTCGCGCAGCGCATCGACGTCCTCACCGGCCTCCTCGGCGGCCTTGAGCTTGCGCCGGTAGACGATGTTCGCCGCCCCCTGGGCACCCATGACGGCGATCTGCGCCGAGGGCCACGCGAGGTTGATGTCCGCACCGAGCTGCTTCGACCCCATGACGCAGTACGCTCCGCCGTAGGCCTTGCGGGTGATGAGCGTGATGAGGGGGACGGTCGCCTCGCCGTAGGCGTAGATGAGCTTCGCGCCGCGGCGGATGATGCCGCCGAGCTCCTGGTCGGTGCCCGGCAGGAAGCCGGGGACGTCGACGAAGGTGAGGATCGGGATGTTGAAGGCGTCGCAGAGGCGGACGAAGCGGGCGGCCTTCTCGGACGCGTCGATGTCCAGGGTGCCGGCGAGCTGCATCGGCTGGTTGGCGATGACGCCGACGCTCACGCCCTCGACACGACCGAATCCGGTGACGACGTTGGGGGCGAAGAGCTCGGAGACCTGGAGGAACTCGCCGTCGTCGAGGACCGTGGTGACGACGTCGAGGATGTCGTAGGGCTGGGAGGGCGAATCCGGCATGAGCGCATCGAGCGCTTCGTCCTCGGGGGTGAGCTCGAGGTCGGATTCGAAGACGTCGGCGTCGGCCGGGTCGAGGTTGTTCTGCGGGAGGAACGACAGCAGGTCGTGGACGTAGTTGAGGGCGTCCTCCTCGTCGCTGGCGAGGTAGTGGGCGTTGCCCGAGACCGTGTTGTTCGTCCGGCCGCCGCCGAGCTCTTCGTGGCCGACCTCCTCACCGGTGACGGTCCTGATGACGTCCGGGCCGGTGATGTACATGTGGCTGATCTTGTCGACCATGATCGTCACGTCGGTGAGCGCCGGCGAGTAGACGGCGCCGCCGGCCGAGGGGCCCATGATGAGCGAGATCTGCGGGATGACTCCCGAGGAGGCGACGTTGAGGCGGAAGATCTCGGCGAAGAGCGCGATCGAACCGACGCCCTCCTGGATGCGGGCGCCGCCGGAGTCGTTGATGCCGATGATCGGGCAGCCGAGTTTGAGCGCGAGCTTCTGGACCTTGACGATCTTGCGGCCGTTCGCCTCGGCCAGCGACCCGCCGAGCACCGTGAAGTCGTGGGCGAAGACGGCGACGGTCTTCCCGTCGATCGTGCCCAGACCGCAGACCACGCCGTCACCGTCAGGGCGGTTCGCACTCATCCCGAACTGGGTGTTGTGGTGGCGGGCGAACTCGTCGATCTCCTGGAACGATCCCTCGTCGAGGAGCTGGTCGATGCGCTCCCGGGCGGTCTGCTTGCCGCGCTTGTGCTGGTTCTCCACCGACTTCTCGTTGCCGGTGTGGGCGGCGTCGCGACGCTCGAGGAAGGCGTCGATGCGCTCGGCGGTGGTGCGTGGGGTTTCCGTCATGCCCCCACCTTATCGAGGGCGCACGAGTTCATTGTGCACTCCCACCAAAAGAATCTAGAGTGGACTGGTGACCAGCCAACACGCGCCTTTCCTCGTCGACGTCCGCTCGCTGCGCGCCCGCGCCGAGGCCGCCGGGCTCGACCTTCCCCTCGTCGTCTGGGACGAGTCCTGTTCGTCGACGAACGACGAACTCGCCGCCCTGGTCCGCAAGCCCGAGCACCTCGATCCCCACCCCGCCGAGGCGGTCGGCCATCCCGTCCGCGACGTCGCCGGCGCTGTCGTCGGCAGCGGCGCGGACCGGTCCGAGCTGCCGGTGTTCACCGTCCTCGGCACCGACTTTCAGAGCGCCGGCCATGGTCGACTCGGACGGACGTGGACGGTGCCGCCGCGGAAGTCGCTGACGTTCTCGATCCTCCTCGCGCCCCGCACCGGGGTTGAGTCCTGGGGCTGGATTCCGCTGCTCACCGGGGAGGCCGTTCGCCGGGCCGTCGCCGAGGCGGGGGTTCCCGCCGTCCTCAAGTGGCCCAACGACGTCCTCACGGCAGACGGGAAGAAGCTGTGCGGGATCCTCGCGCGCATCGAGATGATCGACTCGGGTCCGCGCATCGTCCTGGGAATGGGGATCAACACCCGGCTCGCGGCTGAAGACCTCGTGCGGGAAGACGCGAGTTCGCTGGCGATCGAGCTCGGTCAGCCGGATTCAGAGATCGATCATGAAGCGTTGCTAATGTCGATCCTCAGCACGCTCATTCCTGCCCTGAGGGAGATCGACGAGTATGGTGACGAGGACTTCAGCCGGAGCCGGACCGCGGAGAAGGTGCGCGAGGGAATGGTGACGCTGGGGACACGGGTCAAGGTCGAACGGCCCGACGGCAGCCACCTCATCGGGACGGCCACCGGGCTCGACCCGTCCGGGGACCTCATCATCGACGACCGGACCACCGTGAGCGCCGGCGACGTCCACCATCTGCGACCGGCCCCTGGGACCGACACCTCTGCTGCCGGGACGACCGCGAGATGATGAGTGAGGACACCCGGCAGGCCGCCGTGTCCGCGGACGATGTCGAGCACCGTCGGAACGACGAGAGTGCGCGAGAGCGCGCCTCGCGAGACGCTGCGGGACAGGACGCACCGGTCAACCGTGGTCCGGCGGACAGCGCTGCCGGGGGCAGTGCCACGGCGGGCAACGACGCGGAGGGCTGGCCGACACAGGACACGTCGACGGGTGCTCCCGCGCAGGGTGCGGTTGCACGGGCCGGCTCGGCAGACGGTGCCTCCGCGGGCACGAGTGATGAGGACGCCTCGGGGCATCCCGCTCCAGTGCACTCAGCCCCAGGACACGGCGCGTCGAGGGCTGAGGGCGTCAACCACGACGGACCGCAGGACGTCGACTCTGCACACAGCGGATCAGCACACAGCGGATCAGCGCGCAGCGGATCGGTGCACGGGGGCCCGGGTGACGCCAGCGCAGACGACGCCACCGGCGCCGATATCGCCGACGCCGGTTCCGGCGACAGTGCCGCCTCCCGATCTGATGACACCGCCTCCCGTTCTGATGACACCGTCTCACGCGGCACTGACACGACCCGCCGGCGGGCGAGGATCGATGACAGCGAACTGCCGGCCACCTCGGCGATGCCGGTCATCACCGCGAACATGCTCAACGGACACCCGGCATCCGTCGACGACGGTGCCTCGGGCAGGACCGACCGGGCCGACGACTTCTCCGAGGGACTGCACGAGGACCCGCGCACCTCGGCGATCGACATCGTCGACGATGACGACGACGATCCGGTCTACGAGACGCGGACGGCGGCCGAGCGGCTCGAGGAGATCCTCCTCGACGGCAAGCGCGTGCTCGATCGCCGGGAGGCGGCGAAGCTCGGCGGGATCTCGACGGTGTCGGCGCGGAAGATGTGGCGGGCGCTGGGGATGGCGCAGACGGATGCGCACGACAAGGCGTACACGGTCAGCGATGCGCACGCGCTGCGGATGTGGGCGAAGCCCGTCGCGGACGGACTCATCGACCAGGAGACCGCGCTGTCGCTGGCGCGTGCGATCGGGCAGACGACGGACCGCCTCGTCGTGTGGCAGATGGAGACGATCGTCGAATACCTCACCGAGGAGAAGGGCCTGAGCGAACCCGAGGCCCGGCGAGAGGCACTCGAGGTCATCGAGGACCTCATCGACCCGCTGCAGAAGATGCTCACGTACTCGTGGCGGCGCAACCTCGCCGAGGTGATGGGGCGGCTCAACGTCAACGTCTCCGACGGGCTGGCGATGGACAACCGGCAGGGCTGGTACGACTCGTCGATGCCGCTGGCCCGGGCCGTCGGCTTCATCGACCTCGTCTCGTACACGCGGCTGTCGCAGAAGATGGAGCCGAGGCAGCTGGCGAACATGGTCCAGGAGTTCCAGGGCATCTGCTACAACATCGTCGCCACCGGCGGCGGGCGCATCATCAAGACCGTCGGCGACGAGGTGTTCTTCGCGGCCGAGACCCCGCTGGCCGGCGCGGAGATCGCGATGTCGCTCATGGAGCGCGTCACCGCGGCCGCCGATCTGCCGCAGGCACGGGTCGGGTTCGTGTGGGGGCGGGTGCTCTCGCGCCTCGGCGACATCTTCGGCTCGAGCGTCAACCTGGCAGCGCGGCTGACCGCCGTCGCCGAGCCGGGAACGATCTTCACCGACGAGGAGACCGCGCGGGTGCTCTCGACCTCCGACGCCTACGTCTTCGAACCGCGCGGCTCGCTCACTCTCCAGGGACTCGGCGAGACCGGCATCTGCCAGATGGAGCGCGGCACCGCGGCACGGATGAAGCTCGACCTCGACGACGAATCGTAGGTTCGGCGGCGCGGCGGCGCGGCGGCCCGGCGCGGCGAGGAGCGGGACGGATGCTGCGGCTTTCGCACCTCGCACCCTTGGCGCCGGAGCCTCCCCTTGGCGGAGAGCAATTCGCACCCCGCATCCATAGCGCCAAAACCTCCCGTTGCACGGGGTGGATTAGGCGCCGCGGGTGCGGGTTGCGGAGCGATCGGGATGACGTGGCGTCCGGGGTGCGACATGATGCTACGGGTAGGACATGCTGCTGCGAGTATGCGGCCGAGCGCCGCAATTCGCATCCCGCCCTCTTAGCCCCAAAACCTCCCGTTGCACGGGGTGGATTAGGCGCCGCGGGTGCGGGTTGCGGAGCGATCGGGGCGAAGTGGCATCCGGGGTACGACGTGTTGCTACGGGTAGGACGTGCTGCTGCGGGAACGTACGCGCGTTCCCGCACGTGTCCGCCGTCAGAACAGCGCTGAGTCGTCGCCGTCGTCCTCATCGTCTTCGTCGTGGGAGACGATGACGCCGTTGTCCGTGTCGATGCGGGCGCGCGAGATCGCCTCGCGGGCGTCGTCGGCATCGAGGTCGAGACCGTCGAGGCTCGTCGCGAGACCGCCGGAACCGGCCGCCTGAGGCGAACCGCTGCCCGAAGCACCGCTGTCGCCCCGAACGCTTTCGCCGGAGCGTCCGCTGCCCGCCGACGAGTCCCCGGAGCCATCGGCCTCCGCACCATCGGTGCCACCGCCGCCGGTGACGTCCTCGCCCGGTTCGCCGAGGCGGGGGAGCGTGCCGATGACGTCGATCTTGGACTCGAGCGGGGACCCCGTCCCGTCACGGCGCGACATCTCACCGGGCAGCGTGCGTGCGCCTCCGGCCTGCGCCGCCGCCTGTGGGGAGTCGCCGACCCAGGCGAGCGAGAGCTCGGTCTCGCCTTTGAGGAACTTGTGGGCGCGCACACCCGAGGTGGCCCGTCCCTTCGTGGGGAACTCGACGAACTCGCTCACCTTGATCGACGAGGACGGCGCACCGTAGAAATTTTCGCCGCTGGCGATCGTCACGACCGACAGTGACATTTCCTCATCGGGTTCGCGGGGGACGGCCCCGAAGAAGATCGCCTTCGCCTCGGCGCCGAGCTTGATGCCGGCGACCCCCGAGGCGTTCCATCCCTGGGCCCGCAGGCCTGCGGCGTCGAAGGCGAGCAGCTGCGCGGCCGAGGTGACGAAGACGGCGAGCGAGGCGTCGATGTCGCGGGGCTGGGCGACGCCGATGACGGTGTCCTTGCCCTTGAGGGCGATCGCGTCCCACTCCGACTTGTTCGGACGGCCCGCCACGGACACGCGCTTGACGACGCCCTCGGCTGTGCCGAGGAGGAACTCGCGCTCGAGGTCGATGAGCCCGATGACCTTCTCGTTCTTCTCGAGCGCCGCGTACTCGGCGACCTTCACTCCGCCGGCGACGTTGGGCCGCGAGGCACCGGGCGGCAGCGCGGGAAGGTCGACGACGTCGATGAGGTGGAGGGTGCCGGTCGAGGTCAGCGCCCCGACCTTGCCCTGAGTCGTCGCGACCACCTCGGAGACGAGGGCGTCGTGGCTCGCGCGTTTGCCCGAGCGGGCGAGCACCGCGGCATCCGAGGTGCGGGCGATCCGACCGGAGGTCGAGAGGAGCACGCGGGTCGGTGCATCGGCGATCCGCAGGTTCTCCGGGGCCTTCTTCCCCTTCGCCGTGAGCTCCTTCATCGCCCCTTCGATGAGGACGGTCCGGCGGGGCGTGCCGATGATCTCCGCGGTCGCCTCGAGTTCGGAGGCGACGAGCTCGCGCAGCTTCGCCTCGTCGGCGAGGAGGCTCTCGAGGTAGTCGATGCGCTCCTTGAGCTCGTCGCGCTCGGCCTCGAGTTCGAGACGCGAGAACTTCGTCAGCCGCCGCAGCTGCAGGTCGAGGATGTAGGTGGCCTGGAGCTCCGAGAGGTCGAAGACGTCCATGAGCCTCGTCCGCGCGGTCGCGGCGTCATCGGAGGAGCGGATGAGCTGGATGACCTCATCGATGTCGAGGATCGCGATGAGCAGACCCTCGACGAGGTGGAGACGGTCCTTGGCCTTGCGCAGCTGGAAGACCGTGCGCCGGCGCACGACGTCGATGCGGTGGGTGAGGTAGACGGTGAGGAGCTCGCGCAGCCCGAGGGTGCGCGGCTGGCCCTCGACGAGGCAGACGTTGTTGATCCCGAAGGACTCCTCGAGCGGGGTCTGCCGGTAGAGCTCGGCGAGGACCGCCTCCGGGTTGAAGCCGTTCTTGATCCCGATGACGAGCCGCAGGCCGTTCTTCCGGTCCGAGTAGTCGTCGATCGAGGCGATGCCGGTGAGCTTCTTCGCCCCGACGGCGTCCTTGACCTTCGCGACGACCTTCTCCGGTCCCACGAGGTAGGGCAGCTCGGTGACGACGATGCCCTTGCGCCTGGCGTTGATGTTCTCGATCGAGACCGTCGCCCGGGTCCGGAAGGTTCCGCGTCCGGTCTCGTAGGCCTCCCGGACGCCGTCGAGGCCGATGATCCGCCCGCCTGTGGGCAGGTCGGGTCCCGGGATGAAGCGCATGAGCTCGGCGAGGTCGGCGTCGGGATTGCGGATGAGGTGGCTGCACGCGGCGATGACCTCGCCCGGGTTGTGCGGGGCCATGTTCGTCGCCATGCCCACGGCGATGCCCGAGGCCCCGTTGATGAGGAGGTTGGGGAACGCGGCGGGCAGGACGTCGGGCTGGGTGAGCGTGTTGTCGTAGTTGGGGACGAAGTCGACGACCTCTTCGTCGAGGCCGGCGATCATCTGCATCGACGCCGTCGTCAGCCTCGCCTCGGTGTAGCGGGGTGCGGCGGGTCCGTCGTCGAGGGAGCCGAAGTTGCCGTGGCCGTCGACGAGGGGGACCCGCATGATGAAGTCCTGGCTGAGCCGCACGAGCGCGTCGTAGATCGCGGAGTCGCCGTGCGGGTGGAGCTTGCCCATGACGTCACCGACGATGCGCGAGGACTTGACGTGGCCGCGGTCGGGTCGCAGTCCCATGTCGCCCATCTGGTAGACGATGCGCCTCTGCACCGGCTTGAGGCCGTCACGGGCGTCGGGCAGAGCTCTCGAATAGATGACCGAGTAGGCGTACTCGAGGTAGGAACTCTCCATCTCCGCCGAGACGTCGACATCGATGACTCTGCCTTCGGTCATGGAACTCCTGTCACACACTCGCGTCCGCTGTCCCTCAGCGGCGGCACCCGTCGATTCTAGCGTTCGAATCGTGTTCCCAGGCCCACCTCGTGGTCTCGTGTCGCTTCCGCCCCGCCGAGGCGGTGGTCAGGGGCACCGTGGACGGGAGAGTCCTGCTACGAGCGCGGGAGGTCGTTCATCCACTTCGAGAGTTCGCCGATGTAGGCCTCGACGTGCTCACGGGAGGGCGAACCGGACATGAGCTCGGCGATCATCATGCCGAGCACCGAGCTGGTGATGCGGCGGGCGAGGTCGGCGTCGATGCCGCAGAGGTTCATGACGAACGAGTCGACGGTCGCCATGTTCGACCGCTTCGCCGCGAGCGCCTCCGCCGGCAGCGCGGGGTCGAGGCTGAGCATGACGGAGGTGTAGAAGCGGTCGCGGTCGGTGGTGAGCAGATCGAAGCACAGCCCGACGGCGGCATCGGCGAGCGGCGTGCCGCCGGCCGCCGTGTTCTCGACGAGCCGGTCGAACTGACGGGCGTTGAGTTCGCCGATCCGTTCGAGGATCCCGGTGACGAGGGCGTCGCGGGTGCGGTAGACGTTGGATGTCGAGCCCACCGGCAGCTCTGCCATGGCGTCGACGGCGCGGTGCGTGAGCCCGCGGACTCCCTGCTCGGCGACGACGGCGATCGCGGAATCCGTGACGACATCTTTGCGTGAGATCAATGCTCTCTGCCTCGCTCTCGTGGGCGCTCCTGCAGCGCAGGAGTGCCTGCTGACGGTGAATGACCACTGGGGGTCACAGACAGCGACCGGGTCCGGCCGCGGGGTTTTGGGCACAAATGCATAACTATTCATGCTCGAACGGATACAGACACTACATGTTCGCTCGGGGGATTGGTATATGACTCGCCAAACTGCCAGTCGGTTCCCACCAATCGGGTCGCCCGCGCCCATGAGCAGGCGTTTCGACCCGAACAGCGGCACTGTCGTCGCACCGGACGATCCCTGTCGGCCAGGTGGCGGCCCGGCGGTCCGACGCGGACCCCTGCACCTCCGACGATACCCGAGGTGCGCCGCAGACGTCGGATGTCTCGGCGGAGCCCTCAGCTGAGCAGGCGCCGCGTCGTGTCGATCCGGGTGGCGTCGGCGAGCAGGGAGATGCGGACGTCGAGGATGAAGCTCGTCGTCTCGGTCGCGACGATCGGATGCATCTCGATGTCGAGGAGCTGCGGGTGGCGCTCGACGAGGACGGAGAGGCGTTCGAGGACGTCGATGAGGGGGTCGATGTCGACCGGCGGCAGCCCGCGATAGCCGAACAGCCTCGGCGAGGACTTGATCGCACGGATCATCTCCCCGGCGTCCTTGTCGGTCAGCGGTGCGACCCGGTGCTCGACGTCGCCGAGGAGCTCGGTCGTGTCCCCGGCCAGGGAGAACGAGAGCATCGGGCCGAGCAGGCGGTCCTCGCCGGCGCGGATGACGCAGGGCACGCCGGGTGGGGCCATGGCCTGGACGTCGATGAGCGGCTCCTCGTCCGAGGGCAGGGAGGCGATGAGGTCCTGGATCGCGGTGAAGTCCTCGGTGAGCTCCTCGGGGGTGTCGATGTTCAGCCGCACACCGCCGAGCTCCATCCGATGGCGCAGCGACTTCGTCACGGCCTTGAGCGCGACCGGGTAGCCGATCGTCTCCGCGGCCTGCAGTCCTTCGGCGACCGAGGCGGCCGTGATGTACGGGACGGTCTCGATCCCGTAGCAGGCCAGCAGCTCCCGCGCGCGCTCTCGGGAGAGGACGACGGGACAGCCGGGGGCGGCGCCGGTGAGCGCCTCATCGACGATCTCGCGCACGCCCTTGTCGTCGAGGTCCTCGATCTCGAGGAAGCGGCCGTGGTCGGCAGAGCGCCAGCGGGCGTAGTCGGTGGCGCGCGCGAGCGCCCACACTGCGTCCTCGGGTCCCAAGTAGCTCGGCACCGTGTGGGTGACGCGTCTGCCCTCGGAGTCGGTGAGGAAGCTCGTGAGCTCGTCCTGGACGCCGTGGATGCCGAGGAAGCACGCGACGGTCGTCTTCGCGGACCGTGCGGCGGCCTCGGCGAGACGGGCGGCGATCTCGTTCTCCTCGGCCCCGGCCGAAGGGGTGAAGGTGACGATGACGGAGTCGATGTCGTCGCGGTCGTACATCGCCTCGAGCGCCTCCCCGAAGGTCTCGGCATCGACCTCGGGATGGAGGGAGACGACGGCGGATTCGACGGTGAGCCCCTCGGCCCGGGCGCGCTGGACGATGAGCGTCGACAGCGCCGCCGAGTTGCCGATGACACCCACCCGGCGCCCGGCCGGCAGCGGCTGGGTCGAGAAGACCTGGGCTAAGTCGAAGAGCTGGTGGACGGTGTCGGCACGGACCACGCCCGCCTGACCGAGCACCTGGTCGAGGGCGTGCGGGGCGAGCGAGGAGGTGCGCACGACGTGCCCGGGCGGCAGCTCGCGCCCCGTGACATCGGACTTGACGACGATGACGGGTTTGACCCGGGAGACGCGGCGGGCGATGCGGGAGAACTTCCGCGGATTGCCGATCGATTCGAGGTAGAGGCCCACGGTGTGCGTGGCCGGGTCCTCCTCCCAGTACTGGAGGAGGTCGTTGCCGGAGAGGTCGGCGCGGTTGCCCGCGGAGACGAACGTCGAGATGCCCAGGCCCCGGTTCTTCGCCGTCGCGAGCAGCGCGGTGCCGAGCGCCCCCGACTGGCTGAAGAGCCCGAGCGTGCCCGGTTCGGGGAGGAACGGGGCGAGCGAGGCGTTGAGCCGGACATCGGGGGCCTCGTTGACGATCCCGAACGAGTTCGGTCCGATGAGCCGCATCCCGTACGCCCGGGAGGTCGCGACGACCTGCCGCTGCAGCTCGGCGCCGGCGCGTCCGGTCTCGGCGAAGCCCGAGGAGATGACGAGGACGGCCTTGGCGCCGTGGGCTGCGCACTCCTGGACCACCTCGGTGACGGAGTCGGCGGGCACCGCGATGACGGCGAGGTCGGCGGTGCCCGGCAGATCGCCGAGGCTGGGGTACGCGGGCACGCCCGCGACCTGGTCCGCTTCGGGGTGGACGACCCAGAGCTCGCCGGTGAAATGGGCTGAGACGATGTTGCGGATGAGGAGGTTGCCCGTCGAGTTCCGCTTTCGGCTCGCCCCGATGACGACGACCGAGGAGGGATGGAGGACGGTGCGCACGCTCTTCGCCTCGGCGCGGTGCTCGCGGGTGGCCTGGACCTCGATCGACCGCGCCGTCGGGTCGATGTCGAAGGTCACGGCGACGACCCCGTCGTCGAAGCCGCGACTGACCTCGTAGCCGGCGGCCTGGAAGACCTGGAGCATCGAGCGGTTCTGGGGGAGCACCTCGGCGGTGAACTTCCGCAGGCCCGACTCCCGAGCGGCCGCGGCGAGGTGCTCGAGGAGGATCGAGCCGATCCCGCGCCCCTGGTGGGCGTCGGCGATGTTGAACGCGACCTCTGCCGAGGTGGGGGAGATCCTGTCGTAGCGACCGACCCCGATGATGTCGTCGCCGATCGTCATCACGAGCGCCACCCGGTCGTGATGGTCGACGTTGACGAAGCGGTCGAGGTCGCGCTGGGGCAGCTTGGGCAGGGGCGCGAAGAAGCGCAGATAGATCGACTCCGGCGACTGCGCCTCGTGCATGCGCGCGAGCGCATCGGCGTCGGAGGGCACGATCGGGCGCAGATGGGCGGTGCCGCCGTCACGGAGGACGACATCGGCTTCCCACCCGGCAGGATAGTCTTCCATGCCTCAAGCATAGGCGGGCCGCGGACTCGGCACAGGCGGCGAGTACGGCACAATGGAGTCCATGGCATTACCCGAAGTCCTCGTCCGCGACCTCCAGTCGGCCGGATACTATCCGCAGCTCACCCAGGGCATCCTCGCCGACTCCCTCTTCGGCGAGCCGGTGCTCAGCCACTTCGTCCACATCGACACGCACGTCGACATCGAGTCGATCCACCGTCATGTCACCGCCTTCGTCCTCACGGAGACGAGGCTGCTGCTCGCCCACGTCGACGACGACCCGGCAGCGGCTCCCGGCGGCAGGGCCAGGGCGGTGACGAGCAGCGAGGACATCGAACTCGAACGCCTCGGCACCGTCATGGTCGGGCGCACCTTCACCGACCCCGCCTCCTACACTCCCGGCGATGCTCCCGTCGAGGTCTCGCTCACCCTCTCGTGGGGTGCCGCCCGCCGCATCGAGGCCTTCCCCGAGACGTGCGGGGACCCCGACTGCATGGGCGATCACGGCTACGGCGGGTCGACGTTCGCCGAGGACGTCGTCCTCCGCGTCTCCGCCGAAGCCGAAGGGCAGGCGGCCGTCGACCGGATCGCGGCCTTCGCCGACCGGCTGCGTCAGGCCGTCTTCCACGCCCGCCTCCGAGCGCGTCGCTGATGACCACCCCCGACACCGACGGCGTCGACCTCTCGACCCTGCTCGGTCCTCCCGACTATGCGGGGCCGCTGCTCTCCGACGTCGTCCCCGCCGCGTCGCTCGCCCTCGGTGCCGGTCACATCCTCGATGAGACCGCCGGCAGGCGGGCCGAGGGGCTCGGCCTCGACCGGGAGGCGCGCACCGTCGTCGTCGTCCTCGTCGACGGGCTCGGCGAGGAGCTGCTCAGCCGCAACAGCGGCTACACCCCCTTCTTCCGGTCGCTCGCCTCGACCAGGCGGCCGATCTCGACGGGATTCCCATCGACGACGGCGAACTCCCTGTCCTCGCTCGCCACCGGTCGTCTGCCCGGAGCCCACGGAGTCGTCGGCTATCGTCTGCTCGACCCCGCCCGCGACGCCGTGTTCAACCAGCTCACGTGGGATCTCGACGTCGACCCGCTCACGTGGGTGCCCGATGCGACGCTCTTCGAACGCCTCGAGGGCGCCGGCGTCGACGTCGTCAGCCTCGGCGAGGCGAAGTTCGCCGGGCGCGGCCTCAACCGCGCCTCCCTGCGCGGGGGACGCTTCCGTGCGTCGAAGACGCTCGAGGAGCGCACCGCGCAGGCGCTGGCCGAAGTCAGGGCGCCGGGCACCCGGCTCGTCTACCTCTACTGGGGCAACCTCGACAAGACCGGGCACGTGAGCGGATCGAACTCGGCGAACTGGAGCGAGGAGCTCGAACGCATCGACGGCGCGCTCTCCCGCCTCGCCCAGGACCTGCCCCACGACTCGGCGCTCGTCGTCACCGCCGACCACGGCATGGTCGACATCGACCATGATCGTCGCCTCGACCTCGTCGACGCCCCCGACCTCAAGGCGGGGCTGCGCCACCTCGGCGGGGAGCCCAGGGCCCTCCATCTCTACGCGCAGCTCGGAGCCGAGGCCGACGTCGCGGCCGCCTGGACCGAGACCCTGGGCGACCGGGCCCTCGTCCTCCCGCGCGCCGAGGCGATCGCCCGCGGCTACTTCGGCCCCGTCGATCCGCGGGTGCTCGGCCGCATCGGCGACGTCATCGCCGTGTGCACCGACGGCTTCGCCGTCGTCGACTCGCAGACCGAGTCCGCCTCGGCGCTCGCCCTCATCGGACACCACGGAGCGACGACGGACGCCGAACTGCGGATCCCGCTCCTCGTGGTGTGAGCGCTGCCTTCCGGGGGAGTGCGACCGCGACGGTCACCGCTGTCACCGTCGGGCGGGGACGTCGACGCACGGCTCGTCGACCGAGGACCCGCCGACGACGACCTCCCGCCTCGGCGAGGATGTGCCGGGGACGCGGAAGAGCACGCGGGAGTACATGACGTAACGGAAGACGTTGCCCAGCAGCACGCCGACGACGTTGCCGGAGATGTTGTCGGCCAGCGGCGAGGTCAGGCCCATGACGTAGTGGCTGATGATCAGGCACAGTCCGGCGATGCCGAGGCCTGCGGCGTTGACGGCGAAGAAGCCGATGGCCTCGCGCCACGGTCGGCTCGTGCGGCCGTCGCGGAACGTCCAGTGCCTCGAACCCAGCCAGCTCACCGTCGTCGCCGCGGCGACCGAGACGACCTTGGGGATGAGCGGGCCGATGTCGGTGGTGAAGAGGATGAGGTTGAAGACGGCGAGGTCGACGAGGAACGCGAGGGCCCCGACGGCGGTGAACTTCGCGAGGCGGGAGAGCTCGGCGCGGGTGCGGCCCACGGTGCCCTCCTGTCCCCTGACGCGCGGCTTCGACGAAGTCCATCGTACGACAGCGCCGATGTGGCCCGGCTGGGAGCCGCCGCTAGGATGGGTGCGTGACTTTTCCAACCATCGGCGTCATCGGCGGAGGCCAGCTGGCCCGCATGCTCGCCCCCGCAGCAGAGGCCCTCGGAGTCCGCTTCGCCGTCCTCGCAGAGACCGCCGACTCCCCGGCGGCCCAGGTCATCCACGACGTCGTCGTCGGCGACTACACGGACTTCGCGACGCTCAAGGCCTTCGCCGAGACCGTCGACGTCCTCACCTTCGACCACGAGCACGTCCCGCCCGAGCACCTCGAGGCCCTCGTCGCCGCCGGACACGCGGTCCGGCCGGGCCCGCAGGCCCTCATCTTCGCCCAGGACAAGATCCTTATGCGCCGGCGCATGGACGAGCTCGGACTGCCCAACCCGCGGTGGGCGGAGATCACCTCGACCGCCGATGCCGAGGCCTTCGCCGCCGAGGTCGGGTATCCGTTCATCGCCAAGACCCCGCGCGGGGGCTACGACGGCAAGGGCGTGCGTGTCATCACCGATTCCGCCGAGGTGGCCGATTGGCTGAGCGATGTCCCCGTCCTCCTCGCCGAGGAGAAGGTCGACTTCACCCGGGAGCTCGCCGTCATGGTCGGACGGTCCCCGATGGGCCAGACCGCCGTGTGGCCCGTCGTCGAGACCTGGCAGCAGGACGGGGTGTGCAAGGAGGCCATCGCCCCGGCCCCGGGACTGCCGGAGGAGAAGGCGCGCGCCATCACCGAGGCGGTCCTCACCGTCGCCGGCGCCCTCGACGTCACCGGGGTGATGGCGATGGAGATGTTCGAGACCCCTGAGGGCTTCCTCATCAACGAATTCGCCATGCGCCCGCACAACACCGGTCACTGGACCCAGGACGGGTCGGTGACCAGCCAGTTCGAGCAGCACCTGCGCGCCGTCCTCGACCTGCCCCTCGGCAGCCCCGCGGCCCGAGAGGACGTCTCGGTCATGGTCAACATCCTCGGGGCCGAGCACGAGGACCTCTACCAGCCCTATCTCCACGTCATGGCCCACGATCCCGCGGTCAAGGTCCACCTCTACGGCAAGGGCGTGCGTCCGGGCCGCAAGGTCGGCCACGTCAACGCGTACGGCTCCGATCGCGAGCTCGTCCTCGCCCGGGCCCGGCATGCCGCGGACTTCATCGCCGGCGTCGACCCGAACCCCCATCCGGAGATGCCCGCGCCCGCGGGAGTCCCCGCGACCGCACCCGCACGCTCCGGCGCTGCGGACCCCGACGAAAGGGCCTGACATGGCAGCTGCAGAAGAGACGAGCACCGGGGCAGCCGCCTCGGCGAGCCCCCCGGTCGGGATCGTCATGGGATCCGACTCGGACTGGCCGACGATGCGGGAGGCCGCTGAGGCGCTGAGCGAACTCAGCATCGACTCCTCCGCCGAGGTGGTCTCTGCCCACCGGATGCCCGAGGACATGGTCGAGTGGGCGAAGACCGCCGCCGACCGGGGACTGCGGGTGATCATCGCCGGGGCCGGGGGAGCGGCCCACCTGCCGGGCATGATCGCCTCGATGACGTCCCTGCCGGTCATCGGCGTGCCCGTGCCGCTGAAGTACCTCGACGGGATGGACTCTCTGCTCTCGATCGTCCAGATGCCCGGCGGCGTGCCCGTGGCCACGGTCTCGATCGGCGGAGCGAAGAACGCGGGCCTGCTCGCCGCCCGCATCCTCGGCGCCGGAACCGACGAGGAGTCCGCGCGGATCCGCTCCCGCCTCGACGAGCATCGGGCCCGCCTGCGTCAGGTCGCCCTCGACAAAGGGGCGGCACTCGGGCAATAATTGTTGACTGAACGATCGATCAGTCAAAGGAGCACGATGTTCGACCTCTACCAGCCCAGTGAAGAGCACGAAGAGATCCGCCAGGCGGTGCGTGACGTCGTCGAGAAGCGGATCACCCCCTTCGCCGCCGAGGTCGACGCCGAATCCCGGTACCCCCAGGAAGCCCACGACGCGCTCGTCGAGACCGACTTCTTCGCCGCGCACATCCCCGAGGAGTACGGGGGAGTCGGGGCCGACGCCCTGGCCGTGGCGATCATCATCGAGGAGGTCGCCCGCGGCTGTGCGTCCTCCTCCCTCATCCCGGCCGTCAACAAGCTCGGGAGCATGCCCGTCCAGCTCGGGGGAGACGCGGCGATCAGGGAGAAGTACCTCGCCCCCGTCGCCCGCGGAGAGGCCGGCTTCTCCTACGGGCTCTCCGAACGCGAAGCCGGCTCCGACACCGCGTCGATGAAGACCCGCGCGACCCGTGACGGGGACGACTGGATCCTCAACGGGGTGAAGACCTGGATCACGAACGCCGGGGTCTCCGAGTACTACACGGTCATGGCCGTCACCGACCCCGATGGGGCTAGGGGCCGCAACATCTCCGCCTTCGTCGTCGAGAAGTCCGACGAGGGGTTCACCTTCGGGGAGAAGGAGCGCAAGCTCGGCATCAAGGGATCGCCCACGCGCGAGCTCCTCTTCGACAACGTCCGCCTGCCCGGGGACCGGATCGTCGGCGAACCCGGCGAGGGTCTCAAGATCGCGCTGCGCACCCTCGACCACACGCGTGTGACGATCGCCGCGCAGGCCGTCGGCATCGCGCAGGGGGCGCTTGACTACGCGCTGAACTACGTCAGGGAGCGCCAGCAGTTCGGCAAGCGCATCGCCGACTTCCAGGCCATCCAGTTCATGCTCGCCGACATGGGCATGAAGCTCGAGGCCGCCCGCCAGCTCACCTACACCGCGGCGGCGAAGAGCGAACGCGGTGACGCCGACCTCACGTACTTCGGAGCCGCGGCGAAGGCCTTCGCCTCCGATGCCGCGATGGAGATCACCACCGACGCCGTCCAGCTCCTCGGCGGTGCCGGCTACGTCGTCGACCACCCCGTCGAGCGGATGATGCGCGATGCGAAGATCACGCAGATCTACGAGGGCACGAACCAGATCCAGCGCCTCGTCATGGGCCGCCAGCTGCTCGGCTGAGGCCTCCGGCGACTCCACGGCCGTTCCCGCCGCGCACGCAGCGGGAACGGCCGTCTGCGTGCCCGCGGGCGGCG
This sequence comes from Brevibacterium sp. K72, assembly GCF_050562175.1. Classification (NCBI taxonomy): domain Bacteria; kingdom Bacillati; phylum Actinomycetota; class Actinomycetes; order Micrococcales; family Brevibacteriaceae; genus Brevibacterium; species Brevibacterium sp. K72. The sequence goes on from NZ_CP191582.1 coordinate 2,386,336, forward strand.
GTGCCGGGGAGGGCCGGGCGGCGGTGCGCGGAGAATCAGGCGGCGGTGTGGGGGAGAACACGGTGTGATCGGCGACATGCGAGGCGCGCAGGTGCGGGCTTCGGCCCCTGCCACGCGCCACAATGGAGGGACACAGAGGACTCGGACGTTGGTTTGGCACGATTGATGCCTGGGCGTCGGTGCGCCCGAAGTCAGTCAGCGAGCAAGAGGCAGAGGTGAGGCAGTGGCCGAGACGAAGTACATCGACCCGATCCGCTTCCCGTCGTACGCCTCACAGCCGACCAGGGACCTGCGGGCGTGGCTGCTGCTCCTCGTCTCCGTCCTCCTTCCCGGTGGCGTCCAGCTGCTCTTCCGTGCCCGCCGGTGGGCGAAGATCTCGCTGTCGATCACGGCGATCAGCTGGCTGCTCGTCATCATCGCCGTCGTCGCCATCCTCATCAATCGCACATTCGCGTTCACGATCGGCACGAACCCCTACATCCTCACCTTCCTCACCATCTGGGTGCCGGTCGTCGGGCTCAACTGGGTCGTCTGCCTCTTCGACACCGTCCGCCGCATCCGCCTGGTCACCCTGTCGAAGAAGGCGCGCACTCGATTCCTCGGCGCGTTCTGCGCCCTCCTCCTCGTCGTCGTCGGACCGCTGGCGTGGGGCACGAACATCCTCAACAGCCAGCGCGGGCTCGTCAGCGACCTCTTCGCCTCGGGCAAGGCCGCGAAACCCGTCGACGGGCGCTACAACATCCTTCTCCTCGGCTCGGACGCCGGCAAGGGCCGCACGGGCATCCGACCCGATTCGCTCTCCCTCGTCTCGATCGACGCCGAGACCGGCAAGACCGTCATCATCGGACTGCCGCGCAACATGCAGAACGTCCCCTTCCCCGAGGATTCGCCGCTCAACGCGGTCTACCCGCAGGGCTTCAACTGCGGCAGCGAATGCCTCCTCAATGCCGTGTTCCAGCAGGGGGAGAAGTACAAGGAGAAGTTCCCCGACCCGAAGCGCGCCGGGGAGCAGGCGACGATGGACGCCGTCTCAGCGGTCACCGGCCTCGAGGTCCAGTACTACGCCATGGTCAACCTCAAGGGCTTCGAGAACCTCATCGACTCCCTCGGTGGGATCACCCTGGTCTCGGGCAAGCGGGTGCCGATCTCCTCGAAGGTGAACAAGGCCACGGGCAAGCACGGCCCGGTCAAGGGCTGGATCGAACCGGGCAAGCAGAAGCTCGACGGCTACCACGCGCTCTGGTTCGCCCGCTCCCGCGAGTTCTCCAGCGACTACGAGCGGATGATCCGCCAGCGCTGCGTCCAGGAGGCCATGGTCAAGCAGCTCGACCCGGCGACCGTGCTCACGCGGTACCAGGACATCGCCGCGGCCACCCCCGGAGCGGTGTCGACGGACATCCCGTCCTCACAGGTCGACATGTTCGTCGACCTTGCCCTCAAGGTGAAGAGTCAGAAGATCGAGTCGCTTGACCTCACTCCGCCGCGCGTGACACCATCACAACCGGACTTCGCCGAGGCGCGACGCCTCGTTGCGAACGCGATCGAGAAAGCCTCCACGGACGCTGAGAAGCAGGACAGCGCCCTCTCGGCGCCGACGGGTGTCGCTGCGGGCGTCTCCGCCGGCATTGACGTCGACGCCTCCGCCGGTCGCGAACTCGCCGCCTCAGCCAGCCCTGACAAGGGCGGAGACGAGGACGCGCGGGCCATCTGCTACGTCCCGTAAAGGGTGCGGACGAGCGGCTGATCCCCGGTCGAGGATGACCGGAGAAGGACCCCGCGAAAAAACTTTCGCTCGGTGTGTCGCCTGAGAACACTGGGAACCACACCGGTGTAATTATGTTCATTCGTTATTTGGCTAGTCTGACACGCCGGAAATGTGTAACAATTTTGAGATGTTGGGGTTGCCCACCGTACTGCCGACGGTGAAGCCGACCCCGAGGCCTGAACTTCCCTGACTTCCTCGAAAAGGCTGTAACGATGAAATACATACTGCCCACTGTCGCGGGCTGCGCTTCAGTCGCTCTCGTCGGCACCTTAGCGGTCACGGCTCCGACTGCCTTTGCTGCAACCGTCGAGCCGGAAGTGACCCAACAGGCGCTCAAGGTGAGCGAGGACGGACTCAACGTCCCCGGCGCACGCGACTCCAGCGATTCCGCTGCCTCCGTCGCCAATCAGAGCGCGTCGAGCAACCTTCCCAACGTCTTCAAGTCGCAGACGGCACTCGCCGCCACCCAGGTGCCCGCCACGGTCGGCACCGGTGCGCAGGCGGCGACGGCAGCCGTCACCCCCACCTCGGCGGGGCTGACCTCACCTGAGGGCTCGAGCGAAACCCCGGCCCCGGCCGAGGCCGAGCAGGGCGAGAAGACCGAGGAGACGGCACCTGCCGAGGGCACGGCCCCCACCGACGGGTCGACCCCGACGGAGAAGGCCGACGACGACGGCGACATCTCCGGGTCGGTCCGTCAGCAGACCGAGGACGGCGTCAACATCGCCCTCATCTCCGATGTCCTCGACGTTCCGTCGAAGAACCCCAGCCTCGTCGGGGTCACCTTCTCGAACGCACCGTCGAGCATCCGCATCCAGGTCCGCGTCAAGAGCGACTCCGGTTGGGGGAACTGGCAGACGCTCGACGAGGAGAAGCAGGAGGAGGCGAAGAACGAGGGCTCCGAACCCTTCACGGTCAACCGTGCGGCAGGCGTCCAGATGCGCATCCTCGGCGAGAAGGCTCCCAGCGATGCCGAACTCGTCCTCGTCGACCCGAAGCGCTCGTCCGCGGACGCCGAGGCGGTCGCCGAGAACGCACCCGTCCAGATCGACCCGCAGAGCGCGCAGCCGGCCACCGACGGTGACTCCGCTGCGACCGAGACCGGTGCGGGCAGCGCCGGCGACGCCGCCGAGGCGACGACCGTCTCCGCCGGCGGAGCGGCGACCGTGACGACGCAGAACTACGTCCCCGGCTCGTCCTCGGTGTCCACCGTCGCGAAGTCGGCGAAGGTCCCGCGGCCCGACATCGCCTCCCGCAAGTCGTGGGGCGCCAAGCCCTACAAGGGCAGCCCTGACTACGCGAGCGGCATCAAGCAGGCCGTCGTCCACCACACCTCGGGATCGAACAGCTACTCCGCCGAGGACGTGCCGGCGATCATCCGCGGCATCCAGTCCTTCCACCAGAAGGGACGCGGCTGGTCCGACATCGGATACAACGTCGTCGCCGACAAGTACGGCCGCCTGTGGCAGGCCCGCGACGGCAAGCTCGAGAAGGCCGTCATCGGCGCCCACGTCGCCGGACACAACTCCGGCACGTTCGGCATCTCGGTCCTCGGCACGTACAACGGCTCGGCCCCGCCGAAGAAGACCCGTGACGCTGTGGCCGCCGCCATCGCGTGGAAGTTCTCGCTCAACGGGCTGACCGCGAGCAAGTCGACCCTCGTCGGCCACCGCGACCTCGGCAGCACTGACTGCCCGGGAGATGCGTTCTACGCGAAGCTCGGAGAGATCCGTGGCACCGTCAACTCGATCCTCAAGTCCGGCGACCTGCCCTCGGACGAGAAGACCGAGTCGCCCAAGCCCAAGCCGAAGCCGAAGACCGCGATCGAGGACTACGCGGAGAAGAACAACCTCGGCAAGCCCACGAGCGGTGAGTTCGATGTCAAGGGCATCGCAGGCGCCAAGGGACGCAACTACGAGAAGGGCGTCGTCTACTGGTCCAAGAAGACCGGCGCCTACCACGTCAAGGGCGCCATCCGGGGAGCGTTCAGCGGCGATGTCGTCCAGACGATCGGACTGCCGACGGGCAACGAGCGCGGCGGGCTGAAGAACGGGGGAGCGTACCAGACCTTCTCCAAGGGCTCGATCCACTGGTCGCCCAAGACCGGGGCGAGGTACACGACCGGCGTGCTCCAGGGCTACTGGAAGGCCAAGGGGTACGAGCGCGGGCACCTCGGCTACCCGAAGTCGAACCCCACCTACAAGGACGGCCGCGGGGAGCAGCTGTTCGAAGGGGCGAAGCTCGTCTGGGCCGAGGGCTACGGCACGACGGAGTTCTCTCCCAACGGGACCATCTCGGGTGGAGTCGTCGATGAGAATGCCTCGGGCGACAGCTCGCCTCCGGGGGACAGCGCCGCCGATGGCGGTTCGGGTGCAGACTCCGGGGAAGGTGCTGCAGCCGGCAACGACGACAAGGATTCGAAGGACAACAAGGACTCGAAGGACTCCAAGGACGACAAGGGATCGAAGGATTCCAAGGACTCCAAGGATTCCAAGGACGACAAGGGATCGAAGGACTCCAAGGACGGCAAGAAGGACAAGCCGTCCAAGGAGGAGAAGATCCAGGCGCAGCGCAACGCCATCATCAAGGACGCGAAGTCCTACCTCGGGGTCAAGTATGTCTGGGGCGGCACCACGCCGAAGGGATGGGACTGCTCGGGCTTCACCCAGTACGTCTACGGCAAGAACGGCATCAAGCTGCCGCGCACGACGAGTCAGCAGCGCAACGCCGGCAAGGTCATCTCGATCAAGGACGCCAAGCCCGGCGACCTCATCTGGATCCCCGGTCACATCGGAATCATCTCCGAGACCAAGGGCCAGATGTACGATGCCGGCTCGACCCGGACGAACACCGCCAAGCGCAGCTACGAGTGGATGCTCGGCCGCGGCGCCAAGGTCATCCGCGTCGTCGGCTGAGGCTCAGCCGCCGGGAAGTCAGTGAAGCGGGCCCCGCAGCACGATCGTGCTGCGGGGCCCGCTCGCATCCGCCCACGGTGACTCTCGTCAACTGCGCTCCGGCACCTCACGACTGCTCGGGCCAAGATGAGGCAGTCCGACGGCTGGGGCGGCCGACCACCTCGGCGGGGCCACGGGGCCACCTCGGCGGGGCGAGGGTGACGGGGCCGCGTCGGCGGGGCGAAGGTGGCGGGTCGACCATCTCGGCGGGGAACTGCCACAGCACCTGAGGCGAACCCCCTTGCCGGCAACCTGTCCTGTGGTGAACTCTTGATGTACAGGACTGAACAGGAGATGAAGTCACAGCGTCTTCGCCGGAAAGCGGGGCGGGCGCACGCTACGGTTGAGTGATAGGCACCAGCGGGCGAGAGAGAGAAAGGGGCGGAGCCTGTGCGACGGCTGACCAACACGGTGAAGAACTTCGACTGGGGAACCCCGGACGCGATCCCCGCGATCCTCGGCACCGTCCCGGACGGAACGCCGTGCGCGGAGCTGTGGCTCGGTGCGCATCCGCTCAGCCCGTCCCGCCTCGAACTCGCCGCCGGCAGCGGTCGGCACGCATCGTCGGGCTACGGGCGGGTCGGCTCGAGTTCGTCGGTCGACGTTCGGGCGGAAGGGCGGACCGACCTCGGACCCAACCTCATCGAATACATCGCCGGCGATCCCGAAGGCCTGCTGGGACGGGACTCGCTCGAGACCTTCGGCCCGCGCCTGCCGTTCCTCCTCAAGGTCCTCTCGGCCGAGCGTGCGCTCTCGATCCAGGTCCACCCCACCCCTGCCCAGGCCGCAGAGGGCTTCGCGCGCGAAGAGGAGACGGGTCCCGACCTCGACGCGCCCGACCGCAACTACAAGGACGCCTCTGCCAAGCCCGAGCTCATCTACGCGCTCACCGAATTCCACGCCCTCTCCGGGTTCCGTCCCCGCAAAGCTGTGCGGGCGACGTTCGAACGCTTCCTCTCGCTGTCGCTGAGCGTCTCCGCGCTCGACTTCCTCGGGGAGATCCTCTCCTCCCTCAAGGGACTGAGCGAGACCAAAGCGTTTGCCCGGACGGTCGAGCGTCTCCTCGGCGACGGGCGGGCGCCGCAGCTCGTCACCGAGATCGCCGACCAGGACTTCGCGACGCCGCCGCGCGGCCACGCCTCGCAGATCGGCACCGCCGTCGACCCGATGCAGACGTTCCGCGAACTCGTCGCCGACTACCCTGGCGACCCCGGGGTGCTCGTGGCCCTCATGCTCTGCCGCGTCCACCTCCAGCCCGGAGAGGCGCTGGCCATGGACTCGGGAATCCTCCACGCCTACCTCGGCGGCACCGGCATCGAGATCATGGCCTCGAGTGACAACGTGCTCCGTGGGGGACTGACGACCAAGCACGTCGACATCCCCGAGCTCACGCGCATCGCCTCGTTCGCTGCGAGCGCACCGACGCTGCTCGAACCCGACCGCGACGGCGTGCTCACCGGCGCGACCGAGGACTTCGCCCTCCAGGCGCTGCGCTGCCCCCGACTCAAGCGCATCGAGCGCCGAGGCGCGGCGATCGCCCTGTGCACCTCCGGCACCATCACCCTGACCTCGGTCGGCGCGTCGACGACGCTGACCCGCGGCCAGAGCGTGTTCATCGGCGCGAACGAGCCCGCGGTCACCGCCGACGGGCACGGCGACCTCTTCGTCGCGACCACAGGCCTCGACCCGGCGCTGCCCTTCGCCTGAGCAGCGTCCCTCTCGTCTGAGCATTGTTCGCTCAGCGCCCCAGCGGTTCGCGGCCGGTCCAGCGCGCATCCCTCACCCCAAGCGTCTCGTCCTACGTGTGCGAGGGGAGGATCTGCGGCTGCGAGTGCGGTGTATGCGACTGCCGGTTGTCTGTGACGCTCCCGGGATGCGTCGCGCCTTCGGGTGAGGATTGCGCGTGCGGGGATGAATTGCGCGCGTGGGGATGATGATCGCCCAAAGGTAGGAATTGCGCGCAGGTGGATGTTTCGCGCCTACAGGGATGTCTCGCGGCACCACCCGAGCTGAGCCTCTGCACAGAAACGAGTCGAGGACGCTCAGTGTCGATTCTGCAATCAGAAATCGACACTGAGCGTCCTCGAAACGGCGTAGGGGACCAGCGCCGCTCAGCCGCAGCGCCGCTCAGCCGCAGCGCCGCTCAGCCGCGCGGGCTCAGACGTTGGGGACGTCGACGGTGGGGATCTCGCCGTCGACGATCACCTCGGCGCCGGTCTTCTCCTTGACCTCCTCGACGGTGACTCCGGGGGCGAGCTCGACGAGGGTGAAGGCGTTCCCGCTGACGTCGAGCACGGCGAGGTCGGTGATGATGCGCTCGACGACGCCTTTGCCGGTCAGCGGCAGGTCGCAGACCTCGAGGAGCTTGTGGGAGCCGTCCTTGGCGACGTGGTCCATGACGACGATGACGCGCTTGGCACCGTGGACCAAGTCCATCGCCCCGCCCATGCCCTTGACCATCTTGCCCGGGATCATCCAGTTGGCGATGTCGCCGTTGACGGCGACCTGCATCGCGCCGAGGATCGCCGCGTCGATCTTGCCGCCGCGGATCATCCCGAAGCTCGCCGCCGAATCGAAGTACGAGGCGCCGGGCAGCATCGTCACGGTCTCCTTGCCCGCGTTGATGAGATCGGGGTCGACTTCGTCCTCGGTCGGGTAGGGTCCGACGCCGAGGAGGCCGTTCTCCGACTGGAGGACGAGGTGGACGTCGTCGGGAACGTAGTTCGGCACAAGTGTGGGCATGCCGATGCCGAGGTTGACGTAGCTGCCGTCGGCGAGCTCCTGCGCCGCACGCGCGGCCATCTGGTTGCGGGTCAGTGACATAGGGGCTCTCCTCAGGCGCTTTCAGGGGTGGGGCGCAGGGTGCGCTTCTCGATCGGCTTGTCGGCGACCTGCTCGGGGGTGAGCGGGACGACCCGGTGGACGAAGACGCCGGGGACGTGGACCTGGTCCGGGTCGATCTCACCGGGTTCGACGAGCTTCTCGACCTCGGCGATCGTGATCCGTCCCGCCTGCGCGGCCGGGGGATTGAAGTTGCGGGCCGAGGAGTGGAAGACGAGATTGCCGTGCCGATCGCCGATCGCCGCCCGCACGAGTGCGTAGTCGGGGGCGAGCGACTCCTCGAGGACGTACTGCTGCTCCTCCCCGAACGTGTCGAAGACGCGCGTGTCCTTGGCCGGGGACTCCTTGATGACGTTGCCCTCGGAGTCGTACTTCCACGGCATGCCGCCCTCGGCGACCTGGGTGCCGGCGCCGGTGACCGTGTAGAAGGCGGGGATCCCCGCGCCCCCGGCCCGCAGCTTCTCCGCGAGCGTGCCCTGCGGGGTGAGCTCGACCTCGAGCTCACCGGAGAGGTACTGCCGGGCGAACTCCTTGTTCTCCCCGACGTAGGAGGCGATGATCCGGCGCAGCCGGTGATCGGCGAGGAGGACGCCGAGTCCGCGGCCGTCGACGCCCGCGTTGTTGGAGATCACCTCGAGGTCGGTCGTTCCCTGGTCCCGGATCGCGCGGATGAGGAATTCGGGGACTCCGACGACCCCGAAACCGCCCACGGCGATCGACGATCCATCGGCAATATCGGCCACCGCTTCTGCGGGCGTGTCAACTACTTTGTCCATGAGCCCAGTCTGCCACGGACCTCCCCGAGGGTTCCCGCGAGGTCCGTGATGTGGGCCTCATCCACGCCTGTGGCCAGGAGCGTCTCACCCCCGCCGAGGAGGTGGCCGAGGAACTCCGGCCACTGCCCGGCCAGCGGGGTCGAGTGGGAGACGAGGATCCCCGCGGGCCGACCGGTCCCCGCCTCCTCGGCCTCGGCCCAGGCGACCTCCGTCGGCTCGGCACCGGGGCCGGCGACGACGAGGACGCCGGAGCGGTCGAGCCGCCCCGAGGTCACGTCGGGGTAGGCGCGGATCGCGGAGTTGACGTCGATGAGATCGGCGTCGACGGGGGTGCTCAGGGCCAGCGCGGGAGGGTTGAAGACGAAGATCTCCTCCGCCGAGGCGATCGCCGGGTCCGATTCGACGCCCGCGGCGACGAAGGCGTGGAAGTCCCCATCGGGCACGATCGCCGGGTCGATCGCCGGCGGTCCCTCGGCGGCCTCCTGGTTGCCGGCTGCCTGGCCGGGCCCGCCGAGGACGACACGGCCGCCGCCGAGGAGCACGCTGAGGATCGCGACGAGCTCACGCCAGTGGAGACCGGCCGGCGAGGGGACGAAAAGCGTGAAGTCGGGACCGAGGTCGTAGTCGCCGAAGAGGCCGACTCCCTTGTGGACCCAGTTGGCGATGACCGGGCCGGTGAGGTCGAGGCGGTCGTATTCGGGGCCGCGCCAGAGGAGGACGGGACCGCCGGTGCGGCTGAGGCGGGAGAGGACCAGGGAACCTGCTTTCGTCGCTGGGAGGGACTGTGTCGCTGGGAGGGACTGTGTCGGGGGCTCAGGGAGTGAGGAGTCCGATGTCGATGATCACGCCGCGGGGGAAGGCTCCGAGCTCCCCGTCGGCCCACTGCCACTTCGTCGTCGCCGAGAGGTCCTCGGCGAAGAGCGCGGTGTGCATCCGTTCGACGAGGGAGCCGAGTCCGACCATCGCCTCGAGGATCGGCGGCCCGTCGGCCTGCGTCACCGCCGGGGAGTCCGAGGGGCTCATGACGATCCGCGACCCCGAGCCCTCGATGCGCATCCGCCACGCCGCGTGTCCAGGCGTCCGGGAGATCCCGCCGCGGACGACGCGCACGGCCCGTGAGACCCGCTCGAGGATGTCGTCGCCGCCGTCGCCGGCCGCTGGGCGCCCGGGCACGGTCTCGACCCCGAGACCCCGTTGGATCGCCTCGACGTGGCCGTAGCGGAACCAGTCCTCGGCGCGGTCGCGGCACAGTGCGCTCGCACCGTCGCCGCCGTTGTCGAGATAGCCGCCGGCTCCGCGCACGAGCGCCATCGGCAGACCCCTGGCCGCCCCCTTGACGAGGTCGGCGGCCGCGGCGATCTCGTCGGCGACGGCGCGCACGGTCACCGACTGCAGCCGTCCGTCGTCATCGGGCAGACCGCGCTGGTCGTCGAGGCCCGAGAAGCCGGAGAGGCCGAGCGCGATGTCGCCGACGCCCACCCGCCACGGCCGCGAGGTCGTGTCGGAGACGACGACCCCGATGCGCACGGCGAAGGCCTCCTCGACACGCGAGCGCAGCTCGTCGGCCGAGCGGTCGGCATCGAGCGGGTGGAGGACGACGTCGCCTCCGGAGTTCGACTGGTCGAGGCCGGCAGCGGCCTGGACGGTGCCCGCTCGGGTCCGCACCACCTGGACGGTCGTGCCCGAGGCGTAGCTGCGCTCGGCGACGAGGTGGGTCGAGGAGCGGGCGACGAGCTCCTCGAACTCGGTGCGGTCGGCCACGCTCGCCAGCCGTCCGGCCGCCTTCGAGACGACCTTCGAGGCGATGACGAGGATGTCACCGTCCTTGAGGTCGATGCGGTTGCGGCGCAGGCTGGTGACGAGGATCGCCGCGAGGTCCGATCCCGGGCGGATGTCCTCGTCGACCGGCGGGGCGTAGACCGTGAGCAGTCTGTCGTTCATGCCCGCCCTCGCTCCGGTTCCGTGGCTCATCCCTCCATATTCCCATCCCTGCCGAACGAATCCGAAATTCTCACAGAATCCCCGTCGCGACACCACGGATAGTGGGGCGGGGGCCTCACCGCACCATATGTTGTGTCGGGGGCGCGTGTGCATGTGAAGGTGTGTTCGAATACGGTCACCGGGGCCGCCCCGATACTCCAAGAGGGCTTGACTCGACAGTAATGACACGCGTGTAATTTATACCTAAGGGGAACGCGCTTAGCACGAATTCTCGGATTCGGAAGGCACAACACGCTGAGCGTGAGAAAGGGGAACATCGTGCAGAGCGCACAGAGAAAGAGGCTCGAACAGGAGGAGCACTCCGCGATACCGGGAGTGACCTCCCGCAGCGCCGGCGACTGGTTCGTCGAACCCGGCGCCAGGACACCGGACACGCTGCCGGACCCGCTGGCCATCGACCCGAACGATCTCACACCGCTTCCCGTCGACGATACCGCAGTGTCACCGCTGTCTCTGCTCCTCGGCGCCGCCGGAGACGGAGAGCTCTCGTGGCAGGACCAGGCGCTGTGCGCCCAGACCGATCCCGAGGCCTTCTTCCCGGAGAAGGGCGGCTCGACACGTGAGGCCAAGCGGGTCTGCGAGTCCTGCGAGGTCCGCTCCGAATGCCTCGAGTACGCCCTGGCCAACGACGAACGGTTCGGGATCTGGGGCGGCATGTCCGAGCGCGAACGCCGCCGACTCAAGAAGCGAGTCGTGTGAGGCCTGCTGTCACTGTCGTCGTCTCCGGCGACGACTCCCGCCGTGCCGAGCTCGAGACGGCTCTGCACCGGATCCACCCCGAGATCCCCGTCGTCGATCTCGGGGGGCTCACCGTCACCGAGGCGCTCGCCCTGCCGGCCGTCTCGGGCAGCGAGTACCTGTGGTTCCTCACTCCTGACTCCCGGCCCGAGCCGGGCTGCCTCGACGAACTCGTCGAGGCGATCAGCGCCACCGAATCGATCGCCGCCGTCGGCCCCAAGCTCATGGCGTCGGACCGGATCGTCTCCGCGGGCGTGACGACCACCTCGGCGGGGGAGCGGGTCAACCCCGTGGGCACCGGCGAGGTCGACCAGGGCCAGCGCGACGGCGTCGGCGAGACCCTCGCCCTCGACCTGCCCGGCATGCTCATCGCCACCGCCGAACTCTCCCGGGTCGGGGCGCCGAGTCGGGTGCTCGGCCCCGCCTACCGCGGGATCGAATTCTCGCGCCGCTTCCGCGACCTCGGCAAACGCGTCGTCGTCGCCCCCCGTGCCCGGCTCGAGGTCTCCGCCGCCGAGGCGGCCCAACTCGGGTCCTCTGCCCGCCCGCCGCGCTCGTCGGGCCAGATCCGCTCCGAACAGCGGTACCGTCTCAGCCTCGCTCGTCCCGGTCTGCCGGCGCTCGTCCTCGGCCTCGCGCTCACCCGGATCGGCCGTGCCCTCCTCGCCCTCCTCGGCAACGACCCGCGCACCGCCCGCTGGCACTTCTCCGCGCTCCTCGGCCTGCCCTCCGATGTCCGCGCGACCGGACGTCTGCGGAGGGCGAACGGCAAGCGCGGTCGCCTCGGCAGGCGGGCGAACAGCGCGCACCTCTCGGCGCTCTACGCCGACTCCGACGAGCTCGCCGTCCAACGCCGCAGCATGGTCGAGGGCACCGCCTCCGGCGTCGGCGTCGACGACGTGCGCGACGAGGCCGATCTCCACCAGGTCGGCGACACCGAAGAGGCCATCGACTCGTTCTCCCGCCTCGAGGTGAGCGGGGGAGCCGGCATCTTCACCCACCCGCTCACGTACCTCATCCTCGTCTCCGGCGTGCTCTCCGGCATCGTCTCGCACCGCCTCTTCGGTCCCGGCCACCTCGTCGGCGGCGCGCTCGGCTCGACCGACGTCGGCTACGGCGAGCTCATCGCCCGCCTCCTCGGAGGCAGGCTCGACGTCGGCACCGGGACAGACGTCCCCGCCGATCCGCTCCAGCTCGTCCTCGCCGTCCTCGGTCTGCCCTTCCTCGGCGACCTCGACCTCACGGTCCGCGTGCTCATCCTGCTCGCCCCCGTCGGCGCCGCGATCGCCGCCTACGCCGCAGCCGGAATGCTCGTCCACGGTCGCTGGGTGCGGGGACTCGCAGGTCTCCTCTGGGTCACAGCCCCGCTCTTCCTCACCGGACTGTCCGCCGGTCGCCTCGGCGTCATCGTCGTCTGGATCGCCGCCCCGCTCTTCGTCATCGCTCTCACCCGCAGCCTGCGCACCGGGTCGGTCTCCGCCGCCGCAGGAGCCGGGCTCCTCCTCTTCGTCCTCATCGCCGGCAGCCCGCTCCTGCTCGTCATCGGCCTCGTGCTCACCGTCGTCCTCCTCGCCACCCGGCAGGGGCTGCGCCACCTCTGGCTGCTCGCCCCCACGCTCGTGCTCGCATGGCCGTGGCTCCTCGGCGTCATCACCGAGCCGGGCACCCTGCTCGTCACGCCGGGCCAGACGCTCGCCCCGGGCGCGCCACCGACCTACCTGCTCGCCGTCGGCTTCCCCGCCCCGCTCGACCTGGGCTGGCTCGGTGCCGCGGCCGACGCCCTCGGCCTCAGCTCGGCTGCTGCGGCGACCGTGGGTCTGTGGGCTCCGGCTGTCGTCGTGCCCATGCTCGTCCTCGCCTTCCTCACGCTCATCGAGGCCCGCATCCCCCTGCCGGTCCTCACGTGGACGGTCGGGCTCTACCTCGCCGGGCTCGCCCTGGCCACCCTTCAGGTCCACCTCCCCGCGCAGGTCGGGCCCTTCGCCCTCATCGGGTCCTACCCTGCGGCCGGTCTGACGCTGACGAGCCTCGGGGCCATCGCTCTGCTCGCCCTCGGCGCCGACCGTCTCGCCGCCGGCTCCCGGGGGCGGTCACGGGCGCCGATGCGCGTGCTCACCGGACTCGTCGTCCTCGCCGCCCTCGGCTTCGCGATGCTCGGCGTCGGACCCGCCTTCACCTCGAACGACACCGTCGCCACCGCCGAGCACGGGACCGTCCCGGCCCTGGCCGCCGACCGCGGGGCCGGAGACACCGAGGCGCGCACCCTGCGCCTCGACGCCGTCGACGGCGAGGTCATCGCCACCCTCATCTCAACCGCGGACGGCACCGCTCTCGGCACCTCGACGGTGCTCTCCGCCGAGGCGGTCGGCGGCCCTCCGGGGCAGCGTCGCCCGCTGCCGATCGGCGAGGACAAGGTCCTCATCGCCCAGGCCGCGGCCGCCCTGTCCGCCGACGACGCCGGTGACGTCCGCGACCTCCTCGGCCGCCTCGGCGTCGACTTCGTCCTCGTCGGTTCGGGAGAGGACGGACTGCGCAGCTCCGTGGCCGCAGCCACCGGACTCGTCGAGGTCGGTCCGACCGAGACGGGCACCCTCTGGCAGGTCGACAAGCCCTACAGCGGACGCTTCCTCATCGCCGAGCCCGATGGGACGCTGTCCACGGCACCGATCGTCGACGGACGGATCGAAGTCCCGGCGGGCGCCGAGGGACGCACGCTCATCGTCGCTGAGAACGCCCCCGACCTCGAGGCCGCCATCGGCGATCAGACCCTGCCGCGGCCGGCCGAGCCGAGCGCGGCATGGGATGCGGAGTTCTCGCTGCCCGCCGCCGGGGGCACCGTCGACCTCGACGAGGGATCCCCACTGGTCAGCGCCGGTGTCATCGCCGGATGGGTGCTCGGTCTCGTCTGCCTCATCGTCGCCTTGCCGATCGGCACCCGCCGCACGGGAGGCCACCGCCCGCGGGCGGGCGGTCGAGGAGGCGAGGCCCGCTCCAGCGATCGGGACGGGCAGACGCGCGACGAAGAGACGCGCGACGAAGAGGCGCACGACGGAGGGACTCTGTCACAGGCGGAGACCGGCGGCACCGACACCGGCCGAGCAGGCGACCCCGACGCAGCCGAGACCGCGGACTCCTCGGACGCCGGGCGGCCCGCCGACTCGGAGGAGCGGCCGAACCGCAGCGCTGCCACCCACTCGCGGACACTGACGAGGGAGAGGCCATGAAGCTCAGCCGCAGCATCGTCACCTTCGCGGCGATCGCCGTTCCCGGCGTCATCGTCGCCACCACCTCGTTCCTCGCCCCGATCACCTCGGGCACCCTCGACCGCAGCCCGGAGCAGGTGCGGATGCCCACGGCCGACACCAGGGTGATCTGCCCGGGACCCCTGCTCACCGACAAAGCCGCCGAAGGCACCGATGCGGAGTTCGTCGACGACTCGAACGTGAGCACCCGCGTCCTCGCCGCCTCGGCGCCGATCAGCGCCGCCGACGGCTCGGTCTCGGCCGCCCGACTGCGGGTCGCCGACCTCGGGGGCGGCCCGGACTTCGACCAGCCCGCCTCGGCGGGATTCGTCTCCGGCGACGACCCGGTGGCGGGCACGAAGATCGTCACCGGCTTCGCACGCCCGGGAGCGCCCGCATTGACGACGGCTCTCGAGACCGTCGAAGGCACCTCGGGCGACCTCACGGGCCTGGCGACGCTCACGTGTGCGGAACCGGCCTCGAACTTCCGGATCCTCGCCGGCTCCGGCCAGCCGGGCTCGAACTCGCAGCTGCTGCTGAGCAACCCCGGCTCCGCGCCCGTCCAAGCCCGCGTGCAGATGATGACGGCCGCCGGCGCCCGGGGAGAGCCGACGGAGCTGAGCATCCGCGCCGGATCCCAGCGGGCCGTGCGCCTGGCCGGGCTCGCCGCCGGGGCCGAGGAGCTCGCCGTCGACGTCTCCGTCGACGGGGGAGTGCTCGCCGGCTCCGTCCAGGAGACGAAACTCGACGGCCTCACCCCGCAGGGCATCGACCTCGCCGCCGCAGGGGCCGGGGCGGACTCCGAACAGGTCCTCACCGGCATGAGCGGCAAGAGCGTGCGGGTGCGCGTGGCGAACCCGAGCGACGACCTCGCCGAGGTCGACCTCAAGGCCTACGGTCCCGACGGGGAGATCGACCTCCCGCGCTCCTCGCTCACCGTCGTCGCCCAGGGTGTGGCCGAAGCCGATCTCGGGGAGCTCGACGCCGCGAGCATCGTCGTCTCCTCGGACCGGACCGTCCAGGCCTCGGGGATCGTCGCGACGAACGACGACAGCGGCAAGGGGGACTTCGCGACGCTGAGCGCGACCGACGACCTCGCCGAGACCCAGCTCATGGCGCTGCCGCGCACCGGTTCGGCAGAGCTCTTCCTCTCACCCGGACAGGGTCAGGTGCAGGTGGCGGGGATGCGCGACGACGGCTCCCTCACCGACCCCCGCACCGTCGACCTCGAGGAGTCGACGACGACGAGACTCAACCCGGCCGAGATCTCCCCGGATGCCGTCCGCGCCCTCGTCATCGGGGCAGCGAACGCCTCCGGCACGGTGACCGGCGGTGTGCATGCGAGCCTCCTTGTCACCTCGGACACCGGGGTCTCGGCGGTCATGCCCGCGCCCGCCCCCGCCGGCGTCGCCTACCGCGACATCCGGCTCCGCTGACGCGGTCCGCTCACGCTCCGCGGAGCAGGTCGACCTGATCGGCGAGCACCTCGGCGATGAGGCTCTCCCTGCTGCCGCCGAGGCTGTGGTACTCGATCGGGCGACGGTAGAGGACGATGTGGGTCCGCCGGTGCGGGGTCGCAGGGAACACCCGCCCGAAGCTCGGCTCATCCGACCCCGCCGGAGGCACCGCGTCGACGGCGAGGACGACGTCGGCGAGCAGCTCAGGGTCCCTGGCCCGGTGCCGGGCGAACTCCTCGGCGGCGAGGCGGGCGAAGCTCTGCGCCCGCGTCTCGCGTGCGGGCACGTCGGCGCGGTGGAGCGGGGAGCGCAGTCCCCGGCCGTGGCGATCCCGTCTGCGGCGCGTGCTCATAGCCCGTCATTCTACCGAGGCGATCCCATCGGCTCGCACCCGGCGGCGCCTGCCCGGAACGGACGGGGCCAGCGTGTAGAGTTCAGTACTGTGTCAGCCTTGCGTACGTGCTCGAAAGTCAGCTGCTCGCGCAGCGCCACCGCGACCATGACCTATGTCCACGCGGACGCCTGCGTCGTCATCGGTCCCCTCGCCCGGCGCGCCGAACCCGGCGCCCACGACCTGTGCGCCGACCACGCCGCGAGGCTCACCCCGCCGGTGGACTGGCAGCTCATCCGCATCGGGACGGGTGAGGAACCGCCCGAGCGCACCCACGACGACCTCCTCGCGATCGCCGACGCCGTCCGCGAAGCGGCGGGAACGACGACACCGCGCCCCGACGGTCCGACCCCTGTCGACGAGCCCGCCCCCGCCGTTCGCAAGCACGGCCACCTGCGCATCATCGGCCCCTGAGCCTCTCCGCGCACGAACCGAAGGACCCCCATGTCAGGTGAGACCCTCTCCGCCTCCCGTTCCCGCGCCCTCGACACCGCCGTCGGCGCCTACGACATCCGGGGACGGATCCCCGACCAGCTCGACGACGACGTCCTCTTCGCCCTCGGCTGGGCGACCGCCTCGGCGATGGGCGAGATCCACGGCAGCGGCGAGGTCGTCATCGGACACGACATGCGCCCGAGCTCCCCGGGCTTCGCCCGCTCCTTCGCCGCCGGAGTCGAGGCCGCGGGATCGCGGGCCGTGCTGTTGGGCCTGTGCTCGACCGACCAGCTCTACTTCGCCTCCGGGATCTTCGACCTGCCCGGGGCGATGATCACCGCGAGCCACAACCCCGCCGACTACAACGGGATCAAGATCTGCGCCCCCGGCGCCGGCGGGGTGAGCCTCGAGACCGGACTCGGCCGCATCTGCGACCTCGCCCCGAACGCCCCCGACCCTGCGGTGGGGACCCCGGCGGTCTCCGTCGACGAATCCGCGGCCGCCTCGGTGCGCACCCGGTACGCGCAGCGCATCCGCGAGCTCACCCGCCTCGACGAGGTCGCGGACCTCACCGTCGTCGTCGACGCCGGAAACGGCATGGCCGGGCGCCTCATCGGCGAGGTCTTCGGCACCGACGCCGGGCTGCCGGCGACCCGACTCGAGATCATCGGGCTCTACACGGAACTCGACGGGACGTTCCCCAACCACGAGGCCAACCCGCTCAAGCCGGAGAACCTCGTCGACGTCCAGGCCGCCGTGCGCGAGCACGGCGCCGACCTGGGGCTCGCCTTCGACGGCGACGCCGACCGCTGCTTCTTCATCGATGAGACCGGGGCGACGATGTCGGCCTCGGCGGTCGGCGCCCTCGTCTCCGAACGGGAGATCGCCCGCGCCCGAGCGGCGGGTCGCGACGAACCCACGGTCATCCACAACCTCATCACCTCCCGCAGCGTGCCCGAGGCGATCACCGCCGCCGGGGGCCGCGCGGTGCGCTCGAAGGTGGGCCACTCGGGGATCAAGACCCTCATGCGCGAGGAGGGTGCGGTCTTCGCGTGCGAGCACTCCGCGCACTTCTACTTCGAGGAGTTCTACGGCGCGGACTCCGGCATGCTCGCCGCATGCCACCTCATCGCCGCCCTCGCCGAGGCCGACGGGCTCGCCTCCCGTCTCGTCGCCGCCTACGACACCTACCGGCAGTCCGGGGAGATCAACTTCACCGTCGCCGACCCCGACGCCGTGCTCGAAGCCTTTGCCGCCGCCGCGCCCCGGTTCGCCCCTGAGCTCGTCGAGGACCTCGACGGGATCAGCCTGCAGGGCCGCGACTGGTGGGTCAACCTGCGCAAGTCGAACACCGAACCCCTGGTCCGGCTCAACGTCGAGGCCCCCGACGACGCCCGGATGCGCGAGCTCACCGCCCGCGCCACCGACATCGTCGAAGGCCGCGTCGCCTGACCGCTGCCCCCAACGTCCCGAAATCCCAAGGAGGACCCGTGCTCGCACCCACCGACTTCAAGGTCGCCGATCTCTCCCTCGCCGAGGCGGGACGCCATCAGATCCGGCTCGCCGAACGCGAGATGCCCGGCCTCATGGCGCTGCGCGAGGAGTACTCCGCCTCCGCCCCGCTGGCCGGGGCGAGGATCTCAGGCAGCCTCCACATGACCGTGCAGACGGCCGTGCTCATCGAGACCCTCGTGGCCCTCGGCGCCGAGGTCCGCTGGGCCAGCTGCAACATCTTCTCCACCCAGGATGAGGCCGCGGCCGCCGTCGTCGTCGGCGACGGCACCCCGGAGGCGCCGTCCGGGGTCCCGGTCTTCGCATGGAAGGGCGAGAGCCTCGAGGAGTACTGGTGGGCGGCCGACCGGATCTTCGACTTCGCCGAAGGACCCACCCTCATCCTCGACGACGGCGGGGATGCGACGATGTACGTCCTCGAAGGTGCGGCCGCCGAAGCCGCCGGCCGCGTCCCCACCGCCGGGGAGGACGCCCCCGAGGAGTATCGGGCCTTCCTCGCCCAGCTCGAGACGGCGATGACCGCGGCTCCCGGCCGCTTCACCCGCCTGGCCGAGGGCATCCAGGGCGTGAGCGAGGAGACGACGACAGGTGTCAACCGCCTCTACCGCCTCGCCGAGGCGGGACGCCTGCCGTTCCCCGCGATCAACGTCAACGACTCGGTGACGAAGTCGAAGTTCGACAACCGCTACGGCATCCGCCATTCCCTGCCCGACGGCCTCAACCGGGCCACCGACGTCCTCATCGGCGGCAAGATCGCCGTCGTCGTCGGCTACGGGGACGTCGGCAAGGGCGCGGCCGAAGCGCTGCGCGGTCAGGGGGCGCGCGTCATCGTCACCGAGATCGACCCGATCTGCGCACTCCAGGCGACGATGGACGGCTACCAGGTGGCTCTCCTGCCCGACGTCGCCGAGGTCGCCGACATCGTCATCACGACGACCGGCAACACCCGCGTCGTCGACGTCGACGTCCTCCGCAGCCTCAAACCGGGAGCGATCGTCGGCAACGTCGGCCACTTCGACGACGAGATCGACCTTGCCGGCCTGCGTCGCGTCGACGGGGTGAGCGTCGTCGAGATCAAACCGCAGGTCCACGAATGGACCATCCCCGTGCCGACGGAGGCCGGACTCGGACGGGAAACGACGCAGATCCTCGTCCTTTCCGAGGGTCGGCTGCTCAACCTCGGCAACGCCACCGGGCATCCCTCGTTCGTCATGAGCGCCTCGTTCTCCAACCAGGTCCTCGCTCAGATCGAGCTGTGGACCCGAGGGTCGGACTACGACGATGCGGTGCACCGGCTGTCGAAGGAGCTCGACGAAAAGGTCGCCCGGCTCCATCTGCCCGCGCTCGGGGCGCAGCTGAGCGAGCTGACGAAGGAGCAGGCCGAGTACATCGGCGTCGACGTCGCCGGGCCGTACAAGCCCGACCACTACCGGTACTGAGCGCCGCTACCGCTGCCGGTCGGCGCTCAGCCGCAGGCCGTGCGGCAGCCGGTCGACCCCGGCGCGGAAGGACTCGGCCTGCGCACCTCGGCGGTGGGCCCTGTCCCGGTCGGTCACGCGCTGGCGGGCGACGACGGCGGCGAGGAACTGCTCGGGCAGCGTCCCTTCGGGTGGAGCCGGGGCGACGTAGGGGTTAAGCTCGGTCGCGAGCTCGATCGCCCGCTGCCAGCGTGACTCGTGGCCGAGCCCGGGGGCGACGGCGAGGAACTGGACGATCCGGCGGCGCAGGCCGGCCGGCACCGCGGAGACGTCGGTCTCCGCAAGCCAGGGGACGAGCTGCGGGGCGACGTGCGTGTGCACCGGAGGAGGGGGAGTCGCGCGTTCGCTCACCGCGATGGTGCCGGCCATGTAGTCGCCGAGGCGCTTCGTCTGCGGGGACACGAGTCCCGAGAGTGCGGCGATCCCACCGCCGGTCCCGATGACCTCGAACTGCCAGAGCAGGGCGCGGACGAAGGAGTGCCGGAGGCGGACCGCCCCACCGTCGTCACGGACGATCCGCAGGCCGAGGATGAGCTTGCCGAGCGACCTCCCGCGGGTGAGGACCTCGACGAGGAGGGGGAGGAGGACGAAGACGGCGACCGTCATCATCGTCATCACCGCGGTGAGGAGCAGCCCGTTGAGCGACCGGAGCTGGAGGAGCAGCCAGAACGTCGCGACGAGCAGTCCGATGTTGACCAGCGTGTAGGCGACGGCGTCGATGAGGCAGCTGAGCGCGCGGGCGGCCAGCGCCGCGGGCTGGACGCTGAG
Organism: Brevibacterium sp. K72; assembly: GCF_050562175.1. Lineage (NCBI taxonomy): Bacteria > Bacillati > Actinomycetota > Actinomycetes > Micrococcales > Brevibacteriaceae > Brevibacterium > Brevibacterium sp. K72. Next base: position 2,406,694 of record NZ_CP191582.1, read on the forward strand.
TTCGACGGCCTCGCCTGTCACCAGAGTGCTCACACCACCATCCTGGCACACCTGCTCCACGGCGGCCCGATGCCGGGGCGGCATCGTCTAGGGTGGAGGCATGGATCCCAACCTGCTCGCCGAGATGCACGGGGACCAGTGGAGGGAGCTGTCGGCCCTGGCCAAGCGCAACCGGCTCGATCCGGCGCAGGCTGAGCGGTTCCTCGTCCTCTACCGGGCGGCGTCGAAGGACCTCTCGCAGATCATGACGGTGGCCCCGGACTCCCTCGAGGCCGCGCGGCTCTCGACGATCGTCCACCGGGCGCGCACCCACCTCTCCTCCGTCCCCGCCGGCGGGCTCTCGGGACTCAGCCGCTTCTTCGTCGTCGCCCTGCCGCTGTCGCTCTACCGGCTGCGCTGGGACTTCGTCGCCGTCGCGGTCTTCTTCCTCTCGGTCTCCGTGCTCTCCGGGGTATGGGCGGGCACTCACCCCGAAGTGCTCGAGACCTTCGGCGACCGCGCCTCCCGGCAGCAGTTCGCCGAACACGACTTCGTCGAGTACTACAAGGAGAACCCGAACGGCTTCTTCGCCGTGGGCGTGTGGACGAACAACGCGTGGATCGCCGTCCAGTTCGTCCTCCTCGGCGTCACCGGCGTCTTCGTCGTCCAGGGGCTCGTCCTCAACGCCGTCAACGTCGGCTTCTCGGCAGCGATGATGTTCGAGTTCGATCGGGGAGCGGACTTCTTCCTCTACATCCTCCCGCACGGCATCCCGGAGATCAGCTGCATCCTGCTCGCCGCGGCCGCCGGTCTCCGGCTCTTCTTCGCGTGGGTGATCCCGGGCCCGCAGCTGCGGCGGACGAAGCTCGCAACCGAGGCCCGCTCCCTGCTCGTCGTCGCCGGCGGACTCGTCATCATGCTCTTCCTCTCCGGCCTCATCGAGGGCTTCGTCACCCCGAACCCGCTCCCACCGCTGGTCAAGATCGCCATCGGCATCGCCTACACGGCCGCCGTCGTCGTCTACGCTGCCGTCCTCGGCAGGCGGTCCTCCCGCGCACAGCTGTCGGCCGACCTCGACGCCCACGAAGCCGGTTACCAGATCGTCGCGACCGACCGCTGAGCTCAGAGCCTCCCGCTCGTCTTCAGCCGGATGTAGAGGTCGGCCAGGGCCCCGGGGAGATCGTCGGGGACCGCGGCCACGGAGTCGACGCCGAGGCCGCGCAGTCGCGAGCGCACAGCCCGGACGGTGAGGATCTCGGTGGCGGCGGCCGCGGCGGTGTAGACCTCGCTCGCATCGCCGCGACGGGCGCTGAGATCGTCGAGCTCGGGATCGCTCACGGCGGCGACGACGACCCGGTGCCGGGCCATGAGGGCGGGCAGCACGGGCAGGATCTCCTCGGCCACGGTCGCCTCGTCGAGGGCGGTGACGAGGACGACGAGCGCACGCTGCCGGGTCGATGAGAGCACGGCCGAGGCGATCTGCTCCCAGTCGGCGTCATAGAGCTCAGGGTCGACGGGGGTGAGCGCCACGGAGAGGTCGTGGACGGGATCGTGGGCGCGGTGGCTCGACGCTGTGGCCCGCACCCGAGCGTCGACGACGATGACGTCGACGCGATCACCGGCCCCGGCGGCAAGCGCCGTGAGCAGCAGGGCCGATTCGAGGGCGGCGTCGAAGACCGTGCCCTCTCCACTGCGCCTGGCCGCGAGCCGCGAGGAGTCGACGACGATGACGACGCGGCGATCGCGCTCGGGTCGCCACGTCTTGACGACGAGGTCCTGGGCGCGGGCGCTGGCCCGCCAGTCGATCGAGCGGACGTCGTCGCCGTCGACGTAGTCGCGCAGCGAATCGAACTCGGTGCCCATGCCGCGGATCATCACCGCCGAGCGGCCGTCGAGCTCGCGCAGCTTCTGCTGCTTCGAGGGCAGCTCCCGGCGGGAGACGAAGGGCGGGAGGACGCGGACCGTCGCCGGGACGTCGACGCTCCTCTGCCGGGCGATGAGCCCGAGGACGCTCGTCGTGCGCAGGGTGACCCGGTCGGCTGCCAGAGCCCCGCGCCGCCTCGGCGAGAGCACCGTGGTGATCTCACGGGTCCCGTGCGGGGGCAGGGTGAGGCGGGTCCTCGTCTCGTGCGCACCCGCACTCGGGGGCCACGCATCGCGCACGCGCAGCCGGATCGGCCGATCGGAGTCGTTGACGAGGGTGAGCGTCGACCGGGTGTCGTCGCCGAGGCGGACCATCGGACCCGGGGTCCGCTGCAGGCGCACGAGCGCCGGCGAGGGCGCTGCGAACCGGTCGATGACGGCGAGGACGACGATGACACCGGCGGTGATCGCCAGGCTCTGCCAGCCGGGGGCGAGCATGACCGGGACGATCCCTGAGACCGTGAGGAGGAGCAGGCGCGGGGTCATTCAGCGGGGCACATCGGTCGTCGCGACGATCGAGTCGAGGACGTGGGAGACGCTCAGGCCGTCCATCTGCGCCTCGGGACGGAGGATGACCCGGTGGCCGAGCGTCATCGGGACGAGGAACTTCACATCGTCGGGGGTGACGTAGTCGCGCCCGCCCAGCCACGCGAACGCCCGGGCGGCGGCGAGCATCCGCGTCGCCCCGCGCGGGGAGACGCCGAGGGCCAGCGACGGCGCCTCCCGGGTGGCCCGGGCGAGGTCGACGATGTAGGAGATGATCTCCGGGGCGATGTGGACGCCGGCGATCGCCGAGCGGGCCCGGGCGATCATCGCGGCGTCGAGGACGGGCCTCAGCCCTGCGGCCGTGAGCTGGGAGGCGTCGAAGCCGCGGGCATGGCGGTCGAGGATCTCGTACTCGAAGTCGCGATCGGGCAGGGTGAGGACGAGCTTGAAGAGGAACCGGTCGAGCTGGGCTTCGGGCAGCGGGTACGTGCCCTCGTACTCGAGCGGGTTCTGTGTGGCGGCGACGAGGAACGGCTCGGGAAGGCTGCGGGAGCGCCCGCCGACGGAGACCTGGTGCTCCTCCATCGCCTCGAGCAGTGCCGACTGCGTCTTCGGCGGGGTGCGGTTGATCTCGTCGGCGATGAGGACGTTGGTGAACACTGGGCCGGGACGGAACTCGAAGTCGGACGCCGAGGCATCCCAGACGAGGGAGCCGGTGACGTCGGAGGGCATGAGGTCGGGGGTGAACTGGATGCGGGTGTGGTCGAGGTCGACAGCAGTGGCGAAGCTGCGCACGAGGAGGGTCTTCGCGACGCCGGGCACACCTTCGAGGAGGACGTGGCCCTGGCACAGGAGCGCGAGGAGCAGTCCGGTGACCGCATCGTCCTGCCCGACGACGGCCTTCCCGATCTCCGCGCGCACAGCGGCGAAGGCCGCCCGCAGCGGGTCGGGGTCGCCGCCCTGCCCGGGAGCTGCGTCTCCGGCGGGGGAACGCGGGGTCGCCTCGGCGGGAGGCATCGGAGGCCGGGCGGGTGCCGGGGGAGCCTGGTCGTGCGGGTGAGGGCCTGTGGTCATGGGATCTCGCTTTCGATGGTGCTGATGAGGTCGACGAGGGCGGTGAGCTCGCGGTCGTCGGCAGGGACCGCGGTGACGAACACCGTTCTCAGCTGCGTGGGGTCGCGTCCGGTGGTCGCGCTCATCCGGGCGAGGATCTCCTCCCGCCCGGCCTCCGAGCTCAGTGCCAGTCGGCGCGCGATGCGCAGCAGGGCGGCGGTGCGCAGGGCGTGGAGGGCGCCGAGGCGGTCGCCGCTGCGTTCGGCCAGTGCGGCACGACCGTGGACGGTCTCGACGGCGGGGACGACGACGGGGAGGCGTTCGACGGCGAGCGGGCCGAAGCGGCGGCCGGCGACGAGGAGGACGACGATGAGGCAGGGCAGCATCCATACGGTGCCGGCGATGAACCAGTCCGGCACGTAGTCGAGCGTCGACGGCGGAGCGTCCCCGGAGGCGTCCGGGCGCGGGTAGTAGACGACGAGGCGGTCGGTCTGCGAGAGCGTCGAGAGGGCAAGCGCCGCGTTGCCGTCCTCGGTGATCGTCCCGTTGCTCACCCATGCGGGGTTGCCGAGGACAGTGACGGGGAACCGGCCGCCGTCGTCGACGACGAGCTGACCCGCAGGACTCGTCTGCTCGTCGACGCCCGGACCGGTGAAGGGATAGCACACGGTGGCGCCGTCGACCGGCTCGTAGCGGGTCTGCCCGGTGCTCACCTCGCCGGCGGCACGGGCCGCGGGCAGCGGGCAGTCGGGCGGGGAGGTCGCATCGGGCTGGGCGAGCGGGTCGGAGTCGGCGTCGGCGGCGAGGCGCGCGGTGAAGCGTGCGACCGCGACGCCTGGGTCGACGAGAACGAGCCGGTTGCCCTGGGAGGCCAGCGCCGAGGTGAGGCCGTCGACGTCGCCCCGGGAGAGTCCCTCGGCGCCGGTGAGGATGAGCAGCGTCGTACCCGGCACGGCGCTGGCCTCCCGGGCCTCCTGGGCGTCCTCTGTCGTGCTCACCTGCGTGCCGTGGTCGCGCAGCGTCTCGATGAGCGCCTTCGTGCCGTCGCGCTGCGTCGAATCGAAGTGGAGGGGGTCGGCTGGCTGTCCGTCGTCGCCGAGGAGCATCGTGACGATGACGGTGAGGAGGACGACGGCGACGCCGACGATCCACACCCCGGCCGAGCGCATCCGGGTCCGCAGACCCACGGTGGGGGCGTTGTGGGTGCCGCGGGCGGCGACGTCGAGGGAGGCGCTCATCGCAGCGCTCCCGTCTGTGGGCCCGCGGGGAGGCGGGAGAGAGCGGCGTCGAGGCTGACGAACTGTGCGAAGAGCGCGCGCAGTTCGTCGTCCGAACGCTGCGGTGCCGACTCCTCGCCGAAGACGAGGTCGTTGAAGACCTCGGCGACCCGGTCGAGGTCCTCCGCACGGGAGGGGACGGCCCGGCCTGCGGTGCGGGCGAGTTCGCTCGCGGTGGCCGCGTCGTCGAGGTCGACGACGCCGCGCAGCGCAAGGACGGCGAAGATCGCGCGTGCCTGGTCGGCGACGGCGGTGCGGAGGTCCCCGCGGTCCGCTGCGGCCTGCGCGCTCTGTCGCCACGGCTGCGGCTGCGGGGCGGCGACGACGGCGTCGAAGGCGCTCACGGGCACCTGCACCCGGCGCAGGCCGAGGCGCCGGACCCGCCAGACGATGAGGACGACGATCGCTGCGAGGGCGAGGACGACGAGGAGGAGGAGCCACGGGGAGTTCCCGCTAAGAGCGGCGGAGACGAGCCCGGAGAGCATGTCGTCGACCCAGCGGCCGAGTCGTTCGAGCGGGGTGAGGTCGGTCGCGGAGTACTCGTCGCGGCGCAGCTCCTCCTCGAGCCACCTCCGCCCGGTGTCGCGGTCGACGGGGGCGGCGGCGAGGACGGCGGCAGTGTTCATGCGCTGCGCTCCTCCTCACCGCGGATGAGGACGAGGTCGTAGCCCTCGCCGCGCATCCTGGCATCGAAGTAGCACGCGCACACGAGGCACGAGAAGTAGCCGAAGAGGACAGCCGAGGAGATCGTCGTCAGGGCGAGCACGACTGCCCCGACGACGATGCCGATCGCGGTCATCACCGCGACGTCGCCCTCGGCGGCGGCGAGGCCGATGACGGCGAGGGTGGTGACGACGAGGAGGAACGGGCTGAGGATGAGCTGGATGAGCTGGTTGGAGAGGACGTAGCCGAGACCGAGCTGACCGAGCAGGCGCCAGAGGCCGCGACCGGTGAGCCGCCATGACCGGGCCACGGCCGCGGGCACGCGCAGCCCCTCGGCGCCGATGGCCGTGCCGACGAGTGCGAGGCGGAGGTTGACCCAGACGACCGCGCAGACCCAGAGGAGGAGGGAGAGGACGCCGACGACGACGGCGGGCACGGTCGCCTCGGCGAGGCTGAGCAGGGTCGCGGGGACGAGGAGGACGAGGAGGAGTCCGAGGTCGATGCCGGTGATGAGTCCGGCGGCGAGGACGAGACGCCACCGCCGGCCGCGCAGCGCCCGCCATGATTCGGCCAACCCCATCCGCCTCGCCCCGAAGGAGGCCTCAGCGGCGGGGACGGTGAGCCCGGCGAGGAAGTGGACGAGGCCGAGGCTGAGGAGGCTGAAGACGAACGACCCGAGCTGGGCGAGGAGGGAGAACCCGGAGAGCGCCTCGTCGTTGCCCATGAGGTCGCGGAGGAAGGGGAGGAAGGTGAGGGCGAGACCGGTGCCGACTGCGGTGAGCAGGAGGGTCCAGAGGCTGAGCACGATGAGCGGGGCGCCGATCGCCGGTCCGGGGGCGAAGCGGAGCAGGCGGAAGCCGGAGTCGAGGACCTCGAAGAACGTCAGGGGCCGCTTCGCGAGGATCCCTCGCCTCAGCGGCGGTGACCACGGCTGCGGACCGGGAGCGGGACCGCGGGTCTGCCACCGGCCCGTATGCCAGTTGACCTGCGAAGTCCATGCGTTCGTGCGTCCCATCACCCTCAATCCTGCCATGGAAGTCAGGGGGAGAGTGTCATGGTCGAAACTTCACCGGACTTTGGGCGACAATAGGGGTATGAACGCGCGTATCCTCGTAGTTGATGATGACACGGCCCTGGCCGAGATGATCGGAATCGTGCTCAAGAGCGAGGGCTTCGAGCCCTTCTTCTGCGCGACCGGCGACCAGGCCTTCGACGAGTTCCAGAAGGTGGGACCCGATCTCGTCCTCCTCGACCTCATGCTCCCGGGCAAGGACGGACTCGAAGTGTGCCGTGAGATCCGCGAGGTCTCGTCCGTCCCCATCATCATGCTCACCGCGAAGTCCGACACCGTCGACGTCGTCCTCGGACTCGAATCCGGTGCCGACGACTACGTGCCCAAGCCGTTCAAGCCCAAGGAGCTCATCGCACGCGTGCGCGCGCGCCTGCGGATCTCCGAACCCCAGGCCCCCGAACTGCTCACCGTCGGCGATGTCGTCGTCGACGTCGCCGGCCACACCGTGACCAAGGGCGGGGCGCCGATCTCGCTCACCCCGCTCGAGTTCGACCTCCTCGTCGCGCTCGCTCGCAAGCCGTGGCAGGTGTTCTCCCGGGAGACCCTGCTCGAGGAGGTCTGGGGATACCGGCACGCGGCGGACACCCGCCTCGTCAACGTCCACGTGCAGCGTCTGCGCTCGAAGATCGAACGTGACCCGGAGAAGCCGGACATCATCGTCACGGTGCGCGGCGTCGGATACAAGGCAGGCCGAGCCGCGTGAAACCCTCCTCCGCCGTGCGCGGAGCCCTCCGCACCACCGCTGAGAGTCTGAAGACGTTCTGGGAGTTCGTCCGCAGGTCCTTCAGCTATTCCCTCCAGGTCCGCATCGTCGTCCTCACCATCATCCTCACCTCGGTGGCGATCTTCGGCGTCGGGACGTACATGTCCCAGCAGATCTCCCGCGGACTCTTCGACACCCGACTCGACTCGCTCTCCGGGCAGGCGTCGAACATCGTCTCCGAGCTGCGCAGCGTCGCCCCCGCCGACGGGCAGGCGATCACCCAGGAGAACCTCTCAGCGCAGCTGTCGTCGATCTACAACCGGTCGACCGGGTCCGTCTACGCGCTCTCGCTCGAGCCGAAGGACCCGAACTCCGCGTTCTCGACGATCAGCGCGGGCATGGACTCCTCCGCAGGCTCCGTGTCGGCGATGCCCGTCAGCGACGATCTCCAGGCGGCCATCGGACAGGCCCCTACCGATGACATGCTCTACCAGTCGGTGAGTCTGCCCGGCGATGCGGGACCGGGCCTGCTCATCACCCAGGAGCTGACGATCCCCGGTGCGGGGCAGTTCCAGCTCTACTACCTGGGCGACCTCCGCGAGCAGCAGAACACGCTCGACTTCGTCCAGCGCTCGATGCTCGTCGCCGCCCTCGTCCTCGTCGTCCTCGTCGGCGCGGTCGCGTGGATCGTCACCCGGCTCGTCGTCACCCCCGTGCGCACCGGCGCCGAGGTGGCCAGGCTCATCGCCGACGGCGACCTCGACGAGCGGATGCCCGTCCACGGCAACGACGAGATCGCCGTGCTCGGGGAGAGCTTCAACGACATGGCCGACACCCTCCAGCACCAGATCCAGCAGATGGAACGGCTGTCCGTGCTTCAGCGGCAGTTCGTCTCCGACGTCTCCCACGAGCTGCGCACGCCGCTCGCGACGATCCGCGCGGCCGCGGACCTCATCTACGATGCCCGCGACGACCTCGACCCGGTCACCGCCCGCAGCGCCGAGCTGCTCAACTCGCAGGCCGAGCGCTTCGACAGCCTGCTCTCGGACCTGCTCGAGATCTCCCGCTACGATGCCGGCGCCGCCGCCCTCGTCGCCAAACCCGTCGACGTCTGCGCGATCGTCACCTCGGTCATCGAGAACGTCTCGATGGTCGCCGACCAGATGTCGACGCACATCGTCGTCCACGCCCCCTCGTCGCCGGTGATGGCCGAGATCGACCGCGTGCGCATCACCCGGATCATCCGCAACCTCGTCGTCAACGCCATCGAGCACGGCGAGGGCAAGCCGATCGACGTCTACGTCGCCTCGAACGCCGAGGCGGTGGCGGTGAGCGTGCGCGACCACGGCGTGGGCATGAACGAGGAGCAGGTCGAGCACGTCTTCGACCGGTTCTGGCGGGCCGACCCCGCGCGCAAGCGGACCCTGGGCGGTTCGGGCCTCGGCCTGGCGATCTCGCTCGAGGACGCGCACCTCCACAACGGCTGGCTCCAGGTGTGGGGCAACCCGGGGGAGGGGTCGTGCTTCCGGCTGACGATCCCCCGGCGACCGGACCAGGAGATCACCTCCTCGCCGCTGCCTCTGCCGCCGCGCGACGCCCAGATCCGCGGTGCCGCGCTCGTCGCCGGGCCGCTGTCATCCGACGGTTCGGTGCGGATCCAGACCGGATCGATCCCGATCGTCGTCGAGACCGAACCCGACGCGGACGCTGCGCCGGAGAGGTCGGGCGGTCGCACCGCGCAGGCAGCGCCCGCTGCCGCCGCAACCGCCCCGGAGCAGTCGGGGGCACGGCACGCGGCGGCACAGCAGCCGGCGACGGCAGCGACCGGCACGGTCGAGGAACCGCCCGCGGAGACACAGGAGGGACGCCCATGACGACGACCGGACACCTGCGGCGACTCGCCGCCATCGTCCTCGCTGTGCTGCTCGGGCTCGTGCTCTCGGCGTGCTCGTCGATCCCGACGAGCTCACCCGTCGGGCACCTCGAGGCCCGATCGAACGACCCCGGCGCCGACAGCGCGCGCATCCCCGACGGGCCGAAACCCGGCGACAGCGTCGGTGAGATCGTCCGCGGCTTCCTCGCCGCGGGTGCCGGAACCGGCAACAACTTCGCCGTCGCGAAGTCGTTCCTCACCGAGGCCGAGGCCCAGGAGTGGAATCCGCTCGCCTCCGTCTCCGTGCTCCCCGGCGACACGGACATCGACTCCCTCAACTACGAGGTGACCTCGGATCAGAAGACGCTGACGATGTCCGCCCCCGTCGTCGGCATCGTCGATTCCTCAGGGGTCTTCTCCTCGGCGACGCCGAACACGCGGTCGAACCTCGAGTTCTCCCTCCGGCAGGAGAACGGGGAGTGGCGGATCTCCTCGGCGCCCAACGGACTCCTCGTCTCCCGCACGACGTTCCGCACGATCTTCCTCAACTACTCGCTCGAGTTCTTCACCTCCGACTTCTCCTATCTCGTGCCCGACTCGCGGTGGTTCCTCCGCTCCTCGTCGACGCCGACGGCGATCATCAACGAACTCCTCGCCGGTCCCGCCCCCTACCTCGCCGGCGCCGTCGTCACAGCGGCTCCCGACGGGGCGAAGCTCGCCGACTCGAACGTCGTGACCATCGAGAGCGGAGTCGCCCGAGTCTCGCTCGGCAACCTCACCCCGGCACCGACGGACAGGGAGAAGGGGCTCATCCGCCAGCAGATCTCCTCCACCCTCAAAGCGATCCCCTCGATCTCGAGCGTCGAGCTGAGCATCGGCGGTCAGGTCGTCTCGGAGAGCCTGCAGCCGAAGACCGACTCCTCGGTCCAGGTCGACGGACCGCCGGTCGTCATCGCCGAGAACCGGATCTCCCGGATCTCGGGCACGACCGTGGCGAGGGTGGAGAACAGTCCGGACCTCAAGGGCGCCGAGGCGAGCGACCCGGCCGTGTCCTTCGACGACTCGATCTACTCCTACCTCTCCGAGGGCGGGAAGAACCTCCGCCGTCTCAAAGCCGATTCGTCCGAAGCGCGCACCGTGCTCAGCGGTGAGTCGCTCGAGGGCCCGAGCATCGACCGCTTCAACACGATCTGGACGGGGGAGCGGAAGAACAAGGGCGAGATCATCGCCGTCGGCCGCGACGACGAGGTCTACCGGGTGTCCGCGGACTTCCTCTCCGGTCGGGACCTGCTCGACCTCGAGGTCTCCCGCGACGGCACACGGCTCGCGGTGCTCAGCCGGCAGGGCAGCGAGCCCGCGCGCATCGACGTCGTCGGCATTCCCCGCGACCGGGCGGGCAACCCGTCGTCCGCGCTCGCCGACGCCCCGCTCCAGGTCGGCTCGTACTTCACGGAGATCAGGGACATCTCCTGGGCGGGCTCGACCTCGCTCGCCGCACTCGCCCAGCTGCCGGGGGAGACCGTCCAGCCCTACCGCGTCGGCGTCTCCGGACCACCCGAGCAGCTCGGACAGCTGCCCGGCGGCGGGGACCGCATCGCCGCCGGAGAGGACGGTCGATCGATCCTCGTCACGAGCAGCGCGGGGGAGATCTACTCGTACAACTCCAACGCGTGGCAGAAGCTCATCGACGTCACCGCCAAGGATCCCGCCTACCCCGGCTGAGGACGGACATGGGTCTGCTCAGCGAGCTCTCCGAACTCTTCCTGCCGCGGCGCTGCGCGGGATGCGGGCGGGAGACCGTCTCGCTGTGCACGACGTGCCTCCAGCTCCTCGGCGGGATCCCGCGGGCGATGGAGACGCGGTACGCCACGTTGCCCGTCGTCGGGGTCTCGGAATACAATTCGCGCCTGTCCCACATGGTGGTCAATTTCAAGGACAATGGGCGGCGCGACATCCTCGACCCCCTCGCGCTCGGCCTCGCCCGTTCGATCGTCGCGGCCCTCGACCTCGTCGGCCACTCCGGCGGCCCGGTGCGCGTCGTGCCCGCCCCGAGCTCGGAGCAGGCGAAGCGGCGTCGCGGCGGGTCGCACACCGCAGTCCTCGCGCGCCGCGCGGCAGCGCTCTCACCGGAGCTCTCGCTCGTCGTCGCCGACGTCCTCGTCGCGAGGCGACGACACGATCAGGTCGGACTCGGCGCCCACGCCCGGGCGGAGAATGCCCGGCAGTCGCAATTCCTCATTCCCGACTACGCCGCCGAGATCGGCCGGGAAATGCCGACGACGCTGCTCGTCGACGATTTCTCGACCACCGGCGCAACCTTGGCCGAAAGCACACGCGTCTTGACATCGGTGCAGGTCAGGCCCACTGCAGCCGCGGTCATCGGGCTCGGCCGTGGGGGCACTCGATTTGTCTCTCCCTTTACTGTATAACGGTGTTTACCCATCCAAGGGAATGGGATCGGATTCCTCCGAAGAACGAGTCGCTAAGGACCCATCATGGACATTGTTGTCACCGGACGCCAACTGACCATCTCCGACAGCTTTCGCGCGCACATCGAAGACAAGATCGCCAAGGTCGAGCAGCTCGCACCGAGGGCGCAGCGTGTCGAGGTCCACGTCGCTCACGACAAGAACACGCGGCAGCCGGAGACGAGTGAGCGGGTCGAGCTCACCGTCGTGGCGAAGGGTCCGGTGATCCGCGCCGAGGCGATGGCCAGTGACAAGTACGCCGCCCTCGACCTCGCCTGGGCGAAGCTCGTCGAACGACTCCGACGGGCCAGAGACCGGAACAAGGTGTCCCGTGCCGGCCATCACCGCAAGGAGTCGACCGCTGAGGCGCTCGCGAAGATGCCCGTGGCCGACCCGATCGTCCCCACAGACGGTGGGACGGAGTCCGCCGAGACCGACGCGGCCGCAGGCCCCGATCGGACGAACGGACGGATCAAGGCCGAGGGCGACTCCCCGGTCGTCCTTCGTGAGAAGTCGTTCGCTGCCGCCCCGATCGGCATCGAGGAGGCGCTCAACCGGATGGAGCTCGTCGGACACGACTTCTACCTCTTCATCGACGAGGCCTCGCAGAAGCCCTCGGTCGTCTACCGCCGCAAGGGCTGGAGCTACGGCGTCATCGCCCTCGATGAGGAGCTCGCCCCGGAAGAGGCGCTGACGGACTGAGACGTCGAGCCTGCGCGCTCGGGCGCGCCGGCACCGACTGCGAGTCGGCGCACGGACAGGGCGGCCGTCCCCACGGGGATGGCCGCCCTTCGGTTGTCAGTGCGCGGACGCGGGAGCGCTCTCGGTCCTGCCGCGACCCCACGTGACGAGGCGCCAGAGGCGCTCGAGCGGGCCCTGCGAGAAGACGCGCAGCCACAGCGCGGAGACGACGATCTGGAGGGCGAGGATCCCGGCGCAGACGACGAGTCCGGCGAGGTAGCCGCCCTGGTCGTCGAACGCGGCGAGGTCGGGGACGAGGAAGCGGACGCCGACGAGGAGGAGGGTTGCGCCGATGTAGTTGCTCAGCGCCATCCGACCCAGCGGGGCGAGCACGGGGGTGAGCACCGCCTCGGCGGGGGTGCGCATGAGGAGCATGATGCCGGTGACGAAGCTCAGAGCCATCGTCATGCCGAGTGAGGCGTTGATCCACTGGTCGATCTGCCGGGTCTGGAAGTCCGTGAGGAGGAAGCCTGCGACCGTGACGGCGGCGGCCAGGCCCCCGGTGAGGGCGAGGAGACCGGGGCGCGCCAGGCTGCGGCGGACGAGGTCGGTGCAGCCGGTGGCGAAGCCGACGAGGAAGAGTCCCGGGATGATGGCCATACCGCCGCCGGTCGCGACGCCGGCGAGAAGGAGGAGCGCACCGACGGAGGCCGTCACCGGCGCGAGCAGGCGGGAGGGGATCCACGTCGAGGGCAGGAGGACGACGAGCGCGGCGATCGCATAGGGCAGGAGCGCTTCGCCGGGCTGCAGGAGCATGTGGAGGGCGCCGAGGACGCCGAGGAAGAGGAATCGGCGCAGCAGCGCGAGGCGAGGGCGGGGGCTGCGACGGCTGGCCGAGAGCCACATGATGCCGAAGCCGATGCCGAAGAGGAACGAGAAGATCGGGAAGAAGCGGTTCTGGACGAGGTCCTGACTGAGTGCGTAGAGGGGGAGGACCTCGCCCTCGGCGGTGACGGAGCTGAGCCCGAAGAGCGGCGGCAGGTTGACGAGGATGATCCCGCACAGGGCGAAGCCGCGCAGGACATCGAGGGCGGCGATGCGGCGGGGGCGCCGCGTCGGGGCGGCAGTGACGTCGTGGGATGAGAGTGTCATCGGTTCTGAGTTCATGGGATCCATCCTCGTCGGCGCCGAGGCGGATTCGATCGGCCGCGTGGCCGGAGGCACTCAGCCGTTCGGCTGATTCATCGCTCCCGACTCCCACATCGCAGCGGCGACCTCGACCCGGTTGCGCGCCCCCAGCTGCGCCTGGATGTTCGCCAGATGCGTCTTGACGGTGCCCAGGGAGATGAAGAGCTCGGCCCCGATCTCCTGATTCGTCCGTCCGGTCGCGACGAGGCGGGCGACCTCGGCCTCGCGGTCGCTCAGCCGCGCGACCCGGTCGTCGTGGGCAGGGGCCGACCCCGTGCGACGGCTGAGCAGGTCGAGGGTGAGCGAGGGGGAGATGAGGGCGTCGCCGGCGGCCGCGGCACGGACCCCGGCGAGCAGCAGGTCGGGGCCGGCGTCCTTGAGGAGGAAGCCGCTGGCTCCGCCGGCGAGTGCGGAGTCGACGTAGTCCTCGTCGTCGAAGGTCGTCACCATGATGACCTTCGCCAGCGGGGTGAGCCGGGGGAGGGCTGCGAGTCCGTCGAGGCGGGGCATGCGGATGTCGAGGAGGATGACATCGGGATCCTCGGACTTCGCCAGACCGATCGCCTCGACCCCGTCGGCGGCCTGGCCGACGACGGTCATCTCAGGATCGGCGTCGAGGATGAGCGTGAAGCCCATCCGCACCATCTCCTGGTCGTCGACGACGAGGACTCTGATCATGGGCGGTCTCCGCTCTCGGGGGTGTGGGGGCGGGCATGTGCGGACGGGGCGCCGCCGGGCGACGGGGCGTCGCCGGGCGAGAGGGTGCCGCCGGACGGAGGGGCTGCGGCGAGCGGGAGTCGGGCGCGCAGCCGCCAGGAACCGTCGATCAGGCCGGCAGCGAAGTCCCCGCCGAGGTCCTCGACCCGGGTCCGCAGACCGTGCAGACCGGTCCCGCCGCCGCGGCCGATGCCGCCGAGGCCTCCGGTGCTCTCAACGGTGAGGGCGACGGCGTCGGGAGAGCTCGCGATCGTCATGGACACGTGCGCCCCCGGGCCCGCGTGCCGACGGACGTTCGTCAGAGCCTCGACGAGGACGCGGTCGAGCGTCGCCCACACGGCGGTCGGCACGGGCTCTGGGAGGTCGATGCCGCTCTGCGTCGAGGCGTCGTCGCTGGCGCCGAACTCCTCGAGGCGCCGCTCGAGCGCCTCGGGTCCCGCAGCGGTCGGCGCGGTCGGTGCCGTCGGTGCCGCGGCGGCGGTGCCGGCCGGGGAGGCGACGAGGGAGCGGATCTCCTCGAGGGCACGCGACCCCGATTCCTCGATGCGCCCGAGCGCTGCCCGCAGCACGGACGGATCCTCTGCGCGCGAGGCGGCCTGGGCGAGGACGACGATCCCGGTGACCTCGTGGGCGACGAGGTCGTGGAGGTCGGTGGCCATGCGACGGCGCTCCGCCTCGGCGGCGGTGGCCTGGCGCTGATGGAGGGAACGGTCGAACATCCGCATGAGCAGACCCAGAGCCAGTGCCGCGACGACGAGCGTCGAGGCACCGAAGGCGAAGGTGAGGCCGTCGCCGGGGATGAGACCGGGAACGACGACCGCGGTGAGGGCGAGGACGGTGAGGAGGCCCACCGACAGCGGGTCGGTGAAGCGGCGGGAGAGGTGTGCGAGGGCGACGAGCGAGAGCCAGAGCACTGTGAGGCTGAGCAGCTGGGAGACGGCGACGACGCCGGCTGCGACGATGAGTGCTGCGGCAGCGAGGCGGAGGAAGGCGGGACGCGGTGCGGCGGCGCGCTGCCCGAGCCAGAGCGCGGGCAGCGCGACCGTGACGGCGACGAGGTTGCCGACGAGGATCGGCCAGCCTCCGTCCGATGTGACATCGAGGAGGAGGGTGAGCGGCAGCGGCGCGATCCACAGCCAGGGCAGGACGGTCTTCATCGCGTCCCAGTCTAGTCGCCGCGGCTGACTCATCCGCAGAGGTTCGCGGCGTATTCGAGCTCGGCGGCGACCCCGGCCTCGTTGGCGAACACGCCCCGGAGTGCGACGTCGCGCGGGAGCCTGAGCTCACCCATGGGTCGGCCGTCGGCGAAGACCGTGAGCGTGCCGTCGGCGGCGGTTCCCGAGAACGTCACCGGGGTGCCGTCGATGCGCGCGCGATCCGAGAAGGACCCGTCCGATTCGGTGATCGGGGCGGCATCCTGCGAGGGGTAGGCGAAGGTGACGAAGCGGCGGACGCGCTCGGCGCTGCCGTCCTTGAGCTCCTGGATGAGCAGCTGGTCCTTCGTCATGCCCGGCTGCGGGGCGATGTCGACGTAGGTGAGCTCCGCCCGGTCCGACATCGCGGAGAGGATGTAGGGGCGGCCGCGGACGTCCATCGCCGTCGGGGAGAGATCGCAGGCGCCGAGGTAGTCCTCGACCTGTGCCTCGAGCTGGGCCTTCGACCGGTACTCCCAGAGGAAGAGCGCGCCGATGCCGACGGCGAAGACGGAGAGGGTGGCGTGAGGGCGATGACGACCTTCTTCATGGTGATGTCCTGTTCTGTGCAGTTGTCCGCTTGGGTCTCCCATCCTTCCCGGCAGGAAGCCCTCCCACCTCGGCCGTTCGGCCGATCCGCCTCAGCCGTTCGGTCATCGCTCGTCCCCGGCTCTCGATGCCCGCCGGACCGGCGCGCTCACAAGAGTGCCGAGACCGCCGTGTCGGTGCCGTGGCCTAGGGTGGGCCCATGCAGCGAATGTCTCTCGCAGCGGCGCGGAGGACCGCGATCGCCGCCACCGGCCTCGACCGCCCGCGACCGGAGCAGGTCACCGCTCGTCATCTCAAGGCGACGTTCGCCCGGATGGGGCTGGCGCAGATCGACTCCGTCGCCCGGGTCGTGCGCTCCCACTACCTTCCCTTCTGCTCCCGGCTCGGACCCTACGAGCGCGCCCGTCTCGACCGTCTGCTCTACCGTGCGCCGCGGATGGGCGTGGAGTATTGGGCGCACGCCGCGGCGTTCGTCCCCCCCCCCCCCCCCGGAGACCTGGCGGCACTTCGACCGCAGCCGCGCCGAATGGTGGCGCAACGACTACGGGCAGCGCGACCCGCAGACCGGAGAGGAGTTCCGCCGCCTGCAGTCAGCACTCCTCGACGCACTGGCAGCGGGTCCGCAGACCGCGCGCACCGCCGCCGAGCTCGTCGACCACGAGATCCCCGAACGCCACCGCGGCCACTGGGGCTGGAATCCGAGTCAGGTGAAGATGGCGCTCGAGGCCCTGTTCGCGGCGGGAGCAGTGAGCGCGGCCGGACGCAACGACCACTTCGAACGCCTCTACGCCCTGCCCCGCGACGTCAGCCCCCTGCTCGGGGAGACTCCGCTGTCCTACGGCACGGACGCCGACCCCGAGCTCGGTCTGCGCACATCGGACGCGGCGCGCCGACGGGGGATCTCGGGCAAGGACAACGACGTCCTCGCGCTCACCCGGATCGCCGCCCGCGCCCTCGGGGTCGCCCGACCCGACTGTCTGGCCGACTACTTCCGCCAGCTGCAGGCCCCGACCGATGCGGCCATCGAGGTCCTCCTCGCCACGGGGGAGCTCGTCGAGGTCGACGTCGAGGGCACTCCGGCGCTCAAGTGGCACGCGGCGAGGACTCCGCGCACCGTCGCGGCGCGGGCGCTGCTCGCCCCCTTCGACCCCCTCGTCTTCTACCGACGGCGCATCGAATGGCTCTTCGGCTTCCACTACCGGATCGAGATCTACACCCCGGCCGCGAAGCGGGTCCACGGATACTACGTCCTGCCCTTCCTCCTCGGCGATCGACTCGTCGGACGCGTCGACCTCCACCGCGATCGGGCGGCCGGGGTCCTCCGCGCCCACCGGGTGACCTGGGAGCCCGGCGAGGAGCACTGCGACGAGCTCGTGGCGGAGCTTTCGGCGATGGGGAGGTGGCTCGGGGCGGACGCACTGGATGTGGCGGGCACTCACGTGCCATTAAGCTAGGGACTATACAGTCGTTCGAGTTGTCGTCAGGCGTCCAGCGCCGTTTAGGAGAGAAGTGGCTAATATCCTCGAGAAGCTTCTGCGCACCGGTGAGGGCCGCACGCTCAAGAAGCTCCGCCGGTACACGGACGCGATCAATGCGCTGTCCGACGAGTTCGGCGAGATGTCCGACGCCGAGCTGCGCGAGGAGACCGACCGCTTCCGCAAGCGCGTTGAGGACGGCGAATCACTCGACTCGCTGCTGCCGGAGGCCTTCGCCGCGGTGCGCGAGGCCTCGGGCCGGACACTGGGCATGCGGCACTTCGACGTCCAGCTCATGGGCGGAGCCGCACTCCACCTCGGCAACATCGCCGAGATGAAGACCGGTGAGGGCAAAACGCTCGTGGCCACGGCCCCCGCCTACCTCAACGCGCTCACCGGCGGCGGCGTCCACATCATCACCGTCAACGACTACCTCGCGACCTACCAGTCGGAGCTCATGGGCCGCGTCTTCCGCTTCCTCGGGATGGAGACGGGCTGCATCCAGGCGAACATGCCCGCCGACGAGCGACGGAAGCAGTACGCCGCGGACATCACCTACGGCACGAACAACGAGTTCGGCTTCGATTACCTCCGCGACAACATGGCGTGGTCGGCCGAGGAGCTCGTCCAGCGCGGCCATTCCTTCGCCATCGTCGATGAGGTCGACTCGATCCTCATCGACGAGGCCCGCACCCCGCTCATCATCTCCGGCCCCGCCGAGGGCGACGCGAACCGATGGTATGAGGAGTTCGCCAAGGTCGTCGGCCGCCTCAAGGCCGACCGGGACTACGAGGTCGACGAGAAGAAGCGCACCGTCGGCGTCCTCGAACCCGGCATCGAGCGCGTCGAGGACTACCTCGGCATCGGCAACCTCTACGACGCGGAGAACACTCCGCTCATCAGCTTCCTCAACAACGCCATCCGCGCCAAGGAGCTGTTCAAGAAGGACAAGGACTACGTCCTCCTCGACGGCGAGGTCCTCATCGTCGACGAGCACACCGGACGTGTGCTCAAGGGGCGGCGCTACAACGAGGGCCTGCACCAGGCGATCGAGGCCAAGGAGAAGGTCAAGGTCCAGGCCGAGAACCAGACCCTGGCGACGATCACGCTGCAGAACTACTTCCGGCTCTACGACAAGCTCTCGGGCATGACCGGCACCGCCGAGACCGAGGCCGCGGAGTTCATGTCGACCTACAAGCTCGGCGTCGTCCCCATCCCGACGAACAAGCCGATGCAGCGCGTCGACCAGCCGGACTTCGTCTACAAGAACGAAGTCGCGAAGTTCGACGCCGTCGTCGACGACATCGTCCAACGCCATGAGACCGGTCAGCCGGTGCTCGTGGGCACGACGAGCGTCGAGAAGAGCGAGTACCTCTCGAAGCACCTCGCCAAGCGCGGGGTGCGCCACGAGGTCCTCAACGCCAAGAACCACGCGCGTGAGGCGGCGATCGTCGCGCTGGCCGGCCGGAAGGGCGCGGTCACTGTGGCGACGAACATGGCTGGCCGCGGCACCGACATCATGCTCGGCGGCAACGCCGAGTTCATCGCCGTGTCCGAGATGGAGAAGCGCGGGCTCGACCCCGTCGACGACGCCGAGGAGTACGAGGCGCAGTGGCAGGAGGTCCTCGCCGAGGCGGAGGAGAAGGTCGAGGCGGAGGCCGCAGAGGTCGTCGAACTCGGCGGACTCTACGTCCTCGGCACCGAACGCCACGAGTCGCGGCGCATCGACAACCAGCTGCGCGGCCGTTCGGGACGCCAGGGGGATCCGGGCGAGAGCCGGTTCTACCTCTCGCTCACCGACGACCTCATGCGCCTGTTCGGTTCGGGAGCGGCGGAGCGGATCATGGCCACGGCCAATGTCCCCGATGACGTTCCGCTCGAATCGAAGATGGTCACCCGCGCCATCCTCTCGGCCCAGACGCAGATCGAGCAGCGCAACGCCGAACAGCGCAAGAACGTGCTCAAGTACGACGACGTCCTCAACCGGCAGCGCACCGTCATCTACGACGAGCGGCGGAAGGTGCTCGACGGTGAGGATCTCGCCGACCAGGTCGCGAGCTTCCGCGAGCAGGTCATCGACGCCTACGTCCAGGCGGCGACGACCGGACCCGTCGAGGAGTGGAAGGTCGACGAGCTCTTCGAGGCCCTCGGCAAGATCTACACCCCCTCGATCACCGAGGAGGACCTCGCCGAGGAGGTCGGAGGACTGGGCAACCTCACGAAGAACCGCCTGAATGCGGAGATCCAGTCCGACATCGAGGTCTTCTACGCCCAGCGGGAGGAGGAGCTCGGCGAGGAGGCGACCCGTGAACTCGAGCGCCGCGTCGTCCTCTCGGTCATCGACCGTCGCTGGCGCGAGCACCTCTACGAGATGGACTACCTCAAGAACGGCATCGGGCTGCGGGCGATGGCCCAGCGCGATCCCCTCGTCGAATACCAGCGCGAGGGCTTCGAGATGTTCACGACCATGCAGGACGGGATCAAGGAGGACGTCGTCCGCCTCACCGACACCCTGCAGGTGACCGTCAACCGCCAGGAAGGCAGCGGCGGGGAGGACGACGAGGTCGAGGTCGATGCGGCGGAGCTGCGCCACACGACCCCGAAGATGCAGCTCTCGGCGCCTTCCGAGGACGGCGGCACCGCGGTCTCCGAGGACTCCTCCGATTCCGACGAAACACCGCAGCCGGCCAACCGCGCGCAGCGCCGGGCGAAGAAGAAGGCCAAGCGCTGAGACTGCGCTGAGTCCGATGATCGCCCCGAGAGCCGTCTCGGGGCGATCGTCACATCGTCTCCAGAGCCGTCATCGTCCACCGGTTCGCGATGAGCTCGAGGCGGACCGCGACAGCCCGGAACCGAGACTGGGTGCGGACCATGACCGTCGCTTCGGCGACGGTCGCGTGGACGCGGCAGACCCGCACCCGTTCCGCCTGCAGTGTGCGTGCGGCGCCGTGGTCGCGGACCGTGGAGACCGGGGCGATCTCCGCACGCAGCCGCGCGCGCCGGTCGATCTTCGCGAGCAGTTCCGCATCGACCCAGCGGCCGATCGACTCGCTCCTCCGCACTCCGGCGAAGATCTCGAGACAGGCGACGGCCAGCGACGTCGCCGTTGCGGCGATGCGGTCGGCGTCGTCGGCGATCGGTTCGACGGGTGTCGTCGGCGGTCGCGGGACGGATGCCCTGTGCGCGGCGCGGCGAGGACGGCTGAGGACGAGAGGGGCGGTCATGAGCGGATGACCAATCGCTGTCCGGGCATGATGAGATCGGGGTCGGGCCCGATCGCCTCCCGGTTGTCCGCGTAGATGTCAGCGACGAGTTCGGCCTGCGAGTCGCCCGCCCCGATGAGCCCGCCCGCGATCGACCACAGGCTCTCACCGGCAGTGACGACGTGCGTGCGCGGGGAATCGGATCCATCGCGGTCATCGGCCTCGTCCGCATCGTCAGCGGTCCCGTCGCCGTCGGAGGCCTCGGGCCCGTCGGGTGGGTCCGTCGGGGGTGGGGGATCGCCGAGGCGATCGTCATCGTCCGGGCCGGTCGTCGGCCATCCCGGATCCCGCGGGTCCGCGGGGATCGTCGGCCACCCCGGATCGGGTGCTCGGTCGGGGTCGAGGGCTGCGGTCGCAGACACCGCCTCGGCGCTCGGATCACGGACCCGGTCGGCAGCGGAGCCGGTCACCGCGGTGCCGGTGACTGCGACGGCGGCGAGGATGGTCGATCCGAGCAGGCGCGGCGCCCAGCGCAGTGCGAGCGCCGAGACCCACGAGCGCACTCGGCCGTGCGGGAGGATCCGCAGCGCGAGACCGAGCAGGGAGATGAGGCCGAGCCGGGCGAACGCAGCGGCGGCCGTGGTGACGAGCACGAGGATGACGAGGTCGCTCGCTCCGAGCGGCCGCTCGAGCAGGACCCACAGGGACACCGACGACCCGAGCAGAGCGAGCCAGGTGATGGCACAGAGCGCAAGAAGAAACATGTCGAACATCCTTGATAGGTGATGTTCGACTATATTGACGTTTGATGAAGTTTGATGTCAACAGTCCCGGGATAACTACTCCGCTGTAGTTTCGTCGTCGGCTCTTGCGCGGTGCGACCGCCTCGGGCAAGCTTCACCGTATGGATGAGCGCATCGATGCCTTCCTCGACGACCTCGAAGCCATGCACGCATGGCAGCAGCGTCACGCCCGTCGGGGCGAACTCGCCGATGAGCTCGCCTCCCATGCCGCCGAGCGCACGCTCCTCGAGCGTCTGCGCGGAGCGCTCGGACACGAGATCCGGGTCTCGACCGACAGCCGCGAGATCACGGGGAGGCTGACGTCCCTCGGGGCGGGGATCATCGTCCTCACCGCCGCTGAGACGACGATCGTCTCACTGGCCGGCGTGTTCGAACTCCGAGTCGGCACCCGCAGGCATCGTCGGGATGAGGACGTCCTCGAGCGCCTCGGCATGGCCTCGGCTCTGCGTCGGCTCGCGGCGATGCACGAGGAGATCGCCATCGAACTCAGGGCCTCCCGCGGAACGGTCCGCGGGCACCTCGAGATGGTCGCCGCCGACTACGCCGAGATCGCCGGGCGGATCGTCCCGCTCGCACGCATCGCGGCGGTGCAGACGAAGGTGAACCCCTTTGCCTAGCGCGCGGCGGACGGGATCGATGAGCAGGCGGCCGAGCGGTCTGCGCGACGCGCGTGCGGCAGAGGCGCGGCGGAGCCCGGTGGGCCGTCTGACCGCACGGTCACTCGGAGCCGACCGACGGTCAGTCGTCGATGAGGCCGGCCTTGATCTCGTGCTCGGTCCTCTCGTACATCCGCTGGATGTAGGCCTCGATCTCGGCCTTCTCGACGCGCCACTGCCCGCGGCCGCCGACCTTGATGGCGCGGAGATCGCCGGTGCGCACGAGGGCACGGGCCTGAGCGATCGAGACATTGAGCAGCTCGGCCACATCGGTGAGCGGCAGGAAGCGGTTTTCGATGACCATGAGGGTTCTCCCAAGTTCCACGCGACGACTGATTTTACCGAAATCATTGCTTTGACCTCGTTTGGTGTTCGATACTATCACTCACAAGCAGTTCCTGTCATGGAAAATTCTGCCGAATCGGAGATGCAATGGAGCTCTCGAGACGCTTTCGCCCTCCCCGCTGGACCGATGCGCGCCTGCTCGTCGGTGCCGTCCTCGTCATCGCGGCGATCGTCGCGACCTATCTCCTCGTCGGGGCTGCGACGGCGACGACCAGGGTCTGGGCGAGTGCGGCGGCACTCGTCCCCGGTCAGGCGGTGAGCGCCGACGACCTCGTCGTCGCCGAGGTCAACCTCGCCGACGTCGGGGAGAAGTACCTTTCAGCAGAGACCGCGCTGCCTGCGGATACGAGCGTGCGCACGGTCATCGCCCCCGGCGAACTCGTCCCGGCCTCGGCGGTGGCGCCGATGGCCGAACTCGAGGGTCGGATCGTCGCGATCGACGTGCCCGGCTCGGTGCCCTCCGTCGTCGACACCGGCAGCCTCGTCGATGTGTGGGCACAGCCCGACTCCTCAGGGCTCGATGAGGCCGAGGCCGAACCGGAACAGCTCGTCAGCGCGGCCCCGGTCGCCCACATCACCCGAGACGTCGGCAGCTTCGGAGTCGGCGACGGGGCGCGGATCGAGGTGTTCGTCCCCACCGAGGCGCTGGCGCAGGTGCTGGCCGCACTCGACGGCGGCAGCGTCCTCTCCGTGGTCGGGGCGCCCGGAGCGGTGGGAGCGCCATGACCCAGGTGCTCCTCGCCGTCGACTTCGAATTCGACCTCATCCTCTTCGAACTCCTCAGCGACCTCGACGACGTCGACGTCGTCGCCCGACCCGCCGACGAGATCGAACTCCTCGCCCTGTGCCGCACCGGTGCCGCCGACATCGCGATCGTCGGGGAGTACTTCCCGGGTCTCGACGCGGAGGTCGTCGCCCAGATCGCTGCGACGGGCACGAAGGTGCTCGGCGTCGGCGCGGACACGGCAGCGCTCGGGCGTCTCGGCATCACCGCCTCCGTGCCGGCGACCGCCGATGAGGCCACCGTCGCCCGCGCGCTCGACGACGTCACCCGCAGCGCCATCGTCCCTCCCCGGCCGACGACTCCGCCGGGTCGGGCCCGGGCTGCCGGTCGGATCGTCACCGTGTGGGGGACCGGGTCGTCTCCCGGACGCACCCTCACGGCCGTCAACCTCGGCGATCATGCGGCCCGACGCGGGCACCGCTGCGTCATCGTCGATGCCGACACGGTGGGCGCGATGGTGGCGACGACGCTGGGCCTGACCGAGGAGTCCTCCCACCTGGCGAGCCTGTGCCGACTCACCGCGGAGAAGTCGCCGCCCACCGAGGTCGCAGCGGTGCCGCACGCCGTCGTCCGCGATGACCTCCACGTCGTCACGGGACTCACGCGACCCGAGCGCTGGCCGGAGGTGCGCGGTGCCGTGCTCCGGTCCGTCCTCACCGACCTCGCGGGACTCTACGACCTCGTCATCGTCGACGTCTCCGATCGGATCGACCCCGACGACGAGTTCGCCGATCCCTTCTACGACCGCCACTGCGCGACCCGGGCCGCCCTCGAGGCCGCCGACACCGTCGTCGTCCTCGCCGCAGGAGACCCCATCGGTCTGCAGAAGCTCGTGCGCCTCCTCGGCACCGACCGGGCCGAGGAGGTGCGGGAGCGGATGCGGATCGGAATCACGAAGGTGCGTGCCTCGGCGGTCGGGGCGCCCGCCCAGCGGCGGATCAGCGAAGCACTCGAACGGTTCGCCGGGCGGGCTCCCGACTTCGTCCTCAGCGACGACCGGGCGACGGTCGACGCCGCCCTGCTGGCGGGGCGGACGCTGCTCGAGGCGAATCCGCGGTCGGTGCTCTCCCGGGAGATCGGGGAGGCCGCCGCACTCCTGCTGCCGGCCCGCAGGCGGGTGCGCAGGCGCGAGCGTCTGCGCACACCCTAGGATGGGGGCATGGCCGTTCGCTGCTACATTCCCACGACCCTGGCCGCACTCGGCGCAGGTCTCACGGCGACGATCGCCGTCGCCCCGGATGCGACGGTCTCCGGGCTGCGCGCCGACGACATCGAGGAACGCGAGTTCGCCGCGATGGGCATCGCCGCCGCCCTGGCTGCCGTCGACGCACTCGGCGCCCAGCCGCCATCGCCGCGCGTCGTCGTCGCCTACGACGCGCCCGCCGCGGCGGCTCGTCAGCCGCTCGCCGAGGGCTTCGACCTCCTCACCCTCGAGGGAGTCGACATGGATGCGGTGGCGAGCTTCCACCTCGACGAGGCCGAGGTCTGGGACGAGGCACTGAGTGCCGGTGACATCGGGTCAGCCGAGGACCGCCTCGGCGAGTCCGATCTCCTCTGGTACGACCGCAGCGAACTCGACGACCTCCTGGGCGCCCGCGGCTGAGCCCACACAGCTGCGGGCGGGGCGCCTCAGCGCTCGGCGAGCCGCTCGAGCCGCTCCCTGAGCCGGGCCTCGAGGATGGGGACGAGGGCCTGCTCGATCATCGGACCGAAGAGCGGAACCGAGGAGCTGATCTCCGCCCGGATCGTCAGCGCCGTCCCCGTGCCCTGCGCGGTCAGGGAGATGAGGGCGTCGATCTCGACGGGCACGCCGGCCGCCCGGGCGGTCATCCTCACCTCAGCCGCGTCCCCGATGACGTCGCCGGGGACCATGTAGATCTCGACGAGCTCCGCTCCCGAGGGCAGCTGTGCGGCCAGCGTCGGCGGCAGCTCCCCTGCCGGAACCGCAGTCCGCACCGTCACCTCGGTGTCGGGATCGACCCGCTTGGTGCTCGCCTCCGAGCCGAGCGCCTCCCACGTCGCGGCATCGGCGAGGAGGGCGAGGAAATCGGTGAGTCCGATCGTGTAGTCGTGGCTGAGTGTGAGAGTTCGCATGGTCCCAGTCTGCCAGCAGGTCAGGCTCCCATCACGGCACGCTGACCGGCGTGCCTTTGTCGCCGATTGGGCATAGTGTTGGGGATGCCGGCCCGCAGACGAGCCGGCGACAATAATTGTGCGCTGATCGTAGAGGTGTAAAGGTGTCTCAGGTCTCATATTCGGACATTGCTGGAGAGTGGAGGAAGCAGAAGGGGCAGGGCGCCCCCGAGAATTTCATCGAAGCGTACTACCCCCGGTTCGAGCCGGGCACCGCCGAGGCTGGGGCGGAGGCTCTCGCGGCGGCGGCAGCGACCCACTACGCACTCGGCATCGACTATGACGGCACCACTCCCGCCATTCGGATCTACAACCCGTCGGTCGACTCACCGGAGTTCCTCGACAACCACACCGTGATCGCCATGGTGCTGCCCGACATGCCGCACCTCGTCTCGTCGATCGTCTCCGACCTCGCCGCGAGCGGGCGTGCCATCCGCCTCGTCCACCACCCGATCATCGCCGTCGACGGCCGCGGAGGCGACCTCACCGTGCTCTCACCCGCCGAGGCGCCCGCCGTCTCCGCGGACACCGCAGGCCTGCCGGTCATCAGCGAGGACGCCGCCGAGGCGGACGCCGACCACCCCGAACAGCAGTCGTGGATCCGGCTCGAGATCGACCGTCTCCCCGAGGAGGACTTCGCGGCCCTCGAGGATCAGCTGCGCAGCGTCCTCGACTACGTCGCCGCCGCCGCGCAGGACGCCACCGCGATGGCCGAGAAGGCGAAGTCGATCGCCGCCGAACTCCATGCCAAGCCGCCGCGTCCGGAGCTCGCCTCCGAGGCCGAAGCCGCCGCCGAGCTGCTCACCTGGCTCGACGGCCACTTCACGTTCCTCGGCTACCGCGAGTACGACTACCGCCACGACGCGGAGGCAAGCAGCCTCGAACCGATCGAGCACACGTCTCTGGGGATCTCGGCCCTGCGTCCGCTCGCGAAGTCCCCGCTGTCGAACGCCGTGGCCGAGAAGGCGCTCGAACCGCACGTCCTCGTGCTCACGAAGGCGAACTCGCGCTCCCGCGTCATCCGCGGATCGTTCATGGACTACATCGGGGTGAAGACCTTCGACGAGACCGGCGAGATCGTCGGCGAACGCCGCTTCGTCGGCGTGTTCAAGCCCGAGTTCTACAACGACAGCGTCCTCAACATCCCGGTCATCAACCGCAAGGTGCGCAAGATCCTCTCCGCGAGCGGGTTCCCCACCGGCTCGCACTCGGCCAACGAACTCCTCGGCATCCTCGAGACCTACCCGCGCGATGACCTCATGCACGAGGACACGCAGGACATCTTCGACGTCGTCATGCAGATCGTCGACATGCAGGAGCGCCGCCAGTCGCGCGTCTTCGTCCGCACCGACCCCTACCAGCGCTTCGTCTCCGTCATCCTCTACATGCCCCGCGACCTCTACGACACCGCGGCACGCGTGCGCGTCCAGGAGGTCCTGCGCCAGTTCTACAACGCCGAGAGCGTCGACTTCGACGTCCTCCTCACCGAGTCGGCGCTGGCCCGCATCCACTTCGTCGCCCGCGTCGCCCGCGACGCCGAACTGCCCCAGATCGATCCGGAGACCGTCGAGAAGCGCATCGTCGCCGCGGTGCGCTCGTGGTCCGAGGACGTCCACGCGTTCCTCGCTCCCGCCGAACGCGGGGACAGCGGGACGGCCCTGGCCCGTGCCGACCTGTGGTCGCGCTCCTTCCCGCCTGGATACGGGGAGTACCACACACCCGCCGACGCCGTCGCCGACGTCGCCCGCTTCGAGGCGATCGAATCCGGTGAGGGTCCGGCGGTGCGCCTCTACCGCCCCAACGACGTCGACGACGCGCCGATCCGCCTCGCCCTCTACCGCGACGGACGCGTGGGCCTGTCCGAGGTGCTGCCCTACCTCACGGCCTTCGGCGCGACCGTGCTCGACGAGCGGCCCTACGAGCTCGACCTCGCCGACGGCACCCATCGCTACATCTACGACTTCGGTCTGCGGTTCGACCGCGACCTCGACGACGCTGACTTCGACCGGGTCGCCGAGGCCTTCATCGCCGGGTGGGAGGGCCGCAAGGAGGCCGGAGTCTTCGACCGCCTCGTCGTCGCGGGACTCGACTGGCAGCACGTGACGATCATCCGGGCGCTGGGGAAGTACCTGCGCCAGGCCGGGTTCACCTACTCCGACGCCTATGTCGGCGAGGTCTACAGCGACAACCCGGAGATCTCCCGCCTCCTCGTCGACTACTTCTTCGCGAAGTTCGATCCGGACGCCGACGACGCCGGGCGCGACGCGGAGATGGCGAGGCTCGACGAAGCGATCGAGACCGCTCTCGGCGACGTCGCGAGCCTCGACGCCGACCGTGTGCTGCGGTCCTCCCTCGAGCTCCTGCGGGCCACCCTGCGGACGAACTACTTCCAGAACGCCTCGGGCGAGCTGCCGACGGCGCTCGTGCTCAAGATCCGTCCGACCGAGCTCAGCTTCGTCCCGAAGCCGAAGCCGGCGCTGGAGATGTGGGTGTACTCCCCGCAGGTCGAGGGCGTGCACCTGCGCTTCGGCACCGTCGCCCGCGGCGGCCTGCGCTGGTCGGACCGGCGAGACGACTTCCGCACCGAGGTCCTCGGCCTCGTCAAGGCACAGATGGTCAAGAACGCCCTCATCGTGCCCACGGGCGCCAAGGGCGGATTCTTCCCCAAGCAGCTGCCTCCGATGAGCGACAGGGATGCCTGGATGGCCGCAGGCCAGGCCGCCTACGAGGTCTTCATCGAAAGCCTCCTCGAAGTCGCCGACAACCTCGTCTACGCCTCCGACGGCACCCAGCAGGTCGTCCATCCCGACCGCCTCGTGCGCCATGACGGTGACGACTACTACCTCGTCGTCGCCGCCGACAAGGGCACCGCCCGCTTCTCCGACGTCGCCAACGCGATCGCCGAGCGCCGCGGCTTCTGGCTCGGCGATGCCTTCGCCTCCGGCGGTTCGGTCGGCTACGACCACAAGAAGATGGCGATCACCTCCCGCGGTGCGTGGAAGTCCGTCGAACGCCACTTCCGCGAGCTCGGCGTCAACACCGACGTCGACGACTTCACCGTCGTCGGCATCGGCGATATGAGCGGGGACGTCTTCGGCAACGGCATGCTCCGCAGCGAGCACATCCGCATCGTCGCCGCCTTCGACCACCGCGACATCTTCATCGACCCGAACCCGGACGCCGCAGCGAGCTTCGTCGAGCGCCGTCGCCTCTTCGACCTGCCGCGCTCGAGCTGGCAGGATTACGACCGCGATCTCATCTCCGCAGGCGGCGGGGTCTACTCGCGGTCGGCGAAGTCGATCGACCTCAGCCCCGAGGCCGCCGCCGCCATCGGCGTCGAGCCCGGCAAGCGGAGCCCTGCCGAGCTCATGTCCGAGATCCTCGCCGCGCCGGTCGACCTGCTCTACAACGGCGGCATCGGCACGTACATCAAGTCCTCGGACGAGAGCCACGCCGACGTCGGCGACAAGTCGAACGACGCCATCCGGATCAACGGCGACGAGGTCAGGGCACGGGTCATCGGCGAGGGCGGCAACCTCGGCGTGACCCAGCTCGGACGCGTCGAAGCGGCACTGAACGGGGTCGCGATCAACACCGACGCCGTCGACAACTCCGCCGGCGTCGACAGCTCCGACCACGAGGTCAACATCAAGCTGCTGCTGCGCACCCTCCTGCAGAAGGGGGCGTTCGCCGCCGAGGACCGCGAGAAGGTGCTGCTCTCCTTCACCGACGACGTCGCCGAACGGGTGCTCGCGAACAACTACTCGCAGAACGTCCTCCTCGGCGAGGCCAGGTCGCAGACGGAGGCGATGTCGGGCACCTACGGCCGCATGCTCGCCTACCTCGAGAAGCACGCCGACCTCGACCGCCAGGTCGAGTTCCTGCCCAATGCCGAGGAGCTTGCGAAGCGCGAGTTCAGCTCGTACGTCTCCCCGGAGCTCGCGGTGCTGCTCGCGTACGCGAAGATGCACGCCGCCGATGAGATCCTCGACAGCGTCGTGCCCGATGAGGCCTGGATGCAGCGGGAGCTCGCAGGCTACTTCCCCGACGCTCTCGTCGAGCAGTACGGGGAGCTCATCCCCGAGCACCCGCTGCATCGGGAGATCGCCACGGCGAAGCTCGTCAACCGCATGGTCGACCGCGGCGGACTCACCTACGTCTACCGGATGCTCGAGGAGACTCCTGCCTCGGTGCCGCAGATCGCACGCGTCTTCGTCGTCGTCTCCGAGATCTTCGGCCTCGACGACTTCTTCGACGCGATCACCGCGCTCGACAACCAGGTGCCGACCGAGGTCCAGGTCCGGCTCCAGCACGACTACGTGCGGCTGCTCGACCGGTCCTCGCGCTGGCTCGTCCAGCAGGCCCCGGACACCCTCGACGTCGATTCGGGCATCGAGAACTACGGCAAGGTCGTCGCCGCCCTGCGCTCGCGTGTGCCCGACCTCGTCGACGGCTTCGACGCCGAGGCGATGCAGGCCAAGGCACAGGGCTACATCGACGACGGTGTGCCCGAGGAGCTCGCATGGCGCGCGGCTGCTCTGCTCGACGAGTTCGCCCTCCTCGACATCACCCAGCTCGCAGCGCGGACCAACGAGTCCGCCGAGGATGTCGCCGAGGTGTACTACGCCGTCAACGACATGTTCTCGGGTTCGCAGGTGCTCGCGCTCATCGGAGACCTCGACCGCTCCGACCGCTGGTCGGCGCTGGCCCGCGGTTCCCTGCGCGACGACTTCTACTCCGCGATCCTCTCGGTCGCCGGCTCCGTCATCGCGGCCACGGACTCGCCGATCTCGGGCAGCCCCGACGAACGTGCGAAGCAGCGGCTGAGCGAATGGCTCGAACGCAACGAGACGGTCGCCGCCCGCGTGCTCGAGACCATCGAGACCGTCCTCGCGCTGGAGACCGTCACGCAGGCGCCCCTGTCGGTGCTCCTGCGCATGATGCGCGGTGTGGTGCGGTCCTCGGCCTGGGAGTCCGAGCACAGCGCCTGATGATAGCGTTCGTCTCAGCGGGCTCGGGGTCGGACCCCGAGCCCGCTGACGATTCGCCGGACCGCTGACGAGGACCACCGAGAGGGACACCGTGCTCAACGAACAGCTCGCCGCCGAAGGCATCACCGACGAGGCCGATGTCGAGTACCTCCACCTCCTCGTGGGGGACTGGCAACTCATCGCCGATCTCTCCTTCGCCGACCTCGTGCTCTGGGTACCCTCGGCATCCGGGGCGTACACGGTCGTCGCGCATGCGCGGCCGACCACGGGCCCGACGCTGTTCAACCGGGACCTCCTCGGTGCTCGGGCGACGGGTCTGGAGAAGGACCTCCTCGGCGCCGCGGTGCGGTCGGGGGAGCTCGTGACCGAGGTCGCACCGGCGAAGTGCCTCGGCGTGGGCGTGGGCACCGAGGAGACCGAGGTGTGTGCGGAGGCGGTGCCGCTGGTCCGCCACGGGGAGACGATCGCGATCCTCGTCCGCTACTCGGAAGATCTGCGCCGGCGGGGTTCGTCACGTCTGGAGAAGCACTACCGTGAGGCAGCGATGGCTCTGCTCACGATGATCGCGCAGGGGGCGTTCCCCGACCGTGAGGCGCCGAGCGGAGTCCGCCACGGCGAACCGCGGGTCGGTGACGGCATCTTCGTCCTCGACCGTGACTCACGCGTCCAGTACGCCTCCCCGAACGCGGTCTCGCTCATGCACCGTCTCGGGCACGGGGGCGAGATCGAGGGCGCTTACCTCGCCGAGGTGGTCTCGACTCTGAGCACGGAGCTCCGACAGGTCGACGAGACGCTGCCGCTCGTGCTCACCGGCCGCGCGCCCTGGCGCACCGAGCTCGAGGTCGGGCGCACAAGCGTGTCGCTGCGGGCGATCCCGCTCACCGACGACGGGCAGCGGACCGGGGCGATCGTGCTCGCCCGCGACGTCTCGGAGATCAGGCGGCGCAAGCGCGAGCTGCTCTCCCGCGACGCGATGATCAAGGAGATGCACCATCGGGTGAAGAACAACCTGCAGACGGTCTCCGCGCTGCTGCGCCTGCAGACGAGGCGCATCGACAACCCTGCCGCGAAGGCTGCGCTGTCGGAGGCGATGCGGAGGGTCTCGATCATCGCCGTCGTCCACGATGTGCTCAGTCAGGGAGTGGAATCGGAGGTCGACTTCGACGAGGTCGTCGACAAGGGGCTTCGGCTCACCCCGGAGCTGACGAGTCCGCTCGTCCAGGTCAGCCTCCAGCGACGCGGCAGCTTCGGGACGATCTCCTCAGCCGATGCGACCTCCCTGGCGCTGGCCATCACCGAGCTCATCACCAACGCCATCGAGCATGGCTTCCCGCTCGAGAAGCAGGAGAGCCTCGGACCGGGGGAGACCCTCGAAGGGCACGTGTGGGTCATCCCCGAACGCGACGGGGACCACCTCCATGTCACGATCGCCGACGACGGGGTCGGACTCGGTGACGCGCAGAGCCCGGGCAACGGTCTGGGCACGCAGATCGTGCGGACTCTCGTCTCCGCGGACCTCGCCGGTTCGATCCAGTGGCGGGAGCGCGACGGCGGCGGCACCGAGGCGATCCTCGACGTGCCGCTGCGTCCCGACTCGTACGACTGAGCACGCGCAGGCCCGAATCATCCACTCATGGGCCGTCCTGCACCGAGCGCCCGCTGCGCCATCCCGCACCCGTAGCGCAGAATCATCCACGTGCACGGGGAGGTTGTGTCGCTGCGCCGCTGAGGTGCTGGGCTGCGCGTGCGGTGTGGCGCTGCGGGTATGTCGTGGCGCCACGCGTGCGATGTGCAGACGCGCGTGCGGTGTGGCGCGAAGAGTGCGGTGTGCTCGGGCGGTTGTGCCGTCGCGGCAGGCGTGCGGACATGACAGAGTCCCCAGCTCCGATCACGGTGATCGCGGTCGAAGCAGGGGACTCTGACGAAGAATGGGGGTGCGGGTTCCGCGCGGTCAGCCTGCGCGACGTGCCCGGGCGGCCCGGCGCTTGAGCGCGCGGCGCTCGTCTTCACTCAGTCCGCCCCAGACGCCCGCATCCTGTCCGGATTCGAGTGCCCACTGGAGGCAGGTCTCGGCCACTTCGCAGCGACGGCACACAGTCTTGGCCTCTTCGATCTGAAGCAGGGCTGGTCCCGTGTTCCCGATGGGGAAGAACAGTTCCGGATCCTCATTGAGGCACGCTGCACGGTGTCGCCAATCCATGGTGACCTTTCGACGGAGATGGGTGAAACCTGGTGTGCGCGCACGTCAACAGAGGCGCGCTCACTCTCACAGTCAAGGTTCACATAACCGTTTTGGGCACACAAGAGTCTGGCAGTGTGAAGTTTCTGACAAATATTCTGCCCATTCTCCTGCTATGGGGTCCTCGACGCAAATCCGTCCATCGCGCGTCTCACTCTGCAGAAGCCGGGTGTCCTCGAAGTGAATGGCACCCGCCGCAGACATGAAGTCGAGGACCCGCGTGACGCGCGCGGTGCGGCCGGGAATCCGACCGCCGGGACGCCGCCGACGGGGTGGGTAGACTGACAGCGGTGACGGTCCCATCCCGTGGTCCGGCACCGCGCCGAGTGAGCCGGTGCGCACGACGTCGTGCGCTCTCGCCGACGAGGCCCGGCACCCGAGAGCGCGAGCACAGAACACTCACACGAGGACGAGAGAACCGATGGAGGACTCATGACGGATTCGCAGGCACGCATCATCTCGGTCGGAGGGCACACCCCGCAGATCGATCCCGGAGCATTCGTCGCAGCCGGAGCCACCCTTGTCGGCGACGTCCACGTGAAGCGGGGCGCCGGCATCTTCTACGGCTGCGTGCTCCGGGCCGAGAAGGCGCCGATCACGATCGGCGAGGACTCGAACGTCCAGGACAACACCGTCATGCACACCGACGAGGGCAAACCCGTCGTCATCGGCAAGCGGGTGTCGATCGGCCACCAGGCCCTCGTCCACGGCGCGAGAGTCGACGACGACGTCCTCATCGGCATGCACGCGACCGTCCTCAACGACGCCCACATCGGAACCGAATCCCTCATCGCCGCCGGCACCGTCGTGCTCGAGGGCACCGACATCCCACCTCGCTCGCTCGTCGCCGGCGTCCCCGGCAAGGTGCGCCGGGCGATGAGCGACGACGCGGTCGAGAAGGTCCGGGCGAACGCACAGTCCTACGTCACCCTCTCCGCCCTCCACCGCGACACCGCCGAGGTTGTCGATTTCGCCGAGGCGACCGCCGCCGGTGCGGGATCGGCCGCCGGGTCCGACGCCGCCGAGGGGACCGAGGCCTGAGCCTCACCGCGAGGGTGCTCGTCGGCACCGCCCAGGAGCACCCGGAGTGCTCATTCGCCCAGGCCCCGGCGATTTGAGAGGATTGAGCCGTGAACGAAGAATTTGAATCCGCAGCAGATCGCGTCGTCGTCATCGGCGGAGGCCCCGGCGGCTACGAAGCCGCTCTCGCCGCCGCCCAGCTCGGCGCCGACGTCATGCTCATCGAACGCAATCGCTGCGGCGGTGCCGCCGTCGTCACCGACGTCGTGCCCTCGAAGTCCCTCATCGCCACGGCGGAGATGATGGATGAGATCACGCGCTCGGCGAGCCTCGGCATCCGGATCACCGCCGCCGACGACGACCACGAGGAGACCCCCGACCACGACCGGGTGGTCGCGGACCTCAAAGCCGTCAATGAGCGCATCCTCTCCCTCGCCGACGCTCAGGCCGACGACATCCACGACGGGCTCATCCGCGCCGGCGTCAAGGTCATCAAGGGCAGCGCGAAGCTCGTCGACCGCGACCGGGTGGAAGTCGTCGAGAAGAACGGGACCGAGTACACGCTGCGCGCCTCGACGATCCTGCTCGCCGTCGGCGCCCACCCCCGCGAACTCGACACCGCGAAGCCCGACGGCGAGCGGATCCTCTCGTGGACGCAGCTCTACGAACTCGAAGAGCTGCCCGAACACCTCATCGTCGTCGGCTCCGGTGTCACGGGTGCCGAGTTCGCCTCGGCGTATCGCGCGCTCGGAGCGAACGTCACCCTCGTCTCCTCGCGCGAGAAGGTCCTGCCAGGGCAGGACGAGGACGCCGCAGACGTCCTCGAGTCCGTCTTCCGCGCCAAGGGCATGAACGTTCTCTCCCGCTCCCGTGCCGAATCGGTCAAGCGCACCGAGAACGGGGTCGAAGTCACTCTCGCCGACGGCCGCCGGGTCGAAGGTTCGCACTGCCTCATGGCCGTCGGCTCGATCCCCAATACCGCCGACCTCGGACTCGAAGCCGCCGGGGTCAAGGTCAGCGAGTCGGGACACATCGTCGTCGACGGCGTCTCCCGCACCTCGCGTCCGGGCATCTATGCCGCGGGCGACTGCACCGGCGTCCTCCCGCTCGCCTCGGTCGCGGCGATGCAGGGCCGGATCGCGATGTCGCACGCTCTCGGCGATGCCGTGCAGCCGCTCAAGCTGCGCAATGTCGCCTCGAACGTCTTCACCGCTCCAGAGATCGCGACCGTCGGCTTCACACAGCAGAACTACCGCGAGAACCCCACGGACATCGACACCGTCATGCTCCCGCTCGACACGAACCCGAGGGCGAAGATGCTCGGCATCGAGGACGGCTTCGTCAAGATCTTCGCCCGGCGCGGCTCCGGATCGATCCTCGGCGGCGTCGTCGTCGGCCCGCGCGCCAGTGAACTCATCCTCCCCATCACCATAGCCGTGGAGAACCGCCTCACTGTCGACCAGCTCTCGGCCTCCTTCGTCGTCTATCCCTCGCTCAGCGGCTCGCTGACCGAGGCATCGCGCCGACTCCACCGGCACCTCTAGGGAATTTCCCTCCCGCAGCTGTCGATTTCGCCCTCCCCGATACGTCAGAGTGGTGTCAGGCACCTCCGCCCGACATCGATAGGCTCCCGCCAGGAGCCTCGGACCAAGGGAGAGAGACATGAAGTACGCACTGCTGCTCATGGGCAACGTCACCGACGCCGACTGCGGCGAGGACGGCGGTCCCGACCCGGCCGAGTTCATGGCCTTCGACAAGGAGATCACCGACGCGGGCATCGTCGTCGGCGGCTTCGCCCTCGACGGACCCGAACACGGGGTGCGGGTCAGCGACTCCGTCGTCACCTCCGGGCCGTTCGCCGAATCCGGCGAATTCGTCGGCGGCAGCTACGTCATCGAGGTCCCGACGATCGACGACGCGATCGCCTGGGCGAAGCGGAGCCCCGGATCGCGCGCCGGGCACATCGAGATCGGGCCGGTCGCCGACTACTGATGGACACCGCCGGGACGGACGCCGCCCTGGTGCTCACCGCCATCGGGCGCGAGGACCACGGGCGGCTGCTCGCCGCTCTCGCGACGAAGTTCCACGACCTCGACCTCGCAGAGGAGGCTCTGGCCGATGCCATGGTCCGTGCCGTCGAGTCCTGGCCGGCCCGCGGCGTCCCACAGCGTCCACAGGCGTGGCTGATGACGACGGCGAAGAACCGCGCGATCGACCTCATCCGCACCGATGCGACCCGCGCACGCAGCCTTGCCCGCCTCCGGATCGAGGACGAGACCCAGCCGGGGGACCACGAGGACCACGCCGACCGCCTCGGCGAGGCCCTGAGCTCAGTCGACATCCCCGACGAACGGCTGGGGCTCTTCTTCACGTGCGCCCATCCCACTCTGCGCGAGGGCGAGAGGATCGTGCTCATCCTTCGCTTCCTCGCCGGCTGGACCACCGCCGAGGTGGCGGCGGCCTTCCTCGTCGACACGACGGCGATGCAGCAGCGGATCGTGCGCGCGAAGAAGCGGATCACGGCGACGGGCATCCCCTTCGGACGGCCCGGCCCCACCGAACTCGAGGAGCGGCTGCCCGGCGTACTCCGCGCCGTCTACCTCGTCTTCACCCAGGGATTCACCGCCTCGGCGGGCCCCGCCCACGCCCGCGTCAACGTCCAGGAGGAGGCGATCGTGCTCAGCCGCCTCCTCGTGCGACTCCTGCCCGATTCGACGGAGGCGCTCGGGCTCCTCGCCCTGCTCCTCCTCACCCGAGCGCGGGCGGCGGCGCGGCTCACCGCCGACGGTTCGCCGATCCCGCTGTCCGAGCAGGATCGGGCCGACTGGGACTCCACCCTCATCGCCGAGGGGCTCGGTCTCGCGCGGACCGCGGCCGGTCGCCCGGGGGCCGGGCCGTACGCGGTGCAGGCGGCGATCGCCGCCCTCCACGCCGAGGCTGCCGCCTACGAAGACACCGACTGGGCCCAGATCCTCGCCCTCTACCGGATGCTGCAGCGGCTCGACCCCTCCCCGGTCGTCGCCCTCAACCTCGCCGTGGTCCGCGGGCGGGTCGACGGTCCCGCGGCGGCGCTGACCGCCCTCGACGCCCTCGCCTCAGAACCCCGGCTGCGCCGTCACCGGCCGTTCCACATCGCACGGGCGATCACTCTGCGCGAGCTCGGTCGCGACGCCGACGCCGAAGAGGCATTCAACGAGGCCCTCGAGTGCCCGGGCAACGACGCCGAGTCCGAATACATCGGTGCCCGGATCACCGACCTCCGTCGGTGATCCGGGCAGCGGGGCAGAGACCGGGTCTCAGGCGGCGAAGCGGATGATCGGCTCACCCGACTTCACAGCGGTGCCCGCGTCGACGAGGACCTCGGAGACCGTGCCCGAGTGGCCGGCCTTGAGAGGCTGTTCCATCTTCATCGCCTCGATGACAGCGAGCGTGTCACCGGCTTCGACGACGTCGCCGGCGGACACGGCGACCGAGACGATCGTGCCCTGCATCGGGGCGTTGAGCGCATTCGACTCGTCGGCGAGCTGAGCGCCCTTGCGGCGGAGGTTGCGCTTGCGGCGCGGCACGCTCGGGCTCGGCACATGTCCGAGGTCGGAGATGACGTCCTTGGGAACCGAGACCGTCATCCGTCGACCGTCGACCTCGACGACGACACTGAAGCTGTCAGCAGAGGTGCTCATGTGATCTCCTGTGTTCGGTGTGGCGAGCGGGTTGACGAACGCGGTTTCAAGCCAGTTGGTCCACACGTCGAAGTCCCCGGCGAAGGCCGGTTCGGAGACGAGGACGCGGTGCAGCGGCAGCAGCGTCGAGACGCCGTCGATGCGGTATTCGGCAAGCGCCCGCCGGGACCGGGCCAGTGCCTGATCGCGATCGGCGCCGGTGATGATGAGCTTCGCGAGCATCGGGTCGAAGTCGGTGCCGACGACGCTGCCCTCGCCGATGCCCGAATCGAGCCGCACACCGGGTCCGGCCGGTGCCCGGTAGTTCTTCACGGTGCCGGTGGCGGGGAAGAAGGTCGTGGGATCCTCGGCGTTGATGCGGAACTGGATGGAGTGTCCGCGGACGGCGGGGAAGGCATCGGGCAGGCGTTCGCCCGAGGCGATGCGTAGCTGCCAGCCGACGAGATCGACTCCCGTGACCTCCTCGGTGACGGTGTGCTCGACCTGGATGCGGGCGTTGGCCTCCATGAAGATGATCGTGCCGTCGGTGCCGAGGAGGAACTCGCAGGTGGCGGCACCCACGTAGCCGACGTGGGCGAGGACGCGGATCGAGGCCTCGGTGACGATGCGCTCCTGCTCCTCGGTGAGGAACGGGGCCGGCGCCTCTTCGACGATCTTCTGGTTGCGGCGCTGGAGCGTGCAGTCACGGGTCGAGAGGACGCGGACATTGCCGAACGAGTCGGCCAGGCACTGGGTCTCGATGTGGCGCGGGTGGACGATCTGCTTCTCGATGAGGCATTCGCCGCGACCGAAGGCGGCGAGTGCCTCCCGGGTCGCGGCCGCGTAGGCGGTCTCGAGGTCGTCAGCGCTTGCGCAGGCGCGGAAGCCGCGGCCGCCGCCGCCGTGGACGGCCTTGATGACGACGGGGTAGCCGATGCGCTCGGCGACCTCGGCGGCTTCGGCGAGATCGGCGACGGCGCCGTCGGAGCCGGGTGCGACCGGGGCGGAGACCGCCTCGGCGACCTCACGGGCACCGGACTTGTCGCCGAGGAGTTCGATGGCAGCCGGGGGAGGCCCGACCCAGGTGAGCCCGGCGTCGATGACGGCCTGGGCGAAGAGGGCGTTCTCGGCGAGGTAGCCGTAGCCGGGGTGGATGGCGTCGGCCCCGGAGCGCTTGGCAAGGGCGAGGATCTTGTCGATGTCGAGGTAGGTCTCCCCAGCGCCGGTGCCCTCGAGCAGCCAGGCGTCATCGGCGAGCGAGACGAACTCGGCGTCCGCATCGGCTCGGGTGTAGACGGCGATCGCCTTGAGTCCCAGATCGTGGGCCGCCCGGATGATGCGCAGGGCGATCTCACCGCGATTGGCGATGAGGATGCGGCGCACTGGGGCCGTGGGGACGTGCGTGGACAGCGATGCGGTCGTCTCGTCGGGGAGGACTGTGGTCATGGCGCTCCTTTTGTATGATCACAGATCAATTTAGGGATTGCCGCCAACTCTTTGTAGGCCACCGATAAAAACCTGAGCGCAAAACTTCAAGGTGTTCGGGCGTGTCCGCTCGACCTGTCCGAGTCTAACCCCGGGAGGACCAGAGATCGGGCCAGAAGAGGCCCATGTCCTGCGCGAGTTCCCTCACAACGGGCAGGCTGAGCCCGAGCACGGTGAGATGGTCGCCGTCGAGCCGCTCGACGAACGCTCCGCCGTACCCGTCGATCGTCAGTGCCCCGGCGACGTGGAACGGCTCTTCGGTGGCGATGTAGGCCTCGAGCTCGGCAGGGGTGGGGGTGCCGATGAGCACGGCGGTCGACGAGCGGCGCGAGCGCAGGTCGCGGGCCGCGAAGCGCTCAGCGGTCGTTGCCCGCTCGAGCAGGGCGAGCGTGTGCCCGGAGTGCAGCGTCGTCCACGCCCCCGCCATGTCCGCCCAGATCTCGCGGGTGCGTTCGGCAGTGCCCGGCTTCCCGATCGCCTGGCCGTTGTGCTCGAGGAGTGAATCGCCGGCGATGACGACGGCCGTGGCCGCCTCGCGCAGGGACTCGGGGAGATCGTCGGGCTCCATGCCTTCGATGCGGTCGAGAACGGCCTGCGCCTTGGCCGCGGAGAGCGCGGTGGTGAGGTCGCCGACGGACCCGGTGAACGTCTCCTCGATCGCGTGCTCATCGACCTCGGAGACGATGACGGTGGGATCGATGCCCGAGGCCGTGAGGATCTCGCGCCTCGACGGTGACTGCGAGGCGAGGACGACGGGGATCACCGGTCGGTCCCTCCCGCCTCGGCGGGGCTCGCTTGGGCGGGTGTCGCGGCGTCGGCAGCCTCGGCGTCCGCGGACTCTGCAGCCTCGGCGTCCGTGGGCGCCTCGCGCGTGTCATCGGGGATGTCATGGGTGCGGTCGACGGCGATGCGGGCGTCGATGCGTTCGGCGATGGCCGCGAGCACGGTCGAGGCGAGCTGCGCATATCCGAGTGCGCTGGGGAAGCGCCCGGATTCGTTGAGCAGCGATTTCCGGGTCGTTCCGGTCAGTGACCCGGTCGCCTGCAGCGGCACCGCCCGCGCCGCGAGCGCGGCGAGCCACTGCGATCCTGCGAGGACCCGGGAAGACCGGCGGAGCACCGTTTTCAGCGGGTCGCGCAGACCCGGCAGCCCGCCGAGGTTGGGGCAGACGAGGACGAAGACTGTGTACCGACCTTCGCGCTGGAGGCGGTTGATCGCCTGGTTGAGGGCCGGGATGCCGATGGGTCCGTGGATGGGGTGGATGACGTCGCCGGTGCCGATCGAGATGATCGCGAACCGACGCCGATCGGACCGTGGCGAGTCGGACCCCTGGCGGGAGAGACGAGTCGAGCGCAGGATCTCGTCGACCTGTGCCGCGAGATCGTCGGAGAGCGCCGACGGCCGCGCCGTCGACTCGACGCGCACCGAGGTGCCGAGCAGTCGCGCGAGCCCGCGGGCGATGAGCATGGCCGGGGCGTCGTGGGGATCGTCGATGCCGATCCCGCACACCCACGAATCGCCGATGACGGCCAGGGTCGCCGGATCATCGTCACCGGTGGCCGGACCGGCGTCGGCTGCGGTGCCGGCGGGTGGGGGCACCACCTCGGCGATGGAGGGGAAGGGACGGTCGGTGTCGTCGTCGAACCCCCGTCGCAGGGACGAGGCCTGGTGCCGGAGCAGGCCTGCCGCCGACGCTCCGATTCCGACAGCTGTGCCTGTCATGGTGGCGACGGCGTAGAGCATGCGCTTTCCCACAAGAATCACCCTCCCTCTCCGGTCATCATTCCACCTGCGGTGCGTGGAGACCAACTATTGTTGGAGCATGTCAGAGAACGAGAACACGCCATCACAGTACCGGCTGCGCGGCGCCTGGACGTCGAAGCGACGGGGCGAGAGCGCAGGCCGACCCGACCGCGATGAAGGCCACGCGGGAGAGATCAGCCCCGAGGCGATCGCCCATTCCCGCGTCGAGGCCGGATCCGAGCCCTACGTCTCCCCGGGACTGCGCGTCGCCGCAGCCTGGTCGTGGCGTTCGATCGTCGTCCTCATCGGGATCGGCGTCGGATTCTGGCTGCTCTCGAAGGTCTGGCATGTCCTCCTGCCCGTCCTCATCGCCCTTCTCCTCGCCGCCCTCCTCGGCCCGCTGACCGGATGGTTCGTGAAGAAGGGGATGCCGCGGGTGCTCGCGACGATCATCGCCTTCTTCGGGTTCATCATCCTCGTCGCCGGGCTCTTCACCCTCGTCGGCCAGCAGATCTACTCGGGGATGCCCGACCTCGTCACGCAGGTCATGGCCGGCTTCTCGAGCATCAGCGACTGGCTCTCGCAGAACCCGTTCGGCATCGACTCGCGGACGATCTCGGGCTACATCAACGACGGCATCGAATCGGCGACGCAGTTCCTCCAGTCCAACAGCTCGGAGCTGCTCGGCGGTGCGCTGCAGGCGACCTCCTCGGTCGGATCCTTCCTCGCCGGCCTGCTCCTGTGCCTGTTCACGACGTTCTTCTTCCTCTACGACGGCAAGCGGATCTTCCGCTGGGTGATGAACCTCCTCCCGCTGCCCGCCCAGCCCGTGGCGATCGGTGCCGCTCAGCGCGGATGGACGACGCTCACGCAGTACGTGCGGGTGCAGATCCTCGTCGCCGGCGTCGACGCGATCGGCATCGGCATCGGTGCGGCGATCCTCGGGATCCCGCTCGTCCTCCCGCTCACCCTGCTCGTCTTCCTCTCCTCGTTCATCCCGATCGTCGGTGCCATCGCCTCGGGTGTCGTCGCCGTCGTCGTCGCGCTCGTCTCCAACGGGCCGGTCGCCGCGATCATCATGCTCGCCGTCGTCATCGGCGTCCAGCAGCTCGAAGGTCACGTCCTCCAGCCGTTCCTCATGGGCAAGGCCGTCTCCGTCCACCCGCTCGCCGTCGTCCTCGCCGTCGCTGCCGGCGGCTTCCTCTTCGGCATCGTCGGTGCGCTCTTCGCGGTTCCGGCGATCGCGGTGCTCAACACGGTCGTCACCTACATCGTCCACGCGAACGGCCCTCGCGGCGGATCCGCGCCGCCGGAGGCCACGGAGGCGGACACGGAGGCGGGAGCGGTCCTCGACGAAGCGGAGGACAGGCTCGCCGAGGCGATCCACGACTCCGCGCAGGAGCGCGGTTCCGCGTCGGGCCCCGGAGAGGGCGCCGCTGACAGTGACCCCTCGAGTGGCGCGGTCGATGGCGGCCGCGATTCGGGCGACCAGCCGCGCCCGCGGCGGTCCTGACCGACCTCGACGAGGCAACCGCTCGGTTCTGATCCGTGCGCGCTGGATCGGACCAGCGCGTACGGTCTCAGACCGAGCGGTTGTCGTTCAGTTCTGCGGACAGGAACAGAGACCGCGCACTGCGACCACTGCGCGCAGAGAGAAGACCGGAGGGCGGGTGCAGTGTGCACCCGCCCTCCGGTCTGTGTGCGTCGGGGTCGGCACCCGACTGCTGAGGTCGACTCAGCCCGAGAACGCCTCGATCTTCGTCACCTCGACGGCGATCTCCTTGCCGTTGGGAGCTTCGTAGCTCGTCTTGTCCCCGACGGAGGTGCCGAGCACGGCCGCGCCGAGCGGCGACTTCTCCGAGAACACGTCGATGTCGGAGTCGCCGGCAATCTCACGGCTGCCGAGCAGGAAGCGCATCTCGTTGCCCGCGACCTTCGCCGTGACGACGGATCCGGGGGAGACGGTCTTGCCGTCGCTCTCGCTCGATCCGACCTTCGCCGAGCGCAGGAGCTGTTCGAGCTGGCGGATGCGAACCTCCTGCTTGCCCTGCTCCTCGCGTGCCGCGTGGTAGCCGCCGTTCTCCTTCAAGTCACCCTCGTCGCGGGCGGCTTCGATTTTCTCAGCAATCTCTGCACGTCCCGGTCCGGAGAGGTGTTCAAGTTCCTTCGACAGGCGGTCGAAGGCTTCCTGGGTCAACCATGTCTCTTCCTGGGTGACATCCTCGGTCATGACTTCTCCTTCTTCGGTTCGGTGCACTGACGGCATGTCAGGCAACGAAAAACCGGGCGTGGGGTACGCCCGGGTGGTGAATGAAACTACATTCTAACCCATCTGGGCAGGATTTCGATGATCTGGGTCACGATTCGGACAGCGGTTCGCTGTTCTGCACACACCGGTCGCCGTCTGGGAGGACGCGCGCCGTCCGCGCCAGGGGCTCGAAAAGGCACCTTGCGCGGACGCGGCAGTCGGTCGGGTGCCGAGGAGGCAAGCGGATTTGCATTCTGCCGGGGTGTGCCTCGGGCGGGGTGTGCCTCACGCAGGTGAGGGCACCCGCCTCACTCGAACCAGCAGGCGTCGGCGTGCCCCGAGGCGGCGAGCTGTGTGGTCGCGACCTCGACGGTGAGTCCCTGGGCCGAAGTGGGGTCGGCCTGTGGGTCGGCGGGGAGGCTGACCTCCGTGAAGCCGACGATCGCCTCGTTGCTGTTGGTGGCCTGGACGATGCAGTGGACGCTGCGCTCACGGTCGGGGTAGATCCCCACGCTCACCGTCGTGCTCGCCGAGTCGTTGACCGTGTAGCCGAGCGTCTTGGGGTCGGTCGGAGTCGTCGACGGCTGGAACGCGAAGATGCCGATGACGACGACGGTGACGGCGATGGCGGCTGCGGCGAGGTAAGTCGCCCTGCGGCTGAGGCGGCGTCGCGGGGTGCGGGCGCGCCCGTATCGGTCGCCCTGCGGTTCTGCGGCTGTAACCTCAGTCATTGAATTCCTCATCTGTCGCCTTCGCGCACTAATCTAGAGTAGTCGATCCGTGTGCGGCGATCCTGCTCAGGCACGGACAGAGTGAGGAACGGCTCACAGCCGAACCGAGAGGGGACCATCGAGACATGTCTGCGCTTCCATACGATGGGCTGCGACTGCTGGCCGTCCACGCGCACCCTGACGACGAGTCGTCGAAGGGCGCGGCCACGAGTGCGAAGTACGCTGACCTCGGCGCGCGGGTCCTCATCGCCACGATGACCGGCGGCGAGGCCGGAGACATCCTCAACCCGGCTCTCCTCCAGTCTCCGAAGGCCTCCCGGGACATCGCCGGCCTCCGCCGTGAGGAGATGGCTGCGGCGGCCTCGGCGCTCGGGGCCGAGCACGTCTGGGTCGGTCACGTCGACTCGGGTCTGCCGGAAGGCGACTTCGACGAGGAGATCCCCGCCGGATGCTTCTACCGGGTGCCGACCGAGATCGCGATGCTCCCACTCGTCCACATCATCCGCCAGTTCCGTCCGCAGGTCGTGACCACCTACGACGAACTCGGCGGTTACCCTCACCCCGATCACATCAAGAACCACGCCGTGACCATGGCAGCCGTCGCCGCAGCCGCCGATCCCGACGCGCATCCCGAACTCGGCGCCCCGTGGTCGGTGCAGAAGGTCTACTACAACCAGGATCTGTCGGCGAAGAAGTGGATCACGATCCACGAGAAGATGCTCGAGGCCGGCCTCGAGTCTCCGTTCGCCGAGCACATCGACGACTTCCGCAAGCGCGCCGCCGAACGCCCCAACTGGCTCTCGACCCGCATCGACTGCCGCGGGTACTTCGACGCCCGCGATCGCGCGCTCCTCTCGCATGCGACGCAGATCGATCCCGAAGGCGGGTTCTTCTCCGCGTCCCGGCAGGCGGCGCGCACGTACTGGCCGACCGAGGAGTTCGAACTCGCGGTCGACGACACCGACCGTGAGCCGCTGAGACCGGGGGAGGACTTCCAGGAGTCCGATCTCTTCGCCGGCGTCCGCTTCGACGACGGTCGCCAGGTTCCTGCCGAGGGGATGCTGCCGTCCGCC
Source organism: Brevibacterium sp. K72 (assembly GCF_050562175.1). Classification (NCBI taxonomy): domain Bacteria; kingdom Bacillati; phylum Actinomycetota; class Actinomycetes; order Micrococcales; family Brevibacteriaceae; genus Brevibacterium; species Brevibacterium sp. K72. The sequence continues at coordinate 2,451,107 of NZ_CP191582.1, forward strand.
TCGGACGCCGACGACCGTGAGGAGGAGAGCGCATGAGCCTCTCTGCCGTATCCGTGACGACCCTGCCGGCCCCCCTCTCGGTCCTCGCCGCGACGGAGACGCCGAGCGGGGGACCTGATCCCGACCTCGTCACCCCGGGAACGATCGGCTTCCTCACGACGTTCGCGATCGTCGTCGTGGCGATCTTCCTCATCCGCGACGCACTCAAGCGGGTGCGGCGGGTGCGTGCGCGCTCGCGCGCCAGCGACGCCTACCCGATTCCGCTGCGCAAGTATGCCGTGCCCAACCAGTCGACGCTCTCCGGGGCTAACGCGCCGGAGGCCGTACGCGATGACGAGCCGGACACGGGGGCCGACCGTGGAGAGTCGCCCGCCGAGGCAGCCGACCGTGACAGCGCCGACGACGGTGAGAGGCCGGCGGGGGAGACCCCACGTCCTGAGGGCACCGACCGCAGCTGAATCCGCCGAAGCCCCGAGCGAGTGAGCTCGGCGGCGCTCTCAGAGCCGCAGCCGGGACAGTCCGCTTCGTCTCGTCTCAGGTCGCGCCCTGTCCAGGGTGCGCCGTCTCAGTACGCGGCGACCGCCGCGACGAGCAGGGCTGCGAGATGGCAGCCGTAGCCGGCGATCGTGAGGATGTGGAAGATCTCGTGGAACCCGAGCCATTTCGGTGAGGGGTTCGGCCGTTTGATGCCGTAGATGACGGCTCCGGCGATGTAGCAGACTCCGCCGGCGACGACGAGGATGCCGACCGCGGGCAGAGTCGCCCAGATCTGCGGGATGTAGCCGACTCCGGCGATGCCGAAGCCGACGTAGATGGGAACGAAGAGCCACCTCGGCGCGGTGGTGAAGATCGTCCGGAACGCCACCCCGAGGGCTGCGGCACCCCAGAGGACGGACAGGAGCACGATCGCCTGCTGCGTGTCGAGCATGAGCACGGCCAGCGGAGTGTACGTGCCCGCGGTGATGAGGAAGATGTTCGCGTGGTCGAGACGGCGGAGGATGAGGCGAGCCTTGGTCCGCCAGCGGCCGCGGTGGTAGACCGCCGAGGTGCCGAAGAGGAGCATGCCGGTGACCGCGAAGATCGAGGCTGCCAGCCGCGATTCGATCGTCGGGGAGATGATGACGAGGGCGAAGCCGCCGATCATCGCCAGCGGGAACGCACCGGCATGGAACCATCCCCGCAGCTTGGGTTTGACCTGCCCGGCGAGCTTGCCGAGCTCGCTGCGCAGCGCCGAGCGGCGGCGGGCGACGCGGAGGGGATAGCGGGGCTCCCGCGGCGGATTCGCAGGCTGATCGAGCGCGGGCGGGTCCGTGACGGGAGCATTCATGACCCCAATCTATCCGGGTCTCCTGGCAGCCGGGCCAACGGCTCATGTGGTGGTCATGTGCGTTCCGTGTCCGCGCCTTCGCGGCAGCCGCAGGTCAGCGCGCTCGGGGATAGTACTCTGTATGGTGTTCGACCGACCGGCGAGGAATGGGAATGAGGACGTCGTGGCACGACCGGTGAGCCTGCTCTACCGTCTCTACGAGCGGAGACTGCTGCGCGAGCTCGAGACCTCGGTGCCCGTCCCCAGGCATGTCGGTGTCATCACCGACGGCAACCGGCGGTGGGCGAAGGAGTTCGGAGCGACCACCGCCGACGGGCACCGTGCGGGAGCGGACAAGATCGTCGAGTTCCTCGGCTGGTGCCAGGAGGTCGACGTCGAGATCGTCACCCTCTATGTCCTCTCGAAGGAGAACCTCGCCCGCTCCGCCGACGAGGTCGCCGTGCTCATCGAGATCATCTCCGACATGGTCGAGCGGATCGCGAAGCTCGACGGCGTGTGGGTCCAGCTCGTCGGGGACCTCGAGATCCTCCCACCCGACCTGCGGCAGCGCCTGGAAGCGGCGAGCTGTTCGGGGGAGGGCGGAATGCGCGTCAACGTCGCCGTCGGCTACGGGGGGCGACAGGAGATCGTCAACGCGGTCAAATCGCTGCTGCGCACCCGGCAGGACGAGGGCACGGACCTCGAGACGATCATCGCCGAACTCTCACCCGAGCAGATCGGCGCCCACCTCTACACGAAGGGCCAGCCGGACCCCGACCTCATCATCCGCTCCTCAGGCGAGCAGCGACTCTCCGGGTTCCTCATGTGGCAGTCGGCGTACTCGGAGTTCTACTTCTGCGAAACGTACTGGCCCGACTTCCGACGCACGGACTTCCTCCGGGCAGTGCGCGACTACGGCCTGCGCCAGCGCCGTTTCGGACGGTAGCCGCGCTATCCCGCGAGGCGGTGGATCCGCGCTGCGTCTCTGAGTCCGATGCTCATGCGCGGCGGTGGGATCGTCACAGTCTCTCGGCGAGGAAGACCCATTCCCGTCCGATCCGGTCCGGTGCGTCCCTGATCTCGCGTACGGCGAAGCCCGCCTGCTCCAGCGCCGAGGTGATCTCCGCCTTCCCGTGGAACCGCAGTCGGGAGCGGGATCCGATGGTGTCGCCGGTGGCGGCGAAGCGGTAGAGGTGGGTGAAGGAGACGAAGGGCAGGTCGACCTGTCCGAGGACGAACGTCTCGGTGACCTCGCCGATGCCTTCGACCTCCAGGGTCTTCGGCTGCCGGTCCGCCCAGTCCGTCCACGGCTTCGTCTCGGGGATCCGGGACTCGAAGGCGAGGTGGCCGCCCCGTCGCAGCCCGCGGGCGCAGTCGGCGAAGACGCCGCGCAGCTCATCGAGGCCGAGGAAGACCTGGGCGACGTTGCCCGTCATCGTCACGAGGTCGGCGTCGATCGCGGGGATGTCGGCCGAGGTGCCCGACCGGAAGTCGACGGACAGGGACTCCTTCGCGGCGACCGCCTCGGCGAAGTCGATCGAGGCCTGGGCGGGATCGATCCCGATTACTCGGATCCCGGTCCGGGCCAGCCTGCGGGCGAAGACCCCGGTTCCGCACCCGAGGTCGATGACCGTGCCGGCACCGAGTTCCGCGGCGATCGCCTCATAAAGGTCGAGGTCGTCACGGGGGCCGTCGAAGGCATCGTAGACCGCGACGAGCTGGGGGTTGTCGAAGATCGCATCCGGCATACCGCGAAGCTAACACACGCGGTCACGTTCGGACCGCGGCCATTCATGCGAAGTTCACGACGCGACTTGCCCGAATGCGCGTGCCGCTGCGTGCCCACGGTGTGATCGGGGATAGGTTGGCAGTAGTTGGTCGACACCAACCCGGGGTCCGGGTGATGTCAGGACTCGGACCTCGGCGCTACGTACGCCACAGGGGTCCCCATGGCCGAAAAGGTCCACACATACGTCCTCGACACCTCGGTGCTTCTCTCGGATCCGGGAGCACTGCTGAGATTCGCCGAGCACAACATCGTCATCCCTCTCGTCGTGGTCTCCGAGCTGGAGGCCAAACGGCACCATCCTGAGCTCGGCTTCACCGCCCGCAAGGCACTGCACATCCTCGACGATTTCCGATCCGACTTCGACCGCCTCGACGAACCGATCCCCGTCGGCGAGGCAGGGGGCACGCTGCGGGTCGAACTCAACCACGTCGACGCGTCGACGATGCCCGTCGGGTTCGACCGGTCGGAGAACGACACCCGCATCCTCGCCGTCGCCCGCAACCTCGCGGCCGAGGGCCACGACGTCGTCGTCGTGACGAAGGACGTGCCGATGCGCGTCAAGGCCTCGGCGCTCGGCCTCCAGGCCGAGGAGTACCTCGCCGAGCTCGCGACTGATTCGGGGTTCACGGGGATGAGCGAACTCGCGCTCGGGGACGAGGAGATGTCGGAGTTCTACGATTCCGGGCGGATCACCACCGATGCCGTCGCCGACGAGGTCGTCAACACCGGGGTCGTCATCACCTCGCCGCGCGGGTCGGCCCTCGGGCGGGTGCGGGCGAACAACCAGGTCACACTCGTGCGGGGGGATCGTGACATCTTCGGAGTCCACGGTCGCTCGGCCGAACAGCGGGTGGCCATCGACATGCTCCTCGACGACGATCTCGGCATCGTCTCGCTGGGAGGTCGAGCCGGAACGGGGAAGTCCGCGCTCGCTCTCATGGCGGGACTGCAGAAGGTCCTCGAGGAGAACAAGCACTCGAAGATCATGGTCTTCCGCCCGCTCTACGCCGTCGGCGGCCAGAACCTCGGCTACCTGCCCGGCAGCGAGGGCGAGAAGATGAACCCGTGGGCGGAGGCGGTGTTCGACACGCTCAGCGCGCTCGTGAGCAAGAACGTCATCGACGAAGTGACCAACCGCGGCCTCCTCGAGGTGCTGCCGCTCACGCACATCCGCGGCCGCTCCCTCCACGATGCCTTCGTCATCGTCGACGAGGCGCAGTCGCTCGAGCGCAACGTCCTGCTCACGGTGCTCTCGCGCATCGGCATGAACTCGAAGGTCGTCCTCACCCACGACGTCGCCCAGCGCGACAACCTCCGCGTGGGACGCCACGACGGGATCGCCGCGGTGATCGAGAAGCTCAAGGGCCACGACCTCTTCTCGCATGTGACCCTGACCCGCTCGGAGCGCTCGGAGATCGCGGCGCTGGTCACCGACGTGCTCGAGGAGTTCGACCCCTTCCGGTCGTAAGGCCCGGCGGCCCCAGGGCTGGGCGGTCCTGGGGCCAGCCGGCCCAGCCCACTCCAGACGCAGAAAGTGGTCACAGAACCGAGGAGATCTCGCCGAAACGGGCGAAATCCCTCGGTTCTGTGACCACATCTGTATGCGCCGACGCCGCAGAGGCGGAGGAGCCCCGCCGAGGCGGAGGGAGCTCCCGGGCGCGGGTCCTACTTGTAGGAGCCGATCATCGTCGTGACGTCGAGGGCCTTGTCGAGGTCGGCCTCGGTGATCGAGCCGTTCTCGACGAAGCCGAGGTCGATCGTCGCCTCCTTGACCGTCATCTTGTTTGCGACCGCGTGCTTGGCGATCTTCGCCGCCGCTTCGTAGCCGATGACCTTGTTCAGAGGCGTGACGATCGAGGGGCTCGCCTCGGCGAGGAAGCGGGCGCGCTCGACGTTCGCGGTGAGTCCGTCGATCATCTTCTCTGCCATCACCGTCGAGGCGTTGGCGAGCAGGCGGATCGACTCGAGGAGGTTCGAGGCCATGACGGGGATGCCGACGTTGAGTTCGAACGCGCCGTTCGTCGACGACAGCGCGACCGTGGTGTCGTTGCCGATGACCTGGGCTGCGACCTGGATCGTCGCCTCGCAGATGACCGGGTTGACCTTGCCGGGCATGATCGAGGAGCCGGGCTGGAGGTCGGGGATGGCGATCTCGCCGAGGCCGGTGTTCGGTCCCGACCCCATCCACCGCAGGTCGTTGCAGATCTTCATGTAGCCGTAGGCGATCGTCCGCAGCTGGCCCGAGGCCTCGATGAGGCCGTCGCGGTTGGCCTGCGCCTCGAAGTGGTTGCGGGCCTCGGTGATCGGCAGGCCGGTCTCCTCGGCGAGGAGTTCGACGACGCGGGCGGAGAAGCCGTCAGGGGTGTTGATGCCCGTGCCGACGGCGGTGCCGCCCTGCGGAACCTCGGCGACGCGGGGGAGTGCCGACTCGATGCGCTCGATGCCGTAGCGGACCTGCGCGGCGTATCCGCCGAACTCCTGGCCGAGTGTGACCGGAGTGGCGTCCATGAGGTGCGTGCGACCGGACTTGACGACCGAGGCGAACTCCTCGGCCTTCTTCTCCAGCGAGGTCGCCAGGGTGCCCATGGCCGGAATGAGCGTGTCCACGAGTGCCTTCGTCACCGCGACGTGGACCGAGGTGGGGAAGACGTCGTTCGACGACTGCGAGGCGTTGACGTGGTCGTTGGGGTGGACGCTGATGCCCTTGTCGGCGAGGGCCTTCGTCGCGAGCGAGGCGAGGACCTCGTTGGTGTTCATGTTCGACGAGGTGCCCGACCCGGTCTGGAAGACGTCGATCGGGAAGTCGGCATCGTACTTGCCGGCGATGACCTCGTCGGCGGCGTTCTGGATCGCTTCGGCACGGTCGGCGTCGAGGACGCCGAGTTCGAGGTTGGCCTTCGCCGCGGCCTTCTTCACCTGCGCGAGGGCGTGGATGTGGGCCGGTTCGAGGGTCTTGCCGGAGATCGGGAAGTTCTCGACGGCACGCTGCGTCTGCGCGCTGTAGAGGGCGTCCTTGGGGACCTTCACCTCTCCCATCGTGTCGTGTTCGATGCGAAACTCTTCGCTCATGCGTTGAACAGTCCTTTCGGTGATGAGTGTGCCCGCGTCTTCCGGCGAGTCCTCCCGCCGGATGCGCGGAACGGGTCAGGAGGCAAAAGGCGAGACCGCGGCCTCGTCGCCTCCGTACTGGGCGACGACGGTCGTATGACCGTCGTGGAGCTGGTAGGTCATGCCGACGATGATGAGTCGGCCCTCCTCGACGGCGCGTGAGATCAGCGTCGAGAGCTGCATGATCTTCTCCACCGTGTCGATGGTGTTCTGGACGACGGTCTCGTTGACGGTGGTGCGGTTGTTCTTCCTGGCACGGGCGACCGTGGGCAGGATGCGGGCGACGACGTCGGAGATGAACCCGGGCGGGGTGTCGCCGGTGTCATAGGCGTTGTAGGCCGCCGTGACCGCACCGCAGCTGTCGTGGCCGAGGACGACGAGCAGAGGGGTGCCGAGGACCTCGACACCGTACTCGAGCGAACCCAGGGTGACGGGGTCGACGACCTGTCCGGCGTTGCGGACGACGAACATGTCGCCGAGGCCGACGTCGAAGATCATCTCGGCGGCGACGCGGGAGTCGGCGCAGCCGAAGAGGGAGACGAACGGAGTCTGGTCGGCACTGACCGCCTCACGGCGGGCAGTGTCCTGGTTGGGGTGTTGGGGCTCATCGCTGACGAAGCGGCGATTGCCCTCCTGCAAGCGCTTCCAAGCCTGGTTGGGCATTGCGTCCTGACCTGCTTCCGGTGGTGGATGGGGCGTCGTGCTCAGACGAGTCCGCGGCGGGCCGCCTCTTCGGCGGCCTCGACGTAGGAGTGGGTCTTCGCGGCCTGGTGCTCGGCGAAGACCGAACGGACCGTGCCGGACTTCGAGCGCATGACCAGCGAATGCGTGGTCACGTGCCCGCCCTGGAACTTCACGCCGTTGAGCAGGTCGCCCTGCGTGATGCCGGTGGCGACGAAGTAGCAGTTGTCGCCGGTGACGAGGTCGTCGGTGCCGAGCACCTGGTCGACGTCGAGTCCGGCCTTGGCCGCGGCGTCACGTTCGCTGTCGTCCTGGGGCCACAGCCGGCCCTGGATGACTCCGCCGAGCGCCTTGATCGCACAGGCGGTGATGATGCCCTCGGGGGTACCGCCGATGCCCATGAGCATGTCGACCCCGGTGTCGGGGCGGCAGGCGGCGATCGCGCCGGCGACGTCGCCGTCGGTGATGAGGCGGATGCGGGCTCCGGCGGCGCGGATCGCGGCGATCGTCTCCTCGTGGCGGGGGCGGTCGAGGATCATCACGGTCACCGAGGCGGGATCCTTCGTTCCCTTGGCCTTGGCGACGCGGCGGATGTTCTCGGCGATCGGCAGGCGCAGGTCGACGGCGTCGGCGGCATCGGGGCCGGTGACGAGCTTCTCCATGTAGAACACGGCGGACGGATCGTACATTGCGCCGTCTTCGGTGACGGCCATGACGGAGATCGCGTTGGGCATGCCGAGGGCGGTCAGGCGGGTGCCGTCGATGGGATCGACGGCGACGTCGCAGCGGGCACCGCCGCCGTCGCCGACCTGTTCGCCGTTGAAGAGCATCGGCGCTTCGTCCTTCTCGCCCTCGCCGATGACGACGGTGCCGGCCATGCGGACGGAGGAGATGACATTGCGCATCGCGGCCACGGCTGCCCCGTCGGCGGCGTTCTTGTCACCGCGGCCGACCCAGGGGGCGGCGGCGATGGCTGCGGCTTCGGTGACGCGAACGAGTTCGAGGGCGAGGTTGCGGTCCGGTGCGCCGGCTCCCACCTGGGCCTGCTGGGACCATTCGTCGGTCACTGCGACCGGTGGCGCATCGGCGTCCACTCGGCCCCGGTCATGATGCGATTTCACGTCAACTGCGTCCTGGGAGTCACTCATGCCTCCAATTGTGCCACCCTCGCCGGGGCCGGACGGACAGCGGAGCGGGTGAGCGGAACTGCCGGAGCCGGCGCTCCTGCTGTGATCGTGAGCACGAGAGAGGAGTACGGATTGGCTCACGGGCGCTCGCGCGAGGACAATGGGGGAGTGAATGTCCGCAGCATCGACGAAGCGGCGCCAGCCGCTGTCAAGGGAGTTTCCATGTCCGACCAGTCCGGAGTCGTCCTTCCCGGGTCCCGGGAGGAGATGCGCCTGCTGCGGAAGAAGTCGAACTGGGTGAACATGACCGTGGCGATCGCTGCGTGCATGGCCCTCGTCGTCGTCGTCCTCCTCATGGCGCCGCAGCCGGAGGTCGATTCCGAGCGGGTCGTCGACTACAAGGCGATCGCCGAGCAGTCGCAGGAGAACAGCGACTTCGATCTCATCGTCCCCGACGTCCCCACCGGGTGGACGTCGAACGAGGCGAACCTCGATGCGATCAAGGGTTCGGACTCGTCGTCCTGGTACCTCTCGTTCCTCGGTCCCGACGACCAGTGGGTGAGCCTCGAGCAGGCTCGTGCCTCGGAGAAGTGGGCTGAAGGCAAGGTCGAGGGCGCCACGGCCGCAGAGACCGTCGAGGTCAGCGGCAGCACCTTCCAGGTCTATCGCACGGAGGATGCCAAGGAGTACTGGGTGACGTCGAAGGGCGACATGTTCGTCGTCCTCAAGGCCATCGCCGCACCGGACACGATCAACTCCTTCGCCGATCAGGTCGCCGCTCAGCTCGGTTGAGCCGGCCTCAGTCCTCGTCGCCTGCGTCCTCGCGCGCCTTCTCGAGTCGTTCGCGAGCCCCGTCGAGCCAGGCCTGGCACCGATCGGCGAGTGATTCGCCGCGCTCCCACAGTCGCAGGGACTCCTCGAGAGGGAGGTTGCCCGCTTCCAGCCTGCGCACGGTGGCCACGAGCTCTTCACGGGCCTGTTCGTAGCTGAGCGTGCTGATGTCGGCTTCGTCCTGTCCGGTCACCGGTTCGGTCATGGTCAGTTCCTCGTTTCTTCGGTCTGTTCGTCGATCTTCGTTACGTCGGCATCGAACCGTCCCCGGGCCACCCTGACGTGGACGGGAGAGCCGACCTCGACCTCGGCGGCATCGCGCACGGCGACGCCCTCGGCGGTCTGGACGACGGCATAGCCGCGTTCGAGTGTGCGCAGCGGCGAGAGCGACCGCGCCTGCGAACGGAGGTGGGTGATCTCGTTCTGCGCATTGCCCACCAGGCCGATCGTCGCCTGCAGGCTGCGACGGCGGATGACGCGCAGTTCGTCCTCACGGGCGTCGACCATCGTCTGCGGTTCGGCGAGCACCGGTCGTGAGCGGACGGCGGTAAGCATCTCCTGTTCGCGGTCGACGATGCGGTTGACGGCGGCGTCGAGGAGGGCACGGGCGTTGAGGATGCCGAGTGCCTCCTCGGCGACATCGGGGACGATGCGCTTCGCCGCATCGGTCGGGGTCGAGGCGCGCAGGTCGGCGACCTCGTCGAGGATCGGGCGGTCGGCCTCGTGCCCGATCGCGGAGACGACCGGGGTCGTCGCATTTGAGACCGCGCGGACGAGCGCTTCGTTCGAGAAGGGCAGCAGATCCTCCATGCTGCCGCCGCCGCGGGCGATGACGATGATGTCGATCTCCGGGTCGGCGTCGAGTTCGGCGAGGTTCTTCATCACCCCGGGCACCGCATCGGGACCCTGGACGGCAGTGTTGCGGATCTCGAACTCGGCGGCGGGCCAGCGGATGTGGACGTTGCGCACGACGTCCTTCTGCGCATCTGAGTCCCGGCCGGTGATGAGCCCGATCCGGTTGGGCAGGAACGGCAGGCGCTTCTTCCTGGCGGGGTCGAAGAGGCCTTCGGCGGCGAGCTGCTTCTTCAGCCGCTCGAGCCTGGCGAGGAGCTCGCCGAGGCCGACGGCGCGGATGTCGTTGGCCCGCATCGTCAGGCGCCCGGTCTTCGTCCAGAAGTCCGCCTTGAGATTCGCGACGACGTGGCTGCCCTCGGACAGCTCCGCGCCCGTGCGGTCGAGGACGTTCTTCCAGATCTGGACGGGCAGGGACATCTCGACGTCGGTGTCGCGCAGGGTGAGGTAGCTCGCCTTGCCGCGATGATTGAGTTCGACGACCTGGCCCTCGACCCACACGCTCGACATCCGGTCGATGTAGGTCTTCATCTTGTTCGAGAGCAGGCTGAGCGGCCACGGGTTCTCCGCCGTGGTCTCGGCGGCGGTGGCCGGCAGCTCCTGCGGGTCGACCGACTCGCCGAGCGTCCCGGGTGTTCCCGATATGCGTTGCGCCATCACTTCTCCTTGTCCCGGCCCAGCCTAGCGAACGGTGCAGACATGAGGGGACTGCCCGCCTGTGCGTGTGGCCTGCGTGTGGAATGGTTCACCTTTGTGGCCGACGTTCAGACAGGAGACCTAGACTGGGACCGTGACTGCCGTATCTGTTCCCATGCCCACGATCCCGCGCAAGCGCATCGCCCCGGAGGACATCCGGACGCCTGCCGGCAGCGACCAGAAGGTGCTGCTCGCCGCTCCGCGCGGGTACTGCGCCGGAGTCGACCGCGCTGTCATCGCGGTTGAGCGAGCCCTCGAGCACTACGGCGCACCCGTCTACGTGCGCAAGGAGATCGTCCACAACCGCCATGTCGTCGAGACGCTGTCCGAGCGCGGTGCCGTGTTCGTCAACGAGACCGACGAGGTGCCCAAGGGTGCCCGTGTCGTGTTCTCTGCCCATGGCGTCTCCCCAGCTGTCCACGCCGAGGCGGCCGCCCGTGATCTTGCGACGATCGACGCGACCTGTCCGCTGGTGACGAAGGTCCACCGGGAGGCCGTGCGCTTCGCCCGTGACGGGTACCAGATCCTCCTCGTCGGCCATGCCGGCCACGAAGAGGTCGAGGGCACGATGGGCGAGGCTCCCGAGCACATCACGCTCATCCAGAATCCCGAGGAAGCGAAGACCGTCGAGGTCGAGAACACGGACAAGCTCGTGTGGATCTCGCAGACGACGCTGAGCGTCGACGAGACGATGGCGACCGTCGACATCCTCCGGCAGCGCTTCCCCCAGCTCCAGGATCCGCCGAGCGATGACATCTGCTACGCGACCCAGAACCGTCAGGTCGCGGTGAAGAAGATCGCTCCGCAGGCCGACCTCGTCCTCGTCGTCGGTTCCGCGAACTCCTCGAACTCCGTGCGTCTCGTCGAGGTCGCCCTCGAACACGGGGCGAAGGCCGCTCACCGCATCGACTTCGCCCGCGAGGTCGACGAGACCTGGTTCCACGACGTCGCCACCGTCGGCGTCACCTCGGGTGCGAGCGTGCCCGACGGGCTCGTGCAGGATCTGCTCGGGCTCCTCGCCGACTACGGCTTCGCCTCGGTCGAGGAAATCGTCACCGCGGAGGAGGATCTCATGTTCTCCCTGCCGCGTGAACTCCGCAAGGATCTCAAGGCCGCGGGCAAGAAGACCTCGAACAAGCGCGATGGCGCTGACCGTCAGCACGACATCATCTGAGAGCGCCCGGTCATTGCGTGCCGGTACGCGGCCTCCTCAGCTCGGTCGGATCATCGCCAAAGCGCGGACGTGAGAGTTCAGCGGCGCTGATCCCTCGACTGTGCGCATCGAGTTCGGCCACCGTGTCGAGTTCGTCGACGACGATGCCTGTCGACGGGAACTTCCTCGCCGTGACGAGGAACCGCGATTCGAACGACGAGACGAACCGGTTGTAGTCCTCGACCGAACGATCGAGACTCGATCCCATCTTCGACAGGTGCGAGACAAGGGTGCCGACCCGTTCGTAGAGTTCGGTGCCGAGTTTGAGCACCTCCGCGGCCGAGGTGCTCATGTCCGCCTGTTGCCAGTTAAGGGCGACGGTCTTGAGGAGGACGAGGAGGGTAGCCGGGGAGGCGAGGACGACGTTCTTGCCCAGGGCGTGGTCGATCATCTTCGGATATGTCGCCGCAGCGGCGGAGAGCAGCCCGTCGGTGGGGACGAAGCAGACGACGAAGTCCGGTGCCGTGTCGAAGGCCTTCCAGTACTCCTTCGACGCGAGGGAGTCGACGTGGCGCAGCAGGGCACGTGCATGGTTGCCGTCGATCTCGCCGTCCTCGTCCATCCGGGCTGAGAGCGGGGTCTTCGCGTCGATGACGATCGTGCCGCCGCCGGGCAGGTGGACGATCATGTCGGGTCGGTGCCGCTGTCCATCCTTCTCGGCGCTGACCTGGGTGTCGAAGTCGACGTGGGGGAGGAGTCCCGCGTATTCGACGATGCGGCGCAGCTGCACTTCTCCCCAGTCTCCGCGCTTGGTCGTCGAGTTCAGGGCGTTTGCAAGCGACCCGGTCGACTCCTGCAGGCGGAGGTTCTGCTGGCTGAGGTGGGAGATCTGCGCATTGAGGCGGGTGATCTGCTCGAGCTGCGCCCGGTCCTGGGTCTGCACGCTCTCGTGGAGGTGCCTCACACTGGCCGCGAGCGGGCCGATGGCGGCGGTGAGCTCACCGGCCATCTGCGCATCGGCTTCGAGGTCCTCGGTCCGGTTCGTCAGGATCTGCGAGGTCGTTTCCGCCCGGGTGAGCCGCTCGACGTAGCGGGCGCGGGTGAGGGCGCGGCCGAGGAGGAAGCCGAGCGCGGCTGCGAGGACGATTGCCAGGAAGAAGGCGGCGATGACGCCGCCGGCAGGGATTGCGTTCATGGGTTCAGCGTGACAGACGGCACGGACACGGGAATTCGGGGACCGCCTCGGCGCCGGGATAGACTTGACTACCGTGGCACTGACAATCGGAATCGTGGGACTGCCCAATGTCGGCAAGTCGACCATGTTTAATGCACTGACCAAGAACCAGGTTCTCGCGGCGAACTACCCGTTCGCGACGATCGAGCCGAATGTGGGCGTCGTCCCCCTGCCGGATGCGCGGCTGACCCGTCTGGCGGAGATCTTCGGCTCGGAGCGGATCCTCAACGCCACCGTCGACTTCGTCGACATCGCCGGCATCGTCCGCGGTGCCTCGGAGGGGGAGGGTCTGGGCAACCAGTTCCTCGCAAACATCCGTGAGGCGGATGCGATCTGCCAGGTCATCCGCGGTTTCGTCGATGACGACGTCGTCCACGTCGACGGCAAGATCAGCCCTGCCGATGACATCGACACGATCAACACCGAGCTCATCCTCGCCGACCTGCAGACGCTGGAGAAGGCGCGCCCACGCATCGAGAAGGACGTCAAGGGTAAGCGCGCCCCTGCCGAGCTGCTCACCGCGATGGACGCTGCGACCGAGATCCTCGAGGGCGGGCGGACGCTCTACCAGGCGATGCAGGCGGACAAATTCGACGTCACGCCGCTGCGCGAGCTGCAGCTGATGACGACGAAGCCGTTCCTCTATGTCTTCAACGTCGATGACGAGGTGCTCGGCGATGAGGCGAAGAAGGAGGAGATGCGCGCGCTCGTCGCTCCGGTCGAGGCGATCTTCCTCGATGCGAAGTTCGAATCCGAGCTCGCCGAGCTCGATGAGGACGAGGCACGCGAGATGCTCGAGTCCACGGGCCAGGAGGAGAGCGGCCTCGATCAGCTCGCTCGCGTCGGCTTCGACACGCTCGGCCTGCAGACCTACCTCACCGCGGGGCCGAAGGAATCGCGGGCGTGGACGATCCCGAAGGGTGCCACCGCCCCCGAGGCGGCCGGAGTGATCCACACCGACTTCCAGAAGGGCTTCATCAAGGCCGAGGTCGTGTCCTTCGATGATCTCGACGCCAACGGGTCGATGGCTGCCGCGAAGTCGGCCGGCAAGGTCCGGATGGAGGGCAAGGACTACGTCATGGTCGACGGCGACGTCGTGGAGTTCCGGTTTAACGTGTGATATCCCTGCGACCAGGGGTTTTACCCACGTCTACCGCTACAAAACGGCGAAGCGCAGGCAGTTTGTTGCGGGTTTTGTAGCGCTACAGGTCACAACTAAGAGGAGAGACATGTCACGGCTGACCGACCTGCTCCGTGCCGCCAAGCAGCTCGACCCCCGCCTGGGCGAAGATCTTGAAGCGGAGATTCGTCCGTTTCAGAAGCGGCTCCCGTTCGGCCTCAACTTCGAGCGCCATGCACCCGAAGCCGTCGAACTCGCCGGGCACAAGGTCCGCAAGGGCAGCAAGGTCCGAGTCCTGCCCCCGCGTGGCTCGACCGAGCGCGGCGATCAGCGCCTCTGGCGCGTCGACGCCATCACCGGTGACGCCGCGCAGGTGTCCCTCCACGATGGTTCCTCCGAAGAGCCTGAGCCCGTCGCCCTCGACGACCTCATCCTCGTCGCTGAGTTCCGCGACCGGATCTACCCCGGCCTGCGCCCCGATGGCACCGTCGAGCGCGGCGGAGACAAGCCCTTCCACACCGTCATCAATGGCGAGAACTTCCACGTTCTCGAACAGCTTACCTTTACGCACGCAGGCTCCGTCGACGCGATCTACATCGATCCGCCGTACAACAGCGGCGCGCGAGACTGGAAGTACAACAACGATTACGTCGAAGGTGACGACCTCTACCGCCACTCGAAGTGGCTCGCTTTCATGGAGCGGCGACTCAAACTTGCCAAGCGGCTTCTCAATCCCTATGACTCCGTCCTTATTGTCACTATCGACGAAAAGGAATATCTGCGGCTCGGTCTACTCCTGGAGCAGACCTTCCCGGAGGCGCAGATCCAGATGGTGACGAGCGTGATAGCACCCCAGGGTAGCGCGCGGGGTAGATTCTTCAAGCGCTCCGAAGAGTATGTGTACTGCGTCTACCTTGGAGAAGCCGCCGTTGCACCCCTTCCGCTTGGAAAGGAGTGGGGAGGGACCTCCACGGCCACAGTACGCGGTTCTATACACTGGGCCAGCCTCAAGCGCACGGGCACAGGTGCTCGACGCGTCGATCGAGAAGGCATGTTCTATCCTGTCTTCCTAAACTCCGACGCAACACGTTTTATGGGTGTCGGCAACCCGCCTGGTGCCGGTGCATCTCGTTTTGAGGTGCCAGTTCCAAGCGGGTGCGTTGCCGTCTGGCCGACGCGTCGAGATGGCAGTGAAGGTCGTTGGCAGGTCGGACCTGACTCACTCAGATCTTTAATCGAATCAGGGTATGCGCGGCTCGGGCTACCGAAAGGTGCGGACACAGCAATCTCCTACCTGAAGTCTGGGGAGCAGAAGAAGATCGGCTCTGACTATAAGGTGATCGCGCGCGCGGACGACGGCTCGATCATCACCGACGATGGTGATATTCAAGAGGCGGCCTTCCGTCCAACCACCGTTTGGACTTTGGCTCGCCATAGCGCTGGGCACCACGGTAGTAATCTGCTTCGGAATCTGATCCCAGAGCGTTCGTTTCCGTTTCCAAAGAGCCTGTATGCCGTTGAAGACGTCCTCCGGTTCTTTGTTGCCAATAAGCCTGATGCCACGGTTCTCGACTTTTTTGCAGGGTCAGGGACTACTGCGCACGCAGTCATGCGTCTCAACAAGCAGGACCTTGGGCGGCGCCAGTGCATCTCAGTGACGAACAATGAAGTTTCCTCGGCGGAGCAGGTCAAGCTTCGCAAGAATGGCCTGCGTCCGGGCGATTCGGAGTGGGAGAAGTTTGGTATATGCGATTATGTAACCAAGCCGCGAATTAAGGCTGCCATTACCGGTCTGACCCCGGAGGGTGCGCCAATTAAAGGTGACTACAAATTCACCGACGAGTTCCCAATGTCCGACGGGTTTGATGAGAATGTCGCATTCTTTACGCTCACGTATGAGTCGCCGTGGCGAGTTGGTACTGACCGTGCGTTCGCGGCGATCGCTCCCATGTTGTGGCTGCGCGCCGGTGCCGTGGGGCGTCGCATCGATTCGATCTCCAACGGATGGGACGTAGCTGACAGCTACGGCATTATCAACGACCTCGACCAGGTTGCCGACTTCATTGCCGCGCTTGAACGCGTTGACGGTGTCCGGATCGCCTATATCGTCACCGACGACGAGGGTCGCTACCAGCAGATCGCCAACGAGATCCCTTACCTGGAAACGGTTCGGCTCTACGAGGACTACCTGCGCAACTGCGAAAGTGTAGGTGACTTCTGATGCGCTACACACTCAAGGACTACCAAGCAGACGCTGTCGGGGACACGCTGCGCGAGCTTGCTGCTGCGCGCGACTTCTTCCGCAGTGCCAGTAAGCGCGTCAGCTCCGTCGCCCTCGCCGCGACAACCGGTGCGGGCAAGACCGTCATGGCCGCTGCTGTCATCGAAGCGCTGTTCTGGGGGAGCGACGACTACGACGTCGTACCCGACTCCGATGCTGTCGTGCTGTGGTTCAGTGACGACCCAGCGCTCAACCAGCAGACGAAGCACCGGCTGGAACAGGCCTCAGACCGGCTCCGCAACCGGCTCATCACCGTCGAGCATCCGTTCCGGTACTCGAAGCTGCAGCCCGGGAACGTGTACTTCCTCAACACCTCGAAGCTCTCGCGCAACAGTCTCCTCGTGCGCGGAGCTGACAACACCGAGACGCTGCCCGGCTTCGACACGAACCCCGACACCGTCCCCTTCACCTTCTGGGACACGCTGCGCAACACGATCGAGGACCCCAACTCGACGCTCTACATGGTCCTCGATGAGGCACACCGTGGGATGGGTCGGAAGTCTTCCACGGACACGCCGACCATCGTCAAGCGGCTCATCAACGGCAACAACGGCGTCCCGCCGATGCCGATCGTCTGGGGAATTTCGGCCACCGTTCAGCGCTTCGAGCAGGCTATGGACGAGGCCCAGGTCCAGGAGAGCCGCGTTCACCTGCGCACGATCACCGTCGACTCGGTGCGGATCCAAGAATCGGGCCTGCTCAAGGATGACATCGTCCTCGACTTCCCGGCAGAGGCCGGGGACTTCAACACGGTGCTGCTGCGTCGCGGGGTCCGGAAGATCAAGGACATGAGCGCAGCCTGGGCGCAGTACGCGTCGGAACAGAGCGACCAGGAACCCGTCAACCCGCTCCTCGTGCTGCAGGTGCCCAACAAACCATCGCCGACCGAGATGGCCGCGGCCATCGACACGATCCGCGACGAATGGCCCGAATTGGGGCATGACGCGATCGCGCACGTGTTCGGCGACCACAAGGTGCACAGGTTCGGACCGTACAGCGTCCCCTACATCTCGCCCGAGCGAGTGCAGGACGCGGACTACATTCGTGTGCTACTGGCCAAAGACGCGATCAGTACGGGCTGGGACTGCCCCCGGGCCGAAGTTATGGTGTCGTTCCGTCCCGCGAAGGACGAAACCCACATCGCGCAGTTGCTCGGCCGCATGATCCGGACGCCGCTCGCGCGACGCGTCGAAGGCGACGACCTTCTCAACAGCGTCGAGTGCATCCTGCCGCGCTTCAACAAGGCCACCGCCAGCCTCGTGCTCGAAAAAATCATGGGCAGCGAAGTCCTCGACGGCGACGGCGGCACAGGTCAGCGAGTCCTCATCGACCCGGTGCTCATGACGCCGAATCCTGCCATCCCGGATGAAGTCTGGGAGCTGTTCTCAGCGCTGCCTGCAGAGACACTGCCGCGCAAGCACGCGAACCCCATCAAGCGCCTCACCTCGCTGGCGCACGCTCTCGCAGCTGATGGGATCGTGAAGGACGCGGGACGTATCTCGCACGAGCGCCTCCACGGCGTCCTCAACGGGCTCGCTGCTCAGTACGCGAAAGAACTCGCGAAGGCCGAGAGTGACGTCCTCACGGTCACCGGCGGGACGGTGCGAGGATACCGCGGGCTCCGTACCGACGACACCTGGACCGAGGAAGCTGACGACCGCGCCATCCAGGAGGCTTACCGGCAGGGAGCTCGCACGATCACCCCTGACATCGCGCGAACCTACATCGATCACCTCGCAGCAGATGCTGACGACGAGGAAGTTCTGCGCGATGCGCACGTGCGAGTCGCAGCGGTCGCGCTGTTGCCGCAGACGCGTCCCGCGCTCGACGACGCAGCCGACAATCTCGCGTCCGAGTGGCTCGGCAAGCACCGCGTCGATATCAAGGGCCTCACGGAGTCCAGGCAGAGCCTCTACGCCGAGATCACGGCCATGAGCACGGATCCTCAGCTTCTCTCGATGGCGCTACCGAAGAACCGGCAAGAAGAAACGAAGCGGTCGGTGGGGGAGTCCACGCAGCTGCTCGAACGTCGTCCGCTGCACCTCCTTGCTGATGAGGAAGGCATTTTCCCGGTCGGAAAGCTGAACCCGGACGAGATCGAGGTCCTTGACAAGGAAGCCGAACGTGGCGACCAGCTTGGCTGGTACCGCAACCCGACCGGCGGCCGTGACTCGATGAGCCTCGCTTACCAGGACCGACACGGCGAGTGGCGGACACTGCGACCCGACTTCTTGTTCTTCATCGACAGTGCACGTGGCGTCAAGGCCAACATCGTCGACCCTCACGGCGCATGGCTGCCCGACGCGCTCGCGAAGCTTCGGGGTATGGCCCGATTCGCCGAGGTCTACGGCGACAGCTTCCACCGCATCGAGTCCATCTCCCGCGTGGACGGGAAGCTCCGGGTCCTGGACTTCACACTCCCCGAGGTGCGCGCCGCGGTGCGAGAGGCGATCGACGCAGACTCGGTCTACAGGGGATGCTCTGTGGAGTACTGAACGATACGGTGGTCGGAGCGACTCGACTACGACTGCTCGTCTTCGGGCGAGTATGAGCGGGACCCATGGCAAACGGATATCTGCCGCGGATCGGAGAGAACCTGCCTCCCGGAGAGGTCAGCGATCATCTCGCGTTTGAGTACCTGCTGGAGATGGCGGGCCTTTACGAGATGCCTCGCCAAGGTTCGCCCGCGGTTGTGCCGAAGATTGTAGAGGGTGAGGCGGGCGCCGCTGCGGGCATGTACGCGGGCGCGACCGTGTCTGCGACGCTTGAAGCGGCTCTCAAGGTCGAACGGCGGAAAACCGCGCGCGCTGCGATCTTGACGAACATCCATCTGCAGTGGGGAACCGAAGCGGTTCAGGCATTGAACAGCGTCAGCGACGCCATATTGGCGAAGGCGCTGCAGGCAACTGGGTGTTTGTCGGTTCCTGCCTACGCGAACGATCGCCCCGAGCTGGCTGAGCGCGTGCGGGGACTGGCAACGGCTCACAAACAAATGGTGCTGCGCGCTGGTAGAGAGCGACACGAACGAGGATTGCCATGGTTCGATTTTCGTGAAGCCTTCGGCAGCGAAGCGGGTGCCGAAGCGAACAGACTCCAAGAGGTTAGAGGCGGATTCGAAACTCTAAATGAGGAACTGGAAGAACTCGCCAAGGAACGTGCCCTTCTGGGCGATCATCCCTTGGTACGTGACATGCTTGAGCTACGCGAAGACTGGGATGACCGGCCATGCCCGATCACTGAAGAGGTCAGTGCGGCGTTCTGGCAGGGCCTCGGCGACGACGTATACACCTGGCGGATTGCGCTTGACATGCTCTGGTCATGGGACGGAACTCTCTCAGAGCTGGTTGAGACAGTCCAAGCTACGGCGTAGTCTCCGTCGGCTTGATCAGCGAACTGAGATCGTTGCGCAAGTCGGGCAGGACCATGCCTCCCCGCTCTCAAACGCCGTCTGCTCCATGCGAGTGAGGCACTCTGGGCAATTCGGGGTGTCGAAGTCCGAGTCCGCGAGTCGGCGGCGTTCGCGCGCCCGCTCCAGGTCGTTCAACGTGCCTCGAGCAGCAGGTTCGAGTCGTCGACGATCAGCCTGATCGGATCCACGTTCATCTGCTTTGCCAACTCCTCCAGCCGGTCGAGGCTGAGGTTACGTTTGGTGGAGTTCGGGTATAGCGTGTAGTAGGTCGCGTGGTCTGATGAGGTCTTGGAGCTCGACACATCTGCTCGTACTCCGGGCGAGATCGCGGAGACGCTCATCGCGCTCCTCGAACAGCGATCAGGCGATGTCTCGCTGATGGTTCTCCGTGCGGGAACGTGGTCGAGTTCCGGTTTAACGTCTAGCGTTAATGACGCGTCGCGTCATATACTGATCCTGTGATCAGATCGTTCGGCAGCAAGGAGACCGAGCGGCTGTGGCGTCGTGAGCACGTGCCCTCCCTGGACCCGCGGATCCAGCGTGTAGCATTGCGCAAGCTTCGTCAGGTGGGCTCAGCTGAGGTACTCGAGGACCTCAGCGTTCCGCCAGGCAACCGGCTCGAAGCGCTCAAGGGTGACCGAGCCGGTCAGCACAGCATCAGAATCAACGACCAGTGGCGGATCTGCTTCGTGTGGACCGACGCCGGACCAGAGGAGGTGGAGATCGTTGACTACCACTGACAAGATTGAGCCGATCCACCCGGGCGAGGTTCTTATGAAGGACTTCATCGAAGGCTTCGGCATCACGCAGAATAAGCTTGCTGTGGCCATCGGTGTACCGCCGCGGCGGATCAACGAGATCGTCCACGGAAATCGGGGAATCTCAGCGGACACTGCGCTGCGTCTCGCGAAGTACTTCGGAACCTCGGCAGAGTTCTGGATCAACCTGCAGAGCCATTACGAACTTGACCGCGCGGAGGATCTGGCAGGGGAGCAGATCGCGGCGATCACTCCGTTGCAGGTTGCGTAACGCGTGCCGGACATTGCGATCAATGTCATCGCGCACGCCGAGCTGACTGCGAGGAACTTCGTAGGGCTGCGCCGACTCTTCGACGCCGAGTACCTGGACGACTTCGGCGAGTGGGATCCCGACATGCCTTACGGGTATGCGCCGCATTCTGTTCCTGTCATCGCGCAGAGCAACTGCGAAATAGTCGATCATGTCGGCTTGTCAAGACGGAGGGTAGGTGTCGGCGACGGCGAGGTCGAGATAGCTGGTGTCGGGGGTGTGCTGATCTCGGATGCTGTGAGGCGTGAGCGCGTCGGGAGTCGGCTCATGGCCAATGCTGCGCAGTCGATGAAGACGGCCCGCGGCATCGCTTTCGGTTATCTCGGCTGTCGCGAAGAAGTGGTCTCGTTCTACAACTCGTGCGGCTGGACCCGGATTTCTGCTGCCGAGCGTTCGATCGATAGATAAGGCCGGCCGAGCGAAGACCCGCCCGGGCAGCCCTTGCTGATCCTCCCGGTCGAGGTCGCCGCGTGGCCGGTGGGTGCGTTCGACCTGCGCGGTCGCGCATGGTGAGCAATCACGAGAGTTTGGTATGTATCGGGACGCGGTCGATTTTAGGTCCCATAGGGTGTGAGAATGAGCAGCCAGTCAGAAGATCCGGAGATCGACCTCACCCGGATGGGGGTGCGATCACTTCTCAGGCTCGAGGCTGGTATCGTTGCCGAACTCAAACGGCGAGGCCTTGTCCGCACGAGTAACAAACCTTTGGGTGACGTAGCGGAACAGATCGTTCTTCGCGCTCGCGGCGGTGTGCTTGAGCCGAACTCGACCAAGTCGCACGACGTCACGACACCTACCGGCGTGCGTATCCAGGTCAAGGCAATGGGCTCGCGATTGGCCGGTGCCTCGGCAAAGTTCAGTCCATTCCGGAGTTTCGACTTCGATACAGCCATCTTCCTGATATTCGCGGCGGGGTCGTTTGACCTCATGCTCGGTCGCGAGGTCGCCGCCGCCAACGTTGACGCCATTGCCCGGTACAGCGCGCACACCAACGGGAAGCAGCCGTCGTTGTCGCAGATTCGCACTCTCGGTGACGATGTCACTGACGAAATGCGGACCGCATATCTGGCGCTCGACCTATGACGATTGGGTGGGAGTCAGAGTCAGCCATGCGAATTTCCACCGTCTGAAGCGTGTAAAGAAGTAAGCACTACGGCTAGCAATAGTGCGCGTCCTTCCAGATTGCTTCTGCGGAAGACTGAACTCGATCCGCATCCACCACCCGCAAGGAGCCGCTCACGTCCGACAGCGCGACCGCACTCATCCGTGCCGTCACCGACAATCTGCAGCAGGCGTCCGAGGAGTGGACGTCGCTGTCAATGGTCCTCGGCTTCGACAACGAGAAGGTCAACAGCGCATTCGGATTCGTCTACGATGCGGAGGGCATCGACACCTGGGTGACCGCATCACCGTTTGAGCTCAGGTCGGCAGTCAAGGAGTTCACGGACGGCAGGTATCGGGCAGGGGACGCGTTGCCCGTCGGTCTGCTCCTGCAGTTCGACCGAGAATCGGGCAAGTTTGAGGTGACGTTCGAAGACACCAACCGTGACCGATGGAAGGTCACACCGGCCAACTTCGACTCGATCGCCGACGATCTCCGGCCGACGTTCGACTGATCCGCTGATGGGGCCGACGGGTCGGGCCCTCGGGCGATCCGGCTGCAGGCGGGCCCCGGCTACGGCAGGAACGACCTCCACCGGCACTTCTGCCGCTCGAACGCGAACCGCTCCGCCCGGAGGCGCCGGATCCGATCGACGACGGCAGGGGCGTAGCAGTACGCGGCGTCCGTGTCGGCGAGTCCCTCGAGCACCGCAGGGTAACGCTCGACAGGAAGGTCGATGTGCTGGCACAGTCTCAGGCGTGCCGCCGTCGACGGCTGCGAGCGCTCGGAGTCGAGGATCATCCGATCGTGCGCGGAGAGTTCGTTGACAGTGCCGGGTACCACGCGCCCCAGTCTCGCAGGACCGGTGGCTGGGCCGCCAACCCTGCAGGCCAAGGGCCCGACGCCGCATCAGCTACGACCCCGGGCCCGACCAACCAGCCCTGACCGACCGGACCCCGCCGACCGGCCGAACCACCCAGCCGGCCAACCGCCTCAGCCCCTCAGTGCCCCTTCGCCTCGTACTTCTTCGGCTCGGGCAGTCCGCGCTCGGCACGGACCCTGCGCGACACGGCTTCCACCGCGCGCAACGCATCGACGACCATCTCCGGGGTCACCGGGAACGGCATGTTGTGGATCGTCTCCTCGGGCACCGTCGCGGCCTTCGCCACCGCCTGCAGCTCCTTCTCGTCATCGGGGGAGAGCCCCACCTCGGTGAGGGTGTTGGGCAGACCGACACGGGTCGTGAACTCGATGAAGTCCTCGATCTCGTCGCTGTCGGCGCCTTCCATGATCAGCTGCGCGAGGGTGCCGACGTTGACCTTCTGCCCGTGCGCGAGGCCATGCGTCTGCGGAACCGCGGTGAGCCCGTCGTGGATCGCATGCGCCGCAGCGAGCCCACCGGCCTCGAAGCCGAGACCCGAGAGCAGGGTGTTGGCTTCGACGACGGCTTCGAGCGCCGGCGTCACGGTCTTCGCATCGACCGCGTCGAGGGCGGCAAAGGCGTTCTCGTGGAGGATCTCCCAGCTCAGGTGGGCCAGCGCTGTCCCGGCCTGGGTCGGCCGTCCGCCGGACATCGTCTCGCCGGTTCCGCGTGCCGTCGCCCTCGCCTCGACCCACGTGGCCAGCGCATCGCCGATGCCGGCGACGAGGAAGTTCACCGGGGCGTTGGCGACGAGCTGGGTGTCGATGAGGACGAGGTCGGGATTCTTGTGGAAGAACCGGTACTCGAGGAACTCGCCGTCCGCGGTGTAGACGACCGACAGGCCGGACGTCGGTGCGTCCGAGGAAGCGGCCGTGGGAATCGATGCCCATTTGATGCCGGCCTTGTGCCCGGCCGCTTTGGCCGAGTCGATCGCCGACCCTCCGCCGAGTCCGACGATGACGTCATGGCCGCCCGACTCGATCGTCGAGACGAGGCCGTCGATGGTCTCCGGGGTCGCGAATCCGCTGAACGATTCGCGGACGACATCGAGTCCCGCCTCGGCGAAGCTCGATTCGATCGTCCCATCGACGAGTCCCCACACCGTGTCATCGGCGATGAGCAGCGGCTTCGTGCCCAGCGGTTCGAGGTAGGTGGGAAGTTCGGCGAGGGCGTTCTTGCCCTGGACGTAACGTGATGGGCTGGAGAATGCGTACTGGGTCGACATGGCTCGGATCCTTCCGTCGTCTGACCGACCGGCGGGAACGGCGACCAGAGCAAGGTGTCTGCTCACCGACACCGGCATCGGTCGCTCCGTTCCCGGAGCGCACCGCCAGTCTATTACGAGTTCAAAGGGCAACTCCAATTGGCAGGGATGCTTCCCGCGCGCCCCTCGCCGAGGCGGCAGTCGACCTTCCCTGCCACAGCGAGCGTACCGTGGGCGGGAAGACTGCGGAGACCTCACCCTACAGCCTCGACCCCGACCGCTGGTGGGATCGCCCAATATATCGATATTCGGCGATACTGTAACAAAACTAACCCCGTGGGGTTATGATCGTCGCCATGACCGCCACCCCGCCTCCGCCGACGCGCTCCCGCCTTATTCCGATGCGTCCGCGCGACCCCAACGAACCCCACCGCTCCGCCTCGACGCTCGAGCTGTTCTTCGACCTCGTCTTCGTCGTCGCCGTCTCCATCGCCTCCGTCCAGTTGGCCGAACAGCTCACCGAGGGGCACATCGGCGACGGCATCACCAGCTACCTCATCATCTTCTTCGGCATCTGGTGGGCATGGATGAACTTCACGTGGTTCGCGACGTCCTTCGATACCGACGACTGGCTCTACCGTCTGCTCACGGTCGTGCAGATGGGCGGCGTGCTCGTCATCGCCTCAGGTATCCGGCCGGTGTTCGAAGAGCGCGACTTCACGCTGGTCATCATCGGCTACGTCGTCATGCGCCTGGCCCTCGTCGCGCAGTGGGTCCGTGCGGCGGGCACGGCGCATTCGTCGCGTTCGGCCTGCTGGATCTACGCCGTGGGAGTGAGCATCGTTCAGCTCCTGTGGCTCTCGACCCTGCTGCTGCCGGAAGGAGGTTTCTCCTTTGCTCTGCCCGTGCTCATCCTCGCCGAGGTGGCCGTCCCCATCATCGCCGAACGCACCGGGAACACGCCGTGGAACCCTCACCACATCACGGAACGGTACGGCCTCTTCACGCTCATCCTCCTCGGCGAGAGCCTCCTTGCCTCGTCGAACGCCATCATCGAAGCCATCCACGACGCCGACACCCTCGCACCCCTCATCTCCATCGCCGTGCTCACCCTGGTCGCCACAGCGGCCCTCTGGTGGATCTACTTCTGGCCACCGCACCACGATGTCATCGGTGGGTTGGCGAGCTCACTCGCCTACGGCTACGGGCACTATTTCATCTTCGCAGCCGCGGGAGCCTTCTCCGCTGGCATCGAAGTCGAGATCGCCGTGATCACCGGTGAGAGCGAACTCCAGCAGCCGTATGCGTCGTTCGCCTACACGATCCCCATCGCCGTCTTCATCCTCGGCATCTGGGTGCTCGCGATCCGGCCCAACGCGGACCGGATCGTCAACATTGCGGTGCCGCTGGGCGGCATCCTCGTGCTCATCGACCCGCTCCTGCCCGTGCCGTTCGCACTCAGCGCGGTCATCCTCGTCGGCATCGTTGTCGTCCTCGTGTGGCGCCCGCCGCTCGGGGACAAGAAGAGCGACGGTAATGAGCAGCTCGCGGAGAATGCCGGGCCGACCCCGTCCTGACCGCGGCAACCCGGCCCGAACCCTCTGACGGCCCGGACCAGCATCTTGTGCCGATCCGGGCCGGTGCCGATCACAGAGTGAACCGCCGCGCCCTCAGCTCCCGAACTTCTCGAGCAGCGCCTGCACGGAATCCTTGCCCAACTGGTTGGCCGCGAGCGGGCTGTCGCCGGTGAGGAGGTTCCGGTCGCGGGTCGTCGCGCCCGTCATCTCCGTGTTCTCGACGACGATGCCCGCCTTCTCCAGGGCTTCGCCGAGCGCCCACGGCATCTTCCCCGGCAGGTATCCGATGTCGATGTTCGCGCCCTGATCGAGCGAATCGGGGAACGCGACGATGCGGTACCCGGAGAACGGGTTCTCATCCCGCCCGACTCCGGAGGCGAGGAGTCCTGCCGGTCCGTGGCAGAGGGTGATGATGAGCCGGTCGTTGTCGAGGAAGTAGTCGAGCGCCTCACCGAGGACGGCGCTGTCGGGGATCCCGTTCATCGCCCCGTGGCCGCCGGGGATGAAGATCGCGGCGTAGTCGTCGAGTCCCTGCTCGATGACCTCGGCGAGCCTCTTCGGGTCCTTGAACTGCTCCTTCGTCGCCTCCCACGCTGAGCCCACCGCTTCGTCGTCCTTGGGATAGGCCCACCATTCGAACTTCCCGGGCTCACCGCTGACGGTGGCGATGTCGATGCCGTAGCCCGCCTCGGCGATGTGGTGGAGGGGCAGCAGGGTCTCGACGGGATGGTTGCCGGTGGAGAAGAACGTCTCGTTCTGCATGAGCATGTAGCGTTCGTCGGTCGCGATGACGAGGACCTTCCACCGCCCGCCCGTGTACTTCTCATCAGTGCTCAGCCCATCGAAGTCCGTGCGGTCCGCCGTGTACTGGGACAGCGAGTACGGGGAGGGGAAGTAGGCGTTGTTCTCCGCCGGGTCCGGTTTCGGCTGGCGGTCGTCGTCGGAGGTGGTGGTCTGCGTCGAATCGGACATCTCGTTCCTTCCGTCGCCGGTGCCGATGCACCGGACTTCTCGCCGAGGTGGCCCTCGGCCTGATCATGCAAGCTCGCTTGCCGTGGTGGTGCCGCCCAACCTATGCTAGGCGGCGGCAATGCACAAGGGCGGTCGCCTGGAGGTGTGTGGCACGATGAGGTCATGCCTGTGCTGACACCGACGTTGGTGACCGAACGCCTGCGCCTGCGCCCCTTCACTCGTGACGATTCCGACGACCTGTTCGCGCTTCAGTCCGATGCGCGGGTCCTCGAATTCTGGGATTCGCCGCCGTGGAGGGACCGGACGATGATCGACCGGTTCCTGGCCGGCTGTCAGACGATGGCCGATGAGGGCACCGGTGCACGTGTGGCCGTCGAGCGTGCCGAGGACTCATCGTTCATCGGCTGGTGCACCTTCGACAGCTTCAACCCTGACTTCCGCAGCGGATCGCTCGGCTACTGCTTCACCGAGGAGTCCTGGGGGCACGGATACGCGACCGAAGCAGCCAGAGCGGTGCTGAGCTGGGCCTTCGAAGCCTTCGACCTCAATCGAGTGCAGGCGGAAGCCGACACCCGCAATGCCGCCTCGGCGCGGGTGCTCGAGAAGCTCGGCTTCCGGAGGGAGGGAACCCTGCGCGAGGACTGCATCGTCGACGGCGTCGTCTCCGACTCGTGGGTGTTCGGTCTGCTCAGGCGGGAGTGGAAGGGATGAGCGAGGACGGCGGTGCTGGGATGAGCGGAGACTATCACCCATGGATCGTCGAACTCTACGACGACGACAACCCTGCAGGCCGCGACCATAGGTACTATCGCGGACTCGCCGACCGGCTCGGCGCGCTGTCTATCATCGATCTCGGCTGCGGAACGGGACTGCTCACCCGTACCCTGGCGCGGAAGGACCGCCAGGTCGTCGGCATCGACCCCTCACAGACGATGATCGATGCCGCTCGCCGGAGCGACCCTGTTCGCTCTGTCACCTGGATCGTCGGGGACTCGTCGGCGATCGATATGCACGACGTCGACCTCGTCGTCATGACCGGCAACGTCGCGCAGCACATCCCCGACCCTGACTGGGAGCGCACGCTGAGTGACCTTCACCGGGCGATGCGGCCAGGTGCCGTGCTCGCCTTCGAATCCCGAAACCCGGCAGCACAAGCATGGCTCGACTGGCATCAATCCGAACCCTCCCGCAGGTCGACCGCCCACGGCGTTCTGGAGGAATGGTCGGAAGTCGTCGATCGCGGCAGCGGGATCATCGAGGCTAGCTTCTTCAATCGCTTCGTCGAGATGAACGAACTCATCGTCGAACACGAGACTTTCGTGTTCCGAACGCAGTCGGCGATCACTGATCAGCTTGACCGCGCGGGCTTTGCCGTCGACGCTGTCCACGGCGACTGGCAGCGCACACCCTTCGACGGAACACAGGGGCTCTTCGTCATCGAAGCCCGCGCACTATGACGAAGACAGCACAGTCGGGTTGCAGTGCGGGTCCGAACGTGACCAACCATTGAAAACCGCGGGGGAGAGTGCAAGGATCTCTCCTCGTGGGAGGCGATTCCGGAGGGGACCCCGCGAGTCCTCGAGCGCAGGCTCTGCCCGATATGGAGGAGCCGCGTGATCACCCGCGCCATACGACGCCTCTGCCCTTGCTCATGCTCGGCGCGCTCGGCATCGTCTTCGGCGACATCGGCACCTCACCGCTCTATGCCTTGCAGACGGTCTTCAGCATCCACCACAACGAGGTGGCCCCGACCGAGCAGGACGTCCTCGGCGTCGTCTCCATGGTCTTCTGGTGCCTCACCCTCATCGTCACCGTCGCCTACCTCGGCTTCATCCTCCGCGCCGACAACAACGGCGAGGGCGGGATTCTCTCACTCGCCGCCCTCATCAAACGCAAGCTCGGGTCGACGTCGTCGCGGGTGAAGGTCGCGATGGTCCTCGCGATCATCGGCGCCGCCCTCTTCTACGGCGACTCGGTCATCACGCCGGCCGTGTCCGTGCTCAGCGCGGTCGAGGGACTCCACGTCGTCAACAGCGACCTCGGGCCGTGGGTGGTGCCGATCTCCGTCGTCATCCTCGCCAGCCTCTTCGCCGTGCAGCGCTGGGGGACCGGGTCCATCGGCCGGGCGTTCGGGCCGATCATGCTCGTCTGGTTCGTCGTCCTCGCCCTCCTCGGGACACCGCAGATCATCGCCAACCCGACGATCCTCCGAGCCCTCTCCCCGACATACGCCGTCGACCGACCGTTCATCGCCTTCATCGCCGCCGGAGCCGTCGTCCTCGCCGTCACCGGCGTCGAGGCGCTCTACGCCGACATGGGCCACTTCGGCCGTCGCCCCATCGTCATCGCCTGGCTGAGCATCATCTTCCCCGCCCTCTGCCTCAACTACTTCGGGCAGGGCGCGATGATCCTCGTCGATCCCACGACGATCGAGAACCCGTTCTACCGACTCGCCCCCGGTTGGGCGCAGATGCCGCTCGTCGTCCTCGCCACGTGTGCGACGATCATCGCCTCCCAGGCCGTGATCTCCGGAGCGTTCTCCGTCTCCCGCCAGGCGACGCGGCTCTCCCTGCTGCCCCGGCTCAAGGTCATCCAGACCTCCAAGCAGGAGAGCGGCCAGATCTACGTCCCCGCGATCAACGCGATCCTCTTCGTCGGTGTGCTCGCGCTCGTCCTCGCCTTCCGGTCCTCCCAGGCGCTCGCCTCCGCGTACGGCCTCGCCGTCACGGCGACCCTCCTCCTCGAGCTCTCCCTTTTCCTCCTCCTCGCCCTCGAGGTCTGGAAGTGGAGACTGCCGTGGGTCATCCTCACCGGCCTGACCATCGGCGGCGTCGAATTCGCGCTCTTCTCCGCCAACGTCGTCAAGATCGCCGCCGGCGGGTGGCTGCCGCTCGCCATCGCCGCCGTCCTCGTCACGATCATGCTCACGTGGAAGAAGGGCTCGGCGCTGATGTTCGGCCGGCGAGCCGAGATGGAGGGACCCATCGAGGACTTCGTCGACGAGATCGGCCGCGCGCCGGTCCTCCGCGTGCCCGGGGTGGCCGTCTACCCGCACGGCAACCCCGGCACCGCCCCGCTGGCGCTGCGCTCCAACGTCGACTGCAACCACGTCCTCCACGAACACGTCGTCATCGTCACGATCAGGAACCTCGGCGTCCCGCACGTCCCCCACGATCAGCGCGTCCTCGTCTCGGACCTCGGCCGTCCCGACGACGGGATCGTCCACATCCTCTACAGCATCGGATTCAACGACTCCCAGGACGTCCCGAGCGCCCTGCGGCAGGCGGTCGGCAGGACACCGGAACTCGACTTCGATCCCAAGGCGGCGATGTACGTCATCTCCGTCTTCCGCATCGAACCCGGCGGCGAATCGGGGATGCCGCGCTGGCAGAAGAGTCTCTTCCGCGCCCTCGAGAAGGCCTCGGCCAACCGCACCCAGGTCCTCCACCTGCCCCCGGATCGGACGACGGTGATGGGCGAGACCGCCGAGCTCTGAGGACGCCCGTTCGGCGCCCGAGGGCACGAGTACACTCGGTCGGGTCAGCCCAGGAAGAGTCCAGAGCAGAAAGGCACCTTCCCATGATCGAAGTCCCGGCACTGGTCGTCGGTGTCGTTCTCCTCCTCGTCCGCGCAGTGCTCGCCTTCACCTTCTTCCACGAGTCCCTGCTCAAGCTCAAGGACGTCAGAGCGTTTGCGAAGAACGACGGACTCCCGCTCCCGCTCGCCTGGTTCGTGCCGATGGCCGAATTCGCCGCAGCGCTCTCCTTCGCCACCGGTGTGCTCGCGCAGTGGGCGGGCATCGGCGTCGTCGTCCTCATGCTCATCACCATCACGATGCAGAACTTCCGGTGGCACAGCAGGTACTGGGCCGCCGACAACGGGTGGGAGTACGACCTCTTCCTGCTCACCATGGCTTCGGTCATCGCCGTCTTCGGAGCCGGACCGATCGCGATTCCCACCCTCTTCGGCATGGGCTGAGCCGCCATGGGCTGAGCCGGCAGCCGACCGTCGTCAGTGGAGCTGGCCGGCGGCGTACGCCGCCTGACCGATGTGCTGAGCCGCGTCGTCGACGATCGAGACGAGCCGCACCCCGCGCGTCACCGGCGGATTCCAGCTGTCGTCGATGACGACGTCGAAGTCGTCCGCCGAGAGTCCGTTGGCATAGTCGATGAGTGCACGCAGGGCGGCACTGAGGTAGTCGACGAGCAGACCCTGATCGTTGACGACGATCTCCGCCGCCTGCCCCGGAGTGTGCCCGTAGCCGACCGTGTCACCGATCTTTCCGAGGTCGAATCGGTCGCGGTAGTGCTCCCAGACCTGCGGGTTCCCCGTGAGGTCGGAGAGCTGAGCGTCGACCTCGCGGCCGATGTGCCAGAGCAGCCAGGCGACCGAGTTGGGGTGGGAGCCCGGATGGGCGTTGAGCTCTTCGGGCGTGAGGGTCGGGAGGCCCTTGGCCGCATCGATGGGACGCTGGGCGAAATCGGCGAACAGCTCGTTGATGGTCATGGTCCCATTGTGCTCTGCCGACACGCGGTTGTCAGGGTCGAATCGCCCCGAACCGGGCGTACGCAGCCGACGGACCATCGGACCGCGCGAGCCACGGACCGGTCCTGCCGCCTCGGCGAGGGAATAAATCAACGCCGCTTGCGGCTGTTGTGGGCATCACCGATCGTCAACGAAGGAGAAGCACATGTCGGATCCAGATCGCGTCGTCATCCTCGGCGGACACGGCAAGGTCGCCCTGCTCGCAGCCCCGAAGCTCACCGCCGCGGGCTTCGCCGTCGACTCCGTCATCCGCAACCCCGACCAGGCCGCCGACGTCGAAGCCGCCGACGCCCATCCGGTCGTCCTCGACATCGAGACCGCCGACGTCGATGCCCTCGCCGAGGTGTTCGCCGGGGCCAAGGCCATCGTCTTCTCCGCGGGCGCCGGGGGAGGAAGCCCCGAACGGACGAAGGCCGTCGACTATGAGGCGGCGAAACGGGCCGTCGACGCCGCCGAGAAGTCCGGAGTCAAGCGCTTCGTCATGGTCTCCTACGCCACCGTCGGCATCGACCTCGACCGCATCGACCCGTCGAACTCCTTCTACCCGTACGTCGAGGCCAAGCACGGCGCCGACGCGTACCTGCGGGACAGCTCCCTCGACTACACGATCCTCGGTCCCGGCCGGCTCACGCTCGACCCGTCGGCGGGCGAGATCGTTCGCGCCGATGAGCGCGGCGACATCGACGGTCGGGCTCCGGCCGAAGGGCAGGGCGTGACCTCCCGCGAACTCGTCGCCGACGTCATCACCTTCGTCATCGCCGAGGACGCCGCCGTGCGCGAGACGGTGAACTTCTACGACGGATCGGTTCCCGTCGCCGAGGCGCTCAGCTGATCCGATTCCACAGCCGGTGGGTGAGCCCGCTCTCCGTGCTCACCGATTCGAGACTGAACCGGTTGTCCAGCACCTCGGGGTTCTCCCATAACCGCACACCCGTGCCGAGGACGACCGGCACGGTCACGGTGTGGATGAAGTCGATGAGGTCGGCGTCGAGGAATTCTTTGACCGAGGTCGGACCGCCGCCGAGCCGGACATCGAGTCCCTCGGCGGCGGTCTTCGCCATCTCGAGCGCCTCGGCGGGGGAGGCGTCGACGAAGTGGAATACGGTGCCGTTGGCGAACTCCATCGGCTCCCGAGGGTAGTGGGTGAGGATGAAGCAGGGCGTGCGGAAGGGCGGTTCCTCGCCCCACCAGCCGCGCCATCCGTCGTCGGGCCACGGTCCCGTCTGCGGTCCGAACTTCCTCCGGCCCATGATCTCGGCCCCGATGCCCTGACCCCACATGCTGAACAGGGCCCGGTCGACGGTCACCGGCGCGTCGGGTGCGCCTTGGACGCCGTCGATGACTCGCCCATCGAAGCGGGAGAAGAGCGCCCGGGCCCCGCCGATCGGCTCGTCGAAGGTCACATAATCACCGGCGGCAAAGCCGTCGAGTGAGACGAAGAGATTGTGCACGCGTGTACGGACCATCATTGCTCCTCAAGCGGTTGGCGGGGGTGGCGGGTCCAGCGTAGGATGATGCACTTGCAAAGTGCAATCACCTGAGGGAGGGGAAGTGGCCAGGGAACCGCGGTCGGGGTGTGCGATCAATGCCGCCGTCGAGGTGCTCGGCGACGCGTGGAGCCTCATCGTCCTCCGCGACATCGTCTTCGGCGATCGGCGGCACTTCCGCGAGCTGCTCACGCAGAACGAGGAGGGCATCGCCTCGAACATCCTCGCCGACCGGCTCCGGCGCCTCGTCGCCGAAGGACTGCTCACCCGCAGCGACGCTCCCCGCGGGCAGCGCGTCACCTACACCCTCACCGAGGCGGGGATCCAGACCGCGCCCGTCATGGTAGCCCTCGGCTCGTGGGGGATGAGCCACCGGGAGACGAGCCCCGAGCTGACGATCCGCGCGCGCATCCTCGCAGACTCGCCCGACCTCGTCGCCGACCTCATCGACGAGCTGCGCGAGGTCCATCTCGGCACGCCGCGCCCTGATCCGGCGCGGCCGCGTGCCTCCGAAGTCCTCCAGCGTGCGTACGAGACCGCGGTGGGGGAGTGAGGCGGAGGCTCAGTCCGACTCGCCGCCCCGCCGGTCCTCGACCTCTCGCTTCCACGGCAGATCCGCGCCCGCACGGCTGACCGTGATCGCCGCGAGGCCCACCGCGTTCTCGCCGAGGCGGGTGAGCTCCTCGCGGTCGAGTTCAGCCGGCGCGCCCGTCGCCCTGCAGAGATCGTGGAGGAGGGAGACCATGAACGTGTCCCCGGCCCCGATCGTGTCGACGACGTCGGCCCGCCGCGCGGGGACGTGCACCGTCGCCGAGGCGGTCGCGAGGATCGCCTCGTCCCCGCCGCGAGTGAGGGCGACGAGCCCCGCCCCGAGCTCGAGGATGCGTGCGATCCTCTCCTCGTGGGTGCGGCCCGGGTAGAGCCATTCGGCGTCGACGTCGCTGAGCTTGACGACATCGACTCTGGCGGCGAGCTCCTCGAACCGGGGCAGGGCCGCTGCCCGGTCGCCGATGATGGAGGGGCGGATGTTCGGGTCGAAGGTGATCAGCGCCGTCTCGTCCCCGCGGTCGTCGAGGAGGCTGTCGATCCTTGCGGCGCCCGGCTGGAGGAAGGCCGCGATCGACCCGATGTGGACGGCGCCCCAGGCCCCGCCGGTGATCGGCGTGGGGTCAGGCGCCCAGCGCAGATGGAAATCGTACTCGGCTGATCCGTCGGCCGAGAGCACGGCCCGTGCCGTCGACGTCGCCCCGCGTGGAGTGGCGTGGACCGTGACGTTCGAGGCGCGCAGATGCGCGAGGACGAAGCCGCCGTGGAAGTCGTCCCCGACGTCGGTGAGCAGGGCGACCTCGTCGCCGAGGCGGCCGAGGCCGAGGGCGACGTTCGCCGGCGCCCCTCCCGGGGCGTACCGGTCGGCGGCATCCGGGGTGGTGACGATGTCGATGAGGGCTTCGCCGATGACGAGGATGGTCATCCGTCCATTGTATTCACCGAGGTGATCGCACATTTCTGCGGATGGAATCGGAGGTCGCTCGAAGATCGGTGTGATCTGCGTCTCGCTCGTGTCAGTGCCGAGTGGCACTGTGAGTGCATGGACAACGACACCCTTGAAACAGACGTCAGAGCAATCATCGACACGGCAACCGCCAGACTCCTCGCGCCTCGACCCGGAGAGTGTCTGGCCTGCTATGTCTTCCGACAGTTGGGAGAGTTCGGATGCGACGGTACGCATCGATTCGCCACGCGATTCCGAGATGAGACAGCGCCGCGCGCCACGGCTCTGCTCACCCGTCTAAGCAGCATGGGCGCGTGCTGCTGTGACTGCGAGATGTTCCTCAACGCCTACGAGTTCGCACCGCGGCCCTGGGTGGCGCGGTCCTTCCTCGGAGCGGCGATCGGCACGCCGATCGACACGGAGATGCTCATCGATACCGGCGTCCTCGCCGACGGCAGTGCTCCCCCAAAGGAGACGTTCTATCTCTGCTGTCAGATGGTTCGTCGCGGATCGACGCAGCCGTGTGCGGACTGGCAGCGGCAGAACCGCTACCGGTGGTGAAGAACGGCCGTTCGCCAGCGTGATACTCCTCGGAGAGTGAGGGTTCCTCCGGCAGAATGGACGCATGACACTGCCGCTCTTCCTCGACTGTGACCCCGGCATCGACGATGCGATCGCCCTCGGCTACCTGCTCTGTCAGGACGACGTCGACATCACAGGCATCGCCGCCTCGGGAGGCAACGTCGCCACCGCGCAGGTCGTGACCAACACCCTCGGATGGCTCGAGCTCGCCGGTCGTTCCGACATCCCCGTCCATGCTGGGCACACCCTGCCACTCGTCCGGCACGCTGGCGATGCCCGCGCGACTGCCGCCCAGGAGGTCGGAGGCGAAGAGTGCGCTGCTGAGAGCGCGAACCTCGAAACGCCGAGCGCAGGGGAGGCTGGCATCGAGTACGCCGACCTCACACACGGCCAGTCCGGTGCCGGGTATGCGACGCTGCCGACGGCGACGACCGACGTCAGCGACGTCTCCGCGGCCCAGGCCTGGGTCGATGCCGCGCGCGCCCACCCCGGGCGGCTCATCGGCGTCGTCATCGGCCCCTCGACGAACCTCGCGCTCGCCCTCGCGATCGAACCCCGCCTGCCCCACCTGCTCCGGCGACTGTTCATCATGGGCGGCGCCTTCAACTACCGCGGCAACACGCACCCGACGACCGAATGGAACGTCACCTTCGACCCCGAAGCGCTGGCGACAGTCCTCGCCTCGTTCGACCGTGCCCGCAGCGAGGACCCCGACCTGGCGCTGCCCGTCATCGCCCCGATCGAAGCGACCGAAGCCGTGGCGATGACCCCCGAGCGCCTCGCCGGCATCCTCGACACCGATGCCGACCCGATCTGGCAGACGTGGCTGGAGCAGATGAGCGAGGCTCTGCGGTTCTACTTCGAGTTCCACGACTGGGACGGACTCGGCTACCTCGCCCATATCCACGACCCCTTCGTCCTCGCGTGCGCCCTCGCGTGGGCACGCACCCCCGACCAGCCGGCAGACAACATGCCCTGGGCCACGACAGCGACGGCGCCGGTCGACGTCGAACTCACCGGTACACTCACACGAGGCGAAACCGTCGCCGATTGGCTGGGACGGTGGGGGAGGGACCCGAACGTCGAGATCATCCGCACGATCGATGCCGACGCCTTCCTCGACCACCTCGGCGCCACCCTCAAGGAAGGACCGCACCATGATCGACCACAGCCCAACACGTAGCCTCTCTGGGCAGGGGCCAGCCGCACCGACTGGTCCCGGACAAACCCGCATCCCCGCACTCGCGCTCACCCTCACGCTCCTCGGCACGCTCGTCATCGTCACGACCTACCTCGCCGTACTCCTCACCCAGCCTGCGAACCTCGGCATCGATCTCGGCCACACCACTCTCTGGGTCATGGTCGGCTACCTCGTCGGCGGCGGCCTCCTCGCGGCAGGCACCCTGCCGCTCATACCCCGCAGCACCCTCGCACTCATCCCCGTCGCGATCGCCCTCAACATCGTCATCGGCCAGATCGTCGGCACGATGACCACGATCCCGCTCTACCTCGACTCCATCGGCACCGTGATGATCGGCGTCCTCGCCGGTCCTGCCGCAGGGGCCTTCACCGGGATCCTCTCGAACCTCATCTGGGGAGTCACCCTCAACCCCAGCGTCATCGCCTTCACCACCGGAGCCGCCTTCATCGGTGCCGCCGCCGGATGGGCCGCCCGGCTCGGCGCCTTCCGCACCCCATGGTTCGCCGTCCTGGCCGGAGCGATCGCCGGTGTGCCCACCGCGGCCCTCGCCGCCCCGGTCGCCGCCTACGTCTTCGGCGGCGGACTCGGGACGGGCACGGGGAGCGTCGTCGCCATCCTCCAGGCCACGGGCCAGGAGATGCTCGCCGCGACCATCGCCCAGAGCCTCTTCTCCGATGTGCTCGACAAGGCGATCATCTTCGCTCTCGCCTACGTCATCGTCCGTTCCCTGCCCAGGCGGATCCTCGACCGCTATCCCTTCACCGGCCACAGCCTCTCACGCCGTGCCCGCGCCGCTGACCAGCGCTGAATGAGCTCGTCGGCTCTCACTGAGACGGGATCCCGGCGCCTGCACCCGGCCACCGAGATCATCGTCCTCGGATGCGCGCTCGTGCTGGTGTTCGGGATTCCGTCCCCGGTCATCCCGCTCATCGTCCTCGTCGGGTCCGCTGTCGCGGCAGTGGCCTCGCCGACCGTGAAAGTCACGACGTGGGCGGCGACTGTCGCCGTCCTGTGCGTGCCGATGCTCATCGTCGTCGGCCTCGTCCAGGGCCTGTTCTACCCTGGCGCCGAGGTCCATGTGCTCTGGCAGGCCGGACCCGTGCGGTTGAGTGTCGAAGGGCTCGCGATCGCCGTCCAACTCTGGCTGCGGGTGACGGCGCTTGTCGCCCTGTGCGCGGTCATCGGCCTCGGCAGCGATGCGGCGAGACTCTTCGACGGTCTCATCGCCCTGGGCCTGCCGGCGTCGATCGCCTACGTGTGCGCGTCCTCGCTCAACCTCATCCCTCTCGTTCGTGGCCGGGTCCGAACGGTCCTCGACGCCCGCGCTGCCCGCGGCTGGGCTGTCGACCGCTGGTCCGTGCGCGTCCGCCTGCTGCCCGGCATCGTCACCGGACTGTTCACGTCCCTCCTCGTCACCGTCGACCAACGACACGAGGTCCTCGACCAGCGCGGATTCGCGGCCTCCGACCATTCCGTGTCCCTCCAGGACCATTCGGACAGTCATTGGCAACGCCTCCTTCGCCGAGGCGGTCCCGTCCTCACGCTCATCCTCATCGTCCTCTCCGTGATCGGTCTGCTTCCCCTTCCAGGTGCCGAAGAGATGCTCGGAGGACTGCGATGAACGTGCTCGACCTCAGCGGAGTCGACGTCACCTGCCGCGGCGTCGACCGTCCGGTCCTGGCAGGTCTCGACCTGCGCCTCGGCCCCGGTGAGATGCATGCGGTGCTCGGCCCACAGAACTCCGGAACGTCGACACTGTGTCGGCTGGCCGTCGGGCTGCTCGCCGACCGGGGCACGGTCCACGGTGAGGCACGCGCCGTCGAAGACGCCGTCATGCTCGGCGACGACCCCGAGGCGCAGCTGAGCGGGATGGCCAGCCGGGTCGGGGACGAGGTCCAACTGCCGAGCCGCCTGCGCGGACGTGACCCGGCGACAGCACGGGCTGCCGCGCAACGGGCACTGGTGTCGCTCGGTGTCGGCGCGCTGTGGGACCGTCGACTCGAGACGCTCTCTGGAGGGCAGCGACAGCTCGTCGCCCTGGCCGGTCTTCTCGCCCTGGAACCGGCGCTCCTCGTCCTCGACCAGCCGGGGCTCTCCCTCGACCCCATGATGCGGGCCGGTCTCGTCTCGGCGCTGGAGGACCATCGCGCCAGCGGCGGCACCGTGCTTGTCACCGGCCACCAGTTCGACGAGGTGGTCGCCGCCTGCAAGGCGATCAGCCTCCTCAGCAACGGACGCATCGCAGCGACGCTCGAGCCGACAGAAGTGACCCCGCATGCGCTGGCTTCTCACGGCGTCTGGAGCGCTCTCCCCACGATCACACCAGCTGGTGGGTCGACGAATCCAGAGCGGGTCGAGCCGGAGCCGGCTGGGTCCGCGCAGGCGAAGCCATGGCCGAATGAGACAGATACGGCAGAGGCAGTACCGGTGGAACCGGGAGCGACCATCCGGCCTGTGCTCTCGGTCAGCGGACTCCGGGTCGAGCGCAGAGGCGGTTCGGTGCTCGACGGTCTCGACTTCGACCTCCATCCCGGAGAGTTCGTCGCCCTCATGGGCGCCAACGGCGCAGGCAAGTCGACGATGCTCAGGGCGCTGCTCGGTCTGCTCGAACCCGGGGCAGCGGTCACGGGCGCGATGACGGAGCACCACTTCGGCGAGGACATCGCGCTCACGGAACTGCCGACGCATATGAGGGCCGCCCATCTCGGGTGGGTCGGCCAGGACCCGGGAGCCCAGCTGTCGGGTGCCACCGTGCGCGATGAACTTCTGCGAGCGGCTCCGCTGCCACCGCACCGACGCCGCGACCGGGAGGCGGTGCGCAGGCAACGGGAGGAGGCGGTCGCCTCGGCGCTGGAGTCCACCGGACTCGCCGGCGTTGCCGGGACCCACCCCTTCGACCTGGGGACTGCCCGACGCAAGGACGTCGTCATTGCGTCATTGCTCGTCACGGCCCCGCCGATCCTTCTCCTCGACGAGCCCACCCAGGGCAGGGATGATGGGGACATGAGCAGGCTCACCGGTCTCATCGCGGGCTTCCTTCGTGGGGGAGGCGCTGTGCTGGCTGCGACCCACGACGAACGGTGGGCGGGAACGGCGCACCGGGTCGTACGCCTCGAAGCGGGCAGACTCACCGAGCGGCGAAACCGGCCATGAGCATGGTGGTTCCGCTGTGAGAGCACGAGGTCCCGTGACACTCTTCGCGGCGTGGGCGATCCACGACCTCGAAGAGCTCATCGCGTTACCCGTGACGACCTCCCGCTTGGCCGAGGAGCCGGGAGCGGATTGGCTGCGCACCTCCGCACGGCAGTCGGCGGTGGCGATCGGGCTCATGGGCACCGTCGTCGCGACTGCGTGTGTGCGGGGCGCGGTGACGAACGGGCGTTCGCGCTTCTATCGGCGAACACTCGCCGGGCTCGACCTCCACGTATGGTCGCATGTGGCGGCCTCGGTGGTGCTGAGGCGGTACACGGCGGGAGTCGTCACCGCGGTCCCCGTTATGCTTCCCGGGGCGCGGTTCGCCGAGCGCGAGCTGGCAGCGACCGGTCACGCCCTCTCCCACGCCGACAGGGCGGTGGGGGCACCGATGATGGTGGTCGCGGCGCTCGCCTGCCATGGTGTGGCGAGAGCCTGGGTTCAGTAGTCGAACGACGAGTCGGTGGCGAGCGAGCCGGGGCCGCGGTACTTCTGCAGGTGGATGTGACGGGCGAAGCGGATGACCGGGCGGATGAGCATCTCGATGCTGCCGAGGACGAAGAGGCATGTGCCGGCGAACATGAGCTCGTCGGAGAAGAACATGAAGCTGCCGATGAGGAACCAGAGGCCGATGAGCACGTCGTTGGTGATGCTGAGCATCTGGTAGCGCTGACGGATGACGATCTCGTCGTGTCCGATGTGCATGGTCAGTTCACGGTCCTGCGTGTGCACGCATTCCTCCAGTCAGTCGATGGCGACGGCCTCTGCGATGGTACGCAGAAGCAAGTGGAGTTGGCCATCCGCCGAGGTGGTGGTCCTGACGAGCGGATGCCCCCCCGCACCCGTGTCAGGGTCGTCGTCTAGCCTCGGAGGTGATGGCACGCGAGAGGCGTGCCGCCCGATCTCGATGAGGAGAGACGATGAGCCGTTCCGTGCAGATCACCGTCGACAGCCATGATCCGATCCTGCTCGCCCGGTTCTGGGCCGAGGTGCTCGGGTACGTCATTCCCGGCCCGCCCGGAGTCACCCTTGCCGACGGCGATGATCCCTTCGCCGCGTGGAAGACCTTCCTCGACTCACTCGGCGTGGAGATGCGACCCGAAGACATGCGCGCGGCGATCGAGGATCCCGCCGGGCGCGGACCGCGCGTCTTCTTCCAGACGGTGCCCGAGGACAAGACGGTGAAGAACCGCGTCCACCTCGATGTCCGTGCCGCTCCGGGACTCCAGGGCAGCGAGCGGATGGAAGCGCTCGAAGCCGAATGCGCTCGCCTCGAGCGACTCGGTGCGACTCGGCTCGAGCGGTTCGACCCGGCCCCGCCGATGGAGACCGGCTTCATCGTCATGGCCGACCCCGAAGGCAATGAGTTCTGCCTTGACTGACTGGCGCTGACTGATCCCGCAGGACGGTGCCCGGGCCCGATCTTCACCCGGCGCCTGGGAGACCTGCTGGTCAGCCGGGTCGTCCCTGGCCAACGGCGATGATAATTCTCTTAGAGTCATGTCCTCGACGAGCCCGCGTTGCTACCGTGGCAGGTATGAACACCGTCTCACCCGTCCCGTTCACAGCCGCTGTCGCCCTCACCCTCAGCCTCACCCTCGCCGGCTGTTCGAACAGCGGAGACGAGACCGAGCAGGCGCCGACGAGCGGTGACCCGGTGCCCACGCAGTCCGAGGACTCCGGGTCCGCGGGCTCGAGCCCCGACGACACCACTGCGCAGTCGGCTCCGACCGGCGCCTCCGACCTGCCGGAGGACGCCGACCTCAGCTCCGGCCCCCGCAGGTGACCCCCGACGAGGCGATCGCCGTCGCGCAGAAGGAGGCCGGCAACGGCACCGTCCATGCGATCGAACTCGACTGCGACCGCCGCGACGGCGCGTGGCAGTACGAGGTGAAGATCCTCAAGGACAGGACCGACTTCGACATCGACGTCGACGCTCAGTCGGGAAAGATCGCCAAGACCGAACAGGACACGACCGACGACTCCGAGCAGGCCATCGACCTCACCGACCCGTTGCCCTTCGACGAGGCCCTCAACCGCGCCTCCGAACAGGGCAAGGGCCGACTGACGAGCTGGAAGCTCGAATCCGACGACGACCGCATCGAGTACCAGTTCGACTACGACGACGCGGGCACGGAGTCCGAGGTCACCGTCGACGTCGAGACGAAGAAGGTCACCGTCGACGGGTGAGCCGACGTAGTCTGGTGTCATGCACGCACCAGCCGGCTCCTGTGGTCGCCTCGAGGTCATCACCGGCCCGATGTTCTCCGGCAAGTCCGAAGAGCTCATGCGCCGGGTCCGTCGCGCCCGCATCGCCGGTGTCGAAGCGCTGGTCATCAGCCATTCCCTCGACACCAGGGCGGAGCTCTCCGCCGTCACCTCCCACATCGGGGTGACCGTGCCCGCCGTTCCCGTCGGAGACGTCGCCTCCCTCGCCGAGGCGGCCCGAGCCGAGGACGTCGACCTCGTCGCCATCGATGAGGCCCAGTTCTTCGGCCCCGACCTCGTGCCCGCGGTCGAGAAGCTCCTCTCCCGCGGCATCGATGTCATCGTCGAGGGACTGTGCGTGACCTTCGACGGTGATCCGTTCGAACCACTGCCGACGTTCATGGCACTTGCCGAGGACGTCACGAAGCTCACGGCAGTGTGCACGGTGTGCGGGCGCGACGCCGTCTTCCACGAGCGCATCGCCGCTGCACCCGCCGGGTCGGCCACCGACATCGACGCCAGCCACATCGGCGGCCTCGACTCGTACGTCGCCCGCTGCCGAGAGCACTTCGGACACGGCACCGCAACGGAGCCCTGACCCATACGCTCTGCGGTCAGTCGGCGATGTCGGCCCACACCTGTCGCCAGATCTCGGCGAGAGCGGCGATGTTGTAGTGCGCGTTGAGACCGCTCGGCTGCGGGACGACCCGCAGCTCGATGTCCGCAGGCCAGCCGGGAATGAGGGACGTGTCCTGGACCCCGAGTGTGGCCTTCGGCTGGGAGAAGGCGATGCGGAACGAGGTGATGCCGGCGATCGCCACCGCCTTCGGGCGGATCTCCGAGAGGCGCTCGACGAGCCTCGCCCCTCCGTCGCGCAACTCCTCGTTCCTCAGCTCATCGGCTCTCGCGGTGGCCCGACCGACGAGGTTGGTGATGCCGATGCCGCGGGAGAGCAGATGCTCCTCATCCTCGATCGAGAGGCCGAGAGACGCATCCACGAGGTGGTCGGTGAGCCCCGCCTGGTGGAGCGAGGGCCAGAAGCGGTTGCCGGGGCGGGCGAACGGGGCGTTGACCGCCGCCGTCCACAGACCCGGATTGATGCCGACGATCAGGAGGGAGAGCTGCCCGGAACCCGCGGGCAGCACATCGTCGATCGCATCGGGATCGTCGGTGGCGAAGCGGGCGAGATCGTCCTTGGTCGGTTTCCGTCCCGCCAGCGGGGACGGTCTGCGGGAGCTGCGGCTTTCCTCGGACACGTCCCCCAGACTACCGTCGAAGGACGACGAGCCGAACGGAGGTCCGGCATGAGCCACGCACACACCCGAGCGGAATCAGGCGAGTCCGCTCCGTTCCACTTCGAGACGACCTGGCGCGTCGCCGAAGCGGTCGAGCCGGTGTGGGACGTGCTCTCCGCCATCGACGACTGGCCTGGTTGGTGGCCGGGACTGGCGTGGGTGCACGCTGTCGACGGAACGCTCGCCGAAGGCTCCAGGGCGCAGATCGGTGTGCGCAGCCCCCTCGGCCTCTCCCTGTCGATGATGCTGCGCATCGAAGCGATCGACCCGCCCCGGCAGGTCGTGCTCAGCGCCGAGGGGGACCTGCGCGGTACCGGGGTGTGGACGCTGCGCCGGTCGGGACCGCTCACCGTCATCGATGCCGTGTGGTGCGTGACGACGACGCGTCTGGCCCCACGCCTGCTGCGCCCCCTGTCGGCCAGGATGCATGCCGCGGTCATGGCCGCAGGCGAGACCGGCCTGCGCCGTCGCCTCAGCGCGCGGGCGTAGGGGAGTCCGCGGCGGACCAGGCCTCGATCCCGCCGGCCAGCGAGCGCAGGCGCACTCCCTCCGGAGTGCCGGGAGCCGCGGCCGCCACGGCCTTCGCCGACCGGACTCCCGACCGGCAGTGGACGACGATGTCGGTGGCGGGGCCGACCACCTCGGCGAGGGCCGGCCACCCCCGGTCGACGACGACGTCGAGGGGCACATGGACGGTGCCGGGGATGGACTGGACCTGCCGCTCCCACTCCTCGCGGACATCGACGATGACCGCGTCGGCCCCCAACGCACGAGCCTCGGCGACGGTGACCTCGTCGACGGCGGGCGCCGAAGCTGCCGGGGGAGCCGCACACGCGACGGCGACCTCGGTGAGGTCGGTCACGGCAGGCCGATCCGGGTCGGCGGAGAAACGCAGCGTCGTGAAGGTCGTCCCCAGCACATCCGTGCGCAGGAGCCTGCCGATGAGGGGGTCCCCGATGCCGCAGATGAGCTTGACGGCCTCGGCGGCCATCGTCGATCCGACGAGACCGCAGAGGACGCCGAGGACTCCTCCCTCGGCACAGGTGGGCACCGAATCGGCGTCGGGGATGTCGGGGAAGAGGTCGCGCAGCATCGGTCCGTGACCGGGCACGAAGGTGCTCACCTGGCCCTCGAAGCGGAAGATCGTCCCCCACACGAGCGGGGTGCCGGTGAGCTCGGCGGCATCGTTGGACAGATACCGGGTCGCGAAGTTGTCCGCACCGTCGATGACGAGATCGTGGGCGGCGAAGAGCTCGAGTGCATTGTCCGGGCTCAGGCGTTCCGCGAGGGCGGTCACGGACAGATGCGGGTCGAGGCGCAGCAGCGCATCCCTGGCCGAGTCTGCCTTGGGGCGGCCGACGTCGGCATCGCGATGGAGGATCTGG
The DNA here is from genome assembly GCF_050562175.1 of Brevibacterium sp. K72. Taxonomy (NCBI): domain Bacteria; kingdom Bacillati; phylum Actinomycetota; class Actinomycetes; order Micrococcales; family Brevibacteriaceae; genus Brevibacterium; species Brevibacterium sp. K72. The sequence goes on from NZ_CP191582.1 coordinate 2,494,926, forward strand.
CGCTGAAGGTTCGAGACCTCGACGCGGTCGTCGTCGATGACGGTGAGGAGTCCGATCCCCGCCGCCCCGAGGTACTGGAGCACCGGGGCTCCGAGGCCGCCGGCGCCGACGACGAGGACCCGCGCGGCCCGCAGCCGCCGCTGGCCGAGATCTCCGACCTCTGGGAGGCTGAGATGCCGCGCGTACCGGGCGAGCTCATCGGGCGTGAGCGCGTCGACGGGCTCGACGAGCGGGCGCAGAGGTGTCCCGCTCATGGCCCCATCACCAGGTTCTCCGTGGTGACCCTGCCCTCGTGAGGTGAGGAGGCGAGTGCCAGCGGACGCTTGGGGATCCGTCCCGCGCCCCGAGCCAGGCGGCCCGCCTCGACGGCGAGCGCCATCGCCCGAGCCATCGCCGGTGCGTCATGGGCGCGGGTGACCGCCGAGGCGAGCAGCACGGCCGTGCACCCGAGCTCCATCGCCAGCGCCGCATCCGAGGCCGTGCCCACGCCGGCATCGAGGATGACGGGCACCTGCGCACGGGCGACGATCGTCTCGATGTTGTGGGGGTTGAGGATGCCCAGACCCGAGCCGATCGGGGCCCCTGCCGGCATGACCGCGGCGACCCCGGCGTCCTCGAGGCGCTTCGCGAGCGCCGGATCGTCGTTGGTGTAGGCGAAGACCGTGAACCCGTCGAGGACGAGCTCCTCGGCCGCCCGGAAGAGCTCGACCGGGTCGGGCAGGAGGGTATCCTCGTCAGCGATGACCTCGAGTTTGACCCACGAGGTCTCGAGCGCCTCCCGGGCGAGCTTGGCCGTGAGCACAGCGTCCCGGGCGGTATAGCAGCCCGCGGTGTTCGGCAGGGAGCGGATGCCGAGGCGTTCGAGGAGGGCGAAGACCGAGTCCCTGGCGTCAGCGTCGAAACGGCGGATCGCCACGGTCGTCAGCTCCGTCGCCGAGGCGGTCAGTGCGTTCTCGAGGATGCTCAGGGTGCTCGCCCCTCCGGTGCCCATGACGAGGTGGGAGTCGAAGGTCGCTCCGTCGATCGTCCAGCTCATCTCAGCCTCCCTGCACAGCGGTGACGATGTCGACGGTCTGGCCGTCGACGATGGCGAACTCGGCCCAGAGTCCACGGCGGATGACCTCACCGTCGACGGCGAGGGCCACCCCGAGACGGCCTCCGTCGACGGGAGTCCCGTCCGTCGCGAGCTGCCTGCCGGTGACGTGCTCGACGAGCGAGCGGGCCGTGGTGCCTGAGGCGAGCTCGCTGCTCTCCCCGTTGAGTGTGATGGTCATGGTTCCTTCCTTGCTGTGGTCATCGCCGCCACGAGGCGCGGAGACGGGCTCTCGTTCGACTGTGCGGCTTCGGAGAAGCGGCGGGGAGCAAGGGCCGCGGGCGCCCCTGCGGGCAGCCACGGGGAGTCCGAGCCGCAGACGAGGTCGGCGCCGAAGCGGGCCCCGAGCGGGGTGAGGAGGACCCCGTGGCGGAAGTACCCAGTGGAGACGACGCAGCCGGGATCCGTGCGCCCGACGAACGGGAGATCGTCGGGGGAACCAGGCCGGGCACGGGCAGTGATCTCGGTGACCTCCGCGTCGAGGATCCCGGGCACGAGCCTTTCGGCGTCGTGGAGGAGACGGTGGACGCCCTCGGCGAGCACCCCGGGGCGACCGTCCTCCCGGGACGTGGCGCCGAGGACGAGCTCCCCGTCGGGACGGGGGACGATGTAGACGGGCCGACCGGCGACGAGTCCGCGGATGGTGCGGGTGAGCAGCGGTGGCGCGCTCGGGTCGGTGCGCAGCCGGATGATGTCGCCGTGGACGGCGCGCAGCGGCAGGTCGGGGGTGCCTGCGATCGATCCCGCCGCTTCTCCGGCGGCGAGGACGATCTGGTCGGCCGCGAGGCTGCGCCCATCGGCGAGGGTGACACCGATTGTTCGGCCGCTGACGCGGACGAGTCCGGTCGCCTCCTCACGGACGATGTCGTCGTCGAGGAGCGAGAGCAGGGCGCCGGTGATCCGTCGTGGGTCGATCGCATGGTCGCCGGGGATGCGCACCGCCCCGCTCACCCCCGGCGAGAGCGCAGGCTCGAGATCACGGGCCCGCGACCCGGTGATGAGCTCTACCTCGGACCCCGCCTCGGTCTGCAGAGCGCGCAGGTCCCGCAGGGTCGCGAGGTCCGCCCTGTCTCCGGCGCACACGAGGGTCTCGGTTCTCGTCTCGCCGAGGTCGTGCCCGGTCTCGGCGGTGAGTCGCGAGGCGAAGTCGGGGTAGAGATCGGCAGAGGTGCGCATGAGGGGGAAGAGCGGGGACTGGCCCCATGCGATCTCCGCGGCCGGGGCGATCATGCCGGCGGCGGCATACGAGGCCCCTTCGCCGGGTGCGGGGTCGATGAGCGTGACCGACGCTCCCCGGCCACGCAGTTCCCATGCTGTGGCGAGCCCGATGATCCCGGCCCCGACGACGATGACGTGCACTGTATTCTCCCTCCGGCGGCATGACCCGCATCAGGTGCGGCGGTCGGCACGAAGCCCTCTCAGCCTCCCAGCGAGGCTCCCGCGAACTCCTCTACTCTAGGAGCATGGTTCCCGCGATGACAACGTCCTCCGCCCAGCGAGACACGCAGACCACGACTCGAACCGCGCGTCGGCGCTCGCTCGAGGAGGCCCGCCTCTACCTCTGCACCGATGCCAGAACCAAGCAGGGCGATCTCGCCGCGTTCCTCGACGCCGCATACGCCGGGGGCGTCGACATCATCCAGCTGCGCGACAAGAGCCTGGAGGCACGAGAGGAGATCGCCGCCCTCGAGGTCCTCCGGGACGCCGCCCGCCGCCATGGCAGGCTCTTCTCCGTCAACGACCGTGCCGACGTCGCCCTCCTCGTCGGCGCCGACGTCTTCCACGTCGGACAGGGTGACCTCACGAGCGGCCAGGCCCGTGCCGTGCTCGGACCCGACGTCCTCCTCGGCCGCTCGACCCACTCGATCGACCAGGCGCTCGCCGCCGACGCCGACCCCGACATCGACTACCTCTGCCTCGGGCCCGTGTGGGAGACCCCGACGAAACCCGGGCGACCGGCCGTCGGCCTCGAGCCCCTGCGGGAGATCACCGGACGGGTGAACACCCCCTGGTTCGCGATCGGCGGCATCGCCGCCGGTGAGCGGCTCGACGCGGTGCGCGAAGCCGGAGCCGAGCGCATCGTCGTCGTCCGCGCCGTCACCGAGGCCGATGATCCCGCCGCAGCGGCAGCGACCCTGAAGGGAGAGCTGTGAGGATCCTCATCGCCGGAGCCGGGGCCACCGGGGGAGCGTTCGGCACCCGCCTCGTCGAAGCCGGACGTGACGTCACCTTCCTCGTCCGACCCGAGCGCGCCGAGGCGCTGCGCGCATCGGGGCTGCGCTTCATCGGCCCCGACGAGGACAGGACGAACCCGGTGGCCGTGACGACCGCCGAGGAGCTCGCAGCGAACCCGATCCCTGCGGACCTCGTCCTCATCGCCGTCAAGGCCGGCGGCCTCGACCAGGTCATCGACGACATTCGCCCGGCGATCGGGCCGGACACGCTCATCATTCCGTTCCTCAACGGCATGGCCCATATCGACCGCCTGGACAGGGAGTTCCCCGGGCAGGTGCTCGGGGGCCTCGTGAAGATCATCGGCACGATGCGCGGATACGACGTTGTGCAGATGACGGACATGGCGACGATGACGATCGGCCGCCTCGGCGGGGGAGAGGTGCCTTCCGGGATCGTCGAGGCCCTCGACGTCCCCGGCTTCCGCCTCCAGGTCATCGATGCCATCGATGACGCACTCTGGGAGAAGTGGGTCTTCATCGCCGCAGCCGGCGTGGTCACGTGCCTCTTCCGGGCGCCCGTCGGGGCGATCATGGCCGCCGGCGGCGAACCCCACGTCGTCGCGATCGTCGACGAGCTCGAAGCCGTGGCGATGGGCGCCGGACACCCGATCTCGGCGCGCTCCCGCGCGGTGACGCTCTCGATGCTCACCGCCGAGGGCTCCTCATTCACCTCATCGCTCTATCGCGACGTCACCGCCGGACTGCCCAACGAGACCGAGCACATCCTCGGCAGCCTCGCGGCGACCGCGGCGGGACTCGGGGTCGCGACCCCGCTGCTCGACCTCACTCTCGTGCAGCTGCGAGCAGGCGAGATCGACCGGGCGGGATGACCGGAGAGGGGTCTGCAGCCTGGCCACGGTTTCGGAAGCCCGCGCGCACCGGCCGCCGCCTGCGCGGAGACGATGGGCCGCCTCGGCGAGACCGGAGAGCACGAGGGCGAGCGATGTTTCCAGGCTCAGCCGGCCGGCTTGACCGCCCGCACGATCGCCGAGTGCATGCCGTCGGCGACCTCACGCGTGAAGTCGACCGCGACGTCGACGAATCCGACAGCGCGAAGACCGTCGACATACTCCGTTCGTGACAGGGCCCCGGCGATGCAGCCGACATGCGACCCGCGCTCACTGCGCTCCTGCGGGCTGAGACGGTCTTCGGAGACGACATCGGAGACTCCTATGCGCCCGCCCGGAGCGAGCACGCGGAACATCTCGCTGAGCACGGAGTGCTTGTCCGTGGAGAGGTTGATAACGCAGTTGGAGATGACGACGTCGACGGCGGCGTCCGGGAGCGGGACGGCTTCGATCGTGCCTTTGAGGAACTCGACGTTCGTCAGGCCCGACTTCGCCCGGTTCTCCTCGGCGAGAGCGAGCATCTCATCGGTCATGTCCACCCCGTAGGCGAATCCGGTGGCACCGACCCGGCGGGCGGAGAGGAGGACGTCGAGACCACCGCCCGAACCGAGATCGAGCACCCGTTCGCCATCCCTGAGCTCGGCGACGTCGGTGGGGTTGCCGCAGCCGAGACTCGCCTCGACGGCGCCGACGGGCATGCCCCCGACCGTCGTCGCGTCATAGAGTCCGGCACCGAATCCGCGCGGGGATTCGGGACAGCAGTCCGCGCTGCCGTCCTCGCGGAGCAGCTCATCGTTGCCCACTCCGGATGCGGAGGCCGTCGCCGCCTCCGCATAACGCGCCCGCACTGCTTCGCGGACCTGGTCGTCGTCAGCCATAGCGCTTCCTCTCCGTCGCTTCCTCGTCACCGGTGTGAGATCGATCCTGGTCGTCTCCCCAGCACGTGTCAACGCCGCTGTCCGCCCCCAGCCGTTTCGGCTGCGGCACCCTCGTCGCCGACGGCATGTGAGTAGAATGGCCGGGGCCTGCAACCGGGTCCGACAGCAACGAGCAGGGGACAGGATGACTCAGGCGGACACCTCGGCGACGGAGACCCGCGAACTCAAGCGGGGACTGCACACGAGGCACCTGCAGATGATCGCGATCGGTGGTGCCATCGGCACCGGCCTCTTCCTCGGTTCGGGCGGAACGATCTCTCAGGCCGGTCCCGGAGGCGCGCTGCTCGCCTACGCCGCGATCGGCGTCATGGTCCTCTTCGTCATGCAGTCCCTCGGGGAGCTCTCCACCCACCTGCCCGTCGCGGGTTCCTTCCACACGTACGGGTCGAAGTACATCAGCCCCTCCTTCGGCTTCGCCATGGGGTGGAACTACTGGTTCAACTGGGCGATCACGCTCGCCGCCGAGCTCGTCGCCGCCGGGGTGATCATGTCGTTCTGGCTGCCCGACGTGCCCTCGTGGATCTGGGCCGCGGTCTTCCTCGCCCTGCTCACCGGGCTCAACTTCCTCTCCGCCCGTGCCTTCGGCGAGGGCGAGTTCTGGTTCTCCGCGATCAAGGTCACCGCCGTCCTCGTCTTCCTCGTCCTCGGCGTGCTCATGATCGCAGGCATCCTCGGCGGACCCTCCCCGGGCTTCTCGAACTGGACGACCGGCGAGGCTCCGTTCGCGGGGGGATGGATGTCGATCATCGCCGTGTTCATGATCGCCGGCTTCTCCTTCCAGGGCACCGAACTCGTCGGCGTCGCCGCCGGAGAGTCGAAGGATCCGCGCCGGGACATGCCGCGAGCGATCCGCACGGTGTTCTGGCGGATCATGCTCTTCTACATCGGCGCGATCGTCGTCATCGGGTTCCTCCTGCCCTACACCGACCCGTCCCTGCTCGCCTCGGCCGACAATGAGGACATCACCGCCTCACCCTTCACCCTCGTCTTCGAACGTGCAGGCATCGCCGTGGCCGCAAGCGTGATGAACGCCGTCATCCTCACCGCGATCCTCTCTGCCGGCAACTCCGGTCTCTACGCGTCGACCCGCATGCTCTACGCGATGGCGAAGGAGGGCACCGCACCGAGGCTGTTCGCCCGCCTCAACGAGCGCGGGGTGCCTGTCATGGCGCTCTTCGCGACCGCCTTCGTCGGACTCTTCGGATTCCTCACCGAGGTGATGGGCGACGGGGCGGCGTACACGTGGCTCATCAACGTCTCCGGGCTCTCCGGATTCATCGTCTGGATCGGCATCGCGTGGTGCCACTTCCGCTTCCGCCGCGCCTACGTCCACCAGGGGCACGATGTCGAGAACCTTCCGTACCGGGCGCCCCTGTTCCCGATCGGGCCGATCATCGCCCTCGTCATGCTCATCGTCGTCGTCGCCGGACAGAACATCGAAGCCGTCGCCGACGGCCGTGTCCTCGAAGTCGCCTCGGCGTACATCGGGCTGCCGATCTTCCTCCTCGTCTGGGGACTCCACCGCCTCATCACCGGCCCCAGATCCCGATTCATCAGCCTCAAGGACGTCGACGTCGACGGACTCGAGATCACTCCGAAGGCCTGATCGCGCGCCTGCCGCGCGCACGATTCTGGGAACCCGCCCTCCTCGATTAAGCTAGGCTCACCTAAGACCAAGCTCGGCTGTGAGAAAGAGACCCATGCGCAGATTCCTCGCCCCCATCCTTGCCTCGGCACTGCTGCTGACCGCCTGCTCGGGCGGCGGCAGCACCCCGGAGGAGACCGCCGGCGGTGCCACGGTGGACACGAAGTTCGGCGCGGTCGAGGTCCCGGCCGACCCGCAGCGCGTCGTCGCTCTCGGGTGGGGCGACGCGGAGACCGCTCTTGCCCTCGGCGTCCAGCCGGTCGGTGCCTCCGACTGGGTCGAGTTCGGCGGGTCGGGAGTCGGCCCGTGGGCGGCCGACCTCTACACCACGCCCCCGGAGATCATCGCCACCATGGAACCCGACTACGAGGCGATCGCGGCACTCGACCCCGACGTCATCCTCGACGTCAAGAGCTCAGGGGAGCAGGAGCGCTACGACCGCCTCTCCGAGATCGCTCCGACCGTGGGCCCGCCCGAGGGCGGGGACAACTACCTCACCTCGATGGACGAGCAGGTGACGATGATCTCCGAGGCACTCGGCAAGGAGGACGAGGGGAAGAAGCAGCTCGAGGACCTCGAGGCGCAGTTCGCCGCCGCACGTGAGGCCAACCCCGAGTACGAAGGCAAGACCGTAACCGTGGCGGCGAAGACCTCGGAGGGCTGGGGCGCCTATGTCAAGGGCACCGAGCGCGTCCAGTTCATGGAGAACCTCGGCTTCGAGCAGTCACCGAAGATCGACGCGCTCAAGGCCGAGGGGTTCAGCGCTCCCGTCTCGGAGGAGAAGCTCGACGAACTCGATGCCGATCTCCTCATCGCCTTCCCCATCTACGTCCCCGACACGGAGATCACCGACGATCCCGGCTTCCAGCGGATCCCCGCGGTCGCGGACGGACGCTCCGTGGTCCTCACCGAGAAGGACGACGACCTGCGCAAGGCGTTCTCGCTCAACTCCGTGCTCTCGGCCCGATATGCAGTCGAGAAGATGCCCGAGCTCATCGCACCGGCCGTCAAGTAGCCGGCGGCCGCAGCGCCGGACTCAGCCGGGTTCGGCGCTCACCGCTGGGTTTCCGCTCACCGCTGCGCTGCGCTGAGCGGCGCACAGCGCTCACCGCTGCGCTGCGCGTTCGGCCCGCCACGCGTCGAGTCCGACGTCGATGATCCGGGCGTGCCGGATGCGCGGCAGCGCGGCGATCGAGATCCACTCCGCCCGGTCCGTCGTCCCGTCGATCTCCAGGGTTCCCAGGGTCCCGCCGACCACCTCGGCGAGGTAGACGACCCGCACCCCCTTGAACGGCCGCCCGCTGCCGCGGCGCTTCTCGGTGAAGCTGTGGGTGGTCAGCGGGCGGATGAGTTCGGCGTCGAACCCGGTCTCCTCGCGGATCTCGCGGACCGTGCCCTCCTCGATGCTCTCGTCGTAGTCGATGCCTCCGCCGGGCAGAGTCCACAGCGCCCGCCCCGGCTCGCCGCCTCCGTTGAACCAGCTGAGCAGGATCTCATTGTCGTCATTGACGATCACCGCGTAGCCGGCCAGGCGCGTGTCGTACTCGGAGAAGTGCAAGTCCATGCCCACACCCTACCCATGTGGCCGACTTCACATTCGCTCACCCCGTGCCTAGGCTGGGACCATGGCCGAATCCTCTGGGCGCAACGCCGACTATCCCGACGACAAGATGTCCCACACGCGCGTCATCGCCGCCCCAGCGGAGGAGATCTTCGCCGTTCTCTCCGACCCCAACCGTCACCAGGACACCGAGCCCGGCGACTGGGTGCGCTCGTCGATCACGACAGAGCCCATCACCCGCACGGGGCAGGTCTTCTCGATGAACATGTTCCTCGAGCAGGCGGGAGGTGCCTACCGGATGGACAACGTCGTCACGACCTTCGAGCCGGACACGGCGATCGCCTGGGACCCGGGTCAGGCCGACGCCGTCGGCGAGGTGAGGACCGGAGGGTGGCGCTGGCGCTACGATCTCCATCCGGTCGAGGCCGGCACCGAGGTGACCCTGACCTACGACTGGTCGGACACGACTCAGGACGTCCGCGACCAGTTCGGCGGGTTCCCGGTCGTCCCGCCTGCGTTTCTCGCCGCCTCCCTCGCCTCCCTCGACAGGACGGTCACCGGCCGCCGGTGAAGGGTAGTCTGGAGGCGTGAATGAGATCGCCAGCAGACGCATCGGTGACAGCGGGAGACTCATCGTCTTCCTCCACGGCCTCTTCGGCCGGGGCAAGAACTTCGCGACCGTTGCGAAGGCCCTGACCCCGGAGTTCTCGAGCCTCCTCGTCGACCTCCCCGACCACGGGGATTCGGCATGGACGGACGAGTTCAGCTACGTCGCCACGGCCGACGCCGTCGCCTCCGCCATCGCCGAGGCGGTCGATCCCTCCCAGCTCCCCGTCCACCTCGTCGGCCACTCCCTCGGGGGCAAGGTCGCCATGGTCCTCGCCCTGCGCCACCCCGAGCTCGTCGACCGCCTCGTCGTCGTCGACATCGCTCCCAGCGGGGGAGGGGATGTGGGAACGTTCAACCATCTCCTCACCAGTCTCGCCGAACTCGACCTCGACACCGTCTCGTCGCGCTCCGAGGCTGACCAGGCCCTGCAGGCGCAGATCCCCGACCCGGTGGTCCGGGGGTTCCTGCTCCAGAACCTGCGTCCGAGTGCGGGCGGATACTCCTGGCAGCCGAACCTCACCCTGCTCCGGGAGAGCCTGCCGACGATCGGGTGCTTCCCGGATCCGGGAGAACTCGTCGCGCTCGAGACCGGAGCGACGACATTCGACCGGCCCGTGCTCTGGGTGGCCGGCTCGGAATCGGACTACATCGACCGGGAGCAGCTGCCGCTCATGCGCTCGTTCTTCCCTCGCACGACCCTGCTCACCGTCAAGGGCTCAGGACACTGGGTCCACTCGGAGAAGCCCGAGGCCTTCGTGACGGCCGTGCGGACGTTCCTCACGCGACCGGAATATGCTGGTTGAGCACACTGTTGAGCAATACGAGTACCGACATCCCAGGAGGACCGAGTGAGCACACCGACTGACCCGACGCCCAAGTTCGCCGACTACGCCGACGGAGCCCGGCTGGTGAGCACCGACTGGGTGGCCGAGCACGGGGCCGACCCGGGTGTCGTCGTCATTGAAAGCGACGAGGATGTGCTCCTCTACGAGACCGGTCACATCCCCGGCGCGGTCAAGGTCGACTGGCACACCGAACTCAACGACCCCGTCACCCGTGACTACGTCGACGGCGAGGGCTTCGCGAAGCTCCTCTCCGCCAAGGGCATCTCACGTGAGGACACGATCGTCTTCTACGGCGACAAGTCCAACTGGTGGGCCGCGTACGCCCTCTGGGTGTTCTCCCTCTTCGGGCACCCCGATGTCCGCCTCATGGACGGCGGTCGCGCGAAGTGGGAGTCAGAGGGCCGCGAGATGACGACGGACAGGCCCGAGCGCACGCCCACCGACTACCCGGTCATCGACCGCGACGACTCGACGCTGCGTGCCTTCCTCCCCGAAGTCCGGGACAGCCTCGGCACTCGACCGCTCATCGACGTCCGCAGCCCCGAGGAGTACAGCGGCGAACGCACCCACATGCCCGCCTACCCGGAAGAGGGTGCGCTGCGCGGGGGACACATCCCCGGCGCCCAGTCGGTGCCGTGGGCGAAGGCGGCGAACGAGGACGGAACATTCAAGACCGCCGACGAGCTGCGTGCGATCTACACCGACGGCGCGGGCCTCGGCACCTCGGATGACATCATCGCGTACTGCCGCATCGGAGAGCGCTCGAGCCACACCTGGTTCGTCCTCCACCATCTCCTCGGCTACGACAATGTCCGCAACTACGACGGGTCCTGGACGGAGTGGGGCAACGCCGTGCGCGTCCCCATCGCCACCGGAACCGAACCCGGTGAGGTGCGTCCGTCCTGATGAGTGAGGACATCGTCACCTCAGATCTCCCCGAGTCGCTGGCCGAGATCGTCACCGACTTCGCCGAGACCGAGCCCTCCGAGCGGCTGCAGCTCCTCCTCGAGTTCTCCTCCGAGCTTCCGGGGCTGCCGGCTCGCTTCGCCGACCATCCGGAGCTTCTCGAGCCCGTCCCCGAGTGCCAGTCGCCGATCTTCCTCGTCACCGAGGTCGACGACCCGGAGCAGGGGGAGCAGGCGACCGTGCGTCTGCACTTCTCCGCCCCGCCCGAGGCTCCGACGACGCGGGGGTTCGCCGGCATCCTCTCGGAAGGGCTCGACGGTCAGTCCGCCGAGGCGGTCCTCTCCGTCCCCGCGGACCTGCCGCTGCGCCTCTCGCTCACCGAGGCGGTGAGTCCGCTGCGACTGCGCGGAATGAGCGGAATGCTCTCGCGCATCCAGCGTCAGGTGTCCGAGAGGATCGGCAAGATCACATCCGCATAGTCCCACGCGCGGTTGGCTGAGTGAGTGAAGTGGGCTAGATTGTGGTTAGCCTGCCCTTATCAGCCATGTCGAAGGACCCTCCCGATGACCGGTTTCGCCACCCCCGCCTCGGCGACACCCCCATCATCGACAGTCCAGGCTCCGGTGACAGGACAGGCGACGTCGACGGCGCTCAAGGTCAGGCGCGCAGTCGGCCTCATCGTCTCACTCGTCGTGCTCGTCCTCATCGTCCTCGCCTCGCTGGCGATCGGCACCAGGGACATGCCCCTGTCGGAGGTCGTCGGTGCATTCTTCGCCCCGACAGGCAGCGACGACCAGCTCGTCGTCCTCGAGCTGCGCTACCCGCGGACCGTGCTCGGCCTCCTCGTCGGGATGGGCCTCGGACTGGCCGGCGGACTCATCCAAGCGCTCACGCGCAATCCGCTCGCCGATCCCGGCATCCTCGGAGTCAACGCCGGTGCGTCGTTCGCGGTGACCATCGGCATCGGATTCTTCGGCATCACCTCGGTCAGCGGGTACATCTGGTTCGCCTTCGTCGGCGCCCTGCTCGCGACGACCGGCGTGTACATCATCGGCTCCGCGGGTCGCACCCGCACCGTCGATCCGATCCGCCTGACCCTGGCGGGGGTCGCGGTGGCCGCGGTGCTCACCGGTCTGACGAAGGGCATCCTGCTCACCAACGAACGCGCCTTCGACGCCTTCCGCGCGTGGGACGTCGGCGCGATCGCGGGACGCGGCTTCGACACGGTCTTCGCCGTCCTCCCGTTCATCGCCGTCGGCGTCGCCCTCGCCCTCGCCCTGTCCCACTCGCTCAACGCTGTGGCCCTCGGCGATGATCTCGCGGCGAGCCTCGGCACCTCGGTCCATCGCACGCGCGTCCTCTCGATCATCGCCGTCACCTTACTGGCCGGTGCGGCGACCGCGGCGGCGGGTCCGATCGGCTTCATCGGTCTGATGATCCCGCATATCGCGCGGTGGATCGTCGGACCTGATCAGCGATGGATCCTCAGTTATTCGCTCATCCTCTCGCCGATCCTCCTGCTCGGCTCCGACATCATCGGCCGTGTCGTCATGAAGCCGGGGGAGCTGCAGGTCGGTGTCGTCACCGCCTTCGTCGGAGCTCCCGTGCTCATCGCCCTGGTCCGCCGGAAGAAGGCGAGCGGCCTGTGAAGTCCTCAGACAGCTCCACTGCACTCGTCCCCGGCGGCGCGGTCGCCCCCGGGGAGACGATCGACTTCGGGCGCCCGATGGCGCGCGTCTTCGGGCTGCGCGTCGACGTCCGCGTCGTCGTCACCGCCGCCATCGTCACCCTCCTGGCTCTCATCTGCGGGTTCGCCGGGCTCCTCCTCGGCAAGTTCACCCTCACCCCCGCCGAGGTGGTCGAAGGGCTCTTCGGCGTCGCCGACAAACGCATCGTCAACACCGTGGTGGGGGAGTGGCGGGCCCCGAGGATCCTCGCGGGCATCGTCCTCGGTGCGGGACTCGGCGTCTCCGGGGCCGTCTTCCAGTCGCTCACCCGCAATCCGCTCGGCAGCCCCGACATCATCGGCTTCTCGACCGGCGCCTACACCGGCGGCATCGTCACGATCATCGTCTTCGGCACGAGCTTCGTCTCCACGGCCGCCGGTGCCATCATCGGCGGCATGCTCACCGCCCTCCTCGTCTACCTCCTCACCTGGAAGGGCGGAGTGCAGGGCTTCCGCCTCATCATCGTCGGCATCGCGCTCACGGCTATGCTGGGTGCCTTCAACACGTGGCTGATCATGCGTGCGGACCTCGACCTTGCGATGGCCGCGGCGACGTGGGGCGCCGGCTCCCTCAACGGCATGGGCTGGTCGACGATTCTCCCGGCGGCCATCGCCGTGGTCGTCCTCAGCCTCGGGTGCGGCCTCTTCTCCCGTGACCTCGGAACCCTCGAACTCGGCGACGACACGGCCAAAGCGCTCGGCGTCCGCAACGAACCCGTGCGCGCTGCGCTCATCCTCATCGCCGTCGCCCTCGTCGCCGTCGTCACCGCGGCGGCCGGGCCGATCGCCTTCGTGGCGCTGGCAGCCCCGCAGATCGGGCGGCGCCTCGCGAAGTCGCAGGGCACAAGCCTGCTCATGGCCGCCGCCGTCGGCGCTCTGCTCCTCGTCGCGGCCGATCTCATCGCCCAGCATGCCCTGGGCGAGACCCAACTCCCCGTCGGCGTCGTCACCGTGTGCATCGGCGGCGTCTACCTGATCTGGCTCCTCATCCAAGAAGCGCGGAGGGCACAATGAGCGCTCACACCATCGCAGGGGACACACCGGCCATCGGTGCGGCGGCGGAGGGTCCCACCGGCAGCGGCGCGGACCTCGGTCCCAGCCCGCTCGCGGCGGAGAACCTCGACCTCGCCTACGACCAGCGGCAGATCGTCACCGATCTCGATGTGCAGATCCCGGCCGGTCAGTTCACGGTCATCGTCGGGCCCAATGCGTGCGGGAAGTCGACGCTGCTGCGGGCTCTGGCACGGCTGCTGCCTCCGGCGAAGGGCACGGTGCTCCTCGACGGCAGCGACATCTCGACGATGAAGACCAAGCAGATCGCCAAGCGCCTCGGCCTGCTGCCGCAGAGCTCGATCGCTCCCGAGGGGATCACGGTCGGTGAGCTCGTTGCCCGTGGGCGCCACCCGCACCAGTCGTTCCTCAAGCAGTGGACGGAGGCGGACGAGGTCGCCGTGCTCTCGGCGCTTCGCGCGACGAACACCGAGGAGCTCTCCTCCCGCCTCGTCGACGAGCTCTCCGGTGGTCAGCGCCAACGTGTGTGGGTGGCGATGGTGCTCGCCCAGGAGACGCCGCTGCTCCTCCTCGACGAGCCGACGACGTTCCTCGACGTCGCCTTCCAGATCGAGCTGCTCGACCTCTTCGCCCAGCTCAACCACGAGCACGGGCACACACTGGTCGCCGTCCTCCACGACCTCAATCAGGCATGCCGCTACGCCGATGAGATCATCGCGATGAAATCCGGTGAGATCGTCGCGCAGGGAGCGCCCGCGGACATCGTCACCGCCGAACTCGTCCACGACGTCTTCGGCATCGACTGCAGCGTCATCGACGACCCTGTCACCGGCGCCCCGATGATCGTCCCGGGGCCGCCGAAGAAGACCTTCGCACAGCGTCAGAGCGCCGAGGCGGTCTGATCAGCAGCCGGGCGGCCGCCGGTGGCACAGCGACAACGACACAGTGACGGCCGGTCCCGTTCGGGACCGGCCGTCACTGTGAGCTCTGCAGTCTCTCGGTTCGGTGCCGACCGCCTGATTCACCGCGCGGGCGGTTGGTGTCCCCGTCGTTCGGCAGGACCCTCACCGTCGGCGGCCGACGGACCGTTGTCGACCGGAGTGCCGTCGTCCTTGGGTGCCTTCCGTTCACCGTCCGCGACCTGATCCGACGGCTTCCGGTCGGCCTCGGAGCCGGTGGCCGACGTCGCCGCAGTGCCCTGCGCGGCCGGTGCCGTCGTCGCAGCGTGGCCCGAGTCGGCACCCGGCTTCTTGAGCAGCTTCTGGATGCCGATGGCGATCGCGGCGACGATCCCACCCCAGATCGCCCCGAGGATGAGGGAGAAGAAGGTGTTGACGAGCCAACCGAGGATGCCCGCCACCTCGGCGGCAGGAGCCTCCAGGCTGTGGACGAAGTCGTAGATGGCGGTGAAGCCGAGCTCGTCGGTGCCGACGAGGATGATGTGCCCGCCGACCCAGAGCATCGCGAGAGTGCCGACGACCGAGAGCCCGGCCAAGAGCTTCGGCATGGCCTGGACGAGCGAGCGTCCGAACTTCTGCGAGCCTGGGTTCTCCTTCTGAGCCATGTGGAGGCCGATGTCGTCCATCTTGACGATGAGGGCGACGAGTCCGTAGACGCCGACCGTGATGGCGAGGGCGACGACGACGAGGATGACTGCGCGCGAGAGCAGGCTTTCGTCGGCCACCTCGTTGAGGGCGATGACCATGATCTCGCAGCTGAGCACGAAGTCGGTCGTGATCGCCGAGCGGACGATCTTCTTCTCCCGATCGGCCTCACTGACCTCGCTGGCCTGCGGATCCTCCTGCGCCGGGCCGTGGTGTTCGATCCATCCGAGCTTCTCCAGGACCTTCTCGGCACCCTCGAAGCAGAGATAGGTGCCGCCGATCATCAGCAGCGGAGTGAGGAGCCAGGGAAGGAACTGGCTGAGGAGGAGGATGATCGGCAGGATGATGACGATCTTATTGAAGAGCGAGCCGATGGCGATGCGCTTGATGATCGGCAGCTCTCGCTTCGGGTCGACGCCTTCGACGAACTTCGGCGTCACCGCGGCATCGTCGACGACGACGCCGATGGTCTTCGCGCCGGCGCGCGAGGCACCGGCGGCGACATCGTCGAGGCTCGCCGCAGAGAGTTTGACGAGGGCGGCGACGTCGTCGAGGAGTGCGAAGAGACCGCCGGCCATCTACTGTTCCTCCTGTGAGCTGCGGGTCATCTCGCCGAGGCGGTTGCCGGCATGGTCGAACACGATGAGGGTGTCGCCGTCGACCTTGGCTGCGCGGGCCCGACCGACCCACATCTTCATGCCCGGGGCGGCCATTTGGGTGGTGAGGAACTGAGAGATCGTCGCGCTGCCGTCTCCGCCGGCCTCCCACGACGTGACGATGCGGTTGGCGCCGTCGCTGCCGGTGAGCGCGCCGTCCTCACCGAAGTCGAGGAACGCCTTCGATCCCGCCTCCGGCGTCCACCTGCCGTTGATGCTCTGAGTCATCACTGCTTCTCCAATCCGCCGATGACCGATCCCTGTCCGTCCTTGACCGTCATGACGTCTCCTTCGATCGTCGCTGCGGCGGCCTTGGACAGCCACGAGTCGACTCCCGCGCACGCCTTCTGCGTGCTGGTGAAGGGTTCGATGGTGATCGTGTCTCCGTCGAGAGTCCAGCTCGACTTGATCGCATTGCAGCCGTCGGAGCCTTCAACGCTGCCGTCTTCCTTCAACTCGAGGAACGGTTCGCCGGCTTCGGGAGAGGTCCACTTGCCGACCGGGTCGACGGTCGCGGACTCCGTCTCACTCGGAGTGCTCGGATCGCTCGCCGAGGAGGAGGCCGGTTCCGAGGGCTCGGCTCCGTTCGCACACGCGGCCAGCGGCAATGTCGCCGCGAGGGCGACCGCGCCGAGCAGAAGTCGGAGGGACGGGCGATGCTGTGTGGCAATGTCCATGTCCCGATCATAACGGGCAGGCCGCCTGGCCACCTGGGTGTCGCGGATGAGACCGGAGAATCCAGGTTTTGTTCGTTTTGTTCACGAGCAACACGCATTGTTCTTGCTCGTCGTCGTTGCCGATCCGTAACCTTGCGGGTGGTTGAACAGCTGTTCTCGTGACCCGAGCGTGATCTTCGGATGACGCGCGCACGAGGACATCGAGCAATCATCAATGAATCCGACCAAGGGAATCGAAGAGTATGCAGAAGAGACTTGTGCAGAGTTCACTCGCCCTGACCGCCGCTACGGCGCTCAGCCTCGGCAGCGCGTTCTTCGCGTCGCCCGCGATGGCCGCGGAAGCGCAGACGCTCGACGTGCAGAGCGACAAGCAGATCCAGAAGGCTCTCTCCGACATCGAAGGCGTCAACGCCTACGGTGAGCGCAACGGCAAGCTCAGCCTCGGCGTGGAGAAGAAGACTGCTGAGATCAAAGAGCTTGAGAAGAAGTTCACGAACATCAAGGTCACCGAAGGCATCAAGGAACTCAAGCCCTACGCGAAGAACGATGTCGTCGGCGGTGCGGGCTACCTCGCCAACACCCCCGCGGGTGCTGGCGTGTGCTCGACCGGATTCTCCGGGTGGGATGATGCGGGCAAGCCCGTCATCCTCACTGCGGGACACTGCTCGAAGGACTACAACGCGGACACCGGCGAGATCAAGGGCGACTCGGTCGTCGGTGAGACCGAGCAGCCGAGCTCCGCTGAGGCCAACGGCGGAGAGGGCTTCGTCAAGTCCGGTCTGGGAGTCCTCGGCACGTGGGGCTACACGAGCTACGGCAGCGGAGATCTGCTCGATCCGAACGATCCGAACCCGCCGCTTCCCAAGGAAGGCGACATCGACTTCGCCGTCATCAACGTCGACGAGTCGAAGTACACCGTGAAGAACGGCGTGACGGACTGGTCGACCGCGGATTCCGACGATCTGTCGGCGAAGCTCGCTACCAACATCGCCAAGGTCGGCTCGCACACCGAGGGCAAGGTCCAGAAGTCGGGCCGGACGACCGGTCTCACCGAAGGTCAGGTCATCCCGCGGTCCGAGTACGACTTCGACTACACGAATGTCGGCGGCTACTGGGTGCACGGCTTCGGCGTCACCTCGCCGGGTGACAAGCCGTTCTCACAGCCGGGCGATTCCGGTGGCGCAGTGTTCCAGGGAGACACCGCTGTCGGTGTCATCTCCGGTGGAGGTCCTCTCTCGGACGGAACCCAGTTCGGCTGGGTCGCTGACCTCGACTACTCGCTGGAGCAGTCCGGACAGTCGTTCAACATCGAGAAGCCGGGCACCGAGACGCCTGAGGCACCGGCCGCCCCGAAGGCCGAGGACCAGACGATCAAGCCCAAGGGCGAGGTCAAGGGCAAGGCCGCTGCCGACGCCGAGGTCAAGCTCGAGTGGAAGCCCGCGTCGAAGGCCGGTGCCAACGGCACCCAGGCCGCGTCGGAAGGGTCGAAGACCGTCAAGGCAGATGCTGATGGCAACTTCGCACTCGAAGGACCCGAGGCTCCGGGCAAGTACGACTACTCGGCCGTGGCCGTCGTCGACGGACAGCAGTCCGAAGCGACGACCTTCACCGTAACGGTGGAGGAGGAGAAGACCGAGACTCCGGCTCCGGTCGAACGCGACATCACCGTTGACCCCAAGGAGATCGCCGCCTCCGACTTCGTCAAGAAGGACAAGGCGGTCACGATCTCCGTCAAGGGCTTCGATGAGGGCGAGAAGGTCTCGCTCAAGCTCGTCTCCGGTCCTGAGAACGTCAAGGGCATCGAGCTCGACGAAACGGCGAACGCCGATGGCGAGGCGCGATTCTCGATCTACGGAACGAGCGCGTCCGATCCCTCGGTCTACGTCGGCAAGTACGACGTCTCCGTCACCGGTGCGAACGACACCGAGGATGAGTCGGCTCTGTCCGGTTCGTTCAAGGTCGTCGCAGATGACCAGGGCAATGGCGGCGGCAGCGACGACGGCAAGGACGGTGGCGACGGTGGTTCGGACCTGCCGCGCACCGGTGCTGAGCTGACTGGCCTCGCCGCAGGTGCGGGTCTGCTGCTCGTCGGCGGAGCTGCTGTGGTGCTGACGATGCGTCGGGTCAAGAAGAACTGAGGTCTCTGACAGTCACCGTGTGACTGTGTGAGGGTTCGTGAGGGGCGTTTCCGGTGGTGACACCGGGAGCGCCCCTCCTTCATGTCCGAGGACGCAGTCAAGGACGCTTGTTCCCTGTGTTGGCGGCGATCTCGGAGGGTGAGTTGTTTCGTTCATTTAGTTCACAGCTCAGGGGCCCGATTCTTGGTGGTTGCTGGACGCGGACCGTAACCTGTTTGTGACTAAGGTCATCACTTTGTGACATTAGCAACTCCCCCTGAGAAGAGAGACGGAAAGTATGCAGAAGAAGCTCGTGCAGAGCTCGCTTGCTCTGACCGCCGCTGCGGCGCTTGGTCTGGGCAGCGCGTTCTTCGCCTCGCCTGCGATGGCGGACGGCCCGCAGAAGATCGACGTGCAGAGCGACAAGCAGGTCGAGAAGGCTCTGGCAGAGATCGATCCCGGCAACGTCAACGCCTACGGTGTGAAGAATGGGAAGCTCAACCTCGGCGTCGAGAAGAAGACCGACGAAATCAAGGACCTCGAGAAGAGGTTCGACAATGTCGACGTCATCGAAGGCGTCGGCGAGCTCAAGCCCTACGCGGCCAACGACATCGTCGGTGGAGCGGGCTACCTCGTGACGTCTCCCTCCGGCGGTGGAGCCTGCTCGACCGGCTTCTCCGGCTGGGACGGGGCGGGAAACCCGATCGTCCTCACCGCGGGACACTGTGCGAAGGACTACAACGAGGACACCGGTGTCATTTCGGGGCCGTCCACGGTCGACCAGACTGAGCAGCCGTCGACAGCTCCTGCTGCCGGGGGTGACGGATTCAATCGATCCGGACTCGGTGTCATCGGCACCTGGGGATTCTCGAGCTACGGCAGTGGCGACTACCTGGTCGGTGATGACCCGAACGGCTGGCCGCAGCCGAAGTCCACTGACATCGACTTCGCTGTCATCAATGTCGACGAGACCAAGTACGACGTCAAGAACGGCGTGACCGATTGGACGAGCGCGTCGACCAACGATCTGTCGACGAAACTCGCGACTGATATCAAGCAGGTCGGCTCTGAGCAGCCTGGCACGGTGCAGAAGTCCGGTCGCACTACCGGAGTCACCGAAGGCGAAGTCTGGACTGAATACAACGAGGCGTTCGACTACGCGAACATCGGCGGATACTGGGTCCACGGATTCGGCGTCCGGTCGGACGTCGATGACCCGTTCTCGCAGCCCGGCGACTCGGGTGGCGCCGTCTTCCAGGGAGACACCGCCGTCGGCGTGATCTCGGGTGGCGGACCTGCTGAGTCGAATGGAACTACGTTCCAGTTCGGCTGGGTCGCCGACCTCGACTACTCTCTCCAGCAGTCCGGCACCGACTTCCGTCTCACCCCGCCGGACAACGGTGGTGGCGACGATGCGAACGCTGATGCGGGTGCCGATGGTGCCGACAGCGACGCCGGTGCTGACGGTGCGGCTGCCAACGCTGATGCGGGTGCCGATGGCGCTGGTGCCAACGCTGATGCGGGTGCCGATGGCGCGGACAGCGACGCTGGTGCCGACGGCGCTGGTGCCAACGCTGACGCGGGTGCCGATGGTGCCGACGCGGATGCCTCCGACGATGGCAACCCTGAGAAGCCGGAAGCGCCGAAGGCTGAGAACCAGACGATCAAGCCCAACGGGCAGGTCACCGGTACAGCCACACCGAACACCCAGGTCGAAGTTTCTTGGGCGCCGGCAGGTACCGGCCCGCAGGCCGCTCCGGCGGAGGGTTCGAAGACCGTCACGTCTGACGCAGAGGGCAACTTCACCCTCGAAGGCCCCGAAGCCGAAGGCGATTACGCCTACAAGGCGCAGACCGTCGTCGACGGACAGAAGTCCGACGTCACATCGTTCACCGTGACGGTCCAGGCCGCGGATGATGCGACTGCTGACGCCGCTGCTGAAGGCGACGACGCGAACGCTGATGCTGCCGCTGAGGGCGACGACTCGAACGCGAACGCTGACGCGGGTGCCGACGCCAAGGACGCCAACGCTGATGCGGCTGCGGACTCGAAGGACTCCAACGCTGACGCCGATGACTCGAAGGATGGCGAGGCTCCTGCCGAGCGTGCCATCGCGATCGAGCCGAAGGAGATCGCTGCCTCCGAGTTCGTCAAGGAGGACAAGGGCGTGAAGATCACGGTCAAGGGCTTCGACGAGGGCGAGAAGGTCACTCTCGAGGTGATGGCCGGTCCGGAGAACGTCAAGGGCATCGAGCTGACCGAGACGGCGAACGCCGACGGTGTGGCCAGGTTCTCGATCTACGGAACGAGCGCTTCGAACCCCTCGGTCTACGTCGGCAAGTACGACGTCTCCGTCACGGGTGCCAATGACACCGATGACGAGTCGCCTCTGACCGGTTCGTTCAAGGTCGTCGCTGATGACCAGGGCAACGGCGGCGGTGGCTCCGATGACGGCAAGGACGGTGGCAACGGCGGCGGTGGTTCGGATCTGCCGCGTACCGGTGCTGAGCTGACCGGTCTTGCTGCTGGTGCGGGTCTGCTGCTTGTCGGTGGTGCTGCTGTGGTGCTGACGATGCGTCGGGTGAAGAAGAACTGAGTTCTCTGACAGTCACCATGTGACTGTGTGAGATCTCGCGAGGGGCGTTCCCACTGGGAGCGCCCCTCCTTCACGCCCGAAAGTCGTCCCACCGCACCGGAACCGAGTTCCCCGTCTCCCATTCCTCCCGGAGGATCGCGTACCCCACCGCATCCCGGACTTCGCCGTCTCCGACCGGCCACGCTCGGCGATGGTGCGCTTCCTTCGACCAGCCGGCCCGGACGAACACCGTCCTCATCGCGATGTTGTCCTCGCGGGTCTGCCCTTCGAACCGATTCGCCGAGGTGGTCGTGAAGAGATGATCGGTCACCGCCCTGAGCGTCGGCACCCCCAGACCCCGCCCGCGGTGCCGTTCATCCAGCCGCAGATCGAACATCGGAGTGTCATCGCCGAGGTCGTCGAACCGGACGACACCGACCCGGCCACACTCCGGGTCGACGACCCAGAACGCGGCGCCGCCGTCGCCGACGAACCCGGCGGAATCGACGAACGCAGCGGCCTGCTCGGGCGTGCGGGTTCCGGAGTTCGCATGGAACGGGAACGCATTCTCTGAGAAGAACTCGATGAGTCGGTCGCGATCGCTCGCACGCGGGTCGATCGGCTCGAGGACTATGCTCATGGAGACAACCGTACTGCGACGACGCAGACAGGGAAGTGGGAATGAGCCTCGACGACGATCCGTTCGTCTACCGCATCACGAAGTCCGGCATGATCATCATCGGCCGCGGCGGTCGCACCGTGATGGAACTCGGCGGCAAGCAGGCTGCGGCGCTCATTCCCAAGCTCGGGGCAGGCGATGCCGCCGACCAGCAGCTCCTTGCCCGCGTCACGGGCAACTATCGCCGTGGCAGCGAACGCCAGTCCGCCCGCCGGACATGACTTGTCGAACGTTCAGTCAGTGGTAACGTGGATCACATGACGAGCCAAACCCTCAGCGACTTCGCCCGTGCGACCTCCGTGACGCCGACGTCCGAGTCCACCTTCGCCGCCGATCTCGATGGAAGCTGGAAGGTTGCCGGCGCGATCAACGGCGGCTACCTCCTCGGCGTGATGGGCCGAGCGCTCTCCGAGACCGTTCCCGACCTTCCGGACCCTCTCGTCATCTCCGCGTACTATCTCGGTCCCGGTGATGCCGGTCCCGCCGAGGTGGCCGTACGGACCATCCGGACGGGACGCTCGAGTGCGACGCTGGGAGCCGAGCTCACCCAGGACGGACGACCGACGATGACGGCCCTGGCCACGTACGGCAGCCTCGGTGGACTGCCGGGCGATGTCGCCACCTCGGCGAGTCCACCGGACCTCCCCGCGCCCGAGGACTGCATGCCCATGGCCGACGGACCCCGGGAATTCCTCGACGCCGCACCGATCGTCTCCCAATACGACATGCGCCTCGACCCCGCCACGGCGGGCTTCGCGGCCGGGAAGCCGAGCGGGCGCGGTCTGCTCCAGGGCTGGATCCGGCTCGGAGACGGTGCCGATGCCGACCCCCTCGCCCTCCTCGCCTTCCTCGACGCCTTCCCGCCGGTGATGTTCGACCTCGGACGGTTCGGCTGGTCACCGACGATGGAGCTCACCGCGCACGTCCGCGCCCTCCCGGCGCCGGGCTGGATCGCGGTGAAGGTCGAGACGCGCAACATCGCCGGCGGCATGTTCGAAGAGGACTGCGAGCTGTGGGACTCGACCGGGCGCCTCGTCGCCCAGTCCCGGCAGCTCGCCCGACAGCCTCGCAGCTGACCGCTCCGACGCGGGGAGGGGAAGTGCGACCCTCGGACGTCTCTCGGGACTGTCGTGCGCGCGTCATGTGACGGCCGACTGCGGTTCGTGACCGAGCGGGGCGGTCGTGTCAGTGGCGAAGGCTAGGGTGAGTTCACCACCGCCGATCATGCGTCGCCGATCATCGCACCACAGCAGAGAGAACCGACCCGGAAGGAACCCGAAGGCATGGCTTCACTTCACTCCCTGAGCATCACCTTCGACTGCCTCGACGTCGAAACCCAGTCGCTGTTCTGGGCCGAGCTCCTCGGCGCAGAGATCGACGACGGGGCCAATGAGTTCGTTGCGAGCATCGGCGGCATCCACTCCGGAGACTCGCCGACCCCGGGCATGCTCTTCCTCAAGGTCGACGACCACGTCGAAACGAAGAACCCGCTGCACATCGACCTCGACGATCCGCACTATCCGGCTGACGTCGACCGGGCGATCGCCCTCGGGGCGACGAAGGTCGGCTCGTTCGACGAGTTCGGCATCGAATGGACGACCCTCAGGGACCCCGAGGGCTACGTCTTCGACATCGGCCGTCGGAAGCAGAACTGAGGAAGGAACCCCGATGAGTCTTCCACTCGACGATCCGAGACCCGCACCGAGTGAGCGCGACGGTCTCGTCGACTACCTCGAGTACTACCGACAGGTGCTCAGACGCAAGGTCGACGGCCTGAGCTCTGCGGACCTCAACCGCACGGTCGGTGCGTCGACGCTGACGCTCGGCGGGATCATCAAGCACCTCAGCCTCGTCGAGTACTCGTGGTTCCTCGAGGACATCCTCGGTGAGGATCTGCCCGAACCGTTCGCGACCATCGACTGGCGAGCTGACCCCGACTGGGACTTCCACAGCGCCGCCGACGACTCCCTTCAGGATCTCCTCGACCTCCACGAGACGGCGTGCACAGCTGCCCGAAGGGTCCTCGACGGAGTCGACGATCTCGATCAGGAGCTGGTACGACGACGTCACGGCCACGTGCACAATGTGCGCTGGGTGCTCATCCACATGATCGAGGAGTACGCACGGCATGCCGGTCACGCTGATCTCATCCGGGAGAGCATCGACGGCAGCGTCGGCGACTGACATCACGCTCCAGAGACCGCTGTGAACAGGCGGACGGGACGGTGCATATGAGACCCTGGAAGGAGACGTTCTTTCCCTGCCCCCTGACGAAGGCGATCCTTGACCTCACCTGCCCCTGACACCACGAGTGCTTCCGACAACCCCGTGCCGCGTTCGAAGGCGTGGATCCCACTCGACCTCGTCCGCGGTTTCCTCATCGGCTCCGCCGAGCTCGTCCCGGGAGTCTCCGGCGGTACGGTCGCCCTGGTCACCGGAGTCTACGATGAGCTCATCGATTCCGCTGCGCACGTCGTCAAGGCCGCGAAGACGCTGGTGACGGGGCCGAACCGGGTCAGAGGCATGCTCGACGAGCTGCGTCGCACCGACTGGTTCCTCATCATCCCCGTCCTCCTCGGAATGGCGACCGCCGTCTTCAGCATCGCCGGCGTCATGGCCGGGTTCGTCACGAACAACCCCGAGCTCGCCCGCGGACTCTTCTTCGGTCTCGTCGCGGCGAGCATCGTCGTCCCGCTGCGGATGCTGCCGGCCAGGACGCCCCGCCAACCGATCCTGCTCGGCATCCTCGCCTTCCTCGCCGCGGCGGCGCTGGCCTTCTGGATGACGGGGCTGGCCGGGGGAGCGGAGGTCGAGAACCCGCCGCTCATCCTCGTCTTCCTCGTCGCCTCGATCGCCATCTGCGCTCTCGTCGTCCCCGGCGTCTCGGGATCGTTCTTCCTCCTCGCCGTCGGCATGTACACGACGACGCTGCAGGCCGTCGACAGCCGCAACCTCGTCTACATCGCGGTCTTCGGGCTCGGTGCCGTGGTCGGACTCGCGGTGTTCGTCAACATCCTCCGCTACTTCCTCCACAACCACCGCTGGTGGACGCTGCTCATCATGGCCGGACTCATGCTCGGCTCCCTCCGCGCCCTGTGGCCGTGGCAGTCCGCCGCCGAGGTGGGCTCCGACGGGGAGCCGCACGGTGCGGGCGGCCTGCTGGCCCCCTACGATCCGGTGCTCGGACCGATCCTCCTCGCAGCCGTCGGTGCCGTCGTCGTCCTCATCCTCATCGTCATCGAGTCGCGTTTCGCCGGGAAGCGGAACGAGGAGTCAAGCCAGGGAGTTTGACGTAGAGTGAGCTTCGACCGCATCTGCCTCACGTGAAGGAATGATCGAAGCATGGCGACCACAGCACTCGAAGGCAACCCCGTCCACACCGTCGGCGATCTGCCCGCCGTCGGCACCCAGGCTCCCGCGTACACGCTCGTCGGCAACGACCTCGGCGAGGTCAACTCCTCGGAATTCGCCGACAGCAGGGTCGTGCTCAACATCTTCCCGAGCGTCGACACCGGAGTGTGCGCCGCCTCGGTCCGCAAGTTCAATGAACTCGCCGCCGGCCTCGAGAACACTACAGTCGTGTGCGTCTCGAACGACCTGCCGTTCGCGCAGGCCCGCTTCTGCGGTGCTGAGAACATCGAGAACGTCATCACCGCCTCCGGATTCCGCAGCGCCTTCGGCAAGGAATACGGTGTGACCATGGTCGACGGACCCTTGGCCGGACTGCTCGCCCGCTCCGTCGTCGTCCTCGACGCCAACGGCACCGTGGTCTACGAACAGCTCGTCGACGAGATCACCACCGAACCCGACTACGACGCAGCGGTGGCCGCACTCGGCGAGTGAGGCACCACCTGCACCGTCCGCCGGGGACACTGCCGGCCGTCCACTGGGGCTCAGCGAATCCGTTCGCTGAGCCCCAGCGGCGTCTGCGGTGGACGTTCATCTCCACGGTCGAGGAACCACGGCCGAGGATCCGCGGTCGAGGATCGGCCGCCCAGGGGATCCGCGGTCGAGGGGGCAGCGCACGGCGCCGGGTCCTCACATGTCGATGACCTGCACCGGCAGCGCATACTCGACTCCGGCCTCTTCACCTGCGCTCGTGCAGATGTCAGTGATCATCTTCTCGGGCTCCGGATGATCCGACAGGGCTTCGAGGTAGACGGTGTGGGCTTCGAGGGAGGCGACGCCCTTGGCGACGTCCTCGGAGCTGAGCTCGATCGCGTTCGTCGGCTCGGAGCCGGTGACGAGGAGACGGGTCGCCTTCCACGCGGCGAGACCGGCAGCCGCAAGGTCGGTGAACAGCCACGGATTGTCCGCGTCTCGGATCGCATCGATCGTCGCAATCCCCGTTGCGCGGTGGTCGACATGATTGAGGCCCCACGGGACTTCGAGGCGCCAGTTGGTCATCATCACGGCGTCGGGACGGAATTCGCGGATCCTCTTCGCGATCGCGTGCCGGAGCGCCTGATCGGGTTCGAGCAGTCCGTCGGGGAAGTCGAGGATCTCGAGGTCGTCGACGCCGACGATGCGACAGGCATTCGCCTGTTCCTCGGCGCGCAACGGGCCGACTTCGACAGGCGGGAGGTTCCTGATGCCCGCCTCGCCGTGTGTGAGGAGAAGATAGGCAACGGTCTTGCCCTCACCCGTCCACTTCGCGACGGCCGCGGATGCGCCGTACTCCATGTCATCAGGGTGGGCGACGATGCAGAGGATGCGCGAGAGTTCGGAATCATCGAGGAGCGGGAGATCGGTCATGACCTGAGCCTATGCCTCCCCGGAGACTCGCGCCAGGATCGCAGCGGACTCTGTGCCGTACGATGTCTGTGACGACGACGGAAGGCCTGCTGATGATCCCTCGGCTGCTGCTCGGCGGAATGCTGAGCCTGAGCCTGTTCGTGACAGGGTGCTCGGCGCTCAGGGTGAGCACGTCGGAACAGAATTCGAAGCCGGTCGAAGTCGGGCTGAGAGACAGTGCGGAGGCCACACCGGAACCGACCGAGAAGGCGATCCCGGACGGGATGGAGGAGGTCGCAGTCACGCTCGGTGAGGAGTGCCCGATCTCCGTCGAGTTCGCAATGGATCGCCGATGGGGCGATGGGGTGGGCTATTCCGGCTACTGGCTGTACTCGAACGGCGATGCGCGCCTCATCAGCGTCAACTGCTACGCGTGGGGCGGGACGCAGCCTCAGGATGTCACCGACGAGGCCATGGACGTGACGTTCTCGGAATCGGGTTCTCGCGTTGTCTCCGAGAAGGTGGGCGAGACCCCGGGCGGAGTCTTCTGGACGGTCCAGGGTGTGCTGGGGCCGTCGGAGGTGCGTTCGATCGCGAGCACGGAGTCGGTGCTCTACGGGGCAGTGGCCGGGATTCGCGACGACGGCCGGCTGTACAAGGTCAGTGTCGAGATGGTGGCGAAGTCCGATGACGCCGAGGCGGCTGCCGTCTACGCGCAGATGCTTCCGACGGTGCGCTTCGCCGGAAATGCGCTCACTCCGCCGCCGGGGCTGAACTGACCGTCGCCTCCTCCGCTCGCCGAGCCCGGGTGTGTTCCGTGCCGCTCGCGACAGCTGCGTCCGCTGCGCCGCCGGACGTCCGACGCGCCGCTGCCTCATTGCTGTCCATCGCGGGGGCGGAGTCGAGGGTGTCGAGCCGTTTGAGGAGTTCACGGGCGGCGATGCGCCCGGCGCGCGTCGCCCCCACCGTGGAACTGGCCGAACCATAGCCGACGAGGAAGATGCGGTGATCGTTCTTCACCGCCACCTCGGTGTCCATGGCGATTCCGCCTTCTCGGGAGCGCAGGTGCAGGGGAGCGAGGTGGTTGAGCGCGGCTCGGAAGCCCGTGTTCCAGAAGATGACGTCGACGTCTTCGACCCGTTCTTCGGGGAAGGGCTGCCAGGATTGGGGGAGGGCGAGGCGGTCGCTCCGGGAGGGTCCGAGTCCTTCGGATGAGGCGGTCGCCTCGGCGGGGCGGGCGGGGAAGTGGACGCCGTGGGGGAGGATCTCGTCGAACATCCCATGGGAGACGAGGATCCCGGCCTCGACACCGTCGAGGAACTCGCGTCGCAGCGGAAGACCGGTGGTGCGGACGACGCTGGCCGGCGGCAGACCCGCGAGGGTGCGGGAGCGCACCGCCCGTTCGACTTCGAGACCCCAGTTGCCGTCGAACTCTCTGGCGGTGAAGTTCGGGGGACGTCGGGTGGCCCAGAGGGTATCGGTCACCTCGGCGAGCTGGAGGAGGAACTGGGTGGCGGAGATACCGCCGCCGACGACGAGGGTGCGCAGTCCGCGGAAGTCCTCGACGCCGCGGAACTGGGCGGTGTGGAGCTGCAGGCCCTCGAACTCGGCGATGCTGGGGACGAAGGGGACGTAGGGATGCGTCCACGTGCCGGTGGCGTTGATGATGAAATCGCTGGTGAGGTGGACGCGTTCGCCGTCGAGGCGGACGGTGATCTGCAGTGGTCCGGTGCCGGGGTCGGCCGAGGTCACGTTCGCCACCTCGGCGGGGCGGACGACGCAGAGTTCGAGTTCGTCCTCGAAGCGGGAGTAGTAGTCGGTGACGATCGCCGAGGCGGGGACCGAGGGATCGGGGGTGCCCAACGGGAAGCCGGGGAGGTCGGCGATGTGGTTCGTCGACCCCAGGGTGAGTGATTCCCAACGCTGTCGCCAAGCGCCGCCAGGACCGTCGGCGGCATCGAGGACGATGAAGTCCCGGCCCGGCTTCAGACCGTCGCGCCATAGGTAATGGGCGGCGGAAAGACCCGCTTGACCTGCGCCGATGATGACGACTGGCCAGTGGGAATCGGGGAGCAGCTCGGTGAGTCGACAGACCATGGCGACAGTCTGACAGGTTCTGTTGGGTTTTCCTGTGTGAGTTGACTGAGAATATGGACGGGTTGAGGATGAGGCAGTGAACAACTCAGCAGCTTCCTCCGAGCCGTCGAGCTCGTCTCAACCGGCGAATCCGTGGCGAGCACTCTGGGCACTGTGCGTCGGCTTCTTCATGATCCTCGTCGATTCGACGATCGTCTCCGTTGCGATGCCCGACATCATGGCGTCGCTCGGCGCCGACATCAACGCGGTCGTGTGGGTGACGTCGGCGTACCTGCTCGCCTATGTCGTACCGTTGCTCATCACGGGTCGACTCGGTGACAAGTACGGCCCGAAGAGGGTCTACCTCGTCGGTCTCGTCGTGTTCACCCTGGCGTCGCTGTGGTGCGGGCTGACGGCCAGTGTCGGAGCGCTCATCGCCGCCCGCGTCGTCCAGGGACTCGGAGCTGCGGCGATGACGCCGCAGACGATGGCCGTGATCACGCGCGTCTTCCCGCCGGACCGGCGCGGTCCCGCGATGGGACTGTGGGGTGCCGTGGCGGGCATCGCCACGCTGCTCGGGCCGATCATCGGGGGACTGCTCGTCGATGGTTTCGGCTGGGAGTGGATCTTCTTCGTCAACGTGCCCGTGGGGCTCATCGGCCTCGTGCTCGCGTGGCGTCTGGTCCCGCGCCTGCAGACGCATCCGCACAGCTTCGACTGGCTCGGTGTCGTCCTCTCCGCGTGCGGGATGTTCCTCCTCGTCTACGGAATTCAGCAGGCGCACGCGGTCGAATGGGGTCCGCTCATCGGGCCGATCACCGTGCCGTTCGTCATCGGGGGCGGGTTGGCCTTCCTCGTGGCGTTCGTGCTGTGGCAGAAGCACACCACCGCCGAGGTGCTCGTCCCCCTCTCGCTGTTCCGTGACCGGAACTTCTCGCTCGCCTGCGTCGCCATGACGACCGTCGGATTCGGTGTCACGTCGATGGCGTTCCCGTTCATGCTGTGGGCGCAGAACGTCCTCGGGTACACCCCGACCCAGGCGGCGCTGTTGCTTGCGCCCATGGCCGTCGTTTCGACGCTGCTCGCCCCGTTCGTGGGCCGGATGGTGGACACGGGCAATCCGCGGCTGCTGGCGGGGATCGGGCTGGCGGCGTTCTCTGTGGGACTGTTCTGGTTGGGCGCACTCCTCGATGCGAACTCGTCGCCGTGGAGGGTGGTGCCGGCGATCGTGCTGCTGGGCGTGGCCAACGGTTTCATGTGGGCACCGATCAGTTCGACAGCGACGCGGAATCTGCCGCTGCACTACGCGGGCGCTGGGTCAGGTGTGTACAACACGGTGCGTCAGGTCGGGGCGGTGCTCGGCAGTGCGGCGATCGCTGTGGCGATGGAGGCCCGGCTTGAGGCCAACATCGGTGATGCCGGCGGCATGGCCGGCGGTGGTGATGCCGGTGTGGGAGGTTCCGGTGGGGCGGGGGCTTCCGGTGGGGCTGGAGCTGGCGCGGGTGGTGCCGGCGGTGGGGTTGGACCTGACGGATCCGGGATGCCCGAAGCGATAGCCTCAGGTTTCGCGGATGCGATGGGGCAGGCGCTGTGGGTCCCGGCTGCGGTCGTCGTCATCGGCTTCATCGCTGTGATGTTCTTCGAGCGGAGGAAGCCCCGTGTGGAGAGGTGACTCGGTTGGGGCGGTGGTTGTGCCTGGGGCGGGGCACGCGTAGCTAACGCGGGGAAGGCCGCCGAAGTCACTGACAGTCGGGGCCGTCGGGATTCGTCGCGCAGTCCTCGTCGACGAGATAACGGTGGAATCGGTAGACATCGATCGCCAGCTCGTTGCTCGCCACGTAGGCATAGCCGTCGATGGGAATCCACGGGCCGCCGTCGACCGAGAACTCACCGCTGAAGGTCGTCGTCATGCTGACAGTCGTCGGGCCGACCTTCTGGAAGTCGTGGCCGATGACCGGGTCGTCGCCGGGTTTCGGCTTCGATCCCTTCTTGGTCGTCGTCGCGCCGGTGCCGTCGCCGAAGTCCCAGTTGTACTTTTCGGGTGTGACTTTGACCGTGACGGCGTAACCGAGGAGAGTCATGTCGATGTAACTGACATCGGCGTCGGTCCAGAACGCCGCGGGTTTGCCGATGACCGCCCAGTCCTTGGGCCATGCACTGATCTTGGGTGCAGGGATGTCGAACGTTTGGAACTGTGATTCGGGGATCTCGGTCGGCGGTTCCGGCCGAGCAGGACCCCCGCCTCCACCGCCGCCACCTGGCGGATCGGGAAGGTCCGCGCAGATGTAGCCGAGCTCTTCGTACACGCAGTCCGGCGGTCCGCTGCCGCCCCCACCGGAGCCCCCTCCGCCGCCAGAGCCGCCGCCTCCGCCTGAGCCGCCGCCACCTGAGCCGCCCCCGCCACCACCCCCGGAGCCGCCGCCGTCTCCCGGGCCGGGAGGGGCAGGGGGAGCAGGAGGCTCAACAACACTGCAATCTCGACCTACCATCGATCCACAATCGGGACCAGATGCTAGTGCTGCGGCTTGCGACGTCGTGACTACTACCACGATCAAGCACCAACCGAGAAAGAGTTTGAGACTCAGCCCTTTTTGCATTCCTTGCTCCGCAAGTACTGGTTGGCGATCTTCCACGTGCCGTCTTGATTGTCTGCAATATGTTGCATCGTCAATGCCTTAGGTTCCAACGAGGGAAGCGGGTCGCCTTTGTTGACGACACTCCACTCCGAATCGCGATTGCAAAAGAGGATGCTGACTTTAGTTGGCGTGTCAACGTCTTCAGGAATCGTCACGCTTTCTATCTGTACGTCGTAAAATCCATACTTTCCTGCCATGTATTGGTTATTTGATCGCATCTCCTCCGCATCCGTTTTCAATGACTCCAACGACCCGCCTCTTGCGAACTTCTCGGCTTGACCGAGATTCTCTCCACCCGATGCAAACACCTCGTTGATGGTCTCTATGTACCCATCGAACGCCACCAGCGCCCCTTCCACCGCTTCTTTCTCCTCGTCGGTGAGGTCGAGGTCGGTGGTGTACTCGGGAACGGATGGCGAACTGGCCGATTCGGACGGTTGTGGCGCTGGGAGCGTCGACGTGGGCGCGCTCACCGGAGAATTGTCAGCACATGCCGTTGTGAACGCGCTCAGGGCGACGAGGCGATGTCAAGGCGTCGAAGCAACATGGGGCTCGCCGGCGAGCAGTCGAGCGAATGCCTCGGTGGGCGTGAGATAGCCCAGTCGGCGGCGGGGTCGATTGTTGATCTCCTCGGCGATGGTGGTGAGGTAGGGCTGGTGATCGGGGATCACCGTGCCCTTGGGCAGATACTCCCGGTAGAGCCGGTTCGTGTTCTCGTTGCTGGGCCTCTGCCAGGGCGAGTGGGGATCGGCGAAGTAGACCGGCATCGCCGTGGCCAGGGAGACCTTCGCGTGCTGGGCCATCTCGCTGCCCTGGTCCCACGCCAACGATGCCTTCATCATCTCGGGCAGGTCGTTGAAAAACTCGATGACCGCGTCAGCGGTTGGCTCGGCGTGTTTCGAGGGCAGGGCCAGCAGCCCGGTGAACCCGCTCATCCGCTCCACCAGCGTCGCCGCGCACGAGGTGCCGTTCTTCCCGATGATCAGGTCACCCTCCCAGTGCCCCGGCACCCGACGCTGGGCGGCGTCCTCACCTCGCTCCGCGATCGGGACCATACCTACGATTGGGCCACCGCGCGTCCGCCCGGTCGTACGTGGTCGGCGCTTGGTCCGCTTGGACTGCAGGAAGATGCCCTTGCGGGCGAGCTCACCCTTCGGGATTGCGTAGATGTACTGGTAGATAGCCTCACCGGAGACGGTTCGGCCGCGTGCGTCAGGAGAGTTCGCCATGCGTTCAACGGTCGGGTCTGTCGCCTCCAGACGCAACCGGCCCGCTATCTCGTTCGGCGTCCAGGACGCGGCCAGGTCGGCGTCCACCCTCGCCTGCAGCACCGGATCCCCCGCGACCTTCCGCTGCTGCGGGCGAGCTCGCCGACGCTGCGCTCTGACGTCTGCGGTCACGGCCTGGTAGCCGCGGGTCTTCGTCGAGTTCCGGTGAAGCTCCCGCGAGATCACCGACGGGCAACGCCCCAGGTGACGGGCGATCCTCCGCACCGACCAGCCCGCTTTCGAGGCCGCCGAGATCTCCGACCTGTCGCTGAACGACAACCCCACCCGCGCCATCTGCACACTCCACCGATCAGACCCCCGCCGACCGGGAGTGTTGCTTCGACGCTATGACACCACCCGATCCCAGCGATTGCAATCGACGCCCGACTGCGGCGTATTCCACGCGCGCGAGGTAACCAGGGTCGACGAACGGGTGTAGCGAATCCGGTTCTCATTCCACGCCTCTGTGGTCCGTGATTCCGGCACCGTCACTGTCCGGGTGCCCGGGAGCACCACATTATGCGAGTTCCCGCCGATTGAGAACAGATGAAGTTGAATCTGTGGATAACCCGCGCACGAGTCGAAGGGGCCCAACCGCCCGTTGCACCTCCCACCGATATGGCAGGCGCACGACGCCTCGCGACAAGAGCACGCGGCGACGCGCACAGCTCCGGGGAGTAATCTTGACCGAGGACATGGCCGCTGTGCGAGCGTCACGAGCGTGCGCACAATCCCTGCAAGATTGGTATCACCTGAACAATGACCGACCTGACGTGGATCCCGACTGAAGCCCCTTCGCTGAGCGCATTCCTCGGCTTCGACCTACAGCCCATTCCCGTCATCCCCGTCATCGCCGGGCTTGTCGCCCTCGCCTATACCTTTGGCTGGATCCGCCTGGCTGTGCAGGGTCGGCCGTGGCCGGCATGGAGGGGAATCCTCTTCCTCCTCGGGTGTGCGCTGCTCGCCGCGACGATGGGCCTTGCGATCGAGGGCTACGGCCAGGTCATGTTCTCAGTCTTCATGTTCCAACAGATGACGCTGATGATGGCGGTGCCGCCGCTGCTCCTCCTCGGCGCTCCAGGTACGCTGCTCCTGCGGTCGACGCCGCGCAATCTTCCCGGCCGGATGGTGCTCAAGACGGCGATCTTCGGACTGCGGTCATGGCCGGGCAAGGTGATCGTCCATCCGCTGTTCTCGATTCCGCTCTTCCTTGTCCTCTTCTACGGCCTCTACCTCTCGAACGCGGCGAGCTGGGTCTTCAACCAGGGGATCGGCGTGCACATCGCGCTCGAGCTCGTCTTCCTCTTCACGGGAATCGTCTTCAACGCGACCCTCATCCCCGCCGATCCGCTGCCAGTTCCCGAATCCCACGTCGTCCGCATCTTCCACTCCTTCATGGAGGCAGGCCTCCATGCGTTCTTCGGCGTCATCGTCATGATGGCGACCCTTCCGTTGGTCGATCGTTTCGCCCAACTCCCGCCGAGGTGGGGGATCGACCCGATGGAAGACCAGAAGCTCGCCGGTGGGATCGCGTGGGCCTACGGCGAAGGCCCTGCCGTTCTCATCCTCCTCATCATCCTCATCACCTGGTTCCGGCAGGAGTCGAAGAACAACGAGATCCGCGACCGCTCAGTTGCGGAGCACGGTGACAAGGAGCTCGACGCCTACAACGAGTACCTCAAAGGACTCGCGCGTGGAGAAGAGCGGGGCTGAGGCTCCGCTGGTCGTGTTTTGCCCCGGTGTCATCACCGGCGCGTAAGATCACCCCCAACCAGGCCGAACCCGCCGCGTCGATCAGCTGCAACCAAGCCGAACCGACCGCGTCGATCGGCCTCACGCCCCAGCCGACCGGGGACCACTGCTAAGGCGTTCGGAGAGTCACCGCGCACATTCGCCCCTGATCAGAAGCGCAGACCATCACACACCCAGCAAAGTTGAGAACAAGAAGAGTTGACGAGGGATTCGAAGCGCATAGAACAGTAGTCAAATAGTCGAACAAAAAACAAAGAAAACCATTGACAACGCCGAAATAGGTGTATAATAGGAGCATCAACACCGACGTTGATGAATGGACCAGGAGGCCATGACTCTCACCCCGGACCGCACCCCGAAGAAGCCGAAGCGACACGCTCCGACTCCCTCGCAGAATGCGCCCGGGCCCGATGAGACGTCGACGAACTCCCGCAGGACACCCGCGGCTGATGGTCCACGTGACGAGGCGATCAGCGAAGAACTCCAGTCACTGCGCGACCAACTCGCCCAGGCCGGATTCGACCTCACCGGACACCCCCTCGCCGACGACTTCGACGCCCTCGACCCCGTCACCACCAACACCCCGGTCCCCGAGGACCCCGCATTCGACTACTTCTCCACGATCGATGACTCCGATATCGACCTCTTCGGACCTCGCCGAGACAACGGCGGAGAAGAGACGGGGGAGTGGCCCGGCGATGCTCCCTCACAGGACCCCGAACACCCGATCCCAGACGACACCGCCCATCCCGGCGACCTGCCCGCGACCGCCCGCAATGGCCAGTCACAGCGGGTGCCGTCGACTCCCGCGAACTCAACCAACACCCCTGGGCCCCTCCCGTCCGGCTCATTGATCCCGCAGTCTCCTGATGACTCCAAAACGTCGGTTCCCGTCGACACCCCCACCACGGACACCCCGGAGACTGTCGGCACAGGCACCGTCGAGACGGCTGATGCTCCTGGGTGGGTGAGTCGCCACCCTCTGCTCACTGACACCGCGTGGGCGGACCTGTCGGGGTTCGCTCCGGAAGTCACGACCAGCATCACCACGCTCATGGACTTCAGCACCGGGTTGCGCTCCTTCGACCGGCCCATGGGCCCGGATGAGGCTCTCCTGCTCATCGATGGCACCGAGGCCCTGTCCCGGATCACCGAGGCGCTTTCCACCCTGGCCCTGTCGGTCTACGAACGTGTCGGAACACCAACGGACACAGGTGCCAAGGACACGAAATCCCTCATCCGCGACCGGCTCAACCTCACCCCGACCGAGGCGAACCGGCGGGCCGAGTTGGCGAAGAACCTCGGGGGCAGGGTCGATACCACCGGGCAAGCCCTGCAACCGTTGTGTCCGGAAGTCGCCGATGGCCTCCATGCGGGCATGCTCTCGGCAGGGCAGGCGAAAGCCATCGATGACTGCCTTGATGACCTGCCCGCCTGGGTGTCAGCCGAGCAGCGGGCCGATGTGGAGAAACGCCTCGTCGACTATGCACCCCAGGTGCGGGTGAAGGATCTGCGGGGGATCTTCGATCGGATGCTTGCCTATATCGACCCCGACGGGGCCAAACCTTGTGAGGAGACCCCGCGTACGGACTATTCGGTGACGGTTCGGCCCAAGCGCAATGGGGACTGGGTGCTCGGGGGACTGCTCGACCCGGTGTCCGGGGCGGCATTGAACGGGTTGCTCACCTCCCGCATCCACTCAGTCACCCTCGACGGTACCGCCGGCGGTGCCGGTGTCGGTCACAGCAACGCTGACGCAGACCAGGGCGACGCGCCTCTGGCAGGAGAGGATGCTTCGAAGACCGCGCCCCCCGGGTGCTCCGGCGCATCGACAGACGGCAGTAGTGCTGCTGGGGGCCAAGATGCGCTCTTCGAGATCGTCGATCAGGTCCTCCATGGGGACCTCCACGATGCGCCCCTGTCGATCCCGCAGGCACCCCCAGACTGGGCAGTCCCGCCTGCCACCGACGACGCCCACATGCTCGGCAACGGTGACGGCGACGGCATCCCGGGCGGCACGGGTTCTGCCACTTCGGCCGGAATCACCGATCCGACCAACACCACAGGCGGCGTGGCTTCCGGTTTCCCGGTTGGTGTTGGGGTGCGTGAGGACGGTACCCCGGTCGACCTCACCGGGCAGCGGCCTTCGGCGCGGGCGTGGATCTATGAACGCTTCGCCACCCTGATCTCTCGGATCAGCATGGACCAGGCCGGTACCGGGTCGCCTTACGCTCTCGTGGTGACCGCGACCGCTGAGGACCTCGCTCATCGGACTGGGGAGGGCACGACCGGGGTCGAGACCCCGATCCCGATCGACGAACTGGCCACGAACGGGCTCAACGGGGACGTGTTCTTCCACCTCATGAGTGAGACCGCGCACACGATGCAGGTGATGACGGAGAAACGGTTCGCGAACAAGAAACAGGTCGCGGTCATCACCGCCCGTGACAAGGGGTGTACGTTCCCCGGGTGTGATGCGCCCCCGGGGTGGTGTGAGGCCAATCATGTGGTGCCCTGGGCCAGGGGTGGGAAGACGACGATCAACAATCTGGCTCTGGCCTGCAGTGCCCACCATCACCTGTTGGATCGCTGCGACTGGGAGATGCTCATGCTTCTGGATGGGCGTCCGGCGTGGAGACCACCGGCGTCGGTGGATCCTGCCCGACGACCACTGTTGCATCCGCGGTTCCTGGCCGAGGAGATCATCGCGTCTCTCTTCGACGACCACCCTGACGAGTCCGGGCCCAGCATGGAGAACTCCGACGGTCTCGCGGCGGAGTCCGTGGATGAGCGCAACAGGGCTGACGGGGACGAGGCCGGCAGTAAAGACTGGCCGGACGCGGCTGGGTGAGAGGGCACAGCCCTGCCTGCAGTCGATTCTGGGCACAGCCCGGTCCCCAGGGGAGTGCCGGTCAGTGTCGAACTATTTCTTCGCTGCTTTCGCTGCGGCCTTGGCCTGCTTCTTGAACGCCCGGACCTCCTGGAGGGTGTCCTCGTCGACAACATCAGCGATCGAGCGGCGACTGCCCTCGGTGCCGTAGTCACCAGCGGCCTCACGCCACCCCGACGCCTGCAGACCGAACTGCTTGCCGAGGAGAGCGAGGAAGATCTTCGCCTTCTGCTCCCCGAATCCCGGGAGCTTCTTCAGCCGCTTGAGCACCTCGGCACCCGTCGGATCCCCGCTCGTCCAGATCGCTGAGGTATCGCCGTCGTAATCATCGACGATCGCCTCGGCGAGCTTCTGCACTCGCGCCGCCATCGACTTTGGGAACCGATGCACAGCCGGCTTCTCGGCGAACTTCTCGAGGAACTCATCCGGGTTCATCTCAGCGATCTCATGCACATCGAGCTTGCCGAGTCGGTCGGCGAGCTTCGCCGGACCTGCGAAGGCGACCTCCATCGGCACCTGCTGGTCAAGGAGCATTCCGGTGAGCAGGGCGAAGGGGTCATCAGCGAGGAGTTCGTCGGACTTCGGATCACCTGAGAGAAAGACGGTAGTCATCTCCCCATATTCGCATGTCCCGTGGCGACCCGCCATTGTCCGATTCGCAACATGGGCAGCCGGCGGCCGTGACCGCGGGTCTGGCAGATCGCGATTCGATCGAGCTCGACTTTTTTGGGAGGACAACCTCGACTTTCCCTGCGAAGAGAACTCTGCCGCTTCCGGCCGAAGAGGCATAAGGTGGACTCGCAACCGACGCGAGAGAGGGCGGCGTGACATGAGTGAAGCGGTCGAGTACTTCGAAAGCGAACAGAACGACAACCGTGTCAGCACAGGGGTCTACAGGCTCAGGCTCGAGGTGCGAGAGGACGAGGACTTCGCCCAGAAGGGCATGGTCGAGATGACCGAGGACGGCACAGAGCTCATGCCGCGAGAATTCGTCGTCCACTATGAGACTCGCGAAGATGCCGACGATGCCTACAGCCGGATCGCCGAGGTGCTCGGCGACGACGAGACCATCCACTTGGAGAAGCGCAACGGCACCGGGCAGTTCACTGAGTGGATCCAGCTCGAGCCCGAAGACTTCTATGTCGACCCCGGTTCGGACAGTTGAGGTAAGACGCGTTGATGATCTGCCCGTGCTCGGGAATGCCCCCAGGAGCCAGCTTCGAAGACTGCTGCCGGCCCGCCCTTGATGGTCAAGTGTGGCCCACCACCGCCGAGGCGCTCATGCGTTCGCGCTTCACCGCCTTCAGCCTGAAGAACGCCGACCACCTGTTCCGCACGTGGCACCCTCGCACGCGACCGACCGATCTCGGAGTCGACGACCTGGTGACATGGACCCGACTCGAGGTTCTCGGCACGACCGCCGGCGGCGAAGACGACGGCACGGGAACGGTCCACTTCCGTGCCCACTATCGAGACAGCCTCGGCGAACACGTGCTCGAGGAGAACTCGTCGTTCGCCCGTCGCGCGGGCCGTTGGCTCTACCTCGGACCCGCCGACGGGTGAACGACGCTCCAAGCGCTGGCGCAGCCGCTATACTCGGACCCAGTGGCGCATCCGACGCCCAGCCGCGGTCTGACACCCCAGCCTGCAGACCATTCGGCGAAGGGGAGCGAATCCTCGGATCGTCCTGTCAGTGGTGAATTCCTGACCGGGCATCGAGCTGGGGCGAAGCTCGGTCGAGCAAGGATCGACCACGATGACCAAGAACAGCGACTTCAAGAGCCTCATCCGCGCCCGCATGGCCGAGACGGGGGACAACTACACGTCCGCTCGCGCGGCACTGCTCACCGAGAACCTCGTGAGGCAGACGGAAGCGCCGGACCTCGAAGCCCAAGCCGCCCTCGAGCGCTACAAGAACAAGGTCCGCGCGACCTTCGTCAAGGACGGTGCGTTCACCGCCATTCCCACCAAGCGCCGTGCCCTCGTCGTCCTCCTCCTCGACATCCGCGCGAGCCTCGACGCGGACCGGGTCTATACGGAGAAGGAACTCAATGCGCACCTGGGTCGGTTCCACCCGGACTTCGCCCGCCTCCGACGCGAACTCATCGACTACCGGTACCTCGAACGCAACGCCCACACCGGGGAGTACTGGATTGCCGCGGAGCTGCCGGAGAGGCGCGGGTTCATGATCGAGGAGGCAGGAGTACTGGAGGACTCCGTTCGCTGATGCGCGGGCACAGCTGGGGCACCAGTGGGCTCGGATGGCGCGGCTGAACCGCCGTCATGCGTCCCTGGTGAGGGAAGGGTTCCCTCCTGCACTGTCTGAGTCGATCCGGTGAAACGGTGCCGCCGATTCGGATGGCAGTCCGGCCGCTTGGACGCGTATCCTTGGAATCCCGACGGCCCGAATCCCGATGGATCGATCCCCGAGGGACGGAGCCCGTCGGACAGAATCCCGACGGGACGAACCCCGCGGGACCGAACTTCGACGGATCGATCCCCCGCTGGACCGCGAGCCGCTGACCTTAGAAGGAGATCCCATGAGCCAGGCCTACCACGCCGATTCGTCCGACCTCACCGACAAGGAGATCCTCACCTGGGACACCTTCGGACAGTCGGCCAGGGAGCTCGCCCAGACCATCGCCGACTCCGACTACGATCCCGAGATCGTCATCGCGATCGCCCGCGGCGGACTCCTTCCCGCCGGTGCACTGGCCTATGCCCTGGGGCTGAAGCTCTCCGACGCCATCAACGTCGAGTTCTACACCGACGTCGAAGAGACTCTGCCCGACCCGATCCTGCTTGCCCCGATGCTCGACATCGACGCGATCAAAGGCAAGAAGCTCCTCGTCGTCGACGACGTCGCCGACTCGGGTCGCACGCTCGCCCTCGTCCTCGAACTTCTCAAGAAGAACGGCGCCGAGGCCCAGTCCGCGGTCATCTACGCGAAGTCCGCCTCCATCGTCGACCCGGACTTCGTCTGGAAGCGCACCGACCAGTGGATCGTCTTCCCCTGGTCTGCCGAACCCCCGGTTCAGCCCTCGCACTGACCCGCCGAGGATGAGCGCACCCTTCGACATCCCCGCTCCCTGCGGACGGGTACGTGCGACGGTCGACGGCACCGTCGTCCGCGCCCGCGGCATCCGCTATGCGCGGGCCGAACGGTTCGCCCACCCCGTCGACGAACCCGCCGTCGACGTCATCGACGCCACGAGGCCAGGTCCCGCGAGCCCCCAGCACCGGGTCGATCCCAACGCCGACATCAGCTTCGATCAGATCGGCGGACTGAGCACCAGCGAAGACTGCCTGCGGCTGAGTGTGACGATGCCGATCGACACGCCGCTGACCGGAGACGGTCCAAGACTGCCCGTGCTCGTATGGATCCACGGCGGGGCGTACGTCACCGGGGCAGGCGACGCCGAGATCTACGACCCGCACACCCTCGT
This sequence comes from Brevibacterium sp. K72, assembly GCF_050562175.1. Lineage (NCBI taxonomy): Bacteria > Bacillati > Actinomycetota > Actinomycetes > Micrococcales > Brevibacteriaceae > Brevibacterium > Brevibacterium sp. K72. The sequence goes on from NZ_CP191582.1 coordinate 2,535,452, forward strand.
CGACGAACAGCACATCATCGTCGTCTCCGTCACCTACCGCCTCGGCGTGCTCGGCTACCTGGGCCAGGGCAGACCCGAGCACTCCAATCTCGGACTGCTCGACCAGATCTCCGCGCTTCGGTGGGTGCAGCGCAACATCGCCGCCTTCGGAGGCGACCCAGACAACGTCACCCTCGCCGGTCAGAGTGCCGGTGCCGACGCGTGCGCCCATCTCATGATCGCCGAGGCGACCGACGGCCTGTTCTCGCGCGTGATCATGGCCTCCGCCCCCTTGGGGCTCTCCGGCGGCACCGACTCGATGAACTGGGCCATGGCGAAGGTCGCAGCCCGCATCCCCGACGGCGCGACCGTCTCCGAGATCCTCGCCGCTCAGGACGAGGTGCACAAGGCCGCTCTCGTCGGAGGACTCCACGCCGGCATGTGCTTCGGCGTCCACTACGGCGACTACCCCCTGCCGTCCCGCTCCGAGGCGGCAGCGGCATGGGCGCGGGAGGCGCCGAAGTACGACGTGCTCATGACCCGCACCGAACGCGAGATCGCATTCTTCGCCGGCTTCGTTCCCGCCTTCCACCGCCTCCACGACCGCAGGCTCACCTCGCCGATGCTCGAATCCCTCATCTCGGGCATCACCTCGGCGGTCTACACCCGAGCGGCCAAGGAATTCTACGACCGCCACCGGATGGCCGGCGGTCAGGGTGCCCGCCTTCTCATCGTCTCCCGCGGCGACGGCAGCTTCTTCGACGCCGCCCACTCCGGAGACCTGCCGCTGCTCTTCCCCGGTCCGGTCTGGGACTCGAGCTTCCTCAACTACGGTGTCGCCGCCGAGGTGGCCGGCCCTGAGCTGCGGAGGATCTGGGGCCGTTTCGCGACCTCGGGATCCCTTCCGAGGATCGCGGTTCCAGGACTCATCGACATCCTCGGGTGAATGACAGACGCACAAGTTGAGGTCCCCGGACGATGAGGGATCGTTTGTCGACATCCTCGGGGGAGTGGCAGCGTCAGGACGACACAGCTGAAGTGTTGAGCCGAACAGAAGAGAGCGCGTGATCGTGGCGACTTCACTCTGAGCGCCGTGTACTCTGAGGTGTCGCACGTGGAAAGACGGCTTGCCCGACCACAGACGCTGAGCTGATCGTCTCGCGAAAGGGTGCCCTTCTCACTCAGTCGCAGTTGGGCGGACACCGGCATTGAATGCGGGCATGAGACAACCGGTCCCCGGGGACCGTACCCAACGCCGCACCCAACGCCGAACCCAACACTTTCCCAACGCCGAACCCATCCATTCGGCCAGGGTCGAAACGTCCGCAGATTCCTAGACTCGAACCGTTGCTTCATGCTGTTCGAGGAGATCGTTGAGAAACCCGCAGAAGAACCGGCTCACCCGGGCCGGGATCACCATCGCCGCCGTCCTGATCACCGTATTCTCCATCGTCCCCGCAGCACAGGCGACATCCCCCTCCGAGGCCCCCATCCCCGCTGAGGCCCCCACCTCGGCACAGAACCTCGCCCAGGCAGAGCCGCCTGCGACCGGCGATGTCCCGTCGAACAAGGACAGCGCGCCGACCGACGGCGAGACCCCGGCGAAGGACGATGCTCCGGCGAAGGGCGATGCTCCCGCGAAGAGCGACGCGTCAGAGGGGAAGGACTCTCCGGAGAGCGGCAGACGCGCCACATCCCCGAAGTCCGTCGCGCCTCAATCGGTTCCCAGCGCCTCCGGCGACAACGCCGTCATCACCGTCAAGGTCGGCGGTGACCGGACCAGCGAGACCACCGTCAACGGACTCCAGGGCGTGAAGCTGCGCCTCTACTCTGACCGCTCAGGAAGCATCGGCAGCCCGCTCAGCGAGACCTGGGCGTCATGCACCTCCGACCGCGACGGCGACTGCTCGTTCACCGTTCCCCAGACCAACCGGAAATGGGTCTGCTCGCTCCTCGTCTTCTGTGGGTGGGAGAACCAGGCCAACCGCGACAAGCGATTCTGGGTCGTCCAGGAATCCGCTCCCGAAGGGTGGAGCGCCAACGACCGCCTCATCGTCGGCACCTCATCGAACCACTCGAGCGAACGCTACGCCTTCCGCACCGGAACAGAGCTGCGCAATGGACAGACATACCGCTCGGGTGACCAGTTCATGAACACCGGCCGCCGCAACATCACGACGAATTCGACGGGCACCTGGCAGAACACCCGCCGCAACCCCGCCCTGCAGGTCTCATGCTCGGCCGGCCTCCGTGTCGCCCTCGTCCTCGACCTCTCAGGTTCCGTGTCGAACTCCGGCGCCCTGGGCACCCTCAAGGACGCGTCGAAGGGTATGGTCGACGCGCTCAAGGGCACGAGCTCGTCGATGGCCCTCTACACCTTCTCCAATGACTCGCCGCGCAGCAACACCGACGACGGCCGCAACTGGCCGTCGATGTCGATCGACCCAGGCAGCAACGCCGAGACGATCAAGTCCCGCATCGACGCCTACGCCACAGGCGGCGGCACGAACTGGGACAGCGCGATGTGGGAGGTCGCCAACACCGCAGACCCCTACGACCTCGTCGTGGTCGTCACCGACGGCATGCCGACCTACTCGATCAACAACACGAGCAACGCCGACTCCAACGGCTCGACCACCAGTTTCGACGAGATCGAATCAGCAGTCTTCTCCGCCAACGCCGTCAAGGCCAAGGGCAGCCGTGTCATGGCCGTCGGCGTCGGTGAGGGAGTCTCGAGCGGCGGAGCCAACCTCGCAGCGATCTCCGGCGGCACGAAGTACACCACCGGCGAGTCGATCAACGACGCCGACTACTTCCAAGCCGGGTGGGAGGAGCTCGCCGACCTCATGGCGAGCATGGCCAAGGGAGCGACGTGCCGTGCCGACATCGAGATCGATAAGAAGACCCTCGCCTACGGAGCCGCAAGCCCGAGCCCCGGCGGTGCGGGATGGACCTTCTCAGCCACCGCCTCGGCGCCGGGAACCCTCGCCCCGGCCCGGCAGCAGACGACCGGGGACACGTCGACGGTCGACTACCAGGTGAAGTTCTCCACCCCGAAGCCCGCAAGCGCCTCGAAGGTGACCATCGAGGAGCTCCTCAGCGACAAGCAGACCGCTGAGGGGTGGAAGCTCGACGGCGCCGAATGCCGCATCAACGGGAAGAAGATCTCCGTGACCGCGGACAGCATCGGCTTCGACGTCACCGCCGGCGACACGGTCAAATGCACCGTGACGAACAAGCAGACGCTCGTACCCGGCATCTCGATCGAGAAGAAGGCGTGGGACACCCCGACCGCAGCGGGACTCGACGGGGCGAAGGAGATCCCTGCCGGTGACTCGGTCCCAGACGGCACGACCGTGACCTGGACCTACCTCGTGACGAACACGGGCAAGACCCCCCTCGACGGCATCACCGTCGTCGACGACAGACTTCCCACTTCCTCGGTGAAGTGCCCGAAGACCCGCCTGAACCCAGGCGAATCAATGACCTGCTCCGCCTCTGGCGCAGTGAAGTAGAACCGAAACACGACAACAGGAGAGAATCGTGAAGAAGCAGACCCTCGGAATCATCGCCGGAGCAGCCGGAGCAGCCCTGCTCCTCGGTGGCGGAACCTTCGCCCTCTGGTCCGACAGCGCCGATGCCGACGGCGGTCAGATCACCGCCGGTAACCTCGACGTCAACGTCACCGAGTCGAAGTGGCAGGACATCTCGGCCGACCGCCCCGACAACCCGCACGACATCGACCTCAAGACCTTCAAGATCATCCCGGGCCACACCGTCCAGGGCACGTACGGCGTCGACGTCGGACTCGAAGGCGACAACATGGTCGCGAAGCTCAAGCTCGCCGGAGGCGGCCAGCTCGAAGGCGCTCTCGCCGAGGGTCTGAGCCTCAAGTACAGCGTTCAGGACGCCGCGGGCAAGGAGATCGCGACCGGTGACAACGCCGGTGTCGAGGTCTCCCTCGTCTCGTCCGACAACACCGCTCCCGGTGGCACCCAGGTGGCAGCGGGCACGGTCGTCGACGGCACCGCCGACTTCAACGTCGTCGTCACCGCCGAATTCGCCAAGGACACCCCGAACCGCGAGCTCGTCCAGCAGCAGGCTGCTCTGGCCGGCTCGAACATCCAGCTCCAGCAGGACCGCTGAGCAGACTGAACACCGCCGAGGCGGCTGAGACACGAGGTTGATGAGAATGGCGCGGCACTCCCGGACTTCAGGATTCGCACGCGGACTGCGGTCCGGGGTGTTCGCCATCCTCCTCCTCGGTCTCCTCGGCCTCGTCGTCGCCGTGGGCGTCGTGCCCAAGGTGATGAACGGTGCGGCCCTGACCGTGCTCACCGGGTCGATGGAGCCGACGTACGAACCCGGCGACATCGTCGTCTCGGTGCCGCAGGAGCAGTACCGCATCGGCGATCCGGTGACCTTCCAACCCCGGTCAGGCGACCCGATGCTCATCACCCACCGAATCGTCGCCGTCACCGACACCGACGAGGGCCGGACCTTCGTCACCCGCGGAGACGCCAACGGCAGCGACGACGCCCCCATCGTCGAAGCCCAGGTGATGGGCAAGGTCCTCTACTCGATCCCCAAACTCGGCTACGTCCAGCAGGCCGTCGGGGGCAACAAGGGACTGCTGGTGGCCGGCATCGGCGTTCTTCTCATCGCCTACGCCGCTTTTGCGTTCGTCTCCGCGGCCGTGGACCGGCGCCGGAAGACGACGGCTTCCCAGGCATGCGCGGCAGGCGATGATGCGGCGCCCGCGATGAGCAGCGCTGCCGTGGGATCCGCGGGCAGCAGCGCTGAGACACACAGTACCGAGGCATCCGAGACGGAGGCGAGATCATGACGACGAGGACCAGCTGGCGCCTGCCGCTCCTGGCCACCGCAGTCCTCATCGCGGGCACGGCCGCCGGCGGCGGCACCATGGCCATGTGGAAGACCGCAGGCAACACGGCGCCGGCAGCGATCATCGCCGGCGACCTCGACGTCACTGCGGGGGAGACCACGTGGACGGAGACGTCGAGCGATGTCGCGAACTCCGGCCGGACGATCGACCCGGAGACCTTTCTCGTCCGCCAAGGCGACACCGTGGAGATGACCCAGGACTTCACCACGCGCATCGAAGGCGACAACATGTCCGCCCGGATCGCCGTCGACTGGGCCGAACCCGCTGAGCTGCCCGAGGGTGTCACCGCGGACTACACAGTTCTCGACTCGACGGGCACCCGCCTCGGCGAGCCCACCCCCGTCGGCTCGGATCTCGTCCTCGACGAGAACCGTCTGGTGACCGGCAACGACGGACGCACCGATGACTTCTCCGTGGCCGTCACCCTCGACTTCGCCGATATGAGCGACCGCGTCGGGGCCGAGAGTCCCGTCCAGGTGGCCGACCTCGGCCGCTTCACCTTCACCCTCGACCAGGTGCGGGAGCCGGGAGTGCGCCCGTGAAGTCGAACATCTCACTCAAGAACACCCTCATCCTCAGTCTCGCGGCAGTGCTCGGCATCCTCCTCGGCATCGGCGGCGGCACACTCGCCCTGTGGAGCGACAACGCCTCCGGGACCGGTGAGATCTCCAGCGGCTACGAGTACTTCGCCGCGGGTCGAGTCGATGACACGCAGGCGGCAAAGGACAAGAAGGCCTCCGTCAGCCTCGGCGCCGCCGAAGCCGAGACGCTGCTCAAGGACGGCGAGGTCGCTGTTGCGCTGCAGACGGACTCGCTCAGCCAGGGCAACAAGGGCCTGCGGTACGAACTCACCCCACCGGATTGGTCCGGAGGCATCTTCGGTGCCTCCGATGTCAGCGTCTTCCGGGTGAGAGCACCGAGCGGGTGCACGGTCGCGAACACCCCGACCACAGCGCAGGACCTCCGGTCGACCCCGGTGAGCGCTGAGTACTCCGAGACCACCGATCCGACGATCGAGTACTGGTGCGTGAGCGCGAAGCTGAAGAACAACGGCGAGGTCGGCCAGTACGAGAACACTGCGACCGTCACCGCAGAGGATCCCGCCGGGACGAAGGTCGAGGCAAAGGACTCGTGGAACGCGAAGATTCGCCTCGGGCTCGACCCGAAGCAGGAGCCGAACCGGGACATCGTCTTCAAGTACGAGACCTTCCGTCCGGGAGGTGTCGGCCGGTGAGACTCGTCCGCACCCTTCTCGTCGCCCTCCTCGCCGTCCTGATCCCCGGGGCTCCGGCCCTCGCGGCAGACAGCAGCAGAGCCATCCAGATGTCCTGGGACGGCAGTGCCTACAGCGACACGACGACCGAGAGCTTCGTCGGGTTCCCCGTCACCGTCCCCGGTGACTCCACGTCGCGCACTCTCACGGTCCGCAACGATGGCCCTACCGGCGGCACTCTGCGGGTGAGCATCGTCAACGTCGACCTCCTCGAGACTCCGATCGCCGATGAGTTCTACGACGACCTCCGCATCACCTGGAACCGGGGCTCCTCCTCGATCAGGGAGCTCGATTCCGCCGGTACGACGCAGGTCATGGAGATCCCGCTGGCCAAGGGTGCGACGACTCCGGTGACCATCGGCTACGACTTCCCGGTCGAGGCGACATCGGGCAACAGGTCGAATGTGGGTCTCCGGCAGGGAAGCTTCGATGTGCTCCTCGAACTCGGCGGTGATGACGCCGAGGCGGACGACAGCCCCGACTCGAACGCCGGGTCGGACGCGGAGGATGATTCGAGCACGGACTCGAGCGCGACGGCTGATTCGGACGCGACTGCGGAGTCGGACGCGACGGCGGGCTCTGACTCGACAGCCGATGCTGCCTCCTCCGACGCGTCAGCGGATACCGACGGCGCCTCCGGTTCGAGCTCTGCCTCCGCAGGAGCGAGCGCTGACGTCGATGCCGCAGCGAACGAAGAGTCGTCGGCGAACGGCTCTGCCGTGGTCGGTGACGGCGGGGGTGACCTGCCGCGCACCGGTGGTGCGATGTGGTGGCTCGCCGTCGTCGGTGCGATCCTCGCCGGCGTCGGTGCGGCACTCGTGCGCACCGTCTGCCGCCGCGACTGAGGCACCCGCCGCGACTGCGGCACTCGTGCGCACCGTCCGCCGTCGCGACTGAGGCACTCGCCGCGACTGAGGCACCCGCCGCGACTCAGGCACCGGGCCGCGACCACGTCACCCGGTCCAGCCTCCCGCATACCGCCTGCCCCGCGCGGCGCCTGGTCAGTCCCCGACGGCGATGCCCGATTCGTGGAACACGGCGGCGACCTGGCTGCGTCTGCTCAGCTCGAGTTTCCGGAGCACGTTCGAGACGTGATAGCGGACCGTGGCAGGGGCGACGAAGAGCTCGGCGGCGATCTCCTGATTGCTCCGCCCCTGTGCGAGGAGACGACTGATCTCCCGCTCGCGCGCGGTGAGCGAGGAGAGGAGATCCCGCTCCGCCTGCGACACCGAGCCGAGGACGTCGCGGATGCTCGGCAGATAGGCCGCCGCGCCGATCCGCCGCACCGTCGCCAGGGATCGCTCGAGCATCGTCCGCGCCCGCGCCCGCTGGCCCTCGGCGATGAGGAACGTTCCGTAGTCACGGAGGGTGAGCGCGTGGGGGAGTGGGAAACGGTCGTCCCCGACCGCCTCGTCGAAGAGTCGGGCCACTTCCTCCGCGCCGATCCGATCGGGGGAGAGGCCCGCCCGCTCGACACCTGCCCGTGCCTCCTCGCTCCCGGCCCCGGCGGTGCCGAGGAACCCGGAGAGCAACCTGGCTTGCGCCCATTCGAGTGATCCCCAGTACGGCTGCCACCCCCGGCCCCGCTTGTCGATGAGGGTGCCGATGAGCTCGGCAGCCTCGCCGAGGCGTTCGAGGTCGATGAGCGCATGAGTCCGATAGTTGAGGAACCCCCGCTGGGTGCCGACGAGCGAGCGCACCCTGTGCGGGGCCGAGGCGTCGATGACGCCCTGCGGATCGCCGGCGGCCCGCGCCCGCTCGCACTCGGCGTTGACGATCATGTCAGCGGCGTACGGCTGCCAAGCCAGACTCGTCTGCCGGTCCGTCTGCGCGTCGAGGTCGATGAAGTCGGGCACCCCGCGGACCGCGTTCACCTACGCCTGCAGTCCGCTCAGCGGCAGCCTCGTCTCGACGTCGATCGTGCTTCCGCTCGACTCCGTGGCGAGTTCGACGAGCTCGGCCGCCTCATCGAGCGATCCGAGCAGCGAGGTCGTGTGCGCGTGGATGAGCCGGACCGTGCCCTCTCCCCATGTGCGTCCCACCTGCTCGAGGAGGTCGACGGCGGTCGCCGCCAGCGAACGGGACCGGTTGATCTCACCGATCATCATCGCCACGATCGCGAGCGGCGTGAGCGCATCCACCTTGTGCGGCGACGGCGGGAGGGCGAGGACCTGCGGCACAAGGTCATCGAGCATGCCGGAGACGGTGACGGCATCGGAGACGACGACGGACTGGAGCATCGTCAGGGTGTCCAGGAGCACGAGGACCGGTCCGGGGGCGACCATCCACGCGAGAGCGGGATCGCTCACCTCCTCCGGTGTCTCCGGTCCGCGGGCGATGATCGCCTTGGCCTCGGCGACGACAGCCGGCAGGTGGTCGTAGTCCTGACTGCGGATGACCTCGACGACGGAGAGGAAGCCGGCATAGGCCTGCAGGGTGCGCACATCGGCATCCGTGTGCTCGAGCGCGAGGAACTTCGCCAACCGCGCCCGGGGGAACTCCTGGTCCTTGCGGTAGGCCATGATCGTGAGCATGATGCACTCCCTCACCGGTGTCTCCGGCAGGGCTTCGAACTCGGGGGCGAGGTCGAAGAGCGAGTACACGGTCTTGTTCTCCATATTGAAGAGGCCGAGCCGGATGAGGAGCGCATCCCGGTCGCTGCCGGTCGCCAAGTCAAGGCTTCGCCGGAGCACATCGTTGATCGTCGCATAGCTGCGTCTGACCACGGCGTCGTCGATGAATTCCCGCACCGCCTCGGCGAGCTCCGGACTCCATTCGGCGGCCCCGCTGAGCGAATACCACATCCTCCGGAATCCCTGCGCGCTCGGTGCCAGGGCCCGGTAGATCGCCTGGGCCCGAGCGCGGGGGAGCATCTGCCGCACCGCGTGGGCGATGAGCGAATGCCGTGGGGACACCGTCGAACCGAACCCGGACTCCGTGAGCACGGAGGCGGCGACAGCGGGACCGATCTCGACGTCCTCGCCGAGGCGGTCGGCCACTTCGGCGACGGTCGTCGGTCTGGTCTCCGGACCCGCACAGCAGACGATCTCCACGGCCGCCCTCGCGGCGGGCGGCAGCGTGTGGAACGGTCCGAGAAGCGGGTTGCGCGCCGGTTCGACGCCGCGGATGGGGATGTCCCAGAGGAGGTGGAGCTTGTTGCGCTCCTGCGGGGTGATGCGGCGGAAGATGCTGTCGATGCCGAGGAACGACCCACCCGTCGAATTGCGCAGCGTCTCGGCGGTGAACGGGGAGATCGACGCCCCGAGCACGTCGACGGCCAGGGCCCGGATCTCCTCGACGCTGAGCGGTTCGAGGACCTTCGTGATCCCTCCAGGGGTCGATTCGGCGAGATCGGCGAAGAACGTCATCGCGGTCGAATCCATGTCGGGCAGTCGTCCGGCGACGACGATGAAGAGTCCCTGTCGCATCACGCGCGGCACGATGTAGCGGAGCGCCAGCCGGGATTCGATGTCGATCCACTGGGCGTCGTCGACGATGATCGTCCGCAGTCGGTCGTCGCCCTTGTCCATGAGCCCGAGCAGGATCTCCCGGGCGATCTCCATCGGCGGACGCGTCGGATCGATGATCGGGAAGGGAGCGGCGCAGGTGCTCAGGAGCCGTTCGATGAAGCTGTACGGGATCTCCTTCTCGAACTCGTCGGCGGTGGCGAAGCAGACCGTCGACGCTGTGATCATCCGCTCGCCGATCGCGCGCAGCAGCCAGGTCTTGCCGGTCCCCGCGTAGCCGGAGACCATGAAGAGCAGGCCGTGCTCGGTCACGGCCCGTGTGCAGGTGTCGTCGACCAGGCGGTCGCGTGCTCTGATGGGGCTCAAAGTCACTTCGGGATTCCTTTGTGGGTGGGGAGTGCTGCCCCTCCATGATCGGACATCGTTCACAACAGATGCTGTCAGTCATGTTGTGAGGCGCAACTCGTTATTCGACCGTAATAGATGGTGAGGTCCGCGCGTTACGCTGAGTCCATGGACTCAGCCCAGATCTCGGCGGCTCGCATGATCTCCTCAGGTCTCGTCGGGTCCGATGCCCCCACCCCCGCCGAGGCGGTCCGTCGGCTCGCGTGCGTGCAGGCCCAGGCGCTCGGCGGGGCGCTCGTCTCCGTGGCGCTGCGCACGCAGACCCGGGACCTCGCCGAGGTTCGCGCGGAGATCGAGTCCGGATCGATCGTGCGCACGTGGACCCAGCGCGGCACGGTCCACCTCACGACTGCCGAGGACGTCGGGTGGATCCTCCGCCTCACCGCGCCGCGGCGGTGGAAGGCCGAAGCCACCCGTCGGGCCCACTTCGGCGTCGACGAACTGCTGCTCGAGACCGCCGCCGCCCTCGTCGAAGCGGCCATCGCCGACCGCGGCCCGCTCAGCCGGGAGGACCTCGTCGCCAGCCTCTCCCCGCTGATGACAGGAATCTCCAAGGACGAGGAGTACGGACGACAGCGGCACCTCATCACCAACCTCTCGATGCAGGGTCTGCTCATCCAGTCCGGGTTCGTGCCCGGGCGCGACGAACTCGCCTTCGCCCTGCGCGATCCCTCCGCCGACGCCGGAATCGACACCGAAGCCGCCCTGCGCGAATGGATGCGCCGCTACGTTCTCGGCCACGGACCGGTCACCGTTGACGACGCAACCCGGTGGACGGGTCTGCCGAAGACCCCGATCCGCGCCGCCCTGGCCTCACTCGTCGACTCGGGCGACATCGCGGCCGTGACGATCGACGACGTCGAGCACGTCCAGGCCCCCGACCTCGAGGACCGCCTGTCCGTCTGGGAGGATGCCGCCCACGCGCTCACCCTGCTGCCGGGCTTCGACGAGCTCATCCTCGGCTACAAGGACCGCAGCTGCACCCTCGATCCCGGCCACGAGCGCGCCGTCGTCCCCGGCGGCAACGGGATGTTCAAGAACACCGTCGTCGAGGGCACGCGCGTGCGCGGCACGTGGAAGCGCTCACCGAAGCAGAGCGGCCCGCGCGTCCTCGTCGATCCCTTCCCGGGGGAGACGATCGACGCGGAGCGGGTCGACGCCGTCGCGAGCACCCATCCGGCGTTCGTCTGAGAGTTCGTCCAAGAGTTCGTCCGAGAGTTCGTTCAAGGAGGAGCAGGCACATGCGCATCGGGATCATCGTCAACCCGGTCCACGCCCGGACGCACCGCGCCTACCATCGCCTCGTCGGTCTGCTCACCGCACTCGACATCCGATACCGCACCACCTCGACGACCCCGGAGGCCCCCGGGTCACGGCAGGCGCAGGACCTCGTCGACTGGGGCGCCGAGGCGGTCGTCCTCCTCGGCGGGGACGGCACCCTCCGATCCGCCGCCCCTATCCTCGCGACCGCAGGGGTCCCCGTCCTCGTCGTCCCCACGGGCACAGCCAATGTCTTCTCCCGCGGGTTCGGCCTCCACACGGCACGGTCAGGTCTGGCGCTGTGCGAGGACTTCCTCCACGGAGCCGCCGCCCGGGCCGGCGTCCCCGTCTCGGTCGCCGAGTTCCTCGACGCCTCTGGTGCGGTCCGTCACGAGCACTTCCTCTCGCTGGCGGGCATCGGCGGCGATGCCCGCGCCGTCGCCGCCCACGACCGCGCGTGGGGGCTGCTCGGCTATGCGAGAGGCGCGCTGCTCGCGCTCTTCGCCCCGCAGCTGCCAGCGCGCATCGACGGCGAGGAACTCGAGGTCTGGTCGGTCATGGCCGCGAAGACGCGGCGTCCCGCAGGTCCCGTTCCGGTCTTCCCCGGCGCCGAGGCGGTGAGCGAAGACCTCGAATTCCTCGCCGTCGTCCTCGGGCCCGGTGCGGCGGCCCGTCGCCTCGGCGAGTGGGTCGGCATCGGTGCCGCCTGCCTGCGCGGGCACCCCGAACGGGACCCGGCGATGCGCTACTGGACGGCACGGCGGTCGACGATCACCGTCTCCGAGCCTGCGCCGATCCAGCTCGACGGCGACCACCTCGGCGAGGCGGTCGCCGTCGAGATCGACACCGGGGAGCTCATCCTCGACGTCATCGTCCCCGCCGAATCGAGGTCGCGCCGACGCTAACCGGTCTCCCGGGCGCCGCGACGGCTCAGCGGCGCCGGCGCGATAGACCGGCGGCGGGTTCAGCGGCGACGGCTCAGCGGCGTTGGCGACGCCGGCCCAGCGGAGGCCCAGCGTCGGCCCGGCGACAACTCAGCCGCGCCGCCTCAGCGGCGACAGCTCAGCCGCGATTGTTCAGCGGCGGCGGCGCGAGGTGCCGAAGATGCCGCGGGCGATCTCCCTGGCCGCAGTCCGGGTGAACTGCTTGAACGCGGAGGAGTTGACGACCTGCGAGAAGAGGTTCTCCTCCTCCTTCTTCTCGGGAGCCTTCGACTGCGACCGCGGTGCCGGATCCTCGGGGAACGGGACCTTGTCTGCCGAGCCTGCGGCCCCCGACTCGGCGCCTGCTGACCCCGACTCGGCGCCTGCTGTGCCCTGCCCGGCGGCCTTGTCCTCGGCCTCCTTCGCTGCGGCTCCGCCTTCGAGACGGGCGGTGAGGATCTCACGGGCGGACTCGTTGTCGATCGCAGTGCCGTACTTCTTCTGCTGCGGGGAGGCGGCCACGGCGGCACGGACCTCGTCCTCGCTCATCGGGCCGATCTTCGACTCCGGGGCGCGCATCCGGGTCGGGGCAACGGGAGTCGGGGCGCCGTCGGGATCCATGACGGTGACGACGGCCTCGCCGATGCCGAGCGAGGTGAGCAGCTCCTCGAGGTCGTAGCCGGACTTCGGGAAGGTCTGCACCGTGGCCTTGAGCGCCTTCTGGTCATTGGGTGTGTGCGCTCGCAGCTGGTGCTGGATGCGCGAGCCGAGCTGGGCGAGCACGTCCTCGGGGACGTCCTTCGGTGTCTGCGTGACGAAGAAGACGCCGACGCCCTTCGAGCGGATGAGCCGCACGGTCTGGGTCACCGACTCGAGGAACGCCTTCGACGCGTCGGCGAAGAGGAGGTGGGCCTCGTCGAAGAAGAAGACGAGGGAGGGCTTGTCCGCATCGCCGACCTCGGGCAGATCCTGGAAGAGGTCCGCGAGCAGCCACATGAGGAACGTCGAGAAGAGCGCGGGGGACTGGCTGAGCTTCTGCAGCTCGAGCACGGAGACGATGCCCGCGCCGTTCTCGTCGACGCGGAGCAGGTCGGCGGTGTCGAACTCGGGTTCGCCGAAGAAGACGTCGCCGCCCTGCGCGGAGAGTTCGGCGATCTTGCGGAGGATGACGCCGACGGTCGCCTTCGATGCCCCGCCGATGCCCTCGAGCTCCGCCTTGCCCTCGTCCGAGGTGAGGTAGGTGAGCACCGCCCGGAGGTCGGAGAGGTCGAGGAGCGCGAGACCGGCCTTGTCCGCGTAGTGGAAGACGAGGGAGAGGACCGATTCCTGGGTGTCGTTGAGTTCGAGGACCTTCGAGAGCAGGATGGGCCCGAACGAGGTCACGGTCGCCCGGATCGGAGTCCCGAGTCCGGAGTCGCCGAGGGTGTAGAACTCCGTCGGGTTCGCCTTCGGGTCCCACTCCTGACCGGCGGCCTCGAGGCGCTTGGTGAGCTTGTCCGAGGGCACCCCGGGCGCCCCGATGCCCGAGAGGTCGCCCTTGATGTCGGAGGCGAAGACGGGAACGCCCGCGCGGGAGAGCTGCTCGGCGAGGACCTGGAGGGTGACGGTCTTGCCGGTGCCGGTGGCCCCGGCGACGAGTCCGTGTCGGTTGAGCATCGAGAGTGGAATCGAGATGGGTACGTCCGGTGCCGGGGTCTCCCCGTCGAGCGCCACCCCCAGGTCGAGGGTGGCGCCGTCGAAGGTGTATCCGGTCTTGAGCGTGTCGATCGCCTCAGTCGTCATGGCCCAATCTTCGCACGAACTCCGCGTGGAGTCTCGTGTCCGGACCCAACTCCGGATGGAAGCTCGCACCCCAGACATCTCCCTGCCTAACGAGGACCGCGGTCCCGTCGTGACGGGCGAGCACCTCGGCGCTTCCGGTGTCGACGATCTGCGGGGCACGGATGAACGTGCCGTCGAAATCCGGGGTCATCCCGGTGATTGTCAGGGGAGCGACGAACGACTCCCGCTGGCGACCGTAGGCGTTGCGGGCGACCGTGATGTCGAGCCCGCCGAGGCGGTCGAAGCCTGCCAGCGAATCATCGGTGAGGCGGTCGGCGAGGAGGATGAGTCCGGCACAGGTGCCGAAGACCGGCAGGCCGTCCCGGATCCTCTCGCCGAGGCGGCCGAAGAGTCCCGTGGGAGCGGCGAGCCTGACCATGGCGCTCGACTCCCCGCCGGGCAGGACGATCCCGTCGAGCCCGTCGAGGTGCTCGGGGCGGGTGACCTTGCGGGTCCCGACCCCCAGGGCGCCGAGCACGCTCAGGTGCTCGCGGAACGCTCCCTGGAGGGCGAGGACGCCGACCGTCACCATCCGCGCTCGGCGAGGCGGTGCGGGGCGGGGACGTCGGCGACGTTGATGCCGACCATGGCGTCGCCGAGACCGCGGGAGGCGGCGGCGACGGCGGCGGGATCGTCAAAGTGGGTCGTCGCCTCGACGATGGCCTTGGCGCGGGCCTCGGGGTTGCCGGACTTGAAGATGCCGGAGCCGACGAAGACGCCGTCGGCGCCGAGCTGCATCATCATCGCGGCATCGGCCGGGGTGGCGATGCCGCCGGCGACGAAGGTGACGACGGGGAGGCGGCCGAGGCTGGCGACCTGCTTGACGAGCTGGTACGGGGCGGCGATCTCCTTCGCTGCGACGTAGAGCTCGTCCTCGCTCTTGGCGCCGAGTGCCCGGATCTCGGAGTTGATCGTGCGCAGGTGGCGCATCGCCTCGGAGACGTCGCCGGTGCCGGCCTCACCCTTCGAGCGGATCATCGATGCGCCCTCCTGGATGCGGCGCAGCGCCTCGCCGAGGTTGGTCGCCCCGCAGACGAAGGGGACGGTGAAGACGGACTTGTCGATGTGGTTGACGTAGTCGGCGGGGGAGAGGACCTCGGACTCGTCGATGTAGTCGACCCCGAGGCTCTCGAGGATCTGCGCCTCGACGAAGTGGCCGATGCGGGCCTTGGCCATGACGGGGATGGAGACGGCGTTGACGATCGAGTCGATGAGGTCGGGGTCGGACATCCGAGCGACACCGCCCTGGGCGCGGATGTCGGCGGGGACCCGCTCGAGGGCCATGACGGCGGAGGCACCGGCGGCCTCGGCGATGCGGGCCTGCTCCTCGTTGACGACGTCCATGATGACGCCGCCCTTGAGCATCTGGGCGAGTCCGGTGTTGAGCAGGGTCTGTGTCTCGGTCATTGCTGTGCCTTCGCTTCACTTCTGTCACCCGGATGCCCAGGGGGACGGGCACCCGTGGATGGGTGGGACAAGGGTTTGTCTGCACGTCGGTCGCCGACGTGTCCCCTCCAGGCTAGAGCTCAATGTGGCCCATCGAGAGAGCCAGAATCCATTGAGAACTTTGGGCCAGTAGTGGGTAGCATAGAGCCATGCCCGCACTTCCGCGCTCGACCCGTGAGTCCCTCGGCATCGCACTCGACCACGACTCGCCGCTGCCCGACCAGATCGTCACCGGGATCCGGGACCTCGTCGCGCGCGGGGAGCTGCGGCCGGGAGAGCCCGTGCCTGCGAGTCGGAAGCTCGCCGGCCACCTCGGCGTCTCCCGCGGGACGGTCGAGACCGCGTATGCCCAGCTCGCGGTCGAGGGCTACCTCCTCACGCGGGAACGGTCGGCGACGATCGTCGACCCCGACCTCCCGGCGGCGCTGCTGCGGCGGGCGCAGGCCCCCGCACCGCCCACGGTGCCCCGGCGACCGCCTCGGCGACTCATCGATCTGCGGCCCGGTCACGGCGGCGACGACCCCTTGCGCGATCCCGCGTTCCGCAGGGCCTGGCGGGATGCTCTCGACGTCGACCCGGGCACGACCGATCCGCTCGGACAGCCGGGTGCCCGCTGGGCGATCGCCGATCATCTCCGTCTGCTCCGGGGGATGAGCGTCGACCCGCACGACCTCATCGTCACCAGCGGCTCGCGCGACGGACTGCGGCTGCTCTTCGCCTCGGGTCTGACCGGCCCGATCGGGGTGGAGAACCCCGGCTTCCCCGGGCTGCGACTGGCGATGTCCGATCGCGAGCTCATCCCCTTCGACGTCTCCACCGGACTCGACATCGGGCGGCTCTCGGACCTCGAGGGCCGGGCCGCGGCGATCGTCGTCACCCCGAACCACCAGTTCCCACATGGCACGACGATGCCGGTGAGCACGCGCATCGCGCTGCTGACGTGGGCGGCAGAGGCGGGGATCGTCGTCATCGAGGACGACTACGACAGTGAGGCACGGTTCCAGCGCACCGCGGTGCCCACGCTCTTCGATCTGGCCGGGTCGATGGAGCTCGACGTCGACCTCGTCCACATCGGCACCTTCTCGACCCTGCTGACCACCGCTGTCTCGACCGGGTACGTCGTCGCCCGCGGCGGGCGGTTCGGGACGGCGATGGCCGAGGTGCGTACGTCGTGGGGACCGGCGATCGCACCCGTGCTCCAGTCCGCGGTGGCCGGCTACCTCGAGTCGGGTGGCCTGCGGCGGCGCATCGCCCGGGGGCGTCGTCGTCTGCGGGCCGCCGAGGCGGTCGTCGCCGAGGTCGGAACTCTGCCCGGACTCGTCCACGAAGGCAGGACGCTCGTCATCGAGACGAGCGCGCGGGAGGCGAGGAGGCTGCAGAGTGAGCTGCTCGAACGCGGTATCCGGGTGGCATCGCTCGCCGACGGCTGGAGCGGTGACAGCGCGGTCCGTCACGGCATCGTCCTCGCGCACTCGAACGTCGAGGCGAGCGTCCTGCGGCGGGTGCTCGGGGAGATCAGGGAGCTCGGCGACGGCGGTGCGTGACATGAGACCGGCGACGCTGCGCGGGTGGGCGGCGAGACCGGTCGGGTGGAGGCCGGGGCGAGTGATCGCGTGGACCTGCGGCGCTCTGAGGAGTCCGCCGCAGAGCCGATAGGATCGAAGCATGATCAAGCCCGTGTACGTCGTCGACGGAATCGTCAAGCTCCTCGCCGCGGTAGCCCTGCTCGTCTTCATGCCCGGGCTCCGGGACTTCTTCCTAGCCCCGACGTGGATTGTCATCACCGCGGCGGTCCTGCTCTTCCTCAGTTCGGCCACGGAGATCTCGTATGGCGTGAGCAAGGGTGCGAGAACCTACTTCTTGCACGTCATGCTCGCCGACTCGGCAGTCATCGTCGCTGTCGTCGTCGGAATCATCCTCGCCGCCGCGGAGAATCCAGCCGGCGGCTACATCCTCTTCGGCGTCCTCGCCCTCGTGTCGCTCGCGATCGCGATCGTCTTCACCACCGGCGCCAACGGCCCCGACTTCGCCGACGAGGCCTGAGCCCGCGCGCCTGTCTTACCCCAGACGCTCGGTCACTCAAGCCCGTCGCGCACCCGAGGCCGTCGCCCACCCCGCTCACTCAAGGCGCAGCGCAGATCGCAGGGGTTCCTCGGCCGGCGATCCGCGCTCCGCCTTGACCGAGCGGCAGTGGCGGCTGGGCGCGCGGCTATCCGCGCTCCGGCTTGACCGAGATTGCGCGGCTATCCGCGCTCCGGCTTGACCGAGATTGCGCGGCTATCCGCGCTCCGGCTTGACCGAGATTGCGCGGCACGGTGGTGGCCTGCGATGAGTGGCAGCCCTCGGAGATCGCTCGCGCACATCCCTCACTCAAGGCGCAGTGCAGATCGCGGGGGTTCCTCGGCCGGCGATCCGCGCTGCGCCTTGACCGAGCGGCGGTGGCGGCTGCCCGCGCGGCTATCCGCGCTGCGGCTTGACCGAGCGGCGGTGGCGGCTGCCCGCGCGGCTATCCGCGCTCCGGCTTGACCGAGGCGCGGTCGGCGCCCTGAGAATCAGCGGTTGAAGGCGATCGCGGCCCGGTAGCCGGCGGGAACGCCCTCGACGAGGTCGTGGATGTCGACGTCGGGGTGCGGTGACTGCGGCGTCTCACCCGAGCCGATGTAGTCCATGCCGGGATCCCGGGCGAGACCGGTGCTCAGCGCCTTGAGGAATGCCTCCTTGCGCGCCCACACGCGCACGAACGCCTCGGGCAGCTCAGCCTCGGCGAGCGATTCGAGCTCTTCGCGTTCCCGCGGATGGAGGAGAGCGAGCGCCTCGGCGGCGACGGCGAGTTCGGGCACGGCTTCGAGGTCGACGCCGACAGGGTCCTCGGAGACCGCGATGAGGACGAGCCGGTGCGCGCGCGTGACGGAGAACTCGCCGTCGTCGATCCGCGGTTTGCCCGCCGAGTCGAGGCGGATCTCGATCTCCGCGGGGTCCTGGTCGAGGACCGACCCGAGGACGTGGCGGAGGACGACGCGGCCGGCCGCCCAGGTCAGAGCCGCCTCGGCGTCGAACTCCTTGGCATAGTTCTGCTCCTGCTCGGTGAGCACTGAGGCGATCGCCTCCTCGGTGCGCGCCCATGCGGCGGCTCCGGCAGTGTCGGCGAGGACGAACGTAGCGGGAAGGTCGGTGGGAAGGACGGTGAAGTCGGGGTGCATCGGGCGGTTCAGCGGCCTGACCTCTCGATCTTCTTCAGGCGGCGGCTGAGCACGAAGATCCGCACCGAGCCGATGATGCCTGCCACGAAGATGCCGCCGATCGCGGCGAAGAGCATCGCGACGCCGAGCGGAAGCTGGAACTGCCAGCCGAAGTACTGGAAGTCGGCGGGCACGTTGTTCTGGAGGATGAAGATGAGCAGGAGGACGACGATGGCCGCGCCGAGGATGAGCGAGATCCACATGCCCGCGGACATACCTCCGCGCTGCTCCTTGGTGCCCGAGGTGCCCGTCGGCGACTGCCGGACAGGGCTCTGACCGGCAGGCGTCTCCTGCGTCGGCGCCTGTCCGTTCGGCACCTGGCCGGCCGGCGACTGCTCGGTCGGCGACTGGGACTGGCCGAGCAGGGCATCGGTCTCGGCGAGCAGCTCTTCGGGCGTCTGGGAGCGTCCACGCGGGTCTTGAGAACTCATGGGCCCATCATAGATGCTGATGGGCCCATGAGTCAGTGGTGCGACGCGAGTCGGTGGTGCGACGCGAGTCGCCGGTGTGCTGTGGTCTCGCGTCAGACCTTCTCGCTCAGCGTCGCGACGATCCGGTTGAGGGTCTCGGACGGACGCATCGCTGCTTCGGTCTTCGCATCGTCGGGGTTGTAGTACCCGCCGAGGTCGACAGGCGAGCCCTGGACGGCGAGCAGCTCGGAGGCGATCGTCTCGGCGTTCTCCTCGAGTTCGGCTGCGACCGGGGCGATCGCGGCGGCGAGCTCGGCGTCCTCGGTCTGTTTCGCCAGCTCCTGCGCCCAATAGAGGGCGAGGTAGAAGTGGCTGCCACGGTTGTCGATCTCGCCGACCTTGCGCGAGGGCGATTTGTTCTCCTCGAGGAAGCGTCCCGTCGCGGCGTCGAGGGTGTCGGCGAGCACGCCGGCGCGGGCATTGCCGTGGACGTTGAACTCGTGCCGGAACGACTCAGCGAGGGCGAGGAACTCACCGAGCGAGTCCCACCGCAGGTGGTTCTCCTCGACGAGCTGCTGGACGTGCTTGGGTGCGGAACCGCCCGCACCCGTCTCGAAGAGTCCGCCGCCGGCGATGAGCGGGACGACGGAGAGCATCTTCGCCGAGGTGCCGAGCTCGAGGATCGGGAAGAGGTCCGTGTTGTAGTCGCGCAGGACGTTGCCGGTCACGGAGATCGTGTCCTTGCCCTCACGGATCCGGTCGATCGAGAACTGGGTCGCATCGACGGGGTTGAGGATCCGGATGTCGAGGCCCTCGGTGTCGTGATCGCCGAGGTACTCCTCGACCTTCGCCTTGAGGTTGCGGTCATGCGCGCGGGTCTCATCGAGCCAGAACACGGCGGGGGTGTTCGACAGGCGGGCCCGGGTGACGGCGAGCTTGACCCAGTCGCGGACGGGGATGTCCTTCGTCTGGCACGCGCGCCAGATGTCACCGGGGGCCACCTCGGTGCTCATGAGGACATCACCGGCGGAGTTGCGGACCTCGACGACGCCGGCCTGCTCGATCTCGAAGGTCTTGTCGTGGCTGCCGTACTCCTCGGCCTTCTGGGCCATGAGGCCGACGTTGGGGACGGTGCCCATCGTCGTCGGGTCGTACGCGCCGTTGGCACGGCAGTCGTCGATGACGGTCTGGTAGATCCCGGCGTAGGAGGAGTCGGGGATGACGGCCAGCGTGTCCTGGGTCTGGTCGTCCTTGTCCCACATCTTCCCGCCCACGCGGATCATCGCCGGCATCGAGGCGTCGACGATGACGTCGGAGGGCACGTGGAGGTTGGTGATGCCCTTCGCGGAGTTGACCATGGCGAGTGCCGGACCCTCGGCGAGACCCTTCTCGATGCCTGCGCGGACACCCTCGGCCACCTCGGCGGGCAGCTCATCGAGGCCGGCGAGGATCGCGGCGAGGCCGTTGTCGGGGGTGAGCCCCGCCTCGGCGAGGGCGTCGCCGTACTCGGCGAAGACTTCGGGGAAGAACGCCTCGATGACGTGGCCGAAGAGGATGGGGTCGGAGACCTTCATCATCGTCGCCTTGAGGTGGACGGAGAAGAGGATCCCCTCGTCCTTGGCGCGCTGGATCTGCGCGCGGAGGAATTCGTCGAGGGCGGCGACGTTCATCTTCGTCGCATCGACGACCTCGCCGGCGAGCACGGGCAGGGAGTCCTTGAGGACGACCTCGTCGCCGGATTCGGGGACGAGCACGATGCTCAGCGTGTCATCGGCGTCCATGACGACGGACTGCTCGTTCGCGCGGAAGTCGTCGGCACTCATCGTCGCGACGTTCGTCTTCGAGTTCGGCGACCATTCGCCCATCGAGTGCGGGTGCTTCTTCGCGTAGTTCTTCACGGCCTCGGGTGCGCGGCGGTCGGAGTTGCCCTCGCGCAGCACCGGGTTGACGGCCGAACCCTTGACCTTGTCGTAGCGGGCCCTGACGTCCTTGTCCTCGTCCGTCTCGGGCTCCTCCGGGTAGTCGGGGAGGTCGTAGCCCTGGGACTGCAGCTCGGCGATCGTGGCCTTGAGCTGGGGGACGGAGGCGGAGATGTTGGGGAGCTTGATGATGTTCGCTGCCGGGGTCTTGGCGAGCTCGCCGAGCTCGGTCAGCGCGTCGGCGACCTGCTGGTCGGCGGGGAGACGATCGGCGAACTGGGCGAGCACACGGCCGGCCAGGGAGATGTCCCGGGTCTCGACGTCGACGCCCGCCGAGGTGGCGAAGGCTTCGATGATCGGCTTGAGTGAGTACGTCGCCAGCAGCGGCGCTTCATCGGTGCGCGTGTAAATGATTTTGGCCATGGTGATGGACTGCTCCGAATCGTCGTGGGGTTTGACCTCACCATCCTACCGTTTGGTCTCTTCGCCCCGTGCGGTCGTTCCGCCGAGGCGCTCGCGCCTGTGAGCGCGGTGACTCGCCCTCTCGCCGAGGTGGTCGGAGGCGTACGTGCGATCGTGTGGTCCCAGCCCGGCTGGGCCCCCTCGCCGAGGCGGTCGGGCCCGCAGTGCGATCGCGGCCTCCCGCCGGGGTGCGTGCGCGGCGGCGACGGTAGAGTGTCGTCGGCACGCACGCGCGGGACCGCGCGGCAGCACGCAGGAATACGGCAACACGCAGGAATACAGCACGCCGGGACTTGCGCGGCAGCAGACTCGACAGATGGGGGACCAGGTGGCCAAACTCTACTTCCGCTACGGGGCGATGAACTCGGGCAAGTCGACGGCGCTCCTCCAGGCCGCCTTCAACTACGAGGAGCGCGGCCAGCGGGTGCTCCTGGCCAAACCTGACATCGACACGAAGGGCGCCGACGAGATCGTCTCCCGCCTCGGCGTCACCCGCGCCGTCGACTTCCTCATCCCCGCAGGCGCCGATGTCGAGCTCATCTACCGCGAGCACGCCGACTACGTCGACCACGACGCCCTCATCGAATCGATCGACGCACCCAAGGCCCCGGTCGCGTGCCTCCTCATCGACGAGGCACAGTTCCTCGAACCCGGGCAGGTCGACTCGCTCATGCGCATCGCCACCGACGCCTCGGTGCCGGTGATGTGCTACGGCATCCGCACCGACTTCCGCACCCGGGCCTTCCCCGGCTCGGCGCGCCTGCTCGAGATCGCCCACACGCTCGAAGAGCTCAAGACGATCTGCCGCTGCGGGAGGAAGGCGATGTTCAACGGCCGCCTCGTCGACGGGCGGTTCATCTTCGACGGCGATCAGGTCGCCATCGACGGCAACGCCGTGACCTATGAATCGCTGTGTCCGCGCTGTTATCTGCGCTATTCCGACGGTAGGCTGTTGGCGTGACCGGCGCTCCGGCGCGATCCCGTTGACCTGCGAGTTCACCTGCGACGAGCGTCGACGCTCCAGAGAGGACTGTCGACGACCGCTGATCCCGACCCGACGATGAGGAGCCCTCATGCGCATCGCCCTGCACGCCTTCAACGACAACCCCGGATCTCCTGTCCTCGTCTTCGGCGATGCCCTCGGCACGCGCGTCTCGCTGTGGGCGGCCGTGGCCTCGCGCCTCGTCGATGACCACCAGATCTACCTCTCCGACCTGCCCGGACACACGTTCCCGGTGTCGAAGGAGGAGCTGAGCACCGACTTCACGATCTCCGACCTCGCCGCCGGCCTCGTTCAATCGCTCGAGGACCACGGCGTCGAGTCCTTCACGTACTGCGGTGCCTCGATCTCCGGCGGGATCGGTCTCACCCTCGCCCTCGAACACCCGCAGAAGCTCACCGGTCTCATCGCGTGTTCGACGGCGACGAAGTTCGGCACCGATGTCTCCTGGGCCGAACGGATCACCGAGGTCGAGAACGACGGCACGCAGTCCCTGCTGCCCGACACCGCCGACCGCTGGTTCGCCGCGGGCTTCCTCGAGGAGGACATCGCGACGGGGCCGGCAACGCTCACCGACCTCGCGACCATCGACGACGCCGCCTACATCGCCTGCTGCCGTGCGCTCGCGCTCTACGACCTCACCGGCAAGCTCGGCGCGATCACGACGCCGACGCTCTTCCTCGCCGGCTCGCAGGACCCCGGTTGTACGCCCGAGGCGATGGGGGAGATGCGCGACGCCGTCGACGGCTCGGAGCTCGCGGTCGTCCCCGACTCCGCGCATCTGCTCATGGCCGAGCACCCCGAGATCGTCGCCGATCGCATCCACTCATTCCTCGCCTCCCGCTAGGGGCGACGGCTCAGCGTCCTGAGCGGGGCGAGTACGCCGCCCGATAGAGCAGAGACGTCGTCGAGAGGGCAAAGACGTCGTCGAGTGAGCGACGGCCCCGCCGATAGGGCGGCGACCCCGACCGCGACGGCCCCGCTCGTGGCGTCGGCCGGGCCTCACACCGACAGCCTCATCCCCGCCCGAGCATGATCCCGCGCGTCACCCCCGGTTGCTACGATGACAGGGACAGCTGTAGTCCAGCCGGCTCGCCGAGGAGCTCACCGTGAACGAGAACCAGACCACGCCGATGTCGACCGAGATCGCGGAGAAGTCACCGGGAGAGCGGGCCCCGGGGTTCCCGCTCAAGACCGTGCGGATCCGGTGGACCGGCTTCTTCCTCGGCCTCATCCTCTCCACGCTCGTCTACGCGATCATGCCCGACTCGGTCGCCCACGACGCGAGGCTCACCGCCGGGGTCGCCGTCCTCATGGCCGTGTGGTGGATGACCGAGGCCCTGCCGATCCCGGCGACCTCACTCGTCCCCCTCGTCGCCTTCCCCGTCTTCGGCTCCGAGATCGAGATGGCCGACGTCGGCGCCTCCTACGGCAACCCGATCATCTTCCTCTTCCTCGGCGGATTCCTCATCGCCCTGTCGATGCAGCGGTGGAACCTCCACCGGCGCATCGCGCTCTTCACCCTCAGCCTCATGGGCAACAGGCCCGGCCCGATGATCGCGGGGTTCATGATCGCCACCGGGTTCATGTCGATGTGGGTCTCGAACACGGCGACGGCCGTGATGATGCTGCCGATCGGCATCTCCGTGCTCATGATCGTCGCCAAGGTCGTCGGATCTGCGATCACCCCCGCCGAGGCGACCGACCGGTCCGACTCGAAACGGTCGTCAGCGACAACCGAGGGTTCGGCTCCCGACGCCGGCACTGGTGCTGACACTGGCACTGGCGCTGACACTGCCTCCGGCGCCGATTCGGGCCCCGACTCCGAGGTGGGCCTCGGCCACGTCGTGAAGTCGAACTTCGGCACCGCGCTCATGCTCGGCATCGCCTACGCCGCCTCGATCGGATCGCTCGGCACGATCATCGGCACCCCGCCGAACACGTTCCTCGTCGCCTACCTCAAGGACAACCACGACATCTCGATCGGCTTCGGACAGTGGATGCTCGTCGGCGTCCCCCTGGCCGTGGTGATGATGGCGATCGCATGGTTCCTCCTCGTCAAGGTCCTCTTCAAGCCCGAGATCGACGAGATCCCCGGCGGCCGCGAACTCATCCGCGAGGAGCTGGCCAAGCTCGGCCCGATGTCGACGGGCGAGAAGCTCGTCCTCGGCATGTTCGTCCTCGCCGCGGTCAGCTGGATCACGATCCCGCTCATCTTCGAGGACCCGCCCATCAGCGATGAGGGCATCGCCATGGTCATCGGCCTCCTCCTCTTCCTCATCCCCGGAGGGGCGAACCGCGGCGTCCGCCTCCTCGACTGGGAGACCGCGGAGAAGCTGCCGTGGGGCGTCCTCCTCCTCTTCGGCGGTGGTCTCGCCCTCT
The DNA here is from genome assembly GCF_050562175.1 of Brevibacterium sp. K72. Classification (NCBI taxonomy): domain Bacteria; kingdom Bacillati; phylum Actinomycetota; class Actinomycetes; order Micrococcales; family Brevibacteriaceae; genus Brevibacterium; species Brevibacterium sp. K72. The sequence goes on from NZ_CP191582.1 coordinate 2,560,344, forward strand.
CCGCACAGTTCTCCTCCTCGGGACTGACCGAATGGATCGGCGAGGCCTCCGCCGGCCTCGGGGTCCTGCCGCCCATCCTCATCGTCGCCGTCTTCGCTGCGATTATCCTCTTCCTCACGGAGCTGACGTCGAACACGGCGACGGCCGCGACGTTCATCCCCGTCGTCGGCGGAGTCGCGCTCGGCCTCCAGCTCGACCCGCTGCTCCTCACGATCCCCGTCGCGCTCGCGGCGACCTGTGCGTTCATGCTGCCGGTGGCCACCCCGCCCAACGCCGTCGCCTACGGGTCGGGGTACGTGACGATCGGGCAGATGGTCAAGGGCGGCATCTGGCTCAACCTCGTGGGCATCGTCCTCATCACCGCGACGGTCTTCCTCCTCGCCGTTCCCGTCTTCGGCATCATGATGTGACGCTTCATGAGGTGAGACGAGCATCTTTCAGGCAGACTTGTGACCATGGCTGAACTCTTCACCCCGATGACGCTGCGCGGACTGACGATCGAGAACCGGATCTGGCTCGCTCCCATGTGCCAGTACTCGTGCGAGGCCGAGGACGGCATGCCCGGCAGCTGGCACCTCGTCCATCTCGGAGCGCGCGCGACCGGCGGATTCGGGCTCATCCTCACCGAAGCCTCGGCGGTCGTTCCCGAGGGCAGGATCTCCCCGCAGGACGCCGGGATCTGGAGCGACGACCACGCCGCGGCGTGGACGCCCGTCGTCGACTTCGTCCACTCGCAGGGGACCCCGATCGGCATGCAGCTCGCCCACGCCGGACGCAAGGCGAGCACCTACCGGCCCTTCGACGGCAACCCGCGCGGCACCGTTCCCGAGTCGGAGGGCGGATGGCAGCCGGTGGGCGCGAGCCCGATCGCCTACCCCGGGTACACCGAGCCGACGGAGATGACGGAGGACGACATCGCCGAGGTGGTCGCCGCCTTCACTGCGGCCGCGAAGCGCGCCATCGGGGCCGGCTTCGACCTCGTCGAACTCCATGCCGCCCACGGCTACCTCCTCCATTCGTTCCTCTCCCCGCTGTCGAACCAGCGCACCGACCGCTACGGCGGTGATCTCGAGGGACGGTCCCGTCTGCTCCTCGAGACCTACGATGCCGTGCGCGCGGCCGTCGGTGAGGATGTTCCCGTCTTCGTCCGGCTCTCGGCGAGCGAATGGACCCAAGGGGGATTCGACATCGCCGAGGCGGTCGAGGTCTCCCGTGCCCTCGACGCCCGCGGGGTCGACGTCATCGACGTGTCCTCGGGCGGAAACGTTCCCGTGAAGGTCCCCGTGGGACCCGGCTATCAGGTGCCGCTGTCGGCGGCGATCAGGGACGCGGGCGCGACGACGGCGACCGTCGGCCTCATCACCGAACCCGGTCAGGCGGAGACGATCCTCGCATCAGGCCAGGCCGATGCGATCCTGCTCGCCCGTGTGGCCCTGCGCGAACCTGCGTGGCCGCAGCGGGCGGCCCATGAACTCGGCGAAGAGCCGGGGCCGTATCCACCGCAGTATGTGAGGGGCAGATGGTGAACACGATCGAGACAGAGCACGTCGTCGTCCGTTGGATCTCCGTGTCGGAGATGGAGAACAACGTCTATCTCATCACGGCGAAGGAGACGGGGGCTCAGGTCCTCATCGACGCCGCCGACGACATCGACGCGATCGAGGAGCTGCTTGGTGCCGGAGCCGAGGACACGAGCGCGACACCGGTCCTGCAGGCGATCATCACGACGCATCGCCACTGGGACCACATCCGCGCCTTGCCGGCGGCAGCGAAGAGGCACCCGGATGCGATGACGATCGCCGGGGCCGCCGATGCCGCGGCGATCGCCGAGGCCAAAGGGGTGGAGATCGCGCACACCGTCGAGCACCTCGACGTCGGTGACTTCGGCGGGTTCGTCCTCCAGGCAATCGCCCTGTGCGGACACACGCCGGGATCGATCGCCCTGCTGCTGCGCGACGGGGGAGAGACGATCCTCTTCTCCGGGGATTCGCTCTTCCCCGGCGGACCCGGCAAGACGTGGTCGCCGGAGGACTTCACCTCGCTCATGGACGACCTCGAGGAGCGGGTCTTCGACCAGCTGCCCGATGACACGCAGGTGCTGCCGGGACACGGCGCGCCGACGACTCTCGGTGCCGAGCGCGGTCAGTTGGGGGAGTGGCGCGAACGCGGCTGGTGACCGGAACCTGATCGTCAGTACTCCCCGGCACCCGATCTCAGGGCAGGGTCACCAGCGCGGCACGGCCATGAAGCCGAGGATCGCCCAGACGATCGCGACGGCCAGCGCTGCGATCACCGGCACATTCCACACCTGGGTGATCGTGCGCTCTCCGCGAGGGTTGGCCAGCTGCGCCTCGTTCAGGCGCGCATGGTGGTCGAGGACGGTGTCGACCGCGGGACTCGGCTCGTCGACGAGTCGGCGGATCCCGTGGGCGTCCTTCTCCATCTTCTTGCCCCGACCCGCGAGCGGCCACGATGAATAGCTCTTCTCGTGTGTGCGCACGCTCAGTCCGAAATGGGTGTCGAAGCCGTCGACGAGGTTCCACGGCACAGTGATCGTGGTGAGCGGGTTGACGAGGACGATCTCCTGCGGTCGCAGTTCGACCCGGGGGTGCCGGTAGAGCGCCCAGACGCCGACGAAGAGCAGCACCGGGATCCCTGCGACGGCGAGGCCGCGAAGGGTGAAGTCGCCGACAACGATCGAGCCGATGCCGATCGCCGCGACGGCCGCTACGAGGACGAAGAGGACGGTCGATCCCGTCGTTCTCACGATTCGGGTCTCGTCGGGTCCGATCTCACTGTTTGCCATCCGAACATCCTATCCACTGAGACCCGAGGGTCGATCACTGTGGCCTGGGTCTCGAAACGGTAACGATTCGAGATATGGCTCACATTGTGGACTCAGTCACAGTGACGTGTGAATTAACTTTGAGGCAATCCATGCAGAAGCATGAACGAGGTCACATTCCCGATAGCGGGCCGTGTGACCGCAGCGCATCCCGAATCCGGGAGGCGAGCACGTGGGCGCGAGCCCAGAGAACAACAAGGAGAGAACGTGAACAAGCGCTTCCTCGCAGCCGGTGCCTCAGTTGCCGCAGCAGCAATGGTGCTTTCTGCCTGCACCCCTCCCGGTGGTGGCAATGACGATCAGGCCTCGGAGAACTCGATCCTCAACATCGGGTGGAACGAGTCCTTCCGTTCGATGAACACGATGACGGCCAACGGCAACGCGGTCTCGAACGCCATTCTCACCTACATGATGAATGACAACTTCAAGTACTACGACGAGAATCTGGAGTTGCAGGACGGCTCACTCGGCTCGGTCGAGCGGGTCTCCGAGGATCCGCTCAAGGTCAAGTACACGTTCAACGACAACGCGAAGTGGTCGGACGGCACGCCGGTCGACGCCGCGGACCTCGCTCTCACCTGGGCGGGCACCTCGGCGAACTTCAACACGGTCGACTCGAACAACAACGACGACGGCACCGTCAAGGAGAACGACGAGAGCACCGTCTACTTCGACTCCTCGTCGATCGGCCCCGCTCTCATCAAGGACTTCCCCGAGGTCTCCGAAGACGGCAAGGAGATCACCTTCGAGTACTCCAAGCCCTTCGCCGACTGGGAGCTCACCTTCGGCGTCGGCGCCGACGGCGTCGGCGTGCCGGCGCACATCGTCGCGAAGAAGGCGCTGGGAGAGGAAGACCCTGCCGCGGGCAAGCAGGCCATCCTCGACGCGATCAAGAACAAGGACACAGCAGCCCTGTCGAAGATCTCGAATGTCTGGAACACCGGCTTCGACTTCACCTCGATGCCCGACGACGAGGACCTCCTCGTCCACAACGGCCCGTACAAGATCACGGACTTCCAGGAGGGCCAGTACATCACGGTCCAGAAGGACGAGAACTACTCGGGTCCCGTCAAGCCCAAGGTCGACACCATCACGGTGCGCTACAACGGCGACCCGATGGCGATGGTGCAGGCGGTCGAGAACGGCGAGGTCGACATGACCCAGCCGCAGGCGACCGCTGACGTCCTCTCCGCCGCCGAGGGCATCGACGGCGTCACGGTCGACGCCGCTGACGGTGCGACCTACGAGCACGTCGACTTCACCTTCGACAACAACGGTCCGTTCGATCCGAAGTCCTACGGCGGCGACGAGGAGAAGGCGAAGAAGGTCCGGCAGGCCTTCCTCAAGACGGTTCCCCGCGCGGAGATCGTCGACAAGATTATCAAGCCGCTCAACGAGAACGCCGTGGTGCGCGATTCCTTCACCCAGGTGCCCGGTTCGCCGATGTACGACGGCATCGTCAACGGCAACGGGATGAAGGCCGACTACTCGGACGTCAACACCGACGAGGCGAAGAAGCTCCTCGACGAGGTCGGCGGCGAGATCAAGCCCGTGCGCATCATGTACGACAACACGAACTCGCGTCGTCAGCAGGAGTTCCAGCTCATCAAGGAATCGGCTGAGAAGGCCGGCTTCACAATCGAAGACGTCGGCGACGTCAACTGGGGCACCCGCCTCGGCGACGGCACGTACGATCTCTCGCTCTTCGGCTGGCAGTCCGAGGACACCGGAATCACCTCGAGCGATGCGAACTACCGGACCGGTGCGCAGAACAACTACGGCGGGTACTCGAACGAGAAGGTCGACAAGATCCTCGACGAGATGCTCACCGCTGACGAAGCGAACGCCGAGAAGCTCTCGATCGATCTGGAGAAGCAGCTCACCGACGACGCCTTCGGTGCTCCGATCTTCCAGTTCCCGGAGCTGACGATCTACAACGACAGCGTCAAGAACGTGAAGTCGACGTCCGTGTCGCCGACGATGTTCTGGAACTACTGGGAGTGGGAGAAGAACTGATTCGCATCTGATGCGATCGGCTTCTCACCTTCTCAGCTGCTGTGGGGATCACATCAGTGATCCCCACAGTGGCGTGCTCGCACAGACGGAATCGGACACACCATGATCAAGTTCATTCTCAGACGTCTCCTGTCGACGGTCATCGTTCTGCTCGTCGTCACGTTCGTCCTCTATCTCCTGCTCAACGTCGCCCTCGACTTCTTCTGGGACCTGCGCTCGAGCACCTCCCCGAACATCGAAGCACTCTATGAGTCCCGTATCAGGCTCCTCGATCTCGAGACACCCGCGGTCGTCCGCTACTTCAAGTGGCTCGCCGGTGCCAGCGGATGCCTCATCGGCCAGTGCGACCTCGGCATCGCGTGGAAGAGCGGTCAGGAAGTCACCTACCTGCTCCAGGGCGCGATCATCAACACGATCAAGCTCATCACGGCCTCGACGATCGTCGCCATCATCCTCGGCATCGCCGTCGGCATGATCTCGGCCATCCGCCAGTACTCGGGCTTCGACTACTTCATCACCTTCGTCTCGTTCCTCCTCTACTCGCTGCCCGTCTTCTGGGTCGCGGTTCTGCTCAAGCAGTACGGGGCGATCGAGATCAACAACTTCATCAATGATCCGACACTGGACAGCTGGTGGCCGATCATCATCTTCTGCCTCGCGATGGGCCTGTTCTGGATGGGCGCACTCGGCGGGGGCAAGAAGCGGCGGATCATCACCTTCGCCGCCGCGACGCTCGTCACCTTCGGCACGATCTACTACATCCTCGCGAGCGGGTGGCTGCAGCAGCCGACCATCGGAGTCGTCGGCGTCGTCGTCATCGGCGTCGGTGCGGCGATCGTCATGACGTTCCTCTCGACGGGTTTGAAGAACAAGCGCGTCCTCTACGCCACACTCACGTGCGCCGTCATCGGAGCCCTCATCTACATGCCGCTCCAGTACCTCTTCTACTACCAGGAGATGAACTGGCTGTGGATGTTCGGCCTACTCGTCGTCGCCATCGGCGTGGCCATCGGCGTCGGCCTTGCCTTCCGCGGACCCGACCCGTGGGACACCGCGCGAACGACGGTCTTCACGACGCTCATCATCGCCGTGACGATCTTCGCCGACCGTGTGCTCCAGGGGTGGTCGGAGTACTCGAGCAGTCCCGCGATCAACAATCGCCCGATCGCGACGATCGGCGCCTCGGCTCCCAACGTCGACGGCGATTTCTGGATCACGAACCTCGACTCGTTCACCCACCTCCTCCTGCCGTCGATCGCCCTCGTCCTCATCTCGTTCGCGTCGTACACCCGCTACACCCGCGGGTCGATGCTCGAGGTCATGGGCCAGGACTACATCCGTACGGCGCGGGCCAAGGGGCTCAACGAGCGCACCGTGATCATGCGCCATGCGCTGCGCAATGCGCTGCTGCCGCTCGCCTCGATCATCCCCGTCGACGTCATCACGATGATCGGCGGTGCGGTGATCACGGAGACGATCTTCGGCTGGAACGGCATGGGCAAGCTCTTCATCGACTCGATGAGGCAGTCCGAGCTCGACCCGATCATGGCCTACATCCTCATCACGGGCATCCTCGCCATCATCGCCAACCTGGTCGCGGACTTCCTCTACGCCGTCCTCGACCCGAGAATCCGAGTGAACGCATGAGCATCGACGACAAAGAACAGAGCCCGATCGCGACCGACAGCGTCGGTGAGAACGCGATCGAATCCAAAGAGACCGAGGGACTGTCCCAAGGCAAGATCGTCTTCCGGAAGTTCCTCCGGCACAAAGGTGCGATGGTCGGACTCATCGTCCTCTTCCTCGTCACCGTCTTCGCCTACTCGGCCCAGGGCATCGGCCCGATCCCCGGCTGGTGGATCTTCAACCACACAGCCTCCGGTCCGATCGTCAATCCGGGCGGCGCTCCGACATGGACGCTGCAGAACATCTTCTCTCCGGGAGAGCACCCCTTCGGTCAGGATGAGATCGGCCGGGACAACTTCGCCCGGGTGATGAAGGGCACCCAGATCTCGATCATGGTCATGCTCATCATCGGCATCGTCGCGCTCATCATCGGCACGATCGTCGGCGCGCTGGCCGGCTACTACCGCGGCTGGGTCGACTCGATCCTTATGCGCGTCACCGACGGCTTCATCATCCTCCCCGTCATCGTCGTCGGCGCCATCCTCGGCAAGCTCGTCTCGGGCACCGGCGGCGCGATGCTCGGACTCGTCCTCGGAGCGATCCTCTGGACCGGCCTGGCCCGACTCGTCCGCGGTGACTTCCTCTCCCTGCGCGAGCGCGAATTCGTCGACTCCGCCCGAGTCGCGGGCGCGAGCGACTTCCGGATCATGTTCAAGCACATGCTTCCGAACGCGATGGGCGTCATCATCGTCAACACGACTCTGCTGATGAGCCAGGCGATCGTCCTCGAGGCCTCGCTGAGCTTCCTCGGCTTCGGCATCGCGCCGCCGGACATCTCCCTCGGGCAGCTCATCAGTGAGTACCAGACCTCGTTCGCCACCCGTCCGTGGCTGTTCTGGTGGCCCGGTCTCTTCATCATCGTCATCGCTCTGTGCGTGAATTTCATCGGCGACGGTCTTCGCGACGCGTTCGACCCGCGGATGAAGACGATCCCGAGCTGGCGGAAGATGAAGAAGGCCGAGCGCATGGCGAAGAAGGGGGACAAGTGATGACCGAGCAGAACACGACTGAGTCGACCACCGGTGCGAAGTCACCGATCCTCGACGTCAAGGACCTCGGAGTCCACTTCTGGGTGAGCGACGAATGGTGGATGGCAGCCGAGGGACTCACGTACACGGTGAATGCGGGCGAAGTGCTCGCGATCGTCGGTGAGTCCGGTTCCGGCAAATCGCAGTCGAGCATGTCCCTGCTCGGTCTGCTGCCGAGCAACGGCCGGGCCACCGGCTCGGCGAAGCTCGGCGACAAGGAGCTCATCGGGATGCCGCAGGAGCGGATGCAGCACATCCGCGGCAACGACATCTCGGTGATCTTCCAGGAGCCGATGACCGCGCTCAACCCGGTCTACACGGCGGGCTTCCAGATCATGGAGACCCTCCGCGTCCACCTCGACATGGGTCCGAAGGAGGCGAAGGAACGGGCTCTCGAGCTCATGCGCCTCGTCGAGATCCCGGAGCCGGAGGAGCGGTACAACTCGTTCCCCCACCAGCTCTCGGGCGGTCAGCGTCAGCGCATCATGATCGCGCAGGCGCTCGCGTGCCAGCCGAAGCTGCTCATCGCCGACGAGCCGACCACGGCACTCGACGTCACGGTGCAGGCGGAGATCCTCAAGCTCATGCGCGAGCTGAAGTCGAAGCTCGATGCCGGCATCATCCTCATCACGCACGACATGGGCGTGGTCGCGGACATGGCCGACCGCATCATCGTCATGCGCTCGGGCAAGGTCGTCGAGTCGGGGACGGCGGATGAGATCTTCTACAACCCGCAGCACCCGTACACGAAGCAGCTCCTCGAAGCCGTGCCCCACCTCGGCACCGAGATCGAAGGGCAGGCGTTCGGTACGGATCTCCACGACGTCGAGGAGGCCATCCACGAACTCGAGGAGACCTTCGCGGACGAGTCCGGGGGCGACGACCTCGGCGCCGGATCGGTGGCCGACAACGATGCCGAGGCCACTGCCGTGTCGACAGGGGAGGCTTCGCATCCTCACATAGAGATGGATTCGACGGAGACCTACTACCATCCTGGGTCGCAGGCGGACTTCTCGCAGCCCTCGGCACTCCAGCTGCGGGATGCGGCGATCGAGTACCCCGCGGTCGGGCGGAAGAAGGCGTTCCGCGCCGCTCACCACATCAACCTCATGATCGCTCCCGGTGAGGTCGTCGGCCTCGTCGGCGAGTCGGGATCGGGCAAGACGACGATCGGCCGCGCGGCCCTCGGCCTCCTGCCCACCGTCGAAGGCGACATGGTCGTCAACGGCAAGAGCATCAAGGGGCTGACCAACAAGCAGATGCGGCCGCTGCGCAAGGAGGTGGGGATCGTGTTCCAGGACCCCGGCTCCTCGCTCAACCCGCGCCTGCCCATCGGCGAGTCGATCGGCGAACCCCTCTACCTCCACGAGGGGATGAAGGGTCCGGCGCTCAACAAGCGCGTCGAGGAGCTCCTCCACGCGGTCGAGCTGCCGACGTCGATGCGCAACCGCTACCCGCACGAGCTCTCGGGCGGTCAGCGTCAGCGCATCGGCATCGCCCGTGCGCTCAGCCTGCGGCCGAAGCTGCTCATCGCCGATGAGCCGACCTCGGCGCTCGACGTCTCCGTCCAGGCGAAGGTCCTCGACCTCTTCGAGAGCCTCCAGGCGCTCTACGGGTTTGCGTGCCTCTTCATCAGCCACGATCTCGCTGTCGTCGAGCGCATCGCCTCCCGCATCGCCGTCATGCGGCACGGGTACCTCGTCGAGATCGGGCAGGCCTCGCAGGTCGTGGCCAACCCGGTCCATCCCTACACGCAGCGCCTGCTCTCCGCGGTTCCGGTTCCGGATCCCAAGGAGCAGCGCAAGCGCCGGGAGGCCCGCGACGCCGTGCTCGAGGCGACGATGAACGCCTGAGCAGGACCGCCTCGGCGTCGGTGCCGGGGATGGCAGTCTCCGCGAGGCGGATCCGGTTCGATCTCAGCTCTGATGTCGAACCGGATCCGCCTCGCTGGCGTCCGAGGGCTGACACGGGAGGGCCGACACCGGCGGGCCGGCACCGGAGGAGCCCGAAACCACCTGTGAATCGGGCGACCTGCGCGGTGCGTATAATTGTGTGTTGGGTCCGGTCCGGACCACCCTCCCTACCTAAGGCTATTGATGACTGAAGCTCCCACGCGCCGGGACAACCGCCGCAACGTGGCGATCGTCGCCCACGTCGACCACGGTAAGACCACCCTCGTCGACGCCATGCTCCGGCAGACCGGTGTCTTCAACGAGCACGGTGACTTCGCCGAGCGCGTGATGGACTCCGGCGACCTCGAGCGGGAGAAGGGGATCACGATCCTCGCGAAGAACACCTCGGTGCTCTACAACGGACCCTCCGCCGGTGACGAGCCCATCGTCATCAACGTCATCGACACCCCGGGCCACGCCGACTTCGGCGGTGAGGTCGAACGCGGACTGTCCATGGTCGACGGCGTCGTCCTCCTCGTCGACGCCTCCGAGGGCCCGCTGCCCCAGACCCGCTTCGTCCTCCGCAAGGCTCTCGCGGCGAAGCTGCCGGTCATCCTCGTCATCAACAAGACCGACCGGGCTGACGCCCGCATCGACGGTGTCGTCGAGGACTCGCAGGACCTGCTCCTCGGCCTCGCCTCCGACCTCGCCGACGAGGTCCCCGACCTCGACGTCGACGCCGTCCTCGACGTCCCCGTCGTCTTCGCCGCCGCGAAGGTCGGAGCGGCCTCGCTCGACCAGCCCGCCGACGGCGAGGTCCCGGACAACCCGGACCTCGAGCCGCTGTTCAAGACGATCATCGAGACCATCCCGGCCCCGGAGATCAACGCCGACGGCGTCCTCCAGGCGCACGTGACGAACCTCGACGCTTCGCCGTTCCTCGGCCGTCTCGCCCTCCTGCGGATCTTCGGCGGCACCCTGAAGAAGGGCCAGCAGGTCGCGTGGGCCCGCGGTGACGAGATCAGCTCCGTGAAGATCACCGAGCTCCTCGAGACGCAGGGACTCGACCGGGTTCCCGCCACCGAGGCGTCGGCCGGTGACATCGTCGCCGTTGCGGGCATCCCCGACATCATGATCGGCGACACCCTCACCGACATCGACAACCCGAAGCCGATGCCGGCGATCGTCATCGACGATCCGGCGATCTCGATGACCATCGGCATCAACACCTCGCCGCTGGCCGGTCGTGAGAAGGGCACGAAGGTCACCGCCCGCATGGTCAAGGACCGCCTCGACGCCGAACTCGTCGGCAACGTCTCCCTCAAGGTCCTGCCCACCGAGCGTCCCGACGCCTGGGAGGTCCAGGGGCGCGGTGAGCTCGCGCTCGCGATCCTCGTCGAGCAGATGCGCCGTGAGGGCTTCGAGCTCACCGTCGGCAAGCCCCAGGTCGTGACCAAGCAGGTCGACGGCCAGACCCAGGAGCCCTTCGAGGACCTGACGATCGACGTGCCGGAGGACTACCTCGGCGCCGTCACCCAGCTCATGGCCAGCCGCAAGGGCGTCATGTCGACGATGACGAACCACGGCACCGGCTGGGTGCGGATGGAATTCACCGTCCCCGCCCGCGGCCTCATCGGCTTCCGCACCCGGTTCCTCACCGAGACCCGCGGCACCGGCATCGCCAACTCGATCTCCGCCGGCTACGGACCGTGGGCCGGCCACATCGAGTTCCGGACCAACGGCTCGCTCGTGGCCGACCGCGCCGGAGCCGTCACCCCGTACGCGATGATCAACCTCCAGGAGCGCGGTTCCTTCTTCGTCGAACCGACCTCCGAGGTCTACGAGGGCCAGATCGTCGGCGAGAACTCCCGGGCCGATGACATGGACGTCAACATCACGAAGGAGAAGAAGCTGACGAACATGCGCTCAGCCTCCGCGGACTCCTTCGAGAACCTCGTGCCCCCGCGCAAGCTCACGCTCGAGGAGAGCCTCGAATTCGCCCGTGAGGACGAATGCGTCGAGGTCACCCCGTCCGCCGTGCGCATCCGCAAGGTCGAACTCGACCAGAAGGAGCGCGCGAAGATCTACGCGAAGCTGCGTCGTCAGAACGCATGATCACGCCGCGGATCCTCTTCGTCCACGCCCACCCCGATGACGAGACCATCGCCACGGGAGGCACGATCGCAGCCCTGACCGCCGAAGGCGACCAGGTCACCGTGCTCACCGCCACCCGCGGTGAGGGCGGAGAGGTCATCCCGCCGGAGATGAAGGCCCTCGAGGGCGACCGGGCCGGGCTCGCGTCCGTGCGGGAGTCCGAGATCGCCGAGGCGATGCGGTCCCTCGGCGTCACCGACCACCGGTTCCTCGGCACTCGCCGAGGCGGTGCGGTGACCCTGCCCGAGCGTCGTTTCGAGGACTCGGGGATGGAATGGGGGCCCGAGGGCCACGCCGTGCCGGCAGCGTCGATGCCCGCAGGCGCCCTGTGCGCGGCGTCGACCGACGAGGTCGCCGACTACATCGCCGCCGTCATCGACGAGGTCCGCCCGCACGTGGTCATCACGTACTCGGCCAACGGCGGCTACGGCCACCCCGACCACGTCCGCGTCCACGACGCGACCGTCGCGGCCGTCGAGAAGGCGACCTGGCGGCCCGGTCGGCTGCTCTTCGTCGAGATCCCCGCCGAGGTGGCCAGGGCGTCCTTCGATCCGCGCCAGTCCGGATTCTCCGAGACCGGGTTCGCCCAGGCGCAGACGATTCCGACGATGGCGCCGGTCGGCGAGATCGTCGTCGCCCAGAACGTCGCAGGCGTCCGCGATGCCCGCCGGAGGGCGTTGGCCGCGCACCGCACGCAGGTGAGCCTCAGCGGTGACTTCATGGCCCTGTCCAACGGCATCGGCACGAAGCCCGCCGACCACGAGTACTACTCCCTCGGCGCCGGCGCCCCGTTCCCCGCGGAGACCCAGAGCTCGGGACTCGCCTCGCACGTCCTCGCCGGCCTCGACCTCGATGCTCTCGAGGACGCGAACGCGGCCGGAGCCCCCCGGCGTCGCCGCGAGCCGAAGAAGCCCGGTGTCTTCGCCTTCATCCATGCGGGACTCCTCGGCCTCCTCATCGGCCTCCTCGGGGGATTCCAGCATCTCAACGTCTCGGTCGTCCGCCTCGGCGAGACCCCCGCGATCGTGCCCTGGGGACTCGGACTCGGACTGCTGCTCGCCCTGTGCGGCCTCTGGCACCTCAAATCGATGTACCGGTCCACCGCACCGATGCTCGTCGCCGCGATCGTCATCGCCGTCGTCTCCTACATCCTCGGCCAGCCGGAGTGGCTGCCGGGATCCGACATCGTCGTCACCGGCACCCTGCGGTCGGTGGTGTGGCTGCTCGGCCCCATGGTCATCGCGGCCGTCCTCGCCTTCGTCCCCGTCCGCAGCCGGGCGCAGAGATCCCTCTAGGACTCCGCTCCCGGACAGAGCCTTCCCCGACCAGACTCAGATCCCCTCGATAGACTTGGAAGAATGATGTCCACCCAGACCCTCGCAGGCAGCGCGCCTGATCCCTCGGCCGGCACCTCGGCGGGCAGGCGCAAGCGACCCTGGATCATCGCGCTCCTCATCCTCGTCGGGCTCGCCGTCGTCTACCTCGCGATCGGCTTCTTCAGCGGCCGGGTCGTCGCCCCCGGCACGACCGTGGCCGGCGTCGACATCGGCTCGCAGAGCGCAGCCGATGCGAAGTCGACCCTTGAGGACGCCCTCGGGGAGAAGGCGAAGCAGGAGATCGAGCTCAGCGCCAAGGAGGCCACGGCGACGATCGATCCGGTGAAGTCGGGACTGGCACTCGACGTCGACGGCACCGTCGCCCAGGTCACCGGGTTCACACTCAACCCTGCCATCCTCGCCGACCGGCTCTTCGGCGACAATGAGGTCTCACCCGTCCTCGCTGTCGACGACGCGACCTTCGACAAGAGCGCCGAGGCGGCCGCGAAGGGACTCGAGGTCGAACCCGTCGATGCGGAGCTGAGCTACGACAAGACGACGCCTGCGGTCAAGGACGCCGTGACCGGGCAGAGCGTGAGCGTGGAGAACATCCGCTCCGCCGTCGCCGCACAGTGGCTGGTCAAGGACAATCCGCTGCCCGTCGTCGTCGACGAGGTCGAACCCGACATCACGACCGCTGAAGCCAAGGACGTCGCCGACGGCTTCGCCGCCGATGCGGTCAAGGCCGACGTCACCGTCAAGGCCGTACCCGGCAAGGACGCCGACTCCGACGTCAAGGGCGGGGACCTGACGATCTCGCCGACGACGATCGCGAAGACCCTGAGCTTCGAGGCGAAGGACTCGAAGCTCGTGCCGAAGTTCGACGCCGAGAAGCTGCAGAAGCGGGCACTCGACGAGAACGAGGAGATCGGACGTCCCGCCAAGGACGCGACCTTCAAGGTCGTCGACGGCAAGCCGCAGGTCGTCGACTCCGAACCCGGCATCGGCATCAAGCCCGACGACCTCTCGAAGGCCGTGACCGATGCGATCAACGGCGACACCGCAGCCGCCGAGGTGACCCTGGCCTCCGTCGAACCGGAGTTCACGACCGAGGACGCGAAGAAGGTCGACGTCTCGCAGACCGTCTCGGAGTTCTCCACCCCGTACAAGTCCGATCCCAACCGCGACAACAACCTCCGCGTCGCCTCGAAAGAGGTCTCGGGCACGGTCCTTCAGCCCGGCGAGCAGTTCTCCCTCAATGAGACGCTCGGCCCGCGGACCGCGGCCAACGGCTACAAGCCCGCAGGCGTCATCTCCGAAGGGCAGATGAAGGAGGACTTCGGCGGAGGAGTCTCGCAGGTGTCGACGACCCTGTTCAACGCCGCGTTCTTCGCCGGCTTCGAACTCAACGAGCATCAGGCGCATTCGCGCTACATCTCCCGCTACCCGGAGGGCCGGGAGACGACGCTCGACTACACCTCGATCGACCTCAAGTTCACGAACAACCAGAAGACCCCCGTCGTCCTCGACATGTACCTCTCGGGCGGAAAGGTCTACGCGAAGGTCTACGGAGTCAAGTACTACGACGTCGAAGCCGACTCTTCGGGCCGGTACGCCTTCACCTCGCCGGCGACGGTGACCGAGTCCGGTCCGTCGTGCACCCCGCAGTCACCGCGCGAGGGCTGGTCGATCAAGATCACGCGGACGATGAAGGAGATCGCGACCGGACGGGAGACGAAGGACTCCTTCGTCACGACCTACCGACCGGTCAACAAGGTCGAGTGCAAGTAGCTCTGCTGCACGGACAGGCTCAGGCCTGCTTCGCGTACCAGCACCGGTGGCGCACGCTCGCGCCCAGCGACGTGAAGAGCCCGAGCGACGCCTCGTTGGCCGCTTCGACGTCGACGAGGTAGGAGCGGACTCCGCGCTGGGCGAGCAGGGCTGCGGCAGCCCGTGCGACCGAGCGTCCGGCTCCGCGCCGACGCAGGTCGGGGCGGGTGACGAGGTTGGTGATGACGCCCCACTTGCTCCGTTCGACGACTCGGCACGTCGCGACCATCGTCCGCGAGCCGTCGGGATGCTGAGCCCACGCGGTGACGAACTGGCATGGGTCATCGGTCTCGATGAGCGCCCGGAAGGCGTCGATCGAACCGGGGTCGCGCTCACTCGTCCAGGCAGCGAAGTGGAGGTCACTCGGCGTCTCGGTGACGTCGATGGACAAACCGGGGGCGGCCGCCTCGGCGGGGGCACCGGCACCGGCGGCCGCCTCGGCGGTGGCACCGGTGAGGAGGTACACGGTCTCTGACGGGGAGTATCCCCGCTCGGACAGGAGCGGCCCGAGACCCTCGCACTCCGGGGCCAGGGTCGTCGAATCGTCGGCCGAGTAGATCTGGACGACCGCGGGCCGCTCGCGGGCGGCGTACCACGCCTCGACCGCGTCGAGCGTCTCGGACCAGCCCAGCCCGGACTCGGTCACGGGCAGGGCGCTGTTGGCGCGGCGGGTGGTCGATTCGGAGCTGCGCAGGAGCCAGCCCTTCTGGAGCAGCCCCACCTCGGCGGGGGAATCGCTCGACTCGTTGCGGAGATTGTCCGCGTGGAGCCACGAGACGTCGGACGGCAGCCACGCCGCCGCGGAGATGCGACGGAGGTCGACTGCGGAGACGATCTCATGGGTGCGACCCGACCGGGTCGGGGCCGGCGGGACCTCGTGGACGAGGAGGATGAGGCCGCGCTCGATCCGCACGGGACCGCGCTTCGTGTCGATGACGACGCCGGACTCGTCGACGGAGCTGACGACACCGAGGGCATCGGAGGTCGCATGCGTGTCACCCGGGGTGAGCGCATAGCGCACCACCACTCGTCTGCCTGGCGAGAGCTCGTCCACACCGCTCCTTCCGATTCCGCTGTCCCAGACCACATTAGAGCAGGTGGGCTCGGCCGCGGGGGAGGCGTGACCAATGCAACGAGGATCACGTGTCACGGTGGGAGACTGGGGACGCGTTCAAGGCGTATGGTGGAGATCATAGATCAGCTGAGTCTCCCGAGGAGCACAACCCGTGACGTACATCATCGCCCAGCCCTGCGTCGACGTGAAGGACAAGGCCTGCATCGACGAGTGTCCGGTCGACTGCATCTACGAGGGGGAGCGGAGCCTCTACATCCACCCCGACGAGTGCGTCGACTGCGGTGCCTGTGAGCCGGTGTGCCCCGTCGAGGCCATCTACTACGAGGACGACGTCCCCGAGGAGTGGTCGGAGTACTACAAGGCCAACGTCGAGTTCTTCGACGACATCGGCTCCCCGGGCGGCGCTGCGAAGCTCGGCAACACCGGCAAGGACCACGCGATCATCTCCGTCCTCCCGCCGCAGAACGGCTGAGGCGGTGGCGCCTCGCCTCGGGCTCGACCTGCCCGACTACCCCTGGGACAAGCTCACCGAGTATCGGGCCCGCGCCGCCGAGCATCCCGGCGGGGTCTGCGACCTCTCGATCGGCACCCCCGTCGATCCGACGCCCGCAGTCATCGAGGACGCGCTGGCCGCGGCGAGCGACGCCCACGGATATCCGACGACCGCCGGGACCGATGAGCTGCGTGCCGCGATCGCCGGGTGGTATGCGACGTGGCACGGGGTGAGCGTCGACCCGGCCGCCGAGGTGCTGCCGACCATCGGGTCGAAGGAGTTCGTCGCGTGGCTGCCCACCCTCCTCGGCCTGCGGCAGGCCGGACTGTCCGTGGCCTGCCCGCACGCCGCGTACCCCACGTACGAGATGGGGGCGAGGATCGCCGGGGTCGACTGTGTGCGCCTCGACGCCTCCGAGATCGTCGCCGGCGCTCCGCTGACGGGCATCGGCCTGCTCTGGCTCAACACTCCCGGCAACCCGACCGGCGCGGTCCAGGATTCCGAGACGCTGGCCGAGGTGGTCCGCCGTGCCCGTGAGGCCGGAGTCGTCGTCGCCTCCGACGAGTGCTACGGCCTGCTCAACTGGACCTCCGACGAGCCTGCTCCGAGCATCCTCTCGGTCACCGACGGCGACCACTCCGGGGTGCTCAGCGTCTACTCGATGTCGAAGCAGTCGAACCTCGCAGGCTACCGTGCCGCCTTCGTCGCCGGCGACGCAGCGCTCATCGACGATCTCACTCGGACGCGCAAGCACGCGGGGATGATCGTCCCGGCACCGATCCAGGCGGCGATGATCGCCGGGCTCACCGACACAGCACACGTCCTCGAGCAGAAGGAGCGCTACCGCGCCCGCCGGGATCGGCTGCGCCCGGCACTCGAGTCCTACGGATTCCGCATCGACCACTCGGAGGCCGGACTCTACCTCTGGGCGACCGCCGGTGTCGACTGCTGGGAGTCGATCGGGGCACTCGCCGATCTCGGCATCATCGCCGGACCCGGGGCCTTCTACGGGGACGCGGCAGCGCAGCACGTGCGCATCGCCCTCACCGCCACCGACGAGCGGATCGCCGCGGCTGCGGACCGGCTCCTCGCCTGAGGCGCGCCGTCTCGGGCAGGCGATTGCTCAGCAGTATTTGGTGCCTGCGGCTCGGTTGAGGCGCGTGCCCCGGGTGGAGAAGCTGCCATCGTCACGGGCAAGGACACCTGTCGCCCCACCTCGGCGGGGAATGATCCCGATCGGGATCGGGACTGGTCTGAGAGGGATGCGCCCAGGTGCATAGGAGTGGTGCGGAATTCGTCACACCCGCATCGGATCCCTGAGCCCGACACTTGTTACTGAGCAGTACAGACAGGGCGCAGTGATTTTTCGATTCCCCCGCAAGTGGGTAGTCTTTGAGGGAACTGTGCAAGACGCCTCAGGAAGTTCTTGAGGTGGGTCGACGGTGAGGAGAACATATGCCGACCGAAGCGAATCTCAGGATTGCCGAGACGGATCTGGCACTGCCAGAAGTGCCCGCGACAGCAGGCAACGACGGATATCGCATCGGCTCCCTGCTCAAAGACACCGGAGCCGTGACCTACGATCCGGGATTCGCCAACACCGCGTCCACCTCGTCGTCCATCACCTACATCGACGGTGATGCCGGGGTGCTGCAGTATCGGGGCTACCCGATCGAACAGCTGGCAGAGAAGTCGAACTTCGTCGAAGTCTGCTACCTCCTCATCCACGGTGAGCTGCCCACTCAGGAGCAGTACGACGCCTTCGATGCGCGTCTGCGCAAGCACACCATCGTCCACGAGGATCTGCGTCGGTTCTTCCGGGCGTTCCCCTACGATGCGCATCCGATGCCCATGGTTGCAGCTGCGGTCGCCGCTTTGTCGACTTTCTACCAAGATGACCTCGATGTCTTTGACGAGGACCAGATCGACACCTCGTCGTTCCGGCTGCTCGCGAAGATGCCGACGATCGCCGCTCTCGCGCACCGGAAGAACATGGGCCTTCCCGTCATCCACCCGGACAACTCGCGCAGCCTCGTGGAGAACTTCCTCCGCGTGAACTTCGGCGTCCCCGCTGAGCCGTACGAGCCGGACCCGCTCGCGGTCAAGGCGATGGACCAGCTCTTCATCCTCCACGCCGATCACGAGCAGAACTGCTCGACGGCGACCGTGCGTCTCGTCGGGTCGTCGCAGGCGAACCTCTTCCAGTCGATCTCCGCCGGCGTGAACGCGCTTGCGGGACCGCTGCACGGCGGCGCGAACTCGGCGGTGCTCGAGATGCTCCAGACGATCGCGGCCTCCGACGACGGTCCGAAGAAGTTCATGGAGCGCGTGAAGAACAAGGAAGAGGGCGTGCGCCTCATGGGCTTCGGCCACCGGGTGTACAAGAACTACGACCCGCGCGCGAAGATCATCAAGAAGACCGCCGACGAGGTCCTCGCCCGCTCCGGCGGCGACCCGCTGCTCGAGCTCGCCGTCCAGCTCGAGGAGATCGCGCTGGCCGACGACTACTTCGTCGAGCGCAAGCTCTACCCCAACGTCGACTTCTACACCGGCCTCATCTACAAGGCGCTCGGCTTCCCGACGAACATGTTCACCGTGCTCTTCGCCGTCGGGCGCCTCCCGGGCTGGATCGCCCAGTGGCGCGAGATGATCAAGGACCCGGAGACGCGCATCGGCCGTCCGCGCCAGGTCTACACCGGCGACGTGTCCCGCGACTACACGGACATCACCGACCGCTGAGCGAAGCTCCGGCGATCGCTGAGCTTGAACGGCGGCGGCGACCGCTGAGCTTGGCGAGCACCGTCGACCACTGAGCGTCTCCATCCCGAGCGGCCCTCCGGGCGTTCGGCCACCCTGCGAACGGTGGCTGAGCACCCGGAGGGCTGCTCGCGTATTCAGCAGTTGCACGCCGCACCTCGGGCAGCAATTCGCGCCCGCAGCGTTATACCCGCGGCGTAACTCGCTGAATCGGACCGTTGGCCGCAAATCATCCCCGTGCAACTGGAGGTTTTGTCGCTGCGGGGGTGGGATGCAGAATGCGCTCGCCGAGGCGGTGGTGCGTCTGTATGCCGATCATCGTCTCCAGTGGGTCCACGGTGAGGTAGGTGTCGTGTGAACATCCGATTAGGGGCGCAGGGTCGATGGTCGGAGGCCGAAGCTCGGGTCGCCTGTTAGCATATGAATAGCGAGTATGTCCAACAAGTATTCACCGACTTCGTGGGTAGAAAGTTGTGAGGGGTGCAATGGTCGTCGATGCAGTCAGCGCTCTGCGTGAACTGGACTTCGAAATCGCCGCCGGGGCCAACCGTGGCTCGTGGCGTGTGCGCGGCCCTGAGGGAATCTGGTTCGAAGTATCGCCAGCACCGGCGGTGCCGCATCTGGACGCTCATACTGTTCGCAGCTATACGGCTCATCACGAATGGAGCGGCGGTGTGCTCTTTGTTGCCGAATCCGCGACGGAGGGAATCATCGAACGCGCGGAGTCCGGAGAACTCGACATTCTCACGACTGCCCCGATACGACTCATCCATTCGGGGATCACCTATTCGGTGCACACAGCCGCTACGACGGACCACCGGAGCGAAACACCGAAGCGCGCGCGTCCAGCGTGGACCCGCTGGGCTCTCATACGCTACCTGCTGCTCAACGATGCTCCTGCGCGACAATCTTCGATCGCGGACGTTCTCGGCGTCAGCCAGCAGGCCGTGTCGAGTGCGCTCAAGATGCTCGGACCATTCGTCGACGATGCGGGTGATGGCGTCTATGCCATGGATCGCCAGGGACTGCTGCGACTGTGGATTGATGAGTACCTCGGACCCGGCGGTCAGGAATTCGGGTGGTTCAGTCTGGATCCGATTGTTCAGCAGGTCGCGCAGGCCAGAGAGATCTTCCATTTCTTGGACCAGACGATCTTGGTCGGCGGCGATGTCGCGGCAGACGTCATTGCTCCGTGGAAACTGCCGACCACTGGTCGAATCTACACCGACGCTCCCATCGACCTCTCCGAGGGAGGATTTGTTCCGGCACCATTGGACGAAGCGACCCTCATCATCAATGTGCCTCGCGACCCGACGATACTCAGATTGGGGTCGGTCCGACCACCAAGCAGTGAAACCGGCGGACTGCCGGTGGCGGATCCGCTGATCGTGATGTGGGATCTTCTCCATAGCGGCAGTGTCGACAGCGGACCGGCTGCGGACAAGATCGCAGAAGTGGTCGTAGAGCGACAATGATGAGTGAAATCATCAGAATAGAGGCGCATGCCGCGAGCAACGCGGACTCGCTCGGCTACATGGGGCAACAGGCGGTCGCCCAAGCTGTCGACGGTGACACGCCGTACCGGATCATCGGCGGCCATATGGTCAGACTTCTTCTCCATGTGTATCCCACCTCGAACGCAACCCTGCGATCCACGATTGATGCCGACGCAGCCGTCGACGACATCGAAATCGTCGGCGACATAGTGGATGGTCTCTGCGCCCAGGATTTCAGTCAAACAGGCGGAAACGTCCTGAAGAAGGCTGTGAACTCCGAGCAGAATATCGAAGTCAACCTGCTGGTCTCCCGCCGCGGAAGCTCGAAAGGCATCCGGTCGGAGTGTGCGCCCGGGGTCGGGCAGGTCGATACCCTTCCGGAACTCGGATTCGCCCTTGACCAGCCGCCCCTCGACCTGGAAGTATTCGCGACCCTGTTCGACAGTTCGACGATCGAGTACCGAACGCGGATACCAGGGCTTGAGACTGCAGTCGTGTTGAAGGCCCATAGCTGGAAAGCACGGGGACTGCGGTCTGACCGTGACCTCGCAGACCTCCACTCGCTCATGGAGATCCGCGAGGAGCATCCGCACACAGCGTGGGGGCTCTCGTCTCCTGGTCTCATCGGGTTCCGAAAGGACACTGCGAGAATCCTCCACGAAGCGGCAGGAAAACTCACCAAGAGGACGAGCAATCTACCTGTGCCGTACGACCTGGACCGAGTGCGTATGGCAGCTTTGATCGCCCGGCATGTATCCCGCCCGTAGCTGAGACGCTTCGCACTTGCGTCAGTAGAAGAACTGTCCTCAAATGCTCGCTGAGGCGATGGTCGAACGAACAACCCGAAAAACGCTCGGCAACCTCTCGGGCATGACGACTCCGGGCTGGATAGCCGAAGGGCGCTCAGCAACCTGACGACAGGTTGCTGAGCGCCCTCAAGGCAGCTGTGGTGCGGGGTCTGCGAACCCGCGTATCCTCGGCGGAAATCGCCTTATCGCACCGTTGGCCGCGAATCATCCCGGTGCAGCGGGAAGTTCTATTGCTGCGGGGGTGGGATGCGGAACCCCGCGCCTCGCCGAGCTCTCAGTGGAGGTCGGGGTTGAGCTCGATGCCCTTGGCCGAGCGGGCCAGTGCCTCGACGGCACCGGTCACCGAGTTGCGGCGGAAGAGGATGTTGTTCGCGCCGCTGAGCTCGGAGGCCTTGACGACCCGCTCGTCGTCGCCCAGCACCGTGACCCGGGTACCCGCGGTGAGGTAGAGGCCGGCCTCGACGATGCAGTCATCGCCGATCGAGATGCCCACGCCCGAGTTCGCACCGAGCAGACTGCCCGAGCCGATCGAGATGCGGTGGGTGCCGCCGCCGGAGAGCGTGCCCATGATTGAGGCACCGCCGCCGACATCGGAGCCGTCGCCGACGACGACGCCCTGCGAGATGCGCCCCTCGACCATCGCCGAGCCGAGGGTGCCGGCGTTGAAGTTGACGAAGCCCTCGTGCATGACCGTCGTCCCGGAGGCCAGGTGCGCGCCGAGGCGGACCCGGTCGGCATCGCCGATGCGCACACCCGAGGGGATGACGAAGTCGGTCATCCGCGGGAACTTGTCGAGGCCGAAGACCGCGACGGGGCCGCGGGCGAGCAGCCTCGTTCGGGTGGCCTCGAAGTCCTCCGGCGAGCATGCGCCCGCCGAGGTCCACACGACGTTGGCGATGTGGCCGAAGATGCCGTCGAGGTTGACATCGTTGGGCACGACGAGGCGGTGGGAGAGCGCGTGGAGACGGAGGTAGACATCGGCCGCCGAGGCGGGCGCCTCGTCGAGGTCGATCGTCGTCGTCACCACGGACGTCGTCGTCCCGCGGGCGGGATCCTCTCCGGTGAGCGCATCGAGTCCGTCGTCGGCGGCGCGGGCGGTCGCTGCCGCCTCGGCGTCGGCAGGGTCGTCTCCCGTGCTCAGGGCCGGGTACCAGACGGAGAGGACGGTCTTCTCATGCAGCGTGGCGAGTCCACGCGCGGAAACGATGCGTTGTGTCATGCCTGCCAGCCTAGTCGGTGACCGCGGTACTAGGCTAAGTCGTATGACTGCTCATCCACCTGCTGAGACCGCCGCCGCATTCGTCCCCGACGGCGACCTCGGGCAGTATCTGCTCTCCGCGCTCGACGATCCCGCGGAGCTGACTGGCCGGCTGTGCGCGATCGAATCCGTCTCCGGCAACGAAGGTGCGATCGCCGAGGCGGTCGTCACCGTCCTCGAGGCGATCAGCGCCGGTGACGGCCCCGATCTCGAGATCCTCCGCGACGGCGACACGATCGTCGCCCGCACCGGCTTGGGCCGGCCGGAGCGCATCGTCATCGCCGGTCACCTCGACACCGTCCCCGTCGAAGGCAACCTCCCGCCGAGGCGGCTCACCGGTGAGGTGGGTGAGTCCCGTGAGTCCGGAGTTGAGAACGGAACCGACAGCAGTGCCCCGGAAGACGAGGCCCCGGCGGGCGGTGCACCGACGGAGGACGCACGTGAGTCCGGCGCCTCGGAACGTGACCAGGCCGCCGGTGAGGAGATCATCTGGGGCCGGGGCGCCTGCGATATGAAGGCGGGGGTGGCGATGCAGCTCGCCGCCGCCTCGGCGCTGCGGAACCCGTCGCGCGACGTCAGCTGGGTCTTCTACGACCACGAGGAGGTCGATGCCGCCCTCAACGGCCTCGGCCGGGTCGCCCGCACCCACCCCGAGTGGCTGGCCGGGGACTTCGCGATCCTCGGCGAACCGTCGAATGCGAGCGTCGAGGGCGGCTGCAACGGCACGATCCGCGTCGACGTCACGACCACCGGTGTGCGCGCCCACTCGGCCCGCGCGTTCATGGGAGTGAATGCGATCCACGCCGCCGCCGAGGTGCTCACCCGCCTCGACGACCACGTCTCCGAGACCGTCACCGTCGACGGCCTCGACTACCGGGAGTCGCTCTCCGCGGTGGCGATCAGCGGGGGAGTGGCAGGCAACGTCGTGCCCGACGAGTGCCGCATCTCCGTCAACTACCGCTTCGCGCCCTCGAAGTCCGCCGCCGAGGCCGAGGGCTTCCTCCGCGAGCTCTTCACCGGCTTCGACGTCGTCGTCACCGACGCCGCCGAAGGCGCCCGCCCCGGACTCGACCGCCCCATCGCCCAGGACTTCCTCGCCGCGCTCGGCGCGGAACCGTCGGCGAAGCTCGGATGGACCGACGTCTCCCGGTTCAGTGCGCTCGGCGTCCCGGCGGTGAATTTCGGTCCGGGCAACCCGCTGTACGCCCACAAGTCAGACGAACATGTCAGGGTCCGGGAAGTGGAGGACGCGACCCGGACTCTCATCGACTACCTCGAGAAGGGATGAGCGCGATGGCGAACGACACCGATCCCGCACCGACGACCCGCACCGAGGAGCGCGAGCCCGTGGAGACCAGCCCGGACGAGAGCGGCCCCGACCAGCCCAGCCCCGACCAGCCCGCAGCCGACACCACCGACGACGCGACCTTCTACAGCAAAGGTCCGCTGCGCCTGCGCGGCTCCCAGGTGCCGACGACGACGACCGATCAGCGCCTCCTCGAGTCCCGGGGACCCTCGAACTGGGTCCATGAGGACCCGTGGCGGGTGATGCGCATCCAGGCGGAGTTCGTTGAGGGCTTCGGGTCGCTCGCCGAGGTGGGCCCGGCGGTCTCGATCTTCGGCTCGGCCCGCCTCGGCGCCGGAACCCAGGCGTACGAGGATGCGCGGGAGATCGCCCGGCGGCTCGCGGAGAACGGGAATGCGATCATCACCGGCGGGGGACCGGGGATCATGGAGGCCGGCAACCTCGGCGCCACGGAGGCCGGGGGCGTGTCGATCGGACTCGGCATCGAGCTGCCCTTCGAATCGGGGCTCAACGACCACGTCGAACTCGGGGTGAACTTCCGGTACTTCTTCGTCCGCAAGACGATGTTCCTCAAGTACTCCCGCGGATTCGTCGTCATGCCAGGTGGCTTCGGCACCCTCGACGAGCTCTTCGAGGCGTTCACGATGGTCCAGACCGGCAAGGTCACGTCCTTTCCCATCGTCCTCTTCGGCACGAGCTACTGGCGGGGGCTCGTCGACTGGATGGCGAGCACCCTGATCGGAGAGGGCACGATCTCCCCGAAGGACCTCGACCTCTTCACGCTCACCGATGACATCGACGAGGTCGTGGCCACGATCGGTCCGCCCGGGACGATCCCCGACGCCCCCGTCGACGGCACCGGCCCCGAGCAGTGAAGGACGGCGCCGAGTCCCGCCCGACGCGGTTCGCGCTCACCGACGCCCGCGCCGGGGCCCCGGTGATCATGGCTGTGGTCAACCGGTCGACCGATTCGTTCTACGAGTCCGCCGCGACCCTCGAGGCGGCGCTGAGGGCCGTCGACGCCGCCGCCGAGGCGGGTGCCCGGATCGTCGACATCGGCGGGGTCCGTGCGGGGCGGGGTCGGGAGATCTCCGTTGCCGAGGAGATCGAACGCGTCGTCCCCGTCGTCGAGGCTGTGATCCGGCGCCGTCCTGACCTCCTCATCAGCGTCGACACGTGGCGCCATGAGGTCGCCGAGGCGGTCTGCGCCGCCGGTGCCGGCCTGCTCAACGACACGTGGGCCGGTGCGGATCCGCTCGTCGCCGAGGTCGCGGCCCGCTTCGACGTCGGCCTCGTCTGCTCGCACACCGGGGGTCTGTCCCCGCGCACCGACGCCCACCGCAGCCGCTACGGCCTCACCGCCGCCGACGTCGTCGACGAGACCCTGAGCGGTGTGGTGGCCCTGGCCACGGCTGCCGAGGCCGCCGGAGTCGACCCGACCCGGATCGTCATCGACCCGACGCCGGACTTCGGCAAGAACTCCTACCATTCGCTGCGGCTGCTGCGCGACCTCGGCCGTTTCGCCGAGACCGGTTACCCCGTGCTGCTCGCGATCTCCCGGAAGGACTTCGTCGGGGAGGCGATCGGCGAGGTCGGACCCGCCGACCGGCTCCACGGAACGATCGCCGCGACCGCGCTGGCCGTGGAGAGGGGAGCGGCGATCATCCGCGCCCACGACGTCACCGCGACCGCCGACGCCCTGGCCGTCACGCTCGCCGTCACCGGGGAGGGTCCGGCCAGGCATACGGTCCGCGGCCTCCGCTGAGACCTCAGGCCGATATGCGAAGATGGCCTCATGCCATTGTGGATTGTCATCGGGGTCGCCGCTGCGATCTTCGTCCTCGTCATCGTCCTCGCCGCGTCCTTCGATCTCTTCTCCGCCGAGGCCGCCGAGGAGTCCGATGCCGTCGCCGCCCCACTGCCCGAGGGTTTCACCCTCGCAGACGTCGACGAGCTGCGGTTCCGTCCGGCGCTGCGCGGCTACCGGATGGACGAGGTCGATGAGGCGATCGGTCGGCTGCGGACGCGGATCAGCGAATTGGAAGCCGCGCAGAACTAGGCGATGAGCACCTCCCCAGACCTCCCCGGCATCACCATCCTCCCCGAGCTCTTCAACTCCTCCCGCCTCCACCGGGCAGGCGTCGTCTTCCTCACCCTTCCGCTCTGGGTGCAGGCGCTGAGCGTCTACATCGCCTCGCGGATCGTGAGCATCGCGATCTTCGCCGCGGTCCTCCGTCGCCAGGATCCCGCATACTGGTCCTCGAGCCCGGTCGAGACGACCCTCGGCGACTTCCTCAACTTCTGGGATTCCGCGTGGTATGCGCGCGTCGCGACCGAAGGCTACCCGGCGGTGCTGCCGGTCGATGAGGCCGGGCGGGTCGCAGAGAACACGTGGGCGTTCTATCCGCTCCACCCGGCGATCGTCAGTGCGATCGCCGACCTCACCGGCCTGAGCTACGAGGTGATCTCTCCGCTCGTGTCCACGGTCGCCGCGGGCCTCGCCGCGATCGTCGTCCTCGCGCTCTTCCGGAAGTTCGTCCCACCCGGGCAGGCGCTCACGGCGCTCACCTTCGTCATGGTCTTCCCGCCGGCCGCGGTGTTCTCCACCGGGTACGCGGAGTCGCTCACCCTTCTCCTCCAGGCCCTCGCGCTCCTCCTCGTCGTCGAGCGCCGCTACCTCATGGCCCTTCCCGTCGTCGTCCTCATGGACCTCTCGCGCCCGATCGGCGTCGCCTTCTCCTTCTTCCTCCTCTTCCACCTCATCGACCGCTTCCTCCGCCGTCGGACCGAACCGTATCCGCCCTCCGAGGTCATCCGATCGTGGACCCTCGGTGTGCTCTCGTGCGCCGCCGCGCTCATCCACCCCGTCCACGCGTGGATCGTCACCGGGTCGATGACGGCCTACACCGACACCGAGGCGGCCTGGCACACCGGGACGTCGACCTACCTCGTCCAGTGGCTGGCCCAGGCCAACAGCCTCGTCGGTCCCTTCGGGCCGCTCCTCCTCATCGGCGTCGTCGCCGGCATGGTCGCCCTCATCCTCTCCCCGGCAGGGGCGCGGATGGGCAGGACACTGCAGCTCTTCTGCCTCGCGTACGGGATCTACCTGCTCATCTTCTTCACCCCGCAGACCTCGACGCTGCGCCTGCTCCTGCCGCTCTTCCCGCTCGCACTCACCCTCTCAGCCGTCCGTTCGCGCGGCTACCGGGTCGCGGTGATCGTCGCGTTCATCCTCCTCCAGATCGTCTGGGTCGGATACCTCTGGCACTTCACCCCGCCCTCGGATCTGCCGCCGTGATCGGGTCGTTTCGCGGCGATGTCCCCGCTGAGGACAGGATCGTGGAATAATCGGATCAATACGGTTGGTCCGTTCCGCACGGATCGGCTCTGTTCAATCGATGGAAGGAAGCGCCCACATGGCAGCTCAGAAACCCCGCACCGGCGACGGACCTCTGGAAGTGACCAAAGAAGGCCGAGGCATGGTGATGCGGCTTCCTGTCGAGGGCGGCGGGCGACTGGTGATCGAACTCAGCGCCGATGAGGCGACGGCTCTCCACGACACGTTGGCGGAGACGCTGGGCATCTGAGTACGAGTGGACCGCGCAGCGGCAGAGACGTTCGTCTCTGCCGCTTCGTCATTCACAGAATCGCTTCGTCATCTGCGGGGCGGTTTCGTCATCCGCGAGGCTATTTCGTCATCCGCGGGGCCGCTTCGCCATCCGCGGGGTCGGCCCCGGCGTCACTGCCAGGTCTTCTGCAGCGTGAGCAGGCCCTCTCCGATGGGCAGGAGGACGCGGTCGAGCCGTTCCTGGTCGCCGAGGCGGCTGAGCAGGGTGCGCGCCGCGGTCGTCCGTGGGGAGCGATCGACGGGATCGGCGACGGCGCCGGAGAGCAGCGTCTGGTGGAGGACGAGGAGTCCGTGGGCGTCGAGGAGGCGCAGCGCGGGTTCGATCATCCGCTCGAGCCCGACCGGGTCGATGTCGAGGAAGACGAGGTCGTAGGCGCTCGGGGCGAGGCGGCCGAGGACGTCCTCGGCGCGACCGCTCATCAGGCGCAGGCGGCCGGGGCGGATGCCCGCGAGGTCGATGAGGTCACGGGCCGCGCCCTGAGCAGTGGAGTTCGTGTCGATCGAGGTGAGGATGCCGGCGTTGGGCATGCCCCGCAGCAGGGAGAGCGTCGCCGTTCCCGTGCCGGTGCCGACCTCGACTGCGGCGACGGGGCGCAGCAGACGCGCCATGAGCGTGAGCGCCGACGAGGTCGTCTGTGAGACAGGCGTGAGCCCGTACTCGTGGGAGAGGGTGCGAGCTGCGTCGAGGAGCGCATCCGGTCCGTTGTACTGCTCGGAGAACGTGACATCACCGGCATGCTCGCGTGACAATCGACCCTCCTCAACCGCTGCTGTTCCGTATCTCAGTCTAACCGCTCGCCCGGGTCGCGGCCGTGTGCCGACCATAGCGCGTCGAGCTCCTCGAAAGTGATGAACGCCGAGGTGAGCGCCTTGTCATGACGATGAGCGGTGCCCTCGTCCTCCCACTTCTCCCGGGCGCGCCCGAGCAGCGGGTCGGGCAGCCGCCCAGCAGCGTTGATCACCCGCCACCATGTGACGTTCGACCCGTACTCCTTCATCACCCGTCCGACATAGCGCGGCGAGCAGCGCGCGACGAGGCCGACGGTGCCGTAGCTGACGACGCGACCAGAGGGGACGAACTCGACGATGCGCAGCACCCGCTCGACGACGACGTCGTCCATTCACCCTCCCTTCATGTGAGTCCACCTGGGAGGAGCCTACTGCGGGGAGGTTAGAATGGAGATCATGTTCATGGGCATCAATGGGACCGAGATGGTCATCCTTGTGATCGTCGCACTCGTGGTGATCGGGCCCAAGCGCCTCCCCGAATACGCGCAGAAGCTGCGGGACACCGTCCGCCAGCTCCGCCGCATGGCCGAAGGCGCGAAGGACAACGTCAAGCGGGACTTCGGCGACGACTTCAAGGACGTCGACTGGCAGAAGCTCGACCCCCGCCAGTACGATCCCCGCCGCATCGTCCGCGAGGCCCTCGTCGAGGAGGACTCGGCGATTCGCGAGGCCAAGCGCCGCGAGCAGGGAGGCAGCGGCGCCGCACCGGCGGCGGCTGCAGGTACGGCAGCAGCCGCATCGACGGCAGAGGACACGTCGGCGTCTGCGGCAGCGCCCCCGTCGCCGATCGAACGGTTCCAGGCCCAGTACGCCAAGCGCGACCGCTCGGCCCCGGCCCCCTTCGACGCCGACGCCACCTGAAATTCGCGTCACTTTCTGCACGGCTCCGCCAGAGCCGACGCCACCTGAGCCTCGCGCCGCGACCTCACCGGACCCGCCGACGCCGACGCGACCTCACCGGACCAGCCAACGCCACCTGATTCACGCCGCGCGTGCAACCTGTGCCGGTCAGTCCCTGCGCACCTCGGGATGTTCGGGGTTCGAGCACAGCTTCGTCGCATATCCGCGGCAGAAGTACTCCGCACCCTTCTCGAGCCGCTGGTCGCCGAAGAGCTCGCTCACCGTCACCGGGTAGAAGCCGCGGTCGAGGACGGTGCTGAAGACGTCCGGGGCGGCATCGACGGTCGAGGGGTGGATCGAGTGCATGAGGACGACCGACCCCGGCTTCGTCTGCGCCCTCACTGCGTCGACGACCTTCCCCGCGTTCTTGCTGCGCCAGTCCTCGGTGTCGACGTCCCACATGATCGCCGGATGACCGAGCGCCTTCGCCGTCGCCTTCGTCAGCGCCCCGTAGGGCGGACGGACGAGGTTCGGCTTTCCGCCGCCGGCGGCTTCGATGTCCGCGTCGGTGTCCTCGACCTGCCTGCGCACGGTCTCGGGGGACTTCTTCGACATCTGCGGGTGGTCGAAGGAGTGGTTGCCGACCTCGTGTCCGGCCTCGGCCATCCTCCGGACGACGTCGGGACTGTGCCGGACGTTCTTGCCGAGGAGGAAATACGTGAGGCGGACCTTCGCAGACTTCGCGGCCGCGAGCAGGCGATCCTCGACGTCGGGTTCGCCCGGTCCGTCGTCATAGGTCAGCGCCACGCACGGGAGCAGCGCACAGGAGAAGTCGGGATCGCGGTCATCGGTGCCCTGCGGCAGGGAGAGGGGAGTGTGGAGGGCGTCGGCGACCTGGAGTCCGAGATCGGTGAGTTCGTCGCCGCGCACCGATTCTCCGTCGAGCAGGAGCGCTCCCGAGTCATCGACGGAGATCGCGGAGTCCTCGATGTCGCCGGTGAAGAGCTCGGCGGCGTCGACGGTCGTGTCGGCGGAGAGGTCGGTGAGATAGACCCGGGTCGATCCCGCGTTCGGGCTCGCCGTGGGTCCCGCAGCGTCGGTCCGGGCGACGGCGCTGAGGAGGAAGATCCCGCCCGCGGCGAGGACGCGATTGCTGATGTCCACGTCCGCGCCGGTGTCGGTGTCCTTCGGTGTCGATCCCGCCGAGGCGGTCGTCGCTGTCGTGAATGCCGAGGGATCCCAGCGCAGGGAGGGGTCGGTGAGCACGGGGCTGAAGGCCTTGCGACCGGCGAAGGCACCCGCGGCGTCGAAGCTGTCGAGGACGGCTCGCTCGGTCGCCTCGTTGAGTGAGTCCGCGCCGGGGATGCCGAAGAGATGCGCGTGGAGCTTCGGAGTCGAGGTCTCGTCGACGACGGCGTAGCTGCGCAGGCTCGCGTCGACGGCGGCGAGATTGTCTCGGGCGTTCTTCCGGTGCGACTCCACGGTCGCCGAATCCGAGGCCTCATCGTCGCCGCGGGTCGTGCCGGTGACGACGCATCCGGAGAGGAGGGCGAGTGCGGTCGACGCTGCGGTGAGCGCCGTCAGTCTGGACAGCAGTCGGGGAGTGCGCGTCAAATGGAGGTCCTTGCGGGGAGAGAGTGCAGATGGTCGGCGGGAATCCGCACATCCAGTCTAGGGGGCGCACGGCCGGGCGCTGCGCCGAACAGTCCTGCGTTCTCGGACCGTTGCCACGGCTCTGACCTGGAACGACGTCTGCCTTGTAGTGAGAGTCCGCCCGTCGTCGCGGGTCGCAGATCACACGAGTGTTGCCCGATCGTTGCAGAGATGGGAGACGACCGTGATGGTCGGGGCTTCGGCTGCCGCTCTTCGGTGGGAGGCCTTCGTTCAGACGGGGCTGAGTCCCAGGGAGCGACCGGAGAGACCGCGGGTGCGCTGCGCGAGCCGGGTGGCGAGCGTCGTGAACGCCTGCGCCGCCGGGGACTCGGGGTCGGTGAGCACAACGGGGGTCCCGGCGTCCGAGCCCTCCCGCACCGCGGTGTCGAGGGGGATCTGGGTGAGCAGTTCCACCTCGGTGCCGGTGGTGGTCGCAAGGTTCCCCGCGACCGTGGCACCGCCGCCGCTGCCGAAGACCTCCATCCGGGTGCCGTCGGGCATCTCCATCCACGACATGTTCTCCACGACACCGGCGATCGGCTGCTTGGTCTGCGTGGCGATGGCACCGGCCCGCTCGGCGACCTGAGCCGAGGCCTGCTGGGGGGTGGTGACGACGAGGAGCTCGGAGTTCGGCAGCAGCTGCGCGACGGAGATTGCGATGTCGCCGGTGCCGGGC
Organism: Brevibacterium sp. K72; assembly: GCF_050562175.1. Classification (NCBI taxonomy): domain Bacteria; kingdom Bacillati; phylum Actinomycetota; class Actinomycetes; order Micrococcales; family Brevibacteriaceae; genus Brevibacterium; species Brevibacterium sp. K72. Next base: position 2,591,891 of record NZ_CP191582.1, read on the forward strand.
GGCAGGTCGAGGAGGAGGACGTCGAGGTCACCCCAGAAGACGTCGGTGAGGAACTGCTGCAGGGCGCGGTGGAGCATCGGGCCCCGCCACACGACGGCCTGGTTGCCGGGGACGAACATGCCGATGCTCATCACTTTCACCCCGTGGGCTACCTGCGGGATGATCATCTCGTCGACGCGGGTCGGCTGACCGGAGAGGCCGAACATCGTGGGGATGGAGAACCCGTAGATGTCGGCGTCGACGAGACCGACGCGCAGGCCCTGCTTCGCAAGTGCCGCGGCGAGGTTCGCTGTCACCGAGGACTTCCCGACCCCGCCCTTGCCTGAGGCGATCGCATAGACCTTCGTCAGCGAATCGGGTTTGGCGAAGGGGACCTCGCGGCTTCCGCCGGGACCCTGGAGCTTCTCACGCATCGCCGTGCGCTGCTCGGGCGACATCGTGCCGAGCCTGACGACCACCTCGGTGACGCCGTCGACCTTGGCAAGCGCCGCCTCGGTGTCTCGGGTGATGGTGTCCTTGAGCGGGCAGCCGGCGATCGTGAGCAGCACGGTGACGGTGACCCTGCCGCCGTCGATGGTGACATCCTCGACCATGTCGAGCTCGACGATGCTGCGCCGGATCTCGGGATCGATGACCGTCGCCAGCGCCTGCCGCACGGCTTCGTCGGTCGGGCTCGTTCGTCTCATCCCTGTCCCTTCCTGTCTCGAGACTTCGACCCTACCTGCTCGTCCTTCCCGCTCTCTGAGCGTTCGTCCTCGAGCTCCTTGAGCAGATCCTTGAGCTCGGAGCGGATGAAGTCGCGGGTCGCGACCTCGCGCATCGCGATGCGCAGGGCGGCGACCTCACGGGCGAGGTACTCGGTGTCGGCGAGGTTGCGTTCGGCCCGCTGCCGGTCGTGTTCGAACTCGACGCGGTCGCGGTCGGCGCTGCGGTTCTCGGCGAGGAGGATGAGCGGGGCCGCGTACGAGGCCTGCAGGGAGAGGATGAGCGTGAGCAGGGTGAAGTTGAGCGAGCGCGGATCGAACTGGACCGATTCGGGTAGCAGCGTGTTCCACATCAGCCACACGGCGCAGAAGACCGTCATCCCGACGAGGAACGCCGGGGTGCCCATGAACCTCGCGAACGCCTCGGCGCCGCGACCGAAGGTCTCCGGGGAGATCGCGAACCGGGGCAGCTTGCGTTTGGACGAGCGGGGGACGTCGAAGTCGTCGGTCGGCATGGTTACCCCCTCCTGTGGTCATCGCGGCCGGTCGTGCGCCAGTCCTCGGGCAGCAGTTCGTCGAGGACGTCGTCGACGGTGACGACGCCGATGAGTCGGTCGTTGTCGTCGGTGATCGGCACCGACACCAGATTGTACGCCGCGAGGAACTTCGTCACCTCGGCCAGCGACGTGTCCGGGGGCATCGGATCGACTTCGGTGTCGAGCATGATCCCGACCGCCTCGTGCGGGGGATGGCGCAGCATCTCCTGGATGTGGACGAGGCCGAGGTACCTGCCCGTCGGGGTCTCGATGGGCTGGCGGCAGATGAAGACGGCGGCGGCGAGTGCGGGTGGGAGGTCCTCCCGACGGACGTGGGCGAGCGCCTCGGCGACGGTCGTCTCCGGGGTGAGGATGACCGGTTCGGTCGTCATCAGGCCGCCGGCGGTGTGCTCGTCGTAGGAGAGGAGGGTGCGGACGTCCTCGGCGTCGTCGGGTTCCATGAGCGTGAGGAACTGCTCGGCCTGTTCGTCGGTGAGCTCGCCGAGGAGGTCGGCGGCGTCGTCGGGCTCCATCTCCTCGAGCACGGTGACCGCGCGTTCGGTGTCGAGGGCGGAGAGGAGCTCGACCTGCGTCTCATCCGGCAGCTCCTCGATGACGTCGGCGAGGCGTTCGTCGTCGAGGGCCCGGGCGACCTGGAGGCGGCGTTCGGGGGTCATCTCGAAGAGGACGTCGGCGAGGTCGGCGGGCTTCGTGTCCTGGTAGGCCGCGATGAGCTGGGTGGCCTCCTGGTCCTGGGCGGAGTCGGCGGGGTGGTCGGCATCGGACCACGAGATCTGCATCGTCTCGCCGCGGCGGCGGAAGGCGGAGAAGGCCGTGCGCTCCTGGACGCGACGGACGAAGAGACGGGTGACCTCCCAGTCGCGGTTGACCTGCTGCTCGATGCCGACGTCCTCGATCTGGACGGGGGAGTCGTCCTCGCGCAGGCGCAGACGACGGTCGAGGAGGTCGTTGACGACGAGCGTCTCCGAGCGGCGCTGTTCGAACCGGCGCATGTTCACCAGTCCCGTGGTGATGACCTGCCCGGCGTCGATCGAGGTGACCCGGCCCATGGGGACGAAGACGCGGCGGCGTCCGGGGACCTCGACGACGAGGCCGATGACGCGCGGGAACTGGCGCATCGTCGTGCGGTAGACGACGACGACGTCGCGGACACGACCCACCTGATCCCCGAGCGGGTCGAAGACCGGAGCGGAGATGAGGCGGGCGACGAAGACGCGTTTCGAGGAGCCACTCATGGACCCAAGCCTACTTCGTGACCCGGCACCGCTCAGCGTCGTCCGCATCACGTTCTCTGCGCCAAGTCCTCTTGTCGCTCGCTCGACCCTGGACGAGGTCTGCACGAAGCACGTCCCACGTCCGCGCTCCAGCACCCCGGGGCCTCGCGGCAATCCGACGGTCACACAACTCTGCGGGCGCGCAGCAACCCTGCGGGCGCACAGCGCGTGTCCCTGAGGAGGATCCGAGTCGATTCTGGGCCCGATGTCGAACTCGATCCTCCTCGCCGAGGCGGCCCGGGTGAAGGACCGACGACTGCACCGGCGGTTTGGAGGCGGCAGCGTTGCGGTCGGGTGTCAACCGTTCCGGAGGCGCGGCTCGTGTCCCTGAGGAGGATCCGGGTCGATTCTGGGCCCGATGTCGAACTCGATCCTCCTCGGCGAGGCGGCCCGGGTGAAGGTCCGACGACTGCACCGGCGGTTTGGAAGCGGCAGCGGGCGGTCGCCGAGGAGGTCGGCCGACGGTCGGTCGGACAGGCAGTGCGCCCCTGGGCCGATGCCCGCCGGCCGAGCGGCCCCGGCGGGGCTGCTATGGGAGGTCCGCGAACGCCGCCGTGAAGTCCGGGGCGATGTCGACGAGAGTCGGCGGCTGCTCCCACGCCGGGGCGAGCGGGGAGGCACTCGTGAGAGCGTCGAGGACGGCGAGGGTGACGGCGTCGGCGGCGGCCGCGGTGATCTCGACGACCGCGGGCAGCGCCTCGGCGGGGTCCTCAGGCAGCGCCCGGGCACCGGTGGCGACGGCGAAGACGGTGTCCCCGTCGATGAGGGTGTGGGAGGGACGCACCGCACGAGCGATGCCGGGGTGGCCGCCGGCCGCAAGCGCTGTGACCTGGGCGCGGTCGAGTCGGGCGTCCGTGGCGATGATCGCCAACGTCGTGTTCTGCGCCGAGAGGGGCGCCTCGAGATCGGGGACGGGCAGGCTCGGCAGCGGCGGCAGATCCCAGCCGACGGCCTCGAGCAGGGGACCGGCCCACAGGGTCCCCGCTTCGGTGCCGATCGTCCCGAAGGGATTCGCGACGACGAGGGCGGAGACCGTGTACCCGGCAGACAGCCGGATGCTCACCGAACCGAGCGAGCTGCGCAGGGTCTGAACGCCGGCGCGGGCACCGATGCCGACACCGACGCTGCCCCTGACCGGGGTCGTCGGCGCCTCCTCGGTGAGGGCAGCGAGCGCAGCCTGGGCCGCGGCAGCGCCCTCGGCAGCCGTCGGCGGGGCGACCGGGCCGGCCCCGCGGCCGAGGTCGAAGATCGCTGCGGCGGGGACGAGCGGAATGACGGTGCCCGGCAGGCGTGGTGCGGGGAAGCCGCGCCCCGCCTCGGCGAGGGCATCGGAGACCCCCGCGACGGAGCGCAGACCGATCGCCGACCCTCCCGTGAGCACGAGGGCATCGGCCGCGGACCCGTGCGCGGTGGGGGAGAGGACGTCGGTCTCATGGGTGGCCGGGCCCCCGCCCCGGACGTCGACGCCGACGGTCGAGCCCGCGGGCGGGAGGACGACGCTGACCCCGGTGAGCCGGTCGCGGGTGAGCGTCCCGGCGTGTCCGAGGGCGAGCCCCGGCACGTCGAGGATGCCGCGCCCGCGGGTCGGGGTCATCGTCCTTGGACCCAGGCTTCCACCTCGGCGCGGGTGCGCGGGAAGTCGGCGGAGAGGTTTTCGACTCCGTCGGCGGTGACGAGGACGTCGTCCTCGATGCGCACGCCGATGCCGCGGAACTCCTCGGGCACGAGGAGGTCGTCGGCCTTGAAGTAGAGACCGGGTTCGATCGTAAAGACCATGCCCGGTTCGATGACGGCGTCGAGGTACATCTCCGCACGGGCCTGCGCACAGTCGTGGACGTCGAGGCCGAGGTGGTGGCTGGTGCCGTGGACCATCCACCGGCGGTGCTGCTGGCCCTCGGGCGAGAGCGACTCTTCGGCGGACACGGGCAGGAGGCCGAACTCCTCGAGGCGGTGGGCGATGACCTTCATCGCGGCCTCGTGGACCTCGCGGAAGCGTACGGGGCGGTCGACGTGCTCGGCGGCGACGGCGAAGGCGGCGTCGGAGGCCTCGAGCACGGCGTCGTAGATCTTCGCCTGCACCTCGGTGAAGGTGCCGGACACCGGCAGGGTGCGGGTGATGTCGGCGGTGTAGAGGGAGTCGGCTTCGGCACCGGCGTCGACGAGGACGAGGTCGCCCTCGGAGACGACTCCGTCGTTGCGGATCCAGTGCAGGGTGCACGCATGGTTGCCCGAGGCGGCGATCGTGTCGTAGCCGATGCCGTTGCCGTCGCTGCGGGCGGCGGTCTCGAACGCGGTCTCGATGACCCGCTCACCGCGGCGGTGGGCGACGGCGGCCGGCAGGGAGGCGACGACGTTGTCGAAGCCGGCGCGGGTGATCGCGACGGCCTCGCGCATCTGGTCGATCTCGTGGTCATCCTTGATCAGGCGCAGCTCCGAGAGCATCTGCGCGAGCTCCGCATCCCCGGCCTCGGAGGTCTCGAGGTCGGCCTGGACCTGGGTGCGGGCGGTGTCGATGACGGAGTCGATGCGAGTGTCGGCCGAGCGCAGGAGGCGCACGGAGATGGCACCGAGGTCCTTCGTGATCGCATCGTCGACGGTCGCCGAGGATTCGGTGGCGATCCCGGTCATCGTCCGCATCGCCTCGAGGTCGGCGCGCGGTCCCACCCAGTACTCGCCGTAGCGGGCGTCGGAGAAGAACTCCTCGGTGTCGGCACCGGCGCGGGGGCGGAAGTAGAGGGTGACGCTGTGCTCGTCGCCCTCGGGTTCGAAGACGAGGACGGCATCGGGCTCGGAGTCGGTCTCGAGCCCGGTGAGGTGGATGAACGCGGAGTGGGCACGGAACCGGTAGTCGGTGTCGTTCGAGCGGACCTTGAGCGAACCGGCGGGGATGACGAGGCGCTCACCGGGGAACGCGGCGGAGACCTTGGCGCGGCGCTCAGGCGTGAATCCGGCGGCGGCGAGGGCGTCGGCGTCGAGCGGGGTGCGGTCCCAGCCGGAGGCGACGAAATCCCGGAAGGCGCGGGAGTTCGGACGGTGCGAGCGGTTGTTGACGCGGTCGGTCAGAGGCTGGTCGGTATCAGTGCTGGTGGCGCTGTGCTCAGTCATGCCTCCATTCTAGGCACGGGGGCGGCGCCGGCCTTCAGGCGCGGAGCAGCACCGGCTCGGGAAGTCGATAGACTGGGGCTCATGGTCATCGATCTCCATGCGCACACGGCGTTCTCGGACGGGACACAGAGCCCGTCCGAACTCGTTTCCGAAGCCTCGATGGAAGGCATCGACGTCGTCGGCATCACCGATCATGACACCACCGCCGGATGGGCCCCCGCCGAGGAGGCCGCCCGCGTGTACGGACTCGGCCTCGTCCGCGGGATGGAGATCTCCTGCCGCCACGAAGGCGTGAGCGTCCACCTGCTCTCCTACCTCCACGACCCCTACGACACGGGCCTGGCCAGCGTCGTCGAGGAGACGCGCCGTTCGCGCCTCGACCGCACCCACCTCATCATCGACCGCCTCGCCGAGGACTATCCGATCGACATGGACGCCGTGCTCTCCGTCGCCGGGGAGGATGCGACGATCGGGCGCCCCCACATCGCCGACGCACTCGTCGCCGCCGGCATCGTCGAGACCCGGTCGGAGGCGTTCGCCTCGATCCTCTCCAGCCACGGGAAGTACCACGTCACCCTGCCGACGATCGACCCGATCACCGCGATCCGCCTCATCGCCGAGGCGGGAGGGGTCTCCGTCTTCGCCCACCCCAGGGCGGCGATGCGCGGGCTCGTCGTCTCCGATGCCGCGATGCGCGAGTTCATCGCCGCCGGTCTCGACGGCCTCGAGGTCGACCACCGGGACAACCCGCCGAACGAACGCGAGGTCATGCGGCGTCTCGCCCACGACAACGACCTCATCGTCACCGGCTCCTCGGACTACCACGGCACCGGAAAGCCCAACCGCCTCGGCGAGCATTCGACGTCCGATCACATGCTCGCGAAGCTCCTCGACCGGGCCGCCGCCCGCCCCGGAGGAGTCGAGTTCATCCAAGGGTGAGAGGGGCGGGTCGCGCGCGGCCTCTCACTCAAGCCGGAGCGCGCTTTGCGACGCGGCCAGCCTCCGCGGCCGCTCACTCAAGCCGGAGTGCGCTTTGCAACGCGGCCAGCTTCCGCGTCCTCTCACTCAAGCCGGAGCGCGCTTTGCAGACGTTCCTCGCTTCGATATGTGCTGTCCGGCTTGAGCGAGCGCGGCAGACGCGGCTCGAGCGAGCGCGGCAGACGCGGCTCGAGCGAGCGCCGTATGCACAGGCGCAACGCCCCGCCGCGAGTGGATCGCAGCGGGGCGTTGTCCGCGGGCACGAGTGATCGGTCGCCCTTCGCCGAGGCGGGACGCTGGCTCCTTACGGCGTAGGGGCCGACGGCGCAGGGCCCTTCGGCGCGGCGGTCCACACGGCGCTGGGGTCCTACAGCGCGGGTGCCGTTACTCGGCGTTCGTGTCCGAGGCCTCGGACCTGCTGGCTCGGCCGACCGGCTTGCCGCCGCGGGTGCGGCGACGCTCCCGATTGCGGCGCGGCTTGCGCGGAGCCTCCGAATCCCCGTCGCCGCCTCGGCGGGAGTCGGAGGAGCCGCCCCGACGGCTTTCGGACGAGCCGCCGCGGTGTGAATCGGACGAGCCGGAACCGCCGCCTCGGCGACCACCGGACGACCCACGACCCCGTGAGCGCTTCTCCTCGCCGGTGTTGTCCGTGCTCTCTCCGTGCTTGTGGGGGAGTCGGCCCTTCGTCCCCTTGGGGATGCCGAGGTCGGTGAAGAAGTGCGGCGAGGTCGAGTACGTCTCCGCGGGTTCGTCGTGGTCGAGGTCGAGGGCCTTGTTGATCAGGCGCCAGCGGGGCATGTCGTCCCAGTCGACGAGGGTGACGGCGACGCCGGAGTTGCCGGCGCGACCGGTGCGTCCGATCCGGTGGACGTAGGTCTTCTCGTCCTCGGGCGACTGGAAGTTCACGACATGGGTGACGTCGTCGATGTCGATGCCGCGGGCGGCGACATCGGTGGCGACGAGGACGTCGACGGTGCCGTCGCGGAAGGACTTCAGCGCCTTCTCCCGCTGCGCCTGACCGAGGTCGCCGTGCAGCGCGCGGACGGCGAACCCGCGGTCGGACAGCTCCGCGGCGAGCTTGTCGGCGGTGCGCTTCGTGCGGGTGAAGATGATGGTCCGGCCCCGGCCTTCGGCCTGAAGGAGGCGGGCGACGAGTTCGCTCTTGTCCATCGCGTGCGCGCGGTAGACGTACTGCGTCGTGTTCTTGCCGGTGAGCGAGAGGTCTTCGTTGTCATGCGCCCGGATGTGGGTGGGTCGGTTCATGTACCGGCGAGCGAGCGTGATGACGGCCCCGGGCATCGTCGCGGAGAAGAGCATCGTCTGCCGGTTCGCGGGCACGGCGGCGATGATGCGCTCGACGTCGGGGAGGAAGCCGAGGTCGAGCATCTCGTCGGCCTCATCGAGGACGACGGTGCGGACCTTGTTGAGCCTGAGCACCTTGCGGCCGTAGAGGTCGAGGAGGCGCCCGGGGGTGCCGACGACGACGTCGACGCCGGCCTTGAGCGCGTTGATCTGGGGCTCGAACTCCTTGCCGCCGTAGATCGTGACGACGTCGATGCTGCGCTGGCTCGACGCGGTGACGAGGTCCTGGGCGACCTGCTTGGCGAGCTCGCGCGTGGGGACGACGACGAGCGCCTGCGGCAGCCGCGTGTCTCCCTCGGCGGTCTCACCCCCGGGCTCGTCCTTGCCCGTGACCCGCTGGAGCAGGGGGATGCCGAAGCCGAGGGTCTTGCCCGTGCCGGTCTTCGCCTGCCCGATGATGTCGGCGCCGGAGAGCGCGACGGGCAGGGTCATCGCCTGGATGGGGAAGGGATGGGTGATGCCGGCAGCGGCGAGCGATGCCACGATCGGTCCGGAGACCCCCAACTCAGCGAAATCGGCGTCTGTCTCCGCCATGTCTCAAACTCCTTTTGGCGCCTTCGCGCTCGTCATGGTGGCGAACCGGTACTCTTGACCTATGCCCGATTCTGCCCCACTGGCCAGTACTGATGCTGCAACGCTCGCGCTGGTCGCGTACGGTGCGCTCACCGCCTTCGAGAGAATGGCGACGAACGCGTCCACGGCCTCCGAACTCGATGACACGGTGACTCTGTCCCGGTTGGCATCGCATTCATTCTCGCACTTCGAAGAGCTCTCGGCGCGCATCAGTGACTCGGGCCAGGATGTGATCGAGCTCTGTCGGCTCTTCGAGCCGACGTTCTCGGTGCTCGCTGAGAGGACTCGTCCCCGTGACTGGTACGAGAGCCTCATGAAGGGCTTCGTCTTCGACGGGATCATGAACGACTTCTATCGCATGGCGGCCGACAAGCTCGATGAGCCCGGGCACAGCCTGGCAATTGCTGTTCTCGATGATACACGTGCCGCTGACTACGTCCGCAATCGGCTGACCGCCGACGTCGCCGAGGACACCCAGCTCGCCTCGCGGCTCGCCCTCTGGGGTCGCAAACTCGTCGCCGAGACCCTCGGCCGTGCCCGCCAGATGCTCACCGACCCGGTCCTCGGCATCGACGAGGCCGTCATCGTCGAGGCGATCCCCGCCGTCACCGCGAACCATTCGCGCCGGATGTCGGCCCTCGGCCTCGTTGCGTAGGGGTTCGACAGGCTCCGGCGCGGCGGTTGGTCTGCCGGTGCGGGGAACCCCTCGCCGAGGTGGTCGACCCCACTTAGCGGTCGTGACCGCTTCCTCGATTCCGTCCCCTCGCCGAGGCTGCGGGAAGGCGTCTCGCGACACAGCGCAGCGGGCCCGGACGCAGAGCTGGTGCCCTCAGTCTGGTGCCCTCGATCCGATGCCCTGAAGACAGAGGCGGGGCCCGGTCATCCTGACCGGGCCCCGCCTCGTTGCGTCTGTGCGCGTGTGTCCGCTCAGGCGGCGCCGAAGCCGACGCGGCGGGTCGCCTCGGTGCCGAGCTCGACGTAGCCGAGCGCGGTCGAGGGGACGAAGACCTGACGGCCCTTCGTGTCGGTGAAGGTGAGGAGCGCCTCTGACTCGACGGCCTCCTGGATGCGCTTGGCGAGGTCGGTGGCGGATTCGTCCGTGTCGAGGACGATCTCGCGCTGGGACTGGCGGACGCCGATCTTGATTTCCATGGTTCTCCTTGTGGCGATGGTGGTCGTGCTCAGCTTAACGTCCGGGCTGCGCCCGCTCTTCCCGCCCACGCTCGGCTCTCAGCGAACGGGGGCCGTGCCGCCTCGGCGAACGGCACCCCCGGATCCACCCGCCTCGGCGGGCGGGAGAGTCGGGCCCGTCTCACCGGACGGTCGTGGCGAATGAGCTCAGCCCGCCCCAGCTCATCTGGGTGAGCAGGTCGACAGCGGCGGCGATGTCGATCTCCTGGGTCGACTCGATCTGCTTGATGACGACCTCTGCGGTGCCGATGAGGGTGCGGCAGAGGAGGTCCGCCTCGGCGTCGTCGAGGTCGGTGAAGCTCTGCAGGGCGGAGACGATGCGGGCCACGGTGCCCTCGCGCATCGCCCGCACCCGCTCCTGGGCTGCCGGCTCGTAGACGTCGGAGTTGAAGAGGATGACGAACTCCTCGCGGTGGGAGATCGCGAAGTCGAAGTAGGCGCGGTAGGTCGCGCGGATCCGCTCGTGCGGGTCGGTCGTCGAGTTGAGCGCCTGCTCGACCCGACCGGCGAGGTGGCCGGCTGAATCGTCGATGAGCGCAAGGTAGAGGTCCTGCTTCGAGGCGAAGTGCTGGTAGAGGACGGGTTTGGACACGCCGGCCTCCTCGGCGATCGTGTCCATCGACGTCGTGCGGTAGCCGCGGCCGGCGAAGACCGCACGCGCGACTCCGACCAACTGGTCGCGTCGCTGTTCACGGGGCATTCTCTGCTGCGGACTCGGCATTCTCCAATGCTACGCGAAGTCGCGTCGCCGACCGGGTCGGATCGTCGTGTCAGCCCCGCATGATGGAATACGGATATGGACGATCTCACCTCGACGCTCACCGGCTCCCTGCTCAGACAGGGGTCCCTTGCCGTCATCGGCAGGCCGGGGACGGGCAAGACGTCGCTGCTCGCCGACGTCTACGGACGCCTCGTCACGTCGATCGATCCCTCTTCGGTCCTCGTCCTCAGCCCTGACCGCGACCACGCCGACGTCCTGCGCAACACCCTGCCCGTCCCGCGGGAGGCCGTCCTGCGCGCCGCGCCTGCCCGGAGCATCTCCTCCTTCGCCTATGGGATCGTCCGCGCCGCCCATGCGACGCGGACGGGGGAGGACCTCGAGTTCGTCTCCGGTGCCGACCAGGACGTCTTCCTCGCCGACCTCCTCGCCGGTCATGAGGCCGGCCGCGGTCGGATGCCCGCATGGCCGACCGACATCACCGCCGAGGTGCGGGCCACCTCCGCCTTCCGCACCGAGATCCGCGACGCCCTCAACCGGGTCATGGAGTTCGACTTCGGTGTGCGCACCCCCGCACCGACCCGGGACGGGGAGTACGTCTTCGATGCCGGGCTGAGCGCCCTGGACCGGGTCCTCGCGGTCCGTCCCGACCCCCGCTGGGCGGCGCTCTCCCGCATCCTCGAGGAGTACCTCGGGATCATGAGCATGCCCGGGTACGGGGGGATCGATTCGGCGACCGTGCTCGCCCGCTCGGCGTTCGAAGTCCTCCGCGAACCCGCCGAGGTGACCGCGGGCAGGCCGTGGTCGTTCGCTCCCGACCGGGTGCCCTCCATCGTCCTCGCCGACGGGGTGCAGGACTTCCCCGCCGCGAGCTGGGGTCTGCTCGAGCAGCTGCGGCTGCGCGGGTCCGCGCTCGCGCTCTTCGGCGCGCCCGAGACCGTCACCGGCCGCTTCCACGGTGCCGACGCATCGGTCCTCGACCGCGCGGCGGCCGCGGCCGACTTCACGACGGTCGTGCTCGAGGACCCGTACGGCGCCGAGGCGGCGCTGACCGCGATCTGCGACGATTTCGGCGCCCGCATCACCACCCGGTGGGGGCTCGGGCACATGCCCCGGCCGGGTGCCGGCACGGACACGGCCTCGAGCGGTGACGCTGCGGGCACCACTGCCGAGCCGGGTCCGGAACCCGGGCCGGGGGAGACTCCGCGGCCGGCGGGTGCGGACGGGTCCGGCGTCGGTGCGGGTGCGGATGCTCGGGACGCCGCCGGTGTGGGCTTGAGCGTGCCGGCCGATCCGCCGGTCGAAGCGCACGTGTTCGCGAGCGCGGCGTCCGAGCACCGCTACCTGGCCCGGCGCATCGCCGAGTTCGTCGCGGACGGCAGCGCGCACTCCGACGTCGCCGTCATCTGCCGCAACGCCTCGACGGCGCGGGTGATGGCCGGAGAGCTGCAGGCGGCGGGCACTCCCACGGCGACGATCGTCCAACCGCTCAACGTCGACCCGGCGACCGCGCCCCTGCTCGAACTGCTCACCGTCGCCCCGGGGCTCAGCGACGACGAGACGCTGACGACGGCGGCGCTGACACTGGCCGGCAGCGTCTACGTCCGCCTCGACTCCGTGGCGATCCGCCGCTTCCGGCGCCTCGTCCGCACCCGGTTCCCCGCCGCCGACAGCACTGCCTCGCTCGCCTTGGCCCTGCGCAGCGACGAACTCGCCCCGGAGATCCCCGGCCTCGACACGCTCTCGCGGATGCTCAGGGCGGCTGGGGAGAATGCCGATGCGGATCCGCACACCGCGCTGTGGGCGATCTGGGAGGCCGCGGGCGTGTCCGAACGCTGGCAGTCCGAGGCGCTGCGCGATCCCGACGGCCAGGCGGGCGCACACCTCGACTCCGTGCTCCGCCTCTTCACCCTCGCCGAGAAGATCTCCGACCGTGGCGGGTTCACCGCCCGCTCGTTCGCCGGCATCGTCGCCGAACAGGACATCGCCCAGGACTCTCTGGCCAGGACCGCGGGGTTCGCCGACCACGTCCGAGTCGGGACGCCTGCCTCCCTCGCGCACGTGCGCGTTCCGCTCGTCATCATCGCCGAGGTCGACGAAGGAGTGTGGCCGAACCCGAAGCTGCGCGGCGGCATGCTCGGTCTCAGCGACCTCGTCGCGGTCCTCGCGGGCAAGGATCCGGTCACCGTCGACCCCGGCTACCACGCCTACGCGAAGCGCACGAACCTCCGGGAGGAGGCCGAGCTCTTCTACACCGCGCTCACCCGAGCCTCCCACCGCGTCATCGTCACCGCACTGTCGGATTCGGAGTCCTCGCCCTCGGCGTTCTTCGACGTCATCGCCGCAGCCACCCGGCAGGGCACGGCCGCCGGCGACGGGTACGCGATCACCGATGAGGACGAACTGCCCCCGCTCGGGCTCGAGGAGATCGCCGCCCTGTCCCGGGCACACCTGCTCACCGCCGCACGGGAGAGCGACGGCGACCCTGATGCAGAGACCATCGAGTGGGCCCGGCTCGCGGCGGCACTGGCGGGCGCCGATGCGCAGATGCTGGGTCCCGAGGCATGGCGGGAGGCCGAGGACCTCACCTCCTTCACCCCGCTCTTCGACGCCGAGGACACCGTGGCGATCTCGCCCTCGCAGGTCGAGACGTTCTCCGACTGCTCCCTGCGGTGGTTCCTCACCCGCCACGGAGGCGACCGCGGGGCGACGACCGCACAGAGCATCGGCACCATCCTCCATGCCGCGGCCGAACACCACCCCGAGGGGCCGACGTCGCAGATCCGAGAGTTCGTCGACCGTGAGTTCGCGGCCCTCGAGTTCGACACCGACTGGGAGCGCGAACGTGAGCACGCCACGGCCATGGCCATGGTCGACCGCCTCGGCGAGTACATCGAGAACTCACCCGGCGACGTCCTCGGCGTCGAAGCCCGCGTCTATGCGACCGGTGTCGACGACCGCGGACAGGAATGGAAGGTCACAGGCCGACTCGACCGTGTCGAAGAGGTCGCCGGCGGCGTCCGGATCGTCGACTTCAAGACCGGCAAGGCCGTGCCCGCCGGCGCCGATATGCCCAGACACCCGCAGCTCGGCGTCTATCAGGAGGCCGTCGACTCCGGAGTCCTCGAACTCCCCGACGGATCGAGTGTCGATGCCCGCTCGGCGGGTGCCGAACTCGTCTTCCTCCGCCGCACCGCCGGGACGGCACGGCGCCAGGATGCGGTGAGCGCCGACGAGGATCCGCAGTGGGCCCGGGCGCTCATCGGGGAGGTCTCGGAGGGGATGCGTGCCGCCCACTTCCCGGCTCGAGTCGACCCGCCGAAGTGCCAGTCCTGCCCTGTCCGCTCCTCGTGCCCGGCGATCGGGCCGCACATGCTGGAGGACGACTGATGAGATTCAGCGCCGACGACCTCGCCCGCCTCACCGCCGCCGATCCCGCCCGGGCCTTCGGGCCGAGCCCTGAGCAGCGGGAGATCATCGAAGCCGATCCGGCACTGTCGATGAAGGTCACCGCGGGTGCCGGATCGGGCAAGACGACCGTGATCTCCCAGCGCGTCGTGTGGCTCGTGGCCAACGGCTTCGTCGCCCCCGAGGAGATCCTCGGACTCACCTTCACCCGGAAGGCGGTGGGGGAGCTCGGCAGCCGGATCCGGGTGCTGCTCTCCCGCCTGCGGCACAGCCTCGGCGAAGGGACGACACCGAGCCTGCCGGGACTCGACTATCCGACCGTGTCGACGTACAACTCGTACGCCGCTGCGATCGTGTCCGAACACGGGGCGAGCATCGGCATCGAACCCGAGACCGTGCTCCTCGACGAGGCGGCCGCGCACACGATCGCCGGAGAAGTGCTCGACGCGGCCCTTCCCGATGAGATTCCCGGCAGCTACGCGAGGGACACGATGATCGCCGACATCATCGCCTTCGCCGGAGCGATGAACGACCACGGCCGCGATGTCGAGGAGGTCACTGACTACCTCGACGCCTGCCTGGCCGCCCTCATGTCGTCGAAGGGAAAACCCGTCGACCCGAACGGCCGTCGTCGGAAGCTCGAGGAGAAGAAGCGGATCGCCGGCCTCGCCGGAGAGTACATGGCCGCGAAGCGACGGCACCTGGCGATGGACTTCTCCGATCAGGTCCGCTTCGCCCAGCGGATCGTCGACGAGGTTCCGCAGGCGCTGGCCGCCGAACGTGCACGCTGGAAGATCATCCTCCTCGACGAATTCCAGGACACCTCGGTCGCCCAGCTCACCCTGCTCTCGACGCTGTTCAAACGCAGCGCGGTGACCGCGGTCGGCGACCCGCGGCAGGCGATCTACGGGTGGCGCGGGGCCAGCGCGGACAACATGATCCGCTTCGAGACCGACTTCACCGACGTCCGGCCGCTGACCCTGAGCACGAGTTGGCGCAACGACGGCACCATCCTCACCGTGGCCAATCGGGTCGCCGACGGGCTCACGGGCTCACGGGAGACTCCGCTGACCACCAGGCCCGGCGCCGGTCCCGGCGAGGTCGTCGTCGATGTGTCCTCCGGGGCCCACGACGAGGAGTTCCTCACCGTCGGCATGCGCTCGCTCACCGAATGGGTCGCGGGACTGCCGGCGGGCTCGTCGACGGCGGTGCTCTGCCGCAAACGCGCGCATTTCGCGCCGGTGAGCGCCGCCCTCGAGGCGGCTGGGTTCGCCGTCCACGTCCACGGCTCCTCGGGGCTGCTCACCGACCCGTACGTCGCTGACCTGCGGGCGGTGCTCTCCGCTGCGGTCGACCCGATGGCCGGCGACGAGCTCATGCGCCTCCTCAGCGGCCGCCTCCTCGGTCTCGGGGCCTCCGACATCGCCGCGCTGTCCTCCTTCACCCGCCGCCAGGCGCAGCGGCGCCACGATGCCGACGCGCGCGAAGCCCGGGCCGGCGCTGAGGGTGCGGCCGACGCCGACGGCGCCCTGGCCGCGGCCGGTGACTCGGGACGTGTCGGCGAGGGCACCGCGGAGGCTGTGCCCGAGTCCATCGACGTGCCGACGATCGTCGAAGGACTCGACGAGCTCATCGACGTTCCCGCGGGCCGGGAGACCGGCCTGAGCCAGCCGGCGCGCGAGCGTCTCGTCCGCTTCGCCCGCGCCCTGCGAACGGTGCGCTCGGGATCCGGGACCGTGACCTCGGTGCTGCGGACCGCGCTGCGCGAGACCGGCATCGACTCCGACATCTGGGGGCTGAGCGACGCGTTGCGACGCGTCCATCGGCAGGCGATCGACGCGTTCCTCTCCGCGGCAGCACAGTATTCGGCGTCGGTCGAGCGGCCATCGGTGCCCGGGTTCCTGCAGTGGCTCTCCCTCATGGAGGTCAAGGACGCGCTGAGCGCGGCCGAACCGACGGTCGCCCCTGGGGCGATCAACGTCATGACCGTCCATGCGTCGAAGGGTCTCGAGTTCGATGCCGTGGCCGTTCCCTCACTGGTCGTCAAGGACTTCCCGACCGAACCCCGGGACAGAGAGGGGTGGATGGGCCGCACCTCTCTGCCCTATCCGCTGCGCGGGGATCGTGCCCACCTCGTCGACTACGACCTGCGGGGCGCGGAGTTCGAGACGAAGAAGGCCCTCGACGAATGGGTGAACGAGTTCATCAGGCCGGCCGTGGCCGACGCCCACGAGCAGGAGGAGCGGCGACTGGCCTACGTCGCGTTCACCCGCGCGAAGCACCACCTGTGGCTCGGTGCCGAGCTCATGGGCTCCCGATCGACCCCCGACGAGCTCTCCCCGTTCCTCACCGAGGCCATCGAGGCGGCGGGCCTTGACACGGAGATCCCGGAGCCGGCTGAGGAGTCGGCGGTCGATCGGATCGAGACGAGCATCTGGCCGGTGCCTCGTGATGAGCGCGTCGCCGTCGCGCAGCGGGCAGGGGAGTGGGTCGAGAGCGCGGCGGGAGCGGACCTCGCTGCACTCGCACGCGGTGATTCGCAGGTCGCCGTCCTCGCTCGCAGAGCCCAGCGGATCCTCGCCCATCGCGCCCCTGCGACCGACGGCAGGCTGCCCGATCGGCTCTCGGCGACCGACCTCGTCTCGTGGCGGAGGGACCCCGAATCGTTCCGCACCAGCACTCTGCGACCGGTTCCGGAGCCGCCGAGCCGGGCCGCCGAGATCGGGACGAGCTTCCATGCCTGGATCGAACGCCGCTTCGGGCAGGCGAGCATCGAGGTCGATGACACCGACTCCGGCCGCGCCCGGGACACCGCTGTGCTCGAGCGGCTGCAGGAGACGTTCCTCGCGTCCTCGTTCGCGTCCCGCCGGGCGGCGGAGATCGAGATGTCCTTCGAACTCGTCCTCGGGCGGTTCCGGGTTCCCGGGAAGATCGACGCCGTGTTCATCACCGGCGACCACGCCGAGGTCGTCGACTGGAAGACGGCGAAGAAGCCGAACGCAGAGGCGCTCGAGGTGATGAAATGGCAGCTCGCGCTCTACCGGTTCGCCGTCCAGCGGGTGCATCCGGAGGTCACGGAGGTGACGGGGACGTTCTACTTCGTCGGCAGCGACGAGGTCGTCAGCTTCACCGACCTGCCCGAAGAGGAGGAGGTCATCGCATGGCTTGAGGCCCACGACTGATCTGCAGTCGTCGAAGCCGCGGCACCCGGCCGGGAGAAGTCGCCGGCTTCGGAAGGAGCCGGGCTCAAGGGGAAGCGAAGGCGGCGGCGACCCACGTCGGGCCGGGGCCGGCCGTGGTGTTCAGCGCTCCGGGGATCCCGAGGACTCGGGGCCGTTCTCGGCGGCGCCTGCCGATCGGCTTCCGGACGCGCCGTCCCCGGCCGATGTGCGCCCGGAGGTGCCGCCGCCGGGCGACGCGTGCCCGGAGCCGCCGGGCGACGCGTGCTCCGACACGCGTGCACCGGCTGAGCCACGGTCGGCACCGGCTGAGCCACGGTCGGCACCGGATGGCGACGAACGTCGGACGCCGCCGTCGGAGGTGCCGTGATCGTCAGCCGACTCCTCGGTGGCGGAGGTGACGTTCGACCCCTGGGCGACGTCGTCGGAGGACACCGGCGCGGTGGGCACGTCGGAGCCGTCGGGACGCAGCAGCACCTGGTCGAAGGAGGTGAGCAGGTCCGCGGCATCGGCGATCGCCTCGTCGTCACCGGACTCGACGGCTTCGAGCAGCCAGTCGAGCACGGCGAACTCGGCGAGCAGCTCGGCGCGGGTGACGATGTGGTCATCGGCGCGGGGCCGTGAGCTGCGGTACTCGGTGAAGAACGTCGGAACCGCTGCGGGATCGATGAGCGCCGAGGCGGCTGCGAGGTCGATCGCGGGATCGGCCACCCGCATCCGACCGATGTCGGCGAGGGCGAGCACGCGTTCCTCGTCGGTGTAGACGTTGGATTCGTCGAGGGCGCCGTGGATCGGGGTGGCGAGGAAATGCCAGAGGGCGACCTTCTCGAACTCCTCCTCCCAATGCTGGAGGAGCGTCGCAGGCACGCGCCCGGTCGCCGCAGCCTGGTCGAGGCGCTCGAGGATCTGGAACTGGAAGCGCGAGGGCTCCTCGACGGGGAAGCCCGCATCGGAGATCGGCTCGGGGGCGGCGGAGTGGATGGTCGCGAGCGTCTGCGCCAGCGAGCTCGCTCGGGCCACGTCGGCGATCGGCTCATCACCCACCGGGGCTCCCGGCAGGGGATCGGAGAGGGTCACTGTGACCGGCGAGTCGGTGCCGAACACCTTCTCCTCGACCTCGGTGATCGCCCGCAGGTGCGGCCAGGTGAAGTCGGCGTGCGGGTAGGCGGTCTCGTAGATGCGCGCCGCCTCGGCGGTCGATCCCGCATCGGCGGAACGGTCGATGCGCAGGTGCGCGGCGGCGACGTAGTCGGTCTCCCCGTCGGAGATGAGAATCCTCACTCCCGCATCGAGCGGCGGGAGGGATGTCCATGTCGTCGGGGAGAAATCGTCGAGCATCGTCGCTGCGACTGCTGCCAACTTGAGCGCCTTCGTATCCACCTTCCCCAATGTACCGTCTGCCTCCCCGCCAGCCCTGGGATTCGGGCCTCGAGCGTGTCAGGCGCGTCAGGGGCCTGAGCTATCGTGGAGGCCATGGAACCGCTGCCCGCCATCGCCCCAGTCAGCCTGGCTCGCCAAGGGATCGACCGCGATCATCTGGCCCGCGGCGGCGACGGCGATCTCGGGCAGCTGTGGGAGACCGGAGCCCTCGCCGTCTTCGAACATCGCGGCTCCCTCCTCGTCGCCCGCGGCGGGCTCCTCCGCGCCGATCGGGCTCAGGTTCCGCCCGGGCAGACGGAGATCTACCTCGGCCGCGACGAGGCGGGTCAGCGCTACATCGGCGTCAGCCTCGACGATGCCGGCCGCAGCGCCCTCGACACCGAGTTCGCCGCCGCCCGCGCCCGCGACGCCACCGACCTCCTCACCGCCCCCGGAGGCGGTGTCGAGAGCGCCGAACCCGTGTGGCTGCCTCTGCGGGAGCTCGCCGAGGCGCTCGACGACGTCGACGTCTCCCTCGCGTGTGAGATCGTCGCCCTCGGCAACTGGCACCGGGCCCACCCGTTCTCCCCGCTCACCGGGACCCCCACCGAACCCGTGCTCGGCGGCTGGGTGCGTCGGGACCCGGTGACCGGCAGCGAGCACTTCCCGCGCACTGACCCTGCGGTCATCGTCGTCATCGTCCACACGGATGCTGAGGGCGTCGAACGGGTGCTGCTCGGCAACAACGCCGCCTGGCCCGCCGGACGCTACTCCCTCCTCGCCGGATTCGTCGAACCCGGCGAGACGCTGGAGAACGCGGTCATCCGCGAGATCTGGGAGGAAGCGCATCTGAGAGTCGTCAATCCCCGCTACCTCGGCTCCCAGCCGTGGCCCTTCCCCTGCTCCCTCATGCTCGGATTCTCCGCCGAGGCGGAGAGCCTCGACGTCGCCGCCGACGAAGCGGAGATCGCCTCGCTGCGGTGGTTCACCAGGGCCGAGCTCAACGCCGAGATCGCCGCCGGCCGGGTGAGCGCCCCAGGAACGGTGTCGATCGCCGGCCAGCTGCTGCGGGCGTGGCTGGAGAACGAGTGAACACTCGCGCCGCCGACCTCCTCGCGGCTCTCGACGACGAGCAGCGGGAGGTCGCCACCCACTTCTCATCCCCGGTCATCGTCCTCGCCGGTGCCGGAACCGGCAAGACCCGGGCGATGACCCACCGCATCGCCTACGGCATCGCCACCGAGGTCTTCCCACCCCACCACGTCCTCGCCCTCACCTTCACCGCGAAGGCGGCCGGCGAGATGCGCGCGCGGCTGCGTTCCCTCGGCGTCCCCGCAGTCCAGGCGCGGACCTTCCATTCCGCTGCCCTGCGCCAGCTGCGGTTCTTCTGGGACCGCTTCGCCGGCGGTGACTTCCCCCGCATCATCGAGAACAAGGCCGGGGTGCTCGGCTCCGTCATGCAGGACCTCGGCATCGACGTCAGCCGTGAGCTCGCGCGTGACGTCGCCGCGGAGATCGAATACGCCGCGGCCTCCCTGCTCGGCATCGAGGACTACGCGATGAAGGCCCAGGCGCGCGAACTGCCCGGCGACCTCGGCGTCGAGGACATGGTGCGCATCGCCGAAGCCTATTCGGAGGCGAAGACCCGGGGGAGACTCCTCGACTTCGAGGACGTCCTCCTCGTCCTCGACGGGGCCCTCGCCGAGTACCCGGCGATCGCCGCGGAAGTCCGTGAACAGTACCGGCACTTCGTCGTCGACGAGTTCCAGGACGTCTCACCGCTCCAGTTCGATCTGCTCACCCGGTGGCTGGGGCCGCGGGAGAACCTCTGCGTCGTCGGTGACCCCGCACAGACCATCTACTCCTTCGCCGGTGCCGATGCGTCCCTGCTCGAGTCCCTGCCCTCGTCCCTGTCGTCCTCGACGACGATCCGCCTCGTCCGCAACTACCGTTCGTCGCAGGCGATCGTCTCCACCGCCAACAGCCTGCTCCGCCACACCTCGCGCACGGCGCTGACCCTGCGCACGGACAATCCCGAGGGACGGTCCCCGCGGATGGTCGAATATCCCACCGACGAGGCGGAGGCGGTCGGAGTCGTCCAGGCGATCGCCGCCGAGGTGAGGGCAGGGCGTCGCCCCCGGGACATCGCGGTCCTCTTCCGCACGAACGGGCAGAGTCCGGCCTTCGAACAGGCGCTGACGGCGGCGGGAATCCCCTACCTCCTCCGCGGCGGGGAGCGGTTCTTCGCCCGCAAGGAGGTCAAGGAGGGCATCCTCATGCTCAGGGCCGCCCGAGCGGCGGCGGGGGCGCGTCCGCTGCCGGAGATCGTCGCCGAGGTGCTCGCCTCGGCGGGCTACACCCGCACCCCGCCCCCGGCCGGAGCGAGCAGGCAGAAGTGGGAGTCGCTCAAAGCCCTCGTCGATCTCGCCGAGACTCACCAGGCGGCCTCGGAGCTGCCGGTTCCCCTCGACGCCTTCCTCGCCGACCTCGCCGATCGCGCCGAGCACCAGTTCGCCCCCGACATCGAGGGCGTCACGCTCGCCTCGTTCCACGCCGCGAAGGGCCTCGAATGGGACAGCGTCCACCTCGTCGGGCTGAGCGAGGGGCTGCTGCCGATCAGCTACGCGCAGACGCCCCGGGCGATCGCCGAGGAGCGTCGGCTCTTCTACGTCGCCGTGACGCGTGCCGGCGCGGACCTATCGCTGAGCTGGTCGCTCGCCCGTCACGCCTCGAAGCAGAAGCCGCGCAGCCCCTCGCGCTTCCTCTCCGAACTCGGACGGGTCGAGGAGAGCACCGGCGGGGGTCGGCGGCCGGGGACGACGGTGACGACCAACCGGTGCCGTGCCTGCGGGCGGGTCCTCGTCTCCCAGGCCGATCGAGCTCTGGGCAGGTGCGCGGGCTGCCCCGCCGAGGTCGATCTCGAACTCCTCGATCGGCTGCGCCGGTGGCGGGCCCGAGTCGGACTCGAACAGGGCCTCCCTCCCTACCTCGTCCTCACCGACACGTCGCTCTCGGCGATCGCCGAGATGCGCCCGGGCGACCTCACAGCCCTGGCCCGCATCCCAGGGGTGGGAGCGACGAAGCTCGAACTCTACGGGTCGAGTCTGCTGCGCCTCATCGCCGGGTAGCGGTCACTGCGCCGCCTCCTCGGGACGACCGAAGCGGGGGACGGGCGCCCGGCAGTGACAGCGCGGATGGAAGGCGAGGTCCTCCTCGTCGGCGAATCCCGTGCGGAGGTCGACGGAGCGGACCATCGGTTCGGCTGCGTCCTCGAGAAGCGCGCGCCGGAGGACGAGGGCGATGTGGGTGGCAGCGACTCCCGCCGCAAGCGGATCGCTGAGCTCGTCCCGGTCCTGCAGTGCTCTGATCCGCGGGTACTGGTCGAACCAGTCCGCATCGGCGTCCCGGAGGCTCAGGCACCCGCAGAGCGTGCACGGCGTGCGTCCCGGTCGCACCAGCCCGGTGAGGGTGACCGTGAACTCCCCGGCGACGACCTGGCAGTGGTCGATCTCGCGATCGACGAGCCAGGTGGCCGAGTGGAGATCGGGTACAAGGTGCGAGGTCGTGACGACGATGGGATGGGCGAGTGCCTCGCTCTCGTCGACGCGTGATGCCGTCGAGACCGCGAACCCGGCCAGTGAGAGCTGGTGGGCCACCGGAGAGCGAAGCGGTCCGAGGACTGCGACGGTGCGTGCCGCGAGGACCTCGGAGGTCTCGTCGGGGGTCCGTCGGAAGAGCCGAGCCGTGGACAGTGCCTTCGACCCCTTCGCCATCGCCGAGGTGTCGGAGTCCGAGGGGATGAGGACATCGGCCTCGGCGAGGAGGGAGATGAGCGAGGTCGCCCGAGCGAGGTCGATTCCGAGCTCCTGAGCGCGGTGGTGGAACTGCGCGGAGGCCAGCCCCATCCGCAGGTCCTCGATGAGCGAGGCCCCCGCGGGGAGGAGACCGTCGATGAGGACGGGATCCTCGACCCCGAACTGGAGGCAGCCGCGGCCGCGCCACGTGATCGGCACACTCGGACAGATCCTCAGCATCACAGTCCTCGCTCTCGGTTCGGGAGCCTCTACGGTAGTGAATGCGCAGGCCGCGCACCAGAGCGAATGCCAGACTGTGGAAAACCTTGTGGAAAAACGGAAGAGGACAGGTCGGAAAGTCAATCCGACATGCCCTCAACCGCATGATGCCCCAGGCGCTCGCGGCGACTCGTGCGGCTTCCCCTTCCGCACGCATCTCCGGGTTTTCCGGGGTCAAACATAGAACCTATGCCCCATTCGCGGCCCCGTCAATGGCGCATCCGGCCGCCGCGGTCCGCCGATCTGTGGATAACGTGTGGACACCTGCCGACGGGCTGTGGAGGAGCGACTCGCCGCCCGTCGAGTCGAAACGCGCCGGGGGCAGATGAATGCGTAGGTCACTTCCGATGCGCGGTCGGTCGGCGGCTCCCATCGGTCTGTGGACGGAGGTGTGAGGGCACTGGATCACGATACTCAGGAAACTCACAAGTAGCCACCACGGCCCCTCACGCGCTCTCGTGTCACTGTCGTTCCCTATCATTGGGGCATGGCAGAGCAGGTTCGGTGGACGGAGGAGCGTGTGCTCCGGGCGATCGCCCGCGGAGAGATCGTCGTGCGGCGTTCGGCACGGCGGAAGAAGACGATCGCGGTGTCGAAGGAGATCGACACCTATGTGCTCAGTGCTCCCGACCGCTACAGCGTCGAGTCGAACATCCGGTCGCTGACCGATCTGTTCAACCGCCTCGCCGCGAAGGACCACTCCTCGGCTGCGGACCTCGTCGCTCTCGCCGACGAACTCAACGACCGCTACTTCGCCGGACGCCTGCGGCCGGCGTCGATCCGGTGGGTGACGAACCAGAACCTCAGCCGGTGGGCGTCGACGACGACGTCGACCGGCGACATCAGGATCTCCCACCGGCTGCAGTCCGTGCCGCGCTGGGTGCTCGAGACCGTCATCGTCCACGAACTCGCGCACCTGCAGATCGGCCCGCACACCAAGGAGTTCCACGCTCTTGCCGACCGTCACCCGAGGCAGGCGGAGGCGAAGCTCTATCTCGACGGCTTCAGCGCGGGGGAGCGCTTCGGCCGCGGCACCTGAGGCGGCCGTGCGCGGGTCCGTTCGGCTGCCGCGTGACCGACCGCTCATCGATCCGTTCAGGCGCCTTGCGCGAACACCTCGGCTGTGGCCCGATAGAGCTGCGGAAGGCGCTCGACGAGGTCGGGCATGAGGTCCTCGGGAAGTCTGCCGACGGGGAACCAGGCCACGTCGATCGATTCCTCGGAGACCCTCGGCAGATCCGCCGTCTCGGCGACGGCACCGTAGACGACGTCGAAATGGCGTCGGCACGTGCCGAAGTCACCGGCCAGCTCGTGGATGTCGAGGTCGATGGGGGCAGGGGAGACCCATGAGAGCGAGCCGATCCCGCTCTCCTCGAGCGCCTCGCGTCTCGCCGCCTCCCGCAGGCTCACATCACCGGGTTCGAGGTGACCCCCGAACTGCATCCAGGCCCCGGCCTTCCGGTGGTGGTTGAGGAGGACCGCTTCGGCGGCGGGGTCGATGACGAGGCAGCTCGCCGTGACATGCTCGGACGTGCCCTCACGCACGAGCGCCGACGCCCCGCTGTGCTCGAAGAGCTCAGCGAACGCCTCGGCGTTGACGATGCCCGTGATCTCCGCGCGAGCGGTGTCGAGGTCGATCACCTCACTTCTCGTCGCGGTCCGTGGAGTCAGGGCCCTCAGGGGTCGACTCGTCCTCGGTCGCCGCGGACTCGTCATCCGTCGACCTGTCGCCTCGCGCGCTGTCACCCCGCGCGCTGTCGGCCTGGGAACCGTCGGCGGAGGAGGCGTCGGTGGATGAGTCGCCATCCTGCGACGCGGATGCCGAACCGTCCTCGGCGTCGCCTCGCGCCTGCGCCGGATCCTCGGCACCGGCGGACGAGTCGGTCGCGGTGGCCGTGGCGCCGCTGCCGTCCGTGCCTTCGGCGAGGATGCGGCTGAGCGCCTCGTCGAGGGTCGATCCGCCCTCCCATTCCGCGCGACGGCGTTCGCTGTAGCCGAGCGGGTCGTCGAGGTCCTCGGTCGTGGGCAGGAGGTCGGGATGGGAGAAGACCTTGTCCCGGGCCTCCGCCCCGCCCTGCGTCTCGAGGTACCCGAAGAGCGCGGCGGCGTCGCGCAGCCGGCGGGGATTGAGCTGGAGTCCGACGAGGGTGGAGAAGGTCTTCTCCGCCGGGCCGGCGGTCGCCCGTCGACGGCGCAGGGCCTCGCGGATCTGCTCGCGAGCCGGAAGCTTCTCGCACGCGGCATAGACGACGACGTCGACCCAGCCGGCGATGACCGCAAGGAGGTTCTCCAGGGTCGTCAGCGCCCGCTTCTGCTCGTCCGTCGTCGGCGGGTTGAAGAGTCCCTGGCGGATGTTGTCGCTGAGGTCGGAGATGTTCGAGGGATCGATCGACGAAGCCATCTCCTCGATCTGCGAGGTGTCGACCTTGAGGCCCTGAGCGTATCGGGCGAGCGCGGTCTCGACCTGAGCGCTCAGCCACGGAGCGCGCTCGAAGAGTGCGAGGTGCGCGAGCTCCTGGGCGGCGAGATAGATGCGGACCTGGGAGACGTCGACGCCGATCTCCTCGGCGAACGCGGCGATGTTCGACTCGACGAGGACGGCCTGGTCGTGGGGGAGCAGAGGCAGTCCCACCTCGGTGCCGGTGAGCACGCTCTCCGACAGCGCCCCGACGGCCTGACCGATCTGCATCGAGAACATCGAATCGCTCATCGAGGAGAACATCGACGAGGCACCGGCGAGGATGCCCTTCATCTCTTCGGGCATCTGGGTCTGCAGGGTGTCGGTGAGCGCGGTCGACATGTTGTCCTTGATCGGCTCGACGAAGCGCTGCCAGCCTGGCATCGTCCGTTTGACCCAGTCGGCGCGGGTGAGCGTCGACGTCGACCGATTGGCCACGGAGAGGTCCGTCGCTTCGGCGAGCCACAGCTCGGAGAGGCGGAATGCATCCGTGGTCGCGTGGACCGCGTCATCACCGACAGCGGGATCGGGGGAGGGGACGCTGCGCAGGGCGATCGAGGTCGCCTGCGCGGTCGGGTCGGCTCCCTGCCCGAAGAGGCCCTGCATCTGGTTCATGATCGTCGCCATCATTGCGGGGTCGATCGAGAAGCCCTGTGCACCGCCGGCACCCTGCGCGCCGTCCGAGCCGCCCTGACCACCCTGGCCGAAGAGCATTCCGAAGATCTGCTCGAAGGGGTTCTGCTCGTTGCTGTTGTCGTTGGTGTTGTCGTTGCTCATGATCTCACGCGCCTTCACGAATCGTAGTCATCACCACGGTAACCGCCGTACCTGTCAGAAGCTTCCCAATCCCGCCCGATGTTCGCACCGGGCGAAAGGAGTCTGAGAATTCCGTGACCTGCTTTCAACTAGACTGGTCACGCGGTGCAGCGAAAGGAATACATGTCTGAGAATGCCCCCCGGGCCGTGCCGGTGACGGCGCCGTCCCAGCGGAGCCGAGCCCGCCGACGTTCACCCCGTTTCGCCACGTCCTCCGGCGTCATGACCTATCTCCTCATCGCCCTTGCCGTGCTCCTGCCCGTGCCCTACATGCTCCAGCTGCCGGGGCCGGTGTTCAACACCCTCGGTGACTATCAGGGGAAGCCGATGATCAGCGTCTCCGGCGCCCAGACCTACCCCACCGACGGGAAGATCGACATGCTCACCGTCGCCGTGAGCGGTGGACCCGGACGCGACACCTATGCCTCGCAGGCGCTCGGGGCGCTCATCCGCGGCAAGGAGACGGTGGTTCCGACCGAGGCCTACTATCCGCTCGAGACGACCCGCGAGCAGGTCGCGGAATCGAACTCGTATGAGATGACGTCGAGCCAGGACGTCGCCGTCGCCGCTGCGATGGAGCAGCTCGACAAGCCGTACACGGTCTCCCTCCTCGTCGACGAGGTGACTCAGGGTGCTCCGGCCGACGGTCGGCTGGAGTCGGGAGACCGAATCCTCTCCGTCAACGGCACCGGCCTCGAAACCGACCCCGAGGCGGCTGCGAAGATGAGCACGACCGTGCAGAACTCGGACTCCGTCGATCTCGTCGTCGACCGGGACGGCGAACAGGTCGAGCTCACCCTCGAGCCTGCGACGATCCAGGGACGCAACGCCATCGGCATCACGATGAAACAGGATTTCGAGTTCCCCGTCGACGTCACCTTCAACGTCGACGGCATCGGCGGACCGTCCGCCGGCACGATGTTCGCCCTCGCGATCGTCGACGAGCTCACTCCGGGGGCGATGACCGGCGGCAAGCACGTCGCCGGCACCGGTGAGATCACCCCCGCCGGACAGGTCGGCCCCATCGGCGGAGCCCGGCAGAAGGTGGCGGCGGCGACCGCGGCGGGAGCGAAGCTCTTCCTCTCGCCCGCCGGCAACTGCGCCGAGGTCATCGCCGCAGCCGACCGGTCGAAGATCACCGTTGCACGCATCGACACCCTCGACGACGCGCAGAACGCCGTCGAGGGCTTCGCCGCCGGGGACACGTCCGCACTGAAGACGTGCCCGGCCGGCGACTCCACCAATGAGAAAGGGAAGCAGTGAGCACTTCGTCCTCACCCACCTCCGCGAGAATGCCCGGATCTGGATCCAAGCGTTCCCCCCTGCTGCTCACCCTCGTGACGGTGGCGATCCTCCTCGTCGCCTTCATCGCGTTCACCCAGGTCTACACCGAGGTGCTGTGGTTCGGTCAGATCGGTGCCGGCGACGTGTTCCGCACGATGTGGTTCACCCGCGGCATCACCTTCCTCGCCGGCTTCGTCGTCATGGCCGTCCCGGTGTGGCTGAGCCTGCACCTGGCGTATAGGAACCGACCGGTGTACGCACCGACGACCCCGCGCCAGGAGAACCTCGACCGCTACCGCGAGGCCATCGAGCCCCTGCGCCGGGTCGCGACCCTGGCCATCCCCGCCGTCGTCGGCATCCTCTCCGGCATCACCGCCTCCGCGCAGTGGAGCACGGTCCTGCAGTGGATCAACGCGACGCCGTTCGGCGAGACCGATCCGCAGTTCGGCATCGACAAGTCCTTCTTCGTCTTCGTCCTTCCCGGTCTGCGGCTCATCGGCGACACGCTGGGGATGGCGCTCGTGCTCTCGCTCATCGCCGCCCTCGTCGCGCACTACCTCTTCGGCGGCATCCGCCCAGGAGAGCAGCGGGGGATCGTGCTGACGAAGACCGCGCAGTGGCAGATCGGCATCACCGTCGCCGTGCTCGTCCTCGTCCAGGCCGGTCGCCTGTGGCTGAGCCGCTATGACCGGCTCACCGCGACCGGCGGCATCGTCCCCGGTGTCACCTACGTCGACGACCGGGCCGCGCTGCCGGCGATGGCGATCGTCGCGATCGCCGCCGTCCTCGTCGCCCTCCTCTTCGTCTACACCGCGTGGAAGGGCAACTGGCGGATCTCGATCATCGCCACCCTCACCCTCCTCGTCCTCGGCGGGGTCTCGATCATCGCCTACCCTGCGCTCGTCCAGCAGTTCCAGGTCAATCCCTCCCAGCAGAGCCTCGAATCCGAGTACATCCAGCGCAACATCGACGCGACCAGGGAGGCCTTCGACTTCGACGACATCGAGGTCACCCCGTACGAGCCGAGCACGAGCGGTGAGAAGGGAGCGCTGCGCGAGGACGCCGAGACCGCGGCATCGATCCGCCTCCTCGATCCCAACCTCGTCTCCGACACCTTCCGCCAACTCCAGCAGGTGCGGCCGTACTACTCGTTCCCCGCCCAGCTCGACGTCGACCGCTACAACATCGACGGGCAGATGCGCGACACGGTCATCGCCGTGCGCGAGCTCAGCCCCGCCTCGGTGAACAACCAGAGCTGGTACAACCGGGCGATCGTCTACACGCACGGATTCGGCGTCGTCGCCGCCAACGGCAACCAGCGCAATCCCGACGGCGAACCGACGTTCATGGAGTCGGACATCCCGCCGCAGGGCGAGTTCCCCGAATACGAGCCGCGCGTCTACTTCGGCGAGAGCTCTCCCGAGTACTCGATCGTCGGCGGACCCGAAGGGGCCACACCGCGCGAGCTCGACTACCCCTCGGACGAAGAGGGCGGTTCGGGTCAGGTCAACAACACCTTCCAGGGCGACGGCGGCCCATCCGTGGGCAGTCTCTTCAACCGCCTCGCATACGCGCTGAAGTACCAGGACGAGCAGATCCTCCTCTCCGATGCGGTGAACTCGGAGTCGCAGATCCTCTACGAACGCCATCCGCGTCAGCGCGTCGAGAAGCTCGCTCCGTTCCTCAAGATCGACGGCGACCCCTACCCGGCGGTCGTCGACGGCAAGATCAAGTGGATCCTCGACGGCTACACGACGGCCAAGGACTACCCGTACTCGACACCGCAGCCCCTCCAGGAGGCCACGGAGGATTCGACGACGGCGACCGCACCCGGCACGGTCGCGACCCTGCCGGATGAGGAGGTCAACTACATCAGGAACTCCGTGAAGATCACCGTCGACGCCTACGACGGCTCCGTCGACATGTACCAGTGGGATGAGAACGACCCGGTGCTCAAGACGTGGATGAAGATCTTCCCTGGTCTCATTCAGCCCCCGTCGGAGATGTCCGGTGACCTCATGAGCCACGTCCGCTACCCCGAGGACATGTTCAAGGTCCAGCGTGAGCTGCTCACCCGCTACCACGTGACCACGGCGAGCGAGTTCTACACCGGGCAGGACTTCTGGGCCCTGCCGACCGATCCGACGAAGCAGGCGAACAGCGGTCTCACGCAGCCGCCGTTCTACATGACCCTGCAGATGCCGGGTCAGGAAGCGCCCTCGTTCTCGCTCACGAGCTCCTACATCCCGGCCCGCTCCTCGGAGGGGCAGTCGCGGAACAACCTCACCGGCTTCCTCTCCGCCGATGCGGACGCCGGGGCGACGAAGGGCGAGATCTCGGAGAACTACGGCAAGCTCCGGCTCCTCCAGCTGCCGCGCAACACGACCGTTCCAGGCCCCGGTCAGGCGCAGAACAACTTCAACACCGCGCCCGAGGTCCAGCGCAGCCTCAACCTGCTGCGTCAGGGTGAGTCGCAGGTCCAGAACGGCAATCTGCTCACCCTGCCGCTCGGCGGCGGACTGCTCTACGTCCAGCCCGTCTACGTCCGCTCGGCCGGTGAGACCTCGTACCCGCTGCTCCAGCACGTTCTCGTCGCCTTCGGTGAGAACATCGGGTTCGCCCCGACCCTCGACGAGGCGCTCGACCAGGTGTTCGGCGGTGATTCGGGCGCCGAGGCCGGCGACGCGGGCACGGAGTCCGGCGGTGGCGGAACCGCAGGCACCTCCGGAGGCGAGGGTGAGGGCGATCGGCCCGCCAACAAGAGCCTCAATGATGCCCTCGAGGAGGCGCGCAAGGCGATGGAGGACTCCGACGCCGCGCTCAGGGAGGGCAACTTCGAGGAGTACGGCAAGGCGCAGGACCGCCTGCGGAAGGCCCTCGAGGACGCCGTGGCCGCCGACCCCTCGATCGCTGAGGACGGCACCCAGTCGCCTGCTCCCAATGAGGGCGGGAACTGAGCTGAAAGCGGCCTGAGCCGAAGACGGCCTGAGCCGAACGCGGCCCGAGCCGAAGACGACGGCCCCCGGAGGACTTCTCCGGGGGCCGTCGTCGTGCAGGGCGGACCTGATGGGGCCGCCTCGGCGGGGGAGCGGTGATTACTTCGTCAGATACCCGTCGAGGTCCTCGACGATCTCCATCGCTCCGACGGGGCCGAGGCCGAGGAACCACACGTCGTCGTCGACGCGGTGCGCCCGGCCGTCCTTGACCGCTTCGAGTCCCGTCCACTGGCTCGTCGACAGCGCCCGGGTCTCCCCGGTGGCACCGGGATCGCCGTAGCTCGTGTAGAAGATGTAGTCGCCGTCGGCCTGGTCGAGCTTCTCGGGAGAGATCTCCACGGCGAGATCGTCGACGTCCTGCATCTCCGGGCGTGCCAGACCGGCATCGGAGAGGACGACTCCGATGAGGGACAGGTTGCCGTAGAGGCGCAGACGCTCGGGCATGAACCGCACGAGTGAGATCGTCGGGTCGCCCTCGACGCTGTCCTTGAGCTCGGTCACCGCCCGCCCGTACTCGTTGAGCTTCTCGGTGGCCGCCTCCTCGGTGCCGAGCGCCTCACCGGCGAGGAGGAAGTTCTCCTTCCACGGGAAGCCGGGGCGGATCGAGAAGACCGTGGGAGCGATCGCCGACAGCTGGTCGTAGAGCTTGTCTGCACGCAGCTGACTGCCGAGGATGAGGTCGGGTTCGAGGGAGGCGATCTTCTCGAGGTCGAGTTCGCTGATCGTCCCGACGGTCTCGACACCTTGAGTCTTCTCGGCGAGGTAGGAGGGAACGGGGTTCGCCCCCTTGGTGGTCACCATGCCCACCGGTGTGATGCCGAGGGCGATGACGTCGTCGAGTTCTCCGGTGTCGAGGACGACGACGCGTTCGGGCTTCGCCTCGATCTCCGTCGTCCCGTTGGCGTGTTCGACGGTGCGGGGGAACTCACCGGGTGCCGCATCGCTGCCGAGCTTCGCGGTCTCTTCGTCGGCGGTGTCGAAGAGTCGGCCGCCGGTGGCGACATCGGTGTTCCCGGCGCTGTCTCCGGATGTCGCTTCGGACTCGGCGGCACAGCCGGAGGCGAGCAGAGCGACGGCGAGCACGGTCGCGGTCATGGTGCGGAGACGGGAAGAGCGGGGGAGTTGAGAGAATCTGGTCATAAGGTGAGTCTAACCTCACCTGGTGGTTCGGGCCGGCTGCGCCTCGCGGGTCCGGCCCGACCGTACAGCGCGCGTCCCGATTGCCGGGGCGCGTCCGGGGATGAGAAGAGGCCCCGTCCAGATCAACTGGACGGGGCCTCTGCCACTGTGGTGGCGGGGGGAGGATTTGAACCTCCGACCTCCGGGTTAAGCGATTCACTCGTGCTTGATCGAGTGACCATCGCCGGAGGGCAAGTTCTCGCACTGGCCTCGGTACTGAGCCTCGTCGAGATGGCTTCCGGAGGTGTCGACCGATGAGCAAGCATCTCAGCGTGCGCGGCGTCAAAATGATGCTCAGCCAAGCCGGCATCGACACTCACCAACTCACATTCACACGACACGACCTTGTGAGCTTCAGCGATAAATGGCGGTGTTCTGTCAAAGCCCGATGGCGTTCGGGGCTCGGTAGCCGTGCCGGCTATTCGGTGAGTGTGCGAGCTCTCCTGTAGAAGGTGGCCCGTGACATTCCCAGGTCCCGGGCTACCTGTGTGGCCGGCTCGCCACTATCAACCAGTCGGAGAGCGTTGCGGATCTGGCTGTAAGTGATTCGGCGAGGTCGGCCTCCGGGTCGAGCCCGGCAGCCCGGCGTTTAGCGATCTAGTCGGTTAATCGCTCGCGTTTGATGTCGTGTTCCATCTGCGCAAGTGCTGCCATGATGGTGAAGAGCATCGTCCTCATCGGCGTGGCGGTATCGACATCTCCGCCGCCGAGGTTGAGCACTCGCACCCCCAGCACCGCGGGTGCGGAGTTCCTCGGCGAAGGCCAGCATGTTCTGTGTCGACCGTCCCAGGCGGTCGAGTGTGGTGATGACGAGAGTGTCCCCGGCGATCAGTGCTTCGAGGGCTCGATCGAATTCCGGTCGAGAGGCACGTGCACCGGAGACGCCGTGGTCGATGTATAGGTCATCGCGTTCGACTCCAGCAGTCAGCAGATCGACCTGTTGCCGGTCGGTGGATTGGTCACGGGTGGATACGCGAGCGTATCCGATGAGTTTCGCCACGAAGGTCTCCCAGTGTGTCTCATAACCAACGGCGAGTTCATAGATTCCCTTCCAAGGTTACAAGACATAGTTATAAGAAGCTGGTGCTCGGTCAGGAAGGCTGAGAATGCTGTCATTTTCAGAAGTCGGCTGCACGGAATGTCCGAAGTCGGCTGCACTATCTGCTGGAGGCCGCGCTCTGATCGACGACCCTGCTGATCTTGTTCTTCGGCGCTTCCCTCATTTTTTCGCCTGGCGGCGCAGGGCACGGAGCACTGTGTCGCCACGGTCGTCACCGCACGTCGCGGTCAGCGGGCTTCTACGGTGCCCATCATGCCCTGGTCCTCGTGGTCGAGGATGTGGCAGTGGTAGACGGTCTTCCCGGGAAAGTCCTCGAAGGCGATGAGGACTTTTACCTGGCTGCGGGCCGGGACGTTCACTACGTCCTGCCACCTCGGTTCGGAGAGGTCGCGGTTTCCGTCCTGGACGATCTGCATGGGCCATACGTGCAGGTGGATGGGGTGGTCCATGGGACTGGAGTTTTTCAGGGTCCATTCCTCCACGGTCCCGGCCGCCACGGGGGTGTCGACCCGGTCGGGGCCGAACTCCTGGCCGTTGATGGTGAAGGCCATCATCGTGGTGTCCCCCTCACCGCCCCCACTGCCCATCATGGCCCCGCCGCCCATGCCCATGGCGAAGTCCAGGGTGCGGCGGGCGGTGATCAGCTCCCCGCGCAGATCTCGCAGGCCCGGTCCTTCAGGCACAGGTGGAGGTTTTTGGACGGGTGCTCCGGACACTGTCAGAGTGAGCAGCTCGACCGGCTCGCCGCTACCGGTCTCGTTGTCACCCATCATGGTCCCGCCCATCATGGCGTCCATGCCGCCGCGGTCCACCGGTGCGGCGACCAGCGTGGAGGAGCCCTCGGTCGTTTCCACGAGCATCTCGATGCGGTTGCCGGGGGCCAGCACCACTTCGGTGATGTCCTCGGGGGTCGGCAGGCGGCCGAGGTCGCGGCTGAGCACCCGCACCTGCTGGCCCTCCAACCGCAGTCGGAGGTACCGGGAGGGGCAGGCGTTCACGATTCGCCACCGTTCCCGCTCCCCGGGCGCGGCGTTCAGTTGCGGGCGGACCGCTCCGTTGACCAGCACGACCTCACCTTCCCGGCCCATCATCTGTTGCATCTGACTCACCTCGGCGAGGTTGCCCGAAGCATCCAGGGTCAGATCCGAGACCACCATGACCCGCTCCCGGGTGACCGGGACCGGCTCGGTGTCCTCAACGATGATGGCCCCGTAGAGTCCAGCGGCGACCTGATCGGCCACGTGGCCGTGGCGGTGCGGGTGGTACCAGTAGGTGCCCGGCGGATGGTCGGCGGGCAAGGCGAACTCATAGTTGAAGGACCCACCGGGTGCGATACTCACGAACGGGTTATCGCCGTTGCCTTCCGGGGAAACGTGCATCCCGTGCACGTGCAGGTTCGTCGGCGCCTCCAGACGGTTGGTCATCGCAACCCGCACTGTATCTCCGGGTGCCACGCGCAGAGTCGGGCCGGGAAGGGAGCCGTTGAAAGCCTTCACGGATGCCTGCTGTCCGCCGACCTGGATGCGTGTCTGGGCGGCGGTCAGGTCCAGTTCCAGCACGCCTTCGCGGCTGGCCAGCACCTGCGGTTCGATCAGGTCCTCACCACCGGTGTACCCGCGGCCGCCGGTGGCGGTCCACCACAGCCCGGTCCCGCCGACGACGGTGGCACCGGCCCCTGCCGCGCCAAGCGCCAGCAGCTGCCGGCGGGTCAGCGGGCTCACCGGCCGTCATCTTCGAGGGTCTGCAACCGTTCGCGGTACTCCTCGGCGCTCAACTCGCCGCGGGCGTAGCGCTCCTGGAGGATCTCCCGCCCCCGGCCAGGATCCGCGCCGGGGGCACGACCGTGATCGGGTGCGCCGGTGTTCGAGGATCTGCCGGAGAGGGTCTTTACCAGCACGACCACCAGCACGATTACCCCGGCGAGCACCAGCAGCCCGAAGACCCACATCAATCCCATACCACCCATACCGCCGCCGTTCATCATGATCGTGCTCCTTCTCTCTGGTCGTGCATGGTCAGATCTTCAGTCCTATGTGTCTCTTGCCGGTATGTGTCAACCCAGTTTTGACCTCTCAAGCCTTGGGCAGCGGGCATTTCCTGCTCACCACCACCGGGATGGACCGTGTGCTGCAGGGGCCCCGCCGATGGAGACGGCGGCGATCCCAGCTTCGGTGGCTTCTTCGATCGCGGTCGCTAACCGGGCTGGGCCTGTCCGAAGCGCAGCAGCAGCGAATCGGGCACGGAACAGCAGAGCCTGGTGAGCCAGCGCGAAGGCTGTCGCTGTGAGGAGCGGTTACGATTCGGCCATGGGCAGGCCGACACTTTCGGCCTCGTTGAACATGGCGTCGATGTGGACCACGTCTTTGCCGGCGCGCTGCAGCAGGCTCGCGGCGATGCCGGAACGGTAGCCGGAGGCGCAGTGCACCCACAGCCGCTGTGGCGGGACGTCGCCCATCCGGGACGGCAGGTCATGGACGGGGATGTTGACGGCCCCTCGAATGTGGGAGGTTTCGAACTCGTCGGTGCGCCGCACGTCAAGAATGACTTCGTCACCGGTGCTGCCGCGGGGAACCTCATCCCAGCCAACCCGGGGATACTTGGCGGTTGGCACTCCATGGGCCCATTCGGCCGGGCCGCCGCCGGTGGCAGTATCGGGGGAATCGATGCCGATCCGGGACAGGTCCCGGATCGCGTTCTCCACATCTTCGTGCGTACCGAGCAGTGTCAGTTTGTCGTTCCAGGGCAGCACCCAGCCCAAATATCCGGTGAAGCTGGACCCGTCGCCATATTCGAAACTGACGGACCCATCCAGATGGTTGCTGGCGAAAGCGACCCGGTTGCGCAGGTCGATGACCCATTCGCCGTCGTTGAGGCGGCGGCCGAGTTCGCCGGCGTCGACCGACTCTGGCACTGTCAGGTCCGCGGGACCGGGGCCTTCAATGTTCAGGGGGCTCATGTGTGCGTAGTAGGCAGGGTAAGCGCTGAGGTTGGCGATCAATTCCGAAACGAAGTGGTCCTCGTCCGGATCTGTCAGAGCATGGTTGTCCCGGGCCTGCTCGCCGATAGTGGACGAATCAACCTGGGCGGCAGGTCCGCTGGAGCAGAAGGAACCGAACCCATGGGTGGGATACAGCGGGGCGTCCTGGACGGCTTCGGCAACGAGCCGCCGCGCCGAGGCGTACTGGTTCCGGGTGAGGGTCTCGGTGTCATCGTCGCTGACCAGGTCGGTGCGCCCAACGGAGCCATACAGCAGACTCCCTCCGGAGAAAACCGCCTGCCCTTGACCATCGCTGACGATATAGGACAGGTGGGTGTGGGTGTGCCCGGGCGTGGCCACCGCCTTGACGGATAGATCGCCGACCTGGAAGACCTCCCCGTCGGCAACCGGGGTCCGTTCGTAGTCGACGGGGTCGGCGGCGTTGACCAGATACTCTGCCCCGTGAGCATTGGCGAGCATCAGCCCGCCGGTGAGGTAGTCGTTGTGGATGTGGGTTTCGGCAACGTGGGTGATTTTCACCCCCGCATTCCGGACGGCGGCTTCGAGCCGGTCGGTATCGCGCTGCGGGTCGATCACCAGTGCACTCGTGCCGTCGTGGACCAGGTAGCTGCGGTCGCCCAGTTGCGGGGTGTCGATCGTGATGACGTCCATGGGATGCTCCTTCACTATGGGCACTGTTCACGCTGATGGAATAGGTGGGGTTCCTACGCTCCGGCGGCGGCCGGCAATTGAGCTAATGCGGCGCGCAGCCGGGTATCGGCATCGTCGGCCACTTCGCGGACAGCATCGGTGTCGCTGAGCTCGACCATGGTTTGCGGGTCAATGGCTTGGACCACCGTGGTGCCGGCTGATGGGCCGCGGCGCACGACGACGTTGCACGGCAGCAGCGCCCCCAGATCCGGCTCGGCGGTGAGGCCGCGCTGGGCCAGGCCGGGGTTGCAGGCACCCAGGATGACGTAATCGCCGAGCGCCTCTGCGGCCTCAGCGCCCAGCTTGCTCTCGAAGGTGGAGCGGACGTCGATTTCCGACAGGACGCCGAACCCCTGTTCAGAGAGGGCCTCCTTGGTCCGTTCCACGGCGTCGGTGTAGGAAAGGTCGACGGTGATCGTGTGGGTGTAGCTCATCTGCTGCTCCTTGCTGGTTGTACCTGCAGTGCTGCTTGACGATTCGTGCGGGCGGGGGTGCTGTTAGGCGAGGGAGAGGAACAGTTTTTCCAAGTCCTTCTTATCGATACTGGGGTCCTCCTGGCTCATGCACTGCTGAAGCCCGCTGGCGATGATGGCAAATCCAGCCTTATCCAGCGCCCGCGATACGGCGGCAAGCTG
This sequence comes from Brevibacterium sp. K72, assembly GCF_050562175.1. Classification (NCBI taxonomy): domain Bacteria; kingdom Bacillati; phylum Actinomycetota; class Actinomycetes; order Micrococcales; family Brevibacteriaceae; genus Brevibacterium; species Brevibacterium sp. K72. The sequence continues at coordinate 2,628,488 of NZ_CP191582.1, forward strand.
AGTCACCACATCCTTGCAGTCACTGCCGTTTTCGAGCATCCGTGTGACGGCACCAAGTTGTCCCTGTGCACGCTTGAGCCGGTTCACGACCGGGCCCAGATCTGTGGTGTCGAGTTGCATTGTTCCTCCATAGTCTTTCGTGCTTGCCTTCAATTGTATACCCCCAGGGGCTTATTGCATACCCCCTAGGGTATGTGTAAGACTGGCTTCATTCCCACCAACGACAATCCTTTGGAGGACGATAATGATCGTGAATCAGTACTACCTCGGCTGCCTGTCCCATGGCTCCTACCTGATCGGCGATGAGAGAAGCGGTCAGGCGGTCGTCGTCGATCCGCGGCGCGACATTGGCGAGTACCTCGCCGACGCGGCGGCGAACAACCTGACGATCACCGGGGTGATCAATACCCACTTCCACGCCGACTTCGTCGCCGGCCACCTTGAACTCGCCCAGGCCACCGGCGCATGGATCGGCTACGGCCGCCGAGCAGAAACCGAATACGAGATCCGCACCTTCAGCCACGGCGATAAGGTCTCCCTCGGTGAGGTCGAACTCGAGATCCTGGAGACTCCCGGGCACACCTGGGAGTCGATCAGCGTACTGGTACGCGAACAGTCCGGTGCGAGCCCGGATGCGGTACTCACCGGCGATGCATTGTTCATCGGCGATGTCGGCCGCCCCGACCTGGCTGCCGCCGTCGGCGCCGACCCGGACGAGCTGGCACGTGCCCTTTACGCGTCGATCCATGATGTGCTGATGAAGCTTCCCGACGACGTGCGTGTGCTGCCGGCCCACGGCGCCGGTTCCGCATGCGGCAAAAACCTTTCGGATGAACTCGAGTCCACTATCGGTGCGCAGCGGATGATGAACCTCTCCGTCCAGCCGATGGGTGAAGACGAATTCGTTGCCATGATCCGCAGTGGACAGCCGGCCATCCCGGAGTACTTTGCCGTCGATGCCGTACTGAACCGTCAGGACCGCCCCTTGATCGGCGCCGCCAGTGACCTCCGTGCACTGTCCGTACGGGACCTGCAGGATGCCGCCGCCCGCGGCGCTCGGATCCTCGACACCCGCTCACCGGAGGACTTCGCCGAAGGCCACCTCGCCGGATCTCTCAACGTCGGACTCGACGGACGCTTCGCCGAGACGGCCGGCATGGTCATCGGATCAGATGAGGAGATCGTCCTTATCACCCACGCGTCACGTGAAGAAGAGGCCGCGATGCGGCTGGGCCGGATCGGCTTCGACCGGGTGGCCGGTTACCTCAACGAACCGGCACGCGCCTTCACCGAACTCGGCGACATTGTCCAGCGGGGAGAACGCGTCGACGTCGAAACCTTCGACACAGAACGCCAAAACGAAGGGGCCACGGTTCTCGATGTCCGCAATCCCGGTGAAATCGAAGACGGCGCGGTGCCCGGTTCCGTGCGGATTCCGTTGGCAGAACTGGCGCAGCGCCACAACGAAGTCCCCGCGGACCGGCCCGTCCTCGTACACTGCGCCGGCGGGTGGCGCTCCAGCGTCGGCGCCAGCACCCTGCGAGCCCTCGGCCACACCAACGTTAAGGATCTGACCGGTGGCTACAGCGCCTGGACAGCCACTCACGAACCATCCAACGCCTAAGAACACCGGGCAGCACCATCACCGGAAAGGAAATACCGCCATGTCCGAAATCACCACCGCAGAGGCCAATGCACGCCGCAATACTGCGACCATCCTGGACGTACGTGAAGAGGCTGAAACCGCCGAAGGCATGATCCCCGGCGCAGTGCACATCCCGCTCGGCCAACTGGCATCCCGTCTTGGAGAACTCGATGCGGGCCGGCCGGTCATCACCGTCTGCGCCAGCGGAAACCGAAGCGCCCACGCGGCCGTGGACCTGCTGGTCGCAGGTTTCCGCGCAGACACGATGGCCGGCGGCATGACCGCCTGGGAAACCGAAGGTCGACCCACCCACAAGCCCTAAAAAGGCGCATCCACCCATCCCGGCGGTCCGCCGCCGGTCCTTGCCGGCGGCGGGGACACCTTGAGCACAAAGGAAAGTATGACTACTTCAACACAACCTAAACCCACGATCGATACCGTGGGCGCGGCAACGCTGCAGTCCTGGATCGACACCGACGATGACCTGATCGTGTTGGACGTGCGCAGCGGAGCCGAATTCGAAACGGTGCATATCCGCGGCTCATACAACGTGCCGCTGCCGCTGCTCTCCGAACACGCCGATGAGCTCGCAGGGCGGCTCGGCCGACGCACCGTACTGGTCTGCCAATCCGGCACGCGTGCCGAACAGGCACGGCAGCGCCTCAACGGCGCCGGCGTGGAAGCCGCCCATGTATTGACCGGAGGCATTCCCGCCTACGCGGCCGCCGGCGGCGACGTCGTCCACGGCACCCAACGCTGGGACCTCGAACGCCAGGTCCGCCTGGTCGCCGGCTCCCTCGTCGTGACCGGGCTCGCCGGCGGCAAGTTCCTCTCACCGAAATTCCGCATGCTCGCCGGGGCCATCGGCACCGGACTGACCTTCTCCGCCGCGACCAACACCTGCGCCATGGGCAAAGCACTGGCCGCAATGCCCTGGAACCGCGCGGCTCAGGAGCCAACCCGCGAAGCAGTCATCCTGCAACTGCCCTCCCGGGGACCGGCACCGCAGACCCAGGCTTCATGATCGCCGCCGCCCTGGCCCTGGGACTGCTCGTCGGAGCGGTCCTGGGCCTGGTCGGGGCCGGCGGTTCCATCATTGCCGTTCCCGCGCTTGTCTACGGCGTGGGAATGAGCACCCACGACGCCATCCCCACCTCACTACTCGTCGTCGGACTCTCCTCCATAGCCGCCGTCATCCCCCGTATCCGCACCGGTATCAGCTGGCGTATCGCACTGCCGGTTGGGGCCGCCGGCATTCCAGCGGCATGGGGCGGAGCCGCCGCCGGCCGGCTCCTGAACGAAGAGGTGCTCCTTCTCGCCTTCGCCGCCATCATGGTGGCCGCCGGGGCCCGGATGCTCACCAAGACACCAGAGATAACCGGACACTGTGGCTCCGATCAGGGATCCTTCCTGCGATCGTGCTTACCCAAGGCAGCCGCCGTCGGACTTGGGATCGGTTTTCTCACCGGACTGCTCGGCGTCGGCGGTGGCTTTCTCATCGTTCCGGCACTGACGCTGTTCCTCGGTCTGTCGATGTCGCAGGCCGTCGGAACATCACTGGTCATCATCACCATCAACGCAGCAGCAGGATTCAGTGCCCACGCCACCGGCTTCACCATCGACTGGGTCCCAACACTGGCCTTCGCAATTCCCGCCATCGCCGGCTCGCTCGCCGCGAGCCGCCTGTCACACAAACTCAACAGCAAACACGTTCGCACCGCCTTCGCCATCCTCGTGTTCGCCGTCGCCGCCATCGTGGCGGTGAGCACCATTATCGGCATCATCGGCGGCTGACGATTCGCCGCTCCTTTCGTTTCACCGCGCTCAGCGACTGTCCCAGTGCCGTAACCGCCACCGGGGTTGATCGATGCACCAACCGCATCTGCAACTAGTAAGCAAACCTGGCACTGGATTTCAAGCAACTGGGTGCGGTGTCGGACCTGCAAGCGGTAGAGAGACACCTGCCTGTGAAGGGGACCCTCCGTGCCGCTGGGCGCCGGCCCATACAGTCGTACTCAATATTCACTGCGCCCGGCTTCGGGAGAGCAATTTAGCGCCGTCAGGCCTTAGTTCTCCAGTGGGCGAGACGTGCCGGTACAGCGTCTGCCGGGTGATGCCGAGTTCTTTGCAGAGATCACCAACCTTGGTGTCGGGCTGACCCATGGACGCTTTCGCCAGGCGGACTTTGGCGGACGTCATTTTGTAGGGCCGGCCGCCTTTTCTGCCCCGGGCGCGGGCCGATGCCAAGCCGGCCATGGTTCGTTCGGAGATGAGTTCGCGTTCGAATTCGGCCAGGGCGGCGAAGATCCCGAAGACCAGTTTGCCGGAGGCGGTGGTGGTGTCGATCGCTGCACCCTGACCGGTGAGGACTTTGAGCCCGATGCCGCGCTCGGTGAGGTCGTGGACGATGTTGACCAGATGGCGCAGGTCCCGACCGAGCCGGTCCAGCTTCCACACCATTAGAGTGTCCCCGTCCCGCAGGGACCGAAGGCAAGAGACCAGCTCGGGGCGGTCCTCTTTCTTGCCGGAGGCCTTGTCTTCATACAGCTGCGCAGGCTCGATGCCGGCGGCAAGGAGCGCGTCGCGCTGCAGGTCAGTGGCTTGGGAGCCGTCGGCTTTGGAAACGCGCATGTAGCCGACCAGCATCAGGTTTCTCCTCCATCATTTATACGTTCGTTTACGTGACATGAGAACTGTGAGTCGCAGCGGTAAGTGGCGTGGTTCTCGCGTCGGTAATTGTCGGCTACGTCGTTTGCGCTTTAGTGGCGAACCAGTTACATCCGTGTGAGCGGGTGACGGGGCCCTCAGAGTCCGAATGCTCCGCCGCTGATCAGGATGAAGATACCGAGGCCGATGAGGACAATGGGGAACAGGATGTGTTCCCAGCGTTCAAGGACTTCGGCGATCGGTGGGCGGGTGGCGACGAACTTGGCCAGCATTACCAGCACCGCGACCAGCGCGAGGAACACGATGCAGTAGGCCACCACCCCGGCCGGGCCCACGTTGAGGAAGACCGGGACGTAGACGCCGATGTTGTCTCCGCCGTTGGCGAACGTGACCCCGGCCACAGTCCAGACTGCGACGTTCTTGCCTTCGATCTCGGCGTCATCGTCATCGCCTCCGCACCAGGCCTGCCAGGCAGCCCACAGCCCCAGCCCCAGGGGGATGAGGCCGAAGTACGGGATGACCGCTGGAGGCAGGAATACTCCGGCCCCCAAGGAGACGAGCACGGCCGCACCCAGGATGCCCACGAACCCCAGGTACTGGCCGGCAAGAATTCGTGCGGTGGTTCCGCGCTGCCCGGCGCCGCGGGCGAAGAACAGGGAGAGCACGATGATGTCGTCAATATTCGTGGCGATGAACAGGCCGATCGCCTGTAGGGCCGAGGTCAGGATCACGTGCCCACCTTTGCTATACCGCATCCGGGAACCGAGCAGGCGGGATCAATGCACGGGGCGTTCTCGTCCACCGCGAGAGTGACGTCGACCAGTGCGGTGAGCGCCCGCGCCAGGTGCGGATCGGCGATCTTATAGCGCGTCTTGCGCCCCTCGGGCTCGGCGACCACGATGCCGCAGTCGCGCAAGCATGCCAAATGGTTGGATACGTTCGAGCGGGTCAGCTCCAGATCGCTGGCTAATTCTGCCGGGTAGGCCGGTCGATCTAGCAGCGTCAGGATAAGTCGTGACCTGGTTGGGTCGGCCATCGCCCGGCCCAACCGGTTCATCACGTCTAAGCGAGAAGTAATAGTCAGCACTTAGTGAACTATACAGTGGTGGCTGAACCACCGTCAATCCTTGCCCACTTTCCGGTCGTCCCAGTTCCTTGGTAGTGGGACACCGAAGACGAGCAACCTCATCGATCGGGCCAGAACCTGATTTTCCATCCCATAAGTAAGGCCCAGAACAACGTCCCATACATTCCGTACAGACACGAAGATTGGTACGCTGGGCGCATGGAATTGGGGTACGCGCGGGTTTCGACGGTCAAACAAGACTTGGATCGACAGATCGATGCTCTGACCCAGACCGGAATCGCGGCCGAACGGATCTATGTGGACAAAAAGTCCGGGTCCACGGTCGACCGCCCCGGGCTGCGTGCAGTCATGGAATATGCCCGCGACGGTGACGTCATCGTCGTCCACACTCTCGATCGGCTTGGGCGAACGGTGCGCGATACTCTGAACCTGATTCATGACCTCTCCGAACGCAACATCGGTGTGCGCAACCTCGCCGACCCGATCAGAGTGGACTCGTCGAACCCGGATGATCCGATGGCGCAGCTATCGGTCGTGCTACTGGCGTTGTTCGGACAGATGGAACGCACATACACCCTGGAGCGTGCCGCCCACGCTCGAGCGGTAGCGACCGCGAAGGGCCGACGCATCGGACGGCCATCAGTGGTGGATCCGGACAAACTGGCCTACGCCGAGCACCTGCGCACGACCGGACACACTATCGCCGAGATCGTGGCCAAAACCGGGATTACCCGTACCAGCCTGTATCGGCACCTGCCACCGCGTCCTCCCGAAGCGGTGACAGTCGCGCCGGAGACTGCCGCCGATCCCGGTCCCGAGACCTAATCCTGGACCGGTGATCGTCATGGCGCAGAGGACCCCAGAGGAGAGGCTGGCTCTGCTGCGCCAGCACGATGACGGTGTCCCTTGGACACGGATCGCGGCCGAATCAGGAGTACCGGTGCGAACGTTGTCACGCTGGGCCGCGAAGTATGGTGCTTTCCCGACGTCCAATGGCCTGCAACGCCTCCGGCGAGCTGACAACGGCACGAGGCGAATACTGCCCGAGATTGTGGAGATGATCGAAGCTCTGGCGCTTCGCCGCCCCGAGCCCTCAGTCGCGTTTGTTCATCGCCGAGTCAGCGGCATAGCTGCCGATCGGGGACTGCCCGCGCCAAGCTACTCCAGCGTCCGGGGGATCATTGGTGCCATCGACCCGGGCCTGCGCACACTCGCCCAGCACGGCGATGCCGCCTACCGGGACCAGTTCGAATTGGTTTTCCGCCGCACCACATTGACCCCGAACGAACAGTGGCAAGCCGACCACACGCTCTTAGACGTTGCAGTACTCGACCAAGCTGGCGTGCCGGTTCGGCCGTGGTTGACGGTGCTGCTGGATGACTACTCCCGCGCAGTCGCCGGCTACACCCTTTTCCTGGGTGCCCCATCAGCCGAACAGACAGCTCTGGCACTACACCAAGCGGTCAATCAGAAGACGAATCCTGCCTGGCCGGTCTGCGGCCTGCCAGATGTGCTCTATTCCGATCACGGCTCGGACTTCACCTCCGTCCGCCTCGAACGGGTTTGCCTGGACACGCAGATACAGCTCATCCACTCACGCATCGGCGTTCCGCAGGGGCGAGGGAAGATCGAGCGGTTCTATGGCTCCATCACCACCGAGCTCTTGCCGCACCTACCCGGGTATATCCCGCACGGAACGAACGGAGAACCTCTCACGGACCCGGCGCTCAGTCTTGAGCAACTCGACGCGATCCTGGAAAGATTCATTGTCACCGAATACAACCAGCGCCCACACTCCGAAACCCACCAAGTGAATCGCCCCGGGGATAATAGAGGCAGGGAGATTGGAAGAAGGAGATTCTCTCTTGCCAGTGAAATACACCGACGAACTCAAGGCTCGCGCCGTCGAACTCGTCATTCATGCTCAGGCCGATCCGGAGACGGCGAACGGGGCAATCACCCGTGTCGCCGGCGAGCTCGGTCTGAGCAAAGAGACCCTGCGAGTCTGGGTCCGTAAGCACAAAGACTCCGGCAAGGCCACACCGACTGAGTCAGTCGATTTGGAAGCGGAGAACCGTCGGCTGCGGGCGGAGTTGGCTGAAGCGAAGCGGGCCAACGAGATCTTGAAGAGAGCGTCGGCTTTCTTCGCGGCGGAGCTCGACCGCCCATCGAAGTGATTGTCGTCTTCATCGACGACAATCGTCACGAGTTCGGAGTCGAGCCAATCGTACGCGCCCTGTCCGGGACTGCGGCACGGATTGCTGTGAGCTCGTATTACGCGTTCAAGAAACGCGAACCATCGGCCAGGGCCCGCCGAGACCAGGCGCTGATGGTCGTCATCCAGGATGTCTATGAGGCGAACTACTCGTGTTACGGGGTGCGGAAGATGTGGAAGGCGATCAACCGCGAGTACGCGGATCAGTTCGGCCCGGTGGCCCGCTGCACGGTGGAGCGGTTGATGCGCCAGTTAGGCATCGACGGTATTCGACGCAGGAGGAAGCGCCCGAAGACGGCTTCGGCTAGGGCTGAGGAGTGTCCGGATGATCTTGTCGAGCGTGAGTTCGCAGCACCGGCACCCAATTGTCTATGGGTCGCGGACATCACCTATGTTCCGACGACTGCTGGGTGGGTATACACGACGTTCATCCTCGATGTCTTCCACAGGGAGATCGTCGGCTGGCAGGTGACGAACCACATGCGGGAGTCCCTGGCCAGGGACGCTCTGACGATGGCTCTCGCTGCGAAATATCGGGCCGGTGAAGACGTTTCCGGGCTGGTGCACCACTCGGATCGCGGGGTGCAATTCCGATCGATTCGCTATGGCGAGACCCTGGCGGAATCCGAGGTCGTGGCGTCGGTGGGGTCGCGTGGGGATTCGTACGACAACGCCATGGCCGAGGCGCTGAACTCGGTCTACAAGGCCGAACTCATCGACCGGAAGGGGTGGTCGGGGTTGATCGAGGTGATGGCGGAGACGTCGAAGTGGGTGGCTTGGTACAACCAGTCCAGGTTGCATTCAGCGATTAACTACCGACCGCCCGTCGAGGTCCATTCCGAATGGATCAACCAGTCCGGGACAGAACCCGCGGCTGCTTAGGAAACCAAGAATAGGAGCCTCTACGAAACCCGGGGCTTGACACAGCCAGGTACAGCAGGGACACCTCCTGGACGTTCTCTAGCGTCTCCGTCGTGGTCGGCCAGTCAGTGCCGAACCACGGTGAGAACTCAGGTTCCATGAACGACGGCATCATGACTCACTCTCTGTGAAGATGTGGGGGTGGGACTCGCGCAGTGCCGATAGGCGGCGGCGTCCGGTCTTGTCGCTGAAGCCGAATTCATTCGCGAGATCAGCCCCGGACGTGTCAAGGCCCTGTTCCGTTCGCGTGGCGATGAACTCCACCACTTCGTTGAGATCGCTGTTCTTCGGCTTCGGCGATGCAGGTTTCGGTTCTGGCGACGACGCCGCTAGAGGTTCTTCGGCTGATGGCTCTGGCACGCTGGCCAGCTTGGGAGACTGGGGCAGTGCGAAGACCTCGCCGCGCTCTGCGGCCTGTGCCGCCTGAGTTGCCAGTGCTTCACGCTGAGCACGAACCACTTCGAGCTGGGTCACGTGCTGTTCCCTGGCAATCTCCGTTTCCTGGCGTGCTCGCTCACGTTCAGCTTCGACTTCGAGTTGCTTCCGCTCGCGCTCGGCTTGTGCCGCCATCCATTCGGACTCTTCTTGCAGCTCTCTACGGCGAGACAGGGGGTCTTCGACTGCCACTCGTGATAACTGCTCGGTGGCGGCGAAAACGGCCAGGGGAACCATGCCTGCGATGACTGCCCCGACGATGGCCTGCCACGAGTCGCGATTCGCGGTCCCAAACGTCAGGGCGTGGGAGGCATTCGCTACCACCGACAGTGCGGTGAACGTGCCCAGGAGCATCCATGATGGCCATGTGCGTTCACCGCGGGTCTTATGGATCAGTACCGATCCGGCGTAGACGAGGATCGCGGTATCAATGAACGCAGGCACTGCCCAGTTCATCCAGGTCGGCAGTCCCAGCCAAGACGCGACTTCCATCAACGTCACGAACGAGATTGCGAACGCTACCAGTCCCGCGAACGCGACTCCGATGGTGATAATGCGGATGAATTTCGGGTCGTCGGTATTGATTCGTGACGACCGTGCGCGGGTTACAGAAATAGTCGCCTCCCGACGTGTACTCTGGTGTTCGCCTGCAGTTTCTGTAATAGCTCTTGCATGACTCTCAGGCAGGGCGGTCGTCTCGTTAGGGGCGACCGCTCCCTCGTTCTCGTGTGGTGTGTTCTCAGCGATTGCGCTGCTACTCACGTTTGCCTCCTTCATCAGTCGTCCTCGACGTTCCGGTCACCCGTGATCATGCTCAGGTTCTTGACCGCCTTCCGCATGGAACCGGCAGTATCTTGGTCGGTCAGCACTGACCGGACACTTGGTCCGCTGCTGTCCATCGCGGTCAACAGGTCGGTCAGCACGGCGACCGTGTCCGCGACGTCCTGACCGAGGTCGGTGATCTGCTCCAGCTCGAACTGGTCGCTGTTGGCCAGACCGGTCGCGAATGCTTGTTCCAGGAGTTTGGACTTCTTCTTGACCAGGGGCAGAGGTGCACGTGTGCCTGCGTGTAGTTCGTTGACCACCCGGACTATGTGCGCCCCGGACAGTGGAGCGTCCGTGCCGGTCATGGTGACCGTGATTGGCTCGATTCCAAGGTCTGATGCCAGCCGGTCAGTGTCCGGTTCTTGACCGGTCATGCGCCATGACTCTTCGACAATGACCTCGGCATCCACGATGTCCTCTGACCGGTCAGCCGGGGGAGTGGGACGTTGAGGTTGGTAAGACTTGCCGTCTAGACCGATGACCGGGGCCGGAACGGCGGGTGGATCATTTCGCTCACCTGCGCCGGCCGCGTCCTCAGGTGTTTCATTTGAAACACCTGCATCCCGCAGACGGCGGTACACCGTAGGGTGACTAATATCGACCGCTGATGCGATCCCTCGGGTGCTCATCCCCGCTGCCCGAAGCTCGGAGATCACTTGTTCTTCAAGGTCCTTCGGCGGACGCAGGCTGACATCTCTAAACTCATTGTCGAGGTAGTCCTGCCAGGAGTCGTACCCGAGAGCCAGCCAAATTCGTCCCTGCCACGCGGTGGAGATCTTGACCTGTAGCGATCCGTAGTCACTTCGCAGTTCGTCTGTAAGCTCGCGTGCCTCTGCTTCAGAGAATTTTGATTCCAGTGCGAGGGCCATCATGCACCTACCGGCTTCGGATCGCCATTAGGAGCGAACGGGTCGTCCTCTGTTCCTTCGAGCAAAGTTGCAATCGGAATATCCCACGCTTGCGCCAGCCGCAGCAGATCCCCGATCCGCCAGTCTGTATCGCCGGTCATGCGTTTCGACACTGAACGCTGACTTGTATTCAGAATCTGAGCAACGTCACCTTGTTTGAGTTCTCTTCGGCCCATCTCGGCGAGCACGTTAGCTCGCACCTGCCTTGTATATCTCATGGTGCCACCGTATACACATAGGTTTTACCGGTCAACGACGTGTAGATCTATAGGTTCTGGGTGTGTCGCAATATCGTTTACATTGAGCCGGTTTCGATCTACGCTGGACTCATGACTATTGGAGAACTGCAGTTAACTGAGAACGAGAGAGTCGGGCGTGAGGTTGCGGCGTGGATGACGCGGTACAACCTGCGGCAAGCAGACATTGCTGAGATCCTTGGGTTTGCCCAGCGAAATGTGTCGAAGCGGATCCGTGGCGAGATGCCATTTCGAATCGATGAGCTGCTCGCCATTGCCCGGTACATGGGCATCTCACTTTCGCAGCTGCTCGGTGAGGAGATTGTGAATGAGAAGAACCCCCAGCCAGTTGAACTGACTGAGGGTTCTGCCACCTTGGTGGCGGGGGGAGGATTTGAACCTCCGACCTCCGGGTTATGAGCCCGGCGAGCTACCGAACTGCTCCACCCCGCGGCGTGGTCTCCACATTACACGAGCGTAATTCCCGGAGCAAAATCCTGGACAAGTGACCTTTGCCACACGGTAACCTGGGGTTCACCCGAACGGCGGATCCTGAGGGGATGCCGGGCGGGCATGGGGGCGATGATGCCAAGGCGGGTCCGGTGCGACTGCGCACAGGAGGCCTGTCGAGCAGGGGGCCTGGGCGCGCAGGGCTTGCATCTGGTTGAAGTCTCAACTATAGTCACTGACGTACTTCAAATTTCAATCAAAAGGAGGACAGGCACATGACCGCACTTCCCAACGGACTCACCCCCGGAACGTGGAACATCGACCCGAACCACTCGGAGTTCACCTTCACCGCCCGGCACGCGGGTGTCTCGAAGGTCCGCGGCAACTTTGAGACGATCGCCGGGACCGTCCAGGTCGGTGAGACCCTCGAGGACAGCTCGGTCACCGCTGAAGCGGTCGTCGACTCGATCAACACCCGCAACGCCCAGCGTGACCAGCACCTGAAGACGAGCGACTTCTTCGCTGCCGATCAGCATCCGAAGCTCACCTTCACCTCGACCGGCATCAAGGCCGAGTCGGGCGACGAGTTCGCGCTCGAAGGCGACCTCACGATGCGCGGAGTGACGAAGCGCGTGACCTTCGACAGCGAGTTCAACGGCGTCGCCACTGATCCGAACGGCAACCAGGTCGCCGGGCTCTCGGCTGAGGCGACGGTCGATCGCAAGGAGTTCGGCATGGAGTTCAGCGCCGTGCTCGGCGGCGGCGAGCTGCTCGTGTCCGACAAGATCAAGATCGCCCTCGACCTCGAGCTCACCAAGGCCTGATCGCCGGGCGATCACTCCCCTCCGTCCGGACACAGGTGTGCGCCTGTGTCCGGAAGAACCCGCAGCGGGCCGCTCTCTCCGAGCGGCCCGCTGTCGCGTGCCCGAGGGCCCAGCGGTATCAGCCGAATCGGCCGGGGAGCCGGCGTTGCCCGGGCACCAGCCGTGTCAGCCGACGAGCAGCTGCGGATCGGCGGCGACCGCCTCGGCGAGGGAGCGGAACTGCCGGGCCCCTTCGGCGACGTCGGCCGGTGACTTGCAGAACGAGTACCGGATGGCGCTCCGGTAGGCCTCGGACGCGGTCGTGTCCGGCCGGCACAGGGCCGGGACGGGAATGCCGACGAGGCCGTGCCTGCGGGCGAGGAGATCGTTGAGGGCGAACGCGTCGAGATCGGTGAGCGCAGAGAAGTCGACGACGGTGAAGTATCCGGCGGCCGGATCCGAGGCCCGGGAACCGGGCACGCTCGCACATGCGGCGACGAGCACCTCGGCGCGCTCGCGCAGGGACCGGCGATTGCCCGCGACGAAATCGTCGTCCGAGTCCAGCAGGCGGGCGAGGCCGATCTGCATCGGCCCACCGCCGGTGAACGTGAGGAACTGCTTGACGGCCTGGATCGCCTCCCGCACCTCCGGTGCGGCGATGACCCAGCCGATCTTCCACCCGGTGATGTTCCAGCTCTTGCCCGCTGAGGAGACCGTGACGACTCGGGCAGGGTCGGCTGCAGCCACGGCCGGAGGGATGTGCGCACTCTCGTCGAGGACCAGCTGTTCGTAGACCTCGTCGGTGAGCACCCACGCATCCGCGGTCTCGGCGGCGCGGACGATCCGCGCGGAGTCCTCAGCGGAGAAGACGAATCCCGTGGGATTGTGCGGAGTGTTGACGATGACGAGTGCCGCACCGTCGGCCATCGCGGCCTCGAACGCCTCCCAGTCGGGTCGGAATCCGCTCTCGGTCTGGAGCACAGGCACGGTGACGAACTCACCGCCGGCCGCCGCAACCGCAGCCGGGTAGGCGTCGTAGTACGGTTCGAACGTCACGACCCGGCCTCCCCGGGGGACGAGGGCGAGGATCGCCGCGGTCAGCCCCTCCGTGGCCCCACACGTGACGAGCACCTCCTCGGCGGCGACCGGATGGCCGAAGTCCTTCGCCCGTCGGCGCGCGATCGCCTCGCGGAGGATCGGGTGTCCCTGCCCGGGGGCGTACTGGTTGAAGCCCTCGCGCATGGCCTCGGCCGTCGCCTCGATGAGCGACGCCGGCGCATCCGTGCCCGGAGCACCCTGGCCGAGGTTGACCGCCCCCGTCGCCGCCGCCAGCTGCGTCATCTGGCCGTAGATCGTTTCCGAGAGCTCTCCGTCGGCACCGACGAGTCCTGCCGCGTCCGCCATCTCGTGCCAGAGCATCGCGCGGGAGAGATCCGGCCTCATTCTGCGACCTCGGGGGCGACGCGGCCGAGGGCGTCGAGCACCCGCTCGTGGAGGCGCCCGTTCGTCGCGACGGCGTTGCCGCCGAAGACCCCGGGCACCCCGGCGGTGTTCGTGAAGGCGCCCCCGGCCTCGAGGACGATCGGGGCGAGTGCCCCCATATCGTAGAGGGCGAGCTCCGGTTCGCAGGCGATGTCGACGGCGCCCTCGGCGACGAGCATGTACGAGTAGAAGTCCCCGTAGCCGCGCGTGCGCCACACCGCGTCGGTGAGCGCGATGAACTCGTCACGGACTCCGAGGTCGCGCCAGCCGCCTAAGGAGGCGAAGGAGAGGGAGGCGTCGCCGAGGTCGTCGACCCGCGAGACCTCGATGCGCCGGTCAGGGCCCCCGGGACCCCGTGCGAAGGCACCCTGTCCCGCGGCCGCCCACCAGCGACGGGAGAGCGCGGGGGCGGAGACGACGCCGAGGAGGGGCCGCTGACCCTCGTAGAGGGAGATGAGCGTGGCCCACACAGGCACCCCGCGGACGTAGTTCTTCGTCCCGTCGATGGGGTCGATGATCCAGCGCCGCTCCGAGCTCCCGTGCGATCCGAACTCCTCACCGAGGACGCTGTCCTCGGGGCGGGTGACGGCGAGCCGGTCGACGAGCGCTGATTCGACGGCCCGGTCGCACTCCGTGACGGGGGTGAGGTCCGGTTTCGTCTCGATCGTGAAGTCCTGGGCGATGAAGCGCGAGAGGCTCAGCGAATCGGCGAGGTCGGCGAGGTCGAGCGCGAGGTCGAGGTCGTTCATCCTCCCACTCTAACCAGCGTTGGCGAGCAGCCTCCGCAGCGACTCCAGCCGTGAGACCCCTCCGGGGCCGGCCTTCCCGGACTCCACCCACGCATCGAGCCGGCAGCCGGGCGCATCGGCGAGGTGGGTGCACCCGCGCGGGCACTCGGTCGTCGCCTCGACGAGTTCGGGGAACGCGGCCAGCAGGCCGTCGCGGTCGACGTGGGCGAGACCGAAGCTGCGCACGCCCGGGGTGTCGATGAGCCAGCCGCCGGTCGTCAGGGGCAGGCACACCGCCGAGGAGGAGGTGTGGCGACCGCGTCCGGTGACGTCGTTGACGTCGCCGGTGGCCCGGTCGGCGGCGGGAACGAGGGCGTTCGTCAGCGTCGACTTCCCGACGCCGGAGTGCCCGACGAGGACGCTGATGTGACCGGCCAGCCGGTCGGCGACCGCGTCGTCGGCGAGGCTGCCGTCGGAGCGCAGCCCCGAGGAGACGATGTCGACCTCGGCCGCGGAGAAGCGGCGGGCGATGTCGTCGGCGGGAGCGAGATCCGTCTTCGTGACGATGATGAGTGGGGTGATGCCGGCGTCGATGGCCGCGGTCAGGGCCCGGTCGATGAGGCCGTAGGACGGTTCGGGGTCGACGGTGGCGGTGACGATGCCCATGAGGTCGACGTTGGCGACGATGACCCGTTCGGTGGGGTCCGTGTCGTCGGCGCTGCGACGCAGCAGGGTCCGCCGCTCGGTGATCTCGACGAGCCTGGCCAGTGTGCCCTCCCGGCCCGTGGTGTCGCCGACGATGCGCACGATGTCGCCGGGGACCACGGCGACCCTGCGCAGGTTGGAGGCCCGCACCGCGGTGACGGTGCGGCCGTCGCCGTCGAAGCCGCCGTCGGCGTCGGCGAGGACGACCCGGTAGCGGCCGCGGTCGACGGCGGTGACGAGGCCGTCGACGGCTGACTCGTGACTGGGACGGTGCTTCGTCCGCGGACGCGAGCCGCGCCGGTTCGGTCTGGGCCGGTAGTCCTCATCGCGGAAGATGCGCGCCATCTCAGGCCTCGGCGGCGAGCATGGCTTCCCAGAGGCCCGCGAACTCCGGCAGGGTCTTCGCGACCGTGCCGACGTCCTCGATGACGATGTCCTCGGCGGCCAGGGCGAGGACCGCCCCGGCCATGACCATGCGATGGTCGTGGTAGGTGTGCCACGTGCCCGCGCGCAGCCGCGCCCCGGTGATCGTCAGGGCGTCGGGCCTCTCATCGACCTCGACGCCGAGCGCGCCGAGCTCCGCGGACAGGGCTGCGAGTCTGTCGGTCTCGTGCCCGCGCAGGTGGCCGATTCCCCGCAGGTGCGACGTCCCGGGGGCGAGTGCGGCCAGCGCCGCAACGACCGGGGTGAGCTCGCCGACTGCCGAGAGGTCGAGGTCGACGGGGGAGAGCCGCTGGGGTCCCAGGATTCGCAGACCACGGCGATCGAGATCGACCTCCGCGCCGAACGCCTCGGCGATGCGGCGGAAGTCGTCACCGGCCTGCGTCGTGTGGGCCGGCCAGCCGGGCACCGTGACGGTGCCCCCGGTGGCGAGTGCCGCGGCGAGAAAGGCTGCGGCGTTGGAGAGGTCGGGTTCGACGACGACGTCGAGCCCGCGCGGCAGGCCCGGTTCGACGATCCAGTGCTCGGGCTCCGGTTCGGTGACGTCGACTCCGGCATCGGCGAGAACCTCGAGGGTCATATCGATGTGGGCCCGGCTGGGCACACTGTCACCCCGGTTGCTCAGGTCGAGGCCGAGCGGCATCGCCGCCGCGGCGAGGAGGAGACCCGAGACGAACTGGCTCGAGGTCCCCGCGGCGATCTCGAGATGCCCCCCGCGCAGCTCGGACCCCGCATGGATCGTCAGGGGCAGGGAGTCGTCGACCGCGGTGATGGACGCGCCGAGGCGGGTGAGGGAGTCGATTGTGACGTCCATCGGCCGTGCCCGGGCCTGCTCATCCCCGTCGATGACCACCTCACGGCCGGTGGCCGCGGCGATCGGGGGGACGAAGCGCATGACGGTCCCCGCGAGACCGCAGTCGATCGCCACCGGTTCTCCACCGGCAGTGAAGTCGATCGGGGTGACGTGGAGGTCGTCGCCGGACTCCGTGATCTCCGCGCCGAGGCTGCGCAGGGCGCCGACCATGAGCTCGGTGTCGCGGCTGCGCAGCCACCCGCGGATGATCGACTCGGAATCAGCGAGCGCGGCGAGGACGAGATAGCGGTTGGTCAGCGACTTCGACCCGGGGACCGTGACGACGGCGTCGAGGGCCTCGGGTGCGCGGGGAGGCCGCCAGTCGCCCACGGCTGACGGGGGAGGCTCAGTCGACGCCAAGGGCACTCATTGCCTGCTTCGACGTGTTCTCGACCGAGGACCAGAGGTCTTCGGCTGCGTGCTGGGTGCGCCACCACAGTCCGGGCTTGCCGGCGGTGTCGACGCTGGCAAGCAGGGCGCCGCCGAGCATCGAAGTCCGGGTGAGGGTGCGCTCGAGGCGGGTGCGCTTCTCCTCCTTCGACGTCGCCTTCTCCGCGGCGATGCGCTCCCCGACGGTGTCGAGGAGGTAGGTGCCGACAAGGATCGAGGCGCTCAACCGGGGGAAGCGACCGATGGCGAGCAGGGAACCGGCAGCGACCTGCGCGGCACCGGTGGCGCGGGCGATCGTCGTCGCATCGAGCGGGATCTCCACGCGCTTGCGGGCCTGGGCGAGCAGCGGCGCGATCGAGGCTGCGGCTGCCTCAGGGCGGCGGAGACGGTCGACGCCGTTGCTGATGTAGCCGGCGGCGAGCATGGGCCTTGCGAGAAGTCGAATCGGGGACACAGGGTTCCTTCCTGAGGCTGTCGGGCATCTCACCCGCAAGCATAGCCGAAAGGGAATATCGGAACCGCGCGACGGCGTTGAAGGTACACGATGTCGTCGGCATGTCAGGTCCGACGACGGCAACGACCGACCGCTCGCCGGGATCCACGCGACCTGGGTGCGCGGTGGGAGAGCGCCGAGGACGAGGAGGAGTCAGTGAGTGCCACTGCCGTGCTGGAGAGAACGGGCGTACCATTGACGGTGATGACCGAATCAGTCAGAGAAGCCACCGAGACCGAGACCGACGCACAGCGCTCGGCTCGTTTCGAGCGCGACGCCCTCGAGTACCTCAACCAGCTCTACGCGGCGGCTCTGCGGATGACCCGCAACCCCGCCGACGCCGAGGATCTCGTGCAGGAGGCGTACGCGAAGGCCTACGCAGCTTTCCACCAGTACACCCCGGGGACCAACCTCAAGGCGTGGCTCTACCGGATCCTCACGAACACCTTCATCAACAACTACCGCAAGAAGCAGCGGCAGCCGCAGGAGCACGGCAGCGAGGACATCGAGGACTGGCAGATCGCCCAGGCCGCGAGCCACACCTCCTCCGAGGGGCGGTCGGCCGAACTCGAAGCCCTCGACCACCTGCCCGACTCCGACGTCAAGGATGCGCTCTCCGCCCTGCCCGAGGACTTCCGGATGGTCGTCTACTATGCCGACGTCGAAGGCCTGCCGTACAAGGAGATCGCTGAGATCATGGACACCCCGATCGGCACAGTGATGTCGCGACTCCATCGCGGACGCAGGCAGCTGCGCGAGATGCTCTCCGAGTATGCCGCCGAGCGCGGCTTCGGCAAGCGCGAAGGAGGGGAGAAATGACCGACGGAGACTGCTGTGAGAGCATGCGGGCCGAATCGCTCATGCGCATCTACCACTACCTCGACGGGGAGCTGACGACGACCGAGATCCGTGAGATCTCGATCCACCTCGAGCACTGCCCGGCCTGCCACGACGAATACGAGATCGAAGCGATGCTCAAAGAGGTCGTGCGGCGGTCGTGCGGCCGCGAGGAGGCCCCGCTGGGACTCAAGGAGAAGATCCGGCGGAGGATCGCAGTCGAGCAGGTGCGCTGGCAGCGCTGAGGCATGGAGCAGACAGAAGGCGGGGAGAGTCGGATGACTCTCCCCGCCTTCTCTGTGCACCCGCGGTGCACGGTGGATCAGCTGTTCGGACGCTTGCCGTGGTTGGCATTCGAACGACGGCGATCGCGACGCTTGCGGCCTCGCTTGCTCATGGCAGTTCTCCTTCGATTGGACGGTTCATTGTTTCACGCCTGTGGACCGAGGGCCAAGTTCACCCGTCGTCTCCGAGCACGTCGCGCACGCCCAGCCACGGGAACCATCCGCGGTGGAGGACGAGCCACGCGAGCAGCCCGTAGCCCTCCTGAGCCGGCAGTCGGTCGTGCGAGGACGCGAGCTCCCGCTGCCAGACCGGATGGCCGAGCAGGGGGGTGTAGGTGTCGACGTAGGGGATGCCGCGGCGTTTGGCGACATCGGAGAAGCTCGTATTCAGCTCGGCGATGGCCCGGTTGCGATCCGTTCCGTGATCGGGCGGAGGACCGATGACGAAGGCCGAGACCTTCCGCGCCAGCGCCTCGTCGAGGACGTTGGCGACGTCGAGTCTGGCGCGGGCCACCGAGCGACCGGTATCGAGGTCGCCGGAGCCGAGTGCGAGCACGAGCCGATTGTCGGCACCGTCGGAGAAGCGCAGCGCCGCCTCCGACATCGCACGGGAATGGAGGCCTGCGGAATCCTCATGGCCGACGGCCAGAGGGTAGACCCGCATGCCCGGCAGACTCGGCAGGGTCCGTGCGGTCACCCTGCCGACCCATCCGAGACCGCGGCCATCGCCGTGGCCGGCGACCAAGGGGCCGCCGACCACGGCGATCGTCGTCGAGGTCTCGGAGCTCACCGCTGCAGCACCCTGCCGACGACCTCTTCCTGCTGGAGCTCGTGGACGTGCTTGAGTCCCGTCGCCGTCGACGCCGAAGCGGGTCGGGCGACGAGGGTGAGGTCACGACCGCCGAGGAGCGGGGTGAGGTTGAGGGCCATGAACGGCCACGCGCCCTGGTTCTCAGGCTCCTCCTGCGCCCAGACGAGCTTGGCATCGGCCGGGTACCGGTCGAGGATCGCGGTGATCGCGTCCTCGTCGAGTGGGTAGAGCTGCTCGACGCGCACGAGAGCGGTCGTGTCGTCACCGTTCTTCTCGCGCTGGGCGAGCAGCTCCCAGTAGAGCTTGCCGGAGACGAGGACGACCTTCTCGACCTTCGAGGGATCGATGCTCGGGTCGTCGATGACGGCTTCGAACTTCCCGGAGGTGAAGTCCTCCGGCGAGTTCGCCGCCGCCTTGAGGCGCAGCATCGACTTCGGGGTGAAGACGATGAGCGGGCGCTTGTTCGGGGTCAGCGCGTGCCGGCGCAGCAGGTGGAAGTACGAGGCGCCGCTGGAGGGGAACGCGACGGTCATGTTCGACTCCGCGCACAGCTGCAGGTAGCGCTCGATGCGCGCCGAGGAGTGGTCGGGTCCCTGTCCCTCGTACCCGTGGGGCAGGAGCATGACGACACCGGAGTTCTGCTGCCACTTCTGCTCGGACGAGGAGACGAACTCGTCGATGACCGACTGGGCGCCCTGCGCGAAGTCGCCGAACTGCGCCTCCCACGCCACGAGGGCGTCCTTGCGCTCGACGGAGTAGCCGTACTCGAAGCCGACGGCCGCGTACTCGCTCAGCAGCGAGTCGTAGACGTAGAACCGCGCCTGGTCGTCGCTGATGTTCTGCAGAGGCGTCCACTCGTTGTCGTTGACGGAGTCGATGAGCACCGAGTGGCGCTGGACGAAGGTGCCGCGGCGCGAATCCTGCCCGGCCAGCCGCACCGGGATGCCCTCGATGAGCAGCGAGCCGAAGGCGAGCAGCTCCGCGAAGCCCCAGTCGATGCCGCCGTGCATGGCCATCTCCCGGCGCTTCTCGAGCAGCGCGCGCAGCTTCTTGTGCACCGTGAAGCCCTCGGGCACGTCGACGAATGCGTCGCCGATGCGCTTCAGGGTCTCGGGGCTGATCGCCGTCGAGACGTCGTTGAGGGCCTCGATGTCGCTCGGTCGGTGCGGGGCGTTGAACGCGCTGCCCTTGCCCGACCCGGATTCGGCGGCCTTCGTCTCGGCGAACGCGGACTCCAGTTTCGACTGGTAGTCCTTGAGCGCCTCGGCGGCCTCCTCATCCGTGATGCACTTCCTGCCGACGAGGGACTCAGTGTAGAGCTTGCGCACCGACCCCTTCTTCTCGATGAGGGAGTACATGAGCGGCTGGGTCATCGACGGGTCGTCGCCCTCGTTGTGTCCGCGACGGCGGTAGGAGACGAGGTCGATGACGACGTCGCGATTGAATTCCTGGCGGTACTCGAACGCGAGACGGGCCGCCCGGACGACGGCTTCGGGGTCATCGCCGTTGACGTGGAGGATCGGGGCGTTGATCGACTTCGCGATGTCGGTGCAGTAGAACGACGAACGCGCCGAGGCGGGCGGAGTCGTGAACCCGACCTGGTTGTTGATGATGATGTGGATCGTCCCGCCGGTGCGGTAGCCGCGCAGCTCGGAGAGGTTGAGCGTCTCGGCGACGACACCCTGACCCGCGAACGCGGCGTCACCGTGGACGAGGACGGGAAGCACGGAGAAGCCTGCCTCACCCTGGTCGATGACGTCCTGCTTCGCGCGCACGATGCCCTCGAGGACGGGATCGACCGTCTCGAGGTGGCTGGGGTTCGCTGCGACGTAGACGTTCGTCGAGTTGCCCGAGGGCGAGGTGAACGAGCCCTGCGTGCCGAGGTGGTACTTGACGTCGCCGGAGCCCTGGACGCTGTCGGGAGACATGGTGCCATCGAACTCCCGGAACATCTGCGCATAGGACTTGCCCGCGATGTTCGTGAGCACGTTGAGGCGACCGCGGTGGGCCATGCCGATCGCAACCTCTTCGAGTCCGGCGTCTGCGGACTGGTTGAGGACCTCGTCGAGGAGGACGATGGCCGACTCGCTGCCCTCGAGGCTGAAGCGCTTCTGTCCGATGTACTTCGTCTGCAGGAACGTCTCGAACGCCTCGGCGGCATTGAGACGGCCGAGGATGTGCCCCTGCTCGGCGCGGGTGAGCTCCTGGTGGGGGACCTCGATCTTCGCCTGGAACCAGCGGCGCTGGAGCGGATCGGCGATGTGCATGTACTCGAAGCCGATGGTCCGGCAGTAGCTCTCCCGGAGCAGACCGAGGATGTTGCGGAAGGGCATCATCGGCTTCGCGCCGAAACCGCCGGTGGGGAACTCGCGTTCGAGGTCCCAGAGGGTCAGTCCGTGCTGGTTGATGTCGAGGTCGGGATGCGAACGCTGGCGGTAGACGAGCGGATCGATGTTGGCCATGAGGTGGCCGCGCGTCCGGTAGGCGTCGATGAGTTCGATGACACGGGCGGTCTTGTTGACGTCGTCCTGGTCCTCGGCGGAGACGTCGGGAACCCAGCGCACGGGTTCGTAGGGCAGGCGCAGCGATTCGAAGACGTCGTCGTAGAAGCCGTCCTCACCGAGCAGGTAGCCGTGGACGAGCTTGAGGAACTCGCCCGAGCCCGCGCCCTGGATGACGCGGTGGTCGTAGGTCGAGGTGAGCGTGAGCACCTTAGAGACGGCGAGGTCGTTGATCGTGCGCTGGCTCGCGCCCTGGAACTCGGCCGGGTAGTCGAGCGCACCGACTCCGATGATCGCGCCCTGCCCCTTGGTCAGGCGGGGGATCGAGTGGACGGTGCCGATGCCGCCGGGGTTCGTCAGCGACACCGTCGTGCCGGCGAAGTCGTCAGCGGTGAGCTTGCCCTTGCGGGCCTTGTCGACGAGGCCGTCGTAGGCGTCGACGAACTGCCGGAAGGTCAGCGTCTCGGCCTTCTTGACGTTGGGCACGAGCAGTGAGCGGGTGCCGTCCTTCTTCGGGACGTCGATGGCGAGGCCGAAGTTGACGTGCGCCGGCGAGACCATCGCGGGCTTGCCGTCGCGGACGTCGTAGGAGACGTTCATCGACGGGAAGTTCTTCAGGGCGCGGATGACGGCGAAGCCGATGAGGTGGGTGAACGAGACCTTGCCGCCGCGGGTGCGCTTGAGGTGCGAGTTGATGACGATGCGGTTGTCGATGAGCGCCTTCGCCGGCAGGGCGCGCACCGAGGTCGCCGTCGGCATCTCGAGCGACTCGTCCATGTTCTTGGCGATGAGCTTGGCGGGTCCGCGCAGAGGGGTGACGGTCTCCTCCGGGGCTGGCTTCGGCTCGACGTCCTTCGTCGTCACCTTCGGCACCGACTTCGACTCCGCCTTGAGCGTCTCCGTCTCGGCCGAGGACGGGGAGACGCCGCGCGAGGTCTCCTTCGCGGCCGGGACCGAATCCGGGCGAGCCGCGGTTCCCGCGTCCTCGGCCTGCGGTGACCCCTTCGCCTGGGGAGCCGACTTCGCCTCGGTCTTGCCCTGCGGCTCGTCGGCCGCCTTCTTCTGCGGGGCATCCCCACCGGATGCGGAATCCGCAGCCTTCGTCGTCTGCGCTCCGTCCGTCTTCTCGTACTGGTCGAAGAACGGCCACCAGGACTTGTCTACAGAGTTCTTGTCTGACTTGTACTGTTCGTACAGTTCCTCGACCAACCACTCGTTCGATCCGAAGTCGTCGACGGTGCGGTTCGGAGTATTGACGGACACGGCGCTGATCGCCTACTTCCTGTTCACGAATTGCTGCAATACGACACATACCAGCCTAACGCGATGTGCTCCGCTGTGTGCACATGGGGGACAATAGTGTCATGCGTTTCATTTCACACCAACCGGATCACGATCTCACGTATTCCGACGTGTTCCTTGTCCCCAACTCCTCGTCGCTGACCTCGCGCTTCGACGTCGACCTCACGACCACCGATCCGACAGGGTCCCCGACCCCCATCGTGGCCGCGAACATGACGGCCGTGTCCGGGCGACGGATGGCGGAGACGATGGCCCGCCGAGGCGGCCTGGCAGTCCTGCCGCAGGACATCCCGCTCACCGCCGCCGAGGACACGATCCGCTGGGTGAAGAGCCGGGACCGGGTCTTCGAGTCGGCGCTTCGGTTCTCCGCCGAGGACACCGTCCTCTCCGCCCTCCACGTGCTCGGCAAGCGCGCCCACGGTCTCGGTGCCGTCGTCGACGATGCCGGTCGGCTCGTCGGGGTCATCGACGCCGCCGACCTGCGCGATGTCGATCGCTTCACCGCGGTGGGCGAACTCGTCCAGACCTCCCCGCAGGTCATCCGGGCCGACGAGATCGACTGGGAGGACCAGGAAGCCCTCGCACAGCTGTTCGAGACGATGAACGAGGCGCGCACCGCCTACGCCGCGGTCGTCGATGACGCGGGCGTCCTTCTCGGGGCGCTCACCCCGAAGTCGCTGCTGCGGTCGTCGATCTACACGCCGAACCTCGACGACGGGGGACGTCTCAAGATCGCCACGGCGATCGGCGTCAACGGCAACGCCGTCGAACGGGCGAGCGCGCTCGTGGAGGCCGGAGCCGACACTCTCGTCATCGACACCGCCCACGGCCACCAGGCGAAGATGCTCGACGTCCTCACGGCCGTCGCGGACGCCGACCTCGGTGTGCCCATCGTCGCCGGCAACGTCGTCACCGCCGACGGGGTCCGCGACCTCGTCTCGGCCGGGGCGCAGATCGTCAAGGTCGGCGTCGGTCCGGGAGCGATGTGCACGACGCGGATGATGACGGCGGTGGGACGCCCGCAGTTCTCGGCCGTGCGCGAATGCGCCGAAGCGGCCGCCGAGCTCGGTGCCCACGTCTGGGCCGACGGGGGAGTGCGCTACCCCCGTGACGTCGCGCTCGCACTCGCCGCCGGGGCCTCCCAGGTGATGATCGGCTCGTGGTTCGCCGGCACGCATGAATCCCCGGGCGACCTCCTCGTCGACGGCGAGGGGCGGAAGTACAAGGAGAGCTTCGGCATGGCCTCGGCGCGCGCGGTGGCCAACCGGACGCGCACTGAGTCGGCGTTCTCGCGCGCCCGCAAGGGACTGTTCGAGGAGGGCATCTCCTCGTCGACGATGTACATCGATCCGGCGTCCCCGGGCGTCGAGGACCTCCTCGACTCGATCACCTCCGGGGTGCGCAGCTCATTCACCTACGCCGGAGCCGCGGATCTCGAGGAATTCGCCGATCGGGCGAGCGTGGGCGTGCAGAGCACGGCGGGCTACGAAGAAGGTCGACCTGTGAGCGGAAGTTGGTAGGATCGTCGCATGCAGAGTGACAGTCCCCGCCGGCGGGAAGCCGGCGACCCAGACGATGACCCCCGACCCGTGAGGGTCAGCGGAGACATCGAGACTCTCACCCCGCCCCTGCATGAGGGGGCGCACCGCTGATGGAGTGGCTGTTCCTCGCCCTCGCCCTTCTGCTCATCGCCGGCACGGGCATCTTCGTCGCAGCGGAGTTCTCCCTCCTCACCCTCGACCGCCACACGGCCGACCGAGCCGTCGCCGACGGCGTCGTCGGGGCGAAGACGCTGCGGCAGTCGATGACGCACCTGTCCACGCAGCTCTCCGCCGCGCAGGTCGGCATCACGATCACCACTCTGCTCACGGGTTACCTCATGGAGCCGTCGCTGGGCAGACTGCTCTCCCCGGTCTTCGAGACCTGGGGACTGAGCCCGGGCCTGTCGGAGCCGCTCGCGCTCACCATCGCTCTCATCGTCTCGACGGTGCTGTCGATGATCTTCGGCGAACTCGTTCCGAAGAACCTCGCGATCGCAGTGCCCTTGGCCACCGGGCGCATCGCCGCGCCGATCCAGTACGCGTTCTCCGTCGTGCTCCGCCCGCTCATCGCCGCACTCAACGGCACGGCGAACAAGATCCTGCTCGCCATGGGGATCGAACCGCAGGAGGAGGGCTCTGTCGGGCGCTCCCCGGACGAGCTCACCTCGCTCGTGCGCCACTCCGCCGAGGAGGGCGTCCTCGACGAGCAGACCGCCGGTCTGCTCGAGCGCACCCTGAGCTTCTCCGAGCGCACCGCCGAGGACGTCATGACGCCGCGCACACGGATGTCCTCGGTGGTCAAGGACACCACCGCGCGGCAGATCATCGAGCAGGCGCGTGAGACCGGCTACTCCCGGTTCCCGGTCGCCGGCGAGGACAAGGACCACATCGTCGGCGTCGTCCACGTCAAACAGGCCTTCGCCGTTCCCGTGGCCAACCGCGATGACGCGTACGCGGGAGGGCTGATGACAGAGGTCACGGAGATCCCCGAGACGCTGCGCCTCGACCCGCTGCTCATGGAGCTGCGCGGCAAGGGCATGCAGCTGGCCGTCGTCGTCGACGAGTTCGGCGGCACCGCCGGTGTCGTCACCCTCGAGGACGTCGTCGAGGAACTCGTCGGAGAGGTCGCCGACGAGCACGACAGGATGAGGGTGGCCGCCCGGCCCGCCCGCGACGGCTCGTGGATCGTGCCCGGTCAGCTGCGCCCCGACGAGATCGAGACGACGATCGGGCTGACGATCCCGGAGGACCCCGACTACGAGACCGTCGCCGGCTTCGTCCTCAAGGAGCTCGGTCGGATCCCGGTGCCCGGAGACGAGGTGCGCACGCCCGACGCGCTCATCAGGGTCGAGCGCATGCACGGCCGGCGCATCGAACGCCTCCGGGTGGTGCTGCGCGCCACCGACCACGCACTCTACGAGCAGGAAGGCGGTGCGGCATGAGCGCTGACTGGTTCGGACTCGTCTGGCTCGTCGTCCTGCTGCTCGGCAACTCGTTCTTCGTCGCCGCCGAGTTCGCCATCGTCGCCGCCAAGCGCTCACAGGTCGAGCCCAAGGCCGCCGAGGGCTCCGCCGCCGCGCGCACGGCCCTCTATGCGATGGAGCACGTCTCGCTCATGCTCGCGATCTGCCAGCTCGGCATCACTGTGTGCTCGCTGCTGCTCGGCAACGTCTCTGAGCCGGCGATCCACCATCTGCTCTCCGGGCCACTCGAGGGCCTCGGCATCCCGGCGAGCCTCTCGTCGACGATCTCGTTCATCCTCTCCCTCGGCATCGTCACCTACCTCCATGTCGTCATCGGCGAGATGGTGCCGAAGAACATCGCCCTGGCCACCTCGGGGCGTGCCGTGATGCTGCTCGCTCCGCCGCTGGTGTTCCTCTCCCGCGTCTTCGGCTTCGTCATCCGACCGCTCAACGGACTCGCCAACGCCGTGCTCCGCCTCATCGGCATCGAACCCCGTGACGAGGTCAACGAGGCCTACACGATCGAGCAGGTCGAATCGATCGTCGCCGAGTCGAAGCGCGAGGGCCTGCTCAGCGACGACATCGGACTGCTCAAGGGAGCGCTCGAGTTCAGCGACAAGACCGCCGCCGACATCATGGTGCCGATGTCCGAACTCGTGACGATCAGCGAGAGCGTGACTCCCGACGAGCTCGTCACCCTCGTCGGCCGCACGGGATACTCGCGGTACTTCGTCGTCGACGATGACGGGTATCCGGAGAACTACCTCCACATCAAGGACGTCCTCTACGCCGATCGGGACACCGAGCCGGTGCCGGCGAAGCGGTTCCGCCCGCTCTTCACCGTGCGCGCCGACGACGAGGTCGAGGAGGCGCTCGCGCAGATGCAGAAGGTCGGCATCCACGTCGCCCGGGTCCTCTCGGCCGACGACGAGGTGCTCGGCGTCCTCTTCCTCGAGGACGTCCTCGAGGAGCTCGTCGGCGAGGTCCAGGACGCGATGCAGCGCGGTCGCGCGAACGGCTGAGGTGAGTTCGCCCACATTCGCACGCCCCAACGGTGATCCCGGTCTCCCGAACGGCGTGGCCTGTGTAACGGAATGTAACGATCGATGTGCGCCAGGTCACGGATCAGCGGTGCTCCAACACGCCTGCCCTGGGCGTTCTGCGAGGTCAGAGCCGAAACGTTGCAGAGACATGACTTTCTGTAACAATGCCGTTATAGTGTTGTGACATAAGCTTTTCGGCCGCCTGCCCGACCGCGGGCGTGCAGCACAGCAGACGACAGTTCGGAGTGATATGTCGAGTGACACCTCGACCGTGGAGGCGCCTGTGCGCCGACGCGATCTACGCAAGCAGCACGCCTCCTCGAGCGTTCCCTCTCTCCTCTCCCGGCGCACCGCCGACACGACCCCGCAGACGCGGGAATCCGCATCTCAGCCTCAGTCCCAGCCCCTCTCGCCCCGGCGAGCGGCGATGGCCGCTGAGGCTGCGGCGCAGGCGGGTTCGCCCAGGCGTGCGGCCCTGGCCGCCGAACGCGCCTCGGGAAGCGTCGCCGCCTTCGCGGGCAACCGCGGCTCCGACGGCTCCCTGCTCCGCTCCGTCCGCCGCAAGCGGGTGACCACCGCCTCGGCGCTGGCGACCGTCTCGGTCACCGGCACCGCGATCGCGGCCGTGATGATCGCCGGCAACATGGGCGGCCAGGAGGTCAAGGTCGATGAGACCGCGGCCGCGGCCCCGGCGCGTGCGATCAACGCGGAATCGGTCTCCGCGGACATTCCCGCGACCGACGAGAAGACGAGCATCGAGATCGGCGCTCCCAGCGCCAAGCAGAACAAGGCCGAGGCCGCGTCCCGTGCGATCGAGAAGTCGGTCCTGCCCGGCTGCTCCGGTGAGGCTCCGAAGGGCTCGCCCTCGAACGGCGAGCTGCCCGACGAATGGCTGTGCGGCATCGGCGTCGGCGACCACAAGCTGCGCTCGGACGCCGCTGTCGCCTTCGCCGAGATGAACGCCGCGTTCAAGAAGGACACCGGCAAGGACCTCGGCATCACGGACTCGTACCGTGACATGGCCGGGCAGATCTCGGTCGCGGCCCGCAAGCCGGGTTTCGCCGCCCGCCCGGGCACCTCCAACCACGGCTGGGGTCTCGCGCTCGACCTCGACACCTCGAACTACGACTGGCTCGCCGCCAACGCCGGCAAGTACGGCTGGGAGAACCCGGACTGGGCCAAGGCCAACTCGTACGAGCTGTGGCACTGGGAGTACGTGCCCGGCCGCAAAGGCATGAAGGGCTCCTGAGTCCCGACCCGCTGCGCCGTCCGACACGATCGGGCGGCGTTTTGGGTTCGGATCCCAGTCGGTGATAGCATGACATGCGTTGCCCGCGTAGCTCAGCGGATAGAGCGTCTGCCTCCGGAGCAGAAGGTCGTAGGTTCGAATCCTGTCGCGGGCACAGTGATCCGCCCATCTCCCACGTCGAGATGGGCGGTTCGTCTATCCCGCGCCGACCGCGATCACGAGGACAGTGATGTCGACTCCTTCCCCCGCGCCGAGCAGCTCTGACGAGGCGGTGCTGTGCGCTCGTCACCTGCGCAAGAGCTTCGGCCGCGACGAGACCGCGGTGACTGCGCTCGACGACATCAGCGTCGACTTCGACTCCGGGCGCTTCACCGCCATCATGGGCCCCTCCGGGTCGGGCAAGTCGACGTTCATGCATGTGCTCGCCGGCCTCGACCGCGTCGACTCGGGGGAGATCCTCATGCGCGGCGAGGACATCACCGGACTCGACGACCGGCAGCTGACCCAGCTGCGCCGCGACCGCGTCGGCTTCATCTTCCAGGCCTTCAACCTCGTCCCCACCCTCGATGCCGACCAGAACATCGATCTGCCGGTCTCGCTCGCCCGCGGCTCCGTCGACGAGGCGTGGAAGGCGGAGATCGTCGAGCGCCTCGGCATCGGCGACCGACTCCGGCACCGTCCCCACGAGCTCTCCGGCGGCCAGCAGCAGCGCGTCGCCGTCGCCCGTGCCCTGCTGACGAAGCCCGATGTCGTCTTCGCCGACGAGCCGACGGGCAACCTCGACTCCCTCTCCGGCGCCGAGGTGCTCGACCTCCTCCATGCCGCCGCTGCCCAGTACGGCCAGACGATCATCATGGTCACCCACGACCCCGTCGCCGCAGCCCACGCCGATCGGGTGGTGCTGCTCAAGGACGGTCGTGTGGGCGGTGAGATCGCCGACCCGACGACGGAGACAGTCGTCACCGCCCTGAGCGAGCTGAGCGCGCGATGATCTCCGTGGCCTTCGCCCAGATCCGCGCCCATTGGGCGCGGTTCGCAGCGATCGGTCTCGGCATCGCGCTCGCTGCGGGATTCGTCTCGGCCACCCTCATCTTCAACACCTCGCTGCAGGAGAGCCTGCGGGAGGGGATCGGACAGTCGTTCTCCCGGGCCGGAGTCGTCGTCATGCCCGTCACCGGAGCCGCGATCGACCCGCCTGAGGTCGCCGCGGTGACGGAGTCGCTGGCGGGGGTGCCCGGAGTGAGCGCGGTCGAGGTCACCGCCAGCGCCGTCGCCTCGGCGCGTGGCGGCGGAATCGCCGACACCGACTTCGCCGTCACCCCCGCGCCGGGAGATCCCCGCCTCGACACGTTCTCCGTCGTCGAGGGATCCCGTCCGCAGGAGCCCACGGACGTCGTCGTCGACACGGCGACGGCTGCCGACCTCGGCGTCGGTGTCGGAGACACCCTGCGGTTCACCACGGCGACCGCCCGGATCGACACCGACACCGATTCGATGCCCGTCTACCGCGGACCGCGGCATTCGGCCACGGACTTCACCGTCGTCGGCATCGCGGAGATGGGCGACGACCCCACCTTCGTCGGCATGCCCCGGGCCCTGACGACGGGGGCGAGTTACCGCGAGCACTTCGCCCGCTCCGGTGACGTCGCCGCCATCCAGCTCGGTCTGTCCTCCGATGCCGACCCGGAAACGGTGCGCTCTGCGATCGAGACCCGCATCGCCGATTCCGTCCTCCGCGACAGGATGGAGACGATGACCGTCGACGAGGCGGTCGACCGCCGGGTCGCGGAGTTCTCCGAGGGCAGCGACTTCATCGCATGGATGCTGCTCGGCTGTGCGGGCATCTCCGTCCTCGTCGCCGTCCTCGTCGTCTCGAACACGTTCTCGGTCATCGTCGCCGGTCGTCGCCGCGAACTCGCCCTGCTCCGCTGCATCGGCGCCTCCCGCCGACAGCTCTACGGCTCGGTCCTCGTCGAAGGCGTCTTCGTCGGACTCCTCGGCTCGCTCCTCGGGGTCATCGCCGGGATCGGGGTGAGCGCCCTGCTCGTTGCCGTCGCCACCCGGGTCTGGAAGGACGAGTTCGCCTACGTCTCGCTCACGGTGCCGGCCTGGACGCTGCTGGCCGGCGTCGTCGTCGGCGTCCTCCTCACCGTGGCGGCGACGATCCGGCCGGCACGCAGCGCGATCGCGGTGACCCCGCTCGAGGCCCTGCAGCCCTTCGACGTCCCCAGCGCTCCGACCTCGCAGTCGCGGGCGCGCGTCCTCTCCGGGTGGGGGAGCATCGTCATCGGCACCCTCGCCGTCGTCCTCGCTCTCGTCTTCGCCGTCGACTCGCCCGTCTGGATCCTCGTCGGCGCCCTCGGCGGCATCCTCGTCGTCGTCGGACTCGTCCTCGGCTCAGGCCAGATCATCCCGCCCGTGGTCTCGTGGATCGGCGACCTCGTCGTCACCCCGTGGGGTCTGCCGGGCCAACTGGCCACGCTCAACACGCTGCGCAACCGCCGCCGTACCGGATCGACGGCCGCGGCGCTGGTCATCGGCGTCACGCTCGTCTCCACTCTCGTCGTCGGCGGCATGTCGACGAAGGCGACGTTCGGGGCGGGCCTCGAACAGCACTTCCCCGTCGACGTCGCCGTCAGCCTCGGCACCGCCGCCGATCAGGACGTCATCGAGGAGATCCGCGACATCGACGGCGTCGCCACGGCGGTGCTCGCGTACCACGGGTCGGTCGTCGACGACGATGCCGAGCTCTACATCGTCGATCCGAGCTCGCTCTCGGCCCTCCTCGGCGAGCAGGCGCCTCCGGTGGTCGCCGGGCGGGTGACGGTGCCTGAGAACTACCCGGGGCAGTCGGTGCAGGTGCAGGGGCTGACGACGGCGACGCTGCCGGTCGAGAAGTCGGGGGAGTCGAGCCGGGCCTACTTCACGACCGCTGACGTCGGCAACAGGATCGGCATCTCCGCGGCGTCGACGGCTGTGCTCATCACCCTGGCCCCCGACCAGAGCGGCTCCGACGTCCTGCGCATCCGGCAGCAGGTCGCCGAGGCACTCGACGTCGCCACCGACGAGGTCATCGGTTCGGCGGTCGAACGCGGGCTCTTCGCCCAGGTCATCGACGTGCTCCTCCTCACGGCCGTCGGCGTCCTCCTCATCGCCGTCCTCATCGCCCTCATCGGGGTCTCGAACACGATCAGCCTCTCGGTCATCGAACGCCGACGGGAGAACTCGCTGCTGCGCGCCCTCGGCCTCAGCCTCGCGCAGCTGCGCGCTCTGCTCGCCTTCGAAGCGGTCCTCATCTCCGTCGTCGCCGCGCTCATCGGGCTCGGCCTCGGCGGCGCCCTGGGCATCGTCGCGACCCGACTCATCACCGTCGACTTCTCATCGGCATTCGTCGTCGACTGGTCGATCCCCGCCTCGCTCGGCATCCTCGCCGTCGCCGTCATCGCCGGGATCCTCTCGGCGCTGGCCCCGGCCCGTCGCGCCGCACGGCTGTCCCCGGTCGAAGGGCTCAAGCAGGAGACCTGACCCTGCCGGTAGCCGGGCACGGCCTCAGTGGTAGAAAGGCACACATGAGACCAGCGTGGACGTCGGGGATCATCCTCACCGGTATCGTCGTCGCCGCATTCAACCTTCGGCCCGGTGTCACCGGACTGTCCCCGCTGCTCGAGACGATGGGCGGCGAGATCCGCCTCGGCGGGACGTTCCTCGCCGTCATCGGGATGCTCCCGCCGCTGCTCTACGGGCTCTGCGGGTTCCTCGCCCCGCGCCTCATCACCCGCTTCTCCGCGATGACGATGACCGTGGCGGCGATGGCCATGATCACCCTCGGACTCGGGGTCCGCGCCCTCGTCTCCGACCCCGGCCTCTTCTTCGCCCTCAGCGTCCTCGCGCTGGCGGGCATGGGGCTGGGCAACGTCGTCGTGCCCCCGATCGTCAAGGCGTACTTCCCGGACCGGGTCGCGTTCGTCTCCACCGTCCACGTCGGTCTCCTCCAGCTCGGGACCTTCGTGCCCCCGCTCGTCGCCGTCCCGCTCGCCCGCGAACTCGGCTGGCGCGGCTCGCTGCTCGTCTGGGTCGCCTGCGCCGGCCTCGCAGTCGCCGTGTGGGGTGTCATCGCCGCGTGCCGTCCCGCCCCGCAGACCGAGGTGAGAGCCGCATCCGTGGGCGGCCGGGAGCTGCGCCGGCTGCTCTCGACCCCGCGGGCCTGGGCGCTGATGACGATGACGGGCATGACCTCGTTCAACAACTTCATCCTCTTCACGTGGCTGCCTCCGCTGCTCACCCGCGCAGGCTTCGACTCCGCGTTCGCCGGAGCCATGCTCGCCCTCGTCACCGCGATCCCGCTCGTCCTCGGCTTCGTCCTCCCGGCAATGGCCGCCAGGCTGCGCTCCTCGGCCGCGATCGTCGTCGCCTTCTGCCTCAGCCTCGCCGCAGGCTACCTCGGCCTCTGGCTCGCCCCGCAGGCGGCCCCGGTGCTGTGGACCGTGCTGCTCGGCATCGGCATCTCCACGTTCCCGCTCGCGCTCACCCTCATCACCCTGCGCTCGCGCGGCCCCGAGGCTTCGGCGGCGCTGTCCGGATTCGTCCAGGGCGGCGGCTACCTGCTCGCCGCGACGGGTCCCCTGCTCTTCGGCCTCCTGGTGGGAGCCGGAGGGAGTCTGTGGCCCGCCTTCGTCCTCGTCCTCGCCTCCGTCGGGATCAAACTCGCCGTCACCGTCCCCGCCACCCGGGCCGGCCATATCTGAGCCGGGCGATTCGGTGCGCGGATCGCGTGCCGAGTACGCTTGACGGGTGACTCCGGAACAGCTGCGCACCGTCCTCGCCGAGGCGGCGGCCGACACCGCCCGGACTGCGCATCCGGTCGATGGTGCGGTGCTGCGTCGTGCCGACGGCAGAACCCCCGGTCACTGGCATTCGAACCTTGCCCTGCGCACCGCGGCTCGCCTCGACGGAGCCGACGCCCATGACGTCGCCGAGCAGTTCGCCGAGGCGCTTCGCCGCCATCCCGACATCGCCGCGGTGACCGTGTCGGGTCCGGGCTTCCTCGGCATCGAGGTGACCGCGGCGAGCCTCCTCGCCGCCGTCTGCGCGATCATCGCCGAGCAGATCGACGATGCGGACCCGGGCGCTGACGCAGTCCCCGCCGCTGACGCACACACATCCGCCGACGACGGGGATCCGGCACCCGAGGTCCCCGACGGTCCGGCCCGCGCCCTCGACGACGATCCCGTCCACCTCATCCGCCGCAGCCACGCCCACGGCCGCCGACTGCTCCGCAATGCAGCCGCCGCCGGAGTCCCCGGCGGATGCCCGCGCACGGCCGCCAAGGGCGACGTCCGAGTGGGGGAGGCCCGACCGGACTCAGCCGAGATCGTCGGCGCCGAGACCCTCGACACCGCCGAGCGGAGCCTGCTCGTCCACGTCACCGAGGCGGCAGACACCCTCGCGCGCACGCGGGACCCGGCAGCGCTGACCGCAACGCTCGCCGACCTCGCCCACGCCTACCTCGACTGGGCGGCGAGCCACACGCTCGTCCCCACTCTCGACGCCGACATCACCGCCGTCCACGCCGCCCGGGCCGTGCTCGTCGATGCTGTGACCACCGTCCTCGCCCGAGGACTGAGACTGCTGGGCGTGCGCGCCCCGGAGAGGATGTAGATGCCCGCTCACATCGCAGGCCCCCTGCACGCGACGCCCGCCCCCGTGTGGCTGCCCTATCCCGACGACGTCAACGCCGTCATGCCGAGCCTGTGGTCGGACAACGTCGCCAAGGACTCAGACGGCGTCCTCACCGTCGCCGGTCACCCCGTGACCGACCTCGCCGAACGCTTCGGCACGCCGACATTCGTCTTCGACGTCGACGACTTCGTCTCCCGCGCAGAGCTCTTCCGTCAGGCGTACTCGGCCGCATTCGCCCCGGAGCACGGGCTCGCCGGCGCCGACGTCTTCTACGCGGGCAAGGCGTTCCTTTGCACGGCAGTGGCCCGGTGGGTGCACGAGGCCGGACTGGGACTCGACACGTGCTCGCTCGGAGAGATGATGATCGCCCGCGCCGCCGGAGTCCCCGGGGCGAGCGTGGGCCTGCACGGGAACAACAAGTCCGTCGCCGAACTCGAGTACGCCCTCGACTACGGGGTGGGACGGATCATCGTCGACAGCCTCGACGAGATCGACCGTCTCGAGACCATCGCCGCGGCCAAGGGCGTCGTCGCGCCGGTGATGCTGCGCGTCACCGTCGGCGTCGAAGCCCATACCCACGACTTCATCGCCACCGCCCACGAGGACCAGAAGTTCGGCCTCTCCGTGTCCGCGGGCAAGGCGAGCGCCGCCGCCGCGCGCGTCGTCGACTCCGCCCACCTGCGCCTCGACGGGCTCCACTCGCACATCGGCTCCCAGATCTTCGACATCTCCGGCTTCCAGGTCGCCGCCGCCCGCGTGCTCGCCCTGCGCGCCGAGATCATGGCCACCCACGGCGTCGACCTCCCCGAGGTCGACCTCGGCGGCGGCTTCGGGATCCGCTACACCTCGCAGGACACGCCGATCCCCGTCGCCGAGATGGCCTCCGAACTCGCCGCCGTCGTCGCCAAGGAGTGCCGCGGACTGGGCACGAACGTCCCGCGGATCTCGATCGAGCCGGGCCGGGCGATCGTCTCGCCCGCGGTGTTCACGCTCTACCGCGTCGGCACCGTCAAGGAGGTCGTCACCGACGAAGGTGTGCGCACCTACGTCGCCGTCGACGGCGGGATGAGCGACAACATTCGGACAGCTCTCTACGACGCCGACTATTCGTGTACCTTGGCCAATCGGAACTCGCCCGCCGCTCCCGTCGTCGTCCGCGTCGTCGGCATGCACTGCGAGTCCGGCGACGTCATCGTCCGTGACGAGTACATGGGCGGTGACGTGGCACCCGGCGACCTCCTCGCCGTTCCCGGCACCGGTGCCTACTGTCGGTCACTGTCGAGCAATTACAATCATGTCACTCGGCCGGGGGTGCTCGCCGTGACACGGGATAGGGTGGAGTGGATCGTCACCCCGGAGACGTACTCGCAGCTCTTCGCGAGCGACCCGGGGATGGCGGACCCGACCACCGACGGGAAGAATCCTGATCCGGCAGAGCGCTGAGATCACCTGCGAACCACCGAGAACCACTGAGAACAGAGAGTGAGCCATGCAGCCTTTGAAAGTCGCCATGCTCGGATGCGGAGTCGTCGGCTCGGAAGTCGCCGCCCGACTCCAGTCGCGGGCTGAGGCGCTCGAGGAGCGCATCGGCGCTCCGCTCGTGCTCACCGCGGTCGTCGTCCGCGACCCGGACAAGGAGCGGCCCGGTGTCGATGCGAGCGTGCTCACCACCGACGCCGAGGCGGCGATCGACGGTGCGGACATCGTCATCGAGCTCATGGGCGGCATCGAGCCCGCGAAGACGCTCATCACCCGTGCACTCGCCCAGGGCTCGTCCGTCGTCACCGCGAACAAGGCGCTGCTCGCCGCCGCCTACGGCGAACTCATGGCCGCCGCCGACGACTCCGAGGTCCGCCTCGAGCACGAAGCGGCCGTGGCCGGAGCGATCCCGATCATCCGCCCCGTCGGCGACTCGCTCGCGGGAGACCGGATCGATCGGATCATGGGCATCGTCAACGGCACGACGAACTACATCCTCGACCAGATGGACTCGCAGGGCTGGGATTTCGACGCAGCCCTGGCCTCGGCGCAGGAGCTCGGATACGCCGAAGCCGACCCGACAGCGGACATCGGCGGTCACGATGCCGCTGCCAAGGCCGCGATCCTCTCCTCCCTCGCCTTCCACGCACCGGTGACGATCGACGACGTCCACGTCGAGGGCATCACCGGCATCACCGCGGAGATGGTCGAGACGGCGAAGGACCAGGGCTTCGTCATCAAGCTGCTCGCCGTGTGCGAACGCGTCACGGACTCACCGGCCGGTGCGGGACTCTCCGCGCGGGTCTACCCGGCGCTGCTGCCGCGCACCCACCCGCTCGCCTCCGTCCACGGAGCGTTCAACGCCGTGTTCGTCGAGGCCGAGGCCGCAGGGTCGCTGATGTTCTACGGCCAGGGGGCCGGGGGAGCCCCGACCGCCTCGGCGGTGCTCGGCGACGTCGTCTCCGTCGCCCGGCGCAAGGTGCTCGGCGGGCGCGGACAGTACGAACGCCCCTTCCACCCCGAACGCAGGGTGCTGCCGATCTCGGCCATCACCACCCGCTACCACATCACCCTCGACGTCGTCGACCGTCCCGGCGTGCTCGCCGCGGTCTCCGAGGTCTTCGCCGACGAGGGTGCGTCGATCGAGCTCATGCGCCAGACCATCGGCGAGGTCGACGACGAGGGGATCCAGCACGCGAAGCTCGTGCTGGCCACCCATGAGAACACCGACGCTGCGCTCTCACGCACGGTCGACCGCCTCGGCGACCTCGACGTGGTGCGCGCAGTCGCCTCCGTCATCCGGGCGGAGGGCCAGTGAGCGAGACGAAGGACCAGACCCCCGTGACGAACAGCCAGTACCCCCGCCACCAGTGGCAGGGCGTCATCGACGAATACCGCAGCCTGCTCGACATCGCCGCCGACATCCCGTCTGTCAACCTCGGAGAGGGCGGAACTCCGCTCATCCGCGCGGAGAAGCTCAGTGCGATGACCGGCGCCGAGGTGTGGGTCAAGTACGAAGGCCTCAACCCGACCGGATCGTTCAAGGACCGCGGGATGACGATGGCGATCACGAAGGCGAAGGCGCACGGGGCGAAGGCCGTGATCTGCGCGTCGACGGGCAACACCTCCGCCTCGGCTGCCGCGTACGCGACGAAGGCGGGCCTCACGTGCGCCGTGCTCGTGCCCGCGGGCAGGATCGCGCCGGGGAAGATGAGCCAGGCCGTCGCCCACGGGGCGACGCTGCTCGAGGTCGACGGGAACTTCGACGACTGCCTCACCCTGTGCCGGAAGCTCTCCGAGTCCTACCCCGTCCACCTCGTCAACTCCGTCAACCCCGACCGCATCGAGGGCCAGAAGACGGCGTCCTTCGAGGTCGTCGACGTCCTCGGCGACGCCCCCGACATCCACGTCCTGCCCGTCGGCAACGCCGGCAACATCACCGCGTACTGGAAGGGCTACCACCAGTACCACGGGATCGGCGTCTCGACGCGCCTGCCGCAGATGTGGGGCTTCCAGGCCGCCGGAGCGGCCCCGCTCGTCGTCGGCCACCCCGTGACCGACCCGGACACGATCGCCACGGCGATCCGCATCGGCAACCCCGCCAGCTGGGAACGGGCGATCGAGGCCCGCGACGCCTCGGGCGGACTCATCGACTCGGTCACCGATGAGGAGATCCTCGCCGCGCACAAGGTCCTCTCGCGTGAGGAGGGGATCTTCGTCGAACCCGGGTCGGCCGCCTCGGTGGCGGGTCTGCTCAAGATGTCGGAGGCGGGCAGGGTCCCGGCCGGTGCACGGATCGCCGTCACCGTCACCGGCCACGGTCTCAAGGACCCGAGCTGGGCGCTGCACACCGCTGACGGGTCGGAGATCGAACCGGTGCGCGTGCCGGTCGACGCCGTCAGCGCCGCCCGCGCACTCGGGCTCGAGGACGAGTGATCCGGCGTCTGCGGATCGAGGTGCCGGCGACCTCGGCGAACCTCGGCCCCGGCTACGACTCGTTCGGCCTCGCCCTCGGCCTCGTCGACACCCTCGAACTCACCGTCCACGACGCCCCGGTCGATCCGACCGCCGTCGTCACGATCACCGGGGAGAGCGCCGCCGAGCTGCCCCGGGACGGTTCCCATCTCATCGTCTCAGTCCTCCGCGAGGTGCTCGCTGAGATCGCCCCGGACGCCCACGCGGAGCTGCTGCCGAGGATCACGCTCGAATGCACCAACCGGATCCCGCATTCTAGGGGACTGGGGTCCTCGGCAGCGGCCGTGGTCGCGGGCATCGCCCTGGCCGGCAGGCTCGGCGAGGCGGCCGGAGGGCGGGGGCTGACCCCGGAGGAGATCCTCGAGCGCGCCGCCGTGATCGAGGGGCATCCCGACAACGCGGCACCGGCGATCTTCGGGGGGCTGACGATCTCCCTCTCGGATCCCGCGCGGGCATGGAACGTCCCCGTGCGCACGCTGTCTGCGGTCACAGTTCTCGTGCCCGAGGAGCGGCTGGACACGCTCACCGCCCGCGGCGCCATCCCCGCGGTCGTCGACCATGCCGTCGCCGCGGAGAACGCTGCGCGCACGGGCCTGCTCGTCCATGCGCTCACCGAGGACCGGGACGCCCTGTTCGACGCGACCGCCGATCGCCTCCACCAGGAGGCCCGCCGATCGGCCTACCCGGGCTCGATGGACCTCGTCGACGCCCTGCGCTCCCGCGGGATCCCCGCGGTGATCTCCGGAGCCGGGCCGACCGTGCTCGCGCTCACCGAATCCGTTCCCGCCGAGGCGGTCCCGCCCGGCGTGCGCATCCTCACCGTCGACATCGATGAGGAGGGCTGCCGCATCGCCGACGTCGTGTGAGACACGACACAGAACTCGCGTGAGACGGGATTCGCAACATCGGCTCGCTGCGGGTACACTGAACGGTGTTCCTCCGATGAGCGGACTTCCGTGGCAGTCGCCGCGGACTCCACATCGATTCTTCTGGAACATCTCCTGCTCAGTCTTTAGCAGGACGACTTTCACAATGCACCGTCAAGGGTGTTTCCGTCGCCGTGGGACTACGGCTCTTGCCGCACGGCCGAATGAGGGAGAAGGACCTTCGTGTCTGAAACCACAACCCCGGATTCCACACCGCGCACCGGCAGTCTGACCGCTCTGCGCCTTCCCCAGCTGCAGGAGATGGCAGCCGGAATGGGAATCAAAGGATACCGTCGACTTCGCAAGGGCGAACTCATCGACGCCATCAACAACCAGGGCGGCTCGAACGCGCCCGCCGCCGACTCGGCTCCGGCCGTGACCACCGAGGACGCCAAGCGCTCCCGCCGTCCCGCGCGCCGCAGCG
Source organism: Brevibacterium sp. K72 (assembly GCF_050562175.1). NCBI lineage: Bacteria > Bacillati > Actinomycetota > Actinomycetes > Micrococcales > Brevibacteriaceae > Brevibacterium > Brevibacterium sp. K72. The sequence goes on from NZ_CP191582.1 coordinate 2,667,786, forward strand.
CCGCCTCCGCCTCTCGCGCGGATCAGCAGACCGAGGACGCGCAGTCCGCCGAGGCGACCGCCCCCGAGGCCCGCACCGAGACCGAGACCCAGGCGCCCGAGGGCGACGAGCAGGGTCAGGACCGCCAGCGCAGCCGCCGGAGCCGTTCGCGCTCCCGCGGCGGTGACGCCGAGGCCGAGACGCAGTCCGCCGAGGCGCGTGACGATTCCGCTGAGCGCGGAAACCGTCGGGGCCGCCGCGGTGACGACGACCGCCGCGGCGACGACCGCAAGGGCGACCGCGACAACGACCGCCGGGACAACGACCGCCGCGGCGAGGACCGCAAGGGAGACCGTGACAACGACCGCAAGGGCGATCGGGGCGGCAATGACCGTCGCGGCCGTCAGGGCGAGGGCGATGACCGCAGCGACGACCGCGGCAATCGCAACGACCGTCGCGACAACGACCGGCGCGACAACGACCGTCGCAACCGCGACGATGACGAGCGCGGTGGCCGCCGCGGTCGCGGACGGGATCGCAAGCGCCGCGGACGCGGCGGCGACGAGCCGGAGATCCGCAGCGACGACGTCCTCATCCCCGTCGGCGGCATCCTCGACGTCCACGACAACTACGCCTTCCTCCGCACCTCGGGCTACCTGCCCGGGCCCAACGACGTCTACGTCTCGGCCTCGATGGTGCGCAAGAACGGTCTGCGCAAGGGCGACGCCGTCGCCGGCGCGATCCGTCAGCCGCGGGAGAACGAGCGCGGGGGCAAGCGTGAGAAGTTCGACGCCCTCGTCCGTCTCGACTCGGTCAACGGACTGAGCGTCGACGATGCGAAGGGCCGCGTCGAGTTCTCGAAGCTCACGCCCCTCTACCCGCAGGAGCGTCTGCGCCTCGAGACCACCTCGAAGCTCCAGTCGACGCGCCTCATCGATCTCGTCACGCCGATCGGCAAGGGCCAGCGCGGCCTCATCGTCGCCCCGCCCAAGGCCGGCAAGACGACGATCATGCAGCAGGTCGCCAACGCGATCACGGAGAACAATCCGGAAGTCCACCTCATGGTCGTCCTCGTCGACGAACGCCCCGAAGAGGTCACGGACATGCAGCGCGCCGTCAAGGGCGAGGTCATCGCCTCGACCTTCGACCGTCCCGCCGACGACCACACGACGATCGCCGAACTCGCCATCGAGCGCGCCAAGCGCCTCGTCGAGATGGGCTCCGACGTCGTCGTCCTCCTCGACAACATCACGCGCCTGGGCCGGGCGTACAACATCGCGCAGCCGGCGTCGGGCCGCATCCTCTCCGGTGGTGTCGACGCGAACGCGCTCTACCCGCCGAAGAAGTTCTTCGGTGCCGCCCGCAACATCGAGGGCGGCGGCTCCCTGACGATCCTCGCCACCGCGCTCGTCGAGACGGGTTCGAAGATGGACGAGGTGATCTTCGAGGAGTTCAAGGGCACCGGAAACATGGAGCTGCGTCTGTCCCGCCAGCTCGCGGACAAGCGCATCTTCCCGGCCGTCGACGTCAATGCCTCGTCGACGCGTCGCGAGGAGATGCTCATGACGCCGGAGGAGACCAAGGTGATGTGGCGCCTGCGCCGCCTCCTCTCGGGTCTCGAGCAGCAGCAGGCCGTCGAACTCCTCATGTCCAAGCTCAAGGAGACCGGCTCGAACGCCGAGTTCCTCATGCAGGTGCAGAAGACGACGCCGCTGCCGAAGTCCTCGACCGACGAACACTGAGATGACAGACAGCCTCAGGGCCAGTGTGAGCATGCTCGTCGACGAGCATGCGAGGCTGTCCGAGGAGCTCTCCGACCCGGCCGTGCACGCTGATGCCGGCCGGGCCCGGAAGCTCACCCGCAGGTACTCCGAACTCGACCGCATCGTCGCCGCCGCCAAGCGCGTCGATGCCCTCGGCGACGACCTCGCCGCCGCCGAGGAGCTCAGCGCCGAGGATCCCGACCTTGCCGCCGAGGCCGAGCGCCTGCGCACCGAGCAGGCCGAGGCCGAGGCCGAACTCCGCGATCTCCTCGTTCCCCGCGACCCCGACGACGCCCGTGACGCGATCGTCGAGATCAAGGCGGGGGAGGGTGGCGACGAGTCCGCGCTCTTCGCCGGGGACCTGCTGCGGATGTACCAGCGCTGGATCGACTCCCACGGCTGGTCCTCTCAGATCCTCACCGCCACGCACTCCGACCTCGGCGGCTACAAGGACGTCACCCTCGCCGTCAAGGCCGGCGACGACGGCGCCTACGGGTGGCTGAAGTTCGAAGGCGGCGTCCACCGGGTCCAGCGCGTGCCCGTCACGGAGTCCCAGGGACGCATCCACACCTCGGCGGCGGGAGTCCTCGTCTTCCCCGAGGTCGACGAGCCCGAAGAGGTCCGCCTCGAGGAGAACGAGCTGCGCATCGACGTCTACCGGTCCTCGGGACCGGGCGGGCAGTCGGTGAACACGACCGATTCGGCCGTGCGCATCACCCACCTGCCCACGGGCATCACCGCGAGCTGCCAGAACGAGAAGTCGCAGCTGCAGAACAAGGAGGCGGCCCTGCGGATGCTGCGCGCCCGGATCCTGGCCAAGCAGGCCGAGGAGGCGGCGGCGGAGGCCGCTGACATCCGCCGTTCGCAGGTGCGCACCGTCGACCGCTCCGAGCGGATCCGGACGTACAACTTCCCGGAGAACCGCATCACCGACCACCGCACCGGCTTCAAGGCGTACAACCTCGATCAGGTCCTCGCCGGGGACCTCGACCCCGTCGTCGGCTCGAACCGCGACGCCGACCGTGCCGCACGACTCGATGCCCTGGGAGACTGAGCTGGACCCGAGCACCCGCGCGGTCGAACAGGACGTTCCCACCCTGCTCAGGGCAGGAGTGCGCGTCCTCACCGAGGCCGGCGTCCCCTCGCCGGACGCCGATGCCGCCGCGCTGCTCGCCCATGCGTGGGAGGTCGACGAGACAGACCTCTCCCGCAGGCGCCTCTTCGCAGACGCCGTGCCGGCCGAGGTCGCCGCCGGTTTCGCCCGCCTCGTCGCCGAACGCGCGCGCCGCATCCCGCTCCAGCACCTCACCGGAGTCGCCCACTTCCGACGCCTGAGCCTGCGGGTCGGTCCCGGCGTCTTCGTCCCCCGACCGGAGACCGAACTCCTCGTCACCGAGGTCCTCGATCACCTCGCTCACGGCGACGATGGGGCACCCCCGCTCGTCGTCGACCTCTGCTCGGGCTCGGGAGCGATCGCCCTGTCCGTCGCGCTCGAACACCCCGGGGTCCGCGTCATCGGCATCGAACGTGAGGCTCCCGCGCTGTCGTGGTCGCAGTCGAATCTCGTCGACCTCGACCTCGGCACCTCGACCGTCGACCTCCTCGCCGGGGACGCGACGACGGTTTCAGTCGATCACCCGGAACTCGCCGGCACCGTCGACGTCGTCGTGACGAACCCGCCGTATGTCCCCGACGCCGCCGTTCCCCGCGATCCCGAGGTCCGCGATCACGATCCCGCGGCCGCTCTCTACGGGGGCGCCTCGGGACTCGAGCTGCCCGCCCTCCTCATCGCGCAGGCGGTGGTGCTGCTGCGGCCGGGCGGTCTCTTCGTCATGGAGCACGCCGAGGACCAGGGGGCCGGGGTGCGTGAGATCGTCGCCGGCACGCCGGGGCTGAGCGGGGCGGCCACGTTCCCGGACTACACTGGACGCGACCGCTATACGGTGGCCCGTCGCGACTCCGCGGCGTCCCCGATGAGAAACGGAGAATGAGTGTCCCGTCGATTCGACGTCACCCAGGCCGACATCCGCGACCTCGTCCTCGACGAGTGCGCCCGCGTGGTCGAGGCGGGGAACCTCCTCGTCATCCCCACCGACACGGTCTACGGGATCGCAGCCGATGCCTTCAACGCCTCCGCCGTCGCGGCCCTGCTCGCCGCGAAGGGACGCGGACGGGACATGCCGCCTCCGGTGCTCGTGCCGAGGTCGGAGACGGTGTTCGGACTCGTCGACGGCGTCGATGAGACCGTGCTCGCGCTCACCGCGCGGTTCTGGCCGGGACCGCTGACGATCATCGCCGCGGCTCAGCCGTCCCTCGACTGGGATCTCGGGGAGACCCACGGCACCGTCGCCGTGCGCATGCCCGACGACGAGCACGCCCTCGCCCTGCTCTCGCGCACCGGTCCGCTCGCGGTCTCGAGCGCGAACCTCTCCGGCAGACCCGCGGCGACGACCGCCGACGAGGCCCAGGACATGCTCGGCACCGACGTCGAGATCTACCTCGACGGGGAGAGCGCACCTCCGGCCAGTCGTCGACGATCGTCGACCTCTCCGGGGACGTCCCCCGCATCGTCCGCCGGGGACCGATCAGCGCCGAGGAGCTGCGCGAGATCGTCCCCGACCTTGCTGACCTGGACGGCTGAGTGCGCGCCTACCTCTTCATCCTCGTCGTCTCCGCACTGGTGGCGTACCTGCTCACGCCCATGGTCCGGAGAGTCGCCGAACGAGGACTGATCTTCTCGCCCCTGCGCGAACGCGACGTCCACTCCGTTCCCACGCCGAGGCTGGGCGGGGTCGCGATGTTCGGTGCTGTCGTCGTCGGCCTCGTGTTCGCCTCCCAGACTCCGTTCCTCGCCCGGATCTTCGTGGACATGGGGCCGATCATCGGCGTGGCAGGCGCCGCGGCGCTGCTGTGCATCCTTGGCGTCATCGACGACATCTGGGATCTGCACTGGATCACGAAGCTCGCCGGGCAGGCGCTGGCCGCCGGCTTCATGGCGATCAACGGCGTCGCCCTGCTCTCGATCCCCTTCGGTGGAGTGATCATCGGCTCTCCACGGATGTCGATCATCATCACCATCCTCGTCGTCCTCGTGACGATCAACGCCGTGAACTTCGTCGACGGCCTCGACGGTCTCGCCGCGGGCGTCGTCGCGATCGGCGGCAGCGCGTTCTTCATCTACTCGTACTGGCTGGCCACCGACGCCTCGCCGGACTCGTACGCGAACCTCGCCTCGCTCATCATCGCCATCCTCGTCGGTGCGTGCCTCGGTTTCCTCCCGCACAACTTCAATCCCGCCCGCATCTTCATGGGCGATTCGGGCTCGATGCTCATCGGACTCCTGCTGGCCGCCTCGACGATCCGGGTCACCGGTCAGGTCGATCCCGCGCTCATCGGCCAGGAGCGCGTGTTCGCGACGTACCTGCCGATCATCCTTCCCGTCGCCGTGATGTTCCTGCCGCTGCTCGACCTCGGCCTCGCCGTCGTGCGCAGGCTCATGGCAGGACAGTCGCCGTTCTCCGCCGATGCCAAGCACCTCCACCACCGGATGCTCCGGCTCGGCCACTCACACGCCCGGGCCGTCCTCATCCTCTACACGTGGACGGCGCTCATCGCCTTCGGCTCGGTCATGCTCCTCCTCATGCCGGCGCTGCTCGTCATCGCGATCATCGGCACGCTCTTCGCCATTACCCTCGTCTTCACGTTCTACCCGCTGCGGATCCGCCGCCATGCCCGAGAGGAGATCTCGTGACCGATCGACAGCCTGCAGAGGAGACCGCGGTCCAGGCCGCCTGGACCCGCGTGTGGAGGACGATGCTCATCCGCGGGGCGATCCTCGTCGCCGTCGTCGCGGCAGGCGGCATGGGCATCGGATGGCTCGTCGCCGGACCCCGCGGCTTCGCCGGGGGAGCGGTCGGCGGGGGACTGGCAGCGATCTTCATCATCGTCACCCTCGTCATCATGTACGTCGGGCGCAATATGGGCCTGACCGCGATTGCCGGCTTCCTCGGCATGGGCTTCCTCTTCAAGGCGTTCGTCTTCATGATCGTCATCTGGCGGCTCAAGGACGCGGCGTGGCTCGACGGCACGGTGGCGTTCGCGACGATCGTCGTCGCCGTCATCGGATCCTCGCTCGTCGAAGCGCTCACTGTCGTCAGAGGCCGTGTGCCCTACGTCGATCCCGAGGCGGGCACGGGCCGCTGAACACCGGCGACAGGGGGCTGCCAGGGTTCGCACAGCGCAGATCCATGGATTTGTCGGCGCTCTCTACCATTGGTAGAGTAGTTCCGGTGCTGGAGCCGTGTCGCTCCATGTCGCTCCTGAACCGCTCGCCGCGCACTCATCGCGCAGCCGAAGGCCAGGCCATCTTGGGCCAATGACCATGGGAGAGAAACATAAACGTGGGTACACTCAACGCCGCGCAGACAATGATCCAAGCCGCTGAAGGCGGTTTCAAGGCCCCTTCCATGGCGGAGTTCTTTCCCGCACCGTTCGCCTTCGTCGGTACGCCGTTCGAGATGAACCGCGTGATGCTCATCCGCATCCTTGCGACGATCGCCGTCGTCGTCGTCCTCGCGATCTGGGCGAAGCGGATGAAGCTCATCCCGGGCCGCTTCCAGTCGGCCATGGAGCTCGCGATGGAGTTCGTCACCGTCGGCATCGCCGAGGACACGATGGGCAAGGAGAAGGCGAAGAAGTTCATGCCGCTCATCGTGGCGATCTTCTTCGGCGTCCTCTTCTGGAACGTCACGAAGCTCATTCCGTTCCTCAACATGCCCGCCTCCGGCGTCATCGGTCTGCCGATCGTGCTCACCGCGGTCGTCTACATCACCTACCACTGGGCGGGCATCGCGCAGAAGGGCCTCGGCGGCTACCTCAAGGACGCGCTCATCCTTCCGGGCGTTCCGTGGCCGATGCACATCCTCCTCATCCCGATCGAGTTCATCACGAAGTTCGTCACGCAGCCGTTCACGCTCGCGATCCGACTCTTCGCGAACATGATGGTCGGCCACCTCCTCCTCGTCCTCTGCTTCTCCGCGACGAGCTTCTTCCTCTTCGACGCGAGCAACGGCTTCCAGTTCTTCGCGATCCTCACCTTCGCCGGCGGATTCTTCGTCTTCCTCCTCGAGATGCTGGTCGTCGTCCTCCAGGCCTACATCTTCGCCCTGCTCTCGTGCGTGTACATCAACGCCGCCATCTCGGACGACCACTGAGTCGTCCCTCTGAGTCTGTAACCCAGGTGTTACAAGGTCGGGCCAACCCCCCGACCGCCATATGAAAGGAAAAGCATCCTATGGATATGCTCGCTGAAGTCAACGGCAGTATCGCCACCGTCGGATACGGCCTCGCCGCCATCGGCCCCGGTATCGGCGTCGGCATCGTCATCGGCAAGACCATCGAGGGAACCGCTCGCCAGCCCGAGATGGCTGGCACGCTCCGCGGAAACATGTTCCTCGGTATCGCCCTGATCGAGGCGCTGGCCCTCATCGGCATCGCCACCCCGTTCTTCCTGCCCTGATCCGACAGATCCGAAGAGGACTAAACGATGACTCCGGTACAAATCGTTGCAGCGTCTGAGAATCCGCTTCTCCCCGCGCTGTATGACATCGTCTGGAGTGCCGTCTGTCTGCTGATCGTCTTCCTGGTTGTCTGGAAGTACGTCCTCCCCGCCTTCAACAAGACCCTCGACGAGCGCGCTGCGCGCATCCAGGGTGGCATTGAGAAGGCTGAGAAGGTGCAGGCCGAAGCCGATCAGGCTCTGGCCGAATATCAGAAGCAGCTCGCCGACGGTCGTGCGGAAGCCGCACGGCTGCGCGCCGAGGCTCAGGAAGAGGGCGCCCAGATCATCGCCGAGATGAAGGCCCAGGCTCACAGCGAGGCTGACCGCATCATCGCGCAGGCACAGACGCAGATCGATGCCGAACGCCAGTCGGCCATGGTGCAGCTGCGCTCCGAGGTGGGTACGCTCGCCACGGATCTCGCATCGCGCATCGTCGGCGAATCGCTCACCGATGACCAGCGCTCCGCTGGCGTCGTCGATCGCTTCATCGCCGATCTCGAAACGCAGTCGTCCGGCCAGCCGGTCAAGGGGGCGTGATGCTCCAGTCGAGCAGAGTCTCCCTGCAGGCCGTTCTCGAAGCGGCGAACGCTGAGATCTCGGGCGGCAACGCACGCGAGATCGGGCAGTCGCTGCTCGGCGTCGTCGGCGTCCTCGCCGACAACCTCGGCCTGCGCAAGGCACTCGCGGACTCCTCGGAGCCCGCGGAGAAGAAGCAGGGTCTGCTGCAGGCCGTGTTCGGCGCTCAGATCTTCGAGGCGGCGCTGCGCATCGCCTCGGTGGCCGTGTCTCAGCGCTGGGCGCGCACGCAGGACTTCGTCACCAGCCTCGAGGTCGCCGGCGTCACGGCGATCGCCGCGGCTGCGCAGGAGGTCGGCCAGCTCGGTCAGGTCGAAGAGGAGCTCTTCCGCTTCGCCCGACTCCTCGAGTCCGACCATGAGCTCGCCCGCGCACTCGACTCCGATGCCGGTGCCGACGCGAAGCGCGCCCTCGTGGCCGATCTGCTCGCAGGTCGGGCCGAGCCCGACACGGTCACCCTCGTCGACCACGCTGCGGTGCACCCTCGCGGACTTCGCGTGGCGATCGCGCTCGACCACTTCAGCGACATCCTCGCCGCTCGCCAGCAGCGTTCCGTCGCCGAGGTCACCGTGGCCGCGCCGCTGAGCCAGCAGCAGACCGAGCGTCTCGCCGCTGCTCTGGCGAAGAACTACGGTCGCGAACTCGTCCTCAACGTCCAGGTCGATCCCGAGGTCATCGGGGGCGTTCGGGTGCAGGTGGGCGACGAGGTGATGAATTCGACCATTGCGGATCGCCTCGCAGAGGTCCAGCGCAAACTCGCAAGCTGATTCGCCAGCCGGCAGATCCGGCGGCACAGGCGGCCCCCCGGTCGCCGGACACACGTTCTGAGTAAAGGAAGCAGGGAAACCACAATGGCGGAACTGACAATTCGCCCGGAGGAGATCCGGGACGCTCTGGGGAAGTTCGTTGAGTCGTACAACCCCGAGAGCTCGGAGAAGACCGAGGTCGGCAAGGTCGTCACCGCTGGTGACGGCATCGCCCACGTCTCGGGTCTGCCGGGCACCATGGCCAACGAGCTCCTCCGGTTCGAAGACGGCACTCTGGGTCTGGCCCAGAACCTCGACGAGCGCGAGATCGGCGTCGTCGTCCTCGGCGACTTCGCAGGCATCGCCGAGGAGCAGGACGTCTACCGCACCGGTGAGGTCCTCTCGATCCCCGTCGGCGACGGCTACCTCGGCCGCGTCGTCGACCCGCTCGGTCGTCCGCTCGACGGCCTCGGTGAGGTCGAGACCGAAGGACGTCGTGAGCTCGAGCTCCAGGCGCCGGGCGTCATGGACCGCCAGGAAGTCCGCCAGCCGCTCCAGACCGGATACAAGGCCGTCGACGCCATGATCCCGATCGGCCGCGGTCAGCGTCAGCTCATCATCGGCGACCGCAAGACCGGTAAGACCGCTCTGGCGATTGACACGATCATCAACCAGCGTGACGCCTGGGCCACCGGCGACCCCTCGCAGCAGGTCCGCTGCATCTACGTCGCCGTCGGCCAGAAGGGCTCGACCGTCGCCAACGTCCGCCGCGCTCTCGAAGAGAACGGCGCGCTCGAGTACACGACGATCGTCTCCGCTCCGGCGTCCGACCCGGCCGGCTTCAAGTACCTCGCCCCCTACTCCGGTTCGGCCATCGGCCAGCACTGGATGTACAACGGCAAGCACGTCCTCATCGTCTTCGACGACCTCTCGAAGCAGGCCGAGGCCTACCGCGCCGTCTCCCTCCTGCTCCGCCGCCCGCCGGGCCGCGAAGCCTACCCGGGTGACGTCTTCTACCTTCACTCGCGCCTCCTCGAGCGCTGTGCGAAGCTCTCCGACGCCCTTGGTGCCGGATCGATGACCGGTCTGCCGATCATCGAGACCAAGGCCAACGACGTCGGCGCGTTCATCCCGACCAACGTCATCTCGATCACCGACGGACAGATCTTCCTCCAGTCGGATCTGTTCAACTCCGGTCAGCGTCCCGCTGTCGACGTCGGCGTCTCGGTCTCCCGAGTCGGCGGTGCCGCGCAGACCAAGGCGCTCAAGAGCGTCTCCGGTACGCTCAAGCTCTCGCTCGCGCAGTACCGTTCGCTCGAGGCGTTCGCGATGTTCGCCTCCGACCTCGACGATGCGACCAAGCGCGACCTCGCCCGCGGCGCTCGGCTCATGGAGCTGCTCAAGCAGCCCCAGTACTCGCCGATGCCGTTCGAGAAGCAGACCGTGTCGATCTTCGCCGGCACCAACGGCTACCTCGACGATATCGCCGTCGACGACGTCCTGCGCTGGGAGGCCGAACTGCTCGACACCCTCGAACGCAAGACCGAGATCCTCACCGTCATCCGCGAGACCAAGAAGCTCGAGGACGATGTCCGTGAGCAGCTCGAGAAGGCGCTCAAGGAGTTCAACGAGAACTGGGTCGCCGACGAGAACCAGGGTTCGCGCGCGGGCACCGAGGACTCGTCCGTGGCCTCGTCCGATGAGGTCGAGCAGGAGCAGATCGTTCGGCAGAAGCGTTGAGGCGCGTCTGTAACGGCGAAAGGAAGAACTGATGGGAGCCCAGCAGAGGGTCTTCAAACAGAAGATCCGCTCGACTCAGTCCTTGAGGAAGATCTTCAAGGCCATGGAGCTCATCGCCGCGTCCCGGATCCAGAAGGCGATCGCGCGTTCGCAGGCGGCCAGCCCGTATGCCAACGCGCTGACCCGCGCCGTCTCGGCTGTCGCCAGCGAGTCCGACGTCGATCATGTGCTCACGACGGAACCGGACCATGTCACCCGCGCGGCGGTGCTCGTCATCGGTCCGGACCGGGGCTTCGCCGGAGCCTATTCCGCCAACCTCATCCGTGAGGCCGAAGAGCTCGTGCGGCTGTTGGGCCAGGAGGGCAAAGAGGTCGCACTCTTCACGGTCGGCGGCAAGGCTGAGAGCTACTACACGTTCCGTGATCGTCCGATCGTCGAGGCCTGGACCGGGTTCTCCGAGAACCCGACCGCCGAAGACGCCCGGAGGATCGGCGAAGCGCTGCTCAAGGCGTTCGAGGCGGATGCCGACAACGGCGGAGTGCAGGAGATCTACATGGTCTTCACGCGGTTCGTCTCCTCGGTCAAGCACGACCCGGAGTACCGGCGTCTGCTGCCCCTCGAGGTCGTCGACGCCGACGAGGCGACCACCTCGGCGACTGCGTCGGGATCCTCAGGTGCGGGCAGCATGCCGCTCTACGAGTTCGAGCCGAGCGCGGAGGCCGTCCTCGACGCCCTCCTGCCGCGGTACATCGACTCGCGGATCCTCTCGGCGCTGCTCTCGGCCTCGGCCTCGGAGCAGGCATCGCGTCAGGCGGCGATGAAGACGGCGACGGACAACGCCGACGACCTCATCAAGACCTACACCCGGCTGGCCAACACGGCCCGTCAGGCGGAAATCACCCAGGAACTCACCGAGATCGTCGGTGGGGCCGACGCCCTTGCGGCATCGGCAGCCGGCGACTGACCGGTACGAGCAGAGAAGAAAGAGACCATGACTGCCACAGTTACGGATAACTCCCCGGCACAGGGCACAGCCCTCGGTCGCATTTCCCGGGTCATCGGCCCGGTCGTCGACGTCGAGTTCCCGCTCGATTCCGTGCCGGAGATCTACAACGCCCTGACCACGACCGTGGAACTCGCCGAGGGAACGCGCAAGCTCACCTTCGAGACCAGCCTCCACCTCGGCAACGGCATCGTTCGCGCCGTCTCCCTGCAGCCGACCGACGGACTCGTCCGCGGCCAGGAGGTCACCGACACCGGTTCGCCGATCACGGTGCCCGTCGGCGACGTCACCAAGGGACATGTGTGGAACACGACCGGCGACTGCCTCAACCTCGCCGAGGGTGAGACGCTCGACATCAAGGAGCGCTGGCCGATCCACCGTCCGGCTCCGGCCTTCGACGAACTCGAGTCGAAGCAGGAGGTCCTCGAGACCGGCATCAAGAGCATCGACCTGCTCACCCCGTACGTCCAGGGTGGGAAGATCGGCCTCTTCGGCGGCGCGGGTGTGGGCAAGACCGTCCTCATCCAGGAGATGATCTACCGCATCGCGCACAATCACTCGGGCACCTCGGTGTTCGCCGGTGTCGGTGAGCGCACCCGTGAGGGCAACGACCTCATCTTCGAGATGGACGAAGCCGGCGTCTTCGGTGACACCGCTCTCGTCTTCGGTCAGATGGACGAGCCGCCGGGCACGCGTCTGCGCGTCGCGCTGGCCGGGCTGACGATGGCGGAGTACTTCCGCGATGTCGAGAACCAGGACGTCCTCCTGTTCATCGACAACATCTTCCGCTTCACCCAGGCCGGCTCCGAGGTCTCGACCCTGCTGGGTCGCATGCCCTCGGCCGTGGGCTACCAGCCCAACCTCGCCGACGAGATGGGTGTGCTCCAGGAGCGCATCACCTCGACGCGCGGTCACTCGATCACCTCGATGCAGGCGATCTACGTCCCGGCCGACGACTACACCGACCCGGCTCCGGCGACGACCTTCGCCCACCTCGATGCGACGACCGAGCTCAACCGCGACATCGCCTCGCGCGGTCTCTACCCCGCGATCGATCCGCTGACCTCGTCCTCGCGCATCCTCGACCCGCTCGTCGTGGGTGAGGAGCACTACCGCGTGGCCAACGAGGTCAAGGCGATCCTGCAGAAGAACAAGGAGCTGCAGGACATCATCGCCATCCTCGGCGTCGACGAGCTCTCGGAAGAGGACAAGCTCGTCGTCCACCGTGCGCGTCGCATCGAGCAGTTCCTGTCGCAGAACACGTACACCGCTGAGAAGTTCACCGGTGTCCCGGGTTCGACCGTTCCCGTCGCCGACACCGTCGCGGGCTTCGCGAAGATCGTCTCCGGCGAGGTCGACTACATCCCGGAGCAGTGCTTCTTCAACGTCGGCGGCATGGACGATGTCATGCGCAACTACGAAGAAATGCAGAAGAAGTAAGCCATGGCTGTCCTCGATGTCAACGTCGTCGCAGCCGACCAGGAGGTTTGGGTCGGCGAGGCCAAGCGCGTCGTCGCCCGCACCCTGGAAGGCGAGATCGGCATCCTGCCTGGTCACGAACCCGTTCTCGGTGTCGTGGCCGATGGTGAGGCGAGGATTCTCACGACCTCGGATCAGACGATCCGGGTCCAGGCCGACGGGGGCTTCCTCTCGGTCGAGAACAATCGCGTCATCATCGCGGCTGATCAGGCCGAACTTCTCTGAACAGTCAATTACACTTGGCAAACGTGAACCCTTCTGTCCTGCTGATCGTTCTGCTCTCGTTGGTGGGACTGGCGCTTGCCCTCATCGTCGTCGTGACGATCAGGCGCAGGTCGATCTCCAAGCTGTCAGGTGCGTTCGACTGCTCCATCAACGTGGGCGAGGAATCCAGTTCCCGCCCACGTTGGCGTTTGGGCGTCGCGGTGTTCGCCGTGTCCTCTCTGGACTGGTATCCCGTGTTCGCCCTCAACCGGCGCGCGGCCGTGAGACTGCCGCGCGCCGATCTCGACATCCTCGTCCGACGCAAACCGACGTCGGGGGAGCAGTACTCCGTCCTTCCCGATGCCGTCGTCGTCGACTGCTCCTACGGGAAGGCGAACGGGAGGCCGCGCTCGGTCTCCCTGGCGATGGACACCGAGTCCCTGTCGACGATGGCCTCGTGGCTCGAGTCCTCGCCGCCCGGCTTCAATCCGACGATGGGACGGTTCACCTGATGGAAGTCCTCCGCCTGACCGGTCCGACGCAGCTGCGCGGCACCGTCGACGTCAGGGGCGCGAAGAACAGCGTCCTCAAGCTCATGGCGGCGAGCCTGCTCGCTGTGGGACGCACGACGATCACCAACGTTCCCGCGATCCTCGACGTGAGGATCATGGTCGAACTCCTCAGCCGCCTCGGCTGCACCGTCGACTACGATGCCGAGGCCGGCACCGTGAGCATCGACGTCCCCGCCGAGGTGGGGATCCAGGCCGACTACGAACTCGTCCGCGCGATGCGGGCCTCGATCTCCGTCCTCGGCCCGCTGACCGCGCGGATGCGCGCAGCCCACGTGGCCCTGCCCGGCGGCGACGCGATCGGCTCGCGCGGTCTCGACATGCACCAGGCCGGACTCGAGGCGCTCGGCGCCCAGGTCCGGCTTGACCACGGCTACTTCGTCGCCGAGGCCCCGACGGGGCTGACCGGCACGGACATCGCGCTCGACTTCCCGTCGGTGGGTGCCACCGAGAACCTCGTCATGGCGGCAACCCTGGCGCAGGGGACGACGACGGTCGCGAACGCCGCGAAGGAACCGGAGATCGTCGACATCTGCCTCATGCTCGTCCAGATGGGTGCCCGGATCGAGGGCATCGGGACGGCGGAGCTCACCATCACCGGTGTCGACGAGCTGCACCCCGTCGACCACCGCACGGTCGGGGACCGGATCGTCGCCGGAACCTACGCCTTCGCCGCCGCGCTGAGCGCCGGCGACGTCGTCGTGCGGGGTGTCGGACTCGAGATCATGCCCAATGTCGCCATCAAACTCCGCGATGCCGGCGCGACGGTCGACGACCTCGGCGAGGTCGAACTCGGCGACGGGACGCTCGGGCGCGCGTTCCGCGTCGTCGGGCCGCAGCGTCCGCACGCGATCAGGGTCGCGACGATGCCGTTCCCCGGCTTCCCGACCGACCTCCAACCCTTCGTCATCGCGCTCAACTCCGTCTCCGACGGCGTCGGCCTGCTCTCGGAGAACCTCTTCGAGGCCCGGTGGCGTTTCGTCCAGGAGGTCGCCCGCCTCGGTGCGAAGGTCCGGATCGACGGCAACCACGCCCTGGTCACGGGGGTCGAGGAGCTCTCCGGCGCCGAGGTGGAGGCCTCGGACATCCGCGCCGGTGCCGGGCTCGTCCTCGCCGGGCTCAGGGCCTCCGGCGTCACCGAGGTCTCCGGCGTCGACCACATCGACCGCGGCTACGAGGGCTTCGTCGACAAGCTCCGGGCGCTCGGCGCCGACGTCGAGCGCGTCACCCGCGCCGACGGTCTCAGCTTCGACTGAGCGGGGTCACCCGGGGCAGCGACTCACGTGGCGGCGACTGACGTGGCGGCGACTGAGCGCCCGCGAACGGGCCGCCTGTCACAGCTTCGACTGAGCGCCCACTCGCTCGGTCGCCCGTCGTTCAAGCCCTTCAGCACTTTTCGACACTCCCAGCACTTCCGCACGCTCACTCCAGGCTCAGCGCGGATCGCCGGTGTTGCACGACTGGCTATCCGCGCTGCGCCTGGACCGACACCACCCGGGCGCTCACTCCAGGCTGAGCGCGGATCGCCGGTGTTGCACGACTGGCTATCCGCGCTGCGCCTGGACCGACACCACCGGCGTACTCGTGCCGGTTGACTGTCCACAGGTGCGTTCGATGCTCAGTGGTTATCCACAGGGCGTTTTGAGCCTCTTGCGGTCCGGATGCCTTCTCGTCCATCCTCGATTGCATGTTTGCGTGCTTGGAGACTTCGGATCTGGTGGCGGCAGGCTGGAACAGCCATCAGATCAGATCTGCCGTCGATTGCTGCCTGCGGCGACTCCGGCGGGGACGATACGTTGTCACGCGTGCGTGCGACAATCCGTCGCACGCCTTCGTCGCAGCGATCGCGGAGGCGGAGGAGACCGCGTTGCCCCATGAGACCGCGGGGATGCTCAAGCGCGGAGAGGATCTGAGGATTCTCGTCCGGTCATTCGTCCCCGATCTGCCGCACGACGCAGTGTTCTCCCATCGCAGTGCACTGCTCGTCCACGGCCTGCCCGTGCCGTATGTCGATAAGGGTGAGGTGTACGTCGAGGTCGCGAGCCCGCGCAGCTCGGTCCGCCAGAGGGATCTCGTGGTCCGTCGACGGGCCCTGCAGCCCGACACCATGGAGATCGTCGAAGGGATTCCGGTGACGACGGTGGTGCAGACGCTCCTCGATGTCGCCAGGGATTGTCCGTTGGCGTTCGCCGTGGCTGTTGCGGATGCCGCGGTGCACTTGGGGCGGGTGACTCTCGAGGAGTTCCGAGCGCACCAGGCGGCGCATCCTGTGCGGACCCGCCAGTCGCGGATCACAGCGGTGCTGGAGAACATCGACGGACGGCGTGAAACGGTGGCGGAGTCGATCTGCGCCGTTCGATTCGTCGAGTATTCGATACCGGGGTTCGAGCCGCAACTCGTCGTCTGCGACGCCGATGGTCGCTTCCTCGCTCGGTCCGACTTCGGCAACGAGGCGGTCAAGGTCATTGCCGAGTTCGATGGCGCCGGCAAGTACTACATCGATGACGGTGATCCGCACCGAGCCTTCGAACGCGAACGGAAGCGGGAATACGCTCTGCGGAACAAGGGGTGGATGGTCTTCCGCATTCGATGGGCCGATCTCTTCAGCGCAGACCTCTTCCTCAGGATCAAAGAGGCGGTGCGGATCCGCGAGACGGAGATCGCCGCTCGAGACCGACTCGCAGGCCCGATGCAAGGCGCGCAGTGAGGGCGATCCAGTCGTCAGTCAAGGGGCAGCGCGGATAGCAGGCGATGCTCGGCCGGCTATCCGCGCTGCGCCTTGACCGAGCGATGGCGCGGGCCGGGAGAGGAGACGCGTGTTCAGAAGAGGCGGGTCTCCGGATCGTCCATCCCGCGCAGCGCATCGTAGTCGAGGACGACGCAGCGGATGCCGCGGTCCTCGGCGAGGGTGCGTGCCTGCGGTTTGATCTCCTGCGCGGCGAAGACGCCGGTGACGGGGGAGAGGAGCGGATCTCGGTTCATCAGTTCGAGGTAGCGGGTGAGCTGTTCGACGCCGTCGATGTCGCCCCGCCGTTTGATCTCAACGGCCACCGACTTCTGGGTCGCATCGCGGGCGAGGATGTCGACCGGACCGATCGCCGTCATGAATTCGCGGCGGACGAGGCTGTATCCCGTGCCGAGAGTATGGATGTGTTCGGCGAGGAGTTCCTGGAGATGCGCTTCGACTCCGTCCTTGACGAGACCGGGATCGACGCCGAGGTCGTGGCTCGTGTCCGAGAGCACCTCAGTGATCGAGATGACGAGTCGGTCGCCGGTCTTCGTCTGCGAGACCGTCCAGATCTCGCTCAGACCTGCTTCGGCCTGCTCGTCGGTCGGCTCGGCCACCTGGACGGCGCACGGGGGGGTCATCCAGTTGAGCGGCTTGTACGACCCGCCGTCGGAGTGGATGAGGATCGACCCGTCGGACTTGAGCATGATGAGACGGGTGGCCAGGGGCAGATGCGCGGTCAGACGACCGGCATAATCGACAGAGCATTCAGCTATCACGAGACGCACGCGTCCCAGACTACGTGAGAGAATCGCCCCATGCCACGTTCGAACTCCTCGCGTCGCAGGAACAAATGGAGCGCACCCGCGCGCGACCTCACCGAGTCCGTGGGCGGTCTGCGGGTGAGCCGCGACCTGCCCGACGGAACCTGGTCGATCCAGCGTGTGGCCGCCAACTCCAGCGGCAAGGTCTACGTGTGCCCGGGCTGCGGACAGCAGGTCTCTGCGGCCACCGCGCACATCGTCGCCTGGCGTCAGGAGGCCTCCCACGGCGTCGACATCGGCGTCGACTCTCGTCGGCACTGGCACTCGAGGTGCTTCGAGCGGTTCCGCTGACACGCAACTCCGCTGACACGGAACTCCGCTGACACAGAACTCGGCTGACACGGAACGGGGCCCGCTCTGGTGAGCGGACCCCGTTCTCTTCAGTCGGTGAGGGCCTCATCAGCGGAGCGCGTCCGGCGGTACAGCAAGTCGTGCGCGGCCGAATGCGCTCAGCGCCTGAGCATCGTCAGCGCAGTGAGTTACGCGACCGTGCGGCCTTGGAGTTGGCCGGACGGTTTCCACCCTGACCGGAGCCGCCGGACTTCGGCGAACCCGAGACCTGCGCATCGATCGCGATCGTCTCGGCGTCGGTCGCGCCGTTGGGCAGATCCTCGGAGACAGTCTCGGACGCCTCGGTCTCCACCGAATCCTCCGCGTTCTCCGACTGCTCTGCAGCGGCATCCGCCGACTTCGCACCGGAGTTCTGGGAACCTGTGCCCTGCGCCGTCTGGGCGTCCGCCTCGGCGGCTCCCGTCTTCGAGGCACCGGACTTCCCGCCGTCGGCAGCCGACTTCTCGGCCGCCTCCTCGGCGGAATCGGCGGCGATGAGGTCGGCGAGAGCCTCCCCATCGGCGATCTGCTCGGTCGCGTGCGTGGCCGCTTCCGCCTTCGCGGGATCGACGGCGTCGCCGCCCATCACACCGGGCATCGCGAAGAGCGAACGGAGCTGGTCGAGCTGAGCTGTGATCGTCTTGCGCTGCTTGGTGAGCAGGTCGACCTGGGACTGCGCGGACTGGACGTTGCGCTTGGCTTCGGCGGCCGATTCCTCGATCGTCGCCTCGGCGGTGGCCCGAGCCTCGGAGATGAGCGTCTGTGCGCGGGCCTTGCCGTCGGCGATGATCTCATCGGCCTTCGTCACGGCCTCGGCGCGGGTCGTCTCGGCGCGCTCCGCGGCGGCCTTGGCATCCGCGTCGGCCTTCGCCGCGCGCGCCTGCGCCTCGTCGATGAGCTTCCGGTTCTCCGCCTGGGCGGCGTCGTAGCGCTTCTTGCGCTCGGCTTCTGCCTCCTGACGCTTCGTGGCGAGTTCGACGTCGAGGTCGTTCGCGGACTTCTTCGAGGCCTCGTCGCGGGACTTCGCGGCCGCGAGCAGTTCGTCGGCCTGAGCCTGGGCTGCGGCGATCGTCTCATCGGCCTGGGTCTTCGCCTCGGCGCGGAGGTCGGTCGCCTCCTTCTCGGCGGCGGCGCGCAGCTCCGCGAGTTCGTGCTCGAGGCTTTCGCGGGCCTCCTTCGACGCGGCGTCGTTGGCCTCCTTCGACTGCGCCGCCTCGCGTTCGGCGGTGGCCTTGAGCTCGGCCGCGCGCTTCTCTGCGGACTTCACGGCCTCCTCGGCGCGCAGCTCGGCGGAGCTGATGATCGCGTCGGCCTCGGACCGGGCGTTGTTGAGGGTGTCATTGCTCTCGGTGTGCATGCGCGCACGAGCAGACGCCGCCTCGGCGCGGGCCTTGTTCCGGATCGTCTCCGCATCCGAGTTCGCCTGGGCGAGGGTCTCCCGGGCCTGGGACTCGGCGATCTTGAGGAGGTGGTCGATGCGGCTTCCGGGGGGACCGGCCGCCTCGGCGTTCTCATTGGCGGCCTTCTTCAGCTGAGCCTTCGCCTCGGACAGCTCGCCGGCGATCTGGAGCTTCGCGCGATCGGCGTTGATGACCTGACTGCGCGCATCCGACAGCGCCTTCCGCACGGATTCGATCTCCGTGCGCAGCTGCTGCAGTCGGGAATCGACTTCGCTCTTCTCGTACCCGCGCATCGCTGTGCGGAATTCTTCGGTGGGCGTCACTGAAGCTGACTCCTGTCATGTCAAGGGGATCTGGTCATGCCTGCGCGGTCCCTACTCTATCGGACTCAAGATGAGTGTTGGGTCCGAATCCCCCTGCGGGCGACCGCCTCGGCGACCCCGGTGACGGAGGCCACATCGGCCTCGACTACCCTGTACTCAACAGCTCTCCGCTGCACGCGTCCCGCTGTTCGCGGAGCCACAGTCCTTCGAGGAGGAAACATGACTGAAGCAGTGATCGTCTCCGGTGCCCGCACCCCGTTCGGGCGGCTCCAGGGAGCGCTCGGAACGCAGACGGCGGTGAACCTCGGTGCCGCAGCGATCAAGGGAGCCCTCGAGAAGTCGGGCATCTCGGGAGACCAGGTCGACTACGTCATCATGGGCCAGGTCCTCCAGGCGGGCCTCGGTCAGGGTCCGGCCCGACAGGCCGCCGCCGAGGCGGGGATCCCCATGAGCGTTCCCGCGATCACGATCAACAAGCTCTGCCTCTCCGGCATCAACGCGATCACCCAGGCCGCACAGCTCGTGCGCGCCGGCGAGTACGACGTCGTCGTCGCCGGCGGGCAGGAGTCGATGACGCTCGCCCCGCACCTGCTCGAGAAGTCCCGCGCCGGATACAAGTACGGTGACGTCGTCGCCAAGGACCATATGGACTACGACGGTCTCTGGGACGCGTTCACCGACCAGGCCATGGGCGGACTGACCGAAGAGGCCAACAAGGGCGAGTCCGAGTTCTCCCGTGAGGAGCAGGACGCCTTCGCCGCGCAGTCGCATCAGCGGGCTGCTGCCGGCTGGGAGAAGGGCGCGTTCGAGGACGAGGTCGTGCCCGTGACGATCCGCTCCCGCAAGGGCGACGTCACCGTCGACACCGACGAGGGCGTGCGCCCGGACACGACGGTCGAATCGATGGCGAAGCTGCGCCCGGCCTTCCGCAAGGACGGGGCGATCACCGCGGGCAACGCCTCGCAGATCTCCGACGGCGCGGCCGCTGTCGTCGTCATGTCTCGGGAGAAGGCTGAGGAGCTCGGTGCGCCGATCCTCGCTGAGATCCGCGCCCACGGCTGGACGGCCGGACCCGACTCGACCCTTCAGCACCAGCCCTCGCAGGCGATCCGCAAGGCCGCCGAAGCCGAAGGCGTGGCCGCTGACTCCTTCGACCTCTACGAGATCAACGAAGCGTTCGCCGCCGTCGGCCTCGCGAGCACGAAGGACCTCGGCATCGATCCGGAGAAGGTCAACGTCAACGGGGGAGCGATCGCACTCGGTCACCCGATCGGGGCCTCCGGTGCCCGCATCGTCCTCACCCTTGCCCTCGAACTCCAGCGCCGAGGCGGCGGCACGGGTGTCGCTGCCCTCTGCGGTGGCGGCGGCCAGGGTGATTCGCTCATCATCACCGTTCCCGAACAGGGCTGAGTCCAGGGGAGGAGGTACCACCATGCTGCTCGCATTCTCTGTCGCCCCCAGCGGCGGCGAAGGCCCCGACGGCTCGGTCCATGAGGCCGTGGCCGCGGCGGTCGAAGTCGTCCGCGACTCCGGGCTGCCGAACCGTACAACGAGCATGTTCACCGAGATCGAAGGGTCGTGGGACGAGGTCTTCGACGTCGTCCGTCGAGCCACCGAGGCGGTCGCGCCGTTCGGGTCCCGGATCTCGCTCGTCATCAAGGCCGACATCCGTCCCGGGCACGAGGGAGAGATCGAGGGAAAGGTCGACCGCCTCGAGCAGGCGATCGACGCGCGGCGGAGAAACGACGGCTGACGCAGAAAAGCAGTGACGCAGATCTCAAATGGGTCTATCCTCGACTCAAGGACGAAGGAGGATGACCCATGAAGAATGGATCCGCGTATTTCACCACTGCCACTGCTCTGACCATGATCGCCCTGCTCGGGTTCATGATCGCAGGATTCTTCCCCGTCGCGGCCGAGGTCGCGTTCGGCGTCGAAGCCGCCGCGGTCATTCTCGCGCTCACGGGCGTCGTCATCCTCGCGATCATCACGGTCCGCAAGGCGCTCGAGAAGGCCGGCAGCACCCACTGACCCCGTTCGTCTCCGACGGCCCCGCTCCGACCCCGGCCACATGGCCGGAGTGGTCGGTGCGGGGCTGCTTTCGTCTGCCCGCTGCCCATCGGTTACGATGTGTGGGCCTCCGTAGCTCAGTCGGATAGAGCAACCGCCTTCTAAGCGGTAGGTCGCGGGTTCGAGCCCCGCCGGGGGCGCAGTGCGCAGGCAATTGAACCCCGTCACGGCGTGCCTGGTGGTGCTCAGCTGTGAAAACGTGGAAAGTGGATGCGTGATGACAGACAGCGGAAATGCCGTGACGCCACCGGTGGGCGGAGCACTGAGCGATATCGCGAAGAAGATCTCCGAGACCCGGTTCACCCTGCAGACCGACGACGCGGCAGACGGCCGCCGACTGCTTGGATCCCTGAGCTCGGAGATGGACGATTTCATCCTCCCGCGGATCAACCGCGCGCCGGCTCCTTTCCTCATCGCCGTCGGCGGTTCGACGGGGGCGGGGAAGTCGACACTGGTCAACTCGCTCATCGGCCGCACCGTCAGCCCCGCAGGCGTGCGTCGTCCCACGACCGCCAACCCGATCGTCATCCACAACCCGGCCGATGCGAAGCACTTCGAGACCGCGACGTTCCTCGGTGATCTGCCCCGCAGCTCCGACCCGGAGACGACGTCCCCGGCGCTCGTGCTCATCCCCGACGCCGACATCGCGCCGGGCACCGCCGTCCTCGACTGCCCCGACATCGACTCGATCGCCGAGTCCAACCGCGACCTCGCCCGCCGCATCCTCATGTGCGCCGACCTCTGGCTCTTCGTCACCACCGCCAACCGCTACGCCGACGCGGCTCCCTGGGCGCTCCTGCGCGAAGCCGCCGCCCGCAGCACCTCGGTCGCGCTCGTCCTCGACCGCGTTCCCCCCGAGGCGAACCGCGAAGTCCGGCACCACCTCTCCCACCTCCTCTCCGAGGCGGGGCTCGCGCAGTCACCGATCTTCTCTGTCGCCGAACTCCCGCTCGAGGACGGCCGGCTTCCGCACGCCGCTGTCTATCCGATCCAGTCGTGGATCCGCGAGGTCAGTGCCGAGTCCGAGTCCCGCGGCCGAATCCGTCGCCGCACGCTGTCCGGTGCGATCGCCTCCCTGCCCGGCCGGGTCGATGCCCTCGCCGAGGCGGCCCAATCCCAGGAGGACGCCCACGCCCACCTCGAGCGGATCGTCGATGAGCGCTTCCGCTCCGCCCACGAATCGCTGGCGACCGTCGTCACCGACGGCCGGATCCTCCACGGCGCCGTCAACGCCCGCTGGCAGGACTTCGTCGGCACGGGTCAGCTCTTCCGCGGACTCGAGCCCACGATGGCGCGGATGCGCGACCGCATCTCCGCGGCGGTGACCGGCAAGCACGACGCCGCCGCCCCGCTCCACATCGCAATCCTCCGGAGTGCGGCGATCACGCTGCGCGAGGCCGCCGTCGACGTCGTCGACGTCGTCGCCGACGACTGGCGGCGCACACCGGCAGGCGAGGCCCTCGTCACCTCCGAGCCGGCGCTGCGCGAACCCACCAGCGAACTCGAGGATCGAGTGAAAGCCGCGGTGAGCGGGTGGTCGAACGATGTCAACGCCCTCGTCCGGGACATCGGCCAAGGGAAGAAGTCGAAGGCTCGAATCCTCTCGTTCGGCGTCAGCGGGGTCTGCGCCGTCCTCGAGTACGCGACCTTCTGGGACCCGGCGCACACCTCGTCGAACGACAGTGCCTCACGTTCGGGCGCCGGAGTGGCACTGAGCCTGGCCGGAACGATCTTCGGCGAACAGGAGGCCGTCGACATCATCGGCTCGATCCGCGACCGCTTCCTCACCGCGGCCGCCGGCATCATCGGCGACTGCCGCACCCCATTCGACCAAGCACTACGACTGACAGCGGTTCCCACCAGGCAGTCCGGAGCCCTCCGCACTGCCGGTGCCCGCCTCGAGGAGGCACTGTGAACGATTCGGCCCAGTCCGAGATCCGCCGGCTCGCCGACGGTATCCGCCACGCGCTGGCGCTCGAGGACGACAGGATCAGCCCCGACGTGCGGGCCGATGCCTCCAGCCTGCTCGAGAGGGCCGACGACCGACTCGACCTCGGCGAGGACTTCACCGTCGTCGCCTTCGCCGGGTCGACCGGCTCGGGCAAGTCGTCGTTGTTCAACGCCGTGGCAGGCCTCGACATCGCCCGCGTCGGCGTGCGCAGGCCCACGACCTCGCGCCCGACGGCATGCGTCTGGGGCGAGGGCGGACAGGACATCCTCAATTGGCTGCGGGTCCCCGAGCGGAGTCGGACATGGCGCGAATCGGCGCTCGACGGCGACGACCAGCGCCGTCTCCACGGACTCATCCTCCTCGACCTGCCCGACCACGACTCCACGGCCGTCGAGCACCGGGTCGAGTCCGACCGCCTCGTCGGCCTCGTCGACGTCGTCTTCTGGGTCGTCGACCCGCAGAAGTACGCTGACTTCTCCCTCCACTCCGAGTACCTGACCAAGCTCGCCGAGAACAGTTCGAACATGGTCGTCGTCCTCAACCAGGTCGACAAGCTCAGCGTCGAGGAGCAGAAGGCCGCAGCCGCCCATCTGCGCCAGCTGCTCAACGAGGACGGACTCACCGACACCGAGGTGCGCCTGTCCTCTGCCGTGACTCGGCAGGGCATCCCGGAGATCCGGTCGATCCTCGCCGACACCCTCGACTCCAAGCAGGCAGCCGCCGAACGCCTCCTCTCCGACATGCAGGCGATGGCGCGGCGCATCCGAGCCGAACTCGGCGAGCCAGTGGCCACCCCCGACGAACTTCCGGGAGCATCGCACCTCGTCGAGACGATGTCGGAGGCTGCCGGTGTCGAGGCCGTCGCACAGACAGTCCACGACGACTACATCCGACGCGCCTACCGGCGCACCGGATACCCGCTGCTCGCGTGGATGCAGCGCAACGCCCCCGACCCGCTCGGCGCGAAGCACGGTCTGACCCGCGACGAACTCATCCGCGCCTCCGTCCCGGCGACGAGCAAGACGCAGAGCTCGCAGGTCCGCCTCATGGCCCACGACCTCATCACCGAATCCGTCTCGACGCTGCCTCGGCCATGGCAGACCGCGGCCGCGGAAGCGGAACGGGCAAGCACGAACCAGCTCGCCGACACCCTCGACTCGGCCGTCACGGCTGTGGATATCGAGCGGCGGACGCCGGGGTGGTGGGCGGTTGCCAACGCCCTGCAGATCATCTTCTTCCTCGCCACGATCATCGGCGCCCTCGGCCTCATCGTCGTCGCCGCGATCGCCGTCGCGACTCCAGGGGCGATGCCGTGGTGGGCGTGGGCGGCCTCGATCGGGGTCCTCGTCCTCGGCATCCTCGGCTCGATCATCACCTCGGTCGTCGCCAAGTCAGCCCGGAACAGAGGGGCAGACGAGGCTGCGGCCGCCGTCGACGCCGACCTGCGCTCGGCGGTCGCGCACGCGGCGCAGAGTTCGTACCTACAGCCGGTCAATGCGGTCATCGCCACCCATCGCGATGCGTATCAGCGACTCGCCTGACTCATCCTCACAGGCACGCTCACTCGTGTGCTCAGGCCCTGTGGACGCATAACCGTCGTCCACAGGGCCTTTTCGCATGCTCGACAGCTCAGCGTCGGCCGCGCTGTGCTGGAGGGACCCCTGGCGGGAGCGACCAGTAAGTTCCCGCCGACCCAGACCAGAGCGAGGAATGAGCAATGTCGAACATCCCCATCACCGTGTGCGGCACCGTCGCGACGCCCCCACAGGCCCGGACCCTGCCGACCGGACGCCCATGTGCGTCCTTCCGGCTCGCCGTCAACCACTGGCGGGTGGACAAGCAGACCGGGGAGTTCGTCAGCGACACGACCTCGTGGTTCGGCGTCGACTGCTACGGGTCGCTGGCGAGCAACGTGGGCTCCTCGGTCACCTTGGGTATGAGCGTCGTCATCCAAGGTCACCTGCGCATCCGCGAATGGGAGTCCCAGGAGCGTTCGGGAATCGCTCCGACGATCATCGCCGATCATCTCGGTCCGGACCTCCGCTTCGGAACCGCGAACTACGTCAAGGCCCAGGGAACGGCGTCGGGGAGGCAGTCGGCCCCGGCGCAGGAGGCGGAGGGCTCCGGATCAGGGTGGGACGCACTCCCGCGCGAGAACACAGGGGCTGCCGGCCGCACAGATTCCTTCGAACGCAGCGCTGCCGGGAGTACCGACGGAGCGCGCACCGAGACCTCCCGTTACGGCACCGCGTCGTCGGGCTACAGCAACGAAACCTCCGGTTACGGTGCCGAGTCGTCCGGATATGCCGCCGGTGGGTCCGCCGACGACGCCGAGGCAGGGGACAGTGTCGATGCCACGCGGGCAGGCACGTACCCGACGTGGCAGAGCGGCGCACCCGCGGGCGGTGATGACGAATCCGCTGACGGCGATGAAGCGGTGGCAGACGACAGCGACGACTCAGCCGCGCTCGATGACGACGACTCGACCCCGAGCGAGCGCGACGACATCGCCGGTGCGACCGCCGCCGCTGCGACACCGTTCTGAGCCCCCGGGGCCGGACTCGACCGGCGCTCCGCCGGGACGCGCACGACAGGACAGTCGCCGGGGCGCGGCGGGAGCAGGCGGCCAGACGCCGGAACGCCGACGACAGGACAGACGCCGGGACAGTCGACAGGACAGTCGCAAGGACAGTCGCCGGGGGCAGCGGGTCCGGGCGTCGGTGACGGGAGGGGAGGCGCGATCGGCTAGAGTGGAGGAGTTCGTGTTCGTCCTCACCGAGGTGATCCATGCGTCTCGTTCCCCTCTTGGGTGTCGCAGCCCTCTCCCTCGCCCTCTCAGGGTGCTCCCTGCTCGGATTGGACGACGACGCCGCGCCGACACCCAAGAAGTCGCAGGAGAAGCCTGCCGCCGAAGTCGACAAGGTCCTCAAAGCCGTCGAGCCGCTGACCGGCGACGAAGAGAAGATCCCCTCGACGAAGGAGTTCTTCGACACGATGATCGACGCCGGTTACAAGCCCGATCAGCTCGAGGCCACTCTCGACGCCTCGCCGCTGGGCAACGAGGTGCCCTCGAAGGTCTTCGGTGTGAAGACGAAGAAGGGCTGCGTGATCGGCGAGATCCGCAAGGGCAAAGCCACTGCTGAGCTCATGCCGCCGACCGAGTCGACCGGGGCGTGCCTCCTCGGCGCGGTCGATCGCCCCGAAGGCGTCGATGCTCCCAAGGGCGAACAGCGCGACCAGGACGGCGACGACAACGGCGCCGGTCACATGCCGGGGGAGAACATCACCGGTGACGACGCGGAGACGAACAGCCCCGAGCCCTCTCAGGGATCCTCGGATTCGGGCGGTTCCTCGTCCGGTGGGGGCTCGTCCTCGAGCGGTTCGGAGGGGTCGTCCGAAGGCTCCTCGGAGGGTGATTCGCCCTCGCTCGGCGGAGGCTAGACCAATTGGCACATGGGGTGCCCAACCGATAATCTGGGGCCACTATGGCCGAATTCATTTACACCATGCACAAGGCGCGCAAGGCGCACGGTGACAAAGTCATTCTCGACGACGTGTCGATGTCCTTCTACCCCGGGGCGAAGATCGGCATGGTCGGTCCCAACGGCGCCGGCAAGTCGACGATCCTCAAGATCATGGCCGGCCTCGAACAGCCCTCGAACGGCGAAGCCCGGCTGAGCCCCGGATACACGGTGGGCATCCTCATGCAGGAGCCGCCGCTCAACGAGAACAAGACCGTGCTCGGCAACGTCGAAGAGGGCGTGGGCGAGATCAAGGCCAAGCTCGACCGCTACAACGAGATCTCCGAGGAGATGGCGAATCCCGATGCGGACTTCGACGCCCTCATGGAGGAGATGGGCAAGCTCCAGGAGGCCATCGACGCCGCCGATGCGTGGGATCTCGACTCGCAACTCGAACAGGCCATGGACGCCCTCCGGTGCCCGCCGCCGGACGCCGACGTCAGCGTCCTCTCCGGTGGTGAGCGCCGTCGCGTGGCCCTGTGCAAGCTTCTCCTCGAGAAGCCGGACCTGCTCCTCCTCGACGAGCCGACGAACCACCTGGACGCGGAGTCGGTGCTCTGGCTCGAGCAGCATCTCAAGACGTACCCCGGCGCCGTCATCGCCATCACCCACGACCGGTACTTCCTCGATCACGTCGCCGAATGGATCGCCGAGGTCGACCGCGGCCACCTCTACCCGTACGAGGGCAACTACTCGACCTACCTCGAGAAGAAGCAGGAGCGCCTGCAGGTCCAGGGCAAGAAGGACGCGAAGCTGGCCAAGCGCCTCAAGGACGAACTCGAATGGGTGCGGTCGAACCCGAAGGCGAAGCAGACGAAGTCGAAGGCACGCCTCGCCCGCTACGAGGAGATGGCAGCCGAAGCCGAGAAGACCCGCAAGCTCGACTTCGAAGAGATCCAGATCCCGGCCGGCCCCCGCCTCGGCGACATCGTCATCGAAGCGAAGGACCTCGAGAAGGGATTCGACGGTCGCCTGCTCATCGACGGTCTGAGCTTCTCGCTGCCGCGCAACGGCATCGTCGGCGTCATCGGACCCAACGGCGTCGGCAAGTCGACGCTGTTCAAGACGATCGTCGGCCTCGAAGAGCTCGACGGGGGAGACCTCAAGGTCGGCGAGACCGTGAAGATCTCCTACGTCGACCAGTCACGCGGCGGCATCGACCCGGACAAGTCGCTGTGGGAGGTCGTCTCCGACGGACTCGACTTCATCCAGGTCGGAGCCGTGGAGATGCCCTCGCGTGCCTACGTCTCCGCGTTCGGCTTCAAGGGACCCGATCAGCAGAAGAAGGCCGGCGTCCTCTCCGGCGGTGAGCGCAATCGCCTCAACCTCGCGCTCACCCTCAAGCAGGGCGGCAACCTCCTCCTCCTCGACGAGCCGACGAACGACCTCGACGTCGAGACCCTGAGCTCGCTCGAGAACGCGCTCCTCGAGTTCCCCGGCTGCGCCGTGGTCGTCTCCCACGACCGCTGGTTCCTCGACCGCGTGGCCACCCACATCCTCGCGTGGGAGGGCACCGACGAGGACCCGGCCAAGTGGTACTGGTTCGAGGGCAACTTCGAAGCGTATGAGAAGAACAAGATCGACCGCCTCGGCGAGGAGGCCGCGCGTCCTCACCGGGTCACCCACCGTCGCCTCACCCGCGACTGAGCACTCAGCCGGCGGGAGCGCACCCCGACCGGTACGGCATCGGGCCCCAGCGGAATCCGCTGGGGCCCGATCGCATACCCGGCTCCGCGTCCGTCTGCGGGCTATAGGACAGAAAGTGTGTCTCGGATCAGGCTCGTGCCCAGCAATCCCAACGGCAATACCCGGTTTGCTTAGCTGATCGGGCTTAGCATCGATGGGGTGCTTGCAATCGACGTACATGCGTGATCTGTCAAACAAGGCTGAAGAAGAACGGCACGACCAGTGCTGGTACACCGAGGTACCGGTGCCCGAACTGCGGGGCCAGCAGCACCGGTACACGGGCCGTATCGACACGAAGAACCGAGCTGCGGGTCTTCCTCGACTGGCTACTCGGTCCCGCACCACAGACGGCTGTCGATCACTTCGGGTCGACCCGAACCTTCCGCCGCCGCACTCAATGGTGCTGGCGAATCGCCCCGACCGTGTCAGCGACTGGGGAGATCCATGACCAGATCATGCTCGATGGCACCTATTTCAACGGGTGGTGCGTCCTCATCGCCTACACCGGGGAGAAGGTCATTCACTGGCAGTGGTGTGATCGGGAGAAGACCGCGTCCTGGACGGCGTTGATCGCCCGTATCCCTGCCCCGAGATACGCCGTCGTCGATGGCAACGGTCCTTTGACCACTGTGATCGAGACGCTGTGGCCAGATACCCGCATCCAACGGTGTTTCTTCCATATCCGGCAGGCCGGACACCGGCACCTGACCCGGAATCCGAGCTTGCCGGCCAACCAGGAACTGTTGCGCCTGTACCAGGCGCTGCCGCGGGTTGACTCCCGCGATCAAGCAGCAGCGTGGTTGGCGGCGTTCGCGTCGTGGGAGGCGAAGTGGTCAAGGTTCCTCAAACACCGCACCAGGGCCAAAGACGCTGGTGCGAGGCCGGCGCATGTCCGTCGTGGACAGTCGTGGTGGTACACGCATCTGCGGACCCGTCGAGCGTATTTCTTCCTCTCACGGATCATCGCGAAAGGACACTTGTTCACCTGGTTGGATGCCGCTGACGAGGGTATCGAGCTCGCGCGGACGACGAACGCGTTAGAAGGCGGGATCAATGCGGGCATCAAAGGACTGCTGCGGGCACACCGCGGGTTGAGTGAGGGGCATGCCCGGCGTGGGGTGGACTGGTTCCTCTTCGAGAGGTCTCATCAGGCCGGGACGGGGTGGTCCTTGGTCGGGCCGGAGCATTGGGCACCGCCGAAGCGTGTGCGTGCTCCTCGTGAGGAGCCGATCGGACCGGTGGAGTACGGGACAGGGTTCTCGTGGGAAGACGGCATCGGCATCCAGAAGGGGTGGGGAGGACGACGCGGGTGACGCGCCCGGAAAAGACACACTTTCTGTCCTATAACCCCCGTCTGCCGCGCCGGCGCTGGTCAGGTGCACCGCACCGGCGCCGAGGCGGTCAGCCGTTGCGTCTGCGCGCCCGTCGGCCGCACCGGTTCCGGGTGGTCCGTCGCCCTCAGCGGGCGAACGAGTCGAAGATCCGACGCCACACGCGGTGGAGGAGGCGCAGCACCCAGCGGACGGCGATCGTGCCGAGGATGCCGATGACGAGGGCGAGCAGGGCGACGACGCCGAGGTGGAGGTCCGTGCGATCGCGGAGCATGAGCAGTGCGATCGAAGTGAGAACGAGACAGAGGGCGACGTTGACGAGCCGGCTGAGGATCGAGGAGAGGATCTCGATCATCGCTGTCTTCTCGTCGCTCACGGGGCGTCCTTGACTCGGACCATGCCCTCTTGGGCGACGGTCGCAAGCAGCTCTCCGTCGTGGGAGAAGATGCGCCCGTAGCCGAGTCCGCGACCGCCCCGGGCGGCCGGGGACTCCTGGACGTAGAGCATCCAGTCGTCGACGTGGACGCGTCGATGCCACCACATCGCATGGTCGAGGCTCGCCACCCGCAGGCCCGGGCTGCCCCACGAGAGTCCGTGCCGGCGCAGCACGGGTTCGAGGAGGTTGAAGTCGCTCGCGTATGCCAAGGCTGCGGCGTTGAGCACAGGGTCATCGCCGAAGTGGGCGCTGGCACGGAACCAGATGTGCTGCTCGGGCAGCTCGGTGTCGATCGTCGTCGCACCCGGAACGCCGAAGGGCTCGATCGGGCGGATGTCGAAAGGACGCTGGTTGAGCCATTCGGTGACCTGGACGGAATCGACGGCGGCGAGGAGTTCGCGCAGGTCGGGGGAGTCCTCGGGCCCCGGGATCCCGGTGGGCATCGTCTCAGAGTGCTCGAAGCCCGCCTGCTCCTCCTGGAACGAGGCGATGAGCGAGAGGATGGGCGCATCCTTCTGGTACGCGTGGACGCGCCGGGCGGAGAACGACCGGCCGTCGCGGAGGCGCTCGACACCGAACTCGATCGGCTCGGCGACATCGCCGGCGCGGAGGAAGTACCCGTGCAGGGAGTGGATGAGCCGGTCGGGCGGCAGGGTCGCGGCGGCGGCGGCGATGCACTGAGCGAGAACCTGTCCGCCGAAGACCCGACCATCGGGCTTGTACTGGCTGGGGCCGACGAAGAGGTCGGATTCCCTCGGCCCGGCATCGGAGTCGAGCCGACGCAGCTGCAGGAGTTCGTGCAGGCGTGCGACGTTCGCCTCGGCAGGTGACGGTTGGGAATCGCTCACATGGGCCTCCATGGGCAGGGACGGGTGACAACTCCCGATCCTATCGCGGACATCGTCAGGCCATCGAAGATGGCATCATGGACACATGCACAACGGCACCACGAATCCCCTTCTCGACGATTGCACCAGGGTCCTCCTCGAACTGAGATGGGGTGACATGGATGCCTACGGGCACGTCAACAACGTCACCCAGATGCAGCTGCTCGAGGAAGCCCGCGTGCGTGCCCTCGGCTCGCCCACGCAGAGCCGCGACGCTGTCGCCGCCCCCGGTGCCGCCGAGGTGGTCTCCGGCATTCCGATGCCCGAGGTCTTTGGGGCGGCCTCGGAGACGACCGAACTCCTCGTCGCCTCGCACGCCGTCGAGTACCGCAGCCCGATCGGCTACCGTCCCGGCCCGATCGCCGTCGACCTCGTCATCAGCGATGTCAGTCCCGCCTCGGTGACCATCGGCTATGTCGTCGTCGAACCCGACGGTTCGCGGGTCTACACCGTCGCCGAGACCGTCATCGCCTTCGTCGACCGGACCACGGGACGACCCCGCCGCCTCACCGAGGAGGAGGCCGCGGAACTCTCGGGCGTCGTGCGCGAACCGGTCCG
This sequence comes from Brevibacterium sp. K72, assembly GCF_050562175.1. NCBI lineage: Bacteria > Bacillati > Actinomycetota > Actinomycetes > Micrococcales > Brevibacteriaceae > Brevibacterium > Brevibacterium sp. K72. The sequence continues at coordinate 2,699,450 of NZ_CP191582.1, forward strand.
ACTGCGGAGCCTGCGGCGATGACGACTCTGGAGATCGCCGATGAGATGGCGATGCGCGACCTCGTCGCGTTCACGTCCCTTGCCCACCGCCTCGACCGCGACGGGGCGATGCGCCTCCAGGTCGTCTCGTCCGTCCTCGTCGTCTCCGTCGCCCCGCTCTACCCCCACGGCATCGGCGACTCGACCCCGCTCGTGCTCGCGATGCGCATGCAGCAGCTGGCCAGCCCGGAACTCGACGGCCTCGACGAGGTCGTCCCCCTCGCCGGCCTCACCGATCGCTTCGCCCGGCAGGACGGCGGCACCACTGTGCCGCTGCCGCCGACGACGATGCTCGTCTCCTGGGCGGGCATCTCCCCGCCCCGAGGGCCGTGGGAGAACACGGACGCCGTCACCGCGGAACAGCTGAGGTCGGCCGCCGAGGCGGGGATCGCCGAGGTGGGGGAGGGCACCCCCGAGGGCGCGGGCTCCCATGCGGTCAAGGCCCTGCGGGCCTCGGTGTGGTCCCGGCCCATCGAGGCTGCCGGCGGCACGGCGCTGCCGAGCGGGCTCGCATTCGCGGCCGACGGCCTGCGGTTCGTTCCGCCGGGCGCCGAGGCGGATGTCCCGGTGATGGAGAGCTCAGGATGGCTGCGCCTCGTCACCCCCGGCGGTCACCTGCTCACCCGGAAGGCGAGCTGAGGGATTCGCCCACGCGAGCGGCGGTCACCTGCTCACCCGACGATCGCGATGATGCCGGACCTGTTCAGGCCCCGGTGCTGTTCGTATTCACCATCGCGGTGGCCGCCCGCTGGAAGTAGTCCCAGAAGAGCTCGTCGTAGAGCGGGGGCAGCGCGACCTCGTCGAGGGCCGCGCGCATGGCCCGCAGCCAGCGGTCGCGGGCGTCGAAGTCGATGGGGAACGGGAAGTGGCGCATCCGCAGCCGCGGGTGGCCGCGCTCCTCCTGGTAGGTCGTCGGCCCGCCGAAGTATTGTTCGAGGAACATCTGCAGCCGGAGCTTGGCGCCGGTGAGCTCGTGGCCCTCCGGGTACATCGCGATGAGCGGCTCATCGGCGGCGACGTTGGCGTAGAAGGCGTCGACGAGGCGGGTGAACGTCTCGTGACCGCCGACCGCTGCGAAGATCGTGTCCGCGCTCGTGTTCTGGCTCATCTCCTGCTTCCCGTCCGTGGACCGTCCCCGGTGGAGGTCCCTTTCGCCCCCGCGCCGGCAGCGCCAGCTCCGGCAGCGCCCGTCCCGGCAGCGTGCTGGGTGGCGTCGCCGGTCGAGGCACCATCGTCGTCGGCGGACTCCCGGTGCGACTTCTTCTCGTGCGCGTCGGCGTCGGTGACCGAATCGTCCATCGACTTGATCCGCACGGCCTCGCTCGGGTCGGGCAGGGTGCGGAAGACCGTCTCCTGGGTGATCGGGATGTGGATGCCGCGACGGTCCATCTGCCGCTTGAGCTCGGCGCGGAAGGCGCGCGCGACCTTCCACTGCTGGTTCGGCTTCGTCTTGAGCACGGTGCGGATGACCTGCGATTCGGCCGACAGGGACTCGACGCCCCAGATCTCCGGCGGTTCGAGGATGGCGTCGGCGATCTCCGGGTCCTTCTCGATCTCCTTCGTCGTGTCCTCGATGACCGAGGCGTAGGTCGCGACCGTGGTGTTGTAGGCGATGGGGATGTCGAGGACGGCCCGCGCCCAGCCCTGGGACTGGTTGCCGACGCGGAGGATCTCACCGTTGCGCACATGCCACAGGGTGCCGTCGAGGCCGCGGACCTGGGTGGTGCGCAGTCCGACGTCCTCGACGACGCCGATCGCCTCGCCGAGGTCGACCGAGTCGCCGATCCCGTACTGGTCCTCGATGACCATGAAGAACCCGGACAGGTAGTCCTTGACCAGTGCCTGCGCGCCGAAGCCGATCGCGACACCGGCGATGCCGGCCGAGGCGAGGATCGGGCCGACGTTGAAGTTGAGTTCGCTGAGCACGATGAGGCCGGCGACGATCGCGATGACGATCGACGTCACCGAGGAGAGCATCCGCCCCACGGTCTCCGCTCGCTGCGCCCGTCTCTCCCGGATCGTCGCCTGATCGATGCCGGTGAACTGCGACTCCATCGCCGAGGTGGAGAAGCGCGAGTTCGGCTTCGAACTGTCGACGGTGCCTTTGGCCACGCTCGCGGCGAACCGTCGGATGACGATGCGCATGAGGAAGTTGAGCAGCAGGGCGCCGACGATGACGATCGTCACCCGCAGCGGGACGTCGAGGAGGAAGCTCCAGTCGATCTGCGCGGCGGAGAGCAGGGTGGTCTGCAGTGAGTCAGGTGTCATGATGCCATCGACCCTATCGGCTGTTCTTGGACAGGTCCTCAATGTCGCTGGACGTCCGCTGAGCCGCCAGCGCCCGCTCGGCATCGGCGAGGTTCTCCCGCATCAGCCGCAGCAGACCCTTCGGTGCCGCCGGGTGCTCCTCGAGCCAGGTCCGGGCCGCGGCCACGGTCTGCGCACTCGCCGGCGGGAACAGCCGCAGGGTCATCGTCTGCACCATCTCAAGCGTGCGGGTTTCCCACCAGCCGGAGATCCGCTGGAAATATTCGGTCGCGAAGTCCTGCAGCGGCGCCTCGGCGGGGATGAGCTCCCCGTCACCGGTCTGCAGTCCCATCGCGAACCCGGCCGCAAGCGCTCCGAGCTCCGAGTTCGGCATCTCGATCTCGTCGATCATCCGGGTGAAGGCGCTCGACTTCGCCGCCGAGGTGGCCCGAGCGGCCCGGGCCGTCGCCGCCTGCCGCTGGCCGGTGGCGCTGGGATCGGCGGCGGCCATGTCCGCAATCGCCGATTCGTCGACCGCCTCGTGGTTGGACAGGGCGATGAGCAGATCCCACCTCAGATCGGTGTCGATCGTGATGCCTCCGACCTCCTGCGCGTCGAGCCACCTGCGCAGCGTCTCGATCTGCTCCTCGGACTCCGCGTGGCGGATGATCCCGCGGAAGAACTGGAACGCCTGGTCCGTGCCCGCCGGGGCCGCCTCGAAGAGCTCGCCGAGGCGGTCGGCGATGCGCGTGTGGGCTTCCGCGCGCTCGGCCGGGGGCAGGTAGGCCCCGACCGCGGTCTCGAGCTGACGCATCTGCGTGAGCAGGCCCGAGGAGTGGGTGATCGCGGCGAGGTGGCTCAGCAGCGTGTCGATGTAGTCCCGGGCAGGGATCTCTGCGTCGCGCACCCCGTCCCACAGCGTGCTGAGCACGAGGAGCTGGGTGAGCGAGTCGTCGAAGTCCGACAGCCGTGCCGTCGCGGTCGCCAAGCTCTCCGCATCGAACCGGACCTTCGCATACGTGAGGTCGGCGTCGTTGACGACGATGACTGCCGGCCGGGGCACACCGACGGCCTCGGGCACGTCCGCCTCGGCGGAGTCGAGGTCGAGGGGGAAGGTGTGGGTGCGCACGAGGCGCCCCTCGCCGTTGTCGGAGTAGAAGCCGATCGCCAGGCGGTGCGGGCGCAGGGACGGCTCCGGCTGTCCTTCGATCGTCCACGGCTTCTGGGTCACCGTGAGCCGCTCGACCACCTCGGCGCCGGAGTCGGCGGAGGGACCGTAGGCCACGTCGGCTTCAATGAGGTTGACCCCGGACTCCTCGAGCCAGAGCTTCGACCATGTCGTGAGGTCGCGCCCGCTCGTCGCCTCGAGTTCGCGCAGCAGGTCGCCCAGCTCCGTGTTCGACCACGCGTGCGTGTCGAAGTAGGTCTTCAGGCCCGCGAAGAACTCGGCGCGGCCGACCCAGGCGACGAGCTGCTTGAGCACCGAGGCGCCCTTGGCGTAGGTGATGCCGTCGAAGTTGACCTCGACGTCGGCGAGGTCCTCGATGGGGGCGACGATGGGGTGGGTGCTCGGCAGCTGGTCCTGCCGGTACGCCCAGGACTTCTCGATCGTCGCGAACGTCGTCCAGGCATCGGAGTACTTCGTCGCCTCGGCCGTGGCCAGCGTCGACATGAACTCGGCGAAGGACTCGTTGAGCCACAGGTCGTTCCACCAGCGCATCGTCACGAGGTCGCCGAACCACATGTGGGCGAGCTCGTGGAGGACGGTGACCGTGCGGCGCTCGACGAGTGCCTCGGTGGGCCGGGAGCGGAAGATGTAGTTCTCGAGGATCGTCACCGCACCGGCGTTCTCCATCGCCCCGGCATTGAACTCGGGGACGAAGAGCTGATCGTACTTCTCGAACGGGTAGGGCACCCCGAACTCGCGTTCGAAGAACTCGAAGCCCGCGCGGGTGACGGCGAAGAGGTTCTCCGCGTCGAGGTGCTCGAAGAGGGACTCACGGCAGTAGAGCCCGAGCGGCACGGGCTGTCCGTCGGAGGAGACGAGCTCGGAGTGGACGCTGCGGTAGGGGCCGGCGACGATCGCGGTGATGTAGGACGAGATCGGGGTGGTCGGGGCGAACTGCCACACGGCCATGTCCTCGGCCGCGGCCTCCTCGGCGTCGAGGTCGGAGAGGATCTCCGCAGGGTCCCCAGGGGTCGGGGTCGGAGAGTTCGAGACGACCGTCCACTGCTCCGGAGCGATGACGGTGAAGGAGAACGGCGCTTTGAGGTCGGGCTGCTCGAAGACCGGGAAGACGCGGCGAGCATCGGGGACCTCGAACTGGGAGTAGAGGTAGACCGCGTCGTCGATGGGGTCGACGAAGCGGTGCAGGCCCTCACCGGTGTTCATGTAGAAGAAGTGCGCGTCGATGACGAGTTCGTTCTCCGCGGCGAGCCCGGCGAGGGTGATGCGGGAGGGGGAGACGACCTCGCCGATCTCGAGGTCGAGCCCGTTGAGCTGGACGCGTTCGACGCTTGCGGTGATCGCGTCGATGAAGGTCTCGGATTCGGGATCGGCGGTGAACCGGATCCGGGACCGGACGCGGAAGGACTCGCCGACCCCGGTGAGGATGAGGGTGTGCTCGTAGCTCTGCACGGTGATGTGGGACGAACGCGACCTGGCTTCTTCACGGGTGAGGTTGTACTGGGGCACTGGCTGGCGACCTCCGCATCGGGTCCGGGTGTGTTTGTCGTCATTCTGTCATGGACGCCCGGTGACGCGGACCCATGGGACGGGTGGGCGCCGACTTGGTAGATTGGCCTCGGAGATCGCGGAGGCCGCTGCGGCCCCCGCCGCCGCTGAGAACGAGGAGTGAGAATGAGCAGAGAGACCCTTGACCTGTGGTTCGACACGGCGTGCCCCTGGGCGTGGATGACCTCCCGGTGGGCCCTCGAGGTCGCGAAGGTCCGCGATGTCGACGTCCGCTTCCACCCGATGAGCCTCAACATCCTCAACCGGGATCGTGAGCTGCCCGAGGACTACCGGGAGCTCATCGACCGCACCCTGGGACCGATGCGCGTGGTCACAGCGGCGATCGCCGAACACGGGGAGGAGATCGCCGAACCGCTCTACACCGCGATCGGCACCCGCATCCACCCCGGTGGGGAGAAGGACTTCGACAAGGCCGTCGCCGAGGCGCTCGCTGAGCTCGATCTTCCGACCTCCCTGATGGACTACGCCGACCGCGACGACTACGACGCCACCCTGCAGGCCTCCCACGACGAGGCGCTCGCGCTCGTCGGCGACGACGTCGGCACCCCGGTCTGCCGGGTCGCCGGCACCGCATTCTTCGGTCCCGTCGTCACGCCCGCTCCGAAGGGCGAGGACGCCGGTCGCCTCTTCGACGGCGTCCTCGCCGTCGCCTCGACGCCGGGCTTCTTCGAGCTCAAGCGCACCCGGGACCAGGGTCCCGTCTTCGACTGACGAGACCGCCGCCCAGGGGCGGCGCCCGTCTCCCGGCACCCCCGGGAACCACCGCAGCCCGGACAGCCCGGGACCCGCACCCCGGCCAGGCCGGGAACGAAAGGAACATGATGAAGGTCCACCTCGGAACCGACCACGCTGGGTTCGAGTTCAAGGAGATCCTCAAGGGCCACCTCGGCCAGGCCGGCTATGAGGTCATCGACCACGGTGCGCTCGAGTACGACGCCCTCGATGACTACCCGGCGTTCTGCATCGCCGCCGCCCAGGCCGTCGTCGACGATCGGGCGGCGGGACTCGACTCGCTCGGCGTCGTCATCGGCGGCTCCGGCAACGGGGAGCAGATGGCGGCCAACCTCGTCACCGGGGCGCGGGCGGCACTGGCCTGGAATCCGGAGATCGCCAAGCTCGCCCGCGAGCACAACGATGCGCAGATCGTCGCCGTCGGCGCCCGCCAGCATTCGGAGGCCGAGGCGCTGGCGATCGTCGACGCCTTCCTCACCACGCCGTTCTCCGGCGACGAGCGGCACTCGCGACGCATCGGCATCATGGCCGCCTACGAGGACGACGGTCAGGCCGGGCTGTGAACATCGCGGGCGCGAGGGCCGGTGTGAGGGGCCGGGCATGAGGATCGAGGGGGCGGTGCTGCGGGAGATGCGGCGCCCGCAGCCCTATGCCGACTCGCGGCCGCTGACGGTCGAACCGCTCGACCTCGACGACCCGGGCCCCGGCGAGGTCCGCATCCGGCTCACCGCCGCCGGGGTCTGCCACTCCGACCTCTCCGTCGTCAACGGCAACCGCCCGCGGCCCCTGCCGATGCTCCTCGGTCACGAAGGCGCAGGCGTCGTCGAGGCCCTCGGCGAGGGGGTCGACGACCTCGAGATCGGCGAGCAGGTCGTCACGGTCTTCCTGCCCCGCTGCGGGGTGTGCGCCAACTGCCTCACCGACGGCAAGCTGCCGTGCATCCCCGGCAGCGCGACGAACGCGGCCGGCACCCTGCCCTTCGACGGACACAGGGTCCGCCTCCACGACGAGAAGGGCGCCGAGGTGCTCCACCACCTCGGCGCCTCCGTGTTCGCCACGCACGCCGTCGTCAACCGGGCCTCCCTCGTGCCCGTCGGCGACGATGTGCCCGCCCCGATCGCCGCGGTCCTCGGCTGTGCGGTGCTCACCGGCGGAGGGGCCGTGCTCAACGCGGGAGCCCCCGGACCTGAGGACGAGGTGATGATCGTCGGCCTCGGCGGGGTCGGGATGGCCGCCCTCATCACGGCGCTCTCGATCGAGACCGCCGGCGTCATCGGCGTCGATGCCAACCCCGACAAACTCGAGGCTGCGAAGGAACTCGGAGCCGTCGAGGCGTACACTCCCGAGACCCTGGGGGAGCGGAAGGCCCCGATCGTCATCGAATGCGTCGGTCATCCGCGCGCGTTCGAGACCGCATTCGCGGCCACCGCCGTCGGCGGGACGACGGTCACCGTCGGCCTGCCCTCCCCGGACGCGGAAGCCCGCATCACCCCGGTGACGCTCACCGCCGAGGCCCGCACGGTCGTCGGGTCCTACCTCGGTTCGGCCGTGCCCAGCCGGGACATCCCGATCTACGCGCAGCTGTGGCGGGAGGGGAAGCTGCCGGTCGAGGAGCTCATCTCCGACACCGTTGCGCTCTCCGAGATCAACACGGCCTTCGACGCCCTCGCCGAGGGGCGCGTCATCCGGCAGGTCATCGACTTCACCCGGTGAGTCGACCGGTCATCGACGTCACGGCGTGAGGCGGCAGGTCATCGACGTCACGCGGTGATCCGGACGAGATCATCGGGACGGCGCCGTCAGTCCGGCGGCGGGATCCGGAGGATCCGATCGTCGCCGGGGGCGGGACTGCCGCGACCGTCCGTGTTGTTCGTGAGCATCCACAGCTGACCGTCGGGAGTCGTGACGACATCGCGGACGCGTCCGTACTCTCCCTCGTAGCGGGTGCGGGACTGGGAGAGGTCGGAGACGGGGACCTCGCGCACGGACTGCCCGCGGAGGTTGGCGATAAGGATCGTGTTTCCGGTGATCGTCATGCCGCTCGGGCTCGCCTCGCCGGTCGACCACTGCTGCACCGGATCGATGAAGTCGGAGCCCTCTCCCGGGTCGGCCATGCCCTCGACGTCCGGCCAGCCGTAGTTGCCGCCGGCCTCAATGATGTTGAGCTCGTCCCACGTGTTCTGCCCGAACTCGCTCGAGTACATCCGTCCGGTCTCGTCCCACGCGATGCCCTGCGGGTTGCGGTGGCCGAAGGAGTAGACCGGGGAGCCGGGAAAAGGATTGTCCTCGGGCACCGATCCGTCGGGGTCGAGGCGGAGGATCTTCCCCGACAGCGCCTCGCGGTTCTGCGCGGATTCGCGGTCGCCGGCATCGCCGGCCGTCGCGTAGAGCTTGCCGTCGGGGCCGAAGGCGATGCGCCCGCCGTTGTGGTTGCCGGCCTTCGGGATGCCGTCGAGGAGCACCTCGGGGGAGCCGAGGGCGAATGAGCCGGGTTCGCCGTCGAGGGGGAAGCGCACGATCCGGTTGTCCTCGGCCGCGGTGAAGTAGGCGTAGAGGAAGTCCTCGTCTGTCGCGAGGCCGAGCAGACCGCCTTCGCCGGAGGCGGCAACCCCGGGAACGGTCCCGACCTCGCGCGCCTGAGCGGGAGCCGTCTCGGTGAGTTCGAGGATCCGCCCCGAGTCGCGTTCGCTGACGAGCGCGACGTCGCCGGCGAATGCGATCGACCAAGGGGCGGCGAGTCCCTCGACGACGGTCTCCGGTTCGGCGATGTCCGGGGCCCCCGCCGAGGCGGTCGGCTCCGCCGAAGTCGAACCCTCGGCAGGCGCCGATTCGGGGCCATACCCTCGGTCGGAGTCCGGAGTCGTGCAGGCCGACAGAACCAGGGTGAGAGCGGTGGCGAGGGCGGCGCATCGTGTCGGCGCGGTGCTGCCGGAGCGAGAGCGGGTTCTGCTCAGCGCGCCGGTGCGGGGCCGTGTCGTGGAGGTGCGGGGCGGTGTCGTGGAGATGAGGGGGCGGGGAGATGCGGACGAAGGCGCCATCGCGGGTCCTTTCCCGGGTGGTCGGAACACCATTGTCGCCGACGACCCCACCTCAGGGCGAGAGCCTGCGTCGCGACGAAAAGAGCCGTCCGGACCCTCTGGTCCGAACGGCTCACATCGTCGGGATGACAGGATTTGAACCTGCGACCCTCTGTTCCCAAAACAGATGCGCTACCAAGCTGCGCCACATCCCGCGACGGAATCAATCTAATCACACCCGCACAGCCTCTGCCCAATGTCTGCGGCGGTGGGTGAGGCACGTCACGAAAGGGCGATTTGGCGGCTGGTGAGGACCTCGGATATAGTCATACTCGCAGCACGGGGATGTAGCTCAATGGTAGAGCCTCAGTCTTCCAAACTGATGGTGCGGGTTCGATTCCCGTCATCCCCTCCACCGCCGGTCGGACCACCTGGTCCGGCCGGTTTCTGCATTCCCGGACGCTCTGCTCTGGTCCGCCGATGCTTCCGCGCGATAGTCTGACGCCCACCCCGGTCACTCGTGGGCTATAGGACAGAAAGTGTGTCTCGGATCAGGCTCGTGCCCAGCAATCCCAACGGCAATACCCGGTTTGCTTAGCTGATCGGGCTTAGCATCGATGGGGTGCTTGCAATCGACGTACATGCGTGATCTGTCAAACAAGGCTGAAGAAGAACGGCACGACCAGTGCTGGTACACCGAGGTACCGGTGCCCGAACTGCGGGGCCAGCAGCACCGGTACACGGGCCGTATCGACACGAAGAACCGAGCTGCGGGTCTTCCTCGACTGGCTACTCGGTCCCGCACCACAGACGGCTGTCGATCACTTCGGGTCGACCCGAACCTTCCGCCGCCGCACTCAATGGTGCTGGCGAATCGCCCCGACCGTGTCAGCGACTGGGGAGATCCATGACCAGATCATGCTCGATGGCACCTATTTCAACGGGTGGTGCGTCCTCATCGCCTACACCGGGGAGAAGGTCATTCACTGGCAGTGGTGTGATCGGGAGAAGACCGCGTCCTGGACGGCGTTGATCGCCCGTATCCCTGCCCCGAGATACGCCGTCGTCGATGGCAACGGTCCTTTGACCACTGTGATCGAGACGCTGTGGCCAGATACCCGCATCCAACGGTGTTTCTTCCATATCCGGCAGGCCGGACACCGGCACCTGACCCGGAATCCGAGCTTGCCGGCCAACCAGGAACTGTTGCGCCTGTACCAGGCGCTGCCGCGGGTTGACTCCCGCGATCAAGCAGCAGCGTGGTTGGCGGCGTTCGCGTCGTGGGAGGCGAAGTGGTCAAGGTTCCTCAAACACCGCACCAGGGCCAAAGACGCTGGTGCGAGGCCGGCGCATGTCCGTCGTGGACAGTCGTGGTGGTACACGCATCTGCGGACCCGTCGAGCGTATTTCTTCCTCTCACGGATCATCGCGAAAGGACACTTGTTCACCTGGTTGGATGCCGCTGACGAGGGTATCGAGCTCGCGCGGACGACGAACGCGTTAGAAGGCGGGATCAATGCGGGCATCAAAGGACTGCTGCGGGCACACCGCGGGTTGAGTGAGGGGCATGCCCGGCGTGGGGTGGACTGGTTCCTCTTCGAGAGGTCTCATCAGGCCGGGACGGGGTGGTCCTTGGTCGGGCCGGAGCATTGGGCACCGCCGAAGCGTGTGCGTGCTCCTCGTGAGGAGCCGATCGGACCGGTGGAGTACGGGACAGGGTTCTCGTGGGAAGACGGCATCGGCATCCAGAAGGGGTGGGGAGGACGACGCGGGTGACGCGCCCGGAAAAGACACACTTTCTGTCCTATAACCCTCACTCGTCGCGGCGGCCCGTGCATCGCCCGTCGTCTCCTGCAGAGAGGCATCCATGGCCCCCGGATCCGCCCAGCGTCCCCTTGCGCGCCGCCGCGTGCTCACCGGGGCCCTCACCGGAGCCGGGCTCTTCGGCATCGGACTCGCCGCCCCGGGGCTGCCTGCCCGGATCGAGTCCCTGAAGAAGTCCGATCCCGTCCGCTCGGTGGCCGCCGCCTACGTCTCCGACTCCGAACGCGCCGCCCTCTCCTCTGCGGCCGCCCGCGACCTGCCGCCGCGCTCCCGGGTCCTGCCGGGAACCGGCACCCGTGCGGCCGCCGAACGCGAACGTGACTTTCTCGCCGTCGCCGTGCCGTGGCTCGCGAAGGTTCCCGAGCGCCTCGTCGACCTCGCCGTCTCCGCACTCCTCGACCTCTGGATCCTCAGCGACGACCTGCCCGGACCGGTGGCGAGCTGGTCAGGGGCGTGGCGCTACATCTGGCCGCGCGACACGGCGTTCGTCGCCGCCGCCCTTGCCGCAGTCGGACACGCGGAGCTCGCGTGGGGCCAGCTGCGCCACCTCCAGGCCCTCCAGGGTGAGGACGGATGGTTCGCCGCCCGCTACGACCCGGAGACCGGGTCCGTCCCCGACGACCGTGCGCCCCAGCTCGACGCCGTCGGTCTCGTCCTCTGGTCCATCGCCGAGGTGGCTGCCGCCTCAGCGCGTCCGCTCTCCGAGCTCGAGCCGATGATCGACCGCTCGGCCGCGCTGCTCGACGAGCTCACCGGCAGCGGTCGCACCCTGCCACCCGTCTCACCCGACTACTGGGAGGTCGGGGAGGGCCGGATCACCCTCGGCATCGCCGCGCCCACCCTCATCGGACTCCGCGCTCTCACCACCCTCGGTGACGCGGGCACGGCCGAGCGGCTCGGCGAGAGGACAGCGGTCGCGGAAGCGTTCGCGGAGACGTTCGCCCGCACCTTCGGTGCCGGAGGACTGCAGCGCTACCCGAGCTCCGGCGGTTTCGACTCCGCGGCGGCCTACCTGCCCGCTGCGGGGATGGGTCCCGACCTCGTCGATGCCGCGGCTCTCGACCGGATGGGCGAACGGCTGCGGCAGCCCGCAGGCGGCATCCGACCGGGGACCGGCTGGATCCTCGACGACGCGAGCTGGACCCCGTCGACCTCCCTGCTCGCCCTCGGGTACGCCCGCCTGGGGGAGCGTGCCCGCGCCGAGGCGGTCCTCGACTGGCTCGCCGGCCATCGGACCGCGTCCGGTTCGCTGCCGGAGAAGGTCGACGGCGAGGGGATGCCGGTCTCCGTGGCACCGCTGGCATGGACAGCCGCGAACGTCGTCCTCGCCCTCGACGCGCTCCGCGGCTGAGTGGGCTGTCCGCACCGGCGATTGCGCCGGGCGCGAACCCGGGTCCGGCCGCCTCGGCGGGTTTCGTGTTTTGGCGCTCCGGTCAAGTAGGATGGGTGACTGCATTGCGCGGACATGGTCCATGTCCGTCCACTCACCGGTCCCATGACCCTGCAGGGTCGTGCCGACCCCGAGCATGACTGTCGATTCTGAAAGGTCACACTGTGAAGAGCTCCGTCGAGCAACTCGACCCGACCCGGGTCAAGATCAGCGTGGAAGTCCCTTACGCCGAACTCAAGCCGAGCGTCGACGAGGCCTACAAGACCATCGGTGCCCAGGTCACCGTTCCCGGTTTCCGGCAGGGCAAGATCCCCGCGCGCATCATCGACCAGCGCATCGGACGCCCGACGGTGATCCAGGAAGCGATCAACAACGGACTCGACGGCTTCTACCGTGACGCGGTGGAGGAGAACGACCTCAAGCCGCTCGGCCAGCCCGAGGTCGAGATCTCCGAGGTCCCCGGCCTCGACGGCACCGAGGACGGCGACCTCGTCTTCACCGTCGACGTCGACGTCCGCCCCGAGATCACCCTGCCCGCCTACGACTCGATCACCGTCGAGGTCGACCCCATCGAGGTCACCGACGCCGACGTCGAGAACGAGCTCGAGCAGCTGCGCTCGCGCTTCGGCACCCTCACCGCTGTCGACCGCCCGGCCGCCAAGGACGACTTCGTCACCCTCGACCTCGTCGCGAAGATCGACGACGAGGAGATCGACTCGGCCTCCGACATCTCCTACCAGGTCGGCGCCGGCACCATGCTCGAGGGCATGGACGAGGCCCTCGAAGGCCTCTCCGCCGAGGAGTCGACGACTTTCGAGACGACGTTCGCCGGCGGCGAGCACGAAGGCGAGTCCGGTGCTGTGACCGTCACCCTCAAGGCCGTCAAGGAGCGCGAGCTGCCTGAGGCCGACGATGACTTCGCCCAGCTCGCCAGCGAGTTCGACACGATCGACGAACTCCGTGAGGACCTCAAGGTCCAGGCCGGCAAGCAGAAGGAGTTCGCCCAGGGTGCCGAGGCCCGTGACAAGGTCCTCGAAGCGATCATCGCCGCCGTCGACGTGCCGGTCCCGGCCAAGATCGTCGCCGACGAGGTCGAGCGCCACCTCGAGTCCGAGAACCGGGTCGACGACGACGAGCACCGCGCCGAGGTCACCGAGGAGACCGAGCGCAACCTGCGCACGCAGTTCGTCCTCGACGCCATCGCCGAAGCCGAGAACGTCGAGGTCACCCAGCCCGAGCTCATCGAATACCTCATCTCCGCCTCGCAGCAGTACGGGATGAACCCGAACGAGTTCGCGCAGATGCTCGACAACTCCGGCCAGGTCAACGCCCTCGTCGGCGAGGTCTCCCGGCGCAAGGCGCTCGCGGCGGCACTGGCCGGCGCGGTCGTCAAGGACACCGACGGCAACGTCGTCGACATGGAGGAGTTCACGACTCCCGCCGGCGACGCCGAGGAGTCCGCGGACGACGCAGCCGACGATGCCGAGGCACCTGCCGCAGACGAGCAGGACGACGCTGAGCAGAAGTGACCACTGACCGCCTCGGCGAGTGAGTGCGACGGCGGGCACGGGGAGACCCGGGCCCGCCGTTTCGTCATTCACACCCCTCGCCGAGGCGGGGGCGCAGTCCCCGCGCACACCGGATCACCCCCGTATCACGCTGAGGGCGAACACGGGTGAGCGGGGGGACTAAAAGGGACTGCCGACCAGTTAGAGTCCATAGCAACCGATCACGACCAATCAGGAGAGAAACGTGAGCGCACACGACATGACAGCGCCCGTCGGCCTCGACGCCGGTGGGGGCATGGGCCTCGACGACCACATCTTCAACCGTCTGCTCAAGGAGCGGATCATCTGGCTGGGCTCGGAAGTGCGTGACTCCAACGCCAACGCGATCTGCGCGCAGATGATGCTGCTGGCAGCCGAGGATCCCGACTCCGACATCTGGCTCTACATCAACTCGCCCGGCGGCTCGGTGACTGCGGGCATGGCGATCTACGACACGATGCAGTACATCAAGCCCGACGTCGCGACCGTCGCGATGGGCATGGCCGCCTCGATGGGTCAGTTCCTGCTCTCCTCCGGCGCCAAGGGCAAGCGGTACGCGACCCCGCACGCGCGCATCCTCATGCACCAGCCGCTCGGCGGCATCGGAGGAACGGCCACGGACATCAAGATCCAGGCCGAGCTCATCCTCCACATGAAGAAGCAGATGGCTGAGCTCACCGCCGAGCAGACGGGCAAGTCGCTCGAGCAGATCCTCAAAGACAACGACCGCGACCACTGGTTCACCGCCGAGGAGGCCCTCGAATACGGCTTCATCGACGATGTCGTGACCCAGTCGTCCGAAGTCACCGACAACTGACGGGAAGACAGAGAAGAATGAACTCGATGAATCTCATGCCAGGCGGGGCCGCGGGCCAGATGCCGGTCTCACGGTACGTCATGCCCCAGTTCGAGGAGCGCACGCCCTACGGCTTCAAGCGCCAGGACCCGTACACGAAGCTGTTCGAGGATCGCGTGATCTTCCTCGGCGTGCAGGTCGACGACACGAGCGCCGATGACATCATGGCGCAGCTGCTCGTCCTCGAATCGCAGGACCCCGACCGCGACATCACCCTCTACATCAACTCGCCGGGCGGCTCGTTCACCGCGCTCACCGCGATCTACGACACGATGCAGTACATCAAGCCGGAGATCCAGACGGTGTGCCTCGGCCAGGCAGCCTCGGCCGCGGCAGTGCTGCTCGCCGCGGGCACCCCGGGCAAGCGCCTCGCTCTGCCCAATGCCCGCGTCCTCATCCACCAGCCCTCGATGCAGGGTCAGGGACAGGGACAGGCCTCGGACATCGAGATCCAGGCCGCCGAGGTGCTGCGGATGCGCCAGTGGCTCGAGCAGACGCTCGCGAACCACTCGAACAAGACGGCCGAGCAGGTCTCGAACGACATCGAACGCGACCTCTTCCTCACCGCCGAGCAGGCGAAGGACTACGGTCTCGTCGACCAGGTGCTCACCTCACGTAAGGGAGCCTGATTCCCCGCAGGGGAGTCTGACCTCCCGCCGGGGAGTCCGAGCGCTCTCGCAGCGGGCCCGGGCGATCACTGATCGCCCGGGCCCGCTCGTCGTCCGCGCACGGTCCGACCATACCGTCCGACCAGGAGCGTCGGCTCCGGGCGCCCTGGATGCGACGACACACCGTGTGACACCGCGCAGGGACTGTGTCAGTGTCATGTGGGAAGCTATTGAGGTACAGGAAACACGAGCGGTAGAGTTGGGGCCAAGTGCCCTGGCGAAAGGTTGTGACAGTGGCTCGCAGTGCGGACGGAGCAGATCTGCTCAAATGCAACTTCTGTGGCAAATCACAGAAGCAGGTTCGGAAGCTCATCGCCGGACCTGGGGTGTACATCTGCGATGAATGCATCGGCCTGTGCAACGAGATCATCGAAGAGGAGCTGAGCGAGTCGACGGCCGACCATGCCGAGCTCGAACTGCCCAAGCCGCGGGAGATCTTCGACTTCCTCCACGAGTACGTCGTCGGACAGGATCCGGCGAAGAAGGCCCTCTCGGTCGCCGTGTACAACCACTACAAGCGCATCCGCGCCCTCCAGGGCAGTGACGATGCGAAGACGCTCGGGTCGTCCGAGTCCGACGTCGAGATCTCGAAGTCGAACATCCTCCTCGTCGGTCCCACCGGCTCCGGCAAGACCTACCTCGCCCAGACTCTCGCGAAGCGTCTCAACGTCCCCTTCGCCGTCGCCGATGCGACCGCGCTCACGGAGGCCGGCTACGTCGGCGAGGACGTCGAGAACATCCTCCTCAAGCTCATCCAGGCCGCGGACTTCGACATCCAGCGCGCCGAGCACGGCATCATCTACATCGACGAGATCGACAAGATCGCCCGCAAGTCCGAGAACCCGTCGATCACCCGTGACGTCTCCGGTGAGGGTGTGCAGCAGGCGCTGCTGAAGATCCTCGAGGGCACGCAGGCCTCCGTGCCGCCGCAGGGCGGGCGCAAGCACCCGCACCAGGACTTCCTCCAGATCGACACGACGAACGTCCTCTTCATCGTCGCCGGTGCCTTCGCCGGGATGGAGGAGATCGTCGCCGGACGCAAGGGCAAGCACGGCATCGGCTTCGGAGCGCTGCTCCAGTCGAAGAACGATGACGAGGACCTCTACGCGGACATCCTGCCCGAGGATCTCCTCAAGTTCGGCCTCATCCCCGAGTTCATCGGCCGCCTTCCGGTCCTCGCCACGGTCTCCAACCTCGACCGTGAAGCTCTCATGTCGATCCTCACCGAGCCGAAGAACGCCCTGGTCAAGCAGTACCAGCGGATGTTCGAGTTCGACAACGTCGAGCTCAGCTTCGAGACCGAGGCCCTCGAGGCGATCGCCGACCTCGCGCTCCTGCGCGGCACGGGTGCGCGCGGACTGCGCTCGATCATGGAAGAGGTCCTCCAGCCGATCATGTTCGACGTGCCCTCCCGTGAGGACGTCGCCGAGGTGGTCGTGACCAAGGATGTCGTCGAGAGCAATGTCGCCCCCACCCTCGTTCCTCGGGAAGAGACGCGGACGCGCAAGAAATCTGCCTGAGCGTGTCACGCGCAGATGAAGCTGTTCGCTGACACCAGACCGCTCAGATACGACAACTACCGCCGGCTGTGGCTGGCGAACATCGTCACCGTCCTCGGGGCGCAGATGACCGTTGTCGCGATCCCCGCGCAGATCTTCCACATCACCGGCTCGTCCGGGTACGTGGGTCTGAGCGGGGTCTTCGGTCTCGTTCCCCTTATCGTCTTCGGTCTCTGGGGCGGATCGCTTGCCGACGTCGTCGATCGGCGCAAGCTCCTCATCGTCTCCACTGCCGGCCTCATCGTCACAAGCGCCCTGCTCGCGGTGCTCGCGATCATCCGGATCGACAATGTGTGGCTGCTGCTGAGCGTCTTCGCACTCCAACAGGCCTTCTTCGGTCTCAACCAGCCGGCGCGAGGGGCGCTGCTGCCGACGATCGTGCCGCTCGCGCTCCTGCCGGCGGCGAATTCGCTCAACATGACGGTCGCGACCCTGGGAGCGGTCGCCGGTCCCGTCATCGGCGGAGCGCTCATCCCGGTCTTCGGGTATCAGATGCTCTACATCCTCGACGCGCTCTTCCTTGCCACCACCCTCTATGCCGTGGTGAAACTGCCCGCGCTCATCCCGGGAAAGCAGCCGGACACGCGCTCCGGGTTCAAGGGCGTCGTTGACGGCTTCCGCTACCTGGGGACGAACACCGTCGTCATGGTCTCCCTTCTCGTCGATGTCATCGCCATGGTCTTCGGGATGCCGCGAGCACTGTTCCCGCAGATCGCGACCGAGACCTTCGGCGGGCCCCCGGAGGGCGGCATCGTCTTCTCCCTCCTCTTCGCCGCACTTGCCGCGGGCAGTGCTCTGGCGGGCATCTTCTCCGGGTGGGTGTCGAAAGTCGAACGCCAAGGCCTCGCGGTCATCGTCGCGATCCTCGTCTGGGGTGCGGCGATGGCGATTTTCGGCTTCTCACTCGAGTTCGCTTCCGGCTTCTGGACGGCGGCTCTCATCGTCGCCCTCTTCGGCCTCGCCCTCGGCGGGGGAGCCGACATCATCTCAGCGGCGTTCCGCTCGACGATGCTCCAGGAGGCGGCGAGCGATGACATGCGCGGGCGGATGCAGGGAGTCTTCATCGTCGTCGTCGCCGGCGGCCCGCGGATCGCGGACATCGTTCACGGCTACGCAGCGGAGGCGACGAACACGACGATCGCCTCGGCGGGAGGCGGCATCGCCGTCATCGTCCTCGTCCTCATCTGCGCTGCGGTCTTCCCGGCGTTCCGCCGCTACAGCGTCGACCGCGGGGGACCGGACGACCTTCGCACTGTGGCGTAGCCGACGTCCCCGCGGGGACGTGCGCCTCGGGGTGACGACGCGAGAAGCAACGCTGATGTACAGCGATATCCGAACACGAATCGATGAGAAGGTCGCGGATATATTACGTTCCTGTGGAACCAATGCTGGTGAGATCTCCGCTTTCCTGACAAGCCCGCGGATGTGCGCGATTGTCATGAGACGTCGATATTTCATCAATTCCTTAACAGGGCCGCCAGCAGGCAATGATCGATGTAGCGTCGTTGGTGCATAACACCTCACAAGAAACGACAGGAATGACACTTCCAAGGACGCTTTTCGCAGCTACGGCAGCAGTTGCCGCACTCTCCCTCGCTATCGGCCCTGCGCACATCGCGTCAGCCGGTCAGCCTACCGGGTGAATCGCTGTCCATGACCGGCACAAAGCGATCAAGGAGGTGAGGTGCGTATGACTCACGATCGGAAGGAATCCCTGTCAAGCGGCGAGCTCAGGAACGAGCACCTCAAGAAGTTCGGGATCAAAGTGCTGGTGCTGATACCGCTCGCTCTGCTCGGATGGCTGCTCACAATGAACAGCTCTATGGGCGCTGTGGTGCCTGTTCTCATCGTCGTCGGAGGAGCCGTTGTTCTCGCCATCGATGGCGTTCTGAGATACAGGGCGGAAAGGCACTCCGTGCACGGCTGACTACCCGATACATGCCACTTGGCACGACAGAGGCGGAGTGCGACCAACCGGGGTACTTCGAGTTCGAGCCCGGTGAGCGACTGCCCCGCATAAGAGGCTGCCTCCCTCACACCTCGGTGAGGGCGGACTCCATGTTCGCGAGCACCCGCGGCCAGCCGGCCCCCATCCCGGTGAACGCTTGCCTGCCCATCGGGGTATCGACGTCGAGGCCTGAATGAGCGAGGTGCAGACGGGTGCCCGTGCCTTCGGGGTGGAGTGTCCAGGTGAGCGTCGAGTCAAGACTGCCCTCGGCGAACGTATGAGCGAAGAGGGTCTCAGGTTCGACTCGGGTGACGGTGCACGGCTGCTGGCCGAAGCCGCCCATATCGAGGGTGAAGGCGTGCCCGACGACGGGCGCGACGTCGCCGAGCGCCCACCACATCGCGAGGATCTCGGGTTCGGTGAGTGCCCGCCACACTGTGCGGGGCGGATGGGTGAGGAACTGATCGACGTCGATCGTGCGTTCGTCGGTCATCGCTGGCCTCCAAGAAGTCGTGAATCTGGGCGACGCGCCGCGCGGCGTGGGCGACATGCGACGCGCCACTCGGCGTGGGCGACATGCGAAGCATCGGTCGGTGGCGGCGCGCAACGCCGGTCGTGGCCGCTGGCAACGTCAGTCCGAGATCGTACCCCACACGCGCGGCCGCAAAAACAACCCTGGCACACGTAGGGTCTGCCGTTAAGGCTCTGACGTGCTGAGCTGCCGAGGCGTTATGCGACTGCGGGGATGATTGGCGGCTATAGGTATGAATTGTCGGCACGGGGGTCGATTCGACGGCCGGAGGTTTCGGCGCGGCGCGGCGTGGGGAGACGGGCGCGGTGGGGAGCGCGCCGGGTTCGAGGGGAGTGCTGATGGTGACCGCGCGGCCGCGGGCGACGGTGCCCGCGGCCCCGCGGTGGGGTGAAGCGACCGTGCGCTCAGGCCTGGGGCGTGTAGACCGCGTTCTCTGCCGGCTGGACGACGACGAAGCCCGGGCCATGGAAGGCGAGCTGGATCGACTCGCCGGAACCGCGGCCGAAGAACGATCCGAGGCTGACGTCGGTCTTGATCTGCGGGGCGAGCGAGGAGGACCAGCACACGGCCGACTGCGGGTCGACGAAGGTCGGCTGCTGGGAGGCGTCGAGGACCATCGGGTCGCCCTTGCAGCAGATCGCGGCCGTGCCGGTGCCGCTGAGTTCGAGGTTGAACAGGCCCGATCCGCTGGCGAGCGCGCCGACGCCGCCCTTGATCCGCTTGATCTCCCACGCGAGAGCATCGTCGAAGGCGAGGAGGTTGGCAGTGTTGACGGTGAGCGCATCCTGCTGGCCCTCAAGGGTCATCATGAAGATATTCGAGGCCTCGCGGGCGAAGAAGACCTCGCCGTTGCCTTCGACGCGCATGACGTTGCCGCCCTCACCGGTCGCGGCCTTCTTCATGAACTGGCCGACCGACTTCGATCCCTGGTGGGAGAAGCGGACGTCGCCCTGGTAGGCGACCATGGCGCCCTTCGTGGCGATCATCGGCGCGTCCGGCGTGATCACGGTCCGCAGCATCTTGCTCGACTGCAGGGTCCAACGGTCGCGGTTCTGCACCTCGGCGTTGCGCTGGGCAAAGAGCTCACTTCTCATCGTCTGTCATGCCTTTCTCACCAGGAGGGACCCAGTGCCCCTTCCTTCGTCGTCTCAATCGTAGAGGGATTCCGCGCCGGTGAGCGGGCGAATGATGTGGTGATTCTGGAACACGGGTGAATTCGGTGCGAACACGACGCAGGGCGGAACCGGGATGGTCCCCGATTCCGCCCTGCGTCCTGGCGTCGGCCCTCAGGCCTGCGGTTCGAACTCGATCGCCGAGATGGTGATCGCGTCCCCGCCGACGTCGGTCGTGAGCGTCTGCACCCGTCCGGCGGCCTTGAGGTCGCCCTCCGCCGAGGCGACGGCCCCGGTGATCTGGGCCGGAGCCTCGATCGAGAGGCTGAGCACCGGAGTCTTCTGCGAGACCTTCGCCTCGGTCTTCGCCCGCCGGATCTCGCTGAGCACAGCCGCCACCGAGGTGAGCAGGGCCGGATCGACCGAGCCCATCGGATCGATGAGCTGCTCCCTGCCCGGCCACGGCGCACGGTGGACCGACCCGGTCCGCCACCACGACCACACCTCTTCGGTGACGAAGGGCATGATCGGCGCGAACAGCCGCAGCAGCACGTCGAGGGCCGTGGCCAGCGTCACGTGGGCGGAGAGCTGATCCTCCTCGGTGCCCGCACCGTACGAGCGGTCCTTGACGAGTTCGACGTAGTCGTCGGTGAACTCCCAGAAGAAGCTCTCGACCTCGCGCAGGGCGTGGGCGTAGTCGTACGCGGCCATGTGCTCGGTGGCACTCGCCGTGACCTCGCCGAGGCGCACGAGCAGCGCCCGATCGAGGTCATGGGTGACCGAACCGACCTGTCCGACGAGTCCGGCGTGGACACCCTGGGCGAGAGCGAACTTCGAGGCGTTGAGCAGCTTCATCGCCAGCCGCCTGCCGATCTGCATCTGCGAGACGTCATAGGCCGTGTCGGCGCCGAGCTTCGCACTCGCCGCCCAGTAGCGCACCGCGTCGGGGCCGAACCCCGGCTTCGCCTCGGCGAGGATGTCGGAGGGGACGACGACGTTGCCCTTCGACTTCGACATCTTCTTCCGGTCGGGGTCGAGGATCCAGCCCGAGAGGCCGGCGTGCCTCCACGGCGCCGCGTCGTTGAGAGAGTTCGCGCGCACGATCGTCGAGAACAGCCACGTGCGGATGATGTCATGGGCCTGCGGGCGCAGGTCGAACGGGAAGACGGTCTCGAAGAACTTCTCGTCCCGGCTCCACTTGCCCAGCAGCTGCGGGGTCAGCGACGACGTCGCCCACGTGTCGAGGACATCGGGGTCGGCGGAGAACCCGCCCGGCTGGTCGCGCTGGTCCTCGGTGAAGCCCGCGGGCACCTCGGCGATGGGATCGACCGGCAGCGACTCGGGAACGATCGGGTTCTCGTAGTCGGGTTCACCGGCCTCGTCGAGGCGGTACCACAGGGGGATGGGCACGCCGAAGTAGCGCTGCCGGGACACGAGCCAGTCGCCGTTGAGGTTCTCCACCCAGTTCTCGTAGCGCGAGCGCATGAACGCGGGGTGCCAGTCGATCTCCCGCCCGCGGGCGATGAGCTCGTTGCGCAGCTCGGCCGAACGCCCGCCGTTGCGGATGTACCACTGGCGGGAGGTGACGACCTCGAGCGGCTTGTCGCCCTTCTCGTAGAACGGCACCGGATGGGTGATCGCTTCGATCTCCCCGACGAGGTCGCCGCTGTCCCTGAGCATCTCCGCGATGTCCTTGCGGGCGGTGAACGTCGTCTTGCCCGCGAGCTGCTCGTAGTTGGCCACGGCGTCGGGCTTCGGGGAGGCGGCGATCCACTCGGGCACCTCGAGGCTGAGCCGTCCGGCGCGGTTGACGACGGCGCGGGTGGGCAGGTCGAGCTCCCGCCACCACGTGACGTCGGTGAGGTCGCCGAAGGTGCAGACCATGGCGATGCCTGTGCCCTTGTCGGACTTCGCGAGCTCGTGCGCCCTGACCTCGACCTCGACGCCGAAGAGGGGAGAGACGAAGGTCGTGCCGAAGTGCGGCTGGTAGCGCTCGTCGTCGGGGTGGGCCACGAGGGCGACGACAGCGGGGATGAGCTCGGGCCGCGAGGTGAGGATGATGATCGGGTCGGCCGAGGTGTCAGCGAGACCGTCAGTGCCCTGCGGGAAGAACCTCACCTTGTGGTAGGCGCCCTCCTTCTCCCGGTCCTCGAGTTCGGCCTGGGCCACGGCGGTGCCGAAGGTGACGTCCCACATCGTCGGGGCATCCTGCGAATACGCATGCCCACCGGCGAGGTCGGCGAGGAACGCCCGCTGGCTCACAGCACGGGAGGTGTCGTCGATCGTCCGGTACGTGTACTTCCAGTCCACGGACAGGCCGGTGGAGCGGAAGAGGTCCTCGAAGACCTTCTCGTCCTCAGCCGAGAGCTGCTCGCAGAGTTCGATGAAGTTCCGCCGGGACACGCGCACGAAGTCCCGGGAGTTCTTCGCCGGCTTCGCCGGCGGTTCGAAGTCGGCATCGTAGGGCTGGGAGGGATCGCAGGTGACCCCGTAGTAGTTCTGCACACGCCGTTCGGTCGGCAGGCCGTTGTCGTCCCAGCCGAGAGGATAGAAGACGTTCTTGCCCTGCATCCGCTGGAAGCGGGCGATGATGTCGGTCTGGGTGTAGGAGAAGACGTGGCCGACGTGGAGGGATCCCGACGCCGTCGGCGGGGGAGTGTCGATCGAGTAGACCTGCTCACGGTCGGTGTCGACGTCGAACGCATAGACGTCGGACTCGCTCCAGGCGGCATCCCATTTGTCGCGAAGTCCTTCGAGGGCCGGCTTGTCCGGCAGGCTGACTGACTCGTGCGTCGAGTCTCCGTAGGCAGGTGAGTTCATAGTTGTCGATTTTCTCACTCGCACCCCGACTCGCCAAACCGGTCCCGGCCCCCGCACGTGCGCCTCACCGGCATGCGGAGCGGTCCAGCCCCGCGGCAGGAGCAGGTCCGGAGATGAGACGATGGGGACATGGCGACCTTGGACAAGATCGGAACAGAGAATCCGCCGCCCACCTCGACGGGCTGGATGAATCCGGCCCGCGCCTTCGCCATCGTCGCGGTCGTCGCCATCCACTCCCTCGGCACCGTCGTCGAAGAGAACTTCGCCGCTCAGGGCCCCGACTGGTGGGTCGCGAACGTCATCGACTCCGCGTGCCGCTGGTCGGTGCCCGTGTTCATCATGATCTCCGGCGCCCTGGCCCTCGACCCCCGTCGCGGCACCGAGCCGCGGAAGTTCCTCTCCAAACGCGTGTGGCGCATCGGCATCCCGCTCGTGTTCTGGACGGTCGTCTACGTCGCCTTCCGACGCTTCTACCTGCTGCCGCCCGATTCGGACTGGAACGCGTTCCTCGCCATCCTCTCCGGCTCACCCTTCGTCCAGCTCTACTTCCTCTACGTCCTCGCCGGGCTCACCCTTCTCACCCCTTTCTTCCGACTGCTCAGCGTCCACGGCTCGCGGCGCCTCCAATGGGGGACGGGGCTGATCTTCCTCGGCATCGGCATGGTCGACCAGTTCGTGTCGATGATCTTCTCCGTCGGGGAGGCGAACATCGCCACCCGCTTCCTGCCGATGGCCGGCTTCTACATCCTCGGTTGGGTGCTCCGCGACGTCGTGCTCTCCACCCGCGGCGTCGTCTGGGCCTGGGTCGCCTTCGTCGCGGCGACGGCGACGACGGCACTGTGGGCGGGTTTCGGACCAGGCGAGAAGCCGTGGCTCTACCCGTACGAATACCTGTCCCCGGGCGTCGTCATCGCCTCACTGGCCGCCTACCTCCTCCTCCACCACTACATGCGCACGGGCTTCCGGTTCCTCCACTGGTTCTACCCGTACTCCTTCGGCGTCTTCCTCCTCCACCCCCTCGTCCTCTATCCCCTGCGCAACGAGATCGGCCTGCCGACGACCGTGCCCGGCGTCCTCGTCCACGCCTTCGTCATGCCCGTCGTCTACACCGTCATCTGCGTCGCGATCACATGGGTGGCGGTGAAGATCCCCGGAGTCCGTGCCGTCTTCGGCGAAGGCGCTCCCCGCAACCCCTCACCACCGCCGAGGCGCTCGGCCTAGTCCCGCACACCGGATCGTCCCAGCCCCGCCCCCGTCACGACTCGTAGACTGGCCCCACAGTCAGTCAGCGAGCACAGAGGAGTGGGAAGAGATGAGCGCACTGCGGGCAGTGGTGACAGGAGCGAGCTCGGGCATCGGCGCGGCCACCGTGCGTGACCTGCGGGAACAGGGTTGGGACGTCGTCGCCGTGGCCAGACGCGAGGACAGGCTCTCCGCCCTGGCCGAGGAGACCGGGGCGAGCATGATCGTCGCCGACCTCACCGACGACGCAGCCGTGGCCGCGATGGCTGCCGAGGTGCTCGCCGGCGGACCCGTCCATGCCCTCGTCGCCAACGCAGGAGCCGCGTACGGCACCGACACCGTCGCTGAGGCCTCGGTCGAGGGGTGGCGGGACATGTTCGACATCAACGTCCTCGGCGTCCTCCGCGTCGTCCAGGCGTTCCTGCCCGCTCTCATCTCATCGGGCCGCGGCGACATCGTCGTCATGTCCTCGACCGCGGGCCATCAGGCCTACGAGGGCGGCGGAGGGTACGTCGCCGCCAAGCACGGCACGCACTCGATCGCCGCGACCCTGCGCCTCGAACTCGCCGGTGAGCCGGTGCGCGTCATCGAGATCGCCCCGGGCATGGTCGCCACCGACGAGTTCACGCTCAAACGCGTCGGGGGAGACGCCGAACGCGCAGGCAAGGTCTACGAAGGGGTCGAGAACCCGCTCACGGCCGAAGACGTCGCCGACGCCGTGGTGTGGACCCTCACCCGACCGCACCACTTCAACGTCGACCTCATGGTCATCCGCCCCATCGCCCAGGCAGCCCAGCACAAGGTCGCCCGGAACAAGGGGCTCTGAGAAGGGAGAGCACACCGCCCACAGCGCCGTCTCCGCGCTGCCCGCAGCGCAGTCCGCACCGCCCGCCGGGCGCCCGGCGCCGCCCGGCACCCGGCGGGTGGTCCGGGGCTGCGGACAGGGTATAGAATCGGGACTGCGATGATCCGGCCATCACCGGGGAGCATCCGGAAGAACAGCGACTCCGACCGCCTCGACGGTCGACCTCGCCCATTAGACCCGGACGGTTGGACCCGTCATCGTCCGCCGATGAGCGATCCGCTCGCCGCCGCCCCGCGGTGCGAACGGATAAGCGGGGTGGTACCGCGGCAGTGATGTCGTCCTCGCGGCACGTGACCGCTGCTACGCACAAGGACGCTCATGACGCAACCGCTCTACCCCAAGGTCTCGACCTCCGCCTTCGGCCTCAGCGCCTCCCCGAACTTCCCGGAGATCGAGCGCGCCGTGCTCGAGTACTGGAAGCAGGACGACACCTTCCAGGCCTCGATCGACGAGCGCGACCCGGGCGAGAACGGCTCGAACGAGTTCGTCTTCTACGACGGCCCTCCCTTCGCCAACGGCCTGCCCCACTACGGTCACCTCCTCACCGGATACGTCAAGGACGTCGTGCCGCGGTTCCAGACGATGCGGGGCAAGAAGGTCGACCGCCGGTTCGGCTGGGACACCCACGGCCTGCCCGCCGAGCTCGAGGCCGAACGCCAGCTCGGCATCACCGACAAGTCCGAGATCGGCCGGATGGGACTCGCCGCCTTCAACGACGCGTGCCGCGCCTCCGTGCTGCGCTATACGAAGGAGTGGGAGGAGTACGTCACCCGCCAGGGACGCTGGGTCGACTTCGACAACGACTACAAGACGCTCGACGTCAACTACATGGAGAGCGTCATCTGGGCGTTCAAGCAGCTCTGGGACAAGGGCCTCGTCTACGAGGGCTACCGCGTCCTGCCCTACTGCTGGAAGGACCAGACCCCGCTCTCGAGCCACGAGCTGCGGATGGACGACGACGTCTACAAGATGCGTCAGGACCCGGCGGTGACGAT
This sequence comes from Brevibacterium sp. K72, assembly GCF_050562175.1. Taxonomy (NCBI): domain Bacteria; kingdom Bacillati; phylum Actinomycetota; class Actinomycetes; order Micrococcales; family Brevibacteriaceae; genus Brevibacterium; species Brevibacterium sp. K72. The sequence goes on from NZ_CP191582.1 coordinate 2,725,598, forward strand.
CGGGTACAAGCTCTCAGACGCCGACGAATGGGTCCTCATCTGGACGACGACCCCGTGGACGGTGCCGTCGAACCAGGCCGTGGCCGTCAACCCGGAGATCCCGCTCGTCGCCGTCGTCGCCGGTGACGACGGTGCGCCCGAACTCCAGGGCAAGACCCTCATCCTCGCCGAGGCGCGCCTGAGCGCCTACGCCCGTGAACTCGGGGAGAACCCGGAGATCCTTCGCACGTTCCCCGCCGGCGAGCTCGTCGGACGCGAGTACGAACCGCCGTTCCCCTACTTCGAGGCGCGCCAGGACGACTACGGGCAGCGGATGCACACGATCCTCTCCGCCGACTTCGTCACCACCGAGGACGGCACCGGCATCGTCCACCAGTCGCCGGCCTTCGGTGAGGAGGACAAGGAGCTCACCGACTCCTACGGTATCCTCGCCGTGCGCCCCGTCGACGATGCGGGCCTCTTCGACTCGACCGTCCCCGACTACGAGGGACAGCAGGTCTTCGACGCCAACCGTCAGATCATCCGCGACCTGCGTGACCACACCGGCCCACTCGCCGGCCGCAACGCCCTGCTCGTGCGCCACGAGAGCTACGAGCACTCGTACCCGCACTGCTGGCGCTGCCGCAACCCACTCATCTACCGGGCCGTGTCGTCCTGGTTCGTCCGCGTCACCGAGTTCAAGGACCGCATGGTCGAACTCAACGAGCAGATCAACTGGGTGCCCGAGAACGTCAAGTACGGCCAGTTCGGCAAGTGGCTCGAGAACGCCCGCGACTGGTCGATCTCGCGCAACCGCTTCTGGGGGTCGCCGATCCCGGTGTGGATCTCCGACGATCCCTCCTACCCCCGCACCGACGTCTACGGCTCGCTCGCGGAGATCGAAGCCGACTTCGGCCGCCTCCCGGTCAACGACAGGGGCGAGGTCGACCTCCACCGGCCGTGGGTCGACGACCTCACCCGCCCGAACCCCGACGACCCGACGGGAAAGTCGACGATGCGCCGGATCCCGGAGATCTTCGACGTGTGGTTCGACTCGGGGTCGATGAGCTACGCCCAGGTCCACTATCCGTTCGAGAATGCGGAATGGTTCGACAACCACTTCCCGGCGGACTTCATCGTCGAGTACATCGGCCAGACCCGCGGATGGTTCTACCTCCTCCACGTCCTCGCCACCGCGATCTTCGACCGGCCCGCCTTCCGCAACGTCATCTCCCACGGCATCGTACTCGGCTCCGACGGGCAGAAGATGTCGAAGTCCCTGCGCAACTACCCCGACGTCAACGAGGTCTTCGACCGCGACGGCTCGGACGCGATGCGCTGGTTCCTCATGGCATCGTCCATCCTGCGCGGCGGCAACCTCGTCGTCACCGAACAGGGCATCCGCGATGCCGTGCGCCAGGTCGTCCTCCCGCTGTGGAACACATGGCAGTTCTTCGCGACGTACTCCAACACGGCCGACGCCGCGGGAGGGGATGCCGGCGAGGATCGCAGCGGCTACCGCGCGCAGAAGCGCTTCGACTCCACCCAGGTCCTCGACCGCTACCTGCTCGCGAAGACTCATGACCTCATCGTCGACTTCGCTGCGGCGATGGACGACTTCGACGTGTGGGCGGCCTGCGAGATCGTCCGCAGCTACCTCGACATGCTCACGAACTGGTACGTGCGCCGGTCCCGGCGCCGCTTCTGGGACGGCGGCGCCGAGACGCATGAGTCCTTCGACGTCCTCTACACGTGCCTCGAGGCCTTCTGCCGAGTCGCAGCCCCGCTGCTGCCGTTCACGGTCGAGGAGATCTACCGCGGACTCACCGGCAACCGCTCCGTCCACCTCGAGGACTACCCGGATGCCTCCGAGTTCCCGGCCGACGCCGACCTCGTCGCCGCGATGGACCTCACCCGCGACATCAGTTCGACCGCCTCGTCGGTGCGCAAGGCCAACCGCCTGCGGGTGCGCCTGCCGCTCAGCCGCCTCGTCGTCGCCAGCGGCGAGCATCTGGGGTCCGAGTTCACCGCGATCATCGCCGACGAGCTCAACGTCAGGGAGGTCGAATCGCTCGACCTCGCCGAGGCGGAGGCCGCAGGCTTCTCGCTCACCCAGAACCTCGTCGTCAACGCCCGTGCCGCGGGACCGCGTCTGGGCAAGCAGGTCCAGGCCGCGATCAAGGGCTCGAAGGCCGGGGACTGGTCGGTCGGCGCCGACGGCACCGTGACGAGCGGGGGAGTCGACCTCGTCGAAGGCGAGTACACGCTCGAGTCGGTGGCCGAATCCGGCTCCGACGGCATGGAGCTCGCCGCCCTCGACTCGGGCTTCCTCGCCCTCGACACCCGGGTCACCCCGGAGCTCGAGGCCGAGGGCGTGGCCCGTGACACCGTGCGCGCGATCCAGGGCATCCGCAAGCAGCTCGACCTCAACGTCGCCGACAGGATCACCGTCGTCATCGAGGCCGAGGACTCCGTCGCCGAGGCGCTCGGCGCCCACCGGGACCTCATCAGCGCAGAGACCCTGGCTACCGGGCTCGACTTCGCGTCCCTCGATGGGGCCGCCGAGGTCTTCGCCCCCGAGGAGCTTCCCTCGGGCACCCGGATCTCGGTGGTGCGGGCATGAGCGCCGACGAGCTCACCCGGGTGTACGCGACCCTGCTCACCCGGGCAGGGGAGACCCAGGTCGAGGTCCGCCTCGACGCGACGAAGCGCGCCGTCGAACTCCTCGGCGACATCCACCGGGCAGCGCCGGTCATCACGGTGACCGGGACGAACGGCAAGACGTCGACGGCGCGGATGATCGATGCGATCCTCACCGCCCACGACCTGCGGGTGGGACGCTTCACCAGCCCCCACCTGCATTCGGTGACCGAGCGGGTCTCCGTCGACGGCCACCCGGTCGCCGATGAGGACTTCGTGCGGATCTTCGACGAGATCGCCCCGTACCTCGACATCGTCGACGCCGAACTCGCCGAGGCGGGCCGGGCGACCCTCACCTACTTCGAGGTGCTCACGATCCTCGCGTTCGCGATCTTCGCCGACGCCCCTGTCGATGTCGTCGTCGCCGAGGTCGGCATGGGAGGGGAGTGGGACTCGACCAACGTCGCCGATGCCGAGGTCTGCGTGTTCACGCGCGTCGGCATGGACCATCAGGCGTTCCTCGGCGACACGCTGGCAGAGATCGCCCGGACGAAGGCGGGCATCCTCGACCGCACCGTCGATCCCAGCCCTGCCCCCGAGCCGACCGCCGTCATCGCCCTCCAGGAGGACGAGGCGCTGACCGTCCTCGATGCCGAAGCCGCCGAACGCAGCGTGCCCACCCTCGTCGAGGACCGGAACTTCCGCCTCCTCGAGCGACAGCGCGCCGTCGACGGCCAGCTCATCACGGTCCAGGGTCTGCGCGACGTCTACTCGGACCTCTTCCTGCCCCTGCACGGGGAGCATCAGGCGCACAACGCCGCCGTCGCCCTCGTCGCCGCGGAGACGTTCCTCGGCGATGAGGACAAACCCCTCGACCGCGACACCGTCGCCGAAGGACTCTCCCATGTCACCTCGCCCGGACGCGCCGAACTCGTGCGCACCGGACCCGCGGTCCTCGTCGACGGGGCCCACAACCCCGACGCCGCAGCGGTGCTCGCCGAGACGATCGCCGAGGCGTTCGACTTCGACTACACCGTCATCGTCCTCGGCATGCTCGCCGACAAGGACGTCCACGGGGTGCTCGAGGCCCTCCACCGGTCCGCGGACGCCTTCGTCGTCACCGCCCCGGTGAGCGACCGGGCCCTCGACATCGACACCCTCGCCGAGGCGGCCCGGGAATGGGTCGACGAGGACGCCGTCCTCACCGCCCCCGACCTCAACGCGGCCCTGATGAAGGCCCTCGACCTCGTCGCCGCCGCCGATGCGGAGCGCACCGGCGTCGTCGTCACCGGCTCGCTCTACACCGTCGCCGAGGCCCGCCTGCTGCTGGGACGGGAGGAGGCCGAATGAAGTCGAAGTACCCCGTGCTCGCCGGGTCGATCCTCATCTGCGAACTCGTCGTCGTCTACTTCGCGGCACTGACCGCGTACGGACTGACGGTGAAGACCAACGGCACGCTCACACTCACCCAGCTGCTCGTCGGCGCCTCGATCATCGCCGTCGTCGCGATCGTCGCCGTCGTCCTCCTGCCGCGGCAGATCGGGCAGCGCCGCCCCGGGGCGGCGATCGGGTGGCTCGTCCAGGTGCTCCTCGTGGCCACCGGCTTCGTCATTCCGGCGATGTTCTTCGTCGCGGCCATCTTCGTCGCGATGTACGCCGTGGCCGTCTACTGGTCGGCGCGCATCGACTGCGAGGTCGCCGAACGCGCGTGAGCGGTCATCGCCGGGAACCGCCCGGGTACACTGTCCAACGTTGATCTCATCGACCGGAAGGACCGGAATGGAACGCACGCTCATCCTCATCAAGCCCGACGGAGTCGCCCGGGGACTCGTCGGACAGATCCTCTCCCGCATCGAGGCCAAGGGCTACACGATCGATGCGCTGAGCCTGCGCACCGCCACCGCCGAGGAACTCGCCGCCCACTACGCCGAGCATGAGGGCAAGCCGTTCTACCAGCCGCTCGTCGACTTCATGTCCGAGGGCCCGATCGTCTCGATCATCGCCTCCGGGCAGGGCGTCATCCCCGGCTTCCGCTCGCTGGCCGGGGCGACCGACCCGACGGCGGCCGCCCCCGGCACGATCCGCGGCGACCTCGGCCGCGACTGGGGTGAGAAGGTGCAGAAGAACCTCGTCCACGGCTCCGACTCCCCGGAGTCGGCCGAGCGCGAGATCGCCATCTGGTTCCCCAACTGAGCCGGGTCCGCTGAGACGAGAGCGCCCCGCAGGTCAGCCGACCTGCGGGGCACGTTGCTGTCTGGGGTCCGCACCCGACCATCGACGGGGAAACGGGACCTGGAGGAGGGACGACCGCCTCGGCGGGGGACTGGGACCCAGAAGGGGCCTGGGACCCAGAGGAGGGACCGGGACTCAGAGAAGCGTCGAGAAGAAGTTCCAGAACTGGACGACGACGCAGAAGGCGATGATGAGCAGCCAGACGACGGCGATCGCGATGTTCTCCTTCGCGAGCACCCGGACGATCGCACTGTCGCGCACGCCGCGACCGAAGCTGCCGGCCAGGGCGTTGTGAGCGGTGACGGCGCAGAACATCGGGATCGTCACGGTCCACACGACCATGCACCACGGGCAGCCGACGCCGATGACGTAGATCGAGGTGTAGAAGAGGAACATGACGAGGGCGACGCCGAGGGCGAGGCCGATGTTGAGCCCGATCATCACCCAGGCGGGGATCCGCGCCTTCGCGACGAGGAGGACGCCGAGGAGGAGCGGGAAGATGAACGCGGCGACGCCGATGAGCTGATTGGGGAAGCCGAAGAGCTGGCTCTGCGGCCACTCCATGACCGAACCGCACGAGAAGAACGGGTTGAGGTCGCACGAGAGCGCCGCTTCGGGGTTCTCGAGCTTCTCGTACTTCTCGACGGCGAGGGCGAAGGAGGCGAGGAAGCCGATGACGGAGCCGACGATGAGGAAGATCCCCAAGGCCGTCGGCCGCAGCACCCACGACCTCGTCGGTGCTGCTGGAGCGATGTCGTCGGCCAGGTCGTCGTCTGCGGGCGCGTGTGCGGTGTTCACCCCTCAAGCATGCCTGCCCGCGGGGTCCGCGGCAAACCGCGCACAGCCCCTCGCACCGCAGACGACAGGAGAAACTGTGACATAATGGTGCGACGGATACTCGCCCTCACACCGGGCGGGAGACGTGCCTCCACCGAGTCGAGGGAACGGCCTCGCAGGTCGACACGAAGATGAGGCAGCATCCTGAGCCAACGCGCTGAGCGCGAGCCCGGGATGACGTCCACAGGTTTCGGCCCGACACGGGCCATGCAGGACACCGGTCATCCGTGTGGTGTGGACGGAGACACCGGTCCAGGAGTGATCATGAACGATTCGACGAACGACAACGGCACATCGGATGCCACTGAGGGCATCCTCGCCGATCTCGCCGATCTGCAGGAGTCCGCGAATGCCGCGCGCAGCGCCGACCACCAGGTCGACGACAAGGTGCGCGAAGAGCTCGACAGCCTCGCCGATGCGGCAGGCTCCCTGCGGGAGAACCCCGACGAGGACGGCGAGGACTCCCGCCCCCGCAGCCGTCGCGGCCCGAAGCGGGCCCGTGAGGCGGTGGCCAACCGCGGGCTCGTCTTCGAGGAGTTCGTCCGCGAGACGGATCGCACCGGGTCGGACGGATCCGAGTCCGACGCCGACGCCGAGGAGGACGCCGCCGATGCACCGGCCCGCCCGCAGGCGCCCGCATTCGATCCCCGCAACCCCTTCGCCGCTCCCGCCGCCCCGCAGCCGGCCGAACCCGCGAGCCGCCCTGCCCCCGCCGTTCCGCAGCACGGCGGCCTGATCTTCCAGGTGCCCCAGGCCGAACTCGCCGAGGTCGTCACGGTCGATGACGACTACGACGATGAGGACGACGACCTCGCCGAGGACCGGGACTCGCGCAACGACGACGACCGCAGCGACGACGACCGCGGCGACCGGGACGAGGACTCCGAGTCCGGCGGACGGCGCCGTCGCCGCGGCGGCCGCGGCCGCCGCTCGCGCAGCCGCGACGATGACGCCGACGCCCGTGACGACGCTGAGTCCGAGCAGACCGAGGATGAGGACGAGCGTCCCTCCCGGTCGAAGCGCCGTGGCGGCAGGGCGGAGAAGAGCTCCGATCGTGAGGAGTCCGAGAAGCCGGAGAGGTCCGAGAAGGCCGAGGCGAATGAGGACTCGCCGAAGGACAGGACCGGCGACTCCGACGACGATGACGAGGACGGCGGTTCGCGCCGTCGCCGCCGTCGCCGTTCCCGCTCGCGCGGGTCCGACGGCGACGAGGTCACCTCGCTCAAGGGCTCGACCCGCCTCGAGGCCAAGCGTCAGCGCCGCAAGGAGGGCCGTGAGGCCGGACGCCGTCGCCCGGTCATCACCGAAGCCGAGTTCCTCGCCCGCCGCGAATCCGTCGATCGCACGATGCTCGTGCGCGAGAGCGGCGACCAGACCCAGCTCGTCGTCGTCGAGGACGGCATCGCCGTCGAGCACTATCTCAAGGAGAACCGCCAGCAGTCCTCGCTCATCGGCAACGTCTACCTCGGCAAGGTCCAGAACGTGCTTCCGAGCATGGAGGCGGCGTTCATCGACATCGGCAAGGGCCGCAACGCCGTGCTCTACGCCGGTGAGGTCAACTGGGACGCCCTCGGCATGGACGGCAAGGCCCGCCGGATCGAGACGGCGCTCAGCACCGGCGACTCCGTCCTCGTCCAGGTGACGAAGGATCCGGTCGGGCACAAGGGCGCCCGTCTGACGAGTCAGATCTCCCTGCCGGGACGCTTCCTCGTCTACGTGCCCGGGAACTCGATGACCGGCATCTCCCGCAAGCTGCCCGACGTCGAACGCGCCCGCCTGAAGAAGCTGCTCAAAGAACTCGTCGGCGACTCCAACGGCGTCATCGTCCGCACCGCAGCCGAAGGCGCGACCGACAAGGAGCTCAGCCGGGACGTCGAACGCCTGACGAAGCGGTGGGAGACCATCGAGAAGAAGTCGAAGTCGACGAAGGTGCTCGCCCCGCAGCTGCTCTACAGCGAGCCGGACATGATCGTGCGCATCATCCGTGACGTCTTCAACGAGGACTTCAACTCGCTCGTCATCGACGGCGACGGCGCGTGGAACACCATCCACGAGTACGTCGAAGCCGTCGCCCCCGACCTCCTCGACCGGGTCCACCGGTACTCCGAGGACGATGGGATCTTCGACCACTACCGGGTCGAGGAGCAGATCCAGAAGGCGCTCAACCGCACCGTCAACCTGCCCTCGGGCGGTTCGCTCGTCATCGACCGCACCGAGGCGATGACGGTCATCGACGTCAACACCGGAAAGTTCACCGGTGCCGGCGGCAACCTCGAGGAGACCGTGACGAGGAACAACCTCGAAGCCGCCGAGGAGGTCATCCGCCAGCTGCGCCTGCGCGACATCGGCGGCATCATCGTCGTCGACTTCATCGACATGGTCCTCGAATCCAATCGCGACCTCGTCGTGCGCCGTCTCGTCGAATGCCTCGGTCGCGACCGGACGAAGCATCAGGTCGCCGAGGTGACCTCGCTCGGTCTCGTCCAGATGACGCGCAAGCGCATCGGCACCGGCCTGGCCGAGTCGATGGTCTCCGCCGGTGCCGACCTCAGCGGACGCGGGCTGCTCCTGCCCGGTTCGGAGGAGGACGGCACGAAGGCCCACCGCGGCGGACGATCGTCGAACTCGGAGACCGGCGGCAAGCGTGACCGCAAGCGCCGATCGTCGGCGAAGTCGACCGAGACCGAGTCGCAGTCGGATGCGGCGGCCAATGAGGCCTCCCGCTCCGCGGTCGCCGCGATCGCCAAGGCGACCCTGAAGAAGGACGACGAGGCCGAGGCGGACGCGCAGCAGCCGTCCGAGGTCTCGGAGTCTCAGCCGAACCGGTCCGAGCGGAAGTCCGAGGGCCGATCGAAGTCGCGGGGACGGAAGCGGTCGACGAAGTCCGAGCGCGACGCCGAGTCGACGAACGACGCGAAGGCCGGGTCCACGGCCGAGGAGGCCCAGCCCGAGCTGCCGACGGAATCCGAGTCGGAGTCGCTCGCACAGTCCGCACCGTCGGCAGCTGAGCCCGAGCAGCCGGCAGGAGAGCTGCCGCTGATGATCGGTGCCGACACCACGACGAAGGTCGCGGTGGCCGCTGAGGAGCCGGCACCTCGGCGCAAGGCTCCGGTGAAGAAGGACAAGCCCGCCGAGGCCCCGCAGGAGTCCCTGCCGACCTCGTTCGTCATCATCGGCGAGGACTGAGGCCGAACCGCCGACTCCGCACCGTCGGCAATCGGCACCGCGCACAGAGAAGCGCCCCACCAGCTGGTGGGGCGCTTCTCTGTGCGCGGGGATCGAGCCCTGTGGCCTCTGGCGGGGATCTCAGCTGCCGGGCTGTCGGTTCCTCGTCGTGCTGATCGTCGGCTGAGCCGCCTGGTCCCCGCAGAGGACGATCATGAGGTTCGTGACGAGGTCACTGCGTTCGGCATGGCCGAGCGTGACGATGTCGCGGCGCTCGATCTGCTCGATCGCGGTCTCGACCATCCCGACAGCCCCTTCGACGATGAGCTGGCGGGCGGCGACGACGGCGGTCGCCTGCTGCCTCTGCAGCATCGCGCGGGCAATCTCCGGGGCGTAGGCGAGCTGGGTGATCCGCGACTCGATGACCGTCACACCGGCGGAGGCGACGCGCGCGGCGACCTCTTCGGAGAGCTTCGAGGTGATCTCGTCCGCGTTGTCGCGCAGGGACATGCGGCGCGGATCGGAGGAGTCGTAGGCGTACGAGTTCGCAATATGGCGGACGGCGGTCTCGGCCTGGATCGCGACGAACTCCTCAAAGTCGTCGACCTCGAACAGGGCCTGCGCGGTGTCCCTGACCTGCCAGACGACGACGGCGCCGATCTCGATGGGATTGCCGTCGAGGTCGTTGACCTTGAGCGTCGACGTCTCGTGGTTGCGGATGCGCGTCGAGACCTGCTGCTTCGAGTAGAGCGGATTGACGAAGCGCAGCCCCGACTGCCGCACGGTTCCGACGTAGCGGCCGTAGAGCTGGAGGACGACGGCATGGCCGGGCGCCACCGAGGTGCATCCCTTGAAGAGGAACATCGAGGCGATGAAGGCGAGGACGCCGAGGACGATGAGGATGACCCCCAGCGGCTGCTGCGCGATCATCAGCCCGAAGCCGATGAGGGCGAGAAGCGCGGCGAGAATGAGCAGTCCGACGGCGGCGACGATCGCGAAGTAGCCGGAGACCCCTCCTGCGGGCCGCTCGCGCACCCGCTCACCCTCGGGGGAGACGATGCGGGTGGGCCGTCCCGGGCCGTCACGCAGGGGTCCGCGATGATCGTTCGGAGCCTCTCCCGCTGGGCCCCCGACACGTGGGGGAGCGCCGAGTCCGCGTCCGGGGTCGGTCGGGCCGACCTGCCCGGGACCGGCCTGCCCCGGCGGATGCGGTCGGGGGTCGGAATCGTTCGGGAATGACGGCGGATGGTTCTCTGACATGACGCCAGCTTAGGGCACCGAGGGAGTCGCGGATCATTTGGTGCCACCGAATATGTGACTCACGTAACAGTTCCGTAACTGTCCGGATGACGGACGCGAATTCGCTTGATCCGGCGGCCCCTTTGCGGAACATTGAGGCTTCATGGACAGACTCCTCTTAGCCTCAGACGCCCCCACTTCTCCCGTCGACGACGCCATCAACGCGTGGTTCGATCCGATCGCCACCTGGTTCTCGAGCGTCATCTTCGTTCCCGTGACCATCGGGGAGATCTCCTTCCCGTTCGTCGTCGCGTGGCTCATCATCGGCGCCCTCATCTTCACCCTCTACTTCGGCTTCATCCAGTTCCGCGGCTTCAAGGTCTCCCTCGAGGTCGTCCGCGGCAAGTACTCCTCGCCGACCGACCCCGGTGAGGTCACCCACTTCCAGGCGCTGGCCTCGGCACTGTCGGGAACCGTCGGCCTCGGCAACATCGCCGGCGTCGGTGTGGCGGTGGCCCTCGGCGGTCCCGGTGCGACGTTCTGGATGATCATCGCCGGGCTGCTCGGCATGTGCACGAAGTTCGTCGAATGCACCCTCGGTGTGAAGTACCGCGAGATCGACGAGAACGGCGTCGTCCACGGCGGGCCCTTCAAGTACCTGCCCGTCGCGTTCCGCCGCTTCTCCCGCCCCGTGGCGATGACGCTGACCGGCATCTTCGCCATCGCCATCCTCATCTTCGGCGTCGTCGGCGGCGGCATGTTCCAGGCCAACCAGACCTTCGCCCAGGTGCGCACCGCGACCGGCGGCGAGGACGGGTTCCTCGGCGGCCCCTTCGCCGGACTGATCTTCGGCATCCTCTTCGCCCTCCTCGTCGGTCTCGTCATCCTCGGCGGCATCCGCTCGATCGCGAAGGTCACCGACAAGCTCGTCCCCGCGATGGGCATCTTCTACGTCATCTCCTGCCTCCTCGTCCTCGCCATCAACTTCGACACCATCCCGCTGGCGATCGGCGAGATCTTCGAAGGCGCGTTCAACCCGCAGGGCATCGCCGGCGGCATCGTCGGCGTCATGATCATCGGCTTCCAGCGCTCCGCCTTCTCCAACGAGGCCGGCATCGGCTCGGCTGCGATCGCCCACTCCGCGGTCAAGACCCGGCGCCCGATCTCCGAGGGCTTCGTCGCCCTCCTCGAACCCTTCATCGACACCGTCGTCATCTGCACCATGACCGCGCTGACGATCATCGTCGCCAACCAGCCCTCCTACACCGAATCCATCGGCACCGGCGAGATCGGCGGCGTCACCCTGGCCTCGGACGCGTTCTCGACCGTCGCCTCGTGGTACCCGGTGCTGCTCGCCATTGCCGTCGCCCTCTTCGCGTTCTCCACGCTCATCACCTGGGCCTACTACGGTGAGCGCGCCTGGAGCTTCCTCTTCGGACGGGGCAGGGCGACGATCATGGTCTTCCGCGTCCTCGTCTGCGTCTTCGTCGTCATCGGCTGTGTCGCCAGCTTCAGCAAGGTCGTCGAGTTCGCCGACGCGGCACTGTTCATGTGCGCCTTCATTAACATCCTCGGCCTCTACATCCTCATGCCGGTGGTCAAGAAGGAGCTCAAGAAGTACCTCGCCGACCGCAAGGCCGGCACGCTCACCGACCCGGACACCAAGGACGCCGTCCCCGTCGAACAGCCTGCCTGAGCGGTTGCGGCCCTCACCGCGCCCCGGGAACCCGGTCGGGTCCCGGGGCGCAGTGCGTGCGTCGCGGTTAGACTGATCCGGTGACGAACGACACCCGAGCCCAGGACCGACTCCTCGAGCTGCGCGGCAGCATCGACAACATCGACGCCGCCCTCATCCACCTCCTCGCGGAGCGATTCAAACTCACCGAGACCGTCGGGGAGCTCAAGGCCGACCATGGACTCCCGCCCGCCGACGAGTCCCGTGAGGCCCGGCAGGTCGCCCGTCTGCGCCGTCTGGCCGAGGAGTCGCACCTCGACCCCGAGTTCGCCGAGAAGTTCCTCGCGTTCATCGTCGCCGAGGTCATCCATCACCACGAGCGGATCGCCGAGTCCCGCGAGGGCTGAGTCGGCCGAGCCGTCAGCGGTTTGCCGAGACGAACCCGGATCGACTAGACTGGATCGTCGGTGCGCGTGTTGCACCACGGCCGGTGATTCCTCTCAATGGGTCTCCTGCGGAAGCCTCGCTTCCGTCAGAGCCAAGGGATCAGCCGCCGTTCGTATGCGAAAGAGCAGAAAGGGTTCGACCATGGTCTACGCCATTGTCCGTGCCGGTGGCCACCAGGAAAAGGTCAGCGTCGGCGACATCATCACAGTCAACCGAATGAAGGCGAAGGCCGGAGACAGCGTCGAGCTCGATGCCGTCCTCTTCGTCGACGGCGATGCGGTCACGACCGATGCCGATGCCCTCTCGAAGATCTCGGTCAGCGCCGAGGTCGTCGATGAACTGCGCGGTCCCAAGATCGTGATCCAGAAGTACAAGAACAAGACCGGTTACAAGAAGCGTCAGGGCCACCGCCAGGACCTCACCCGTCTCAAGATCACGAACATCAAGTAAGAGGAGACATCTGACATGTCAAGCAAAAAGGGAGTCAGCTCGACCCGCAACGGTCGCGACTCGAACCCGCAGTACCTCGGCGTCAAGCGCTTCGGCGGCCAGGTCGTCAAGGCCGGTGAGATCATCGTCCGCCAGCGCGGAACCAAGTTCCACCCCGGCGTCGGCGTCGGTCGCGGCAACGACGACACGCTCTTCGCACTGACGGCGGGCGCCGTCGAATTCGGCAAGCGCAACGGCCGCAAGGTCGTCAACATCGTCGGCGTCTGACCGACGGACACTGAACGTCTCCCGCTCGGCGGGGGAGCATGAAGGGTGAGTCTCCTGACTCACCCTTCATCTGATATAAGGACATCATGGCCACCGAGTTCATTGACCGTGTCACGGTCCACCTGGCCGCCGGCGACGGCGGAAACGGCTGCACCTCGATCCGGCGGGAGAAGTTCAAGCCCCTCGGCGGCCCCGACGGCGCCAACGGCGGCCGCGGCGGCGACATCACCTTCGTCGTCGACCCGCAGACGACGACGCTGCTTCCCCTGCACCACCGCCCCCACCTCAGGGCCGACGGCGGCGGCATCGGCAAGGGCGACCTCCGCCACGGCGCCGACGGCAAGGACCTCATCGTCCCTGTCCCCGACGGCACCGTGGTCAAGACGCAGTCGGGCGAGGTCCTCGCCGACCTCGTCGGACCCGGCACCGAATTCGTCGCCGCCGCCGGCGGCCGCGGCGGACTCGGCAACGCCGCGCTGGCCTCGACGAAGCGCAAGGCACCCGGCTTCGCCCTCCTCGGTGAACCCGGAGAGTCCTCGACGCTCGTCCTCGAACTCAAGACCATCGCCGACGTCGCCCTCGTCGGCTACCCCTCGGCGGGGAAGTCGAGCCTCATCGCCGCGCTCTCGGCCGCGAAGCCGAAGATCGCCGACTACCCGTTCACGACGCTCGTGCCCAACCTCGGCGTCGTCGAGGCCGGCGACGTGCGCTACACGATCGCCGACGTCCCCGGGCTCATTCCCGGGGCCTCCGAGGGCAAGGGCCTCGGACTCGAGTTCCTCCGCCACGTCGAGCGCTGCGCGGCCCTCGTCCACGTCATCGACATGGCGACGTGGGAGCCCGGTCGGGATCCCGTCTCCGACCTCGAGACCATCGAGTCCGAACTCGCCGCCTACTCCGTCGACCTCGGCGACGGCACGAGCGACCTTCCTCTCTCCGAACGCCCGAAGCTCGTGGCACTGAACAAGGTCGACATCCCCGACGGCCGCGAACTCGCCGACATCGTCCGCCCGGACCTCGAGGCGGCGGGCTACCGCGTCTTCGAGATCTCCGCTGTCAGCCATGCGGGCCTGCGCGAGCTCTCCTTCGCCATGGCCGGCCTCGTCGCCGCCGAACGCGAACGCCGCGCGGAGCTCGAGGCGGTGCCCCAGCGAGTCGTCATCCGACCCAAGGCCGTCGACGACAAGGGCTTCGAGATCCGATCCGAACGCGACTCCGACGGTCCGGTCTTCCGCGTCCTCGGCGACAAGCCCGAACGCTGGGTCGTCCAGACCGACTTCGCCAACGACGAGGCCGTCGGCTACCTCGCCGACCGGCTCGAGCGCCTCGGCGTCGAAGAGGCGCTGTTCAAGGCCGGTGCGAAGCCCGGCGACACCGTCGTCATCGGCGAGGGCGACGGCGTCGTCTTCGACTGGGATCCCACGAGCGTCGGCGGGGCCGAACTGCTCGGGTCCCGCGGCACCGATCTCCGCCTCGAGGAGGAGGCCCGCGCGAGCCGCAAGGAGCGCAAGGCCGCCTACCACGAACGGCAGGACGCGAAGGCCGCGGTGCGTGCCGAGTTCGAGGCCGAGCGCCTCGCCGAAAGGGCCGCGCGAGCACGCGGCGACGCCGAACCCAGCGACGACCGATGACCGCGACGACCCGCTCGCAGGAGGCCGGCGAAGCGGTGCGCGCGGACATCGCGGCGGCCAAGCGCATCGTCATCAAGGTCGGGTCGTCGTCGCTGACGACGATCGACGGCGGACTCGACGAATCCCGCCTCGTTGCCCTCACCGACGCGATCGCCGCCCACCGGGCCGAAGGCCGCGAGGTCGTCCTCGTCTCCTCCGGTGCGATCGCCGCCGGCCTCGAACCCGTCGGGCTGCGCCGCCGCCCCCGCGACCTCGCCACCCAGCAGGCGGCTGCGGGCGTCGGACAGGGCCTGCTCATGGCCGCCTACACCCGGGCACTGGGCCGCTGGGACCTCGTGCCCTCCCAGGTCCTCCTCTCCGCCGACGACCTCATCCGTCGCACCCGGTACCGCAACGCCCAACGGGCCATCGACAGGCTGCTCACCCTCGGCACGCTGCCGATCGTCAACGAGAACGACGCGGTGGCGACGGAGGAGATCCGGTTCGGCGACAACGACCGGCTCGCCGCCCTCGTCGCCCACCTCTCCCACGCCGACGCCCTCGTCCTCCTCTCCGACGTCGACGCCCTCTACACGGGCCCGCCCCACCTGGACACCTCCTCCCGGATCGGCCATGTCGCCGGTCCTGACGACCTCGGCGGGGTCGCGATCGGGGGAGTGGGCTCGGCCGGCACGGGCACCGGGGGCATGGCGACGAAGGTCGATGCCGCGCTTATGGTCACCGATTCGGGCGTTCCCGCCGTCCTCACCTCGGCGGACAGGGTCGGCGAGGTGCTTGCGGGCGGGAACGTCGGCACGGCGTTCTCCGTCACCCACCGTCGCCGCGGCACGCGTCTGCTCTGGTTGCGGCATCTGGCGCGGACCTTCGGCTCGGTGACGATCGACGACGGCGCCGCGACGGCCGTGCGTTCACGCGGGACGAGTCTGCTCGCCGCCGGGGTCGTCGGCGTCGACGGCGAGTTCGAGGCAGGTGACCCTGTCGAGATCCGCAGTCTGAGCGGAGAGACCGTGGCGAGGGGGATGACGAACTTCTCCTCCGCCGAGCTGCCGATGATGTTCGGGCTGACCACAGAGGAACTTGGCACCCGCCTGGGAAGTGACTACCGTAAAGAAGTCATCCATCGCAACGATCTCGTCCTCACCCACGTGAGCGGGAGGAGCTAGTCCATGACCGCAGCAGCCGACATCCACCCCAAGACCGTGCGCGGGGTGACGAGGATCGCGCGGAACGCGAAGGCGGCCGCCGCTCGTCTGGCCACGACCTCGACGGCGGAGAAGGATGCGGCACTGCAGGCGATCGCCGAGGGGCTGCGCGAGTCCTCTGCCCGCATCGTCAAGGCCAACGAGAGCGACCTTGCCAAGGGTGCTGAGAACGGGATGAGCGAATCGCTCCTCGACCGCCTCCGCCTCGACGAGGCGCGGATCGCAGCGATCGCCGATTCCGTCGAGCAGGTCATCGACATCCCCGACCCGGTCGGCACCACGGTCCTCGGGCGCACCCTGCCCAACGGGATCCGGCTCACGCAGTCCCGGGTGCCCATGGGCGTCATCGGTGCGATCTACGAAGCCCGACCCAACGTCACTGTCGACATCGCCATCCTCGCCCTCAAAGCCGGCAACGCTTCGATCCTGCGCGGAGGCTCGGCAGCGGAGAACACGAACGCCGAACTCGTCTCCGTCCTCCGCCGTGCCGTCGAATCCGTCCGTTTGCCCGCCGACACGATCAGCACGATCGACCAGTACGGACGCGACGGGGCGAGCGTGCTCATGAACTCCCGCGACTACGTCGACCTCCTCATCCCGCGCGGCGGCGCCGAACTCATCAACACCGTCGTCCAGGATTCGATCGTCCCCGTCATCGAGACCGGGATCGGCAACGTCCACATGTTCATCGACTCCTCGGCGACCGTGAAGACCGCCGTCGACCTCGTCATCAACTCGAAGACGCAGCGCCCGAGCGTGTGCAACTCGCTTGAGACGCTCCTCGTCCACGAGAAGGCCGCGAAGCGGATCCTGCCGAAGCTCCTCGAGCGCCTCGAGGCGGCCGGCGTCGTCGTCCACGCCGACGCCGATGTCGCCGCCCTGGCCCCGCAGTCGATGCGCATCCGCCGCGTCTCGCGGCGGGACTGGGCCAAGGAGTACCTCGACCTCGAACTCGCGGTCAAGCTCGTCTCCGGCATCGACGAGGCCATCGACCACATCCGTGCCTACACCTCCGGACACACCGAGGTGATCGTGACGAAGGACATCGACAACGCGGAGACCTTCGTCACAGCCATCGACGCCGCCGCCGTCGGCGTCAACGTCTCCACCCGGTTCACCGACGGGGGAGAGTTCGGCTTCGGCGCGGAGGTCGGGATCTCGACGCAGAAGCTCCACGCCCGTGGTCCGATGGGCGTCGAGCAGCTGACGACGACGAAGTGGATCATGCAGGGAAACGGGCAGATCCGCGACTGACTTCGCCCATGTCGCTGCACGCGCAGCCGACATGACGTGAGAAACTGATGGGACACCACACCGGTCACCGCCGGTCCGAGACACAAGGAGCACTACCGTGAACGCAACTCTGCTGGCAGCCGCCGAAGAAGCAGCGGCCCACAACGAGCTGCCGATGGAGCCGATCGGCTACGGACTCATCACCCTGGCGATCTTCCTCACGATGGCCGTCGTGGCCCGGTCGTGGAAGGGCATCTCCTACCGCCACTGATATGGCAGATCGCACCCGTCGGGTCGGTGTCATGGGCGGCACCTTCGACCCCATCCACCACGGGCACCTCGTCGCCGCGAGCGAGGTCCAATCGACCTTCGACCTCGACGAGGTGATCTTCGTCCCCACCGGTCGGCCCTATCAGAAGGACGCCCAAGAGGTCACCGATGCCGAGCACCGATACCTCATGACCGTCATCGCCACGGCGTCGAACCCGCGGTTCCGCGTCTCCCGCGTCGACATCGACCGGCCCGGCCCGACGTACACGATCGACACCCTGCGCGACCTCACCGCCAGCCTCGGCGAGGACACGGAGATGTTCTTCATCACCGGCGCGGACGCTTTGGCTCAGATCCTGACGTGGAAGAATGTCGATGAGCTGTTCTCCTTGGCGCACTTCGTCGGGGTCAGCCGACCCGGCCACGAACTGCGCAGCGAGGGACTGCCCGTCGACCGGCTGAGCCTGGCCCAGATCCCGGCCCTAGCGATCTCGTCAACGGACTGCAGACAACGGGTGATGGACGGAGCCCCGGTCTGGTACCTCGTGCCCGACGGCGTGGTGCAGTACATCGCGAAACATGACCTGTACAGGAGTGATAATGGCTGAAGAGCAGTTCACGTCACGGCGTGCCAGGCGCGAAGCCGAGCGTCTGGCCGCCGAACAGGAGTTCGAGGCCAGGTCGACCCCTGCACAGCCGACGGAGACGAACCGGGCCGACCTCCTCACGCCGCCGGAGCGTCCGGTGGAGAAGCCCAAGGCCCCCGCCGAGGCGGTCCAGGACTCCGCCTCGCGCATCGATCCGGCGCCGGCGGAGAAGGTCGCCCACGAACGCGGTGCGCTGGCCTCGGACCACCTCCCGCAGGAACGTCCCCCGGTCAACGCCGCGGATCGCCTCGATCCCCGGCGCGCGCCGCTGCCGCATTTCGAGTCGCGTGCCGAGCGCAAACGCTACCTCCGTGAACACGGACTCTCCCTCGATGGTGATCTCTCGACGGGCGCGATCCCCGTCATCGCCGAACCCGAGGAGTCGCAGCCCGACGCGGACTCCCGACCCGTCGAACACGAATCCTTCGACACCGCCGGCTTCGGGGGCACCTCGGACGAGGTGGCCGCGCGCGACTTCGAGTCCCCGGTGACCCCGGACTCGGCACCGCGCCCCGCCGCACCCGAGGACGCCCCCGCCCGGCCGACCGGCTCCGCGCCTGCGGAGTACACCGTTGCGAAACCCGCCGACGCACCGGGCAAGGGCACTGCGCCGAACCGGGAGGAGTCGAAGGCTCCCGACGTGAAGGCGGAGAAGGCCCCCGCACCGGGTGAGAAGCCCGCTGCGCAGACCGACGCGACCCCGAACACGCCGGCGGTCAAGCAGGCCGGGACGTCCGCGGCGGCGGAGAAGCCGGCCGCACGGGCGGGCACCGACGCAGAGTCTGCCGCGCCGGCGACACCGGCGAAGACTGCCGACCGGGAGGCGACGACGCGTTCGCGGCGGATGCCTATCGTCCAGCCGCCGGCGACGAAGGGCGTGCGCGTCGTCACCGCCGCCTCGGCGCAGGTGAGCGAGACGACGACGGAGACGGGGGCACGGGAGACCGAGATCACCGAGACCGAGGTCGTCGAGACCGCGACCGCGTCACCGACGTCGACCCCGCGGACCGGGACGACGTCGCCGACCGACGGGGCCTCGACAGCGAAGAAGGACGAGCGGGCAGGTGACGAAGCGGAGTCCGCGCAGTCGGCCGACGACGCCGCCCGGGCGCTGGCCGCGAACCCGGAGACCCGGCCGATGGATGCCGTCCCCGAGGCATGGGCTCTGCCGAACGCCGACTACGAGGACGAAGAGACGGAGAACCCGCCGGGACACCGGATCAAGGCGAGTGCCGTGACCGGTCACGACGGACAGATCCTTGTCGGCGAGGAGCCGTCCAAAGTACCCTTTATCGTGCTGGGCGTGGCGGCGCTCTTCGCCGTCGCCCTCATCGTCATCGCCCTCGTCATGCTGCTCTGACCTCCTGACTGCTCTGACCATCCCGAAAGGACCGCGTGGACACCACCGATCTGCTGAGGACGGCCGCGAAGGCCGCCGATGACAAACTCGGCACCGACATCGTCGCCCTCGACGTCAGCTCGACCCTCTACATCACCGATGCCTTCCTCATCGTCTCCGCCGACAGCGAACGGCAGGTCGGCGCGATCGTCGACGGTGTCGAGGAGGCCCTGCTCAAGGAGCTCGGCCGCAAGCCGCTGCGCCGCGAGGGCCGAGGTTCGGGCGATTGGGTGCTGCTCGACTACGGCGACATCGTCGTCCACGTCTTCTCGTCCGAGCAGCGGGAGTACTACGCCCTCGAGCGTCTGTGGAAGGACGTCCCGGTCATCGACGTCGGACTCGGTGACGCGTCCGGGCAGGCGACCGGGACCGAGGAGACGCCCGGCGAGACCGACGTCCGATGACGAAGACCGTCGTCGTCTGGCGACACGGTCAGACCGACTACAACGTCGCCCGGCGGTTCCAAGGGCAGTCGGACATCGCTCTCAACGCGGTGGGACTCGAACAGGCTGAACGCGCCGCCGTCGCCCTCGCCGAACTCCACCCCGATATCATCGTCTCCTCCGACCTCCTGCGCGCCGCGGCGACCGCAGACCAGCTCGCCGAACGTGTCGGACTCACCGTCAGCCGTGACGCACGGCTGCGTGAGACCTCGTTCGGCGACTGGGAGGGACTGACCCGGGACGAGATCGCCCGGACGTGGCCCGATGAACTCCACGCCTGGATCTCCGGAGCCGACACGCGCCCGCCCAGGGGAGAGACCCGAACCGAATCCGGGCACCGCGTGGCCCGGGCCATCACCGACATCGTCACCGGCACCGATGCCGAGTCGATCGTCATCGTCGCCCACGGTGCCGTGCTGCGCGCCGCCTCCGAGGAGCTGCTCGGGATGACCGGAACCGGGCGCCTCGCCGTGCTCGGCAACTGCGGCCACAGCGAGTTCGGCTTCACCGGCGACACGTGGGTGCTGCGCCACTGGGGGACCGCAGCGGTCTGAGACGCTCCCACGCCGACCACCGCTCATCTGCGCGCTGCGTGGACCGTCCTGATGAGGTCGACGAGGGCCGCGGCAGAGGCGTCCCAGGAGAACCGCTGTGACGCCTCCTGTCCCGCCACAGCCGTCTCCTCCCATGTGCGCGCATCGGTGAGCTCTCCGACCGCAGCGGCGATCGACGCCGGATCGTCCTCATCGAAGAACACCGCGGCATCGCCGGTGATCTCGTGGAAGATCGGGATGTCCGAGACCGCCACCGGCACCCCTTTGGCCATCGCCTCGATGACGGGCAGACCGAATCCTTCCGCCCGGGAGGCCGTGACGAGGGCGGTCGCCTCGGCGAGGAGATCGGCGTACTCCTCATCGCTGACCCCACGGTGGAAGACGACCCTGGCCCGGTCGGGGATGAGGGCTCGCAGCTGCGCCTCCCTGCGCCCCTCGATCCGGCTTGCGATGTGCAGGGTCCAACCCGGCAGGTGCTCGAGCGCGCGGATGAGCGATTCGACGTTCTTATAGGGCATGAACGAGCCCATGTAGACCAGCGATCTTGCGCCCGCGCGGTTCGTCGTCCGCGGCTCGGTGACACTCACCTCCGCGGCATTCGATACCACCGTCACCGGGCGGGTCGTGAGGTGGTGGTCGGCGATGAGGGACTTCGTCGTCTCACTCACCGCGGCGATGGCATCGGCCCGGTTGAGCAGCAGTCGCTGGGGAGCGAAGCTGATGTGGTAGAGGCGCCAGAGCAGGCGCACAGGGGCGGGAAGATCGGCCGGGGGGAGCGGATGCGAGTAGTAGATGAGGTCGTGGACGGTGAGGATGAGCCCGTAGCGGCGACCCGTCGACCCCATGACCTGCATCGTCGAGAACACGACATCGGCACCGAGGGCATTGAGCCGGCGTGCGACGGCGACCTCGGACGGCGACGTGGGGGAGTTGAGCCGCACCCACCGGCACGGCGGCAGGAGCCCGAGCTGCGCCTCGTCGCTGATGATCGCCGTCACCTCGATGTCCGTGCCCGCGGTGGCCTCGAGCAGAGCGGCGAGCAGGCTGGATCCGTACCGGGAGATGCCGTCGTGGTGGGTGGTCCGGGTGAACCGGGCATCGAAGAAGACGCGGATGGGAGAGGAGGTCTGAAGGCCGTCTGAGTTTTTGCTCATGGAACTCCGAGTCGATAGTCTGAACATTCGAAAGTGAGCGTTCGCCGCGACGAAGGGCCAGTGAGTGAAGGAACCAGCACCTGCGTCCGAAGCCCTGAGGCTCCGGTCATGATCCTAACGATAATCGCCCTCGCCGCCCTCGTCGTCCTCACCCCTCTCCTCACCCGCCTCTTCGGTCGGGCCGCGGGATGGCCGCTGGCTGCGGCCTACCTCGGCGTGGCTGCCCTCTTCACGCCCACCGCCGCCGAGGTGATGGCCGGGGCCGATCCCGAAGCGACGCTTCCGTGGGTGCCGAGTCTCGGCGTCGACCTCGCTCTGCGCGCCGACGGCATCGGCGTGGTCTTCACCTACATCGCCCTCATCATCGGCGCGATCGTCTTCGTCTACTCGACGGCCTACCTGCCCAGGGGAGGTGGGGAGACGAGCTTCTACTGGCTCATGGTCGTCTTCACCTTCTCGATGGTCGCGCTCGTGCTCAGCAACGACCTCATCGTCCTCTTCGTGTGCTGGGAGCTGACTTCGCTCGCCTCGTTCTTCCTCATCGCCCGCTCCGGCTCGCCCGGACAGGCACCGTCCCTGCGCACCCTGCTCATCACCTTCATCGGCGGGCTCACCCTCCTCGTCGCCGTCGGCGTGACGATCGCGGCGACGGGGACGACGAACCTCCACGAGGCCCTCGTCTCCGATGTGTGGGCCACCCAGCCGGCCGTGACGACGCTCGTCGCCGTCCTCGTCGCCGTCGCCGCGATGACGAAGTCCGCGCAGTTCCCGTTCCACTCGTGGCTGCCCGATGCGATGGCCGCCGCCACCCCGGTCTCCGCCTACCTCCACGCGGCAGCCGTGGTCAAGGCAGGCATCTTCCTCATGATGCGCTTCTCGCCCGCCTTCCACGCCACCCCCGCATGGAACGTCATCCTCGTGTCAGCAGGCCTCATCACGGCCTTCATCGGCGGCTGGTTCGCCCTCAACCAGCATGACGTGAAGAAGCTCATGGCGTACTCGACGGTCTCCCAGCTCGGGCTCATCACCGCCGTCATCGGCGTGGGCACCGAGGCCGCGATCGCCGCGGCCGCCCTCCACGTCATCGCCCACGCGCTGTTCAAGTCGGGGCTGTTCATGATGGTCGGCGTCGTCGATCACCTCGCCGGCACCCGGGAGCTCACCCGCATCCCGCGCCTCATCGGCCCGGCTCCGGTCGCCTTCGCCGTCATGGCGCTCGGGTGCGCCTCGATGGCGGGCATCCCGCCGCTGCTCGGATTCGTGTCCAAGGAGTCGCTGTTCACCGCGCTCTTCGAGGTCCCCGGCTCCGGGTGGATGCTCTTCATCATCGCCGTCGCCGCCTCGGTGCTCACCTTCGCCTACTGTGCGAAGACCGTGTGGGGCGCGTTCATCGACGGCAAACCCGTGACGAAGAGCGAGCTCGGGCACTCCTCACCGGTCATGCTCATCGCCGCCGGGCTGCCCATCGTCGCGTCCCTGCCGCTGAGCTTCGTCCTCTTCGTCTTCGACACCCCGCTCACCGAGGTCGTCGCCGCCGCGATCCCCGGTGAGCCCGAAGAGGTCCATGTGAAGTTCTGGCATGGATTCACCCCTGAGCTCTTCGCCTCTGCCCTCATCATCGCCATCGGCATCA
Organism: Brevibacterium sp. K72; assembly: GCF_050562175.1. Lineage (NCBI taxonomy): Bacteria > Bacillati > Actinomycetota > Actinomycetes > Micrococcales > Brevibacteriaceae > Brevibacterium > Brevibacterium sp. K72. The sequence continues at coordinate 2,748,695 of NZ_CP191582.1, forward strand.
TCCTCATCATCAACCGGTCGAAGGTCTTCGCGTTCTTCCACCGGGCGCGGCTGAGCTTCGACGGCGCCGACGTCATCAACGGCATTGTTGTGGGCCTCATCCGCATCGGCCGCGGGCTGAGCATCGTCGTGCGCCCGATGAATTCGGGACCCTACCTCGCGACGAGCCTCGGCGGACTCGCCCTCATCGCCTTCGTCTCGGTGCCCGTGATCTTCCCGAACCTGCCGCCGCTGCAGGACAACCTGTGGCGGGCCCCCGACGTCGTCCTCCTCGTCCTCATCACCATCGCCGTCCTCGTCGTGTGCACCTCGCACTCGCGCCTGACCACCGTCGTCTCCCTCTCCGCCGTGGGCATCCTCGCGACCGTGCAGATCCTTGCGCTCGGGGCGCCCGACGTCACGCTCACGCAGCTGCTCGTCGAAGCGATGACGATCATCGTCATCATGCTCGTCCTCCAGAAGCTGCCGCGCTCGTTCTGGCGGTACTCGAAGCGCCTCCAGTCCACCCGTGCGGTCTTCGCGATCCTCGTCGGCGCCGCCGTCACCCTGCTCACGCTCACCCTCAACGGGCGCCGGGAGCGGTCGCTGGTGGGCATGTACTACATCGAGAACGCCCCGGAGATCAGCGGCGGGCACAACATCGTCAACACGATCCTCGTCGAGTTCCGAGCCCTCGACACGCTCGGCGAGCTCACCGTCCTCGGCATGGCCGGGATCGCGATCGTCGCCGTGATGTCGACGGTCAAGGACCGCTACATCGACCCTCCGGCGGAGAACATCCCGGAGCCGCCGAGGCGGGCGTGGGTGACCGTGCGGCCGAAGGGCACGAGCGCCTACCGCGGCGTCCACGAAGCGTGGCCCAACGTCATCCCCCTGCAGCTGACGATCAAGGTCCTCGGTCCGCTGCTCGTCGTCACCTCACTGCTCATCTTCTGGCGCGGGCACAACGAGCCCGGAGGCGGCTTCATCGCCGCCCTCATCGGCTCCGCGGTCATCGGGCTGCTCTACATGTCCACAGCCAAGGACCGGGCGATCGGTCCGCCGCGCGCCCCGCTCTACCTCATCGGCGTCGGCATCGGCATCGCCATCCTCACCGGTCTCCTCGGCCTTGTCGTCGCCGGGTCCTTCCTCGAGCCGATGCAGGTCTACATCCTCGGTGAGAAGTACACCTCGTCCCTGCTCTTCGACGTCGGCGTCTACCTCGCCGTCCTCGGGCTCATCCTCCTCTCCTTCAACCTCCTCGGCGTCTCCGACTCCGCGGCGACGCCGGCCGGCGACGATGTGCTCACCGACGGGATCATCCGCCGCGATGTCGAGCGGACCCGCGAACGCGCCGACGAACTCCTCTACGGTGAGCTCAAGGGCCCGATGGAGTCGATCAGGGGTGAGCGTCCCGGCCTCGGCGACCGCATCGCCGCGCGCGGATCCGACCGGAAGGTGAGAGCCTCGACGACGCACATCCTCGACGGAAACGCACCGCTCGACCGCGGTGAAGCCCCGACCACGGCTGAGGGGGAGACCCGATGATCCTGGCCATAACGATCGGCGTCCTCACCGCGGGCGGCGTCTACCTCATGATGCAGCGGTCGATGGTCCGCGGTGTCTTCGGCCTCACCCTGCTCTCGCACGCAGCGAACTTCGTCCTCCTCTCGGCCGGCGTCGGTGCGTGGCGGGTCGAACCGCTCAGCGGCCGCGGCGACCAGAGTCTCGCAGCGGACCCGCTGCCGCAGGCGTTCGTCCTCACCGCCATCGTCATCACCCTGGCGGTGACGATCTTCATGCTCGCCCTCGCCGTGCTCGGCCACGACGACGACCAGAAGCGCGCCCCCGAGACCGGGGAGGTCCGCGAATCGTGAACTCATCGCTCCTGCTCCTCCTCGTCGGCCTTCCGCTGCTCGCCTCGGCGCTCAGCGTCCTCATCACCTCCCGGACCCTCGACCGGGTCCTCCTGCTCGCCGTGCCCTCGTTCGTCGGCCTCAGCGGCCTCGGTCTGCTCGTCCTCCACCAGCGGATCCCGGTCATCGCCCACGACGTCGGCGGCTACATCCCGGGACTGGCGATCCCGTTCGTCTCGGACTCGTTCACAGCGCTCATGCTCGTGCTCACCTCCCTGACAGCGCTCGTGAGCTGCATCTTCCTCATCAACACCGGCGAGGACCAGTACCGGTTCGTCCCGGCCCTGGTGATGATGATGCTCACCGGCGTCTACGGGGCGCTGCTCACCGGCGACCTCTTCAACTTCTTCGTCTTCATCGAGGTCATGGTCCTGCCCGCGTACGCGCTCATCGCGGTCACGGGAACGTGGCGCCGCCTCGGCGTGGGACGGATGTTCGTCATGGTCAACCTCCTCACCTCGACGATCCTGCTCATCGGGGTCGGTTTCGTCTACGGTGCGACCGGCACGGTCAACCTCGCCGTCCTCGCCCAGCTCGGCACACCCACAGGGCAGGGAGCGCTGGCGCTCGGCATCGTCCTCTTCGCGATGCTCGTCAAAGCCGGCGGTGCTCCCTTCCACGGCTGGCTGGCACGGTCCTACCCGAACACCTCGGCGGGGATGATGGCGCTCTTCTCCGGTCTCCACTCGAAGGTCGCGCTCTACGCGATCTACCGAGTGTGCACGACCGTCTACGGGGAACCGCCGGCGTGGGCGAACCTCATCGTCGTCATCGCCGTGCTCAGCATCATCCTCGGCGCGCTCTCGGGCTTCGGGCAGAACCGCGTGCGCAACGTCCTCGCCTTCCAGATGACCGCGAGCGTCGGCCACACCCTCGTCGGCGTCGCCCTCCTCACCGTCGCCTCGCTCGCCGCGGGCGCGTTCTACATGGTCCACAGCATGATCACGATGGCCGGGCTCCTCCTCGTCATGGGCGCGGTCGAGCAGACCTACGGCACGGGATCGTTCAAGAAGCTCTCCGGGTTGGCGAGCCGGGAGAAGTGGGCGAGCGTGCTCATGGTCCTCGGCCTCTTCTCCCTCATCGGGCTGCCGCCCACCTCGGGCATGTGGGCGAAGATCGGACTCATCCGGGCGGCGACCGGAGTCGGTGACGCCGCCGGCTGGTGGATCGTCACGGCGATCGTCGTCGGGGCGCTCATCTCGATGCTCGCCCTCCAGCGGACGTGGCGGAACACGTTCTGGGGCCCGCCCATGCAGTCCTACCGGCCCGACTCCGCGGAGACCGGGCGTGCACCGACCGAACCGGTCCCCGACGGACTGCGCATCCCCGCGCGCCTGCTCGTGCCCGGGACGATCATGATCGCCGTGTCCGTGGCGATCTTCGTCTGGCCCGAACCGCTGCTCGAGGTCACGGCGCGCGTCGCCGAAGGCCTCCTTGACCACACCGACTACATCGAGGCGGTGACGACACCATGAGACGCGTGATCAACGGCCTCTCCTACGTGTTCTTTATCCTCTGGGCCATCATCGTCGGCACCGCGAAGGTCGTCGGCCACCTGTTCCGGGTCAACCGCCCCTACGCCCACCCGATGATCGTCGAGGTGCCGCTGCGGTGCCGCACGGACCTCGAGGTCACCCTGTTCGCCTCCTCGATCACCATCACCCCGGGCACGCTCGTCACCGCGATCGCCGCCGGCACGGCGACGACCCCGCCGGTCCTCTTCGTCCACGCCCTGTTCGAGGACTCCGAGGACGCCGCCCTCGAGGGCCTCTACGACATGGAGTCGCGGCTGCTGGCGATGACTCGGGGACGGGCCCCGCAGAGTCCTCCCTCGGGCGTCGCCGAGGTGGAGGCGAACTGGATCGACCCGGGTTCGGCCGGAGAGAGGGGCAGACCATGACCGTCATCGTCGCCGTCTGTGCGATCATCCTCGCCGTGGCCATCGTCATCGGCCTCATCCGCGTCATCACCGCGAAGGACCTCGGCTCCCGGGCCGTCGTCAGCGACCTCGTGTACTTCTGCGCGGTCGGCATGCTCACGATCATCGGGATCCATGTCTCGTCCTCGATCGTCCTCGATGTCATCTTCCTCGCCTCGATGGTCGGCATCCTCGCCACCATCGCGCTCTCCCGCATCCTCACGAGGGGGCATCGCTGATGAATGAGCTCACCGCAACCATCCTCGTCGGCGTCTTCGGGATCACCGGCTCCCTCATCGTCCTCGCCTCTGCGCTGGCGATGTTCCGGGTCCGCGACGCACTCTCGCGGATCAACGTGTTCTCTCCTGCCACCGGTCTCGGCCTGCCGCTCATCGCGCTGGCCGCCTACGTCAGCGATCTCTACGTCGAGGGCTTCAGCGTCACGTCTCTGCTCGTCCTCCTCGCCACGATCCTCTGCCTCATCATCGTCTCCTCGGTCGCGAGCAACACGCTGTCGCGCGCGAGCGTGCTCTCGGGACAGCCGATCTACCGCAAGACCTCGCCGAACCGGCTGGCGCAGCCCCCGGAGGGGATCGAGGACCCGGACCCCGCGGATGCGGAGCCGGTGACGAAGGACGACCGGTCCGGGCCGAACGGCTGAGAACCGGCAGCTGAGAAGCGGAAACATCGCACCGACAGCTGAGGATTAGGTGAGCCTTTCCTTATGCTAGGATGAGCGAGCCGCAGACGCCGGCGCGCCATCTCAGCAGAAAGCCAGCCATGTTCCAGACGTTTCTCATCGGCCTGCGTGAGGGCCTCGAGGCCGCTCTCATCGTCAGCATCCTCATCGGCTATCTCGGGCGCATCGGCCGCACCCGGGAGATCCGGGCGATGTGGTGGGGGATCGCCGCGGCCATCGTCGTCTCCCTCGGCTTCGGTGCCCTGCTCACCTTCGGACCCTCGACCCTGACGTTCGAGGCCCAGGAATTCATCGGCGGCACGCTCTCGATCATCGCCGTCGGCTTCGTCACGTGGATGATCTTCTGGATGGCGCGCACCGCCAAAGGGCTCGCCGGCGAACTGCGAACGGCCGCTGACAGGGCCCTCGACGGTCCGCTCATCGGACTCGTCGTCCTCGGCGCCTTCTCGGTGGGTCGCGAAGGACTCGAAACCGCCCTCTTCCTCTGGGCGGCCACCCGCGCGAACGCCTCGGCGGGGGCGTCCGCCCTCGGTCTCACGCTCGCCGCGGTCGCGGGCATCCTCATCGCCGTCGCCCTCGCGTGGCTCATCGCCAAGGGACTGCTCCGGCTCAACCTCTCTCGGTTCTTCACGTACTCGGGGGCGTTCCTCATCGTCGTCGCCGCCGGCGTCCTCGCCTACGGGTTCCACGATCTGCAGGAGGCGGGGATCATCCCCGGACTCCACTCGCTCGCCTTCGACGTCTCTGAGGCGATCCCGCCGACGAGCTGGTACGGCGTGCTCCTCAAGGGAATCTTCAACTTCTCCCCGGCCACGACCTGGGTGGAGTTCACCGTGTGGTGGCTCTACGTCATCGTCGTCGGCACGCTCTTCGTCCGCGGACTGCGGTCCGCGCCGAAGCCCGCGGCCGCTCCGGCCGCAGCCACCGCCTGACCTCGCGTCCTCGGGCCCGCTCCCGACGACGCTTCGCGCTCCCGCTCCACCGCGGGCGCACCGCTCCGGACCGCGACCTGCGGACCGTCACCTCCTCCGCTCAGCCAGCGGAGACTCACCCCAAGGATGGATATGAGAACCCTCAACCCCAGCGTCGCCGTCGTCATGGCCGTCGGCGGGGCACTGCTGCTCACCGGCTGCGAGCCCAACGCCGACCAGGGCGGCGCGATCGCCGTGACGAGCACCGACGACTCGTGCGAGGTCGCCGCCACCGAGGCACCGGCGGGCACCCTGAAGTTCGACGTCACGAATGAAGGATCGAAGGTCACCGAGTTCTACCTCCTCGGTGAGGACGGGCTGCGGATCATCGGCGAGGTCGAGAACATCGCCCCGGGACTCGAACGCTCGCTGACGGTCACCGCACCCGAAGGCAAGTACTTCACCGCATGCAAGCCGGGCATGGTCGGCGACGGACTGCGCGGGGACTTCACGGTGACGAAGGGTGAGGGCGGTGAGCAGGTCAGCGCCGAGGACTCCCAGCTCGCCGAACAGGCGACGACCCAGTACTCGGCGTACGTCAAGGATCAGACCGAGCAGCTGCTCACCGGCACCGAGGACTTCGCGAAGGCGTACAAGGCCGGGGACGACGACAAGGCGCGCGAACTCTACCCGAAGGTGCGCACGAACTGGGAGCGCATCGAACCCGTCGCCGAGTCCTTCGGCGACCTCGACCCCAAGCTCGACCTGCGTGAGGCCGACCTCGAGGACGGCCAGGAGTGGACGGGCTGGCACCTGCTCGAGAAGGACCTCTGGCCGCCGAAGGACGGCTACACGGCGCTGAGTAACGCGGACCGGGAGAAGTACGCCGATCTCCTCGTCGAGGACACGAAGGTCCTCTACGATCGCACCCGTGAGATGACGTTCACCCCCGATCAGCTCTCGAACGGGGCGAAGGAGCTCCTCGACGAGGTCGCCACGGGCAAGGTCACGGGTGAGGAGGAGACGTGGTCGCACACGGACCTCTGGGACTTCCAGGCCAACGTCGACGGCGCCAGGGTCGCGTATGAGGATCTCAAGCCGCTGCTGGCCACCCGGGACAAGGAGCTCGACGAGACGCTGAGCACCCGGTTCGCCGATCTGCAGACCCTCCTCGACGGACACCGGAAGGGCGAGGGCTTCGTCCTCTACACCGAGCTGAGCAAGGACGAGGTCAAGGAGCTCTCCGACGCCGTCAACGCGCTCTCCGAGCCGCTGTCGCAGCTCACCGACAAAGTGGTCGGCTGATGACCGACCGGCCAGGCGTCTCCCGACGCGCGATGTTCGGCGTCGGGGCGGGCACACTTGCCGCCGGTGCCGCCGCGGGCTTCTTCGCCCATGACCCGATCGCCGAGGCAGTCGGGGCGGAGAACGACATCGTCGACTTTTACGGGCGGCACCAGGCCGGCATCGTCACCGAAGCGCAGGACCGGATGTGCTTCGCCGCCGTCAACGTCCTCACCGACGACCGGGACGAGCTCATCGACCTCCTCACGCAGTGGACGGCCGCGGCGGCCAACCTCAGCCGGGGACTGCCCGTCGTCGAGGACGGCGTGGCCGGGGGCTCTCGGTTCGCACCGCCGATGGACACGGGGGAGGCGCAGGGACTGAGCGCCGGGCACCTCACGGTGACCATCGGTTTCGGGCGCAGCCTCTTCACCGACGCCGACGGGCAGGACCGGTTCGGCATCGCCGACCGGCTGCCGTCGGGTCTCATCGAGCTCCCGCACTTCCCGGGCGACCGCCTCGACGAGGCGCGAACCGGTGGGGACCTGTGCATCCAGGCGTGCGCGGACGATCCGCAGGTCGCCGTCCACGCGGTGCGCAACCTCATCCGGATGGGCTTCGGCATCGTCTCGACCAGGTGGATGCAGCTCGGCTTCGGGCGCACCGCCTCGACATCGCCGGCACAGGAGACCCCGCGCAACCTCTTCGGGTTCAAGGACGGGACGGCGAACATCCGCTCCGATGAGGAGAAGGCGCTGGGCGAGCATGTGTGGGTGCGCGACGGGTCGTGGATGGACGACGGCTGCTACCTCGTCGCCCGGCGGATCCGGATGCACATCGAGACGTGGGATCGGGAGAGCCTCGACGGCCAGGAGCAGATCTTCGGGCGCACGAAGATGACCGGGGCACCGCTGTCCGGGGGTGAGGAGTTCACGGAGCCGGACTTCGCGATGGCGGGCTCTGCGAACCTCCCGATCATCCCGACGAGCTCGCACGTCCATCTCGCCCACCCCAAGCAGAACGGGGGCATTCGGATCCTGCGGCGCGGCTACAACTACGCCGACGGCGCGGACGCCCAGGGCAACCTCGACGCGGGCCTGTTCTTCATCGCCTTCGTTGCCGATCCTGCCGGCGACTATGTGCCGATGCAGAACCGCCTCGCGAAGGAGGATGCGCTCAGCGAATACCTCCTCCACACCGGGTCGGGACTCTTCGCGATCCCGCCCGGGGTGAACGAGGGTGGGTGGATCGGACAGACGCTGTTCGCGTGAGGTGGGGGCCCGGGTGCTGGGTACCCGAGCACTGAGCTGAGATCAGTCGCGCCGGGCCAGCGTGGGTGCGCCAGCGTGCTCAGTCCCGTCCGGTCGCGCGCATCGTGATGTTGATCCGGCCCCCGCCGAGGTCGCTCAGCCGTGCCGCCTCCGGTGCCGTTCCCGGGTGGATCCGCGTCACCCCGTGGTAGGCGAACCGGGCGGGTCCGCCGAAGACGAAGGCGTCGCCCGAGGCGAGGCGGATGTCCTCATACGGCCGGTTCTTCGTCTCCGTGTTCCCGAAGCGAAACGTGCACGAGTCGCCCAGGGAGAGCGAGACGACCGGGGCGGGATCGTGCTCGTCCTTGTCCTGGTGCATGCCCATTTTCGCCGACTCGTCGTAGTAGTTGACGAGCGCGACGTCGGGGGAGTACGCATCCGGGTCGAGACCCCAGGAGGCGGGTACGGGGCTGGGGGAGTCGGGGTCGGCGGCGACCGCCTCGGCGGTGGCCGCGATGACCTGACGTCCCAGCCGGGTCATCCAGTCGGGGAACGGGAGGACGCGTTCGTTGTTGACGTCCTTGGCTTCCCGGTCGTAGCGGCCGGGACGCCAGTGCCAGCCGAGTCCGATCGTCGTCACGCTCATCGGGTGCCCGCGGATCGTCGTCGCGTGTGCCGGGACGGGTCCCGCGCGCCAGGCCGCGTACTGCCGAAGGATCCACGCCTGCGCCGCGTCGTCGAGGAAACCGGGGAGCCAGACCGCGCCCGGGGCGACGACCCGGGCCGCGCGATCGAAGGCGTCGTCGGCGAAGAGGGAGTCCATCGCCGGGCTCAGAGCTCGGAGAGGGGCACCGCCTCGTCGGCGAGCTTCGCGGTGTCGACCTGCTTGCCGATGAGGGCGCGCAGCTCGTCGCTGACGTCCCAGATGTTGACGTTCATCGCCGCGGTGAGCGTGCCGTCCTTCGTCCAGAAGACGATGAACTCGCCGGAGTCCTTATCGCCGCGGATCGTCACCTCGTCGTCTCCGGAGCCGTGGCCGACGTACTCCATGCCGAGGTCGTACTGGTCGGTGAAGAAGTACGGCTCCCAGTCGTAGACGGCGCTGCCGCCGGTGAGCGTCGAGGCGGCGACATCGGCCTGGCGCACCGCGTTGTCCCAGTGCTCGACGCGGATGCGGGAGTCGAGTCGGGTGTTGAAGGCGTTGGCGATGTCACCGATGGCGAGCACGTTGCCCTCGCTCGTGCGCATCCGCTCATCGGTGGGAACGCCGTTGTCGACGTCGATCCCGGCCGCCTCGGCGAGGTCGACGGTGGGGTCGGCACCGATGCCGATGACGACGAGATCGGCGGGGATGTCTCCCTGCGTGGTCTGCGCGGTCTCGACGGCGCCGTCGCCGGTGAAGCCGGTGACCTCGGCGTCGCCGAAGAACGTCACCCCGTGGGAGACGTGGAGCTCTTCGAAGTACCTCCCCATCTCCTCACCGAGGACGGCCTTGAGCGGAGGGGCGTCGCGGACGACGACGGTGACCTCGGAGCCGTGGGAGCGGGCGGCAGCGGCGACCTCGAGTCCGATCCAGCCGCCGCCGACGATGACGACCTTCCGTCCCTCGCCGAACTGAGAGCGGATGGCGACGGCGTCACCAGCGCTGCGGAGCGTGTGGACGTTGGCGAGGTCGGCGCCGGGGACGTCGAGGGTGCGCGGGGTCGATCCGGTCGCGAGGATCGCCTGCCCGTAGGAGAGCTCATCGCCGGAGGCGAGGGTGACGGTCCGCGACGCGGTGTCGAGTTTCGTGGCCGCGTCGGCGAAGAACGTCTCGACGTCGTGGGCGGCGTACCAGTCCTCGCCGCGCAGCTCGGAATCGCCGGGGTCGGTGTCCTCGAGCATGAGCTTCTTCGACAGGTCGGGACGGTAGTACGGGGGCAGGGGGTCGGCGCCGACGAGTGCGATCGTGCCGGCGAAGCCGTCGTTCCGCAGCGACTCGACGACCTGACCTCCGCCGATGCCGGCTCCGACGACGACGATTCCGAATTCCTGTGCCATGTCCGCTCCTTCTCAACAGTGGTGTCAGTCACAGCCTGTACTGCCGTGGGGTGAGAGTCAAACAGCGGATCGACATGGTGGGTTGTCTCGCAGGCCGCCTGTCCTCCCCAGGCTTCGCCGAGGCGGTCGTCACGTGATTTTGTGCAACACGGGTGGTCGGGGCTAAAGTTGATCCCTGTCAGGGGCTATAGCTCAGTTGGTAGAGCGCTTCGTTCGCAATGAAGAGGTCAGGGGTTCGATTCCCCTTAGCTCCACCCCATGAAGTGTCGCGACATCGTTCCTACGGTGTCGCGACACATTGCTCTTCTGTCGACAGAGATCACGGTTCGAAGCGGCGACAACGGGTTCTCTGTGGTTGCGACAGTCAGACCTCCAACGCTTCGACAGGCGCACAGGCGCTAAGTGCGAGCTTACGTGGTGTCTCCGAGATCGAATACAGGGTCGAGGTACGAAGACACCAGTGCCATCTGCTCATCGAGGTCCGCTTCGCAGACTGCTTCCAGTCGCTCCTTGCGACGCCACGCTGCCCATTTAGCCTGCCCGATCCGCCCGTAGCCGACGACGTGTGGCGCAACGGGTTCGAGGGTGACGCCGCGGTAGCGGGCAACGGCCAGAGCGGAGCGGAATAGCTCGTCACTGTCGATGCCCTGCCGGCCGAGCTGGACGATGTCGACGTAGTCGCGCCACCTCGTGCTCGTGATGCCCCGCTCCAGGATGGTGACGCCCTTCTCGGCGATCGTGGTTTCGGGTGCATAGCCGAAGAGCACGATCGGGTCTCCCAAAATGCGGTCGATGCGTACCTGCCGAGGCGCGGGCACTATCGGATCTCCGGTGGAGACATCCCACGGCGCGGTGCCCTTCCACGGTCCGATCGACGCACCGACCCGCACCCGGAAGCCTGGGTAGTCGGCGTGCTCGCGGATCTCCTGCACACTGAGCGAGCCGAGATCGAACGCTACCCCGTCGCCGGTCTCGATGGCATTGATGTCGTGGACGACCTCAATGAGGTGATCGGCGGTGACGTCGGCTCCGATGGCATTCGCGTCGGCGTCTTTGGTCGGACGACGTACACCGTAGGCGGCCAGCAGGATCCCGCCTTTGAGCACGAAGTCCTCGGCATGAGCAGTGCGGGAGAAGCGATCGAGGAACGATTCCAGCGTGTGCCGGATCAGATATTCCTGCGTCGGCGCACCTGTCCCAACCTTCGTGCCCGCGGCGCGTGCCGCGGATTGGACGCGGCGGAACACTTCATCGCCCGTACTCACGACAGCGCCTCCAAAGCCTGAAGCACGGGAGATTTCGCGCGAGGAAGCCGAGAGGAGATCTCCATGAGCCGAGCAGGTTTCCCGCCACGACGCAGCCACTCCTTCAGCGACTCCCGCGCCAGCTCATACCCGACCTCGCCCCGCAGTCGGAACGCGTCAGCGATCGATCGCTCAGGCGAATAGATCCGGATCGCCTGATCCGTGCCCGGAATCAGGATCTCCTCACGTCCGATGTCAAATGTGGACCGGTCGAACTGATGCCAGGCGATAGCACCATCGCTCGCCGGTGTGCGCGACCCACGCGGGATCGCGACATCCAAAGCGGCGGGGATCACATCTGTCAGATCGTGGTGAGCAAGTGCTGAGGCCAAACAGATCGTCGCATTCGGGCGACGAGCAGCGGCCTCGATCCAGTCCCAGTCCGCCGCAGCCGCATCCGCCGGAAGGTATATGCCCCGCGCGACTCGCGCCAGTCGCCCCTCGCGAACCGCACGGTACAGCCCGCTGCGTGACATGCCGGCTTCCTCGGCCGCGCTCGGCCTCAACGTCGCCATCGTCGCCACCCTTCAAATGATACAAACTGTATACACGTAAGCATATCTGATGACGAATTGTGCCACGACGGGCGGCCGAGAGGAAGCATGCGTCCAACCCGCCGCCAATGCCCCGTCGACGCGACCGATGGCAACCGGCAGGTGTGGCATCTGCCGGACCCGCATAGTGTTCATGGCCCGCCTGTGAACGCCGCCGACCGAGGGTTGCCTGCGACTCTTCGGGCCTCGTGCGGTTTGAGTCGTCGTCCAGTGCAGGACCGCCTGGCATGTGCGAGGGATCGGCCCTTCCCGACAATCGGGTCAGCGCACTGGTTCGTCCGAGGCGCCGATTTCGTGGTGACTGCGCTGGGCGAGAACGGCGACGCCCACCGCGGCGGTCCATACGGTCAGTGTGTCGAACGAGAGGCGTTCGGCGATGCCGAAGCTCAGTCCCGGAATCGCGGCCCCGTCGAGCGCGAGAAGGAACGCTGCGAACCCGATGACCGAGACGATGACGGTCGCGATCGTCAGCCCTCGGAAGAGTCCGCGGCCGGCCGAGACGGCGAGGAGGATCATCGCCACCCACTGTGCGAGGGCCTGGATTGCGGCAGCACTGTCGTGGAGGCCCGGTTGGAGATCCCATGGCGCGAAGCCGACGACCACGACACAGGCCCCCACCACGGCCATGAGAATCGTCCCTACGCGACCGGATCGGCCGGACCAGCGTCCGTGGAGGAGGATAGCCCCGAGCGCCGTGAGGACACCGGAGGCGACCATGCCGATGTTGAACACGGCGAACCACGGTGAGCACACCTCTCGAGGCTGGCCGCCTTCGGTGAACAGGCCGCAGACGGTGACTCCGAGATCGCTGATCGCATTCGCCGTCACGGAGTAGCCCTGCGGCCACTGCACGGCGACGACGAGCTGGATCGGCAGAAGCACGGCACTGGCCACCCACAGTACGGCTCCGATGCGCCATCGCTGAGTCATCACGTCCCACCCTTCCGCCGGAGCATCCGAACCATCGCGCCGTGCTCGCCGGTGCGGCTCGACTGACCGTGGGGCTCCGATGGGTTCATCGTAGGGCACCGATCGGCGGCGGCACCCTTCCGACGCAGTCGGTGCGTGTCGTGTGGTGTCCGGTTCCGGCAAGGTGACTCGCCGGCGGGGAGGAGCGCGGAACATCGGCGGATCTCGGGCACAATCGTGTCCATGACCTTTTCACCAGGCAAGCGAGGGCGCGGAAGGTCGACGACTCCGCGCGCCCTCTTCATGAGCGGTCTTCTCGGCTTCGCCGGGACCATGCACTTCATCCGACCGCAGCCGTTCGATTCGATCGTTCCGCCCAGCCTCGGCAACCGGCGCGCCTGGACCTATGCCAGCGGCGTCGCCGAGATCGGCTGCGCGGCACTCCTCGCCGTTCCCGCCACCCGACGCCTCGGCGGTGCGGCGACGGCGGCGCTCATGGTCGCTGTGTATCCAGCCAACATCTACACCGTGGTCAAGCACTGGAAGTCACCGATGGGCCGCGCGATCGCGCTGGCCAGGCTGCCCCTGCAGATCCCGCTCGTGCAGATGTCATGGGCAATCGCCCGCAACGGCGACTGACTCCTTGGGAGTGGCTGTGACTGCGTATGAAAAGGCGACCGCGCAGTCTGTCTGCCCGGTGGTACTTATAGTCCATGGACATCGCGATCGCTTCCCCAGACGCGGATATCGTCTGCGCACAGTTAGCCGAGGTTGACGGATTTCGATTCGAATGCTGGGGAGAGCGGGCAGGACAGCGTCTTCCGGGTACGGTGCGTGTGCGGGACCTCGGGGAGCTCGACGAGGAGCTTGCCATGGCGGGCCTGCAGGCGATTCCGACCATCGCGATCGATGCGATGCGACGTGATCGCTCGAGGCCGGGCACGGTCTACGCGACGTCCGTGATCTCTGTCAGTTGATCTCAGGCAGGCGCGACGATGCTCCGCAGAATTGCTGTGATGCCGCCTCAGCTCAGACTGATGAGCTTTCCGCTCTTCGACAGCTCCGGATCCGTGCAGGACGACAGGTCGAAGCAGCACGGCCGACGCTTGCCGTTCTCGAGCTTGTCGATGGCAACGCCGACGCGCTTGGCGCGGGTCGCCTCGCTCTTCGTCGCCTTGATCCAGCGCACCCACTCCCAGCGGGCCATCGGGGTGAGGCTCTCCCAGATGTCATCGAGATCGCCGGCCTCATCGAGCGCCGACCGCAGATCCTCGGGAACGACGACCTCCGGCCACGCCTTGGTCGGGGTGAGCGAGACATGCACGGACTGACCGTCGCTCAGCCCCGTCTGGTCGTCGAGGTTGAGCCAGTGCCCCCTCATTCCGTCGGGTTCGACGACGGTAGGGAACTCTGCCCCGTCGACGACCGCCTCGGCGGCCACCTGACCGCGTGAGGGCAGCTCCGCACTGGCCTCGGCCGGCAACCGGACGAGGACGCGGTCGCCGAGGGTCTCCACCTCGGCGTCGAACGTGATCTCTGCCTGCTTCGTCGTCGTCATGGTTCTCCTCAAGTTGAACCGGATATGGGGGGGGTGAGCCGCCCGGAGGCGGACGGATCTGACAACTCCAGGATAGCCTCGGCGGATCAGCGGGGACTTCTCGATTCCTGACGGATGCGGCCGGGCGCACGAGCTGTCAGGCCGTGGCACGGCAGCTGCATCGGAGATGCGAACTGTGAATTGACTTTTCCTGAACACTGTTCAATGATCTGGGCATGACGATGATGACGACTCTGGCCGAACGCGCCTGTGCCGGTGACCCTGCGACCGCCGAGGAAGCACTGACGATCCTCCGCTCCGCCGACGACGAACTCCTCGACCTCGTCGCCGCCGCCGGACGCGTCCGGCGGCACTTCTTCGGCCGATCGGTCAAGGTCAACTACCTCGTCAACCTCAAGTCGGGACTCTGCCCCGAAGACTGCGGCTACTGCTCCCAGCGTTTGGGCTCGGACACCGAGATCCTCAAGTACTCGTGGCTGCCGGGCGACGAAGCCCGCCGGCAGGCGGAGTTCGGGCTGGCCGGAGGCGCCTCCCGCGTCTGCCTCGTCGCCAGCGGTCGCGGTCCCTCGAACCGGGACATCGACCGGGTCGCGGCGATGACCGAGGACATCAAGGCGAACAATCCCGAGGTCGAGGTCTGTGCGTGCCTCGGCTTCCTCAAGGACGGTCAGGCCGAGCGCCTGCGCACCGCCGGGGTCGACGCCTACAACCACAACCTCAACACCGCGGAGTCGAACTACGCGGAGATCTGCTCGACCCACACCTTCGCCGACCGCGTCGACACCGTGCAGCAGGCACGCACGGCCGGACTCTCCCCGTGCTCGGGACTCATCGTCGGGATGGGGGAGTCCGACGAGCAGATCGTCGAGGCGATCCTCGCCCTGCGCGACCTCGACGCCGATTCGATCCCGGTCAACTTCCTCATCCCCTTCGAAGGCACGCCGTTGGCCGGCACCTACGAGCTCACCCCGCAGCACTGCCTGCGCATCCTCTGCGCCGTGCGGCTGATGTGCCCCGACAGCGAGCTGCGCATCGCCGGCGGACGGGAGATGCACCTGCGCACCCTCCAGCCGCTCGCCCTCCACGTCGCGAACTCCCTCTTCCTCGGCGACTACCTCACCAGCGAGGGACAGGACGCCGAAGCCGACCTCGACATGATCGTCGACGGCGGCTTCTCCATCATCGGTCACGAGAGCGCCGAGGCGCTGCGGGACCGGGTGCGCGCCGAGAAGGCCGCGCACACCGCCGCCTTCGGCGCAGCGGAGCCGGCCGACGAGGCCGCACCCGCCTCGACCCTGCCGTGCGGGAAGACCGTCCCGAGCGGAGCCTCCGACGACGGCCGTGAGAACGTGCTCGTCCCGACCATCCGCCGTCGCGGCGCCGGCACCACGGTCTCACCGAATGCGTGAGACCGAGGAGGCCGCGAGCCTGCACTCGCGGGAGCGGGGACTGCTCTGGCATCCCTACGGGGCCCTGGCCGACGGGTCGCACTTCGCCGTCTCCGGTGCCTCCGGCCCCCGCGTCGACCTCGTCGACCGGGACGGGACGACGCTGACCGCCCTCGACGGGATGAGCTCGTGGTGGTCCGTCGTCCACGGATACCGCAACCCGGTGATCGACGACGCCCTCGCCCGGCAGCTGCAGACCTTCTCCCACGTGATGTTCGGCGGGCTCAACCACGCCCCGGCCGTCGAACTCGCCGAACGCCTCGTCGCCGTCACCCCGAGCGGCCTCGACCACGTCTTCCTCGCCGACTCCGGTTCCGTGTCGATCGAGGTCGCCCTCAAACTCGCCGTCCAGTACCAGCAGGCACGCGGCCGCGACCGAGGCCGCTTCCTCGCCCTGCGCGGGGCCTACCACGGCGACACCACCGGCGCGATGAGCGTGTGCGACCCCATCGCGAGCATGCACGCGGACTTCCATGCCGTCCTCCGACCGCAGATCTTCGCACCGCTGCCTCCGGCTCCCGGCGCCGACGACGCCGAGGTCGACCAGTGGTGCGAGGCCGTCGACGCCCTCTGCGACAGGCACGGCGACGAATTCGCCGGGATCATCGTCGAACCCCTGTTCCAAGGGGCCGGCGGGATGCGGCCCTACCATGTCCGTGCCCTCCAGCACCTCCACGCCCGGGCCCGCGACCTCGGCGCTGTCTTCATCGCCGACGAGATCGCGACGGGATTCGGGCGCACCGGGACCGCGTTCGCGTGCGACCGAGCAGGGATCACCCCGGACATCATGTGCCTGGGCAAGGCCCTCACCGGCGGGTACATGACCCTCGCCGCGCTCATGTGCACCGGGGAGGTCGCCGAGGTGATCTCGGAGTCGAGCCGGCGCGCCCTCATGCACGGTCCGACCTTCATGGCCAACCCTCTGGCGTGCACCGCGGCCCGGGCCTCCCTCGACCTCCTCTTCGCCGAGGACGAGGACGGTGAGCCCGCATGGGCGCAGGCGATCGCCCGCCTCAACGAGAGGCTGCGCACCCTTCTGCGCCCCGCCGAGGCGCTGCCCGGGGTCGCCGATGTGCGCATCGTCGGCGGCATCGGAATCCTCGAGATGGACGAGCCCGTCGACATCGATACGGTCACCCGCACCGCCGCCGCCCACGGAGTGTGGCTCCGCCCCTTCCGCACCCACATCTACACGATGCCGCCCTACATCGCGACGAGCGCCGACGTCGCACAGATCGGGACCGCGATGGTCGCCGCCGCAGGAGGCCGCCCGTGACCGCAGCCCCGACCGTCACCGTCCCCACCGGCACCGCCCCCTCGGACAACCGGATCCTCGACCGTCTGCGCGAGCAGTCCGCGCAGCGCCATGCTCAGGGCCTCGACCGCGTCGACGCCGGCCCGCGCGGTCTCGACCTTGCCTCGAACGACTACCTCGGCCTCGCCGATCATCCCCGGGTCCGCGCCGCCGCCCACGAGGCGATCACCGCGCTCGGCACCTCGGCGCGGGCCTCCCGGCTCGTCACCGGAACCACGCAGGCCCACCGCGACGCCGAGGCGGCACTGGCCGAACTCACGGGCCGCGAGTCCGGGCTCGTCCTCTCCTCCGGATATGCGGCCAACCTCGCCGCCGTCACGGCGCTCAGCGGCCCCGACTGCCTCATCGTCTCCGACGCCCACAACCACGCCTCCCTCATCGACGCGTGCCGCCTCTCCCGGGCATCCGTCCAGCGCACACCGCATCTCGACCTGGCAGCGACCGAACGGGCACTCGCCGAGCGGAACTGCTCCGAGGCGATCGTCCTCGTCGAATCCGTCTACTCCGTCCTCGGCGACACCCCCGACCTCCCCGCACTCCTCGAGCTGTGCCGGACCCACGACGCCCTCCTCATCATCGACGAGGCGCACGGCCTCGGCGTCGTCGGCGAGGGACGCGGCGCTTCCCGGTCGCTCGGCGAGGACGACCGTGTCATCGTCACGGCCACCCTGTCGAAGGCGCTCGGCTCACAAGGCGGAGCGGTGCTCGGACCCGCGACCATGCGCGACGCCCTCGTCAACACCGCGCGGACGTTTATCTTCGACACCGGACTCGCCCCCGCGGCCGCGGCCGCCGCGACGGCGGCGCTCCGACTCATCGCCGCGGGAGAGGCGCCGGTCGAGGGCCTAGCCGAGAATCGGCGCCGGCTGACCGCGGCCCTGGGAATAGCCGAACCGGTCGGAGCGGTCG
Source organism: Brevibacterium sp. K72 (assembly GCF_050562175.1). Classification (NCBI taxonomy): domain Bacteria; kingdom Bacillati; phylum Actinomycetota; class Actinomycetes; order Micrococcales; family Brevibacteriaceae; genus Brevibacterium; species Brevibacterium sp. K72. Next base: position 2,766,689 of record NZ_CP191582.1, read on the forward strand.
CCTCCCTGCCGATGCCGTCGGCATCGACCGCTGTCGCCGCCCGGGACGAGATCGCACGCCGCGATGTCAGCGTCGGCTGCTTCCGGCCTCCATCCGTGCCCGACGGCATCTCCCGACTGCGCATCACGTGCCGGGGAGACCTGAGCACGGAGCAAATCGATGACGCGGCCGCCCTCATCCGCACCGTCGCCGACGCCGCGGCAACGGAGACAGGATGAACCGCTACGTCGTCGTCACCGGCACCGACACGGGGGTGGGCAAGACCGTGGCCACCGCGGCCCTCGCGGTGCGTCTGCGCCGGGCCGGCCACCGAGTGCATATCCGCAAACCGGCCCAGACCGGACTCGTCGCCGCCACCGATCCGCGCCGCAGTTCCCTCGAAGCCTCGTACACCGACGTCGTCACCTGCGGGGACGCCGAGATCGCCGCACGCCTCTCCGGGGCACCGTCGTCGACGGCGGTGACCCTCACGCTGCCCATGGCTCCCGCGGCGGCCGCGGAGCATGAGGGCGTGGTCCTGCCGACGCCGCGAGACCACGCCGAGGCGATCGTTTCGCTCGCGCACCGCATGACCGAGGAGGCGGGGGTGGGGGAGGCCGCGTCAGGGGCGGCTGCCGTCGGGCCCGGACGGCCCGGGCCCTCCGCGCATTGGGACAGCGTCATCCTCGTCGAAGGAGCCGGAGGTCTGCTCGTCGACCTCGGCGGGGGAGGCACCCTGGCCGACATCGCCGCAGAACTCGCCGACCTCGACCCGGCGGCGGGCCTGGCCGTCATCGTCGTCGTCCGCACCGGACTCGGCACCCTCAACCACACGGCGCTCACCTGTGAGGCGCTGCGCACCCGGGGCCTGCCCGTGAGAGGCATCGTCCTCGGCTCCTGGCCGGGGAATCCCACCCCGGTGGAGGTGGACAACCGGCGTCGACTCGGGGAGTACGGGCCGGTCATCGGCGCCGTCTCGGACGGCGCGGGCACGCTCGACCCGGAGGCGTTCGCCGCCGCGGCCCCGGCTTGGACGGCGTTCGACTGACCAACCCCGGCCGGTCGAACGCCGTCACCGGTCAGCCGACGCTGCGACCGCTCCATTCCGGGGTGGAGCGGTCCACCTCGGCGATGCGCTCAGCGATCTCCTTCGGGAACTCGACGGCCCGATCCGCGTTCTGGTCGACGTGGAGGGCGAGGATCTCCTCGGTCGCGACGACGCGGTCGTCGACGAGCATCTCGTAGGCGAGATGAAGCTTCTTCGCCCCCGCCGAGAAAAGCTGCGGGCGCACAGTCAGCGTCGCCCCGAGCGAGACCTCGTCGAGGTAGCGGATATGCGACTCGACGGTGTAGAGGGAGCAGCCGCTCGCCTTACGATAGGCGGCATCGAGACCGAGCTCGTCCATGACCTGATCGGTCGCGAAGCCGAAGACGAGGACGTAGTACGCCTCGGAGAGGTGCCCGTTGTAGTCGATCCACTCCTCACGCACCGGCGTCGAATAGTCGGCGAGCTGCCGACCCCGAGCAGTCGCTGTCGCCGAAGCCGTGGCAGCTTCCGCCGTCGAGGCACTGACCGCTTCGGTCGCCGAGGCGACGGCCGACTCCGGAGGCTCCGGAACGTCTGGTGCATCCGAAGCAGCCGACGTCGGCCTGTCCGCGGTGAGCCTGCGCAGGGCGACGATGCCGGCATCGCGTTCGGCGACGAGATCGGCGATCGACCGCTCGTCGGCCTCGTCCTCGCACCCGGCGACGACGGCGTCGCGCAGACCCGTCGTCAGCTCGGGGGCCTCGAGCCGGGTCCACGGGGACTTGAGCGAGGGGCCGAAGTGGTCGAGCATGTGCCCCATCCCGCCGGGCCCGCCGGCGAGGTGGAAGGTGAGCATCGGCCCGTGGAACGGCCAGCGCAGGCCGGGTCCGTCCGTGATCGACCGGTCGATCTGCTCGACGCTCGCCTCACCGGCTGCGACCATGTGCAGGGCCTCGCGCCACTGCGCCTCCTGGAGGCGGTTGGCGATGAACCCCGGCACCTCACGGTCCATGCGGATGACGGACTTCCCGATGAGGTCGTAGAACTCCGCTGCCCAGTCGACGGCCGCGGGCGCGGTCGCCTCCCCGCCGACCACCTCGACGAGGGGGATGAGGTAGGGCGGATTGAACGGATGCCCGACGACGAAGCGCTCGGGGCGGGCCACCTCGGTGGCCATCTCCGTCATCGCGTACCCCGACGTCGAGGAGCCGACGACCACCGAGGCGGGGGTGAGCGCGTCGATGTCGGCGAGCAGCTGCCGTTTGAGGTCGAGGTTCTCCGGGGCCGACTCCTGGACGAAGTCGGTGCCGGCCAGCGCCTCGGCGAGGTCGGTGTGCACCGTCCACGCATTCCGGTCGGCACCGTCGACCATGTTGAGTTCGGCCAGGGCCGGCCATGCGGCGTCGATGAGGCGGGCGAGCCTGTCCCCGGCGTTCGGGTCGGGGTCCCACACCTTGACGGTGAACCCGCGGGCGAGAAAGTAGGCGGCCCAGCCGCCGCCGATCGTGCCCGCCCCGATGCACGTGATCGTGCGGACGGAGCCGGGGTCGGGGAAGGAGGTGTCGGTCACAGATCGGCTCCCTTCGCGGTCGGGGTCTGCACGCGGAGATCGAGGATCTCGCGCGCCTCGGCGGGGGTGGCGACCTCGGCCCCGAGGTCCTCGATGATCGAGACGGCACGGTCGGTGAGCGCCTCGTTCGTCGCCTTGACGCCCTTGGAGATGTAGAGGTTGTCCTCGAGGCCGACGCGGGCGTGACCGCCGGCGAGGACGGACTGCGCGACCCACGGAAGCTGGTTGCGTCCGATCGCGAACGACGTGAACTCGGCCCCCTTGGGCAGGAGATGGACCATCGCCTGGAGGAGGCCGGCGTCGACCGGGGCGCCGTAGGGGATGCCCATGCACAGCTGGTAGAGCGGCGGCGGATCGATGAGCCCCTCCTCGACGAGGACGTTGGCGAACCAGAGGTTGCCGGTGTCGAAGATCTCGAGCTCGGGGCGGACGCCGAGCGTCTGGATCTTCTTCGACCCCTCGCGAAGCATGTCGGGGGTCGAGACGTAGAGGTTCGAGCCCTCACCGAAGTTGAGCGAACCGCAGTCGAGGGTGCAGATCTCGGGCAGGAGCTCCTCGACGTGGGGGAGACGCTCGAGGGCATTGACGAGATCGGTGCCGGGCATGTGCGTCGTCGGATCCTGCGGGTCGATGACGAGGTCACCGCCCATGCCGGCGGTGAGGTTGATGACCGGGTCGACGTCGGAGGCGCGGATGAGGCGGACGACCTCCCGGTAGTAGGCGACCTCCCGCGAGCCCTGCTTGGTCTCGAGGTCGCGGACGTGGATGTGGACGACCGACGCGCCCGCGCGGGCGGCGGCGATCGCATCGGCGGCGATCTCCTCGGGGGTGACCGGCACGTGCTCACTCTTGCCCGTCGTATCGCCGGCGCCGGTGACGGCGCACGTGAGGATGACCTTGCGATTCATGATGACTCCTCGTCAGTCGGTGGATGGGTCGGTTGTGCCGGGCGCGATGATCGCCCGCTGTACGTAGTCCTCGAGACGGTCACGGAACGTCGGGACGTCCATGATCCCGGTGACGACCTTGATGCCGAGTCCGTCGAGGACGGAGGTGAGCTCGTCGGTCATCGGTCCGGAGTCTCCGGGACGGAACACTCCGCGGGCCTGGCCGTCCTCGATCGTCGCCCGCACCGTGCGCGACCACCGGTCGTAGCCGGCCGGATAGGCCGATTCGTCGGGATCCTCGACGGCGAGGCGACTCCACGTCTGGATCCAGATCGACCACTCGCTGCGGGCGCGGGGACCGATCGGGGACTGCAGCTCGAGGAGCCGCTCGAGGCGACGCCTGGGGGAGACGATCTCATCGAGCCACGCGACCTGCCGGTCGAAGGCGAGCTTGACCGAGAACTCGAGGGTGGCGTCGAAGAGTTCGGACTTGCCGTCGAAGTGGTAGTGCACGGCCGCGCTCGAGACTCCGGCCGCCTCGGCGATGTCGGCGATGCGCACCGCGTCGTAGCCGCGGCGGGCGAAGAGATCCCAGGCGGTTTCGACGATGAGACGCCGCGGCGAATCCGGATCGACGGCGGCGGCCGGGGCCGCGTCGCGCAGCCCGGTCGGCACGGCCGAGACCGTCGATTCGTCTCCGAGCAGCCAGCGCACCGTCACCCCGGTCGCCGTGGCGAGGCCGAGGAGCTCTTCGGCGGTGAACCTGCGCCGACCCGAGAGCGACTTCGACAGCTTCGTCTCGTCGATGCCGATGACTCGAGCGAGATGACGCTGGGACAGTCCGCTCTCGGCGACGGACTCCCGTGCTCGAGCGGCGATCGTGGCAGCCATGCTTCGAACCTACCCGAGCCCCTGCGGGAATCGCAAGCATATGTGATGAGAAGTCAGAACTTGCGATCGGTGGATTCGGGAATCGCCGGGCGGTCGCGGTCCGGTGGTCGGTCGTTCCGGGTTGCGTTCGCCCCGCCGACCTCCCGCAGCGGATATCCTCGAACGGATGAACACCACGCACTCACCCTCGGAGGCACCCATGGACACCGATCTCCACTCCCGCATGCACGTCGTCTCCGATGAGACCCAGAACCTCGTCAACCTCGTCCTCGACTACTCCCGACGCCGGACCCTGTCCGTCGACACCCCGCTCGACCATCCGATGAAGGATTCCGAGCTCACCCGCCTCGCCGGTCCGACGATCAGCGAGGAGGGCGTGGGATCGGCGCGGGCGCTGGCGATCTTCGAGCACATCTTCGCTCCTGCCTGCATCACCACCGACCACCCGAAGTACCTCTCCTTCATCCCCAGCGCACCGACGAAGGCCGCCGTCGCCTTCGACCTCGTCGTCTCCGCCAGCGCCCTCTACGGCGGATCGTGGCTCGAGGGCGCCGGAGTCGTCCACGCCGAGAACGAGGTCCTCTCGTGGCTCGCCGCCGAGTTCGGTCTGCCGAAGACCGCGGGCGGCGTCTTCGTCCAGGGCGGGACGATCGGCAATCTCTCCGCCCTCGTCGCCGCCCGTGAGGCCCAGAAGGCGAAACTCGGGGACAAGCGCCCCGGCCGCTGGGTCATCGTCTGCAGCGCCGAGGCGCATTCCTCCGTGGCCTCGGCCGCCGCCGTCATGGACGTCGACGTGGCGCCCGTTCCCACCGACGACGACGGCATCCTCCGCCCCGACGGGGTGCGTGCGGCCCTCGAGGAGCACGGCGACGCCGTCATCGCCGTCGTCGCGACCTCGGGCACGACGAACTTCGGGACGATCGACGACATCGCGGGCATCGCCGCCTTGAAGAAGGAGTTCGACTTCTGGCTCCACATCGACGGCGCCTACGGCCTCGCGGCGATGCTCTCCCCGCTGGCCAAGCACAAGTTCGCCGGCGTCGAGGATGCCGACTCGGTCATCGTCGACCCGCACAAGTGGCTCTTCGCCCCCTTCGATGCCTGTGCGCTCATCTACCGCGACCCGCGCAACGGGCGCCGCGCCCACACCCAGCACGCCGAGTACCTCGACACGCTCACCGAATCCGACGAGTGGAGCCCCTCGGACTATGCGATCCAGCTCACCCGCCGGCCCCGCGGCCTGCCGCTGTGGTTCTCCCTGGCCAGCTATGGGGCGGAGACCTACCGGGCGGCGATCAGCCATTCGATCGAGCTTGCCCGCGAGATCAGCACCGAGATCAGGAAGCGGCCCAACCTCCGCCTCGTCCGCGACCCCGAGCTCTCGGTCGTCGTCTTCGAACGCGTCGGCTGGGAGCGCGCGGACTACGATGCGTGGTCGGACCGGCTTCTCGAAGAGCAGCGGGCCTTCGTCGTGCCCAGCTCGCACAAGGGCAAGCCGAATGCGCGGTTTGCGATCGTCAATCCGCTGACAACCTTCGACGACCTCGTCGACATCCTCGACACGATGGAATGAGGCTCATCGGCACCGTGCGTGCCCGATGACGACGGCGACCGGCCGGGTGCCCGCAACGGGCACCCGGCCGGGGCCGTTCACTCGTCGGGCGAGGCCGTGCGGCGGGGGCGGAGTGCGACGGTGAAGAAGGGCAGCAACGCCTGGGTGATCGGTCCGATGCTCACCGCGTAGAGGGCGGTGCCGATGCCGACGACTCCGCCGAGCGCCCACCCGACGGCGACGACGGTGACCTCGATGAGTGTGCGCACGAGGCGGATCGAGCGTCCCGTGACGCGGGAGAGGCCGGTCATGAGGCCGTCGCGGGGTCCGGGCCCGAGCTGAGCCCCGATGTACATCGCCGAGGCGACGCCGTTGAGGACGACCCCTGCGACGAGGAGGACGATGTTCCACCCCAGCGCCTCGGGGCGGGGGAGGAAGAGGAGCGTGAGGTCGAGCGCGGGACCGATGCTCAGCGCATTGAGCACGGTGCCGAGCCCTGGCTGCTGTCGCAGCGGGATCCAGGCGAGGAGGACGAGCACCGAGGTGATCGTGATGATCGTGCCGAAGGTGAGCGGGACGTGGCGGAGGATCCCCGAGTGGAGGACGTCCCAGGGGATCATGCCGAGACCGGAGACGACGACCATCGCCATCGACGCGCCGTAGAGGTAGAGGCCGACGACGAGCTGGAGAAGCCGGCGGGGGAGTCGGCCGCCTCGGAGCTGTTCGAGGGGACCGGCGTTCGCCAGTTCCCGGCGCTGCGGTGGAGTCGTGGGCATGGAGTGCTCTTTCGGTGGGGTCTGTGGTCTCGTCACCCCATCATGGACCGGATTGGCATTGCGAAAAAGAGCCAATTGCAGGAAAGTGGTTCCATGACAACGATGAGCGCCCGACGACTCGCAGCCATCATCGGCACGGGACCGTGGCCCGCCCCGGCCTACGACTCCCTGGCCGGGACGATCGCCCACGCCATCACCGACGGCCGCGTTCCCGTCGGCGTGCGCCTGCCGAGCGAACGGGAGCTCGCCGCGGCGCTCGGCCTGTCGCGGACGACGTCGACGCGGGCCTATGCCCAGCTGCGCGAACTCGGCTACGTGCGCACCCGGCGCGGCTCGGGCAGTCTCGTCGAACTGCCGCAGGTGCCCGGCGGCAGGATCGATCACCTCCTCTCACCGACCGGTCCCGCCGCCGACGGGATCGACCTCACGTGCACCGCCACCGTCGCCCCGATCGGACTCCTCGACGCCTACGAGCGGGCGCTCACCCAGCTCCACGCGTACCTTCCCGGCACGGGGTACTACCCGTCGGGGATCCCGCAGCTGCGCGAACTCATCGCCGACCGGTACACCCGCCGCGGCCTGCCCACCCGTCCCGACGACATCCTCATCACCTCCGGGGCGCTCGGTGGTGCCGCCATCGGCATCCGCGCGCTGCTCAACGGCAGCGGCGGCGTGCTCGTCGAGAGTCCGAGCTACCCGAATGCGATCGCGACGATCGCCGCCGCCGGCGCCCGCATCGTGCCCTATCCGCTCGAGATCACCGAGGCGGGACACCACTGGGACGTCGCGGCGATGGGGCAGACGATGCGCGAAGGGCGAGTGCGCGCCGCCTATCTCATCCCCGACTTCCACAACCCCACCGGTGCCCTCATGCCGACCGAACAGCGCGCCGAACTCGCCGAGGAGCTCACCCGCTCCTCCGTCGTGCCTGTCATCGACGAATCCCTCGTCGACCTCGGCCTCGACGGGACTGCACCGCAGACCCCACTCGGTGCATTCGCGCCCGACGCGATCTCCGTGGGGAGCATGAGCAAGGTCTTCTGGGGCGGCCTGCGCATCGGCTGGATGCGGGTGCCCGCGTCCCGAATGGACGACGCCGCGGCCGTGCGCCTCACCCTCGACCTCGGGGCACCGGTGCTCGAACAGCTCGTCGCCGCAGAGCTGCTCGGCGCCGACGACGCGATCCTCACGCAGATGCGCGCCCGCCTCGCCGTCGCCCGTGACCGACTCGTCGACGACCTCCGGGCGCTCCTGCCGAGCTGGCACGTCGTCGTCCCGTCCGGGGGCATGGCCCTGTGGGTGCGCCTGCCCGAGGAGCGCTCCGGAGCCCTCGTCTCCACTGCGCTCGCGCATGGGCTCACGCTCGCCTCAGGGCCGAACTTCGCCCCCGCCGGTGGTCTCGACCGCTGGATCCGCGTGCCCTTCACCGTCGCCGAGGCGGAGCTTGCCGACGTCGCCCCCCGCCTGGCCGCGGCGTGGGAGGATGCACAGGCGATGCCCGATCCGCGCCCAGCCGATCGCGCGCGGATCGTCGCATGAGCACCGGCGCGGCTGCCGTCTCGGAGTGGCTGACCCGGCATACGGCGCCGGCCTGTCTCGGTGCCATCGTCATCGGCGTGCTGCTCGGCAGGCTCGTTCCCGGCGCCGGCGAGGCGGCTTCAGTCCTCGTCACACCGGCCCTGGTCGTCCTCCTCGCCACGACGTTCACCGAGATCCCGCTCGAACGGCTCACCGGGATGCGCGGTGGGGGACGCTTCGCCGTCACCGTCCTCGTACTCAACTTCGTCCTCGTCCCCCTCGTCGTCGCGGGCCTTCACTGGGCGATCCCGCTGCCGAGCACGATCGTCGTCGCCGTCCTCATCGTCCTCCTCGCCCCGTGCATCGACTACGTCATCGTCTTCACCGGCCTCGCCGGCGGCGCAAGCGCACGTCTGCTCGCGCTCACCCCCGTTCTCATGGTCGTCCAGATCGTCCTCCTTCCGGTCTGGCTGCGCCTCATCCTCGGTGAGCGTGCGACCGTGCTCATCACCCCGGGCCCGTTCCTCGCGGCCCTCGTCACCTTCATCGTCGTCCCCCTTCTCGCCGCGCTCGTCCTCCGTCTGCTCGCCCGCCGCTCGGCCGGTGCCCGACGCACCCTCAGCGTCAGCGAGCACGTGATGATGCCGGTCATGCTCCTCACGCTCATCGTCATCGCCGCCGCCGAGGTGCGCACCGTCCTGCCGTACCTGCCCGACCTCGGACCGGCGGTCCTCGCCTGCGTCCTCTTCGCAGCCGTCATGGTCGGCCTCGGGTGGGCCATCGGCCGGGTGGTGCTCGCCGACGGAGGAGAGAGGCGAGCGCTCGTCTTCACCGGGGTGACCCGCAACTCCCTCGTCGTGCTTCCGCTCGTCCGCGCCGTCGATCGTGAGGGACCCGGCACGGCCGCCGTCGTCACGCAGACCCTCGTCGAACTCGTCGTCATGGCTGTCCTCGTCTGGCTCGTCCCGCGGATGGTCTCCTCAACTGCGATGTCCGAAAACCGCTAGCTCTGGTCTCCTGGGAGGAGCAGAATAGCCGTATGCTCACTTCGGACCAGTGCTATCAGGCGGTGACCGGACGCGACCGGCGCTTCGACGGAATGTTCTTCACCGCCGTGGCGACGACCCGGATCTTCTGCCGACCCTCGTGTCCGGCACGCACCCCGCTGCGGGAGAACGTCGACTTCTTTCCGACGGCTGCGGCCGCGGTCGAAGCAGGGTATCGGGCATGTAAGCGCTGCCGCCCCGATGTCAGCCCCGGTTCCCCGGACTGGGACGTCCGCGCCGATGTCAGCGCCCGGGCGTTCCGCCTCATCCGCGACGGTCTCGTCGACCGCGCCGGGGTCTCCGGCCTCGCCTCGGCGCTCGGCTACAGCAGCCGCCAACTCGGACGCGTCCTCCACGCCGAACTCGGTGCCGGCCCCCTGGCCCTGGCCCGCAGCGAACGAGTGCGCACTGCCCGGACCCTCGTCGAATCGACGGGGATGACGATGAGCGAGGTCGCCTTCGCCTCGGGATTCTCGAGCATCCGACAGTTCAACGACACGTTCAAGGACACGTACGGCATGGCCCCGGGTCGGCTGCGCACGGGTGCGGCTCCCGCCCGCGCCGACGACCTCGCGGTACGTCTGGCGTACCGTGCCCCCATTGACCTCGACCGCCTCTTCGCCTACCTCAGGCTGCGCGAGATCCCCGGAGTCGAGGACATCGGTGCCCATCACTACAGTCGGTCGCTGCGCCTCGCCCACGGGCCCGCCGTGATCACGCTCATCCCAGGCGACGGCGACTTCGTCACCTGCCGACTGCGCCTGACCGACACCCGGGACCTCGGGGCGGCCGTGGCGCGGGCGCGACGCATCCTCGACCTCGATGCCGACCCCGCCGCGGTGCACTCGACCCTCACCGACGCCGGGCTCGGCGACCTCGTCGGCCCAATCCCGGGCATCCGCTCGCCCGGGCACGGGGAACCCGTCGAACTCGCCATCCGCACCGTCCTCGGGCAGCAGATCTCCGTGCGCGCCGCCCAGACCCACCTGCGCCGACTCGTCGAGACCGCAGGGGAGGGCCTGCCCGAGGAGCTGCGCTGCGGCACCGTCGACCGGATCTTCCCCACCCCCGAGGCGATCACCGAGCTGACCGATGATGACTGGGCGCTGCCTCGGCGACGGATCGCGACCCTGCGGACATTGGCGCGAGCACTCGCGGACGGGACCATCGACCTCGGTCCGGGCACCGACCGGGATGAGGCGGCCCGAGCTCTGCTCGCCCTGCCAGGGATCGGACCGTGGAGCGTCGGCTACATCCGGATGCGCGCACTCGGCGACCCCGATGTCCTCCTCGCCTCCGACCTCGGAGTGAGAAAGGCCCTCGATGCCCTCCCGGTGCCGCTCACCGACGGGCAGCTCGCGGCTGCCCGACCGTGGCGGTCCTACCTCACCCACCTGCTGTGGGCAGCCCACGCGGGATCGGTGCACCGCTGATGACCACACCCACCGGCCCAGCGCCGACCTCACCAGACCAGACCATCCCAGCCGCGACATCCCAGAGAGGAACCGCCATGCGCTTCTCCGCACCGAACACCGACGTCCTGCACTTCACCGCCATCGACTCACCCGTCGGGGAGATCCTCCTCACTGCCGACGACGAGCACCTCACCGGTGTCTATCTCGACGGCTTCGACTCCGTCCTTGAGAGGCTCTCTCTGCGCACCGGCGCCGAGGCGGTCGAGAGTCCCGACCTTCCCGTCCTCGTCTCGGCGTCTGCGCAGCTGGGGGAGTACTTCGCCGGACAGCGGACGACCTTCGAGCTGCCTCTTGCCCCGTCAGGCACCGACTTCCAGCTGCAGGTGTGGGAGGCGCTGACGACGATCCCGTTCGGCACCACAGCCGGCTACGGCGAACTCGCCAGGTGGATCGACCGTCCCAGGGCCTCGCGGGCGGTCGGTGCGGCGAATGGGAGGAATCCGATCAGCATCATCGTGCCCTGCCATCGGGTCATCGGCGCCAGCGGCGCGCTCACCGGCTACGCGTGGGGAGAGGAGCGCAAGCGCACGCTGCTCGACCTCGAAGGAGTGACGGCCCGCCGATGACGACCGCGCGGTCTGGATCCGCATGGCATGGATCGATCCGTACCATGCGGACCGACACCGAGCGGTTGCCTCGGAGCGGTGCCGCGACTCACCTGGGAGAGAACGTTGCGCCGCAACTGACCCGGACGAGCAGGGCTATAGGACAGAAAGTGTGTCTCGGATCAGGCTCGTGCCCAGCAATCCCAACGGCAATACCCGGTTTGCTTAGCTGATCGGGCTTAGCATCGATGGGGTGCTTGCAATCGACGTACATGCGTGATCTGTCAAACAAGGCTGAAGAAGAACGGCACGACCAGTGCTGGTACACCGAGGTACCGGTGCCCGAACTGCGGGGCCAGCAGCACCGGTACACGGGCCGTATCGACACGAAGAACCGAGCTGCGGGTCTTCCTCGACTGGCTACTCGGTCCCGCACCACAGACGGCTGTCGATCACTTCGGGTCGACCCGAACCTTCCGCCGCCGCACTCAATGGTGCTGGCGAATCGCCCCGACCGTGTCAGCGACTGGGGAGATCCATGACCAGATCATGCTCGATGGCACCTATTTCAACGGGTGGTGCGTCCTCATCGCCTACACCGGGGAGAAGGTCATTCACTGGCAGTGGTGTGATCGGGAGAAGACCGCGTCCTGGACGGCGTTGATCGCCCGTATCCCTGCCCCGAGATACGCCGTCGTCGATGGCAACGGTCCTTTGACCACTGTGATCGAGACGCTGTGGCCAGATACCCGCATCCAACGGTGTTTCTTCCATATCCGGCAGGCCGGACACCGGCACCTGACCCGGAATCCGAGCTTGCCGGCCAACCAGGAACTGTTGCGCCTGTACCAGGCGCTGCCGCGGGTTGACTCCCGCGATCAAGCAGCAGCGTGGTTGGCGGCGTTCGCGTCGTGGGAGGCGAAGTGGTCAAGGTTCCTCAAACACCGCACCAGGGCCAAAGACGCTGGTGCGAGGCCGGCGCATGTCCGTCGTGGACAGTCGTGGTGGTACACGCATCTGCGGACCCGTCGAGCGTATTTCTTCCTCTCACGGATCATCGCGAAAGGACACTTGTTCACCTGGTTGGATGCCGCTGACGAGGGTATCGAGCTCGCGCGGACGACGAACGCGTTAGAAGGCGGGATCAATGCGGGCATCAAAGGACTGCTGCGGGCACACCGCGGGTTGAGTGAGGGGCATGCCCGGCGTGGGGTGGACTGGTTCCTCTTCGAGAGGTCTCATCAGGCCGGGACGGGGTGGTCCTTGGTCGGGCCGGAGCATTGGGCACCGCCGAAGCGTGTGCGTGCTCCTCGTGAGGAGCCGATCGGACCGGTGGAGTACGGGACAGGGTTCTCGTGGGAAGACGGCATCGGCATCCAGAAGGGGTGGGGAGGACGACGCGGGTGACGCGCCCGGAAAAGACACACTTTCTGTCCTATAACCCGACGAGCACGCTGCGCTGCGGCACTGACCTGCGAGAACGACGAAGGCCCCGGACCGATCGGTCCGGGGCCTTCGCCCTGCGGTGGAGGTAAGGGGATTCGAACCCCTGACCTTCTCCATGCCATGGAGACGCGCTACCAACTGCGCCATACCCCCGCTTGCCTGATCAATATTACTCAGGCGGGGGCCACACGCCAAATCGACGGGAAGTGACGCTCGGCACAGTGGTGCACGGCTCAGGCGATCGGCCTCTGCGCGACGAAGAGGTCGAGGTCGCGGTTGCGCCGTGCCTCGAGCTCCTCACGACGGGCCTGGGCGCTGAGCTCGGCGATGCGGCGGTTGAGTGCGGCACGGGACGCCTGCGTCGCGTCGGCCTCGGGTCGTCTCGCCCAGGCAACGAGACGGAGACCGGCGGACAGGGCCACACGTCTGGGAAATGTGAATGCGAATGTAGTGGACACAATTGTTCCTTTGTGTTTTTCGGGCAGGGGGAATCCGCGGAAGACGGAAATGGCGAATACTGCTCCGAGGGCGCACAAATGCGCAGAACAGTGGTGGGAAATGCGTGCTGAGCTGAACTCGGATGCGCGGACGGGCTCGGCGATCTGCTGTGAGGCCGATGCGGTCGAAGCGCAGAGGAAAGCGCCGGTGTTCAGTCTGCCGGCGGAGAAGGAGGTGTCACACGGCTGTGATCAGCCGTCGAGTCCCAGTCCGCCGACCCAGCAGGCAGCGAGCGCACGGTTGCCTGTGCGAAGGTCCGTGAATGCGATGTCGAAGAGATTCATTGTGCTGCACTCCTTTCAGGGTCGTGGATCGTCGATGGGCCGCGTCGGAGCCCATTCGTGGAACTGTGCAATTGTCTGTGGGTGCGAATCCGTAATTGCACTGTCGAATTTATCACAGGCTGAGCAATTCGTGTGACTTCTGGTCATAGTTTCTGAACTTTTCTTTTCCGAATGCGGATTCACCCGCACAGGGGTTCCGATCGGGACCCGTCGTCGCGGTGTCCGCGGCGTCGGGCCGGGGTGCGTCGTCGTCCCCGCCCGGGCACCCCGGCAGGGTGGCCTCCTGACCACGTAGAATCACCTGGAGAGTCGCTACGAACCGGGAGAAGTCCATGACAGAGTCAGCTGCATCCGTTCCGCGCCTGGTCGTCGGATACATCGCCACCGATCGGGGTCGGGACGCCATCTCCCTGGCGATCTCCATCGCCCGGTCCGTCGAGATCGAGCTCGTCGTCACGATCGTCCGCCCGGAGTCCTCGACCTTCCACGCCGCGGGATCGATCCCCAAGGACGGGACCGGCATCGTCGCCCAGCAGCTCGACGAGTGGCTCGAAGAGGCACTGGCCCTCATCCCCGACGACATCGCTGCCCGCGGGGTCATCCACACCGCATCGAACGAGTCGAAGGGCCTCATGGAGGTCGCCTCCGACGAAGGAGCGGTGGCGATCGTCATCGGCGCCAGGGCGACGACGCTCATGCGCCAGTTCCGCATCGGCACCGTGGCGACCTCGCTGCTGCACTCCTCGGAGGTGCCCGTCGTCCTCGCGCCGGCCGGGCGCTCCGACATCGGTCCGGTCTCCCGGATCACGACGCTCTTCGGTGCCCGTCCCGGCGCCGCCGCTCTCATCGGCTCGGCGATCGAGGCCGCCACCGCCTTCGACGTCGACCTCCGCCTCGTCGCGCTCATCGAGAACGACGGCATGGCCGAGGACGAGATCGCCGAGGTCACGGAGTTCGCCGAGGAGTACGGGGGAGCAGTGCTCGCAGCACGAGCCTCTGACCTCTTCGCCTCAGGTCGGGCCACCGTCGTCTCCGAGGGGGGCGCCGACATCGAGGAGGCGGCCGAAAGCGTCGAATGGATCTCCGGCGAGCTCGCCTTCATCGGCTCGTCCCGCCTGGGACACGGTCGCGTCTTCATCGGAGCCCGCGCGCGCCGTCTGCTGCGCGTCCTGCCGGTGCCCGTCGTCGTCATCCCGCGCCGCACGCTCTCCCGCACCGACGACGCCACCGGAGCTGACACCTCGGCCCGAGCCGACGGCGATGCTCAGGCAGCCGCGGGCGAGCAGCGCTGAGCGTGGAGCCGGCCCACAGGCTCGACCTCGATGTCGCCGGTCACCCCACCCCGGTGTGGGTCCACCCCGGACGGGGGACCGGTCGACCGGTCCTCATCGTCCACGGCTTCCGCGGCGACCACCACGGACTCGACCGGATCGCGGCAGCGATGCGGCAGCGCACCGTCATCGTCCCCGATCTGCCGGGGTTCGGGGAGAATCCGCCCCTCAAGGACGGCCTGAGCCTCGAGTCCTATCTCGATCACCTCGAGGCCCTCATCGCCGAGGCGGCCGACCGCTGGGGTGCGCGCCCGATCGTCGTCGGGCACTCCTTCGGTTCGATCCTCGTCTCCCACCTCGCGGCGAGGCGGCCGACGACGGTCGACGAGCTCGTCCTCATCAATCCGATCACCTCGCCGGCTCTCGAGGGGTCGGCGCGCGTGCTCACCGCCCTCACCCGCCTCTACTACGCTCTCGGGGCGCGCCTGCCCGAATCGGCGGGGCGCGCCCTGCTCGGCCATCCGCTCATCGTGCGGCTGATGAGCGAGGTCATGGCGACGACCCGGGATCGCGGTCTGCGCCGCTACATCCACGACCAGCACGCGAGGTACTTCTCCACGTTCAGCGACCGGGCGTCCCTGGCCGAGGCCTTCGACGTCTCCGTCGCACACACCGTCACCGAGGTGGCCGACTCCCTGACGATGCCGCTGCTCGTCATCGCCGGGGACAGCGACGCGATCGCCCCGATCGAGGTCACCCGCGGGGTCGTCGCCGGCCTGCCCGATGTCCGCTTCGTCGAACTTCCCGGGGTGGGGCACCTCGTGCACTACGAGCGCCCCGATGAGGCCGCCTCGGCGATCGAGGAATTCGCCCGCGAACGCGACTGACCGCGCCGCGGACGGGCCACGGCGCGGTCAGTCGCGCAGTCGGGGAGCCGGGTCAGGACCGGCAGTCGACTCGGGTCAGGACCGGCGGTCGACGATCCAGTGGTAGATCATCGGCAGCATGAAGGCCACCGCCGCGACGAGGAGACCGGCCCAGAAGACCCAGAACTCCGTGCCGACAGGGGAGGAGAAGGCCGCGCCGAAGAGGTAGATGGAGAAGATGAAGAGCGCGAAGGCGACGATGAAGACGACGACGTCAGCGAAGTTCGCCTTGCTCTGGCTTCTCTGCGCGACAGGGTTGGACATATTCTCCTCCGAGCGGTGGAACGGGTGATGGTCGATCGGCCATCAGTCTACATGCCGTAGAGAGTGGACCCCGGCATTGAGAGCCGGACCCAGGCATTCAGTCGCGGTCGCGGCTGCTGTCCGGGGCGAGCCACCCGAGCAGTGCGGAGACGATCGAGACGATGATCGCTGCGAGGATCGCCTGGAAGAAGAACGAGTCGATCGTGAAGACGAAGGGCGTGAACCCGCTCAGCCAGCTTGTCAGGGCGAGCATCGCGGCGTTGATGACGATCGAGAACAGGCCCAGGGTCAGGCACGTGATCGGGGCGGAGAGGACGCTGAGGATGGGTTTGATGAATGCGTTGGCGAGTCCGAAGATGAGGCCGATGACGAGGTAGGAGACGATCGTCGCGGCGATCGGTCCGGTCTGCTCCTCGACGACGCTGTTGCCTTCGATGGCGACGCCGGGAAGGATCCATGCGGCAACCCAGATCGCGAACGCATTGATGCCGACTCGGAAGAGGAAGTTCATGCTCGTATCCTCGCAGACTGGTCTGCGTCCTTTCTGAGTCGGGCGTGGGAAACCCGTGTCCGGACCGACCGTTTCTGTGACAGGGGTCCGTGACAGGTTTCCGTGACAGAGATCAATGCCCCATGTCGGCCGTCACCGGGTAGGGTGGTGGGCGAACCCCACTTCGACGTGCATCTACCGAGTGCTGTGCAGCAGTCCACCACGGCGGCACCGATCCTCGCCGATGGGGCGAGGCAGAAATGACGATTGCCATGCCGCACACCGATCCGCTCCGACCGCAGTCCCCGACCGCAGGTCTCCCGGCCCCGACCTCGGGCCCCGCCGAATCCGAGGGCACCGCCGAATCCGCGGGCCCGGCCTCATCGCCCACCCTCCTCTCCGCGGTGGGCCTCGGCTACTTCCCGCTCGCCTTCCTCGCCCGACTGCCCTATGCGATGGTCGTCGTCGGCGTCCTCACCCTCGTCGTCGCCGGTCGCGAATCGCTGAGCCTCGGCGGACTCAACTCCGCCATGGTCGGGCTCGGCACCGCGATCTTCGGCTCCTTCATCGGCGCCGCCGCCGACCGGTGGGGGCAGCGCCCCGTCCTCCTCGTCGTCGGCACCCTCAACAGCCTCGCCCTGATCTTCCTCGCGTGGGTCGTCTTCTCACCGCTTCCCGACGCCGTCGTCCTCATCGCCTCCTTCGCGATCGGCGCCACCGCCCCACAGGTCTCGCCGATGTCGCGCTCCCGCCTCGTCGACATCATCCTCGCCCGCCTGCCCGGCGGACGGCAGGCGAAGGTCCTCAACGGCACCATGGCCTACGAGTCAGCCGCCGACGAGGTGGTCTTCGTCTTCGGTCCCTTCATCGTCGGGCTCCTCGCCACAGGGTTCTCTCCCGTGGCACCGATCATCGGTGCAGTCGTCATGACCGTCGTCTTCGTCTCCGGCTTCGCCCTCCACCCCAGCGGTCGCCTCGCCGCGAACGGCCGGAACCGCGCAGGCACCAAGGGACCCGTGCGCGGGCTCTTCACCTCGGGCATCGTCGTCGTCATCGCCGGCGTCTTCGGCATCGGTCTTGTCTTCGGGTCGACCCTGACCTCGCTCACCTCGCTCATGAACGATCTCGGCCGGCCCGAACAGGCGGGACTCGTCTACGGCGTGCTCGGCATCGGCTCGGCGCTCCTCGCGATCTCCGTCGCCCTCTTCTCCCCGCGCTTCGCCCTCTGGGCACGCTGGCTCTGCTTCGCCCCGCTCCTGTTTGCCGGCACGATCGTCCTCGCCGTCTCGACGTCGATGCCCGCCGTCGTCGTCGGCCTCCTCCTCATGGGCACGGCGATCGGTCCCACGCTCGTCACCCTCTTCAGCCTCGCCGCCGAGCGCAGTCCCCGCGGCCGTTCGGCGACCGTGATGTCGATGGCCGGGTCCGCGATCATCGTCGGCCAGTCCGTGGCCTCCGCGGTCGGCGGAATCCTCGCCGAGGAGGCCGGAACGGAGACGGCCATCATCGTCCCCATCGCTGCCGCCCTCGTCGTCCTCAGCGCGGGTCTGGCCAACCTCCTCGTGCGCTTCCGGACCCGGAAACGAGACGTGGTTCACACCTAGATTCCGCTTGTTGGGACGCCGCGTCCCAGAGTGGCCGAAGTGTGCTCTGAGCCATGTCGTGGGAGTAGGATGACCGACTGTTCAGAGTGAATCACGCCTCAGAATGCGTGATGACATGACACAACGGAAAGCACGATATGTCTTCTAGCACAAGGACGACTGAGGTCGTCTCGAGCGATACGCGGTTCTTCGGACACCCGCTGCCGCTCATGCAGCTCTTCAGCCTCGAACTGTGGGAGCGCTTCTCCTACTACGGCATGAACGGCATCCTGGCCCTGTACCTGTACTTCAAGGTCACCGACGGCGGACTCGGTCTTCCGCAGGCCACTGCGGTCGGCATCGTCGGCGCCTACGGCGGTGCCGTCTTCCTCGCCACGATCCTCGGCGCGTGGGTCGCCGACCGCCTGCTCGGGGCGGAGAAGGTCCTCTTCTCTTCGGCCATCATCATCATGGCTGGTCACATCGCCCTCGCGCTCGTTCCCGGCTTCGGCGGCGTCGCCGTGGGCCTCATCCTCGTCGCCCTCGGTTCGGGTGGACTCAAGGCCAACGCCTCGGCGCTCGTCGGAGAGCTCTACGAGGAGAAGGACCCGCGTCGTGACGCCGGCTTCACGATCTTCTACATGGGCGTCAACATCGGCGCCCTGCTCGGACCGCTCATCACCGGTCTCCTCCAGCAGAACATCGGCTTCCACTACGGCTTCGGCGCAGCCGCCGTCGGCATGGCCCTCGGTCTCATCATCTACGCGACCGGCCGGAAGAACCTCCCCGCCGAGTCGCGGGTCGCGGTCAATCCGCTGCCGAAGTCGAAGGTCTACCTCTTCGTCCTCGCCGTCGTCGCCGCCGTCGTCCTCGCAGCGCTGCTGTGGATGACCGGCCTCATCACCCCGGAGAACCTCGACTGGTGGATCGCCGGCATCTCCGCCGGAGCCGCTGCGTGCTACGTCATCGTCATGTGCACCTCGCCGCAGACGAACGCCGACGAGCGCTCGCGTGTCCTCGCCTTCATCCCGTTCTTCCTCACATGTGTCGTGTTCTGGTCGATGTACCAGCAGATCTTCGGCGTGCTCACCGTCTACTCCGACGGTCAGCTCAACCGTTCGATCTTCGGCTGGGAGATGCCGATCAACTGGATCCAGCTCATCCCGGCGTTCTTCGTCATCGTGCTTGCCCCAGTGCTCGCCTCGCTGTGGATGAAGCTCGGCACCCGGCAGCCCTCGACGCCGATCAAGGCCGGACTCTCGCTCGTCCTCATCGGCATCGGCTTCCTCATGTTCCTGCCGTTCTCGGATGCGCCGGCGAACTCGACGCCGCTGCTCTGGGTCGTGCTCATCCTCATCGTCTTCGTCCTCGGTGAGCTGCTCATCTCCCCGGTGGGCCTGTCGTTCTCGACGAAGGTCGCCCCGAAGGTGTTCCAGTCGCAGATGATCGCGGTCTTCTTCCTTGCCTCCGGTGTCGGCACCGCGCTCTCGGGTGTCCTCGGCGGTTACTTCGATCCCGCGAACCAGGTTCCCTACTGGACGTCGATCGGCGGCACGTCTGTCGTCCTCGGACTCCTTGCGCTGACGCTGACGAAGCCGATGCTCAAGGCCCTGCGCGGCATCCGCTGACTCAGCGAACCGCACAGCGTTCGTCCGACGCCGCCCTCCCGGATCTCCGGGAGGGCGGCGTTCTCAGTTCGGTGTGTGGGGGTGCGCGGGCGCTCCGGTGAGCCAGTTCGCGATCGCCTCGGGTGCGAGGACACGGAGGTCTCGTCTGCCGGCTCGTCGGGCGATCCAGCCCAGGCCGGTCATGCGGGTCATGATCTCGGCTCCGAGTCCCCCGGCGAGGTGGTGGCGCTGTTCCGACCAGTCCATGCACACCCGGATCAACGGTCGCCGCCGAGCATGGAGAGAGGCGAGGTCGATGCCGATCCGGCCGAACATCGCCTCGGCGGCAGGACCCAGCGCGTACGGTGCGGTCGCGACCCGGCTGCTCAGCTGATCGGCGGCCGCGGGCGCGGGGCCGTCGACGCCGTCGCCGCGGGTGAGAGCGTCCTGTTCGAGGAGACCTGCGAGCAGGTCGATTCCGAGGCCTCCCGCGAGATGGTCGTAGCACGATCGTGCGACCCGCAGTCGCTGCCATCTGTCCACGGTGGCCAGACCGACCGGGCGCTCGGTCTTCGCGAGCGGAAGGAGAGCTTCGATCGCGGCGACGACACGCAGATCGGTGATGCGATAGCGCCGGGTCCGCCCGGACGCCTCGACGGTGACGAACTCAGCGGCCTCCAGGCGGGCCAGGTGCGAGCTCGCCGTCGATGCGGATACTCCGGCGATCCGTGCGAGGTGACCGGCAGGTCGCGCGGCGCCGTCGACGAGCTCGATGAGCATCCGGGCGCGAGAGCGATCCGCGAACAGTTCCGCGACCCCGGCGAGATCGGGCTGTGCTTCCATGCCCACCAGTATCCCTTCGCCATCGTTCGATCGCCGTCGAACGATCCCTGTCCGAGGATGGTGTCCATGAAGCCATGCCCACCGACACAGTCGACAAGCGGGAGTCCGCTGCTGCTGACAGTGCTGTGCGTGCCGATGTTCCTCGTCCTGCTCGACGTGCTGTCGATGAACGTCGCCCAACCCAGCCTGGGTCGCGCGTTCGACATTCCCAGGAGCCAGTGGTCGCTCCTCGTCGATGCCTACACGGTGCCGCTCGCGCTCGGGCTGCTCCCGGCCGGGTGGCTCGTCGATCGCCTCGGGCCGCGCCGCGTGCTCTTCTGGGGCCTGGTCGTCTTCGCAACGGCCTCCGGGCTCGGGGCAATCGGATGGTCGTGGGGGACGGTGCCCGCGGCGCGCAGGGCATCGCGGCAGCGGCGATGCTGCCGGCCGGGCTGGCCGCACTGACGACCACGTGGGCGGAACCGGCACCGCGAGCAAGAGCACTGGGGATATGGTCAGGGGTGAGTGCGGTGGCGACCGCGATCGGACCAGGCGTCGGCGGGCTGCTCGTCGCGGCCCTGGACTGGCGGGCGGTGTTCTGGGTCAACGTGCCTCTCGTCCTCACGGCGCTCTTAGGCACCGCACGGCTGCTCCCCGCCGGCGATGCGGCCGACGAGCGCGGGCGACCGGAGAGTCTGCGCTCACTGGTCGTCTCGGTCATCGTCGCCGCGGTCATGACCAGCGGCGCCAATGGAACGCTCCAGGTCGTCACTGTCCACCTCCAGGACGAGCTGCACCTCGCAGCCGGCCCCGCAGGAGCGATCCTGCTGCTGGCGACCGCGCCGTTCGTCATCCTCGGACCGGCCTCCGGCAGACTCGTCACCCGTTGCGGCCGCCGCGCCGTCGCCTGCAGTGGCCTGCTCATCGGCGGGGTCGGTCTCCTCACCCTGGGCCGGGTGCCCGGCGTGCCCGGCCTCATCCCCGGTCTGCTCGGGATCGGCATCGGCCTGGGCCTGATGACCGCCGCCATCGTCGGTGAGACCATGGCCGCCTGGCCGAACCGCCCAGGACTCGCCGGTGGTCTCAACAACGCGTTCCGGCAGTTCGGCACCAGCGTGGGTGTCGCCGTCGGCGGCATCGCGACACTGCACACGACGGGCGGCCCGCTCCTCGAACGCACCGGGATGACCGCCGGACTCTGGTGGATCGCCGGAGCCGTCCTCGTCTTCATCGGCTTCGGACGGAACCGGTGGCGTCGTTGAGGCCGGTCAGACCCCGATGAAGATCGGCAGCGCTTGGGGGTGGTGGGCGGAGACGATCGTGAGGAAGACGATCGCGTCGAAGAGAAGGTGGACGGTGACCGTGTACGGCAGCGACTTCGTCCGAGTGAAGATCACCGCCTGCACGAGGGCGAAGGGGATCGTCAGCAGCGGGCCGATCGACCGGTAGCCGAGCTCCCAGAGGAACGAGACGAAGATGATGCTCATGAGCACGTTCGCCGTCCAGAAGTCGAAGTGCCGACGCAGCAGCGCGAAGACCGTGCAGATGAAGAAGAGCTCGTCCCAGAGTCCGACGGCGTTGACGCCGATGAAGAGACGGAGGATCTCATGCCATTCGGTCACCGCCGGCCAGTTGAGGTAGACGCCGGTGCGGATGAAGTACTGGGGCAGGACCGCCCACGCGACGACGACGACGAAGACCAGCCACGCCCATTCGAGCTTCGACCACGGAACCCCGTGCCGCCGCGGGTAGACGATGCTCTTCTCCTTGAACCAGTACCGCGTGATGAGGAAGGGGATGACGACGACGGCGGAGAGCACGAGGCCCATGCGCAGGATGTTGCCCCACGAGATGTCGGCTTCGACGGAGATCGCGGAGATGAGTGCGAGCGCCCCCGCGATGACGGTGAGGTCGCGGGCGAAGCTCAGCGTCGTCGTCCACGCGAGCCCGACACCGGCGAGCATGGGCGCATACCCCCACGCCTTGATCTCGGGCAGATCCGTGCCGATGCCGAAGAGGATGACCGCGGAGACTGCGATGAGAACGGCTGAGAGACCCGGCAGGGAGACGACGCTCCACCTCTGCTCCGCGGTCTCGTCTGTCACGTCGTCCACGTCGCCCACTCTAGTGGAGACATTCGGCCGGGGCGGGCATTCGTCACCCGCCCAGGGCAGGTCTTAGGATCATCGGAGACGAAAGGACGTGTGTGGAACCTGAGGACTACTCCCGGCTCATCGCCAGGGACCTGCCCGCGAGTGCGGAGACCGTTCCGCTCGCCGAGGCGGTCGGTCGGCTCCTCGCCCGCGACGTCGCCGCCCCCGCCCCGATCCCCGGGTTCGCCACCTCGGCGATGGACGGATATGCCCTCGACTCCCTCGCCCTCGACCGGGCACGGACGGGGGAGTCGGTGCCGGTGCGCGGCGACATCCCGGCCGGGCACCTGCCGATGGAGATCCCCAGCGGCTGCGCCGTGCGGGTGATGACCGGTGCCCAGGTGCCCGCATCCGCCGAGGCGGTCGTCCCCGTCGAGCTCACCGACGCCGAGCGCACGGGCACGATCCCGGAGGCGATCACCGTCACCGGACTCCCGGACTCGAAGGGACCGGGGTGGAACATCCGTGCGGTCGGGGAGGACACCGCGGCAGGCGACGTCGTCGCCCTCGGGGGGCAGCGCCTGGGCGCCGCAGGGATCGGGACCCTCGCGATGCTCGGCATCGACGCGGTCGAGGTCACCCGGCCGCTGCGGGTCGGACTCGTCGTCACCGGCGACGAACTCCAACCCGGCGAGGACGCTCCGCGGATCCCGAACTCCAACCTGCCGATGCTCGTCGCCGCGCTCGAATCCCACGGTCTCACCGCACAGCCGGCGACGAGCAGCGACGACCCGGCAGAGTTCCTCGCCGTCCTCGACGGTCTCCTGCCTGGCGTCGATCTCGTCATCACCACCGGGGGAATCAGCGCCGGTGCCTACGAGGTCGTCCGTGCCGCCTTGGAGGGGGAGTCCTCGCAGTTCCTCCGCCTCGGGCAGCGCCCCGGGGGACCGCAGGGACACGGGGAGCGGGCGGGCACACCGCTGCTCCACTTCCCGGGCACCCCCGCCGGCGCGTACCTCTCCTTCCACCTCTTCGCCCTGCCCCTGCTCACCGGCACCGTGCTCGCCCACTGCTGGCGTCGCGCCGTCTACGAGGGGCCGTCCCTGCCCGGACACCGCCGGGGTGTCTCGCTCGTGCCCGCGACCATCGCCGTCGACGGCCGTGTCGTCCCCGCGGCACGGGCGCGGCTGCGCGACTTCGCCGCCGCCGACGCGATCCTCAGGGTGCCTCCAGCCCCCGGTGGCATCGAGGACGGGGACGCCGTCGACATCCTCCCGACCGGAACCGGGTTCTAGACTGGAGGGCATGGACCTCTCCCGCTACACGCGCCAGATCCGCCTGCGGGGATTCGGCGCCGAGGCGCAGAATCGCCTCCTCGCCGCTCGCGTCGTCGTCATCGGCGCCGGCGGACTCGGTGCCCCCGTGCTCACCTATCTTGCGGCGGCCGGTGTGGGGCGTCTCGACATCGTCGATCCCGACGTCGTCGAGCTGAGCAATCTCCACCGGCAGTTCATCCACTCCGAGGACGGCGTGGGTGCGCGCAAGGTCGATTCGGCGGCCGAGCGGCTGGAGGGACTCAACTCGACGATCGAGATCGTCACCCATCCCGTCCTGCTCACCGCCGCCAACGCCGAGGACATCCTCTCCGGCGCCGACATCGTCGTCGACGGCAGCGACAACTTCGCGACCCGCTATCTCGCCAACGATGCGTGCGAGATCCTCGGCATCCCGCTCGTGTGGGGCACGATCCTCGGATTCGACGGACAGGTCGCCGTCTTCGACGCCCGCCACGGTGCGACCCTGCGCGACCTCTTCCCCGACGTGCCCGCACCGGGGTCGGTGCCCGACTGCGCGACCGCCGGCGTCATCGGTGCCCTGTGCGGAAGCATCGGCTCGGCGATGGCGATGGAGACGATCAAGGTGCTCACCGGCATCGGGACCCCGCTGCGCGATGCGGTGGCGATCCACAGCAGCCTCGACGCGACCTGGGAGACGATCCCCGTCGCCCGCGACCCGCAACGGGCACCGGTGACGAGCCTCGACGCGCACCGTGCGGCACCGGCCGGTGCACCCGCTCCCGAGGTGCCTGCACCGAGCGACGACACGGAGGCGGCGGCGATCGGGTGGGACGAGGTCGGGCCGCAGGATCGTCTCATCGACATCCGTGAGGACGCCGAGGTTGCCGCCGGTGCTGTCGCCGGCGCGCAGCACATCCCCATGGAGGCCCTGCTCGCCGACCCCGCGAAACTCCTCGGGTCCGAGGACGAGGCGGAGACCGGACGGATCGCCCTCTACTGCCGCTCGGGTGTGCGCTCGGCGCGGGCCGCCACCGAGCTGCGGGGCCGCGGCTTCGACGTCGTCACCGTCTCCGGCGGCTACCTCGCCTATCTCTCACGCACCGACGCCTCGCCGGTGGGCTGAGCGGGCGCGGACCGATCAGCCGCCGGCGAACGGCGGGAGCACGTCGACGGTGTCATCGTCGTGCAGCGCCTCGGCGCGGTCCCGGCGGGCGACGGCGTTGACGAGGAACGACGACCGGGAGAGCACAGTGACCGCCTCGGCGGAGGCGCCATCGGCGAGCACCGCGACGAGGTCGTCGAGGGTCGACGCCTCGACGGTCGACTCCCTGGTGCCGAACGCCTCTCGGGCAGCGGCGAAGAACCGGACGCTGACTGTGCTCACGGGTGCTCTCATCCTCCGATCGCGCTCATCGGTCGCTGCGGCTGGGTGAAGTCCTCGGAGTCCATGCCGTGCCCGGCGAGCTTCGCCCAGTGCGCTCCCTTCCACAGATTGGCGATCTCCTCGTCGCTCGCCCCTGACCGCAGGGCCGCAAGGAGGTCGACCTCGGTGCGGGAGAACAGACAGGTC
Organism: Brevibacterium sp. K72; assembly: GCF_050562175.1. Taxonomy (NCBI): domain Bacteria; kingdom Bacillati; phylum Actinomycetota; class Actinomycetes; order Micrococcales; family Brevibacteriaceae; genus Brevibacterium; species Brevibacterium sp. K72. The sequence continues at coordinate 2,792,107 of NZ_CP191582.1, forward strand.
CGCACCCGCCCCTCCGCGGTGAGCCGAGTGCGCGTGCAGTCGGCGCAGAACGGGCGGGTGACCGAGGCGATGATGCCGACTCTGCCGAGGATCGTCTCCGGATCCTCGCGGGAAGCCACCGTGAACGTCTCGGCCGGGGCGCCGCCGCGCGGTTGGGAGTCGGGGGTGAGGACGAACCGCGGTTCAAGGAGGGCGAAGACATCGGCGGCTGTGATCATCGTCGACCGCTGCCACGAATGCCCCGCATCGAGGGGCATCTGCTCGATGAAGCGCAGGGAGAGGTCGTTCTCCAGGCACCACTGGAGGAGATCGGGGGCCTGGTGGTCGTTGAGGCCGGGCAGGAGCACGGCGTTGATCTTCACCGGATCGAGGCCGGCGGCCTTCGCCCCGTCGATGCCGGCGAGGACACGGTCGAGGAAGGGGCGGCGGGTGATCTCGGCGAACGTGTCGGGGTCGATCGTGTCGAGGGAGACGTTGATCCGGTCGAGGCCGGCGTCCCGCAGCCGCTCGGCACGGTTGTCGAGCCCGATCGCGTTCGTCGTCAGGGCGATGTTCGGCCGCGGTCGCAGGGCGGCGACCCCGGCGATGATGTCGGTGATGTCATGGCGGGTGAGCGGTTCGCCGCCGGTGAACCGGATCTGGTCGACACCGAAGCGCTCGACGCCGATGCGGGCGAAGCGGACGATCTCCTCGGCGCTCATCGCGGCGTCGCGGGGCATGAACTCGACGCCTTCGGCGGGCATGCAGTAGCTGCAGCGGAGATTGCAGAAGTCGGTGAGCGAGATGCGCAGGTCGCGGGCACGCCGACCGAAGGTGTCGAGCAGCGAATCCTCCGCGTGCCCCGTGAACGTCGTTCCCGGATCGAGAGTCGGAGTCCTCAGGACCGGGGTCGGGAGACTGACCTTCCGCATACGTCCTCCTTGTTCTTTCCCTTCGCTATCATCGTCCCATGACCAGCGCCATCATGCATCGTCGTCGCGTCGGTGAGACGATCTCTCCGCTGCTGGGGACCGAGAACCGTCCGTTGTCCGAGCTGCTCACCGTGCCGAGGCGGCTTGCCGCCGACGTCGTCACCGGCATCGACGTCCCCGGCTTCGACAATTCGAGCATGGACGGCTTCGCCGTCGCCGCCGACACGCTGCGCGGCGCGGCAGCCGCAGACGGCATCGGCCCCATTCCCGTCACCGGCCAGGTCGCCGCCGGGGTCCACGGGGGCCCGGTCGCCCCGGGCACCGCCGTCGAGATCATGACCGGCGCCCCGCTGCCGCCGGGCACGGACACGATCGTTCCCATCGAGGCGACGCAGCCGGGTCGCTTCGGTGCCGCGGAGATCACCGTCGACCTCGATCCCGAGACTGTCGAGCCCGGTGCCTTCGTCCGCCGCCGCGGCAGCGACGTCGGGGTCGGAACCACCGTGCTCCGGGCCGGTGCCGAACTCACTCCCGCCCGCCTCGGCGTGGCCGCCGCCTGCGGGGTGGGGGAGCTCGACGTCGTCACGCTGCCGCGGATCCTCGTCGTCTCCACCGGCGACGAGGTCGCCGACGGTGCCGACGCCGGCATCCACGACGCCAACGGGGTCACCCTCACCGCGGGGCTGCTCCGCCTCGGCGCCGAGGTCGAGAGGCTGCGCGTACCCGACGATCCGCGTCTGCTCCTTGAGGCCGTCGCCGCCACCGACGCCGACCTCGTCGTCTCCACCGGCGGGATCTCGAAGGGCGCACGCGAAGTCGTCCGGCTCGCCGCGGACCTCGACCCGGACTCGGCAATGGTCTTCGAACCCATCGCCATGCAGCCGGGCGGGCCCCAAGGGTGCGGTCGGCTGGCCGGACGGGCCTGGGTGGCCCTGCCCGGCAACCCGGTGAGCGCGCTCATCAGCTTCGAGATGTTCCTCCGACCGGCTCTCCTCGGCCTCGATGCCGAAGCCGACGCCCGTCCCGCCGCCCACCACCGGCTGGCGGCCGGACTCGACGAGACCACGCCGGCGGGCAAACTCCAGGTCCGGCGCGCCCGCCTCACCGACGACGGCATCGTCTTCGTCGGCGGCTCCCGTTCCCACCTGCTCCACAGCTATGCGGAGAGCACCCACCTCGTCTTCCTCCCTCCCGTCGACGCACCCGAGTCCGACAGGCTCTTCGCGCCCGTGGGGGATAGGCTGAAGACGTGGACAATCGACTGAACCTCACGCACATCGACGAGACCGGGGCCGCCCACATGGTCGACGTCGGGGACAAGGACGTGACGAAGCGCCGCGCCGTGGCGACGGCGCTCATCACGACGCGCCCCGAGGTCATCGCCCTCATCACCGAGGCGGGACTGCCCAAGGGCGACGCCCTGCCGGTCGCGCGCATCGCCGCTGTCATGGGTGCCAAGCGCACGAGCGACCTCATCCCCCTCTGCCACCCGCTGCCCCTGACCGGAGTCGACGTCGACTTCACCCTCGACGAGACGAGCGTGCGGATCACTGCGGCGGTGAAGACCGTCTCGAAGACGGGCGTCGAGATGGAGGCGCTCACTGCGGCATCGGTGGCGGCCCTGACGATCTTCGACATGATCAAAGCCGTCGACAACCAGGCGGTCATCGGCGACATCAAGGTCATCGAGAAGTCCGGGGGCCGCAGCGGAGACTGGAGGCGGTCGGCATGAGCGTGATCCGCACCGGAATCGTCGAGACCCCGATCAGCACCGACGAGCTTGCTCCCGAGGTCGTCACCGCGGCGTCCGGAGCATCCGTGACCTTCTCCGGCATCATCCGCGACCACGACTCGGGCAGGGGAGTCGAACGACTCGTCTACGAATCCCATCCGCTCGCCGACCAGCAGCTCGCCGAGGTGGCCGCCGCCGTTGCCAGAGCCCACCCGGAGGTGCGGATCTCCGTCGTCCACCGGGTCGGGGAGCTTCGCATCGGCGACGTGGCGCTGGCCGCCGTCGTCGCCTCCGCCCACCGCCGGGAGGCGTTCGCCGCGTGTGCAGAGCTCATCGACGAGGTCAAGGACAAGGTCGCGATCTGGAAGCACCAGTACTTCTCCGACGGCGACGACGAATGGGTGGGAGCGCTCGAATGACCCGGCTGCGCATCAGCGACGCCGCCCGCTTCCTCGGCGTCAGCGACGACACCATTCGCCGTTGGATCAGCGACGGGCGCCTGCGTCAGCACAAGGACGCCTCGAACCGCTCGGTCGTCGACGGCGCCGAACTCGCCGCGCTGGCCCAGGACTCCGCCGGATCCCTCGACGATCCCACCCATGTGCGCAGCTCGGCCCGCAACCGCTTCACCGGACTCGTCACCGACGTCGTCATCGACGGCGTGATGGCCCAGGTCAGCCTCCAGTGCGGTCCCTTCCGCGTCGTCTCCCTCATGTCCGCCGAGGCGTGCCGTCAGCTCGAGCTCGAACCCGGCAGCCTCGCCACGGCCGCGGTCAAGGCGACGATGGTCTGGATCGACACCGTCGGCGAGGAGTGACTCCGCTCGACCGACCGGGAGCGAAATCTCAGATACTGACAGAATGTGGTGAAAAATCCGCATCTGCGGGTATGAATGGGATATGAAGAGACTTGCCACCGCAGCGGGCATCGTCGCCCTGCTCACTCTCTCCGCCTGTTCCACCGGTGCCTCGGGCGAGGACCGGGCCGAGGAGCCGACCACGCTCACCGTCTTCGCCGCCGCCTCCCTCACCGAGGTCTTCGAGGAGATCGCGACCGAATACGAGAGGACCGCGCCGAACACCGACGTGACGTTCTCCTTCGCCGGATCCTCCGACCTCGTCGCCCAGATCAGCGAGGGCGCTCCCGCCGATGTCATCGCCACCGCCGATGAGAAGACGATGGACACCCTCGCAGGCGACGACCTGCTCACCGGAACGCCCGAGATCTTCGCCTCGAACACCCTCGCCCTCGCCGTCGCCCCCGGCAACCCGAAGCGGATCGCCGACTCGCAGGACCTCGCCGGCACGGACCTCGTCGTCTGCGCACCCCAGGTGCCGTGCGGGGCGGCGACGAAGAAGTGGGCGCAGCAGAACGGGGTCACCCTCGACCCGGCGAGCGAGGAGAACTCGGTGACCGATGTCCTCGGCAAGGTGAGCTCCGGCCAGGCCGACGCGGGCATCGTCTACGTCACCGACGTCGCCCGCGCAGACGGCGACGTCGACCAGGTCGACCTCGACGGGGCCGAGAAGGTCGTCAACCGGTACCCGGCGGCCAGGGTGAGGGCGAGCGAGAACCAGGAGCAGGCGGACGCGTTCGTCAGCTACCTCCGGTCGCCTGAGGCTGTGAAGCTGCTCGAGGACGCCGGGTTCTCCACCCCGTGAGCCGTCCCACCCGCCGTCATTCGGCGGCGCCGAGGTGGCTGTGGATCCCCGCAGCCCTCGGCGTCGCCTTCCTCCTCGTGCCCATCATCGGGATGGTCGCACGCATCGACCTCGGCCACCTCGGCGAGGTCGTCACCGCGCCGGAATCCCTGCTGGCGATGGGACTCTCCCTTCTCACCTCGACGATCGCGGCACTCGTCAGCCTCCTCATCGGCTTCCCGCTCGGTTACCTGCTCGCGACGACGCGCTTCCGCGGACAGAGGCTCCTGCGCACCCTCATCCTCCTGCCCCTCGTCCTGCCCCCGGTCGTCAGCGGCCTCGCCCTGCTCTACACATGGGGGCGGTCGGCCTATCTCGGGTCGCTGCTCACCGAGGCGGGCATCGGCCTCGCCTACACGACCGCAGCCGTCGTGTTCGCGCAGATCTTCGTCTCCCTGCCGTTCATGGTCATGTCCGTCGAGACCGCGGTCGCCGCCCGCGGGCAGCGGTGGGAGCTCGCGGCGGCCGAACTCGGTGCGACGCCGGCCCGAGTGTTCGCGACGATCACCGTCCCGATGCTTCGGAGCGGCATCCTCACCGGAACCGTGCTCTGCTTCGCCCGGTCGCTCGGGGAGTTCGGGGCGACCCTGACCTTTGCCGGCTCCCTGTCGGGGGTGACGCGGACGATGCCGCTGCAGATTTATCTCGTCCGTGAGTCCGATCCGCAGTCGGCGATCGCCCTCTCGCTCCTCCTCGTCGCCGCGGCGCTCGTCATCATCGTCCTCGCCTACCGCTCGCCGCATGCGCCGCGCCTGCGTCGGCGCGCAGCCGCCCGGACGGACGCCGCCGCACCCGAGAGCGGCGGTGCTCGCAGCGCAGCCCCGGCGGACCTGCCCGCCGCAGACGACTCCGACCATGCGTCGAGAGTGCGGGACGACCCTCCGACTGACCGCGGTACGCTCAGCCTCCGGGCGGTCCTGCCCGAGCGCGGCCTCGATGTCGCCGTCGACGTGCCCGCCGGGTCGACGACGGCGGTCATCGGCCGCAACGGCGCCGGCAAGACGAGTCTCTTCGAGATCCTCATCGGGGCGCTCCCGGCCGCTGCGGGTTCTCTGCGGATCGGCGGGACCACCGTCTTCGACGTCGCGGCGGGCCTGTGGCCGCCCATCCACGCCCGCGGCATCGTCCATCTCGCCCAGAACCCGCTGCTCTTCCCCCACCTCAGCGTGCTCGACAACGTCGCCTACGGACTGCGCGCCCGCGGTGAACCGGCCGCGCTGGCACGGCGACACGCCGCGGACATGCTCGACCGCCTCGGCGTCGGGGAATGCGCGGGGCGTCGACCCGATGCCGTGTCCGGGGGACAGGCCGCCCGCATCGCCCTCGCCCGCGCCCTCGTCGTCGATCCTGCCCTCCTCCTCCTCGACGAACCCCTGGCCGCCCTCGACGTCGACGTGCGCATCGAGACGCGCCGCGTCCTCAAGGAGGTGCTGCGTGGGCGCAGCGCACTGCTCATCACCCACGATGTCGCCGACGTCACGAGCCTCGCCGAGACCCTCGTCCTCATCGACTCCGGGCGTGTGGACACTGTGGGAGCGGTCGGGGAGATCGGCCACGGCGACGACACGAGCGGCCGGGATTTCCTCCTCAGCTTTTGCGAGACGGACGGAGAGGGAATACTGTGCAGTGGATCACACTAGACCCCTGCGAAGGAGCACACCGACGTGACCGCACTCTCCTACTCCTCCGGCCCCTCGAACGCCCCCCTGCTCGGCGAGACGATCCCTGCGAACTTCCGCCGCACGGCCGCTGAACACCCCGAGGCGATCGCGCTCGTCGACCGCGGCTCCGATCGCCGTTGGACGTACGCCGAGTTCGACAGGGACACCGATGCCCTCGCCGCGGCGCTGCTTGAGCGCGGCGTGCGCAAGGGCGACCGGGTGGGCATCTGGGCGCAGAACGTCGGGGAGTGGGCGCTCGTCCAGTATGCGACGGCGAAGATCGGCGCGATCCTCGTCAACGTCAACCCCTCCTATCGGGCGCACGAGCTCGAATACGTCGTCAGGCAGTCGGGGATGACGCTGCTCATCTCACAGATCCTCAACCCGCCTCACACGGACTTCCACGCGCTGGCCACCGAGGTCTCCGGCACCGTCCCCGACCTCGACCTCGTCTTCATCGACACCGTTCCCGCCGCGCTGATCGGAGAAACGGCGGTGGGGGAGCGCGAGTCGTTCGCGCGCCTGCTCGACGAGGGCCGAAGCCTCCTGGAGGATCCCGGCGCGAAGTACGCGGTGCGCCTCGAGCAGGCAGCCGGCGAGCTCTCGGCCGACGATCCGATCAACATCCAGTACACCTCGGGGACGACGGGCTTCCCGAAGGGGGTCACCCTCTCCCACCACAACATCCTCAACAACGGGTACTTCATCGCCGAGCTGCTCTCCTACACCCCCGACGACTCGGTCGTCCTCTCCGTGCCCTACTACCACTGCTTCGGCATGGTCATGGGCAACCTCGCCGCGCTCAGCCACGGCGCCTCGATCGTCCTGCCCTCACCCGGATTCGACCCGGCGGCGAGTCTCACTGCCGTCGCCGAGGAGAAGGCGACCTCCCTCTACGGAGTGCCGACGATGTTCATCGCCGAGCTCGGCCTGCCGGACTTCTCCGACTTCGACCTCTCATCGCTGCGGACCGGGATCATGGCCGGCTCCCCCTGCCCGGTCGAGGTCATGCGCCACGTCATCGACGACATGAACATGTCCGAGGTCGCCATCTGCTACGGGATGACCGAGACCTCCCCGGTCTCGACGATGACCCGCGTCGACGATTCGCTCGAGGCCCGCACGGAGACCGTCGGCAGGGTGATGCCGCACGTCGAGGTGAAGATCGTCGACCCGGTGACGGGCCAGACCATGCCCCGCGGGCAGAAGGGCGAACTGTGCACCCGCGGCTACTCGGTCATGCTCGGGTACTGGGAGGAACCGGAGAAGACCGCCGAGGCGATCGACAGCGCCCGGTGGATGCACACCGGGGACCTCGCGATCATGGACGACGACGGCTACGTCGACATCTCCGGGCGGATCAAGGACATGGTCATCCGCGGCGGCGAGAACGTCTACCCGCGCGAGATCGAGGAGTTCCTCTACCAGCATCCGGCGATCAGCGACGTCCAGGTCATCGGCGTCTCCGACGAGAAGTACGGTGAGGAGCTCATGGCATGGGTGATCCTCAAGGACGGCTACGACACGCTCACCGCCGAGGACGTCAGAGAGTTCGCCGCCGGGCGTCTCGCCCACTTCAAGATCCCTCGCTACGTCGAAGTCCGCGACTCCTTCCCGATGACGGTGTCGGGCAAGATCCGCAAGGTCGAACTCCGCGAGGAGGGCGAGCGCATCGTCCATGCGAGCTAGGTCACAAGTCGGTTGCAATTCCCCTGTGAACACCCGGGGATTACCTTGTGAGCTGGTCTTTCACTAAGATCGGTGGTCATGAGAGCTGAATCACAGCCGTTGGTCTCGATGACGGACGTCGAGAAGCACTACGGAGACTTCCATGCGCTGAAGCACATCGACCTCGACATCCACGAGGGCGAGGTCGTCGTCGTCATCGGACCCTCCGGTTCGGGCAAGTCGACCCTGTGCCGGACGATCAACCGACTCGAGACCATCACCTCGGGGTCGATCACGATCGAGGGCGAGGAGCTCCCGGCCGAGGGAGCCGAGCTCGCCCAGCTGCGCTCGGACGTCGGCATGGTGTTCCAGTCCTTCAACCTCTTCGCCCACAAGACGATCCTCGAGAACGTCACGCTCGGACCGATCAAGGTCCGCAAGCTCAAGAAGTCCGAGGCCGACAAGCAGGCGATGGCGCTGCTCGAGCGCGTCGGCGTCGCCCATCAGGCCGACAAGTACCCCGCTCAGCTCTCCGGCGGTCAGCAGCAGCGTGTCGCGATCGCCCGGGCATTGGCGATGAAGCCGAAGGTCATGCTCTTCGACGAGCCCACTTCGGCCCTCGACCCGGAGATGATCAACGAGGTCCTCGACGTCATGGTCGAGCTCGCCAAGGAGGGGATGACGATGGTCGTCGTCACCCACGAGATGGGATTCGCCCGCAAGGCCGGCAACCGGGTGGTCTTCATGGCCGACGGCGAGATCGTCGAGGTCGCCGATCCCGAGGAGTTCTTCACCAACCCGCAGAGTGCCCGCGCGCAGGACTTCCTTTCGAAGATCCTCACCAACTGACCCCGCAGTCCCGCACGAGAACCACAAGGAGAAACCATGAAGAAGCTCAGAGTGTCCATCGCCGCCGTCGCGGTCGGCCTGCTCGCCCTCAGCGGCTGCGGTCAGGGCGGAACCCCCGATGCCCCCGCCGAGGGCGGTTCGCAGGCGGCGGCCCCCGAGTACCCCGTCAACGAGAACGCCGACGTCAAGGACTCGAAGACCTGGCAGGCCGCGAAGGACGCGGGCACGCTCAAGGTCGGCGTCAAGTTCGACCAGCCCGGGCTCGGCAACGTCAAGGCCGGGTCGGACGTCCCGGAGGGTTTCGACATCGAGATCGCGAAGATGGTCGGTGCGCAGCTCGGCTTCGCCCCCGATCAGCTCGACTTCGTCGAGACGGTGTCGGCCAACCGTGAGCCCTTCCTCCAGCAGGGCAACGTCGACATGGTCGTGGCGACCTACACGATCAACGACGAGCGCAAGAAGGTCGTCGACTTCGCCGGACCGTACTACGTCGCCGGTCAGGACCTGCTCGTCAAGGCCGACTCCGACATCGCGGGACCCGAGGACCTCGCGGGCAAGAAGGTCTGCTCCGTCGACGGGTCGACGCCGGCCCAGAACATCCAGGACAAGTACACGGACGCCGAGCTCGTCACGTACGACACCTACTCGAAGTGCGTCACCGACCTCCAGTCGGGCGCGGTCGATGCGGTGACGACCGATGACGCGATCCTCCGCGGCTATGCCGCCCAGAACGAGGGCGAGCTCAAGGTCGTCGGAAAGCCGTTCAGCGAGGAGCCCTACGGCATCGGCCTGCCCAAGGGCGATACGGCGCTGCGCAACGCGGTCAACGACGCCGTGGAGAAGAGCATGGAGGACGGCGACTGGAAGAAGGGCTTCGAATACACTCTCGGTTCGTCCGAGGGAGTGCAGATGCCTGAGGTCGACCGTTACTGACCTGTCCGCTTGATGATGCGATGCGAGGGCGCCTGAGGGTGCCCTCGCATCGATTAAGGAACCCGGGATGGATTTCGTCCAGCTCCTCGAGCTCTTCGGCTCCGGCGTGTGGGGCACGGTCAAGCTCTTCACCGTCGCCCTGGTCGGCTCACTTGTGCTCGGAACGATACTGGCAGCGATGCGGGTCTCGCCGACACCGGTGCTTCGGATCGCGGCCTCGACGTACATCAACGTCGTGAGGAACACGCCGCTGACGCTGGTGATGTTCTTCTGCGCCTTCGGCCTGCCCTTCCTCGACATCCGCTTCGGCAGCTCGAGCTCGTTCAACTCCTTCGTCTACGCGACGATCGCGCTCACCGCCTACACCGCGTGCTTCGTCGCCGAGACGCTCAAGGCCGGCATCGCCACCATCCCGGTCGGTCAGGCCGAAGCCGCACGGGCGATCGGACTGACCTTCAACCAGACGCTGAGCGAGGTCATCCTCCCGCAGGCGTTCCGCACCGTCATCCCGCCGCTCGGCAGCGTCGTCATCGCGATGCTCAAGAACACCTCGATCGCCTCGGCGTTCAACAACCGCGAGCTCATCTCGGCGATGCGCAACGCGATCGAGCTGCGCGGGGACCTCGTCATCCCCATCCTCTTCGGCACGGCCGTCGCCTACCTCGTCCTGGCCCTCATCCTCGGCCGCATCTTCTCCTACCTCGAGCGGAAGCTGGTGATCCTGCGATGAGCGCACCGACAGCGGTCCTCTTCGACGCGCCCGGCCCCAAGGCCCGCCGCAACAACATCGTCCTCTCCATCGTCTCGACGATCGTGCTTGCCGGCATCGTCGCGTTCGTCATCTGGAAGTTCGCGGACGCCGGACAGCTCGAAGCCGACAAGTGGTACCCGTTCACGTTCGCGCAGATCCAGCTCGTCCTCCTCGAGGGCATGCTCGCGACCCTCAAGGTCGCCGTCGTCGCCTCGGTGCTGGCGCTGGCCGTCGGAGTCGTCTTCGCCCTCCTGCGGCTCTCACCCAAGCGCATCATCTCCGTGCCTGCGACGATCGTCCTCGAGTTCTTCCGCGGCGTGCCCGTCCTCCTCCTCATCTTCGCGACCTTCCTCCTCTTTGGGAACACGATCGGTCCGTTCTGGTCCGTCGTCATCGGCCTCACCCTCTACAACGGCATGGTGCTCGCGGAGATCATCCGCGCCGGCATCCTCGCTGTGCCCAAGGGCCAGCGGGAGGCGGCGATGGCCATCGGTCTGCGTCCCGGTCAGGTGATGAGCCTCGTCCTCATGCCGCAGGCGCTGCGGGCGATGATGCCGACGATCATCGCCCAGGTCGTCGTCCTCCTCAAGGACTCCGCACTCGGCTTCATCGTCACCTATCAGGACCTTCTCTACCAGGTCAACCTCATCGGCCGCGAGTACAATAACCTCCTGCCGACGTTCATCGTCGGTGCCGCCCTCTTCATCGTCATCAACATGATCGTCGCCGGCTTCGCTCGGTGGCTGGAGAGACGGCTGCAGCGCAAGACCACGGCCGATGTCGAGGGCGAAGGGCTCACGACTGCGCCCGTGCGATGATGAGGAAGTGCAGATGGAACCCGAACTCAGCACCACCCCGGTGACGATGCGACGCAACCGCGACCGGGACCGCTTCGAACTCTTCACCTCTGACGACGAGGCGTTCGTGGGGTTCCTCGCCTACCGGGTCGTCGATGGGTCGACCCTCGAGCTTCAGCACACGATCATCTCCGAGGACTTCTCCCGTCGCGGATTCGCCCGCACCCTCGTCACCCACGCCCTCGACGAGATCCGCGCCGAGGGCGGGCGGATCGTGCCCACGTGCACCTACGTCATCGACTACCTTCAGCGGTTCCCGCAGTACGCCGACCTCGTGTCTGAGAAGTGAGGGGCGCCGGCCGGTTCGCACCGAGCCCGAGCGGCGACCTCCACCTCGGCAACATCCGCACCGGACTCCTCGCCCACGCGCGGGCCAGGCAGACGGGACGGCGGTTCCTCTGGCGCATCGAGGACCTCGACAGGGTCCGGGCGGGGGCGGCCGCCTCGCAGCTGCAGGTCTTCAGGGAACTCGGCGTCGTCCCCGATGAGACCCCGCTCGTCCAGTCCGAGAGGCTCGACGTCTACGCTGACGCGATCGGCAGCCTCGCCGAGGCGGGGCTCGTCTACGAGTGCTACTGCTCGCGCCGGGACATCCAGCAGGCGCCCTCGGCTCCGCACGCCCCGCCGGGGGCGTACCCGGGAACGTGCCGCCGCCTCGGCGAGGGGGACCGGGAGCGTCGACGCGCGGAACTTGCCGCCGCAGGCCGGCAGCCGGCGCTGCGGCTGCGCACGGAGAATACGGAGATCACGGTCCCCGACGGACTCCTCGGGACGATCACCGCGCCCGTCGACGACTTCGTCCTGCGCCGGGGTGACGGAGTCTTCGCCTACAACCTCACCGTCGTCGTCGACGATGCGGCCAGCGGCGTCGACGAGGTCCTCCGCGGTGACGACCTTGCCTCTTCGGCACCGCGGCAGGCACATCTCGGGCGCCTCCTCGGTGCAGGCGAGCAGTCGTGGCTCCACGTCCCCCTCGTCCTCGGGGAATCGGGGGCCAGGCTGGCCAAGCGCGACGGAGCAGTGACGTATGAGCAGCTCTCGGCCCTCGGCTGGAAGCCCGCGGATGTCTTCGAATGGGTGTGGCACTCCCTCGGCGGGGACTCCGCCGGGGGAGAGGTTCTCGGGCAACGGCCCTGGTCGTCGCTTGACGACCTCGTCGACGGCATCGACTTCGCGCACCTGCGCCGGGAGCCGAGCGTGTTCCTTCCGCCGACGGATGCGGCGACGGTGCCGACCGGGAGCGCGCCTGACCTCTGAGCCGCTGCGCTGTGCCCGCCGCTGGCTGTGGCCTCAGGCCGCTGAGTCGACCGTGCCGTCGATGACGTCGGCGTAGATCGATTCGAACGTGTCGAGGGTGTATTCGATGTCGTGGACGGCGACGACGTCGAGGGAGGCCCGGGACATCGCCTCCCGTTCCGCCTCCGACTGCGTGCACAGGCGGGTGAAGCGGTCGGCGAGGGCGTCGATGTCGCGCGGTGGGAAGAGGTAGCCGTTGACGCCGTCGCGCACGAGGTGGGGCAGGGCCACGGCATCGGCGAGGACGACGGGTTTGCGTGAGGCAAGCGCCTCAAGGGTCGCGATCGACTGGAGTTCCGCGGTCGAGGGCATGCAGAAGAACGTGCAGCGGGCGTAGGCGTCCATGAGCTCTGCGTCGCTGACCTTGCCGAGGACGTGGATGCGATCGGCGATGCCGAGTTCGGCGGCAAGCGCCTTGAGCGGCTCCTCCTGGTCACCGCCGCCGACGATGTCGGCTTCGAGTCCGAGGGCGGGGTCGGTCTTCGCCACGGCCCGGACGATGTCGTCGGCGTGCTTCTCCGCGGAGAGGCGGCCGACGAAGAGGACGCGAGGAGCGTCGCCGTCGCCGATGCCCGGTGCGTGGTCCTCCTCCTGGAGGTGGGAGAAGCGTTCGAGGTCGATGCCGCAGGACACGGCGCGGATGGGGGAGGTGAATCCGTTCTGCGTGAGGAGGTCTGCCGCGAGCTGGGTGGGCACGGTGATGAAGTCAGCGGACTGGAACTTCCGGCGCAGATCCCACCAGGCCATGGCGGTGCCGCCGTCGACGAGGGGTCTGGGCACGCGGAGGTAGGGGCGGACGTTCTCCGGCATGAAGTGGTTGGTCGCAACGACGGGGATGCCGCGGCGGATCGATTCGGAGAACGCGTAGCGTCCGATGACGAAGTGCGCCTGCGTGTGGACGACGTCGGGGCGGAGGGTGTCGAGGAGGCGGGCGATCTCGGGTTTCGTCTCCCACGGCATGCAGATCGTCCACGTGGGGTGGAGCATCCACCTGTGGGAGGTGAGGCGGTGGACCGTGACGCCGTTCTCGACGCTCACCGACGGGGTTCCGGTGGCCGATGGGCAGGCGACGTGGACGTCGTTGCCGCGTGCGGCCAGGCCCGCTGCCAGTCGTTCGGCGAACTTCGCCGCTCCGTTGACCTCAGGAGCATAGGTCTCTGTGGGGATGAGGATGCGGCGCGCGGGGGCGGTCGATTGTGCGGACAGGGTTCAACTCTCCTCGGTGTCGTCCAGGTTCAGTACTTCGCGGGCCTGCCGGCGCGCGTTCTCGCGATCTCTGACATCGGGATGATACCGAGACAATACAACGACCCCGAGACACGCGACCAATCCGGTGATCGTGATGATGATGAGCAGCCACAAGGGAGCTTCCTTCGCCTCGCCGAGGACGACGGAGCCGAGGATGACAGCGGCGATCGGGTCGACGACGGTGAGCCCGGCGATGACCATCTCCGGGGGACCGGCCGCGTACGAGTTCTGGACGAACCACGAGCCCAGGGCCGCGGCGGCGACGAGTGCTGCGATGTTCTGCCACGTGACGTTCTCGATCCCCGCCCGCAGATACTGGACGCTGACGAGGTGGGCGTTCGTCGCCACGCAGGCGAAGAGGAGACCGGCGGCGGTGATGAGGACGAGCTGCGGGGCCCGTCTGAAGGCGACCATGATGATGAGTCCGAGGACGACGATGACCCCGGTGATCCACACCAACGGCATCGCATCCGCGCCGAGGTGGACCTGCGTGCGCGCGGTCGTGGCCGAGAGCGCGACGAAGACGGTGACCCCGAGGGTGCACCAGACCACGGCCTGGACGAGGCGGCGGTTGACCTTGAGACCGCGATAGCGCACGCCGAGGAGGACGGAGACGATGAGGGAGAACGCGCCGATGGGCTGGACGACCATGACCGGGGCGAGGGCGAGGGCGAGGAAGTTCCCGAGCGTGCCGAGGCCGAGGATGAAGAGACCGAGCAGCCACTTCCGATTGCTCAGGAGCTCCTTGAAATGCGCCCAGCTCAGACCGTCGTGCGAATTGTCCTGATCGGCGACGGCGTCGTGCTGGTAGAGGGCCCCGAACGCGAGGGCCACGGCTGCCAGCACGGCGAGGGCGATGGCCACAATGGTCACGTGTTCTGCTTCCGTCGGATTCGGGCTCGGAGTCTCTCCCGCGACGCGTCGGGGGATCACCCCCGATGTTACAGGGCGGTAGGCGGCCGAGCCCTCAGGTGGAGGTGAATGTACGGTTTCCCCTCCCGTCGAGGTGGGGTGAGCCGGCGGCGCACACAGCTCGGTCCGGTCGCCGACGAGCATGTGAGCCAATGCACAGTCGCCGGCTTTGCTCAGCCGGGACGACCTTTGCTATGCTGTTTTCTCGTGCGCAGGTCACTGCCACATTCCTCCGTAGCTCAGTTGGCAGAGCATTCGACTGTTAATCGAAGGGTCGCTGGTTCGAGCCCAGCCGGGGGAGCAGGAGAAGGCCCCGTCGTCCGCGACGGGGCCTTCGTCGTACCCGGCGACCGTGGGTTATAGGACAGAAAGTGTGTCTTTTCCGGGCGCGTCACCCGCGTCGTCCTCCCCACCCCTTCTGGATGCCGATGCCGTCTTCCCACGAGAACCCTGTCCCGTACTCCACCGGTCCGATCGGCTCCTCACGAGGAGCACGCACACGCTTCGGCGGTGCCCAATGCTCCGGCCCGACCAAGGACCACCCCGTCCCGGCCTGATGAGACCTCTCGAAGAGGAACCAGTCCACCCCACGCCGGGCATGCCCCTCACTCAACCCGCGGTGTGCCCGCAGCAGTCCTTTGATGCCCGCATTGATCCCGCCTTCTAACGCGTTCGTCGTCCGCGCGAGCTCGATACCCTCGTCAGCGGCATCCAACCAGGTGAACAAGTGTCCTTTCGCGATGATCCGTGAGAGGAAGAAATACGCTCGACGGGTCCGCAGATGCGTGTACCACCACGACTGTCCACGACGGACATGCGCCGGCCTCGCACCAGCGTCTTTGGCCCTGGTGCGGTGTTTGAGGAACCTTGACCACTTCGCCTCCCACGACGCGAACGCCGCCAACCACGCTGCTGCTTGATCGCGGGAGTCAACCCGCGGCAGCGCCTGGTACAGGCGCAACAGTTCCTGGTTGGCCGGCAAGCTCGGATTCCGGGTCAGGTGCCGGTGTCCGGCCTGCCGGATATGGAAGAAACACCGTTGGATGCGGGTATCTGGCCACAGCGTCTCGATCACAGTGGTCAAAGGACCGTTGCCATCGACGACGGCGTATCTCGGGGCAGGGATACGGGCGATCAACGCCGTCCAGGACGCGGTCTTCTCCCGATCACACCACTGCCAGTGAATGACCTTCTCCCCGGTGTAGGCGATGAGGACGCACCACCCGTTGAAATAGGTGCCATCGAGCATGATCTGGTCATGGATCTCCCCAGTCGCTGACACGGTCGGGGCGATTCGCCAGCACCATTGAGTGCGGCGGCGGAAGGTTCGGGTCGACCCGAAGTGATCGACAGCCGTCTGTGGTGCGGGACCGAGTAGCCAGTCGAGGAAGACCCGCAGCTCGGTTCTTCGTGTCGATACGGCCCGTGTACCGGTGCTGCTGGCCCCGCAGTTCGGGCACCGGTACCTCGGTGTACCAGCACTGGTCGTGCCGTTCTTCTTCAGCCTTGTTTGACAGATCACGCATGTACGTCGATTGCAAGCACCCCATCGATGCTAAGCCCGATCAGCTAAGCAAACCGGGTATTGCCGTTGGGATTGCTGGGCACGAGCCTGATCCGAGACACACTTTCTGTCCTATAGCCCGCGACCGTGCGACTCCTCTGGGTGGGCTGGCGGTCCGATGCGCCGGAATAATTGATCTCTCAACCAGGTTGCCATGAGCATGAAGGCATTCGGATTCCTCAGTTTCGGCCACTACGGACCAGGTGCGGCCCCCGGCGACTACGGCGCGAAGGAAGCGCTCCAGCAGGCCGTCGAGATCGGCGTCGGCGCCGATGAGATCGGCGTCAACGGCGCATACTTCCGCGTCCATCATTTCGCGAAGCAGGCGGCCGCCCCGATTCCGGTCCTCAGCGCAATCGCCGCGAAGACGAAGCACATCGAGGTCGGCACCGGCGTCATCGACATGCGGTATGAGAACCCGCTCTACCTCGCCGAGGAGTCCGCGGCCCTCGACCTCCTCTCCGACGGTCGAGTGGCGATCGGGGTGAGCCGGGGATCACCGGAACCCGCCGAACGCGGCTGGGAGGCCTTCGGCTACCTCGACGCCGAGGACGCCAAGGGTGCGACGATCGCCCGGGCGAAGTTCGGGAAGTTCATGGACGCAGTCCGCGGGGAGAAGGTCGCGCCGGCTGATCCCGCCCAGTACGGTCCCGGCGCGCGCCTCGCGATCGAACCCTTCGCACCGGGTCTCGACAAGCGGATCTGGTGGGGCGCGGGCACGGCGGCGACCGGGGAGTGGGCTGCCGCGCAGGGCGTCAATCTCATGAGCTCGACCCTGCTCACCGAGGCGACCGGTGAGTCCTTCGGGGACCTCCAGCGTGCCCAGATCGACAGGTTCCGCGACGCCTGGCAGGAGGCCGGCCACGACTGGACACCACGGGTGTCCGTGAGCCGGAGCATCTTCCCGATCACGACCGACCTCGACGACCTCTACTTCGGGCGGCGCTCGAGCGCGGACGGCGACCAGATCGGCATCATCGACGACATGCGCTCGACGTTCGGCAAGACCTACGCCGCGGCACCCGACGTCCTCATCGATCAGCTCAAGGCCGACCCCGCGATCGAAGCGGCCGACACGGTGATGCTCACGATCCCCAGCCAGATCGGCGTCGACTACAACCTCCACGTCCTCCAGTCCTTCGCCGAGCACGTCGCTCCGGCTCTCGGCTGGAAGCCGAACTGGGAGGGACCGGTCACCGGTTATCCGATCTGAGTCGCCTGCGCGGCCTCGGCCCGTGAGTCGGACGCTGCGGGCCCCGTCGTGTCACCAGGGGCTATCATCGCAGGCAGAGACGATGACGTGAAGGAGCGTGGATGCGGTGGCCGGCGGCGAGATGACCCAGGTGCAGAAGCGGATCCTCCTCATCTCTCTCGTCCCGCTCTTCATGTCGCTGCTGTCGGTGTCGATCATCAACGTCGTGCTCTCGGCGATCGGGCAGGACCTCGGTGCCTCGTCTTCTGCGCTCCAATGGGTGCTCACCGGCTACGCACTGTCCTTCGGCGTCGTCCTCGTCGCCGCCGGACGGGCTGGCGACGTCTTCGGCCGCGCCCAGCTCTTCATCGCCGGCGTCAGTCTCTTCGGAATCTCGTCCTTGGTGGCCGGGCTCGCGCCTGACCCGCTCACGCTCAACATCGCCCGCGTCCTCATGGGCTTCGGCTCGGGCCTGCTCAATCCGCAGGTCGTCGGTCTCCTCCAGCAGTACTTCCAGGGTCCGCAGCGGGGACGGGCGTTCGGGCTCATGGGCACGATCGTCGGACTCTCCGTGGCGATCGGGCCCGTTCTCGGCGGCGTGTTCATCGCCGTCTTCGGGCTCGACTGGGGATGGCGGGCATCGTTCCTCGTCAACGTCCCCATCGCGATCGTCGCCGCCCTCCTCGCCCGGGCGTGGCTGCCGGACACGGCCTGGCACCCGATCGCCCAATCGGATCCGGCTCCCGACCAGGTCGCCGCCGATGAGCGCACTGCGCCCAAGGCTACGGTCGAGCCTGCGACCGGCGGGCGCGGACGCGCGCGTCACGACCTCGACCCCATCGGCACCATGCTGCTTGGCCTCGGCGTCCTCCTCGTCCTCCTCCCGTTCGTCGAGGGCATGCTCGGCTGGTACGTCTGGCTCGCGCTGCCGATCGGGCTCGGAGTCATCTGGTCGTGGACCCGGTGGGAGCGGAGCTACGCCGCGCGCGGACGCACACCTATGGTCGACCTCGATCTCTTCCGGATCCGCAGCTTCAGCAGCGGCGCGGTCATCATCACCCTCTACTTCATGGGCGTGACGAGCGTGTGGGTGCTCGTGGCCATGTACATGCAGCAGGGACTCGGACACACGGCCCTCGCCGCCGGTCTCATGGGTCTTCCCGCGGCTCTGCTCTCCGCGGTCTCCGCCGACGTCTCCGGCCGGTTCGTCTTCCAGATCGGGCGCAAACTCGTCGTCTGGGGCATCGTCACCTGCCTTCTCGGCCTCGTCTCCACGGTCGCCGTCGTCGTCCTCCTCGCCAATGGCATCGGCAGCGAATGGTGGATGCTGCTCACCCTCAGCTTCGTCGGCATCGCCCAGGGCATGGTCATCAGTCCCAACCAGACGCTCACCCTCCAGGAGGTGCCGCTGCGCTACGCCGGATCCGCCGGCGGAGTGCTCCAGACGGGGCAGCGCATCGGCACCTCGATGGGCCTGGCGATCATCACCGCCCTCGCCTTCGCCGCCGTGGCCGGAGGCGACTGGAGCCGGGGGATCGTCGTCGCCTTCGCGGCAATCGCTGTTGTCGTCATCAGTGCCGGATTCGTGGGAATCGCCGAGGTCAGGCGGGGGCGGCGTCCTCAGCTCTGAGCGCAATAATGTTCCCGAATCGCAACAGCCGACTCATCTGTCATGTGGAAGACTGTGAACGCGAGTTCCCACATGGAAGGACAGACGGTGGTGCAGACGGTGAAGGATGAGGACCTCGACCTTGAGGAGCTGGTGCGCTCCGGAGGGATCGAGACCCGCTTCGCACCGGTCGTCGATGCCTTCACCTTCGACACCATCGGCTATCAGGTCCTCCAGGCGCCCGTCGGCGACCCTGCGCTCGGCCATGCCGAATCGGAGAACCTGCGCCGCGCGATGCATGCCTCGCCGATGATCGGCGACCTCGACGCGTCGATGCGCGACACCGCTCTGCGCACCGCCGAAGGAGCGGGCTTGCCGAACTCAAACCGTCTCTTCCTCCACGCCGAGGAGGAGTCCTTCGCCACTCTCGAGGACCGCACGACGGCGCCGGACCGTTCCGTCATCCTCCAGCTCGATGCCTCCCGGGTCTCGTCCTCGCCCGCTTCGGTGCTCCGCTCGGTGCGACAGGCCCGCTCCATGGGCTGGGGCGTCGGGATGTCCTCGGTCGGACCGGATCTGCGCAGCACCTCGTTCGTTCCGCTCGTCAATCCCTCCGTCGTCGGTCTCCACCCCGACGTCCTCACGGTCGAGTGCAACGCCCAGCTCGCCGAGCTCAACCGGCTCCTCCATGCCCACCTCGAGCGCACCGGTGCCGTCATCCTCGCCGAGGGGGTGACGACCGAGGACGATCTCGACCGTGTGCGTGCGCTCGGGGCGCGCTTCATGTCCGGGCCCTACTTCGGCCGCGCCACCCGTGAACCGACCCCCGTGCCCCCGCCTGCCGAGGACGGTCTGGCAGACCACCATTCGCGCAACCTTCCGGCGCTGGGCACCCCGTACTCGATCGCCCAGGGTCTGCGACGCGAACCCCTGGTGATGAACCGCGAACTCCTCATCGCCCAGATCGCCGCGCTCGAGGAGCGCGCCCTGGCCTCGGGGGCGGCGACGATCGCCCTCGGCGTCTTCGGTGAGGAGACGACCTTCTCCCAGGCGACCTACGACCGGTACGAGCGCATCCGCGACACTGTCGGACTCACCGCGATGTTCTCCGGCGGCTTCACCACCCCGCCGGTCCCGGGCGTACGCGGGGGAGTCGTCGACGCCTCCGACCCGATGCGCAACGAGCACGGAGTCGTCGTCGTCGGTCCCGACTGGTCGGGGCTCGTCGCCGCTTCGAAGCGCAACGATCCCGGCAGCGACGGGCAGACGGTCTACGACGTCTACATCACGACCGAACGCTACACGTGCGTCGACGCCGCGAGGAGCGTGCTCACGCGGATCTCACCGACCGCCTCGGCGGGCTGAGGCGACACCACGGTCGACGACATGGGAATGGGAGGCGGGCGACCTCCGGTGCTACTCTGGTCTCGGCTCGCCCCCGTAGCTCAGCTGGTCAGAGCAGGGAACTCATAATTCTTTGGTCGTCGGTTCAAGTCCGACCGGGGGCACGACGAACAAGAACCCAGGTGAGACGGCATTTCGGTGCTTGGCTCGCAGGGCATCGTCGACTATCATGAGCCGTGTACCTCCTTTCGGATCGTAGGGGAAGACGTATCCGAGTCAGGAGGCACACAAATGGATATGACACAGGGCGTACTCTTCGTCCACTCAGCACCTCGCGCGCTCTGCCCGCACATCGAATGGGCAGCGGGCGGGGCGATCGGTGCGCAGGCGCGCTTCGACTGGACACCCCAGCCGGCAGCGCCCGGCCTTGTGCGCGCCGAGGTCTGCTGGCGTGCGCCCGCAGGCTCCGGCTCCCGCATCGCCTCCGCACTGCGCGGGTGGGACTCGCTGCGCTATGAGGTCACCGAGGAACCCTCCGCCGGAGTCGACGGCGGACGCTGGAGCCACACGCCCGACCTCGGCATCTACCACGCGGTCACCGATTCCGTCGGCAACATCCTCGTCCCCGAAGACCGCATCCGCTCGGTCATGGAACGCGCCGGCGGCGACCCCGCGAAGCTCGCCCATGAAATGGCCCTCGCCCTCGGCGAAGCCTGGGACGAAGAGCTCGACGCCTTCCGCCACGCCGGTGAGGGTGCTCCTGTCCGCTGGCTGACGAAGGTCGGCTGACGCCGCACTCCCGCGTGACTCCCCTCACATCTGAGGAACCCTGACCGCCGTTCGGTCCGTCGCAGACCGACCCCTCACCGATCCCGTATGACGACAGCGGGCATGTCTCTGCCTCCGACATGCCCGCTGTCGTCGTCTTGCCCCTCCTTCGCCGCCGTCGTGGGGAATCGGGAGAGCGCCTCCGACAGCCCGGCCTGCCACTGCCGCACCGACTCACCTGCCGCCGGCGGTGACAGTCGGCCCTGACAATCGTCCTTGTCCGGCCCTTTCCCATTCAACGGTAGCTGTGACCTGCGTCATCTTTACAGTCGACTGGATAAGGTTAGGGTAACTTTCATGACTACAACACCGCGGCTGCTCGCCGCTCTCGCCCTGGTCCCCGCCCTCCTCGCCGGCTGCACTGCCACCGCCGGCGCCTCCGGATCCGACTCCACTTCGGGTGGCACCCGCACAGTGGAGACGTCGCTCGGCACGGTGTCGGTGCCCAAGGAGATCGACTCCGTCGTCGTCCTCGAGGGCCGCCGCGACCTCGACATCGTCCTCTCGCTCGGTCTGCCGCTCACCGGCTTCCCCTACGAGGAGGAAGGCGCCCTCGATCTCGAGTCCCCGGTCAGCGATGAGCTCGAGGCGGCCAAGAAGGACGGGGCCAAGGAGCTGTTCCTCGACGACGAGATCAACCTCGAGGCGATCATCGGCGCCGCCCCCGACCTCATCGGCTCCCGGGCCGAGGACGTCGAGCCGATCCGCGCCGAGCTCGAAGCCATCGCCCCGGTCATCGCGATCGGCGACCAGAGCACGAGCACCTGGCAGGAGGACCTCGAACTCGTCGCCGCCGCCACCGGCACCGAGGATCGTGCGAAGGAGCTCATCGCCGGCTACGACGAGCGCGTCGCCGCCCTGAAGAAGGACTATGCGGAGGAACTGACTTCGAACACGTTCGTCCCGCTCAGCTACAACGAGGAGAGCCTCGAAGTTCGCCCGAACCGTCTGCTCTCGTCGAACCTGCGCGACCTCGGGGCCACCCCGGCGAAGTCCTTCCAGGACGCGATCGACGGCAAGGAGGTCTCCTACAGCATCGAGCAGACGCTCGAGAAGTTCGAGGACGCCGACGCGATCATCGCCCTCGTCAACGACAGGCAGGTCTGGTCGCAGTTCCAGGACAACAGCCTCTACCAGCAGCTGCCCGCGGTCAAGGCCGACAACGTCATCCGCTCCGACAAGCAGACCCACGAGGGAGCCGCGCTGACGGCCGACCACAACCTCGGCATCATCGAACAGCTCCTCAAGACGCTTTGACCGCGACCGCACTCGCTCCTGCACCAGCATCGCGTCGCCATCGCCGAGGCGGCGGGCCGCTCGGGCTCGCCGTCCTCGGCGTGGTGGTCATCGTCGGACTCAGCGTCCTCGTCGGATCACGCTCTCTCGATGTCGCCGCCGTCGCCTCGGCGCTGTTCGGTCAGGGCACCGCCGAGGCTTCGGCCATCGTGTGGGAGCAGCGGGTCCCGCGTACCCTCTTCGGACTGTTCGGCGGGGCCGCCCTCGCAGCCGCAGGAGTCGTCATCCAGGGTCACACCCGCAATCCGCTCGCCGATCCCGGGCTGCTCGGAGTCACAGCCGGAGCGTCGCTGGCCGTGGTGCTCAGCATCGCCGTCCTCGGGCTCGCCACACCGGCGGAGTATCTCTGGTCGGCCTACCTCGGCGCCGGTCTCGGAGCCGCCGTCGTCCTCGTCATCGGGGTCGTCGCCAACCGCCGCCGGGACGCCTCTCCTGCCTCACTCGTCCTCGCCGGTGCTGCCGTGTCCGCGCTCCTCGGGGCGATCAGCGGAGTCGTCCTCCTCCTCGACCAGGCAGCCCTCGACGTCTACCGCTTCTGGACCGTCGGCTCGCTGGCGGGCAGTCGGGGACTCGACTCACTCAGCCTTGTCACCCCGCTGATGATCGCCGGCGCCATCCTCGCCGCCGCGCAGTCGCGGTCCCTCGACGCTCTCGCCCTCGGCTCCGACATGGCCCGATCGCTGGGCCGCAGGCTCCTGCCCGTTCAGATCGCGGGCCTGCTCAGCGTCACGCTGCTCGTCGGCGGGGCGACCGCTCTCGTCGGTTCGCTCGGGTTCGTCGGCCTCGTCGCCCCGCACATCGCCCGGGGGATCGTCGGACCCGCCCACGGTCGGCTCCTGCCGCTGTCGGCGGTGCTCGGCGCCGCCCTCGTCCTCGCCGCCGATGTCCTCGGCCGCCTGCTCGTGGCCCCTGCAGAGCTGCCGGTCGGCATCGTCCTCGGCATCATCGGCGGGCCGGTCTTCCTCATCCTCGTCATCAGGCTCTACAGGAGGCGGCCATGACCACCTCGACGCTCTCGGCACCGCGGACGCTGCGCATCGGCGCGGTGTCCCTCCGGTGGTCGCCGCGGACGCTGTTCGTCACGCTCATCGCGGCGATAAGCACCGTGGTCCTGGCAGTGCTCTCCCTCGGCGCGGGAGAGATGTCGCTTCGCCCCGATCGGGTGCTCGCAGTCCTCACAGGCGGCGGCACAGAGCAGGAGCAGCTCATCGTCCTCACCCTGCGCCTGACCCGCACGGTGCTCGGCATCCTCGTCGGGGCGATGCTCGCCCTCTCCGGGGCGATCGTCCAGACGACGACCCGCAACGGCCTCGCCAGCCCCGACCTCCTCGGCGTCACCGCAGGTGCCGGAACCGGCGCGGTGGCCGTCATCGTGCTCGGCGGAACCGGTCCGACGGCGTCAGGCATGTCGACCCTCCTCCACGGCCTCGGCACCTCGGCGGCCGCGCTGCTCGGCGGTCTCGCCGCCGCGCTCACGGTCGCGGCGATCCTGCGCCTGGCCGCCGGCGGGGGCGATGTCAAGGCGTCGAAGCAACATGGGGCTCGCCGGCGAGCAGTCGAGCGAATGCCTCGGTGGGCGTGAGATAGCCCAGTCGGCGGCGGGGTCGATTGTTGATCTCCTCGGCGATGGTGGTGAGGTAGGGCTGGTGATCGGGGATCACCGTGCCCTTGGGCAGATACTCCCGGTAGAGCCGGTTCGTGTTCTCGTTGCTGGGCCTCTGCCAGGGCGAGTGGGGATCGGCGAAGTAGACCGGCATCGCCGTGGCCAGGGAGACCTTCGCGTGCTGGGCCATCTCGCTGCCCTGGTCCCACGCCAACGATGCCTTCATCATCTCGGGCAGGTCGTTGAAAAACTCGATGACCGCGTCAGCGGTTGGCTCGGCGTGTTTCGAGGGCAGGGCCAGCAGCCCGGTGAACCCGCTCATCCGCTCCACCAGCGTCGCCGCGCACGAGGTGCCGTTCTTCCCGATGATCAGGTCACCCTCCCAGTGCCCCGGCACCCGACGCTGGGCGGCGTCCTCACCTCGCTCCGCGATCGGGACCATACCTACGATTGGGCCACCGCGCGTCCGCCCGGTCGTACGTGGTCGGCGCTTGGTCCGCTTGGACTGCAGGAAGATGCCCTTGCGGGCGAGCTCACCCTTCGGGATTGCGTAGATGTACTGGTAGATAGCCTCACCGGAGACGGTTCGGCCGCGTGCGTCAGGAGAGTTCGCCATGCGTTCAACGGTCGGGTCTGTCGCCTCCAGACGCAACCGGCCCGCTATCTCGTTCGGCGTCCAGGACGCGGCCAGGTCGGCGTCCACCCTCGCCTGCAGCACCGGATCCCCCGCGACCTTCCGCTGCTGCGGGCGAGCTCGCCGACGCTGCGCTCTGACGTCTGCGGTCACGGCCTGGTAGCCGCGGGTCTTCGTCGAGTTCCGGTGAAGCTCCCGCGAGATCACCGACGGGCAACGCCCCAGGTGACGGGCGATCCTCCGCACCGACCAGCCCGCTTTCGAGGCCGCCGAGATCTCCGACCTGTCGCTGAACGACAACCCCACCCGCGCCATCTGCACACTCCACCGATCAGACCCCCGCCGACCGGGAGTGTTGCTTCGACGCTATGACACCACCGGGGGACTCCAGATGCTTCTCATCGGCGTCGGCACCTCGGCGCTCTTCGGGGGACTGACGAGCTGGATGCTCATCACAGCGAACATCAGCGATGCCGCCCGGGCGAACGTGTGGCTCGCCGGTTCCCTCAACGGGCGCGGGCCCATCGAAGTCGTCCTCGCTGCGGTCACCCTCGGCATCGTCGGCGCCGTCCTCGTTCCGCTCTCCACCCGCCTGCCCGCACTCCACCTCGGCACCGACCTCGCCTCCGCGCTCGGTCAGGACGTCCGCGGGACCCGCAGCGGCCTGCTCCTCGTCTCCGTCGTCCTCGCCTCCATCGCCGCCGCTGTCGCCGGGCCGATCGGCTTCGTCGCCCTCGTCGCGCCCCACATCGCCCACCGGGCGACCGGTGCCGCGCGACCGCCGCTGTTCACCTCGGCGCTCATCGGGGCCGGCATCGTCGTCGCCAGCGACCTCGTCGCCCGCACCATCGCCTCTCCCATCCTCCTGCCCACGGGCGCGATCACCGCGATCATCGGCGCCCCCTTCCTCATCTGGCTCCTCGTCCGCCAGGGAAAGGACTCCGTCCGATGAGCTCGGCCTTCCACCTCACCGACGTGCGCGTCAGCCTCGGCGGGCGCACCATCCTCCACGACCTCAGCCTCGACATCCCCGCCGCGTCGACGACGGCGATCGTCGGTCCCAACGGCTGCGGGAAGTCGACGCTTCTGCGCACGCTCTCCCGACTCCAGGAGCGCACCGGCGGCATCCACCGGGAGGGGAGGGACATCGGGGAACGCAGGCCACGGGAGTACGCGAAGGACGTCGCGCTTCTGCCTCAGTCCCCGGAGGCACCGGAGAACCTGCCGGTCATCGATCTCGTCTCCCGCGGCCGCGACCCGCACCGACGCTGGTACGACCAGTGGTCGGAGGCCGATGAACGGGTCGTCCGGGAGGCCTTGGCGGCGACCGGGCTGACCGACCTGTCCGAACGTCCTCTCGGCACCCTCTCCGGAGGACAGCGCCAGCGCGCGTGGATCGCACTCACGCTCGCTCAGGCCCCCGAGGTCCTCCTCCTCGACGAACCGACGACCTACCTCGACGTCGCCCATCAGATCGAGGTCCTCGAGACCGTCACCGACCTCCAGCGCAGGCGCGGCATCACCGTCGTCATGGTCCTCCACGACCTGGGGATGGCGGTGCGCTACGCTGACCACATCATCGCGATGCAGGACGGGCGGATCGCCGCCGCGGGACCGGCCGACTCGACGCTGACACCGGAGGCCATCCGCGAGGCGTTCGGCATCGACAGCGTCATCCTCACCGACCCTGTGACCGGACGCCCGGTCATCGTCCCGCACCGCGCACCCCAGACCGTGGAGGGCACATGAGGACGACGACCGGACGCGGCAGGCGCGTGGGCACGAGGATCGGCGGTCCGCGCAGCGCTGTCGCCCTCGCCGTCGACGCCCTGCGGCTGCGCATCCTCCGGGGTGATCTCGCACCGGGGGCGCATATCGGGGAGCAGAGTCTCGCCGATGAACTCGGCGTCGGACGTGCCACCCTGCGTGAGGCCCTGCGCGACCTCGAGCACGACGGACTCGTCGTCCGCGTCCCCGGCGTCGGCACCCGGGTGATCTCGCTCAGCCTCGAGGACGCCTACGAGATCGTCACCCTCCGCGAGCACCTCGAGGACCTCGCCGTCGACCTCGGCGTTCCCGCCTCCCCGGCACGGGTGGAGAGGCTCATGGCCGCCGTCGCGGACCTTGAGAGGGGAGCAGCCGACGGTGACGAAGCCTCCTCCGTCCCCGACAGCCTTGCTTTCCACCGCGCGTTCATCGCCCTGTCCGGCAACACCAGACTCACCGCTGCCTTCGAGACCATCCTCTACCCATTGGGGCTGCTCATGCAGCTCAATCGGCGGGCCAGCTCCGCGGCGGAGTCGCTGAGCGAGCGGGCCGCCCGGCACCGCCGACTAGCCGAACTCTTCCGCGCCGGTGACCCTGAGGCGGTGCGCGCGGAGATGAGCAGCCACCGGACCACGGCATTCCTCCGTTCAGGCGAGCTGTCGACCGAGGAACTCAGCGATGCCGCGAAGGCCTGGGTGGACTACCGGACGACGCTCGACACGCAGTCCCCGACGAAGCGCTGAGGATCCGCCTCTCGCCGCCGACACACGAAGCGCCCGACGAAGCTGGGCGCAGAGACAGCGAGGGCCCCAGCGCAGACGCTGGGGCCCTCGACTCTGTCGCCGGATCGGGATCAGACCGACTTGAAGGCGACGACGGCGTTGTGTCCGCCGAAGCCGAACGAGTTCGACAGGGCGGCGATGTCGCCGTCGGGCAGCTGCGCGGGAGTGTCCCGGACGATGTTGATCGACACCTTGGGATCGACCTCGGTGATGTTCATCGTCGGGGGAGCGGTCCGCGTCTCGAGCGCCTTGACCGTGAAGATCGCCTCGACCGCACCGGCACCGCCGAGGAGGTGGCCGGTCATCGACTTCGTGCCGCTGACGAGGGTGTCCTCGATGTGGTCGCCGAGGAGTTCGGCGATTGCGACGGACTCCGGGATGTCGCCGACGGGCGTCGACGTGGCGTGGGCGTTGACGTGCTTGATGTCGGCGGGGGTGAGCCCGCCGGCCTCGAGCGCCTGCTCCATCGCCTGCAGCGCGTACTTGCCCTCGGGTTCGTTGCCCGTGATGTGGTAGGCATCGTTCGAGATGCCCCAGCTGGCCACCTCGGCGTAGATCTTCGCTCCACGTGCCTTCGCGTGCTCCTCGGTCTCGAGGACGAGCGCGCCGGCTCCCTCGCCCATGACGAAGCCGTCACGGTCGACGTCGTAGGGCCGCGACGCGGTCTCCGGGGAATCGGTGCGACGGGAGAGCGCCTGCATCGAATTGAACGCGGCGAGGGTGATCGGGTGGATCGCCGCCTCCGAACCGCCGGCGATGACGATGTCCGCGTCGCCTTCTGCGATGAGATCGTAGGCGTGGCCGAGGCTCTCCGTCGACGAGGCGCAGGCTGAGACCATCGTCTGCACACCCGCCCGTGCCTTGAACTCCATGCCGATGGCGGCAGCGGGTCCGTTGGGCATGAGCATGGGGACGGTCAGCGGCATGACGCGGCGCGGACCCTCCTCCTTGAGCGTGTCCCAGGCGTCGAGCAGCGTCCACACGCCGCCGATGCCCGTTGCCCACGACACGGCGGTGCGTTCGGGGTCGGTCTCGGACAGGCCCGCATCCTCCATGGCCTCACGGGCGGAGATGAGGGCGAACTGGCTTGAGGGGTCCAGCCGCTTGGCCTGGACGCGCTTGAGCTTCTCGGGCACGACCTCGGGGTCGACGGTGGCGGCGAAGTCGACGGTGAGGTCATACTTCTCCGCCCAGTCATTGTCGAGGGTGCGGACGCCGGACTTCCCGGCCAGCAGCGCCTGCCAGGTCTCGTCGACCGTCGCGCCCAAGGGTGTCACCGCACCGATCCCGGTGACGACAACTTTTGGTGTCATGGTGGAAACCTCGTCGATAGTGTGGGACACGGCCCGTCGGTGGACGGGCCGTGTTCGTCCTCAGTGGTTCAGGCTTCTTGGGCCTTGTTGATGTAGTCGACGGCATCCTGGACGGTGACGAGGTCCTTGACATCGTCGTCCGGGATCTTCACACCGAACTTCTTCTCGGCGTTGACGACGATGGTCATCATCGAGATGGAGTCGATGTCGAGGTCGTCGGTGAACGACTTGCTCGGCTCGACGGCCTCGACGGCCAGGCCGGTCTCTTCGTTGACGATCTCTGCGAGTCCGGCGAGGACTTCAGCTTCGGTGAATGCCATTTCTTTCCTACTTTCTAGTGACGACCGAGGTGCCCCGGTCGGAGTGGAACCGTTTCGACGAGTGTCCCGCCGAATATCTTAGGACATTCACGGAGTGTTTTCCGTGAACGGGCGGTCTCAGGGGAGGCGGACGACCTGGGCGCCGTAGACGAGTCCCGCACCGAATCCCATCTGCAGGGCAAGGCCTCCGCTGAGCTCGGGCTGCTCGCGCAGCAGGCGTTCGGTGGCCAACGGGATCGACGCCGCCGAGGTGTTGCCGTTGTCGGCGATGTCCCGGGCGATGACGACGGACTCCGGCAGGCCCAGCTGCTTGGCGAGTTCGTCGATGATGCGCATGTTCGCCTGATGGGGGATGAACGCGGCGAGGTCGGAGGCTTCGACACCTGATTCCTCGAGCGCCTTCTTCGCCACCTCGGCGCCGTCCCAGACGGCCCAGCGGAAGACGGTGGGCCCGTCCTGGCGCAGGGTCGGGAACGGCAGTTCGCGGTCGTCGCGAACGTCCATGAGCGAGTCGGTCATCCGGATCGTCGACCAGTTCTCGCCCTTCGAGCCCCACACCGTCTTCGAGATGCCGGGCTCGTCGGCCGAGGTGATGACGACGGCGCCGGCGCCGTCGCCGAGGATGAACGAGATCGACCGGTCGGTGGGGTCGATGACGTCGGAGAGCTTCTCGGCGCCGATGACGAGGATGTTGTCCATCGTCCCCGAGCGCACGAGCGCATCGGCCTGGGCGATGCCGTAGCAGTATCCGGCGCACGCGGCGCTGATGTCCCAGGCGGGCACCGGGCCGGTGCCGATGCGGTCGGTGAGCGCGGCTGCCGCCG
This sequence comes from Brevibacterium sp. K72, assembly GCF_050562175.1. Classification (NCBI taxonomy): domain Bacteria; kingdom Bacillati; phylum Actinomycetota; class Actinomycetes; order Micrococcales; family Brevibacteriaceae; genus Brevibacterium; species Brevibacterium sp. K72. The sequence goes on from NZ_CP191582.1 coordinate 2,821,701, forward strand.
AGGGTGTGAAGTACGGGAAGGTGACGGTGGAGATGATGATCCCGCCGATGTCCTCGGGCTTGAGCCCCGCCGAGGCGATCGCCTCGAGTGCTGCCTCTTCGCACATCTCGAGGACGCCGACGTCCTTGCTCGCGCGCCTGCGGGTGACGATGCCGGTGCGCTGGCGGATCCACTCGTCGGAGGAGTTGATCGGCCCGGCGATGTCGTCGTTGGTGACGAGGTTCTCGGCACGGTAGGCGCCGATGCCGGCGATCTTCGAGAAGCGGCCGGTCTCGGCGGTGTTGAGAGTGGGCATGGCGGTCATCCTTCTGCTCCGGCGTGGGCTGCGGCGAACTCACGGGCACCGTCGAGGTCGGCGGCGGTCTTGATGGGATACGTCTCGACGCCCTTCATCGCCCGGCGGGCGATGCCGGTGAGCGTGCCGCCGGGGACGAGCTCGATGAGCCCGGTCACACCCATGTCCACGAGCGTCTCCTGGCAGAGGTCCCAGCGCACGGGATTCGTGACCTGGGCGACGAGGAGGTCGACATACGCCTTCCCGGATTCGACCACGGAGCCGTCGGAGTTCGTGAGGATCGGCAGGTCCGGGTCGGCGACGCCGAGACCGGCCGCGGTCTCGGCGAGAGCGGGAACGGCGGGAGCCATGTAGTCGGTGTGGAAGGCACCAGCGACCGGCAGCGGGATGACCCGGGCGCGCTCGGGCGGGTTGTCCGCGAGTCGCTCCAGGTCCGGAAGGGAGCCTGCGGCAACGGTCTGGCCGCCGCCGTTGACGTTGGCGGGGCTGACCCCGGCGGCTTCGATGGCGGAGAGGACATCGGCAGGTTCGCCGCCGACGACGGCCGACATCCCGGTCGGTGTCTCTGCGGCGGCCGCGGCCATGCCGGATCCGCGGACGGCGACGAAGCGCATCGCATCAGCGGGAGAGAGGATACCGGCGATCTGGGCAGCGGCGATCTCTCCGACGGAATGCCCGGCGACGACGTCGGGAGTGACCCCGAGTTCGGCGGCGCACGCGATCGCCGAGGCGACGAGGAGGGGCTGCGCGAGCGCGGTGTCCTTGATCGTCTCATCGTCCGAGGTCGTGCCGTGCAGTCGCAGGTCGATGCCGGAGGCCGACGCGAGGTCGTCGATCTGGGCGGAGAAGGTCTCGAGTTCGAGGAAGGAGGAGAGGAAGCCTGACTTCTGGGCGCCCTGGCCCGGGCAGGTGATGACTAACACTCAGTTCTCTTTTCGTTCGACGTCGCTGTTCAATCTAGTGGATGGTCCAAGTCGCCTACGGCATTTTGTCGCCGTTCGACAATAGCCCGGCATCTGACAGTCGCCCGTACACCAAGGCGATGTGGATGACGAAGGAGTCACGGGAGACCGTGGGATCGAGGCCGATCGCCTCGGTGATCTTCCGCAGGCGGTAGCGCACGGTGTTGGGGTGCACGGAGAGCGCCTTGGCTGTGGCCTCAAGGGACGAGCCGAACTCGACGTAGGCGCTCACGGTCTTGAGCAGCTGGCCCGTCCCCGTCGTCAGCGGCTCGTAGTAGCGGGAGATGAGTTCGCCCAGCGCCACGGTGTCCCCGGCCAGAGCACGCTCCGGAAGGAGTTCGTCGGCCTTGACCGGGCGTGGTGAGTCGGGTCGCGCGGTGGCGGCTTTGAGTGCTCGGATCGCCGCCTTCGCCGAGGTGGCCGCTTCGGCGAGGCTCGGAACGCTGGGTCCGACGATGACCTCGGAGGGGCCGAAGCAGTCCGAGAGATCCTCGACGGCCGTGTCGAGGTCGCCGACTCCGCCGAGGACGATGAGGAGGCGGTTGTCGTGGACGCCGACGAGGGCGTCCTCGGCCCATTTGCGGGCCTTGCGGCGGATGACTTCGATGCCCTTCTTCGCCGAGCGCTGTGGGGCGCGGCCGACAAGGACGGTCACGGGCTCCTCCGACTGCCAGCCGAAGGCCGCAGTGCGGCTGGCGAGTTCGTCGACGGAGTCCCCGCGGACGAGGGCGTCGACGACCATCGCCTCGAGTCGGGCGTCCCAGCTTCCGCGGGCCTCCGCGGCCCGGGCGTAGACGTCGGCGGCGGCGAAGGCGATCTCGCGGGAGTAGATGAGCACGGCCTCCCGCAGCGCCGACTGTTCGGCGGTGCGGGCGATGTCGGGCACCCGGTCCTCGACGACCTCGACGACGACCTTGAGCAGCTGGAGGGTCTGCTGCAGGCTGATCGCGCGGATGAGGTCGCGGGGCGCTGATTTGAAGATCTCGCTGACCACCCGCAGATCGGTGTCGGGGTGGCGGTACCAGTCGATGAAGGAGCTGATGCCCGACTGGGCGAGATGGCCGACCCACGAGCGGTCGGAGGGGGCCATCGAGCGGTACCACGGAAGCCGGGCGTCGAGCCTCTGCAGGGTGACGGTGGAGAGGACTCCGACCCCTGCCCGCAGGCGTCGTCCTGTCTCTGCGCGACGGCGCAGCGTCTCGGTGTCCGAACTCATGGACTCCAGCTTAAAGCCTCGGCGACAAATCCCTTGTCCGCAACGCACAAAACTTCGTGAGATACGACAAATGCGGCCGGAGTCGCATCGACTCCGACCGCATCGGTCTCAGCTGATGATCAGGCGCCGGCGCCCTCCGTGGAACCGGTGGATCCGGCACGCGGATCGTCGAGCTGGTACTTCTTCGCCGCCTCGGCGGCCTTCACGATCGGGATCACCCCGGTGTCCGCGAGCGAGATGAGCGCCTGGGTGGCCATCGAGGGACCGTCGACGAGGTAGTAGCGACGAGCCGCGGGACGGGTGTCCGAGATCGCGTAGCCGTCGGTGCCCAGCGACGTGAAGTGGTTGGGCACGTACTGGCGGATCTGGTCGGGCACCGCACGCATGAAGTCCGAGGTCGCGACGACGGGGCCGTCGGCGTCGAGGAGCTTCTCCGTGACGTACGGGATGCGCGGTTCGGCCTCGGGGTCGAGCAGACGCTCGTCATCGGCGGCGAGGCCGTCGCGGCGCAGCTCGGTCCACGAGGTCACCGACCACACATCGGCTGAGACGCCCCAATCGGCATCGAGGAGCTCCTGGGCCTCGAGTGCCCACGGCACACCGACGCCCGAGGCCATGAGCTGGACCTTCGGCCCGCCGTTGTCCGGGCCCTTCTTGAGCAGGTACATGCCCTTGAGCAGGCCGTCGACGTCGAGGTCCTCGGGTTCGGCCGGCTGGACCATCGGCTCGTTGTACATCGTCAGGTAGTAGAGCACGTTGGGGTCGCGACCGTCGTCGGAGCCGTACATGCGCTGGAGGCCGTCCTTGACGATGTGGGAGATCTCGTAGACGTAGGCCGGGTCGTAGGAGATCACCGAGGGATACGTCGACGAGAGCAGATGCGAGTGTCCGTCACCGTGCTGGAGTCCCTCGGCCACGAGCGTCGTGCGACCGGCGGTGGCGCCGAGGACGAAGCCGCGGGCCATCTGGTCGCCGGCGGCCCAGAAGAAGTCGCCGGTGCGCTGGAAGCCGAACATCGAGTAGAAGATGTAGAACGGGATCATCGGTTCGCCGTGCGTGGCGTACGACGTTCCCACCGCCGTCAGCGCCGCCGTGGCGCCGGCCTCGTTGATGCCGACGTGGAGGAGCTGTCCGTCCATCGCCTCCTTGTAGGCGAGGAAGAGGTCACGGTCGACGGAGATGTAGTTCTGCCCGTGCGGGTTGTAGATCTTCGCGGTCGGGAAGAACGAGTCCATGCCGAAGGTGCGGGCTTCGTCGGGGATGATCGGCACGATGCGCTTGCCGAACTCCTTGTCGCGCATGAGGTCCTTGAGGACACGGACGAAGCCCATCGTCGTCGCGATCGTCTGCTTGCCCGATCCACGGCGTCCGGCCTCGTAGGTCTTGTCCCCGGGCAGGGCGAGATCGACGTAGGTGCTGCGACGTTCGGGGGAGTACCCGCCGAGGTCGGCGCGACGCTGCTGGAGGTACTTGATCTCCGGGGCGTCGGGTCCCGGGTGGTAGTACGGCGGCAGCTTCGGGTTCTCCTCGAGCTCCTTGTCCGAGATCGGGATCTGGAAGTGATCACGGGCGAGCTTGAGGTCGTCGATCGTCATCTTCTTCATCTGGTGCGTGGCGTTGCGCGCCTCGAAGTGGGGCCCGAGCGAGTAGCCCTTGACGGTCTTGACGAGGATGACGGTCGGCTGACCGGTGTGCTCGAACGCCGCCTTGTAGGCCGCGTAGACCTTGCGGTAGTCGTGGCCGCCGCGCTTGAGCTGCCAGATCTGCTCGTCCGTGTAGTCCTCGACCATCGCCTTCGTCCGCGGGTCACGGCCGAAGAAGTTGTCGCGGACGAAGCCGCCCGACTCGCCCTTGTACGTCTGGTAGTCGCCGTCGGGGGTCTCGTTCATGAGGTTGACGAGGGCTCCGTCGCGGTCCTTGGCGAGCAGGGCGTCCCATTCGCGGCCCCACACGACCTTGATGACGTTCCATCCGGCGCCGCGGAAGTAGGCTTCGAGCTCCTGGATGATCTTGCCGTTGCCGCGGACCGGTCCATCGAGGCGCTGCAGGTTGCAGTTGATGACGAAGTTGAGGTTGTCGAGCTCCTCGTAGGCGGCGACGTGGAGCATGCCGCGGCTCTCGGGCTCGTCGAGCTCACCGTCGCCGAGGAAGGCCCACGTCTGCTGCTGCGAAGTGTCCTTGATGCCCCGGTTGTGGAGGTACTTGTCGAACTGAGCCTGCGCGATCGCGTTCATCGGGCCGAGCCCCATCGAGACCGTCGGGTGCTCCCAGAAGTGCTCGAGCTGGCGCGGGTGCGGGTACGAGGGCAGACCGGCGGGCTTGCCGTCGATGAGGTGGGACTGCTGCTGGCGGAACCCGTCGAGCTCCTCGGCGCTCATCCGGCCCTCGAGGAAGGCACGGGCGTACATGCCGGGGGAGGCGTGGCCCTGGTAGAAGATGTGGTCGCCGCCGCCGGGATGGTCCTTGCCGCGGAAGAAGTGGTTGAGGCCGACCTCGTAGAGGGTGGCGGAGGAGGCGTAGGTCGAGATGTGTCCGCCGACCTCGATACCGGGCCGCTGTGCACGGTGGACGACCATCGCCGCGTTCCAGCGGTTCCACCGACGGTAGCGGCGTTCGACCTCTTCGTCGCCGGGGAACCAGGGCTCGTTCTCCGGCCCGATCGTGTTGACGTAGTCGGTGGCCGTGAGGCTGGGCACCCCGATCTGCTTCTGCCGGGAGCGTTCGAGCATCCGCAGCATGACATAGCGTGCACGGGTGCGCCCGCCTTCGTCGATGAGGGAGTCGAGAGAGGCCAACCACTCCTCTGTCTCCTCCGGATCGATGTCGGGCACCTGGCTGGGCAGGCCGTTGAGTATCGGTCCGCCCTGATTCCGATTGTCCACGGTGTGGTCCTCTCTTCGCTCCACGACCTGCACAGGTGGTCAGGCCGCGTTCTGCCCGGAGGAGTGGGGATCGGATCGGATCGGATCGGTCCCAGGGTCCACCGGATTCACTCATCAGCGTAGTACGCGCAGGCTTTCTTCGCTCATCCGTCCGCTTGTGATCTCTCTGACGGACCCGGGGGCCTCGCCTCGGGGCTCGCGAGACCGACGTTCGGCAGGTTCAGGGGCGCGCCGACATTTGCGCCCCGGCCACTGGGGCGGAACAATGAGAGCATGAGCAACTCCGCTTCTGAAAGGACATCGTCCACTTCGACCCTGGCGACCGAACTGGGACAGAATCTCGGTCTCGAGTCAGGGGACTACGTGCAGGAGATCGGCTACGACGACGACGTCGATCTGCAGCTGTGCCAGGCGATCGAGACCATCATCGGAGAGAAGATCGCGGACGGGGACGTCGACGACGTGTTCGACGTCATCCTCATGTGGTGGAGGGCCGACGACGACGACCTCATCGACGGCCTCGTCGATGCGCAGGTCACCCTCAAGGACGGCGGCGTCGTCTGGCTGCTCACGCCGAAGGCGAGCCGGCCCGGACACATCACCCCCGCCGAGATCTCCGAGGCCGCACCGACTGCGGGCATGCACGTGACCTCGACCGTGAGCGCGGCCGAGGACTGGGCGGGCTTCCGCCTCGTCGGCAAGAAGAACTACTCATGATCCTGGGGCCCGGCGATGCGGCCCCCGACTTCTCCCTGTCCGATCAGTTCGGACGGGACCTCCACCTCGCCGAGGCGGCCCGCCGCGGCCCGGTCATCCTCGCGTTCCTGCCCTACGCCTTCTCACCGGTGTGCGGGGACGAGATCCGAGCCCTCCAGGAGGTCCAGGATGAGGCGGATGCCGCAGGCGACCTGCTCAACGTCATCGCGGTGACCGCGGACTCGAAGTACACGCTCGCCGCGTGGGGCGACGAACGCGGGGTCTCCCTGCCGATCGGCTCGGACTTCTGGCCCCACGGTGAGGTCGCCCGGGCCTATGGGGTCTTCGACGAGGAGCACGGGGTGGCCGAACGCGGTGTGTTCGTCATCACGGGAGACGGTACGATCGTCAGTGGTCGACAGGTCGCGCGCACGGAGACCCGTGACTTCGCGATCGAGGCCCGCATCGCTGCCGCCGACGCCTGAGGAGGACCGCCCCATGGCCACCATCTTCACGAAGATCATCAACCGGGAGATCCCGGGCACCTTCGTCTACGAGGACGAACAGTGTGTGGCGTTCCTCGACGTCTCCCCGCTCACCGACGGACACACGATGGTGGTCCCGCGCGCGGAGATCTCGCAGTGGACCGACCTCGACGAGGAGCTCCTCGACCACCTCATGAACGTCGCCCACCGGATCGGTCGGGCACAGAAGGAGGCCTTCGACTGCGAGCGGATCGGTCTGATGATCGTCGGCTACGAAGTCCCGCACGTCCACATCCACGTGTGGCCGACGACCTCGATGGCCGACTTCGACATCTCCGACCGCGCCCCGATGCAGGACGCGGAGACGCTGGCAGGGCCCGCCGAGAAGATCCGGCAGGCCCTGGCCCAGCAGTCCTGAGCTCACGTTGCATGTTCAGTCGGGTCAGCGCTCAGCTCGCTGGGCACTCAGCTTGCTGAGCGCTCAGTCGGCTCACTGCGCGTCGAGGTAGGACACGAGTGCATCGCGGACGAATCCCGCACCCTGCTCACCACCGTAGGCGGCGGCGAACCGGGGGTCGGCGACGTACATCTCCGCAAGCCCCCGAACGTAGCCGTCGGTGTCACCGTCGGGATCCGACGCCGGAGTGCCCGGCACCGAGGACAGCCACTGAATGTGACGGCGGGACAGGTCCCGTGCCTCGGGCGAGTCCGGGGCCGCCCCCGCCTCGGCGGCCTGGGCCCAGTCGGCGGCAAGGTCACGGACCCGGGCCTGCCAGTCGGCGCGCTCGGTCGCGGTCATGCCCGTCCACCATCTCTCCGAGGTCTCATAGGCGCGGTCTCCCCACGTCTGCCGGACCTCGTCCTCGTACTTCCGATGGTCGAAGCCATCGAACATCTCCTCTGCCATGAGAGGCTCACCTGCCTTCATTCTCTCGATCGTCGCGGTGACGGCTCGGATCTGCCTCGTCAGGCGCGCTCGCTCGCGTCCGAGCGAGCGCACATGTTCATCGAGGGCGGCGATCGGGTCCGCGGTGCTCTCGAGCACCTCGGCGATCCGGGGCAGCGGCAGTCCGAGGTCCCGCAGCAGCAGGATCCTCTGGAGGCGGACGAGGCTCGCCTCGTCGTAGTGCCGGTTGCCGTTCGCCGTCCGCGATGACGGAGGCAGGAGGCCGATCGCGTCGTAGTGACGCAGGGTTCGACTCGTCGTCCCCGTCAGCCGCGCTGTTTCCTGTATGGACCAGTCCATGTCGACCAGCCTAGAAGTTGACGTCGCGTCAATGTCAACAGCGCGGGACGGGTTCGCGGTCGATGCCGGACCGGCGGCAGAGCCTCAGGCTGCAGAGCCTCAGGCGGCGGCGCGGACGGAGTCGAGGGCGGAGAAGAGGTCCTCGGCGAGATCGTCGATGTGCTCGAGGCCGACCGAGAGGCGGACGAGTCCGTCGCCGGGCTTCGCATCGGCGGTGACCGGGCGGTGGGTGAGCGATGCCGGGTGCTGGATGAGGGTGTCGGCGCCGCCGAGGGAGACGGCGTGGACGACGAGGTCGCAGGCCTCGACGAATGCGCGGGCCGCCTCGAAGCCGCCGGCGACCTCGAGGGCGATCATCGCGCCCGGGCCTGCCATCTGCCGGCCGAGGAGGCCGTGGGGATCCTGCCCCTCGAGTCCCGGGTAGTGGACGGCGGCGATCGCCGGGTGGGCGCTCAGGCGCTCGGCGAGCTGAGCTGCCGTGGCCTGAGCGGCGCGCATCCGCACCCCGAGAGTGCGCAGACCGCGGTGGAGGAGGTAGGCGCCCATCGGGTGGAGGAGTGCGCCGGTGATCGCGCGGACCTGGCGCAGGCGCATCGCCCACTCGGAGTTCGTCGCGATGATCCCGCCCATCGCATCGCCGTGGCCGCCGATGTACTTCGTCGCACTGTGGAGGACGAGGACGGCACCGTGGCGGATCGGGCGCTGGAGGACCGGGGTGGAGAACGTGTTGTCGACGAGGACGGGCACGGATCCGGCTTGCGCGACGACGGCGTCGAGGTCGACGAGGTCGAGGCTCGGATTGGCCGGGGTCTCGACGATGACGAGACCGGTGTCCGCCTGGATCGCCTCGGCGATGGCGTCCTGGGTCGTCCACGTCACGGTGGTGCCGAGCAGGCCCGAGTCAAGCAGGTGGTCGCTGCCGCCGTAGAGGGGGCGGACGGCGACGATGTGCGGGGTGCCTGCGCTCACGGCGGCGAGCAGGGTCGCAGTGAGCGCCGCCATGCCCGTGGCGAAGGCGACGGCCTCCTCGGCCTGTTCGAGGTCGGCGAGCGCGGATTCGAAGCGGGCGACGCCGGGCTGCCACAGGCGCTGGTAGACAGCGGAGTCGCCGTCGCGCAGCGGATGACCGGTGGCGAGCCATTCGTAGGACTCGCCTCCGGTGTCGATGTCGCCGACAGGGTTCGTCGTCGAGAGGTCGATCGCGGGGACGTGGACGCCGGCGTCGGTGAGGCCGTCCATGCCGCCGTGGACCATGAGTGTCTCGGGGTGGAGGTGGGATTCGGGGTGGAGTGAGGTCATGCCAGCATTCAAGTCATCTCTGCGGTCAACCGCAATAGATCCTCACGAATCTGCGAAGAACACGTTTCTCATCACAGAAGCTCCACCGAGGTGTGGGAGACTGTGAGGCATGTCGCAGAAAGTCGAACTCGATGATGTCGATCTCCGTCTCCTCCGCGCGCTGCGGAGGAATGCGCGGGCCTCGGGCTCGGCGCTGGCCGCCGAGGTGGGGATCTCCGAGTCGACGGTGTCGCTGCGCCTCAAGCGCCTGCGCTCCTCGGGAGTCATCCGCGGTTTCAGCGTCGACATCGACACCTCGGCGCTCGGCATTCCGCTCCAGGCACTCATCTCGATCCGGCTCGCCCAGCACGATCGCGCAGAGATCGACGCCTTCACCGCGGCGGCGCCGAAGTTCCCCGGGGTCGTGCGGATGTACCACATGGCCGGGGCCGATGACTATCTCCTCCACATCGTCGCCCCCGACACCGAGGCCGTGCAGTCCTTCGTCCTCGACTACCTCACCCGGTACCCGGCGGTCGCACACACGCGCACGAACCTGATCTACCGGGTCGAGGATGGTACGCAATGGCTGCCTGAGGGCTGAAGGTGGGCACCGGAGACCCGCCAGGCGTCGATCGCCTCGGCGAGGCCCTTGGCGAGGACGGTCCGCGGCAATCCTGTGCACCGACCGGCTGCCTTGATGAGTCCGTCGGCGCTCTCATATCCCACGGCGCGAGCCGACGTCCGGTGCGAGGCGCCCGCCCGCAGATGGCGCATAGCCGTGTTGAGCCGGGCCCGGGTGCGCCAGCCGACATAGCTCATCCCGAGATCGGCGCGGAACCGGCGCTCGAGATGCCGGGGGCTCACCGCCTTCGCCCGGGCGAGATCGGCCAGGGGCAGGTGCAGGGCGAGCGGGTCGGTGACGATCGCGGTGATCAAGGGGTCCGAGGATGAGGGGATGGGGAAGGCGTCGACGATGAGTTCGCCGAGGCGGGCGTCGAGTGCGGTGCGGAACCGGTGCTTCTCGGCCTCCGTGCGCGGGGACGTCGCGAGGATGAGCAGGGCCAGCTCGTGGATCTCAGGGGAGGTCCGCACCTCGAGGGCGCCCCCGGGAGGGTCGAGGGTCACTCGGGGGCCGATGAGAATGCTCTCCCGGCGGACCGTCACCGCATGGTCGACGTGCGCGCGCAGCCACAGGCCGGCGCCGGACCCGACGGAGATCGTCTCGGGCGGCGCACCACCTCGGCGATGGACGGCGATGTCGACCGGCCCGCTGACGACGTGGACGAGGAGGGGATGGTCGTGGGCATGACGATCGTGGCCGACGAACGTCACCGGACCCGACAGCGGACGGGCCGGGGTCGCAGGGCGGAGCAGAGTCTGTCGGGCTGGTCGCGGAGTCATGTCGCCTTTGTCGAAGTCGGGACGTCAGGTTTGGTTAGCCTTGGCTATGTTCCCAATCGTAGCCGTCCGCAGAGGTCTCGCATGTCTCCACTGTCCCGTTCGTCCCTTCGCCGCGGAATCACCGCTGCCGCTCTCACCGGTGCCCTTGTCCTTCTCAGCTCCTGCGGGTCGTCGGGCTCGAGTGCGGACGCGGGGCCGGCGCAGACGCGCACGGTGACGACCGCCGAGGGTCCGGTCGAAGTCCCCGTCGATCCGCAGCGGATCGTCGTGCTCAACTACGCCCTCGCCGGCTACCTCTACGACATCGACGAGCCGGTCGTCGCGACGACCCCGGAGGTGACAAACACCGACGGAGAGTACTCGGAGTTCTGGGATGAGAAGGCAGAGGCTCAGGGAACGGAGTTCCTGCCGTGGAGCAACGACGGATTCGATCTCGAGGCGGTCATCGCCTCCGACCCCGATCTCATCATCGCCGGCGGGCTCGGCTTCCCGGGCAAGCATGCCGCGGATTCGTACGACCGTCTGCAGGAGATCGCGCCGACGGTGATCGTGTCCGGGGACAGGCAGACGTGGCAGGATCAGTTCGCGTTCATCGCCGGTGACGTCCTCGGCAGGCAGGATGACTACGACGGCTTCGTCCGCGATTATGAGAAGGGGGTCGCCGAGGTGAGGGAGAGCATCGAGGTGCCCGCAGGGGAGGTCTCGTTCCTCACCCTCGACAAGCCGGAGAGCCCATACATCCTCATTGAGGGCAAGAGCCTGTCGGCCGAGCTCGCACCGCTCGGCTTCACGACCGCCCCCTTGTTCGAGCGCAACGACATCGACCCCTATGTCGCCGGCGGCGACATGTTCGGCCCCTCACTCGAGACGCTGCCCGACGTCCTCGATGCGGACACCGTCTTCGTCGTCGGGTTCAACAGCCCGAAGATGACCGTTGCGGCGCTCGAGGACCGCGCCCCGTACGACCGGGTGCCCGCGTTCGAGACGGGCCAGGTCTACGACCTGCCGTACTGGGCGCTGCGTGCCGACTACGACGAGTCGCGGGCGCTCCTCGACCTCATCGAGAACATGTTCGCGAAGGCGTGAACCGCGCATCGGCTGACAGGAGGGGCCGCCTCGGCGATAATCGGGGCATGGCCGAACAGAAGACGAAGCCCACCGACGCCGATGTCGGGGCGTTCATCGACGCGGCGACCCCCGCGAAGCGACGCGAGGACGGCAAGCGCCTGGCGGAGATCTTCACCGAGGTGACCGGGGTCGACCCGGTGATGTGGGGTCCGTCGATGGTCGGGTACGGCGAATACCATTACCGATCGCCGGTGAATCCGCGCAATCACGGGGTGTGGCCGAAGACGGCGTTCTCACCGCGGAAGGCGCAGCTCTCCCTCTACGGGCTCAAGGACCTGCCCGAAGGGGCCGCGCTGCTGCCTCGGTTGGGGAAGTACACCGAGGGCGCAGGATGCGTGTACGTGAGGAAGCTCGAGGACATCGACGAGGGTGTCCTGCGCAGGCTCATCGCCATCGCCTTCGCGCGGGAGGACGATCCCGAACCTGGCGCAGCTCACTGAGGCAGGCTCAGCTCACTGAAGTGGGCTCAGCTCACTGGGGCGGGGCGATGCCGATGCTCAGCCCGGGTTTGCGCTGGTGGACCGAGAGGTAGCTCAGTCCGTGCTCGCAGGCGGTGAAGGCTCGGGGCGTGCGGCGCGGGAGCCAGACGATGGCTCCGGGGGAGAGGGCGATGTCCTCGTCGTCGGTTGCCAGCACTCCGGAGCCGGAGATGACGTGGATGAGGACATCGAGGGCCGGGCCGTTGTGCCGGTCGATGGTGTCGCCGGGAGTGAGGGCGATGATGTTGGCATCGAGGTCGCGGGCGGGTGAGTCGAGCCTCCAGGCCGAGCCGGATGCCGGCGGCACTCGGGCGAAGTCGGTGGAGTCGGCGACGCGGCGAGGGGTCTCGGTCATGGCAGGTCCTTCCGTTCGCCCCGCCGGGATCGGTCGAAGCTCGGGGCTATAGGACAGAAAGTGTGTCTCGGATCAGGCTCGTGCCCAGCAATCCCAACGGCAATACCCGGTTTGCTTAGCTGATCGGGCTTAGCATCGATGGGGTGCTTGCAATCGACGTACATGCGTGATCTGTCAAACAAGGCTGAAGAAGAACGGCACGACCAGTGCTGGTACACCGAGGTACCGGTGCCCGAACTGCGGGGCCAGCAGCACCGGTACACGGGCCGTATCGACACGAAGAACCGAGCTGCGGGTCTTCCTCGACTGGCTACTCGGTCCCGCACCACAGACGGCTGTCGATCACTTCGGGTCGACCCGAACCTTCCGCCGCCGCACTCAATGGTGCTGGCGAATCGCCCCGACCGTGTCAGCGACTGGGGAGATCCATGACCAGATCATGCTCGATGGCACCTATTTCAACGGGTGGTGCGTCCTCATCGCCTACACCGGGGAGAAGGTCATTCACTGGCAGTGGTGTGATCGGGAGAAGACCGCGTCCTGGACGGCGTTGATCGCCCGTATCCCTGCCCCGAGATACGCCGTCGTCGATGGCAACGGTCCTTTGACCACTGTGATCGAGACGCTGTGGCCAGATACCCGCATCCAACGGTGTTTCTTCCATATCCGGCAGGCCGGACACCGGCACCTGACCCGGAATCCGAGCTTGCCGGCCAACCAGGAACTGTTGCGCCTGTACCAGGCGCTGCCGCGGGTTGACTCCCGCGATCAAGCAGCAGCGTGGTTGGCGGCGTTCGCGTCGTGGGAGGCGAAGTGGTCAAGGTTCCTCAAACACCGCACCAGGGCCAAAGACGCTGGTGCGAGGCCGGCGCATGTCCGTCGTGGACAGTCGTGGTGGTACACGCATCTGCGGACCCGTCGAGCGTATTTCTTCCTCTCACGGATCATCGCGAAAGGACACTTGTTCACCTGGTTGGATGCCGCTGACGAGGGTATCGAGCTCGCGCGGACGACGAACGCGTTAGAAGGCGGGATCAATGCGGGCATCAAAGGACTGCTGCGGGCACACCGCGGGTTGAGTGAGGGGCATGCCCGGCGTGGGGTGGACTGGTTCCTCTTCGAGAGGTCTCATCAGGCCGGGACGGGGTGGTCCTTGGTCGGGCCGGAGCATTGGGCACCGCCGAAGCGTGTGCGTGCTCCTCGTGAGGAGCCGATCGGACCGGTGGAGTACGGGACAGGGTTCTCGTGGGAAGACGGCATCGGCATCCAGAAGGGGTGGGGAGGACGACGCGGGTGACGCGCCCGGAAAAGACACACTTTCTGTCCTATAACCCTCGAAGCTCGACGATGCTGGTGAGAGCGGGGCAGAGATGAAAAAATCTCGGGCCGTCGCACTGCGATGACCCGAGATCTCACTGGTCGGGATAGCGGGATTTGAACCCACGACCTCCTCGTCCCGAACGAGGCGCGCTACCAACCTGCGCCATATCCCGTGACCAGCAACTACTATAGCGAGGGGAACGCATTCTGAGAAATCGAGTGCGCCCCGGAACGAAAAATGAAAGGAACGTCTCATTGCCGCTCAGTGCTGAGAGCATCACGACGACCGCACTCGACGTGCTCTCGCGCTACGGATTGGGCGATCTGTCGATGCGGCGGCTCGCCCGTGAGCTCGATGTCCAGCCGTCCGCGCTCTACTGGCATGTGAAGAACAAGCAGGACCTGCTCGTCCTCATTGCCAAGCAGATCTGCGCCGAGGTCGACGCCCGGTGCCCTGCGAGCGCCGATCCACTCGTCGCCACTCTCGCGCTGCGCGATGTGCTCCTGCGGTTCCGCGACGGCGCCGAGATCGTCATGCTCGGATATTCACTCGCCCCCGAGGACGTCACCCCGGCGGCACTGAGCCCGGACCGGTTGGGGGCGACCGCCTCGGCGGGGGTGATGGCTCACGCCCTCGGTGCGGTCGCGATCGAGCAGAACCGGGCCCTCTTCGAGGTGGCCGATGAGACGGCAGGGGAGCGCTTCGCCGAGGTGGCGGCAGGTCTTCTGCGCACCCCGGCCTGACCGCGGGGTCGGGGACTCTGTCGGTGAGGGCGCGACGTCCCGGCTTGTGCGGCTGCCCACGGAGGATTCGGAGGCCTCTGCCGCGTATGGCATACTGAACTCGCACGTTCGGGGCCTATAGCTCAGTTGGCTAGAGCATCTCGCTTACACCGAGAGGGTCGGGGGTTCGAGTCCCTCTGGGCCCACCACGCAGACCACACGCTCGACCTGGTCGCCCACTCCTCCCAGAGCTTTCGACAGTCGTCAGCTCCCCGCGCCATGCCGGTGAACCCAGCCGTGATTGAATGAGCACCATGTCCAGACAGCGAGCCGCGAATCCGTCTGATCGTCGGGCCGCGGTCGTCGCTCTGGCCGAAGCCGCACCGACCTGGGAGCCGCGCGATTGGTGGAGGCTCGAAGGCCTGGCCTGGGCCGGAACGAAACGCGTCCCCCTCGCCTTGGCGCAGGTGGCGCCTCCGACCACACTTCATGCGATGGCTCCTCCCGGTCGTCCGACCCTCCTGACCGTCCTCAACGGCATCTGGATCATCGCCGCCTTCGTCGGCGGTATCGTCCTCCACATCTTCGGTCTCGCCCTCATCGCCGGGCCCCTGCTGCGCGGCGACGGCGACGTCGTCGACCTCAGATGGGGTGGCCTCTGCTTCGCCGCGGCGGCAGCACTCGCGCTCGTCGATCTGGTGCGCAGCGCCTCCCGGCCTGACTTCGGCGAGGGGTCATCCATCGTCGCGGTGCTCTACCTCGTCCCGGCAGTCCTCGCTCTCATCGCGATCGCTGCAGCGGCTGCGACCGGGTCACCCATCCACGGATGGATCGGCATCCTCGGCGTCATCAGCGGACTCGCCATCGGCCTCATTACCTGGTTCGCCTCTGCCCGGGCACGTCGCACCGGTCACCCAACACCGCTGGAGCGCCTCGAACGAGCCGTGGCGGGCACGCCTCCGACGACCCGCGACCGCGTGCTCGCCGACATCCGCGCCGGCGTCGACGTCCTCGCCTGCCGAGAGCTCATCAGCGTCGCCGTCGCGGACCGGGCACGATCCGTCGAACCCGGCCACCTGGGACTCACCATGGCACCTCAGGTCGCGTCGCGCCCGCAGGGTTGACGCCTCCGTCACGCACCTTCTAAGTTGATCGCACCTCCCCGTGCCGACGATGGCATGGCACACGAAGAGATCAGGTGAGCGATGGCATCATCAGCATGGCCCGCATTGCGCGTCGACGACTGGACGGAGACACGCGAGTGCCTCCACCAGTGGCTGCAGATCGTCGGGAAGATCGAACTCGTCTCCACCACGCTCATCAACCACTGGTGGAACGTCACCTTCGACGTCAGCGCCCGCGGACTGCGCACCCAGATCCTCATGCACCAGAGCGAGCGCACCTTCGACGCCGAATTCGACTTCATCGACAGTGTCTTCGTCCTCCGGGCGAGCACCGGCGATACCGAGACAGTCCCTCTGACCTCGCAGTCGGTCGCCGACTTCTACCATGCGGTCATGGCCGCACTGCTCAAGCTCGGCGTGCCCTGCACGGTGTGGGCCTGGCCGAACGAACTGCCGCACGCGACTCCCTTCGCCGAGGACACCCGCCCCCGCACCTACGACCCTGAGTCCGCGCGCCTGTGGTGGCGGCAGCTGCAGCGGATCGAGAAGGTCTTCGCCTACTGGCGGGCCGGGTTCGCCGGAAAAGCCAGTCCCGTCCAGCTCTTCTGGGGCTCGATGGACCTCTCGGCGACCCGGTACTCGGGACGGACGGCACCGCCGAGCCACGCCGCACCCCCGAACTGCCCACCCTGGGTGATGGCCGAAGCCGAAGACCGGGAGAACGTCGCCGTGGGATTCTGGGCCGGCGGCAGCGACGAGGGATCGTTCTATGCCTACGCCTATCCGGCACCCGAAGGCTACTACGACGGCACCCTCACCGCCGGCGGATACGATTCGACGCTGGGGGAGTACCTCCTGCCCTACGCCGATGTCCGCACCGCCGCTGACCCCGAGGCGACGCTGCTCACCTTCCTCGACGAGGTCTACGCACGCGCCGCCGACCTCGCCCACTGGGACCGCAAGGACCTCGAGGTCGACCAGGACCGGCTCATCAGATATCTGCCCCCTGCCGATCTCTCAGCCCACGACCACGGTGCGAATCCCGCCTAGCGGACCCCGCAGCGTGCGTACAATCAACGTGTGAACGGCACCCCCTCCGACGATCATCCCCCTCCCCGCCGACTCCGACTGAGATCGGCCCGTATGCGCGTGCTCGCAGCAATGCTCGGCCCGGTCGCTGTCCTTGCGCTCTACTTCACCGTGCCCCTGGCCAGCTCCGAGATGGGCGCCGTCGGGCGAATCATCGCCACGGCCGCAGCGCTCTCAGTGCTCGGCTTCGCCCTGCTGTGGCTGCGCCGGCACGACACGAACCTTCCTCTGCTCATCCTCCTCTTCGTCCTCGTCGCCGCGATCTTCTCGGCGGTCTTCTTCGTCATCGCCATCAACCGTCCCGGTGAGTTCGACGGGATCACCACCCGCATCGACGCGCTCTACTTCACGCTGACGACGATGACGACGACCGGGTACGGCGACATCACCGCCGTCGGGCAACTCGCGCGGGTTCTCGTCTCCGCGGTCTTCGTCTTCGACCTCGTCTTCCTCGGCCTCATCGCCGCTGAGCTCTCCCGACTCATGTCCCGCCGACGCCGAGGCGGCGCTGACCCCGAAGACGCACCGTGAGGACCCGATTCGCCGGGGTGACCGGGCGGCTCGCCCTTCTCGCCCTCGTCTACGGGGGCATCGCCGGTCTCGTCGCCGCGCTCGTCTTCGCCGGCATGACCTGGTTGCAGGAGATCGTCTGGGGTGCGTCGGGGGCACTTCTCGGGGAATCCCCGCTGCAGATCGTGCTCACCATCCTCCTCGGCGGGATCCTCCTCATCGTCCTCGACCGTGCCGCCCCGACCGAAGACCTCCAGACCCTGCTCGAGCAGTCACGTGACCCGGATGCCCTGCCTCGGCGGGCGGTGGCGACGACCGCGCTCTCAGCGATCGTCGCCGTCGCCTTCGGGGGAGCGATCGGCCCCGAAGCCGGCATCATCGCCGTCGTCGCCCAGCTCTCGACGATCGTCGCGCACCTCATCGGGGAGGACGTCGAGATGCGGAAGATGATCGGGCAGGCCGGAAGTGCCGGTGCCCTCGGCGGGTTCTACGGGTCACCGCCGGGAGCTGCGGCCATCGACGGGGACGAACTCGGTCCGGGCAAGGCCCTGCAGTTCGCCGCTGCCCTCGCCGGTTTCTTCGTCTTCCTCGGGGTGACGAAACTCGTCACCGGGGGAGGCGGCGCCCAGATCACCCTGCCGCCGATCGACGCGGGCTACTCGGATCCGTGGCTGCTCGGAGTCGCCGTCGTCGCGGCGGCGGCCGGTCTGGCCTTCCGCGGACTCCACCACGGGCTCGAGCGCCTCGTCGGCCGGCTGCGTCGACCGTGGCTGATCATCGGCCTCGGCACCATCGTCTTCGGCCTGCTGGCGGCGGTCGTGCCCCTTGTCCGGTTCTCCGGGCACCACGAGCTCCACGATCTCCTGGTCCTCACCGAGACCGGAGCGTGGGCGACGCTCCTCGTCGTCGCTGTGGCGAAGATCCTCGCCGTCGCCGTGTGCCTGGCCAGCGGGTGGAGGGGCGGCGAGTTCTTCCCGCTGGTCTTCATCGGCTCCGCGATCGGCGGGGCCGTCGCCGTCGGCGTCCCCGGACTCGAGATCGGTGCCGCCATGGCCACCGGCATGGCCGCGACCGTCGCCGTCGGATGGAAGCGCCCACTCGCCGTCCTCCTCATCCTCATCCTGCTCATCGACATCCCCGTGGCACTGCCGCTCATCATCGGCGCCGGCGTCGGATTCTTCGTCAACCTCCTTGGCCGAAAGCGCCCGGTCGAGGCCGAAGCGGCCTGAAGGCGCAGACCATCCGACTGCCCTGGCAGATCCCACCGAATCGCGTCTGCCTGTTGTCATCGGCAGGATATGTTGCCATGATCACACCAGGTGCGTGGGATCCCCGCACCGCCGTGCACCACCCACGCAGGAGGACAACGCCCATGGCCACCTCAGATCTCGCCGCACAGTTCCACACCGCGCTCTCGAACGGCGACGCCGACACTCTCGCCTCCCTCGTCACCCCAGACGTCACGTTCTCCGGCCCGCTCGCCCGAGCCTCGGGAGCCGAGGACGTCGTCAAGGGCCTGACCGAGATGGGCGCGATGACGACGTCTGACGATGTCGCCGTTCAACTCGCCGACGACGACAATGCCCTCACCTGGTCGGTGCTCAAGACCACTGTCGCCCCGTCGACGCCGGCCGCCACCTGGCTGCGGTTCGAGGGCGGGAAGATCGCGGAGATCCAGACGGTCTTCAACGCCGGTCGGTGACCTCCGGCTGGCCCGCCTCGGGGGCGGAGTCGGGGATCGGTGCCGTGCCCCGCCACTTCGCGATCGCCCGCATCACCTGATAGATGACGATCGCCGAGGCGGTGCCCAGAGCGATGCCCGCGAACTCGAGTCCCGCCGGGGACCACGTGTAGTTCGCGATCGCGACGATGAGCGAGACGGCAGCGGTGTTGAGGTTGATGGGGTTGGAGAAGTCGACGCGGTTCTCCGCCCAGATGCGCACGCCGAGGAGGCCGATCATCCCGTAGAGGACCGTCGCCGCTCCGCCGAGGACGCCCGGAGGGATCGTCGCGATGATCTCGCCGAACTTCGGCAGCAGGCTGAGGATGAGGGCGATGATCGCTGCACACAGATAGGCGGCCGTCGAGTAGATCTTCGTCGCTGCCATGACGCCGATGTTCTCCGCGTACGTCGTCGTCCCCGACCCGCCGCCGGCTCCGGCGATCGTCGTCGCCAGGCCGTCGGCGAAGAGCGCGCGCCCGGTGAGTCCGTCGAGGTCGCGGCCGGTCATCGCCGCCACCGACTTCACATGCCCGATGTTCTCCGCGACGAGGACGAGGACGACGGGCAGGAAGAGCCCGAGGTAGCCGAGGTCGAAGGCCGGGGCATGGAAGGTGGGCAGCCCGACCCATGCGGCGGTCTCGACGGTCGAGAAGTCGACCTCGCCCTGGACGAGTGCGGCTCCGTACCCGATGAAGACGCCGATGAGGATCGAGAGTCTCCCGAGCATACCTCTGAAGAGGACGGAGGAGACGATGATGGCGGCGATCGTGATCACCGCGGTCAGAGGTGCCTGCTGCACCCAACCCCATGCGGCGGGGGCGAGGTTGAGCCCGATGAGGGCGACGATGGAGCCGGTGACGACCGGCGGCATCGTCACTTCGATCCACCGCACCCCGGCGAAGTGGACGACGATGCCGACGAGGGCGAGGGTGACCCCGACGGAGATGATCCCACCCTGGGCGAGCGCCATCGCCGAGGGGTCGAGCTTCTCACCCGAGGTCGCGGCGAAGCCGGTGACTGCTCCGATGGGGGCGAGGAGACCGAAGGACGAGCCGAGGTAGGACGGCATCATCCCCTTGGTGATGAGCAGGAAGAGCAGGGCGCCGATCGCGGTGAAGAACAGCGTCGTCGACGGCGGGAACCCGGTGAGCAGGGGGACGAGGAACGTCGCACCGAACATCGCGACGACGTGCTGAGCGCCGATTCCGATCGTCCTCGGCCAGGTCATCCGCTCCTCGGGGAGGACGATCTCCCCGGGCCTGATCGACTTCCCGTCGCCGTGGAGTCGCCACGGCCACCCCTTGATGCTGTCCTCAGCTCTCATCCGCAGCCTTCCCATCTCCGTGCGGCCAGCACTCTGGCCCTAGTGCAGTGTATGCGAGGCCGGGCACCGTACCGCGCCCACCGCCGAAGCGGTGTCCGGTCACGCCTCGCGGAGGGAGCGCTTGAGGATCTTCCCAGCGGAGTTCTTCGGCAGCTCGGAGACGAACGCGACCCGTTTGGGCACCTTGAACCCGGCCAACCGGTCCCGGACATGGGCGATGACGTCCGCCTCGGCGATCTCACCGGCATCGTCGCGGACGACGACGAACGCCGAGATCGCTTCGATCCACTTCTCGTCGGCGATGCCGACGACGGCCACCTCGGCGACTCCGGGCATCTCGAAGATCGCGTCCTCGACCTGTCGGCTGGCCACGAGCACCCCGCCGGTGTTGATGACGTCCTTGACCCGGTCGACGACCTCGACGAAGCCGTCCGCGTCCATCCGCACGAGGTCCCCGGAGTGGAACCATTCTCCGTCGAACGCCTCGGCGGTCGCCTCCGGCTTGTCCCAGTAGCCCGAGCACAGCTGCGGGGAACGGTAGAGGATCTCCCCGAGCTCACCGGGGGCGACGTCGTCACCGGCGGCGTCGACGACCCGCGTCTCGACGAAGAGCACGGCGCGACCGGCCGATCCCGGGTGGTCATCGTGCTCCTCAGGTCGCAGCACCGTGCACAGCGGACCGAGTTCGGATTGGCCGAAGCAGTTGTAGAAGCCGAGCTCCGGAAGGCGCTCACGCAGCTTCGTCAGAACCGGACCCGGCATGATCGATGCCCCGTAGTACGCCTTGCGCAGGCTCTCGAGGTTGCGGGTCTCCAGCTCCGGCCTGTTGGCCAGCGCCACCCACACGGTGGGGGCGGCGAAGAACGAGTTGATCTGCCGCTCCTCGAAGAGGGCGAGCAGGTCACCGGGCACGGGCGCGGGGACGATGATGTTGTGCGCGCCGACGGCGAGCAGAGGGAGGAGGAAGACGTGCATCTGCGCCGAATGGTAGAGCGGCAGGGCGTGGACGGCCCGGTCGTTGCCCGCGAAGTCGAGGCTGGTCAGGCACGAGAGGTACTCGTGGACGAGGGCGCGGTGGGTCATCACCGCGCCCTTCGGCGCTGAGGTCGTCCCCGAGGTGTAGAGGAGTTGCGCGATGTCGGCGTCGGTGACGTCGAATTCGCCCGAGGCGGCAGGGTCGATGTCGCTCGCCGAGGCGGGGCCGAGAAGCGAGGACAGGGTCCGCACCTGCCCTGCCGCACCCGAGGGCGTCGCGTTCACCGCCTCGATGAGGTCGTCGTCGGCGAAGACGATCTCGGCCCCGGAGTTGGCGAGGATGTAGTCGAGTTCGTCACCGGTGAGCTGGAAGTTCACGGGCACGTGGATGAGTCCGGCCCGTGCGCACGCGAGGAAGAGGATGAGGTAGAGATCGGAGTTCTTCCCGTACGCGGCGATCCGGTCGCCCTTCGCCGCACCGAGGGCGAGGAACTCGCGGGCGACCGCGGTGACCGCGGCGTCGAGGTCGGCATACGACCACGCGCGGTCGGAGAACTCGACGGCGGTCTGTGTGGCGAAACGGCCGGCGCTGCGGGCGATGATGTCGGCGACGGTCGAGCACACGGGCTTCACTGGGAGCGTCGTCGGTGACGCGTGAGTGCTCATGGTGCCAATCTAGCGGCCGACGACCTCGGTGAGAAGATTCGTCGCCGAGGAGCGGGGGAGCATCGACTAGGGTGGGCGTATGAGGTATCCGACGGTGAGTGAGTGCGTGGACGTCTTCGACTCCCTGTGGCCGCCTGACCTGGCCGAGGACTGGGACACCGTGGGTCTGGCCGTCGGGGATCCCGACGCCGAGGTGCGTTCAATCCTCCTCGCCCTCGACCCGACGGATGCCGTCATCGCCGAGGCGGTCGTCCTCGGCGCCGATCTCCTCTTCACCCATCATCCGCTCATGCTCCGACCGGTGAATTCGGTGAGCGCCGGCACCCTCAAAGGCGGGGCCGTGCACACGCTCATCACCAACGGGATCGCCCAATTCAACGCCCACACGAACGCCGATGCCGCGGTCGGAGGCGTCTCCGATGTCCTCATCGAACTGACCGGAGTGAGCGATTCCGCACCCCTCGTCCCCGACCCCGCCGCACCGCAGCGCGGCATCGGACGGGTCGGCGACCTCGGGGAGGCGACGACCGTGCGCGACATCGCCCGCACACTGGCCGAGCGTCTGCCGCGGACGACGACGGGGGTGCGCATCGCGGGCGACCCGGCCGCCGCAGTCACTCGTGTCGCCGTATGCGGCGGAGCGGGCGATTCCCTCTTCGATGCCGTCCGGTCCAGCGGTGCCGACGTCTACATCACCGCTGATCTCCGTCACCATCCGGCGACGGAGGCCCTCGACACCGCCAATCGCGCCGAGGCGCGGCCGCAGCTCATCGACGTCTCCCACTGGGCCTCGGAGGCCGTGTGGCTGGCGGCGGCACGAGCAGAGCTCGAAGCGGAGTTCGAGCAGCGCGGACTCTCGGTCGCCCTCCAATCGTCTGCAGTCAACACCGATCCCTGGGTCGAACGCTACTGAAAGGGACGTGACCATGATCCTCACCGCCGCTCAGCGCACCGCACTCGACTCACTCATCGATCTCACCGCACGGTCGCGGGCTCTGCGACACGAACATGACTATCCCGTCGACGCCCCGAAGCTCCAGGAGCTCATCGACCGGCACAAGGCGCTCGGAGCGGAGCGGGACGGTGTTGCGAAGGTCATCGCCGGCCTCGAGGCCGAGACGGCCGAACTCACCGCGGCCATCGACAAGCAGACGGCGCAGATCACGAAGAAGACGGACGAACTCAACGACGGCACCGGCCTGACCAGCCGCGACCTCGTCCACCTGCAGGAGGAGATCGCCGCCCATGAGGGCCGTGTCGCCGAATTCGAGGAGACCGAGCTGGCGACGATGGAGCGTCTCGAGGCCGTGCAGGGCGAACTCGCCCGCGTCGAGGCCGACATCACCGCGGTGACCGCCGAGGGCAAAGCCACGCAGACCGGGATCAAGGAGCGCAAGGCGGCGCTGGCTGAAGAGCTCGACGAGCTCGGCAGCCAGGAGGCGCAGCTGAAATCGGATCTGCCGCCCGACCTCGTCCGGCGCTTCGAAGCCAATGTCGCTCAGGGTGGTCCGGGGGCCGCGATCATCGCCGGCCCGCACTGTCAGGCGTGCGGTCAGGAGATCAGCGGGATGACCTGGCACGAGTGGCTTGCCGAGGACGTCAACGAGGTCCACGCCTGCGAGGAGTGCGAGGCCGTCCTCCTGCGCAGGGGGTGAGCGGGCGCTGCGCTGCGAACGCCGAGGTGTGGGCTCAGTCGACGCTGTAGGGCTGGCTCAGTCGCGGAGGACGATCGTGAGCCCCGCCGGCCGTGACCTGGTGGCGGCCGCGAACTCGACCTCGTAGTGCTCGCCTGCCCGCTCGACGAGGGCGTTGATGTCCGCCGGAAGTTCGCGTTCGTCGCGGAGCAGTCGGCCGACGAATTCGCCCCGGTAGAACTTCGCCCAGTGGGAGACGACGCTGCGCTTGGCACCGGTGTCCTTGACCGCTCCGAGCGTGACGACCTGGCTGTTCGGTCCCGGCCACGCGGCGCGGTAGTCGCTCGAGCGGCAGTCGAGGACGACTTCCTCGGACCCGACGGAGAACGACTTCGCGAGGATCGGCTTCCACCACGTCGAGAGGCGACCGAGCTGCCCGAGGTCGGTTTTCATCGCCAGCCGGTACGCGGGAATCGGGTCGAGGCCATTGACCTGGCCGAAGACGGCGGAGAAGACATGGACGTCGCGCAGGCGCTCGGCCATCGACGCATCGGCCTCGGCGGCGGCGACGAGGTCGGCGGCCCCCATCGCCTCGTAGAGGACACCGGTGTAGGTGAGCAGTGCGGGAGCGCACGGCTGGAAGTCGATTGTGACGTTGCGGGCGACATCCTCGGTCAGCGAGGCCCCGACTCCGAGAGCGGTGAGTGCATCCCGACGCTTCGAGACCTTCTTCAGGGCCCCGAGGACCTGCTTGCGCTTGGGGTTGAGATCCGGGGACGACAGCGCCGTAAGGTCGAGCGGATCGCCGGTGGCCGGCGGGGTCTTGCCTTCGGACGGCGGGAGGAGGATCTTCACGCCTCCATCGTATTCGGCGGCCCGGACACGCAGCGAAGCCGTCCATGTCGGATTGGTCACGGGCGGCGGCGACTCGGTGCCGGGGCGGGCGCGCGCGGGTAGACTGACCTGTGAGGACAGGTCACCAGACGGCCGCGGCCCTATGGGCTGAGGAACGTCCGGGCTCCGCAGAGCAGGATGGTGGGTAACACCCACCCGGGGCAACCCGCGGGCAAGTGCAACAGAGAGCAGACCGCCTGTCGACCGCGTCGGCAGGTAAGGGTGAAACGGTGGTGTAAGAGACCACCAGAGTGCCGGGTGACCGGTGCTGCTGGGTAAACCCCATCCGGAGCAAGATCAGACAGACGGCGTTCGAGGCTGCTCGCCGAGCCGTCGGGTGGATCGCTTGAGGCCGGTGGTGACATCGGTCCCAGATAGATGGCCGTCAGTCGAGGAGGGTGACCGACTCGATGACAGAACCCGGCGTATCGGTGGCCTGTCCTCACTCACATCCGGGCCGCAGCGCTGAGCCGATGCCCTGTTGCCTGTGGTCAGCGCCGCAGCACCACAATGTCCTTCGCCGTCGCGACAAGGGTGCGCGCCCGTCGCACCAGCGTCTCTGCTTTTGCCTCAGACATGAGGCCGGTCCCGTACTCGATCTCGCTCTTTGCGGAAACGAGTTGTCGCAGGCACCGTTCGGCGTCGGCGGCAACGGCCCGACTCCCAAGCACGTCGCGCAGTTCTCGGGCTGCGCGAGAATGGTCCTTCGCCTTTCCTGTCGTTCCTGAAAGCGCAGTGACGAAAGCGTCTTTGGCGCAGATTCCAGCATGGACGGCGTCACCGCCGGCTACGGTGAGGCGTTCCAGAACGAGGTTGTCCTCCGCCGAGTCCAGGTACTCCTGCGCCTTTCGCAGGAACAGCCGAGCGGAATTCTGCTGTTCCGACCGCGCCATCAGCCGACCCGCGGCTCGCGATGGGGGAGGGCACCGACGAGCGGAATGCCGTCACGAAGGATATCCCTGACGACGGGTTCGCCTCGTCTGACTGCCGCGTCAAATTCCTCCGGCGTGAAGACGAGAACGTCACATGGGTTGCCCATGCCGGCGTGCACGTGCTGAGCCAGACGGCCGGATTCGTCCCAGTCACTCGAGCCGATGACGGCAAGATCGATGTCACTGTCGGCGCTCGCTGCTCCGGTGGCTGTCGATCCGAAGAGAATGACCGCGTCGACAGCAGTCGTGTCGATTTGCGCTTCGATGACCTCGGTCAGCATGCCGACAGGATCGACGAGCCTGCGGAGCGAGGGCACTGTTGCATGGTCTTCGTTGATCGAGTAGATGATCGACGGCCCCACCGTCGTCTGCTCGACGATTCCCAGCTCGACTAACGCTTTGAGCGCCTGCTGCACAGACCAGAGGCTGTGGTCACCGTCGAGAAGCGAGTGGACCCTGCGACCCGTCGGGTGGGCGCCGGTCCGTAGGAGGAGAGCGAGCACTGCGCCGCGTGCGCCGGTGATCAGTCCTCCGAAGGGCTCGTCGACATTCATGTGACCAGCATACCGATCACGTGACTGGCTGAACAGTCAGACGGGACTGCAGTGCTCAGCCGAGGCCCTTCTTCACCCGAGGCTTGCCGTCGTTGACGGCCAGTATTGCGGCACCGACGATGCCCGCGTTGTTGAACATCTTCGCCGGGCACATCACAGCCCGAGTCGTGATGAGCGGAAGGAACTCGTCGTGGCGCTTCGAGATGCCGCCGCCGACGATGATGAGATCCGGGGCGACGAGCAGCTCGACCTGCGAGTAGTACTGCTGCAGCCGCTTCGCCCACTCGTCGAACTCGAGCTCCTCACGGACCTTGACCGACTCCGCTGCCTGCGTCTCCGCGTCACGGCCATTCATCTCGATGTGGCCGAGCTCGGTGTAGGGGACGAGGCGACCCTGCGTGAACAGCGCCGTGCCGATACCGGTGCCCAACGTCGTGAGCAGCACCGTCTTCTTCCGGTACTTCCGCCCGGCACCGAAGACCATCTCGGCCAGACCCGCGGCGTCGGCGTCGTTCATGATGAAGAACTGCCTGCCCATGCGCTTGCGCAGGATCGCCTGGATGTTCGAGCCGATCCAGCTCCTGTCGAGGTTCGCCGCGTAGTGGACCTCGTCGTCGAGGACGACGCCGGGGAACCCGCACCCGAGCGGCAGCGCGTCGAGGACGCCGCGGTCGGCGACGACCTCGAGTTCGAGGGCACGCTCGACGAGGAGGTCGACCACCTCGGCGATGGCATCGGCCACGGCATCCGGGGTGCTCGGCTTCGGAGTGAGCACGCGCACGCGCTTGAACGCGAGCTGGCCGGTCTCCGTGTCGACGAGGGCGGCCTTGATCCCGGTGCCCCCGATGTCGATGCCGATTGCGAAGCGGGCGGGGGTGTCCTCAGTCATCTGCGTCCTTGGGCGTCGGGCCGCCGGCGATCGCCGAGGCGGGGTCGGGAAGGGTGAGGATGTCGGCGCCGGAGTCGGTGACGACGATGGTGTGCTCGAACTGGGCGGAGCGCTTCCGGTCCTTCGTCACGACCGTCCACGAATCGTCCCAGACGTCCCAGGCCTCGGTGCCGAGGTTGAGCATCGGTTCGATCGTGAAGATCATCCCCGGCTCCATCACCTCGGCGTGGGAGGGTGCGGCATCGTAGTGGGGGACGATGAGGCCGGAGTGGAACTCACGGCCGACGCCGTGGCCGCTGTAGTCGCGGACGACCCCGTAGCCGAAGCGCTTGGCGTATTTCTCGATGACCCGGCCGATGACGTTGATCTCCCGGCCTGGGCGCACCGCCTTGATGCCGCGCATCGTCGCCTCCCACGTCCGTTCGATGAGGAGGCGCGACTCGTCGTCGATGTCTCCGACGGCGAATGTGTAGTTCGTGTCCCCGTGCATGCCGCCGATGTAGGCGGTGATGTCGACGTTGACGATGTCGCCGTTCTCGAGCACGGTCGAGTCGGGGATGCCGTGGCAGATGACCTCGTTGACCGAGGTGCACACGGACTTCGGGAAGCCACGGTAGCCGAGCGTCGACGGGTAGGCGCCGTGGTCGGCCATGAACGCGTGGGCGACCCGGTCGATCTCATCGGTCGTCACCCCGGGGGCGATGATCTCTCCGACGGCGGCCAGGGCGTTGGCCGCGATGCCGCCGGCGACGCGGACGCGCTCGATCTCCTCGGGCGTGTACTGGTCGCCGCCGCGGCCTTCGTCGGCGTCGGCGCGCCCGACGTACTCGGGTCGGGTGATCGAAGCGGGGACCTGACGTTCGGGGGAGAGCGTTCCGGGCGTGATGAGGCGAGGATGGGCTGTCATGATGGTCACGATTCTAGAGCCCCGGCGCATCGAGAATCCACTGACGAGCACCCCACCGACGTCCCGCCTCGGCGGTGGGAAAGCTTAGACTCGGAGAAGACACAGAACCGGGAGAGCGAAAGTGGAGGTGCGATGAGCGAGCGGCCTGACCTGCCCGGCAAGGAGTTCTCCGGGCTGAGCGAGGTCGTCAGCCTCACGAGCGCCCCGCAGCAGATCGCCGACCACATCCTCTCCGGCATCGCGGTCGGCGCCCTGCCCGAGGGCACGCTGCTGCCGGGGGAGCGCGCGCTGGCCGCCGACCTCCAGGTGTCGCGATCGAGTGTTCGGGCCGCCCTTGAGCGCCTCGAGCGGCTCGGCGTCGTCGAACGCCGTCGCGGCCGTGGCGGCGGCACTTTCGTCGCGAGCGCCGCACCAGCGACCCTCGCCCCGATGGCCGAGAGGATCGAGGAGTTCCACGCCGAGCGGCGCAACCTCCTCGACGCCCGCGCCGTGTTCCAGAACAGCCTAGCCGCGACCGCGGCGCTGCGCCGCACCGACGACGAGCTCGACGAGCTGCGCGATCTCGCGGATGCCTACTCCGAACGCGCCGAGGCGTCGGCCGCCCGCACGGCCGACGCCCGGTTCCACTTCGCGATCGCCCGGGCCGGACACAACCCCGAGCTCGTGCGCATCGCCATCGACATCGACACCCGCATCAACGCCGGTTTCCGCCACGACCCGTTCTCCCACGAGCTCTTCGATCGGGCCGTCATCGACCACGCCGCGATCGTCGAGGCGATTGCCGCCGGAGACGCCGAGGCGGCGGGTCGCTTGTGCGAGGAGCATTTCCGGCAGACGACGATGCGGGAGACCCGGTAGGCGGCCGCGAGCGTCGACACTGATCGTTCGCGGTCGCGCACGAGACCGTCTGCGATTGCGCCCGCGGTTGTGCACGGCGGCGGCCCTGTAGACGTCCCCACGGGGACGTTCTCCCTCTCACCCCCTACTTCAAACGGCACGTCCTACCCCAAGCGCGGAAGCGCACCCGAACCGACGCTGCGCACCTGCACTGCCACAACCTCGGCGGGGGAATGCACAACGCACCGCCGGCGTCTGTTCATCCCGGTCTACGGGGTGGAGAAGACGCTGACGGTGCGTTGTGCGCCCAGCGGCCGGCCGAGCGACTCAGAGCCGCCCGGGCTGGAGCTCAGGCATGGGCCGGAGCCGCCGCCTCAGTTCGCGAGCGCGTGCTCGACGGAGACGGCCTGGAGGCCGAACGCCTCGGCGACGTTGTCGTTCGTCACGTGGCCGTTGTGGGTGTTGAGGCCGCGGGCGAGACCGGTGTCGTTCGACAGCGCCTTGTGCCAGCCCTGGTCGGCGAGCTTGACGGCGAACGGCAGGGTCGCGTTCGTCAGCGCCGCGGTCGCGGTGTTCGGCACGGCGCCGGGCATGTTCGCCACGCAGTAGAAGATCGACTGGTGGACGACGTAGGTCGGGTCGTCGTGGGTCGTCGGGTGCGAGCCCTCGAAGCAGCCGCCTTGGTCGATCGCGATGTCGACGAGCACGGAACCGGGCTTCATGCCGGCGACCATGTCGTCGGTGACGAGCTTGGGAGCCTTCTTGCCCGGGATGAGGACGGAGCCGATGACGAGGTCGGCCGTCGAGAGCGACTTCGTGATCTCGTACCTGTTCGACACCTTCGTTGCGATCGCACCATTGAAGGTCTCGTCGATCTGGCGCAGGCGGGGGACGTTGATGTCGATGACCTCGACGTTGGCGCCGAGGCCGAGCGCCATGCGTGCGGCGTTCGTGCCGGCGACGCCGGCGCCGATGACGACGACGTTGGCCTTGTCGGTGCCGGGCACGCCGGAGAGGAGCACACCGCGGCCGCCTTCGGCCTTGAGCAGGCTGTGCGCACCGACCTGCGTCGAGAGCCGACCGGCGATCTCCGACATCGGAGCGAGCAGGGGCAGGCCGCCGCCGTCGGGCTGGACGGTCTCGTAGGCGATGGCGGTGGTGCCGGCCTCCATGAGCGCCTTCGTCAGCGCCTCATCGGCGGCGAGGTGGAGGTAGGTGAAGAGGATGAGGTCCTTGCGGAGGAAGCCGTACTCCTGCGCGATGGGCTCCTTGACCTTGAGGACCATGTCCCCGGCGGCCCAGGTGCTCGCGGCGTCGGGAGCGATGGTCGCACCGGCTGCGGTGTATTCGTCGTCGCTGATGAATGAGCCTTCGCCGGCACCGGCCTGAACGGTGACCTCGTGACCGCGGGAGACGAGCTCATGGACGCCGGCAGCGGTGATGGCGACCCGGAACTCGTTGTTCTTGACCTCTGTGGGCACTGAAATGCGCATTGGATTCCTTCTCTCATGGCGCCCCGGCAGCGGGGCAGGTCCGGCCGCGCGAGGCAACGGCCGAGGGTACATCTCACTCTAAGCTTCTGAAGGTCTGGGAGGCAAACCTTTACATGCCCATTTCGTGCCGAGTCTTGCGGAATCGGTTGTCCACGATGCGAAAGATTACGGAATGGTTCGATCGACGGCAGCGTCGGGATGCCTCGGCGGGAGACTCCGCCTGCAGTGACACGGGCGGTCAGATGACCGCGTCCAGCTCAATGCCCACAGTCGCCGACACGGCGCCGACACCTCGGCGAACACCCCTGTCAGGAGGGCTGCGAACCGGTAAGCTGACATCGTCAGGGCACCACAGCAACGACGGAAGGCCGGCCATGGGACTGTTCAAGGATATCGACGAGGCGAACTCCAAGTGGTACTTCAACACCGCGACGGGTGAGGTCGAACAGGGTCTCGTCAGTGACTGGACCCACCGGATGGGCCCCTACACCACCGAGGCGGAGGCACGCGACGCCCTCGAACAGGCGAAGAAGCGCAACGAGGAGTGGAACGAAGACGACGAGAAGTGGAACGGCTGATCGATGTCGCGACAGGAAGAGTTCGTCCTCCGCACCGTCGAGGACCGTGAGGTCCGGTTCATCCGCCTCTGGTTCACCGACGTCCTCGGCGGACTGAAGTCGGTGGCGATCGTGCCCGCCGAACTCGAGGGCGCGTTCTCCGAGGGCATCGGGTTCGACGGCTCGGCGGTCGAAGGACTCTCCCGGGTCTACGAGGCCGACATGGTCCTCAAACCCGACCCCTCGACGTTCTCCCTGCTGCCGTGGCGCGGAGAGACCGAGCCGACGGGCCGGATGTTCTGCGACATCCACGTCCCCGGGGGCGAACCGGCCAAGGCCGACCCGCGCAACGTCCTCAAGCGCACCCTCGAAGCGGCGGCAAAGAAGGGCTTCACCTTCTATGTCCACCCGGAGATCGAGTTCTACCTCTTCCGCTCCGGCAACCTCGATTCCGGCAACGGGACCCTCGGTGCGCCCGTGCCCGTCGACACCGCAGGCTACTTCGACCACGTCAACGGCGGCACCGCGAACGACTTCCGCCGCTCGGCGGTGACGATGCTCGAGGCGATGGGTCTGTCCGTCGAGTTCTCCCACCACGAGGCGGGACCAGGCCAGAACGAGATCGACCTCCGCTACGCCGACGCGCTGACGATGGCCGACAACATCATGACGTTCCGGTCGGTGATCAAGGAGGTCGCGATCGCCCAGGGCGTCTACGCCTCCTTCATGCCCAAGCCGCTCTCCGACCATCCCGGCAACGGGATGCACACCCACGTCTCCCTCTTCGAGGGGGAGAACAACGCGTTCTTCGAACCGGGGGCGACCTACCAGCTGTCGAAGACCGGGCGCCAGTTCATCGCGGGCCTCCTCCATCACGCGGCGGAGATCACCGCGGTGACGAACCAGTACGTCAACTCCTACAAGCGGCTGTGGACCGGCCACGAGGCTCCCTCGTACATCTGCTGGGGCCACCGCAACCGCTCCGCGCTTGTGCGTGTGCCCCAGTACAACTCGGGCAAGTCGTCCTCGGCTCGCGTCGAGTACCGGGGGCTGGACTCCTCGGCGAACCCGTACCTCTCCTACGCCCTCATGCTCGCCGCCGGGCTCAAGGGCATCGAAGAGGACTACGAACTGCCCGAGG
Organism: Brevibacterium sp. K72; assembly: GCF_050562175.1. Classification (NCBI taxonomy): domain Bacteria; kingdom Bacillati; phylum Actinomycetota; class Actinomycetes; order Micrococcales; family Brevibacteriaceae; genus Brevibacterium; species Brevibacterium sp. K72. Next base: position 2,853,419 of record NZ_CP191582.1, read on the forward strand.
AGGCCGAGGACAACGTCTGGCTGCTCTCGGACACCGAACGTCGGGCGATGGGCATCCGCGCCCTGCCTGCCAGCCTCGCCGAGGCAGTCGAGATCATGGAGGGCTCCGACCTCGTCGCCGAGACGCTCGGTGAGGAGGTCTTCGACTTCTTCCTCCGCAACAAGCGCCAGGAATGGACCGAATACCGGGCTCAGGTGACGCCGTACGAGCTCAGCAAGCACTTCTCGTCGATGTAGACCATGGCTCGGATCACCTCACGGACCCCTGCCGGCTCCACGTCGGCCACCCGCTTCCTCGGCGACATCGACGGGATCGTCGGAGCGCCGCTGGCCACGGATTCGCGGTTCGTCGACCTGCTCGAGGCGACCCCGGACCCGCACCAGGCCGCTCTCGGCCTCCTCCGCGTCCTCGAACAGTGCGAGGACGATGGACGCGCCCTCGTCGAGGCGGTAGGAGCGGGCGGGCCGGACCCCGTCGCCGAGGCGGATCTCGACCGCCCGCTGCTCGCGCGACTGCTTCGGGTGCTCGGCACCTCCGAGGCGATGGTCGATCATCTCGTCCGCCACCCCGACTCGCTGGGCATCCTGCTCAACCGTGCCCCGTATCTCATGATCTCGACCCCGCAGGCCTCGGCGAGCGCCCTGCGCGAGACGCTGCTGGAAAGCGTCGGCGCCGACCCGGATGATCCGGCCCCGGTCGCCGCTCACACCGGCAACGAGGGGATCGCTCGCCTGCGCCGGGCCTACCGGGACGTGCTTCTCGCCCTCATGGCCGACGACCTCTTCGCCGACCAACCCGAGGACATCGTCGACCTCGTCACCGCAGTCCTCTCCGACCTCGCCTCGGCCGCGATGGAGGCGGGCCTGTCCATCGCCCGGGCCGAGCTCGACCCGGACGCGGACGTCCGGATGGCCGTGATCGCGCTCGGGAAGACCGGGGCAAGGGAGCTCAACTACGTCTCCGACGTCGACGTCGTCTTCGTCCTCGCCTCCGAGTCGACCGACGCTCAGCGGCGCCTGGCCACCGAGGTGGCGCAGCGGATGCGCTCGATCCTCTCCGACCCCGGTGCCGAACCGGCGCTGTGGGAGGTCGACACCGCCCTGCGTCCCGAGGGCAAGGCCGGAGCGCTCGTGCGCACGATGTCGGAGTTCGAGCACTACTACGCCGATGTCGCGAAGAACTGGGAGTTCCAGGCTCTCCTCAAAGCGCGGCCCGTCGCCGGCGACTCCGAGGTCGGCACCGCGTTCACCGACACGCTCGGCCCTCTCGTCTGGGAGGCTGCCGGCCGGGAGGGCTTCATCGACGGGATCCGGGCGATGCGCCGTCGAGTCGTCGACCTCATCCCCGCCGCCGAAGCGCCGCGGCAGATCAAACTCGGACGCGGGGGACTGCGCGACGTCGAGTTCTCCGCGCAGCTCCTCCAGCTCGTCCACGGGCAGAGCGACGACGAGATCCGGTCCCCGAACACGCTGCTCGCCCTGTCCGCCCTCGGAGAGCACGGCTACATCGGCCAAGACGATGCCGCAGCGTTCTCCGCGGCCTACCGTTTCATGCGTGTCGTCGAACACCGTGTGCAGATCCCGCGGATGCTGCGCAACGCCCTCATCCCCGACGACGAGGCGAAGCTGCGGACTCTCGCACGCTCCGTCTTCACCTCCGGCACCCGCTCGGGGGAGCGGCTCGAGGAGACGCGCCGGGACTTCGCCAAGCAGGTCACGCGGCTGCACGAGCAGATCTTCTACCGTCCCGTCCTCGACGCCGCCGTCGGCGTCCACGGTGCCGTCGTCGACGCCCATCACCGGGGCACGAGCCTCCAGGCGGCCGCCGACCGGCTCCGCGCCTTCGGCTACCGCGACCCGCAGGGTGCGCTCGGCCACATCAAGTCGCTCACGGCGGGCATGTCGCGCACCGCCCACGTCATCCGGCAGGTCCTGCCGGCGCTGCTCGACTGGTTCTCCGACGGCGTCGATCCCGATGCCGCCCTGCTGTCGTTCCGTCGGCTCACCGACTCTCTCTCCTCCTCGGGCTGGTTCCTCAAGATGCTGCGCGACTCCGGGCTCGCCGCGAAGTCCGTCGCCGAGGTCCTCACGCTCTCCGGGTACGCGACGGAACTCCTGCTGCGCCAGCCGGCCGCCGTCGCGTGGCTCGACGACTACCAGAGTCTCCACGCCCGCGACCTCGAGGTCCTCGGCGCCGAGATCGAGGGACTGCTCTCCCGGCACGGCGGGTCAGCGGTGTCGCGGATTCGGGAGACGTACTCCCGGGAGCTGCTGCGCATCGCCCTGCGCGACGTCCTCGACGTCGGCGACCGGGCCGAGGTGCCCGGCGATCTCTCCGACCTCATGGACCTCACGGTCTCCGGTGCGCTGGCGGCCGTGCGTCTCGACCTCGACGAAGAGTCGACGCCGGACTACGAGTTCGCGGTCATCGCCATGGGGCGGTGGGGCGGCCGGGAGATCGGGTACTTCTCCGACGGGGATGCGATGTTCGTCTACCGTGCCCGCGACGAGGACCTCGACGCCGAGGCGCGGGCGAAGCTGAGCAAACACGTCAACAAGGTCGCCCTCCAGCTCACTTCGCGCCTCAAGGCGAGCGAGGGGGCCAAGGGCATCGACCTCGACGCAGATCTGCGCCCCGAGGGCAAGAACGGTCCGCTCGTGCGCACATTCGCCTCCTACCAGTCCTACTACGCGAAATGGTCGGAGCCGTGGGAGGCCCAGGCACTCCTGCGGGCCAGGCCCGTCGCCGGCGACTCAGCGCTGACAGAGGAGTTCACGGCCCTCATCGACCCTCTGCGCTACCCCGAGCAGATGACCGGGAAGGCGCTCACCCAGGTGCGCACCCTCAAAGCGCGGATGGAGGACGAGCGGCTGCCCAAGGGCGCGGACAAGCGCCGACACCTCAAGCTCGGCCGGGGGAGCCTCTCCGACGTCGAATGGACCGTCCAGCTCCTCCAGCTGCGCTTCGCCCACTCGGTTCCGGGCCTGCGGACGACGTCGACGCTGCCGGCCCTCGAAGCCGCGGCGGCCGCGGACCTCATCCCCGCAGAGGACGCCGCGGAGCTCGCCGTCGCCTGGCAGCTGGCCACGAACGTCCGTTCAGCGGTCATGCTCTTCCGCGGGCGCACCGCCGAGTCGTTGCCCGACGAGCACTCCGAGCTCGAAGCCACGGCCCGTCTCCTCGGGTATCCGGCCGGGGGCGGACGGGAGCTCGAGGACGACTACCTGCGTGCGACCCGCCACGCCCGCTCCGTCATGGAGAACCGGTTCTACGAGTTCTGAGGCCTCACCGCGGGGAGAAGTCGAGCCCGAGGAGAGCGTTCTCGATGACCTCGGGCAGGGCAGGATGGATCCAGTACTGCCCGCGGGCCACCTCGTCGGCCGGCTGGTCGAAGGCCATCGCCTGGATCACGGGTTGGATGATCATCGACGCCTCGTGGCCGACGATCTGCGCACCGAGGATGAGCCGGGTGTCCCGGTCGGCGATGATCTTGACGATCCCCGGGTCGTCGGCCATCGCCCACCCGTAGGCGACGTCGGAGTAGTTCTGGACCTTGACGGTGACGTCGTGGCCGGCGGCGCGGGCTTCGTCCTCGGTCATCCCGACCGCGGCCACCTGGGGCGAGGTGAACACCGCCGCGGGTACGGCCTTGTGGCTCGAGCGCGTCAGAGCGGTCTCCGGCGCGGCACCGGGCGCGCCGGCGGCGACGTCGACGGCGAGGTTGTCGCCGACGACGCGCGCCTCGTGGTTGGCGACGTGCTTGAGCTGGTGCTCGGAGCTGATGTCACCGAGGGCGAAGACGCCGGGAACCGGCCTCCCTCCCGCGTAGACCCGCTGGAAGTCATCGACGACGAGCCTGCCGTCGGCCGTCGTGTCGTAGCCGACCGCGGCCGCGTCGAGGCCCTCGGTGTTCGGGTGGCGGCCGATGGCGATGAGGACGATGTCGGCGTCGACCGACGCGGGGATGTCGACGTCGTCCATCCGCCCGCTGGGCTCGAGGTCGATCGTCACCGGAGCTCCCTCGCCCTCGCCGAGGCGGTAGGCAGCCGGCTGGGCACCGAGGATGACGTTGTGGTCGGCCGTGAAGATCTCTGTGAACTCCGCCGAGGCGGTGGCGTCGAAGTCCTGGAGCAGGCGGGGTCCGCGGGCGACGACGGTCACCTCGGTGCCGAAGCTCGAGAGGATATGGGCGAACTCCATCGCGACGACGCCCGAGCCGACGATCGCCAGCCGCTTCGGCTGCTCCGGCAGACGCATGATCGAGTTCGAGGTGACGATCGGGTATCCCGGGGTGTCAACCCGAGCGGGATCGAGCCCGGGGGTGTCGGGGATCGTCGGGGCGGCCCCGGCGGCGATGACGATGCGGTCGGCAGTGATCTCCTCACCGGAGTCGGTGACCACGGTCTTCTCGTCGACGAAGCGGACATGTTCGGGGATGACGGTGTTGTTCGGCTGGCGATCGCTCATCCGGTACTCGCGCCCGCCGGCTTCGATCGCGTCGACGCGGGAGAAGATGCGCTCCTGCAGGTCCGACCAGTCGACGCCGGAGAACGAGGCATCGACATCGTAGCGCTTCGCGTGCGCGGCCTCCTCGGCGACGGTGGCCGGATAGACGAACATCTTCGTGGGGATGCAGCCGACGTTGAGGCAGGTGCCTCCGAAATGCCATTCCTCGGCGATCGCGGTCTTCAGCCCCGCGAACCGCTTGTCGAGGAACATGTTCCCCGAACCCGTGCCGATGACCAGCAGATCGTAATGCGCCATGTTCCGTCCTCGCAGGTGGTGGTGTCGATGATGGGTCCCTGCCGATCCGTGCCGAGGGCAACGCGGCAGGGGCGCCACCGGATGAACCGGTGACGCCCCCATTGTATTCCCTCCGGCGATTCTCCCGCCGCGGGTCGGGTCAGATCGAGAAGTAGAGCTCGAACTCGGTCGGGGTCGGACGCAGGCGCGCGACGTCGATCTCGTTCTCGCGCTTGATCCGGATCCAGGTCTCGATGAGGTCGGGCGTGAACACGTCACCGGCGGTGAGGAAGTCGTGATCGCGCTCGAGCTCGTCGAGCGCCTCGTCGAGGGAGGCCGGCACGAGCTTGATGTCCTTGGCCTCTTCCGGGGGCAGCTCGTAGAGGTCCTTGTCGATCGGCTCCGGCGGTTCGATGCGGTTGCGGATGCCGTCGAGTCCGGCCATGAGCTGGGCGGAGAACGCGAGGTAGGGGTTCGACGACGGGTCGGGCACGCGGAACTCGAGGCGCTTGGCCTTCGGCGAGGAGCCGGTCACCGGGATTCGGATGGCCGCCGAGCGGTTGCGCGCCGAGTAGACGAGGTTGACCGGGGCTTCATAGCCGGGGACGAGGCGGCGGTAGGAGTTGATCGTCGGGTTCGTGAAGGCGAGGACGGCGCCGGCGTGCTCGATGAGGCCGCCGATGTACCAGCGTGCGAGGTCGGAGAGACCCGCATAGCCGTTCTCGTCGTAGAACAGGGGCTCGCCGTCCTTCCACAGCGACTGGTGGCAGTGCATGCCGGAGCCGTTGTCCCCGAAGAGCGGCTTGGGCATGAACGTCACCGTCTTGCCGTACTCGTCGGCGGTGTTCTTGACGACGTACTTGAAGTCGAGGAGCTGGTCGGCTGCGTGCTGGAGGGTGTTGAACTTGTAGTTGATCTCCTGCTGCCCGGCGGTTCCGACCTCATGGTGGGCGCGCTCCATCTCGAAGCCGATGGTCTCGAGCGTCATCGACATCTGGTCGCGGATGTCGGCGAACTTGTCCTGCGGGGAGACGGGGAAGTAGCCGCCCTTGTACGGAGTCTTGTAGCCGAGGTTGCCGCCCGGCTCCTCGGCGCCGGTGTTCCAGGCCGCTTCGACGGAGTCGATCTCGTAGAAGCTGTGGCCGGGGGTGTTCTGATAGCGGATCGAGTCGAACATGTAGAACTCGGCCTCGGCACCGTAGTAGACGGTGTCGGCGATCCCGGTCGACTGGAGGTACTTCTCCGCCTTCGCCGCCACCTGGCGGGGGTCGCGCGAATAGGGCTCGTCGGTGAAGGGGTCGACGATCGAGTGGGTGACCACGAGCGTCTTCGCCTCGCGGTAGGGGTCGACGAACGCCGAGGCGACGTCGGCGAGGAGCTTCATGTCCGACTCGTGGATGCCCTGGAATCCCGTGATCGAGGACCCGTCGAAGAGGAGGCCTTCGGTGATCTCGTCCACGCCGTAGGATGCGGCGGGCAGATTGAAGTGCTGGACGACACCGGGGAGGTCGCAGAAGCGGACATCGACGAATCGCACGTCGTTCTCCGCAATGTAGTTGACGAGTTCTTCAGCAGACGAGAACACTTAGGTCTCCTAGTTAGACGAGTGGTCGGTGGTCCCTGACCACGATCCATCCTAGTTGGCCGGAGGTGAAGCCGTGATGACGGTCATGTTTCGCGGATGTTTCCTGAGGATTCTCCCACGTCGCCTTCGGTAGGCTGGCAGGGTGATCAATCGCGACGACCTCGGGTCCTGGCTGCAGGGCCCTCAGATCCACCGAGAAGAGGGCGACTGGCCCGGACGCAGGCTCGGCCTGCCGGAGACCGGTCGGCACTCAGTCGCCCCCGCCTGGCGCCGCCTGCTCGCACTCATGGTCGACTGGTTCATGTGCCTGGCCATCGCCGGCGCCATCGGTTCGACGAATCCGTTCCTCGCCCCGGCGATCTTCGCCGTCGAGAACATCCTCCTCGTCTCCACCCTCGGATACTCCGTCGGGCACCGTCTCTTCGGGATCGAGGTCCGTCGCCTCGACGGCCGTGTCCCGGGGTTCCTGCCCGCGATCATCAGGACGGCGCTCGTCGTCCTCGTCATCCCGGCGCTCATCTTCGACCGCGACAGCCGCGGCCTCCACGACCTCGCCGCACGCACGGTCATCCTCCGCCGCTGACTTCCTACTCGCTGACGCGAGGCCGGACGCACATCGGCCCCGACTCCGCATCTGCGGAGCCGGGGCCGACGAATCTGCGGGGACGGTCAGCGTCCGCGCATCGCCTTGTGGTTGGGGCGGGCCTTGTTCGGGTCGATGCCCTTGGGGATCGGCGGGCGCGTGCCCTGCGTGCCGAGCGCGGAGAGCCGGTTGCGCACCGCGAGGACCTCGGCGCGGTTGAGCTTGCGCGGCAGCTTGTGCACGGCCGAGACGACCTGCTTCATCTGCAGCTGTCCCTCCTCGTTGCCGCCCTGGAGGGTGTGGACGGGAACATTGGGGAGGATGCGCTCATGGCGCTTCTTCTCCTTGGCCAGCAGCTTCGCACTGCGGGCCTTCGGGCCCTCGCTGAGGAGCACGACCCCGGAGCGCCCGGTCGAGCGGAAGACGAGGTCGCGGCTCTTCGGGTCGATCGCGATCGGCTTGTCGTCCATGAGGTAGCCGCGGCGGGCGGTGTTGAGGACCGCGCCGAAGGCACCGGGCTGGCCCTCCATCTGTGCGAACGCCGCGGTCTCGGCGAAACGACCGAGCATGAACATCCCGAGGAGGAGGCCGACCATGAGACCGAGGATCGTCGTGAAGACGGCACCGCCGAAGACGAGTCCGGCCAGAAGGCCGACGAGGGTGCAGCCGACGATCGCAGCGGCGAGCAGCCACGGAGTGGCCTTGTTGTGCTTGGCTGCGAGCTCGTAGACCTGGCGCATCTGCGCCAAGCGGCCCGGCTTCCGGTTCGGATCCTTGGGCTTGCGGCGGAAAAGTCCCTTGCGGCGTTCTTCGCTCATTCTCTCACTTGCTCTTGACGGGCCGGCGGGTGCCCGGAATTATGCCCGGGACCACTCATTGCTCAGCAGTCAAGTCTACCTCTTCGCCGGCGCCGAACATATCCACGACGGCCTGCGCCTCCTGGCGAGCCGGGGTGTGCTTGTCGAGGTGGGCGAGGTGGGCGGGGATCTCCTCCCCGCGGTGGCGCATCGCCGTCGCCCACAGGCGACCCGCGCGGTACGAGGAGCGCACGAGCGGACCCGACATGACGCCGAGGAAGCCGATCTCCTCGGCGGCGTCGCGGAACATGACGAAGTCGGCGGGCTTGACCCACCGGGTGACCGGATGGTGCCGGGGGGAGGGTCGCAGGTACTGCGTGATCGTGATGATGTCGCAACCGGCGTCATGGAGGTCCTGTAGGGCGGAGATGATCTCGTCATTCGTCTCGCCCATGCCGAGGATGAGGTTCGACTTCGTGATCAGTCCCGCCTCCCGGGCCTGCGTGATCACCGACAGTGACCGTTCGTAGCGGAAGGCAGGGCGGATGCGCTTGAAGATCCGCGGGACGGTCTCGACGTTGTGGGCGAGAACCTCGGGGCGGGAGGAGAACACCTCGGCGAGCTGGTCGGGCTTGGCATTGAAGTCGGGGATGAGGAGTTCGACTCCGGTGCCGCGGCCGTCGACGTGGTCGAGGGCGTGGATCTGCCTGACGGTCTCCGCGTAGAGCCAGGCGCCGCCGTCGTCGAGGTCGTCACGGGCGACACCGGTGATCGTCGAGTAGCGCAGACCCATCTCACCGACCGAGGCGGCGACTCGACGGGGCTCGTCGGCGTCGAAGTCGGCAGGACGGCCGGTGTCGATCTGGCAGAAGTCGCAGCGCCTCGTACACTGCTCGCCGCCGATGAGGAACGTCGCCTCGCGATCCTCCCAGCACTCGAAGATGTTCGGGCATCCGGCTTCCTCGCACACGGTGTGGAGGTCCTGCTTGCGGACGAGGGACTTGAGCGAGGTGTACTCGGGGCCGATGTGGGCCTTCGCCTTGATCCAGGCGGGCTTCTCCTCGATGGGCACTTCCGAGTTCCGTGCCTCGACACGGAGCATACGGCGGCCTTCGGGTGCGATCGTCACAGGTGAGCTCCTAAGCGGTGATGGTCTCGTGGAGGATCTCGTCGAGCCGGGGGGCGACCTCTTCGGGGGTCACCGTGCGTCCGAGCTCGGCACTGATGGTCGTGGTGTCGGCGTCGGTGATCCCGCAGGGGATGATCGAGGCATAGGCGCCGAGGTCGTTGCTGCAGTTGAGGGCGAGGCCGTGCATGGTCACGCCCTCGTGGATGCGGATGCCGATCGCCCCGATCTTCCGGTCCCGGCGGACGCCGTCACCGAGGATCCACACGCCGGCGCGCCCCTCGACCGTCGTCGCCTCGATCCCGTACTCGCCGAGCAGGCGGATCATCGAGTCTTCGAGCTGGGCGACGAAGAGGCGGACCTCTTTGGGATCGTTGAGGCGGTAGATGAAGTAGGCGACGAGCTGGCCCGGGCCGTGCCAGGTGATCTTCCCGCCGCGGTCGACGTCGACGACCTCGGTGCCGTCGGTCGGCCGCTCATGGTCCTCGGTGCGCTTGCCCGCCGTGTAGACAGGCGGATGTTCGAGGAGGAGGATCGTCGACTCCCTCGTCCCGCCGAGCACGTCTTCGTGATACTTCTTCTGCAGGTCCCAGGTTCGCCGGTAGTCCGAGAAGGCCGGTGCGAAACCGAGAATTTCAGTGGCCAGAGGCATGCCACCACAATATGCCCGTTGATCGGGGTGTTCAATTGCGCAGAACATGACCCTCGACACCTTTCGCTCGCATCTTGCATTGACTTATCAAACGTCATCATCCATCATCGAATGACATCTAAGATCGTTTCGTTTCATCGATGGGGATGACGAACTATGACATGGCATTACGAGACCACGATCGCCGAGGTGGTCCACCGCCTCCGCGACGACACCGGTGAGTCCGTGTGGGGAGTCGAGAACCGCGGGTTCGATGCCGATCACGACGCGACGCTCGGCACGGAGTCGGTGCTCCTGCCGACGGGGGAGACCGAGGTCCTCCTCGTCGATCCCCTTCCCGGAGGCTTCGTCCTCGACGCCGTCCGCGCCGTCCACGGACTCACCGAGGCAGAGATCCATACTCTCCTGCGCGGATGCTTCGCCGAACTCGCAGCGGTCGGGGACCAGGCCTCCCGGCTCGGCCTCGACTGCTTCGCCCTCGACGCCGAGGGCCGCCCCCGTCTCATCCCCGGGGTGCGGCACCGGCTCGAGACCTCCGTCCGCCGGGCGATCGGCGAGCTCGTCTACCATGCCGCCTACGGATCCCCGTGGAGCGAGGCCCTGCTGCCGGTCGATGTCGCCCTCGCCGAGCGCAGCGCGCAGCTGCGCGCTCTGGTCGCCGATCTCCTCGACGACGATCCCGTCCCGCCATCCGGCGGGGAGGCCGGGGTGGCAGCCGCCGTCGCCGAGGTATCTGCGCAGTTGGGCACTCTTCCCGCACCGGTGCCGCTGCCGCTCGTCCCGGCCTCCCGCGACCTCGATCCGGCGCAGGCGATCACCGCTCGGCTGCGGGCCGCTCCCGCGCGGGTCCCGACCTCGCAGGGCGGCGCTGCCGATCGGCCGGGGCCGGGCGATGTCGGCGCCCGTCCGGGGGAGCGCTCCGGTCGCCTTGGCGCCGCAGCGGCCCTGCGTGCCGCGGCCGCTTCACACGCGCGTCGATCCCGGTCGAGGCGTGGGGAGCGGACCCGCAGGTCGGGTCGGCCACCGCGACGTCCGGAATCCACCCGATCCTCGTGGTGGACCAGGCTGCGGATGAGAGGAGGTCCGGTGCGCTGGGGCATCGCCGCGTCGATCGTCGTCGCCGTCCTCGGGGGTCTGCTCGTCGCCTGGTCGACAGCGGAGACACCACCGCCCGGACCCGAGCAGGCGGCGGCGCAGCGGCCGCCTGCGGGTTCGGGGGACGGTGCGGGGGACGAGGATCCCACGGACGAGGACGTCATCGACCGCCTCGGCGACCTCTGTGCCGAACGCGCGCGGGCGCTGGGCGCCGGTGACGGGGATGCCCTCGCCGCACTCACCGTCCCCGGGTCGTCGGCGGCCGCCGCCGACGAACTCATCGACCTCTCCGCCTATGCGGGCGGGACGTACACGGTCACCGTCGAGGACGTCACCGTGGTCGAGCGCACCGACACCGGCATCCGGGTTGCGGCGCGGATGACGACGAGCGCGGAGATCGGAGGACAGGAGGAGCGGTTCGAGGCCGAGGACGTCGTCTTCACGCTCACCGAGCATGAGGGAGCCTGGAGGATCGCCGAGGTGGCGGAGGTGTGAATGCCGCAGGGGGCCGGTCCGTCGACCGGCCCCCTGCGGGCGTGGGATGAGAGCGCTGCGACTCAGAGGTCGAGATCGGCCTCGAAGTTGCCGTCCTCGAGACGAGCCTTGATCGTCTGCAGGAAGCGACCCGCATCCGCACCGTCGACCAGCTGATGGTTGTAGGTCAGCGGCAGGTAGACCATGTCGCGAATCGCGATCGACTCCTCGCCGTCGGCCGTCTTGACGACGATCGGGCGGCGCACGATCGCACCGGTGCCGATGATGCCCATCTGCGGCTGGTTGATGATCGGCGTGTCGAAGAGCGCACCCACCGAGCCGATGTTCGTCACGGTGAAGGTGCCACCGGAGAGCTCATCGGGCATGATCTTGTTGTTGCGGGTGCGGTCGGCGACGTCGTCGATGGCCTTGGCGAGACCGGCGATGCTGAGATCGCCGGCGTCCTTGACCACCGGCACGAGCAGACCGCGCGGAGTGTCCACGGCGACCGCGAGGTTCTCGTGGTCGAAGTAGGTGATCTCCTGCGTCTCGAGGTCGTACTGCGCGTTGACCTTCGGGTGCTGCTTGAGCGCCTCGACGATCGCCTTGGCGAAGAACGGCAGGTAGGTGAGCTTGACGCCGTGCTTGGACTGGAACGCGTCCTTGCTCGCCTTGCGCAGCTTGGCCACACGGGTCATGTCGACCTCGATGACCTGGGTCAGCTGTGCCGAGACCTCGAGCGACTCGCTCATGCGCTTGGCGATGGTCTGCCGGATGCGCGAGGCCTTCTCCGTGGTGCCGCGCAGCTTCGCAGCCTCCTCGGGGATCTCGAGCGTGAACGGCTTCTTCGACTCACCGGCCGGGGCCGACGCCGAGGATGCGGCCGGACGGTTCGCGGCTGCGGCGAGGACGTCCTGCTTGCGGATGCGTCCGCCGACACCGGTGCCGGTGACCGTCGAGAGGTCGACGCCCTCGTCGCGGGCGAGGCGACGCACGAGCGGGGTCACGTAGGCGGAGTTCTCACCCACGGTGTCCGCGGCAGCCGACTCGCTCTTCGCCGGGGTGGACTCAGCCTTCGAGGCGGCCTGGGCGGCCGGAGCGGACTGTGCCGCCGGCTCCTCAGCCTTCGGCGACTCCTGCTTGGGTGCCTCCTGCTTTGGCTCTTCGGCCTTGGGCTCTTCAGCCTTGGGAGCCTCTTCCTTGGGCTCCTCCTTCTTTGGCTCTTCGGCCTTCGGCGCCTCCTCCTGCTTCGGCTCGGACTCTGCCGGCTTCTCAGCCGACGCGCTCGAGGATGCGGAGGGAGTTCCGGAACCGATCCGCGCGAGCGGAGCGCCGACGTCGACGGTCTCGTCCTCCTCGGCGAGGTGCGCCTGGACGATGCCGGCCACGGGGGAGGGGACCTCGGTGTCGACCTTGTCGGTGGAGACCTCGAGCAGGGGCTCGTCGACCTCGACTTCGTCGCCGACCTCCTTGAGCCAGCGGGTGACGGTCCCCTCGGTGACGGACTCGCCGAGGGCGGGCATCGTCACCTCGGTGCCCTCACCGGAATCGTCGGAGGAGGACTCCGCCTCGGCGGGTTCCGAGGACGTCTCGGAGGACTCGTCCGACGCAGAGCTCTCGTCGGTCGAGGACTCCTCCGTCGAGGACTCCTCGCCTTCGTCCGCACCGGAGGGTTCCTCGGTCGCACCGGCGGCGACGCTTGCGGGCTCCTCCTCGGGGGCGGTCTCCGAGTCCCCGGAGCCGCTGCCGTCGCCGATGTAGGCGAGGTCGCCGCCGACCTCGACGACGTCGTCCTCGTCGGCGAGGATCTTCTCGAGCACACCGGCGAAGGGGCTGGGGATCTCGGTGTCGACCTTATCGGTCGAGACCTCGAGCAACGGCTCGTCGACCTCGACTTCGTCGCCGACGGACTTCAGCCACCGGGTGACTGTACCTTCGGTCACCGACTCTCCGAGAGCCGGCATCTGCACGGAATTCGACATGTCTTTCGTCTCCTCGGATCTTATGAGTGGAAGTGCAGGGGCTTGCCGGCCAGCGCGAGGTGCGCCTCGCCGATGGCCTCGTTCTGCGTCGGATGCGCATGGATGAGCTGCGCGACTTCCTCAGGGAAGGCCTCCCAGTTGACGATGAGCTGAGCCTCACCGACCTGCTCGCTGAGACGGGCGCCGATGCCGAAGATGCCGACGACGGGTCCGTCCTTCTCGCGGATGACCTTGATGAAGCCGGTCGTGTTGAGGATGACCGACTTCCCGTTGCCGCCGAGGTTGTACTCGAGGGTCTCGACGTTGTCCGCCCCGTACTTCTCCTCCGCCTGCTTGGCGGAGAGTCCGACGGAGAAGATCTCCGGCTCACAGTAGGTCACGCGGGGGATTCCCGATTCGATGATCGGCACCGGACCCAGCCCGGCGATCTCCTCGGCGACGAAGATGCCCTGGCCGAACGCACGGTGGGCGAGCTGGAGGCCGGGGACGATGTCGCCGACGGCGTAGATGTTGCCGACACCGGTGTGGAGGCGCTCATTGGCGAGGACGAATCCGCGGTCCATCGGGATGCCCTGCTCTTCGAAGCCGAAGCCCTCGGTGACCGGGCCGCGGCCCACGGCGACGAGGAGGTATTCGGCTTCGAGCTCGGTGCCGTCCTCGAGCGTGACCTTGACGCCGTCGGCGGTCTCCTCGACGCCCTTGAACATGACGCCGAGCTTGTAGTTGATCTTGCGCTTCTTGAAGGCGCGCTCGAGGGCCTTCGAGATCGACTCGTCCTCGTTGGCCACGAGGTGGGGCAGACCCTCGACGATCGTGACATCGGCGCCGTAGGACTTCCAGACGCTGGCGAATTCGACGCCGATGACGCCGCCGCCGAGGACGATGACCGACTTCGGCACGGTGTCGAGCTCGAGCGCCTCGGTGCTCGTGAGCACCCGATCGGTGACGTCGAGGCCGAGCGTCTTCGACGTCGACCCGGTCGAGAGCAGGATGTTCTTGCCGGTCAGGGTGTACGTCTCATCGGCGCCCGTGACCTCGACCTGGTCCTTGCCGACGAGCTTGCCGTCACCGAGATAGGTGTCGATGCCGCGGGCCTTGATGAGTCCCTGGAGGCCCTTGTAGTTGCGGTTGATGACGTTCGTCTTGTACTCGAGCACCTTGTCGATGTCGATGCCCTTGAACTCGGCGTCGACACCGAACGTCTCGGACTCCTTGGCCGAGTCGGCGACCTCAGCAGTGTGGAGGAGTGCCTTCGTCGGCACACATCCGCGGTGCAGACACGTTCCGCCCACCTTGTCGCGTTCGATCAGAGCGACCTTCATGTCGAGCTCTGCCGCGCGCAGAGCCGCGGCATAGCCGCCGGTTCCGCCGCCGAGGACGACTAGGTCGTAGGTCAATGAGTCACTCACGGATTACTCCTCGTAGCTGTGGTCAAGCCTGCCTCAGGCAGCTATCCCTCTTATCTTTCCACTTTTCTTCTCAGGCGCGAAAGCACACACTGTCTGTTCCGCCACAGGTGGGGAGCATCACTCCCGGCGCGACGGGGTGCGGAAGGCCCTGATCAGTCGGCGCTGCGGGCGAGCTGCACGAGAGTGCGCACTGCGGCACCGGTGGCCGCGACCGGGGTGTAGCCGAACGCGGATCCGGTGTTGAAGCTCGGACCGGCGATGTCGATGTGCGCCCACGCGGTGTCGTCTCCGACGAACTCGCGGAGGAACGCCGCGGCGGCGAGCATGCCGCCGGGGCGGGGACCGGAGTTCTTGAGGTCGGCTGCCGTCGAGTCGAAGCCTGCGAGCATCTCCTCGGGGATCGGCATCGGCCAGATGTCCTCTCCGGCGATCTTCGCCTGCTCGCTCACCTTCTCCCGCACCGCTTCGTCGCCCATGACACCGGAGGTCCGGTTGCCCAGCGCGACGATCTGGGCGCCGGTCAGGGTCGCGACGTCGATGAGGAGGTCGGGGTTCTCCGCGTCGGCGTCGGTGAGGGCGTCGGCGAGGACGAGGCGGCCCTCGGCGTCGGTGTTCGTTACCTCGACGGTCTTGCCGCTGCGCATGGTGAGCACATCGGAGGGACGCTGCGCCGATGATCCGGGCATGTTCTCCGCCAGCGGCAGCCACGCGGTGGCCTTGACGGGCAGGCCGAGGTCGGCGATGGCGAAGACGGCTTCGACGACGGCGGCGGCACCGGCCATGTCGGACTTCATGTCCTCCATGCTCGCGGCGGGCTTGAGGGAGAGTCCGCCGGAGTCGAAGGTGATGCCCTTGCCGACGAAGCTGAGGTGGCGGCGGGCACCCTTCGGGCTGTACTCGACCTTGACCAGGCGCGGTCCCCGCGTCGAGCCCTGTCCGACGCCGATGAGTCCGCCGTAGCCGCCCGCGGCGAGTTCCTTCTCACCGAGGACCGAGAC
Organism: Brevibacterium sp. K72; assembly: GCF_050562175.1. Classification (NCBI taxonomy): domain Bacteria; kingdom Bacillati; phylum Actinomycetota; class Actinomycetes; order Micrococcales; family Brevibacteriaceae; genus Brevibacterium; species Brevibacterium sp. K72. Next base: position 2,868,863 of record NZ_CP191582.1, read on the forward strand.
CTTGACCTTCCGGGACTTCGCCTGGTCCTTGACCGTCTGGGCGAACGATTCGGGGTAGAGGTCGAGCGGGGGAGTGTTGACGAGGTCGCGGGCACGGTTGGTCGCCTCGGCGATGACGACGCCGGCGGCGTGGGCGCGGGAGAACGCCTTGCCCTTGGGGCCGAGGACCGTGACGGGACCGGGGACGGTGTCGTCGTCGCCGGTGCGGTAGGTGAGGAAGCGGTAGGCGCCGAGTCCGGCACCGACGGTCACGGCCTCGACATCCTCGGCGGAGGCGACCGGCAGCGCGAGCGCGATCGACGATGCCCCGCTCAGGGCGCGCAGCGCGGAGCCGGCGGCGCGGCGCAGGGTCTCACGGTCGGCGGTGTCGTCATCGGACTTCGCGGGGTCGAAGGATCCGAGGCCGACGAGGAGGACGCTGCCGGCGGCCACGCCCTTGGGGGAGGGGATGCGCACGGTCGCCCCGGCCTTGCCGGTGAACTCGATCGCCTTCGCGGCGTCGTTGAGCGCGGTGGTGGCGGCCTTGGCGGAGTCGAGTCCGCGCACCTTGCCGTCGGCTACGCCGAGGACGAGCACGGCATCGCCGGCCTTGGTCGGATTCGTCGAAGAGTAGCTGGAGGGGGTGGAGGCACCGGGCATGTGTTCCCTTTCTTCGTCTGCGGGCACTGCCTTCGATCCTAGTCCCATATGCCCCGCCGAGGTGGACGTGCCCGCCGATGGGATGTGCGACTGCCCTATTGTTGGGGGCGTGTATCGACTCATCTTCACTCTGATCTTCAAACCCATGGACGCCGAGCGCGCTCACCATCTCTCCTTCACCGCACTGCGCGTCCTCGATCGGATCCCCGGTCTCGGCAGGCTCCTACGGGTCGTCTTCGCCCGGGGGACGCAGCAGCCCGCCGAGGTGCTCGGCCTCCCGTTCCCCAACCGGGTGGGCCTCGCGGCCGGCTTCGACAAGAACGGGGTCGGCGTCCGTGCGCTCTCCGCGCTCGGCTTCGGGCACATCGAGGTCGGTACGATCACCGCGCACGCACAGCCGGGCAACGAGCGCCCGCGCCTGTTCCGGCTGCTGCGCTCCCGCGCGCTGCTCAACCGGATGGGATTCAACAACGACGGGGCCCGGCAGGCCTCGTTCAACATCACCCGGCAGCGGAAGGCGCTCGCTGCGCTGCCGGCGGCGAAGCGACCGATCATCGGGATCAACATCGGCAAGACGAAGGTCGTCCCCGCCGAGGACGCGGTCGCCGACTACGTCGCCTCGACGCGGGAGCTCGCACCTCTGGCCGACTACCTCGTCATCAACGTCAGCTCCCCGAATACCCCGGGCCTGCGCGACCTCCAGTCGGTGTCCGCCCTCGAACCGATCATCACCGCGGTGCGGGAGACGGCCGCCGAAGTCGTCGCCGCCCCGCGCTCAGCACTCGGCCATGTGCCCCTGCTCGTCAAGATCGCCCCCGACCTCAGCGATGAGGACGTCGTCGACATCTGCGATCTCGCCGCACGGGCAGGCGCCGACGGGCTCATCGTCACGAACACGACGATCGACCGGAATGTCCTCACCGGGAATGACGCCGCGTTTGCGCGCAGGGAGGCCGGCGGGATCTCCGGCAGGCCGCTGGCCGCGCGCTCGCTCGAGGTGCTCCGCCTCGTCGCGGCCACCGTCGGCGATGAGCTCACGATCGTCTCGGTCGGGGGCGTCGGCGACGGACGGGACGTCTCCGCACGGCTGGCTGCGGGAGCCGACCTCGTGCAGGTCTACTCGGAGATGATCTACTCGGGTCCCTTCTGGCCCGGACGGATCATCCGCGGTCAGGGGACCCGTCTGCTCACTCGGGGTACTGGCGGCGCTTGACCTGCGGCTTGGGCATGCGCAGCGGCCGGAGCTGGACGCTGCGCATGACCGCGTAGAACGGGATGCCGCGCTCGACGGTGCCGAACTTCGCCCGCAGGCGTCCCTTGAGGATGTAGTTGAGGACGAAGCCGTCGAGGATGACGAGAGCGAGCAGACCCCACACGGCGTAGGTGAAGTACTGCTGGATCGCCACCGGCTGGGTGAAGGCGACGACGAGGATGAGGATCGCCGCCGGGATGAAGAGCTCACCGATCGAGAAGCGGGCGTCGACGTAGTCGCGGACGTACCTGCGCTGGGGCCCACGGTCGCGGCGGGTGAGGTACTTCTCCTCACCGTTCATCATCCCGATGCGGGCACGGTCGCGCTCCTTGCGCTGCTGTTCCTTCGCCCGCTGATTCGCGACCTTGCGGTCCTTCGAGACCAGGGGCTGGCGGCGCACGGCCTCCTGCTGGCTTCGCTTGGGGGTCGGGCGGCCCTTCTTCGCCTCGGCATCACGAGGTGACGCCTCCGCTGCGGTGGAGTCGTCGTCGGTCTTGGGGGAGGAGTCGTTGTCCTCGTGAGTCTTCTTGCTTCCGAACACGGAATGAATACTACCGTTGGAGCATGAGTGATTCGACTTCCGCGCCTGATGCCGCCCACCTCCACGCCCGTGTCGACGAGATCTTCGACGACGTCCTCGACCAGCTGAGCGACCTCGTCGCGATCCCCTCGGTGGCGTGGCCGAGCTTCGACCCGTCCCAGGTCACCGCCAGCGCCGAGGCGGTCGCCGGCCTCGCCCGCGACCTCGGCCTCTCCGTCGAGATCCTCACCGCGGACACCGAGGACGGCGGGCAGGGATATCCCGCGGTCGTCGCCTCGGCCCCGGCTCCCGCCGGTGCGCCCACCGTCCTCCTCTACGCCCACCACGACGTCCAGCCTCCCGGCAGGGCCGAGGCGTGGGAGACCGAGCCCTTCGTCGCGACCCGGAAGGGGGACCGGCTCTACGGCCGCGGTGCCGCCGACGACAAGGCAGGGATCATGGTCCACCTCACGGCTCTGCGGCTGCTCGCCGACCGCCTCGGCGTGGGGGTCCGGCTCTTCATCGAAGGTGAGGAGGAGGCGGGCAGCCCGAGCTTCCGGAACTTCCTCGACCGCTACCGGGACAAGCTCGCCGCCGATGTCATCGTCGTCGCCGACTCGGGGAACTGGGCGGCCGGGGTGCCCGCGCTGACGACGAGCCTGCGCGGGATGTGCGCCGTCGAGTTCGAGGTCGCCACCCTCGATCATGCGGTGCATTCGGGCATGTACGGGGGAGTGGTCCCCGATGCGATGCTCGCGATGACGAAGGTGCTCTCCAGCCTCCACGACGAGAACGGCTCCGTCGCCGTCGCCGGACTCGCCTCCACCTCGGAGACGGACATCGACTACGAGGAGTCCACGGTGCGCGAGGACTCCGGCGTGCTGCCGGGCACCGACCTCAGCGGAACGGGAACGCTGGCCTCCCGGCTGTGGGCCCAGCCCTCGATCACCGTCATCGGCCTCGACATCCCCGATGTCGACGTCTCCTCGAACACCCTGCAGCCGAGTCTGCGGGCCAAGCTCTCCATCCGCCTCGCCCCGGGCGACACACCTGAGAACGCGGTGGCGGCGGTGACGAGGCACTTGGAGGAGAACCTCCCGTTCGGGGCGAGTCTGAAGATCGGTGCGACCGAGGGAGGCAGCCCGTGGCAGGCCGACCTCAGCGACCCTGTCGTCCAGGTCGCCCGTGACGCGCTCACCGAGGCGTGGGGGCGGGAATCGGCGACGATGGGCCTGGGCGGTTCGATCCCCTTCATCGCCGACCTCCTCGAGGTGTTCCCCCAGGCCTCGATCCTCGTCACCGGCGTCGAAGACCCGGACGCGCGGGCGCACAGCGCGAACGAATCCCTCTACCTGCCCGACTTCAAGGCCGCGATCGTCGCCGAGGCGCTGCTCCTCGACGCCCTCGGGCGCAGGGACGCGGCAGGCAGCGCAACAGGCGGTGCCGAGCCCGCGGAGGCCTGAGCGGACAAACGTGACACGATGGGAATAGCCCGTGCCCGCCGCACGTTGAACGCGGTGTAGCCTTGGGCCCAAGACCACATGAGGAGTAGCAATGACAGCGACGAACGAAGCCACCGCCACGCACGAGGTCGAGCTCTCGGGCACGGCAGCGGACAAGGTCCGCAGCCTGCTGCAGCAGGAGGGACGCGATGACCTGCGTCTGCGTGTGGCCGTGCAGCCCGGCGGCTGCTCGGGGCTCATCTACCAGCTCTACTTCGATGAGCGCTTCCTCGACGGCGATGCCGTCCGCGACTTCGACGGCGTCGAGGTCATCGTCGACCGGATGAGCGTTCCCTACCTCAACGGATCGACCATCGACTTCTCCGACACCATCGAGAAGCAGGGCTTCACGATCGACAACCCCAACGCCGGCGGATCGTGCGCCTGCGGCGACTCGTTCCACTGAGTCAGCCCACGATCTGACGATCGTCTGAGCACCGCGACATGGACCTGGAGGATCTGCGCGCCGTCACTGCGACGGCGACAGGGCCCCAGGTCCTTTCCGCATATCGGGCCGGTCTCTTCCCCATGGGGATCGGTCGCGGGGGCACAGGTCGCATGGGGTGGTGGGCGCCGCGCCGCCGCGGTGTGCTCCTGCCCGGCGACCTGCGGGTGAGCAAGAGCCTGCGGAAGTCGATGCGCCGCTTCGACTACAGCGTCGACGGCGCCTTCGACGAGGTCATCCGCGCATGCGCCGACCCGTCCCGGACGGGGACGTGGATCACGCGCGAGATCATCGATCTCTACACGGGCCTCCACGAGGACGGCTGGGCCCATTCCGTCGAGGTCTGGGCCGAGGACCGCCTCGTCGGGGGCCTCTACGGGGTCGCGATCGGTTCGCTCTTCGCGGGGGAGTCGATGTTCCACCGCGAGACCGACGCCTCGAAGGCCGCGCTCGTCCACCTCGTCGGACTCCTCGACGAGGGTGCGGATACGGGTGTGACCTCGGCCGATGAGGACGAATGGCTCATCGACACACAGTGGCAGACGCCACATCTGGAAAGCCTCGGCGTGTCGGAGATCAGCGGTCTCGAGTACGCCGCGCGGCTTGATTCCGCGCTCCGGGGCAATCGCGCTCAGCCAATTCTCAACAAATGAACATCTGCATGTGAATTTCTACCGTGTGTAGCGGTAGTCTGGTAGATGACAAAGTACGAGTTCGTCCTTCGGCATGCCGAAAGGCGAAAGATGGTTGTGAAAGGCTGCACGTGGATTCTCCGAATCAGTCAGGGCCGCGACGGTCCTGGGCGAAGCGGCTCGGCATTCTGGGCGCGGTGACTCTGCCGGCGCTCCTCTCCGGATGCACGAAAGAGCAGATTGCCAACGGATTCTTCCCACTCGAATCGAAGGGTGCGACCAACCACACGGAGGCCTACACCGCCCTGTGGAACGGAGCGTGGATCGCTTCGATGATCGTCGGCCTCATCGTGTGGGGCCTCATCCTCTGGGCGATCGTGGCCTACCGCCGCCGCAAGAACGATCGCGGCCTGCCGGTGCAGATGCGCTACAGCATGCCGATCGAGATCCTGTTCACGGTGACGCCGGTCATCCTCGTGCTCGGATTCTTCTTCCAGAACGTCCAGGTGATGGCGAAGACCACCGATGACCGGACTCCCGGCGAGCAGGTCATCGAGGTTGCAGCCAAGCAGTGGGCGTGGGACTTCAACTACGTCAATCAGGACGTCTACTACGCGGGCACGCAGGTCAACCTCGACGGCACCGAGAAGCCGGGCGAGAACGCCCCGACCCTCTACCTGCCCGTCAACACGGATCTCGAGATCAAGCTCCATTCGCGTGACGTCATCCACTCCTTCTGGGTTCCCGCCTTCCTTGAGAAGCGCGACATGATCCCCGGCCACGACCAGAGCCTGTTCCTGCGTGCCGAGAAGGAAGGCGAGTACGTCGGCAAGTGCGCCGAGCTCTGCGGTGAGTACCACTCGGAGATGCTCTTCAACGTCAAGGTCGTCTCCAAGGCCGAGTTCGAGGAGTACACGCAGTCGCTCGCGGATCAGGGCAACACCGGTCAGCTCGGGCCCGAATACGATCGCAACTGGTACCCGAAAGAAGGTGCTCAAGAATGACCGCTACGACAGACAGAGCGGCTCTTGACGCTCCGGTCGTTCCCCGGAGCAAGGGCAAGATCATCGTCGACTGGATCACGTCGACGGACCACAAGACCATCGGGTACATGTACCTGATCGGCTCGTTCTTCTTCTTCTGCGTCGGCGGCGTGATGGCGCTGATCATCCGCCTCGAGCTCTTCGAGCCCGGCATGCAGATCATCGAGACGAAGGAACAGTACAACCAGCTGTTCACGATGCACGGCACGCTCATGCTGCTGATGTTCGCGACTCCGCTCTTCGCCGGCTTCGCCAACGTCATCATGCCGCTGCAGATCGGCGCCCCGGACGTCGCGTTCCCCAGGCTCAACGCCTTCGCATTCTGGCTCTACCTCTTCGGCAGCCTCATCGCGCTCTCGGGCTTCCTCACCCCGCAGGGTGCGGCCGCGTTCGGCTGGACGGCGTATGCGCCGCTGAGCAACACGACGTTCACCCCTGGTGCCGGCGGCAACCTCTGGGTCCTCGGACTCGCGCTGCAGGGCTTCGGCACGATCCTCGGCTCAGTCAACTTCATCACGACGATCATCACGATGCGTGCTCCGGGCATGACGATGTTCCGCATGCCGATCTTCAGCTGGAACGTCCTCATCACGGGCATCCTCGTCCTCATGGCCTTCCAGCCCCTGGCTGCGGCGCTGCTCGTCCTTGCCTCCGACCGCATCCTCGGCTCGCATGTCTTCAGTCCAGGAAACGGCGGACCGATCCTCTGGCAGCACCTGTTCTGGTTCTTCGGACACCCGGAGGTCTACGTCATCGCCCTGCCGTTCTTCGGCATCATCACGGAGATCATCCCGGTCTTCAGCCGCAAGCCGGTGTTCGGTTACAAGGAGCTCGTGTTCGCGACGATCTCGATCGCCGCTCTGTCCGTGACCGTGTGGGCTCACCACATGTACGTCACCGGTGTGGTGGCGCTGCCGTTCTTCGCCTTCATGACGATGCTCATCGCGATTCCGACAGGCGTGAAGTTCTTCAACTGGATCGGCACGATGTGGCGCGGCTCGATCACGTTCGAGACGCCCATGGTGTGGGCCATCGGCTTCCTCGTGACCTTCCTCTTCGGCGGTCTCACGGGAGTCATCCTCGCCAGCCCGGCCCTCGACCAGTCGGTCTCCGACTCGTACTTCGTCGTCGCCCACTTCCACTACGTCGTCTTCGGCACGGTCGTGTTCGGGATGTTCGCCGGATTCTACTTCTGGTGGCCGAAGTGGACGGGTCGGATGCTCAACGAGAAGCTCGGACACATCCACTTCTGGATCCTCTTCATCGGCTTCCACGGCACCTTCCTCGTCCAGCACTGGCTCGGTGTCGACGGCATGCCCCGCCGCTACGCCGACTACCTGCCGCAGGACGGCTTCACGTGGATGAACCAGGTCTCGACCGTCGGTTCGCTCGTCCTCGGCCTGTCGATGGTGCCGTTCTTCTGGAACGTGTGGATCACGTCGCGCAAGGCGCCGAAGGTCACCGTGGACGACCCGTGGGGCTACGGTGGGTCGCTCGAGTGGGCCACCTCGTGCCCGCCCCCGCGTCACAACTTCACCTCGCTGCCGCGGATCCGTTCGGAGCGCCCGGCATTCGACGTCAACCATCCTGAGCTTCTGGAATACGCCGGCCACGGCCACGCCGAACCTCAGCTCGCCGGAGGTACCGCCAAGTGAAAGCATCGATCAACGTCTTCATCTACTGTGGTCTGTTCTTCATGGCCATGGGAGTCGTCTACGGATTCGTGACGCACTTCAACGAGCTCGTCGGCTTCCCGGCGCTGCTGCTCGTCGGAGTCATGTCGATCATGATCGGCGTCTACCTGTGGCTGACCGACCGTCGTGTCGGCCGCCAGCCGCAGGACAACGACGTCGCGGAGATCTCCGACGCCGACGCCGACTACGGTTTCTTCAGCCCGTGGAGCTGGTGGCCGATCGTCTGTGCCGCCGCCGGTGCCGTCTCCTTCTACGGCATCGCGATGGGCTGGTGGATCTTCCCGTTCGGTGCGGTGCTCGGCGTGGTCGCCCTCGTCGGCATCTCGTACGAGCACGATCGTGGCGGGTTCGCCCACTGATCGCAGGTCACTGATCGCGCAGGCGAGGGCCCGGACTCTTCAGGAGTCCGGGCCCTCCCGCATTCACACTTGCGCCGGTGTCGGACGGGTGGCCGCGTTGCGGCGCCTCAACGCCGATCCCGCGCCGCCGCGTCACGACACGGCAACGCCGCAACGCACCCGGAGCGGCATAACCGCGCGGAAGCACCGCACAACGCCCACGCAGCGGCGTCAAGGCAGAGGTGCTCGTGACTGCGCCGGGCTCCATCCCGCACACGTATCGCTAAAACCCACCCGTAGCGCTGTAACGCCACTGAAGCGGTGAACCCTCGTCGTAGCACCGCACGACGCTCACGTAGCGGCAAATCATCCCCGTGCAACGGTAGGACATAGCGCGGAGGGTGCGGGTTGCACGCCGGAGCGCTCGGCGACTCGATAGTGGGGGCACGCAACGGACCTGCTGTCACAGTCTGTCTTTCACAGACGCGTAGAGGCGCACAGCCGAGCCGGGGGAGCGCAGCGGCGCCGGCCCAGAGGTGCTCGTGTCTGCCCGGCACAATCCCGCACACCGAGCGCTGGAAGGCACCTGCAGCGTCCTAACGCCCATGTACCGCGACGACTGTCAACGGCGCACCCGTAGCGCCGCAACGCACTTGGAGTGCCACAACGCCCCTCAAGCGGTAAATCCCCGGCGAAGCACCGCACGACGCCCATGTAGTGGCAAATCATCCCCGTGCAGACGTAGGACGTAGCGCTGAGGGTGCGGCGTGCTCGGAGAGGCGTTTCGAGCACGAGTGCAGGCCGCGCTCGACATCAAGACGAGGCGAGCAGGCCACGCCCAGCGCACACTTGGCGACCAGATCGGCATGCTCGAGGCGACACTCTCCGGCCGTCGACGCACGGTAACGGGGGACAGGCTCGCGCCCGACCGTGGCACACCCCTGCGGATACGAAAAGCAGCCACCGCACGGCGCGCCACAGACACGACAAGGGCCCAGCACATAGCGTGCTGGGCCCTCTCGGTGCCGGTCGACGATCAGCCGACCGGCGGCGCGATCAGTGGCTGAGCGACTTCGGATCCGAGCCTTCGACGGCCTCGTGGTCGTGATGCGAGGCTTCGAGCTCGGTCTTCGTCACCGGCGCGACCCGGTCTTCGAAGAAGAACTTCGACAGGCGGGCGCGGAACTTCTCGAGCGCGGTCACCTTGCCCTCAGCGTTCGGCTGCGGCGGAATGTAGTGCGGCGATTCGAACGCGGTGAGCTTCCACAGCTTGTTCGGCGGGAGCGCCTCATGGCGCTCGAGGAACTCGCCGTGGGGCAGACGGATGATGTTCGCCGTCTCACGTCCGTGCAGCGCGACCTCACGGTCCTTGCGCTGGAGTGCGAGACACATGCGCTTCGTGACGATGTAGCCGATGATCGGTCCGAGGAAGAAGAGCGCACGGAAGATGTAGATCATGTCGTTGAGCGACATCTGGAAGAACACGGCGATGATGTCACCCGACGCCGCCGCCCACAGGTTGCAGTAGAAGATGATGCCTGCCACACCGATGGCGGTGCGTGTGGGGTTGTTGCGCGGACGGTCGAGGATGTGGTGCTCGCGGTTGTCCTTGAGCAGCCAGGCCTCGAAGAATGGGTAGACGAACATCGCCGCGAACACACCGCCGAGGACGATGACCGAGCTGTTGATGTTGAACGAGATCGGCCAGCCGGCGATGTAGAACTCGAACCAGCCCGGAACGATGCGGAGGAAGCCGTCCGCCCAGCCGATGTACCAGTCCGGCTGGGTGCCGGCGGAGACGGGGGAGGGATCGTAGGGCCCGTAGTTCCAGATCGGGTTGATCGTGAACAGTGCCGAGATCACGGAGATGACACCGAAGATGAGGAAGAAGAACCCTCCGCCCTTCGCTGCGAAGGTCGGGAGAACGGGCTCGCCGACGACGTTCTTCTCGGTGTGGCCGGCGCCCGGCCACTGCGTGTGCTTGTGAACGACGACAAACATCAGGTGGATGCCGATGAGCGCGATGAGCAGGGCGGGGACGATCATGATGTGGAGCGTGTAGAGACGCGACACGATGTCGATGCCTGGGAACTCGCCGCCGAAGACGAAGAACGAGATGTACGTTCCGACCAGCGGCAGGGACTTGAGGATGCCGTCGATGATGCGCAGGCCGTTGCCCGAGAGCAGGTCGTCGGGCAGCGAGTAGCCGGTGAAGCCGGCGGCCATGGCAAGGATGACGAGGAAGACGCCGACGACCCAGTTGAGTTCGCGGGGCTTCCGGAACGCACCGGTGAAGAACACGCGCAGCATGTGGAGGCTCAGCGCGGCCACGAAGAGCAGCGCGCCCCAGTGGTGCATCTGCCGGATGAAGAGTCCGCCGCGGATCTCGAACGAGATCTCGAGCGTGGAGTTGTAGGCCTCGGAGATCTCGACTCCGCGCAGCGGAACCCACGGACCTTCGTAATGGAGCTCACCCATCGCAGGGTGGAAGAAGAACGTGAGGAAGGTGCCTGAGAGCACGACGATGACGAAGCTGTAGAGGGCGACCTCGCCGAGCATGAAGGACCAGTGCGAGGGGAAGATCTTGCGTCCGAACTCGCGAACGAGCTTGGAGGCCCCGACGCGGGATTCGGTGAAGTCCGCCAGCTTCCCGACAGGTGTGGTGGGCTGTGAAGTACTCATGGGTGGTTGATCTCCCAGAACGTAGGTCCGACGGGCTCAGGGAAGTCCGACTGCGCGACCAGGTAGCCTTCGCTGTCCACGGTGATGGGCAGCTGGGGCAGCGGGCGCTTCGCCGGGCCGAAGATGACCTTGCAGTGCTCGGTCACGTCGAACGTCGACTGGTGGCACGGGCAGAGCAGGTGATGAGTCTGGTGCTCGTACAGCGCCACGGGGCAGCCGACGTGCGTGCAGATCTTCGAGTACGCGACGATGCCGTCGTACGACCAGTCGGCGCGAGCAGGATCCTCTTTGAGCTCCTTGGGATCGATGCGCATGAGGAGGACAGCGGCCTTCGCCTTCTCGTCGAGCGCATGACCCTCGTTCGTGTCATCGCCGATGCCGGAGGGAAGGACATGGAAGGCCGAACCGATCGTGACGTCCTCAGCCTTGATCGGACGCTCCGAATCAGGGGAGGGGATGCCGCCCGGGTCGCGGATGAGTCGCACACCCTCGCCCCACAGGGTCTTGAACAGCGCATCGCCCGGAAGCGGGCCGAGGTCGCGGAAGACGAGGATCGCCGGCAGGGGTGCGATCGCGAGAGCGGCGATGAGCGTGTTGCGCAGAAGCGGACGACGGGCGATGCCCGACTCCTCCTTGGCCTGGTGGAGGATCTCGAGCGCGATCGCCTGATCCTCTTCGCTGCCGTTGATGTCATGGCGCTCATCGATGCCCTCATGATCGCTCATGAGGTTCTTCGCCCAGAGCACCGCGCCGGCACCGAGGCTGAACATCGCCACGGCCGCACCGAGTCCCACCATCATGGTGTGGATGCGGATGCTCTCCATCGACTCTCCCAGCGGGAAGAGGAAGTACGCGACGATGAACCAGATCGTGCCGATCATCGAAGCGATGAACCACAGCGCCACCTGGCGCTCGGCGACCTTCTGGGCACGCGGGTCGGCGTCGGTCAGTCGCGGCTTGTGCTCAGGCAGGCCAGGGTTGGTGAACCCGTTCAGCTCCTCGAGCTGGCTGCCGCCGCCGGAGTGCTCTTTCGAGGTCATGAATTTCCCCGTCTAATCTCGTGATGGTAGGTGAACGACAACTGCGGACTCACTTCGCCCTCGAGGAGAGCCATACGGTGATGCCGATGACTGCGGCGAGTCCGAAGAACCAGATGAAGAGGCCCTCAGCCACTGGTCCCAGGGATCCGAGCTTGAATCCGCCGGGGGAGGGGTTCTCCGACACTTCCCGGATGTACGAGATGATGTCTCGCTTGTCCTCGGGAGTGAGGTTCGCGTCGTTGAAGATGGGCATATTCTGAGGTCCGGTCTGCATCGCCTCGTAGAGGTGCTTGGGCGAGACCTCGGACAGGTTCGGCGCGTACTTGCCGCGGGTGAGCGCACCGCCGGCGCCGACGACGTTGTGGCACATCGCGCAGTTCGTGCGGAAGAGCCCGCCGCCGGCGGCGGGGTCACCCTTCGCAGGATCGAGGTACTGCTCCTCCGGGATCGCCGGTCCCGGTCCGAGCGAGGCGACGTAGGCCGCGAGCTGCGCGGTCTGCTCGTCGTTGAACTGCGGTTCCTTGACGCGGGCCTGCGGGCCGTTCGCCTGCAGCGGCATACGACCCGTGCCGACCTGGAAGTCGACCGCTGCCGCACCGACGCCGATGAGTCCGGGTCCGGCCTTCGTGCCCTCGGCATTGAGGCCGTGGCATGTCGCGCAGTTCGCGGCGAAGAGCTTCTTGCCCTCTTCGATGTCGGAGGCGCTGGCCGTCGTTGAGGCATTCGCGCTCGAGGTCTGGGTGAAGAGTGCGTACGCTCCGCCGGTCAGCAGCAGGCCCACGAGGAGGAGCACGACGAGTGCCATCGGGTGCCTGCGGCGATCTGCTAATAGCTTCACGTGATGGTCCTTTGCTTGGAGTTTCGAGTGTCCGACCGAATGCTCGGTGCCGGCTACTGGAGGAGGTAGATGACGCCGAAGAGGCCGATCCAGACGACGTCGACGAAGTGCCAGTAGTAGGACACGCAGATCGCGAAGGTCGCCTCATGGTGCCCGAACTTCTTCGCCCCGTACGCACGTCCGATGACGAGCAGGAAGCAGATGAGTCCGATGGTCACGTGGAGACCGTGGAAGCCGGTGGTGAGGTAGAAGACGGAGCCGTACCCGTCGGTGTTGATGGCCACACCCTCGCGAACGAGCTCTGCATACTCCATGACCTGGCCCGACACGAAGACCGCGCCGAGGAGGAACGTCAGATAGAACCATTCGACCATGCCCCATTTGGCGATGTTGAACAGCGAGCCGGTCCGCCGTGGGCGGAACCTCTCGGCAGCGAACACGCCCATCTGGCAGGTGAAGGACGACGACACCAGGATGATGGTGTTGCCGAGTGCGAACGGAACGTTCAGCATCTCGGTGCGCGTCTCCCACAGACCCGGCACGACGGATCGGATGGTGAAGTACATGGCGAAGAGCGCGGCGAAGAACATCAGGTCGCTTGCGAGGAACACGATGAAGCCCACCGTGGTCACATTCGGGCGATTGACTACCGGATGTGCTGGCGCTGTCTGGGATGCAGTGGCAGTTGACACCCCACCATTATTACCCGTCTCGGGGTGAGTTTTCACCTTTTACCCAGGTTTCGGAGGAGAAATTTCTACACGGTGTAGCGAAAACCGCGGATTGGTGCCGCAATCTCGTTCCGGTGTGACGTCCACCCCGCGTGTCGAGAACGCGATAGGATGCCGCAGGTAAGCTCCGCCTCCTGTCCGGAGGCGGTGGATGTCCCCTGTTTGGAGAGCCCTCTGCGATGACGGAACAGCCGCGTACGACAGCTCCGGAGACACCTGTCTCCGGAACCGGATCGACACGGGAAGCCGGCGTCGCGGACTGGCCCGATCTCCTCATGAAGCTCATGCACGGTCAGGACCTCGACGAGGCGGAGGCCTCGTGGGCGATGGACCAGATCATGTCCGGCGAGGTCCCCGATGTGACGATGGCCGCATTCCTCGCCGCCCATCACACGAAGGGCGAGACCGTCGCCGAGATCGCCGGACTCGTCTCGGCGATGATGGACCACGCCGTACCGCTGCCGGGCCTCGAGGACTCCGTCGACATCGTCGGCACCGGCGGCGACCGGGCGAAGACGGCGAACATCTCCTCGACCGCGGCGATGATCATCGCCGCGACCGGCCAGCGGGTCGTCAAGCACGGCAACCGCGCGACCTCCTCGGCGTCGGGGTCCGCCGACGTCCTCGAGGCCCTCGGCGTCCGTTTCGACATCACCCCTGAGCAGACCGGCCAGGTCGGCGCCGAGGTGGGTCTGGCCTTCTGCTTCGCCAACGTCTTCCATCCCTCGATGCAGTTCGTCGCCGCGGTGCGCAGGCAGATCAGCGTGCCCACGGCCTTCAACATCCTCGGACCGCTGACCAACCCGGCCCGCGCCCGACACACGGCGATCGGCGTCGCCGATGCGCAGATGGCGCCGCTCGTCGTCGGCACCTTGGCCAAGCGCGGGCATCAGGCCGTCGTCTTCCGCTCCCGCGACGGTCTCGACGAACTGAGCAACACCGACGTCAACGACGTGTGGGAGGTCAGGCACGGTGAGGTCGAGCACACGACGTTCGACGCCCTCGACCTCGGGTTCGAGAGAGTGACGAAGGACGCGCTGCGCGGCGGCGGACCGCAGGAGAACGCCGCGATCATGCGCTCCGTGCTCGCCGGTGAGGCGTCGGCGGTGCGCGACATCGTCCTCATCAACTCGGCAGCGGCCCTCGTCGCCGCCGACGAGGTCGCCGCCGGTTCGTTCACCGAACGGCTCGCGGCGAAGCTGACGATCGCCGAGGCGACCGTCGATGCCGGACTCGGCGCCGCGAAGCTCGATCAGCTCGTCGAGGTCTCAACCCGCATCGCCGAGGCGAACGGCTCCTGAGGCGGTCGCGTGATGGTTCGCACCGGCGGCCGGCATCGCCCACCCGCCGCTCGAGCGCCACGCGACCGCGGTCTCGAGCCAGTGCGCGAGCATCCGCGTCTCCTCCGGCAGCGCATCGGCGCCGGAGGGGAAGGGTCCCGGCGACGGCACCCACTCCGCGGTCGATGACAACGCCGTGAACGCCTCGGCGAGTCCGGCTGTGCTCGCCCGGTGTGCCGCTGCGGCGAGTTTGCCGTGGCGGACGACGACGAGGTCGATCCCGCCCTCAGGGGCCGGAGACCATGCCTGGATCTCTGCGACAGCAGCAAGCCCGGCCACGGTCTCGGCGCGCGCTGCGGTGAACAGGGCCGCCCGCATGCCGTCGCGGACCTCGGCGGCGGTCTCGTACCGCGACTCGGAGGCGAGCCGGGCCATCCGCGCTCCGCTGTGCTCGCGCAGGGTCGAGAGATCTCCGCCGAGGACGGCACGGAGACCGGAGATGAGCTCGGCGTACTCCGCCGGGTCGCTCACCCCCGCGCACGGACCCCCGCACTGGCCGACCTGGGCGCTCACACACGCACGGTGGTCGGCCGCCGTCACAGCCGTCACCTTCGCGGTGCAGCGTTTGACGGGATAGAGGGTCTCGAGGAGCTCCTTGACGGCCTGGGCGGTCTTGCGGGAGCGGAACGGGCCCAACGGCGGAGCGGGCGAGCGTTCGAGGGCGGAGACGGCCCGGGCGACGGAGAGCCGAGGGAAGGTCTCGTCGCTGAGGACGACCCACGCGTTGCGCTCCGGTTTCTTCGACCTCCGGTTGTACGGGGGCGCGAGTTCGCCGATGAGCCTGACCTCCCGGACCTCGGCCTCGAGGACGTGGGCGCACGGCAGGCACGAGACCTCCTGGGCGGCGGTGACCATCTCGGCCATCCGGCCGCGGTTCTCCGAGGCGTTGAAGTACCCGCGCACGCGCCGGGCCATATTGCCCGACTTGCCGATGTAGAGCACTCTGCGGGTGCCGTCGAGGAACATGTACACCCCGGGCTCGGCGGGCACGCCCTTGGCGAGATGGGATTTCGCCTGCCGCTTCGCCCACCCTGACTGGCGGACCGTGGCGAGCTCCTCGAGCGTCGTGATCCCGTACCCGCCGAAGCGCTCGAGGAGACGGTGGAGGACCTCGCCGGTCGCCCGCGCATCGGAGAGCGCACGGTGGTCGGGTTCGACCACCGTGCCGAAGTGCGCGGCCAGGGTCCCGAGCTTGTGGTTGCGGACCTCGTCCCGGCCGAGCACCCGCCGGGAGAGGGTGACGGTGTCGAGGACCTGCGGCTGCGGCCAGTGGTAGTCGAGGCGTTCGCACGCCGAACGGAGGAAGCCGATGTCGAACGGGGCGTTGTGGGCGACGAGGACCGCTCCGACGGCGAATTCGAGGAAGCTCGGCAGCACGGAGCGGATCGAGGGCGCGTCGTCGACCATCGCGTGGGTGATGCCGGTGAGCCGGGAGACGAACGGGGAGATGACCGAATGCTCGGGTTTGACCAGCGACTGGAACTCCCCGATGACCTCGCCGCCGCGCAGCTTGACCGCGCCGATCTCCGTGATCTCCGAGGTGCCCGAATGGGTGCCGGTCGTCTCGAGGTCGACGACGACGAAGGTGACCTCGTAGAGGGGAGTGCCGATGTCGGCGAACGAGAGCTGGGTGCGCTCGAGTCCGTGCGGGGCGCGGTCGAAGGGCGTGGCCGGTGACGACATGCCTAGAAGTGTGCCATCCGGTGCTGACGCGAACTCACACCGACGCCCCGTTGTCGCCGCCCTCGGTGCGCGAGCGGGTGGGCAGGTGGAAGAAGAGTCCGACGGCGCCTCCGATGCCGACGGCGAGTCCGACGAGGAGGAACCACGTCGGCAGGGGACGGAAGAGGACCGCCCCGACGATGAGGAGGACGACCGCGCCGAGGGTCGCTGCGACGGAGAGCATGAACGTCGGCGGCGCTGTGCGCCAGCCGATCGGGGCAGCCGGCTCCGGCTCCCAGCGTTCGGTCTCCTCGAGCCTCTCCCGGATCTCCTCGACCGGCATCTCGCTCATCGGAGCATCGGGTGCGGAGATCCGGGCCACGAGGTCGTCCCAGTGGCTGTCGCTGATGCGCGCCGAGTCGCCGATCCGTTCGGATTCGGGCACGTGGTCGCGCCAGTCCTCGCGCTCGTCGTCTCCGTCCATGTCATTCATCAGCAATCCCCGGCGCGGGTCTATTCCCTTCCCATCCCGCCGAGGCGGCCGAGACCCCTCCCGCCGAGGCGGCCGAACCTTCCCCCGCCGAGGCGGTCCGCACGGTGGTCCCGCGGGCGGCAGTCGCGACCGCCTCGGCGATGACCTCGGCGTCGAAGTCGAGGGTGGCCACGTGGCGGGATCGGCGCAGGGCGATGATCTCGGGAGCCTCGGGCAGCCGGGAGCGGAGCACGCGGAGGCTGCGCGGACCCACGACGTTGTCCTGACCGGAGACGAGGACCGTCACGGGGGAGGTGATCTCCCAGAGGTCGGTGCGCAGGCCGGTGAGCGCCGAAGCGAGCGAGGCGACCGCCGCGACAGGAGTCCGGTCCCCGGCGTACTCGTCGCGTCCCGGGTGGGCGATGTCGTTGCCGATCGCCGCGACCGTCGGCACGATCCGGGAGAGGACCGGCAGCAGCGGGGCGAGCGGGGAGTCGACGTAGAGCGCCGGGTTGACGACGACGATCGCATCAGGCGGCTTCGGAAGCGTGCCGAGGGCGAGGCTGAGCGCCCCGCCCATCGAGAGCCCGGCGACGACGACGTGCTCATGGTCGGCCTGCAGTGACCGCAGCTCCGCCTCGGCGGCGGCGAACCAGTCCGACCACGACGTGGCGGCGAGATCCCGCCAGGTCGTACCGTGGCCGGGCAGCAGGGGGACGCTCACGCTGAGGTCGTCGGCGGCCAGGGCGCGGGCGATCGGATGCCACGCCGCCGGGGAGCCGGTGATGCCGTGGAGGAAGAGGACGGCGACGTCGGCGCGAGGCGACACGGACGAGTACGCGGCCCGCGGAGCAGGCAGCGGTGCGAAGTCGATCTCCATGCTCCCAGCATCCCACGAACACAGCATTCGGGCATCGTCGGCGGCGGTCCTCGCCGTCGGAAGTTGGATATATGATGACCGGGGACGACAAAGCGTCGTGACATGGAAGGGTGCACGTGTTCTACTGGTTTCTCAAGCGGGTCCTGGCCGGACCCATCCTGCGGATCCTCTTCCGTCCGTGGGTGCGGGGGCTGGACAACCTGCCGCAGGACGGGCCGGCGATCATCGCCGGCAACCACATGCACTTCATGGACTCGATCTTCGTCCCCCTGCTTGCGCCCCGCCCCGTCGTCTACCTCGCGAAGAAGGACTACTTCACCGGTCGCGGCATCAAGGGAGCGGTGACGCGCTGGTTCTTCAAGCTCAACAATCAGCTCCCGATGGACCGCGGCGGCGGCTCCGGCTCGCAGGCCTCGCTCGAGGCCGGACTCAAGGTCCTGCGCGAAGGCAATTCGCTGGGCATCTATCCGGAGGGCACCCGGTCACCCGACGGCAAGCTCTACCGCGGCCGCACCGGCATCGCCCGCCTCGTCCTCGAATCCGGGGCCCCGGTCATCCCGGTGGCGATCATCGGCACCGACAAGATCCAGCCGGCCGGCCGTCTCATTCCGAAGTTCCGACGCGTCGGCGTCGTCTTCGGTTCGCCCATGGACTTCTCCAAATACGAGGGGCTGCCCGTCGACCGGTTCCTCCTCCGGTCGATCACCGACGAGATCATGTACGAGATCATGCGCCTGTCCGGCCAGGAGTACGTCGACACCTACGCCTCGACCGTGAAGACGAAGCTGCTCACCTCCGCGAAGCCGAAGAAGCCCGCCGGGGAGGCCGACGAGGGCCCTGCGCCCGAACCGGCGAACTGAGCCGACGCGCGGTTCGCGGTGTTCGAATACTCCCATAACGGCGACACGCGCAAATCGTTACCTTGGGGTGTTTGTCCCTCCGACTCCGGCACAATAGTTTGGAGTTGTTGAATCCCACTGTAGGTTCGCTGCGAAGAGCGGTAGAATGGCTTCATTCTCTGCCCGACCACGCGACCTCACTTCCCCCAGGGACTATAAGGAGGAGTCGGTGTGAACCGCTCAAGTCACGAAAGCGTCGAGTCGACGCCCTTGCCGTCCGCGGCACAGGGGCTCCTGTTCGACGACGACCTGCCCGTCCTCGATGAGGAGGCCGGCTACCGCGGTCCGACCGTGTGCAAGGTCGTCGGCATCACCTACCGTCGACTCGACTACTGGGCGCGCACCGACCTCGTCACCCCCTCGATCCGCAACGCCTCCGGATCGGGCAGCCAGCGCCTCTACAGCTTCCGCGACATCCTCGTCCTCAAGATCGTCAAGCGCCTCCTCGACACCGGCGTCGGGCTACAGTCGATCCGCACCGCCGTCGACCACCTCCGCTCCCGCGGCGTCGAGGACCTCTCCCAGATCACCCTGATGTCCGATGGTGCCAGCGTCTTCGAATGCACGTCCCCCGACGAGGTCGTCGACCTCCTCCAGGGCGGGCAGGGTGTCTTCGGCATCGCCGTCGGCCGCGTGTGGAACGAGGTCGAGGGCAGCCTCTCCGAACTGCCGAGCGAACGCCTTCCCGAAGACGACTCGACGCTCTTCGCCATGGACGAGCTCGCGCAGCGCCGCGCACAGAAGCTCGGCTGAGGTCGGCTCAGACCTCTTCGTTCGAACAGTCCCACAGAGTGAGGGCCCCATCCGATCGGATGGGGCCCTCACTGTTGTCTCAGATCCGGTTGTCTCAGGTCCGGCTTGCGCAGCGCCGGCTCACGACGACTGCTTCGCCGCCTTGCGTCCGCGGATGTTCTCCGAGCGCAGGGCGCGCTCGAGCAGCGCATCGAACGAGGAGGCGACCTCCTCGGCGGGCTTGCCCGGCCACGAGTGGATGGGTCGGGCGGATCCCTGGGCCTGCTGCATGACTGCGCGTTCGGCCAGCGGGGGATTGAGGACGAGGGGACCGAACATCTCCCGCATCTCCTGGATCCGGTAGTCATGCTCGGTCGAGCCTGCACGGACGCGGTTGACGACGAGGCCGAGCGGCTGGATCTGCGAGGTGCCCCGCTGCCGCAGCTCGTCGGCGGCGCGCAGGGCGCGATCGGCGGCGGCGACGGAGAAGAGGCTGGGCTCGGTGACGACGGCGACGCGGCTGCTCGCCGTCCACGCGGTCCGGGTGAGCCCGTTGAGGCTCGGCGGGCAGTCGATGAGGATGAGCCGGTAGCCCTTGGCGATCCGACTGAGCGCGTCCTCGAGCCGACGCAGGTAGCGTTCGGACAGTGAGGGACGGTCGAACTCGGCGGCCCGGGGCGAGCCGGAGATGACGTCGAGGTGGCCCTTCGTCTCGCCGACCCAGCCGGAGGGGATGATCGCCTCGGAGAGGATCTTCTGCGACTTCGGGGCCGCGAGGACATCGGCGATGTCGACCTTCGTCGAGGTCGGCACATCGAGGCCCGTCGACGAATCGGCCTGCGGATCCATGTCGACGACGAGCGTCGGGATGCCGCGGTTGTAGGCCGCCGAAGCGAGACCGAGGGTCACCGACGTCTTGCCGACGCCGCCTTTGAGACTGCTGATACTGAGGACAAGCACCCTCCTACGGTAACGTATCCGGTCCTGCGCGGCAGGCCCGACCACGCCGAGGACCGGGCGCCGCGCGAAACCAGGACCCCCTGCATTCAGTGGCACAGGTCACTGAGTAGAGTGGTCTCTCGACAGCCCGTCGACGCATCGCCCTGCGGCGATCGATACAGAAGCGAGAAACACAGATGTTCTCTAAAGTCCTTGTGGCCAATCGCGGAGAGATCGCGGTGCGCGCGTTCCGCGCGGCCTACGAGCTCGGTGCCTCCACCGTCGCTGTGTTCCCCTACGAAGACCGCAACTCCGAGCATCGGATGAAGGCCGACGAGGCCTACATGATCGGCGAGGAGGGCCACCCCGTGCGCGCCTACCTCAGCGTCGAGGAGATCATCCGCGTGGCCAAGGAGTCCGGCGCCGACGCCGTCTACCCGGGATACGGCTTCCTCTCCGAGAACCCCGACCTCGCCCGCGCGTGCGCTGAGAACGGCATCACGTTCATCGGCCCCAAGGCCGATGTCCTCGAACTCGCCGGCAACAAGGTGCAGGCGCTCTCGGCGGCCCGCAGCGCCGGCATCCCCGTGCTCGACTCGACCCGTCCCTCCGCCGACGTCGCCCAGCTGCTCGCCGACGCGGAGTCGATGGAGTACCCGCTCTTCGTCAAGGCCGTCGCCGGCGGCGGCGGACGCGGCATGCGCCGGGTCTCGGAGGCCTCCCAGCTCGAGGACGCGCTCAAGGCCGCGATGCGCGAAGCCGAAGGCGCGTTCGGCGATCCCACGGTCTTCATCGAGCAGGCCGTCCAGCGCCCCCGCCACATCGAGGTGCAGGTGCTCGCCGACAACGACTCGAACGCCATCCACCTCTTCGAACGCGACTGCTCCCTGCAGCGGCGCCACCAGAAGGTCATCGAGATCGCCCCGGCACCCAACCTCGATCCCGAGATCGCCGCCGCCCTCCACTCCGATGCCCTCAAGTTCGCCCGGGCGCTGGGCTACCAGAACGCCGGCACCGTCGAATTCCTCCTCGAGACCGAGGGACCTCGGGCGGGCAAGCACGTCTTCATCGAGATGAACCCGCGCATCCAGGTCGAGCACACGGTGACCGAGGAGATCACCGATGTCGACCTCGTCGCCTCGCAGATGCGCATTGCTGCGGGGGAGAGCCTCGAGGATCTCGGCCTGCGCCAGGAGGACCTGCGGATCAAGGGCGCGGCCCTGCAGTGCCGCATCACCACCGAGGATCCCGCGAACTCGTTCCGGCCCGACACGGGCACGATCACCGCCTACCGCTCTGCCGGCGGCGCGGGCGTTCGCCTCGACGGCGGCACCGTCCATGCCGGAGCCTCGGTGAGTGCGCACTTCGATTCGATGCTCGTCAAGCTCACGTGCCGCGGACGCACCTTCGCCCAGGCCGTGTCCCGCGCCCGGCGCGCGCTCGCTGAGTTCCGCATCCGCGGCGTGTCATCGAACATCGGCTTCCTCCAGGCCGTCCTCGAGGACGATGCCTTCATCCAGGGCGACATCGCGACATCCTTCATCGAGGAGCGTCCGCAGCTTCTCGACGCCCGGGTGAGCGCCGACCGCGGCTCGAAGGTCCTCGACTACCTCGCCGACGTCACCGTCAACCGCCCGCACGGCGAAGCGAAGGTCCATCTCCGTCCTGCGGAGAAGCTGCCGGAGGTCGACCTCGCCCAGGCCCCGCCGGCCGGCAGCCGTGATCGTCTCCTCGAGCTCGGCCCCGAGGGCTTCGCCCGTGCCCTGCGGCAGCAGACGCCGCTGGCCGTGACCGACACGACCTTCCGCGACGCCCACCAGTCGCTGCTCGCCACCCGGGTGCGCACCCGGGATCTCCTCGCCGTGGCCGGGCACGTCGCCCGGATGACGCCCGAGCTGCTGAGCATCGAGGCGTGGGGCGGGGCGACCTACGATGTCGCGCTGCGCTTCCTCGGCGAGGATCCCTGGGAGCGCCTGGCCCAGCTGCGGGAGGCGATCCCGAACATCGCCCTGCAGATGCTCCTGCGCGGACGCAACACGGTCGGCTACACCCCGTACCCGACGAAGGTCACCGATGCCTTCGTCGACGAGGCGGCGCGGACCGGCATCGACGTCTTCCGCATCTTCGACGCCCTCAATGATGTCACACAGATGCGTCCGGCCATCGAAGCCGTCCGTGCCACCGACACGACGATCGCCGAGGTGGCCCTGTGCTACACCTCGGACATCCTCGATCCGCGGGAGGAGCTCTACACCCTCGACTACTACCTCCGGCTGGCTGAGGAGATCGTGGGCGCCGGTGCTCATGTGCTCGCCGTCAAGGACATGGCCGGACTGCTCCGCCCCGCCGCGGCTGCGAAGCTCGTGACCGCCCTGCGGGAGAACTTCGACCTGCCCGTCCACGTCCACACCCACGACACCGCCGGCGGTCAGCTCGCGACCCTCTTCGCCGCCGCGGATGCCGGAGCCGACGCCGTTGACGCGGCCTCGGCGGCCATGGCGGGGACAACGAGCCAGCCGAGCCTCTCCGCCCTCGTCGCCGCGTTCGAGCACACCGAGCGCGACACCGGCATCAGCCTGACCGCGGTCCAGGACCTCGAACCGTACTGGGAGTCCGTGCGCAAGGTCTACGCGCCCTTCGAGTCCGGTCTGCCGGGGCCGACGGGTCGCGTCTACCGCCATGAGATCCCCGGTGGGCAGCTCTCCAACCTCCGCCAGCAGGCCGTGGCTCTCGGCCTGGGGGAGCGCTTCGAGGAGATCGAGCGGATGTACGAGGCCGCCGACGACATCCTCGGCCACCTCGTCAAGGTCACCCCGTCGTCGAAGGTCGTCGGCGATCTGGCCCTCCACCTCGTCGGTGCCGGCGTCGACCCCGAGGAGTTCGCCGCGCACCCGGAGAAGTTCGACATCCCCGACTCCGTCATCGGCTTCCTCTCCGGCGACCTCGGCGATCCTCCCGGCGGATGGCCGGAGCCGTTCCGTTCGAAGGCGCTCGAGGGCCGCACCCACAAGCCCGTCGTCGAGGACCTCGCCGAGGCGGATGCGGCGGCTCTCGAGACCCCGGGACCGGAGCGTCAGGCCAAGCTCAACGAGCTGCTCTTCCCCGGACCGACGAAGGAGTTCGACCGGATGCGCGCGAGCTACGGCGACCTGTCCGTCGTCGAGACCTCTGAGTACCTCTACGGTCTCACCTCCGGCGATGAGCACACGGTCGAGCTCTCCAAGGGCAAGAACCTCCTCATCGGCCTGCGCGCGATCGGGGAGACCGACGAGCGCGGCATGCGCTCGGTGATGTTCACCCTCAACGGACAGCTGCGTCCCCTCGAGGTCCGCGACCGCTCCGTCGAGACCGACGTCAAGACCGCGGAGAAGGCCGACCCGACCCAGTCCGGTCATGTGGCGAGCCCCTTCGCCGGGGTCGTCACCCTCCAGGTCGACGTCGGCGACACCGTCGAGACCGGTGACGTCATCGCGACGATCGAGGCGATGAAGATGGAGGCCTCGATCACCGCGCCCTCCTCGGGCTCGATCTCCCGGGTCGCCATCGACTCGGTCTCCCAGCTCGAAGGCGGCGATCTCGTGGCGGTCATCGGTGGCTGAGCGCGAGATCCGCCTGTGGGGCGATCCGGTGCTGCGCACCGTCTGCGCCCCCGTCACGGTCTTCGACGACTCCGTGGCTGCACTGGCCGCCGACCTCGTCGACTCCTCGCTGCCCGAGGGCAGGGCGGCGGTCGCGGCACCGCAGATCGGAGTCGGGCTGCGCGCCTTCGGCTACGATGTCGACGGCCGCACCGGATACATCATCAACCCGGAGATCGTCGAGGTCGGAGGTGAGCTGCGCGACATCGAGGAGGGCTGCCTGTCCGTGCCCGGGCTCTTCTTCCCGACACCGAGGTGGGAGTTCGCCCGCGCCCGCGGCGTCGATGCGCAGAACAACCCGGTCGAGATCTCCGGCACCGAGGTGTTCGCGCAGATGATCCAGCACGAGGTCGCCCACCTCGACGGCCAGGTCTACATCCAGACACTGCCGGGGGAGAGGCGGCGTGAGGCGATGAAGGCGATCCGCTCCGCCTCGTGGTTCCTCGCCTCATGACCGCACCGACGGACACAGACAACGAAGGGAAGACACCTATGGTCATCGCACGCACCGCTGTCGTCGGCAGCGGACTGATGGGAGCCGGCATCGCCGAGGTGCTCGCGAAGTCCGGCTGCGACGTCATCGTCTCCGAGGTCGACACCGCGGCCGTCGACGCCGGACGCGCCCGGATCGAGAAGTCCCTGGCCAAGGCCGTCGAGCGCGGAAAGCTCACCGCCGGCGACTCGGAGGCGGCACTGGCCCGGCTGCGCTTCACCACGGACATCGCCGACCTCGCCGACCGCCAGCTCGTCATCGAAGCGGCGAGTGAGAACGAGGAGGTCAAGCGCTCGATCTTCGCCGGTCTCGATGCCGTCGTCACCGATGAGCACGCGATCCTCGCCTCGAACACCTCGTCGATGCCGATCATCCGCTTCGCCCAGGCGACGTCCCGACCCGAACGGGTCCTCGGGATCCACTTCTTCAACCCCGCACCGGTCCAGCCCCTCGTCGAGATCGTCTCCTCCGTGCTCACCGCCGAGGAGGTGAGGGAGACAGCGACCGCGTTCGTCTCCGAGGTCCTCGGCAAGGCCCCGGTCCAGGCCTCGGACCGACCCGGGTTCATCGTCAACGCCCTCCTCATTCCGTACCTGTGTTCGGCGATCAGGATGCTCGAGTCCGGCTACGCGACGAAGGAGGACATCGACGCGGGCATGGTCAAGGGCTGCGCCCACCCGATGGGCCCGATCGCCTTGGCCGACCTCGTCGGCCTCGACACGTGCCTCTTCGCCGCCGAGAGCATCTTCTCCGAGACCGGTGATCCGGCGGCGAAGCCGCCCGTCCTCCTCTCCCGGATGGTCGATGCGGGACTGCTCGGGGTGAAGTCGGGACGCGGATTCTACGAATACTGATCCGGGACCCCTGAGGTCTGAGGAATACGCGAAGGGGCACCCGGTCGGACCGGGTGCCCCTTCGCGTGGTCGGACCGCGGCTCAGCCGGCGAGGAGCTTCTCGTAGCTGGCGAGCTTGACGCAGGCGACGAGTCCCTCGGCGGCGAGTTCGACATCGCCCAGGCTCGGCATCGTCGGGGCGATGCGGATGACGTTCCCGCCGGGGTCGATCCCGTACGGGTGGGTCGCACCGGCGGGGGTGAGCTTGACCCCGGCCTCGGCGGCGAGCTTGACGATGCGCTCCGCCGTGCCCTCGAGTGTGGTCAGGGTGATGAAGTACCCGCCGTCGGGCTTCGTCCATGTCGCCAGCTCCGTGCCGCCGAGACCGGTCTCGAGGGCGTCGAGGACGGCGTCGAACTTCGGGGCGATGATCTCGGCGTGCTTGCGCATGTGGTCGACGACTCCCTCGGCGTCGCCGAAGAAGCGGAGGTGGCGCAGCTGGTTGACCTTGTCCGGACCGATCGCGATCTTCCCGAGGTTGGCGATGAACCACCTCATCGTCTCCGGCCCGGCCCCGAAGAACGACACCCCGGATCCGGCGTGCGTGATCTTCGATGTCGACGCGAAGATCCAGGGGCGCTCCGGGTGCCCCGCCTCGGCGCAGAGGGAGAGGATGTCGAGGTTCTCGGGATGGTCCTCCCGGAGGTGGTGGAGACCGTAGGCGTTGTCCCAGAGCAGGGTGAAGTCGGGGGCGGCCGCCGGCATCGCCGCCAGCTGCGCGGCACGCTCCGGGGTGATCGTGATGCCGGTCGGGTTGGAGTACATCGGCACGAGCCACATCCCTTTGACGGTCTCGTCCTCGGCGAGGCGCTGAGCTTCGGCGACGATGGGCCCCTCATCGTCCATCGGGATGGAGAGGAGCTCGAAGCCGAGGGATTCGGCGAGCGTGAAGTGACGGTCGTAGCCGGGGACCGGGCAGATGAGCCTGTGCGGTCCCGCACCCCATGGGTCGCCGGAGACGGCGGTGCCGTGGAGGAGGGCGAAGGTGAGCGCCTGGCCCATGAGGGTGAGCGAGGCGTTGCCGCCGGCGAGCAGCTGCTCGGTGGGGACCTTGAGCAGCGGAGAGAAGAGCTCCCGGAGTTCGACGATGCCCTCGATCCCCCCGTAGTTGCGCGCATCGACCCCGCCCGGTGTGCGCACGTCGTCGCCGCTGACCGCGGTGAGGAGGCCGTCTGCGAGGTCGAGCTGCTCGCTTCCGGGCTTGCCGCGGGTGATGTCGAGGCTGAGCCCGCGGGAGGCGAACTCCTCGTAGGCGCGCGAGGCTGCCTCGAGTGCGGACTCGAGGTCGGGGGTAGAGGTCATCGATGCTCCTTCTCGCCGAGGTGTCGGCGCTGGTTCTCGCCGGTCCTCCCATCCTAATCACACGGTGCGACGGGGACCGCTAGAGTTGGATGCCGAGACTCGGCGCCCAGCCCGGAGACGGCGCCGGAACCGGGGGAGAGGAGAGAGCGATGGTCAGGCCCCGCGCCCGCGCCGCTCACGGCACCCGTTTCGGTGCCGAGGCGCACCGCTACGACGCGGTGCGACCCGACTATCCCGCGGACGCCCTCTCCCTCCTCGGACGGGAATGGACGGGCCTCGACGTGTGCGACCTCGGCGCGGGGACGGGGATCCTCAGCCGGCAGCTTCTCGACCGCGGGGCTGCCGTCGTCGCCGTCGACCCCGACGAGGCGGCCCTGCTCCGCAATCCCGCGTCCGGCCGCACAGGCACCGCCGAGGACACGGGTCTGCCGACAGCCTCGTGTGACGTCGTCACCGTCGCCCAGGCCTGGCACTGGTTCGACGAGGCGGCCGCGGCGATCGAGATCGGCCGGATCCTCCGCCCCGGAGGCAGGCTGCTCATCCTCATCAACCAGCTCGACGTCCGCGTCGACTGGGTGCTGCGGCTGAGCCGGATCATGCATGCCGGCGACGTCTACCGCCCCGCCTACGTCCCCGCACCCGACGGCTTCTCCCTCGTCGACCGTGCGGTCATCGACTTCGCCACCCCGCTCGACATCGACGGGATCGTCGACCTCGCCCGCACCCGCTCCTATTGGCTGCGGTCGGATGCGGCGACCCGGGCGCGGGTCGAGTCCAATCTGCGCGGCTACCTCACCGAGGAGCACCCGATCGATGGTGCCGTCGACCTGCCGTACATGTGCCTGGCCTACGTGCTTGAACCGGTGCGGTCCTGACCGGCGGGGCCGCACCTCGTGCGACCCCGCCGGACGGGTGAGGGATTGAGACCCCTCAGAGCCGCTGCTCGTCGTCGGTCTCGATGACCTCGGTGGACTCGACGACCTCGGTCTGCTTCGGCGCCTGGTGCTGGACGCTGATCTTGCGCGGCCGCGCCTCCTCGGCGACGGGGATCGTCAGCGTGAGCACTCCGTCCTCGTAGTCGGCGCGGATGCGGTCGAGGGCGACACGGTTGCCGAGCGTGAGCTGACGGGCGTACGTGCCCGTCGTCCTCTCCCGGGTCAGCCACTTGACGTCCTTGTCGCCCACCGGCGAGGTGCGCTGAGCGCGCACGGTCAGCGTCCGGTCCTCGACGTCGACGTCGATGCTCGACGGTTCGACGCCGGGCATGTCGATCGCGGCGATGAAGACCTCACCGTCACGGTAGAGGTCCATCGGCAGGGTCGTCGCGTTCGGGTTCCGGGTCACCTCGGTGAAGAAGCGGTCGAGGTCGCGGATGGGATCGAATCGGGTGGCCATGGGCATCCTTTCTGCAGGGGTCCTTTACATTGAGTCAATCACACTCAACTTTGAAATCGTCGCGTGCTCATGGAACTCTCAACGAATATGAGCCTGTCTCCGATCCTACTCGCGCTCGTCCCGGTCGTCGTCCTCATCGCCGGCGGCCGGGCGCTGCGTGCCGTGCCGATGTTCGGCGCCGCCGAGTTCTGGTCCGGGGCCGAGAGGCTCGCGTACTACTGCCTCCTCCCCGTCCTCCTCTTCGCCTCCGTCGCCGAGGTGGACGTCTCCCACGTCCCGCTCCTGCCGCTGACGGCGGCGCTCGTCATCCCCACCGTCCTCGTCTCCCTCGCCCTCGTCGTACTCAGGTCCGTGGTCGCGCAGGATCTCCCGTCCTTCACCTCGGTCCTCCAGGGCGGGATCCGGTTCAACACGTACGTCGGCCTGTCGATTTCTGCGAGCCTCTTCGGGTCCGAGGGGGCGGCCCTGGCCGCGATCGTCGCTGCCATCCTCGTGCCCACGGTCAACATCGTCTCGAGCCTCGGGTTCGCTCTGCTGCGGACCGGCCCGCGGACGGCTCTCGGGATGCTGCGCGTCGTCGCGACGAACCCCCTCGTCCTCGGGTGCGCAGCCGGGGGAGTGTGGAACCTCGTCGGGGTGCCGGTGCCCGACCTTGCCTCTGCGGTCCTCGACCCGCTCGCCGCAGCGGCCCTGCCGATCGGGCTGCTGTGCGTCGGCGCGGGGCTGCGCCGATTCTCGCTGCGCGACCACGCAGGAGCGCTCATCACCTCGACCGTGGCCAAGCTCGTCGTCCTTCCGGGCCTCAGCCTCGCCGCCCTCGTCGTCACCGATGCGCCCCCGGTCGCCGCGGCGGTGGGGCTGATCTTCCAGGCGATCGCGACCGCGAGCTCCGGCTATGTCATGTCCCGTCAGCTCGGCGGCAACTCCGAGCTCATGGCCGCGCTCATCGCCGTGCAGACGGTCCTCATGCTCCTCACCCTGCCCCCGGTCCTCCTCCTCGCCCAGGTCGTCCTCGGGGCATGAGAAGACGGCCGGCCCCCGGGAAGGGGACCGGCCGTCGTCTCAGTGGAAGGAGGCGGTGCTCACTCGCTCTCGGCGGTGATGTCGGGGTGACGCGAGCCGAGGGCGTTGTCGATCGAGAGCAGACCCGAGCCGCTGTCGCCGACGATCTCGAGGCGGCCGATGATCTCGCTGATGCTCGCCTCCTCCTCGACCTGCTCGTCGATGAACCAGTTGAGCAGCGGCAGGACGTCGAGGTCGCCTTCGGACTGCGCGGTCCGGTAGATGTTGCGGATCGACTCGGAGACCTTCTCCTCGTGCGCGAGAGCGGCCTTGAAGAAGTCGAGCGGACGCGAACCCGAGACCTTCGGGGCGGCGATGTCGCCGATCTGCGGGGCGAAGCCGCGATCGACGCAGTGCTGGATGAACTTCGCCGCGTGGACCTGCTCCTCCTCCGACTGTGCGCGCATCCACCGGGTCATGCCCGGCAGGTCCTGATCGTCGAGCTGGATCGACATCTGCAGGTAGACCATCGAGGCCTCGAGCTCGAGCGTGACCTGCTCGCCGAGGACCTTCTGCATTGCGGGGCTCATGTGCATGTGCATCTCCTAAAGGCTGTGGCCGGCGGCGGTCTGCCGCCCGCGTCCAGACTATCGTGACACCATTTCTGGAACCGTTCCAGTGTGGAAAGGCTCGGCAAACAGTGCTGAGGCAAGCCGAACCTTCGAGGTCAGGACAGGTCCTGCGGGCCTGCGGCGGGGATCTCAGGGTGGCTGGCGCTCACTCGGGTGGCCTGCTCGAACGCGTGGGCGATGGACAGGAGGCGGACGTCGTCGCCGGGCTGGGCGACGAACTGGACCCCGACGGGCAGGCCCGAGTCGGAGAAGCCGGCGGGAACCGAGATCGCCGGGCAGCCGGTCGCGGAGATCAGACACAGCGCCCGCATCCAGTCGAGATAGGACTCCATCGCCACGCCGTCGATCTCCGTGGGGTACTCGAGGCCCGTGTCGAAGGGCAGGACCTGGCAGGTCGTGAGGACGAGGACGTCGTGATCGGCGAAGAACCCCTCGACCTCGGCGCTGAGCCGGGCGCGCGCGGTCTCGGCCGAGGCGACCTCGGCGCCGGTGAGGCGCAGACCCTGCTCGATGTTCCACACGACGGAGTCCTTCATCCGGTCCCGCTCCGTCTCGAGGAGGGAGCCCCAGAAGCCGACGAAGTCGAGGGCGCGGCGGACGGTGAAGACCTCGTCGGCGTCGCTGAGGTCGGGGATCGTGTCCGCTACCCGGGCGCCGAGTCCTGAGAGGACCGCAGCGGTGCCGGAGACGATCTCCCGCACCTCAGGATCGAGGGGGAGGAGGCCTCCGAGGTCGGGGCTGAAGCCGATCCGCACCCCGGTGAGCTGCGGGTCCGCCTCGGCGCCGAGGCGGAACTCGGGGAGGTCGAAGACGGACCCGGGGTCGGGCAGGGAGGCCGGTGCACCCGGTTCGGGTCCGGAGGCGACGCTCATGAGGAGGGCGACGTCGGAGACGGTGCGGGCCATGAACCCGCTCTGGGCCAGCCACGCGAAGGGATTGCCCGGACGGGTGTGGGGGATCCGTCCGTTCGAGGGGCGGAAGCCGACGACGTTGTTGAAGGAGCCGGGCGAGCGCAGGGATCCGCCCATGTCGGATCCATCCCCGGAGGCCTGGATGCCCGCGGCCAGGGCGGCCCCGACCCCACCCGAGGAGCCCGAGGCCGATTTCGTGAGGTCGTAGGGGTTGCGTGTGGTGCCGAAGACGGGGTTGAAGGTGTGGGAGCCTGCGGCGAACTCGGGCACGTTCGTCTTCCCCGAGGTGATCACCCCGGCCCGGCGGAGGCGGGCGATGATGAGCGAGTCGGCCTCGGGTACCCGATCGGCCATGATCGGCGAACCCCACGTCGTGCGCATGCCCGCCGTGTCGTGGGTGTCCTTATGGGTCATCGGCACCCCGTGGAGGACGCCGACCTCCTCTCCGGCTGCGAGCGCTTCGTCGGCGGCAGTGGCCTCGGCCATGGCGCGGTCGTCGTCGCGGGTGACGACGGCGTTGATCGCCGGGTTGACCTCGTCGATGCGGCGCAGCTGAACGGTCAGGGCCTCCCTGGCTGAAATCTCCTTCGCAGCGATCCTCGCCGCGAGCTCACGGGTGCTCAGCCACCTCAGGTCGTCCATGCCGCTCACTTCCCGACCCGGCTGAGCACGGCGGTCAGGGCCGCCCGCAGGCCGGTCTCGAGCGTCGTCGGCACGTCGTCGGGGGCGAAGTGCGGGGAGTGGTTGCCGGCCGGGGGTTCGTCGCCGTCGAGGTCGGCGGGGGAGTACCCGCCGAAGAACCAGTAGACGAGGGGGACCCCGATCGCGTCGGCGAAGGCCCCGACGTCCTCGCTGCCGGTGACTGCCGGGACGACATGGACGTGGGCGGAACCGAGTTCGGCCTCGGTCGCGGAGACGAAGGCCGCGGTCGCGTCGGGATCGTTGAAGCAGCGGGGGAAGGAGTGCATCTCCTCAATGATCGGTTCCGGTGCCCCCGATGCCTGCGCCTCGGCGGCGATGATCCGGCGCACCCGGTCGAGGACGGTGTCACGGACATCCTCGTCGAAGGTGCGGATGTTCAGGGTGAACTCCGCGGTCTCGGGGATGATGTTCTCCTTGAGCCCGCCGTGGAAGGTTCCGACGGTGACGACGGCTGCGTCCCGGCCCGAGATCTCGCGGGAGACGACGGTCTGCAGGCGGGTGATCATGAAGGCTCCGAGGACGATCGGGTCGATCGCGTTCTCCGGCTGTGAGCCGTGGGCCTGCCGGCCGCGGACGGTGACGCGCAGGGAATCGGACATCGCCATCGCCGTGCCCGAGGAGACGTAGATGTCGCCGGCACGCCCCGGCCACACGTGCTGGCCGTAGACGACCTCGGGGGTGGCGACGGTCTCCCAGAGACCGTCCTCGAGCATCGCCTTCGCACCCGCCGCGGTCTCCTCACCGGGTTGGAAGAGGAGGACGACGGTGCCCGACCAGGCCTCCCGGTGGGCGGTGAGCACACGGGCGAGGTGGAGGCCGACGGTGATGTGCGTGTCATGCCCGCACCCGTGCATGACCGGGGTCCGCGTGCCGTCGGGGAGAACGCCTTCGGCGGTGGAGGAGTAGGGCAGGCCCGTGTCCTCGGCGATGGGCAGCCCGTCGGTGTCGGCACGGTAGGCGACGACGGGTCCCTCGCCGTTCTCGATGACTGCGACGACCCCGGTGCCGCCGAAGGCCTGCGGTACGAGGCCGAGGGCCTCGAGCTCGTCGGCGATCGCCTTCGCGGTCTCGATCTCCTGCATCGAGAGCTCCGGGGAGCGGTGGAAGTCCTCGTAGTCGGCGACCGCCTCGGCGAGGGTGTCGGTGATCGCGGTGGCGATCTCGGTGTTCAGCGACATGGTGTCCTTGTCTCTCGCAGGGTCAGGGTCTCATGGGTCACGGTCTCAGTTGATGCCGGTTGGATCGTCACCCGGGTCGCGGACGTCGGTGACCGCCTTGTTCCTCGTGAACCACGTGATGATGATCGTCACGAGGACCACGATAGCGACGTCCCCGGGGGCGAGGACGGGGACGATCGGAATGAGGACGAGGATGACGAGGGCGGCGACGGTGAGCGCGATGATCGTCGCCTTGACCTGCCGGAGCGAGACGATGAGCTGGATGGTCACCCCGCCGAGGATCGCCGGGAGGATGTAGAGCTGGGCGATGAGCGTGATGCCCTCGGGGATGATCGTCACCAGCCAGGTGCCGAGGACGCCGACGAAGAGGACCATGGAGAAGACGTGGATGAGGGCGGCACCGCAGATCGCCATCGTCGCCGCATACTCGCCTCGTCGGGTCCCCGGCTTCGCCCCGATCGTGTCCTGAGCGACGATCGCCGAGGGGAGGAGCTTGTTGGCGATGTTGCCGATCATGAACGCCTGGTACATCCCGGCCGGGCCGAGGATCGGGTAGTAGGTGAGCGGTTCGACGATGTAGAAGACGCCGTAGACGGCGAAGACGGCGAGGAATGCCGTGAGGATGTCGCCGACGGTGATGTCGGCCTGCGCGACGAAGAGGAGATAGAACGGCACCGAGGTGGCGATGAGGAACCCGGCGAAGAGCGTGATCGAGCCCCACTTCGTCGTCGTCCTCTCGAACGCCTCGTGGGAAGGTGTGGTGATGGAAGGCGGCATGGTCGGGCTCCTCTGTGCGGGTCGATCAGCTCGGGGCGACGCCGAGACCGGCGTAGTGGGCGAAGTAGGCGGCGACGAGTCCGGCGAGCACGGCGATCCCCAGCGCCCACTCCTTGAGCCAGGACTGGCGCAGGGTGCGGGCGAGGAGGAGGCAGACGGCCATGACGGCGGCGGACGCGGCGATCGCGATGATGTGGGTCGGCGACTTGGGGATCTCTCGGAAGGTCAGGGCCGCGAAGGCGGCCAGCAGTGCGGCCCCGGGGATGATCGACATGAGCGCGGGATTGACCTTCTCGAGCCTGTGGGAGCTGCGGCGGAAGATCGGGGTGAGGATGAGCGTGGCGAGCATCCACCCCGCCCCCGAGAGGCTCATCGCCATGAGCGCGACGATGAAGACGCCGCGGGTGAACGTCGCATCGCCGAGATTCGCCCCCATCGTGCCCGCCGCGATCGAGGCGGAGGCGACCTCGGTGGCGGCCGAGCCGATGAGGCCGACGCGGACGATGACCGGGGGAGTGCCGAAGAGCGGCAGGAGGGCGATCGCGACGAGGACGACGGCCAGCGACGGCCCGATCGCCGCGACGCCTCCGGCCCGGAAGGCCCGCGTCACCTCGGCCTGGGTCATCCCCGCCGACTCCGCGTTCCTGCGCACTGCGGACATGTAGATGAGCGACTGGACCACGACGACGCCCATGACCGCGAGTGCGAGGATCCAGAGCAGAGGGGCGTTCGCCAGGGGCAGGTAGTCGGCAGTGCCGCTCGACGTCACCATCGTCGGACTCCTCACGCCGTCGTGAATGCCTTGTCAGAGCAACATAACCCGAATCCGGCAGGTCTCACAGTGTTCTCTCAGGATTTCCCACCTGATGAGAACCCGTGTCACCCGATCGTGCCCGTGGGAGAATCGGGCCATGCCCGATCCCGTCATCGACGCCCAGCTCGATTGTGCCGAGCGGTGCTGGGTCACGGCCCTCGGTCGTCTCGGCGCCGAGGCGGTCGACCGTCCCAGCGGATGCGCGGGGTGGACGAACCGGGACCTCGTCAACCACCTCGTCGGCGGGGGACTGCGCTACGCGATGCTCCTGCGGCAGGAGGATCCGGCAGCGGTCGAGGCGACGAGAGCCGATGACCACCTCGGCGAGGATCCGCTCGTCGCGTTCTGGGAACGCGAACGGGATTTCCGGGCGAGTGCGGGGGAGTGCGACCTCGACCGCGATGTCGCCCACCGGATCGGACCGATCTCCGGCCATCAGCTCGTGCGGATGCGGATCCTCGAACTCACGCTTCACGCCGCCGACCTCTCGACGGGAACGGGTCATGCCTGGCCGATCGAGGAGTCGCTGGCCGAGTGGATCGAGTCCGAGCTCGGCGACCTCATCGTCTCGCTCGGCGCGACCGGCGGGTACGCTCCGCCTCGGGAGGCAAGCGCGTCCGTCACCGCTGCCGAGCGCGTGCTCCTGCTCTCCGGACGCACCCCCTGATCACGACGACCGGGCATTATCACCGCGGACGAGGACCTTGTCCCGTTCAGGATCGGCGAAGATCAGCGTGAGCAGCGCGCTGAGCGCGGCGGCGACGCCGAGGACCTGGAACGCGGTCGCGTAGCCGTCGCCGGGGCTCGCGGCGGCGTCGACGATGAGTCCGGTGACGTACGGGCCGATGAGACCGCCGATGGCCATGAGCGCGAGGAAGATGCCGAGGGTGCCCGCTGTCTGTTCGGGCGGGCAGATCTCGGAGACCGCGGCGTTGGAGAGCGGGAGGACGACGACCCCGACACCGTAGCCGATCGAGACGATCGCGACGGCCGCGGCCGGGTTCTCGATCGAGGGGAGGAGGAAGAGGATCCCGCCACCGACGATGACGAGCAGGGACGGTCCGACGATGCGGACGAACCGGGAGGACCACCCGCGGGCGAGGAGGAAGTCGGAGAGGAGGGTGCCGCCGATGAGGCTGATGAGGCCGACGACCGAGGGGATCGCGAGCATCGAACCGGCCTCGAGGCGACTGAAGCCGAGCCCGACCTCGAAGTAGGACGGCAGCCAGGTGAGGACGACCGTGACGAGGGCGTAGATGCTCGCGACGAGCGGCACCCCGGTGAGGAAGGTGCGAGTGAGCAGGATCCGTGCCCACGGCACCCTGGGCTCGTCGGTGCCGGTGTCCGACGACGTGTTCGTCGGACCGCTCGCCTTCGCGGGGCCGGTCGCCTTCGCGGGGATGTAGGGGCCGACCTTCCAGAGACGCAGCCAGAAGACGCACCAGACGATGCCGATGACCGCCATGGTGATGAGCGCGCTGCGCCACCCGTAGGTCACCGAGAGGTAGGCGAGCAGGGGAGCGAGGACGATCTTCGCGACCGAGGCGGCGCTGGCGAGCAGGGCACCCGGGAAGCCGCGGCGCTCGGTGGGGTGCCACGAATATGCGGCGGTGTGGATGAGCGCAGAGCTCGGTCCTTCGGCGATTCCGAGGAGCATGCGGGAGACGACGAGCACGGCGAAGGTCGCCGAGACGACGAGGGGGAGCATGGCCGCGGCCCAGACGAGGGCGAGGACGAGGAGGACGGTGCGCAGCGACATCCAGCGGTTGAGCGCCCCGGCGAAGAACCCGCCGATCGTGAAGGCGAAGAAGAAGAGGCTGCCGACGAGTCCGATCTGCGCCGCGCTGATGCCGAGTTCGTCCTTGAGGGCCTGGGCGATGATGCCGAAGGCGGCTTTGTCGCCGTAGTTGACGACGTAGAGGACGACGAGCAGGGCGGTGAGCGACCACGCCTTCCGGCGGGACTCGGATCCCGGATGTGTCGTCGTGGCAGGGGGAGTGGGCTGGAGGACCATGAGCTTCCTTGCGTCGTGGAGTCATCCGACCAGCAGTGTGGCCGCGATCACACTCACCTTACTGATCGCACGTTCGAACAGTCAATGGATCCTGTGGGAAGTGAGACCGGAATCGGGGGACTGAGGCAGTCGTCGATCTCAGTACACGCGTAGTCATCCGTGGTCAGGGAGCCGCATCGTACACTGGTGCGCTGATACTCGAGGACGCAGGGGCGAGTGGCATACAGTGCCATATTCTCGCGGGATGCGCGGACCGAGGGCGTCCGTGAACCGCTGATGGCAGATGAATTCTTGACGACGCGTGAACCACAGAGGGCACGTGCACTGCAGACGGCGACGGACGTTCAACGGCGCACGGCGGCGACTGACGGCCGAGGCTCGCCGAGGTGGCGACTGACTGGCGCGTCAGCAGCTGATCTGCTGACGCGAGCTGCCCAGCCAGAGAACGAACTGCCGATGCGAGTCTGCCGACTCGAGGGGATGAGGCCCAATCTGTTTAGTTAACATAATGTATATTATCGGCGCATTGTACAAGGTTGCGCGATACCGCGACAATGCCCGTCACTTCCGCGAGGACGACTGTGGCCGTGGACGGTGCGGCACCGCCCACGGCCACAGGGAGTTCTCTGCAGGTCGAGTTCACCGCAGTTGGCGATCTCGTCAGCGCGAACCGCTCAGTTCGTCACGCTGTATCCGCCGAGTCCGACTTCGCCGGAGTCGCCGCCGTCGTCGGATCCGCCATCACCGTCGTCCGCAGCGCCGTTCTCCTTCGTCAGACCGGCCTTCTCACCGCAGGTCGGCCACGCGCCAGGACCCTGTTCGGCCAGCGTCTTCTGTGCGACGCTGATCTGCTCCTGCTTGCTCGCTTCGTGCGGCATTCCCTCACCGCCGAATGCCTTCCACGTCTGCAGGGAGAACTGCAGGCCGCCGTAGTAGCCGTTGCCGGTGTTGATGCTCCAGTCTCCGCCGGATTCGCATTCGGCGACGCGGTCCCAGACTCCTTCGGACTCGGCGGCCTGTGCCGGTGCGCCCATGCCGACGAGTCCGGCTGCGGCGATCGCTCCGACGCCGGCCAGCAGTGCTGTTCTGCGCAGGTCAGTCGTGGCGAGTTTCACGATGTCATCTCCCGAGGTCGATTGCATTCGGTCCATCGGTCCGGCCGTTACCGAACCGTTATACAACCTAACGAAGATGTACGTTCATGTCCGCCGAGTGCGCGTGGGAATCGGCTCAGAGCTCGGTCACCGTGCCCTGAATGGTCGTGCTCCCCCGTCGACCGATCACTTGTTGAGATCGATGACGTGCCCGGTGAGGCCCGTGTCGTTGGCGTTCGACGAGTTCTCGTCCGCACCGTCGTCGGTGTCGGCACCCTCGCTGTCCGGGGTCTCAGTCAGGGATTCGTCCTCGGTCGTCGAGTCGTCGTCCTTGGGGTCTTCGGGCTGCGGGTCATCGGCCGGTTCCTCAGCCTTGGGCTCCTCAGCCTTGGGCTCGTCCTGCTTCGGCTCGTCGTTCGTCGAGTCCTCGTCCGTCTTCGGTTCGTCCGCCTTCGGCTCTTCGGTCGGCTCGTCGTTCTTCGGTTCCTCAGTCGGTTCGTCCGCCTTGGACTCGTCCTTGGGCTCCTCAGCCTTCGGTTCGTCCTTCTTGGGTTCGTCGGCCCGGCCGTCGTCGGCGGCGCCGTTCTCCTTCGTCAGACCGGCCTTCTTCCCGCACGTCGGCCACGCTCCGGGGCCCTGGACGGCGAGGGTCTTCTGCGCGATGCGGATCTGCTCCTCGCGGCTGGCCTCGTGCGGCATCCCCTCACCACCGAATGCTTTCCACGTCCGCAGGGAGAACTGCAGCCCGCCGTAGTAGCCGTTGCCGGTGTTGATGCTCCAGTCACCGCTCGATTCGCATGCGGCGACGCGATCCCAGACGCTCTTCGCCTCGTCAGCCTGCGAGGGCGCTCCCACGCCGAGGAGTCCGGCTGCGGCCAGTGCGGCGGCACCGACGAGCGCGGCGGTTCGGTGCAGATGAGTCGTGAGGAGTTTCACAGTGGTCGTCTCCGTTGTGAGGTGGACAGGGAAGAAGCCTCGGATGTCACCGAACCCCTGCTCACGGTAATCGACTCCCCCGACCGTGTCCATATCGGGCGTTCAGACGACGGCGCCCTCCCGCACGTATTCGCCGAGGTGGCGTGCCGTGAGCGTCGACCCGTCCGCGATGAGCTCGGCCGGGGTCCCCGCGAAGACGATGCGTCCGCCGTCGTGACCGGCACCGGGACCGAGGTCGATGAGGTGGTCCGCGTGCGCCATGACCGCCTGATGGTGCTCGATGACGATGACCGTGCGTCCGGAGTCGACGAGTCCGTCGAGGAGGCCGAGGAGGTTCTCGACGTCGGCCAGGTGCAGGCCCGTCGTCGGTTCGTCGAGGACGATGACCGAGGCGGCCTCGGCGGCCTTCGCCGACAGGTGGGTGGCGAGTTTGAGCCGCTGCCGCTCACCGCCGGAGAGCGTCGTCAGCGGCTGACCGAGTCTGAGGTAGCCGAGCCCCACATCGACGAGGGTGCGGGCGACCCGCGCCGCCGCGGGCACCTTCGACTCCCCCGCGGAGAAGAAGTCGACCGCCTCGGCTGCGGGCATGTCGAGGACCTCGCGGATGCTGCGGCCCCCGAACGTGTACTCGAGCACGGCGGCCTGGAAGCCCTTGCCCTCGCAGACATCGCACGGTGCGGACATCCCTGCCATGACCCCGAGGTCCGAGTAGATGATCCCCGTGCCGTTGCACACCGGGCACGCGCCTTCGGAGTTCGCGCTGAAGAGCGCGGGCTTGACGCCATTGGCCTTCGCGAAGGCCTTCCGGATCGGGTCGAGCATGCCCGTGTACGTCGCGGGATTCGACCGCCTCGACCCCTTGATCGGGGCCTGGTCGATGACGACGATGCCCTCGCGCCCGACGAGGGAGTCGTGGATGAGCGTGCTCTTGCCGGACCCTGCGACACCGGTGACGACGGTGAGGACGCCGAGTGGGATGTCGACGTCGATGTCGCGGAGGTTGTTGCCGTTCGCTCCCCTGATCTCGAGCGCACCCTCGCCGGTGCGGGTCTCCTCCTTGAGGGAGGCCGTGAACCCGAGGTGCTCACCGGTGCGGGTCCCCGAGGCGCGCAGGCCCTCGACGGTGCCGGTGAAGCAGATCTCGCCCCCGGCGCTGCCCGCACCGGGACCGAGGTCGACGACGTGGTCGGCAATGCCGATCGTCTCCGGTTTGTGCTCGACGACGAGGACCGTGTTGCCCTTGTCCCGGAGCTGGAGGAGCAGCCGGTTCATCGACTCGATGTCGTGCGGGTGGAGGCCGATCGTCGGTTCGTCGAAGACATAGGTGACGTCGGTGAGCGACGAACCGAGGTGGCGCACGAGCTTGATCCGCTGCGCCTCTCCCCCGGACAGCGACCCCGACGACCGCTCGAGGGAGAGGTAGCCCAGCCCGATGTCGACGAAGGCCTGCACCGTCTCGCGCAGGGAGTCGAGGAGCGGGACGACCGTGGGATCGTCGATCTCATCGAGCCAGGTGGAAAGGTCGGAGATCTCCATCGCGCACACCTCGGCGATCGACTTCCCCGCCAGCAGCGACGACCGTGCGGCGGCATTGAGCCGGGTCCCCTGGCATTCCGGGCAGACGGTGAAGACGACGGCCCGGTCGACGAACTCGCGGATGTGCTTCTGCATGCCGTCGCGGTCCTTCGAAAGGAATGAACGGTTGATCCGCGGGATGAGACCGTCATAGGTCATGTTCGTCCCGTTGATGACGATCTTCTCGCCCTCGAGGTGGAGCAGGGCATGGCGTTCGGACTCGGTGAACTCGCCCACCGGTTTGTCGGGGTCGAAGAGCCCCGACTCCGAGTAGAACCGCACCGACCACCCGCCGACCTTGAACCCGGGGATCGTGATCGCCCCGTCGTTGATCGACTTCGACTCGTCGACGATCTCACTGATGTCGATGTCGGTGGCCGTGCCCATGCCCTCGCAGTGCGGGCACATGCCGCCGTTGACGGTGAAGGTGCGCCGCTCGACCTCCTTCGTCTCCCCCTTCTCGATCGTCACCGCTCCCTTGCCGCTGATCGTCGCGACGTTGAACGAATACGCGTTCGGAGACCCGAGGTTCGGTTCGGCGAGGCGGGAGTAGAGGATCCGCAGCTTCGCGTTGATGTCGCTGACAGTGCCGACGGTCGAGCGCGGATTCGATCCGATCCGCTCCTGGTCGACGAGGATCGCCGTCGTCAGGCCCGAGAGGACGTCGACGTCGGGCCGGGCCATCGTCGGCATGAACCCTTGGACGAAGGCGCTGTAGGTCTCGTTGATCATCCGCTGGGACTCGGCGGCGATCGTGCCGAAGACGAGCGAGCTCTTGCCGGAGCCGGAGACCCCGGTGAAGACGGTGAGTCGGCGTTTGGGCACGTCGACGGAGACGTCCTTGAGGTTGTTCTCCCTCGCCCCGCGCACCTGGATGAGGTCGTGGCTGTCCGCTGGCTGAGTCATCGGCGCCTCACGCCCGCTGCTGGATGCGGATCATGTTCCCGGCGGGATCGCGCAGAGCGCAGTCGCGCAGTCCGTAGGGCTGGTCCATCGGCTCCTGCACGATATCGGCGCCCTTGGCCTCCACCTCGGCGAAGGCGGTGTCGACGTCGGGGCTGGCGAGGACGATCGCGGCATAGCTGCCCTTGGCCATGAGCGAGTCGATGGCCGCCCGTTCGGATTCGCTCACGGTGGGGTCGACGACGGCGGGGGTGAGCACGATCGACGTGTCGGGCTGGCCGGAGGGGCCGACGGTGATCCACCGCATCTGTC
Organism: Brevibacterium sp. K72; assembly: GCF_050562175.1. NCBI lineage: Bacteria > Bacillati > Actinomycetota > Actinomycetes > Micrococcales > Brevibacteriaceae > Brevibacterium > Brevibacterium sp. K72. The sequence continues at coordinate 2,909,714 of NZ_CP191582.1, forward strand.
CCTCCCCCACATCGAGGCGGACGTCGAAGCCGAGGACGTCACGGTAGAAGGTCAGCGACGCCTCGGCGTCGACGTGCGGCAGGAAGCTGGCGTTGATCGAGATGTCCATGCCCTCATCCTAGATGCGGGGGTGCTCACGGGACTTCTCGATTCCTGACCGGTCGCAGCGCGGCCTTGACGACGATGCTCGGCAGCGCATGGGCGCCGTGGGCGGCAGCCGCCCGGTACTCGCGCGGGGAGACTCCGACGAGTTCGCGGAACCGGGTGCTGAAGGTGCCCAGGGAGGAGAAGCCGACGGCGAAGCAGATCTCGGTGATGCTCAGGTCACCGCGGTGGATGAGCGCCATCGCCCGCTCGATCCGCCTGGTCATGAGGTAGGAGTACGGGGGTTCGCCGAAGGCGGCGGCGAACCGGCGGCTGAGATGGCCGGCGGACATGTGGACGCCCGCGGCGAGGCCGGGGACGTCGAGGGGACGGTCGTACTCGCGGTCGATCCGGTCCCGGACCCGGCGCAGGGCCACGAGCTCGGGATCGGCACCGCTCACTCGGCGTGGAGTCCCTGCTTGAGGGTCTCCCCGCGGAAGAACGCCGGATGCCGGATCGCCTGGACGATCATGATGACGACGCCGAGGAGGAGCACCCCGATCCCGAGGACGAAGACGAGGCCGATGCCGAAGACCGACGACCCCGAGCCGTACGCGGGGTCGAGGGAGTCGATCGCGGTGCGGACGAAGATGACGAGCAGGGTGACCCCGCCGATGAGCGGGAAGAGGAAGCGGAAGAAGACCGTGCGCGCTGAGACGAAGAGGGACTTCCGGAAGTACCACGTGCACGCGAGTCCCGTGATCCCGTAGTAGAAGCAGACCATGAGGCCCAGCGCGGTGATCGTGTCCCACAGCGCGTTCTCCGACAGCAGCCGCATGACGACGTAGAAGATGATCGCGGCCGCCGCCGAGGTGATCGTCGCCACCGACGGGGACTTGAACCGCGGGGAGACGTTGCCGTAGCGCTTCGGCAGGGCCCCGTAGTGGCCCATCGCGAGGATCGTCCGCGAGGGTGAGACCATCGTCGACTGCAGTGAGGCGAGTGAGGACGAGAGCACGGCGATCGAGACGATGATGGCGAAGGGTCCCATGATCGGTCCGGCCAGGGCCGCGAAGATCGACTCCTGGTTCTCCGGGTTGCCCGCCCCGAGGCCCTCGGTGCCGACCCCGGCGTAGGAGATCACGGCGATCGTGCAGGCGAGGTAGATGATGACGATCGCGAAGATCGTGAGCATCGCCGCCCGTCCCGGGGTCTTCTCCGGGTCCTTCGCCTCTTCGTTCATCGTGATGACGGTGTCCCAACCCCAGAAGAGGAAGATCGAGAGCGACACGGCAGCCGCGATCGTCGAGAAGTCGCCTGCGGCCACGGGGTTGAACCAGTCGAGTTGAACGGGTGTCGGGTCGTAGGCGGTGCCGGTGGCGACGTGGACGAGCGCGGAGATGACGAACCAGCCGAGGGCGAGGACCTGGAAGGCGACCAGCCACACCTGGACCTTCTCCGTGGCTTCGACGCCGCGGTAGGAGATCCACGCGGCGACTGCGGTGAGCGCCACGGTGATGGGGATGTTGATCCACAGCACCCGTGTGAGGTCGGCGATCGCCGGGTCGGAGAAGATCTGGCTGAGCAGGATGAAGAGGAAGTCGACGCCGACGGCGGCGAGGTTGGACAGCACGAGGACGGTCGCGGCGATGAGGCCCCAGCCGCCCATCCATCCGAGCCACGGTCCGAAGGCCCGTGTGGCCCACGTGAAGGTCGTGCCCGAGTCGGGCATGGCCGTATTCAGCTCGCGGTAGCCGAAGACGACGAGGAGCATGGGGACGAAGCCGATGAGGAGGATCGCCGGGGTGTGGACGCCGACCTCCGAGATCGTCGGGCCGAGCCCGGAGGTCAGGGTGTATGCGGGGGCGATGCAGGCGATGCCGATGATCGCTCCGCCGATCGCGCCGACCTTTCCTGCTGAGAGCCCCTTCGCGCTCAGTCCGGAGTCGGTCTCGATGGGGCGGTCCGGTGCGGGTGTTGCCGAGGTCATTCGCTCATCTAATCAGATCGGTGCCCGGAGGAGAGAATCGTCTCAGCGGTGGCCCGTCCGATGCGCACCGCCCCGTCGACGTGCTGGTAGCCGCGGCCGGCGATGTCGGAGCTGGCGAACCGGATCGGTCCGACCGGGTCGTTCTGATACCGGCCCCACCGGTGGAGCCCGCCGAGGTCGTAGCTCGTCGCGTACGCCCCGCGCGTCCATTCCTCGGCGCCGAAGTCCGAGAGGTGGAAGACGATGGGGTCGAGGGCTTCGGGTCCGAGGAAGTCGGCGATCGCCTCGAGGATGGTGCGCTTGCGGTCCTCCTCGTCCAAGGCCCACATCGCGTCGGCGTTGACGTCGGAGATGAACCCGACGAGGGTGCCCTGCTCCTCCCCGTGGTTCGTGTTGTCGTAGACCTCCTGGACGAGATGCCCGACGCCGAAGCCGGTGCCCGAGAGTCCCGCATCGCGCCAGAAGGGCCGCGGGTAGGTCGCATGGACCTTGATGACCAGCCCCATCGACTGGTGCTGGTGGAAGACCTGCTGGAGGCGCGGCAGGTGGGGGACGTAGGTGATCCGCGAGTAGAGGTTCGGGGGCACGGCGACGATGACGTCGGTGCCCGCGAACTGCGCGTCGTCGGTGCTCACGACGACTGGGTCACCGGACCAGTCGATCGTGCGCACGGGGCTGTTCAGCCGCACCACCGTGTCCCCGAGGTCGGCGGCCATGAGTTCGGAGACCTGCTGCATGCCGCCGATGACGCGGCGGTCGAGGATGAAGTGGTCGTCGACGAGGTTGGAGAACGATCCCGCCGAGGCGGCCATGAGCACGGCCTGGAGCGTCGAGAACGCTGTGTCGGGTTTCGTGAGCATGCCTCCGGCGACGAACATGCCGATGTTCTCGCACGCGAGTTCGTCGGCCGACTGCTCGCGCAGCCAGTGGTGGAAGGAGATCGAGTCGAGCTCCTTCGCGTCCTCGGCATCCCAGGGACGCTCTGCCCCGATGCGCGCGGCGAGGTCGTCGAGGATGCCGATGAGGCGGTCCATCTCCGACTGCCTGCGCTCGGGGACGGGGAACGCGTCACCGGAGTAGACGGTGCGGGTGCCGTCGGGGGCGAGGAAGACCCGATCGCCGTCGCGGTGCCGGGGGAAGGTGCTCAGCCCGAGTTCGTCGACGAGGTCGAGGATCGCGGTCTGGTCGGGTGAGATCCACTGGCCGCCGATCTCGAACATCTGCCCGTCGATGCGGTCCGTCCAGGTCCTCCCTCCCACCCGGTCGCGGGCTTCGAGGACGACGACCGAGCGGCCGACTGCGGTGAGCGTCCTCGCGGCGGTCAGCCCTGTCGGTCCCGCTCCGACGATGACGACGTCGACTCTCTCCATGGCACTCCCCCGTGACCTTCGCTGCGGCACGCGCGTCTGCGCGCGTAGCACTCAGGGTAGCCACGGGCCGGTTCCTTGGGAAGGACCGTCTCGCCGACGCGGAACGCGCGCTCACCGGAACGCCAGCGGATCGGCGTCGGGGTCGGCGTCCTTGGCCTTGAGGAAGCCCCAGGCGTCGGGGCGGGAGCCGTCCAGGTCGGTGAGTCCGTAGGTCGTCGCGAGGTCGAAGCTCGACAGGGTCCGCCCGGTGAAGCGGTGCCGGTCAGGGTCGGCGGCCAGCGCGGCGATGCCCCTCCCGAGCATGTGCGGGGTCTCGGAGACGGCGAAGTCGGCAGGCGGAACGCTGCGGTCCGGGTCGAGGGCGTCGGAAAGCCAGGTCTCCTCGGTCGTCGAGAAGCCCTCGAGCATCATCTCCGAGCGCAGCCATCCGGGGGTGAGCGCCACGGCCGTCGCCTCGGCGCCGGCGAGGTCGTGGGAGAGGCCGAAGGCGAGGCGGCTGATCGCCGTCTTCGTCACATCGAGCCACACCGACTCCCGATAGTGCGTCGCGTTGTACTCGCTCGTCCCGTCGGTGATCTCGACGTGGAGTCCGCCGGGTCGCGCGGTGAGCAGCGGCAGCAGCGCGCGGGCCGTCCTCAGATGGCTGATGAGTCCGGTCTCGACGAGTCGCATGCCCCTGACCGCGTCCGCGCGCCAGAACGGCTCACCCCAGGAGACGTAGGCCTCTCCCCCGATGTCGCCCACGAGGATGTCGAGGTGCTCGCTGCGCGCACCGATCCGCTCGGCCAGTTCCGCGACGTCGTCGGCGACGAGGTGGTCGCAGACGACGGCTTCCCCGTCGCCGCCCTCGGCCCGGACGAGCTCGAGCGTGCCCTCGATCGTCTCGGGGCGCCCGTAGTCCGAGGGTGCATCGGTGCTCGAGCGCCCCGTGCACCACACGAAGGCTCCGGCTGCGCCGAGTTCCCGGGCGATCGCCCGTCCCGCCCCGCGGGTGGCCCCGGCGACGACCGCGGTCCGTCCGCTCAGTGGTCTCGTCTCATCAGTCATGCGACCAGTCTGGACGCCTTTCCCTGACATCTTCTGTCAGCGACTGCGACTATTCTTGCCAAGGTGAAGGCTGCCCGACTCGTCTCCGAGATCGTCCTCCTCTCCGCCCGCTCGACGCCGCTGTCGGCACGCGAGCTCGCGCGCCGCCTCGAGGTCACCGAACGCACGATCTACCGGGACCTTCGGGAGCTCTCGGCGATGGGGGTGCCCGTCGTCGCCGAATCCGGCCCCGGCGGGGGCATCAGCCTGCTCGACGGCTGGACCTCCCCGCTGTCGGGTCTCACCCGCGCCGAACTCGAGTCCGTCCTCCTCGGGTCGCTCGCCGCAACCGACCTCGGCCTCTCCCGTGAGCTGGCGACGGCCCGGGCGAAGATCCTCGCAGCCGAGACCGGCGACGCGGACTTCTCTCGCACCGTCGTCGTCGACGGCCCCGACTGGTTCACCGAGAAGGAGGACCTTCGCGCCCTCGAGCCGCTCGTCACGGCGCTGCGCACCCGGCGTGGCGTGCGCATCGTCTACACCCGCTCCGGTGAGTCCGTCGTTCGGTGCCTCATCCCCCTCGGCCTCGCGGTCAAGGCCGGCCGCTGGTACCTCGTGGCCCAGCCGCCGGGCGGCTCGCCGCGGACGTATCGGGTCGCTCGGATCACCGACGTCGACCCCGTGTGGACGGCGGTGCGCGGGCCTGCGGACTTCGACCTCGGCGCGTTCTGGGAGAAGGCGAAGCGGGGCTTCGACCGGGCCATCCGCACGACTCCGGTCCGTCTCCGCCTCGCCGAGGCGGCCCTGCCCGATCTCCTCCGCGCCGTTCCCGGGCCGCTGACCGCAGAAGCGATCGCCTCGGCGCAACCGGTCGCCGACGGCGACGAGTGCGAGGTCGACATCCTCCTCGAATCCGCTGAGATCGCCGTCTCCCAGCTGCTCACGGTGCCCGGGGTCACGGTCGTCTCCCCGCCGGGGATACGCGACGAGGTCGCGAGCAGGGCTCGCGACCTCGTGCGGCGCAACGGGCGCTGAGGGGGCTCCGGGACGGGCCGGGGTTCAGAGGACGGTCCAGCTCCCCTGGATCTCGCCGGCGCTGATGCCGCCGACGGCCTGCATGGCGGCCTTCGAGAGGTCGATGCAGCGCGAGCCCGAGTAGGGTCCGCGATCGTTGATGCGCACGGTCACGGACTTGCCGTTGGCCGTGTTCGTCACCTTGACCTTCGTCCCCAGCGGAAGGCTCTTGTGGGCGGCGGTGAGCTTGCTCGCGTCGAAGGGTTCCCCGCTGGCGGTGGGGTTGCCGTCGGTGCCGTCGCCCCCGCCGTAGTAGGACATCGGGCACGATCCCGACTGGCCGCCGGACGAGCTGCCCGAGGCCTTGGCGCCGGATCCCCCGGATGCCTCCCCCCCGCTCTTCGCCTTCGATGACGTCGACGACGAGGACTCGGCCTTCGCGGGCGCGGTCTTGGGTGCCTGGGTCTTCACCTCGAGCGAGACCTTGCCCGGCTTCTCCTTCGCCTGTTCCTCGGCCTTCTGCAGGGCCTCATCGGCAGCGGGGGCGGCGGGAGCCTCGACGACGACGGGACTCTGCGCGACGACACGCGAGGAGTCCTGGGCGGCACCGGGAACCATGGCGAACGTCGAACCGACGACGGCGGCGGTCGCCGCTGCGGGGACGACGAACGCCGAGAGGACAGGGCGGGACCGGACCGCTGCCAGCACTCCCCCGGCCGACTCCGGGGTGTGGCGTCCGCTGCGCCGCTTCCGCGGCGCGAGTGCGGAGAGGAATGAGCCCTTCGTCGTCGGCGAGGAGTGTTTGCCCACTGTCCGTCCTTCGGGTGAATGCGGGCACCCAGACAGACGCTGACTGTGCCCGATGGTTATCGGATCGTTACCGAAGGACAGTCTAGTTAACGAACTGTTACATTTTCAACGCGGCGCGCGGCTGACCGCCGAACGATCACCCGCGGTCGCCGCGGCGCTGGGAGGCGCGGACGACGAGGCGGCGGACGCCGTTGGCACCGTTGGTCACGGTCTCCTGCGCCCTGTCGAAGGCGCGTTCGACCTTGCCGCTGCGCACTGCGTCATCGATCGCGTGGGACACGTTGCCGAGTGCCCTGTTCACTCCCGACTCGGTTGCCTCGATGAGGCGGGATCCCTTCGCGGCGTCGCGGACGTTGCGCACCCCGCTGCTCGCTGCGCCGTACGCGCGCTCGGCGACGGAACGGGCCCGCTGGGTCGGGGTGCGCTTGGTCGAATCGATGACGAAGTCGGGTTCGATGGGATCTTCTGCTCGGCTCATGCCTCCATCGTTGTCGACCCCGGGGCGGATTTCAACAGGCGCCTAGGATTGGGGTATGAATTCCCAGCCGGAGGTCATTGCGCATCGGGGCGGGCGCTGGCCGGAGACGAGCGAGAACACGCTGCCCGCCTTCGCGGCCTCGGCTCGGGCCGGTGTGCACTGGATGGAGACCGATGTCCACGCCTCGGCCGACGGCGTCCTCTTCGCCGCCCACGACGCAGACCTCGACCGGATCGCCGGAGTCCCGCATCTCATCCGGGACCTTCCCGCGTCGGAGGTCGACCGCATCGATCTTCTCCACGGGGGCCGACTCCCCCGCCTTAGCGACCTCCTTGACGCACTGCCGGACGTGGAGTGGAACATCGACGTCAAAGCTCCACACTCGATCGGCCCGATGGTCCGCTTCGTCCGGACCCGGCATGCCGAGGACCGGCTGCGCCTCGCCTCGTTCTCCGACGCGACCCTGACCCGGCTGCGGGAGGCGCTGCCGGGAGTGCGCACCTCGGCCGGGACGGGTGAGACCGCCCGCTTCGCCCTCGGGGCGCTGCCCTGTCTGCCCGCGCAGGGACTCCTCGGTCTGCCCCCGGGTCTCGACGCACTCCAGGTGCCGATGCGCTGGAAGGGTCTGCCCGTCGTCACCGAGGACTTCGTCGCCCGCGCCCACCGGGTCGGACTCGTCGTCCATGTCTGGACGATCGACGACCCTGCGGACATGCTCACGCTCGCCCGCCTCGGCGTCGATGGGATCGTCACCGACGAGGTGCTCCTCGCCCAGCGCACACTCGCCTCGGGGGTCGCCGACCCGGCGTCGGAGGGGAATAGCCGGAGACGGTAGACTGTTGCCTTTGTACGGTCGCCTGCAGTCGAGTCGAAGGGAAGAGAGATGAGCGAACGCAGTCTCCGCGGTACGCAGTTGGGCTCGCGCAGCCTCGAGTCGGAGGAGGGTGTCGAGCCCGCGCCCCGGCAGATGGTCGAATTCGAGTGCGAGGACGGCACCCGCTTCAAGGTTCCGTTCTCCATCGAGGCGGAAGTGCCCTCGACGTGGGATTCGGGCATCCACGGCATCGGCGTGCGAGTCGGCGTCAACGAGCCCGACGGCGAACCCGAGAAGCATGTGCGCTCGCACTGGGACATGCTCCTCGAGCGCCGCTCGTTCGACGAACTCCAGGTCCTCCTCGATGAGCGCCTGGCGATCCGCCGCGGCGAGGTTCCCGCCCAGAGCTGAGACAGCACACACCGAGCAGGACGCTCGGATGAGGGGGTGTCGGTCCGTCGACCGACACCTCCTCTGTCATGTCCGCACGGATACGGGTCAGCTGCGGCGGCCCGAGAGCATCTGCCGCAGCTGACGACCGCGCCGGGCCAGACCCCAACCGGCGACCTTGGTGAAGGCCTCGGAGATGATCGAGGAGCTCATCTTCGACTCCCCGAGTTCGCGTTCGACGAAGACGATGGGGACCTCGAGGACGCGGAAGCCGGCGTCGACGGTGCGTCCGGTCATGTCGATCTGGAAGCAGTACCCCTGCGACTGCACCCCGGTGAGGTCGAGGGCCTCGAGCACGGCCCGCCGGTAGGCCCGGAATCCGGCCGTGGCGTCGCGGACGCCGAGCCCCATCGCCGCGTCGACGTAGAGGTTGGCGCCGCGTGAGAGGAGGAAGCGCGAGTACGGCCAGTCGACGATCTCGCCGCCGCGGACCCAGCGGGAGCCGATGACGAGGTCGGCCTCGTCCGCGAGCGCCGGAGCAAGCAGCTGGCCGAGGTCGAGGGGGCGATGGGAGCCGTCGGCGTCGAACTCGCAGATGATCGCGTAGTCACGCTCGAGTGCCCACGCGAAGCCGGCGATGTAGGCCATGCCGAGACCGGCCTTCTCGCTGCGGTGGAGGACGTTGACGCGTGGGTCGACCGCTGCGAGTTCGTCGGCCCACTCCCCCGTTCCGTCGGGGGATCCGTCATCGACGATGAGGACGTCGACCTCGGGCTGGTGCTCGAAGAGCCCGGCGAGGGTGACCGGTAGGGCGAGGCGTTCGTTGTAGGTGGGGATGACCACGAGGATTTCTGAGACCACCCGCCCCACCCTACGCCCGCAGGGGCGAAACAATGAGCCGACACCCCCGCCTTCGGACCACGGTGTGCGTGCAGTCACAGCAGCGCAGTGCACCGAGTTATCTAATGACGGGAGCGTCGGCTCCACTCCACGACCGGTGGAATGTCATCGTCGAATCTAATGGCTCCGACCGCCCCAGCAAAATCCCTCTGACCTGCGGTTTTGATCAACTTCCCAGGTGAGGGCCAGGTTCGGCGGGAAGAAATTCCTCTGCGCCTCGGCGTGTCGGATTGCTCTCGGGCCCGCAGAGCGATCTCAGTCACGCGGCAGGTCCGGTCGCGCTCAGCCGATCCGGGTGGGGAGGGGGACGTCCGCGGCGAGCTCCGGCAGACCCGGGGTGCCCGAGCGCGGGTCGGTGCTCCACGCGGCCACGCGCGGATCGGCGACCTGGACGACGAGCCGCTCGACCCGCCAGCGACCGAAGTCGGCGGCGGCACCGGGACGCAGCACTCCCCCTTCGGGGTTGCCCGCCGCGCGATGGGCGAAGCGGGTGGCGGCGTTGAATGCGGCGCGCGCGCCGATGCCGTGGGTGCCGAGGACGGCCGAGCGGACTCCCGCCCAGGGAGAGTCGTCGGCGAGGACGAGGGAGACCTGGGCGCCGGCGGCGAGCAGCGGGGCGAGCGGCTGGTCGAGGCTGGGGTCGAGGGTGATCGCGATCCCGGAGCGTCCGAGCGCCTCGACGTGGGACTCCGGGACGGCGAAGTCGAGGAGGAGCCGATAGCCGAATCGCTGCGCGTGCGCCGGATGCTCTCCGAGGCGGGCGAGGACGGCGTCGAGCTCGGTGCTCGAGGCGACGGCGAGGTAGAGGGAGGTCTCGGGGAGCGTCTCGAGCTCGGCGAGGGCGGCCGCGGGCAGCCACGCCCGCTCGGTGCCCGCCGCGAGGTCGGGATAGGCGACGATGCGCAGGTCCTCGGGTGCGTCGGCGACGAAGTCCCGGATGGCGGACGAGGGGCCGAGGACGTGGACGTGGGCGATGCCGCGATCACGCAGCGCCGTCGCCGTGGGCGAGTCGGGCCCGAGGATGAGACCGGCATGGACGAACCCCGGGGCGAGGAAGTCCCCGTCGAGGTTCTCCGCCTCCGGGTCGAGGGCAAGGGCCGCCTCGTCCGAGCCGATGAAGTTCACTGTCCCGTCCGCGCTGCCGAGGGCGGTCGCGAAGGGGTCGACGCTGCTGTAGACGTCTCCGCCGTAGTACATATTCACAGCCGCCAGGCTACACCTGCCGTCCACCGCTGCGGGCATCGGCGTCAGGGGCGTCGGGTAGGGTCAGGGCTGTGAAGCCTTTGGTACTCGTCGACACCCCAGCCCTGTACTACCGCGCCTTCTACTCGGTGCCGGATTCGATCGTCAACGACGAGGGGCAGCCGGTCAACGCGATCCGCGGCGTCGTCGACACGGTCGCCCAGATGATCCGCCGCTTCTCCTCCGCCCGGGTCGTCGCGGCGATGGACGCGGACTGGCGTCCGGCCTTCCGCACCGCGATCATGCCCGAGTACAAGGCCGCGAGGATCAAGGACGAGGCTGCGGGGACGGAGATCCCGCCCGAACTCGACGCCCAGCTTCCCATCATGCGCCGTGTCCTCGCCGCCGCCGGCATCCCCATCGCCGAGGTGGACGGGACGGAGGCCGACGACGTCATCGCGACGATCGCCGCACAGTCGGCCACCCCCGTCGTCATCGTCTCCCCCGACCGCGACCTCCTCGCCCTCCTCGACACAGACCGCGACGTCAGCGTGCTCCGGCCCCGCAAGGGAGGGGAATGGGAGGCGATCACCGCCGCCGACCTGCCCGGCCTCTACGGTGTCGACTCGGGCATTCGCTACCGGGAGCTCGCCGCCCTGCGCGGGGATCCCTCCGACGGCCTTCCCGGCGCCGCCGGCATCGGGGAGAAGACAGCCGCGACCCTGCTCACGAGCTTCGGGTCGCTCGCGGGCATCGTCTCCGCCGCGAAGGCGGGGGTGAAGACCGGCGGGCTGAGTGTGAAGCGGGCGACGACGATCGTCGAGTCCGAGGAGATGCTCGCCCGCACCGTCGAGGTGATGACCTGTCTCACCGATGTCGACCACGGCATCGACCTCGATGTCCTCCCCCTGATCTTCGATGCCCAGGCCCTCGAGGCCGCGGCAGCCGGGCAGAACATCGCCCGCTCCGTCGACAACCTCGCCACCGCCCTGCGCGGTCTCGCCGACGCCCCGCCCACCGACGCACAGGCGGGCCCGGGGGTCGCCGCGGCGCAGCCGGTCCGACCCGCACCGAGATCCGAGGCCGGCGTCGCGTGGCCGCACGCCCGGCTCGTCGGCTTCGACCTCGAGACGACCGGGGTCGACCCCGACACCGCGCGCATCGTCACCGCGGCCTTCGTCGAGGACCCCGACCGGGTGGAGATGTGGCTCGCGGACCCCGGCGTCGAGATCCCCGAGGCCGCGCGCGCCGTCCACGGCATCACCACCGAGTACGCACAGGCCAACGGCATGCCCGCGGTCGAGGTCGTCACCGCTCTGTGCACGGAGCTCACGGGCCTCCGGGACGAGGGCGCCGTCGTCGTCGGCCACAACATCGTCTACGACCTCAGCGTCCTCGATGCCGAGGTCCGCAGGCACCGTCCCGACCTCGACCTGCGCTCCCTGCTCCCGGCGATCGTCGACACCTTCGTCCTCGACCGCCGCGTCGACCGCTACCGCCGGGGCAAGCGCACGCTCACGGCCACCGCCGAGGCGTGGGACGTCTCCCTCCTCGACGCCCACGACGCCGCCGCCGATGCCCGAGCGGCCCTGGACATCGCCCGAGCGTTGGCTTCGAAGTCCACGGAAATCGCCGCGTACACCCCACAGGAGATCATGGCGGCGCAGGGCGAGTGGAAGCGCGCTCAGGCCGCTGACCTCCAGGCCTTCCTCCGCCGGAAGGGCAACGCCGACGCAGTCGTCGACGGATCATGGCCCATCGCCGACGAGGCTAGAATCGAGACGCGACCAGACCGATCAGAAGGACGATGACTTGGGACTCTTCTCCCGTTTGCTCAACCGGCCCGGTGCCCAGGCCGACAAGGCCACAGGATGGTTCGAGAAGGCGACCACCGACCTCGATGCGGCAGCCGCCGAATTCGCCGATCTCAGCGATGCCGAGCTGACCGACGCCGCCAGTGAGGTGTTCGCCTCCGGCACCGCCCGCGAGACCCTCGTCCGTTATGCGGCCCTCGCGAGGGAGGCCGCCGAGCGCACCCTGGGCGAACGCGCCTACGACACGCAGCTCGTCGGACTCATCGGACTCCTCCAGGGGCACATCGTCCAGATGGCCACCGGTGAGGGCAAGACGCTCGTCGGTGCGCTCGCCGCGGCCGGATATGCGCTCCAGGGCCGCCGGGTCCACGTCGTCAGCGTCAACGACTACCTCGCCGTCCGCGACCGGACGTGGATGCAGCCGGTCTTCGATCTCCTCGGCGTCTCCTCGGCCGCGATCTCGGCCGCCCTCGACGACGACGACCGGCGCGAAGCCTACCGGTCGGAGGTCCTCTACGCCTCCGTCACCGAGGTCGGCTTCGACGTCCTCCGCGACCGCTTCGTCCTCGACGACGAGGACATCCGGGTCGCCGAACGCGATGTCGTCATCGTCGACGAGGCCGACTCCGTGCTCATCGACGAAGCCCGCGTGCCTCTCGTCCTCGCCGGGTCCTCGTCCATCGAGGACGGTGATGAGCGCATCGCCGCCCTCGTCGAGACCCTCATCCCTGGCACCGACTACGAGATCAGCCCCGACCGCCGCGCCGTCTCCCTCACCGATGCCGGCGTCACCCGGGTCGAGGACGAGCTCGGCGTCGAGCTCTTCGGCGACGGCGCCGCCGACCTCGCCGCCGTCAACCTCGCCCTCTACGCGAAGGCCCTGGTCAAGCGCGACATCGACTATCTCGTCGTCGATGGGCGGATCAAGCTCATCTCCTCCTCCCGCGGCCGCGTCGCCGAACTCCAGCGTTGGCCCGACGGGCTCCAGGCCGCCGTCGAGGCGAAGGAGAAGCTCGAGACGACCGAGAGCGGGGAGATCCTCGACCAGATGACCGTCGAGGAGCTCATCCACGGCTACGAGACCGTCTGCGGGATGACGGGCACGGCGCTTGCGGTCGGCGACGACCTCCGCGAGTTCTACTCCTTGGAGATCGTCCCCGTCGACACCCACCTGCCCGTCGTCCGCGAGGACGAACCCGACCGGCTCTACACGTACCAGGAGTCGAAGGAGCGGGCGATCGTCGAGGAGGTCGTCGAGAACCACGCGAACGACCGTCCGGTCCTCATCGGCACCTCCTCGGTCGCCGAGAGCGAGTCGCTGGCGCAGCGACTGGTCGAGCGCGGCATCGACGTCGCCGTCCTCAACGCGAAGGACGACTCCGCCGAGGCCGAGATCATCGGTGCCGCCGGACGCCCGGGAGCCGTCACCGTCTCGACGCAGATGGCCGGCCGCGGCACCGACATCAGGCTCGCCGACGACTCCGTCGCCGAAGGCGGCGGGCTGCTCGTCATCGGCGCCGGACGCTACCTGTCCTCCCGCCTCGACGATCAGCTGCGCGGACGCGCCGGGCGACAGGGTGATCCCGGCACCTCGGTGTTCTTCACCAGCCTCGAGGACGAGATGCTCACCAGGGTGCCCGAGATCCAACGGTTCGTCTCCGAAGGCGACGAGACCGGTCGGATCGACTCGAAGCGCGCGCTCACCCTCGTCGAGCACGCCCAGCGCATCGCCGAGGGCCAGAACACCGCTCTGCACCGTGACACGTGGCGGTTCAACGAGCTCATGGCCAAGCAGCGCGAACTCGTCCTCGCCCGTCGGCGCGAGCTGCGCACCGAGGATGAGGCGATCGACGAACTCAAGGACCGCCTCGGCGAGAGGGCGACGGAACTCGCAGAGAAGCACTCGGAGGAGGTCGTCGACGAGAGCCTTCGCGCGGTCCTCCTCTTCCACCTCGACGCCCGCTGGGTCGACCACCTCGCGTTCCTCAACGATCTGCGCGAGGGCATCCACCTGCGCACATTCGCGAAGGAGAAGCCCCACGAGGCCTTCAACACGGAGTCGATCCGGGTCTTCTCCTCGTTCTGGTCCGATGTCCTCGACGACTCCGTGAGCACCGTCGAGGAGGCGGAGTTCACCGACGAGGGCATCGACCTCGCCTCGCACGGGCTCAAGCGCCCCTCGTCGACGTGGACCTATCTCACGACGGAGAACGCGTTCGGCTCAGACATCGAGAACATCGTCAAACGGATCCGCCGGTAGCGCCTACGAGTCGGCGACGACTCCCCGGCGGACGGCCTCGATCGTCCGCCGGATGCGCACCGCGGTCTCCGGGGCGCTCACCTCGGCGAGCTGCCCGAGCAGGTCGAGGGTCTGCTTCGCCCAGCGGACGAAGTCACCGGCGGCGATGTCCGTGCCCCGGAGCGACTCGGCGAGGTTCTTCCCCTCCGTCCACCGGAACATCGGGGTGAACAGTCCCCGGTCGGGTTCGGGCGTCGGGGTGAGCGCGTGCTGCTCCTCGAGGCGGAAGAGCTCCCGCCACAGGTCGATCGCCGCATCGCCGGCGACCTTGAGGTCGCGGCTGGGCGCACGCTCGGCGTGGAAGCTCTCGCTGCGACGCGCCTGATAGACGAAGCACGAGGCGAAGGCGGCGAGTTCGGGTTCCGTGAGGCCGTCCCACAGGCCGGCGCGCACGGTGAGCGCCACGAGCAGGTCCCGCTCGCCGTAGATGCGGCGGAGCATGTCCGAGTGCTCGGGGTCGAACCCGAGGGTCGTGAGCACCTCCTGGACGCGTTCGAAGACGAGGGCGATCGACGTCGTCCTCCCCTCGATGCGTTTGATCAGGGACGCGTTCTCCTTCTCGAGCTTCGCCGCGCGGTTGGCCCACCGGGCGTGGATCTCCCGGTCGGGACAGTCATGGCAGGGGTGGGCGCGCATCCTGGCGGTGAGCTCGGCGACCGTCGAGCTCACCCCGCCGGGCGCGCTGTGGGGCACCCAACGCACGTCCCGATCGACGCGGCCATCGGCGATCGCCTCGGCGAGGATGCCCAGCAGCGCCCGACGGTCGGAGGCCTGACGGTGGTTGAACTTCTTCGGCACCCGGATCCGTCCCATCGGGGCCACCGGCTCGGTGACCTCGTGGGGACGCAGATGCCACACCTTGCCCTGCTCGGTGAGCACGGTCGGGAGCCGGGAGACGCCGTCGCGGTTCGTCATCGGGGCGATGATCACCGCAGTGCCCTCGACCCGCCGCGCGGGCAGGGTGATGACGTCGCCGATCTTCAGCGCCGACAGGGACTCGACGATCTCGCGCTGCTTGACCTTCGACTTCGTCCTCGTCTCCTGCTTCTCCGTCTCGGAGATCTCACGGCGCAGGGCCGCGTACTCCCCGAAGTCGCCCCGGTCGCAGTGCATCGACTTCTCGTACGCGGCGATCGTCGCCTCGTTCTTCCGGACCTTGCGGGCGAGGCCGACGACGGCCTTGTCGGCCTGGAACTGCGCGAACGAGGTCTCGAGGACCTTCGCGGCATCGGCCGGGCTCATCCGGGAGAGCAGGTTCGCCGTCATGTTGTAGGTGGGTCCGAACGCGGATCCGAGCGCGTACGACCGGTTGGAGGCGAGGCCGGCGATCTCGCTGATGTCCATCGTGGGGTGCCAGACGACGACGGCGTGGCCGATCCGGTCGATGCCGCGGCGGCCGGCGCGCCCGGTCAGCTGCGTGTACTCCCCCGGGGTGATCGAGACGTGGGCTTCGCCGTTGAACTTGACGAGCTTCTCGAGCACGACCGTGCGGGCGGGCATGTTGATGCCCAGCGCCAGCGTCTCCGTGGCGAAGACGACCTTGATGACCCCGGCGGAGAAGAGCTCCTCGACGAGCTCCTTGAACTGCGGGATCATGCCCGCGTGGTGGGCGGCGACGCCGCGGAGGAGGCCCTCGCGGAACGTGTGGTAGCCGAGGATCCCCAGATCCTCCGCCGGCAGCTCCTCGCGCAGCCGCTCGAGAGCCGCGTTGACGATGACGTTGTCCTCGCGGGAGTTGAGGTCGGCGCCCGTGGCGATGTACTGCTCGACGGCCTCATCACAGCCGTTGCGGGAGAAGATGAACATGATCGCCGGGAGCATCCCCGCCTCGGCGAGGGAGGCGACGATCTGGGTCCGGCTGGGGCGGCGGAACCGGGCGCGATTGCCGCGCTCGCGCTTCGACCGGGGTCCGCCGTACGTGCGGGTCGCGTGCGCGAGCGCCGGGTCGATGCGCTCGGAGTCGTGATGGGTGAAGAGGTCGTACATCCGGTGGCCGACGAGGGCGTGGTTGACGAGCGGGACCGGGCGGTGGGAGGTCGAGACGACGGTCGTCGGCCCCCTGACCTCGCGCAGCCACGCTCCGAACTCCTCGACGTTGGACACGGTCGCCGAGAGCGAGACGACCTGGACGCGTTCGGGCAGGTGGATGATCACCTCCTCCCACACGGGACCGCGGAACCGGTCGCCGAGGTAGTGGACCTCGTCGAGGACGACGAAGCCGAGGTCATCGAGGCCGCCCGGGTCGTTGTAGAGCATGTTGCGCAGGACCTCGGTGGTCATGACGATGATCGGCGCATCCCGGCGGATCGTCGTGTCCCCGGTGAGGAGTCCGACGTTCTCGGCGCCGTGGACGGCGACGAGATCGGCGAACTTCTGGTTGCTCAGCGCCTTGATCGGGGTGGTGTAGAACACCCGGGTGCCGGCGTCCATCGCGAGGTCGACGGCGAACTCGGCGATGATCGTCTTGCCGGCCCCGGTCGGCGCGGTGACGAGGACGTCCTTGCCCTCCTGGAGCTCCTGGCACGCCTCGATCTGGAAGTCGTCGAGCTCGAAGTCGGTGCGGGCGAGGAACCGACCCAGCGGGGTCTGCTCGCGTTCGGCCCGTCCCCGGAACTCCGCGTACGCCTGCGCCGGGCTCTTGGCCTCGGCGTCTGCGGTGGCCTCGGCACCCGCCGAAGCGGTGTCATGGTCGTTGCGGTCTCCGCGCCTGCTCATGCTGTGCCCTTCCCACTGTCCTCGTCGAGCTCGTCCGGGTCGACCCAGATGCCCTGGGCGACGAGCTTGCGCTTGCGGCGCCGGTCGTTGAGAATGCACACCACCCACGCCAGGCAGAACAGCGTGATCATGGGGATGACGAGGAAGAACATCGACATCGCATCGGGTGTCGGAGTGGCGATCGCGGCGAAGATGAAGACGATCATGACGATGATGCGCCACGACTTGCGGATCCGCGTCGCCGAGAGGATCCCGAGCATGTTGAGTCCGACCATGAGCACAGGCAGGACGAACGCGATGCCGAAGACGACGATGATGATCATGACGAACGTCAGGTAGTCCTGGGCGGGGATGATGTTCGTCGCCCCCTCAGGGGTGAACGACGTCAGCGCCTTGACCGCGTTGGGCAGGGCGAAGAACGCCATCGCCGAACCGGCGAGGAAGAGCGGAACGGCCGCGCCGAGGAACCCGAACGAGTAGCGCTTCTCCTTGCTCGTGAGCCCCGGGACGATGTACGCCCAGACCTGGTAGAGCCACACCGGACACGAGATGAAGAGGCCGATGAACAGGGAGAGCTTGATCTTCATGTCGAAGGCCGAGGCGACCCCCGCGAAGTTGATCTGCGCCACCCGGCCCGACGTGTCGTTGATCGTCCGGATGGGCTCCTGGAGGATGTCGAGGACCGGGTCGTAGAGGAACCATCCGCCGACCGCGCCGAGGACGATGGCGATGGCGGCGATGACGAACCGATTGCGCAGTTCGACGAGGTGCCCCATGACGGGCATCCTCTTCTCAGGGTTCTTCCTCCGTGAGGTCCGGCCTCTGCGCTGACTGCTGTCTTTCACTTCTCGCGTGGCTGCGGATCCTGATTCCTGTGCGCCGCCGGCTGCGCGGCGTCGGGGGCGGACGGGGGCGTCGACTGGGTGGACTGGCCCGCATCACGGCCGAGCTCTCCGGGTTCGGTCGTCTTCTCATCCTTGTCGTCGCGCAGGTCCTTGACCTCGGACTTGAAGATCTTCAGCGACTGACCGAGGCTCCTGGCGAGCATCGGCAGCTTGGGCGCACCGAAGATGAGGATGATGACGATGACCACCACGGCGATATGCATGGGGCTTAAGTTCATGAGAGCTCCTTGGCTTGTGTTTGCTCGAGGTGATTCTACTCTGTGCGGCTGAGCCTTTCATCCGACTCACCAGTGCGCTCAGCCGAGTCGGCGCCTCGCTGCGGCGACCGCATCGGCGGCATCGATGTCCGCGATGACGTCGGCGTGGCCCAGCAGGAAGCGGCTGAGCCAGTCGAGCGAGTGGACGGTGAAGCGCACCTCGACGCTGCCGTCGCCGCCTGCGTCGTAGACCCGTTCGTTCACGTCGATTTCATCGGCGAGCCACGCTCCCTCGGCGCGCAGCGTCATCGTCACCTCCTGCGGGGCCGGTGCGGGGGCGCCGGTGCCGATCGGCGGGTGGCTCGTCTCGGCGAAGCGGCGGATCCGTGAGAGCGCGAAGCGCCTGGGCGCCTGGGCCGAATAGCACCACGCATCGAGGTACCAGTCGGCGCCGGGAACGAGCCGGGTCGGGGCGATCGTCCGCGTCGTGAGTTCGTCGCGGGAGGCGACGTAGTAGTCGATCTCGACGGCCGCGCTGGCGTCGATGAAGCCCTTGAGCGCGCTCATCAGCTCCGCATCGGCGGGCACCGGGCTGACGTCGACGGGGGTGTGGAGGTTCTCACCCGCGGCGAGACGCAGCTTCGCCGCCGCCGTGCGCACCGCCTCGGCGTCGAGGCCGGGCAGGGCGTCGAGGAGTTCGAGGGCGAGGACGAGGAGGCCCGCCTCCTCGGCGCTCAGACGCACGGGGACGGAGACCTCCTCGGCGTTGGAGATGAAGATCTTCCCGCCGTCCCACGTCGCATCGATGAGGTCGTCGGGCATGTGCCCGGGTCGGCCGGTGACGAAGAGGAGCTCGAGGTCGTCGATGAGGGTCGCCGAGTCGATGCCGAAGTAGGCGGCCGTCTCCTCGAGGTCGGCGCCGGGATGGGCGTCGAGGTAGGGCACGAGGCTGAGCAGCCGGGTGAGGCGTTCACGCGCTGAGGACACTGCGACCTCCCAGCCGATCGAGGGCCTCGGCGATGACCTCGCGTCGTCGGTCGACGGCGCGCGCGAGTTCGTCGGGCCGAACGACACGCACGGCGTCACCGTAGCCGACGATCTCCGCGGCCAGGGTCTGGGCATCGGAGTACTCGACGACCTGGTGCTCCCCATCGGTGCGCACGGACCGCCGCCGCAGCGGATCGGCGCGGTGGGCGGCGATGTCGAGGACCGCCTCGGTGACGACGGCCATCTCCGTGCTCGCATTGAGCGAGACCTGGGGCACGAAGTCGGCGGGGATTGAGTAGTCGCCGGGTTCACGGCCGCCGAGTTTGGCAAGCTTCCCCTCGATCCGGGTCAGCCGGAATGTCCGCTCGGCCCCGCGGTGGAGGTCGTTGCCGACGAGGTAGACCCGGTCGCCGCGGCTGAGCAGGGCGTAGGGTTCGAGCCGCACCTTCCGCGCGCTCTGTCCGGGCTTGTGGTACTTGAACCCGATCGCTTCGCGGGCGTTGATGTGGTGGAGCGCGGTGGCGAAGTTCGCATTCCCCAGCTTGCTCGCCGCCCCGGGGCTGAAGCCGAGCCCGGGCACGTCGTCGCTGAGCTCGAGGCCGAGTGCCCGCAGCTTCGTCAGCGCCTGCGCACTCGAGGCACCGAGTTCGGTGTCGGACCAGAAGCGGGCGGCCACCGCCACCGCCGCCGCCTCGGACGGGGTGAGGTCGACGTCGCCCATCGCGTAGTCGTCGGTCGAGATGCGGTACCCGGTCTCCCCGACATCGGAGTACGCATCGTGCTCGGCGCGGGTGGCGATCGTGATGCCCATGTGCCGCAGCAGCTCCTTGTCACGGGAGAACTTGCGATCGAAGGCGACGTCGTCGAGCCCGGCGTAGCCGTCGATCGCGGTCATGAGCGTCTTCCGGGACACCCAGCCGCGGGCGGCGCGCAGGGCGATGAGCAGGTTCATCAGCCGCTCGGTCTGCTGTCGCTGCCGGTTGGGTCGTTGAGTGTTCACAGACTCCACCGTAACGCAGAACCACGGCCGGGAAGCACCGCGCGGGATAGGGTTGGGGCATGATCCATTGGCGCACAGGCATCGTCACAGCCATCCGTTCCACCCGTCCCGGCCTCACCGAGTTCACCGCCGAACTCGAGACGCCCCTGCCGGGCACCGACATCGCCGAGATCAAAGCGATCGCGTACACCGACGCCGTCGGTGAGCCCGAGGTCGGCGACACCGTCCTCCTCAACGTCTCTGCGCTCGCCAAGCGCCTGGGCACCGGCGGCTTCGGGCTCGTCGTCGCCCTCCCCGACCGTCTGCCGGCCGATCCCCCGCCGGGGCCCGGCCACCTCGTCAAGGACCGCTATTCGCCGCTCCAGACGATGGTCCTCGGCGTCGACGATCAGGAGTCCGAGCACCACGGGGTCCTCGCCGCGGCGGAATCGCTGGCAGGCATGCCCGTCCTCGTCGCCGACCTCCATTCGGCACTGCCGGCGATCGTCGCGGGCATCCGGGCGGTCGATGACGATCTCAGGGTCGCCTACGTCCTCAGCGACGGCGCCGCCCTGCCTGCGGCGTTCTCGCAGGCCGTCGCCGGGCTCAAGGAGGCAGGATGGATCGCCGGCAGCGTGAGCACGGGACAGTCGTGGGGAGCCGACCTCGAGGCAGTGACGGTCCACACCGGCCTGCTCGCGGCCAAGCACGTCCTCGGCGCCGACATCGCCGTCGTCGCCCAGGGACCGGGCAACCTCGGCACCGGGACGAAGTACGGGTTCTCCGGGCTCGTCGCCGGTGAGCACCTCAACGCCGCGGCCCTCCTCGGCGGGGTGCCGGTCGGGGTGCTGCGGATGTCGAACGCCGACGCCCGCGGCCGGCACTTCGGGATCTCCCACCACACGCTGACCTCGCTCGCCGAGGTGGCTCGGCCCGGCGTCCGCGTGCCTGTACCCGACTTCACGACGCTGACCGAGGCCGAACGCGCCGAGATGGACCCTGAGCCCGGGGTCATCGCCGAGACGGTCGCCGCGCAGCTGCCGCAGCTTCACGACCACGAGCGCATCGACGTCGACCTCACCGGTCTGTGGCCCGCGCTCCAGGCCTCTCCGGTGGGCCTGTCGACGATGGGACGCAGACTGCCCGCCGATGCGGCAGCGTTCCTCGCTGCCGCCGCGGCGGGCAGGTATGCGGCCGGGCTCGTCTAGCCCGCGCCGGTCGGCTGAGCTGAGCGCTCAGCGCAGCGTCGGTCTCAGCGCACGCCTTCGAGGTCGCACACGAAGATGAGGCTCTCACCGGGCTTGATGACGCCGCCGGCGCCCTGGTCGCCGTAGGCGAGGTGCGGCGGGATCTGCAGGGTGCGGCGACCGCCGACCTTCATCCCCTGGATGCCCTGGTCCCAGCCGGCGATGACCATGCCGGAGCCGAGCCGGAACTCGAGCGGGGTGCCGCGGTTGTACGAGGCGTCGAACTCCTCGCCGGTCGAATGGGCGACGCCGACGTAGTTGACGCTCACGGTGTCTCCGGCCTTCGCCTCGGGGCCGTCGCCGATGATGTCATCGACGATGACGAGCTCGGTCGGGGCGTCGCCGCCGGGGAAGTCGACGACGGGCTTCTGCTTGCTCATGGGTGTCTCCTTCTGGGTGGTCCTGTCAGCGATCCGGGATCGGATCGCCGGCCTCTCAGCCCTGTGCCGAGAGGATGTCGATGACGAAGACGAGGGTCGCGTTGCCGGGGATCTTCGGCGGGCTGCCCTGCTCTCCGTAGCCCTTGTCCGGCGGGATGACGAGCACGATCTGGCTGCCGACCTTGGCCCCGACGAGGCCTTCGTTCCAGCCTTGGATGACGTTGGCCTCGCCGACGGGATCGACGGCGAACGGCTGTCCGCCCCCGCCCCAGTTCGAGTCGAAGGGCTGGGAGGCGTCGTCCCACAACCAGCCGGAGTACTTCACGGCGACCTTCTGCCCCTTCTTCACCTCGGGGCCGGTGCCCTCGATGGTCGTGAAGGACTGCATCTCGGCGGGCGGTTCGCCCTCGGGCTGGGTGATCTTCGGCGTGCCGTCGTCCTCCCAGCTCACGGTGAGCGGGTTGCCCGCCTGGTCGGCCTTCTTCCCTTCCGCCCGGGTGAGCGGCTTCGTCGTGTCCTCGACGTCGATGACGTAGACGAGCGTCTGGCTCGGCTGTCCCTGCTGGGGACTGCCGTTGAGCGTCATGAGCACGCGGGAACCGACAGGGACGCCTTCGAGGGCGTTGAACAGCTCCTCGGAGATCTGGGCCGTGTCCATCGGGAAGCCCGCCGGGGACTTCGAGTCGTAGCTCGACTCGACGACGTCTCCGGTGGTCCCGGACACGAGCGTCATCTGCGCGGTGACCTGCTCGCCGTCGGCGACGGGTTTGCCGTCGCCCTCGCTGAGCACCTTGGACTCGGTCTTCTCGACGACGAGTGGTGCCTCGAAGCTCACCGTCGGCTTCTTCCCGGGCTTGCCCTCGACGGTGATGTCGTCGAGGCTCGTCGACTTCGCGTCCTGCGCGGGCACCGATGCGGGGGCGCTGGCACCGCCGTCCTCGGGTTCGCTCTGCCCGCAGGCCGAGAGCAGCAGCACGGCTGCGGCGATGGCACTGAGCACTCTGGTGCGCACGTGGTTCCTTTCGTTCGAACTTCTCCAGCGTCGATCCTACAGGCCGGCGATGAGTGCCTCGGCCTGGGCATGCGTCGCGGAGAACGGGTCCTTGAGGGCGACCGCGCGCCCGGATTCGTCGTTGAGCCGCAGATGCACCCAGTCGACGGTGTAGTCGCGCCGGGCGTCGTGGGCGGCACGGATGAACGCGCCGCGGACCGCTGCCCGCGTCGTCTCGGGCGGTTCGTCCTTCGCCCGCGTGACCGCCTCCGCGGGGACGAGGCTCTTCGCCAGTCCCGCCGCCTCGAGTCTGGGGAAGAGTCCCGTGCCCGGGGTGATGTCGTGGTAGGCGATGTCGAGGCGCTGGATCTGCGCGTCGCCGATCCCGATCCCGCCGCGGGCCATCGCCCGGTCGATGAGCGCCTTCTTCATCACCCAGTCGATCTCCGTGTCGACGGACGAGAAGTCCTGGGTCTCGACGGCGCCGAGCATCCGCGTCCACAGGTCGATGACGTAGGCGGCGAGGTCGTCGTCGCCGAGGCTGTGGTCCCCGGTCTCAACGAGGTGGGCCGCCCGGTCACGATAGTCACCGAGGAGTCCCAAGGGCGTCGTCACCGTCCCGTCGGTGCGCTCGAGCCGGGAACGGCCGGTGAGGTCGCGGGCGATGACCCGGATGTCGCGCACAGGGTGGCGCAGACCGTGGTCGGGGATCCGCGCCCCCTGCTCGATGAGGTCGAGCATGAGAACGGCGGAGCCGAGTTTGAGCGCCGAGGTGGCCGTCGACATCGAGGAGTCGCCGACGATGACGTGGAGCCTGCGGTACTTCTCCGCATCGGCGTGGGGTTCGTCGCGGGCGTTGATGATCGGCCGCGACCGGGTCGTCGCCGAGGACAGCCCCTCCCACATGACGTCGGAGCGGGCGGAGAGGCCGAAGGTGAGCTCGCCGCGGTCGGCGTCCTCATCGGGGCTGAGACTCGAGGTCCGCGGGATGATCGCGCCCGCCCCGACGAGGAGCTGCCGGGTGACGAGGAAGGGCAGGAGGACGGTCGTGAGCCGGTTGAAGTCGAGCCCGCGGCGGATGAGGAAGTTCTCGTGGGAGCCGTAGGAGTTGCCCGCGGCGTCCGTGTTGTTCTTGACCATGTGGATCCGACCGGACAGGCCGTCGGTGTCCATGCTCGCCTGAGCTTTCTCGAGCAGGTCGATCATGTGGGCCTCCCCCGCCCGATCCTGGGCGAGGAGATCGCCGAGGCTGTCGCATTCGGCCGTTGCGTACTCCGGGTGGGAGCCGACGTCGAGGTAGAGGCGCGACCCGTTGGGCAGGAAGACGTTCGACGAACGCCCCCATTCGACGACGGGGCGGAAGAGGTAGCGGGCGATCTCCTCGGGACCGATGCGCTTGTGGTCCTCCCCCGGCGTGTGGGCGAGGCCGTACTCGGTCTCGAGTCCGTAGATCCGCGCCATCAGGCGCTCCGGAGCTCGGCGACCGCGGCATCGGAGAGCCTGCGGAACTTCCGGTGCCCGGCGACCTCGCGGTCGAGGACGGCGGCTTCGAGGTCGTCGACGGCAAGCGGTCCCGTCGTCGTTGCGGCCAGCGCGTCGATGCCGAGCCCGAGGACCTCGGGCAGCGGCTTCCGGCTCGTCACCACTCCCCGCAGCCGCTCGGTGATCGCATCGGCCTGCCCGCCGATCGCCACGTGCTCGGTCTCGTCGATGACCGAACCGTCATAGGTGATCCGATAGAGCTGGTCGTCGGCCGGGGTGTGGCCGAGTTCGGCGACGACGAGTTCGACCTCGAAGGGCTTCGACTCGGTGGTGAAGACGCCGGCGAGCGTCTGCGCGTACGCGTTCGTCAGTCCCCTGGCGGTGACGTCGCTGCGGTCGTAGGAGTATCCGCGCAGGTCGGCGTAGCGGACGCCCGCCTGGCGCAGGGTCTCGAACTCGTTGTACTTGCCGACGGCGGCGAACCCGATGCGGTCATAGATCTCGGCGATCTTGTGCAGCGTCGGCGAGGGGTTCTCGGCGAGGAGGAGGATGCCCGTCTCGAAGCGGAGCACGACGACGGAGCGGCCGCGGGCGATGCCCTTGCGGGCGAAGTCCGCCCGATCCTTCATCAGCTGTTCGGGCGAGACGTAGAACGGGGCCTGGGTCATGACTGCGCCTTCCGCGTCCGCTCGGCGACCACCTCGGTGGCGGTGGCGAGCACCTGGGCTGCCGGGATCTGCGTGACCCCGGTGCCGAGTTCGACGGTGAAGACCGTCGGGGCGATGGCCCGGACGAAGTCGGGTCCTCCCGTCGCCGAGTCGTCGTCGGCGGCGTCGAAGAGCGCTTCGACGGCGACGGCGATCGCCGCTTCGGTCTCGAGCGCCGGTTCCCACAGCTTCTTCAGCGCTCCGCGGGCGAAGCCGGAGCCCGAGCCGATTGCATGGAAGCGGTGCTCCTCGTACTTGCCGCCGGTGACGTCGAAGCTGAAGATCTGCCCGTCGGGCCGGGACTCGTCGACGCCGGCGAACATCGGCACGACGGAGAGTCCCTGCATCGCCAGGCCGAGGTTGCCGCGCAGCATCGCGGCGAGCCGGTTGGCCTTGCCGCCGAGGGAGAGGCGCGCGTCCTCGATCTTCTCGTAGTGTTCGAGTTCGAGCTGGAAGAGCCGGATGAGGTCGAGGGCGACACCGGCGGTCCCGGCGATGCCGATGACCGAGAAGTCGTCGGCGGGCCGCACCTTCTCCATCGCATGGGAGGCGATGAGGTTGCCGATCGTCGCCCTCCGGTCACCGGCCATGAGGATGCCGGATGCGGTGCGGAAGCAGATGATCGTCGTGCCCTCGGGCACCTCCGCACCGTGGTCCGCGCCGTTCCACCGGGGCAGGGCCTCGGGGGCGAGGTCACGCAGGAGGTCGGTCAGGGAGTTGCTCGTCGAGGAGAGGTACGCAGGAGGAAACCCTGCCATCTCATTGCCCGCCCTTCTGGACGAAGTTGCGGACGAACTCCTCGGCGTTGGATTCGAGGACGCTGTCGATCTCGTCGAGGATCGAATCGACGTTCTCGGTGTTGATCTGCGCGGACACGGCCTGCGGCGGATCGACCGGGGGCTCGTCCCCGCCGGCGGAGTGGTCCTTGTTGATCTGCTCGTTCGAACTCATCACAGCCTTCTCTCTTGCGTCTTCGCGCTCAGTCTAGTCACTCCGAGACGACGGAGCAGGGTGGGTGCGTCGTCGACTCCCGCCAGCCGGTCCTCGAGCAGCGCACGGGTGCCCTTGCGCGGTTCGCTCATCGGCAGGCGCACAAGCCCGTATTCGCCGGCGTCGAGGACGAGGGAGTCCCAGCTCGCGGCGACGAGGGAGGCGGAGAACCGGGTGACCGCGAGCGAGCGGAGGTAGGCGCGGGTCCCCTCGGGCGGGGTGACGACGGCGGCTTCGACCTCGGCGTCCGTGGTCAGCCGCGTGATCCGCCCGGCCCGTTCGAGTTTGTGGAAGAGGCCCTTCTCGGGCCGGACGTCATGGTACTGGACGTCGATGAGGCCGAGCTTCGGATGGTCCCACTCGAGGCCCTCCCGCTGCCGGTAGCCCTCGAGGAGGACCCATTTGGAGACCCAGTCGATCGAGTCGGCAAGCGACTTCGGGTCGGCGGCGAGCCCGTCGAGGAAGCGGCGCCATTCGGCGAGCACTTCGGCGGTCTCCGGGTCGTCGTCGGCGTGCTCGCTGCACGCGGCGAAGTAGAGCTCCTGGATCTCCAGGGCGCTCAGGCTCGTCCCGTCGGCAAGCGGCAGCCGTGCGCTCAGGGTGAGGTCCCTGCTGACGTCCCAGAGCGACTGGAGGGGGTCGGCGAGTTCGAGGCGGGGGGCGAGTCCCTGCTCGATGAGGCCGAGGACGAGCGCGGTGCTGCCGAAGCGGACGAGGGTGGCGGGTTCGGCCAGCGTGGCGTCGCCGATGATGACGTGGAGCCGGCGGTACTTCTCCGGGTCGGCGTGGGGTTCGTCACGGGTGTTGACGATGGGCCGGCGCAGGGTCGTCTCGAGCCCGACCTGGGCTTCGAAGAAGTCCGCGCGCGAGGAGATCTGGTAGCCCGGCGTCTCCCCTTCGCGTCCGAGCCCGACCCGGCCGGAGCCGCAGAGGATCTGTCGGGTGACGAAGAACGGGATGAGTCCGGCGACGAGGTCGTCGAAGTCGACGGCGCGGTCGACGAGGTAGTTCTCGTGTGTGCCGTACGACGCGCCCTTCGAGTCGGTGTTGTTCTTGTAGAGATTGACCGGAGCGGCCGAGCGCTCGAGCCGACGCACCGAGTCGAGGGCGACGAGATCGCCCGCGCGGTCGTAGGTGACGAGGTCGCGCGGGGTGAGCACCTCCGGGGAGGAGTACTCGGGGTGGGCGTGGTCGACGTAGTAGCGCGCGCCGTTCTCGGTGACGACGTTGGCCAGGTATTCGGCTTCGACCGCTTCGGCGGGCAGGTGCGTGAGCTGGGAGGCGTCGGCATCGGCGACGTTCATGAGGAACCCGCGGGCGTCGGCGAGCGGTGACTCGGTCTCGAAGTCCCAGAAGCTCTGCGAGGACTTCAGTCCTCGCGGGCCCGCATAGGCGTCGACGACACGCGCCGAGTCCCGCATCGGATTGGCCCCCGGATTGCCCGGCTGGCTCAGCCCGAACTCCGTCTCCGATCCCATCACCCGGTGCACGGTGACCATGTCCACTCCTCCAAACGTCTAGACTCGCCTACGTGGCAGCGAAGAAATCCCATCTCCCCATCGCCCTCGTCGTCGACCTCGTGCTCGTCGTCCTCTTCACCATCATCGGTCATTACACGCACTCCGGGAATCTCGATCCCCAGGGGCTGCTCACGACCGCGTGGCCGTTCCTCGCCGGTCTCGGCGTCGCGTGGGTGCTCACCGCGGTCTGGGACCGCCCCCTGTCCCCGCTCCACTCGGGCACGGGCATCTGGGCGATCACCGTCCTCGTCGGCCTCCTCCTGCGCGGTCTCACCGGGGCCGGCGGGGATCCCGGGTCGGTTCCGGTGAGCTTCATGGTCGTCGCCTCCGTCCTCAACCTCATCACCCTCGTCGGCTGGAGGATCATCGCCACCGCAGTCGCCGGGGGAAGCCGCACCCGCCGCTAGAACAGGACGCCTGCGACCGGGCGGCCCGGTCAGCGCAGGCGAACGGCTCAGAGCAGATCCGAGTCCGGCGTCGCCTCGGCGATCTCGGACTCGAGCGCCGGGGCTCCCCGGGTGGTGTCGAGGTGCATCATCCGCAGGTGCGTGACCCTCTCCCCCTTCCGCCCGGAGATCCGCGCCCACTCGTCGGGGTTCGTCGTGTTGGGCAGGTCCTCGTGCTCGCTGAACTCCTCGGCGATCGCCTCGGCGAAGTGCTCCGGATGGAGTCCGCGCTCCCCCGTCTCGAGCAGCGATTTGATCGCTCCCTTCTTCGCCCGGTCGACGATGTTGTGGATCATCGCCCCGGACGCGAAGTCGGAGAAGTGGAGGACCTCTCGGGACCCGTCGGCATAGGTCGCCTCGACGAACTCGTTCTCCGGAGTCGCGGCGTACATCCGCTCGACGCAGAAGTCGATGAGCGCGGTCACCGCAGGCTCCGGGCCGCCGTGTTCGGCGACGAGCGCGGGATGCAGCGGCAGCTCCGCGGTGAGGTACTTCCCGAAGATGTCGCGGGCGGCCTCGGCGTCCGGACGTTCGATGCGGATCTTCACATCGAGGCGACCGGGACGCAGGATCGCGGGATCGATGAGGTCCTCGCGGTTGGAGGCGCCGATGACGATGACGTTGTCGAGCTGTTCGACGCCGTCGATCTCGGTGAGCAGCTGCGGAACGATCGTCGTCTCGACGTCGGAGGACTTGCCCGTGCCGCGGGTGCGGAAGAGCGACTCCATCTCGTCGAAGAAGACGACGACCGGGAACCCGGCGGAGGCCTTCTCGCGGGCGCGGGCGAAGATCAGGCGCAGCTGCCGCTCCGTCTCACCGACGTACTTGTCGAGCAGCTCGGGGCCCTTGATGTTGAGGAAGTACGTCCGCCTGGCCTGCGCGGCCGTGGTCCTCTCCGCCAGCGAGTTCGCCACGGCCTTGGCGATGAGCGTCTTGCCGCAGCCGGGAGGACCGTAGAGGAGGATCCCCTTGGGCGGCTTGAGACCGTGCTCGGTGTAGAGCTGCGGATGTTCGAAGGGCAGTTCGACGGCGTCCTGGATCTGACCGATCTGGTCGGCGAGACCGCCGATGTCGGAGTACGTGATGTCCGGGACCTCTTCGAGCAGGAGCGAGGAGACCTCGGGCTTCTCGACGACCTCGAGCGCGTAGTGGGTGCGGGAGTCGACGACGACGGCATCGCCGAGGCGCAGGCCGGAGTCGATGAGCTCCTGGGTGAGCACGTAGACCTGCTCGTCATCACCCGGAGCGCCGACGAGGATGCGGGTGTCGTCGACGAACTCACGGACGGTGACGACGCTGCCGACCGCGGCGAAGTCCCCGGTGCCGATGATGACGAGGCCTTCGGAGAGGAGGACATCGGAGCCGGGGGTCAGGTGCTTCGGCTCGACCTCGGGTCCGACGGCCAGACGCATGCGCCGGCCGCCGACGATGACGTCGCCGGTGAGTCCGTCGGATGCCAGCGCCACGAGGGTGCCCCAGCTGTTCGGCGGCTCGGTCAGCCGCCGGGCCTCCTCCTTGATCCTCCCGAGCTCCTCCCTGGCGGTGCGCAGGGTCGTCGAGAGGGCCTCGTTGCGCTTGCCCGCACTGTAGAGCTGCTGGCGCAGCGAAGCGGTGTCCTCGCGCAGCTTCCTCACCTCAGGGGTGGACGTCTCGGTCATCGCTCCTCCTCCTTGTGCTCCAGTCGCCTGCCGGCCTCACGCATCACCCGCCGCAGCTTCTTCCCCGTGGCCACCCGGGTGCCGATGGCCGTCTCCGTAACCTCGCCGCCGGTCCAGGCGTCGACGTCGGCGGGTGAGGCCGGCGCCCCCTGCGGGCGCTTCTTCTTCTCCAGTGGCGCACTGCCCGGGGCCATCCGGCGGGCGATGACGAGGAATCCGGTGTGGGCGATCATCCGATGGTCGGGGCGCACGGCGAGTCCGTCGACGTGCCAGCCGCGGACCATCGACTCCATCGCGTTGGGCTCGCTGAAGCACCCCGATGCGCGCACGGCCTCGACGAAGCGCGAGAGCTGGGGGACGGTGGCGACATAGGCGACGACGGCGCCGCCCGGTGCCAGCGCCGTGCTCACGGACTCGAGCACCGTCCACGGGGTGAGCATGTCGAGGACGACGCGGTCGACGGTGCCGGGGGCGAACTCCTCGGGCAGCCGCTCGGCGAGATCGCCGACGGACACCGCCCAGTTCTCCGGTCGGCCGTCGAAGAAGTCGGCGATGTTGCCCGCCGCGATCTCCGCGAACTCCTCCCTGAGCTCGAACGAGTGGACGCGGCCCTCCGGCCCGACGGCGCGCAGCAGGGCGATCGACAGGGCGCCTGAGCCGACGCCCGCCTCGACGACGGTGGCTCCCGGGCGGATGTCGCCGAGGGTGACGATGAGACCCGAATCCTTCGGGTAGACGACTGCGGCGCCGCGGGGCATCGAGAGGACGAAGTCCTCGTAGAAGGGGCGGAAGACCTGGAAGTCGACTCCGCCCGAGTTCGTCACCACGATGCCCTCGGGACGACCGATGATCTCGTCGTGGCCGATGAGGCCCTTGTGCGTGTGGAACACCTCGCCCGCGGCGAGCACGATGGTGTGCATCCGGCCCTTGGGATCGGTGAGCTGGATCTTCTCCCCCGCCCGGAGCACGGCTGCGGCGGGGATCGTCTCTGGCTGCGTCATGATGCTTCTACTCTACGCTGGTGAGGTGTGCCTTACGCACACCGGTTCAGGCTGCGAGAAGCTCGTCGAAGAACTCCTGCAGATCGATCACGCCGATGAGCGTGTTGCCGTCCATGACCAGGCAGAACTGCGCTTTGGGACGGTGGGTGAGGGACTCGAGGAGGTGCGGGGCGGTGATGTCCTTGGGCACCCCGATCCATCCGGCAAGGGGACGTGCCACGTCGCCGGCGGGGATCCGCGCCGAGGATTCGGCCAGTCGCCCTGCCGCGGCGTGGCGGTCGACGAGGCCGTAGGGCAGGCCCTTCTGGTCGAGGACGACGATGAGCGTGCGCTCCTTCGCGTTCCCCAGCGTGTTCGCGTAGTCGAGCGTGTCGGCGAGGTCGGCATCCCACGTCGCGGCGATCGCCGGCTGGATGACCTGGGAGAGGTCGTAGGTCTCCATCTTCCGCGCCCGCTTGGCATGGGTGGCGGCATCGCCTGCGGAGAACCACAGCATGATCGCGATGAGCGACATCCACGCGACATTGAGCGGATCGGGCCGCTGACCGGCGAGCAGCGGGGTGATGACCGACCAGCCGATGAACCCGGCGGCGATGATCCGTCCCACCCAGCTCGCGACGATGGTGCCGAGGTACTGGGAACCGGTGATCCGCCACATCAGCGCCTGCAGCGCCCAGCCGCCGTCGAGCGGGATGCCCGGCAGCAGATTGATCGCGCCGAGGGCGACGTTGGCGAAGGTGACGGCGATGAGGAGCAGCCACGGCACCGAGGACGGGGTGACCGCGCTCAGGCACCACCAGCCGAGCAGGGCGAGGACGATGTTGACGATGGGGCCGACGATGGAGATGACGAAGCTCGTCATCGCCGCCTTGT
This sequence comes from Brevibacterium sp. K72, assembly GCF_050562175.1. Classification (NCBI taxonomy): domain Bacteria; kingdom Bacillati; phylum Actinomycetota; class Actinomycetes; order Micrococcales; family Brevibacteriaceae; genus Brevibacterium; species Brevibacterium sp. K72. The sequence continues at coordinate 2,940,963 of NZ_CP191582.1, forward strand.
CCCGCGGGTTGTCGACCTGGGGTTCGAAGCGGGTGAACCCGCCCCAGATGTTCAGCTCGATCGCTGCGACCTTCTGCCCGTAGAACTGCCCGGCCACGCCGTGGGCGAGCTCGTGGAGGAACACCGAGGCGAAGAGGAGGACGGCGTAGGCGAACGCCACCGCCCACGACCAGATGCCGAGGTCGGGGCGGACGGTGAGCACCCAGGGGGCGAAGAGGATGGTGATGACGATCGCCGCGAGGAACCACGACCAGGCCAGGATCACCGGGGCACCGAGGACGGTGCCGAGGCGCAGGCCGGAGGAGGCACCGGTCTGGTGGTTCTTCACGGCCATCGCAGGACATCCTCAGATCGGTTGGGGTCGGGACTACTCAGCCTAACAGCGACAGGTGGCTTCACCATGTCAGACGCGTCGTGTCCGCTCAACTCGGCGCCCATGTCAGACCCCCTGGCTAGAGTGGTCCCATGGCCGAGCTCACCAGTCTCTCACCGTCCCGCGCGAACGACTTCGTCCAGTGCCCCCTGAAGTTCCGGTTCCGCAGCATCGACAGACTCCCCGAACCGCCCTCACAGGCGGCATTCAAGGGCACGCTCGTCCATTCGGTGCTCGAGCAGCTCTTCACCCTGCCCGCCGCCGAGCGGACCGAGGAGGCGGCTGCGGCGATGCTCCGCCCGAGCTGGGAGGCGCTCATCGAGAAGGACCCCGACGTCCTCGAACTCTTCGCCCACGAGGGCGAGAGGGAGACGTTCCTCACATCGGCGCGTTCCCTCATCGGCGCGTACTTCACCCTCGAGTTCCCCGAACACCTCGAACCGGAGTCGACGGAGAAGTACGTGACGACGACGCTCGACTCGGGGCTCGAGCTGCGCGGGTTCATCGACCGGGTCGACGTCGCCCCCGGCGGGGAGAAGCGGCTCGTCGACTACAAGACGGGCAGGCAGCCGAAACCGCAGTACGGACGGGAGGCGAAGTTCCAGATGGGCTTCTACGCCCTCGTCGAGTACCGGCTCACCGGCGAGCTCGTCCACACGCTCCAGCTCATGTACCTCGGTTCGCGCAGCGTCCTCAAGTCGCATCCGACGATGGCCGACATCGAGGGCAGCGAGTTCGAGATCGATGCGATCTGGAAGGACATCGTCGCCTCCGCCGAGTCCGACCGCTGGCGTCCCCGCAAGTCCCCGCTGTGCAACTGGTGCTCGTTCAAGCCGCTCTGCCCGGCGTGGGGCAATGCGGCACCGCCGACCCCGGAGATCACGCGGATAGTCGGGATGTGACCGTGCGCAGGTCGTCGACGCTGCGTCCGGCCAGGCTCGGCCAGAGCGTCGTCCCCGGCGCCGGGTCGAGGTCGACGAGGTGCGGGATGCCGACGGCGATCGTCCCCGCCGCCTCCGCGCTGGCCAGGCCCGGACGGGAGTCCTCGAGGGCAACGCACTCGGACGGGTCGACCCCGAGCAGGGCGGCGCCTGCGAGGTAGGGCTCCGGGTCGGGTTTGCCGGCGGCCACGTCGTCGCCGGCGACGAGGCCGGCGAAGCTGCCGGGCGGGCACGCGGCGATGACCGCCTCGGCGAGGCTGCGGTAGGACATCGTCACCATCACGCACGGGATGCCCGCCTCCCGCAGCTCCTCGAGCAGCTCGAGGGCGCCGGGACGGAACGGCACGCTCCGGCGGATGCGCGCGATGACCCCGTCGAGCAGGGTCTCGACGATGACGGGGGCGGGCAGGTCGAGACCCGCGTCTCGCATCATCGATGCCGAGGTGAGGAGGTCGTTGCCGACGAACTCGAGTCCCTGCTCCTCGCTCCACGGCAGTCCGTGGGCGGCCATGAGCTCGGTCTCGGCCGCGATCCAGAAGGGCTCGGTGTCGACCAGGGTTCCGTCCATGTCCCAGAGGACTGCGGCAGGGTTCGTCATGGTTCCAGCGTAATCTGGTCGCATGACATTTCTCCCATCAGGTCACGGTGCGCTCGTCTTCATCGCGTTCGAGGGACAGGATGCCGACGCCTCGGAGGCCGCGAGCTCTCTGGTCAAGGACCTCATCGACGCCTGGGCGCTCGACGACAGCGAGATCCTCGACACCGACGGCTTCTACGAGTTCCGCTTCTCCGAGCCCGAGATCGAACGCGACGAGACGGGCAGGGCGACCATCGCGTGGCCCGGCGTCGAGGTCCACCGCGGAGAGCATGCAGGCACCCCGGTGACCGTCATCCACGGGCACGAACCCGGGCTCAAATGGCGGGAGTTCCTCTCCCTCATCCTCGCCGAGGTCGGTGAGGACGATTCCGTCGTCCTCCTCGGCGGACTCCACGCAGAGGTCCCGCACACCCGTCCCTTCCCCGTCGTCGCGAACACCGAGGACCCGGACCTCGCCGCCGCGCTCGGGATCGAGATCAACAGCTACTCCGGTCCCATCGGCATCCTCGGGCTCCTCGGGGTGGCGTGCTCATGGCGCGGGCTCAAGTCGATCAACCTCTGGGTCGGCGTGCCCGACTACTTGAGCGACTCGCCGTCGCCGAAGGCGGAACTCGCTCTCGTCCGCGCCGTCGAACGGACCACGGGAGTCGAGATCGACATCCCGATCCTCGAGGAGGAGAGCCGGGCCTGGGAGCTCGGCGCCGATGAGGTGGTCTCCGCGAATCCGCAGCTGAGCGATCTCGTCAAGGAGCTCGAGGAGCGCATCGACGCCACCGAGCTGCCCGAGGCCAGCGGCGAGGCGATCGCCGCGGAGTTCGAACGCTACCTGCGCGGACGCGGCCGGGACAGGTAGGCCGCCGGGACCGGCAGCACGCGGTCTCAGTCGCGCAGGCGGATCCCGAGGAGGGAGTCGACGGCGTCGGCGACGCGGTCGCCGCTCACCGGTCCGGCATCCCCTGCCGGCGAGTCCGCGTAGTGCTCGGCCCATTCGTCGAGGATCCCGAGCGCCCGCGGGCTGTCGAGGTCGTCGGCGAGGGCTTCGCGCAGCAGTGCGATGATGTGTCCGCGCAGGCCCTCCCGGCATTCGGCCTCGCGGTCTGCGGCATGTCGCCATGCAGCGAGCCGCTTCTCCGCCGCCTCGAGCAGCTCGGGGGTGAACATCCAGTCGCTGCGGTAGTGGTTGGACAGGAGCACCGTGCGGATGACCATGGGGTCGACGCCCTCGGCGAGCAGCTGGGAGACGAGGACGAGGTTGCCCTTCGACTTGCTCATCTTCTCGCCCTGGTAGCCGACCATGCCCGTGTGCATGTAGGTCTTCGCGAGCGGACGGTGGAGCCATGCCGCACTGTGCGCGGCCCCCATCTCGTGGTGGGGGAAGACGAGGTCGCTGCCCCCGCCCTGGACGTCGACGGGCAGTCCGGCCTTCTCCTCGGCGATGACCGTGCACTCGATGTGCCAGCCGGGTCGGCCCGGTCCGAGGCTGCCCCCGTCCCAGGACGGTTCGCCGTCACGCTCGGCCCGCCACAGCAGCGGGTCGAGCGGGTTCTCCTTGCCCGGGGTCTCCGGATCTCCGCCGCGTTCGGCCGACAGCCGCAGCATCGTCGCCTTGTCGTCGTGGCTGACGCTGCCGAAGGGCGGCTGGACCGGGGTGGCGACCCGGTAGTAGACGTCGCCGGTCTCGAGCGTGTACGCCGCTCCGGCCTCGATGAGCGCCGCGACCGCCTCGGCGATCTGCGGGATCGATTCGACGACGCCGACATAGTCCTGCGGCGGGACGACGCGCAGCGCCTCCATGTCGTCGCGGAAGAGCTGGATCTGGGAGTCGGCGAGTTCGCGCCAGTCGACGCCGGTGGCTTCCGCGCGTTCGAGGAGGGGGTCGTCGACGTCAGTGGTGTTCTGGACGTAGACGACGTCGAGTCCGGCGTCGCGCCACACCCGACCGAGCAGATCGAAGGCGACGTAGGTGGCCGCATGCCCGAGGTGGGTCGCATCGTAGGGGGTGATCCCGCAGACGTAGAGGGTCGCCGTCCCGTCCTTGCCGGTGAGCTTCCGAGGACTGCGCGCCCCCGTGTCGAAGACCGTGGGCAGGATGCCGGGGGTGGACAGAGAGGGCAGTTCGGGAGCGGACCAAGACTTCACGCAGACCAGCCTAACCGAGAGGCCGGGATTCGAGCATTTCCTAGATCGGGGGCCACGGGATGACCGTGCGATCCCCCGGAGGCTCGGGGAAGGCGCCGGCCTCGGTGAGAGCCACGGCGCGGTCAGTGAGGGCGCTGATCTCCGCGGGAGCCAGGCACTCGCCGAGGCTCTCAGCGAGCTCGTCGGGCATGGCGGAGACGGCCTGCAGGGCCGCCGTCTCCGCGGCATCGAACGCTTCGCCCGCGAAGCCCCAGAGGACGGTGCGCAGCTTCTCGTCGGTGTGGAAGCTCAGTCCGTTGTCGATGCCGTAGGTGCTCTCGGCGTCGGGGTCGCCGGGCAGGGTGCTGCCGGTGATGATGTGTCCGGCCTTGCGGTCCGCGTTGCCGACGAGGAGGTCGAAGAAGGCGATGCGCCGCAGCCCCGCGCCGAGGCTGTGGGAGAGGACGAGGTCGCGTCCCTCCTCGGTGCGCAGAGCGAACATCGGCACGTACCCGTCGGGGATCTCGGCCACCCCGGTCAGTGCCACGGGGTCGTCGTCTCCGGCGTCCTCGACGTAGGCCTGCAGCGAGCCGGGTCCCGCCGGGAGGTCGGTGCGCAGGACGGTCGGGGGGACGACGCCGAGGTCGAGATGCCGGCTCAGTCGGTAGGACGCGACCTCCCGCAGCCCGAGCGTCCCGCGGGGGAAGTCCCGCAGCGGCCGCTCCCCCGACATCGGCTTGTAGACGGCTTTGAGTGTGTGCTCCCCGGATTCGACGACGACGAGGGAGGTGGCATTGCTCGCCCGTGGGATGTCGCCCATGAGCGTCGACTCGCCCTGGGTGAGAGCGGTCTCGATGAGGTCGCGGGTCATCCTCCGCGCTTCAGGCTCGGGCCACGCCGTTGGCGCGCGGGCAGAGGTGTCCCTCCGGCTCGAGCGGCAGCGAGCAGAACGGGCAGTCGCCGCGCCCGGCGGAGACGACCTGTTCGGCGCGGCGGGCGAACTCGCGGGCTCCGGCCGCGTCGAGGACGGTGCGCAGGACGTCGCGCTCGACCGCGTCGTCGTCGGGGTCGGCCGAGGTTCCCGCCTGCGCGTCCTCCTCGGTGAGTTCGAAGCATTCGACGACGAGTTCGTGGGCGACGGTGTCCCAGCCGAGGCTCATCGTCCCGACCCGGAACTCCGGGTCGATGGGGACGTTGAGACCGGCGTTGTCGATCCGGTCATCGATCGCCGTCTGCGGGACGCGGGCGGCGGGGTCCTTGATCATCACCATGTCGAGGAGCTCGGTGATGCGGTCGGCGAGGATCTCCACCTGCTCCTTCTCGACGATCACGGTCGTCAGCGCGGACCCGGACTTCGCCTGGAGGAGGAAGGTCCGCTCCCCCGGCAGACCGACCGTGCCGACGACGAAGCGATCAGGGGTGGGGTGATCGTAGAGTGAGGCCATGCCGTCTAGGGTAATTCAAAGCCGTCCTGCTCCCTCAACCCTAGGCTTCTCTCTCCCGCCTGGGATACATTTGAGTCATGAGCACAGATCCTCGTGAGGCCCTGGACGCATTCCTCGAAGCGGTGAGGGAGCACTTCGCCGCATCCGCGCACCGCAACGGAGACCAAGACCCTCGCGTCGAAGCCGCCTACATGGCACTCGCCGACGCCTTCGAGATCTACGAAGACGCCATCTACACCGCGTATGACGAGGTCACCCCCTTCGAGCTCTTCGACGATGTCGAGGATGCGAAGGCCGACGACGTTGAGGACGAGGTCGACTCCCGGAGGTGAGCCGCTCAGGAGATCTGCTCGAGCACCTCGGCGATCTCCGGGGCGAGGGCGACGTCGCTGTCAAGGATCTGCGCGAGCTGCTCGGGGGTGCGTGCTGAGACGAGCGTCGAGGCAATCCCGCGGTCGCGGTTGAAGGCCAGGGCGATGTCGGTCGTGCTCACGCCGAGCGCCCCCGCCGCCCGACGCACCCCGGCAAGCACCTTCGCCGACCGGTCGTCGAGGTAGGCGGAGACGTAGTCGGAGAGCTCCCCGGCCAGACGGGAGTCCTGCGGGGTCGCCCGCTGATACTTGTCCGTGAGCACGCCGCGCCCGAGGCCGGCTCCAGCGATGATCCCCACTCCCGCGTAGTCGGCGGCGGGGACGAGGTCGGCGTCGGCATCGCGGTTGAGCAGCGAGTACTCGGTGAGAGCACAGGCGATCGGAATGCCCGCACCCCGCATCTCTGCGAGCTGCCAGCCCGTGTGGTGGGAGACGCCGACGTAGCGGACGGTGCCGAGGGTGAGCAGGGTGTCGATCGCCGAGGCGGTCTCGGAGCGGTCGACCTCTTCGTCGAAGACGTCGAGGACGAGGATGTCGAGGTGGTCGCGCCCCGTGGTCTCGAGCAGCCGACGCACCTGGTCGAGGATGCGGGCGCGCCCGAGGCCGAGCTCGATGTGGGAGGACTCACTGACCGAGACTCCGACCCGGCCGGCGAGCACGAGGTCATCGGGCAGGGTGAGCTGTCCGAGCACGGCGGCGGCGTGGAGGCCGGAGCTGGGGAGTTCGAGGAGATTCCCGCCCGCGGCGGCGAAGTCGTCGACGAGGCGCTGCGCCCCGTCCGCATCGACCCGGTGTCCCCATTCGAATGTGCCGAGGCCCACATCGCTGACGTCGAGACCGGTCGTGCCGAGGCGGTTGTGCTTCATGATTCTTGAGGTTACCCGATTCGCCGACTACCGTGGTCACGTTCCCCCACCCCCTTCTCAAGGAGACCCATGTACGACTGGCTCGTGGCCGCCGTGCTCGGAATCGTCCAGGCACTCACGGAATTCCTTCCGATCTCGTCGTCGGCGCACGTGCGCATCGTCGGGGAATGGCTGCTCCCGGGTCAGGACCCGGGCGCCTTCTTCACGGCGATCATCCAGATCGGCACGGAGGCCGCCGTCGTCGTCTACTTCTGGCACGACATCGTCTCCATCATCACCAAGTGGTGCAAGGCGCTGGTCGGCCGACACGATCGCAAGGACCCCGAGGTGCGGCTGGGCTGGCTCATCATCATCGGCTCGATCCCCATCGTCGTCATCGGCCTCCTCTTCGAGGACTACATCGAAGGCGCCTTCCGGAGCCTGTGGATCACGGCGACGATGCTCATCGTCTTCGGCCTCATCATCGGCTTCGCCGACTGGGTGGGCAAGAAGCAGTACACCCTCGAAGACATGACGTGGGGGCAGGGCATCGTCTACGGTCTCGCGCAGGCACTCGCCGTCATCCCCGGCGTCTCCCGCTCCGGCGGGACGATCATGGCCGGTCGCTTCATGGGCTTCGAACGCCCGGCCGCCGCCCGCTATTCGTTCCTCCTCGCGATCCCCGCCGTCCTCGGTTCGGGCTTCTACGGGATCTACAAGAGCCTCGGGGCCAACGACATGGTCCTCGGCTGGGGACCGACGATCCTCGCGACCGTCATCTCGTTCGGGCTCGGCCTCGTCGTCATCCACTGGTTCCTCGGCTACATCAAGACCCGGTCGTTCGCGATCTTCGTGTGGTACCGGGTGGCGCTCGGCATCCTTATCTACATCCTGCTCGCCACGAACGTCCTCCAGCCGCTCTGAGGCTCACGCGAGTCCACCGCCGCCGGGCACTCCTGACACGGAGAGCCCGGCGGCGGTGATCGACATCGCCGTCATCACCGGCACGCGTCCCGTGTAGTCGATGACGGTGAACGACCCGGGGGCCACCGACAGCCGCTGGAAGTCGTCGAGGGGCATGCCGAGCGCATCGGCGATGATCGCCTTGATGATGTCGCCGTGAGAGACGACCATCGCCCATTCGCGGAGGTCGCCGCCGTCCTTCCCAGCGTCTCCCCCGCCGCCGTCCTTCCCAGCCTCTTCGGCGCTCGCCTGCGCGGCCTCGCGCTTCGCCTCCTCGACAGCACGGAGTTCGGCGACGAGCCCGGCGACGCCGGCCACCGCACGATCTGCCGCCTCGGCGATCGACTCCCCACCGGGGAAGCGCATCTGCGAGGCCCGCTGCGCCACGGTCTCCCACTCGGGGGTGGTGACGAGATCCTCGAGGCGGCGCCCCGTCCAGTCGCCGTAGTCGAGTTCGATGAAGTCCTCGGCCACCTCCGTCGTCCCGAATCCGGCGAAGCGTGAGGCGATCGCCGCCGTCTCCGCGCACCGCGTGAGCGGGGAATGGAGGAGGCGGGAGAAGTCGCTGCGCGGAAGCATCCGCAGTGTGTCCTCGAGAGCGCGGACTCCGTCCTCGGTCAGTGACACGCCGGGGGCGCGTCCGGCCAGTATCCCTGCCGTGTTCGCGCTCGAGAGTCCGTGCCTGAGGAGGACGATGACGGGCATACGATCCAGACTAGCCCACATCGTCTACAGTGGGCCTATGAAACGTCAGCGCCCGAGAATGACCTACGAGTACAGGTCGGTCTCCTTCTCCAAGGACGTCCCGCGCTCCGTCACGCTGCAGGAGCTCAACGACCAGGCCGAGTACGGCCAGTGGGAGCTTGCGCGGACCAGGATCACCGCGGGCGGCACCCGCACCGTGTGGCTGCGGCGCAAGATCATGCCGCTGCCTGCCGCCGGTTGACCGCAGCCCGCGGTTCCTCGGGCTTGGCTGGGCCCGGGGCATCCTCCCTCCTCACGCTGCTCACAGCGGGGTTCGTCACGATCGTCGCCGGTGCGGCGATGTCGCTCCAGGGACGGGCGAACGGCCTGCTCGGCCCCGTCCTCGGTCACGCGGTCTTCGCCGCCCTCGTCTCCTTCGCCACCGGTCTCCTCATCGTCGGCGCCGTGCTCGTCTGCTCGCCACGGGCCCGGACCGGCACCGCCGTCCTCGTCCGTCTCGTGCGCTCCCGCAGGCAGCCGTGGTGGATGCTCCTCGGCGGACTCAGCGGGGCGCTCGTCGTCGTCGCACAGGCGACGACTGTGCCGATCATGGGCGTGGCGATGTTCACGATGGCCTTCGTCTCGGGGCAGGTCACCGGTGGACTCGTCGTCGACTCGACGAGGCTGCCGCCCGGTGGCCGACAGCGACCCACCCTGCTGCGCATCCTCGGCGTCCTCATCGTCCTGGCCGCCCTCGCCGTCGGCACCGAAGAGCGACTGGCGGGCGGAGTGCCGCTCTGGGCTCCCCTGCTGCCGTTCGCCTCGGGCACCCTCACCGCCGTCCAGCAGGCGTTCAACGGTCGGATCCGGGCCGTCTCCGGCTCGGCGCTCGTCGCGACCGCCACGAACTTCGCGACGGGGCTGCTCGCCCTCGTCCTCGCCACCGCCCTCGTCATGGCCGCAGGTGCACGGTGGACGGACTTCCCCACCGCACCGGGTCAGTGGTGGCTGCTCCTCGGCGGGGCGTTCGGGGTCGTCTTCATCGGGCTGACCTCACTCACGGTCGCCCGCCTCGGCGTGCTCCTGCTCAACCTCTTCTCGCTCTTCGGCAACCTGCTCGGGGCGATGCTCCTCGACGCCCTGCTGCCGCTGCCGGGCTCGCTCGTGAGCGTGACGACGGTGCTCAGCGCCGCAGGAGTGCTCGCGGGGATCGCGGTGACGATCACGCCTTCATCAGGAAGTCGCCGAGGACGCGGGTCCCGAACGTGAGGGCGTCGACGGGCACCCGCTCATCGACCCCGTGGAACATCGCGGGGAAGTCGAGGTCGCCGGTCAGGCGCAGCGGCGCGAAGCCGTAGCCGGCGATGCCGAGCTCGGACAGCGACTTGTTGTCGGTGCCTCCGGAGAGCGTGTACGGCAGGATCGCCGCCTCGGGGTCGGCGCTGCGCAGGCTCGCCTGCATCTGCGCGACGAGGGGAACCTCGAACGGGGCTTCGAGAGCGGGACCCTCCTCGTTGACCTCGATGTCGATGCCCTCCCCCGCGAGCTCCTTGATCGTGAGCATGACGTCCTCGTGCTGACCGGGCAGCGTGCGGCAGTCGACGTAGCCGGTCGCAGTCCCGGGGATGACGTTGTGCTTGTAGCCGGCGTCGAGGTAGGTCGGGTTCGACGTGTTCTGCAGGGTCGGGGCGACGAACTTCTCGACCGAGCCCAGTTCGGCGAGCAGTTCACCGATCGTCTCTGCGGTGAAGGGGATGCCGGTCATCTCGGAGACGCCTTCGAGCAGCTGTCGGGTCGCGATCGGGATCTCCTGCGGCCACTCGTGTTCGCCGATGCGCGCGATCGCCGCGGCGAGACGGGTGACGGGGTTGTCGTCGTTGCGCTGCGACCCGTGCCCGGCGGAGCCGTGGGCGATGAGGTTGAGCCAGGCGAGGCCCTTCTCCGCGGTCTGGATGAGGTAGACCCGCTGACCGCGGATGTCGACGGAGTAGCCGCCGACCTCGGAGACCGCCTCGGTGGCACCGCGGAAGAACTCGGGATGGTTGCGCACGACGTACCGGGCACCGTACTCACCGCCGGCCTCCTCGTCGGCGAAGAACGCGACGATGATGTCACGGCGCGGGGTCAGACCCTGGCGGACCATGTCACGCACGGAGGCGATGATCATCGCGTCCATGTCCTTCATGTCCACGGCGCCGCGGCCCCAGAGGAGCCCGTCCTTGATGGTGCCGGCGAAGGGGTCGACGCTCCAGTCCTCGGCGGCGGCCGGGACGACGTCGGTGTGACCGTGGACGACGAGCGCGGGAGCGGTCGCATCGGCACCGGGGATGCGCGTGACGAGGGACGCCCGGCCGGGAGCGGATTCGACGATCGTCGAGTCCAGCCCCACCTCGGCGAACCAGGACTCGATGAGCTCGGCGGCCGGCCGTTCGGGGTTGGCCTTGTTCCCGCCCCAGTTCTGCGTGTCGATGCGGATGAGCTGCTGGCACAGGGAGGTCACCTCGGCCTCGGCGGTGCTGAAGTCGAACACTGTCGATCCCCTTCGTTGCGGCGTGCTGGACAGGATCCACGTTATCCCACACGCGACCGGACGCGAGGACCGGGGGGCTATAGGACAGAAAGTGTGTCTCGGATCAGGCTCGTGCCCAGCAATCCCAACGGCAATACCCGGTTTGCTTAGCTGATCGGGCTTAGCATCGATGGGGTGCTTGCAATCGACGTACATGCGTGATCTGTCAAACAAGGCTGAAGAAGAACGGCACGACCAGTGCTGGTACACCGAGGTACCGGTGCCCGAACTGCGGGGCCAGCAGCACCGGTACACGGGCCGTATCGACACGAAGAACCGAGCTGCGGGTCTTCCTCGACTGGCTACTCGGTCCCGCACCACAGACGGCTGTCGATCACTTCGGGTCGACCCGAACCTTCCGCCGCCGCACTCAATGGTGCTGGCGAATCGCCCCGACCGTGTCAGCGACTGGGGAGATCCATGACCAGATCATGCTCGATGGCACCTATTTCAACGGGTGGTGCGTCCTCATCGCCTACACCGGGGAGAAGGTCATTCACTGGCAGTGGTGTGATCGGGAGAAGACCGCGTCCTGGACGGCGTTGATCGCCCGTATCCCTGCCCCGAGATACGCCGTCGTCGATGGCAACGGTCCTTTGACCACTGTGATCGAGACGCTGTGGCCAGATACCCGCATCCAACGGTGTTTCTTCCATATCCGGCAGGCCGGACACCGGCACCTGACCCGGAATCCGAGCTTGCCGGCCAACCAGGAACTGTTGCGCCTGTACCAGGCGCTGCCGCGGGTTGACTCCCGCGATCAAGCAGCAGCGTGGTTGGCGGCGTTCGCGTCGTGGGAGGCGAAGTGGTCAAGGTTCCTCAAACACCGCACCAGGGCCAAAGACGCTGGTGCGAGGCCGGCGCATGTCCGTCGTGGACAGTCGTGGTGGTACACGCATCTGCGGACCCGTCGAGCGTATTTCTTCCTCTCACGGATCATCGCGAAAGGACACTTGTTCACCTGGTTGGATGCCGCTGACGAGGGTATCGAGCTCGCGCGGACGACGAACGCGTTAGAAGGCGGGATCAATGCGGGCATCAAAGGACTGCTGCGGGCACACCGCGGGTTGAGTGAGGGGCATGCCCGGCGTGGGGTGGACTGGTTCCTCTTCGAGAGGTCTCATCAGGCCGGGACGGGGTGGTCCTTGGTCGGGCCGGAGCATTGGGCACCGCCGAAGCGTGTGCGTGCTCCTCGTGAGGAGCCGATCGGACCGGTGGAGTACGGGACAGGGTTCTCGTGGGAAGACGGCATCGGCATCCAGAAGGGGTGGGGAGGACGACGCGGGTGACGCGCCCGGAAAAGACACACTTTCTGTCCTATAACCCCCGGGTGCGTGAGGACCGACAGTCCTGTGAATGACGGAAGGCCCTCCCGGATCTCTCCGGAAGGGCCTTCTCTGTTGTGCGCGAAGGGGGACTTGAACCCCCACGTCCGATAAGTTGGACACTAGCACCTCAAGCTAGCGCGTCTACCAATTCCGCCACCCGCGCTGGCAACAGGAATTACTCTACACGCCATCTCCGGCGACGCAAAATCGAATCGGCACTATGTGAGCGACCCCACATGACGAGGCCCCTGACCACGGCGTTCATGCCGTCGTCAGGGGCACGTCATGGGGCGTTCACCGGCGGGCTCACCGGTGCCGGTCACCGACGGGCTCGCCGGTGCCGGTCAGCCCTCGATCGCCTCGACGGAGGAGAGGACGTGCGGCTTGCCCTTGGCCGGGTCGAAGACCGCGAACCGGGCGCTCTCGTGCCGGTGGCCTGCGGTGAAGGCGAACCCGACCGTCGAGGGCAGGAGGATCGGCTTGGCGAACGAGACGTCCCACCGGTAGGCATCGAGCCTCGGGTCGGCGACCGCGAGTGCCCGGGATGCCGTGTACATGCCGTGGGCGATGACGCGGGGGAACCCGAAGCCGCGGGCGGCGAGCCCGTTGAGGTGGATCGGGTTGTAGTCCCCGGAGGCCTTCGCGTAGCGCTGTCCGATGATCGGGTCGAGCCGCCACAGCGCGGTCGGCCGCGGAGCGACGAAGTCCTCGCGCTCGGGCTGCTCCTGGGGTTTCGCCCCGTCGAGGTGCTTGCCCTTCGCGAGGTACGTCGTCGTCTCCGTCACGGCGAGTTCGCCGTCGACCGAGGCGCGCATGACGACGTCGATCGTCGTGCCCGCCGGGTGGGTGAAGGGTCCGGCGAGGGAGACGTTGAGGTCGACGACGTCACCGATGCGCACCGGCCGGTGGACGTCCATCCGGTTGCGCACATGGACCATGCCCACCAGCGGCAGCGGCACCGCCGGGTCGGCGAGGAGCTGCATGCTCAGCGGGAACGCGAGGATGTGGAGGTAGCCGGGGTGGACGGTGTCGGTCAGCGGCGCTTCGACGACCCGGGTGAACCCGGCGTACGCGGTCGCCTCGAGGGCGACGCTGCGCCCGATCTCCCGGTCCGGGAGTGAGGCGCCCGGCTGCGGACCGAACGGCAGGGCCTTGACGAGGGCCTTCGCATAGACGGGAAGCATGCTCATCACGCACCCACCATGTTCTGACCGCACACCCGCAGGGTCTGTCCGTTGATCCCGCGCGCCGAGGCCGAGGCGAGGAACGCGATGGTCTCGGCGACGTCGACGGGCAGTCCGCCCTGCTGGAGGCTCGAGAGGCGACGGGCGACCTGACGGGTGAGCGCGGGCATCGCCGCAGTCATGTCGGTCTCGATGAACCCGGGGGCGACCGCATTGGCCGTGCCCCCGAGTGCCGCGAAGTCCCTCGCCGAGGCGGCCGTGAGTCCGATGACCCCGGCCTTCGACGTCGCGTAGTTCGTCTGCCCGCGGTTGCCCGCGATCCCCGAGGTCGAGGCCAGGGAGACGACCTGCGCCCCCTCGGCGAAGCGGCCCTCATCGAGCAGGCGGGCGTTGATCCGCGCCTGGGAGGCGATATTGACGGCGATGACGGAATCCCACCGGGAGGCGTCCATGTTCGCCAGCAGCTTGTCCCGGGTGATCCCCGCATTGTGGACGAGGATGTCGACGCGACCCCCGGCCGCCTCGGCGATGGCGTCGGCGGCACCGTCTGCGGTGATGTCGAGCTGCAGGGACTTCCCGCCGACGGCGTTGATCACCTGCGCCAGGGCCTGCCCGGCCTGGGGCATGTCGACGCCGATGATGTGGGCGCCGTCGCGGGCGAGGACACGGGCCACCTCGGCGCCGATGCCGCGGGCGGCACCGGTGACCACGGCCGTGCGCCCCGCCAGAGAGCCGTCCGTGCCGGTGGCGAGGAACTGCGCATCGGTGGCCGCGGTACCGGCACCGGATCCGACGGTGAGGAACTGCCCATCGACGTACGCGGACTTGCCCGAGAGGAGGAACCACAGGGCGGCGGTGACCGAAGGGGCGTCGATGCCGACGCCGGGTCCGAGCAGGATGCCGTTGGCCGTCGCACCCCGGCGCATCTCATGGGCGAGCGACCGGGTGAAGCCGGTCAGCCCCTGCGCGGTCGCGGCGAGCTGCGGGTCCTGCTCGTCCGGGTCGAGGGCCGGTGAGATCGTGACGACCCGGCCGCACTTCGCCAGCGAACGCAGCGCGCCGCCGACGGCGAGGACGGTCTCCGAGAGCCCCTCGGGGGTCGCTGCCTCGTCGAGGACGGCGATGATCGCCCGCAGCGATTCGCCCGCTACCGCGTGCCTGCGGACCTCGAAGCCGTTGTCGAGGAGCAGGTCGGCGATCGTCTGTGCTCCTGAGCCCGGACCGAGCACGAGCACGGGCTTGCGCCGGTACGACTCCGGAGTGGAGTCGAAGCGCTGGAGTTCGACGGGCTGGGGCAGCCCGAGGGTCTTGGCGACCTTGCCGAGCGGTCCGCTCATGAGGTCGAGGTAGGTGTCCTTCATGCTGCCTCCACGATCGCGGTGAGTCCCTGTCCGCCTGCGGCGCAGATCGAGACGAGGGAGCGCTTCTTTCCGGTGAGCTTGAGGTACTTCGCCGTCGTCGCGATGATGCGCCCGCCGGTGGCGGCGAAGGGGTGCCCGGCGGCGAGCGACGAGCCGAGCGGGTTGAGCTTCGTCCTGTCGATCGTGCCGAAGGGTCCGTCGAGGCCGAGCTTCTCGCGGCTGAACTCCTCGGACTCCCAGGCCGCGAGGTGGCAGAGGACGGTCGAGGCGAAGGCCTCGTGGATCTCGAAGACATCGAAGTCCTCGAACGTGAGCCCGTTGCGCGCGAGCAGGCGGGGCACCGCGTAGGCCGGGGCCATGAGGAGGCCCTCGGCGCCGTCGACGAAGTCCACGGCGGCGGCCTCGGCGTCGACGATCCGGGCCAGCGGGGTGAAGCCGTGGTCGGCGGCCCACTCCTCGCTGCCGAGCAGGACGGAGGCTGCGCCGTCGGTGAGCGGCGTCGAGTTGCCTGCGGTCATCGTCGCCGGCTCCGGCAGGCGCTTGCCGAAGACCGGGGAGAGCTTCGCGAGGGACTCGAGGCTCGAGTCGGCCCGGAGGTTCGTGTCCCGGCTCACCCCGAGGTAGGGGGTGACGAGGTCGTCGAAGAAGCCCTCGTCCCACGCGCGGGCAAGTCCCTGGTGGGAGGCCAGCGCGAGTTCGTCCTGCGCTTCCCGGCTGATCCCCCAGGCGGCGGTCGTGATCGCCTGGTGCTCACCCATGCTCAGGCCCGTCCGCGGCTCACCGGTCGACGGGGCCTGCGGAGCGAGGTAGGCGGGCCGGATCTGGGCGGCGATGCGCATCCGCTGGGTGAGCGTCTTAGCGCGGGAGAGTTCGAGGAGGATCTCGCGCAGCGAGTCCCCGACGACGATCGGGGCGTCGGAGGCGGAGTCGACGCCCGCGGCGATGCCGGACTCGATCTGTCCGGCGTTGATCTTGTTCGTCAGGCTCACGACGGTCTCGAGTCCGGTCGCACAGGCCTGGCCGATGTCGAAGGCCGGAGTCGTCGGGGACAGTGCCGATCCGAGCACGGCCTCACGGGTGAGGTTGAAGTCCTTCGAGTGCTTGAGCACGGCACCGCCGGCGACTTCGCCCATCGTCTCCCCGGCGAGGCCGAAGCGGGCGACGAGGCCGTCGATCGTCGAGGTGAGCATGTCGAGGTTGCTCGCCTTCGCGTACTGCTTGTTCGAGCGGGCGAAGGGGATGCGGTTGCCGCCGAGGATGACGGCGCGGTGGGTGGGAGCGGACATTGGCACCTCCGTTGAGTGGAATTAGCTGATACCGACAGTACCTGATACCGTCTGTAACATGAAATCGCTCACAGACGGCCGCTCGACGAGGTGGCAGGAGCACCGCGACTCCCGCCGGCGCGAGCTGCTGCGCACCGTCCGCCACGTCGTCGACGAACGCGGCGACGACCTCTCGATGGAGCAGATCTCGGAGTTCTCCGGGACGACGAAAGCCGTGCTCTACCGCTACTTCACCGATCGTGCGGGTCTCCAGGAGGCGATGGGCGACTGGGCGATGCAGGTGATCGCGAACTCCCTCGACGAAGCCAGCACCACCGTCGCCGACTCCGACGACGCACGACCCGTCGACCGCCGGGACACCCTCGAGGCGATGATCCGCGCCTTCGTCGGCCTCGCCGCGGGAGCACCGAACGTCTACCGGTTCTGCGACCAGGCCGTGGGCCGCTTCGATCCCGGCGAGCAGGGCGGTTTCTTCTCCGAGGTCGCCGACCTGCTGGCCGAACGCCTCGACCTCGACGTCACCGACTCTCGGTTCGACGGCGACGACGGCAGGCTCTGGGCGGCCGGCGCCATCGGCTTCGTCCGTGCCGCGACGGAGACCTGGCTCAAGTCACCGGGCTCCCCCGACGCCTTCGCCGCCTCGGTGAGCACGTGGCTCTGGGCCTCGCTGCCGCCCGAAGCCGGGGCGGCACTCCCAGCCCCCTGACCCCCTCAGCCCATCCACTCGTCCGCACCCATCAGATCAGGAGCATCCGCATGAACGACTTCGCCCTCGACCTCGATCCGACAGCCATCCAGACCATCCTCGACGGCGACTGGGCCGACGCCCGGCACCTCGGCAGGCAGCTCGCCCTCGATGAGACCACCCATCTCGACCCGGCCGACGACCTCGAGACGACCCGGGCGACGACGCTCACCGCCGTCGGACTCATGGCCGCCACCGAACTCCCCATGGCCGCGCTTCCCGCCGCCCTCGGCGGGACGAACGAACATGCGCGCACTGTCGCCGGGTTCGAGGAGACGGTGACCGCCTCGCCGAGCCTCCAGATCAAGGCCGGCGTCCAGTTCGGCCTCTTCGGCGGGGCGATCCTTCACCTCGGCAACCCCGACCAGCACGCGCAGTGGCTTGTGCCCGCCCAGAAGGGCCAGCTGCTCGGCTCGTTCGCGATGACCGAGATCGGCCACGGCTCCGACGTCGCGGCGATCGGCACGACCGCGACCTTCGACCCGGAGACCGACGAGTTCGTCATCGACACGCCCTTCACGGCGGCGACGAAGGAGTACATCGGCAACGCCGCGCGCGACGCCCGTGCCGCCGTCGTCTTCGCCCAGCTCATCACCGCAGGCGTCAACCACGGGGTGCATGCGCTCTTCGTACCCGTGCGCACCGAGGCCGGAGAGCCGATGCCGGGCGTGAGCATCTCCGACGACGGCTTCAAGGGCGGACTCAGAGGCGTCGACAACGGACGCTTCGCCTTCGACGCGGTCCGCGTCCCGCGCACGAACCTCCTCGACCGCTACGGCGCTGTCGACGAGACCGGCGCCTACACCTCGCCGATCGACTCCCCCGGACGCCGGTTCTTCACGATGCTCGGCACCCTCGTCCAGGGCCGGGTCTCCCTCGACGGCGCCGCGGTCGTCGCGAGCAAGCTCGCCCTCGACATCGCCGTGCGCTACGGCCTCGAACGCAAGCAGTTCACGACCGTCGACGACTACACCGAGACGACCCTGCTCGACTACCAGCAGCACCAGCGCCGACTCATGCCCGCGCTCGCCGCGACCTACGCTTCGGCACTCGCCCACGAGAAGCTGCTCACCTCGTTCGAGGAGGTCTTCTCCGGGGCCGACGACAGCGAGGAGAACCGTGCCCTGCTCGAGACCCGAGCGGCGGCCTTCAAGGCCGATTCGACGTGGATGGCCCTCGACGTCATCCAGGAGTGCCGCGAGGCCTGCGGCGGGGCCGGCTTCATGGCCGAGAACCGCCTCGTCGGCCTCCGGGCGGACATGGACGTCTACGTCACCTTCGAGGGCGACAACACCGTCCTCCTCCAGCTCGTCGCCAAGCGCATCCTCGGCGACTACGCGAAGGAGTTCGCGCACATCGACGTCGGCGGCGCCGCCCGCTACATCGGCACTCAGGCCGCCGAACACACGCTCTACCGCACGGGTCTCGCCAACGCCGGACTCGCGATCTCCGACGTCTTCACCCCCAATCTCTCAGAGCGGCGGATCCGTTCGGGTCGTCTCCAGCGCACCCTCCTCGAATCCCGCCTCGAGGTCATGGTCTCCGGGCTGGCCGCTGCACTGCGCCCGGCGGCGAGGCTGTCCCCGGAGAAGGCCGCCGAGCTCTTCAACTCCCAGCAGCACGAACTCGTCGAGATGGCCCGCGCGTATGTCGAACTCGAGAAGTGGAAGGCCATCGACGAGGCGATGAAGGAGCAGAAGGACCCCGCGCAGGAGAAGATCTTCCGTCGCCTCCGCGACACCTACGGCCTCAGCCTCATCGAGAAGCACATGGGCTGGCACCTCATGTACGGTCGCCTCCCGATGTCGCGGGCCCGGCAGGTCGGCGAGACCCTCAACCGGCTGTGCGCGAAGCTCGCGGCCAACGCCCTCGACCTCGTCGACGCCTTCGGCTACGGCGATGATCACCGACGCGCGACGATCGCCACGGGCGTCGAGGCCGAACGTCAGGCCGAGGCCGCCGCCTACTACCGTCGCGCCCGCGCCCAGCGGGACTACCCGGTCCCGGAGAAGCAGCTGCGGAAGACCGGTTCCCGCACCGCCTGAACCCGGACGCACCCGCACCCCGGGCTGGGCCCGTCCCGCTGAGTCCGCCCACACTGAGCCCGCCGCACAGCGCTTCTGCGCCGCGGCGGGCTCAACTGGTGAGGAAGTCCCGCAGCGCCGCGGAGACGGCGACCGCCTCGGTGAGGAACCCATCGTGACCGACCGCCGAGTCGATGGTCCGATGCTCGACCCTTCCGGGCAGGTTGGCGGCGAGCTGCGCGACCTGGCTCGGCGGGAAGAGCCGATCGGAGGAGACGGAGATGACGAGGCTGTCGGTGCAGGCCTCGGCCAGGGCCGTCCGGAGGTCGGCGGAGCGTCCGGTGCGCACATCGTGGTCGCGCAGGGCCCGGGTGAGCAGGATGTAGCTGTGGGGGTCGAAGCGAGCGGTGAGCTTCTTCGCCTGATGGTCGAGGTAGGAGGTGACCTCGTAGTAGTCCGCCGACCGCAGCCGGCGGGAGAAGCGGTCGTTGAGGTCGGCGTCGTTGCGATAGGTGAGGTGGGCGATCTGCCGGGCGAGTCCGAGACCGGCGGCCGGGAAGCGCCCGATCGCCTGGTAGTCGCCCGAACAGTAGTCGGGATCGAGCTCGATCGCCCGCTCCTGCATCATCGCCCACGCGATCTGGTCGGCGTCGACGAAGGCCGGGGCGGCGATGATCGCGCACTTCGCGGTCTTGCGCCGATCGAGGAGACCGAACTCGAGGGCCCTGGCCCCTCCCATCGAGCCCCCGATGACGGCGTGCCAGGTCTCGATGCCGAGGATCTGGGTGAGGTTGTGCTCGAGGCGGGCCATGTCCCTGATCGTCACCGTGGGGAACCTCGACCCGTAGGGCAGACCGTCGGAGAAGGGCGACTGCGGGCCCGTCGTGCCCGAACAGCCGCCGAGAGCGTTCGCGCAGACGACGAAGTACTCATCCGTGTCGACGGCCTGACCGGGGCCGACGACCCCGGACCACCAGTCGGTGGCCCGGGTGTCGCCGGTGAGCGCATGCTCGATGAGGATCGCGTTCGACCGGTCGGCGTTGAGCGTACCGAAGGTCTCATACGCGATCTCGACGGTGCCGAACGTGTGCCCGGAGTCGGTGGTGAAGCCGAGGATCCGCTCGACGGAGGTGCTGCGAATGGTCATCTCAGGCGGCGGTGGACTGCGTCGCCGCGGCCGCGGCGAAGCCGGCGTCGAGGTCGGCGATGATGTCGTCGATGCCCTCGAGTCCCACCGACAGGCGCACAAGCGCGGGGTTGACCCCGGCCGCGGCCTGCGCGGCCTCGTCGAGCTGCGAATGGGTCGTCGAGGCCGGATGGATGACGAGCGAGCGGACATCGCCGATGTTGGCCACGAGAGAATGGAGCTCGAGGGCGTCGACGAAGGCGACCGCGGCATCGAAGCCGCCGGCGATGTCGAAGGCGAGGACCGAGCCCACACCCTGGGGCAGGTAGGTCTGTGCGCGCTCGTGCCACGGGCTCGACTCGAGGCCGGCGTAGGCGACGCGGGTGACCTGGTCGTGTCCCTCGAGGTAGGCGGCGACCTTCTCGGCGTTGGCGACGTGGCGTTCGATGCGCAGGCTCAGCGTCTCCAGGCCCTGGGCGATGAGGAAGGCGTTGAACGGGCTGATCGCCGGACCGAGGTCGCGCAGCAGCTGGACGCGCAGCTTGAGCCCGTAGGAGACGTTCGCCCCGAACGGCGAGTCCGCTCCCAGGTCGCGGGCGTAGACGAGTCCGTTGTAGGAGGCGTCCGGGGTGGTGAAGCCGGGGAACCGGTCCGGATGGGCACCGTAGTCGAAGGTGCCGCCGTCGACGACGACCCCGGCGATCGAGGTGCCGTGCCCGCCGAGGTACTTCGTCGCCGAATGGACGACGACGTCGGCGCCGTGCTCGATGGGCCGCACGAGGTACGGGGTGGCGAGCGTGTTGTCGACGACGAGGGGGACGCCGGCGGTGTGGGCGATGTCGGCGACCGCGGTGATGTCGAGGATGTCGGAGCGGGGGTTGGAGACGACCTCGGCGAAGAAGAGCTTCGTGTTCTCCTGCACCGCGTCCCGCCACGCGTCGAGGTCGTCGACGTCGACGAAGGTGGTCTCGATGCCGAGCCTGCGCAGGGTGACGTCGAGGAGGTTGTACGTGCCGCCGTAGAGGCTCTTCGAGGCCACGACGTGGTCGCCTGATTCGGCGATGTTGGCGATGGCGAGGAACTCCGCGGACTGTCCCGAGGCGGTGAGGACGGCGTGGACGCCGCCTTCGAGATCGGCGATGCGGTTCTCGACGACCTCGGTCGTCGGGTTGGTGATGCGGGTGTAGATCGGTCCGAGCTCGGCGAGGGCGAACCGGTTCTTCGCCTGGTCGTTGTCGGCGAAGACGTACGAGGTGGTCTGGTGGATGGGCAGGGCGCGCGCGCCCGTCGCAGGGTCGGGGACCTGTCCGGCGTGGATCTGGCGGGTTTCGAATGACTGGGCCATGGCTTCTCCTTCGCAGCGGGTGGTGATCCCACTCTCACCCGCTCCTGGCGCTCGCCTCGGCGAACTCGTCATGAACCCGTCACCGACCGTCATGTTTCGTCACGGTCACCTGGCTCCCCTCCCGGTCACCGGAAGTTGCGGGCCTTCGTCGGCAGCTGCACCTCGAGGGGGACGAGCTTGTGCGCGTAGAGGCTGACGACGTCTCCCCCGCGCTGGATGAGGCCGGTGACGACGAGGGCGTTGCGAGTCGTCGCCACGGACCGGAACCGCTTCATCAGCCCCGCTGTGGCGACGACATTGAGCATCCCGAACTCGTCCTCGAGATTGATGAACGTGATCCCCGAGGCGGTCGCCGGCCGCTGCCGGTGGGTGACGAGGGCGGCGACGGTGAGCCGCTTGCCGTCCGGGGCAGCCGCCGCATCGGCCGTCGAGGCGTAGCCGCGCTCGGTCAGGGCCTGCCGGAGGATCTCGGTGGGGTAGCCGTCGACGGTGATCCCCGTGGAGAAGAGCTCGGCGAGGGTCGTCTCGAACGCGTCCATCGTCGGCAGCGCGGGAGCGTGGGAGACCGTCCCCGTGCCCGGCAGCACTCCCGGGTGGGCGCCGGCGACTCCCCCGGCCAGCCACAGCGCCTGCCTGCGGTCGAGGTCGAAGCCGGCCAGGGCGCCTGCGGTCGCGAGCGATTCGAGGGCCTGCTTGCCGATCCCGGTGCGTTCGGCGAGGTCGGCCACCGAGGCGAAGGGAGCGTTCGCGCGTTCGGCGACGATCACCTCGGCGAAGGAGCCGACGTGGGAGACCTCGGTGAGCCCGAGACGGATCCCCAGCTCCCCCGTCTCGGTGCGCTCCAAGTCGCTGCCGGAGTTCGAACGCGCGACGTCGACGGGCAGGATCGGCACGCCGTGCCGGCGGGCATCGGCGATGAGCGACTGCGGGGAGTAGAAGCCCATCGGCTGGGCGCGCAGGAGACCGGCGGTGAACGCCGCATGGTGATGGAACTTGAACCACGCCGACTGGTAGACGAGGTTGGCGAAGCTGATCGCATGCGATTCGGGGAACCCGTAGTTGGCGAACGCGGCGATGGTCGAGAAGATCGCCTCCGCGGTCTCGGCTTCGACCCCCTTGGCCCGGGCGCCGGTGCGGAACTTCTCCGCGAGTTCGGCCATCCTCCTCTCCGAGCGGCGTGAGCCCATCGCCTGCCTCAGCCGGTCGGCATCGGCTCCGGTGAAGCCGCCGACGTCGATGGCCATCTGCATGAGCTGCTCCTGGAACAGCGGCACCCCGCACGTCTTCTCCAGGGACTTCTCGAGCAGCGGGTGGAGGTATTCGATCGGGTCGAGGCCCTGCCGCCTGCGGATGTAGGGGTGGACGGATCCACCCTGGATGGGCCCGGGACGGATGAGGGCGACCTGGACGGCGAGGTCGTAGAAGTTCTCGGGTCTCAGCCGCGGCAGGGTCGCGAGCTGGGCGCGGGACTCGACCTGGAAGACGCCGACGGCGTCGGCGCGGCGCAGCATCGCGTAGACCTCCTCGTCCTCGTCGTCGATGAGCGCCCGGTCGATGCGCTCTCCGGTGTGCCGGGCGACGAGGTCGACCATCTCGTGGAGGGCGGTGAGCATGCCCAGGCCGAGGAGGTCGAACTTGACGAGGTCCATCGCCGCGCAGTCGTCCTTGTCCCATTGGACGACGGTGCGGTGGTCCATCGTCGCGTGCTCGATGGGCACGACCTCCCCGATGGGACGGTCGGCGAGGATCATCCCACCCGAGTGGATGCCGAGGTGGCGGGGTGAGCCGAGCAGGTCGCCTGCGACGTCGAGGACCTGCGCGGGCACCGGGGAGTCCTCGGCCTCGGGCAGGGTCGACCAGCGGTTGCTCGACTTCGAGAACGCGTCCTGCTGGCCGGGGGCGAAGCCGAGGCTGAAGGCGGAGTCCCGGATCGCCGACTTCGCCCGGTAGGTGATGACGTTGGCGACCTGGGCCGCCCGGTCCCGCCCGAAGTGGTCGTAGACGTACTGGATGACCTCTTCGCGCCTGCCCGATTCGATGTCGATGTCGATGTCGGGATACCCCTTGCGGTCCGGGGAGAGGAACCGGTCGAAGAGGAGGTTGTGCTTGACGGCGTCGACGGCGGTGATGTCGAGGACGTAGCAGACCGCGGAGTTCGCCGCCGAACCCCGGCCCTGGCAGAAGATCGACTCCCGGTGGCAGAAGCTCGTGATGTCGTGGACGATGAGGAAGTACCCGCAGAAGCCGAGCCGGGCGATCATGTCCATCTCCTTCTCGAGCTGCTCCCAGGCCCGGGGGTGCTGGGCGCGGGTGCCGTAGCGGCGCAGACCGCAGTCGGTGACGAGTTCGCGCAGGTACTCCTCGGCCTCCCGGTCATCGGGCATCGGAGCGCGCGGCAGGTCGGGACGCGCGGTCTCGAGGGTGAAGGCGCAGTCCGTGCCGATCCGCACCGCGGTCTCAAGCGACTCGGCGGGGAAGCGTGCGGCCATCTCCTCCCCTGAGTGGATGCGGTGCTCCGCGGTCGTCGGCAGCCAGCCGGCGAGGTCGTCGAGGGGACGCCGGGAGCGGATGGAGGCGCGCACCTGTGCCGAACGCCAGTGCGCCCGGGTCGCGAAGTGGACGTTGCTGCTCGCCATCGTCGGCAGGCCCGTCCGAGATGCCAGTTCGCCGAGGTGGCGCAGCCTCTCGTCGTCGTCCGGGGTGCCGTCGCGGCTGAGTTCGACGGCGAGGGAGTCGGCGCCGAAGAGTCCGATGAGCCGGCGTAGGGCGCTCAGGCCGCCGTCGGGGTCGCTCAGCGCCCGGCGCAGCGGTCCCTTGCGGCAGCCGGTGAGGATCATCCAGTCCGCACTCCTGGCCCCGAGGTCCTCGAGGTCGAAGACGGGACGGTTCTTCTCCCCGCGCAGGTTGGCCTCGGTGATCGCGGCCGAGAGGCTGCGGTAGCCCTCGACCCCGCGGGCGAGGACGAGCAGGTGGGTCGCCTCGGGGTCGGTCTGTCCGGGGATCTTCTCGGT
Source organism: Brevibacterium sp. K72 (assembly GCF_050562175.1). Lineage (NCBI taxonomy): Bacteria > Bacillati > Actinomycetota > Actinomycetes > Micrococcales > Brevibacteriaceae > Brevibacterium > Brevibacterium sp. K72. The sequence continues at coordinate 2,965,280 of NZ_CP191582.1, forward strand.
CAGGCCGAGGGAGAGTTCGGCGCCGAAGACGGTGGGCAGCCCCACCGAGGCTGCGGCATGGGCGAAGCGGACGGCACCGTAGAGGCCGTTGTGGTCGGTCAGGGCCATCGCGCTCAGGCCGGCGGCGGCCCCGGCGGTCACGAGATCCTCAGGGTCGGAGGCCCCGTCGAGGAAGCTGAACTGGGAGTGCACATGCAGCTCCGCCCACGGGCGGGTGCGCGAGGGCAGGAGGATCGGACCGGGGGTGCCGCTGCCGAGGGACCCCGGGTAGCGGGAGATGGAGTCGGGGCCGCGCGGGCCCACGGAGACCGGGTAGCGGTCGGGGCGGGAGAAGGCCGGAGCGTCGGAGCCGTCGGCGTCCTTGTCGACCGGGCGGGTGTTCGTCCCCGCCCGGTTCCCGGCGGGGGCGTCCGCCACGGGGCTCTCGGGCGTGCCCTCCGGCGCTGTGCCCGCAGGCGTGCCCTTCGATGCTGTTCTGCCCTCGAGGCGGCGGGCGAGTTCCGACCACGGGGTGCGCGGATTGTTGAATCCCATCAGCGGTACTCCCCTGTGAGATACCACTGGCCGGACTCCTTGCTCAGCAGCAGCGCACGCCCGGACTCGGTGACGACCTGCAGACGGGTCCGGTACGTCGCCCGCTGGGGATCCCACCACCCGGATTCGATGGGCCACGATCCGGAGAAGTCGACGATCGCCTCGGTGGTGCCGGTGGGGAACCGGATCGCGCGAGGAGGCTGCGCGAGCCCGGACGGACGGGCGTCGACCGGTCCTCCCCCGGCTGAGAACACGTCGACGGCGACATGGTCGACGGTGGTGGGCCGGGGTGCCCCGAGGGAACCCGGCCACGGCGCCTGCGGGTTGCGGGTCGGGCACGCCGTCTGCTGCCAGGGGGTCCAGAGGTTCGTCTCCGCCGGATCCCACCCGCCCTGGAGTCCGGGCACGAGTACGGAGTCGGGGCCGAAGAGTCCCTGCAGACGCTCGAGGGTGTGCGTGATCTGCCCGGTGTTCTCATCGAAGAGGCTGCGCGTCGCCCCGATCGGGGTCGTCAGCTCGGCGGCGGTGAGGCCGAGCGCGGTGATTCCCTCCTCGGAGAAGTCCTCGGGATCCGGGCCCGGGTCGTCCGCGTCTTCCCCGGTGCTCCCGCGTCCGACGGCACTGCCGCCGCCGGCGGTGCTGCCGACCCCACCGCGTCCGGAATTCCCGCTGCCCACACTGGCCAGCCACCCCTCGGCCTGCCAGCGCAGGCGGTCGGCGATGGCGTTCTCGCTCATGTCCTCGATCCGCCAGGTCCGGCTCGAGGACTGTCCACCGGCGGCGAGGAGGTCGATCGTCACCTGCGTGCACACGAGTCCGCTGCCGCGGACGCGGCCGAGCAGGTCGGCGGCGAGCTGTCGGGCGAGGAAGCCGAGTGTGTCGCTGCGGGTCGTCGGGGTCTCCAGTGCGCTCTCGACGCACAGGTCCTCGGCCCGGGTGTGGTCGCGCAGCGGTGCTTCGTCCCGTCCCGAGGCGAGGTCGTGCGCGCGCCGTCCCTGCGGGCCGAACCGGGAGAGCACGTCGACCGCGTCGAGTGCTGCGAGCGCCCCCAGAGTGCGCAGCCCGAGGTGGGTGAAGACGTCGATGAGCTCCGCCCAGTCCCCGTCCGCTGACTCGAGGGCGGTGATCGGCTGGGCGGCGAGGAACTCGACGGTCTCCCCCGGTTCGATCCGGCTCGCCTGGGAGGCGGCGATGCGGGCGGCGAAGACGGTGTCGGCGATGCCGGGGAAGAACTCCCAGCCGGTCGCCGGCACGAGGGCGGAGACGAGGGCTTCGACGGCGGCGGCCTCATCGGGGTAGCCGTGCCGGAGCGCATCGAGGGGAATCGCCAGGGTTCCCGGGCTGAGCAGTGTGAAGCGGGCGACGAGGTCCTCGAGCGCGCCCACCCCGGCGGAGAAGTGACGGTTGTCGACGTCTTCGTCCCACGGAAGGACCCGGGCCTCAGGGCAGCGGTATCCCGCGGCCCGCTTGTTGTTGCCGATGGCGATGCCCGCGGCCCGGGCCGGGGCGTTGGCGGCGATGACCCGGCCCGTGTGGAGGACGGCGACCGGGGCGCCCGGGCTGAGTTCGTGCTCGACGGCAGCGGCGACCGCCGGCCAGTCGGGAACGGTGAGGACAAGGGTGCGCGTGGGATCAGCCGACACTGCGGATCACCGGCCTCTCCGTCTCCGACACCTCAGCGGGGGTTCCGTCGGGACCGGGCAGGAGGAAGCGGTGGACGCCGGTCTGCGAGCGGGCTTCGACGAGGCACGAGCGCAGCCGTCCGCGACCGTGATCGGTGCCCGACCAGCGCAGACCGGTGATCTCGATCTGCTCGGTGCTGCCCGACAGCGGGCTGAGGCTGATGACGCTCATCTTCCTCTCGCGCACCTTCGCGAGCAGTCGGGCACGCTCCCCCGGGCTCGGGAGGTAGGCAGGGTCGATGAGGAGGATGTCGAAGGACTCGATGAGGATCGAGGCCACCCGCAGCCAGTCCTGAGGCGGGGTCGCAAGGTTGACGAAGTGGCCGAGGTCGATGCCGAGGTCGGCGATCGAGGACACTGCGGGCTCACCGAGGCCGATCCCGGCGCACCACTTCTGCTCCTGGGTCGACGCGGCGATCGCTGCCAGAGCACAGGTCAGCGACTGTCCGCCGGTGAAGGAGACGATCTCTCCACGCGGCAGGCCGCCACGCCGGAACATCGGCGCGAGCACAGGATGCACGGGTCGAGGCGGATGGCCGTCGAACAGGGACGTTGCCGTGGAGATCCCCATCTCCCGGCTGAGCTGTTCGATGAGTGGTGCTGCGGACATGACATCTATTATCGAACTGGTGTTCGAAATAGGCAAGATTCAGGCGACCTTTTCGTTCGCTCGGGCGTGTCGCGCTTCCGCTTCGAACATCCATGCCAGACAATTGCCCAGGTCAAAACCGTAGCCCCCGCCGAGGGTGCTCGGATCGGCATTCTCGGTCGCCTTCTCAACCGCCTCGACGACCTCGCCGAGCCGCGCGGTATCGAAGACCCGGTGGAAGGGATCCTCCTCCTCACACGCGAGGAGCTGAGCGCCGTCGGGCAGGAGGAACGCGAACGCCGGCGCCCCTTCGAGCGCTCCCGAGAACGAGGCTGTCGTCCGCACGATCCTCAGGCCGTGCTCATGGACGGCGATGTGGTGGGAGCGGCAGAGCAGGATGAGGTTGTCGAGATCGGTCGCCCCGCCCTGCGACCACGGCCGGATGTGGTGGGCCTCGCAGCCTCTCCGGGCGAGGCAGCCGGGGAACTGGCAGCCGACGTCGCGCGCGCTCAGCGCCATCCGCTGCCGCCTGCTCGCGAGCCGCTTCGATCGGCCGAGCCTGAGCACATCGCCTGACTCGTCCTTGATGATCCCGCTGACAAGTGCTTCGCAGGCCAGACGCTGGGCCGTGGCGGCGGTGATGCCGCCGAACCCGTCGATCCGACACGTCTCGTCGGCACGGCCGGGGTCGTCAGCGTCCGGATCGAACCCTTCCGACGTCCCCGCGGGGACGTCGTCGTCATCCGGCGTCCCCGCGGGGACGCTGTCGGGACAGTCGGACTCGGACGCGAGGAGGGCGGCACCGGAGCGGACGAGCACCTCGGCGGAGGTGTGGACGAGCATGCGCGCCCGATCGAGGTCGACGGCACCCGAGGGCTGCGCGTGCGGGAAAGCGCGGACGATCTCCATGAGGCACGCGGTCTGCGGGATCCGCTCGCGACGCCGGGGCGCACCGCCGCCATCAGCGGCCTCGTCGGCGCGGCGCTGCGCCTCGGCGTCTCTGCGCTCGATGATGCGCCGGACGGCCGCGAGCATCGTGACGATCTCGGCCGCATCGTCTTCGGGGAGGTCGATGACGATGCGGGTCCGACCGGGGCCGGCCGTGCAGATGAGAACGTCGTCCTGCGGCAGGCACCGCGGAAGCTCACCTGTCTCCTCGGCAGCGCTGAGCTTCCGATAGTTGCGTGAGACGACGCTGACCTGCGCGCCGGTGCCGACCTTCGCCAGGCGCGCGGCATCCTCATCGGGGATCCGGTCGACGAGGCGGGAGACCTCCCGCACCTTCGAGTAGCTGAGGTCTCCCTCGCTCAGACCCTTCTTGACGCGCGGCATCCTGCGCAGGGCGTACATCACCCTGACATACTCCCGTGCGGTGTGGGCGCTCACCGAGGCGATGTGCATGACCCAGCCGGGCAGGCTCTTCACCCCCACCCACTGCGCCCAGAGGTCTCTGCGCTCGGCCTCGTCGATGAGGGCGATGATCCGCGCCTGGCAGTGGGCGACGCAGGCGATGTTGGCCTGGATGTCGGAGACGATCTCACTGCCTGTGAGCGCATGGAGGCCGTCGTTGGACTCCGCGGGATCGGCGTCGTCGGCGACCGGTCGCGGATCGAAGGGGTTGATGACGGGTTTGCCCGGCGACGTCGATCCGCCGAATACGGTAGATACGGAATCTACGGGCTGATACGGTTCACTGTGCTTCCGACCGCGGCCTCCCTCGGGATACCCCGCACCGACTCCCCCGCCTTCCTTCCACGCCGTCCGGTCTGCATTCGGCTCTGTCGTCGACGCCGCTGTCGACACCGTCTGATCCAATCCGATCGCCTCGTCCATGTCGGCACCTTCCCCTCGGCCGCTGCGGTTCATTCGCCCCCGTGGCGGTCGAACCTTGCATCCACGGTAGAGGTCGGCACTGACATAGAAAGCCCGATCGTCGAAAGATCAGCGCACTCGAAGGAGACACTTCTTCGATTCATCTTCGTTTGTGCAGGTGAGGAGACGCGGCGTCCCGGCGGGGACGCTCTCGCATCGCGGTCGCACGTCCCCGCAGGGACGCGCCAGCCGCAGTCTTACGTCGAAACGGCCGGAGCGTCCTTCGTGGTGAAGGACACGGTGATCCACGCATGGGGATCGTCCCCGCCGAGGCGGCCTTCGACGGTGTCGCGGATGCGGTCCCAGTCCTCAAGTGCCCGCGGCGGCAGGCCCTTGGGCACGTAGAAGACGATCTCGACCGTTCGGGACCGTCCCTGTGCCGCGGCATAGACCCGGTAGTCGTCGAATCCTTCGGCGGCACTGACGTCCTCAGCGACCGCCTCGGCGTCCTTCCGCAGTCCTGGAGGGGTGACGAGCGAGACTTCGGACAGTGCCTTGCGCAGCGTCGAGAAGGGAACGGGGATGAGGACGAGGGCGACGACGGTGAGGACGGCCGGGTCGACGTAGGGCATGAACCATTCCGCCTCGGTGCCGTCGATGATCATGCCGATGACGAAGGCGATGAGCAGGGCGCCGGTGACTCCGCCGGCCATGATCCAGCCTTTGACGTCCATGGCGACGAACTCCGAGCCGATGCGCCGGTTCGCCCGGTGTTCGAGGACACCCATGACCACGGTGATGACGACGACGACCGCGGCGTAGACGACGGCGGGGCCGAAGTCGACCTCCCGTCCCCCGCTCAGCAGCGCCGAGACCGCCTGGAAGAGCGCGTACGCGGCCACCCCCATCATGAGCACGGAATTGACGAGGAGGACGATCGGCTCGAAGTGCCAGAAGCCCATCGTGAACGCGTTCTGGGTACGCACCGAGAGCCGATTCGCCACGGACCGGGAGATGAGGCCTGCGACGGTGAGGGAGACGACGGACATCACCGCGTCCATGAGTGAGAACACCCCGTCGAAGAGGATCGCGAACGACCCCGAGACGAGACCGAACCCGATGCCGAGCACGGAGACGAGGAGGATCGCTGCGAGGGAGACCTTGAGTGCCTGCTGTTCGGTGCGCATGTGACGGTTGGGTCCCTTCACCTCGGCGGATGTCCTCGAACCATCCTATCGATCTCGCCGAGGCGCTCGCCCGGTCCCACACATCACGACGCGTCCCCGCGGGGACGCATCAGGGGATCTGACGTCCCCGCCAAGACGCGTTCAGCGCGCACCGGTGCCGAAAGCATCGACTCCGGTCAGTCTCGCCGACTCACGCCACAGACGTTCCGCGGCGTGAGCATCGAGTGCGTACTCGCGCACTCCGCCGTCCTCGATCGGCGAGCCGGGGGCAGCCACAGGCGCGACATCGCAGTCTTCGCAGTAGAGCCCTCCACGGCCCTCGAGCGCGGGTGACGTCGCCGCCCACAACCCGGTTGCAGCTCCTTGCGCGGCAGATTTGAATCCCGCGCCGATGACCGTGCCGTTCTCATCGATCCATCCGCGTTCGACCTGCTCAGCACGCGTCATGTCCCTCTGCAGGCCGGTGATGATCGAACCCGGATGCAGGGAGAACGCCCGGACACCACTCGTGCGACCGAGAGCATCGAGGTGGACGGCGGTGAGCACGTTCGCGGTCTTCGCCTGACCGTAGGCGAGCCACTTGTCGTAGCCGGTCCCAAAGTACATGTCGTCCCACCGGATGTCAGAGAGGTGATGGCCGACCGAGGAATAGGTGACGACGCGCGCGTCATCGGCGTCTGCCAGAAGGGGAAAGAGACGGTTGATGAGCGCGAAATGCCCCAGGTGGTTGATCGCGAACTGGCTTTCCCAGCCCGGGCCCACCCGTCGTTCCGGCGACGCCATCACTCCGGCTGCCGTGATGAGCAGCTCCAGCCGCTCGGTCTCGGCGGCCACCCGTTCGGCGGCGCTCCGGACGCTGTCGAGGTCGGCCAGGTCCATGGGGATCACCGTCACACCACTCAGAGCGCCGACAGCCGATAGGGCTGCGTCCATACGCCGTGCAGGGACGATCACGCGGGCGCCCGCCCTGGCCAGCGACCGTGTCGTCTCCAAACCGAGACCGGAATAGCCACCGGTGACCACCGCAGTCGTTCCGCCCATATCGATACCGTCAAGCACCTCGTCGGCGGTGGAGGAGGCGCCGAATTCCACTCCGATCGGAGTCTGTTCACTGTGAGTCATGCCACGACACTACGAGCTAGAGTGAACTCGAGGTCAAGGGATGGGAGCACGACGATGAGTGACCACGGCGAAGCGACGACGTACACGATCGGCGACGTGGCCGAGCAAACGGGAATGAGTGTGCACGCCCTGCGGTACTACGAGCGGATGGATCTTCTCATCGCCCCCGTCGACAGGTCGCCGAGCGGTCGACGCATCTACACCGCTGCCGACCTCGAATGGCTGCAGGTCTGTGTCCGCCTCCGCGAATCCGGCATGCCACTGACCGAACTCCAGCGCTTCGCCTCCCTGGTCCGCCAGGGACCGGGCAACGAACACGACCGTCTCCGGATCCTCAACGACCACCGCGAACGAGTCGACGCTCAGATCCGCGCGCTCGAGGAGTGCCGAGAGGTCATTGAGTGGAAGACGAACGTCTACGCCGCGCATGTTGCCGACGGTTCTTCGGCCGGATCGTGGGACAGAGAGCCGGGCACCGTCTAGGCTCATCCCATGAGCACCGCCGACTACGAGACCCCGACCCGCGACTCCTACGATGCGATCGCGCAGGCCTACACCGATTGGGTCTCCGCCGAACTCACCGCCAAACCCCACGACCGCGCCGTCCTCGGCGCCTTCGCCGAGCTCGTCCTCGCCACCGGACACACCGAGGCGATCGACCTCGGGTGCGGCCCCGGCCGGATCACGGCCTTCCTCACCGGCCTCGGCCTCGACGCGACCGGGCTCGACCTCTCCCCGGAGATGATCGCCCAAGCCTCCCAGCTCTACTCCGACCTCAGCTTCACCACCGGATCGATGACGTGCCTGCCCTACCCGGAGAACAGCTTCTCCGGAGCACTCGCGTGGTATTCACTCATCCACATCCCCGATGACCGTCTCGACCGGGTCATCGCCGAGGCGGCGCGGGTCCTGCGCCCCGGCGGGTACTTCCAGCTGGCGTTCCAGCTCGGCGACTCGGTCGACCACTTCTCCGACCTCGCCGGCTACGACGTCGACCTCGACTTCCACCGCCGCAGCATCGACGACGTCGTCGCTGTCCTCACCGCCCACGGGTTCTCACTCGTCACCCGGATGGAGCGCGAACCCGACACAGCCGGCCGCTACCCGGAATCGACCCCGCAGGGGTACGTGCTCGTGCGCCTTGAGACGAGCGACCGCCTCGGCGAGGATCACTACTGACACACGAGGACGGAGTCGACCCGAACGGATGAGATGATGGTCGACATATGAGCATCGACATCGTCTTCCACACCCCGGAGATCCCCGGCAACACCGGCAACGCGATCCGGCTCGCCGCCGTCACCGGCGCGCACCTCCACGTCGTCGAACCCCTCGGCTTCGACCTCACGGACGCGAAGCTGCGTCGCGCCGGACTCGACTACCACGACCTCGCCCACGTCACCGTCCACCCGGACCTCGATCACCTGTGGCAGACCCTGGGTCAACGTCGGGTCATCGCGTTCACGACGCACACGACCGACTCCTTCGCCGAGGTTGCCTACGAGGACGGGGATGTCCTCCTCTTCGGGCAGGAGTCGACGGGTCTGCCCGCCGAGGTCGTCGACGACGACCATGTCGACCTGCGGGTGCGGATCCCGATGCTGCCTGGCCGCCGCTCGCTCAACCTCGCGAACTCGGCGTCGATCGCGATCTACGAGGCATGGCGCCAGCACGGATACGCGGGCGCGTAGACTTCTCGCGAGAAGTCTCCCGTGAAAGGACCACCATGACCGCCAAGCTGCTCACGATCGCCGGTTCCGACGTCTCCGGCGGTGCCGGACTCGAAGCCGACCTGAAGATGTTCGAGGAGTACGGTGCCTTCGGCACCGCCGTCGTCACCTGCATCGTCACCTTCGACCCCGACAACGAGTTCGGTCACGCGATCGACTTCATCGAGCCCGAGGTCGTCAACCGTCAGCTCGGCTCGGCGCTCGCCATCCACGAATTCGACGCGATCAAGTCGGGCATGCTCGGCTCCGTCGAGTCCGCCCTCGTCCTCGCCGAGGACCTCAAGTCCAACGAGCTCCCCTACGTCTTCGACCCCGTCCTCGTGTGCAAGGGCTCAGGGTCGATGGTCGACCTCAAGGACCTCTTCGTCGACAACCTCGTGCCTCTGGCCACGGTCATCACCCCGAACCTCGAAGAGGCGGCCGTCCTCGCAGGTCTCGAGCCCATCGACTCGGTCGAGGGCATGATCGAAGCCGCGAGGATCATCCACGGTCAGGGCGCGAAGAACGTCGTCGTCAAGGGCGGTGCGCGCCTGGCCGGTGAGGACGCGATCGACATCCTCTTCGACGGTGAGACGGTGACGACGCTGCGCTCGCGCAAGGTCAACGAAAAGCTCGTCAACGGCGCAGGATGCTCGTTCGCCTCGTCGATCGCCGCCGGCATCGCCACGGGCCTGTCGATCACCGACGCCGTGGTCAAGGCGAAGGAGACCGTGGCGCATGGGATCGCTGCGAGCCTGGACAACGCCACCGGCGTCTCGTCCCTGTTCCACCCCGCCGCCCGGACGTCTCCGTCCGCCGAGGTGGTCGTCTCTCTCAGCTGATCCACGCGTCCCCGCGGGGACGCGGAGACACGGTCGTCGGCCAGGCGTCCCCGCGGGGACGCCTGGCAACACACAACCGCCCCGCGCACCTTTCGGTGCGCGGGGCGGTTGTCAGAGCTGTGCGGTCGGGACCGCGGGTGATCAGCGCTTGCCGAAGCCCTTGTAGCGGTCCTTGAACTTCTCGACGCGACCGGCGGAGTCGAGGATGCGCTGCTTGCCCGTGTAGAACGGGTGCGAGGCGCTGGAGATCTCGACGTCGATGACGGGGTAGGTGTTGCCGTCTTCCCATTCGATGGTCTTGTCGCTCTTCGCGGTCGAGCGAGTGAGGAACTTGGTTCCGGAGGCGAGGTCGTTGAACACGATCGGCGCGTATTCCGGGTGGATGTCCTTCTTCATATTCTTACCTTTGCTGAATCCGCTCAGGCGCCTGGTATGGGTCCAACCCATCTGCCAGTGCCCGAATTCGTCTGCTGAAAACGCTTCACGCCGTAGGAACCGGACGCGAACCGACAGTCCAGTCTAACCGACGCGGGCACGCAAAGCGATTCGACACCCGGCCCTCCGACTCACCGGTGTCTCCTAGACTGCTTCCATGACCACTGGTTCACCCACGCGGGCGCGTCTGAGCGCCCAGTTCGATGTCCGTCCCGCCTCTTCCGCGCCCGAGCTCATGGCCGCCTCCACCGCCGCAGCTCTGCCCACCGTCACGGGTGAGGTCGAGGTCTTCGCGATCGATCCGGAGATCGCCGACACCGCGGCACTCCTCGATGCCACGGGCCTGGGGCCGGAGACCTCGGCGAACTGCGTCCTCGTCGCCGGTGCCCGCAGCGGTGAGGAGCGGATCGCTGCCTGCCTCGTCCTCGCCGATACGCGGGCGGACGTCAACAAGCGGGTGAAGAAGCTCCTCGACGTCCGCAAGGCCTCGTTCCTGCCGATGGACCGCGCGGTCGGCGAGTCGGGCATGGAGTACGGCGGCATCGGCCCGATCGGTCTGCCGGAGGACTACCGCGTCCTCATCGACTCCCGCGTCGCCGCAGCCGATGAGATCATCATCGGCTCCGGCATCCGCGGGTCGAAGCTGTTGCTCTCTGGGCCTACGCTCGCGTCCCTGCCCGGCGCCGAGGTCATCGACGGTCTCGCCGTCGAGATCGGCTGAGACGCCGGGTCTCAGCGCGCGGCGACCGTCGTTTCCCGACTGGGCGCACTGTCGAGCCCGGCCTGTTCGAGGACGAACTCGATGAGCGGTCCGTAGAGGTAGGGGTTGACGTCGTCATCGAGGGGCACGGTCGTCTCGATCGCGCCCTGATCCTCGGCGACGAAGAGCGCCGGATCGTTGCAGTCGGCGTAGCCGACGGTCCGCAGTCCCCGCGCCGAGGCGGCACCAGCCCACCCGTGATCGGCGACGATGAGGTCGGGGCGGGGTTCACCGCGACGGTCGAGGTCATCGAGGAGGGCGTGCATCGGCTCGGCGAGGTGGGTGTGCGGGGTGCCCCCGTGGAGGTGCCACAGCCACACCCGGTTGAGTTCGCGGCAGTCCCCGCCGATCCCGGGCACGGAGACCTGCCCCACCTGGCGGACGATGCGGGCACCGTGGGCTTCGGCCGCCTCGGCGATGGCCATATGGACGGGGAGGAGGCCTGCGGGGTGACCGGTCGCGAAGAGGATGGTCCCTCCTGCCCGGGCGACGTCGCCAATGGCGCCGGCAAGCCGGGCGAGGGCGGCGATGCAGGACTCGGTGGAGATCGTGTCGACACCCGAGGTGAACTCGGGGTCCGGACGGAGACCGGCACGATCGACCATGAGGGCGAAGACGGAGTCGAAGTCCCACTCGCGGGTGAGTTCGACACCGAAGTCGAACTGCCTCTCCCCGGCGAGGAAGCGGCGGATGTGCTCGAGGTTGTTCTCCCTCGGTGTCGCCACCTCCCCCGTGATGCGTCCGGTCTCCAGGGCCTGGGCAAGTGTCGTGCGGTCCACTGATCTCCTCATTCGGGGCGCCTGTGCTGCCACAGCGCCGGTCTCTCCGCCATCGCCGGTACGGTCCCGGCGACGGCTCCCCACCACTGTATACAGTCCCGGGTCTGCGCCCTTGCTCACACTGCCTGAGCACGGCGGCGGCTGACGAGTGTTCGCACCCTGTTCACGCACCCGTCATTCCCGCCTCCGCCGTTTCGGCACTCGGCTGGGAGGATGTGAGGTCTCCCCATCGACGACGAGCGAGCGTACGCTGGTGACATGAGCTCAACGATGCGCCTCATCACCGATCCTGCGGCCTGGATCGAGCGTGCCTTCGCCGATCCCGATGAGGACGTCATTCTCGCCAGTCCGCGCTTCGTCCACGCGTTCAGTCAGCGCATCGCCGAGGCGGCCGCCGGATCCGCGCGGACGTGGGCGGTGGTGACGACGATCGATCCCGTCGCCGTCGTCCGCGGGAGTCTCTCGATCGACGGCCTCCAACTCCTCCTCGATGCCGACGTCCAGGTCCAGCACGTCGACCGGCTGCGTACCCACTGCTTATTCGTCGGTCGGCGGGCGCTCCTCGGATCGGCGAACCTCGGCAGAGCCGACGAGAGAGCGGTCTACCTCGACGGTGAGGAAGCTGCGGCCGAGAACTTAGCATCGCCGATGGAGCTCGCCGTCGAACTCACCGAGGATCACCTCGCCGAGGCGTGGGCGCAGATCTCCCGGCGTCGCTCCGTCGTCGTCGACGCCCAGGACCTCGACTGGCTGCGGGCTCAGGTCCGGGAAGCCTGAGGCTCACGCCCCCTGGAGGGCGAAGCACGTGACCGCCGAGGCGGCGGCGACGTTGAGGGAGTCGACTCCCCCGCTCATCGGGATCATCACCGTCGAATCGCTCGCCGCGATCGTGCCCCGCGCGAGTCCGTCTCCTTCGGTGCCGAAGACGACAGCCGTGCGCGCAGGCGCCGCGGCCGCGAACTCCTGGATCGAGACCGAGTCCTCGTCGAGGGCGAGGGCCGCGACGTGGAAGCCGAGCTGCCGCAGGGTCTCGACCCCGCCGGGCCACGGGTCGATCCTCGTCCACGGCACCTGGAACACCGTGCCCATCGACACCCGGATCGCCCGCCGGTAGAGCGGATCGGCACACCGCGGGGTGACGAGCACCGCATCGACGCCGAACGCGGCGGCCGACCGGAAGATCGCCCCGACGTTCGTGTGATCGACGACGTCCTCGATGACGACGACGCGCTTCGCCTCGGCGAGGAGATCGGTGACGAGCGGCAGCGAGGGCCGGTGCATCGCGGCCAGCGCCCCGCGGTGGAGGTGGAAGCCGGTGAGCGCCTCGACGGCGGCATCGGAGCCGATGTGGATGGGTGCGTCGTTCGTCGCGATGAGGTCGGCTAAGTCGAAGAGCCATTTCGGGCTCGTCAGATACGACCGCGGGGTCATCCCGGCGGCGTGGGCGCGGCGGATGATCTTCGAGGACTCGGCGATGAAGAGCCCCTCCGCGGGTTCGCGGACGCTGCGCAGGGCGACGTCGGTGAGCGATGTGTAGTCGGCGAGCACGCCCCCGCTCGCAGTCGCCTCGGCGAGGTCATCGGGTTCGAAGAAGCGGAGGCGCTCGGCTGCGATGCCGAGCTCGACGGCGCGGGCGATGATCTGCTCACGGGTGAGCGGGGCTTTGGCGGGGGTATTCACAGGGTGAGGATCCTCACGATCGCGACGAGGCCGAGGACGACGATGACGGCGCGCAGCAGTCCGGGTGAGAACTTCCGGCCGATCCGCGCGCCGAGGTAGCCGCCGATGAGCGAGCCGACGGCGACGCAGACCACCGCGGTCCAGTTGATCCGGTCGTGGCCGACGATGATGTACGTCGTCGCCGAGACCGTGTTGACGACGAGGACGAGGACGTTCTTCAGCCCGTTGAGCCGCTGCAGGTCGTCGGAGAGGACGAGGCCGAGGAGCGCGACGAGGATGATCCCCTGCGCCGCGGCGAAGTAGCCTCCGTAGATCGCGGTGAGGAAGATGATGACGAACGCGAGCACGGTCTTCCCGACCGAGAGACCCCCGGACTCAGCCTCGGCGAGGTCACCGTCGTGGTCCTCCCCGCGTCGGCGCAGCGCCCGCCGTTTGAGGTAGCGGGAGAGGGAGGGCTGGCCGACGACCATGATGAGCGCGAGGACGAGGAGGATGGGGACGATCGTCTCGAAGGCATCCTCGGGCAGGTGGAGGAGCAGGTAGGCGCCGATGAGGGAGCCCGCCAGGGAGGCGGGGATGAACCCGGCGAACCGCTTCCACTGGCCCCGCAGCTCCTCCCGGTACCCGAAGGACGAGGCGATGTTGCCGGGGACGAGGCCCACGGCGTTGCTCATCGTCGCCACCACCGGGGGCACCCCGAAGGCGACGAGCACGGGGAAGGTGATGAGGGTGCCCGAGCCGACGACGGCGTTGATCCCGCCGGCCCCTACCCCGGCTGCGACGATGAGGGCGATCTGCCAGAGTTCCATGGCCTCCATGCGCTGCGGCCGGACCTAGGACTGCGAGCGGGCGTGGAAGCGCTGTCCGTCGCGGCTGAGCTTGACGTCGATGCCGAAGGTCTCCGACAGGTTCTCCGCCGTGAGCGTCTCATCGATCGGACCGGCGGCCACGGGGGTCCCGTCGCCGAGGAGGAGGGCATGGGTGATCCCGGCCGGGATCTCCTCGACGTGGTGGGTGACCATGATCGTCGCCGGAGCCCACTTCGAGGAGAGGATCTCGGTGAGTGCGCTGAGCAGCTCTTCCCGACCGCCGAAGTCGAGCCCGGAGGCGGGTTCGTCGAGGAGGAGGAGCTCGGGGTCGGTCATGAGCGCGCGGGCGATCTGGACGCGCTTGCGCTCGCCCTCGGAGAGCGTGCCGAACGTGCGGTCGGCCAGGTGCATGATGTTGAACGCGGAGAGCAGGTCCTTGGCACGGTCGATGTCCGTCGCCTCGTACTCCTCGACCCAGCGCCCGGTCACTCCGTAGGCCGCGGTGAGGACGGTGTCGAGCGCGGCCTCCGAGTTCGGGATCCGTCCGGCCAGCGCCGTCGAGGCGTAGCCGATGCGCGGGCGCAGTTCGAAGACGTCGACGCGTCCGAGGCGCTCCTCGAGGATGCCGACCTTGCCCGTCGTGGGATGCATGCGCCCGGCTGCGAGTTCGAGCAGCGTCGTCTTGCCGGCACCGTTGGGTCCGAGCACGACCCAATGCTGGCCTTCGGAGACGGTGAGGGAGAAGTCGCGGAGGAGGAAGTTCGTCCCCCGGCGCACGGACACATTATCCACAGTCAGGACATCACTCATATCTCCCAACTCTATCTCAGGGGTGGGTCTATTCTGGTCCGACATGGACGCACAACTCGACTCACTCCTGCTCGCCCTGGCGGTCAACCATCGGCTGGCCGGAACGCTCGCCCCCGACGAGGTGAGCGCAGCGTTCCTCGACGCGGGACGTGAGGTTCCCCTCATCGTCGCCGACGCCGTCCTCGGCACCGACACCCCCACCGGTCTCCTCCTCTTCGCCGCCGCGGCACAGGCCGCCGGGATCACCCACGCCCGGCTCGCCCTTCAGCATCCCTCGCTGCCGCACACGACTCCGCCGGTGGACAAGGCCGACCGTGCCCGGGTCGGCCGGCACCCCGCCCCCGTCGTCCTCCACCGCGGGGCCCATCAGGCGGGGATCATGCTCATCGGCGCCGAGGAGAATGTCGAGGTCATCGCGTGCCGGGACTCGGTCTTCCGCCCCGTGAGCGTCGACACCCCCGCCGAGGCGCTGCGACGCCTGCGCCTGCTCGTCATGGAGGGTCTGGGCCTCATCGAAACGGTCGAGGTGCCCGAGGAGTGGCGCTCGGCCCCGTGGCGCGACTGGCAGTCCGATCTCTCCGACGACCATCCGCTCATGACCCTGCTGCCCGTCGACGCGGATTCGCGGGCGATCTTCGCCGCCCTCGACATCCACGAACGGATGCGCACCGTCCTGGCACCTGCCACCGTCGCCCCTCCGGTCTTCGGGGACCTGCTGTCTCGCCTTCACCCGGCGTCCGCCGCCTACGTCATGGCTGTGGCTACGATGAAGGGGTGAGAGACTCCCGCGCACTTGCCGCCCCTGTCCAGCTGCTCGTCATGGACGTCGATTCGACGTTCATCAACGAGGAGGTCATCGACCTCATCGCCGAGCATGCCGAGGTCGGCGACCTGGTCGCCGACATCACGGAGCGGGCGATGGCCGGTGAGCTCGACTTCGCCGCCTCCCTGGCCGAGCGCGTCGCCCTCCTCAAAGGGCTGCCCGAAAGCGTCATCGACGAGGTCCGTGAGCGCATCACGCTGACCGAGGGCGCACCCGAGCTCGTCGCAGCCGTCCACGAGGCAGGCGGTGTCGTCGCGCTCGTCTCCGGCGGCTTCACCTCGATCATCGGGCCCCGCGCGGGGGCGCTCGGCATCACCGAGGTCCATGCGAACGGCCTCGAGGTCGATCAGGGGCGTCTGACCGGGCGGACCGAGGGACGGGTCGTCGACCCGAGCGCGAAGGCCGCGATCCTGGCCGAGCTCACCTCCCGATACGACTGCGACCCCGAGCGGACCGTGGCGATCGGTGACGGTGCCAATGACATCGCCATGATCACCCGGGCCGGGCTCGGGGTCGCGTTCTGCGGCAAGCCCGCGCTCGTCGCCGCCGCCGATGTCGCCATCGACCGGCGGGACCTGCGCGAGGTGCTCAGGTTCCTCTGAGTCAGATCCCTCGGAACGAGCGGATCTCGGGGACCGGGAAGCTTCCGGGTTCGACGTTCCACGAGGACACGTCGAAGACGGCGATCGAGGAGGGACGGAACCCGTCGGGCACCCCCGCGTCCGCGGAGAGGTGGCCGATCACCTCGGCGACGGTGGGCTGATGGCCGACGATGTACGCGCACTGGGCACCCGCCGGGATCGACCGGATCGCGTCCATCCAGTCCTCGACTCCCCCTCCGTAGAGGGACTCGTCGACGGTGAGCTCGAGGTCGGTCCCCGACTGTCGATTGACGGCTTCGACGACGGCCTGACCGGTCTGGACGGTGCGCTTGGCCGCCGAGGCGATCGCCACCTCAGGCGTCCATCGCTCGGCGATCTCCGCGCCGGCCTCGACCGCCTGGGCGAGTCCCGTCGCATTGAGGGTCCGCTCGAAATCGCTGGGGCCGTCAGCCTCCGCCTTCGCGTGGCGGGCGAGGATGAGCACTGGCATGGCGCGGTCCTCAGGCTCCGGTGGAGTGGAAGCCGCCGTCGACGTGGACCATCTCGCCGGTCGTGGCGGGGAACCAGTCGGAGACCAGCGCGACGATCGCCTTGCCGGCGGCCGACGTGTCCTTCTGGTCCCAGCCCAGCGGTGCGCGATCGCCCCACATGTCCTCGAGCGTCTCGAAGCCGGGGATCGAGGTCGCAGCGGTCGTCTTGAGCGGGCCGGCGGAGACGAGGTTGACGCGGATGCCCGTGTCCCCGACGTACTTCGCGAGGTAGCGGGCGGTCGACTCGAAGGCGGCCTTGGCCACTCCCATCCAGTCGTAGACCGGCCACGAGATCGTCGCGTCGAAGGTGAGGCCGACGATGCCGGCGCCCGGGTTGAGCACGGGCAGGGCTGCGACGGTGATCGCCTTGAGCGAGTAGGCGGAGACGTGGATGGCCGCCTGCACCGACTCCCACGGGGTGTCGAGGAAGACGCCGCCGAGGGCGTCCTTCGGGGCGAAGGCGATCGCGTGGACGATGCCGTCGATGTTGCCTTCGAGGCGCTCGGGCAGAGCCGCGAGGTCCTCTTCGTTCGTCGCATCGAGTTCGATGACGCGCGGGGTCACGGGCAGGCGCTCGGCGATGACCTGGGTGATCTTCATCTGCCGGCCGAAGCTCGAGAGGATGACCTCGGCTCCCTGTTCCTGCGCGATCTTCGCGGCGGCGAAGGCGATCGACGCCTCCGTGAGCACACCGGTGACGAGGATGCGCTTTCCCTCAAGAATTCCCATTGCGGTCCTTTCTCAGTTCAGTACTCCGCGAACGCGATTCGTCGCGCCGCAGAGGAGGTTGGTTGTCAGTGTCCCATGCCGAGGCCGCCGTCGACGGGGATGACGGCTCCGGAGATGTAGGACGCGTCGTCGGAGGCGACCCAGCGGACGACGCGGGCGACCTCGTCGGCTTCGGCGAAGCGCTTGGCGGGGATCGTCGCCAGGTACTCCTTCCGCTGCTTCTCGTCGAGTTCATCGGTCATGTCGGTGCGGATGAAGCCGGGAGCGACGACGTTGGCGGTGATGCCGCGGGAGCCGAGCTCACGGGTGATCGAACGGGCGAGGCCGACGAGGCCGGCCTTCGACGCCGAGTAGTTGGACTGTCCGGGCACTCCGTAGAGGCCGGAGACCGAGGAGATGAGGACGATGCGTCCCTTCTTCGCCCGGATCATGTTCGTGATCGCCCGCTTGACGGTGCGGAAGGCCCCGGCGAGGTTCGTGTCGAGGACGGCGTCGAAGTCGTTCTCGCTCATCCGCATGAGCAGGTTGTCCCGGGTGATGCCGGCGTTGGCGACGACGACCTCGACGGGTCCGAGCTTCTCCTCGACCTCGGTGAAGGCGCGGTCGAGGGATTCGGCGTCGGTGACGTCGGCGGCCACGGCGAGTGCGCCGTCGGGGGCGTCGCCGTTGCGCGAGGTCACGGCCACCGTGTCTCCGGCGGTGAGGAACTCCTCGGCGATGGTGCGGCCGATTCCGCGGTTGCCTCCGGTGACGAGGACTACTCGGGGTTCTGACACGGGACTCTCTCCTGTAGGTCGACGATACAGACCCAACCTATCGTGTTTGGTCCGACCTCGACATGCTCACACAAAGCAAGCGTATGATTTTGTAGGTAGACCCGAGTGAAGAAGGTTATGTCCAGGCACCCGCAGCAGATCACGACAGCAGACACTGCTCTCGACGACGACATGAAGTCGCGGATCATCAAGTACTCGATCACGATGACGATCCGCACCCTCTGCTTCGTTGCCGCCTATTTCGCATTCGCAGCCTCGCAGCACGTGCTCATGTGGATCTTCGTCGCCGGCGCGGTCCTTCTGCCCTACCCTGCTGTGATCTTCGCCAACGCGGGACGTGAGCGCACCCGCGACGACCGCTCGGCGCTCATCGACTCGGCCCCGCTCACCCAGCTGCCTCCCGGACGCGGGGAGACGATCAGCGAGGACGGGACGACCGTCATCGACGGCGAGACGGTCGTCGATAGCGAGACGGTCGTCGACGGTGCGACGGTGGCCGGGGACGCTGAGGCGGGTCCAGCGGCGTCGCAGCCCTTCCGCGGCGACGACGGGCGCGAGCACCTCTTCACCGCCGACATCGACGGCGAGGTCGTCGACGAGGGCGACCTCGACGACGCGCGCGAAACCGGCGACGGGCGTGGACGCGACGAGAGGCCCGGATCCGGCGACGCCACGGGTGGGCGCCGATGACGGAAGCACTGCGATGCTCGGCCAAAGGCTGCCGAGCCGATGCCGCACGGGCGATCCTGTGGAACAATCCGAGCCTGCACACGCCCGAGCGGCGGAAGGTCTGGCTCGCGTGCGACGAGCACCTCGACCGTCTGCGTGAGTTCCTCACCCTGCGCGGTTTCTACCGCACCGACGTGACCATCGACGAGATCCCGGAGGGCGCCGGCTGATGTCCCGCTATTCGTTCCTGCTCAGCAGCCGCTGGCTCAAGTACATCGCGATGACGATCGTCGTCGTCGTCGCCTGCGTGTTCCTCGCACTCTGGCAGAAGGACCGCCGCGCCGAACGCCAGCATGAGATCGACACGATCAATGCGAACTACTCCGCGGCCCCGGTCGACATCGGAGCGATCCTGCCGACCACCTCGGCGACTCTCGATGCCGACGACGAATGGCGTCCGGTCAGCCTCACCGGGCAGTACCTCACCGCGGACACCGTGCTCGCCCGCAACCGGACGGTGAACGACAAGGTCGGCTTCTACGTCGTCGTTCCCTTCCGGCTCACCAGCGGGGAGACGATCGCCGTCGTGCGCGGGTGGGTGCCCGAGGCCGAGTCCGTCCCCGAGGCCCCGAGCGGCGAGCAGACGATCACCGCTCGGCTCAAGATCGCCCAGGACGGATCCGAGGACACCAACCCCGCCGGGATGATCAAGGCGATCGATCCCGCCCGGATCCCCGGCATGGACGACGCGTATGCCAACGTCTACGCCGAGGAGGCCGACGTCGACGCGACCGCGGGGCTCACTCCCCTGCCCGAACCCGACGTCAACCCCGGCAACCACCTCTCCTACATGCTCCAGTGGTTCGCGTTCGGGATCATGATCATCATCGCCGTGTCGATCTCGGCCAGGCGTGAGCGCCGGGCGACCGCTGAGGCGCTCGGCACGGATGCCGGGGAGGCCGAGTACGTCGTCGTCGACAAGGCCGCCCTCGATGCGGGCGCGAAGATGACCCAGCCCGGGTCACGATACGGTCGCGGCCGCTTCGTCACCCCGAGTGCGCGCGGACGCGACGAAGCCGACGAGGACGAACTGCTCGAGGAGCGCTTCCGCAGCCGGTGAGACCGCGCAGCCGGTGAGCCGGCTCAGCCCGTGAGATCGCTCAGGTGAGGGTGACGAGGTCGAGGTAGCTGTCGTTCCACAGGTCCTCGTCGCCGTCGGGCAGGAGGAGGACCCGGTCCGGGTCGAGGGCCGCGACCGCTCCCTCATCGTGGGTGACGAGGATGATCGCCCCCTCGTACCGGCGGATCGCG
This sequence comes from Brevibacterium sp. K72, assembly GCF_050562175.1. Classification (NCBI taxonomy): domain Bacteria; kingdom Bacillati; phylum Actinomycetota; class Actinomycetes; order Micrococcales; family Brevibacteriaceae; genus Brevibacterium; species Brevibacterium sp. K72. The sequence goes on from NZ_CP191582.1 coordinate 2,985,470, forward strand.
GAGAGGATCTCCTCACGCGATGCCGGATCGAGGTTGTTCGTCGGCTCGTCGAGGAGGAGGACGTTGGCACTCGAGACGACGAGCGTGGCGAGTGCCAGGCGCGTCTTCTCCCCGCCGGAGAGGACCCCGGCCGGTTTGTGGACGTCGTCTCCGGAGAAGAGGAACGAGCCGAGGACGTTGCGCACCGCGGTGTCGTCGAGGTGCGGGGAGTTCCGGCGCATGTTCTCGAGCACGCTGAGTTCGAGGTCGAGGGTCTCGTGCTCCTGCGCGTAATAGCCGAGCTTGAGTCCGTGACCGGGGACGACCTCACCCGAGTCGGGTTCGTCGAGACCGGCGAGGAGACGCAGCAGCGTCGTCTTGCCGGCACCGTTGAAGCCGAGGATGACCACGCGTGAGCCCTTGTCGATTGCGAGGTCGACGCCGGTGAAGACCTCCGTCGACCCGTAGCTGCGGGAGAGACCCGAGGCGGTCAGCGGCACGCGACCGCAGTCGGCGGGGGCCGGGAATCGGAGGTTCGCGACCTTCTCGGCGCTGCGTTCGTCCTCGAGGCCCGCGAGCATCCGCTCGGCGCGTTTGACCATCTGCTGGGCGGCGACGGTCTTCGTCGCCTTGGCCATCATCTTGTTCGCCTGGGCGGTGAGCGCTGCGGCCTTCTTCTCGGCGTTCGCGCGCTCCCGCCGCCGGCGCCGCTCGTCGTCCTCCCGCTGCTTGAGGTAGAGGCGGTAGCCCATCGAGTAGATGTCGATGGTCTGTCGCATCGCATCGAGGAAGAAGACCTTGTTGACGACTTCGTCGATGAGGTCGAGGTCGTGGCTGATGACGATGAGTCCGCCCGAGTACGCCTTGAGGTAGTCGCGCAGCCAGAGCACGGATTCCGCGTCGAGGTGGTTCGTCGGCTCGTCGAGGATCATCGTGTCCGGGGCGGAGAAGAGGATCCGGGCGAGTTCGACCCGCCTGCGCTGACCGCCGGAGAGCGTCCCGATCTCCTGGTTGACGAGGTCCTCGTCGAGGCCGAGGTTCGCGGCGATCGCATAGGCCTCGGATTCGGCGGCATAACCGCCGGCGGCGACGAACTCGGCTTCGATGCGCGGGTAGCGGTCGATCGCCTTCGCGGCGACGTCCGCATCGGGTGAGGCCATCTGCCTCTCGGCCTTCCGCAGCCGCTTGACAAGGACGTCGAGGTCGCGGGCCCCGAGGATGCGCTCCTTGGCCGTGGCCTGCAGGTCGCCGCTGCGGGGATCCTGAGGCAGGTACCCGACGGTGCCGGAGACCGAGACGGATCCGGCATTGGCGGGGTGACCGCCCATGATCACCTTCGTCAGGGTCGTCTTCCCTGCGCCGTTGCGTCCGACGAGTCCCACCCGGTCGCCCTTGTCGACGCGGAAGGAGACATCGGACATGAGGGTGCGGGCGCCGACGGCGACCTCGAGGCCGGAGGCCTGGATCATTCGCTCTCCAAACTGCGGCCGATGAGCTCGGCCAGGTATTCCTGTGGGTGGATTCCCCGGGCCCGGGCCCGGGAGACGAGGGCGTCGGCGACGTGGGCGGGCACGCGTGTTGAGACGACGGTCGTCGCGGACTCAGCGGTCGCCTCGGCGAGGGCGGCACCGACGCTCACCGGCGTCCCCGCGGGGACGTATCCCGGACCCTCCGGGACCGGGGTGCCCTTCTGGAACGCGGTCGCAGCGGCCCGCGCGCGGTCGTCGGCGGCTTCGTTCATCGCATGGTTGCTGTGGCCTTTGACCCATTCGAACTCGACCTCGCGGCCGGTCAGCGCCGCGTCGAGGGATTCGAGGAGGTCGCGGTTGAGGACCTCCCTGCCGTCGGCCTTCTTCCAGCCCTTGCGCTTCCAGCCGGGCATCCACTTCGTCAGCGCGTTGATGACGTACTGGGAGTCGCAGAAGACCTTGAGGTCCTCACCGGTGTCCGCGGTCGCGTCGAGGAGGTCGAGGACGGCCATGAGCTCACCGCGGTTGTTCGTCGCGTTCTTCCATCCGCCTGCCCGCCAGCTCTCGTCGTCGATGTACCACGCCCACCCAGCCGGTCCGGGGTTGCCGAGGGCGGAGCCGTCGGCGGCAGCGATGATCGTCACAGAGTTCTCCTCGATGTCTGAGCCCGGGCAGCAGAGTCTCGGTCCCGCCGGTCGGCGGACCCGGACCATTCTTTCATGTCCGCTCCGGGCGCGCAGACAGGACCGCTCGTGCGCTCCCCCACACGCACATCGCCGAGGTGGGACGCCCGGTTCCGGGGTCCCACCTCGGCGGTGGTCTCAGACGTCCCCGCGGGGACGCGTCCTCAGATGTTGAAGCCGAGCGCCCGCATCTGCTCGCGGCCATCCTCGGTGATCTTCTCGGGACCCCATGGCGGCATCCACACCCAGTTGATGCGGTAGGCGGGCACGATCCCGTCGAGGCACTGGGCGGTCTGGTCCTCGATGACGTCGGTGAGCGGGCACGCCGCCGAGGTGAGGGTCATCTCGATGACGGCGGTGCCGTCGTCCTCGACGGTGAGTCCGTAGACGAGTCCGAGGTCGACGATGTTGACGCCGAGCTCGGGGTCGACGACGTCCATCATCGCTTCGCGGACCTCTTCGACGCTGGCGTTCTGCGGTGCGTCTATGACTTCGGGCATCACTTCTCCTCGTTCTCTGCTGAAGCGCTGTCAGCTGTCGCATCTGTCCCGGCCTGCGCCTGGCCGGCCTGCGCCTGGCCAAGCGCGTCCTTGAACGCCATCCATGCCAGGAGGGCGCACTTGATCCGCGCCGGGAACTTCGACACTCCCTGGAACGCTGCGGCGTCGCCGAGTATTTCCTCGTCGGCCTCCCCGGTTCCGCGGGAGTGCATGAGCTCGTGGAAGGCGGCTTCGATCTCGAGCAGCTCCGGGACCGTCGCCGAGGCGGCGAGCTCGGTGAGCACGGACGCCGAGGCCATCGAGATCGAACACCCGTCGCCCATCCAGCGCACGCTCACGGTGCCGTCGGCGCCCAGCTCCGCTTCGAGCTCGATCTCGTCCCCGCACGTGGGGTTGACCTGGTGGGAGTACCCATGGGGTCCGGTCGCCGAGTCCCCGAGCAGGGCCGAGTTGCCGATGCGCGAGCGCGAATGGTCGAGGATGACCTGCTGGTAGAGCTGCTCCATCTGCGTGGTCATGACGCCTGCCTTCCCGCGCTCTCCTCCGTGAGCCCGAAGAACGGGCGCACCTCGGCCAGGGCCGTGAGGAAGCGGTCGACGTCGTCGGTGTTGTTGTACAGGTACGTGCTCGCCCGCGTCGAGGCGGTCACCCCGAAGCGCCGGTGGAGCGGCTGCGCGCAGTGGTGTCCCACCCGCACGGCCACACCCTTGGAGTCGAGGTACTGTCCGACGTCGTGGGCGTGGACGCCGTCGACGTCGAAGGCCACCGTCCCGATCCGCTCCTCGGCATCGCCGAGGATGCGGATCCCGGGGATCTCCCGGATCCCCTCGAGGAGGCGGCGACCGAGCTCCCGCTCATGGTCGAGAACCTTGTCGAGGCCCACCTCGGCGAGGTAGCCGATGGCCGTGGCGAAGGCCGCGACCTCGGCGACCGGCTGGGTGCCGGCCTCGAAGCGCTGGGGGGCGGACATGAACTCGGCTGAGTCCATCGTCACCGTCGTGATCATCGACCCGCCGGTGAGCACGGGCGGCAGCGCGTCGAGGAGCTCCGACTTCCCCCAGAGGACGCCGAGACCGGTGGGCCCGAGCGCCTTGTGGGCGGAGAACGCCGCGAAGTCGACGTCGAGGGCAGCGAAGTCGACGGGCATGTGCGGCACGGACTGGCACGCGTCGAGGACGACGTACGCACCGACCTCGCGGGCACGGGCGACGAGCCGGTCGACGGGGTTGATCGTGCCGAGGACGTTGGAGACATGCGTGAACGCGAGCACCTTCGTCGTCTCATCGACGATCGTCTCTAGGTCGGCCAGGTCGAGCTCTCCGGCGTCGGTCACCGGGATCCACCGCAGCTGCGCGCCGGTGGCCTCGGCGAGCTGCTGCCACGGCACGAGGTTCGCGTGGTGCTCCATCTCGGTGACGACGATCGAGTCGCCCTCGCCGAGGGCGAAACGGCTGGCGGCCTCACCGCCGAAGCCGTGGCTCGCCCGGTCCATGCCGAGTGCGACGATGTTGAGCGCCTCGGTGGCGTTCTTCGTCCACACGACCTGGTCCGGGGCGCCCCCGACGAGCCCGGCCACGGCCGCGCGCCCGTTCTCGAACGCATCGGTGGCCATGACGGCCAGCGAGTGCGCGCCCCGGTGGACGGCGGCGTTGCGCTGCGTGAAGTACTCCGTGAATGTGTCGATGACGCATTCGGGCTTCTGTGAGGTCGCCCCGGAGTCGAGGTAGGTCAGCGGTGACTCCCCGACCCTCGTCTCGAGGATCGGGAAGTCACCGCGCAGCCGGGAGAACATCAGACCGCGGCGGAGAGGAAGCGGTCGTAGCCTTCGTTCTCGAGGCGCTCGGCCAGTTCCGGTCCGCCCTCCTCGGCGACCTTGCCCTTGACGATGACGTGGACGAAGTCGGGCTTGATGTAGCGGAGGATGCGCGTGTAGTGCGTGATGAGGAGCACGCCGACATCGGTGGTCTCACGCACCCGGTTGACGCCTTCGGAGACGATGCGCAGGGCATCGACGTCGAGGCCGGAGTCGGTCTCGTCGAGGACGGCGAACTTCGGCTTGAGCATCTCCATCTGGAGGATCTCGTGGCGCTTCTTCTCACCGCCGGAGAAGCCCTCGTTGACGTTGCGGGTCGCGAACTCGGGGTCGACGCGCAGCTGCTCCATCGCCGACTTGAGGTCCTTCGTCCAGTTCCGCAGCTTCGGCGCTTCGCCGTCGATGGCGGTCTTGGCCGAGCGGAGGAAGTTCGTCACGGTGACGCCGGGGACCTCGACGGGGTACTGCATGGCGAGGAAGAGACCGGCCTTCGCCCGCTCGTCGACGGTCATGTCGAGGACGTCCTCACCGTCGAGGGTGACGGATCCGGAGGTGACCTCGTACTTCGGGTGACCGGCGAGGGAGTAGGCGAGGGTCGACTTGCCCGAGCCGTTGGGGCCCATGATCGCGTGGGTCTGGTTCGAGTCGATCTCGAGGTTGATGCCGTTGAGGATCGGCTTCTGGCCGGCCTCGGTGTTGACGCTGACGTGCAGGTCGGAGATCTTGAGCTTGGACATGGTTATCCTTTTCAGTTCACAGTCGTGTTCGGGTCGATGAGGATGCGGCCGGCGACCTCTTCGCAGGCATAGACCGCAACGGGTTCGAAGGCCGGGGGGCTCAGCGGGGCGCCGGTGTTGAGGTCGAACTGCGAGCCGTGGAGCCAGCATTCGATGGCGCAGCCCTCGACGTCGCCTTCGGCCAGGGACACCTCGCCGTGGGTGCAGAGATCGTCGATGGCGTGGATGACGCCGGCGGAGTCGCGGGCCAGGCAGATCTCCCGGCCCACGACGTCGACCCGCACGGCTTCTCCCGCGGCCACGTCGGCGGCGGCCGCGACGTCGATCATGCTCACAGGACGCTCCGGGCGAGTTCGTCCTCGATGCGCGCGCTGAGGACGTCCTCGATCTCGGGGACCTGGATCTTCTGGATCACCTCGTTGAAGAAGCCGCGGACGACGAGCTGCCGGGCGACGTCCTCCGGGATCCCGCGCGACATGAGGTAGAAGAGGTGCTCCTCGTCGAAGCGGCCCGTCGAGGAGGCGTGGCCCGCACCCTCGATGTCGCCGGTCTCGATCTCGAGGTTGGGCACCGAGTCCGCGCGCGCCCCATCGGTGAGGATGAGGTTGCGGTTGAGTTCGTATGTGTCGATGCCGAGCGCTTCGGGGCGGATGAGGACGTCGCCGATCCACACGCTGCGCGCATCCTTGCCCTGCAGAGCGCCCTTGTACATGACGTTCGACGTCGCCTTCGCGGTGTTGTGGTCGATGTACGTGCGGTGCTCGAGGTGCTGTCCGGCATCGGCGAAGTAGAGGCCGAGGAGCTCGGCCTCCCCGCCGGTGGCGGAGTAGCGGACGTTGGCGTTGAGGCGGACGACGTCGCCGCCGAGGGTGACGACGATGTGCTTGAGCTTCGCGTCCTTGCCGACGATCGCATCGTGCTGGCCCAGGTGCTGGGAGCCGTCCTCCCACAGCTGCAGGGAGACGAAGGTGAGGTCAGCGCCGTCGCCGACGACGAGGGAGACGAGCTCGGAGTACCGGGTCAGTCCCTCGTGTTCGACGACGATCGTCGCCTTGGAGTTCGCTCCCACGGAGACGACGACATGGCCGTGGACGAGGTCCGTGCCCGCGCCGTCGGCGTGGATGATGACTGCCTCGTCGAGTTCGGTGTCGGCGGGCACAGAGTAGTGCGTCACGGTGCTCGTGCGCTCCGCGGCGACGGCTGCGGCGCGGTCCTCGGGCTCGAGGATGCCGAGCTCCTGGGCGGCGTCGAGCGAGATCTCCTCGACGGTCACGCCGGCCGGCAGGTCACCGGTGACGGTGAGCTTCGCCTCGGTGGGGGCGTCGGCGAAGAAGTCGCTCAGCCTGCGCACGGGCGAGAACCGCCACTCCTCCTCGCGGCCGGACGGGACCGGGAAGTCGGCGACAGAGAAGCTGCGCGTGCGTGCGTCGCGCTTCGCGTCGGGCACGTGGACGCCGGCACCGTGCGAGTGCTCGGAGACGCCGAGCGGATTGGTCGTATCAGTCACAAATTCTCCTTGAAGGTCAGGTCGCAGTCGGGCTCAGCCCACTGCGCCTTCCATCTGCAGTTCGATGAGGCGGTTGAGCTCGAGGGCGTACTCCATCGGCAGCTCACGGGCGATCGGCTCGACGAAGCCGCGCACGATCATCGCCATCGCCTCGGTCTCCTCGAGGCCGCGAGACATGAGGTAGAAGAGCTGGTCCTCGCTCACCTTCGACACGGTCGCCTCGTGGCCGAGCGTGACGTCGTCCTCGCGGATGTCGATGTAGGGGTACGTGTCCGAACGGGAGATGTTGTCCACGAGCAGGGCGTCGCAGAGGACGTTGTTCGACGATCCCTCGGCACCCGGGTAGACGTGGACGAGTCCGCGGTAGCCGGCCCGACCGCCGCCGCGGGCGACGGACTTCGAGACGATCGAGGACTGCGTGTGGGGGGCGGCGTGGACCATCTTCGCCCCCGTGTCCTGATGCTGTCCCTCGCCGGCGAAGGCGACGGAGAGCGTCTCGCCGCGGGCGTGCTCGCCGGTCAGCCAGATCGCGGGGTACTTCATCGTCACCTTCGAGCCGATGTTGCCGTCGACCCATTCCATCGTCGCGCCCTCTTCGGCGATCGCGCGCTTGGTGACGAGGTTGTAGACGTTGTTCGACCAGTTCTGGATCGTCGTGTAGCGGACGCGGGCGTCCTTCTTCGCGATGATCTCGACGACCGCCGAGTGGAGGGAGTCCGTCTTGTAGATCGGGGCCGTGCAGCCTTCGACGTAGTGGACGTAGGAGCCCTCGTCGGCGATGATGAGCGTGCGCTCGAACTGGCCCATGTTCTCCGTGTTGATCCGGAAGTAGGCCTGCAGCGGGATCTCGACGTGGACGCCCTTGGGGACGTAGATGAAGGATCCGCCCGACCACACGGCGGTATTCAGCGCGGAGAACTTGTTGTCGCCGGCCGGGATGACCGAGCCGAAGTACTCCTCGAAGATCTCCGGGTGCTCCTTGAGACCGGTGTCGGTGTCGAGGAAGATCACGCCCTGGCTCTCGAGCTCCTCGTTGATCTTGTGGTAGACGACCTCGGACTCGTACTGCGCGGCGACGCCGGCGACGAGGCGCTGCTTCTCGGCTTCGGGGATGCCGAGGCGGTCGTAGGTGTTCTTGATGTCCTCGGGCAGGTCCTCCCACGACTGGGCCTGGCCCTCGGTGGAGCGGACGAAGTACTTGATGTCGGCGAAGTCGATGCCCGAGAGGTCGGCGCCCCAGTTCGGCATCGGCTTCTTCTCGAAGAGGCCCAGCGCCTTGAGGCGGCGCTGGAGCATCCATTCCGGTTCGCCCTTGAGCGTCGAGATGTTGCGCACGACGGCTTCGGAGAGCCCGCGCTCCGCTGCGGCGCCTGCGTCGTTCTCGTCGTGCCAGCCGTACGCGTACTGCCCGAGGTCTTTGAGCTCGGGGTTCGCTTCGATGATCGGATTGCTGGTGTCAGTCATCGTGAACCTCCTTGAGGTCGATCGTTTGCGTGGATGGGTGGCCTGGTGAGTTCCGAGGTCGGGATGTGGGTGGTGCAGACGTGGTCGCCGTGCGCCAGTGATGAGAGACGGCGGACGTCGACCCCCAGATACTCCGAGAACATCGCGAGCTCTGCTTCGCAGATCTCGGGGAACTCAGCCGCCACGGATTGGATCGGACAGTGCCCTTGGCACAGCTGCATCGCCTCGAGCGGGGTTCCGGCGGCCACCGGCGTCGCCGAGGCGGCGTAACCCTCCCGAGTCAGTGCTGAGGCCAGCGCGCGGGACCGGGAGGCGACGGAGCGTCCGCCCCGCTTCTCCAGCTCCCCGCCGAGCCGCTCGCGCAGCTTGGCGACGAAGTCGTCGGAGAAGGCGCCCACCGCGTCCGCTCCCATCCGGCCCTGGAAGAACCGGAGGATGTTCACCGCGAGCTCGTCGTAGGAGCGGCTGAGCTCGTCATGTCCGCGGGAGGTGACCACGTAGTGCCTGGCGGGTCGTCCCCGACCTGCCTGCTTTCCGGCGAAGCCGCGGACTTCGATGAGCCCCTCGGCTTCGAGCGCGTCGAGGTGACGACGGATCGCCGCCGGGGTGAGCTCAAGCCCTTTGGCCAGAGCCGAGGCGGTGATGGGTCCGTCGTCGAGCACGGAACGGAAGACCTTCTGCCGGGTCCGGCTGTCGTCCGCGTCGTTCGCACTCATGCTCCACCTCCTTGACTAACACAACACTATTGTTGCGTAAATTGTTTCGTAAAACTAGGTCAGCCTAACTCCCCGGCCCGTTTAGGCAGGACCATTCGACGGGTCGTAGAATGTACGGGTGGTTCAATCGGCTCTCACCATCCGTGGACTCCGCTATGCGTACGGGGCACACCAGGTCGTCGACGGCATCGACCTCGAGGCGAGCGTCGGGTCGGTGCTCGGCGTCCTCGGACCCAACGGTGCGGGCAAGTCGACGACGATCTCGCTCGCGGTGGGCACGAGGCGGCCCGATGCGGGAACCGTCGAGATCTTCGGTCTCGATCCCTACCGGCGCCACGAGGAGACGTCCCAGCTCGCCGGCGTCATGCTCCAGGACGGCGGGCTGCCGATGAGCGCGAAGCCGATGGCCGTGCTGCGCCACCTCGCCTCCCTCTACGCCGATCCGCGTCCGCTGAGCGAACTCGCAGGCGTCCTCGGCATCCCGGAATTCGCCGGGCGGTCGATCCGCCGCCTCTCCGGCGGACAGAGACAGAGGGTGGCACTGGCCGCGGCTCTCATCGGCCGTCCCCGCATCGTCTTCCTCGACGAGCCGAGCGCCGGTCTCGACCCGCAGGCCCGTGAGGTGGTCCACGACGTCATCAGGGATCTCGCCGCCTCCGGTGTCGCCGTCGTACTCACCACCCATGACCTCGCCGAGGCGGAGCTGCTTGCCGATGACATCGTCGTCATCGACCGCGGTCGGATCATCGCCCGCGGCGCCCCTGAGGAGCTGCGCAGCTCCTCGGGCGTCGGCCGCCGCCTCGTCATCACCGTCCCCGACGCCCCCGATCCGCTCTCCGAGGCGGGCAGGCACCTGTCCGAGTCGCTCAGCGCCGTCGCCCCGACCACCGTCCAAGGAACCCTCGTCATCGCCTCGGGCAGCCTCGACAGCACCCGCATCGCCGGCCTGTGCGCGGTCATCGCCGAGGCGGGACTGACGATCGGGGACATCGCGATGCAGTCGCAGTCGCTCTCCGACGTCTTCTTCGAACTCACCGGGAGGCCCCTGCGATGAGCACGCTCGAGATCCCCCGCGTCCGAGGCATGCGGGCACGCCGTGTGCTCTCCCAAGCCCGCTTCGAGACGGTCGCGGTGCTGCGCAACGGCGAACAGCTCCTCCTCGCCCTCATCCTTCCGCTCGGTCTGCTCGTCTTCCTCACGACGACCCCGCTGCTCGAGGCGCTCGGCGCGATCCCCGCGGGTGGGGACCGGCTGAGCATCGCCCTGCCGGGCACGCTCGGACTCTGCCTCGCCTCGACGGCATTCACCGGGCAGGCCATCGCCACGGCCTTCGACCGCCGCTACGGAGTCCTCGCCCAGCTCGCAACGACGCCGCTGGGCACGACGGGCCTCATCCTCGGCAAGCTCGGCGCCGTCATCGTCGTCGTGCTCATCCAGTACGCCCTCGCCTTCGCCATCGCGTGCATGTTCGGCTTCACCGGCCCCGTCCACGTCCTCCCGCTCATCGTCGCCACCGTACTCGGCACGGCCACCCTGCTCGCGCTCGGACTGCTCATGGCCGGGACCCTGCGCGCGGAGGCGACGCTCGGGGCGGCCAACCTCGTGTGGGTGCTCATGGCCGGCGGCGGCGGACTCGTCCTGCCCGGGACCGGGGAATGGGGCACCGTCGTCGGCTACCTGCCCTCCGGGGCGCTCGGCGACGCGCTGCGGGCGAGCGTGGGCGGCGGCTGGGATGTCAAGGCATTGATCGTGCTCCTCGTCTGGGGCATCGTGGGAGCGCTTGCCGCACGCAGGTGGTTCCGTTTCGAATGAGGAGAGAAGTGAACAGGATCCGCATCGCCGCCTGGGCCATGCTCATCGCCCAGGCAGGCATCATCTTCACCGGCGGCATCGTCCGCCTCACCGGTTCGGGCCTCGGCTGCACCGACTGGCCGAAGTGCACCCCGGACTCGTTCGTGGCGACGAAGGCGATGGGCATCCACGGCGCCATCGAATTCGGCAACCGCACCCTCGCGGTTCTTCTCGCACTCCTCGGCGTGGCCATCCTCGTCCTCCTCTGGAAGCACCGCAAGGCCCGCCCGGACCTCTTCTGGCTCAACATCGGACTCACTGCCATCGTCCCGGTCCAGGCGGTGATGGGCGGGATCACCGTATGGACGAAGCTCAACCCGTGGGTCGTCGCCGGCCACTTCGTCCCCTCGGCCATCGCCGTCGGCGTCGCCGCCTACTTCGTCCGTCGCACGTACGACACCGGGGTGCGCACCGGTGAGAAGGCGCCGAACCCGCTTCCGGCGCTCGGCTGGATCATCCTCGTCCTCACCGCGGTCATCGTCCTCTTCGGCGTGCTCACCACGGGTGCCGGGCCGCACTCAGGATCGACGATCTCGACCCGCAACGGACTCGACAACGTCTGGGTCACGCGTCTGCACGCCCTGCCCGTGTGGCTGCTCGTCGCCGCGACGATCACGGCACTGCTCTATGCGCGCAGACGGTGGGCCCCGATGGTCGCCCCGCTCGTCGTCCTCCTCGTCGTCGAGATCGCCCAAGGCGTCATCGGCTATGCGCAGTACTTCCTCGGCGTCCCCATCGTCCTCGTGGCATTCCATATGATCGGACTCTCGGCTACGATCGCAGCCAGTGTCGCTGTGCTCGACAGCGCCTACCCGAGGAGAGTCCATGCCGACGCCGATCGTTCCGTGTCTCTGGTTCACTGACCGCGCCGAGGAGGCGATGGAGTTCTACTGCTCCGTCTTCCCGAACTCCCGCATCGTCTCGATCGAACGCTACCCGGACGAGAGCCTCGACGAGCACTTCGCCGGGATGAGCGGCAAGGTCATCACGGGGGTCTTCGAACTCGACGGCAACCGCTTCATCTGCCTCGACGGCGGACCCGCCTTCACCTTCAACGAGGCGATCTCGCTCACCGTCGAATGCGCGGACCAGGCGGAGATCGACCACTACTGGCAGGCGCTCTCGGCCGTCCCCGAGTCCGAGCAGTGCGGCTGGCTCAAGGATCGCTACGGGATCAGCTGGCAGATCGTGCCGAAGAACCTCGACGAGCTGATGACCGGCGACGCACAGGTGCGCGCTCTCATGGGGATGAAGAAGATCGTCATCGCCGACCTCGTCGCGGCCGGCTGAGACCCATCACCGGGGGATCAGCCCCAGGCAGGGGTGGTCAGCGCGGCCCGCGGCCCGTCACCAGAGACTGGGCAGCAGCGGAGTGACGAACGGGTCGACGGCCACGGCGAGGAAGAGCAGCGAGAGGTACGTGATCGAGCCGTGGAAGACCTTCATCGCCCGCAGTGAGGTGCCGTAGAGGCCCTTCTTCGCCCGGGAGACGAGCGCGTAGCACGACCAGAGGAACCAGGCTCCGGCGAGGACGGCGACCGCGGTGTAGACCGGGCCCATCGGGGCGACCGGGATGAGTGCGAGGGAGGTGAGGACCATCGCCCACGTGTAGAGGATCATCTGCCGGCCCACCGAGGTCGGCGGCACCTTCGAGGGCAGCATCGGCACCTCGGCGGCGTCATAGTCCGCTTTGTACTTGATCGCCAGCGGCCAGTAGTGCGGGGGCGTCCAGAAGAAGATGACGAGGAAGAGGATGAGTGGCTCCCACGACAGTCCCCCGGTGACCGCGGACCAGCCGATGAGCACGGGCATGCACCCGGCGGCACCGCCCCACACGATGTTCTGCGTGGTCCGGCGCTTGAGGATGAGTGTGTAGAAGACCGCGTAGAGGAGGATCGCGCACGCGGTCAGGCCCGCGGCCATCCAGTTCGTGAAGCCGCCGAGCCAGAAGATCGAGCCGAGGCCGAGGACGACGGCAAAGATGAGCGCAGCCCTGGGTGAGATCTCCCCGGTGACGAGCGGTCGGTGCTTCGTCCGATCCATCTTCGCGTCGATGTCGCGGTCGACGTAGCAGTTGAACACCGACGCCGAGGCGGCCGCTGCGGCCCCGCCGATGAGGGTGTTGAGCACGAGCCAGAGATCCGGCATGCCACGGGCGGCGAGGAACATCACCGGCGCGGTCGTGACGAGGAGGAGTTCGATGACCCGGGGCTTCGTCAGCGCGATGTAGGCGCCGATGATCGAACGGGGCCGCTTCGAGTGTCGAGCTTCGTCGATGGTCCTCTGCAGGGGTCGTTCGCTCTGCGTGTCCGGGGTCTGACGAAGTTCACTCACTTGCCCGATTCTACCCTCTGTCGAACGAATTGCCAGTTGGGGTCCGGCGAGTCTCCCTGTCGTCCCGAACGCCCCCGCGCTCCCGTCGACGACGGCGCACGCCGACGATGACTCCCATGATCAGCGCGGCCGGGAGGAGAACGGCCCACTGGTAGGCGGGCAGGAAGAAGAGGCCGAGTGCGGCGAGGGGATCGTCGAGTGTGAGCATGTCGACATCGACCCAGACGCCGAACGCGCCGGCGAGCACCGTGAAGACCACGCCCGACCACCAGATGAGCCCCGCCGGTCGGGCGAAGACGAGGACGACGAGGACGGCGACGAAGGGGCTCGCCCCCAGCAGGACGACGGCGATCCAGCCGAGCACCGCGTCGGAGACGGAGACGGCATCGGACCACTCGGTGCCGAAGGGAGCGATGAGCCAGCCGGCGACGACGATCTGTCCGAGGATGAAGAGCACGGGCAGACCGATGCCGATGATGCGGGCCGCAAGCCCTGTACGGGGCCCGGGTCTGCGGGACCTGCGGGTATCGGGGTCGGTGGGGATGAGGTCTCCTTCTCGCCTCGCGGTGCCGCTCGTGCCGCACTGCGCATGTCGTGACCTCCAGGAATATCACAGGGTGGCGCAGGCCTGAGGACCGCGCCGGTGCGCGGTAGAGTTTGAGTGGACGCACCGCCCCGATGTGAAGGATCACTCGACGACATGACAACCCTGTCCTGGACAGACCTCGACTCCCGCGCAGTCGACACCGCCCGCCTCCTCGCCGCCGACGCCGTGCAGAAGGCCGGCAGCGGTCACCCCGGCACCGCGATGAGCCTCGCTCCCGTCGCCTACTACCTCTACCATCACGCGCTCACCCTCGATCCGGCCGATCCGTCGTGGGCCGGACGCGACCGCTTCGTCCTCTCCCTGGGACACAGCTCGCTCACCCAGTACGTCCAGCTCTACCTCGCCGGGTTCGGCCTCGACCTCGACGATCTCAAGGCGCTGCGCACATGGGGTTCGCTCACTCCCGGCCATCCCGAGGTCGGGCACACCCCGGGTGTCGAGATCACCACGGGACCGCTCGGCTCCGGTGTCGCCTCGGCGGTGGGCATGGCCATGGCCGCCCGTCGCGAACGCGGACTCTTCGACCCCGATGCGGCTCCCGGCACCTCGCCGTTCGACCACCAGATCGTCGTCCTCGCCTCCGACGGGGACATGGAGGAGGGCGTCTCCGGTGAGGCCTCGTCGCTGGCCGGCACCCAGGAGCTCTCGAACCTCCTCGTCATCTGGGATGACAACCGCATCTCCATCGAGGACGACACGGCCATCGCCTTCGGCGAGGACACCGCAGCCCGCTACGAGGCCTACGGCTGGCACGTCCAGCACGTCGACTTCACCGCCGGCGGTGAGTACACCGAGGACATCGACGCCCTCCACGCGGCCGTCGAGGCCGCGAAGGCCGATCCTCGCCCGTCCTTCATCCGCCTCTCGACGGTCATCGCGTGGCCGGCCCCGAACGCCCAGAACACCGGAGCCTCCCATGGCTCTGCCCTCGGCGAGGACGAGGTGCGGGCGACCAAGGAGGTCCTCGGCTTCGACCCCGATGAGAAGTTCGCGATCGCCCCCGAAGTGCTCGAGCACACGCGTGCCGCCCGGGAGCGCGGACGCGAGGCGCACCTGGCCTGGAATAAGAAGTTCGAAGAGTGGAAGAACGCCAACGCCGAGCGCGCGCAGCTCTTCGAGCGCCTGTCCACTCGTAGCCTGCCCGAAGGCCTCGACGCGGACTTCCCCGTCTTCGACGCCGACGAGAAGGGGATCGCGACCCGCGCCGCCTCCGGCAAGGTCCTCAACGCGATCGCCGCACGGATGCCCGAACTCTGGGGCGGTTCGGCCGACCTCGCCGGATCGAACAACACCCTCATCAAGGACGATCCGAGCTTCCTGCCCGAGCACCGGTCGACCGACACCTTCACCGGCAACCCCTACGGACGCAACATCCACTTCGGCGTCCGCGAGTTCTCCGCCGGGCTCATCGGCAACGGCATCGCCCTCCACGGCGGCACCCGCCCGTACAACGGCACCTTCCTCGTCTTCAGCGACTACCAGCGACCGGCCGTGCGCCTGGCCGCGCTCCAGGAGCTGCCGAACATCTTCATCTGGACGCACGACTCGATCGGGCTCGGCGAGGACGGGCCGACCCACCAGCCCATCGAGCACCTCTCGGCCCTGCGCGCGATCCCGGGACTCGACGTCGTCCGTCCCGCGGACGCCAACGAGACCTCCGTCGTGTGGCGGAAGATCCTCGAGCGCACCGACGGCCCCACGGGTCTCGTCCTCACCCGCCAGAACGTCCCCGTCCTCGACCGGACGAAGTACGCTCCGGCCTCCGAGGCGGCCCGCGGCGGCTACGTCCTCCTCGACACAGCCGACGACCCGCAGGTCGCGATCATCGCCACCGGCTCCGAGGTCCAGCTCGCCCTCGCCGCGGCCGAGGAGCTGCAGAGCAGAGGCATCGCGACCAGGGTCGTCTCGATGCCGAGCCAGGAATGGTTCGACGCCCAGCCCGAGGACTACCGTGAGGCCGTCCTCCCCCGCGCCCTCAAGGCGCGCGTGAGCGTCGAGGCCGCCTCGGCGATGAGCTGGCACCGCTACCTCGGCGATGCCGGCCGCGCCGTGTCCATCGAGCACTTCGGAGCCTCGGCGGACTACCAGACGCTCTACGAGAAGTTCGGCATCACCGCCGACGCGGTCGTCACCGCGGCCGAGGAGTCCATCTCCGCAGCGAAGGGAGAAGCATGAGCGAGAACCTCACCCGCCTGTCCGAATCGGGAGTCTCCGTCTGGCTCGACGACCTGTCACGGACCCGGCTCGAGACCGGTGACCTCCAGGAGCTCGTCGAGACGAAGAACGTCGTCGGAGTGACGACGAACCCGACGATCTTCGCCACCGCGATCGCCGGCTCCGACTCCTACGACGGGGCGCTGCGCGAGCTCGCGGCCGCCGGAGCCGACGCCGAGGAGGCCATCGAGTCCCTGACGACCTCCGACGTCGCCGCTGCGGCCCGTCTGCTCCGCCCCGTCTACGACGCCACGGACGGCGCCGACGGCCGCGTCTCGATCGAGGTCCCTCCCCCGCTCGCCCGTGACACCGCGGGCACGGCGACGGCGGCGAAGATCATGTGGGAGCGCGTGGGCGAGCCCAACGCGATGATCAAGATCCCCGCGACCGAAGAGGGGCTGTCCGCGATCGCCGACACCATCGGGGCGGGCATCAGCGTCAACGTCACCCTCGTCTTCTCGCTCACCCGCTACCGGCACGTCGTCGAGGCCTACCTCCAGGGACTCGAGAAGGCGCGGGCGGCAGGCCACGACCTCTCGACCATCCGGTCGGTCGCCTCGATCTTCGTCTCCCGCGTCGATGCGGAGATCGATGCCCGTCTGGGCAAGCTCGACGATCCCGCCGCCGCGGAGCTCGCGGGCCGGGCGGGCATCGCCAACTGCATCCTCGCCCACGAGATCCACTCCCAGCTCTTCACCTCGGAGCGCTTCCGCGTGCTCGAACTCGCCGGAGCGAGGCCGCAGCGCCTGCTCTGGGCCTCGACCGGGGTGAAGAACCCCGACTACCCGGACACGATGTACGTCACCGGGCTCGTCGCGCCGGACACCGTGAACACGATGCCCGAGGCGACGCTGCGGGCCTTCGACGACCATGGCGAGGTCGGTGCCGCGATCTCCCCCGAGGACTACCGCGCCGCCGACGAGGTCTTCGATCAGCTCGCCCGCCTCGGCATCGACTACGCCGACGTGATGAGGGTGCTCGAGACCGAGGGGCTGGAGAAGTTCGACGTCAGCTGGAGCGAACTCCAGGACACCGTAAAGCGGGCATTGGAGCGCACATGAGAGTCGAGCTGAGCGTCCCCGTCTCCGCGGAGTTCGACGCCGAGATCGCCCGGCTGCTCGCCGATCGCGTGCCCTCGCGCATCGCCGACCGCGACGGGACGGTGTTCACCGACGCCGCCGTCGCCGGTGACCGCCTCGGCTGGGTGGATCTCCCCTCACGCGCCGAGGAGCTGCTCACCGAGATCGAGGAGCTGCGGGAGCGCCTCGCCGGTGCCGGGCTGCGTTCGATCAGCCTCACCGGCATGGGCGGGTCGTCGCTGGCCCCCGAGGTGATGGCCACGGCCGCCGGCGTCGACCTCGAGATCGTCGATTCGACCGATCCCAATCAGGTCGCCGAGGCGATCGGCACCGACCTCGACCACACCGTCCTCGTCATCGCCTCGAAGTCGGGGACGACGATCGAGACCGACGCGATCCGGCGGGCCTTCGCCGCGGCGTTCGAGGCCGTCGGCATCGACCCGGCCTCCCGGTTCATCGCGATCACGGATCCGGGCACCGAACTCGACGCCCTGGCGACCGAGCAGGGTTACCTCGCGACGTTCCACGGTGATCCTTCGGTTGGGGGCCGTTTCAGCGCCCTCTCCCCCTTCGGGCTCGTTCCCGCGGGTCTCGCCGGCGTCGATGTCCGGCAGATCGTCGCCTCCGCGGCCGCGATCGCCTCCGACCTCACCCTCGACAGCGAGGACAATCCGGCGCTGCGCTTCGGCACTTGGCTCGGCATCGCCCACGCGCGGGCGACGGAGAAGCTCGTCATCGCCGACACCTCACCTGCGCTGCGCGGGCTCGGGGCGTGGGTCGAACAGCTTGTCGCGGAGTCGCTCGGCAAGGACGGGCAGGGCATCCTCCCCGTCGTCGTCGACGGTCCCGGCGACATCGGCTTCGCCGACGCCCGTGCCGACGCGGTGCTCTGCACCCTCGGCTCGGATGCCGACTTCGGGGCGCCCTCGGGTTTCAACGCCGTCGTCGACGGCGACCTCGGTGAGCAGTTCCTCTTCTGGGAGTTCGCCACCGCGATCGCCGGGTACAGCATCGGCGTCGACCCGTTCGACCAGCCCGACGTCGAGGCGGCGAAGGCGTTCGCCCGCGCGGCCCTCGACCAGGGTGCGCAGAACGACGAGTACCCCGTGTTCGCCGACGGCGATGTCGAGGTCTACGGCGACGTCGACGAGGCGACCGACCTCGTCGGCGCCCTGCGCGAGCTCTTCGGCAGCGTCGACGAGTACGGCTACATCGGCGTCCAGGCCTACCTCGACCGTCTCGGCGACGCCGGGGCCGCCGATCTGCGGCCGCTCGTCTCCCGGCACGCGGGAGTGCAGACGACGTTCGGCTTCGGCCCCCGCTACCTCCATTCGACGGGTCAGTACCACAAGGGCGGGCACCCGAACGGGGTGTTCCTCCAGATCACAGCCGACCCGCGGACGGAGCTGCTGGTGCCGGGCCGCGGGTACGGCTTCGCAGAACTCCAGCGCGCCCAGGCGCTCGGGGACGCTGCGGCGCTGCGGGAACGAGGACGTCCCGTCCTCCGGCTCCACCTCACGGACCGGGCCCGTGGCCTCGACCAGGTGCGGCAGGCGATCACAGCGATCGAGCCGCACCACCACTACGGCGTCGACTGAGCCGAACTCCCCCACCGGAGACGCAGACCCAGCGGAGACGCAGACGACGGCCCTCACCGATCACGGTGAGGGCCGTCGTCGTGACGCTGCTGATCAGCTGGAGAAGCGCGTGATGAGTCCGAGGAGGATGATCGAGGCGCCCCAAACGATCGCCATCAGCGCGGTGAAGCGGTTGAGGTTGCGCTCAGCCACACCGGAGGACCCGAGGGAGGACGACATGCCGCCGCCGAACATGTCGGACATGCCGCCGCCCTTGCCCTTGTGCATGAGGATGAGCAGGGTGAGGAAGATGCTCGTGAGGACGAGCACGCCGATGAGAACGAAGGTGAGGATTTCCACGTCGAGTTCAACCTGTGTTTCTGTCAGAGGATTTGCGGTTCAGTCTACTGGCCGACGGCGGCCTTGCACAAAGCGGCGAAGTCGGGCCCGCTCAGGCTCGCTCCCCCGACGAGGGCTCCGTCGACGTCGTCGGAGACGAGGATGTCGGCGACGTTGTCGGTCTTCACGGATCCTCCGTAGAGGATCCGTGTCGATTCGGCGAGGCTGTCACCGTAGGTCTCCCGCAGCCACCCCCGGATGGCCGCAGCCATCTCTGCGGCGTCCTCGGCGGTCGCGGTCTTCCCCGTCCCGATCGCCCACACGGGTTCGTAGGCGATGACGAGTCCGGTCAGGTCCTCGGCGGAGAGTCCGGCCAGCGACTCCTCGAGCTGGGCGAGCGTGAACTCGACGTGTGTGCCGTCCTCCCGCTGGTCGAGGGACTCCCCGACGCAGAGGATGGGCACGAGGTCGTGGCCGAGAGCGGCCTTGACCTTGGCCGCGACGACGTCGTTCGTCTCGTGGTTGTCGGCGCGGCGCTCACTGTGGCCGACGACGACGTAGGTGCAGCCGAGCCGGCTGAGGAACGTCGCGGCGATCTCACCGGTGTGCGCGCCGGGCTCGTGGCGGGAGACGTCCTGGGCGCCGTAGCGCAGCCACAGCTTGTCGCCCTGGACGAGGGTCTGCACCGAGCGGATGTCGGTGAAGGGCGGGATGACGACGACTTCGCACTGCGAGTCGTCGAGCTTCGCGTCCTCGAGAGCCCATGCGAGCTTCTGCACGGTCGAGATCGCCTCGAGGTGGTCGTGGTTCATCTTCCAGTTGCCGGCGAGCAGCAGGGTGCGGTCAGTCATGGTGGTCGGTCCTCACGCGAGAGCGTCGATGCCGGGCAGGGTCTTGCCTTCGAGGTATTCGAGGCTGGCCCCGCCGCCGGTGGAGATGTGGCCGAATTCGTCGTCGGAGAAGCCGAGTGCGCGGACGGCGGCCGCGGAGTCCCCACCGCCGACGACGGTGAGCCGGTCGGCCGGAGCGCCGGGAGCCGAGGCGGTGAGCGCCGCCGCGACGGTCTTCGTGCCCTCGGCGAAGGCCGGGAACTCGAAGACGCCCATGGGACCGTTCCAGAACACGGTCTCCGACTCGGCGATGACCTTCGCGTACGCGGCCGCGGTGTCGGGTCCGATGTCGAGTCCGAGTCCAGAGTCCCCTGCCGGGGTGTCGACGAGGCGGTCGATGGGGCGGACCCAGTGCTCGGCGTCGGGGGCGAAGGATGCGGCCATGACGATGTCCGTGGGCAGCATGATCCGGGCCCCGCCGGCTTCGGCGCGCTCGAGGTAGCCCTTGACGTCGTCGATCTTCTCCTCTTCGACGAGGCTCGACCCGATGTCGTGGCCGAGCGCTGCGAGGAACGTGAAGACCATGCCGCCGCCGATGAGGAGGTTGTCCGCGCGGGCGATGAGGTTGTCGATGACGCCGAGCTTGTCGGAGACCTTCGACCCGCCGAGGACGACGGTGAAGGGGCGCGCCGGATCGTTGAGGAGCCGGTCGCTCACTTCGACCTCGGCCTGGACGAGCGATCCCGCGTAGTGCGGGAGGAGCTCGGCGAGTTCGTACACCGACGCCTGCTTGCGATGGACGACACCGAAGCCGTCGGAGACGAAGTCGTCGGCGAAAGCGGCGAGCTGCCCGGCGAACTCGCGCCGCTCGGATTCGTCCTTCGACGTCTCCCCCGGGTTGAAGCGGAGGTTCTCCAGCAGAAGCACGTCGCCGTCGCCGAGCTCGGCGACCTTCGCCTTCGCATCCTCACCGACCGTGTCCGAGGCGAAGGCGACGTCGCGGCCGATCGCCTCGGCGAGCTCACCGGCGACCGGGGCGAGCGAGAAGTGCGGGTCGGGTTCGCCTTTGGGGCGCCCGAGGTGGGAGATGACGATCACTCGGGCTCCCGCCTCGGCGAGTGACCTGATCGTCGCGGCGGACGCGAGGATGCGCCCCCTGTCCGTGATCGTCGTCCCGTCCATGGGGACGTTGAGATCGCTGCGGACGAGCACCGTGTGGTGCGCGAAGATCGACGGGTCGGTGAATGTCCTCATTGGGGCCTTTCGCTGAGCAGGTAGCTGACCATGTCCTTGAGCCGGTTCGAGTATCCCCACTCGTTGTCGTACCACGCGACGACCTTGACCTGGTCGCCGAGGACCATCGTCAGCTCCGAGTCGGCGATCGCCGAGGCGGTGGTGCCGACGATGTCGGAGGACACGAGGGCGTCGGTGGTGTAGTCGAGGTAAGGCGAGTCCTCGGCGGCCTTCTCGAGGATCGCGTTGACCTCGTCGCGGGTCACCGGCTTCTTCGGGGTGAACGTGAAGTCGATGATCGACCCGGCGGGCACGGGCACGCGGATCGCGAAGCCGTCGAGCTTGCCCTCGAGGTGGGGCATGACCTTGCCGACGGTGCGGGCGGCGCCCGTCGTCGTCGGCACGATGTTCATCGCCGCCGCACGGGCACGGCGCAGATCCCGGTGGGGTCCGTCGACGAGCTTCTGATCGCCGGTGTAGGCGTGGACGGTGTTGAGGAGTCCGGATTCGACGCCGACGGCGTCGTCGAGGGCCTTGACGACGGTGGCCATGCAGTTCGTCGTGCACGAGGCGTTGGAAACGACTTCGTGCTTCTCCGGATCGTAGGTGTCCTCGTTGACGCCCATGACGAACGTCGCGTCGACGTCCTTGCCGGGGGCGGAGAGGACGACGGTCTTCACCGTCCCGCCGAGGTGGGCCTCGGCCTGATCACGACGGGTGAAGATGCCGGTGGATTCGACGACGAGTTCGACGTCCTTCGACGACCAGTCGATAGCGGCGGGGTCCTTCTCCGAGAAGACGGCGATCTCCCGCCCGTCGACGATGAGAGAGTCCTCCTCGGCCTCGACGGTGTGGTCGAAGCGCGGCCATACGGAGTCGAACTTCAGCAGGTGGGCGAGGGTCTCGGTGTCGGTGAGGTCGTTGATGGCGACGACCTCGAAATCGGCATCGGGTTCGAGGGACAGACGGAAGAGGGCACGACCGATACGGCCGAAGCCGTTGATAGCGATTCGTCTCATGCCCCGATCCTATCGGTCCTCGAGCATGTCGGGAGTGAGACTGGCTTCAGTCCCAGGAATTCCCAATTCTTCGGCTCGCTTGTCGGCCGTCGAGAGCAGGCGGCGGATCCGGCCGGCCACCGCGTCCTTCGTCATCGGGGGGTCGGCGAGCTGACCGAGCTCCTCGAGGGAGGCCTGCTTGTGGGTGACGCGCAGCTGGCCGGCATAGCGCAGATGCTCGGGAACGTCCTCGCCGAGGATCTCCAGCGCCCTCTCGACACGGGCACCGGCGGCCACGGCGGCACGGGCCGAGCGGCGCAGGTTCGCATCGTCGAAGTTCGCGAGCCGGTTGGCCGTGGCCCGCACCTCCCGGCGCATCCGCCGCTCCTCCCAGACGAGGACGGCGTTGTGGGAGCCCATCCGGGTGAGCAGGGCGGCGATGTCGTCGCCGTCGCGGATGACGACGCGGTCGACCCCGCGGACCTCACGGGCCTTCGCGCTCAGTCCCAGTCGGCGGGCGGCGCCGACGAGGGCCAGCGCTGCCTCCGGCCCGGGGCAGGTGACCTCGAGCGCCGAGGAGCGGCCGGGCTCGGTGAGCGAGCCGTGGGAGAGGAAGGCTCCCCGCCACGCGGCTTCGGCGTCGGCGACCGAGCCGTTGACGATCGCCGAGGGCAGTCCGCGAACCGGGCGGCCGCGGTTGTCGACGAGGCCGGTCTGGCGGGCCAGCGCCCCGCCGTCGCGGGTCACCCGCAGCAGATAGCGGTTGGAGCGGCGCAGTCCCGCAGCGTTGATGACGACGATGTCCGCGAACTGTCCGTAGAGCTCCTTGATCTCGCTGCGCAGGCGCTTGGCGGCCTGCGCGGTGTCGAGCTCTGCCTCGAGCACGATCGAGCCGTTGACGAGGTGGAGAGCGGAGGAGAAGCGGAAGATCGAGGACACTTCGGCCTTCCGAGCCGAGGTGCGGGTGATCTTCACCCTCGCCAGCTCGTCCTTGACCTGAGCGGTCAATGCCATTGTTCGTCCTCCTGCACGGATCCGTCCTACCACTGCTCTTCGACGCCGATCCCGGCGTCGATCAACATGTCACGGTAGCATGCCGCGAGCTTGAGGCTGTCATGCTGGCCTGCCCGCCGGGAGCTGAGCGGATGCACTCGGAGTTTCGCGTCGAACATGTCCCGCGCCCGCTGTTCGAGTTCGGGTTCGATGCCGATCGTCGCTTCGTCGACGAGCACGTAGTCGAGCCTGAGCGACGGGGCGTGACGGTGGAGGGAGACGAGGTGCTCGCCGAGGCTGAGGTCCCGGGTCTCACCGTCGCTGGCCGAGAGGTTGAGGGTGAGCGATTTCACCGCGCGGGAGCGCACGATCGCATCCGAGAGCGAGGGGACGAGAAGGTGCGGCATGACGGAGGTGTACCACGATCCGGGCCCAAGGTTGAGGACGTCGGCCTCGGCGACGGCCTCGACGGTCTCGTAGCGGGCGGGCGGATCCGCGGGGTCGAGCCGCACGGATTCGACATGGCCGCGGGTCGAGGCGAGCACCGACTGGCCGCGGACGATCTGGAAGGAGCCGGGGAACTGGACGTCGGCCTCGATCGTCAGCGGCACCGACGACATCGGCAGCACCCGGCCGTGGGCGCGCAGGAGCTTGGCCATCCAGTCGAGTCCGGCGACGTGGTCGCCGTGGATCTGCCACAGGGCGGCGATGAGGAGGTTGCCGACGGCGTGGCCGTTGAGTTCGCCGTCGGAGTCGAAGCGGTGCTGGATGACGTCGCGCCAGGTCCGTCCCCAGTTGCCGTCGTCGCAGAGGGCGGCCAGCGCCATCCGCAGGTCGCCGGGCGGCAGACCCCCGAGCTCGTCCCGCAGGCGTCCCGAGGAGCCGCCGTCGTCGGCGACGGTGACGACAGCGGTGAGCGACTCCGTGAGCAGGCGGAAGGCGCGCAGGGCGGCGTAGAGGCCGTGCCCGCCGCCGAACGAGACGATCTTCGGTCCCTTGTTGATCACCGTCGGGGTGATCTGCGGGAGGTCCTCGGTCTCCATCTCACTCCCTCCCCAGGTCGCGGTGACGCACGGTGACGGGGATGCCGGTGCGCGCGGTGAGGCTCTTGGCGATGCGCTCGCTGATCGCCACCGACCGGTGCTTGCCGCCGGTGCAGCCGATGCCGATGAGCGCGTAGCCGCGGCCCTCGTGGAGGTAGCCCTGGGCGATCGTGTCCAAGGTCGCGGTGTAGCGTTCGATGAACTCCTCGGCGCCGTTCTGGCCGAGGACGAAGTCGGCGACGTCGGAGTCGAGGCCGTTGTGCCCGCGCAGGTGGGGGATCCAGTACGGGTTGGGCAGGAAACGGACGTCGGCGACGTTGTCGGCGTCCTTGGGCAGACCGTATTTGAACCCGAAGCTCATCACCGTCAGACGCAGCGGCGGTGCGTCGTCGGCGCTGAAGCGCTTGCGCACCTCGGAGCCGAGCTGGTGGACGTTGAGGTCGGAGGTGTCGATGATGATGTCGGCACGGTGTTTGAGGGATTCGAGGGCTTCGCGTTCGGCTTCGATGCCGTCGAGCAGGGTGCCTTCGCCCTGGAGCGGGTGAGGCCTGCGGGTCGATTCGAAACGGCGGACGAGGACTTCGTCGGCGGCGTCGAGGAAGAGGATCCGCAGAGACAGTCCCTGGTCGAGGAAGTCGGAGATCGTGTCCTCGACCTCGGCGTACTTCGCCCGGCCCTTCGAGTCGGTGACGATGGCGATCTTCGGCACCGCACCGTCGGCGCGGGCGACGAGCTCGACGAGCGGTCGCATCATCTGCGGGGGAAGGTTGTCGACGACGTACCAGTCGAGGTCCTCAAGGACGTTGGCCACCGTCGTCCGACCGGCCCCGGACATGCCTGTGACGAGCACGACCTCGATGGGATGCTCGGCACCGTTCGCGTCGCCGTGTGTGCTCATGCGTCCTCCTCGTGTCCGCGGCCTGACTCGACACTACTGTAGAGCACGCGGATCCGCGCTTGCGGTCGGAGTTCTCAGCCCCTGCCCAGAGAAGGCCTCAGTCCTCGCTCAGCGCCGCGGCGATCTTCTCGGCCAGCGAGGGACCGATTCCCCTGACCTCGCAGAGCTCCTCGACACTCGCGGCGCGGGCCTTCTTCACCGACCCGAAGTGCCGCAGCAGGGCAGTGCGCTTGGCCTCGCCGAGGCCGGGGATGTCGTCGAGGACGGAGCTCGTCATCGCCTTCGCCCGCTTCGAACGGTGGTAGGTGATGGCGAACCGGTGGGCTTCGTCGCGGAGTCGCTGCATGAGGAAGAGTCCCTCGGAGTTGCGCGGGAGGATGATGGGGAACGGATCGTCGGGCACCCACACCTCCTCGAGGCGTTTGGCGAGTCCGACGACAGAGATGTCGACGATGCCGAGGTCGGACAGCGCCCGGGTGGCGGCGGCGACCTGTGGGCCTGCCCCGTCGACGACGAGGAGGCTCGGCCGGTACCCGAACCGGTCGTCGGGCTCGTCGGAGGCCATCTGCTCGAGGTACCGGCTGAACCGGCGGGAGACGACGTCGTACATCGAGGCCGTGTCGTCGGTCGCCGCCTCCCCGTGGATCGCGAAGTGCCGGTAGTCGCGCTTCTTCGCGAGACCGTCCTCGAAGACGACGAGGCTCGCGACGACGTTCGAGCCCTGCGT
The DNA here is from genome assembly GCF_050562175.1 of Brevibacterium sp. K72. Taxonomy (NCBI): domain Bacteria; kingdom Bacillati; phylum Actinomycetota; class Actinomycetes; order Micrococcales; family Brevibacteriaceae; genus Brevibacterium; species Brevibacterium sp. K72. Next base: position 3,011,061 of record NZ_CP191582.1, read on the forward strand.
GTGCGAGATGTCGATGCATTCGATGCGCAGCGGTGCCTCGGGCAGGCCGAGGTGGTCCTGGATCTCCTTGAGCGCGGCGCTGCGGGTGGTGAGGTCCGAGGAGCGTTTGAGCTTGTGCTGGACGAGCGCTTCCTTCGCATTCTTCGTCACGGTCTCGAGCACGGCCTTCTTCTCCCCGCGTTCGGGGACCCGCACGCTCACCTTGGAGCCGCGCTGCCGGCTCAGCCAGCTCTCGAGGGAGTCGAGGTCGGCGGGGATCGTGTCGACGAGGATCTCCTTGGGGATCGCCTCCGCGTCGAGACCCGAGTACGCCTGCCGGAGGTAGTCGGTGGTGAGTTCGGCCGGGCCGTGGTCATCGGAGCGTTCGATGATCCACCCCCGCTGGCCGCGGATCCGGCCCCCGCGGACATGGAAGACCTGGACGGAGGCTTCGAGCTCCTCGGTGACGAGGGCGAAGACGTCGCAGTCGGCGGAGACCGAGAGGACGACGGCGGACTTGTCGAGGACCTTCTGCAGGGCCGTGAGCTCGTCGCGCAGGCGCGCGGCCTGTTCGTAGTCGAGGTCGGCTGCGGCAGCGGCCATCTCCTTCTTCCGCTCGCTGATGAAGCGTCCGGTGCTGCCGGACATGAAGTCGACGACGCCGCGGGCGAGCTCACGGTGGTCCTCGATGCTGATATTGCCCACACACGGGGCTGCGCACTTGTCGATGTAGCCGAGCAGGCAGGGGCGCCCGCTGCGCTCGGCCCGCCGGTAGACGCCGGGAGTGCACGTGCGCATCGGGAAGGCCTTGAGGAGGAGGTCGAGAGTGTCCCTGATCGCCCACACCTGCCCGAAGGGGCCGAAGTAGCGGACCCCCTTGCGCCGCTTGCCGCGGGTGATGAAGGCCCGGGGCACCTCGTCGTTCATCGTGATCGCGAGGTACGGGTAGGACTTGTCGTCGCGGAACATGACGTTGAACCGCGGGTTGAACTCGTTGATCCACGTCCACTCGAGCTGGAGTGCTTCGACCTCGGTGTCGACGACGGTCCATTCCACCGAGGCGGCGGTGTGGACCATCGTCGACGTCCGCGGGTGGAGGGCTGCGGGGTTGGAGAAGTACGAGTTGAGCCGGTTGCGCAGGTTCTTCGCCTTGCCGACGTAGATGACGCGCCGGTCGGGGTCGCGGAACTTGTAGACCCCGGCCGAGGTGGGAATGCTGCCCGTGGCCGGACGATAGCTCGCCGGGTCAGCCATCGAGCATCTCTGCCAGGAAGCGCCCGGTGTGGCTCTTCGGGTTCGCAGCGACCTCCTCCGGGGTGCCCTCGGCGACGACCTGCCCGCCGCCGCGTCCGCCCTCGGGTCCGAGGTCGATGACGTAGTCGGCGTTGGCGATGACGTCGAGGTTGTGTTCGATGACGATGACCGAGTTGCCCTTCTCGACGAGGCCCTGGAGGACGTGGAGGAGCTTCGAGATGTCTTCGAAGTGGAGACCGGTCGTCGGTTCGTCGAGCACGTAGACGGTGCGTCCGCGCGAGCGCTTCTGGAGCTCCGCGGCGAGTTTGACGCGCTGCGCCTCACCGCCGGAGAGCGTCGTCGCCGGCTGACCGAGGCGGACGTAGCCGAGTCCGACGTCGACGAGGGTCTTGAGGTGCCGCGAGATCGCGGGGATCGCCGCGAAGAACTCGGCGGCCTCCTCGATGGGCATGTCGAGCACCTCGGCGATCGTCTTGCCCTTGAACGTCACCTCGAGGGTCTCCCGGTTGTACCGTGCGCCCCCGCAGACCTCGCAGGGGACGTAGACGTCGGGGAGGAAGTTCATCTCGATCTTGATCGTCCCGTCTCCGCTGCAGTTCTCGCAGCGTCCGCCCTTGACGTTGAAGGAGAAGCGTCCCGGCTGGTAGCCGCGGACCTTCGCCGACTCGGTCTCCGCGAAGAGGCGGCGGATGTGGTCGAAGACGCCGGTGTACGTTGCCGGGTTCGACCGCGGGGTGCGCCCGATCGGCGACTGGTCGACGTGGACGACTTTGTCGAGATTCTCCAGGCCGGTCACCCGCTTGTGCCGACCGGGCACCCTGGAGGCGCCGTTGAGGACGTTGGCCATCTGCGTGTAGAGGATCTCGTTGACGAGCGTCGACTTGCCGGACCCGGAGACGCCGGTGACGGCGGTGAGCACTCCGAGGGGGACGGAGACGGTGATGTCGCGGAGGTTGTTCTCACTCGCCTTCTCGACGGTGACCATCCGTTCGGGGTCGACCGGGCGGCGCGTCGACGGGATGGCGATCGCTTTCCGTCCGTCGAGGTAGGCCCCGGTGATCGAGCGCTCGGCGTCCTTGAGCCCGGGCACGGCTCCGGAGTAGATGACCTCTCCCCCGTGCTCGCCGGCGCCGGGACCGATGTCGACGATCCAGTCGGCGGCTGCGATCGTGTCCTCATCGTGTTCGACGACGATGAGGGTGTTGCCGAGGTCCTTGAGCTTGATGAGCGTGTCGATGAGGCGCCGGTTGTCGCGCTGGTGGAGGCCGATCGAAGGTTCATCGAGGACGTAGAGGACGCCGACGAGCCCGGACCCGATCTGTGTGGCGAGCCGGATCCGCTGCGCCTCTCCGCCCGAGAGCGTGCCCGCCGCCCGGTTGAGGCTGAGGTATTCGAGACCGACGTCGAGGAGGAAGCCGAGGCGGGCGTTGATCTCCTTCATCACCTGCGCGGCCACGGCGGCGTCGCGGCCGCTGAGTTCGAGACCGGAGAGGAAGTCGGCCGCTTCGTCGAGGGCGAGCTCGGCGACCTCGGCGATCGAGCGGTCCGCGATCTTCACGGCCAGGGCTTCGGGCTTGAGCCGGGTGCCATGGCAGCTCGCGCACGGGATCTCGCGCATATACGACTCGTAGCGCTCCCTCGACCAGTCGGATTCGGTCTCGTCGTGCTTGCGCTGGATGTACTGGAAGACGCCTTCGAAGCCGGTCGAGTACGTCCGCTCGCGGCCGAACCGGTTCTTGTACTTGACGTGGACCTCGTAGTCCTTGCCGGTGAGGATCGCGGTGCGCTGGGCGGAGGTGAGGTCCTTCCACGGGGTCTTCAGGGTGAAGCCGAGTTCGTTCCCGAGCCCGGTGAGCAGACGGTTGAAGTACTTCGTCACCTGCTTGCCGCCCGACCACGGGGCGATCGCGCCCGCGCCGAGGCTGAGGTCCTCGTCCGGGACGACGAGGCTCTCGTCGACCTGGAGGCGGGTGCCGATGCCGTCGCAGGTCGGGCACGCGCCGAACGGCGAGTTGAAGGAGAACGTGCGGGGTTCGATCTCGTCGATCGTCAGGGGGTGCTCGTTCGGGCACGACATGTGCTCGGAGAACGTGCGCGTGACGCCGTCGTCGACGAGGTCGACGTCGATGCGGCCGTCGGCGAGGCCGAGCGCCGTCTCCACGGAGTCGGTCAGGCGCGGGCGCATCCCGTCCTTGGCGACGAGGCGGTCGACGACGACGGAGATCGTGTGCTTGTACCTCTTGTCCAGGGTCGGCGGGTCGCTCAGACTGATCTGCTCTCCGTCGACGATCGCGCGGGAGAATCCCTTCGTCTGCAGGTCGGTGAAGAGGTCGACGAACTCCCCCTTGCGCAGGCGCACGACGGGGGCGAGGACGAGGAACTTCGTCCGCTCCGGCAGTTCGAGGAGCTGGTCGACGATCTGCTGCGGGGTCTGCTTCGTGATGACCTCACCGCAGATCGGGCAGTGCGGCACCCCGATGCGGGCCCAGAGCAGGCGGAGGAAGTCATAGACCTCGGTGATCGTGCCCACCGTCGAACGGGGGTTGCGCGAGGTCGACTTCTGGTCGATCGACACGGCCGGGGACAGGCCCTCGATGAAGTCGACGTCGGGCTTGTCCATCTGGCCGAGGAACATCCGGGCGTACGAGGACAGGGACTCGACGTAGCGGCGCTGCCCCTCGGCGAAGATCGTGTCGAAGGCGAGCGAGGACTTCCCCGATCCGGAGAGTCCGGTGAAGACGACCATGGAGTCGCGCGGGAGCGCGATCTCGACGTTCTTGAGGTTGTGCGCGCGGGCACCCTTGACCCACAGCGTGTCGAGATGGGACACGCCGGAGGGAGACTGAGTCGCACTGTTCGTTTTCATCACCCGTCCACTGTATTACTCGGCACTGACACACGTCTGCTCACTGTTGCCGACGTTACTCACCGGTCCCGACATGGGAGTCGGCGATCTCGCCGACCGCGACGATCCGCAGGACGATGTCGCCGCTGTCGTCGCTGGCGGCCACGTCCACCTCGGCGTCGATGGCCCAATCCCGGTTGCCCTCGGGATCGGAGAGGATCTGACGCACCGCCCAGACAGTCGAACCGGGAACGATGTCGATAAATTCCCGTCCTCGCGCGGCCTGGTCGATGAGCAGGTCGCCGTACTCGTCGTAGAAGTCCTCGATCGCCTCCTCCCAAGCCTGCTTGTCGAACCCGGACTCCGCGTCGAGGCGGCCGAGCTCGTCGTAGTCGGCGCGCTCGGCGAGCAGCACGCGATGGAAGAGCCCATTGCGGATCTCGGCGGTGAAGGCCTTCGTGTTCTCCGAGAACCGACGCTCGAGGTCGGGCAGCTCCGCGAAGTCGGTCTCGGTCGGGCTGAGACCCTGCAGGGTGCGCCATTCGTCGATGAGCGAGGAGTCGGTGCGCGCCACCGTCTCCCCCAGCCAGCCGATGATCTCCTGCAGCTCCTCGCCGCGGCGGTCGGCGGGAACGTTGTGGGTGAGCGCCCGGTAGACGTCGGTGAGGTACCGCAGCAGGCTGCCTTCGGCACGGGCGAGCCCGTAGTAGCCGACGAACTGGGTGAAGCCCATCGCCTGCTCGAGCATGTCGCGCACGATCGACTTCGGTTCGAAGTCGCCGGCCCGCAGCCACGGATGGGTGAGCGCGAAGTGCTCGAAGGCGGGCTCGAGGACGTCCGCGAGCGGCTTCGGGCCCTCGACCTCGTCGAGGATGGCCATCCGCTCGGGATAGTCGAGTCCCTCCGCCTTGAGTTCGGCCAGGGTCTCGCGCTTGATCCGGTCGAGCTGACCCTTGAGGATCGTGAAGGGAACGGGGATCGTCGATTCGACGAGGGAGACGACGTCGAGCGCCCAGGACTCCGACTCGGGATCGAGAAGGTCGAGACCGGCGAGGACGAATGGGGCCAGCGGCTGGTTGAGGGCGAACTGGGGACCGAGGTCCGCGGTCGGGACGAGTTCGCTCCCCCGCTTCTCGATGAGGCCTGCGTCGATGAGGGAGCGTCCGATGCGCAGCGCCGTGAGCTTGAGGTCGAGGCGGCGTTCACGGCTCTCGTGGGTCGAGTCGATGAATCGGCTGATCGTTGCGACGTCCGAGCCCGGGCGGGCTGCGAGGTTGAGGATCGTCGAATGGTCGATGCGCATGCGCGAGCGCAGCGATTCCGGCTCGGATCCGATGAGCTTGGTCAGGGTCTCCTCGGACCAGCCGACGAACCCGGCCGGGGCGGCCTTCTTCTTGATCTTCTTCCGCTTCTTGTCGGCGTTCGCCGCCTTGGCCTCGGCGCGGAGATTCTCGATGACGTGCTCGGGCGCCTGGGCGACGACGTATCCGCGGGTGTCGAAGCCGGCGCGTCCGGCGCGACCGGCGAGCTGCTGGAACTCGCGCACGCTCAGGCGCCGCATCTTCGACCCGTCGAACTTCGTCAGGCCCGTGAGCAGGACGGTGCGGATGGGGACGTTGATGCCCACGCCGAGGGTGTCGGTTCCGGAGATGACGAGGAGGATGCCCTTGAGGGCGAGTCGTTCGACGAGTCGGCGGTACTTCGGCAGCATTCCCGCGTGGTGGACCCCGACCCCGTGGAGGAGGAGGCGGTGCAGCGTCTGACCGAAGCCCTTGGAGAAGGAGAACCCCTTGATCTCCTCGGCGATGCGCGCCTTCTGGTCCTTCGTCGCGAGGTCGACCGAGAGCAGTCCGGTGGCGAGTTCGATGGCCCCGTTCTGGGAGTAGGAGACGACGTAGACGGGGGCCTTGTCATGGCGGATGAGGGCCCGCAGCGTATCGGAGAGCGGTTCCGTCGAGTATTCGAAGTCGAGCGGCACGGGGCGGGTCGCCGAGGTGATCACCGCGGTATCGCGCCCGGTCGTGTCCGCCATCGTCCGCCGGATCTCGGTGGTGTCGCCGAGGGTCGCGGACATGAGGACGAACTGTGCCTGCGGCAGTTCGAGGAGCGGGACCTGCCAGGCCCATCCTCGGGTGGGGTCGGCGAAGTAGTGGAACTCGTCCATGACGACCATGCCGACGTCGAGGACGCCGCCTTCGCGCAGCGCCTGGTTCGCGAGGATCTCCGCGGTCGCGCAGATGACCGGGGCGTCGCCGTTGACGGTCGTGTCCCCGGTGATCATGCCGACGTTCTCGGGTCCGAAGGCGTCGACGAGGGCGAAGAACTTCTCGCTCACGAGCGCCTTGAGCGGGGCGGTGTAGTAGGCCCGGATGCCGCGGGTGAACGCGGTGTAGAGCGCGAAGAGGGCGACGAGGGACTTCCCCGAGCCGGTCGGGGTCGCGACGATCGTGTTGTCTCCGGTGAGGACGGCGAGCATCGCCTCCTCCTGCGCGGGATAGGGTTCGATCCCGAGCTGCCGACAGTAGTCGGCGAAGGACTCGACGATCGTGTCCTCATCGGCGAACTCCGCCGGAATGTCCTGCAACCTCGTCACGACTCTGCACAGACCTTTCGCTCTAGACTGATGTCCATCCTATTCACCGACCCCAGGAGTGTGAGATGCCGGTATTCGCCGTCACCTATGTCTACGGCCCCGACACGGAGACGAGGATGGAGCACAGGCCCCGCCACCGGCAGTGGCAGGCCGCGCTCAACGAGGCGGGGACCATCCTCGCCTCGGGTCCCCTCGACGACTCCCCTGTGCCGGGTGGGCTGCTCATCCTCAGTGCGGCCGACGTCGCCGAGGTCGAGGCTCATCTGCGGGATGACCCGTATGCGGAGATCGGAGTCATCGACAGTGTGACGATCCGGCAGTGGACTCCGGTGTTCGGGCCCTTCGCCGAGGCGTGAGCCGAGGCTGCGGCTGCCGGCTTCGGCCTGAGTCCGCCCCCGAACCGACGTGCGCGGGAGGCTCCCGACGGAGCCTCCCGCGCACTGTCTCAGAGCGATCGTACGACCGGGTTCACTGCTCGGTGCCCTGGGAGGCTTCGGATTCCTGCGGGCCCTGATCGCGGAAGGACTTCCCGTCCCGCTTCATCTTGATGATCGAGGCGATCGTCGCCACGGCCATGGCCACGACGATGAATGTCAGCGACAGCCACGTCGGCACCTCGGGCACGACCTTGCCCCACTGCAGCCACGAGACGTCGGTCTCGTGGAGGGCGGTGATGAAGAGCTTGACGCCGATGAACGCGAGGATCGCGGCGATGCCGTAGTGGAGGTAGACGAGCTTGTCGACGAGCCCGCCGAGGAGGAAGTAGAGCTGGCGCAGACCCATGAGGGCGAACACGTTGGCGGCGAAGACGAGGAACGGGACCTGGGTGACGCCGAAGATCGCCGGGATCGAGTCGAGCGCGAACATCACGTCCGTCGAACCGATCGCGAGGAAGACGATGAACATGGGCGTCCAGTACTTCTTCCCGTCGATGTCGACGCGCAGCTTGTTGCCGTGGTACTCGTCGATGATGTTCATCCGCTTGCGGAGGAAGCGGATGAGGAAGTTCTCGCCGTCGCCCTCGTCCTCGCTCGCGAACGCCTGCCGGTAGGCGACGAAGAGGAGGAAGATGCCGAAGATGAAGAAGACCTCGACGAAGGCGCTGATGATCGCCGCGCCAGCGAGGATGAAGAGCCCGCGGAAGATGATGGCGATGATGATGCCCACCATGAGGACTTCCTGCTGGTACTTCCTCGGCACCTGGAAGCTGCCCATGATGATGATGAAGACGAAGAGGTTGTCGATGCTCAGGGAGTACTCGAGCAGCCAGCCGGTGAGGAACTCGCTGCCGTGTTGGGCATCGCCGATCCAGAACAGGGACCCGGCGAAGAGGAGGGCGAGCGAGACGTAGAAGACGACCCACAGGGTCGCCTCCCGCATCGAGGGCACGTGCGGGCGCTTGAAGACGAGGAGCACGTCGAAGATGAGGATCGCGACGATGATGATCCCCGAAGTGATCATGAACCACGGCGGGATGACGGCCCCGCTCGACGCTGCGGTGCTGCCGCCCGCGGCGAGGGTGGAGGACAGGATATCCATGGATGCCTTTCGTGATGACGGAGTGGTGTACCCGTGCCGAAAGTCTCTCCCACGCTAGGACCACACTGAGGTGGCGGCGTGCGCTCCGCGCCCGGACCCTGAAGGCGGATCGTGGTGACGAGCACGGATGGACGGGATACTCCCTTTCGCCAGCCACACCAGTATAGTCACCTTCTCATGGCCTCACGGTCAGGCGTGTCCGACCTCCTTCATCGCCCGCAGCTCCTTCTTGAGATCCGAGAGCTCATCGCGCAGGCGTGCGGCGAGTTCGAACTGGAGTTCGGCGGCGGCGGCGTGCATCTGCGTCGTCAGGGACTCGATGAGCTCGGTGAGGTCCGCAGCCGGCGGACGCAGCGAGCTGCCGCCGGAGGCGGCCTGACGCTGCTCGTCGCTGAGCGTCGAATTGTAGCCGCGCTTGCCTTTGCCGTAGTCGAACTCCGTGAGCAGCTCACGGGTGTCGGCGTCCTCACGCTGAAGCCGCTCGGTGATGTCGGCGATCTTCTTCACCAGCGGCGCCGGATCGATGCCGTTCTCCTCGTTGTAGGCGATCTGGATCTCTCGCCTGCGGTTCGTCTCGTCGATCGCCTCCTGCATCGAGCGGGTGATCGAGTCGGCGTACATGTGGACCTGGCCGTGGACATTGCGGGCCGCGCGGCCGATCGTCTGGATGAGCGAGGTCGTCGACCGGAGGAAGCCCTCCTTGTCGGCGTCGAGGATCGCGACGAGGGAGACCTCGGGCAGGTCGAGGCCCTCCCGGAGCAGGTTGATGCCGACGAGGACGTCGAACTCCCCGGCCCGCAGCTCGGTGAGCAGCTCGACGCGGCGCAGCGTGTCGACATCCGAGTGGAGGTACTGGACGCGGACCTCGTGGTCGAGGAGGTAGTCGGTGAGGTCCTCGGCCATCTTCTTCGTCAGGGTGGTCACGAGCACCCGCTCGTTGCGCTCGACCCGGGTCCGGATCTCGTCGAGGAGGTCGTCGATCTGGCCCTTCGTCGGTTTGACGACGACCTCGGGGTCGACGAGGCCGGTCGGACGGATGATCTGCTGGACGGTGCCCTCGGAGCGTTCGAGCTCGAAGTCGCCCGGGGTCGCCGAGAGGTAGACGGTCTGACCCACGCGTTCGCGGAACTCGTCGAACTTCAGCGGTCGGTTGTCCATCGCGCTCGGCAGCCGGAAGCCGTGTTCGACGAGTGTGCGCTTGCGCGACATGTCGCCTTCGTACATGCCGCCGATCTGGGGCACGGTGACATGGGACTCGTCGACGACGAGGAGGAAGTCCTCGGGGAAGTAGTCGAGCAGGCAGTTCGGCGCCGAGCCCGCGGGACGACCGTCGATGTGGCGGGAGTAGTTCTCGATCCCCGAGGTGAAGCCCATCGACTCCATCATCTCGAGGTCGTAGCTCGTGCGCATCTTCAGCCGCTGCGCCTCCAAGAGCTTGTTCTGGGCTTCGAACTCGCTCAGCCGGGACTGGAGCTCGTCCTCGATCTCGCTGATCGCCCGGCCCATCCTGTCCTCACCGGCGACGTAGTGGGAGGCCGGGAAGACATGGATGGTGTCCTCGTCGCGGATGATCTCCCCGGTGAGCGGGTGGAGGGTCTGCAGCGATTCGATCTCGTCGCCGAAGAACTCGATGCGCAGGGCGAGCTCCTCGTACTGCGGGATGATCTCGACGGTGTCGCCCCGGACCCGGAACGTGCCGCGGGTGAAGGCCATGTCGTTGCGGGTGTACTGCATCGAGACGAACCGCTTGAGGAGTTCGTCCCTGTCGCACTCCTGCCCCTTGTGGAGGGTGACCATGCGGTCGACGTACTCCTCGGGGGTGCCGAGACCGTAGATGCACGAGACGGTCGAGACGACGACGACGTCGCGGCGGGTGAGCAGCGAGTTCGTCGCCGAGTGCCGCAGCCGCTCGACCTCGTCGTTGATCGACGAGTCCTTCTCGATGAAGGTGTCGGTCTGCGGGACGTACGCTTCCGGCTGGTAGTAGTCGTAGTAGGAGACGAAGTACTCGACGGCGTTGTTGGGCAGGAGCTGGCGGAACTCGTTGGCCAGCTGGGCGGCGAGGGTCTTGTTCGGCGCCATGATGAGCGTGGGCCGCTGCACCTGTTCGATGAGCCACGCCGTCGTCGCCGATTTGCCGGTGCCGGTGGCGCCGAGGAGGACGATGTCGCGCTCACCGGAGTCGAGGCGCTCGGAGATCTCACGGATCGCGGTGGGCTGGTCGCCCGAGGGCGAGTATTCGGAGACGACCTCGAACGGTGCCACCGTGCGAGTGACGTCGGGTCGGTGCCCGATCGCGGGCAGGGGACGTGATGAGCTCATGGTCCCAGCGTAGACCTCGGCCCTGACACGACACTGGGCAGGACCGCACCGACCGGGCCGACGCTGTCCTCACCCGGCGGGACGTACCTCGAGGTCGGCGGGCAGTCCGGGATCGGCGCTGGCCCGCAGGAGCTCGTCGTCGGAGGCTGCCGGGGGGAACCCGAGCGTCGTCAGCCGCGGTGAGAGCGCCTCTGCCGAGCCGGCGTCGGGCACCGTGAGCGCGAGGGTGATCGGCGCCCCCGACGAGCCGTCGCCGGTCACGGCGAGCGGGAACTCCTCGCCAGTGCCGTGCCGCAGCTTCGCGACGAGGCGTTCGGCATCGCCGGCGCGCCGCGCGGCTATGGCGCCGGCCTCACGCGCCGCCGGACGGCCCGCGGCGAGGTTCGCGGCGAACGGCGCCAACCGCTCTGTCCAGAGACGGTCGACGACCGCCGCGGCGGCGGTGGGGGTGCCGGAGTTGTCGATGAGGACGTCGCACGCGGCCCGCCGCTCCTCGTCGCTCGCCTGCCGGGCGATGCGCGCCTGCGCATCGTCGCGGTCCATCCCCCGGGACGCGACGAGGCGATCGAGCCGGACGTCGGCGGGGACGTCGACGAGGAGGGTGAGGTGGTAGCCGGTCTCCATGTGGTTCTCGACGAGGAGGGGGACGTCGTGGACGACGACCTCGGCGGTCGATGCGGCGAAGCGCTGCGCGGTCCGATCCCGGATGACCGGGTGCATGAGCGCGCCGAGGCGGGCCGTCGACTCGGGATCGGCGAAGGCGACGGCGGCGAGACGGGCCCGGTCGAGTCCGCCGTCGGCGGAGACGATGTCACGGCCGAACGCCTCGGCGAGGGTGTCGACGAGCGGTTCCCCGGGGGCGACGACCTCGCGGGCGATGACGTCGGCGTCGATGATCTCCGCGCCATGGGCGGCGAGCAGCCCGGCCACCGTCGACTTGCCTGCCCCGATCCCTCCGGTCAGTCCGATCCTCAGCATGGGGCCAGCCTATCCCCCTGCGAGGGCGCTGTGGCGGATCAGGAGCTGGACCCGCTCACCCGAAAGACGACGACTCCCTCGTCGGCGAAGACGGGCTGTCCGAGATGCGCCGTGAGCAGTGCCTCGAGCTCACCGGGTCCCCCGGTGGCCAGCGGTGCCTCGGGAGCGATGACGACGAAGTCGACGCCCGCATCCCGCAGGGAGGCGATGCCGGCGGCGACGGCGGGGTCGTCGGCTGCGGGCATGGGGGCCCCGGCGAAGATCGTCGGGCGCAGGGCCGTATCGAGTCCGTCCTCGGGGGCGGCGTAGGTGACCGGGGAGTCGGGGCTCGAGCCGATGAAGTACCCGCCGGTCTCCCGGTACCGGAAGTCGGCAACGGACTGCCACACCATCGCCTCATCGGCGTGCGGCTCGGCCCACGCGAGCGGCCGCGGCAGGGTCTTGACGACGGATCCGGCGGGGATCACCTCGGCGATGGAGCTGCGGTAGAACTCGGGGACGTAGACCTCACGGGCGGGTTGGACTCCGGGGAGGACGACGACGGCCGCAACGGCGAGCAGGCCGAGCATCGCAATCCCGCGGGGACGGCGGCGGGCCGTCAGCGCCCATTGGAGACCCCAGCCGAGGATCGCGAAGAGCGCGATGGTCGAATGGAGGACGAGGCGCATGGGCAGGACGTTGTTGAGCACGGGAATCGCCTCGATGACGGCGAAGGGACCGGTGGGGACGAGGACGGACCCGCCGAGGAGGACGGGCGATCCCAGCGAGAGGACGAAGACGAGCAGGCCGGTCACCGCGGCGACGCGCACAGCAGTCGAGCGGCGGGCGAAGGCGAGGACGATGATCGCCGCCGCGAGGAGGGCGGGGATGCCGACGTAGGCGCCGATCTCGGCGCCGTCGATGTCCATGACCCGTGGCAGCGGTGACTCGCCTGCGCCGATGAGCGTCGGGGACGCGGGGACGACGGGATCGAGGAGGTCGGTGTTCCACACGCCGTGTGGGCGGATCGCCCCGGACGGGGCGTTGGGACCAGCCATCGTCAGCAGCAGCGGGAGCGCACAGATCAGGGCGATCCCGGCGCCGAGGAGGCCGCCGGCTCCCAGGCGCAGCCAGCCGATGCGGGTGAGCAGGGAACGGCCGCAGAGGACGAGGCCGAGCATGAGGCAGAGGAAGGCGATGAACGTCCCGGCGAGCACCTCGGTGGAGACGTAGAACTGGAAGCCGAGGACGGCGCCGAGCCCGAGCCCGAGCAGCCAGGTGCGGCGGCCGAGCACGCGGGTGTCCCCGGACCGTTCGACCCCGGCGGCGTCGGTCGGATGGGCGCCCGCGTCCTGGCCGGGTCCCGGCCGCGGTCCGGCGAGGAGGGCGAGGACGAGTGCTGCGACGAGCGGCGGGGCGATCGCGAAGGCGAGGTTGGGGTGTCCGGAGAGCTGCGCGATCGTGTAACTCGAGAACCCGACGCCTGCGGCCGCGGCGAACGCGGGGCCGCGACGGAGGAAGCGGGTGAAGAGCACCGCCGTCGCAAGCGAGTTGAGGACGGGGATGGCGAGGATGAGGACGTTGTAGGCGATGATCGGCCCGGCCACCCAGGTGAGCGGGGCCAGCACGATCGCGATCCCGGTCAGGGAGGTGTTCCACGCGCCGTTCACTCCCCCGCCGAGCGCATTCATCGCGTCGGTGAAGAGGAAGCCCTCCCCGGCGGCGACGGATCCGTCACCGAAGCCGAGGAACCCGGCGAGCACCTCGGCGCCGTGGCCGAGCCACCAGATGAAGAGCGAGGAGTCGTCGTTGCCGGCGGACACCTGGCCGCCCGGGTCGGCGGCGACACCGCCGAACACGCAGATGCTCGCGAGGATGAGGATGAGCGTGTACCACGCCCATGGTCGCAGTCGCGCATATGCAAAGGGCTCCCGGCCTGTCGACCGGGAGCCCTTCACTGCGCTGATGTCAGCTGCCTGCAAGCTTCTCACGCAGAGCTGCGAGTGCTTCGTCGCTGGCGAGCGTGCCCTCGTCGCCCGACTCCTCGGAGGAGAAGGACCCGGTGGCGGGAGCGGCGTCGGAGCCCGAGTCCGCAGCGCCGGCTTCGGCGTCCGCGGCGATGGCCTTCGCGACCTGCTTCTTGTGCTCTTCCCAACGCGCCTGGGCGGCGGCGTACTGCTGCTCCCAGATCTCGCGCTGCGCCTCGAAGCCCTCGATCCACTCGTTGGTCTCGGGGTCGAAGCCTTCGGGGTACTTGTAGTTGCCGTCCTCGTCGTACTCCTGCGGCATGCCGTAGAGAGCCGGGTCGAGGAACTCCTCGGCCTCGGGGTCGACGCCTTCGTTCGCCTGCTTGAGCGAGAGCGAGATGCGGCGACGCTCGAGGTCGATGTCGATGACCTTGACGTAGATGGTCTCGTCGACGGAGACGACCTGCTCGGGCAGGTCGACGTGGCGCACGGCGAGCTCGGAGATGTGGACGAGACCCTCGATGCCGTCCTCGACGCGGACGAACGCGCCGAACGGAACGAGCTTGGTGACCTTGCCGGGCACGATCTGGCCGATGACGTGGGTGCGCGCGAAGTGCTGCCACGGATCTTCCTGCGTCGCCTTGAGCGAGAGCGAGACGCGCTCACGGTCCATGTCGACGTCGAGGACCTCGACGGTGACCTCGTCACCGACGGTGACGACCTCACCCGGGTGATCGATGTGCTTCCAGGACAGCTCCGAGACGTGCACGAGTCCGTCGACACCACCGAGGTCGACGAAGGCACCGAAGTTGACGATCGAGGACACGACGCCGGGACGGACCTGGCCCTTCTGCAGGGTCTGGAGGAAGTCGTGGCGGACCTCGGACTGGGTCTGCTCGAGCCAGGCGCGGCGCGAGAGGACGACGTTGTTGCGGTTCTTGTCGAGTTCGATGATCTTCGCCTCGACCTGCTGCCCGATGTAGGGGGCGAGGTCGCGGACGCGACGCATCTCGACGAGCGAGGCGGGAAGGAAGCCGCGCAGGCCGATGTCGACGATCAGGCCGCCCTTGACGACCTCGATGACGGTGCCGGTGACGACGCCGTCCTCTTCCTTGATCTTCTCGATGTCGCCCCAGGCGCGCTCGTACTGCGCACGCTTCTTCGACAGCATGAGGCGGCCCTCTTTGTCCTCCTTCTGGAGAACGAGTGCCTCGATGGGGTCCCCGACCTCGACGACTTCGCCGGGATCGACATCGTGCTTGATGGACAGTTCACGCGAAAGGACGACGCCTTCCGTCTTGTATCCGATGTCGACGAGGACCTCGTCGCGGTCGACCTTGACGACGGTGCCTTCGACGATGTCGCCATCGTTGAAGTACTTGATCGTCTCGTCGACGGCGGCAAGGAAGTCCTCAGCGGTTCCGATGTCATTGACAGCGACCTGCTTCGGCTGCACCGATTCCGGCGTGGTGGTGGTCATATAGGTAGGGACTCCGATGGAATTGTGTCCCGGATCCGATACCCTTGGGGTGCTTGCACAGCCTGTGGGAGTCGCATCCGGTCTCGATTACGATTATGGACTCGTATGCATACGCACATACGGTTGTCAATACTAGCATCATTCAGGGCATGAATGCACCCTGGGATCTGCCCCTCGATTCGCGGAGGACTCATGAGCGACGGAAGCTATTCGACCGAGGTCATCAGCGGGGGGTATCTGCCGATCGACGAAGAGGCGTCGGTGCGCGCCAACCGCAGCTATTGGGACAATTCCGCCGAGGAGTACCTCGCCGAGCACGGCAGCTTCCTCGGCGCCTCGGACTTCATGTGGTGTCCCGAAGGAATTCACGAATCGGACGTCCACCTCCTCGGCACAGTCGCCCGGAAGCAGATCCTCGAGGTCGGGTGCGGGGCCGGGCAGTGCTCCCGCTGGCTCGCCGAGGAGGGCGCCATCGCCACGGGCATCGACCTCTCCGCGGGCATGCTCGAGCAGGCCTCGCGCCTGCAGCGGGAGAATCCGCTCAGCCCCGATGCCACTCCCCCGACCTTCGTCCGCGCCGACGCCCGCTCCCTGCCGTTCGCCTCGAACAGCTTCGACATCGCGTTCTCCGCGTACGGTGCCCTGCCCTTCGTCAAGGACGCCGAGGTGGTGCTGGCCGAGGTGGCCCGCGTCGTCCGCCCCGGCGGAAAGTGGGTCTTCTCGACGACGCACCCGATGCGCTGGATGTTCCCCGACGTGCCGGGCGAATCGGGGCTGACCGTCGAGTACTCGTACTTCGACCGGACGCCGTACGTCGAGATCGATGCCGACGGCCAGCCCGTCTACGCCGAGCACCACCGGACGATGGGCGACTGGGTGAGCCTGCTCGTGGGCGCCGGCTTCACGATCGACTCGGTGACCGAGCCCGAGTGGCCGGAGACGAACACGACCGCGTGGGGCGGCTGGTCTCCCCTGCGCGGCGCGCTCATGCCCGGGACTGTGATCTTCGCGACGACGCTGCCCGACGCCTGACGCGCGCGACCCGGTTCTCACTCAAGCCGGAGCGCACATTGCAAGTGTTCCTCCCTTGGCTGAGTGCTGGGCGCCTTGAGCGAGCGCGCTGCTCTCAGTGGGCGGCGGCGTGCCAGGAGATGCCGGTGCCGACGTTGACGTCGAGGGGGACATCGAGTTCGAACGCCGAGCCCATCTCCTCGGTGACGATCGCCCTGACCTCGTCCGCCTCCTCGGGGTGGAGGTCGACGATGATCTCGTCGTGGACCTGGAGCAGCATGCGGGAGCGGAAGCCGTCGAGCCGGTCGGCGACCTTGAGCATCGCGATCTTCATGATGTCGGCGGCCGAGCCCTGGATCGGGGCGTTGAGCGCGGCGCGCTCGGCCATCTCGCGCAGCTGCCTTCGGTCGCTGTGGAGTGCGGGCAGGTACCGCCGGCGGCCCATGATCGTCTCCGTGAAGCCCTTGTCCCGGGCCTGCTCGACGATCTCGTCGAGGTAGTCTTTGACCGCCCCGAAGCGCTCGAAGTACTGGGCCATGAGATCCCGGGCCTCCTCGACGCCGATCGCGAGCTGCCGGGAGAGCCCGTACGCGGAGAGCCCGTAGACGAGGCCGTACGACATCGCCTTGACCTTCGAGCGCATCGTCGCGTCCACCTCGTCGATGCCGACCGAGAAGACCTTCGACCCGACGTACGAGTGGAGGTCCTCGCCGTCCTTGAACGCCTGGATGAGCGCGGCATCGCCGGAGAGGTGCGCCATGATGCGCATCTCGATCTGCGAGTAGTCGGCAGTGAGGAGGAGCCCGCCCTCGACGGCGGGATCGGCGACGAAGACCTCGCGGATGCGCCGTCCGGACTCGGTGCGCACGGGAATGTTCTGCAGGTTCGGATCGAGCGAGGACAGACGCCCGGTGGCCGCAACCGTCTGCTGATAGGTCGTATGGATCCGCCCGTCCTCGGCGACGGTCTTGCCGAGCCCGACGACGGTCTGCTTGAGCTTCGTCGCATCGCGGTGGGCGAGCAGGTGCTGGAGGAACGGGTGCTCGGTCTTGACGAAGAGCTCGGCCAGCGCATCGGCGTCGGTCGTGTACCCCGTCTTCGTCCGCTTCGTCTTCGGCATGTCGAGTTCGTCGAAGAGGACCGTCTGCAGCTGCTTCGGCGACCCGAGGTTGACCTCGTGGCCGATCGCCTCGTACGCGAGCTCGGCACTCGCCTGCGCCTGCTTCGTGAAGTCGTCGACGAGCGCGGCCAGGCCGTCCTCGTCGATGGCGATGCCGGCCATCTCCATGCCCGCGAGCACCGGGACGAGCGGCAGTTCGATGTCCCGGTAGACCTGGGTCATGTTCGCCTCGTCGATCGCCGTCGCAAGCACGTCATGGACCTCGATGAGCGCTGCCGCGTTGGTTCCGTGGGTGCGTGCGGTCGCGTCGGTGTCGAGGTCGAGGGAGAGCTGGCCGTCCTTCGCCGAGGCGGCGGCGAGTTCGATGCCGGCGCGTTCGGCGGCGATGTCGCGCAGCTCGTAGCTGCGCTGGTCGGGCACGAGAAGGTACGCGGCAAGCGCCGTGTCCCCGGCGACGTCCCCGATGTCGATGCCCACCGATCGCAGGGCCTTGAGCTGGAGCTTCGAGGAGTGGAAGATGAGCGCCGAGGCGCGCAGCGCCTCCCCCAGCGCCGTGAGTTCGTCCTCGCTCGCCTCCCCGAGGTCGACGACCTGGGCGGTGCCGGGTTCGGTGGACACGGCGAGGAAGCGGACGTCGCCGTGACCGAGTTCGTACGTCGCGTCCGAGTCGAGGGCGAGGACATCCGCCTCGGCGATGGACTCAAGCAGGGTGGGCACGTCGACGGTCGTGACCTCGACCTCACGGGCCGGGGCGACCTCAGCACCGGCCGGGGTCGCAGCGTCGCCGAAGATCGCGGCCAGACGCTTGCCGAGCGCCTGGAACTCGAGCTGGTCGAACAGGCTGCTCAGCTCCGCCGGGTCGCCCTCGCCCCAGGTGAGGTCGGCATAGGTGAGGCCTAAGTCGACGTCGTCGACGAGGCGGTTGAGCCGATAGTTGCGTTCGACGTCGCCGAGGTGGTCGCGCAGCTTCTCGCCGACCTTCCCGCCGATCTCGTCGGCGTGCTCGAGGACGCCGGGGAGGTCGCCGTGGGCGGTCAGCCACTTCGCCGCGGTCTTGTCCCCGACCCCGGGGACGCCGGGGAGGTTGTCGGCCTTCTCCCCCACCAGGGCTGCGAGGCCGCGGTAGTTGGCCGGGGTGACCCCGTACTTCTCCTCGATCGCCTCCGGCGTCATCCGCACGAGGTCGCTCACGCCGCGCTTCGGGTAGAGGATCGTCACGGTGTCGGTGGCGAGCTGGAACGAGTCCTTGTCCCCGGTCATCACCTCGACGCTCGCGCCGGCCTCCCGCCCGAGGCGGGCCATCGTCGCGAGCGCATCGTCGGCCTCATAGCCCTCCTTCGTCACGACGCGGATGCCCATGGCATTGACGATGTCCTTGATGAGGTCGATCTGCGGGTGGAACTCCGGCGGCGTCTTCGCCCGCCCGGCCTTGTACTCCGCGTACTCCTCGAGGCGGAAGGTCTCGCGTCCGAGGTCGAAGGCGACGGCGACGTGGCTCGGCGCCTCGTCGCGGAGCACATTGATGAGCATCGAGATGAACCCGAAGATCGCGTTCGTCGTCTGGCCGGTGCTCGTCGCGAAGTTCTCCGCCGGGAGGGCGTGGAAGGCCCGGTAGGCAAGGGAGTGACCGTCGATGAGCAGGAGGGATTCGTTAGCGTGACTCACATGCAATAGCCTAGCGTTCATCACGGACATGAAGGAGATCGATGGTGGTTCCGCACGCAAGCCTCACCGAGGACACGACCGAGGCCGAGGCTCTCGGCATGCTCGAGCAGATCAACTCAGGCGGCGCCGGGGGCGGCCTGGCGAACCGGATGGGCATCGAGTTCACCGGCATCGGCTTCGACTGGATGACCGCGACCGTGCCCGTCGAGGGCAACACCCAGCCGATGGGCCTCTTCCACGGCGGCGGTCACGTCGTCCTCGCCGAATCCCTGGCCTCGATGCACTCCTTCCTCACCAGCGGTGGGAAGAACGTCGTCGGCGTCGACCTCAACGCGACTCACCTGCGGGCGACGCGCGGTGGGATCGTCACCGGGCGCGCCGAGGTGCTCCACCGCGGCCGCACCCTCCTCTCCCACGAGGTGCGGATGACCGATGAGGAGGATCGCCTCCTCTCGATCGTGCGGATCACGAACATGGTCCTCGCGTCGAAGGCGTGAGCGTCCAGCAGACCTGAGCGTCAGGGCTCGCCGAGGCGGTGGGGCGGGCATGACTCCCCCGCCGAGGTGGTCCTCCCCCATGCGAAGAGCCCCGTCCCGGAATCCGGGGCGGGGCTCTCGTGTGCGGTCTCGACGCAGCTGTGTGGCAAGCCGGGCGCTCAGTCCTTCTTCGCGCCGATCTGCTTGAGGACGGTCTCGGCGACCTCGCGCATCGTCAGGCGACGGTCCATCGAGGTCTTCTGGATCCAGCGGAAGGCCTCGGGTTCGCTCAGGCCCATCGAGGTCTGGAGGAGGCTCTTGGCGCGTTCGACGAGCTTGCGGGTCTCGAAGCGCTCGGTGAGGTCGGAGATCTCCGATTCGAGCGAGCTGATCTCCGCGTGGCGCGAGAGTGCGATCTCGAGCGCGGGGATGAGGTCGGCGGAGGTGAAGGGCTTGACGACGTAGGCCATGGCACCGGCGTCGCGGGCGCGCTCGACGAGTTCCTTCTGCGAGAACGCGGTGAGGAGGACGACGGGGGCGATGCGGGCCTTGGCGATGCGCTCGGCGGCGGCGATGCCGTCGAGGATCGGCATCTTGATGTCCATGACGACGAGGTCGGGGCGCAGCTCTTCGGCGAGCCGGATGGCGGATTCGCCGTCCGCGGCTTCGCCGACGACGTCGTAGCCGACTTCGCGCAACATCTCGACGATGTCGAGTCGGATCACGGCCTCGTCTTCGGCCACGACGACGCGGCGGACGGGCACGGATTCATCTGAGGTGGGTTGTTCGCTGTTGGAAAGCACGGCACCAGTCTAGACCAGGCCCGCACCGCCGACCGCAGGATTGCGCTGTGAGGAGAGCCACCAGGGTTCGGGCCCAGGGGGTGTCACCGATTGGGCACTCACGCGCGTGCTGTCGTAGAGTTGTCGATGTCGCGAGCACTGGTCGCGGCGAGCCGGATTGGCGGAATCGGTAGACGCGGCGCACTCAAAATGCGTTGTCGAAAGACGTGTGGGTTCGAGTCCCACATCCGGTACTCATTCCCAGCGCAGCACCCGTGGTGCTGCGCTTTCGGGTTATAGGACAGAAAGTGTGTCTTTTCCGGGCGCGTCACCCGCGTCGTCCTCCCCACCCCTTCTGGATGCCGATGCCGTCTTCCCACGAGAACCCTGTCCCGTACTCCACCGGTCCGATCGGCTCCTCACGAGGAGCACGCACACGCTTCGGCGGTGCCCAATGCTCCGGCCCGACCAAGGACCACCCCGTCCCGGCCTGATGAGACCTCTCGAAGAGGAACCAGTCCACCCCACGCCGGGCATGCCCCTCACTCAACCCGCGGTGTGCCCGCAGCAGTCCTTTGATGCCCGCATTGATCCCGCCTTCTAACGCGTTCGTCGTCCGCGCGAGCTCGATACCCTCGTCAGCGGCATCCAACCAGGTGAACAAGTGTCCTTTCGCGATGATCCGTGAGAGGAAGAAATACGCTCGACGGGTCCGCAGATGCGTGTACCACCACGACTGTCCACGACGGACATGCGCCGGCCTCGCACCAGCGTCTTTGGCCCTGGTGCGGTGTTTGAGGAACCTTGACCACTTCGCCTCCCACGACGCGAACGCCGCCAACCACGCTGCTGCTTGATCGCGGGAGTCAACCCGCGGCAGCGCCTGGTACAGGCGCAACAGTTCCTGGTTGGCCGGCAAGCTCGGATTCCGGGTCAGGTGCCGGTGTCCGGCCTGCCGGATATGGAAGAAACACCGTTGGATGCGGGTATCTGGCCACAGCGTCTCGATCACAGTGGTCAAAGGACCGTTGCCATCGACGACGGCGTATCTCGGGGCAGGGATACGGGCGATCAACGCCGTCCAGGACGCGGTCTTCTCCCGATCACACCACTGCCAGTGAATGACCTTCTCCCCGGTGTAGGCGATGAGGACGCACCACCCGTTGAAATAGGTGCCATCGAGCATGATCTGGTCATGGATCTCCCCAGTCGCTGACACGGTCGGGGCGATTCGCCAGCACCATTGAGTGCGGCGGCGGAAGGTTCGGGTCGACCCGAAGTGATCGACAGCCGTCTGTGGTGCGGGACCGAGTAGCCAGTCGAGGAAGACCCGCAGCTCGGTTCTTCGTGTCGATACGGCCCGTGTACCGGTGCTGCTGGCCCCGCAGTTCGGGCACCGGTACCTCGGTGTACCAGCACTGGTCGTGCCGTTCTTCTTCAGCCTTGTTTGACAGATCACGCATGTACGTCGATTGCAAGCACCCCATCGATGCTAAGCCCGATCAGCTAAGCAAACCGGGTATTGCCGTTGGGATTGCTGGGCACGAGCCTGATCCGAGACACACTTTCTGTCCTATAGCCCGCGCTTTCTGCGTCTCGGGGTGGTTCCGACAGGGGTGCACCGGGGGTGCGCACGAGATTCAGAGAACGGGCGCCTGCCCGGGCGTCGCCCCGCTGGTCCCCGGGTGATCCGGGGCCGGGGGCTCTGAGAGCGGGTGACGGGAGTCGAACCCGCCTCTCGACCTTGGGAAGGTAGCGTTCTACCGATGAACTACACCCGCGTGGCGTACCTCACCGAATCTACACCATGACCCGGCGGTTCGGTCAATCGGCCGCGCCGGGACGGTCATCGATGAGTTCATGTCGTCCGCGAGTTCATGTCGTCCGCGAGTTCATGTCGTCCCTGAGTCCGTGGCACCTGCCTGTCCCACATGCCGACGAGCGGCTTCCGCGTCCGAACATGCGAGACGGCCGCCGGCACGAATGCCGGCGGCCGTCACTGATCTGGCTGGTTCAGCTGCCGATGCTCTCGCGAGCCGGGGCCGACTGCCCTCGGGTCGTGGAGCCGTCGGCGGGAACCGCATCAGCCGCGGCGCGGCCCTCAGCGGTGCCGCCCTCCGCGCCGGCACCCACACTGCCGTCCTCGTCGCTCGCCGTCAGCTCGGTGCCGCCCGCCGCCTCAACAGCGACCGGCACGTAGCCGTCGATGCGCTTGGCGTCGTAGCGGGGCTGATCGAGGATGCCGTGGCGCTTCGCGACGATCGCGGGGATGAGCGCCTGTCCGGAGACGTTGAGCGCGGTGCGGCCCATGTCGACGATCGGTTCGATCGCGAGCAGCAGTCCGACACCCTCGAGCGGCAGCCCGAGCGTCGACAGGGTGAGCGTGAGCATCACCGTCGCACCCGTCGTCCCAGCCGTCGCGGCGGAGCCGATGACGGAGACGAAGACGATGAGCAGGTACTGGATGGGTCCGAGCTCGATGCCGAAGAACTGCGCGACGAAGACCGCGGCGATCGCCGGGTAGATGGCCGCGCAGCCGTCCATCTTCGTCGTCGCGCCGAAGGGCACGGCGAAGGCCGCGTAGCCCTGCGGGACGCCGAAGTTGTCGGTCGCGACCTTCTGGGTCACGGGCATCGTGCCGATCGACGACCGGGAGACGAAGCCGAGCTGGGTGGCCGGCCACACGCCGGAGAAGTACTGGCGCACGGAGAGGCCGTTGAGCTTGGCGATCGTCGGGTAGACGATGAGGAAGACGGCGGCGAGACCGATGTAGACGGCGACGACGAACCACAGCAGCGAACCCATCGTCGACCAGCCGTACGAGTTGACGGCGTTGCCGATGAGGCCGAGCGTGCCGATCGGGGCGATCCGCACGATCCACCACACGACCTTCTGGACGACGGCCAGTGCCGCCTCGGCGAACTCGAGGAACGGCTCAGCGGCCTTGCCGACCTTGACGGCGGCGATGCCGAGGGCACCGGAGACGATGATGAGCTGGAGGACGTTGAAGTCGACCTCGGAGACGAGCGCCCCGGTGTCACCGGGCGCCGTCGAGACCTCGAGGCCGAGGAAGTTGACCGGGATGAGTCCGGTGAGGAACCCGATCCAGCTGCCCTCGTGTTCGGGCGCCTGGCCCTGCAGGGAGCTCGCATCGGCGTGGACGCCCGGCTGCATGATGAGGGCGATGAGCAGGCCGATGACGACGGCGATGAAGGCGGTGAGCGCGAACCACAGCAGCGTCGAGACCGCGAGGCGGGCGGCGTTGGTCACCTTCCTCAGGTTGCCGATGCTCGCGATGATCGCGGTGATGATGAGCGGAACCACCGCCGCCTTGAGGAGGGTGACGTACGAGGACCCGATGGTCTCGAGAGTCTGCCCGAGCCAGTTGTCCTGGGCCTCGCTCACCGGTCCCCACGAGCGGGCGACGAGTCCGAGGACGACGCCGGCGACGAGGGCGATCGTCACCTGCACTCCGAAGGACTTCGACCATGCCGGCAGTCTCATATGCTTCCTTTCGACGGCGGTGCCGAGGTGCGCGGATGCCCTCGGCGAAGTACGACTCCTTGCACAACTGTTGAGCAATCTGTCGAATTCCGCAAACTGAGGTGACATGGATGACATTCTGAGACAACGCAGAGGGCCCGGCCGGAGTGTCCTCCGACCGGGCCCTCACCCGCTGCTGGCGACTCAGCTCCTGTCGCCGCCCACGATGGGGATGTCCCGGGTGATCGGCGCCTCCGGGACGACCCCGTATCCGGCGAGGGGATCCTCGTCGCTGTCCGAGTCGTCCGCGTACGCGGCGGCGACACCCTTGGCCGCATCGCCCATCGTGTGGATCCGCAGTGCGTTCGTCGAGCCCGGGATTCCGGGGGGCGAGCCGGCTACGAGGATCGACTGGTCGCCCTCGCGGGCGGTTCCGTCGGCGAGGAGCACCGCGTCGACCTGACGGGCCATCTGGTCGGTGTGACGCACCGACTTCACGAGGTAGGGACGCACACCCCAGGTGAGTGCCAGCTGGTGGCGGACCTGCGCATCGGGGGTGAAGCCGAGGATCGGCCACCGCGGACGCAGCCGCGACATCCGCCGCACCGAGTCACCGGTCTGCGAGAAGGTGCAGAGGAGATCGATGTCGAGCTGCTCAGCGATCCGGACGGCCGCGGCCGTGACGGCCCCGCCCTTCGTGTGCGGGACGGTGCCGAGCGGACGGATCCGATCGAGCCCGTGCTCCTCGGTCGAGGAGATGATCCGGCTCATCGTCCGGATCGCCTCGACCCAGTGCGCGCCCACCGAGGTCTCGCCGGAGAGCATGAGCGCATCGGCACCGTCGAGGACGGCGTTCGCGCAGTCGCTCGCCTCGGCGCGGGTGGGGCGCGAGGCCTCGATCATCGTCTCGAGCATCTGCGTGGCGACGATGACGGGCTTGGCCTGCTGACGGGCGATCTCGACCGCCCGCTTCTGAACGATGGGGACCTGTTCGAGCGGGAGTTCGACGCCGAGGTCGCCGCGGGCGACCATGATCCCGTCGAAGGCGTCGATGACCGCGTCGAGCTGCTCGACGGCCTGCGGCTTCTCGAGCTTCGCGATGACCGGGGCACGGACCCCGACCTCGTCCATGACGGCGTGGACGTCGTCGATGTCCTCGGTGCTGCGGACGAAGGAGAGCGCGACCCAGTCGAAGCCGAGCCCGAGACCCCACTTGAGGTCCTCGATGTCCTTCTCCGACAGCGCCGGAACGGAGACCGGGACGCCGGGGAGGTTGATGCCCTTGTGGTTGGAGATCGGACCGCCGATCTCGACCTCGGTGACGACGTCGGTCTCGGTCACCGCGGTCGCCCGCAGCCGCAGCCGGCCGTCGTCGACGAGAAGGGGATCGCCCACCGAGACGTCGGAGGGCAGGGTTTTCAGCGTCGTGCTTACGACCTCGGATGTCCCGGGGACGTCGCGGCTGGTGATCGTGAACGTCTGCCCGTCCTCGAGGATCTCCTTGCCGTTCTCGAAGGTCCCCACGCGGATCTTGGGACCCTGGAGATCGAGGAGGACGGCGACCGCCCGACCGGTGTCGAGGGCGGCCTGTCGGACCCAGGCGAACTTCTCCTCGTGCTCTTCGCGGCGACCGTGGCTGAGGTTGAACCTCGCGACGTCGACGCCCTCATCGACGAGTGTGCGGATGTCTTCGTAGGAATTCTGATTCGGACCCAGTGTTGCGACTATCTTTGCTCGCCTCATGCATTCCACCCTACCTGCACCGCGATGGACGATCGACCCTCCGCGGGCGGTCGATTCCGCCCGCGGAGGCCGCGCACACCGATGTGCTCGTTCTCAGTCTGTGACACAGATCATTCTAGCCTTTGAAACCGGTGTCGCGGGGACGGACCGGTTCCGGCAACCGCGTCGACCCCGTGAGGAACCGGTCGACCTCGGCGGCCGCGGCCCGCCCCTCGGCGATCGCCCAGACGATGAGCGACTGCCCGCGGCCGGCGTCTCCGGCGACGAAGACACCGGGCGCCGAGGCGGCATAGGAGTCGTCGCGGGCGAAGGCTCCCGTCTCGGCGACGTCGAGCCCGAGCACCTCGGCTTCGGGTCCGGAGAAGCCGAGCGCGAGGAGTACGAGGTCGGCGTCGAGACGATGCTCGGTGCCAGGCGTCGGGATGCGGCGACCGTCGACGAACTGGGTCTCAGCGACCGCGATCCCGTTGACCCGGCCCTCGGCGTCGCCGACGAATCCCGTCGTCGAGGCGAGGTACTTCCGCTCGCCGCCCTCCTCGTGGGAGGTCTGGACCTCGAAGATCCGCGGCACCGTCGGCCACGGGTCCCGTTCGCTGCGTTCGGCCGGCGGCTTCGCCCCGATCGCCAGCGTCGTCACCGAGGCGGCCTTCTGCCGCAGCGCGGTGCCGAGGCAGTCCGCACCGGTGTCGCCGCCGCCGATGATGATGACGTGCTTGCCCTCGGCGTCGATCGGGGTCGGCTCGTCCCCGGCCTGCGCCCGGTTCGAGGGCACAAGGTAGTCCATCGCGAACTCAACGCCGTCGAGCTCACGACCCTCGACGGGCATGTCCCGGGGCACGGTCGCACCCGTGCACACGATGACCGCGTCGAAGCGGGAGCGCAGCTCCTCGAGCGTGAGGTCGACGCCGATCTCGACGCCGGTCTCGAACCGGGTGCCCTCGGCCCGCATCTGGGACAGCCTGCGGTCGATGTGCTGCTTCTCGAGCTTGAAGTCGGGGATCCCGTACCGGAGCAGCCCGCCGAGGCGGTCGTCGCGTTCGTAGACGACGACCGTGTGCCCGGCGCGGGTGAGCTGCTGGGCTGCGGCGAGTCCCGCCGGGCCCGAGCCGATGACGGCGACGGTGTGCCCGGTGATCCGGTCGGGGATCTCGGGCTGGATGAGACCGGCGGCGAAGCCCTGGTCGACGATGCTCACCTCGACCTGCTTGATCGTCACAGCGGGCTGGTTGATGCTGAGCACGCACGCGTTCTCACACGGCGCCGGACACGCCCGGCCGGTGAATTCGGGGAAGTTGTTCGTCGCGTGGAGGAGGTCGACGGCGCGCGGCAGCTCCCCGCGGTACATCGCATCGTTGAACTCCGGGATGAGGTTGCCCAGCGGGCAGCCCTGATGGCAGAACGGCACCCCGCAGTCCATGCAGCGCGAGGCCTGCCGGCGCAGCTGGTCGGGATCGCCCGCCTCGTAGACCTCGCGGTAGTCGAGGAGGCGGATGGGCACCGGGCGGCGCTCGGGCAGCTCGCGGCGGGGAACGGTGAGGAATCCGTGCGGATCAGCCATGGGTGACCTCCAGAATCTTGTGCCAGGCGGCCTCGGAGTCGGGCAGCTCGCCCTCGGCGAGCAGCTCGGATTGGATGTCGCGCACCGCCTGGTAGGCGACGGGAATGATCTTCGTGAACCGCGAGAGGACGTCCTCCCCGCGGCGCAGACCCGCAAGCAGCTCGCCGGCCAGCGGGGAGCCGGTCCATTCGAGGTGCTCGCCGAGGAGGCGCTCGAGGACCTCCATGTCGTCGACGCCGACGCCGGTGAAGCGGAAGACGCCGGCGGCGCGCTCGTCGGGGTTGAGCCGGGCCGGGTTGAAGTCGAGGACGTACGCGGTGCCCCCGGACATGCCGGCGGCGAAGTTGCGTCCGGTGCCGCCGAGGATGACGGCGATCCCTCCGGTCATGTACTCGAGTCCGTGGTCGCCGATGCCCTCGACGACCGCCTCGGCGCCGGAGTTGCGGACCATGAACCGCTCCCCCACCTGGCCGGAGATGAAGAGCTTGCCCGCGGTCGCGCCGTAGCCGATGACGTTGCCGGCGATGACGTTGTGCTCGGGCCGGGTCCGGTTCTCCGGGTCCGGGTGGACGCTCACGGTGCCCCCGGACAGACCCTTGCCGACGTAGTCGTTGGCGTCGCCGGAGAGCTCGATGCTCACGCCCTGCGGGAGGTACGCGCCGAGGGACTGCCCCGCGGTGCCGTGGAGTTCAAGGCGGATCGTGTCCTCGGGCAGTCCCCGCTCCGCCCACGTCTTCGTCACGTGGTGGCCGAGCAGGGTGCCGACGCTGCGGTCGGTGTTGACGACCGAGGCGCTGATCGTCACCGGGGCCTTCGTCGCGATGGCGTCCTCCGCCTGCTCGAGGAAGGTGAGGTCGACTTCGCCTGCGAAGGTGCGGAAGACCTGGCCTGTGCTCTTCCGGTTGACCGACACGTCTCCGGAGAGGTCGCCGGGAACGGTGAGGATCTGGTCGAGGTGGAGGTTGAGCCCCGAGGCCTCGGCCCGCTCCTCATCGATGCGCAGCCGTTCGACGGCTCCGATCGCCTCATCGAGGGACCGGAAGCCGAGCTGGGCGAGGTAGCCGCGGACCTCCTCGGCGATGAACGTGAAGAAGTTGACGACGTGGTCGGCCTGCCCCTGGTAGCGCGATCGCAGGACGGGGTTCTGGGTGGCCACCCCGACCGGGCACGTGTCCTTGTGGCACACGCGCATCATGATGCACCCGGAGACGACGAGGGCCGTCGTCGCGAAGCCGAACTCCTCGGCCCCGAGCAGGGCGGCGATGATGACGTCGCGCCCGGTCTTGAGCTGGCCGTCGACCTGAACGGCGACCTTCTCGCGCAGGCCGTTGAGGATGAGCGTCTGCTGCGCCTCGGCGAGCCCGAGCTCCCACGGGGTCCCGGCATGCTTGAGCGAGTTGAGCGGGCTCGCACCCGTCCCCCCGTCGTGGCCGGAGATGAGGACGACGTCGGCGCCGGCCTTCGCCACGCCGGCGGCGACCGTGCCCACTCCGACGGCGGAGACGAGCTTGACGTGGACCCGGGCGCGGGCGTTGGCCCGGCCGAGGTCGTAGATGAGCTGAGCGAGGTCCTCGATCGAGTAGATGTCGTGGTGCGGGGGCGGGGAGATCAGGCCCACGCCGGGCGTGGCATGGCGGGTCTTCGCGATCCACGGGTAGACCTTCTCGCCGGGCAGCTGTCCGCCCTCGCCGGGCTTTGCGCCCTGCGCCATCTTGATCTGCAGGTCGTCGGCCTCGGTGAGGTAGTGGCTGGTCACCCCGAACCGGCCCGAGGCGACCTGCTTGATCGCCGAGCGGCGCTCGGGGTCGAGGAGCCTCTCGGTGTCCTCGCCGCCCTCGCCGGTGTTCGACTTGCCCCCGATCCGGTTCATCGCGATCGCCAGGGTCTCGTGGGCCTCCTTCGAGATCGAGCCGTAGCTCATCGCTCCGGTGGAGAACCGCTTCATGATCGCCGAGGCGGGTTCGACCTCGGAGATGTCGATCGGTCCGTCGGGGCCGGGGACGAGGTCGAGGAGGCCGCGCAGGGTCATGAGCTCCCGTGACTGGTCGTCGATGGCCTTCGTGTACTCCTCGAAGATGTCGTAGCGCTTCGTCGCCGTCGCGTGCTGGAGCTTGAAGATCGTCTCCGGGTTGAACAGGTGCCCGGGACCCTCACGCCGCCACTGGTACTCCCCGCCGACGCGCAGCGGCCGGTGGGAGGGCCGCGGGTGGTCGTCGCGGTAGGAGTCGGCGTGGCGGGCGCTCGCCTCGGCGGCGATCTCCGTCATGCCCTTGCCCCCGAGCTGGTGCGGGGTCGAGGTGAAGTACCGGTCGATGAACTCCTCGGACAGGCCGATCGCCTCGAAGGTCTGCGCACCGTGGTAGGACTGCACGGTCGAGATGCCCATCTTCGACATGATCTTGAGCAGGCCCTTGTTCAGCGCCCCGAGGACGTTGGCCACGGCCGCCTCCTCGCTCACCCCGCGCAGCCGGTCGGCCCGCACGAGCGCCTCGGCGGTCTCCATGACGAGGTACGGGTTGACCGCCGAAGCTCCGAAGCTCACGAGGGTCGCGACATGGTGGACCTCGCGGACGTCACCGGCCTCGACGACGATGCTCACCCGGGTGCGGGTGCGCTGGCGCACGAGATGGTGGTGGAGGGCGGAGGTGAGCAGGAGCGAGGGGATCGGGGCGAGGTCGGCCGTCGAGTCGCGGTCGCTTAAGATGATGAACACGGCACCGGCCTCGACCGCGGCATCGGCTTCGGCGCACAGCTCCTCGATGCGCCGCTCCATCGCGTCGGGTCCGGCATTGACGGAGAAGAGGCCCGAGAGCGTCACGGTCGGCCGGGGATTGTCCACGCCGAGGTGGGCGCCCTGGACGTGGGCGATCGCCGCGAGCTCGTCGTTGTCGATGACGGGACGCGAGATCATGATGTGCGCAGAGTCCGGGCGCGAGTGCTCGAGCAGGTTGCCCTCCCGGCCAAGCCCCGCGGACATGCTTGTGACGATGTGCTCGCGGATCGAGTCGAGCGGTGGGTTCGTCACCTGCGCGAAGTTCTGGTGGAAGTAGTCGAAGAGGAGTCGGGGCCGGGTGGACAGCCCCGCGATCGCGGTGTCGGTGCCCATCGCGCCCAGCGGTTCGACCCCGGTCTCGGCCATCGGGGAGATGAGCAGGCGCAGCTCCTCCTCGGTGTAGCCGAAGGTCCGCTGACGGCGGCGCACCGAGGACTGCGGATGCCTGACGTGGACGCGGGTGGGCAGGTCCTCGAGCCGCTTCGACGAGTCCGCGACCCAGTCGGCGTACGGGTGCTGGGTGGCGAGCTGGTTCTTGATCTCCGTGTCGGAGATGATCCGCTCGGATTCCGTGTCGACGAGGAACATCCGGCCCGGGGTGAGCCGACCGCGCCCGACGATGTCGTCCTCGGGGAGGTCGACGACGCCGATCTCGCTGGCGAGTACGACCGTGTCCGAGGTCATGACGTAGCGGGCGGGGCGCAGTCCGTTGCGGTCGAGCACGGCACCGGCGATGCGTCCGTCGGTGAAGCCGACGCAGGCGGGTCCGTCCCACGGCTCCATGAGCAGCGAGTGGTACTCGTAGAAGGCCTTGCGGGACTCGCCCATGCCCGGATTGTTCTCCCACGCCTCGGGGATCATCATGAGCATGGCCTGCGGCAGAGGCCGGCCGGCGGCGACCATGAGCTCGAGCACGGCGTTGAACGATGCGGAGTCCGACGCCCCGGGCGGGACGATCGGGAAGAGCCGCTCGAGGCTCGAGTCGGTCTCGGGCACCGGGGAGGCGAGCAGGTCCGAGGCGAGGTGCGATTCACGGGCGCGCATCCAGTTGCGGTTGCCGCGCACGGTGTTGATCTCGCCGTTGTGGGCGATCGTGCCGAAGGGCTGGGCGAGCTGCCACGACGGGAACGTGTTCGTCGAGAATCGCGAGTGGACGAGTGCGATGCGCGAGGTCACCCGCTCATCGTGGAGTTCGGTGTAGTACGGGGCGAGCTGACCGGTCGCGAGCATGCCCTTGTAGGTGATCGTCGCCGGCGACAGCGACGGGAAGTAGATGCCGGCATGGTCGGTCCGCTTGCGCACGATGTAGGCCCGTCGGCGCAGGTCGTCGGCATCCCGGGCCGGGTAGCGGGGGTCGATGCCGAAGAAGACGTGGCGCATGTGCGGCTGGGTCGCCCGTGCGATGTCGCCGAGGACGGATTCGTCGCGGGGGACGTCGCGGATCGCGAGGACGGTGAGCCCCTCCTCGGCGGCGATGCGGCGCACGAGCGCCTCTTCGTCGGCGAGCGGCTCATGACCGGCGGTCGGGAAGTCCGCGTCGCTCTCGGCCATCGGTCCGCCGGTGAGGTCGCGGCGGTAGTCCTGGGAGAAGAAGCCGATGCCCACGGCGTACTCTCCCGCCTCGGGGAGGGTGATGCCGTCGGCGGCGAGCACCTCGGCGAAGTAGTCGTGCGGGATCTGCAGCGTGATGCCTGCTCCGTCGCCGGTGCCTTCGTCGGAGGCGATGCCTCCGCGGTGTTCGAGCTTGCGCAGCGCGCTCAGGGCCTGTTCGACGACGAGGTGGTCGGCCTCCCCGCGGTACCGGACGATGAGGGCGAGCCCGCAGGCGTCGTGCTCGAGCGCGGGATCGTAGAGTCCGGTGCGGTGCTGCGGGAACTCGGGGGTCGTTGAGGGGTCACGGGACATCGGCTGCCTTCACGGGGTCTAGTCAACTTCCAGCAGACGACGCTGTCTCGAACTGGCTTCATCGCGCCCTCAGAAGGTCGTCCTTCGGGCACAGGTGTGACGTGGTTCTCACGTGTGAGCTTCCAATCTACACCCCGTGACGGCGTGGGCGAAAACGTGAAAGGACCGAAAGGTGGACCAGAACGTCTCACTGACCGGACTTTTCGTCCTCCGTTCCCCGTGATCGCGAGCGGACGTCGGGGATGATCGAGATCGCCGAGGTGACTGCTCCGAAGAACCCGAATCCGGGCTTCTCGTCCTCACCGCGTCCCGTCCTCTGCCTCCGATCGGACCGCGGCGACGGTCTGTCGGCCCGCCTCGGCGACGCGTCGTCGGCCTGTCCGGGCGTCGGAGCGCTCGGGTGGTCGGATCCGTCGTCCTCGTGCCGGCCGTGCTTCGCAAGCGCTCGGGCGCCGGGAACGTAGACCGAGGTCTCGGGCTCCTTGTGCCGGGAGCGGGAGACGAGGAACCAGATGAGTCCGACGGCGAAGACGAGGATCGACGTCCAGATGTTGAGCCGCAGCCCGAGGACGAGTTCGGCATCGTCGATGCGCAGGGCCTCGATCCACACGCGGCCGAGCGTGTAGTAGCAGATGTAGAGCGCGAAGACCTGACCGTGGCCGAGGCGGAACCTGCGGGCGGCGACGATGAGGATGAAGCAGCCGGCGAGGTTCCACAGGGATTCGTAGAGGAAGGTCGGCTGGAAGAGGGTGTCGGCGGGCAGCGCGGGGTCGGGCCAGTTGGGATTGAGCTGACCGTCGACGTACTTGTCGATGCGCAGACCCCACGGCAGGGTCGTCGGGGACCCGAAGAGCTCCTGGTTGAACCAGTTGCCCCACCGGCCCACGGCCTGGGCGAGGATGAGCCCGGGGGCGGCGGCGTCGAGGAACGGCAGGATCCTGATCCCCTGGTATCGGGCGACCGCCCACGCGGCGAGCATGCCGAGGGCCACGGCACCCCAGATCCCGAGACCGCCGTTCCAGATCTTCAGCGCGTCGAGCGGGTTCCCGTTCGGCCCGAAGTACGGGTCGGGGGTGGAGAAGATGTGGTAGAGGCGTCCGCCGATGATGCCGGCGGGCACCGTGATGATCGCGATGTTCCACAGGTCGTCCTCGTGGCCGCCGCGGGCGCGCCAGCGCCTCGAGGTCAGCCACAGGGCGAGGAGGATGCCCGCGAGGATGCAGAGTGCGTAGGCGTGGATCGTCAGCGGGCCGATCGAGAAGCCGCTCCAGCTCGGGGAGGGAATCTCGGCCACGAGATCGACGTCGCTCATGCGCAGCCCTCCCGGAGTTCGCCGGCAAGTGTGCGCAGGGCGGGGACCCCGCCCTCGTCGAGGGCGCGGATGAGGGCGGAGCCGACGATGACGCCGTCGGCGTAGGCGGCCACCTCGGCTGCCTGTTCGCAGTTCGAGACGCCGAGTCCGACGCACACGTGCGGGGCACCGGCCTCGCGGAGGCGGGCGACGAGGTCGCGGGCATGGTCGTCGACGCTCGAGCGGACCCCGGTCACTCCCATCGTCGAGGCCGCGTAGACGAAGCCGCGGCTGGCGTCGACGATCGTGGCGATGCGCTCGGGCGTCGACGACGGCGCGGCGAGGAAGATCCGGTCGAGGCCGTGGTCGTCGGCCGCGGCCATCCACTCTCCGGCCTCGTCGGGGATGAGGTCGGGGGTGATGATCCCCGCTCCCCCGGCGGCGGCGAGGTCACGGGCGAACGCGGAGACCCCGTATTGGAGGACGAGGTTCCAGTAGCTCATGACGACGGCGGTGCCGCCCGCCTCGGCGACGGCGGAGACGGCGGTGAAGACGTCCTTCGTGCGCACGCCGCCCTCCAGTGCCGCCTCGGCGGCCCGTTGGATGACGGGTCCGTCCATCCCGGGGTCGGAGTAGGGCAGGCCGACTTCGACGATGTCGACGCCGGATTCGACGAGAGCGGTCATCGCCTCGATCGATCCCTCGACGGTGGGGAAGCCGACGGGCAGGTAGCCGATGAGGGCGGCACTGCGCCCCGCCTCGGCGACCGCGTCGAGGGTCTCTCCGGTCGTCGTCATACCTGCACTGCTCCTTCGTCGAAGTAGTCGAACCACGTCGCTGCCGTGGTCATGTCCTTGTCGCCGCGTCCCGAGAGGTTGACGAGGATGATCGCCTCGGGTCCGAGCCGCTCACCCACCCGCATCGCCCCGGCCAGGGCGTGGGCGGATTCGATCGCGGGGATGATGCCCTCGGTGCGGGCGAGCAGCTGGAGGGCGGTCATCGCCTCGTCGTCCATGACCGGTTCGTAGACGACGCGGCCGGTGTCGTGGAGGTGCGAGTGCTCGGGCCCCACCGAGGGATAGTCGAGGCCCGCGGAGACCGAATGCGAGGGTCGGGTCTGACCGTCCTCGTCCTGGAGGATGTACGTGGCTGAGCCGTGGAGGACCCCGGGCCGTCCGCCGGAGAACCGGGCGGCGTGGCGGCCGGACTCGATGCCCTCTCCCCCGGCCTCGAAGCCGAAGATGCTCACGTCCTCATCGGGGAGGAAGGCCGCGAAGATGCCCATCGCGTTCGACCCGCCTCCCACACACGCGCACACAGCGTCGGGCAGTCGGCCGACGGTCTCGAGGAGCTGTTCGCGCGCCTCAGTGCCGATGACCTGCTGGAAGGCGCGGACCATGGCGGGGAACGGGTGGGGGCCGGCGACGGTGCCGATGACGTAGTGGGTGCTGCCGACATTGGCGACCCAGTCGCGCATCGCCTCGTTCATCGCGTCCTTGAGGGTGCGCGTGCCGTTGGCGACGGCGTTGACCTTCGCCCCGAGCAGGCGCATGCGGGCGACGTTGAGGGCCTGCCTGCGGGTGTCCTCCTCGCCCATGTAGACCTCGCACTCCATGCCGAGCAGTGCTGCGGCCGTGGCGGTGGCCACCCCGTGCTGACCGGCGCCGGTCTCGGCGATGAGCCGGGACTTGCCCATCCGCTTCGCGAGCAGCGCCTGCCCGATCGCGTTGTTGATCTTGTGGCTGCCGGTGTGGTTGAGGTCTTCGCGCTTGAGGAAGACGCGGGCTCCCCCGCAGTGAGCGGCGAACCGCGTCGCCTCGGTGAGCAGGCTGGGCCGACCGATGTAGCGCAGCTGCAGGTCACGGAGCTCTTCGGTGAACTCCGGATCGACCTGGGACTTCCGCCAGGTCTCCTCGATCTCGTCGAGCGCCGGGATGAGGGCTTCGGGAATGAACCTCCCGCCGAACGCACCGAAGTACGGTCCGGTCTCCGTGGTCTCAGTCATGGCTGTCCTTCGGTTCGTGTGCCTGCGGTCAGGGTCTCAGGCGCGCTGATGCGCGCGGCCCGCTGCGGTGTAGGAGGCCACGGCGGCCTGCGGGTCGCCGTCGCGGACGAGTGCCTCGCCGACGAGCACGGCGTCGGCACCGGCGCGGGCGTAGGCGTCGACGTCGCCGACGCCGGCGACTCCGGACTCGGCGACGAGCGTGCACCCGGCAGGGGCGAGCTCGGCGAGCGGCGCGAACCGGGCCGTGTCGACGCTGAGGTCCTTGAGGTTGCGGGTGTTGACGCCGATGAGCCGGGCCCCGATGTCGATCGCGGTCTCCATCTCAGCGACGCTGTGGGTCTCGACGAGGGCCGTCATGCCCAGGGAGGCCGCGAGGTCGTGGAAGTCGCGCAGCTGCGCCGGGGAGAGAGCGGCGACGATGAGGAGGACGAGGTCGGCCCCGTGGGCACGGGCCTCGTGGAACTGGTACTCGTCGACCATGAAGTCCTTGCGCAGCACCGGCACGTCGACGGCCGCCCGGACGGCGTCGAGGTCGGCGAGGCTGCCGGAGAAGCGACGGCCCTCGGTGAGGACGCTGATCGCCCGGGCTCCGCCGGCGGCGTAGAGGCCGGCGAGAGTGCCGGGGTCCGGGATGTCGGCGAGGTCGCCGCGCGAGGGTGAGCGGCGCTTGACCTCGGCGATGACGCCGAAGTCGGCGTCGAGGTCGAAGGTGCGCACCGGAGCCGCCGCACGGGCGGACTCGACGACCGCGGACAGCGGGACCTCGCGGCGACGCGCCTCGAGGTCCTCGCGGACGCCGACGATGATGTCATCGAGGACGGTCATCGGCGCTTCGGCTTGGTTCCCAGTCCGACGGCGCGCAGGATCATGCCGACGATGAGGCCGACGACGGCGACCCCGCCGCCTGCGTAGACGATCGTCGGGTTGTGGATCGTGAAGCCCACGCAGCCGATCGACAGTCCCACGAGCATGATGATGACACCGGTCCAGCCGGCGACGGAGTTGCCGTGGCCGGGGTCGGCGATGGCGGCGTAGTCGATCGTGGACTTATCGAGATCGGTGGCGCCCGAACGGGCGACGGATTGCGACATGGCGCTCCTTACGCTGACGTGCTCAAGTACTCTCTCATTGTGTCACGTCCGACGCCCCGAGTTGGCATCGACCCGGCACCTGGGATCGGGGTCGGCGCCTCCGGGCCACAACGCGTCACCCCTCACGTCCTCCGCGGCGGATCCTCGTCGTCGCCGCGTTCGACCTCTTCACCGCGGGAGAGCGCATCCCACGTCGCCGCAGAGTCGAAGTCACCGTCCTCGGCCTGCGCCGTGCGGGCGTAGCGGTTCGACCCCGACCATGTGCGCGAGGACACGACGACCCAACCGATGACGACGACGGCGAGGACCGCACCGATGAGGGCGACGAGCGGCCACGAGGTCGCACCCTCGGCCCCCATCGCGGTGATCGCGGTCATCCCGTAGCCGAGCGCTGCGAGGAGGGCGAAGGTGAGGACGACGATGCGGCCGACCTTCCCGAACATCGCCGAGAGCAGCCCGCACACCGCGATGATCGCCACGCATGCGGTGGCGATCGGCGAGGCCTGGCTCGTCTCCGTCTGGCTGGGCAGCGCGACCCCGGAGGGGCCGAGCGTGTCGCTCGCCGCCCCGGTCTGCCAGGTGGCGAGCGTGATCGCCCAGAGGGCGGCTGCGACGACGAGGATGAGGAGGACTCCGCGGGACTTCGTCATCGTCGACCTCCCGCGGCCGTGGCGGCATCCGGAGAGGAGGCCACCCGGTGGGCGCGTCCGGCCGCGGCTGCCGCGGTGAGGACGGCGGCCGCCTTGTTCTCCGACTCCTCGTATTCGGTCTCGGGCACGGAGTCGGCGACGATGCCGCCGCCGGCGAAGACGCTCATCACTCCGTCGCGGAGGACCCCGGTGCGGATGGCGATCGCGAGGTCGAGGTCGCCGGTGAAGGAGAGGTACCCGACGACTCCCCCGTAGAGTCCGCGCCCGACGACCTCGAGTTCGTCGATGATCTGCAGGGCGCGCGGCTTCGGGGCCCCGGACAGCGTGCCGGCGGGGAAGGTCGCCGTGAGCACGTCGACGGCCCCGTGTCCGTCCTCGAGTTCGCCGCGCACGGTCGAGGAGATGTGCATGATGTGGCTGAACCGTTCGATGTCCATGAACGCGCTCACGTCGATCGTGCCGGCCCGACAGACCTTCGCGAGGTCGTTGCGGGCGAGGTCGACGAGCATGAGGTGCTCGGCGCGCTCCTTCTCGTCGGCGAGGAGTTCGCGGGCGAGACGGTCGTCCTCCTCCGGGTTCGCCCCGCGGGGCCGGGAACCGGCGATGGGGTGGGTGACGACGGTGCCCTGGCGCACCGTGACGAGCGCCTCGGGCGAGGAGCCGATGATGCTCACCGGCTGTCCGTCTGAGTCGTGGAGGTCGAGGAGGTACATGAACGGCGAGGGGTTCGCCCGCCGCAGCATCCGGTAGACCATGAGCGCCTCGGCGTCGCAGTCCGTGTCGAAGCGCTGCCCGAGGACGACCTGGAAGATCTCACCGTCGACGATGTCCTGCTTGGCCCTGCGCACACCTTCGAGGTACGTCTCACGCGGGGTGCGGGTGCGCACCTGCGGGGTCACCGCTTCCGGCACGCGCACCTCGGCGGGGGCGGGGGCGGTGATGCGGGCGAGCATCGCCTCGATCCGAGCGACCCCGGAGGCGTAGGCGTCGTCGATCCCGGTCTCCGCCCCGTCGACGTTGACGACGTTGGCGACGAGGGTGAGCGTGCCCGAGTAGTGGTCGTAGACGGCGATGTCCCCGGGGATCATCAGCTGCACGGTCGGCAGCCGGTGTTCGTCGGGCTGCGGGTCGCCGAGCTTCTCGACCTCTCGGATGATGTCCCACCCGAAGTACCCGACGAGGCTCGAGACCATCGGCGGCAGGTCGCTCGACTCGATCCGGAGCAGCTCGAGGGTGGCCGCGACCGCATCGAGGACGCTGCCGGTGCGGGGCACTCCGACGGGAGGGGTGCCCTCCCAGCGGAAGCCCTCGGACGTCGAGACCAGGGTGGCCACGGGCGCGGAGCCGATGAACGAGTAGCGCGCCCACGCACCGGCCTCGGCGGATTCGAAGAGGAACGACCCGGGGGTGCCGTCGGTGAGCTTCCGGTAGAGGCTGAGCGGGGTCTCGGCGTCGGCGAGCACCTCCGCGTGGACGGGCACGAGTCGCGCCGTCGCCCCGGCGGCCCTGAAGCCGGCAAGGTCGGGGCGGATGTCGAGGCCGGACTCAGTCGTCGGGATCGTCACTGATCGTCCTTCCTGTGAAGCAGGTGTCGGTGAGGGTGTGGCATGCGGGTCCGGTCTGGTCGACGACCATGAGCAGCGCGTCGGCGTCGCAGTCGAGGGCGAGCGAGACGAGCGCCTGGGTGTGGCCGGAGGTCTCCCCTTTGACCCAGTGCTCCTGCCGTGAGCGCGACCAGTAGACGGCCCGCCGCTCGGCCAGGGTGCGTTCGATGGCTGTGCGGTCCATCCACGCGAGCATGAGGACGTCCCGTGTCGTCGCCTCCTGGACGACGACGGGGGCGAGCCCGTCGGGTCCGAACGTGATGACCTCCCGCCAGTTCTCCGGGGTCGCGTCGATCTGCCGCCCGCTCATCGGACCTCGAACCCCTCTGCCGCGAGCGCGGCCTTGACCTCGTCGATGTGGAGCGTGCCGTAGTGGAAGACGCTGGCGGCGAGCACGGCGTCGGCTCCGGCCCGCACCGCGGGGGCGAAGTGTTCGACCCTCCCCGCCCCGCCCGAGGCGATGAGCGGCACGCTCACCGCCGCCCGGGCGGCGGAGATGAGTTCGAGGTCGAAGCCCTCACGGGTGCCGTCGGCGTCGATCGAGTTGAGCAGCACCTCGCCGACCCCGCGCTCGGCCGCCTCGCGGATCCACTCG
Source organism: Brevibacterium sp. K72 (assembly GCF_050562175.1). Classification (NCBI taxonomy): domain Bacteria; kingdom Bacillati; phylum Actinomycetota; class Actinomycetes; order Micrococcales; family Brevibacteriaceae; genus Brevibacterium; species Brevibacterium sp. K72. Next base: position 3,049,749 of record NZ_CP191582.1, read on the forward strand.
ATCGCGTCGCGGCTCGTGCCCTCCCGGCCGCCGCGGATGGTCACTTCGAAGCCCGACGGGGTCTCACCGCCCCGGGTCCGCCGGGCATCGAGGGAGAGGACGAGCACCTGGTTGCCGAAGTGACGGGAGATGTCGCTGATGAGCTGCGGGTCCGCGACCGCCGAGGTGTTGACGGAGACCTTGTCCGCGCCGTCGCGCAGGAGCCGGTCGACGTCGGAGACGCTGCGCACGCCGCCGCCGACGGTGAGCGGGATGAAGACCTCCTCGGCGCACGCGGCGACGATGTCGTGGACGGTCTCACGGTCGCCGCTGCTCGCGGTGACGTCGAGGAACGTGAGCTCGTCGGCACCCGCCTCACCGTAGACGCGGGCGAGTTCGACGGGGTCCCCGGCGTCGCGGAGCTCGGCGAAGCGCACGCCCTTGACGACGCGTCCGGCGTCGACGTCGAGGCACGGGATGACTCTCACGGCAACCATGGTCTTCTCCTAGATCCCCAGTGTCCGGTAGCGCTCCAACCGCCGTGCCCGTCTCCGGGCTGCGGGTTCGCGCATGAGTTCGATGAGTTCGTACTCGAGGGTGTCGCCGACCCGCGCGACGAAGTCGAGGGGTTCGTCGCCGGCATCGGGATGCTCGGCGATGATCCGGTCGACGACGCCGGTCTCGAGGAGCTTGGGCGCGTGGACGCCCTGACTCTGCGCCATCTGCGGGGCGAACTCGGTCGTGCGGTGGACGATCGCCGAGGCGCCCTCGGGTGGGAGCGGGGACAGCCAGCCGTTCTCGGCGCTGAGCACTCTGTCGGCGGGGATGAGCGCGAGCGCGCCCCCGCCCGAGCCCTCGCCGAGGATGAGGGAGACCGTCGGCGCGTCGAGGTTGGCGAGGTCGGCGAGCGAACGGGCGATCTCTCCGGCTATGCCGCCCTCCTCGGCGGACTGGGAGAGCGCGGCACCGGGGGTGTCGATGACGGTGACGAGCGGGAGGTCGAGTTCGGCGGCGAGCTTCATTCCGCGCCTGGCCTCGCGCAGCGCCGCCGGGCCGAGCGGGGCCCGGGAGTCCTGGCGGAAGCGGTCCTGGCCGAGGACGATGCACGGGGCGGACCCGAACTTCGCGAGCGCGAGCAGGAGGCCGGGATCCTTCTCTCCCTGGCCGGTGCCGTTGAGCGGCAGCACGGTGTTCGCCGCGGTCCGCAATAGGTCGCGGACCCCGGGACGATCGCCTCGGCGCGAGCGGGTGATCGCCTGCCACGCGTCGGCGTCCGGGTCGACGGTCTCCGGGCGGGTGTCGGGGTCGGGGACGCGGGCCGGGACCTCTTTGGCGCCCATGAGGACGTCGAGGACGCGGGAGACCGTGGCGTGGATCCGTTCGGGTCCGATGACGGCGTCGATGATCCCGTGCTTGTGGAGGTTCTCCCCGGTCTGGACGTTCTCGGGGAACGGTTCGCCGTAGAGGGCCTCGAACACGCGCGGTCCGAGGAACCCGATGAGGGAACCGGGTTCGGCGACGGTGACATGGCCCATCGACCCCCACGAGGCGAAGACTCCCCCGGTCGTCGGGTGCCGGAGGTAGACGAGGTAGGGCAGGCCGGCCCGGCGGTGGGCGACGACGGCGTTGGTGATCTTGACCATCGAGAGGAACGCGACGGTGCCCTCCTGCATGCGGGTGCCGCCCGAGGCGGGGCCCGCGAGCAGGGGCAGCCCTTCGAGAGTGGCGCGTTCGATGGCGTCGGTGAGCCGTTGGGCGGCGGCGACGCCGATCGACCCGGCGAGGAACCGGAACTCTCCGGCGACGACGGCGACCCGGCGCCCGTTGATCGTCCCCTCACCGGTGATGATCGCCTCGTCGACCCCGGACTTCTCGCGTGCCGCGGCGAGTTCGGCCGCATAGTCGGCCGAGACTCCTCCGGCAGGGGTGACCGGTGGCTCGTCCCAGGAGACAAAGGAACCCTCGTCGAGGACGATGCCGACGAGCTCGGTCGCGTTCAGACGTGCCACGGTCTCACTCCTGCCGGTCGGTGCCGGGCTCCGCCGGTGCGTCGCCGGTCAGCCACGCGGCGATCGCCTCGGCGTCCTCGTCGAGCAGCGGCGGGGCGTCGTGGCTCGTCTTCGTCGTCTCCACCTCGGCGCCGTCGACGGAGTCGAAGAACCGCAGCGGCGGGCCGGGCAGGTCGATGCCGCCGAGGACGGGGTGGTCGACGGAGACCTTGAGGCCCTGGCTGAGCGCCTGCTCCCACTCGTAGACCTCGGGCAGGGTGCGCACGGTGCCGGCCGGGATGCCGGCGGAGCTGAGCCGCTCGAGGAGGTCGGCGGAGTCGAACTCTGAGAAACGGGACTCGATGAGGTCGATGACGGCCTGCCGGTTGGCCACGCGTGCGGCATTGTCGGCCATGCCCGGGGTGGCGGGATCGATGTCGAAGGCCGCGCAGAGCTTCTGCCAGAGGCTCTCGTTGCCCACGGAGATCTGCACGGCGCCGTCGCGCGAGGCGAAGAGTCCGTACGGCGAGAGCGAGGGGTGGTGGTTGCCGCCGGGCAACGGTGTCTCGCCCGCCACCGTGGTCCGGGTGCCCTGGAAGGCGTGGACGCCGACCATGCCGGCGATGAGCGAGGTGCGCACGATCTTGCCCCTGCCGGTGCGTTCGCGCTCGAGCAGGGCTGCGAGCACACCGTAGGAGCCGTAGATCCCGGCGAGGAGGTCGGCGATCGGGACGCCGACGCGCTGCATGTCCTCGGGTCCCGAACCGGTCAGGGACATCAGTCCCGCCTCGCCCTGGGCGATCTGGTCGTATCCGGCGCGGGAGGCTTCGGGACCGTCGTGGCCGAACCCGGTGATGGAGAGGATGATCAGCCGCGGGTTGATCTCCAGGCACTGGGCCGGGGAGAAGCCGAGACGCTCGAGGACGCCGGTGCGGAAGTTCTCGATGAGGACGTCGGCGCGGGCGATGAGTGCGCGCAGGGTCTCCGCTCCGGTCTCGGACTTGAGATCGAGGGCGATCGACTCCTTGTTGCGGTTGCACGAGAGGAAGTAGGTGGCCTGCGGATCGTCGTCGGGACCGACGAAGGGCGGACCCCATGAGCGGGAGTCGTCGCCGCGACCGGGGTTCTCGACCTTGATCACGCGCGCGCCGAGGTCGCCGAGCATCATCCCGGCATGCGGGCCGGCCAGCGCCCGGGAGAGGTCGATGACGGTGCAGCCGCTCAGCGGCCCTGTCTCTGTCGCGGTCATGGCTGGTCCTCCTCGAAGTTCGTCCACTTGGTCACGAGCATACGCAGTCGGGCGACCTCCTCGTGTGCGCGGGGGCCGTCGGCATGCTGGATCGCCATCACCGCGCACGTCGAGCCGTCGGCGAGGTCGAGGATCGGCCACGGGTCGTCGCCGACGCGGGAGAAGGTCACACCGACGATCTCCGACCACTTCACGTGCCGCGTGCGCACGATGTTGCGCACCGTCAGCCCGGTGCGATCGGGTCGGGCCTGGATGTCGGCGACGCGCAGCAGCGCTCCGCCGAAGAGGATGCCGAGCAGGTTCATCCACACCATGTCGATGAGGTGCCAGGGCCGCCAGTCGACGACGAAGAGGGCGACCGAGAGGACGGCGAAGCCGACGAACAGGGCGATCGCCCCGACGATGCCGATGCCCCTCACCTGGCGTGGTCGGAAGGCGGCGAACTCAGATGCGGCAGGCGCCAATGCTCGTCACCAGAATCGCTCGCGCGCCGACCGCGTAGAGGCGGTCCATGACATTGTTGACGTCCTTCGCCTCGACCATGACCCGCACGGCCACCCAGCCGGTCTCCTGCAGCGGGGAGACCGTCGGCGATTCGAGGCCGGGGGTGAGCGCGATCGCCTCGGGGACGAGGCGCTCCTCGATGTTGTAGTCGACGAGGACGTACTGCCGGGCGACCATGACCGATTCGAGGCGGCGGCGGAGCACTTCGACCGAGGAGTCGGCTCCGTCGCGCTGGACGAGGACGGCTTCGGAGTCGAGCAGCGGTTCGCCGAAGGTCTCGAGGCCGGCTGCCCGCAGGGTCGAGCCGGTCTCGACGACGTCGGCGACGGCATCGGCGACCCCGAGTTGGATCGAGACCTCGATGGCTCCGTCGAGCTGCACGGTCGTCGCCTCGATCCCGCGGGCCTTCAGGTCGGACTGGACGAGGTGCGGGAAGCTCGTGGCGATCCGCAGTCCGGCGAGTTCGTCGACGGAGGAGAAGCGTCCGGCCTCTCCGGCGTAGAAGAAGCGGGAGGAGCCGAAGCCGAGGCCGACGACCTCCTCGGCGGGGGCCTGGGACTCGAGGAGCAGGTCACGGCCGGTGATGCCGGCGTCGAGGATCCCGGAGCCGACGTAGACGGCGATGTCGCGGGGGCGGAGGTAGAAGAACTCGACCCCGTTGGTCTCATCTCGGTGGACGAGGGTCTTCGACCCGCGGCGGGTCGAGTATCCGGCTTCGCTGAGCATGTCGGTGGCGGCTTCGGAGAGGATGCCCTTGTTGGGCACGGCTACACGCAGCATGGCGTCCTTTGCGGAGGTGGGACGGGAGGTCACAGGTGGGCGTTGACGTCGTCGAGGCTCAGGCCCTTGGCGATCATGAGCACCTGGAGATGGTAGAGCAGCTGTGAGATCTCCCCGGCGAGTTCGTCCTTCGACTCGTACTCCGCGGCCATCCACACCTCGGCGGCCTCCTCGACGACCTTCTTGCCGATCGCATGGACTCCGGCGTCGAGTTCGGCGACGGTCTTCGACCCCGCGGGGCGGTCGAGGGACTTCTGGAGGAGTTCGGCGTAGAGAGAATCGAAGGTCTTCACCCGATCCAGGGTAGACCATAGCCGCCGTCCCGCCCTCGCGGGGTCTCAGGTCCCGGACGACTCCTCGGGGCCGCGGGTGACGTCGGTCGCGCCGAGGTGGGGCGCCGAGATCGTCTGCTTCGAGCGCTTCGCCCAGTCGATGAGTCCGAGGATGACCATGACGAGGAAGATGAGGTAGACGGCGCCGGAGAAGACGAGGCCGCCTGCCACGGCGAGCGGGATGCCGACGAGGTCGACGGCGAGCCAGACGAACCAGAACTCGACGACCGCCCGGCCCTGGGCGTACATCGCGACGAGGGAGCCGATGAAGATGTAGGCGTCGGGGTACGGGTTCCACGACCATCCGCCCACGGAGAGGATCCAGCCGAAGACCGCAGTGCCGATGACGAGGGCCGCGATGATCCCGACCCGCTCCTTCCACGTCGCCCAGCGGACGACGACCTCACCGGAGTTCTCCTGTGACTTCCGCCACTGCGTCCACCCCCAGATCGCCGCGACGATGATGACGACCTGGCGGGAGGCGTTGCCACCGAGCCCGGCGGAGATCGAGGCGGAGAAGAGGAGGATCGAGCCGAGGATCTGCACCGGCCAGGAGAGGATGTTCCGGCGCAGGGCGAGGACGACCGTGGCGAGGGCGCAGATGTTGCCGAAGAGGTCGGAGTACGGCACCGGCTTGCCGAGCAGTTCGAACGCCGGAGTGTTGAGCCAGCTGAGGAATTCCATCGTCGTCTCGGTTCTCTCGTCGGTGCGGTCGCTAGTGGGCGTGGGCGGCGGCGAGCGTCCGCAGCTGTGCGATCGCGGCCGCGGCGTCCTCGGCGCCGTAGACCGCGGAGCCGGCGACGAGGACGTCGGCCCCGGCGTCGACGACGCGCTCGACGGTGGAGGCGGAGACACCGCCGTCGACCTGGAGGCGGATCTCGAGGTTCGCCTCCGAGATCGCCTCCCGGGTGCGGCGGATCTTCGGCAGGCACACGTCGAGGAACTTCTGCCCCCCGAAGCCGGGTTCGACGGTCATGATGAGAATCTGGTCGAACTCGCCGAGGAGGTCGACGTACGGTTCGATCGGGGTCGCCGGTTTGAGCGCGAGGCTCGCCCGCGCTCCGAGGCGGCGCAGCTCCCGGGCCAGGCGCACGGGGGCGGCGGCCGCCTCGGCGTGGAAGGTCACCGAGGCGCACCCGATCTCCGCATAGACGGGGGCATTCCGGTCGGCGTCGTCGATCATGAGGTGCGCGTCGAGCGGGATCGGGCTGATCTCCTGGATCCTCTCGACGACGGGCGGGCCGAACGTGAGGTTGGGCACGAAGTGGTTGTCCATGACGTCGATGTGCGCCATGTCGGCCGTCGCGATCCTCTCCAGCTCCCCGCGGAGGTCGGAGAAGTCGGCGGAGAGGATGCTCGGGTTGATCTCGATCACAGGGGTGCCTTTCGAAGCAGGGCCAGGAACATTCCGTCGGTGTCGTGGACGTGGGGCCAGAGTTGGGCGAAGCCTCCGGAGCCCCGGCCCACCGAGGCGAACGACTCCGCCTCTGCGCCGGTGACCTCGGCGAGGACGGCGGGGGCGTCGAGGACCTCGACCGTCTCACCGCGCGAACGCAGGACGTCGTCGACGACGAGGACGGTCTCGGCGTAGTGGGGCGAGCACGTCGAGTAGGCGACGACGCCGCCGGGGGCGCACGCGTCGAGCGCTGCGGTGAGGATCTCCCGCTGCAGCCCGGCCAGCGCGTTGACGTCCTCGGGGCGGCGCCGATAGCGGGCCTCGGGGCGACGGCGGAGCGCGCCGAGCCCCGTGCAGGGGACGTCGACGAGGACCTTCGCGTACGGTCCCGTCGCGTCCCTGGCGTCGGCGACGGCGACGGTGACGTTCTCCAGCGCCTGCGTGGAGGTCTCGACGAGGGAGACGCGGTGCGGGCTCGAGTCGAAGGCCGCGAGCACCTCACCCTCGGCTCGGGCGGTCGCGGCGAGCAGAGCGGCCTTGCCACCGGGTCCGGCGCAGAGGTCGGCCCACGGACCGTCCGGGGCGCTCACGTGGGCCAGGGCGAGGGCGACGAGCGCCGAGCCCTCGTCCTGGACGCGGGCGCGGCCCTCGGCGATCGCGGGCACGTCGCGGGGAACGGTGTCGTCGAGGTGGACGCCGACGGGTGAGAGCGGGGTCGGGACACCGGGCAGCTCGGCCCGGTCGAGGAGTCCGGGCAGGGCGGTGACGGCGACCTGGGCAGGGGCGTTGTCGGCGGTGAGCAGCGTGTCGATCTCCGCGGCGTCGCGACCGTGGCCCTTGAGCGCCTGGGTGAGCGCGCGGACGACCCATTCGGGGTGGGAGTGCTCGACCGCCCGGCGCCCGGTCTCCGACAGGCCCGCGGAGACCCGCTCGAGCCACGTGTCACGATCGGCTTCGGCGATCCGGCGGAGGACGGCGTTGACGAATCCGGCCGTGCGCGGGGCCGAGCGCTTGACGACCCCGACGGTCTCGGCGACCGCTGCGTGGTCGGGCACGCGCATCGCGAGCACCTGGTGGGCGCCCATCCGCATCGCGGCGAGCGGTTCGGGGTCGATCGCGGACACGGGTCGGCCGGCCGCCTTCTCGATGACGGCGTCGTAGAACTCCTGCCCGCGCAGGGTGCCGTACGTGAGTTCGGTCGCGAAGGCGGCGTCCTGGCCGCTCACGTGCGTGCGTGCGAGCTTCGCGGGCAGGAGCAGGTTCGCGTACGCGTCCTCGGTCGCGACGTCGACGAGCACCTCCCATGCGAGGCGGCGGGGCAGGTTGGGTTTGACGGCCACTCAGGCCTCCTCGGGTTCGGTGTCGATGCGGACCTCGCCGTGCCCGCGCAGGTAGTCGGCGGCGGGCATCCGACCCTTGCCGAAGGGCTGAATCTCGCTCACGCCTGCCCAGCCGTCGCCGGCGCCGAGCACGGCCCCGGTCGTCCCCGCGCGGAGCAGTCCCGCCTCGGGCGGCGCGGTCTCGGCGGGGGCGGGGGTGAGGCCGAAGAGCTTCGTCCGTCTGCCGTCGATCTCGACCCAGGGGCCGGGGGCGGGGCTGACCCCGCGGGAGCGGGCGATGACCTCGGCGACGGGACGGCTGAGGTCGAGGCGGGCGTCGGCGGCGGTGATCTTCTCGGCATGGCTCGGCTGCGCCCCGCCGGCGATGAGCTCGGCCTGCGGGGTGAAGGTCGCAGTCCCCGCCGCGAGGTCGTCGACGGCCGCGACGAGTTCGTGCGCGCCCGCCTCGGCGAAGGCGGCCAGCGCCGATGCGGCGTCGGGCTGGTCGAGCGGCAGGGTGCGGGTGCGCAGCACGTCCCCGGTGTCCATGCCCGTGTCGATGCGGAAGACGCTCACCCCGCTCACGGTTTCCCCGGCGATGAGGGCGCGCTGGACGGGTGCGGCCCCGCGGTGGGAGGGCAGGAGGGAGAAGTGGAGGTTGAACCAGCCGAGGCGGGCTGTGGCCAGTGCCGCGGGCCCGGCGATCGCCCCGAAGGCGACGACGGCGACGGCATCGACGTCGAGGGAGCGCAGGCGTGCGATGACCTCCCCGCGGAGGCGGTCGGCCTCGATGACGTCGAGACCGAGCTCGAGCGCGCGGGCCTTGACCGGGGACGGGGTGAGGACGCGCTTGCGGCCGACGGGGGCGTCGGGTCGGGTGAGGACCGCGCGCACCGTGTGCTCGGAGTCGACGAGGGCCTCGAGGGCGGGGACGGCGACGTCAGGGGTGCCGGCGAAGACGATATCCACGGAAGTCGATTCTACGCCGTGCCCGGCGCCTCACAGCGACCGGGGATCGTCGATGCGCACGCGCACCTGCGGCAGCTTCTTCGCCGAGCGTGCGGCGGTGATCTCGGCCAGCCGCGCACCGACGGCCGGGCCGGCAGCGATGGGGTAGGCGGCGACGACCCGCTGACCGTCCTCGTCATCGTCGCGGATGAGCTCCTCGAGGACGTCGACGTCTGCGAGCACGGCGTCGATGTCCGTGCCGGCCCCGGCGAGTTCGACGATGCGCCTATACGGCGGGAAGCCGAGCTCGCGTCGATCGTGCAGGGCCCTCGCCATCGTCACCGCGGGGTCGAACGTCGTCAGTGCCGTACGGATGACCTCATCGGTGTCGCCGAGGTAGACGACTCCCCCATCGGTGCGTGAGCGCACCAGCGACGCCGCCCGCATCCGCCGCCGCACCCCCTCATCGCTTGCGCGCATCCACGGTCCCGGCCACAGGGAGTCGAGCAGGATCCCGGCCGCATACCCGCCGATCGCATAGGGTTCGGCTCCGGTGGTGGCGACGACGACGCGGGGGGCGAAGTCGACGGCGATGGGGATGTCCTCTCCCCCGGATTCGACGATCTCGACACCCGGCAGCGCCCGGCGCAGCTCCTCGACGGTGCGTGTGCGGCCGCGCACGATCGAGCGGACCTCATGGGAGCGGCAGCGGCCGCACGTGAACGTCTCGGAGTGGTAGCCGCACGTCCGGCACGCGAAGGGGCCGACCTCGGACTGGGTGGACAGCGGGGACTCGCAGACGGGACAGCGCGCGGTCTCCTGGCAGCGGGCACACGCGAAGACCGGGTAGTACCCAGCCCGCGGCACCTGGACGAGGACGGGTCCCGCGGTCTCGTCCCCGCGCGGCCGCAGCGCCTGGCGCATGATCTCCCAAGCGCGGCTGGGGATGCGCTGCCACGCATAGGGGTCGCGTTCCTCGTCGGGGACGAGGACGCGCGGTGAGCCCGCTCGGCGCGCGTTCGCCGCAGGGCTGACATCGCTCAGCCATCCGATCTCGACGAGGCGTTCGACCTCGGCGCTGCGATCGAACGCAACGAAGAGGAGACCGGTGTCCTCGAGGTTCGACCGGAGCAGGCACACCTCGCGCGCGTGCGGGTAGGGAGCGTGCTGGTCGAGGTAGCTCTGGTCGGCGTCGTCGGTGCAGATGATGAGGCCGAGGTCGACCATCGGGGCGAAGGCGGCGGCACGCGTGCCGATGAGCAGCCGGGTGCCCCCGAGCAGCCCGGTCAGCCATGCCGTCCACCGCTGCTCAGGCGACTGGTCGGCATGGAGTTCGGTGAACTCGGTGAGCCTCCCGCGATCGATCTCGGCGCGCAGGGCCGCAGACAGCACGGCGATCTCCCGATGGTCGGGGACGAGCCAGAGCACGGACCTGCCCTGCGCGAGCGCCGCCTGGGCCGCTTCGAGTCCCGCCGTGATCCAGCCGAGTCCCGGCAGCCTGCCGGGCGTGAGCGTGAGTGCGAGGCGCGCCCGGTCGGAGCCGGCGGGCGCGGTGCCGTGGTCCTCGTCGCCGCTCTCGGCGACCCACGCGCCGAGGGCGGCGAGCACGCTGTCGGTGCCGGACTCCGGGGCGGTGTCGGCGGTCTCTGTGTCGGCGGCGTCGGTCTCCGTGCCGGCAGCGTCGGTCTCTGTGCGGGCGGCATCCTTACCGGCGGCGGCCTTGTCGGCGGCCTCCGCGCCGACAGGACCCTCCTCGTCGGCGTGCTCGAGTGCGCGCAGCACCGCCTTCTCCGCCCGAGCGTGCCGGGGCGGGATGGCGAGACGCAGCACGTCGGGCAGGGTGCCGGCGTACCGCGTGGCCACGGCTTCGCAGAGTTCGAGGAGGTCGGGCGAAAGCACCGTGATCGGACTCGTCACCCGTTCGATGACGGCGAGCGGTCCGACGTGGTCGCTCGTCGCCGTCCTGGCGAGGACGAATCCGTCGCGCAGCTTCCCGGCGAACTTCACCCGCACCCGCACCCCGGGGCGGACCGCCTCGGCGAGGGAGGCGGGCACCGCGTAGTCGAAGGTCCGTGCGAGATGCGGGACGGGATGGTCGATGAGGACCTGGGCGACGGGATCAGTCTCCGCGACGGGGACCTGGCCGAGCGCGGTGGTGGGGGTGGAGAAGAGGGGTTCGTCCACGAACTCAGTTCGCCGAGACGGCCCGGAGCAGGTCGTCCGCGCGGTCCGTGCGCTCCCACGTGAAGTCGGGCAGCTCGCGGCCGAAGTGACCGTAGGTCGAGGTCTGGGAGTAGATCGGGCGGAGGAGGTCGAGCTCCTGGATGATCATCGCGGGGCGCAGGTCGAAGACCTCGCGGATGGCCCGGGTGATCGCTGCGGGGTCGACCTTCTCGGTGCCGAAGGTCTCGACGTAGAGGCCCATCGGGTCGACCCGCCCGATCGCGTAGGAGACCTGGACCTCGGCGCGGTCGGCGAGTCCTGCGGCGACGATGTTCTTCGCCACCCAGCGCATCGCGTAGGCCGCGGAGCGGTCGACCTTCGAGGGATCCTTGCCGGAGAACGCGCCGCCGCCGTGGCGGGAGAAGCCGCCGTAGGTGTCGACGATGATCTTGCGTCCCGTCAGTCCCGCATCACCCATCGGCCCGCCGGTGACGAAGGGCCCGGCGGGGTTGATGTGGACGTTCTCGCCGCTCCGGTCGAGTCCCGAGGCATCGGCGATGGGGTCGATGACAAGTGCGCGGATGTCGGCCTTGAGCTGTTCCTGGTCGATCCCGGCGGCATGCTGGGTGGAGACGACGATGTTCTCGAGCGAGACGGCGGTGTCGCCGTCGTAGCCGAGGGTGAGCTGGGTCTTCCCGTCGGGGCGGAGGTAGTCGAGCTCACCGGACTTGCGGACCTCGCTGAGCCTCTCGGCCATCCGTGAGGCGAGGTGGATGGGCAGCGGCATGAGGACGTCGGTGGCGTTGTCGGCGTAGCCGAACATCAGCCCCTGGTCGCCGGCGCCGAGGGAGGAGCCGTGGTCGGTCTCGAGCGCCTCGCGGAAGTCGAGCGGGTTGGTCACCCCCGAGTGGATGTCCGTCGACTGGCTGCCGATCGAGACCGAGACGCCGCACGAGTGTCCGTCGAAACCAGTGTCCGAGGAGTCGTAGCCGATGCCGGTGATGAGGCTGCGGACGATCCCGGCAACGTCGGCGTAGGCGTCGGTGTTGACCTCGCCGGCGACGTGGACGAGTCCCGTGGTCACCATCGTCTCGACGGCGACCTTCGCATCGGGATCCTTGCCCAGGAGGTCGTCGAGGACGGCGTCGCTGATCTGGTCGCAGATCTTGTCGGGGTGGCCTTCGGTGACGGATTCGGAGGAGAAGTAGCGCAGTTCGGATGTACTCACGGCGTCGATTCTACTGGGGTGAGGCGTTCGGCGATGACGGCTGTGACCTTTTGCGCAACATCGTCCTTCGTGCCCGCGAGCCTCGCTGCGTCGACGACCTCGTCCCCGTCGGCGGCGAGGACGACGACCTCGGTGACGTCGTGGCCGAAGGCCCGGTCGGCGGAGACGTCGTTGAAGACGAGGAGGTCGGCTCCCTTGCGGCGGAACTTCTCGACCGCGTACTCGTGTGCGGTGTGGGTGGCGTCTCCGGTCTCGGCGGCGAAGCCGACGATGAACTGGCCGGGTCGGCGGGAGGCGACGAGCCCGGCGAGGACGTCGGGGTTCTGGACGAGGTCGATGCGCATGCCCTCGTCGCCGGACTTCTTCAGCTTCGACTCCCCCACCTCGGCGGGACGGTAGTCGGCGACCGCGGCGGCCATGATGATGACGTCGGCGGAGGCCTGCGCGGTCTCCATGGCCTCCTGGAGGTCGAGCGTCGACTCGATGGGGGTGATGGAGATGTCGGCGGGAAGGTCGCTGAGCAGACCCGTGTCGACGTGGGCGGCGACGAGCTCGACCTCCGCACCGGCGGCATGCGCGGCGCGGGCCAGGGCGATGCCCTGCTTGCCCGAGGAGCGGTTGCCGAGGAAGCGGACGGGGTCGAGGGCCTCCCGGGTGCCGCCGGCGCTGACGACGACCCGGCGTCCGGTCAGGGCTCCCCCCTGTGCAGAGGCGCTGGGCTCATCGGATCCGACCGCGGCGAGGGCGAAGGCGACGATGTCCTCCGGTTCGGGCAGACGCCCGGGTCCGGAGTCGGGGCCGGTGAGCCGACCGACGGCGGGCTCGAGGATGTGGACTCCGCGCGAGCGCAGCGTGGCGATGTTCGCGACGGTCGCCGGGTTGAGCCACATCTCCGTGTGCATGGCGGGCGCGACGACGACGGGGGCGGTCGTCGTGAGCACGGTCGCGGTGAGGAGGTCGTCGGCCATTCCGGCGGCGATCTTCGCAATCGTGTTCGCCGTCGCCGGGGCGATGATGACGAGGTCGGCGTCCTGGCCGATGCGGACGTGGTTGACCTGGTCGACGAAGTCGAAGACATCGGTGGTCACCGGCCGGCCCGAGAGCGCCTCGAAGGTCGGGGCGCCGACGAACTCCAGGGCGCTGGGGGTGGGCACGACCGTGACGGTGTGCCCGATCTCTCGGAGGCGCCGGATGACATGGGCGGCCTTGTACGCGGCGATCCCGCCGGCGACTCCGAGGACGACTCTCACTGGTCGCTGAAGTCGATCGCGCCGTCGGTGCTCACGCTCGTCTCTGCGGTCTCCTCGACCGTGACGGGGGCGAAGTCGGATTCGGAGATCTCACGGGAGACGATCTTGCCCTCGTTGATCTCGCGCAGCGAGATCGACAGCGGCTTCTCGTTCGGGCCGGGGGTGACCAGGGGGCCGACGTTCTCGAGCAGACCCTCCTGCAGCTGGGCGTAGTAGGAGTTGATCTGACGCGCTCGCTGGGCCGCGATGGAGACGAGTTCGTACTTCGAGCCGGTGACGGAGAGGAGTTCGTCGATCGGCGGATTGGTGATGCCTTCAGGCTGAGCAGGCAAGGAGTGTCCCATCTAATCGAGTGTGGATATACCCATCAATTGTATGAGTTCTTCGGCCGCAGTGCGAACGCTGTCGTTGACGATGGTGACGTCGAACTCGGATTCGGCGGCGAGTTCGGCCCGCGCCGTGGTCAGGCGCCGCTCCTGCTCCTCGGCGGACTCGGTCCCGCGACCGGTGAGGCGGCACACGAGCTCCTCCCATGTCGGCGGGGCGAGGAAGACGAAGAGGGCGTCGGGCATCTTCGCCTTGACCTGCCTGGCGCCCTGGAGGTCGATCTCGAGGAGCGAGGGCACTCCTGCCTCGAGCCTGCTCCGCACCGGGGCGGCGGGAGTGCCGTAGCGGTGCCGACCGTGGACGACGGCGTATTCGAGCATCTCGTCGCGGGCGATGAGTCCGTCGAACTCGTCGTCGGAGACGAAGTGATAGTGGACACCGTCGATCTCGCCGGGGCGGCGGGGCCGTGTGGTCGCGGAGACCGAGAACCAGATCTCGGGGTGGTGCTGTCTGATGTAGCTGCTGATGGTGCCTTTTCCGACCGCTGTGGGCCCCGCGAGCACGGTGAGTCGAGTGTTCACAGATCTGAGGTTGTCACACTCAGGAGTATTTCTCCAACAGGGCGTTCTTCTGGTGCACTCCGAGTCCCTTGATGCGGCGCGAGGAGGCGATGCCGACCTCCTCCATGGCCGCTTCGGCGCGCCTGTCGCCGACGCCGGGCAGGGAGCGCAGCAGGTCGAGCACGCGCATCTTCGCGAGCGCTTCGTCCTTCCCCGCCTTCTGGAGCACTGCCGCGAGATCCGTCTCTCCGCTCTTGAGCGCCGCCTTCACCTCGGCACGCACCTGTCGAGCCTTGAATGCCTTGTCAAGGGCGGCCGAACGCTGTTGCGGGGTCAATGGTTCGAGTGCCACATTATCTCCTCTGTCACCATGAACGGGCAGGTAGGGAAGTTGCTTCAGTCTAAAACACAAACCCGCATGACCGACACAGCGAGGAGAAGAAAAACCTCAGTCGTCGAGGGTCAGGGACGCGTTGAGCGCCTTCGCCGCCTCGCGCAGACCTGTCGGTCCGGCTGCGAGCACGGCCCGGGAGGCGGCGACGACGATCTGGCGACGGCGCAGCGCCTCCCGCCCGAAGACGGCGATGAGCTCGCCTCGGCCCGCACCCTGGGCGCCGACGCCGGGAGCGAGAATGGGACCTCCGCAGTCGCTCGGGTCGAAGCCGAGTTCGGACGCTGCCCGTCCGATCGTCGCACCGACGACGAGGCCGTAGGGACCCAGCCCCTCCCCCTGCGTCAGCTGCGCATTGGCCTGGGCGACGGCGGCGGCGACGCTGCCGGCCACGGAGTCGCCGAAGCCCTCGACCGGGTGACCCGTCCGGGCGTGCTGGACGCTCGCGCCTTCGGGATTCGAGGTGAGGGCGAGGACGAACAGGCCCCGGTCGTCGGCTGCCGCGAGGTCGAAGGCGGCGCCGAGCGCGCCGACGCCGAGGTACGGGGAGACCGTGACGGCGTCGGCGGACAGCGGCGAGTCGGGTGCGAGATGGGCCTGGGCGTAGCCGGCCATCGTCGAGCCGATGTCCCCGCGTTTGACGTCGAGGATGGTGATGAGCCCCCGCTCACGGCACGCGGCCAGCGTCTCCTCGAGGGCTGCGACCCCGGCGGAGCCGAAGCGCTCGAAGAACGCCGACTGCGGTTTGACCGCGGCCACGGTGCCGGCGAGCTCGGTGACGGTGCGCAGGGCGAACTCCCTCACCCCGGCTGCGGTCAGGGGCAGCCCCCACGCCTCGAGGAGGTGGTCGTGGGGGTCGATGCCCACGCACACGGGTCCGTGCGCGGCCATCGCCTCCGAGAGCCTCGTGCCGAACATCATGCGCTCCAGTCCTGGAGGCTGCGCACGCCGAAGGTCTTCTCCCGCACCGCGTGGAGCGAGGTGACGGCGGCTGCGAACTCCGCGATCGTCGTGATCAGCGGCACCGAGTTCGCGGTCGCGGCGGCGCGGATCTCGTAGCCGTCGGCGCGTTCCTGCCGGCCGGCAGGGACGTTGATGACCATGTCGATCGTGCCCGCTGCGAGGTAGTCGAGCACCGTGCGGTCCTCGGCGTCGGCCTCGAAGTGCTTGTGCACCTGGGAGGTCGCGATCCCGTAGCGGGAGAGGACCGCGGCGGTGCCGGTGGTGGCGACGACGTCGAAGCCCATGTCGACGAGCTCCTTGACCGGCAGCACCATGGCCCGCTTGTCGCGGTCGGCGACGGAGACGAAGACGGTGCCCGAGGTGGGGAGCTTGATCGAGGCCCCGAGCTGTCCCTTCGCGAACGCTGTCGGGAAGTCGTGGTCGATGCCCATGACCTCACCGGTCGAGCGCATCTCGGGTCCGAGCACGGAGTCGACGACCTTGCCCTCGACGGTGCGGAACCGACGGAACGGCAGCACGGCCTCCTTGACGGCGATCGGGTGGTCGAGCGGCAGCGTCGAGCCGTCACCGGTCTCCGGCAGCAGGGTCCCGCGCAGATCGGCGATCGTCCGCCCCACGGCGATGAGCGCGGCGGCCTTCGCCAGCTGCGTCGACGTCGCCTTCGAGACGAACGGGACGGTGCGCGAGGCGCGCGGGTTGGCTTCGATGACGTAGAGGACGTCGGCGGTGATGGCGAACTGGATGTTGAGCAGTCCGCGCACGCTCACGCCTTCGGCGATCGCCCGGGTGGCGGTGCGCACCCGTTCGAGGACGTCCTCGCCGAGGGTGAGCGAGGGCAGCACGCACGCGGAGTCGCCCGAGTGGATGCCGGCCTCCTCGATGTGCTCCATGATGCCGCCGATGAAGATGTCCTCACCGTCGTAGAGGGCGTCGACGTCGATCTCGATCGCGTCCTCGAGGAAGCGGTCGACGAGGACGGGCCGGTCGACGGAGACCTCGGTGGCGGTGGCCATGTAGTCGAGCAGCTGGGTGCGGTCGTAGACGATCTGCATGCCGCGCCCGCCGAGGACGTACGAGGGGCGCACGAGCACGGGATAGCCGATCTCCTCGGCGATGACGGCCGCCTCGTGGGCGGTCACCGCGGTGCCGTGCTTGGGGGCGGTGAGACCCGCCCGGGCGAGGACGGCACCGAACTCGCCGCGATCCTCGGCGAGGTCGATCGCCTCGGGCTGCGTGCCGAGCACGGGGACGCCTGCTGCCTTGAGCCGGTCGGCCAGTCCCAGCGGGGTCTGCCCGCCGAGGGTGCAGACGACGCCGAGGACGGGACCGGCGGCGAGTTCGGCGTGGTAGACCTCCATGACGTCCTCGAACGTCAGCGGTTCGAAGTAGAGGCGGTCGGCGGTGTCGTAGTCGGTCGAGACGGTCTCGGGGTTGCAGTTGACCATGACGGTCTCAAAGCCGGCCTCGCCGATGGCCATCGTCGCGTGGACGCACGAGTAGTCGAACTCGATGCCCTGGCCGATCCGGTTCGGGCCCGAACCGAGGATGAGCACGGCGGGGCGATCACGCGGCTCGACCTCGGTCTCCTCGTCGTAGCTCGAGTAGTGGTAGGGCGTGTGGGCCTCGAACTCGCCGGCGCACGTATCGACGGTCTTGAACACGGGCCGGATCCGCAGGGCGTGGCGGACCCCGGTGACGACGTCGGTGCTCAGGCTGCGCAGGTGGGCGATCTGCTCGTCGGAGAAGCCGTGGTTCTTCGCGATCCGCAGCACCTCGGCGTCGAGCTCGTCGGCGCCGGCGATGAACTCGGCGACCTCGTTGATGAGTTCGATCTGGTCGAGGAACCACGGGTCGATGCCGCTCGCCTCATGGACCTCGGCGTTCGTCAGGCCGGCCGCGAGTCCGCGCTGGACGGCGTGGATGCGGTCTGCGGTGGGGTGGCCGATCGCCTCGAGCAGGGCCTCGCGCACCTCGTCGTCGGAGATGTCCGGCAGGTCCGCCCAGGAGAACGACGAGCCCTTCTGCTCCATCGAGCGCATCGCCTTCTGCAGTGCGGTCGTGAAGTTCCGGCCCAGCGCCATGACCTCGCCGACGGACTTCATGGTCGTCGTCAGGGTCGGGTCGGCGGCGGGGAACTTCTCGAACGTGAAGCGCGGGATCTTGACGACGACGTAGTCGAGGGTGGGTTCGAAGCTCGCCGGGGTGACCTGCGTGATGTCGTTGGGGATCTCGTCGAGGGAGTAGCCGACGGCGAGTTTGGCGGCCATCTTCGCGATCGGGAAACCGGTCGCCTTCGACGCCAGCGCCGAGGACCGGGAGACGCGCGGGTTCATCTCGATGACGACGATGCGCCCGGTGACGGGATCGACGGCGAACTGGATGTTGCAGCCGCCGGTGTCGACGCCGACTGCGCGGATGACGTCGATGCCGATGTCGCGCATCCGCTGGTATTCGCGGTCGGTCAGGGTCAGCGACGGGGCCACGGTGATCGAATCGCCGGTGTGGACGCCGACGGGGTCGACGTTCTCGATCGAGCACACGACGACGACGTTGTCCTTGTGGTCGCGCATGAGCTCGAGCTCGTACTCCTTCCACCCGAGGATCGACTCCTCGAGGAGGACCTCGGTGGTGATGGAGTCGGAGAGGCCGGCACCGGCGATGCGGCGCAGATCGGTCTCGTCATACGCCATGCCCGATCCGAGTCCGCCCATCGTGAAGGAGGGGCGGACGACGAGGGGGTAGCCGAGCTCCTCGGCGCCGGCGATCGCCTCGTCGAGGGTGTGGCAGATGACGGAGCGGGCCACCTCGGCGCCGCAGTCCTCGACGATCTGCTTGAACTTCTGCCGGTCCTCGCCGCGCTGGATCGCGTCGACGTCGGCGCCGATGAGCTCGACGCCGTACTTCTCCAGCGTGCCCGCCTCGTGGAGGGCGATCGCGGCGTTGAGCGCGGTCTGCCCGCCGAGGGTCGGCAGGATCGCGTCGGGGCGCTCCTTGGCGATGATCGACTCGATGATGTCGGGGTCGATGGGCTCGACGTAGGTGGCGTCGGCGACGTCGGGGTCGGTCATGATCGTCGCGGGGTTGGAGTTGATGAGGATGACGCGCAGGCCCTCTGACCTGAGCACACGGCACGCCTGGGTGCCGGAGTAGTCGAACTCGCAGGCCTGCCCGATGACGATGGGACCGGAGCCGATGACGAGGACGGAGTCGAGATCGTTGCGAAGTGGCATGGGCGGCTCCTTAGGCGCGGGAGGACATGAGGTCGACGAACCGGTCGAACAGGTAGTCCGAGTCGTGGGGTCCCGCGGCGGCCTCGGGATGGAATTGGACGGAGAAGGCGGGGATGTCGAGGCACTGGAGTCCCTCGACGACATCGTCGTTGAGGCACACGTGCGAGACGACGACACGGCCGAAGTCGGGATCGGCAGGCGCAGTGGTCTCCCCCTCGAGGGGGGCGTCGACGGCGAAGCCGTGGTTCTGCGCGGTGATCTCGACCTTGTCCGTCGTCCGGTCGATGACGGGGACGTTGATGCCGCGGTGGCCGAAGGGCAGCTTGAACGTGCCGAAGCCGAGTGCCCGGCCGAGCAGCTGGTTGCCGAAGCAGATGCCGAAGAAGGGGATCCGAGCCCCCAGCACCTCGCGCAGCAGCGCGACCTGCTCGTCGGCGGTCGCGGGGTCGCCGGGTCCGTTGGAGAAGAAGACGCCGTCGACGCCGAGGGCGCGGATCTCCTCGAACGTCACCGAGGCGGGCACGACGTGGACGTCGATGCCGCGCTCTGCCAGGCGCTGCGGGGTCATCGCCTTGATGCCGAGGTCGACGGCGGCGACGGAGAACTTCGCCTCCCCCACGGCGGGCACGAGTTCGGGCTCGCTCACGCTCACCTCGTCGGCGAGCTGGGAACCGGCCATCGGCGGAGTCGCGAGCACGGTCTCGAGCATCGTCCCTGGGTCCGCCTCGGCGGCGGGACCGGAGAAGATGCCCATGCGCATCGCGCCCTTGTCGCGCAGATGCCGGGTGAGCGCACGGGTGTCGACGTCCTTGATCCCCACGACCCCCGCCTCGGCGAGGTGGGTCTCGAGGTCGCCCTCGGAGCGCCAGTTCGACGAGATCCGGGAGGCGTCGCGGACGACGTAGCCGGACACCCAGATCTGCCGGGACTCGTCATCGGCTGCGTTGATGCCGGTGTTGCCGATGTGCGGAGCCGTCTGGATGACGATCTGCCGGTGGTAGGAGGGGTCGGTCAGGGTCTCCTGGTAGCCGGACATCGCGGTGACGAAGACGGCTTCGCCGACGGTCTCCCCGACGGCTCCGTAGGCGGACCCGGTGAACGTGCGGCCGTCTTCGAGCACGAGGACGGCGGGAGTGGTGGACAGTCTCATGGTGCCTCTACGATCATCTCTCTGATGCGGTTGACGGTGGGCGCGGTGTCGGCGGAGTAGCGGGCGCGGAAGCCGGTGTCGACGAGCGTCTCGCCGAGCCTCCACGTGATGCGCACAATGCCGCCGCGTTCGACGAATTTGCCGATCATCCCCGAGGTGGTGTCGACGGAGACGATGTCGGCGCGCGGGATGAGGAAGTCCTCACGACCGGCGAGGTCGAGGATCACTCCCCCGTCGGTGACGACGAGCTCACCGCTGGTGCGGATGCCGAGCCCGTGGATGGCGACCCGCTCGAGCGGGTGTCCCGCGTGCGTGGTCGAGACGTACGAGCCCTCGACGGGATCGGCGATCGGGGTGATGCCGAGGTGGGGCTTGGCGGGCGCGGTGAGCGCCTCCTGACTGCGCTTGCGCCGCGTCCACCCCCATGTGAGGGCGAGGAGGATGAGGAGGAAGATGCCTGCGATGATGAGGACGCTCACGCTTCGGTCCATGATGCTCCTCCCGGGTGGGGTGTGCTCAGCGCACCGTCGGCGAGCACGCGGTGGCCGTAGAAGAAGGTGTCGGTGACCTTCGTGTTCACCTCGACCCCGGCGAAGGGGTTGTTCCGGCCCTTCGTCGCATGCTCGGCCGGGGTGATCGTGTGCGGTGCGGCGGGGTCGATGAGGACGATGTTCGCGCTCGCCCCGGTCTCGAGGCTGCCGTGGCCGGTGGCGCCGGTGATCCTCGCCGGTGCCTGCGAAATCACACGGGCGACGTCGCCGAAGTCGAAGTCGTAGTCCTTCATCGCTTCGACGACGACGGCCAGCGCCGTCTCCATCCCGACCATGCCCATGGCCGCCGCGGACCATTCGCTGCATTTGTGCTCGGCGGTGTGCGGGGCGTGGTCGGTGCCGACGACGTCGATCGTCCCATCGGCCAGGGCCTCGCGCAGGGCCTGGACGTCGCGGTCGGTGCGCAGCGGCGGGTTGACCTTGTAGACGGGGTCGAAGGTGCGCACGAGTTCGTCGGTGAGCATGAGGTGGTGAGGGGTGACCTCGGCGGTGACCCGGACCCCGCGCGACTTCGCCCAGCGGATGATGTCGACGCTGCCGGCCGTGGACACGTGGCAGACGTGGAGGCGGGAGCCGACATGTTCGGTGAGGAGGACGTCGCGGGCGATGATCGACTCCTCGGCGACCGCGGGCCAGCCGGGCAGGCCGAGTTCGGCGGAGACGACGCCCTCGTTCATCTGCGCACCCTCGGTGAGCCGGGGCTCCTGGGCGTGCTGGGCGATGACGCCGTCGAAGGTCTTGACGTATTCGAGGGCGCGGCGCATGAGGAGGGGGTCGGAGACGCAGATGCCGTCGTCGGAGAACATCCGCACCCTGGCCTCGGAGCGGGCCATGGCGCCGAGCTCGGCGAGCTGACGGCCCTCCAGCCCGATCGTCACGGCGCCGACGGGCACGACCTCGGTAAAACCGGCGGTCCGGCCCAGCCGGTGGACCTGCTCGACGACGCCGGCGGTGTCGGCGACCGGCGCGGTGTTCGCCATCGCGTGCACGCACGTGAACCCGCCGGCTGCGGCCGACCGGGAGCCGGTGAGGACGGTCTCCGCGTCCTCCTTGCCGGGCTCGCGCAGGTGCGTGTGCATGTCGACGAACCCGGGCAGGGCGATGAGCCCGGTGGCGTCGACGACCTCGTGGTCGTCTCCGAGCAGTTCGGGGTCGACGATCGTGCCCTCGGAGATCGCGATGTCGGCGATTCCGCGGCCGAGGACGTCGGCGCCGGAGATGAGATAGTCAGTCAATGGTCTCCTCCTGACCGGTCAGCAGGCGGTGGAGGACCGCCATGCGCACGCTCACCCCGTTCTCGACCTGGTCGAGGATGAGGGCGCGGGGCGAGTCCGCGGCGGCCGCCGAGATCTCGAACCCGCGGTTCATCGGGCCGGGGTGCATGATGAAGGTGTCGCCGAGGCGCTGCAGTCGCGCTTCGCTCAGGCCCCACAGCCGCGCGTACTCGCGGGCGTTGGGGAAGAACGACTCGTGCATCCGCTCGTGCTGGACGCGGAGCATCATCACCGCGTCGAAGTCGACCGCGCCGATGGCGGAGTCGAGGTCGTAGTGGATCGTCACCGGCCACGTCTCGGCACCCCACGGGAGCAGGGTCGGCGGGGCGACGAGGTGGACGTCGGCGCCGAGGCGGTCGAGGAGGTGGACGTTCGACCGTGCCACCCGGGAGTGGAGGATGTCGCCGACGATGGCGACGCTCGCACCGTCGAGGCCCTTCCCGCGGGGACCCTCGGCGACCGCGCCCGAGGCGGGGACTCCGGCGAGTGCCCGACGGAGGGTGAAGGCGTCGAGGAGGGCCTGGGTGGGGTGTTCGCGGGTGCCGTCCCCGGCATTGACGACGGGGACGTCGATCCAGCCGGTGTCGGCGAGACGCTGCGCGGTTCCGGCAGCCGAGTGGCGGACGACGATCGCATCCGCACCCATCGCGGAGATCGTCTGCACGGTGTCCTGGAGGCTCTCGCCCTTCGAGACCGATGAGCCCTTCGCGGAGAAGTTGAGCACATCGGCCGACAGACGCTTCGCGGCGGCTTCGAAGGAGAGCCGCGTGCGGGTGGAATCCTCGAAGAAGAGGTTGACGACGGTGCGCCCCCGCAGCACGGGCAGCTTCTTCACCTCGCGGGCGCTGAGCTGGGTCATCTCCTCGGCGATGTCGAGGAGACCGATCGCGTCGGCGCGGGAGAGCGAGGAGGTGTCGAGGAGGTGCTTCATCCGCGGCCTCCCGAGATCGTCACTGCGTCCTCGCCGTCGACCTCGGTCAGCGAGACATTCACCCTCTCGCTCGAGGAGGTCGGGAGGTTCTTGCCGACGTGGTCGGCGCGGATCGGCAGGTCGCGGTGGCCCCGGTCGACGAGGACGGCGAGCCGGACCCGTGCGGGCCGGCCGAGGTCGGAGAGTGCGTCGAGGGCGGCCCGGATCGTCCGCCCGGAGAAGAGCACATCGTCGACGAGGACGACGGTGCGTCCGTCGATGCCCGCATCGGGGATGCGGGTGGGCTCCGGGGCGCGGTAGGCGCCCGAACGGAGGTCGTCGCGGTACATCGTGATGTCGAGGCTGCCGACGAGCCGATCCGCGGACTCCGGTCTTCCCGAGATGTCGGCGATGAGTCCGCCGAGGCGGTTCGCCAGGGGCACTCCCCGTCGGGGGATGCCGAGGAGGACGAGGTCGTCCGTGCCCTTGTTCGATTCGATGATCTCGTGGGCGATGCGGGTCGTCGCCCTGCGCACATCGGCGCCGTCGAGCACTGTTCGCTCTGTCATGTCTGCCCTTCTCCGCCTCTCGGGACGGTGGTTAAAGGAGCGTGTCCAGCCCAAGTCTAACCGCTGACCCGGGTGGGGTGATCCGCTGGGTCCGGAGTCCGGACCCAGGGACCTAGGTGAGCGTCGGTTTGACGTCGAGGATGCGCGAGAGCAGCCCCGAGACGAAGCCGGGCGAGTCGTCCGTGGAGAACTGACGGGCCAGGGAGACGGCCTCGTCGATCGCCGCGGCGTCGGGGATGTCGTCGTTGAAGAGGATCTCCCACGTGCCGATCTCGAGCAGGGCCCGGTCGACGGCGGGCATGCGATCGATCGTCCACCCCTGCGCATAGGTGGAGATGATCTCGTCGATCTCCTCCCGGCGTGCCTTGACGCCGTCGACGATCTCGACGGCGTAGGGCTTCATCGGATAGGCGGGGTCGTTCGAGCGCATGGCCACGACCTCGTCGATGTCGAGTCCCCGCTGCCCGGCTTCGAACAGGAGTTCGAGGGCCCGGCGGCGGGCCCGGCTGCGTGCCGACACTTACTTGACGCGGCCGAGGTAGTCACCCGTGCGGGTGTCGACCTTGATCTTCGTGCCCTCTTCGAGGAAGAGGGGGACCTGGATCTCGTATCCGGTCTCGAGGGTGGCCGGCTTCGAGCCGCCGGTCGAGCGGTCGCCCTGGAGGCCGGGCTCGGTGTGGGAGATCGTCAGCTCGACGGAGGCGGGCAGTTCGACCGACAGCGGTGTCCCGTCGTGGAAGGAGACCTGCAGCTCCTGGTTCTCGAGCATGTAGTTCGCGGCGTCGCCGACGAGGCTCGAGGGGATGGTGACCTGGTCGTAGTCCTTCGCGTCCATGAAGACGTAGTCGGATCCGTCGTGGTAGAGGTACTGCATGTCGCGGCGGTCGACGTTGGCGGTCTCGACCTTGGTGCCGGCGTTGAACGTCTTGTCGATGATCTTGCCGGAGATGACGTGCTTGAGCTTCGTGCGGACGAAGGCCGGACCCTTGCCGGGCTTGACGTGCTGGAACTCCAGCACCTGCCACAGCTGGTTGTCGAGGTTGAGCACGAGACCGTTCTTGAGGTCGTTGGTTGTCGCCACTAATCCGTCCTTCTTCACATCATCGTCCCCGTCGACGAGGTCGCTACGGGTGAGGCAGTTTTGCCAATGAACGATTCTATCAAGCCCGCCCAGGGCTCGTGAAACCGCGAGCCGCGGGCGTGCGGGGCCTCACAGGGTCGGACCGAGGAGCTTCCGCGGGGACTCCTCCCCGATCTCCTGGTAGGCGGTGTGGAGGAGTGAGACGTCGGGGATCTCGACGGTGGCGGGCGCGCCGATCTCGGACAGGAGCACCATCCGCAGCATCGAGCCCCGGGTCTTCTTGTCCCGTCTCATCGTCTCGAGCAGCTGCGGCCAGACATCCGACCGGTAGCCGGTGGGCAGACCGAGCTTCGAGAGCAGCTCGCGGTGTTCGTCGACGACCTCGGCGGGCAGGTTCCTCACCATGGCCGCGACCTCGGCGGCGAAGACCATGCCCACGGACACGGCCGCCCCGTGGCGCCACTGGTAGCGCTCCTTGT
Source organism: Brevibacterium sp. K72 (assembly GCF_050562175.1). Taxonomy (NCBI): domain Bacteria; kingdom Bacillati; phylum Actinomycetota; class Actinomycetes; order Micrococcales; family Brevibacteriaceae; genus Brevibacterium; species Brevibacterium sp. K72. Next base: position 3,074,370 of record NZ_CP191582.1, read on the forward strand.
GCTCGATCGCGTGGGCGAGGGTGTGACCGTAGTTGAGGATCTCACGGCGGCCCGCCTCGGTGAAGTCGCCGGAGACGACTTCGGCCTTGACGGCGATCGCCCGTTCGATGAGCTCCCGGAGGACGGGTCCGTCGACGTCGCCGATCTCCTCGCGGGTGTGGTCGCGGATGAGGTCGAGGATGGCAGGGTCGGCGATGAAGCCTGCCTTGACCACCTCGGCGAGGCCGGTGAAGAGCTCGTTCTCCGGCAGGGTGCGCAGGGTGTCGAGGTCGGCGAGGACACCGGCGGGGGCGTGGAAGGCACCGACGAGGTTCTTGCCCTCGGCCGTGTTGATCCCGGTCTTGCCTCCCACGGCCGCGTCGACCATGCCGAGGACCGTGGTCGGGATGTGGATGACGCGGATGCCGCGCAGCCAGGTGGCGGCGACGAACCCGCCGAGGTCGCTCACCGCTCCCCCGCCGACGGTGACGATGGCATCGGTGCGGGTGAAGTCGGACTGTCCGAGGACCTGCCAGCAGAACGCGGCGACCTGGACGTGCTTGGCCTCCTCGGCGTCGGGGATCTCCGCAACGATCGCGTCGAGTCCGGCGGCGGCGAGGTCGTCGCGGACGGTCTCGCCCGTCGTGCGCAGAGCGCGGGGATGGATGACGAGGACCTTCTCCGCCTGCGGGCCGAGCAGTTCGGGCAGCTGCCCGAGGAGTCCGTGTCCGACGAGCACCGGGTACCGGCCTCCTGCGTCGACGTCGATGGTGGTCACGCTCATGGGTTCTCCTTCGTCTGTTGGTACTTCGCGTACTCCTCGGCGCGCTGCAGGCCGGTGAGGACGTCGACGATCCGGTTGACCACGGTCGACGGCGGCGAGTTCGAGGCCTGGACGCGGAAGGTCGCGACCTGTTCGTAGAGGGGTTCGCGCTCGCTCACGAGCGCGAGCCAGTTCTCGACAGCGGACCCCGACCCGCGCAGCAGCGGCCGGTGCGGGGCGTTGAGTCGGGGGGCGACGGTGTCGACGTCGATGTCGATGTGGACGACCTTGATCGCCGGGTGGAGCAGCTGCGCCCGGGTCCCGGAGTTGAGGATCGCTCCCCCGCCGAGCGAGACGATTCCGGGGCGGTCGAGGAGGCGGCGCAGCGCCTTGCGCACGACTTCGCGTTCGAGTCTTCGGAAGTGGTCCTCGCCGCGGGTGACGAAGATGTCGGCGATGACCCCGTGGCGGTCGACGATGTTCGCGTCGGTGTCGGTCAGCGGCAGCCCCAGACGGTCGGCGAGCAGGCGGCCGATCGTCGACTTCCCTGCGGCTGGGGGTCCGGTGAGCACGATGCGCGAGTGCGCGGCGGGGACCGGCTCCAGGGGTGGGACCGGTTTCGGAAGCGGATGCTCGTTCATCGCCCGATGCGCAGGTTCTCCGGAATGGCGGCGAGGTAGCCCTCCAGGTTCCGCTTCGTCTCGGCCACGGAGTCGCCGCCGAACTTCTCGACGACCGCCTCGGCGAGGACAAGGGCGACCATTGCCTCGGCGACGACGCCGGCGGCGGGGACGGCACAGACATCGGAGCGCTGGTGGTTGGCCTTCGCGGGCTCTCCCGTGGCGACGTCGACGGTCGACAGGGCGCGGGGCACCGTGGCGATGGGCTTCATCGCTGCCCGCACGCGCAGGGGCTCGCCGGTGGACATGCCGCCCTCCGTCCCGCCGGCGCGGTTGGAGGCGCGACGGTAGCCGGAGCCCGCGACGAGGATCTCGTCATGGGCGGCGGAGCCGGGGCGAGCGGCGGTGAGGAAGCCGTCGCCGACCTCGACGCCCTTGATCGCCTGGACGCCCATGAGGGCGCCGGCCAGACGCGAGTCGAGGCGGCGGTCCCAGTGGACGTGGGAGCCGAGTCCCGGCGGGAGGTCGTAGGCGAGGACTTCGACGACGCCGCCGAGGGTGTCCCCGGCCTTCTTCGCCGCGTCGATCTCGGCGACCATCCGGGTGGAGAGGGCGGGGTCGAAGCTGCGGACGGGATCCCCATCGAGGGCGTCGACATCGCTCGCCCGCGGCAGCGCACCGTCCCGGGAGTCCTCGACGCCGCCGATCGCCACGGTGTGGGAGACGAGCGTGATGCCGAGTTCGCCGAGGAACTTCGCGGCCACGGTGCCCAGCGCCACGCGCATCGCCGTCTCGCGGGCCGAGGCGCGTTCGAGGACGGGCCGGGCCTCGTCGAAGCCGTACTTCTGCATGCCGACGATGTCGGCGTGGCCGGGCCGGGGTCGGGTGAGCGGGGCGCTGCGGGCCTGACCCTCGAGCTCGGACTCGTCGATGGGGTCGGCGCTCATCACCGTCTCCCATTTCGGCCATTCGGTGTTGCCGACCTCGATCGCCACCGGGGAGCCGAGGGTCTTCGCATGGCGGACGCCGCCGAGGATGCGCACTTCGTCGGCCTCGAACTTCATGCGGGCGCCACGCCCGTAGCCGAGTCGGCGCCTGGCGAGATTGACGCGGATGTCGTCCCTGGTGATCGGGATGTGGGCGGGCAGCCCCTCAATGATCCCGATCAGTGCTTCGCCGTGGGATTCGCCTGCAGTCAGCCATCTCAACATTCCACCGATTCTATAGAACGAACCTCGCCGAGACCGACCCGACCCACAATCCGGTCAGCATCGCGGGACCGAACGCGATCGTCGTCTGGTGCAGGCTGCCCGCACGCGCGCCGGCGACGATCGCCCAGGCCCCTGCGACGAGCATTGTGACAACGAGGACGAGGGCGGGCGCCCACGGGGAGATGAGGGAGGAGACGCCGGCGACGACGACGGCGAGCTTGACGTCGCCGAGTCCCATCGTCGGGCGGTGCAGGGCACGCCCGAGCAGGTGGAGTCCGCCGAAGAGGAGGAGCCCGCACACGGCTCCGACGAGCCCGAACCACCAGCTCGTCGAGCTGCCGAGACCGATGCCGAGGCCGCAGGCGAGGACGAAGAGCCCGATGAGCGGGTACATGATCCGGTCGGGGAGGCGCCGGACGACGAGGTCGGCGACGACGAGGACCGGGGTGGCACCGGCGGTGGTCCCGAGGACGAGGGCCATGAGCACGAGGTCGAGCGTGCTCAGGGAGGGCGGGACGAACTCGGTGCCGCTGCCGGGAGCGATCGCCGTCCAGTCGGGACCCACCGGGACGAGGAACGCGGCGAGTCCGGCGATGACGATGCCGGCGAGGACGAGGAGGACCGGACGGAAGGCGCGCGAGCCGGTGACCGTCTCGGCGTCGGCGGTGTCGGCGAGCCAGCGGGCGGGAGTGCCGACGAGGAGGAGTCCGGTGCCCGCGGCGACGGCCGTGCTCAGGCCGAGCAGGACTGCGCTCTCGACCGTCACGGCTCAGTCCCGTTCGGGCAGGGCCGCGTGCATCGATGCGGCGATCGCCTCGATCTGAGCCGGGCTCGGTGGGGTGCCTGCGGCTGCGGTGAGGAAGAGCACGGCCTGGGCGACGGCCTGTTCGAGGAGCATCGCGGTGCCCGGCACGGCGGTGTACCCGTGGGCGGAGGCCCCGGTGAGGACGGCGGACTCGGCGGCGTAGGCGACGTCGAGGGCGACGCCGCTTCCCGGTTCCCACGTCAGGGTGGGGGCCGCCTCGGCGGGGAGGGTGGAGACGACGACGGCGGAGGACCGGATCGTCTCGAGACCGCCGATCTCGACGGCGAGCCCGAGGCGCGTGCCGAGCTCGGCTGCGGCGGCGGCACGGGAGGCGCTGCGGACGAGGAGGTCGACCTCGGTGATGCCGAGGCGCACGAGGGCGAGCAGCGCCGACCGCGCTGTGGCTCCGGCACCGAGGATCGTCGCCCGGGTCCCGGACCCGGGGCGCAGGCGGATCGCTCCGACGATGCCGTCGACGTCGGTGTTCGCCACGGTCGTCGCGTTCGGGAACCGCACGAGCGTGTTGGCCACGCCGGTCGCCTCGGCGGTCTCGTCGAGGTCCCAGCCGCGTTCGCGGGCGAGGGCGACGAGACGCTCCTTGAGCGGCATCGTCAGGGAGAAGCCCGTCTCCGCCGGATGGGCGTCGAGGAAGGCGGCGAGGTCTTCGTCTCCGACCTCGGCGCGACCGTACTCACTGTCCTCGAGTCCGAGAGCCGCGAACGCCGCACGGTGGAGGACCGGGGAGAGCGAATGGGCGATCGGACGCCCGAGCACGGCGGCGCGGACGACCGGGCTCACCCGTCCTGCTCCCGCAGCCATGCCCGGTACTCCTCGACGTTCTTCTGGTGCTCGGCGTAGGTGTCGGCGAACTTCGTCTCACCGGTGTCCGGATTCGTCGCGACGAAGAACTGCCAGCTGCCGTCCGCCGGGTTGAGTGCGGCGTCGACGGCCCCGGCGCTCGGCGAGTTGATCGGTCCGGGCGGCAGGCCCTTCCGCTTGTACGTGTTGTACGGGCTGTCGGAGTTCCGCTCCTCCTTCGTCGTCGTCAGGTCCGCGCGGGCGCCGTGGATGTAGGCGACCGTGGCATCGGACTGAAGGAGCTGACCGGTCTTCGAGTCCTCCGAGATGCGGTTGAGGAAGACCCGGGCGACCTTCTTCCGTGTCTCCTCGTCCCCCGGGGATTCGATCTCGACGAGGCTGGCGAGGGTGAGGATGCGGTTGGCGTCCTTGTTCTCGATGCCCGCGGTCTCGAGCTCGAGCTTCGTCTTCGCGACCATCTCGGAGACGATGTCCTCCGCCGTCTTCGCCTTGTCGAGGTCGTAGGTCGCGGGATAGAGGTAGCCCTCCAAGCTGGGCGCGTCGACGTCGAGGCCGTAGTCCTTCGGAGTCCTGTCGTCGATCGCCTTGTCGACCTCTTCGGCCTTCATCCCCGATTCGATCATCGTCGCTTTGATCTGGTCGATCTTGCGTCCTTCGGCGATCGTGAGCTTCGGGGGTTTGATCGGGTTGATGAACGCGTCGACGGCGGCCTTCGAACTCATCTGCTCACGGAGGATGACCGGTCCCGCCTGGATCGTGAGATCGCGTCTCTCGACCTCCTCGAGGAAGGGCTTGGAGTCCTTGATGACGCCCTCCTCGACGAGCTGGTTGGCCACCGACCGCGCCGAGGCGCCGGGCGGAATCTCGAGCGTGACCTCGGTCGTGCCATTGCCCTCGTAGTCGCCGCCCCCGCCGAAGAGGTCGTCGACGACACCGCCGGCGGCGCGGAGGCCGAAGAAGCCGCCGAGGCCGAAGACGAGGACGCAGACGGCGACGATGACGGTGGTGCGACGTTTGCGCATCATCCGCCGGCGCTTCTTCGCTCGGATCTCGGCGCGTGAGAGCCCTTCGTCGTCCGAGAACTCACCGGGGAACGGGTTCATTGCTCACTCTCCTGTTCGGGCAGCTCCCGACCGGCGGGCCTGCCCGTGTTGCGTTCGGACTCGAGCGCGTTCTGCAGAATGATGACGGCCGCCTGTGCGTCGACGATCTCGCGGCGCTGCCGTGAGCTCTTGCCCGCAGCTGCGAGCGAGCTGTGCGCCTCGACGGTGGAGAAGCGCTCGTCGACGAGGCGGATCGGCACGTCGGTGTCGATCCGGCGGGCGAAGTCGAGGGCGGCGGCGGCCGCGGCGCGGGCGGAGCCGTCGAGGGACTTCGGGTCGCCGACGAGGATCTCGATGGGTTCGTACTCGGCGATGATCTCCCGCAGCTGCCGCAGTGCCGCCGGCTCGTCGGCCCGGCGGATGACGGCGAGCGGGGTCGCGAGGATCCCATCGGGATCGCACGCCGCGACCCCGATCCGCACCGATCCGATGTCGAGGCCGAGACGTCGGCCGCGCCGCAGTGTCACGTGAGGGCCGCCTTGACCGCGCTGATCGCGGCCGGGATCTGCGTGGTGTCGCTGCCGCCGCCCTGGGCGAGGTCGGGCTTGCCGCCTCCTCCGCCGCCGAGGGTGGAGCTCGCTGCCGACACGAGCTTGCCGGCCTGCGCTCCGGACTCGCGGGCGGCCTCGGTGGTGGCGATGACGACGACGGGCTTGCCGCCGCTCACGCCGATGCCGAGGACGACGGCGACCCGGTCGCTGACGCGGGCGCGCAGGTCGGTGACGATCGTGCGGACGTCCCCGCCGCTGGAGACCTCGCCGAGGTCGGCGACGACGAAGAGCGTGTTCCCGACGGTCTCGGCGGTCTCGAGGAACCGTCCGGCCTGGGCGAGCAGCTGCTGGGACCGGAGGCGGGAGATCTCCTTCTCCGCGTCCTTGAGCCTGACCATGAGCTCGGAGACCCGGTCGGTGACATCCGTGCCGGGCACCTTGAGCATCTCCGAGAGCGAGGACACGATCGTGCGTTCGGCAGCGAGTGAGCGGAACGCGTCCATCCCCACGGAGGCTTCGATGCGGCGCACTCCGGAGCCGACGGAGGCCTCGGAGAGGACGGAGATCGGACCGACCTGCGCGGAGGCGCCGACGTGGGTGCCGCCGCAGAGCTCGCGGGAGAACGGTCCGCCGATGTCGACGACACGGACGATGTTCGGATACTTCTCCCCGAAGAGGGCCATCGCGCCCGAGCGCTTCGCGTCCTCGAAGGGCATGTACTCGGTGCCGACCTCGTAGTTCGAGCGCACGGCGAGGTTGGCGACGTCCTCGATCTCGGCGCGCATCTGCGCGCTCGGTGCCTCCGGGTAGGAGTAGTCGAAGCGCATGTATCCGGGCTGGTTGAGCGAACCTGCCTGGACGGCGTGGGTGCCGAGGATCTCCCGCAGGGCCGCGTGGACGAGGTGGGTGGCCGTATGCGCCTGGGAACCCTGGAAGCGATGCTCGTGGTCGACCTCGGCGAGGACGTCGGCGCCGACGGGGATCTCGCCGTCGATGACCTCGATGCGGTGGGCGGCGAGGCCCTTGACCGGGTTCTGCACGTCGAGGACTTTGGCGGTGAAGCCGTCGCCCTTGATGAGGCCGACGTCGGCGCGCTGGCCACCGGATTCGGCGTAGAACGGGGTGAGGTCGAGGACGAGGTCGCCGGTCTGTCCGGTGGTGAGCACCTCGCGGGCCTCGCCGTCGACGACGATGCCGCGGATCCGGGAATCGGCCTCGAGGTCGTCATAGCCGACGAACTCGCTTCGGCCCTCCTCGAGCAGGGCGGAGTAGGCGGAGAGGTCGGTGTGTCCGCCGCCCTTCTTCGCCTTCGCATCGGCCTTCGCTCGGGTGCGCTGTTCGGCCATGAGCGCGCGGAATCCGGCCTCATCGACGTTGACGCCGTGTTCGGCGGCCATCTCGAGGGTGAGGTCGATGGGGAAGCCGTGGGTGTCGTGGAGGGCGAAGGCGACGTCGCCGGAGATCGTCTTGTCCGAGTCCTCGAGCTTCTCGTACGCGGTCTCGAAGAGCTGGGTGCCGGATTCGAGGGTCCGCAGGAAGGCCTTCTCCTCGGCGTAGGCGATGCGCGAGATCCGGTCGAAATCGGTCTCGAGCTCGGGGTACGAGTGCTTCATCGCGTTCATCGACACGGGCAGCAGCGAGGGCATGACCTCGGTGGTGACGCCGAGGAGGCGCATCGCGCGCACGGCACGGCGGATGAGGCGGCGGAGGATGTAGCCGCGTCCCTCGTTGCCGGGGCGCACGCCGTCGCCGATGATCATCAGGGCCGAGCGGACGTGGTCGGCAACGACGCGCATCTGCACGTCGGAGTGGTGGTCGGCGCCGTACTCACGGCCCGAGAGGCGACTCGCCTCGGCGATGACGGGGAAGACCTCGTCGATCTCGTACATGTTCTCGACGTCCTGGAGGAGGAAGGCGACGCGTTCGAGGCCCATGCCGGTGTCGATGTTCTTCGCGGGCAGCTCGCCGGCGATGTCGAAGTCGACCTTGGAGCGGACCTCGGAGAGTTCGAACTCCATGAAGACGAGGTTCCAGATCTCGATGTAGCGATCCTCATCGGCGATCGGTCCGCCCTCGGCGCCGTAGGCGGGACCGCGGTCGTAGTAGATCTCGGAGCAGTAGCCGCCGGGTCCGGGCTGACCGGTGTGCCAGAAGTTGTCCTCGTTGCCGCGCAGCTGGATCCGCTCACGCGGGATCGAGGTCTCCTCGAGCCAGAGGTCGATGGTCTCGAGGTCGTCCTCGTGGACGGTGGCCCAGAGCAGGTCGGGGTCGAAGCCGAGGCCGCCTTCCTCCGTCGGGGAGGTGAGCAGACCCCACGCGTAGCGGACGGCTTCGCGCTTGAAGTAGTCGCCGAAGGAGAAGTTGCCGTTCATCTGGAAGAACGTGCCGTGGCGGGTGGTCTTGCCCACCTCTTCGATGTCGGCGGTGCGCACGCACTTCTGGACGCTCGTGGCGCGGAGGAACGGCGCAGGCTCGCGACCGGTGAGGTACGGGATGAACTGGACCATGCCCGCGATGTTGAAGAGGATCGAGGGATCGGAGCTGATGACCGACGCCGAGGGCACGACCACGTGTCCGTTCGCCTCGAAGTAGTCGAGCCAGCGCTGTTTGATCTCTGCCGTCTTCATCCATGGCCTTTCAGATGGTGCGTCTGCGGTGGGCGCTGCGCGCCCGTTCCAGAATAGTTTAATTGCTCACCAGTTCAGATGGTGGTCGCCTGCGCGTCGGCGCGTGCAGGTGAATGCACGACTGCCCGGAACGCGGGACGTTCCGGGCAGTCGTGAGAGGTGGCTCAGCGCGAGTAGAACTCGACGACGAGCTGCACGTCAGCGGTGATCGGGACCTCTTCGCGCTTGGGGCGGCGCAGCAGGGTGGCCTGCAGGCCCTCAAGGTTGACGTCGAGGTAGCCCGGAACTGCCGGGAGGACGTCGCGGTGTCCGCCGGCGGCGGCGACCTGGAACGGATCCATGTCGGCGCTCTTCGGGTGGACCTGGATCGTCTGGCCTTCCTTGACGCGGAAGGACGGACGGTCGACGCGCTGGCCGTCGACGGTGATGTGGCGGTGGACGACGAACTGGCGCGCCTGGGCGATCGTGCGGGCGAAGCCGGCACGGAGGACGAGGGCGTCGAGACGCATCTCGAGGAGCTCGACGAGGTTCTCACCGGTCAGACCTTCGAGGCGCTTGGCCTCCTTGTAGGTCTTGAGCATCTGGGCCTCGCGGATGCCGTACTGGGCGCGAAGACGCTGCTTCTCCTTGAGGCGGACCGAGTAGTCGCTGTCATTGCGGCGACGGGCGCGGCCGTGCTCGCCCGGGGGGTAGGGGCGGCGCTCGAAGTACTTCTCAGCCTTCGGGGTCAGCGGCAGGCCGAGGGCGCGCGAGAGGCGAGCCATCCGGCGGTTACGTGCTGGTGCTGGCACTGGGTTACCTTTCTTGGGTGTGGGTCGTCCCGGCAGGCATGATGTCCTCGCCCTGATCGGAACCGTTGTTTCCCCGGTTGGGAAAGAGGGATTGAGCGTCGAGAACCGCTCGCACCGACCGCCTTTACATATGAGGCACAACAGCTGACCATCTTAGCTCAGTCGCCGCGTCCCCCGCAACGCGCGGGCCGGGGGCGAACGCCGACGGGCAGCCCTCACTCTCCGCGCAGGAGACGGCGGATCGTCTCGAGGCGCTCCCCCATCGTCCGCTCCATGCCGTTGCCCGACGGCGTGTAGTACTCCTTGCCGCGCAGCGCTTCGGGCAGATGCTGCTGTGGTGCCACGCTGTGCGGGAAGTTGTGGGCGTATTTGTAGCCCTTGCCGTGACCGAGCTGCTTCGCCCCCGGATAGTGGGCATCGCGCAGGTGGTCGGGGACCTCCCCCACGAGGCCGCTCCTGACATCGGCGATCGCCGCGTCGAGGGCCTTGTAGCTCGCGTTCGACTTCGGTGCCATCGCCAGGTAGGTCACCGCCTCGGCGAGCGGGATCCGCCCCTCCGGCATGCCGATGTTCTGCACGGCCGTCGAGGCGGCCACGGCGATCGGCAGGGCCTGCGGATCGGCCATGCCGATGTCCTCGGCCGCGGAGATGACGATCCGACGCGCGATGAAGCGCGGGTCCTCCCCGGCGACGATCATCCGGGCGAGATAGTGCAGCGCGGCATCGACGTCGGATCCGCGGATCGACTTGATGAACGCGGAGACGACGTCGTAGTGCTGGTCCCCGTTCTTGTCATAGCGCACCACCGCTTCGCTGCTCGCCTCGGAGGCGGCCTCGACGGTGATGCGAATCGGGCTTGCTTCGCCGTCGGCCGACTCGTCGTCGACAACGTCACCGCCACGGCTCTCAGTGCTGACCGCCTCGGCAGCCTCGTCATCCGCACTCTCAGCGTCGTCGGCGACAGCCTTGCCCGCGCCGCCGCCGCGCTCCCCCGCCTGCGCCGCGGCGATGCCGGCGGCAGCCTCGAGGATCGTCAGTGACCGGCGGGCGTCGGCCCCGGCGATGCGGACGATGAAGTCCTTCGCCTCGGCATCGAGCTCGTACTCTCCCGCCAGACCCCGCTCGCTGACCATCGCGCGATCGAGCAGGGTCGAAATATCGTCATCGCCGAGCGGACGCAGCGTGAGCATGAGGGACCGTGAGAGCAGCGGGGAGATGACGGAGAACGACGGGTTCTCCGTCGTCGCCGCGACGAGGACGACGAGGCGGTTCTCCACGGCCGGCAGCAGAGCATCCTGCTGGGCCTTCGAGAACCGGTGGATCTCATCGAGGAAGAGCACGGTCGTGCGCCCGTACATCTCGCGTTCGCGCCGGGCGTTCTCGATCACCTGTCGGACGTCCTTGACTCCGGCGGTGATCGCCGAGAGTTCGACGAAGGTGCGTCCCGGCGCATGGGAGATGACGTGTGCGAGGGTCGTCTTCCCGACCCCGGGCGGACCCCAGAGGATCACCGAGGAGGCCCCAGCCCGGTCTCCCCCGCTCGCCTCGACGAGCTGGTCGAGCGGGGAGCCGGCGAACGTCAGATGCTCCTGGCCGACCACCTCGTCGATGGTGCGCGGACGCATCCGCACGGCCAGGGGGTCGAGTGCCCTGCCTGCGGGCGCACTCGGACCCGGGCCGGGGATCTCCCGGTCCGGGTCGGAGAAGAGGTCGGGACCCTGCGTCACCGCGGCCACCGCCTCACGCCGGCACCGACGTCATCGCGACATCAGTCGTCGGTCTCGGCGTCCGGGTCGAAGTCGACTCCCGCCTCGGCGCGCTGGGCTTCGGTGATCGGGGCCGGAGCCTGGGTGAGCGGATCGTAGCCGCCGCCGGACTTCGGGAACGCGATGACCTCGCGGATCGAGTCGACCCCGGCGAGCAGGGAGACGATGCGGTCCCAGCCGAAGGCGATGCCGCCGTGCGGGGGCGCACCGAACTTGAACGCCTCGAGGAGGAAGCCGAACTTCTCCTCGGCCTCGTCCTCGCCGATGCCCATGATCTCGAACACGCGCTCCTGGACGGCGCGCTGGTGGATGCGGATCGAGCCGCCGCCGATCTCGTTGCCGTTGCACACGATGTCGTAGGCGTAGGCGAGAGCGGCCCCCGGGTCGGTCTCGAGGGTCTCGAGGTACTCGGGCTTCGGGGCGGTGAAGGCATGGTGGACGGCCGTCCACTGTCCTTCGCCCACGGCGACGTCGCCGGCGGCCTGCGCATCGGCGGCGGATTCGAAGAGCGGAGCGTCGACGACCCAGACGAAGGCCCAGTCGCCGTCCTTGATCAGGCCCACGCGCTCGGCGATCTCCCGGCGTGCGGCACCGAGGAGGGCGCGGGAGCTGTTCGCGTCTCCGGCGGCGAAGAAGATCGCGTCGCCCGGGTTCGCGCCGGCCGCCTCGACGAGACCGGCCTTCTCCGTCTCGGAGATGTTCTTGGCCACCGGGCCGGTGAGGGTGCCGTCCTCGGCGACGAGGACGTAGGCGAGTCCCTTGGCTCCGCGCTGCTTCGCCCAGTCCTGCCACGCATCGAGCTGGCGCCTCGGCAGCGATCCGCCGCCGGGGTAGACGACCGAGCCGACGTAGTCGGACTGGAAGACGCGGAACGGGGTCTCGGAGAAGAACTCCGTGAGGTTGGTGAGTTCGAGGCCGAAGCGCAGGTCGGGCTTGTCCGACCCAAAGCGCTCCATCGCCTCGTGATAGGTGATGTGCGGGATCGGCGTCTCGATGTCGTAGCCGATGAGCTTCCACAGGGCGACGAGGATCTCCTCGGCGAGGGCGATGATGTCGGCCTGCTCGACGAACGAGGCCTCGATGTCGAGCTGAGTGAACTCGGGCTGACGGTCGGCGCGGAAGTCCTCGTCGCGGTAGCAGCGGGCGATCTGGTAGTAGCGCTCCATGCCAGCGACCTGGAGGAGCTGCTTGAACAGCTGCGGCGACTGCGGCAGCGCGTACCACGACCCCGGCTGCAGGCGTGCGGGGACGAGGAAGTCGCGGGCGCCCTCGGGGGTCGACTTCGTCAGCGTCGGCGTCTCGATCTCGACGAAGCCGTGCTCGTCGAGGACCGTGCGGGCGGCCCGGTTGACCGCCGAGCGCAGACGCATCGCATGCGCGGGACCCGAACGGCGCAGGTCGAGGTACCGGTAGCGCAGACGGGTCTCCTCGCCGACGGTGCCGGAGTCCTCCGCATGGTCGGAGACCTGGAAGGGAAGGGGGGCCGCCTCGGCGAGGATCTCCACGCTCGTGTCGACGATCTCGATCTCACCGGTGGGCAGGTTGGGGTTCTGGTTGCCCTCGGGGCGCAGGGAGACCGTGCCGGTGACCTTGACGACGGTCTCGTTGCGCAGTGCGTGGGCATCGTCCTCGCGGACGACGACCTGGACGATTCCCGAAGCATCCCGCAGATCGATGAAGGCGACACCTCCGTGATCGCGGCGACGATCGACCCACCCGGCGAGGGTGACGGTCTCTCCTGCGTTTGCGGCACGCAGGCTTCCGGATTCGTGGCTTCGCAGCACAGAGGGCTCCTTTACGATGGTCATGCGGGGAGTGCGTCAACCATGATAGTCGCTCGCACGGACATTCCCGCACGCACCGGCGGGCAGCGAGAGGACGCATGGACGGACACGAATCGGACCCGGCCCCCACCTCGGCGCAGGTCGAGGTCGCGGCGGAGACGTTCCGCATGCTCTCCCAGGCCACCCGACTGCGCGTCGTGTGGACCCTGGTCCACCAGGAGCTCGATGTCTCCTCCCTCGCCGAGGCGATCGGTGCGACCGTGCCCGCCGTGAGCCAGCATCTCGCCAAGCTCCGTCTCGCCGGGCTCATCTCCTCCCGCCGGGACGGGCGGAGGATCTTCTACACCGTCGACGACCCGCACGTCGTCTCGATGGTGCGGGAGATGTTCGACCACATCGCCCCCGACGGGTCGCTCGCCCCCGACCCGGAGTGAGGCGGCAACCCTGAGTAAGGCAGGGACCCCGAGCCGTCAGCCCTGCGTCACCTGCGGCCAGCGGTCCTCGACGCTCGGCTCCCATGTCTGCGGGTCGGCAGGCGTCTGCTCGCCGGTGCGGATGTCCTTGACCTCGTGACCGGACTCACCGTCGGTGAACCACACGAAGGGGATCCCCCGGCGCTCGGCGTAGCGGATCTGGCGACCGAACTTCGCCGCACTCGGTGAGACCTCGCACGGGATGTCGCGGGCGCGCAGGGCGGTGGCGACCGTATCCGCCTCAGACCGGCGCTCCTCGTCGGTGACGGCGACGACGACGGCCGACGGGGTGCCGCGGGAGGCGGTGATGCCGGAGTCCTCGCCGAGGACGAACGCCATGAGGCGCGAGACGCCGATCGACATGCCCACACCCGGGTAGGTCTTCTTCCCCACCGTGGCCAGCGAGTCGTAGCGCCCGCCTGAGGCGACGGAGCCGAGCTCCTCGTGTCCGACGAGCTGCGTCTCGTAGACCGCTCCCGTGTAGTAGTCGAGTCCGCGGGCGATCTTCAGCTGCGCGACGAGGACGCCGGGCGCTCGCTCGGCGGCGGCGGTGAGCATCCTCGTCAGGGACTCGAGGCCCTCGTCGAGGAGGGGGTGCTCGACTCCGAGGGCGCGCACCTCCTCGGCGAAGTCGGGCGAGTCCGATTCGATCGCGGCCAGAGCGAGGCACAGCTGCTGCTGGCGCTCATCGGCTTCCGCTTCGGCGGCGAGGAGCTTCGCGACCTCCTCGGGCCCGATCTTGTCGTACTTGTCGAGGCACCGGAGCACTGCGGGGATGTCGGTGAGTCCGATGCCGCGGGCGAAGCCCTCGAGGAGGCGGCGGTCGTTGACGACGATGCGCACCGGTGGCACCCCGAGCGGGGCGAGCCTGGCGAACGCGTCGGCGATGATGAGCGGGATCTCGACCTCGACGTGGCCGGGCAGCTCGGCGTCGGCGATGACGTCGACGTCAGCCTGGATGAACTCGCGGTAGCGCCCGGCCTGCGGCCGCTCACCGCGCCACACCGGCTGGATCCGCGCGGCCCGGAACGGGAAGCTCAGCTCGTTCGCGTTCTCGGTGACGAAACGGGCCAGCGGCACAGTGAGGTCGAAGTGGAGGCCGAGCGGATTGCGCTCGGTGCCCTCGGAGTGGAGTCGGGAGACCGCGAAGATCTCCTTGTCGATCTCCCCATCCTTGGCGAGCTGGCTGATCGGTTCGACGGCACGGTGGTGGAGGGCGGAGAAGCCGTGGAGGGCGAAGGTGTGCTCGAGGATGTCGATGATGCGCTTCTCGATGACGCGCTCCGCCGGGAGCCGTTCCGGGAATCCGGACAGACGGGCTGACTTCGCCATGGTTCTCCTTGCTCGTGTGGATGCTGCCCTGGCAGGCAGTGCCGGTGCCTCGCCGAGGCGGCGCCTCGGGCGGCTGTGGATCGGATCAGAGGAACGGGTTCGTCCGGAGCTCGTGGCCCACCCGCGAACCCGGACCGTGTCCAGGATAGATGGGAACGTCGGGCAGGTCCGCAAAGGCCCGCAGTGTGCTGCCCATCGCCTCGGCGTCGCCGCCGGGCAGGTCGATGCGCCCGATGGCTCCGGCGAAGACGACGTCGCCGGTGAAGACGACCTCCTCACCGTCGGCGCTCACCCGCAGCAGGGTCGACCCTTCGGTGTGGCCGGGGGCAGCGACAGCGGTGACGGTGAGTCCGGCGACGGTGACGGCGGTGCCGTCGGTGAGGTCGACCACCTCGGCGGGGGCCTGCCAATCGGTGAGCAGCGGAGCGATCATCTGTGCGAACGCCGGCCCCAGGGTCTCCCCCGGTGCGGCCATCCGGTAGTGGTCATCGGCGCCGAGGTGGACGGGAACGTCCCAGCGCTCGAGCATTCCCGGCAGCCCGAGGATGTGGTCGGGGTGGCCGTGGGTGAGGAAGATCGCCTGCGGGGTCAGTCCCTCCTCGGCGAGGACCTCGGCGAGGCCGGGAGCGGCGTCGAAGCCGGCATCGACGAGGATGCAGTCGCTGTGCCCCTCGGCGCGCACGGCGTAGCAGTTGACGTCGAGGAATTCGGCACGGGTGGTCAAGACATCCATGGGCAGAGTCTATCCAGACGGTGGCGGATGGTTATGCTGGTGTCACGCAATGATCGAGTGATCGGCGAGACCGCCGGTTCGACCGATGAGGAAACAGGTGAGAGACATGTCGACCCCGACCCCCAAGCCGACTCCCCGCCCGTCGTCGCTGCCCCGCCCGCAGGCGGCTCAGCCGGTGACCGGGACCACCGTCGACCACGACGCCGAGGTGGCGCGCGCGGTCACGCACGGTCGCGCGGACGAGCAGGGGACGGTGTTCGTCATCACCGCCGACGGTGAGCGTGAGGTCGGCCAGTACCCCGACGCGACCGGTGAGGAAGCCGTCGAGTACTTCGCGAAGAAGTACGTCGAGCTCGTCGAGCACGCCGCTCATCTGCGCAACCGACTCTCCGCCGGAGCGCCCGGACGCGAGGTGACGACGGCGGCGACCGCGCTGCGGGACTCGCTCGCCGACGCGAACGTCGTCGGCGACCTCAAGGGTCTCGCCGCGACCCTCGACACGCTCCTCTCCGACGCCAAGGCGACGGAGTCGAAGCAGGCGGCCCGCGCCGAGGCGGCCAAGCTCGAGGCCGCGCAGAAGCGCGAGGAGATCGTCGTCGAGGCCGAGACCCTGGCCGGCAAGGATCCCGAGAAGATCCAGTGGAAGGTCTCCGGTGCCCGTCTGCGGGAGCTCTTCGCCCAGTGGAAGGACATGCAGCGCAGCGGACCGCGCCTTCCGCGGTCGGTCGATCAGGAGCTGTGGGGCCGATTCTCGCAGGCCCGGAACACCTTCGAGCGCAAGCGCAAGGACTTCTTCGCCGAGCTCGACAAGCACAACTCCGAGGGCAAGCGGATCAAGGAGAAGATCGTCGCCGAGGCGGAGTCGCTGTCCGGGTCGACCGACTTCCGCACCGTGTCCCAGAAGTACAAGGACCTGATGACCCAGTGGAAGCGCGCCCCGCGCGCCTCGCGCAAGGACGACGATGCCCTCTGGGCGCGCTTCCGTGCCGCCCAGGACGTCTTCTTCGCCGCCAGGGATGCGGAGAACGCCGCACTCGACGAGGAGTACAAGGGCAACCTCGAGGTCAAGGAAGCGCTGCTGAAGAAGGCGCAGGCGCTGCTGCCGATCACGGATCCGGTGGCAGCGAAGCGTGAGCTCCGGGTCATCCAGGACGAGTGGGAGGAGGCCGGGAAAGTGCCCCGCGCCGATGTCTCCCGGATGGAGAACGGTCTGCGCGAGGTCGAGCGGGCGCTCGCCGACGCCGAGGACGCGGCGTGGAAGCGGAGCAACCCCGAGACCAAGGCCCGCACCTCGGGGGCGCTGAGCCAGCTCGACGAGTCGATCGCCGAGCTCGAGGCGGCG
Source organism: Brevibacterium sp. K72 (assembly GCF_050562175.1). NCBI lineage: Bacteria > Bacillati > Actinomycetota > Actinomycetes > Micrococcales > Brevibacteriaceae > Brevibacterium > Brevibacterium sp. K72. The sequence continues at coordinate 3,091,009 of NZ_CP191582.1, forward strand.
CTCGAGACCGCGAAGGCCTCGGGCGATGAGAAGTCCGTCGCCGATGCGCAGGCCGCTCTCGACGCCCGGCGTGCGTGGCGCGATCAGCTCGCGCAGACGGCGGCCGAACTCGACTGACGCTCAACAGCTTCTCGTCAGGGCCGGACGGTGAACCGTCCGGCCCTGATTCTTCTCTGTCCACAGGCGCGGACCCGAGTCCGTGGTTGTCCACAGGCCGACGATTCGGTCTTGCCCTCCCAGGGTGAGACGACGATAGTGGCCTCATGGAGGACATCTTCCGACTCCGCGACTACGGCTACGAGCAGCTCACGGAGCTCACCCTCGACGGTCTGCTCGTCCCACTGACGGAGACGACGTGGGTGCGGTCGGGTGCGGTGCTCGGACCAGAGGATCGAATCAGTGCGCTGGCGGCGCAGATCCCAGCGCGGCTCGTCGTCTCGCACTCGACTGCCTGGTGGGTCCATGTCGGTCTCGGTCGGGCGCCGAGCCCGCTGACCTTCACGACGCATCCGCGCAGGCGGGTGCTCGACCAGGACGGAGCCGTCGTCCACGAACTCAACCTCGGCCGCGGCGACTGGGAGACGATCGCCGGTCTGCCGGTGACGACGCCGATGCGCACGCTCTACGATCTGCTCCTACCGCACGTCCGCCGTCCGGAGGCGGGTTCGGCCAGGGCGGTGGCCGAGATCATCGACGAGGTGCCGCCGGCGATGCGCACGCGTTTTCGGCTCTACCTCGACGGGGTCTCCCGGCGGCCGTACGCCGCGCAGATGCGGGAGGTCGTCGATCGGCGCGGACACACGTCGACCCCCTGGCCGCGCGCACCTCAGCCGCCGGAGATGCGGTAGACGTCGAAGACGCCTTCGACCTTCCGAACGGCGGAGAGCACCGTGTCGAGGTGGCTTGCGTCGCTCATCTCGAAGACGAACTTCGACTGAGCGACGCGGGCCTTCGAGGTCGCCACGGAGGCGGAGAGGATGTTGACGTGGGTGTCGGTGAGGACCTTCGTGATGTCCGAGAGCAGTCCCGAGCGGTCGAGGGCTTCGACCTGGATCTGGACGAGGTAGACGCCGCTCGTCTTCTCCCCCCAGGAGACCTCGACCATGCGCTCGGGTTCGCGTTCGAGGGAGACGACGTTGGGACAGTCGACCCGGTGGACGGAGACTCCCGAGCCGCGGGTGACGAAGCCGACGATCTCGTCCCCGGGCACCGGGGTGCAGCAGCGGGCGAGTTTGACGAGGACGTCGTCGACGCCCTTGACGACGACGCCGCCCGAGGACGAATGATGACCCGAGGACTGGCCGGTGCGATTGCGCGGTGCCGGAGGCAGGACCGCGGCCTCCTCGTCGTCGCCGACCTCCTTCGCGAGCAGGTCGACGACGTGGGCGGCCGAAGTCACCCCGTTGCCGATCGCCGCGTACAGCGCGGTGACGTCGGGCAGGCGCAACTCGGTCGAGACGACCTGAAGCGCCTCCTGGCTCATCAGGGCGTTCGCGGACAGGGAATGGCGGCGCATCGCCCGGGCGAGCTGCTCGCGGCCGTTCTCGATCGCCTCTTCGCGGCGCTCCTTGGAGAACCACTGGCGGATCTTCGACCGGGCGCGCGGGCTCTTGACGAAGCCGAGCCAGTCGCGGCTGGGACCGGCGTTCTCGTCCTTGGAGGTGAAGACCTCGACGGAGTCGCCGTTCTTGAGCTCGGTGTCGAGGGCGACGAGGCGGCCGTTGACCCGGGCGCCCATCGTCTTGTGCCCGACCTCGGTGTGCACGGCGTAGGCGAAGTCGACCGGCGTCGCCCCGGCGGGCAGGCTCATGACGTCGCCCTTGGGCGTGAAGACGTAGACCTCCTTCGAGTTGACCTCGTAGCGGAGGCTGTCGAGGAACTCGTCGGGGTCGCTGACCTCACGCTGCCAGTCGAGGAGCTGCCGCAACCACGCGGCGTCGTCGACGCCGCCGTCGTCGGAGACCTTGACGGAGCGGGCAGTGTTCGAGGTGATCGCCTTCGACGGGTTGCCGCGGTCCTTGTACTTCCAGTGCGCGGCGACGCCGAACTCGGCTCTGCGGTCCATCTCGTGGGTGCGGATCTGGATCTCGACGGGTTTGCCGTTCGGGCCGATGACCGTCGTGTGCAGGCTCTGGTACATGTTGTACTTCGGCATCGCGATGTAGTCCTTGAACCTGCCGGGAACCGGGTTCCAGCGGGCGTGGACGATGCCGAGGGTGGCGTAGCATTCGCGGACGGTCTCGACGAGGACGCGGACTCCGACGAGGTCGTAGATGTCGGCGAACTCGTGACCGCGCACGACCATCTTCTGGTAGATCGAGTAGTAGTGCTTCGGGCGGCCGGTGATGGCCGCCTCGATGCCGGATTCGGCGAGCTCGGACTGGAGTTCGGACGAGACGGTCGCAAGGTACTTCTCGCGCTCGGGCGCACGGTCGGCGACAAGGCGGACGACCTCGTCGTAGACCTTGGGGTGGAGAACCTGGAACGAGAGGTCTTCGAGCTCCCATTTGATCGTGTTCATGCCCAGCCGGTGAGCCAGCGGGGCGTAGATCTCGAGGGTCTCGCGGGCCTTCTTCGTACTCGAGGCGGCGGGGACGAACTTCCACGTGCGGGCATTGTGGAGGCGGTCGGCGAGTTTGATGACGAGGACGCGGATGTCCTTGGCCATCGCGACGATCATCTTCCGCACGGTCTCCGACTGGGCAGCCTGACCGTAGGTGAGCTTGTCGAGCTTCGTCACCCCGTCGACCATCGCGGCGACCTCGGGCCCGAAGGACTCGGTGAGCTGCTCGAGCGAGTAGTCGGTGTCCTCGACGGTGTCGTGGAGCAGAGCAGCCGCCAGGGTGACGGGGAGCATGCCGATCTCGGCGAGGATCGTCGCCACCGCCACCGGGTGGGTGATGTAGGGGTCCCCGGACTTCCGGGTCTGACCGCGGTGGGCCTCCTCGGCGACCGTGTAGGCACGGACGACAAGGTCGATGTCGGCCTTCGGATGGCTCGCCTGCAGGGCACGGATCATCGGTCCGAGCACCCTGGGGTAGTCGGCGTTGTTCTGTGCCCTGGCCGCCCACCAGGCCAGACGGGAGATGCCGCGCGGACGGCGCGATTCAGCTGATGATGCCATCACATCCCCCTCTCAGCGTCTCAGACCTCGGCGTGGATCACCGGTGGAACGTCCTCGGATCCATTCCGTAAACGCAATTCTCGCACGGCTTCTTCCTGTTCCTTCACCGCGGGTTCGTTCGCTCGCAGAAGCGCGTAGAGGGGGCTGGCGACGAAGAGGGTCGAGGCCGCGGCGACGATCGTGCCGATGAACAGCGACAGGGAGATGTCGACGAGGGTGCCGGCGCCGAGGAGGAACACGCCGATGAAGAGGATCGAGGCGATCGGGAGGACCGAGACGACCGAGGTGTTGATCGAACGCACCGTCGTCTGGTTGACGCCGAGGTTGACGAGCTCGGAGAACTTGAGGTTCCGTTTGTCCTGGAATCTCGTCGTGTTCTCTCTGATCTTGTCGAAGACGACGACCGTGTCGTAGAGCGAGAAGCTCAAGACGGTGAGGAAGCCGATGATCGCCTCGGGTGTGACCTCGAAGCCGGTGACCGAGTAGATGCCCATGGTGATGATCATGACGACGAAGAGGCCGATGATCGCTGCCAGGGACATCTTCCAGGTGCGGAAGTAGAGGGCCATGACGATCATCGCGATGGCGACGAAGATGACGAGGGCTCTGATCATCTTCGACGTCACGTCAGCGCCCCATTGGGGACCGACGAAGGTCGAGGTGACGTCCTCGGCATTGACCGAGTAGCCGGAGGCCAGGGCGTCGCGGACCTCCTGCATCTGGGGATCGGTGAGCTGGTTCGTCTCGATCCTCACCCCGGTGTCCCCGGTGGGGGTGAGCCGGGGTTCGGAGTCGGGGACGACATCGGTGACGATCGATTCGCCTTTGGCCGCCGAGGTGTCGGTGACGTTGTCGACCTGGAACTGCGACCCGCCGCGGAAGGCGATGCCGAAGTTGAAGCCGGCGACGAGCGGGACGAGGAGGGAGAGGAGGACGAGGACGCCGGCGATGCCGAGCCACAGCTTCGCCTTCCCGACGAACGGGATCGACGACTCGCCGTTGTGGAGGCGGTTGCCCCACGCGAAGAACCGTTTCACTTCTCGTCTCCCGTCTCGTCGTCGGACTGCCGCGCCGCGCGCCTGGCGGCCGCCTTGCGTTCGGCGATGGTGCCGCCGCCCGCACTCGGCTCCGTCCGTGAGCGTCGCCGCTTGCCGGAGCGCGCGCTCGAGGTCTTCTCCTCGGCGGTCGTGCTCGACTCCGCAGTCACTTCTGTGTCTGCCGCCTCAGTCTCCTCGGCGGCTTCGCTCGACGTCGTGCGGGTGGCGGTCTTCGTCGTGCCGTGCTCCTCGGCGGTCACCTCGGCACTGGTCGCGGAATCGGAACCGCCCGAGTTCGCAGCGGACTCGCTCTTCGCCTTCGCGCGCCGGCCGGCGATCGTGTCGCTGTCGATGCCGGCTTTGCGGGCGCGCGCCTTCTCCCGGCGCTTGGCTTCGGGAGACTTCTCCGACTCGGGGAGGTCGATGTTGAGCGCTCCGCGGTAGGCGGCGCGTTTGACGCCGAGCAGACGCGGGTCCATGCCCGACATCGGGTGTCCCTGGCCGAAGAACTTCGTTCTCGCGAGCACTTCGAGCATCGGATGGGTGAAGAGGAAGACGACGATGATGTCGACGATCACGGTGAGTCCGAGGGTGAACGCGAATCCGCGCACCGAGCCCACGGCGAGGATGTAGAGGATCACCGCGGCGAGCATGTTCACCGACTTCGACGCCCAGATGGTGCGCTTGGCGCGGTCCCAGCCGACTTCGACAGCCGAGAGGAGGTTGCGGCCGCTGCGCAGCTCGTCCCGCACGCGTTCGAAGTAGACGATGAAGGAGTCCGCTGCCATGCCGATGCCGATGATGATACCGGCGACACCGGCCAGGGAGAGGCGGTAGCCGTATCTCCAGGAGGCGATGAGCAGCAGCAGATAGGTGAGCACACCGACGACGACGAGGCTTGCGACCGTGACGAGGCCGAGCACGCGATACTGCAGGAGCGAGTACACGACGACGAGGATGAGGCCGACGAGGCCGGTGAGCAGGCCGATGTTGAGGTAGTTCGCGCCGAGGGTCGGCGAGATCTGTTCTTCGCTCTGCACCTGGAAGCTGATCGGCAGGGAGCCGTTCTTGAGCTGGTTGGCGAGCGTCTGCGCCTCGTCGAGAGTGAAGTTGCCGGAGATCTCTGCACGGCCGTCGGAGATGACGGCGTTCGAAGTCGGGGCGGAGAGGACGAGGCCGTCGAGGGCGATGGCGAACTGGTTGTACGGCTGCTGCAGGCCCGTGATCGCCGAGGTGATCTGCTTGAAGATCTCACGGCCGGTGTCGTCGAACTCGAGGTTGACGGCGGGCTGGTTGGTCTGGACGCCGTTGGCGCCGGCCGCATAGCCGAAACTCGCGTCCTTGAGGTGGTCGCCGGAGAGTTCGACGGGTCCGAGCACATACTTCGCCGAACCGTCCTGGGCACATGCGACTACGGGTTCGTCGGCGGGCTGCTGCTCACCACCGGTCCGGTTCTTCGGGTCCGTGCAGTCGAGTTCCGTGTAGCGCTTGACGATGGCCTCGGTCTGCCATTCCGAGGCGTCCTTCTCCGGGTCGAAGAGGGGACGCGGTGTGGAGTCGGTGACCTTCGTATCCTCGCCCTGACCTTCGCCGGCCGGGGTCTCGCCACCTGCGGGAGTCTCTCCGCCGGCCGGGGTCTCCTCGCCGGAGCCCGAGGCGTCCTTGCCGGCAGGGCCGGGAACGCTGCCGCCGGCGTTCGGGTCGGTCTCAGTTCCGTTGCCGGTCTCAGTGCCGCTTACGGTGTCGGCTCCGGCGCCGGTTCCGGTGCCGGAGTTGACGACGGCTCCGCCGCCGGCCGGCGATTCCTGATTGCCGCCGGTGAGCTCCTCGAGGCGCTTCCGCTCTTCGTCGGAGAGTCCGTCGTCGCTGTTGCCGCCGCCGTTCTCGCTGCCCTGCTGCTCCTCATTGATCTGCTCCTGGGAGCGGGGGTCGCCGACGAGGGCGACCCGCCGGAACACGAGTTGCGCCGAGGAGCGGACGAGGTTGCGGGTCTCCTCATCAGGATTGCCGGGCAGGTTGACGACGATGTTCCTGTCGCCCTGGGTGGTGATCTCCGCTTCGGAGACGCCGGTCGAGTCGACTCGCTGGCGGATGATGGCGACCGCCTGATCGAGCTGCTCCTTGCTGATGGTCGTGTCCTCGGAGACCTGGGGCTCCAGGATGATCGAGGTGCCGCCTTCGAGGTCGAGGGCGAGCTTCGGTGTGGTCGTCGCGTCGGACCAGATCACTCCCCCGGCGAGGACGCCGCCGAGGACGAGGGTGACGATCGCCAACCACAGGAACCGCAGACCTGGTCGCGGCTTTTCTTCGATATCGGACACGATTCAGCTTTCGATCGGGTGCGGGTGTCAGTTCTTCTTGTCGTCGGAGTCCGGCGTGCTTCCGGGCTTCTTCGACGAGTCCCCTGCGGCCGAGTCGTCTTCGAGGCCATCGACGGCCTTCTTGTCGGTGGTGCCGCCGGTCGTGTCGGCATCGATCGTGTCAGCGGTGTCGGTCTTCCGCGCATCCTCGGCCCGACGGGCCTCAGCGGTGTTCGCATCGGCGTCGGCCTTGGCGATCGCGTCGATGTCGTCGGCCTGCGCGGTCGTCGCCGCGTCGGCGTCCCCATTGCCCTCGGCGCGCTTGCGCTCGTTCATCGCGTCGAGTTCGGCGTCGGTGATCGCCGGGGTCTCAGCGGCGTCGTCAGTGGTGCCGTCGGCGATGGGCGCGACGTCGGTCTCGGGGTTCTCGATCTGGCCGATCGCCTGGCGGTGGACCTTGAGGATGGTGCCGGGGCCCGATTCGATGGTGACCTGGTTGTCCTCGTCGTTGATCGAGAGCACGGTGCCGAAGACGCCGAAGGTCGTCATCACCTTCGCCCCGGGAACCAGACCGGCCTTGATCTGCTCCGCTCGCGCCTTCTGCTTACGCCGAGAGTTGAACAGGAAGAAAATCAGCAGCGCGGCAAGCGCGAGAGGGATGAGCAAATCCACAGGTATCAACCTTCCATAAGAACGGACCAGTGCACTAGCTTAGTTCGAACTGCGCACTCAAGGCGAACCGGTGGCCCCGGTTCAGAACTCATAGTTTGCTGGGACGTGGAGGCCCAAGTGCCTCCATGCCGCCGAGGTGGCGACGCGTCCGCGCGGAGTGCGGCTGATGAGTCCCTCCCGCACGAGGTAGGGCTCGGAGACCGTCTCGACCGTGTCGGCCTCCTCGCCGACGGAGACCGAGAGAGTGCCGAGGCCGACAGGGCCCCCGCCGAAGCGCCGGCAGAGCACGTCGAGCACGGACCGGTCGAGGCGGTCGAGGCCGAGTTCGTCGACTTCGTACACGGTGAGCGCATTGAGGGCCGCCGCCTCGTCGATGACGCCGGAGCCGCGGACCTGCGCCCAGTCGCGGACGCGCCGGAGCAGGCGGTTGGCGATGCGCGGGGTGCCGCGCGAACGGGTGGAGATCTCCTCGAGACCACGCACCTGAGCATCGATGCCGAGCATGCGGGCCGAGCGTTTGAGCACGGTGAGCAGGTCTGCGCTCGAGTAGAAGTCGAGGTGGCCGGTGAAGCCGAACCGGTCGCGCAGGGGTGCGGGGAGGAGGCCCGAGCGCGTGGTCGCCCCGACGAGGGTGAAGGGCGGAAGGTCGAGCGGGATCGCCGTGGCACCGGGCCCCTTGCCGACGATGACGTCGACGCGGAAGTCCTCCATCGCGACGTAGAGCATCTCCTCGGCGGCCCTGGCCATGCGATGGATCTCGTCGATGAAGAGGACTTCGCCCTCTTCGAGGGAGGAGAGGATGGCGGCGAGGTCGCCGGCGTGCTGGACTGCCGGGCCCGAGGTCACCCGCAGGCTCGCCTGCATCTCATGGGCGATGATCATCGCCAGCGTCGTCTTGCCGAGTCCGGGCGGTCCGGAGAGCAGGACGTGGTCGGGAGTCCTGCTGCGCGCCTTGGCGGCGTCGAGGACGAGGGAGAGCTGTTCGCGGACCTGGGGCTGTCCGATGAAGTCCTGGAGTCCCTTGGGACGGAGCGCGGCTTCGGCGTCGCGCTCGGCCGCTTCGGCGGTGCCGGAGACGAGGCGGTCCTGCTCGGCCCCGGTGAGTCGCTGGTCGCCGAAGTCCATTTCGTAGGAGTCGGGTTCGCGCGACAGAGATTCTCGTCCGGTCATTTCCTCGCACCCAGGACTTTGAGGGAGGCCTTGAGGAGTGTCGAGGTGCCGGCGTCAGGACCGAGCTCGCTGACGACGTCCTGCACCGCCTCGGCGGCCTGGGGTTCCTTCCACCCGAGGCCGACGAGGGCGTCGACGACCTGCTGGTTGACTCCCCCGAAGGACAGCGCGGGCGCGGAGGCCGTCGCGGCGAATTTCGGCAGCTTGTTCTCGAGTTCGAGGATGATGCGCGAGGCGCCCTTCTTCCCGATGCCCGGCACGCGGGTGAGCGCGGTCGCGTCCTGTCCGGAGATGGCGGCGGCAAGCTCGTCGGGGCCCATGACCGAGAGGATGGCCATAGCCAAGCGCGGACCGATGCCGGAGATGGTGAGGAGGACTTCGAAGGTGTGGTTCTCGTCCTCGGTGCCGAACCCGAAGAGGGTCATCGAATCCTCGCGGACGACGAGTGTGGTGACGAGCTCGATTTCGGCGCCATGGCGAGTCCCCGCGAGGGTGTCCGGTGTCACGTGCACTTTGCGTCCGACTCCATAGGTGAGGACGACGAGGTGGTCAGCTGCGATGCGATGAACCGTACCGCTGAGGAAACTGATCACGGACAGCCTTTCGGGTGGGAACACTTGTACGAATCCAGGTTAACAGGAACCCTTAACCCAACGTATCCGACATGCCCGGGCGGAGTCCGCCGTTCACCCACCGCCACCGAAGCCACCAGCGTCGCTTTCGGGTTCACTCCCGGGCGCTGGCCCACTGCTCCCTGGAGGCTCACCGTCATGTGGAGGCCCACTCGTCCCCGGAGGTTCGTCAAAGAGGGTTTCGGCGGCCTCGCGGGCGATGAAGCGGGCGTGGAGGATCGGTCTGCGTTCGACATCGATCGAGGCGGGCGGAATCCACGCGGGTCTGCCGTCAAAGAGCATGTAGGCATACCAGTCCGATTTGTCGATGAGGTGGTGATGCATTCCGCATGCCAAGGTGAGGTTGTTGAGTTCGGTCTTCCCGCCCATCGCCCAGGGGACGATATGGTGCGCATCGCACCACCCCGGAGGTGTCTCGCACCCGGGGAACGTGCATCCCTGGTCGCGTGAGGCGAGGATGGCGAGCTGCTTCGCCGTCGCATGCCGATTCTCGGTGGCCAGAGACAGGGATTTCGCCTTGTCGCTCATGAGGTGAAAGAACACCGAGCCGTTGAGTCCCTCGTCGACAGCGAGGTCGATGGGAAACTCCGCTTCGGCTCCGGTGGCCGCTCGGCCCTTCTTCTCCGCAAGGTGCTCGGCCGTCGCGTTGACGACGAGTGCGAACGGTGCGCCCTTGCCCACTCGGTCCATCTCGATCCGGGAGATCATGGTGGCGAACCGTTCGTAGATGAGGTTCTTCACCGATCCCTGAGCGTCAGAGGTGTCGACGAAGGCTCCGTCTTCTCGCACGCCCCAACCCCGGCTGATGCCGCAGTCGGTCGCGCCCGGAGTCAGGTCGGTGGGGACACGCGCATCCGAGACGTCGCCGGAGAGGACGCTGGAGAACAGGTCGACGATCTCCTGGTCGCCGGCACTGTGCGGCTGCCCGGTGATCGGGTCGAGATCGCCGGCACGACCAGCCGGACTGCCGCCGACAAGGCCCTCAGAGCCCGCGCGAACGACCTCAGCGCCGCTGGTGCCGTCAGCGCCTGTACCGTCAGCGCCGCTGGTGCCGTCAGCGCCTGTACCGTCAGCGCCGCTGGTGCCGTCAGCGCCCGCGCCGACAGCGCCGGCACCTGCCGCTCCGCTGCCTGCGTCGCCGCTCTCGACAGTTCCGTCTCCAACACTGCCGGTGGTCGCAGGGTCGTCGGCTTTGATCCGCGAGGTCAGCCAGCCCTGGAGGATGCCGCCCGAGATCGGGTCGAGCAGTCCGGACAGATCCCAGTCGCCGTCTCGTCGCTGGCGAACATTCACCCGATACTTCGAGCGATCATGCGAGTCCGGGGGCTCCTCACCGTCAGGGTCGAGACGATCAAGCATCTCGGTGAAGATCCGCTTGAGGTCGGACACCCGCACGCTCGGTGCGCGCGAGACAAGCTTCTCCTCGACCCTGCTGCGCACATCGGAGGAGATCCAGAACGGTACGGCGTCCATGCATTCGCCGATGACCGCTGCCTGACTCGAGGAGAGCCGGCCGGATCGCAGGCCCTCGGCCACGACAGGGTACTTGGGCGGTCGTGACTGGCCGGTGACATCGACTCGGTTCCCGAGGTTCTTGGCCAGTTCCGTGCGCCGGTGAGCTTCTCTGCCACTGAGCTTGAGCTTGTCCTGCACAAGTGACTTGGTGGTCTTCGCGCCGTAGTCCTTGGGAGTGCCGGTGCGTTCGAACACCGAGAGGGTGACGGCCGAGAGCAGGTCGACGATGCGACTGAGTGCTTCGAGGCCCTGCATCACGGTGACAGCCTCGTCGGGTCCCATCGGACGTTGGAAGGTCTGCAGCTGTGTGGCGAGCTCGGTGAGAGCAGTGAGGCTCCCCGTGACCTCCGGCACCGACGACTGCATGTCGGCCCACTGCTCGCTGCTGAGCATCGGGTGCGGGGAGTCGGGAATCGAGGTGTCACGGTGCTCGTCGACGGCAGTCTGGAACGGGTTCGCGATATCGGACACGCACGGCCGATCCACTGCATCCGAGCCCACATCGGTCAGCTTGTCTTCTCCGCTCCGACCGGTCCCTCCCCCTGCGATGCCATCGTCTCGAACGCCGTCGTCCGAGCGATGGGATCCATCCGAGCGCAGGGACCGTTTCGCAGCCGCGCGCTTCGAGGACTGTTTCCCCGCATCGGACCGCGCATCATCAGACCGCACTTCGCGCGACTGACTCCCAGCAGCCCCGCAATCGTCGGAAACGACTCGGCCCTCGTCTGTCTGCGGACGGGGTTCATCGAGCTTGCCGAAATCCTGGGGTGCGACCGGAGCGATCTCACCGAAGCGATCGGCGAGTTCGTGTCCGCCGAGATCCATACCGGCGTCTCTGAGCTGATCGAACAGCGACTGCGGCTGGCTTCCGCCCGCTCGTCCACCCGCGCCGCCGACCGACGATTCGTCTCGGGTCCACGGGAGCGGCTGTCCGGCCGCGCGCCCTCCCTTTCCGTCGGAGCCTCTGCTCCGACGGCTCGGCGTGCGATCCGGTGTCAGCGTCATAATCTCAGTGATTCGTCCATCAACATCTTCGTTGTGCGGTTGGTCACATTCTACGCGCGTTCATTTCGCCATGTCTACAGTTTCGTTCGATTTTTTCAGAGTTTTTTCTATGTGTTTCGCCGTCGTTCTAATCGGTGTAGATTCACGTCTCTGACCAGCGCACACGTTCCGCAACCAACAAGATGCACGCACGCAGAGAACCGAACGTCGATGCTCCGAACACAGAGGCGCGCGAGATAGAACGACTTCCGAGCACGAGGGAAACAGCCTGCAGGGAGCGACGCAACACGGCACTGATCCGCCCAAGGAACCGCCGTCGAAGGGCGGGGGAACACACCCCCAAAAATGCGGGGAAACAGGACGTTGAAGCGCGAATAGGCATCGCCCGCCGTCCATTCGCCCTGACACAGCGTCGGCATTCGGCGTCATCCGAACAGTACGCCCGGAACCCTCACTTCGCGTCGCGCAGGGCTCTTGCCCACTGCTCCTGGGCCTTCGTCAGCCGGCTCCCCTGCCGGCCGCCGCCCTTGCGCTCGGTGAGGTCCTTGTTCGCACCCGGAGTCGACTGCGCGCTCAGCGCCCCTCTCCATGAGTGGCAGATGGCGATCGCCAGTGCGTCGGCGGCATCCGCGGGCTTGGGCGGAGCGTCGAGGCCGAGGATGCGGGTGACCATGTTCGTCACCTGTTTCTTGTCGGCTCGGCCGGAGCCGGTGATCGAGGCCTTGACCTCGGACGGGGTGTGCATCGCCACGGGGATCCCGCGGCGCGCGGCGAGCCCCATCGTCAGCCCCGAGACCTGGGCGGTGCCCATGATCGTCGAGACGTCATTGCGCGCGAACACCCGCTCGATGGCCACCACATCGGGACGGTGCACATCGAGCCAGGTGTCGAACGCCTCGGCGAGGCTCCCCAGCCTCAGGTCCACGGAATCCGCGGACGGGGTGCGGACGACGTCGACGGCGACCATGGCGACCCGACGGGCCGACAGGGTGTCGATGACGCCGAGCCCGCACCGCGTGAGGCCGGGGTCCACGCCGAGGATGCGCATCAGGCGTCGAGTTCTGCGAGGACCTCGTCGCTGACGTCGGCGTTCGAGTAGACGTTCTGGACCTCATCGCTGTCCTCGAGGGCATCGATGAGCTTGAACACCTTGGCTGCGGTCGCAGCGTCGAGGCTGACCTTGAGTCCGGGCACGAACGACGCCTCGGCGGAGTCGTAGTCGATGCCCGCGTCGACGAGCGCGGTGCGCACGGCCACGAGGTCGGTCGCCTCGGAGATGACCTCGAAGGTCTCGCCCTCGTCGTTGACCTCTTCGGCCCCGGCTTCAAGGGTCGCTTCGACGATGGCGTCCTCGTCGGTGCCCTCGGCCGGGACGACGATGACGCCCTTGCGGTTGAAGTTGTACGACACCGAGCCGGGGTCGGCCATCGATCCGCCGTTGCGGGTCACGGCGACCCGGACTTCGGAGGCCGCACGGTTGCGGTTGTCGGTGAGGCACTCGATGAGCAGCGCCACGCCGCCGGCCGCGTAGCCTTCGTACATGATCGTCTCGTAGTTGACCGCTTCGCCGTCGAGGCCGCCGCCGCGCTTGACCGCGCGGTTGATGTTGTCGGCCGGGACGGAGTTCTTCTTCGCCTTCTGGATCGCGTCGAAGAGGGTCGGGTTGCCATCGGGATCAGGTCCACCGTTGCGTGCGGCAACCTCGATGTTCTTGATCAGCTTGGCAAAGAGCTTGCCGCGCTTGGCATCGATGGCAGCTTTCTTGTGCTTAGTCGTTGCCCATTTGGAATGACCTGACACTGGTGTTCCTTCCTATAGATACAGCCCTACGATTCTATACGCTCGCGCCCCTCCGCCCGAAAGCGCGCCGGAGGACGGAATGAGGAGCACCCCGCCGAGGCTGTTCGTCGGTCCCAGCCTTCCCCCGCCGAGGCTGTTCGTCGTCCCAGCCGACCCCGCCGGTTCTCCCCTGCGACGGTGAGCCGATCCCGGCGGAACCGCCGATCGAGCTGAGCCGGCTGCCGAGGCGTCTGCCGGCCGACCGCCCGCAGACAATCAGTCGATGACGAGCGGGACGTCGGGGACGGCTCCCCGGGAGGCGAGCTCCATGAGGCTGAGCAGGTTCCTCGGGTAGATCGTCTCCGTCGTCTCGAGCAGCTCTTCGCGGCTCCACCAGCGGAACTCGAGGAGACTGCGCTTCTCGATGTCCGTCCACACGGCGTCTTCGAGCTCGATGTCCTCGGTCGTCCGATAGGCGAAGTAGGTCTCGAGCTGCCGCAGCTCCTTCTCCGTGAAGTGGAAGACCTCGTCGCGGATGGCGAGCGGACCGATGAGGTCGCCGGGCTCGCATTCGATGCCTGTCTCCTCGGCGAGCTCCCGCGCCGCCGTCTGCGCCGGGGTCTCGCCCATCTCCGAACCGCCGCCGCACGTCATCCACCACTGGTGGGACGGAGTGAGCAGGTCCTGGGCCCTGATGAGGAGAACCTCGTCGCGCTCATTGAGCAGTACGACCCGCGAAGCTTTACGAGGTTTCATGGTTCTCCAGGAGTTGACGGCGGACAGACGAAATTCTTTGCAGGATAGTGATGCAGCAGGCGATCATCAAGACGCCCAGGGCGACCGTCAGAACGATATCGGGTAGTCCCATTCCGACCAAGCCGGTGACGACGAGTGTGACCAACAACCGATCGGCGCGCTCGGCGATCCCACCCGCGGCGTGGACGCCGAGTCCCTCCGCGCGCGCCCGGACGTAGGAGACGAGCGAACCGGTGACGAGACAGCCGAGGGCGAGCAGCGCGGTGAGCGGGTCGGAGGCGCCGAGGAAGAACCACAGGGCGAGCCCGATGAAGACCGCGGAATCAGCGATCCGGTCGAGCGTCGAGTCGAGGAAGGCCCCCCAGAGGCTGTTGCGCCCGGTCTCCCGGGCCATGATCCCGTCGAGCATGTCGCAGAAGACGAAGACCGTGATGACGATCGTCCCCCAGAGCAGCTGCCCGAGCGGGTAGAACACCAGGGCACCCGCGCACACCCCGATCGTCCCGATGTACGTCACGGCATCGGGTGTCAGTCCCAGGCGCAGGAGGAGCCTCGCCAGGGGACGGAAGAGTCGGGTGAATGCCGCGCGGGCAATGGTGTTGAGCATCGGGTCAGCGAACCACCGCGGTCGTCAGTGGACGGTCGTCGGTCGCCGACTCCGCCGGTCGCCCGCCGAGGTGGGTGTCCCACCAGTCGATGATCGCGTCGAAGCGCTGCCGCCGATGGCGCGGCTGCCCCGACCGGGAGAGTTCGTGGTTCTCGCCGGGGAAGATGAGCAGCTCGGTCTCCACGCCGGCCCGCTGCAGGGCGGCATAGTACTGCTGAGCCTGCTCGAGCGGGCACCGGAAGTCGAGTTCGGAATGCATGACGAGTGCCGGGGTGCGCACCTCAGCTGCATGGGCGAGCGGCGACTGCCGTTCGATCGCGGCGGCGTCCCGGCTCGTGTACTCCTCCGAGAAGAAGCGTCCGATGTCCGAGGTGCCGACGAAGCTGTGCGGGTCGAGGTAGCCGCGTTCGACGATCGCGGCCCGGAACCGGTGGTCGGCGGCGATCGTCATCGCGGTGAGGTATCCGCCGTACGATCCGCCCTGCACGCCGAGGCGGTCCCCGTCGAGGTCCGAATCGAGCGCGAGCGCATGCTCGAGGACGGCGAGGACGTCGGCCATCGCCGGCTCCGCCATGTTCCCCTGCACTGCCGTGCCCCATGTGCGGGTGCGTCCGCCTGAACCGCGAGGGTTCGCGTACACGACCGCATACCCCGCCGAGGTGAGCACCTGGGTCTCGTCGAACCATCCGTGCGTGTACTGGGCGAAGGGACCGCCGTGGATGTTGAGGACGACTGGGAAGGGTCCCTGACCTGTGGGTTTGGCGAGCCATCCGGTGATCGTCCCGCCCTCGCCATCGACGCGCAGAAGCCGCGGGAGGACGGAGTTCGCCGGTGCCGGGTGCGCGCGCAGCACGCTCGGCCCCGTCTCCCCCGCCGAGGCGGTGGCCCCGGCTGCCTCCGCCGCATCGGCGACGCCGGCGACGGCGAGCCCGGATTCAGCGGAGGACACGGCGGCGACGTCGGAGTCGTACATGTCGTCCTCACCGGCTGCGTGCGCCTCGGCGAGCGTCGAATCGGCATGGGGGTGCTCATCGTCGACGAGGTCGGCGACGGCGTTGGCGTCCATCACCCCGCCCTCGATCGAGCTGTGGCCCGCGATCTCCGTCGCCCCAGCCGTCGGGCTCGGCCCGTCGGCGCCGGAGCCGTCGAGGCCGACCCGGATGAGCACGGCGGGACTCTCCGGGGTCACGGCAGTGGCGACGGCGGTTCCCCCGTCGACGGCGAAGCCGGTGACGACGCTGAGCGCATCGGTGAGGAAGCGGAGGTCGTCGAGTACGACCGCCTCGGCGGACAGATCGATCCTCGCCAGGCGCGTCGCACCGTCGGTGTCGACGGCGACGACCGCCGACTCCCCGAGGACGATGGGAGGCAGGGAGGCGATCGCCACGGTTTCGGGGTCGGTGAGCCGGCGGGTCGTGCCCGTGCTCAGATCATGGACGAAGAGGCCGGGCATCTGACCGACGAAGTCGAGGGCGTCGCGCGTGAGGTCGGCGCCGACGAGGAGGACGCGATCGTCGTCGATCCAACGGTGCAGACTCACGCTCATCCGCGGCAGCTCGAGTGCCTCCGGTCCTTCGGAGCCGAGCAGCCACACCGTCGAGCGCAGGTCGGGTTCTCCCCGGTCAGGAGTGACGTCGGCGATGACGCTCATCCGTGCGCCGCTCGGCGAGAACTGCGGGTCGTGGACATCGGACTCGGGGGTCTGAAGCATCGTCGACAGCGGCACCTCGGCGCTGCCGGTGATGCCCGCCTTGCCGAGGCCCGGCTCGATGAGGTCGACGAGGAAGGCCCGGGCGGGACGATCCCCCACATACCCGAGCCCGTTGGCGTGATACGCCGCCGAGGTGATCCGACGCGGTGCCTCCTCCTCGGCGGGGATGTCGTCGTCGGTGCCGTAGCGGCCGGATTCGGCGACTCGGGCGACGTAGAGGGCGCGACTGCCGGCATCGTCGATGTCGAACTCGGTGACGCCGAGGTGGTTGTCCGTGATCCGGTGCGCCGTCGCGAGCGAGGGGCCGGCGAAGAGCTGCGGTCGCTCGGACTTCTCAGCGCTGAGATATCCGGACCAGTGCTCGCCGATGTGCGGGGCCGAGTCACGCCAGCCGTGCGTGATCCGCTGCGAGGACTCCCCACGGAAGGCGAAGAGCTGCGTGAGGTAGGTGTTCGACTCGAGGTCGGGGCGGGTGATCGCGACGATCGTGTCCTCACCGGCGACGACGGGCGTGGCGTATTCGGCGAGCGAATCGAGGTCTTCGGGGTTCATCGGTTCCATTCTCTCGACAGCGCTGCCCGGGCATCGGCGTGCACTTGCGGCAGGGCTTTCGTCTGTGCGACGACGGGCAGGAAGTTCGCGTCTCCGCTCCAGCGCGGGACGACGTGCTGGTGGAGGTGGGCGGCGATCCCGGCACCGGCGACCTCGCCCTGGTTCATGCCGAGGTTGAAGCCGTCGGGCCCGGAGACCGACCGGATGACGCGCATCGCCTTCTGCGTGAAATGGGCGAGCTCGACCGTCTCCTCCTCGGTGAGCTCCGTGTAGTCGGCGACGTGCCGGTAGGGACAGATGAGGAGATGTCCCGGGTTGTACGGATAGAGGTTGAGCACGGCGTAGACGGACTCACCGCGAGCGACGATGAGCCCCTCCTCGTCGGACTTCTTCGGTGCCGCGCAGAACGGGCATTCGTCGACACCCGAGTCCTTCGGCTTGTCCTGGCCGCCGATGTAGACCATCCGGTGCGGTGTCCACAGCCGCTGGAATCCGTCGGGCTCCCCCGGGAAGCCCGAGGCCGACTCGATGTCGGCCAGGTCCATGCCGAGGTCGGGTTCGGTCCGCTTCCCCTCGCCGAGGTGGTCGGACTGTCCGTCCTCCGTGGTCATACCTGGGCCTTGGTCTCGATCGCCTCGACGATCCGCTCGATCGCCTCGGCGACGGGCACTCCGTTGTCCTGCTCACCGTCGCGGAAGCGGAAGGAGACCGCACCGGCGTCGCGGTCCTCCCCACCGGCGATGAGGACGAAGGGCACCTTCGACTTCGAGGCGTTGCGGATCTTCTTCGGGAAGCGGTCGTCGCTGTCGTCGACCTCGACGCGCACGCCCGCGGCGCGCAGCTTCACGGCGACCTCATAGAGGTAGTCGTTGAACTCGTCGGCGACGGGGATGGCGGTGACCTGGACGGGTGAGAGCCAGACCGGGAACGCTCCGGCATAGTGTTCGGTGAGGACACCGAGGAAGCGTTCGATCGAGCCGAACTTCGCCGAGTGGATCATCACCGGCTGCTTGCGGCTGCCGTCGGCGGCGACGTATTCGAGTCCGAAGCGCTCTGGCTGGTTGAAGTCGAGCTGGACGGTCGACATCTGCCACGTGCGCCCGATCGCATCCCGGGCCTGGACGGAGATCTTCGGGCCGTAGAACGCGGCTCCGCCGGGATCGGGGACGAGTTCGAGTCCGGACTCGGCAGCGACCTGCTCGAGGGTCGCGGTCGCCTCGGCCCACTGCTCGTCGGAGCCGATGAACTTGTCCTTCTTCTTCCCGTCCTCGTCGCGGGTGGAGAGTTCGAGGTAGAAGTCGTTGAGTCCGAAGTCGCGCAGGAGGCTCAAGACGAAACCGAGGAGATGGCGGATCTCGGCGGCCGCATCCTCGATCGCGACGTAGGAGTGCGAGTCGTCCTGCGTGAGCGCCCGGACGCGGGTGAGACCGTGGACGACGCCGGAGGGTTCGTCGCGGTAGACGGTGCCGAACTCGAAGAGCCGCAGCGGCAGATCCCGGTAGGAACGTCCGCGGGAGCGGTAGATGAGGTTGTGCATCGGGCAGTTCATCGCCTTGAGGCGGTAGGGCGTGCCCGCCTTGACGATCTCTCCCTCCTCGTCACGGACCTCGTCGACGAGCATCGACGGGAACATGTTCTCGCCGTAGTAGGGCAGATGGCCCGAGGTGTAGTAGAGGGTCTCCTTCGAGATGTGCGGAGTCCCGACGTACTCGAAGCCCTCCTCGATGTGGCGGGCGCGGACGTAGTCCTCCATCTCGCGCTTGATGACACCGCCCTTGGGGTGGAAGACGGGCAGACCGGAGCCGAGCTCCTCGGGGAAGGAGAAGAGGTCGAGTTCGGCACCGAGCTTGCGGTGATCACGGCGTTCGGCCTCAGCGAGGCGGTCCTGGTAGGCCTTGAGGTCGTCCTTCGAGGCCCACGCGGTGCCGTAGACGCGCTGGAGGCTCGCATTCGCCTGGTCGCCGCGCCAGTAGGCGGCAGAGGAGCGGGTGACGGCGAACCCGTTGCCGATGAGCTTCGTGTTCGGCAGGTGGGGGCCGCGGCAGAGGTCCTGCCACACGACCTCGCCCTTGCGGTCGACGTTCTCGTAGACGGTGAGTTCGCCCGCCCCGACCTCGACGGCTGCGGACTCGTCGTCGCCGGCGCCCTTGTCGCTGATGAGTTCGAGCTTGTACGGCTCGTTCGCCATGCGCTCGCGCGCCTCGTCCTCAGTGACGACGACGCGGTTGAAGGTCTGGCCCGACTTGACGATCTGCGCGGCCTTCTTCTGGATGGCCTTGAGGTCATCGGGGGTGAAGGGCTCGGCGACATCGAAGTCGAAGTAGTAGCCGTCGGTGATGTAGGGGCCGATGCCGAGCTTGGCATCGGGGAAGAGCTCCTGCACGGCCTGCGCGGTGACGTGCGCGGTCGAGTGGCGGAGGATGTCGAGACCCTCGGGGGAATCGATGAGGATCGGGGCGATGCTGTCGCCCGGGGCGAGTTCGCGGCTGAGGTCGGCCGGCTCCCCATTCAGCCACATCGCCACCACCGCGCGGTCCGTGGAGAAGATCTCCGTCCCGGTCAGACCCTGTCTCCAGGGAATGCTCTCACCCGCGCAGTCGATGCTGTCTGCCACTGAATCTCTCCGATCGTTGTGCTTGTCTCACGTTGCGGCGCCGACACGCTGACGGCTTCTGCGCGCACGCCGCTCTTAGAGTCTAGTACCAAAACGGGTCTGCGAAATCAGTTGGGTGGCAGTCGTATGACTGCCACCCAACTGCCCCTGCGCGACTGCGGTGGGGAACGCTCGGACTCGCTCCGGCCCGGTCGTCAGACCTTCTTGAAGTCGAAGGTCGTGCCCTTGCCGAGGTCGTCGAAGAGCAGGAGCTGGAGCTCCATCTGATCGACCTCATCGGCGGGAACGCCGTATGCGAACTCGTAGGTCTTCTCACCGCCGGCGGGGACGGGTTCGGCGAAGGCAAGGATTCCCTGGTACTTGTTGCCGTCGAAGACGTCCGAGTAGGTCGCGCCCGAGCCGTTGGAGGCCGTGACGCTGGTCAGGGACATGTCGATCTCGGAGCTCGAATTGTTCTTGATCGTCATCGTCACGATGGCGATCTCGCCGTTCGTCGACTCCGCGCCGATCGCGGTGTTGCTCGCCGTGCCGGGCGCGACGCTGACTGCAGCCGTGACGTCGGTGCCGATCTCGACTTCTCCGCCCTCGACCGGTGCGGCCTCCGCCGTCTCCTCGGTCGCCGGCGACTCGGCACCGGGATCGGTCGGGTCGATCGGTGCACCGTAGGAGGTGGGCGCATCCGACATCTCGTCGACGGCCTTGCCGAGCATGCCGATGCCGATGATCGTGGCGATGATGACGATGATCGAGATGAGGATCGAGACGAAGCCGAGGATGAGACCGGTGATGGTCACGCCCTTGTTGCTCGCCAGGCCCTTCTTGATCGCCGAGAGGCCGATGAAGCCGAAGACGACGGCGGCGATGCCGAAGATCAGGCCGATGCCGAAGACGAAGGCGAGGACGACGCCGATGATGCCGCCGATGAGGGCGAGGATGCCCCAGATGTTCTTCGAGGTGCTGCCGCCGGATCCCGAGGAGTAGTTCCCGTAGGAGGCGTTCGGGTTCGCAGGCGTGAACTGGTCTCCCCCGCCGCCGGCTGCAGCATAGGCCGGCTGCTGGCCGTACTGGTTGGAGTCGTAGCTCTGACCGTAGTTCTGATTCTGGTCGTAGCCCTGGGCGTTCTGGTCATAGCCCTGGCCGTAGTTCTGGTCGTAGCCGCCCTGGGAACCCTGGGCGTTCTGGTCGTAGCTCTGACCGTAGCCCTGACTCTGGCCGTAGCCGCCCTGGGAGCCGCCGTACTGACCGTCCTGACCGTACTGGGACTGAGAGCCGTAGTTCGGAGCCTGGTTGTCCGAGCCGTAGCTCGGCGCCTGGTCACCAGAGCCATAGCTCGGTGCCTGGTTGTCCGAGCCGTATGACTGCGTCGGCTGGTCGGACCCGTACGACGGCGCACGGTCACCCGAATCGTACGAACGGGTCGGCTCGTTCGATCCGTACTGGGGGGCCTGGCTGTTCGAACCGTACTCGCTGCCGTTCTCATCTGCTGAACGGCTCTGATCGTTCGCGGAATTCTCGCCGGTGTTCTCGTTGTCCGAACGGCGGTTCGGATCGTACGGATTCTGCGGGGTAGACATATGTGCTCCGAGTCCTTGTGTGGGCTGTGCTCTGACTAGCGTACAAGCATAAGAGTAGCCTCAACATGCACTGTGCGTGGCAGAACTGCCACACATGTCGCCTTTTCCGTCGGCGCGTCGTGAACGGCGACAATGCTGCCGCTCAGCCGTCGACCCGGCCGACGGAGGAGAAGGCGCCGCGTGGCTGCCTTCGGCCCGGGAGGCGGGTGAGAAGACGCCGGCGCCGAGGGGCTTCAGCTGCTGCACTGCTGGGACCGCGGGGGACCGCGAGAGCGCGGACCCCGAGGAGTTGAGCACTGGCGTGAATGCACGAAACCCCAGGTCAGAGCCTGGGGTTCCTAGTGTGCGCGATACTGGGATCGAACCAGTGACCTCTTCCGTGTCAGGGAAGCGCGCTACCGCTGCGCCAATCGCGCTCTATTCATTTGTTGCACCGGAACCGTGAAGGCCCCTGTGCGCGATACTGGGATCGAACCAGTGACCTCTTCCGTGTGAAGGAAGCGCGCTACCGCTGCGCCAATCGCGCTAACTCACCGACAGACGAGCTGTCGGAGAATCCGAGGTGGCGACGGGATTCGAACCCGTGTATACGGCTTTGCAGGCCGCTGCCTCGCCTCTCGGCCACGCCACCGCCAAGGCAGTGCCATGACGCCTCCGAGCGGATGACGGGACTCGAACCCGCGACCCTCACCTTGGCAAGGTGATGCTCTACCAACTGAGCCACATCCGCGTTTCGCTGCCCGGTTTCCCTGGCAACGAGATATAACTCTATACGCAGCCGGGCACGGACGCAAAATCCAAACGCGGTGATCGTCGTCACAGATCCGAATCAAGCTTTCAGACTCCTCGGGTTGAATGGCTGACGTGGATGAGCGACCCCCTGACAAGCGGCCAGCGGGCTGGCTGTCGCGCCATCACAAGCACGGCCGGCCCTCCTGGCGTCGGTTCCGTCTGGGGTTCCTGCGCTGGCGGATGAGCGTGACCGCGAACCCGCACGCGGCCCGGCTCTACAGGTTCATCGTCGGCGGAGTCGGCTCGCTCATCGTCGTCATCGGGCTCATCCTCGTCCCCCTGCCCGGCCCCGGGTGGCTCATCGTCATCATCGGCCTCTTCGTCATCTCGACCGAGTTCCACTGGGCCAGACACCTGCTCCACTTCGTCCGCGTGCGCGTCGAGGCGTGGACGCACTGGATCATGCGCCAGCCGCTGTGGGTGCGCTGGGCGGTCGGCGCTCTCACCGCGGCCTTCGTCGCCTGCGTCGTCTGGCTGGTGCTGCGCCTCATCGGCATCCCCGACTGGGTGCCCCACTTCGGCGGGGTCTTCGAGGCCCTCGACCTCCGCTGAGGGAGGAATCCAGACACGGCCGTCGAGGTCGTCGACCGGAGGCGTCCGCCCTCGGACCTCCACCCAGCCCGGAATCCAACCAGAAGTGGTCGAAGAACCGAGGAGAATCGACCGATTCGGGCAGAATGCCTCGGTTCTTCGACCACAACTGGAAGTGAGGGAAGGGAGAAGGGACTACTCCGGAGAGGAGAGCGCAGTGAGGCGCGAGAGGCAGCGCATGTACTTCTTGCGGTACCCGCCGGACAGGGACTCCTCGGTGAAGACCCGGTCGAGGCGCTCACCGGAGTTGATGATGCGCACATCCCGGTCGTAGAGGCGGTCGACGAGCGCGACGAAGCGCAGCGCCACGCTCTCATTGTCGATCGTGTGGACGTTCTCCCACACGGCGGCGTCGATGCCGTCGACCATCCTCCCGTACTTCGAAGGATGGACGGTCGCGAGATGCTCGAGCAGAGTGCTGAAGTCATCGCGGGCGACCACTCCGGGCAGCTCGGCGGCAGCCGCATCGAGTTCGGCCGGCGTCAGCGGTTCAGCCGGTGCGGTGAGCCCGCGGTGCCGGTAGTCCTGACCGTCGATCCGGTAGACCTCGAACTGGTCGGCCAGGGCCTGGATCTCCCGGAGGAAGTCCTGCGCGGCGAAGCGACCCTCCCCGAGCGATCCCGGGAGGGTGTTCGAGGTCGCGATGATCTTCACCCCGGCGTCGGTGAGCTCGCGCATGAGCCGGGACATGAGCACCGTATCGCCGGGATCGTCGAGTTCGAACTCATCGACGCACACGAGCTTCATCTGCTTGAGGTCGTCACGGGCCCGGACGAAGCCGAGTGCCCCGACGAGGTTGGTGTACTCGACGAACGTGCCGAAGGTCGCCGGCTTCTCGTTCGCGTGCCACGCCGAGGCGAGAAGGTGGGTCTTGCCGACGCCGTAGCCGCCGTCGAGGTAGACGCCCTTGGGACCGTCCTTGCCCTTGGAGAAGAGCTTTCCGAAGAACCCCTTCGACCGGTCGTCGGCGACGAACTCCTCGAGCTTGGCTCGCGCTTCGGCCTGCGAGGGCTCGTTGGGGTCGGTCCGGTAGCTCGCGAACGACACGTCCTCGAACTGCGGGGGCGGGACGAGTCCGGCGATGAGTTCGTCGGGGGCGACGGTGGGATTGCGCTCGCTCAGCGAGGTGAGGGTCTGCTCGGCATTCACCCGCCCTAGTCTATTGCAGGGCACGTTCGGGCCGGCATGACCCCAGACACACCGGGCGACGGCCCGAGGCAGCGACAGGCGGCCCGCGCGCCCGGCCTCAGGTGAAGTCGAAGCCGAGGCGTCCGAGCTGCTTGGGATCGCGCTGCCAGTCCTTGGCGACCTTGACGTGGAGGTCGAGGAAGACCTTCGTGCCGAGCAGCGCCTCGATGCCGCGGCGCGACTCCGAGCCGATCTCCTTGAGCCGCTTCCCGCCCTTGCCGATGATGATCGCCTTCTGACTGGGGCGTTCGACGTAGAGGTTGACGTGGACGTTCCACAGCGGGTTGTCCTCGCTGCGGCCCTCCCGCGGGTACATCTCCTCGACCTGGACGGCCAGCGAGTGCGGCAGCTCATCGCGGACGCCTTCGAGGGCGGCCTCGCGGACGAGTTCGGCGATCATCACCTCTTCGGGTTCGTCGGTGAGCTCGCCTTCGGGGTAGAGCGGCGGGGACACCGGCAGGTAGCTCGAGAGCACCTGATCGACGGTCTCGACCTGGAAGCCGTCGACGGCGGAGACGGGGATGACGTCGGCGAAGTCGGCGAGTTCGCTCACGGCCAGGAGCGCCTCGGCGACCTTGTCCTGACTCACGGTGTCGACCTTCGTCACGAGGGCGACGATCGGGGTCCGGCCGTCGAGGAGGGCGAGCTGGGAGGCGATGTAGCGGTCGCCGGGTCCGATGGGCTCGTCGGCGGGCAGGCAGAAGCCGATGACGTCGACCTCGCTCAGGGTCGCGACGACGAGGTCGTTGAGCCGGGAGCCGAGCAGGGTCCGGGGCTTATGCAGGCCCGGGGTGTCGACGATGATGAGCTGATGGTCGTCCTCGTGGACGATCCCGCGGATCGTGTGGCGCGTCGTCTGGGGCTTCGCCGAGGTGATCGCCACCTTCTCGCCCACAAGCGCGTTCGTCAGCGTCGACTTGCCCGTGTTCGGGCGGCCGACGAAGCATGCGAAGCCCGCCCGGAAGTCCTCGGGGTAGTCCGTGCGAAAGTCCATCTCAGCTCTCTTCCTCAGGTGTGTCGACCCGTGTCACCGTGACGTGGGCGATGCGGTGGCGGCGGCCTTGGCCTTCGAGCGCGGTGAGGCGCAGACCGGCGATCTCGGCGCTCGAGCCGGCGATGGGCACGCGCCCGATGAGCTTCGTGAGCAGACCGCCGACGCTGGTGACGTCGTCGACGTCGATGCGCACGTCGAAGTACTCGGCGAAGTCGGTGATCGACATCCGCGTGCTCACGAGGTAAGTGCCGTCGTCGGCCTCGACGAGGTCCTCATCGACGGCATCGTATTCGTCGTCGATCTCGCCGACGATCTCCTCGACGATGTCCTCGATCGTCACGAGTCCCGCGGTGCCGCCGTACTCGTCGATGAGGATCGCCAGATGCGTCGACTCGATCTGCATCTGCCGCAGCAGGTCGTCGGCCGGCTTCGTCTCCGGGACGAAGAGGACGCTGCGGGCGAGCGTGTTGACCGGACGCTCGGCGTCCTCCGGATGCTGATGGAGTCGCCGGGCGACGTCCTTGAGGTAGGCGACGCCTTCGATGTCGTCGAGGTCCTCTCCGCTGATGGGGATCCGGGAGAACCCGGAGCGGAGGAAGAGGTTCATCACCTTGTTGAGCGGAGTGCCCGAGGTGACGGTGACGAGGTCGGTGCGCGGGACCATGACCTGCTTCGCCGAGGTCTCCGAGAGCATGAACACCGACTGGATCATGTCGCGTTCGCCGTCCTCGATGATGTCGGACTCGCTCGCCCTCTCGACGAGGTCGCGCAGCTGATCCGAGGTGACGAAGGGTCCGTCCTTGTAGACCTTGTCCGGGGTGAGCAGGTTGCCCAGCCACACGAGGACCTTCGTCAGGGGACGGAGGACGACGAGGAGGAAGGTGACGATCCCGCTCAGTCCCAGGCTCACTCCCAGCGAACGGCGACGCCCGATCGTGCGCGGGGAGACCCCGGCGACGACGAAGACGGCGATCGAGGAGGTGAGCACGGTGAGGACGACCATGAGCGGACCGACCGAGTAGAGCGAGTCGTAGGCCAGCGCGATGAACACGGTCGCGAGCGCCTCGAGGAAGAGGCGGACGAAGATGATGACGTTGATGTTCGTCGGCAGGTCGGCGAGGATCCGCTCGACCCGCACCGCCGAGGCCTTGCCCTCGTCCTTCGCATCCTGGATCGCGTGGTGGGAGACGCTGAGCAGCGCCGCGTCGACGGCCGCCAGCGTCGCCGAGAAGATGAGGCAGAGCAGCGCCGCGAGGAAGAACCAGAGCACGGCTCAGACCTCGGTCGGCGTCGGGATGTCCGTCCGGCCGTCGTAGCGGGCGGCGAAGAACGTCAGCAGCAGGTGGCGCTGGAGGGCGAACATCGCCTCCCGCTCCTCCGGCTCCCCGTGGTCGTAGCCGAGAAGGTGGAGGAATCCGTGGACGGTGAGGAGGAGGATCTCATCCATCGTCGAATGGCCCGCCGCTGCGGCCTGCTTCGCGGCCACGGCCGGGCAGATGATGATGTCGCCCATCTGGCCCTCGGTCGGGGCGTCGGCGCGACCCTGGCTGAGCTGGTCCATCGGGAACGACATGACGTCGGTGGGTCCCTCGAGGTCCATCCACGTGACGTGGAGTTCGGACATCGCCGCCTCGTCGACCATCGTCACCGACAGCTCCGCCCCGGGGTGCATGTGCAGGGCCTCGCCGAGGTATTCGGTCAGCGCCACGACCTCGTCGAGGTCGACCTCGTCCTCGGTCTCGTTGGCGATCTCGGTGTTCACTTCGCGTTCCCCCACAGGTCGTAGGCGTCGACGATCTTCGTCACCAGCGAATGCCGCACGACGTCCTTGCTGCCGAGCTGGCAGAAGGCGAGGTCGTCGATGTCGGCGAGGATCTTCTGGACGACCTTGAGTCCGCTCTTCGTGTTCCCGGGCAGGTCGATCTGCGAGACGTCGCCGGTGACGACCATCCGGGAGCCGAAGCCGAGCCGCGTGAGGAACATCTTCATCTGCTCGCCCGTCGTGTTCTGGGCCTCGTCGAGGACGATGAAGGCGTCATTGAGGGTGCGCCCGCGCATGTAGGCGAGCGGGGCGACCTCGATCGTGCCCGTCTCGATGAGCATCGGGATCGACTCGGGGTCGACCATGTCGTGGAGGGCGTCGTAGAGGGGGCGGACGTACGGGTCGATCTTCTCCCCCAGCGTGCCCGGAAGGAATCCGAGGCGCTCCCCGGCTTCGACGGCCGGGCGGGTGAGGATGATCCGTGAGACGTCCTTGTTCTGGAGGGCGTTGACGGCCATGGCCATCGCCAGATAGGTCTTGCCCGTGCCCGCCGGGCCGATGCCGAAGGTGATCGTGTTGTTCCGGATCGCCTTGACGTAGTCGTGCTGGCCCATCGTCTTCGGGCGGATCGACTTCCCTCGGGTCGAGAGGATGTTCGTGCCCATCACCGCCGAGGCCGCCTTGCCCTCGGAGGAGAACGAGGCGACGCGGTCGATCGTCTCCTCATCGATGCGATGGCCCGACTGGTGGAGCTTCTTCAGCTCACCGATGACGGTGACGAACGAGCTCACCTGGTCGGGATCGCCGGCGGCCTGGAGCTGGTTGCCGCGCAGGTGGAGGTCGAGTCCGGAGAAGACCCTCTCGAGCGTGCGGAGGTTCGCCTCTCCGGGGCCGAAGAACTCGACGAGGTCGATCGAGTCCGGGATGACGAGGCGGACGGTCTCCGAGGACGCCGAGTCCGCTGCGGTCGATGAATCGGTGGAGGTGTCCAGAATGGTCCTTCGTTCGTAGGTCACTCAGGCGGAGCGTCGCGCGCTCACCCGAGGTGAGGACAGGTCAGCTTCTATCGTAGTCCGGTTCGTCACCAGCGGCCCAGGGAATTCTGCGCGAGGACGAGTCCGGCCGGTCCCGCCGAGGAGGACCGGAGGACGGTGTCGCCGAGGACGACGGTGCGCGCCCCGATCCCCTGCAGGGCCTCGAGCTCGGCCTCGGTGATCCCGCCTTCGGGTCCGACGATGAGGACGATGCGCTCGGTGCTGCCCGCATCGAGGTCCCGCAGCTGCGCGGTCAGGCGGGTCGCCGCGGCTTCGTGGAGGACGAAGATCGCCTCCCCACCCGGGTCGGCTGCAGCGGAATCCCCGGTCCCCTCGCCGAGGCGGTGGGCCAGTCCCGTGCCGCGTGCGAGCTCCCCGAGGACGGGGAAGCGCGAGCGCCGCGACTGGAGGGAGGCCGCGGTGAGGAGGTTCTCCCATTTCGCGGCCATCTTCGCGGCCTTCTTCGCCGGCCAGTCGGCGATCGAGCGTTCGGCCGCCCATGGGATGACCTCGTCGACGCCGATCTCGGTGGCCGCCTCGATCGCCTGGAGGTCGCGGTCGCCCTTCGCAAGCGCCTGGACGAGGACGAGCCGAGGTCCGTGCTCGGGAGTCCGGGTGACCTCGGTGACGTCGAGGACGAGTGCAGTCGCCGAGGCGGTGCTCACGGTTCCGCGGGCGCGGACCCCGTGCCCGTCGACGACGTCGATCTCCTCGCCGGGGCCGATCCGGCGCACGCGCACGGCGTGCCCGGCGACGTCCTCACCGAGCGTGAGCGCGGAACCGGCGACCGCCTCGGCGGCCTGCGGGGAATGGAAGACCGGGAGGCTCACCGACCGGCGAACTTCTCACGCATGCGGGAGAACATGCCGCGGTTCTCGGTCGTGATCTGCGCGCGCGGTGTCTCCTCGCCGCGGACCGTCGCGAGTCGGGCGAGCAGCTCCCGCTGTTCGTCGTCGAGCCTGTCGGGCGTGGTGACCTCGACGGTGATGAGGAGGTCCCCGCGGGTCTCGGTCCGCAGGCGGGTCGCGCCGAGGCCCGGAAGCCTGACGACCGTGCCCGACTGAGTGCCGGGTTCGATGTCGAGGTCCTGGGTGCCGTCGAAGGTCTCGAACGGGATGCGGGCGCCGAGCGCCGCCGCGGTCATGGGCACCGAGACGGCAGCGCGGAGGTTGTCGCCGTCGCGGCGGAAGACCTCATGGCGGGTGACCATGACCTCGACGAAGAGGTCACCGGCGGGACCGCCGCCAGGGCCGACCTCGCCCTGGGCGGAGAGCTGGATGCGCGTGCCGTCGGAGACTCCGGCGGGGATGCGGATCTTCATCGTCCGCTGCTTGCGCACGCGTCCGTCGCCCTGGCAGTTGAGGCAGGGGTGCGGGATGACGGTGCCGAAGCCGTGGCACTGGTTGCACGTCTGGTTCGTCACCATCTGACCGAGCAGGGTGCGGGTCATCCGCTGGATGCTGCCGGAGCCGTGGCACAGCGAGCACGTCTCGATCGAGGTGCCGTCCTGGGTGCCGGCGCCGCTGCACGTCTCGCACACGACCGCAGTGGTGACGTCGAGGTCGACGGTGCCGCCGAAGGCCGCGGTGCGCAGATCGATGTTGACGCCGACGAGGGCGTCCTTGCCGCGCTGGGTGCGCGGGATCGGACCACCGGCGGAGCCGCCCCCGCCGCCGAAGAAGGTCTCGAAGATGTCGCCGAAGCCGCCGAAGCCGCCGGCAGGGAAGCCCTGACCGTTCTCGCCGCCGCCCATGTCGTAGTTGCGGCGCTTCTGCGGATCGGAGAGGACCTCGTAGGCGAGTGAGATCGACTTGAATTCCTCGTCGTAGCCGGGGTTGACGTCGGGGTGGTACTTCCGGGCCAGCTTGAGGTACGACTTCTTGATCTCAGCCGCCGAAGCGTCCTTGGACACTCCGAGTGTTTCGTAGTGATCGGCCACTGAAACTTCTCTCTCCCTGATGGTGATCGTGGTGTGTGGAACTGTCTGTCAGGTGGGACTGTCTGGGGCGACGGGCGCTGCGCCCGCCGGTGAGGCCTCGCCTATCCCCGTTCGAGGGCGGAGGACACGTATTTGGCGACGGCGCGCACGGCCGAGATCGTCGTCGGATAGTCCATGCGGGTCGGACCGAGCACGGCGAGGCGGGCCGAGGATCCTGCCACATGACCATATTCGGCGGCGACGACGGATGTCGAGCTGAAGGACTCGTGAGTGTTCTCACGGCCGATGCGGACACTGATCTCGGCGTGGTCCTCGGCCATCGAGGTGAGCAGCTTGAGGAGGACGACCTGCTCTTCGAAGGCTTCGAGGATCGGGGCCATCTGCTCGCCGAACTCCTTGCCCGAGCGGGCGAGGTTCGCGGTGCCGGCCATGATGATCCGCTCTTCGCGGGTCGCGGCGACAAGATCGATGACGGCGTCGCGGAGGCGGGCGAACGTCGCCTCTCCCCCTGGGACTTCGGCCATGCCCTCGGCAGGGGCGTGATCCGACTCCGCCGCTCCGGCGGCCTCGCCGAGGTCGATGCGTGAGAGCTTCCGGCCGGCGAACTCGGCGTTGATCCGCTCACGGATGCGGGCGAGATCCTCCTCATCGACCGCCTCGGCGAGGCCGACGATCTTCTGCTCGACCTGGCCCGCGTCGGTGATGAGGACGACGAGGATCCGGCCGGCGGCGAGACCGACGACCTCGATGTGCTTGACCCTGGCCTGCGAGACCATGGGGTACTGGATGAGCGCGACCTGGTGGGTGAGCCCGGCGAGCAGGCGGACCGTGCGGTCGAGCATCCCGTCGAGGTCGGATTCGCTTTCGACGAGCTGGATGATCGCGCGGCGCTCGGCGGCGCTGAGCGGTTTGAACTCGTCGATGCGGTCGACGAACATGCGGTAGCCGAGGTCGGTGGGGATGCGCCCCGCCGAGGTGTGCGGCTGGGCGATGTATCCCTCGGCCTCGAGCTGAGCCATGTCGTTGCGGATCGTCGCGGGCGACACCCCGAGGGTGTGCCGCTGCACGATCGCCTTCGACCCCACGGGTTCGTTCGTGGCCACGAAGTCTTCGACGATCGCACGGAGCACCTGCGCGCGCCTGCTGTCGTTCATCCGACTCCTCCCGGAATTTGGCACTCGAATAGTCCGAGTGCCAATTCTACGCCTCTTCTCCGGTGAATTCACTTTCCGCCGCCCCACCCGCGGGTCAGCGCGGATCGGCCCTGCGCATTCACTACGCTGGTGGGCTGTGAATGCCTTTGATCGCTATGGTTCGGACGTGCTCTCCGGTTCGTCGCCGTCCTCGCACCGGCCCAAGAAGTCCCGCCCCGTCGAGGTCGGCCTCGGCATGGTGCTCGAAGACGCGATGAGCGGTTTCGTCGGCGCCGTCGTCGGTGCCGAGAAGACGACGGGCGGCGTCGTCGTCAAACTCGAGGACCGCCGCGGCGCTGTCCGGTCATTTCCGCTCGGCCCCGGCTTCCTCCTCGAGGGCGAGCCTGTCGACCTTCGCCTGCCCAAGCGCAAGCCGGCTGCCCCCGGTCGTACAGCCTCGGGCTCACGTGCCGTGGTCGGCGCGAAGGCGCGGGTGGCCAGGGGGTCGCGGATCTGGGCCGAGGGCAAGCACGACGCCGAGCTCGTCGAGAAGATCTGGGGCGACGACCTGCGGATCGAAGGCGTCGTCGTCGAACCCCTCGGCGGACTCGACGACGTCGCCGACAAGCTCGCCGAGTTCGGCCCGGACCGGCAGCATCGGGTCGGGATCCTCGCCGACCATCTCGTCTCCGGGACGAAGGAGTCGAAGATCGCCGAGGCGGTCCGCTCCGATCCGCGCTACCGCGACGTCGTCCACATCATCGGCCACCCGTACGTCGACATCTGGCAGGCGGTCAAGCCGCACGTCGTCGGCATCGCCGCATGGCCGACCGTCCCGCGCGGAGAGGACTGGAAGACGGGGATACTGCGCCGCATCGGCTGGCCGCACGCCGATCACAAGGACGTCGCCGCCGGATGGGTGCGGATCCTCAGGTCCGTGAGCACGATCGCCGATGTCGAGCCGACGCTCTCGGGCCGGGTCGAGGAGCTCATCGACTTCGTCACCGTGGACTGAGGGGTCTGAGTTCGCTGCGGGGCTGCGTGGACTGAGGTCGCTGCGGGGACTGAGGTCGCTGCGGTTTCGACTCCGAGGCAGTCGCAAGGGCCCGGCTCCGAGGCAGTTGTGACGAACTTGGAACGCCGCTCCCACCCTTCGGCTGGGGCCGCTGGTCTAGGGTGGAAGTGCAGAAGCTTCTCGAAAGGACCCTCATGTCGAACTCCCCGCAGCCTCCGAACGGAGAGCCGAACCAGTCGCGTCCGATGCCTCCGAACTACACCCAGGCGTCCGGACCCCAGCAGCCCTACAGCCAGCAGCCGCAGCAGAACTCCGGTTCGCAGCAGCAGTACGACTCCCAGCAGAACTCCGGTTCGCAGCAGGGCTACGGTCAGCAGGGTTATGGCTCCCAGCAGAACCAGTATGGCAGCCAGCCGCAGAGCTACGGCGGCCAGCAGCAGCACGGTTCCCAGCAGAACTACGGCGCTCAGCAGTACGGCTCGCAGCAGGGCTATGGCCAGCAGTACGGCGGCCAGCAGAACTACGGCGGCCAGCAGTACGGCGTCCAGCCCGCGATGCACGCCAACCCCGCGATGTTCGACTCCGCCAACCTGCCCGAGTCCGCGTACGGTCCGGGCTCCGAGCGCTTCTGGAACGCCACCGACTCCGAGCGGACCACCGCGCTGTGGACGAACATCGGGTCGCTCTTCGTCGGCTTCCTCCCGCTCATCATGTTCCTCGTGAAGAAGGACGAGTCGCCCTTCGTCCGCGACTACGCCCGCCAGGGCACGAACGCGTGGATCACGAACATGATCGCCACGTTCGCCGCCTCGATCGTCCTCGGCATCATCGGCACCATCCTCGCGTTCGTGACGATGGGCTTCGGATTCCTCATCGTCTACTTCGCGTTCCTCATCCCGCTCGTCTACGCGGTCATCTACATCATCGCCGCCGTGGCTGCGAACAAGGGCGAGGGCTACAAGTTCCCGCTGACGATCAACTTCATCAAGTGATCAGCTGCGGCCATTGAGCCGCCGACTCTCGGACCCGCCGTCTGCGCATCTGCGCAGGCGGCGGTCCTGTTTCGGCTCACCGTGAGAATCGCCTGTTCCGGCGGTGGACGAACCACGCCGACGAACGCGGGAGGAAGGCGAAGACAAGACTGGCCGTCGCGAAGATCTGAAACCCTGCGGTGAGAACCGGACTGAACGGAGTGAGGACGAAGAGTGAGGCGACGAGAGCGATGAGCGCCACCCATTTGGCGTGACCGCGCCCCACGAGCACTCTCCACGCATAGATGCAGAACGCCGCGATGACCACGAGCCCCACAATGATGCCGAAGGCGACGAGGGCGTCCGCCAGGCCCGTTGAGATGTCGGCAGCGGCGTTGACCGGTTCGACGCCGGTCGTGTCCCCGATGCCGCGCAGCATCCAGCCGAACGACCTCAGTGTGCGTCCACCGGTGACTGCCATCGAGATGATCGCGAGGACGATGAACAACGGCGCGATGAGCCCGAGGACAGCAGCGGTGCGGATCTCCCACGGCCGACTCGGGCGGCCGTGCCCCTCGCCGGGAAGTCGACTCGAGACCGCATACATGTCCCTGCCGTGACGCCATGCGGTCGTCGAGGCCGCCGCAGTCGTGTGTGCCGCGGCGCGTCCTTTCGCTGCCGCCGCCCGTGAAGCGCTTCCCGCCGCCGCGCGTCCCCGCTTCCAGAGGTCGGACCGTTGCACGGACTCAGCAGCCGTCGCCGCTGCGCCCACGGCATCTCTGCCCAGACGCCTGAGGTCTGCCGTCCCCGACGGCCGCCGGGACGAGTGCCGCCGGGGTCTCGAGCGCGGAGGCGGCCCGGATGCCTGCGGCGGGAGGTAAGACGGAGGCGGTGCTGGCGACTCCGGAACAGGCGGCTGGCCTCCACGCGGATCAACGCCGGGCGGGCGGGAATCAGAACCCCGGTCCGCATTCGCTCCAGGCACAGCAGAGTCCTGTCGGCCGTGTCGGTCATCTTCGGGCTGAGGGTTCGACATCGTCCACCTCGCTTGCTCCGCACCGTCGGGGGTCCACGAAAGGTACACCACATCATCCACGATAGGTGTAGTCAGTCTAGCAGGAGCCCTCCGACGAACGCAGGCCGTTTCCGCACGTCATCGTCGGGCGTCATGGTGGGCGTCACCGTACGTAGTCGGTGAGCACCCTGACCATATGGTCGGCCATGAGCCGGCCCTGGAGCGTCGGGGAGAACCGGCCGTCGGCGACCGCCGCGGCGTCGAGAAGTCCCTGCTTGACGAAGGTGCGGATCGCCGCCTCGCTGCCGAGGCCCAGCGAATCGAGGGGCAGCTCGGAGTCGATGCGGGCGGCGAGCATGATCCGCTCGATCTCGCGCGTCGTCTCCGAGAGCACCTCCCGTCCGATCGCCGGGGAGTGACCGGCGAGGAGCCTGTCCGACCAGGCGCGGGGATGCTTGGCGTTCCAGAACCGGACTCCCCCGACGTGGGAGTGCGCACCCGGGCCGAAGCCCCACCAGTCGGCACCCCGCCAATACGCCATGTTGTGCTCACAGCGGGTGTCCGGGTTCTTCGACCAGTTGCTCACCTCGTACCAGCGCAGACCGGCAGCGGCCATGGCCGCATCGGCGATCTCGTACTTGTCGGCGAGGTCGTCCTCATCGGGCATGGGCAGCTGCCCGCGACGAACCATCGCCCCCATCTTCGTGCCCGGCTCGACGATGAGCGAGTACGCGGAGATGTGGTCGACGTCATTGGCCAGCGCCGAGTCGAGGGAGGCACGCCAGTCGTCGATCGACTCCCCCGGTGTGCCGTAGATGAGGTCGAGGCTGAGCTCGAGCCCGGCCTCCTTGACCCAACGCGCGACATCCGGGATCTTCAGCGGATCGTGCGTGCGATCGAGGGTTGCGAGCACGTGCGGGACCGCCGACTGCATGCCCACGGAGATGCGGGTGAAGCCGGCGGCGGCCAGCGTGTCGAGATAGGCGGGACTGAGGGTGTCCGGGTTCGCCTCGGTCGTCACCTCGACATCGGAGGCCAGCCGGTAGCGGGAGCGGATGTCGGAAAGGACACCGGCGAGCACCTCGGCGGGAAGGATCGTCGGGGTGCCCCCGCCGAAGAAGATCGTCCCGACCTCACGATTGCCCGCCCCCGCCTCGGCGAGGACACGGGTCGAGAGATCGAGCTCCCGGGAGATCATCTCCCGGTAGTCGTCGCGGTTGGCACCCGGTCCGAGTTCGTCGGCGGTGTAGGTGTTGAAGTCGCAGTAGCCGCAGCGCACGCGGCAGTAGGGTACGTGGACGTAGAGGCTCAGCCGCTCGCCGTTCCCGGTCCCCGCCGAGGCGGGAAGGGAGCCGTCGAGCGGTGGGATCTCACCGATCGGCTGTTCCGGCACCTACTTCTTGGCGTCCTTCTTGTCCGGTTCGTCCGAGGACAGGGCCGCGATGAAGGCCTCCTGCGGCACCTCGACGCTGCCGACCATCTTCATCCGCTTCTTGCCCTCCTTCTGCTTCTCGAGCAGCTTGCGCTTGCGGCTGATGTCGCCGCCGTAGCACTTCGAGAGCACGTCCTTGCGGATCGCGCGGATGGTCTCACGGGCGATGATGCGCGAGCCGATGGCGGCCTGGATAGGGACCTCGAACTGCTGGCGCGGGATGAGTCCGCGCAGCTTGCCGGCCATGAGCACCCCGTACGAGTACGCCTTGTCGCGGTGGACGATCGCGGAGAACGCGTCGACCTGATCGCCGTGGAGGAGGATGTCGACCTTGACGAGGTCGGCGCCGTCCATGCCGTCGTCGGCGTAGTCGAGGGAGGCGTAGCCTTTCGTCCGGGACTTGAGCTGGTCGAAGAAGTCGAAGACGATCTCGGCCAGCGGCAGGCGGTAGCGGATCTCGACGCGGTCCGAGGACAGGTAGTCCATGCCCTGGAGCTTGCCGCGGCGGTCCTGGCAGAGTTCCATGACCGCGCCGATGTAGTCGCTCGGGGTGAGGATCGTCGCCTTGACCATCGGCTCGCGGACCTCGCGGATCTTGCCGGTCGGGAACTCCGAGGGGTTCGTCACGACGACCTCGGAGCGGTCCTCGAGGGTGACGTCGTAGATGACGCTCGGGGCGGTCGAGATGAGGTCGAGGTCGAACTCGCGCTCAAGGCGCTCGCGGACGATCTCGAGGTGGAGGAGGCCAAGGAACCCGCAGCGGAAGCCGAAGCCGAGCGCCGTCGAGTTCTCCGGTTCGTAGACGAGGGCGGCGTCGTTGAGCTTGAGCTTGTCGAGCGCGTCGCGCAACGCCGGGTAGTCGGAGCCGTCGATGGGGAAGAGCCCGGAGAAGACCATCGGCTTGGGCTCCTCGTAGCCGGCCAGGGGCTCCTCGGCCGGGGCTGCGGTCGCGGTGACCGTGTCGCCGACCTTCGACTGGCGGACGTCCTTGACACCGGTGATGAGGTAGCCGACCTCGCCGACGCCGAGTCCCTTCGTCGCGATCGGCTCCGGGGAGGACACACCGATCTCGAGGAGTTCGTGAGTCGTGCCCGTCGACATCATCGTCACCTTCTGCCTCGGCGACAGTGCGCCGTCGACGACGCGGACGTAGGTGACGACACCCCGGTAGGTGTCGTAGACGGAGTCGAAGATCATCGCCCGCGCCGGCGCATCGGCGTCGCCGACGGGCGCGGGGATGTCGGTGATGATCCGGTCGAGGACGCCTTCGACGCCCTCACCGGTCTTGCCGGAGACCCGCAGGACGTCGTCGGGGTCGACGCCGATGAGGTTCGCGAGCTCCTCGGCGTACTTGTCCGGCTGCGCGGCCGGCAGGTCGATCTTGTTGAGCACCGGGATGATCGTCAGCTCGTTCTCCATCGCGAGGTAGAGGTTCGCGAGCGTCTGGGCCTCGATGCCCTGCGCGGAGTCGACGAGGAGGAGCGCGCCCTCACAGGCGGCGAGCGACCGGGAGACCTCGTAGCTGAAGTCGACGTGGCCGGGGGTGTCGATCATGTTGAGTGCGTACGGGGTGCCGTCGGTCTCCCACGGCATGCGCACGGCCTGGGATTTGATGGTGATGCCGCGTTCGCGTTCTATGTCCATCCGGTCGAGGTACTGCGCGCGCATGTCGCGCGGCTGGACGACGCCGGTGATCTGGAGCATCCGGTCGGCGAGCGTCGACTTCCCGTGGTCGATGTGGGCGATGATGCAGAAATTGCGGATCAACTCGGGTGAGGTCGCGGACGGTGTGATCCGCTGGAGTGCTTGTGGCGACACCTGAGGTGACATGAACGCCCTTTCTTCAATTCGTGCGAACCTCCATTGTTCCACGACTCGGCCTCCCGGCCGGAATCCGCGGTCGCCCCACTCACCTGCCCGGTCGCGCTGGTCCGGCGAGGGGAAATCGCTGCGGATATCCCCGCGATCGCGGTCGAGGTCCGCGATGATGGTCTCATGAGCGACTTCACCGTTATGAGCTTCAATCTCCGCTACCCCGCGATGGACGGGCATCCCGTCGCCGAGCGTCTGCCGGTCGCCGCCGAGCTCATCTCCGCCGCCCACCCGCACCTCATCGGCACGCAGGAGGGTGAGCTCGATCAGCTCGAGAAGCTCATCGAGCTGCTGCCCGATGAGTACATCTGGCTCGGCGAGGGGCATTCGGGCGGCAATGCCGGGGAATTCACCGCGATCATCTGCGACTCCTCCCGCTTCGAAGTCGAGACCGTCGACATCAGCTGGCTCTCCGAGACCCCGGAGACCGTCGCCTCCGAATCGTGGGGCGTCTCCCATGCCCGGACCCTGACGACCGTCGACTTCACCGACCTCGAGTCCGGACGCAGGCTGCGCCTGCTCAACACCCACCTCGACCACAAGTCCGAGCGTGCGCGGCTGGAGTCGGCGAAGATCATGGCGGAGACCATCGCCGAGGTGGCCGTCCCCTGTGTCATCACCGGTGACTTCAACGTCGCCACCGGTGCCCCGGTGTATGAGTACTTCACCTCCGAGCTCGGCCTCACCGACACCGCAGTGGCAGCACCCGGGGAGGACATCGGCACCTTCCACCGCTACAGGGGACCGAAGGCCGGGGAACCGCGCATCGACTGGATCCTCACGACGAAGGGACTCGAGACCGTCTCGACCCGCATCGACACGTTCAACGTCGACGGCACCTACCCGTCCGACCATTTCCCCGTCGAGGCGACCCTCCGCTGGGCCGACGACGTCGTCGCCTGAGCGGTCCCTGCGGCCCATCGTCCACTAGGCTGGGCGGCATGAGCTGGAGATCAATCGTCAACCGTGCCGTGCAGATCGGTGTCCGCGAGGGCATGAAATACCTCAGGCAGTCGCAGAGCAGGCGGTCGCAGGGCGGCGCCGACGACAGCCGGGGGGCCGATCGCCGCCCGGGACCCCGTCCTCAGGGGCAGGGGCCGACCGGGAACGCGAGGACCACCTCGGCGAGGGATGACCGTCCGGGAACGGGCTACCCGGGTGACTACCGGGGATCGGTCACCGTCGTCTACTCCCCCGATCTCGACGGAGACGCCGATCCCGGCGAGGTCGTGTGGGGGTGGATCCCATTCGAGGAGGATCACACGAAGGGCAAGGACCGCCCGTCGCTCGTCATCGGCAAGGACGGGGCGTGGGTCCTCGTCCTCATGCTCACGAGCAAGGACCACATTCCCGGCGGGATCGGCGAGGTCCGCACGGATGGCAGCGCCCGGTGGATGAACATCGGCAGCGGCGCCTGGGATTCGCAGGGACGCCCCTCGGAGGTCCGCCTCGACCGGATCATCCGCCTCGATCCGCGCAGCATCCGGCGTGAGGGCGCGGTCATGGACCGGTCGGTCTTCGACCTCGTCGCAGCCGAATTCTCCTGACGCGGGGACCGGGTCGGGGATTTCCGCCGGGCGGAGCCAGCCTGTATCATTGTCAACTGTGTCTTCATCATGGCGTGTGTCTCGCCGAGGTCGGGTGAAGATGCCATCCGATGCGATTTCGTCAGAGTGTTTCCCCGCCGAGACGAAGGCTGTCGCGCGGATGCGCCCTCACGACCATGTAGTACGAACACGGAAGAGTGTTGAAATTGGCTAATATCAAGTCCCAGATGAAGCGGATCAAGACCAACGAGAAGGCTCGCCTGCGCAACAAGGCAGTGCGTACCGAGGTTCGTGGCCTCGTCCGCAACGTCCGTGAGAGCATCGCTGCCGGCAACAAGGACGAGGCACAGCAGGCTTATGCTGTGGCCGCCCGCAAACTCGACAAGGCTGTCTCGAAGGGTGTTCTGCACAAGAATAACGCTGCGAACCGCAAGTCGAAGCTCGCCAAGCAGATCAACGCTCTCTGAGTCGCTGACTGAGGTTTGCCTGAAGGGGCCCGATCCGCACTGCGGATCGGGCCCCTTCGTCTGTGCCGGGAGGTCCCTTCCGCAGGGCAGCGACTCGGCGCCGGACCTCCCGCGCTCGACTCAGCGCGTGCGGCGAGCTGGCGCACGACTCAGCCGGCGCGTGTGGGCGAGCTGGCGCGCGGCTCAGCGGGTGCGGGCGAGGCGGCAGACCTCGGAGACGAAGGTCTCGACGGCGTAGACGGGATCTCGGCCTCCGCCCTTGACGGCTTCGTCCGCTTCGGCGGCGGCGATGAGCGACTGGCCGAGCGCGACTTCGTTCCAGCGCCGGACCTCGCGCCGAGCGCGATCGACCTGCCAGGGGGCCATCTTCAGCTCGGCCGCGAGCTCGCCGCTCGATCCGGAGAAGCCCTGCACCTTCGCCATGCCGCGGAGCTTCATCGCCACGGCCGCGACGAGCGGGACCGGATCCGATCCTGTCGACAGCGCGTGCCGGAGGAGGCTGAGTGCGCTCTTGGCGTCGCCGGAGACGGCCGCGTCGGCGACCTTGAACCCGGTCGCTTCGACCCGCCCGCCGTAGTAGCGGTCGACGATCTCTGCGGTGATCGTGCCTTCGGTGTCCTCGATGAGCTGGTCGACACCGGCGTTGAGTTCGGCGAGGTCGGAGCCGAGGGCGGCCATGAGCGAGGCCATCCCCGCATCGTCGATCTGACGCTTCGCGGCCTTGAGCTTCGTCTGAGCGAACTTCGCGCGGTCGCTCTCGTTCTTCAGCGCCGCCGCGTCGATGCGGGGGAAGCCAGCGGAATCGAGCTTCTTCACGAGTTTCGCACCGCGGTTGCCGCCACCGTGGAGGAGAAGGACGACAGCGTCGTCATTGGGTTCGTCGAGGTAGGCGAGGGCGTCCTCGAGGAACGCCTCCGAGCACTTCTCGACGGCGTCGACGACGATGAGCTTCGCGCTGGAGAACAGCGACGGCGAGGCGGCCATCTCGAGTTCCCCGCCCTGGTATGCGGCGGCATCGAACTCAACCTCTTCGGGCGACTTCTTCCGGGCAGCGGAGACGATGCGGTCCTTGGCCATCCGGATGAGCACAGATTCGCCGCCGGAGATCATCACGACGGGCGCGGGCTTGGCCGAGCTCCACGGGATGAGGGTCTTCTTCGCTGCCATGCTCCCAAGCCTATCGTCCGCCACAGACGCCGACACTCACTAGACTCCTGACCATGGACCCAGCGCATCGTGCCGCCTCAAAATACGGAACCTACATCGAAGCCACCGGAGCCAAAGCAGACTTCGCTGAGGCGATGACCACGTGGGTGCCCGTCGCCCACGCTCTCCTCGTCGAGACGGCGCGCTCCTACAATCGGACGACGACGTACAAGGAGCTCACCGACCTCGTCCAGACCAGGTCGGGCATCAGGACGAAGATGCTCATCGGCCATTGGAGCGGTCGACTGCTCGAGGCAGTCGCGGTCCGATCCGCCGACGCCGGTGAACCTCCGCTCACGTCGCTGTGCGTCCATCAGGACGGGACCGTCGGCGAAGGCTATCGAAGTGCTCCGAAATCGGTGGAGAGCAATCCTGAGTCCGACGTCGACGATCTTGCAGCCGCCCATCGCCTGCTCTGCTATCGGCGTTACGCGACGGACCTGCCCGCCGACGGCGGAGTCCCGACCCTCACCCAGAAGGTCGCCGCGACCCGGTCGAAGCGGACAAAGGACACTGAGAGACGACGCGCGGTGTGTTCCGTGCACTTCATGGAACTCTCGGCCACCGGTGTCTGCCCCGAGTGTGACTGAGCCGGCACTCCTGCGACAGCCGTCTGGTCGGCTCTCGCCCGCCTTGGGGACCTCAGCGGTCGCAGCTGTGTGCGGTGCTGTATCGGCCGCCTGAGTAGAGGGCGATCGTCCCGCACCGGTCGGTGCGCAGCACCGGAACCGGACCGAAGGCGCGCAGGGATTCCGTGGTCGGGTGACCGTAGCGGTTCTCCCCGACGGAGACCGTGCCGAGGCGGGCGCCGGCCGCCCGATAGAAGTCCGGGGAGAGGTCACCCGACCCATGGTGGGGTGCGATGAGCACATCGACCGGCCGCAGGCTCTGAGCGAGGACGTACTGCTCCTCCTCGCCGATGTCGCCGGGGATGATGACGCTCAACCCATCGAGGTCGACGCGCAGGACGAGGGAGTCCTCGTTGCGCGCCTCTGTGCCCGACTCGGCGTCCGTGCCGGGCGGGTCCGCAACGGCCGAGAGATCCGGTACCCTCCCAGGACCGCTGTCCGAAGAGGCCGTCGTGCCCGCCGCCGCGGCCGGCGGCCAGAGGACCTCGATGCCGACCCCGCCGACATCGGTGCGACTCCCCCGGGAGAGTCCGACCACCTCGGCGCCGGTGTCCGCGACGATCCGGGCGACCTCCGGACCGTTCGCGACGGTCTCCGAGACCCAGAGCCGACCGATGTCACGCGACCGTGTCGTCCCCGCATACCCACCGCTGTGGTCGGCGTCGAAATGCGAGATCGCGAGGTCGAGCCGGTCGACGCCGGCATCGTCGAGGCAGGCGTCGACCGGTGCCGGGTCCTTCCCGGAATCGACGACGAGGCCCGCCCCGTCGCCGAGGTTGATCACGGTCGCCGACCCCTGACCGACATCGCAGACGAGCACGAGCCAATCCCGCGCCGGTCCCCGCGGACTGCCGGTGACGACGACGGCCGCTCCGAGGGCGATGACGAGGGCGATGACGGGGATTCCCCACAGGCGTCTGCGCACGAGTAGGACGATGCCGATCGTCAGCCCGGCGAGGAGAGCGAGAGCGACGATCGATCCGAGGGGAGGCTCCGGCCACGACAGAGACGCCCCGGGCAGGAGGGCGCAGACGCGGGCGACAGCGACGATCCACCACGCAAACAGGGAGCCGAGCCACGCCGTGAGTTCGGCGGCGAAGCCCATGACCGGAACGCCGAGGAGACTGAGGCCGCCTGTGACGAGGGAGAGGAATCCCGCAATCGTGGCCGGCAGCACCGCGGGGCTCGCGAGGGCGTTCGCGACGACCGACCATCCGCCGAGGCGGGGGTCGATGGCGACGAGCACCGGCGTGCACGCAAGCTGGGCGACGAGCGGGACGAGGAGGGCGGTCAGCAGCACGCTCGGGGCGCGCGGCCAGCGCACGTTGAGCCGTCTGAGCAGGATCGGGACGGCGAACATGATCGCGGTCGTCGAGATCACAGAGAGGACGAAGCCCACCGAGGACGCGAGCATCGGCAGACCGGTGAGGAGCAGGCTGACGGTGCCGGCGATGACGGCGACCGGAGAGATCCCACCCCCGCGGAGGAAGACGACAGCGACGGCGATCGCCATCCCCGCCGCTCTGATCGCGCTCGGTTCGACGCCGACGATGAAAACGTAGCCGAGGCACGTGAGCACCCCGACGGTCACCCGCGTGCGCGGTCCCGCACGGCAGGCACCGGCGAGGAGTCCCGCGCCGAGGCTGACGATCGTCACGTTCGTGCCCGAGACGGCGGAGAGGTGCGTGAGGGAGACGATGCGCATGTCCTCGACCATCTGCGCATCCTGCGGGCCCGTGTCGCCGACGACGAGGCCGGGCAGGAGCGCTCCCCCGTCGTGGCCGACGGCCAGGGAGTCCGCTCGGAACCGTTCCCGCAGTTCGGCCCGCCACCGCCACACGCGGTTCGGGGCCCGGATGACGGCCGGCTCCGCTTCGGAGACGCGGATCCGGTCGAGGCGTTCGGTGCGCATGACGACGCGCGAGCCGGCGGCGGGGGTGCCTGGGGCGAGGACTTCGGCGAATCCGCCCGGGGTGATCAGGGTCAGTCGTGACCACCCGGAGGGGCCGGGCGTCGTCGTACCGACGACGATCCCCTCGGTGTCCGTGGGTCCGTCGGGGCCGCGCGCAGCGGCGAGCGTGAGGACCTGGACCGAGGCGAGGCACGCGAAGACGATGAGTCCCACGCCGAGGTGGTGACGCGGTCTCAGGACCGCGAATCCGACCGCGCCGATCACGACGGCGAACCCGAGCACCCACGGTCCCGGCGCGAGGAGGGCGAGTGCCCACAGCCCCGCCGCGCAGGCGACGAGGCGCACCGATCCCGGCCACAGGGTCGCCGTGGTCCGCGTCCAGTCGAGGACGGTACGACGCAGCCCTGCCCTCGGCTCACCCGACCGTGACAAGGTCCTTGAGGCTTTCGAACGTCTTCGGACCGATGCCCTTGACGAGGAGGAGGTCCTCGACGCTGGTGAACGGCGTCGCCTCGCGGTGGGCGATGATCGCCTCGGCGGTGACGGGGCCGACTCCGGGCAGGGTCTGCAGGGTCGTCGAATCCGCCGTGTTGAGATCGATCTTCGCGCCGGTCCCGCTGCCCGAGGCGTCGGAGCCTCCCCCGCTGCCGGACGAGCCTGAGCCCGACGATTCGGCGCCCGAGCTGCCCGAGCCGTCCGCGCCCGAAGGAGCAGGAACCGTCGGCGCCGAGGCGGGAGGGTCCTCCCCGACTGCGGGGATCCAGATCTGCTCGCCGTCGGCGACGATACGGGCGAGGTTGACCGCCTCGGCG
Organism: Brevibacterium sp. K72; assembly: GCF_050562175.1. Lineage (NCBI taxonomy): Bacteria > Bacillati > Actinomycetota > Actinomycetes > Micrococcales > Brevibacteriaceae > Brevibacterium > Brevibacterium sp. K72. Next base: position 3,134,368 of record NZ_CP191582.1, read on the forward strand.
TCGGCATCGGCCGTCAGGCCACCGGCGGCATCGACGGCGTCGCGGACGCGCGAACCGCCGGCCAGGGTGACGACGGAGGGATTCTCCACCTCCCCGGTGACGTGGACGACGACCTCGGCCGCAGGGTCGGCTTCGGGTGACGCACCACCCGTCTCACCGGCTGCACGCTGCCCGCCCGGTGCAGCGTCGCCCGCCCCTGGTGCCGGAGCGTCCGTGGCAACAGGTGCCGGGGCGCTCGGCGCCTGTTCGGTGTCGGCCGGTCGGAGCACCCAGTACGCGAGGACGAGGACGGCGATCGTCGCCACGGCCAGCGCGATGAGCACGGGCAGGCGGACGCGGCGCGGCTCGACGGGCTCCTCGTCGCCGGCAGTGTCGCTCGTGACGACATCGCCGGGCACCCAGCCGCCGCGTTCCGCACTCGACGTGAGGAGGCCGGCGAACCGGTCGTCGGGGGACACAGCCATGCGCGCACGCTACGACTCGAACCAGCCAGGAGACCAGGAGGTCGACAATGCCTGTGGACGGAGGTTGAGCGTCCACAGACCGTGAGCACACGAGTGGAGCGAGCGTGCACAGAAAAGTGCGCACGAGTGGGGAGTCAGGGCGTCGTCTGGATCGTGATGCCGAGGGTGCCGGGGCCGACATGGGCGGTGATGATCGGTGAGAGGGTGCGGAAGCTCGTCGTCAGCCCCCGCTCGGCGAGCTTCTCGGTGAGAGCGACGACGTCCGCATCATCAGGATGACCGTCGGCCTGCTGGACCTCGATCTCGAGCGGCCGGTCGTCCTCGCTCAGGGATGCGGCCGCCTCGGCGGCGATGAGACTCATCCGCTCGAGCGCCTTCGCGCGCGTGCGCACCCGGGCGATCGGGGTGACGACCCCGCCGGTCAGCCCGAGTACGGGAACGATCTGCAAAGCGCGACCGAGCAGCGAGGACGCGGCGCCGATGCGCCCGCCCCGGCGCAGATGCTCGAGGCTCTGCGGGGCGAAGACCGTCGTCGTCTCTCCGGCGCACCAGTCGGCGACGGTCCCGGCGATCGAGGCGACGTCCTCACCGCGGGCGATCCCTGCCGCGGCCACCTCGACGGCCCCGGCCAGTCCCGCCGAGGTGGTGCGGGAGTCGACGACGTCGATGAGCACGGGCTGGTCGGCCGCTGCGCTCACCGCGGAGTCCCGGGTGCCCGAGAGCTCGCCGGACATCGTGACGACGACGATCGCCTCGGCGCCGTGGTCGATGAGGTCGGAGTAGGCGGCGGCGAACTGGCCGGGGGTGGCCATCGACGTGCTCACCTCGGTGCCGGCGTCCATCTCCCGGCAGAGCACGTCGACGTCGAGGTCGCCGTCGGTGAAGGACTCGCCGCCGATGATCACGGTGAGCGGGACGATGCGGAAGAGCCCGCCGGTGGTCTCGTCGAGCCGGGCGATCTCGTCCTCACGCAGCTGCGCCGTCGAGTCGGTGACGAGACCGATCCTCATGGGCGCCCCAGCGCCCGATACGTCCACCCCGCCGCCCGCCACTGCTGCGGATCGAGGACGTTGCGCCCGTCGACGAGGACCGTGTTCGCCACCAGGCCCGCCACCTGGGCCGGATCGAGGTCACGGTACTCGCTCCACTCGGTGAGCAGGAGCACCGCGTCCGCCCCGGTGAGCGCCTCGGTGGTGTCGGTGACGAAGTTGAGCTCCGGAAACGCCCGGGAGGCGTTGTCGACAGCCTCGGGATCGGTGACGGTGACGACACCGCCCTGGGTGCCGATGAGACGGGCCACGGCCAGGGCCGGCGAGTCCCGGACATCATCGCTGTCGGGTTTGAACGCCGCCCCGAGGATCGTGATCCTCTTGCCGATGAACGACCCGCCGAGGGCATCGCGGGCAATGTCGACCATCCGCACCCGCCGACGCATGTTGATCGAGTCGATCTCCCTGAGGAACGCCACCGCCTGATCGGCCCCGAGCTCACCGGCCCGGGCCATGAACGCCCGGATGTCCTTGGGCAGGCACCCGCCGCCGAAGCCGAGACCCGCGTTGAGGAACTTCCGACCGATCCGGTCATCCATCCCGATCGCATCGGCAAGCAGCGTGACATCGGCACCGGAGGTCTCGCAGAGTTCGGCCATCGCGTTGATGAACGAGATCTTCGTGGCAAGGAACGAATTCGCCGCGGTCTTGACGAGCTCGGCGGTCGCGAAGTCGGCGACCAGGCGCGGAGTGTCGGCCTCGAGCATCGAGGCGTAGACCTCGTCGAGGGCCTCAGTGGCCGTCTGGCCGGCCTGCCCGTCGGCGACACCGTAGACGAGACGGTTCGGGTGGAGCGTGTCCTCGACGGCGTGGCCCTCGCGGAGGAACTCGGGGTTCCACATGAGGACTCCCCCGGCGGGTTCGACGAGTCCGGCGAGGCGACCGGCAGTGCCCACGGGCACCGTCGACTTGCCGACGACGACCGCCCCGGGCTGCAGGTGCGGCAGCAGCGCATCCACAGCCGCATCGACATAGGTGACGTCGGCGGCGAACTCGCCGGGCTTCTGCGGGGTGCCCACGCACACGAAGTGCACGCGCGCCTCGGCGGCATCGGCGATGTCGGTGGTGAAGTCGAGGCTGCCCTTGTCCTGGGCTTCGAGCAACAGGTCGGCGAGGCCGGGTTCGAAGAACGGGGGCCTGCCCTCGCGCAGGGCGCTGACCTTGGCCTCGTCGACATCGACGCCGACGACCTCATGGCCCAGCGACGCCATCGCGGCCGCGTGCACGGCTCCCAGGTACCCACAACCGATGACCGAAACCTTCACCCGCACACTCCCGTTCGAACCGAGCAATTTCACGCACACTATATGTCACCTGCTTGCACGATATCTGGAGGCGGAAACAGTACGCTTGGATTCGTGAAGCGTTTCCTCGATTTCCTCACCAATTCGACGGCAGCGGTGGCACTCGCGGCCATCGTCGTCGTCGGACTCGTCCTCTTCCTCATCCCCCCGCTCCACCCCTTCGCGTGGGTGATCGGCATCGTCGTCTGCCTCGGTGCGGCGGCGGCTCTGCTCATCTTCCACGGCGAATGGCGACGGGCCCAGACCCAGATCGATGGGCTGCGCCAGAGTCTGAGCACCGAACGCGGACGCCTCGACGCGGTGGGGCTCACCCCCGTCGACGAGGAGGTCGCCCAGATCCCCGACGAGACGCGGGCGCAGCGGATCCTCACCCTCCTGCCCGACGAGGGCGGCCTCGTCCAGTCCCTGCGTCTCGATGCGACCTTCGGCACGCTCGCCGTCGACGAGTTGGCCCCCCTGCACACCTTCCGCGAGGAGTTCGCGAAGTCGAGCTTCGACAATCCCCGCTCGCACACCGCGTTCATGAACCTCTACCGCGCCGCCGAGGCGCTGTCGATCTGGGTCAACGAGGAGACGCGGACGCTCAGCGACGACGACGCGAAGCGCGAGATCCGCCCCGGCGACACCCGCGAGGGCGGCTGGCGCGAGTACACCGAGGCCCGCAGCCGCGGCGAGAGCCTCGGCGACCGCTTCGTCTCCGCCCGCTGGGAGTTCAAGCAGACCGCGCTCGAACTCGGCCTCGTCGCCTGAACCCAAGGCAGACGCACAGAGACCCCGACCGGATGGTCGGGGTCTCGTCCGATCGCCGTCCCTCAGTGCCGGATCCACCAGTCGTCGGTCGGGGTGACCGGGGTGCGGCGCTTGTGCTCGGTCGCGCGGTAGCGTTCGATGATCGTGGTCGCGACCGCATCGTCGACCTCCCGGCCCTCGAGGAAGTCGTCGATCTGCTCGTAGGTGAGCCCGAGAGACGACTCATCGGTCTGACCCGGCGCCTCGTCGAGAAGGTCGGCCGTCGGGGTCTTCGTCGTCAGGTGCTCAGGCGCGCCGAGGTGGCGCAGCAGGGCCCGGCCCTGCCGTTTGCTCAGCCCGGAGAGCGGGATGACGTCGGCGGCACCGTCGCCGAACTTCGTGAAGAAACCGGTGACCGCCTCGGCGGCATGATCGGTGCCGACGACGAGGAGCCGCTTCTCCCCGGCGATCTCGAACTGAGCCGTCATCCGCATCCGCGCCTTGACGTTGCCCTTGCCGAAGTCGGAGATCGCCTCCCCCATCGCCGCACGGTACTCCTCGGCGGCGGCGTCGGTGGCGGCGCCGATGTTGAAGACGACCTCGTGGTCGGCATCGATGAACCTCAGCGCGTCCTGCGCATCGGACTCATCGGCTTGGACGCGGTACGGCAGGCGCACCGCCCAGAACTCGGCGTCGGCACCGCGCCGGCGCAGGTCCTCGACCGCGAGCTGGCACAGCCGACCGGCCAGGGTCGAGTCCTGGCCTCCGCTGATGCCGAGGACGAGGCCGCGCACTCCCGTGGTCAGCACGTAGTCGACGAGGAAGTCGACCCGCTTCTTCACTTCGGTCGCCGGGTCGATCTCCGGGCGCACGCCGAGGGTGCTGCGGATCTCGTCCTGGACGGCGTCGTGTGTGCTCATGAAGGTCTGAGCCCTTCCTGGTCAGAGGCCTGGACTCAGGCCTCGGGGACGATGTTGACGAGCTTCGGCGCCTTGACGATGACCTTGCGCACGCCGGCTCCGCCGAGCGCCCGCTGGACGTTCGACGACTCGAGAGCGAGCGCCTCGAGGTCGGCCTCGGAGATGTCGGGGGCGACGTCGAGACGGGCCCGGACCTTCCCCTTGACCTGGACGACCGCGGTGACGGTGTCGGCGACGAGGTAGGCGGGGTCCGCCTCCGGGAAGTCGACGTAGGTGATCGAGGACTCGTGGCCGAGCCGCGACCACAGCTCTTCGGCCAGGTGCGGGGCGAAGGGAGAGAGCATGATCGCCAACGGCTCGAGGACGTCGGCCGTGGCGGCACCCTGCTTCGTCAGGTGGTTCGTGAGCACGATGAGCTTCGAGATCGCCGTGTTGAACCGCAGATGGTCCATGTCGTCGCGGACTCCGGCGATGACCTGGTGGGCGACCTTGAGGGTCTCCGGGTCGGCGGTGCCCTCGGCGATCACGGACTCTCCGGTCGTCTCGTCGACGAAGAGGCGCCACACCCGCTGGAGGAAGCGCTGGGCGCCGACGACGGCGCGGGTCTCCCACGGACGGTCCTGCTCGATGGGACCCATCGACATCTCGTAGACGCGGAACGTGTCGGCGCCGTAGGCGTCGTACATCTCGTCGGGCATGACGGAGTTCTTCAGCGACTTGCCGATCTTCCCGTACTCGCGGTTGACCTGCTCCCCCTGGTACCAGAATGTCAGCTCGCCGTCGTCGCCGGCCCGCTCCTCCACCTCGGCGGCGGGGACGTAGACGCCGCGGGAGTCCGTGTAGGCATACGCCTGGATGTAGCCCTGGTTGACGAGCCGGTGGAAGGGCTCCGAGGACGTGAGGTAGCCGAGGTCGTGGAGGACCTTGTGCCAGAAGCGGGCGTAGAGGAGGTGGAGCACGGCATGCTCCTGACCGCCGACGTAGAGGTCGGCGCCGCCGCGCGGCTTCGCGTCCCGCGGCCCCAGCCAGTACTCCTCGTTGACGGGGTCGACGACGGCCGAGGAGTTGTGCGGGTCAGCGTAGCGCAGCTGGTACCACGAGGAGCCGGCCCAGTTGGGCATCGTGTTCGTCTCCCGGAAGTACGTCCGCGGTCCGTCGCCGAGGTCGAGTTCGACCTCGACCCAGTCGCGGTTGCGGCCGAGCGCCGGCTCCGGCTGGGAGTCGGCGTCGTCGGGGGCGAAGGTGCGCGGGGCGAAGTTGTCGACCTCGGGCAGCTCGACGGGCAGCATCTCGTCGGGCAGGGCGATCGGGGTCCCCGTCTCGTCGTAGACGATGGGGAACGGCTCACCCCAGTAGCGCTGCCGGGAGAACAGCCAGTCCCGCAGGCGGTACTGGGTCGACCCCTCGGCCAGGCCCTTCTCCGCCAGCCACGCGGTGACCCTCGCCTTCGCCTCGTCGACGGCGAGCCCGTTGACGTCGACCTCGGCGTTGGCGGAGTTGATCATCACTCCGGGGCCCGTGTACGGGGTGTCCTCGTCGTGGTCGGCAGGCGGCTGGACCGTCCGGACGTAGGGCAGACCGAACTCCTTCGCGAACTCCCAGTCGCGGGCGTCCTCGGCGGGCACAGCCATGATCGCGCCGGTGCCGTAGCCCATGAGGACGTAGTCGGCGACGAAGATCGGAATCTGCTGCCCGGTGGCCGGGTTCTCGGCGTACGACCCGGTGAAGATGCCGGTCTTCTCCCGGCTCTGCTGCCGGTCGGCGTCGGTCTTGGCCGCCGCTGCCCGCTGGTAGGCGGCGATCGCCTCGGCGGGGCTGGCCGCTCCCCCACGCCACTGCTCGGGGGTCTGCGGATCCCACTCTGCTGCGGTCAGCTCGGCGACCTGCGGATGCTCGGGGCTGAGCACGAGGTAGGTGGCGCCGAAGAGCGTGTCCGGTCGGGTGGTGTAGACCTCGACGGAGGACTCGGAGCCGGTCAGCGGCAGGCGCAGCAGGGCGCCCTTCGAGCGGCCGATCCAGTTGACCTGCATCCGGTGGACCGCGCTCGGCCAGTCGAGGGCGTCGAGGTCGTCGATGAGACGGTCGGCATAGGCGGTGATGCGCATGTTCCACTGCCGCAGCGTGCGCGTGTAGACAGGGAAGTTCCCGCGTTCGGACAGCCCGTCGGCGGTGACCTCCTCGTTCGCGAGCACGGTGCCCAGGCCCGGGGCCCAGTTGACCGGGGACTCCGAGACATAGGCGAGCCGGAAGTCCTGGAGGACGGTCTCCTGCTCGGCGTGGCTGAGCTCCTGCCACGGACGGCCGTCAGGGGTGGGGCGCTGACCGGTGGCGAACTGCTCGATGAGCGTGGAGATCGGCCGGGCTGCACCCGTGCCGTCCTCGCCGGGGGTCTGCGCCTCGGGGTCGTACCACGAGTTGAAGATCTGGAGGAAGATCCACTGCGTCCACTTGACGAAGTCGTCGTCGGTCGTCGCGAAGCTGCGGCGCTCGTCGTGGGCGAGGCCGAGGCGACGCAGCTGTGCCTTCATGTTCGCCATGTTCGCGTCCGTCGTGATCCGCGGATGCTGCCCGGTCTGCACCGCGTAGAGGTCGGCGGGCAGGCCGAAGGCGTCGTAGGACAGCGCGTGCATGACATTGCGCCCGCGCATGCGCTGGTAGCGACCGTAGACGTCGGTGCCGAGGTAGCCCAGGGGATGTCCGACGTGGAGTCCCGCGCCCGAGGGGTAGGGGAACATGTCCATGATGTAGAGGGATTCCCGCTCGCCGAGGTCGGACGGCGGTCCGTACGCGGACGCTGAGGAGGCGTCGAGGTCCTGGCTGAGGTCACCGGTCGGGTTGGGCGTGTGGAACGTGCCCGCCTGCTCCCATGTGCGCTGCCAAGTCGACTCGATCTTCTCCGCCAGCTCCGCGTCGTAGCGGAAGCCGGTCTCCTCAGGGTTCGTCGTCATTACCAACCTTCACCAGACTTCACGTTTGATCCATCGTAGCCTGAGCGTTCGGCCCTCTCATGTGGCTAGACTGCAGATGAGACCTCGCAGGACGGAAAAGGTGAGCGATTTCACTACTGAACGATCGCACACTAAGCTTACTGGGCAGTCACCCATGTCCCGAAGGAGTACACATGAGCCCATCGACAATGCCCCAGTCATCCACTCCGGTCGTCGGGTTCGACGTGGACACGACGTCCTCGACGACCGATGTCCTCCTCTCCCGCCTGGAGTCCCACCCCGACCACGGCGCCCTCGCGAAGTTCTCCGACGGAGAGTGGGTCGAGGTGACGACCGCCGACTTCGTCGCTCAGGTGAGTGCGGCCGCCAAGGAGCTCATCGCCTCGGGCGTCGGGTTCGAGGACAAAGTCGCGATCTTCGGCCCCACCTCCTTCGACTGGACTCTCAGTGACTACGCCGTGTGGTTCGCCGGGGCGATCTCCGTGCCCTTCTACGACACGTCCTCTCAGGACCAGCTCGCCTGGATGCTCGAGAACGCCGAGGTCACCAGCGGCCTCGTCGCGACCCGGGAACACGCTGAGCGGGTCCGCGATGCCGCGGCGATCGCCGGTCTGCCCGCCCCGCGCCTGTGGATCTGGGACGAAGGCGCGTTCCTCGACCTCGCCGCCGCCGGCGAGAGCGTGAGCGACGCCGATCTCGAGGCCCGGCGCGCGCAGGTCGGCAGCGAGTCGATCGCGACGATCATCTTCACTTCGGGCACCACCGGACGCCCGAAGGGCTGTGTGCTCACCCATGCGAACTTCGTCCAGACCGCGCAGGCCGCCGAGCAGCAGATCCCCGAGGTGACCGGAGAGGACGGCCGCTGCCTCCTCTTCCTCCCCCAGGCCCATGTCTTCGCCCGGTTCATCGAGGTCCTCTGCGTGTCCACGGGCGCCCTGCTCGCCCATCAGTCCGATCTCACGAAGCTCACCGACGCCCTCGGCAGCTTCAAGCCGACGTTCATCCTCGGCGTCCCCCGGGTCTTCGAGAAGGTCTTCAACTCGGCGCTGGCGAAGGCGCAGGCCGGGGGGAAGGAGAAGATCTTCCGGCGTGCGGAGAAGGTCGCCGTCGCCTATTCGAAGGCCCAGGACGCCGGCAGGGTCCCGGCGTCGCTTAAGCTCCAGCACGCCCTCTTCGACAAGCTCGTCTACAGCAAGCTGCGCGAGATCATGGGCAACAACGTCAAATGGGCGGTCTCGGGCGGCGGACCGCTCGGCACCCGCCTCGGCCACTTCTACCGCGGCATCGGCCTCATCGTCCTCGAGGGCTACGGCCTGACCGAGACGACGGCGCCGATCACGGTCAACATCGTCAAGAAGTCGAAGATCGGCACGGTCGGCGTGCCCCTGCCCGGCGCCACCGTCGCCATCGCCCCCGACGGCGAGGTGCTCGCCAAGGGCGTCCCGGTCTTCCGCGAGTACTGGAAGAACCCCGAGGCCACGGCCAAGGAGTTCCACGACGGCTGGTTCGCCACCGGTGACCTCGGCTCCCTCGACGAGGACGGCTACCTGAGCATCGTCGGACGCAAGAAGGAGCTCATCGTCACCTCGAGCGGGAAGAACATCGCGCCGGCTCCGCTCGAGGACGCCCTGCGCCGCCACCCGATCATCGGCCAGCCCGTGCTCGTCGGCGACAACCGGAAGTTCATCACCGCGCTCATCTTCCTCGACCCCGAGATGCTGCCGACGTGGCTGAAGAACCACGGCCTTCCCGAGATGACACTCGAGGAGGCCGCGGAGGACGACACCGTGCGGCAGACGATCGAGGCGGCCGTCGAGCGTGTCAACCGCACGGTCTCCCGCGCCGAGGGGATCAAGAAGTTCCGCATCGTCCCCGTCGAGCTCAGCGAGGCCAACGGCTACCTCTCGGCCAAGCAGTCGGTCAAACGCCACATGCTCGGCAAGGACTTCGCCGACGAGATCGAGGCCCTCTATGCGGAGTGAGTAGTATAGATTTCAACCACCGTGTCGGCCGCGGCCGTCGGGACGCCGTCAGGCGACCGCGGCCAACAGGGGGTCCACCATCGCCAGAGAGGAGATCCCATGTCGAACGACACCGCCGCCTACGTCAACGTCGGCGAGGAGTACAACCGGGACACGAACTACATCGAGGACCGCATCCTCGATGATCCCGACGCCCGCTGGCCCGTCGAACCCGGTCGCTATCGGCTCATCGCCGCCCGTGCGTGTCCGTGGGCGAACCGCACCGTCATCGTCCGCCGCCTCCTCGGCCTCGAGGACGTCATCTCGCTCGGCATGCCCGGGCCCACCCACGACCAACGGTCGTGGACCTTCGACCTCGATCCCGGCGGCGTCGATCCGGTGCTCGGCATCGAGCGCCTCCAGCAGGCGTTCTTCACCCGGTTCCCCGACTATCCGCGGGGGATCACCGTGCCGGCGATCGTTGACATCCCCACCGGCGCCGTGGTGACGAACGACTTCCCTCAGATCACCGCGGACTTCGCGACGCAGTGGCGCTCCTACCACCGGGAGGGTGCGCCCGATCTCTGGCCCGAGGAGTCTCGGGACGAGATGGAGTCGCTCATGAAGCTCATCTACACGGAGATCAACAACGGCGTCTACCGCTGCGGATTCGCCGGGTCCCAGGAAGCCTACGACAAGGCCTTCGATCGCCTCTTCACCGCGCTCGACACGATCGAGGAGCGGCTGGCGACCCGCCGGTTCCTCATGGGCGAATCGATCACCGAGGCGGACGTCCGGCTCTTCACGACGCTCGCACGCTTCGACCCGGTCTACTACGGGCACTTCAAGACCAACCGCACGGCGCTGCGCGACTTCCCCAATCTGTGGGGGTACGCCCGCGACCTCTATCAGACGCCCGGGTTCGGCGACACGATCGACTTCACGCAGATCAAACAGCACTACTACATCGTCCACAAGGACATCAATCCCACCGGCGTCGTTCCCGACGGACCGGATCTCTCCGGCTGGCTCACCCCGCATGGTCGTGAGGAGCTCGGTGGCCGTCCGTTCGGCGACGGCACGCCGCCGGGACCCGTGGCCGCCGGCGAGGAGGTTCCCGTCGAGCACACCGCCGCCGCCTGGGTGAGCTGAGACCCTGATGGCGTGACTCGCCGAGGCGATCGCCGATGGAGGCCTGGACCCGCGGGGTTCAGGCCTCCGTCGTCTCCGCTCGGCTGCGGCGACGGCGGCTGCGGACCTTGAGGACGATCCAGACGACGACGGCGATGACGACGACGGCGATGACGAGTGTCTGGAAGTACCCGGCGTAGGTCTCGACGATCGACCAGTTCTCGCCGAGGAGGAAGCCCGCGACGATGAGGACGGTGTTCCAGATCGTGCTGCCGGCGGCGGTGAGGAGAATGAACTTGACCATGGGCATCGCACGCATGCCCGCTGGAATCGAGATGAGCGAACGGAAGATGGGGATCATCCGTCCGAAGAAGACGGCCTTGTCGCCGTGACGGTCGAACCATGAGACCGTCTTGTGCACGTCGGCGACGTCGACGAGCGGCATCTTCACCGCGACCCGCACGATGCGGTCGAGACCGATCCACCGGCCGATCGCGTAGAGCAGGACGGCCCCGACGACCGAGCCGATCGTCGCGAAGACGATCGCCAGGACCAGGCTGAGCTGACCGCGACTGGCGGTGAAGCCGGCCAAGGGCAGGACGAGCTCGCTGGGGATCGGGGGGAAGATGTTGTCGAGGAAGACAAGGAACCCGACGCCGATGGGACCGAGGGTCTCCATGATGCGCACTGTCCAGGCGGAGAAGCCGCTGAGGTTCTCCGCGGCGCCGGAGGCGACGGTGTCGATGAGCAGTCCGGGCGCGGCGAGAGCGGCGGTGTGCGACATGCGCAACAGTCTAGGCAACGGCCTTGTCTGCCGCTCACAGAGCGCTCCCAGCGGTTAGTGTGGGAGCAGACACCGCACCGAACGAGCACTCAGTGACATGAAGGAGCACTCAGTGACACCAGCGAAGATCCTGGCCTCACGCAGTCCGGTCGCCGAAGCCGGACACCACGCCATCACCCAGCCCGGGCCCGCACATCTCATCCGCGCAGTGCAGCGCTTCATCCAGCGGCTCGGCAATCAGTTCGGGGCGGCGATCACCTATTTCCTCGTCCTCGCCATCGTCCCCATCGCGATGTTCACCTTCGCCGGTCTCGGTTTCGTCCTCGACGTCCTCCGGCCCGACCTCGTCCCCGTCATCACCGAGCAGATCGAGGCCTTCTCCCCCGGCAACTCAGCGATGACCGACCAGCTCGAGGGCTTCCTCAACGACTGGCAGGCCGTCGGCATCTTCGGTATCCTCGCGGGTCTCTACACCGGGCAGGGATTCATCGGCAACCTCGGAGCGGCAGTGCGCGCTCAGCTCCACGACGACTTCGACGACGAGGTCAACCAGCCGTTCGTCAAGAAGTTCGTCGGCAACGCCGTGACCCTCCTCGGGCTCATCGTCGGTCTGCTGCTCACCGTCGCCCTCACGGTCGTCGGCACCGGCCTGCGGTCGTTCATCACCGACCTCTTCAACCTCTCCGGCTGGATGTCCGGGCTTCTCGTCGCCGTGCCGATGCTCATCACGTTCGGGGCGTCGTGGCTGATCTTCATGTTCCTCTTCACGATGCTGCCCGAACATCCGGTGGACAAGCAGGCGAAGGTGCGGGGCTCGCTCATCGGAGCGGTCTGCTTCGTCATCCTCCTCAACCTCGCCACCGTCCTCGTCGACCTCTTCTCCGCGGGCAAGGCCGCGGGTGTGTTCGGGTCGATCATCGCGATCATGCTCACGCTCAACATCTTCGCCCGCATCATCCTCTTCGTCGCCGCCTGGATCGGCACCGCGCAGGCTCCGCGGCCGAAGGAGGACGACAGCGCTGATCACGGGTTCATCGAACCGAAGCTCCAGGCGCAGACTCTCGGTGCTCTCATGGCCGGTGCCGGGATCGTCGCGCTCACCCTGCTCGGCTTCAAGCGCTTCGACGAGAGGCGGTCGGAGAGCGCATCGGCGACACGGTAGAATGGAGCGGGAACTAGTCAATTGAATAAAGGGGACTCGACCTTTGACTGAAGCAACCACAGCTCGTCTCGACGAGTGGGCGAAGAAGCAGACTGCGGCTGAAGACCTCATCCCGCTCGTCGGCCGCCTCTACCGCAACAACGACGTGCTCCTCACCCTCTTCGGGCGTTCGCTGCAGGGCAAGTCCGTGACCGGCATGATCAAGGCTCACCGCTATGCCCGTCACTTCCTCGGCGAGGAGCTCGACATCGAGACCACGCTCGAGGTCGTCCGCGCTCTCGCCGACCTCGACCTCGGCCCTGCCCGGATCGATCTCGGTCGCCTCATCGTCAAGCTCAACGAGCAGTCGGCCTCGACCGCCGATTTCCTCGCCGCTGAGCTCGACCAGGTCATCGGTGCGCAGTCCTCCGACGATGAGGGCGTCCGCGACGTCGTCCTCTACGGCTTCGGACGCATCGGGCGTCTGCTCGCCCGCATCCTCATCGACCGCGCCGGCGGTACCGGGATGCGTCTGCGTGCGATCGTCGTCCGCCGCGGCGGGGAGAACGACATCGTCAAGCGCGCCTCGCTGCTGCGCCGCGACTCCGTGCACGGAAAGTTCGACGGCAGCATCGTCGTCGATGAGGAGAACAACACGATCCTCGCCAACGGCACCCTCATCCAGGTCATCTACTCCGATGACCCCTCCCAGGTCGACTACACCGCGTACGGCATCAACGACGCGATCATCGTCGACAACACCGGCAAGTGGCGCGATGAGGAGGGTCTGTCGAAGCACCTGCAGAGCAAGGGCGCATCGAAGGTCCTGCTCACCGCTCCGGGCAAGGGCGACATCAAGAACATCGTCTTCGGCGTCAACGACTCCGACATCACCGACGCGGACACGATCCTCTCCGCCGCGTCGTGCACGACGAACGCGATCACCCCGGTGCTCAAGGCGCTCAACGACCGCTTCGGTGTGCGCAACGGCCACGTCGAGACGGTCCACTCGTTCACGAACGACCAGAACCTCATCGACAACTTCCACAAGGGCTCGCGTCGCGGCCGTGCCGCCGGCCTCAACATGGTGCTCACGGAGACCGGTGCGGCGAAGGCTGTCGCGAAGGCTCTGCCCGAGCTCAAGGGGAAGCTCTCGGGCAACGCGATCCGCGTGCCCACCCCGAACGTGTCGATGGCGATCCTCAACCTCAACCTCGAGACGCCGACGACCGTCGACGAGCTCAACGCGTTCCTCCGTGAGACGTCGATGAACTCGCCGCTGCGCAACCAGGTCGACTACGTCGCCTCCCCCGAGCTCGTCTCGACCGACCTCGTCGGCTCGAAGCGTGCGGGTGTCGTCGACGGTCTCGCCACGATCGTCGACGAGGACCGCGTCGTCGTCTACGTCTGGTACGACAACGAGTTCGGCTACAGCTGCCAGGTCATCCGCTGCGTGGCGGAGATGGCCGATGTCGACACCCCGGCCTTCCCCGTCGTGGAGCAGGCCGAGGCCGTCGTCGAGACCGAGCCCGAGGTCGCCCCGGTCTGATCCGCTTGGTCGGTCCGGACTGAGCCCGGGACTCCGAAGAGGCGCCCACGTTGTGAACGTGGGCGCCTCTGTCGTCTTCGTCGGCGACGGCTGTCCGGATCTTCCTGACCGCCACCGAGGTGGTCAGGCCCTGCCCTCGCCTCGGCGCTCCCGCTCGAGGGCGTCGTGGAGCCAGATCGGGGTGAACGTGGCGAAGCGCCGGGAGAGTTCGTCGTCGCCGTCGAGGATGAGTGCGAACCTGTCATCGGCAGTCGAGAGCTCGTGCGCCCAGATCGGGCCGAGGCAGGCGAGGAGCAGGCAGGCGAGGACGACGGCGGCACCGAGGATCGGCGTCTGCGGCCACAGGAGGATCCCGAGGAGCACGCCGAGGACGGCGAAGCCGATCGCGATCGCCATGCCGCCGGAGCGGGTCCGCGGGACACGGGGCGTCGCCGGTCGTCTCGCCGCCACCGAATCGAGCGGGTCCCGACCGAGCCTGGTCCACGCGACGATCGCACCGAGGGCGCAGACGATGCCGATCATGATGAGGCTGAAGGCGGAGAAGAGGAGCACGGCATCGATCCTCTCCCCCTGTGCCTGCAGTTCGGCGCCGAGCCCGGCGACGAGCATGGCGACGGCGAGGACGAGCATGCTCAGCAGCCGCGCACGCCTGATCGCCGTGAGCTCGGCGAGAACCCGGGCGAGATAGCTGCGTTCGGCGTCGCCGTCGATCGTGCTCATCGGACGAACCCTGCCTTCTTGTCGACGGTGTGGGGAAACGGAGTGCCCTGCCGGTGGAGGGCGAAGAGCTCGAGGAACTGATCCTCCAACCGCTGGCGCCACCCGTGGGTGTCTCCGGACATGTGCGGGCTGATGACGACGTTCTCGCACTCCCACAGCGGGTGGTCGGCCGGCAGCGGTTCGACGTCGACGACATCGAGGGCGGCACCGGCGATCGATCCCGCAGCGAGGGCGTCGACGAGGGCGGCGGTGTCGACGGTCGCGCCGCGGCCGACGTTGACGAAGAATGCGTGGGGATCCATCGCTGCGAACACGGAGGCGTCGAAGAGGCGCTCGGTGCGTTCGGTGAGCGGGGCGATGTCGATGATCCAGTCGAAGCCGGACACGTGGGCGGCGAGCTCGCCCGAATCGATGATCGTGCCGAAGTCGGGGTCACCGCCTCGCGCGTGACTGCCGGCTCCGACGACCTCGACGTCGAGCGCGCGGAGCACGTGCGCGATCTCGCGTCCGATCGCCCCGGTCCCGACCACGAGCGCCCGCGTGCCTGAGAGGTCGGAGGTCGACTGGCGGTTCCACGCCTGACGACGCTGGTCGGCGAGGACGGCCGCCAGCGACTTCGCGTGGAGGAGCAGGAAGCCGAGGACGAACTCGGCGATCGGCCGGTCGAAGACGCCGCGGGCGTTCGTGACGACGACGTCGGAGTCGATCAGTTCGTCGAAGAGCAGCGAGTCGACTCCGGCGGCGGCCACGTGGACCCAGGCGAGGTCGTCGGCACGGTGGAACTGTCCGGCCAGCGCCGTGGAGAAGAAGTCCCAGAGCAGGAGCACATCGGTGCCCGGCAGAGCGTCGCCGAGCTCATCGGCACTGGCGGCGACGCGGACCTCGACGTCCTCGAGGTCCCCGAGGTCACGCAGGCGGTCGGGAACCCCGTCCTGGGGTGTCGTGAGAATCGTCAGTGTCGTCATCCGCGGAAGCTTTCGTGATCGTCGGCAGACTCAGACTATCCGATGCCGGGGTCGCTGCGGCAACCTCGGCGCCCTCAGGGACGAGGACGTGCTCACGGCTCGTCGTGTCCTTCTTCAGCGTCTTCGCCAACGGCGTGTTCGGCAGGAAGAGGAGAATGACGAAGCCGGCGAAGGCAAGCGGAGCCACCCAGAGGAAGAGGGGCACGAGTGCGTCGTTGTACGAGGTGATGATGAGGGTGTGCAGGGGTTCGGGCATCTGGGAGACGATCTGCGGGGTCAGACCCGTCGAGGAGACCTGAGGCGGCTGCGCGTCCGGTGAGGCGGCGGCGAGGTCGGTCATCCCGGCCTTGATGTTCTCAAGCAGACGCTGGGTGAAAACCGAGCCGATGAACGCCATGCCCAGGGTCGCTCCGACCTGGCGGAAGTAGTTGTTCGCAGCCGTCGCGGTGCCGACCATCTCGACGGGGAAGGCATTCTGGACGACGAGCACGAGGATCTGCATGCTCAGGCCGAGGCCGAGGCCGAGGAGCGCGAGGCCGACCATCGGCTCCCACGCGGGGCTGTCGGCCTTGAGCGTCGAGAGGAGGACGAGGGAGGCACCGATGAGGAGGATGCCGATGAGCGGGTAGCGCTTGTACCTTCCGGTCCGTGCGACGACGAAGCCGATGAGGGTCGAGGAGAGGAGCATCGTGCCCATCATCGGGACCATCATCAGTCCGGCCACGGTCGCGTCGATGCCGTGGACCATCTGCAGGTAGGTCGGCATGTAGGAGAGAACGCCGAACATGCTCACACCGATGAAGAGGCCGGCGATCGTCGAGAGCAGGAAGTCGCGGTTGACGAAGAGTCTCAGCGGGATGACCGGCTCGCTCACCTTGGATTCGACGATGACGAAGGCGACGGTCGCGAGGGCACCGACGACGATGAGTCCGTTGATCTGCCAGGAGCCCCACTCGTAGTCGTGGCCGCCCCACGCGGAGACGAGGACGATGCAGGAGGTGACGATCGAGATGAGGGCCATGCCACCGACGTCGATCTTCGGGCGGGGGCCGTGCGTGTGTTTGGGGATCTTGAGGAAGACCGCTGCGGCGATGAGCGCGACGGCTCCGAGCGGGAAGTTGATCGCGAACGCCCAGCGCCAGCCGGGCCCTTCGGTGAGCCACCCGCCGATGAGGGGGCCGGCGACCGAGGAGACGGCGAATGCGGAGCCCATGATGCCCATGTACTTCCCGCGCTCGCGGGCCGGCACCACAGAGGCGATGATCGACTGCGAGAGGATCATCATTCCGCCGCCGCCGATGCCCTGGAGGACACGGCCGAGGATGAGCGTCGACATCTCGTTCGCGACGAGGGCGAAGACCGATCCGGCGAGGAAGCAGCAGATCGCGAACATGAACAGCGGCTTGCGGCCGAAGAGGTCGCCGACCTTGCCGTAGATGGGCATCATGATCGTCGAGGCGAGCATGAAGGCCGTCGACACCCAGAGCATCTGGTCGACTCCGTCGAGTTCGCCGACGATCGTCGGCAGCGCCGTGGCGAGCACGGTCTGGTTGAGGGAGAACATGAACATCGCGATCATCAGTCCCACGAAGAGGAGGATGATCGCCGAGGTGGTCATCGGCTGCGTGTCGTTGCTGTGGTTGCCCGGTGAGGTCGTCATGTCCCCGGTCCTCAGGTCGTTGTTGCTTCTCATCTCAGCTTTCATCTCAGTCGCTCGAGCACCTTGAGGAAGAGCCCCAAGGAGTCGTCG
Organism: Brevibacterium sp. K72; assembly: GCF_050562175.1. Classification (NCBI taxonomy): domain Bacteria; kingdom Bacillati; phylum Actinomycetota; class Actinomycetes; order Micrococcales; family Brevibacteriaceae; genus Brevibacterium; species Brevibacterium sp. K72. Next base: position 3,151,783 of record NZ_CP191582.1, read on the forward strand.
TAGACGTTCTTCGTGCCGTCGGGGTCGGCGGCGAGGTCGGGCGTGCGCTTGACCACCCGCGCAGCGTGCTGGAGCGGGACCATGCACAGTTGGGTGAGCATCCGCGCGCTGCGCCAGGCGGAGTCCTCGGACGAGAACTCCTGGCCGAGGTGCTTGAGCCGTGCGAGCACGTGCTCGGAGACGAGTTCCTCGAGCGCCTCGACCTGTTCGAACCGCTTGGTCACGAGCTCCGGATAGGCGGCGAAGAGCTGCCGCCTGCGCACCGAGAGCCGCGGGTCCGTGCCGACGAGGAGCGCTTCGCGCACGAAGTTCGCCGTGTCCTCGGCCAGGGACTCGATGCCGGTGTCGGATTCGACATAGTCGCGCACCAGCTGGGTGTCGATGGTCGAGACGTCGAGGCCGACGATCGCGTCCTCCTTTGTCTGGAAGTAGTTGAAGAAGGTCCGCGGAGACACCCCCGCGTCGGCGGCGATCATCGCCACCGTCACCGAGTCGAGTCCCTCGTCGAGGACACGGGTGATCGCCGCTTCGTGGAGCGCGGTGCGGGTCGCTCGCGCCTTCTTCGTCCGCAGCGATTCGTGGTCAGTCATGCCCTCAATTTTGCACCATCTGCAACTTTTCATCAACTGCAAAATTGCAACTGTGCAGTATTTCACGCCCGAACGCCGACGGGACGTTCAGGATTCGAGGATTCGGGAGTTCGCGGGCGGCCGCGAACGCGCGCTGGGTCGCTGCTCGAGTGAGCGATCGCGGGGTCGGGCGATCGCGGGTGACGGCGCTGCGGAGTCCTCCGCGGGATGTCGGAGCCTGGTGACAGAGTCCGAGTCAGGCCATGAGTTCGCGCAGGCGCACCCGGTGCTGCTCAAGCACCTGGAGCTGGCGCAGCAGCGCGGTCTGCGCCTCGGCGTCCGTGGCGGACTGTCGCTGGAGGCGCGAGTGGAGTTCCTTCGCGATCCTCTCGAGGTCATAGTCGAAGAGCTTCGCGACGATGCCCTGGGCGAACTTCTCGGCGCCCATTCCCTCGGACACGGGCAGCGGGGTGACGAGGAGCTGGGCGATGCCGGGCTTGAGGTCCTCATCGCTGGCGTCCATGACGGTCTCCACCCACCGCCCGGGGTCGGCGGCTCCCGCGCGCAGTCCTCCCGCCGCGCTGAGCACGGCTTGGACCCGGCGGTACCCGGGATGCTCGAATGCGTGGGCAGAGAGCGAGTCGAAGAGCTTCGCGTTGACGAACTCCGGATGCTGGAGGGCGACCATGAGCGCGCCCTTCTCCGTCTTCAGGCGCGTCGGAGTGATCGGAGCGGAGAGGTTTGAGACGTCGGGGCGCTCGTCGTAGACGTATTCGATGCCGTCCTCACCTGGCGCCCCCGGCCGACCACCGCCGCCCGCGGAATCCCCCGGACCGCCGGGGGCACCGCGGCCCCCCTTCGCACCGGAAGCGCTGCTCGGACCCGGACGGCCGGCGGTCCGAGCGTTCTCGGATCCCGACTGCCGACCCCGGTCCGATGCGGAGGCGCGCGGGTGCCGGCGGGCGGTCTTGACGGCAGCCTCCACCTCGGCGATGTCGACGCCGATGCGACCGGCGACGAAACGGTGGTAGTGGCTGAGGCTGTTCCGGTCGCGGATCCCGGCGAGCACCTCGGCGCTGGCCCGGACGGCGGCGATGCGGCCCTCGACGGTGTCGAGGTCGTACTGGGCGATCGCGGTGGTGATGACGAACTCGAAGAGGGGTCTGCGGCCCTCGATGAGCTCCCGGATCGCGGCATCGCCCTTCTCCAGGCGCAGGTCGTTGGGGTCGAGGCCCGAGGGTTCGACGGCGACGAAGGTCTGCGCGGTGAACTCGGATTCGAACTCGAAGGCCTTGAGCGCCGCCTTCTGTCCAGCCTCGTCGCCATCGAAGGTGAAGACGACCTGCGCGCTCGGGTCGTCGCCGATGAGGCGGCGGACGATCTTGACATGTTCGGCGCCGAAGGCCGTGCCGCACGTCGCGACGGCCTGGGTGACGCCGGCGAGATGGGCGGCCATGACATCGGTGTAGCCCTCGACGATGACGACGCGCTTGGTCTTCGCGATGTCGCGCTTGGCGAGGTCGAGGCCGTAGAGGACCTGGTTCTTGTGGTAGAGCGCGGTCTCCGGGGTGTTGAGGTACTTCGGCCCCTGATCGTCGTCGAAGAGCCGCCTCGCCCCGAAGCCGATCGTCCGACCCGTCATGTCCTTGATCGGCCACATCACCCGCCCGCGGAACCGGTCGTAGATGCCCCGGCTGCCTTCGCTCGCGAGCCCGGCCGCGAGGATCTCCTCATCGCTGAAGCCGGCCCGGCGCAGGTGGGAGGTGAGCGCATCCCAGGACTTCGGGGCGAAGCCGATGCCGAAGTGGGCGTTCTCCCCGGGAGGGAAGCCCTTCTCGGCGAGGAAGTCGCGGGCGATCTGCCCGGCGTCCTCACCCAGAGCGGTGGCGAAGAAGCGCTCGGCGACCTCGTGCATCTCGAGCAGACGCTGGCGTCTGCTCGCCTGCTCCCGGTCGGGGCCCTTGCCGTCCTCGTAGCGCAGGTGCATCCCGATCCGCCCGGCGAGCATCTCGACGGCCTCGACGAAGCTGAGCTGCTCGACCTTCTGGAGGAAGGTGAAGACGTCCCCGGATTCCCCGCAGCCGAAGCAGTGGTACATCCCGACCTGAGGGCGGACGGTGAACGAGGGAGTCTTCTCGTCGTGGAAGGGGCACAGGCCTTTGAGCGAGCCGATGCCCGCGGTCTTGAGCGTGACGAACTCGCCGACGACCTCGTCGAGGCGCGTGCGCGAGCGCAGCTCGTCGATGTCCTCGCGCTTGATGAGTCCGGCCATGGTCTAGAGACGATCCCCCGCCCCGGCTTGGATCCGGTGGTAGAGCGTCCACGCCGAATGGTCGGTCAGGGACGCGATCTGGTCGGCGATGACGCGCAGTCGGGCCGCATCGTCGGCGGCCTCCGCATGGTCGGCGGCGAACATCGGATCGAGCCCTCTCGGGTGCGCGTCATACCATTCGGCGAGCGTGGTGATGACGGTGTCCTGGATGTCGTGGAGGCGCAGCCGGTCCTCCGCGACCATGACCGTGAGCGTGGCCATCCCCTTGAGCACGGCGATCTCCACGGCCGTGGACTCGGGGACAACGAGCGAGGCCTGGTAGCGGTTGAGCGGCTCCCACCCGTACTCCTCGCGGGTCGCGGCCTCCGCGGCGCCGACGAAGCGGCCGATGAGCTGGCTCGTCATGTGCTTGAGGGCGGCCTGGGCGCGGCGGGAGCCGTCGAATTCGGTCTCCGGCCAGTACGCGGCGGCCTGGAGGCGGGTGAGCGCCTTGTCCATCTCCGCATCGTCGGTCTCGGGCAGGTACCACTGCCGGGTGATCGCGAAGAGCTCCGCGCGTCGGGCCTCATCGGTGAACTCGCTCAGGCGCAGGTGCCCGGCGACGACGGCGTCCTCGACGTCGTGGACCGAGTAGGAGATGTCGTCGGCGAGATCCATCACCTGGGCCTCGAGGCAGCGGCGACCGTTGACGACACCGGCCCGGTAGAAGTCGAAGACGGCGATGTCGTCGTCGTAGACGCCGAACTTCCGCACTCCCGAATCGCGTCGACCGGCCGAGGCCTCGGCCCGCGGCCACGGGTACTTCGTCAGGGCGTCAAGGCTGGCCCGGGTGAGGTTGAGCCCGGCGGGTCGGCCATCGGGGGCAAGCACCTTGGGTTCGATGCGGGTGACGAGGCGCAGGGTCTGCGCGTTGCCCTCGAAGCCGCCGATGTCGGCGCACAGCCGGTCGAGGATCGTCTCCCCGTGGTGGCCGAAGGGCGGGTGCCCGAGGTCGTGGCTCAGGCATGCGGTGTCGACGATGTCGGGATCGCAGCCGAGGTAGCGGGCGAGTTCGCGGCCGACCTGCGCGACTTCGAGGGAGTGGGTGAGCCGGGTGCGGACGAAGTCGTCGGTACCGGGCGAGACGACCTGCGTCTTCGCGCCGAGGCGGCGCAGCCCCGAGGAGTGGAGCACACGGGCGCGGTCGCGCTGGAAGGCCGAACGACGCGGGTTCTTCGCCGGTTCGATGACCCAGCGCTCCTCGTCGCGGGCGGTGTAGTCCGCGACGTGCCCGGAGGCCTGGGCGATGCGTGCGGAGGTCTCGGTCGGCACGCTCAGCCTCCCGAGATGTCGAGTTCGGCTTCGGCGAGCAGCGCGGTGCCGCTGGCATCGAAGACGCGGGAGTCGAGCCAGCCCTCGGGCAGGTGGGGCCGTTTGGGGCGGGTCGTGCGTCCGCGCGAGCCCTCGGCGGCCTCCCCCGGGTAGGGGGCGTCGTCGAGTTCGGCGAGGAGGGCGTCGAGTTCGGCCAGGGATGAGACCATCGCGAGTCGGCTGCGCAGATCGCCGCCGACAGGGTAGCCCTTGAAGTACCACGCGATGTGCTTGCGCAGGTCGCGGACTCCGTAGAACTCCTCGCCGTAGTAGTCGACGAGGTATTCGCCGTGGAGGCGGACGGCACGGGCCACCTCGGCCAGTCCGGGACGGTGGCGCTCATCGCTGCCGTTGAGTGCGTTCGCGAGGTCCCCGAAGAGCCACGGCCGTCCCTGACAGCCGCGGCCGATGACGACGCCGTCGCAGCCGGTGCGCGCCATCATCTCCAGCGCGTCCTCGGCGGAGAAGATGTCGCCGTTGCCGAGCACCGGGACGCTGTCGCCGAGGTGGTCCTTGAGCCGGGCGATCGACTCCCAGTCCGCGGTCCCGGAATAGAGGTCGGCGGTCGTGCGCCCGTGCAGGGCGATCGCCGCGACGCCCGCGTTCCGGGCGGTCTCCCCCGCGTCGAGGTACGTGTGATGGTCGGCGTCGATGCCCTTGCGCATCTTCACCGTCAGCGGGATCCCGCCCCGGTCGGCTTCGCGCACCGCGGTGGTGACGATCGCCGTGAAGAGGTCCTGCTTCCACGGCAGGGCCGAGCCGCCGCCCTTCCGGGTGACCTTGGGCACCGGGCAGCCGAAGTTGAGGTCGATGTGGTCGGCGCGGTCCTCCTCGACGAGCATGCGCACGGCCTGCCCGATCGTCACCGGGTCGACGCCGTAGAGCTGGACCGAGCGCGGGGTCTCATACGGTTCGTGGTGGATGATGCGCATGCTCTTGGGGCTGCGTTCGACGAGCGCGCGTGAGGTGACCATCTCGGTGACGTAGAGTCCGGCACCGTATTCGCGGCAGAGCCGGCGGAACGCGGTGTTCGTGATCCCGGCCATGGGGGCGAGCACGACCGGGGAGGACAGCTCGATGGGGCCGATGCGCAGAGGCGCGACGGCCGGGGACGTGGATTCGCTCATGACACTCACCCGTCCATTATCCCAAAGGCAGGCAAATCGGACACCGCCCGGTCCGTTCCCTTACTCACAGTCGTCGACCGGTCGCCCTCGGCGGGTGCCTCCCGCAGTTCGCGAACGTCCCATTCGGTGACCGCGCCCAGTTCCTCGCCGAGGCGGTCGTCGTGGGTGACGAGCAGCATCGCTCCCCCGAATCCCTCGAGCGCCGAGGTGAGCGCCCGCTGGGAGGCGACGTCGAGGTTGTTGCCGGGTTCGTCGAGGAGGAGCAGCTGCGGGGCGGGGTCGGCGAGCAGGGCGGCGGCGAGCGCGACGCGGAAGCGCTCCCCTCCCGAGAGCGTCCCGCACAGCTGCTCGGTGCGCCCGGCACGCAGACCCATCGCCGCGAGCACCTCGTGGACGCGATGCTTCTCCAGTCCCGGGTTCGGGTCCCGGACGGCATCCATGACGCTCGAGTGCTCGGGCAGCCGGTACTGCTGGTCGAGGTGGGCGATGGGCACGTGGACGGCTGTGCTCAGCCCGGGGAAGAGCTCGACGACCGGAGCGCTCGCCGACCCACCGCGCAGGGCGGCGAGCAGGCTCGACTTTCCGGCGCCGTTGGGTCCGGTCAGGCGGATCCGCTCCGCTCCGACGATCGTCCACGGACGCTCGAGCCCTGCGCTGTCGATCTCGAGCACCCGCTTGCCGGCATGGACCTCGGTCTCGGGCAGGTGGAGGGTGATCGACGGGTCGCGGCGGAGGGCGTCCTTCGCCCTCTGCACGTCCGCTTCGGCTCGGGCTTCGTCGGCGGCTTTGTCTCCGCGACGTTTGGCTGCCGACTTCTGGGCGAAGTCGCTCAGTCCGTTCATGACGATCTTCGGCCGCCGCTTGTTCGCCGTGTCCGTGGCCGCCTTCCGGTCGGCGCGCGCCAGCGTCGTCTCGAGCTCGATGCGCTGGCGCTTCTCGATCGTCAGCGTCTTCTTCGCATCGGTGAGCCGAGACCGCTTGGCCTCCTCCTCGGCGGCGACCATCTCCTCGTAGGCGCTGTAGCCGCCGCCGTAGACACGCAGTTCGTCAGTCATCTCGACGATCGCGTCCATCGTCTCGAGCAGGTCTCGGTCGTGGGAGATGATGAGGCTCGGTCCGCTCCGCCGGTCGAGGAGCTCGCCGAGGAGTCTGCGCCCTGCGGCATCGAGGTTGTTGCTCGGCTCGTCGAGGATGAGCCATGCGGATCCGGCGAGAGCCGCACGGGCGAGGCCGATGCGCATGGCCTCCCCACCGGAGAAGGTCCGCAGCCGGCGGTCGAGGTCACGGGACTCGAGACGCAGCCCCACCTCGGCGAGGGCGGACAGGGCCCGCTCTTCGATGTCCCAGTCGTCGCCGATGACGGCGAAGTCCTCGTCCTCCCCGTGCCCGGCGAGGGTGCGGTGGAGGGCGGAGCGGACGGTTCCGATGCCGAGGACGGTCTCGACGGGGACATCGGTGTGCGGGAGCAGCTGGTCGATGTGGACGGCGCCAGCGGAGCCGATGACGGTGCCCGTCGTCGGGGTGAGTTCGCCGGTGAGGAGACGGGCGAGGGTGGACTTTCCGATCCCGTTGTCACCGACGAGGCCGACGCGTCCGGTCGGGATGGTCGCGGTGAGGGAGTCGAGGATCTCGGTGTCGTCGCCGAGGCGGTAGCCGAGTCCGGAGATGGAGATGGCAGCAGTCATCTGTGACCTCATTTCGTGCACACGTGTGTGGTGCGGGGCCGTTTCGCCCGCGGGTGCGGAAATGAGTGGTCACTTCACTGGGGGTGGCTACCTTCCGACGGGAATGGGACCCGTCAAGGATGCCTGAGTCCGGTGGGGCCCGTCAAGGGCGGACCGCCTCGGCGGGGGCGGTCTCAGACGATGATGAGGATGAGTTCGGCCGGACGGTCGCTGGGGTTGGCGACCTGGTGCGGGACGTCGCCGGGGGCCTGCGCGCAGTCGCCGGCGCGGAGCACGGTGCGACGGTCGATCGTGACGATCTCGACGATCCCGGCGAGCACGTAGAAGGTCTCCCGGGATCCGGAGCGGTGGGCGGCGATGGCGGAGGTCTCGCTGCGCGGATCGAGGGTGTAGTGGATGACCTCCATGTTCTCCATCGGGGAGGGGAGGTCGCGGCGGTGCGTGCCCGGACCGTAGCTCGTGAGCGCGAGGATGGCTTCGCTGGGAGTGATGACGACCTCGGGTTCGGCGAGCAGTTCGCCGACGTCGACGCCGAGGGCGCGCGAGAGGCCCATGGCATTCGAGACGGAGGTGTCCTGTTCGCCGCGCTCGATCTTCGACAGGGCGGCGCGGGAGATCCCGGCGCGGGCGGCGAGCTCGTTGAGCGTGAGGTTGCTGTGCCGCCGGCGGGACCGCACCCGCGCGCCGAACACCCGCGCTCCCGTGTCCTCTGACTTCGCCATGATCCCATCCTAGTGTATTCTCAGATAGTAGATTTCGATCCATGAAGAGCGAAAATGCCCGGTGTCCTTGCGCTCTCCCCTCTTGCCCTCGTGATCGTCCTCCTCGCCGTCCGGGTGCCGACATGGATCTCGGCGGCGGCAGGACTCCTCGGGTCGATCGTCTGTGCGCTTCTCGCATTCCCCACACCGCTTGCCGTCTTCGCCGCCGCCGGCACCGACTACTTCCCGCTCGTCGTCGAAGTCGCCCTCATCCTCCTCTTCGGCATAATGCTCGCCTCGATCCTCGAGGCCAGCGGTGCCATGCGCGCACTCTCCGGCTGGGTCGAGGCGACCGTGCCGAGTCGATCGATCGGCGTCGCCCTCGTCGTCTTCGGGATCGTCCCCTTCGCCGAGTCCGTCACCGGCTTCGGCATCGGTGTGACGATCGGCGTGCCGGTGCTGCGCCACCTCGGCTGCTCGATCCGCCATTCCGCGCTCTTCGGCCTCCTCGGGCTCGTCGCCGTCCCCTGGGGTGCGCTCGGCCCGGGCACGACCGTCGCTGCCGCGCTCGCCGACCTCGACGTCGACGCGCTTGGCCTGACGACGGCCTGGATCAATGCGATCCCCATCGCCGTCGTCCTCGTCGCGATCATCGTCCTCGCTCGCCCGAAGCCCCTCAGCGCCCTCGGCATGGCAACTGCCGCCGGGCTGCTCTGGGCCGGCATCCTGGCTTCGAACGCCCTGCTCGGCATGGCCCCGGCTGGCATCGTCGGCTCGCTCCTCGTCATCGCCGGCATCGGCCTGCCCCTGTCGATCCGCAGCCGCTTCGCCGGGATGGACCGCAGGCTCGGCCGCGCGGTGTTGCCGTATGCGACACTCACGGTGGGCATCCTCCTCGCCCGTGAGCTCTACGCCCTCGTCCCGTCGCCCCTCACCGACATCGTCTCCTCTCCCCCGTTCTGGCTCGCGGTCGCCTGCCTCGTCGCCGTCCTCGTCGCCCGGGGCCGGGGGCGAGCGCGCGGGGCGAGCGCCGGGCCGGCGGACACCCCGGGTCCCGGACCGACGGACACCCCGGGTCCCGGACCGACGGACGCCGAGGCCGGCGAAACGGCGGACGCAGGCGACTCCGGCACCGACCCTGACCCAGCTGTCGCCTCGGCGAAGGAACCCCTGCGCCCGGTCGCGGCGTCCGCGGTCCGCGCATGGGTCCCCATCGGGGCGGCGACGGCGGCGTTCATGGTCATGGGCTGGGTGATGACGACGAGCGGGATGAGCGACGCGATCGGCGCACTCGTCCCCGCCGGCCTCCTCCTCGTCACTCCGTGGCTGACCACGGTCGGGGCGGTCCTCACCGGGTCGAACACGGGCAGCAACGCGATGTTCTCGGGCACCCTCGCCTCGGCGGCCGACGCGGCAGGGGCCCCGGCGATGACGGTCGTCGCCGCCGGAAATGTCGCAGGATCCTTCGCCGCCCTGGCCGCGCCCCCGCGCGTCGCGATGTCCGTCCAACTCTCCGGCGGCACCGGCGCGGATCCCCGCGACGGATTGTGGGTGCTCGGCCGCGCGGCGCTCATCGTCGCGATCAACGCGCTCGCCGTCGGCCTCTGGCTGCAGTTCCTCGGGTGATTTCCTTCGACGACATCACGCCGCGTCACAGTTCGCCCCCGCAGGCGCACGTCCTCCCCGAAGCGGCACCTCCACCCCGCAACCGCACGTCCTACCCGTGACAACACCCCATCGTCGTCGGTTCACAGACAACCCTCCGCTCGGCACGTCATCCCCGCAGCGACGAAACCTCCCCGTGCACGCGTAGGAAATACCGCTCCGGGTGCCGGGTGCGTGCATCCCCGCCGAGGCGGTCGTCCCGTCCGCGCAACCCGCACCAACCGCGTCGCAGTCCGCGTCCGCCGCCACCTCCGCAACCGCAGCCGCATTCACCGCCTGCTGAAACCGCGCCGCGCATCGGCACCGACATGTTCGGGGCGAGGCCCCACGCCGATGATGCGTCCGGGCACGTGGGCGAGCGCGGGGAATCGGGCGACGAGGCGCAGAGGCAGGGGCGGACGCGAGGCTGGGCGATCCGCGAGGAGCACCGCCTGGATGCGCAGCTGGACCCACTGGATGAGCGTCGCCGGCCAGGCGCGCCGCCTCTGCACTCGGCGCAGCTGCCTCGCCGTCGGTGTGCCCGCGCGGAGATTCGGCCCGAGGATTCGCGCCGCGGCGACCGCGTCCTGGATGGCGAGGTTGATGCCGACTCCACCGGCCGGCGACATCGCATGCGCGGCGTCTCCGATGCACAGCAGGCCGGGTGCGTGCCAGCGTCGCAGGCGCTCCAGTCTCACCCGCAGGAGCCTGACGTCGTCGAGACCCACGTGCTCCATCCGTCCGCTCAGCTGCGGGGCGATCCGGGCGACCCGCGCCCGCAGTGCGGTGAGCGCCGCCGCCGACGGCACCCAGGTGCCTGCCGGGATCGCATTGGCGACCTGGAAGTACTCGCCTCGGTCGATGGCGAGGAGAAGACCGGCACCAGCCTGCACGAAGGGAAGGGACTCACCACTGGCCTTCGGCACGCGGAACCAGAGCACGTCCATCGCCGTCGCCAGCCGCCGGGGGTGCAGTCCCGCTGCGTCCCTCACGGTCGAATCCCGACCGTCCGCCGCGATGACGAGGCGTGCCTGCAGGGTCTCCTCCCCCGTCGACGATCGCGTGCGGACACCGTCGATCCGCTCTCCCGCCCGGACGACGTCGATGACCTCGGTGCTGCGCAGCAGCGTGAACGTCGGCTCGCGCAAGGCGGCGCGGGCGATGAGATCGAGGAACTCCCACTGCGGCATGAAGCTGATCACCCGACGCCGGGTCGGCAACCGCGAGAAGTCAGCGAGCACGAACTCCTCCTCGTTCCACCGCAGCCTCACGCGAGGCATGTCCTCGTGCGGCAGGGTGAGGAACTCGTCGAGGAGGCCGAGCTCGGCCAACAGGTCCTGGGTTGAGGGATGGATGGTGTCGCCGCGGAAGTCGCGGAGGAAGTCATCGTGCTTCTCCACCACTGTGACCCTCACCCCGAGACGGGCGAGCACGAGCCCGCAGACGAGGCCGGCGGGACCGCCGCCGACCACGATGCAGTCCGTGTCCGCCGCCGCGCCGAGTCGCCGCGAATCGTCACCGGTGACCGTCTGATCCTGTTCGAATCGCTCTGCCTTCATGGCCTCAGACTGCGCCCGAGAAATGGGACAATGCCACCATGGTCAATAAACAGCCGGGTCGGCCCTCGGGGACGTCGGACGCCCGGCAGAGACTCGTCGCCGCGGCTCAGCGTCTGCTTGCCGGCGGACATCCGGCGACGATCACCGCTCGGCAGATCGCGGCGGAGGCAGGCCTGAGCCACTCGCTGGTCAATTATCACTTCGGCTCGAAGGACGAACTCCTCATCGTCGCCCTCGCCCTCACCGTCGCCCCGCATCATGTCGTTGCCGCGGCGACCGAGCACGGCACCCTCGACGTCCGGGCACTGGCCGAGGGCATCGTCGCAGTCTGGGATCACCCCGTCCACGGCCCCCGCCTCGTGGCGTTCGCCAGAGAGCTCGCCGATGACGGTTCGCGGGCTCAGCTGCTCAGCCGCTATCTCGAGCGGACCGTCTTCGGCGCCCTCGCCGAGGCGGTCGGACGTACCGCAGCCCGTCGGCTCGCCGTCGTCATCGTCGGCACGATCTTCACCCGCTACGTCCTCGCGCTGCCGATGATGGCGACCCTGTCCCCCGCCGAGGTGGTTCGACAGATCGTCGCCCTCGCCGGTCCGATGCCGGCTCAGAGCCGGATGAGTTCGCGCGGGAAGTCCGTGAAGGTGTCGACACCGGTGTCGGTGACGAGGATCGACTCGGAGAGTTCATAGCCGTAGCCGTTCATCCACATCCCGCAGATGAGGTGGAAGGTCATGCCCGCCTCGAGGATCTGGTCGTCCTCCGTCCGGATCGAGATCGTCCGCTCACCCCAGTCCGGCGGATAGCCGATGCCGATCGAATAGCCCAACCGACTCGGCTTCTCGAGCCCGCCCCGGGCAAGCACCCGATTCCACGTTCGCGCGAGTTCGGCTGTCGGCACGCCCGGGGCGGCGACGTCGAGGACCGCCGCGAGCGCCTCGGCGACGACCCCCTCGAGGCGGACGAGCTCCTGCTTCGGACGCCCCACCACGGCAGTGCGCGCCAAGGGGACATGGTAGCGGCGGTGGACCCCGGCGAGTTCGATGCTCACCGACTCATCGGCGGCGAAGGTCCGATCCGTCCAGCTCAGGTGCGGAGTGTCAGCGCTCTCACCGGTGGGCATGAGCGGGACGATCGCGGGATAGTCACCCCACGACGTCCCGCTCCCCCGCGCCTGCGCGGCGGAGATCGCGGCGGCGACCTCGTGCTGGCCGACCCCCTGCCCGACCGTGCCGAGGGCCGCGTCCATCGCCGCGCTCGTCACTTCGGCAGCCCGGTGCATGAGCGCGAGCTCGTCAGCGGACTTGATCGCCCGGATCCAGTTGACGAGCTCGAACGAGTCGACGAGACGCCACTCCGGCACACCGTTGACGAGCGCCCGGAAGGCGCGCGGGGAGAAGAAGTGCGAATCCATCTCGACCCCGACCGGCGAGGACGAGGCCCGGGCGACCTCCCACCGCTGACGGAGCGCGAAGGCGACCCAGTCGAAGGGGTGGATGTGCGGGCGCTGGACGTAGCGCTCGGGGTAGCCGACGATGTCCTCGGGCGGCAGCCACGAGGTGTGGGAGGCCCCGCGGGCGTCCATATCGCGCAGGAAGAGCGTGAGCGGACCCGAGGAGGGGACGAAGAGCAGCTGCGGGGTGTAGAACGACCACGCGTTGTAGCCGGTGAGGTAGTAGATGTTGGCCGGATCGGTGACGATGAGCGCCGAGAGCCCCTGGTCGCTCATCCGTCCGCGCACCGCCGCGATCCGGGCGAGGTACTCCTCTGGGGAGAACCCGAGGTTCTGCGCCCCGATCGTGTCGACCTCCCCCGGTGTCGGCTGCGGGCGCGAGCGCACCGCCTGCCCTGCACCGCCCTGCTCGGATCCCGGCCGCATTCCCTGGACGTCGGGACGGTCCGCCTCGCCGCCGGTGAACAGCTCGCCTTCATTCATGCCCTCAGTGTGGTGATCGCGCTCACACGGTGTCAATGACGGTCCGCGAGCGTGTCGACAGGCACCGCCTGCACCTCGGATCGCCACGCATTGACGGATACAGAATGAAATTTCAACACAATCAACTGAATCCGCACAGCGGACTACGCATTCCGACTGATTCAATGGTAGATTGATCTGAGACTCACATCACGGAGGTGAAGAATGGCCCACTCGCTGCCGAGCGGAAGCAGTCACCGCCTGGGCAACCTCGACGAGAAGTCCAAGGCGATCATCGTCGAACTCCAGCATGACGGACGCAAGTCCTACTCTGCCATCGGGAAGTCCGTCGGACTCTCCGAGGCGGCCGTGCGACAGAGGGTGTCGAGGCTCATCGACTCCGGCGTGATGGAGATCGTGGCCGTGACCGACCCGCTCAGTCTCGGCTTCGCCCGACAGGCCATGGTGGGAGTGAAGGCCCGCGGAGACATCTCGAAGGTCGCCGACAGGCTGCACGGGTACGACGAGATCGACTACCTCGTCGTCACCGCGGGGTCGTTCGACCTCCTTGTGGAGATCGTCTGCGAATCGGACCGACACCTCATCGATTTCGTCAACAGGGAGCTCCGGTCGATCGACGCGGTCGTCGACACAGAGCTCTTCATGTACCTCTCACTCGAAAAGCAAAAATACAATTGGGGGACACGATGACAGACAATGTCACCAGAGCCGGCACTCCGTATCAGGAAGCCGTGCGCAACAACGTGTGGATGCATATGGCTCCGCACCAGGCCCTGTTCAACGGCGGACAGGCACCGATCATCACCCGCGGCGAAGGCCACTACATCTTCGACGATCAGGGCAAGCGCTACATCGACGGCCTCGCCGGTCTCTTCACCGTCCAGGTCGGACACGGTCGCGAGGAGATCGCGAAGGCGATGTACGACCAGACCATGAAGCTGCCCTTCATGCCGCTGTGGTCCTTCGCCCACCCGCAGGCCATCGAGCTCTCCGAGCGCCTCGCCTCCTACGCCCCCGGCGATCTCAACCGCGTCTTCCTCACCTCCGGCGGCGGCGACTCCGTCGAGTCCGCGATGAAGCTTGCCAAGAACTACTTCAAGCTCACCGGCAAGCCCGGCAAGCACAAGATCATCTCCCGTGCCACCGCCTACCACGGCACCCCGCACGGCGCCCTGTCCGTGACCTCCCTGCCGGGCCTGCGCGAGCAGTTCGCCCCGCTCGTCCCCGGTGCCCACAAGGTCCCGAACACGAACTTCTACCGCGCACCCGAACCGTACGCGCACGATGAGAAGGCCTTCGGCCGCTGGGCCGCCGACCGCATCGCCGAGGCGATCGAGTTCGAGGGTGCCGACTCCGTCGCCGCCGTCTTCCTCGAGCCCGTGCAGAACTCCGGCGGCTGCTTCCCGCCGCCTCCCGGATACTTCGAGCGCGTGCGCGAGATCTGCGACGAGAACGATGTCCTCCTCGTCTCCGATGAGACGATCTGCGCCTACGGTCGCATCGGCGACATGTTCGCGTGCAACGACTTCGGCTACGTCCCCGACATCATCACCAGCGCCAAGGGCATCACCTCGGGCTATGCTCCGCTCGGTGCGATGATCGCCTCGGACCGCCTCTTCGAGCCCTTCGGTCCTGGCGGCGACGCGACGTACTACCACGGCTACACCTTCGGCGGTCACCCCGTCGCCTGTGCCGCCGCGATGGCGAACTTCGACGTCTTCGAGAACGAGAAGCTCAACGACCACGTGCACGAGAACGCCGGCGCGTTCAAGTTCACGCTCGAGAAGCTCAAGGACCTCCCGATCGTCGGCGACGTCCGCGGTGAGGGCTTCTTCTACGGCATCGAACTCGTCAAGGACAAGGACACGAAGGAGTCCTTCACCGAAGAGGAGTCGGAGCGGATCCTCAAGAACTTCGTCTCGGCGAAGATGTACGAGAACGGCCTCTACTGCCGTGCCGACGACCGTGGCGACCCGGTCATCCAGCTCTCGCCCCCGCTGACCGTCGGTCAGAAGGAGTTCGACGAGATGGAGCAGATCATCCGCGGCGTCCTCCAGGAAGCCTGGACGATGTTCTGATCGTCACTCGCACGACGACGGCCTCGGCACCTTTCACAAGGTGCCGAGGCCGTCGTCGTCGGTGCCGGGGGCAGGGCCGCTGTCAGGTTCTCGCCCCGCCGAGGCGGTCGCACGGCTGCGGCGGACCCGCCGTGCCGTGCGACCGTGGAGCTCAGGCCCCGCCGAGGTGGTCGGCGAGGTAGGACTCGACCTGATCGAGGCTCACGCGCTCCTGGCTCATGTCGTCGCGCTTGCGGATCGTCACCGCACCGTCGTCGAGGGAGTCGAAGTCGTACGTGATGCACAGCGGGGTGCCGATCTCGTCCTGGCGGCGGTAGCGGCGACCGATCGCTCCGGCGTCGTCGAAGTCGATGTTCCAGCGACTGCGCAGGCGAGCGGCCAGAGCCTTCGCCTCGGGAGTGAGCTTCTCGTTGCGGCTGAGCGGAAGCACAGCCGCCTTGACCGGAGCGAGGCGCGGATCGAGCTTGAGCACGATGCGGGTGTCGGTGCCGCCCTTGGTGTTCGGCGCCTCGTCCTCGGTGTAGGCGTCGATGAGGAAGGCCATCATCGACCGGGTGAGGCCGAACGCGGGCTCGATGACGTAGGGCGTGTAGCGGTCGCCGCTGGCCTGGTCGAAGTACTGCAGCTTCGCCCCCGACGCCTCGGTGTGGGTGCTCAGGTCGTAGTCGGTGCGGTTGGCCACGCCCATAAGCTCACCCCACTCCGAGCCCTGGAAGCCGAAGCGGTACTCGATGTCGATGGTGCCTGCCGAGTAGTGGGCGCGGTCGTCCTCGGGGACGTCGAAGCGGCGCATGTTCTCTTCGCTCAGGCCCAGGCCGAGGAACCAGTTCCAGCAGTCCTCGACCCATTCGTCGAAGAGGGCTGGAGCGTCGTCGGGGTGGACGAAGTACTCGAGCTCCATCTGCTCGAACTCACGGGTGCGGAAGATGAAGTTGCCGGGCGTGATCTCGTTGCGGAAGGACTTGCCGATCTGCCCGATTCCGAACGGCGGCTTCTTCCTTGATGCGGTGAGCACATTGTTGAAGTTGACGAAGATGCCCTGCGCGGTCTCCGGGCGCAGGTAGTGCAGTCCGGCCTCGGACTCGACGGGGCCGAGGAACGTCTTGACGAGTCCGGAGAACTGCTGCGGCTCGGTCCACTGGCCGCGGGTGCCGCAGTCGGGGCACACGACGTCGGCCATCCCGTTCTCCGGAGCCTTTCCGTGCTTGGCCTCATAGGCCTCGATGAGGTGGTCCTCGCGGTGACGGTGATGGCAGTGGAGGCATTCGACGAGCGGGTCGACGAAGGTCTCGACGTGACCGGAGGCTTCCCACACGCGCTTGGGCAGGATGATCGACGAGTCGAGGCCGACGACGTCCTCGCGTCCGCGGACGAAGGTCTGCCACCACTGGGACTTGATGTTGTCCTTGAGTTCGACGCCAAGCGGGCCGTAGTCCCACGCCGAGCGGGAACCACCGTAGATCTCCCCTGCCTGGAAGACGAATCCTCTGCGCTTGGCCAGGGCGATGACGGCATCGAGCTTGGACTGTGCCACGGTTGACTCTCCTTGGTATCCGTTGCCGCCACGGCCGGCTGCCGTGGCGCACAGACTCCAGCCTATCGGGTCACGGCCGCCTCCAGGTGAAGCGCGGCAGGCGATGGAACTCACACCTCTTACGCAGGGTCGGGGCCGCCTCGGCGAGGATCGGCACGGTAGACTGGTGCCACACCCAAACCTTTCTCCGTACCGATGGCTGTGCCCGCGCGCAGTCGGAAGGAAGCGTACGGTTCCGGCCCGGATTGCCAGTCATGATCGCACAAGCGGCCGCAGGGTAGATCGCCACTACAGTCATCTGCGATCAAGTGTGTGCCGACGTGAGAGAGAACCACTCATGACCGAAGAATCCACTCAGGAGACCACGCCGACGTTCGCCGAGCTCGGCCTCCATCCCGAGGTCCTGCGCGCCGTCGAAGCCCTCGGCTACGAATCGCCGTCCCCGGTCCAGGCCGCGACGATCCCTGCGCTCGTCGCCGGTCGCGACGTCATCGGACTCGCGCAGACGGGTACGGGCAAGACCGCGGCGTTCGCCCTGCCGATCCTCTCCCACCTCGCCGAGGCGGGGCGGGCATCGGACGGACCGTTCGCTCTCGTGCTCACCCCCACCCGTGAGCTCGCGCTCCAGGTCGCCGAGGCGTTCACCTCGTATGCGACGAATCTCGACGACTTCTCCGTGCTCCCCATCTACGGCGGCCAGTCCTACGGTCCGCAGCTCGCCGGCCTCAAGCGCGGTGCGCAGGTCGTCGTCGGCACCCCCGGTCGCGTCATCGACCACCTCAAGCGGGGCTCGCTCAAGCTCGAGAACCTCCAGCACCTCGTCCTCGACGAGGCCGACGAGATGCTCAAGATGGGCTTCGCCGAGGACATCGAGGAGATCTTCAACGCCACCGGCGACTCGCGTCAGGTCGCTCTGTTCTCGGCCACGATGCCGACCTCGATCCACCGGCTGACCGGCAAGTACCTCAACGATCCCGAAGAGGTTCGGGTCGCGGCGAAGTCGCAGACCGGGTCGAACATCCGGCAGCGCTACCTCATGGTCCAGCACTCCCACAAGCTCGACGCGCTCACCCGCATCCTCGAGGTCGAGGAGTACGACGGCATCATCATGTTCGTCCGCACCAAGCAGGCCACCGAGGAGCTCGCGGAGAAGCTGCGGGCGCGTGGCTTCAAGGCCTCGGCGATCAACGGCGACATCCCGCAGCAGGCCCGTGAGCGCACGGTCGAGATGCTGCGCGAGGGCAAGATCGACATTCTCGTCGCCACCGACGTCGCCGCCCGTGGTCTCGACGTCGAGCGCATCTCGCTCGTCGTCAACTACGACATCCCCCACGACACGGAGTCCTACGTCCACCGCATCGGCCGCACCGGTCGCGCGGGACGCTCCGGTGAGGCGATCCTCTTCATCACCCCGCGTGAGCAGCGCCTGCTCGGCTCGATCGAGCGCGCGACGAAGCAGAAGGTCGAACCGCTCACTCTGCCCAGCGTCGAGGAGCTGACGAACACGCGCGTGGAGAAGTTCACCAAGCGCATCGACGACGCGCTCGCGACGACGGAGCTGAGCGAGCTCGCCACCGTCATCGAGCAGTACGAGCTCAGCCGCAACGTCCCCGCCACGGACATCGCCGCGGCACTGGCGTCGATGGTCCTCGAGTCGAACTCCCTCAAGGCCGAGCCGATGCCCGAGCCGACCCGCGGCAAGCAGGGCCGCGACCGTGACGGCAAGCCCGGCCGTGAGCGCGGCGGTCGCAGCCGCGAGGGCATGGTCACCTATCGTCTGGCCGTCGGCCGCAACGAGCGGGTGCAGCCCGGTTCGATCGTCGGAGCGATTGCGAACGAGGGCGGCATCACCTCGAAGCAGATCGGGCACATCGACATCCGCTCGAACCACACCCTCGTCGACCTGCCCGCGGATCTCGATCCGGGTGTGCTCAAGAAGCTTGCGAACACGGAGATCCAGGGCCGCCCGATCGACATCCGTCCCGACTCCGGTCGTCCGGGACGCCCGTTCAAGAAGCGCAACTTCGACAAGCAGCCCGGCGACAACCGCAACTTCCGCGGCGACCGCCGAGGCGGCGGGAAGAAGTTCGGCGGCCGCGACCGGGACCGCTCGCGCGACCGGTACTGATCTCGCGTCAGTAGCCGGCGCTCTCCGCTTGACGGTCGGCGCCTGGTATTGAGTCGGTGTTCTCAGCGTCAGGGTCGGCGCCCGGTACTGAGCCGGCACACAGCCAGAAGGGGCCCGCAGCATTCGTGCTGTGGGCCCCTCGCGCTGTGCGGAACGGCCTCTTCTGCTGAAGTTCCGCCCAGGACGGGGGCCGCCTCAGCAGAGAGAGCACTCTCCCGATGTCCACGTTTCGACTCTGAGTCACTTTTCGCCCGATCGGTCGGGGCATGCCCCGACCGATCGGGCGAAAAGTGACTCACACCGGCGACGCTCGGGCGGAAAAACGATCGTCCTGGCGGAAAGTGACTCAGCTCGCGGTCTCCCCCGGCCGATCGACGGCACCGCCGAAGCGCCGGTCGCGGCGCGCGTACTCCTCGATCGCCGCCCACAGCGTGCGCCGGTCGACGTCGGGCCAGAGCACGTCCTGGAAGACCATCTCCGCATACGCGGACTGCCAGAGGAGGAAGTTCGAGGTCCGCTGCTCGCCCGAGGACCGGAGGAAGAGGTCGACGTCGGGAACCTGCGGCGCGTAGAGGCGGGAGCGGATCGTCTTCTCGCTCACCTTCCCGGGCTTGAGCTTTCCCGCCGCCACCTCGGCGGTGATGGCATTGACGGCGTCGACGATCTCCGACCGACCGCCGTAGTTGACGCAGAACTGCAGGGTCAGACCTGTGTTGTGCTTGGTCATCTCGGCCGCGGTCTCGAGTTCATCGATGACCGAGCGCCACAGGCGACCTCGCCTGCCGGCCCAGACAATGCGCACCCCGAGCGCGTTGAGCTCGTCCCGACGCCGGCGGATGACGTCGCGGTTGAACCCCATGAGGAAGCGGACCTCCTCGGGTGAGCGCTTCCAGTTCTCCGTCGAGAACGCGTACGCCGATAGATAGTCGACGCCGATCTCGATCGCCCCGAGGATGACGTCGAGCAGGGACGCCTCCCCCGCCTTGTGGCCCTCAGTGCGCGGCAGCCCGCGCTCGTTGGCCCAGCGCCCGTTGCCGTCCATGACGACAGCGACGTGGGAGGGCACGAACTTCGGGTCGAGGCGCGGAGGTCTCGCCCCGCTCGGATGGGCGGGAGGGGCAGGATAGGTCACGTGCGCTCCAGGACAGACAGTGATCGGATGTTGCGTTCGAGGTGCCACGACACCCAGTCCGAGACGAGCTTGGAGCCGTCGATCTGGTCGTGGAGGTCCGAGGCTTCGGCACTCTCCCAGTCCCCGGTGAGGAGGGCGGCGAGGTGGTCGAGCGCGTCGGTGTCGGGCAGGGCGGCCCCGCTCGGGCGGCATGCCGAGCACACGGCGCCGCCGAGCGCGGCCGAGAACGCCCGGTGCGGTCCCGGCGCCCCGCATTGGGCGCAGTCGAGCAGACTCGGCGCCCATCCGGCGACCGACATCGCCCGCAGCAGGTACGCGTCGAGGGCCAGCCTCGGCGGGTGCTCGCCCTTGCACAGGGAGCGGATCGCGGAGACGAGGAGGAGGAACTGGGCCCGGGAGACGGGTTCGGCCTCGGTGATGCTGCGGGCCGTCTCCGCCATCACCGAGGCAGCCGAATAGGCGTCGAAGTCCGCGCCGATGCCGCGGGCGAAGGGTTCGATGAGCTCGACCTGGGTGACGATGTCGAGGTTGCGTCCGATGTGGCACTGGACGTCGACGAGCATGAACGGCTCGAGGCGGGAGCCGAACCGCGACTTCGTGCGCCGGACCCCCTTCGCGACGGCGCGGACGAGTCCGTGGCTGCGGGTGAGGACGGTGACGATGCGGTCCGCTTCGCCGAGCTTGTGGCCCGCGAGGACGATGCCTTCATCACGATAGCTGTGCACCGATCCATTATCGCAGAGCGCGGCAGGGAATGCCCTGCCGCGCCCTGTGAGTGTCGCCGCCCGGCTCACTCCTCGCGGTCGCGCACCGCTCGGTTGACCGCGGAGATGACCGCCTTGAGCGAGGCCTTCGTGATGTTCGGGTGGAGGCCCGCACCCCAGCGCACCCGGTCGTCGATGGCGAGTTCGACGTAGGCCGCGGCCGTCGTGTCCGCTCCTGATCCGATCGCGTGCTCCGTGTAGTCCTGGAGGCGCATGTCGAGGTCGAAGTTGTCGTTGAGCACGCGCACGAGGGCGTCGATCGGGCCCTTGCCCCGGCCTTCGTACGTCCGCTCCTGGCCGTCGACGATGAGGTCGACCTCGATCCGCTCGGAGGAGGTCGTGTCGTCGACGGCCCCGGACTCGGTGCGCAGCCCCACGATCTGGAAGCGGCCCCAGGTCTGGTCGGGGTTGTCGCTGGGCAGGTACTCGTGGTTGAAGATGCGCCGGATCTCCTCGGCGGTGAGCTCGCCTCCGGCCTCAGTGTGCTGCTGGACGGCCTTGGAGAACTCGACCTGCATCCGGCGCGGCAGATCGAGACCGTACTCGCTCTTGAGCAGGTAGGTCACGCCGCCTTTTCCCGACTGCGAGTTCACGCGGATGATCGCCTCGTACGAGCGGCCGAGATCCTTCGGGTCGACGGGCAGGTAGGGCATGTCCCATTCCATGAGGTCGACAGGGACCCCGTCGGCCTTCGCATTGCGCTCACGGTCGGCGAAGGCCTTGTTGATCGCATCCTGGTGCGAGCCGGAGAACGAGGTGAAGACGAGGTCGCCGCCGTAGGGGTGACGTTCGTGGACGCCGATCTGGTTGCATTCGGTGACCGTGTGGATGACCTCGTCGATGTCGGAGAAGTCGAGTTCGGGGTCGACGCCCTGCGTGTAGAGGTTGAGCGCGACGGTGACGAGGTCGAGGTTGCCGGTCCGCTCTCCGTTGCCGAACAGGCAGCCTTCGATCCGATCGGCGCCGGCCATGATGCCGAGCTCGGCCGCAGCGACCCCGGTCCCGCGGTCGTTGTGCGGGTGGAGGGAGACGGCCACCTCGTCGCGGTAGGGCATGTTCCGGCAGAACCATTCGATCTGGTCGGCGTACGTGTTCGGGGTGCCGCGTTCGACGGTGGCGGGCAGGTTGACGACGGTCTCGCGTCCGGCGGCGGGCTGCCACATGTCGAGGACGGAGCCGACGATGTCGAGAGCGAACTCGGGTTCGGTGTCGACGAAGATCTCCGGCGAGTACTGGTAGCCGAAGTCCGCGTCGCCGAGCAGCGTCTCGGCGTGCTTCATCACCGCCTGGGTTCCCTGCAGCGCGATGTCGCGGGTCTGGTCGAAGCCGTCGCCGTCGAAGCCGAAGACGACCTTGCGGAAGACCGGGGCGGTCGCATTGTAGAGGTGGACGGTGGGCATCTTCGCCCCGACGAGCGATTCGACGGTGCGTTCGATGAGGTCCTCGCGCGCCTGGGTGAGGACGGAGATCCGCACGTCGTCGGGGATCGCATCATCGTCGATGATCGAGCGGACGAAGTCGAAGTCGACCTGACTCGCCGCGGGGAACCCGACCTCGATCTCCTTGAACCCGAGTTTGACGAGGAGATCGAACATCCTCCGCTTGCGATCGGGGGTCATCGGGTCGATGAGCGCCTGGTTGCCGTCGCGCAGGTCGGTGCTCAGCCAGCGCGGGGCCTTCCGGATGACCTGGTCGGGCCAGGTGCGGTCGCGCATGTCGAGCGCGATCCGGTCCTGGAACGACTTGTACTTCTGGTACGGCATGGGGGTCGGCTGCTGCAGATTCATCATTCCTCGTCATCTCTCGTCGTGCGGATCAGCATGGAGGACTCCGCGACGAGGGCGCTGTCCGTTCAGGACTCGTCGCGGCACGGAAGGAGGATGAACCTGTGAGCCACGCCTCCACGGTAGACCGCCGACCCGCCGGGGCGAGCGCACTGTCCACATCTCAAGACACATGGCTCGTGATCCGACACCGTCCCCTGCCGCCGAGGCGGTCGACGGTCCCCGGGACCACCGCAGTCCCCGACGCCGCCGGGGCGGCCCTCAGTCCCCGAGGAAGTCGACCGAGGCTCGGCGAACCGTGAAGCCGACGCCGGTGGAGTCGGATGTGCACGTCATGCCGTCCTCGGCGGACGTGCATGTCATCCCCGAGGCCGAGATCGACTCTCCGTATCCGAGGACGCGCGCCGGCCCCGCGTTCTCCGGGGCCTCGACGCACGAGAACCCTGCGCCTTCGCCGTTGGCGACGACGACCGAGCCCCAGTTCTCCATCTGGCAGTCCTCGGGCCGTTCCGGAGGCGTGTAGTCGAAGGAGCTGATGACACAGCGAGCCCGCTCGGAGTCGATCGTGCACTCGATGTTGCCCGACGGCGAGGCGAAGGTCTCGACCGCGGCCGGTGGGCTCGACTTCTCAGGTCCCTCGGTCGGTTCGAGACTCGGGGCGGGGCTCGGACTCACCGGCCCCGAGGCGACGTCGTCCCTGCCCTGCATCGAATCCCAGACGATGTAGCCGACGATGCCGAGGGCGAGGACGAGAGCGATGGCCGCGAGGACCCACAGCCACGCCGGCACGCGCTTCGTCTCCGGCTCGCGCCGGTAGGGTCCCCCCGGACCGCTGCCGCCGCCGGCCCCCGTCGGACCCCCCGGACCGTAGCCGTCACCGCCGTAGCCGGCGGCGTACCCGGCACCTGCCGGAGGGACGGGAGTGCCGCCGCCCTGACCCTGCGACCCGTACCCTGCCCGACCCGGAGCGGCTGCCGCGCCGGAGGCCGCTGCCATGCCGGAGACCGCGGCGCCGAAGCCCTCGCCGCCGCGACCCGGACCTTCAGCTCCCCCGTTGTGCGGGGTTCCCTGCGGGTTCCATTGGCGCGGCGCCGAGGCGGCCTGCGCCTCGGCAATGTCTGATGCACTCGCCTTCCTCGGGGACGGTCCGGACTCCTCGGACTCCGGTCCCCCGGATCCTGCGCCCTCGGCGGCGAGCTGACGGAGTTCATCGAGGCTGAGGACCTCGGTGGCCTCAGTGCCGTCGGCGGAGACCATCGACCGCAGCCGTTGGATCTCCTCGGCCGACAGCGCCTGCGTCGATCCGTCGGCGTCGGCGGGCCTGTCCTGGCCGATGAAGAGCTGCGTGGTGATCGAATCCGGAGTCTCCTCGGCCGGTTTCCGGCGCCCGGGGCGCGGAGGATGGTTCGGCACGGGTGGAATGCTCATGGGAGCCATTTTCTCACAGACACGCACCCCGCCCGGGTCGCGCCCGTGAGAGGATGGCGTCATGGTCAGTGCTCGCACCCGCCTGTGCGCGGGCGTCGTCGGGCTCGCGTTCGTGCTCTCCTCGTGCGGGCCCGACGAGGAGCCCCCCGACACCGACCGGGGTCTCGCGGCTCCCGCTCAGCAGATGCGGACCGGCGACTTCGCCGTCCCCGCCCAGCTCGACCCCGGCGGTCAGGAGTCCGCCTCGGCGGCAGGACCGACGGTCCCGGGGCTCGGCCCTGAGACCTCGGCGCAGATCCCGGCCGGCACGACCCAGGTCATCGTCGTCAGCAGCCCCGACGTGCAGTCGGAGTCCGGTGAGCTCGCCTTCTACGAGCGCACGGACGAGACGTGGACGAAGCGGAAGACCTTCCCCACCCACAACGGCTCCAACGGCTGGCTCGCCGACCGCCGGGAAGGCGACAAGACGACCCCGAGCGGTGTCTTCACCCTCACCGATGCAGGCGGATACCGGAAGAACCCGGGAACGAAGCTGGACTACACGCGCGATGCCGGACTGCCCGCCTCGGCGACCGTCGCCTACGGGGAGGAGTACTCCCGCGTGTTCGACTACATCATCGCCATCGACTACAACCGCAAGCGCGGCACTCCGCCGACCGACCGGACGCGGCCCCTGGGCACGGAGAAGGGCGGCGGCATCTGGCTCCACCTCGACCACGACTCGGGCACGAACGGGTGCGTCACCCTCAAGGAGAAGGACCTCCTGTGGATCATGCGGACGATCGACCCGGAGGCGGACCCGCGCATCGCCATGGGTCCCGTGAGCGAACTGAGGGAATGATGCGCCGGATCACCATCGCCCTCGTCCAGACGATCAACGGCGCCTACGCCCACGACGGCTGGTCGACGGGGGTCTCGACGCCGACGGACTTCCGCTACTTCGTCGGACTGCGCCGGCGAGCGGGAGCGATCATCATCGACCGCCGTACCGCGCTCAACCCCCGGCTGCCGATGATCAACGCCCCCGGCAAAGCCCTCGAACACACCCCCGTCCACGTCCTCACGGAGTCCGACCCCGCTGAGCTCGCCCGGCAGCTCGCCGATCGGGGACTCGACTACCGCGCCGTGGGCTTCACCCCGAACTCCCTCGCCGAGGTGGTCGCCGGGCTCGCGTCGGACAGCGACGAGATCGTGTGCGAATCCGGGCCCAACCTCGCCTACCGGATCCTCGAGCACTATCCGCGCACGGAGCTGCATCTGAGCATCTCGCCGCGCTACCTCCGGGACGGTCTCACCCACTTCTCGGGGCTCGAGGCCGACATCCCCCTGCGCGTGCGTGGGATCGAGCAGCTCGACGATCAGGTCGTCATCCGCTATGCGAAGGCGAAGCCCCCTCCTCAGTGAGCAGGGCGTCGGACGGGGCGAGGTGGGTGATGACCTCGTCCGTGCCTGCAATGAGGATGCGCTCGGCGGCGCTGACGACGACGTCGATGCCGATCGTCTCGACCCCGCCCTCGGTGTCGTTGCGCTCATCGCCGTGGAGCGGAGCGAGGATGGTGAGCTCCCGGAACCGCACGGTCGGGGACTCGGCGTCGGCGACGCGGATGAGCATCTGCTGGGCGGCCCCGAAGACGCTGATCGCCCCCGAGCCCACGCAGGCCTCGATGCTCGCGACGCCGTTGAACGCGAGGTGGGTGCCCACCCCGAGGTCTGCGGCGACCGCGCACGCCGAGAAGTGCGCGCGCAGGTACGAGTCGAAGTCGGCGTCGAAGGCGTCGATGCCGCGGCCGAGCATCGGCCCGTCGACGTACCAGCCGCCGACCGCAGCGATCTGCGCGTCGATGCTCAGTCCCACCTCGGCGAGCGCCTCGGCGACGGCGTGCGGTCGCTCGACCCAGTCGGGGACGACGAGTGGGGTGAAGTCCGCCGAGGCGGTCGGCGGAGTGCGGACGACGCCGACGATGTCATGGTCGCCGGACAGGCGTCGGGCCAGGCGGGAGCCCACCCAGCCGGAGGCGCCGAAGAGAAGGATGCGCATCAGCCCAGTCTAGGGGGCGGGCTCGCCGGCGGACCCTGCCTCGCCTCTGACAGGATGCTCACCCGGCGAAGACCTTGACGCCCTCGCTCGCCGTGTACGTCATGTACCCCTTCTCGAAGTTCTGTCGGGTCTTGCCGTTCGAGGTGTACTCGCCGCTCGTCGGCAGGCCGAGGCTGCTGCGCTCCCAGCCGAGCGACTTCCGCTTGCCGAGGAAACCGCCGCTGAGCGGCTGGCCCTTCGTCGTCGACGAGTACGTGATGATGCCGCCCGCGAAGTTCTGGTAGACCGCGGTCGAGCGGTACTTGAAAGTCACTTCGTCGCTCGTGGGGAACCCGAGCCTGCCCTTCTCGTAGCCGATCGCGCCGTACGCGGTCCTGATTCCGCCCTTGTTGAGGTGCGCCCCGGTCGCGCTCGACCAGTAGACCGTGCCCTTCGTGAAGTGCTGGTAGGCGCCGTCGGGATTCGACAGCGACCTCTCGGTGCCCGTCGGCTCCCCGGTCTGCGCCCGATGCGCACGGTAGTACGCGCCGATCGCTCCCTTGGTGACGTAGCCGAGCGAGGACTGGAGGTTCGCCGCCGCGGTGCGGATCGACCCGAGCCGGTTGTAGAACGCCGTGCCCGGGCAGTCCGTGTAGCTCGTGTCCCGGTGGCCGGAGACGGTCTTGAGCGTGACCGACTTCCCCTCCGGATACTTCGAGGTGCTTCCCCCGCCGGAGGTGAGCGTCATCGACCCTGTCGGTGAGAACGCGAACATGTTCGCCTTCCACGCGACGACCCGTTCGACGGCGCGCTGGGCGGCCGAACTCGGGGCCGATCCGCTGTACGTCCCGAGGACGGCCACCCCGATCGTCCCCGAGTTGAAGCCCGAGGCGTGTGCCCCGGTGATCGCCTTGTCGATGCTGCCGGCACGGCCTTCGTAGATCGTGCCGAACCGGTCGACGAGGAAGTTGTAGCCGATGTCGCACCAGCCCCGGGACTGCGTGTGGAACGTGAGGTAGCCGCGGATGATGCCCGGCGCCTGGGCCTGCGTGTACGAGTTCGACCCGGCCGTGTGGTGGAGGAAGACGCCCTTCGCGCTCGACGTCTGGTCCGACTGGCAGCGCACGAGGCTCTCGTCAGCGCCCCACTCCTTGCGGGTGACGATGTTCGCCTTGAGTCCTTGGTCGTAGATCTGTGGGGACAGTCCCTGTGTCGGGTCCGGGGCCGGCGGCGGGTCGATCGCCTCATCGGCATCGGTGACCGGGGTCGAGACCGTCGTGATCTCGAGGTCCGTTGTCGCGGCCGAACCGTTGCCGCTGCGCACCTCGACTCTCGAGGAGTCGAGGACGGGCACGGCCTCGGACTCACCGGAGACCGCTGCCGCCTGCTGCGCCTCGGCGGAGCCGTCGTCCGGCCCGCCTTCGTCCTCGACGCGAAGCTCCTCCCAGTCCGACCATGTCCCGGACTGCTTGTAGCGGATCTCGAGGCCCGGGTCGTCGCCGTTCCACGTCGCACCGAGGATGGTCACCTCGTCGGCGTCGAGGTCGATGCCCGTGACAGCGCCGGCACGGGCCGAATGCGTGGCGATCGCGGTGTCGCCGAGGGTTTTCGTCGCCGGTGGGTCCGAGGCGGCGCCTGAGCCGGAGCCGGAATCGGTCGCCGGTGGGTCCTTCGGATCGGAGCTCTCGGTGGGGTCGGCGCTCTCGGTGGGATCGGGGGTCGTCGCGGGTGCGGAGGTTCCCGGTGTGTCCTCGGGGCTGCCGAGTTCAGCGGCGAGCGCGGTCGTGCCGAGGGAGGCGGTGAGGGCGAGTGCAGTGGCGGCGGAGATGGTCAGTGACAGCGCTCGTGTGCGCATGATGCTTCCTCGCAGGTCGGTGACACCTGCGATGCTACCCGAGCTGTGAGCAGCTTGTGAAGAACCTCACTGTGCCGGGGGTCCCGCCGAGGCGCACCTCTGGCCTGGAACGATGACGATAGTCTTGAGGCCTCCGACCGATCGCCGAAGGACCCCGATGACCTCTGACCGCGAGCTCACGCGGCTCGAACTCCTCCTCGATCGCTTCGCCAACCGCTGGCTGACCCGGGTGCCCACCGGAGTCCGGGAGTTCCTCGTCTTCGGGATCAAGCAGGCGTGGGCGTGCCTGTTCGGGGCGCTCATGCTCGCGGCCATCGTCGCCACCGCGTGGTGGTATCCCGACGGGGCGGCCCTCGACCGCAACGACCTCCTCGTCATCATCGCCGTGCTCATCCAGATCGGCATGCTCGCCTTCCGTCTCGAGACGGGTCGGGAGTTCCTCGTCATCGTCGTCTTCCACATCGTCGGCACGGGGATGGAGATCTTCAAGACCGCCGTCGGGTCGTGGAACTACGCCCCCGGCGGCGTCCTCCACATCGGCGCGGTCCCCCTGTTCACGGGATTCATGTACGCCGCCGTCGGGTCCTACATCGTCCGCGTCTACCGCCTCTTCGACCTCCGCTTCAGCCATTACCCGCCGAGGTGGATCACCGCGATCATCGCCGCTGCCATCTACCTCAACTTCTTCACCCACCATTGGCTGCCCGACATCCGTCTCGTCCTCGTCGCGGCCACGGTCATCGTCTACTTCCGCTGCACGATGCACTTCCGCGTCCACACCCGCACCCTGCGCATGCCGATCCTCCTCGCCTTCGTCCTCGTCGCCTTCTTCATCTGGATCGCGGAGAACATCGGCACGGCCGCGGGAGCCTGGCTCTACCCGTCCCAGGCCGGCGGCTGGGAGCTCGTGCCCGTGACAAAGCTCGTCGCGTGGTTCCTGCTCATGATGATCTCCGTCGTCCTCGTCACCTTCGTCTACCCGCCGCGGCCCCCGGAGGACCCGTCGGCCGGCGTCGATCCCGCCCGTTCCCGCCGGTGAGCACCTATACTCTGAGGTGACGCCGTCGAAGGAGACCCATGGCTGCCGCGGATGCTGACGTGCCGAGCCCGCTCGAATCCGCCATGCGCCCACCCGACGGTACCCACCTGTCCCTGAGCATGAAGGCCGTCCTCCGCGTCGTCGCGGCCCTCGTCGCCCTCCTTCTCATCGCCGTCCTCCTCGGCATCGGCGTCGTCCGCCGCTCCTTCCCCACCACCGACGGAACGCTGAGCATCCCCGGCCTCGACTCCCAGGTCGTCGTCACCCGCGATGCCTCCGGCATCCCCCGCATCGAAGCGGACACGGCCCGCGACCTCTTCCTCGCCCAGGGGTTCGTCCACGCCCAGGACCGGTTCTGGGAGATGGACTTCCGTCGGCATGTCACCGCGGGCCGGCTCTCCGAGCTCTTCGGCGCCTCCCAGTACCGCACGGACGCGTTCATCCGCACGCTGGGCTGGCGGAGGGTCGCCGAGGAGGAGGTCGCCCGCCTCGACCCGACGACGCTCTCCTACTACCAGGCCTACGCCGACGGGGTCAACGCCTACCTCGCCGACCGCTCCCCCACCGAGGTGTCCCTCGAGTACGGCATCCTCGGCCTCCAGACGGGGCCGGTGACGATCGAGGAGTGGACGCCGGCCGACAGCGTCGCCTGGCTCAAGGCGATGGCATGGGACCTGCGCTCGAACCTCGAGGACGAGATCGACCGCGCGATCTCCGCGGGGTCCCTCGACGAGTCGCAGATGGCCGACATCTACCCCGACTACCCCTATGACGACCGCCCCACGATCGTCGACGGCACCCCGGAAGCCGAGTCGGCAGCGGAACCGGGAACCGCCTCGGCGGACCCTTCGACATCGGGAACCGCCTCGGCGGGGGACGACCCGAACGCCGGAGGCACCGTCACCGACCCCCGGCCGGAGGACGCCCTGCCGGGCGACCTCACCGAACTCGACGAGCAGATCCGCAGGCTCCCGGCGCTGCTGGGGATGAGCAGCCACGACCTCGGGTCGAACTCGTGGGTCGTCTCCGGGGAGCTCACGGCCACCGGGGCCCCGCTGCTGGCCAATGACCCGCACCTGTCGCCGGCGATGCCCTCGGTCTGGTATCAGGTGGGTCTGCGCTGTCGCACGGTCTCCCCCGCATGCCCCTTCGACGTCTCCGGTTTCTCCTTCTCCGGCATGCCCGGGGTCGTCATCGGCCACAACCAGTCCATCGCGTGGGGGATGACGAACCTCGGCCCCGACGTCACCGACCTCGTCGTCGAGAAGATCCGGGACGCCAACGTCCTCTCCGACGCAGGCGATGAGAGGGTCGAGACTCGGCAGGAGACGATCGAGATCGCCAAGGAGGAGCCGCGGACGATGACGGTGTGGGAGACGAAGCACGGACCGATCGTCTCCGACCTCGACAAGACCTACCGTCGCGTCCTCGACACGACGACCGGGGAGAAGTCCGCCACGGAGGGATTGGGCGGAGTGCGCTACCGGCTCGCCCTCGAATGGACGGCCCTGCAGCCCGGGCGCACGGCCACGGCGATCTTCGCGCTCAACAGGGCGACGAACTGGGAGGAGTTCCGTGACGCCGCCGAGCTCTTCGACGTCCCCTCCCAGAACCTCGTCTACGCCGACACCGAGGGCAACATCGGCTACCAGGCGCCCGGGAAGATCCCCCGCCGCGGCACGGCCGACGGAATGATGCCCCGCCAGGGCTGGGAGTCGGCCCAGGACTGGCAGGGGTGGATCGGCTTCGATGAGCTGCCGTCCCTGTTCAACCCCGAACGCGGCTGGATCGTCACCGCGAACAACCCCGTCACGCGTCCCGGGCAGTCCGTGCGGCTGTCCGGCGACTTCGACAGAGGCGACCGGGCCGAGCGGATCACCGATCTGCTCACCGAGGCGATCGCCGCCGGTCCCGTCACCGCTGACGACTTCTCCCGCATCCAGGGCGACGACCTCAATCCTATGGCCGACACGCTCCTGCCCCGCCTCCTCGCCGTCGACGCCCAGGGGGATGCCGACATCGAGGCGGGTCAGGAGCTGCTGCGGACGTGGGACGGACGCGACGCGGCGAACAGCGCCGGTGCGGCGTACTTCAACGTCGTCGTCTCCACCGTCCTCGACGAGGTGTTCGCCCCGAAGCTGCCCAAAGGGGTGCGCCCGAGCGGCGGCAGCCACTGGTACCTCGTCATCGACAACCTCCTCACCCAACCCGACTCCCCGTGGTGGCAGGAGGGCGAGGTCGAGAACCGCGACGAGGCCCTCGCCCGGGCGCTCGGCTCCGCGTGGAACCGGACGGAGGACCTCCTCGGTCCGGAGCCGGTGACATGGCGGTGGGGCACCCTGCACGAGCTGACGATCCGCAACGCGAGCCTCGGCGAATCCGGGATCACCGCGGTCGAGCGGCTCTTCAACCGCGGACCCTACGAGGTCTCGGGCGGCTCAGGAGTCGTCAATGCCACCGGCTGGGACGCCTCCGAGGGCTTCGCGACGAACTGGGTGCCCTCGATGCGCCAGATCATCGACCTCGCCGATTTCGACGACTCTCGCTGGATCAACCTCACCGGCGCCTCGGGGCATGCGTTCCATCCGAACTATGCCGACCAGACCGAGGACTGGGCGGCGAATCGGACCCGCCCGTGGGCGTATTCGCCGCAGGCCGTGCGGGAGAGCACCGTCGACACGCTCGTCCTCACGCCGTGATCGGGTGGATCCGTGATCCCGCGCCGAGGCGGGGCTCAGTCGTGGAGTCGCGCCTCAGTCGTGCGGGAGGACCTTCGTCTCGAGGAAGTTCGCGACATCGTCCTCCCAGCGGACGGGGTCGATGTTCCATTCCTTCGTGTGTCGGGCCCTCTCATAGGCCGGCATCGTCACGAGGTCGCGCCGAACGGAGGCGAGCGCATGGGACGGTGAGGAGGGGACGAACTCGTCGTCGTCGGAGTGGATGAGGAGCACGGGCACATCGAGTTCCGCCGCCCGCGTCACCCAGTCCATCCGGCTGAGGTCGAGGGGCGTCTCGAGCCCGGTGATCGGGCGCGCCCACGGCTGGGTGATCATCTCGAGCGT
Source organism: Brevibacterium sp. K72 (assembly GCF_050562175.1). Lineage (NCBI taxonomy): Bacteria > Bacillati > Actinomycetota > Actinomycetes > Micrococcales > Brevibacteriaceae > Brevibacterium > Brevibacterium sp. K72. Next base: position 3,183,441 of record NZ_CP191582.1, read on the forward strand.
GAGCTTCGCGACCGGGGTGGGCAGCATGTTCTTCCGTGCCTGCCCGTCGAGGACGTTGATCCAGTCGACGACGGGCCCGTCGAGGACGAGGGCGGCGACGTGCTCGCGGTTGCGTCCGCGGGAGGCGGCCTGGAAGGCGATTGCCCCGCCCATCGACCAGCCGAAGAGGACGACGTTGCGGGCACCGCGGGCGAGGGCATAGTCGATCGCGGCGTCGACGTCGATCCATTCGGTGTCGCCGAGGCCGTAGCGGGACGAGGACTCGACCCGCACCTCAGCGTCGTTGCGGTAGGACATGGCGATCGCCGGGACGCCGAGAGTATTGAGGACGGGGGCGGCACGCAGGCCCTCGGCGCGGGTGCTCGCCCGGCCGTGGATGAGGATCGCCCAGGTGTCCGAGGGCTCGGGGTGATCGGTGGGCAGGTACCACGCGGGCAGGACTCCGGCGTCGGATTCGAGTTCGATGTCCTCGAACTTCACGCCCGCTGCCAGCGGGTCGGGGTAGACCACGCCGGTCCACCGACCGTGGCGGGCCCGGCGGATGTCGCCCTTGGTCACGGAGAGGATCTCCCGGGACACCGTCTGGGACCTGGGGTCGTATTCGACGATGTCGCCGATGACGGCATGACCGGCGCCCTGGCTGAAGTAGAGACCGTACGTGCCCGGGACCGTCGTCTCCTCATCGGCGGGCAGGTGGATGCGCATGTTCGGTGAGAAGCCGTCGATGTGGAGGATGTCGAGCTCTTCGGGTGCGTTCTCGGGAACGACGATGCGGCGGGCGAAGTACGCGGCGAGTCCCGACGACGCCACCGAGATCACGGCGCCGACACCGGCACCGACGCCGACGGCGGCGAGCAGCAGACGCGTCGGGAACTGTGAGTCGCGGACCATGTGAACCTCCTGATCTCATTCTCTCCCACGGAATGAGATCTCTCCAAACGCTGTTGAGCTGGTGGGAGGGTCTGTCAGGACCACCCTGCGGCTGGGATGATGGATGCGACCAGTCCCGCACGAGAGAGACCGGAGGACATGATGAGTGAGACGAACGCCCGCACCGCAGCAGACGGCGAGGAGGTCCGCTGGCAGGACGTGCTCAGCCCCGAGGAGTTCGCCGTCCTCCGGCAGGGCGGCACGGAGAGGCCCTTCACCGGCGAATACGTCGACACGACGACGGCGGGGATGTACCAGTGTCGGGCGTGCGGCGCCGACCTCTTCCCCTCAGACACGAAGTTCGCCTCCCACTGCGGCTGGCCCTCCTTCTACGCCCCGCTCGCCGAGGACCGCGTCCGCTACATCCGGGACACGTCGATGGGCATGGAGCGCGTCGAGGTCCGCTGCGCGAACTGCGACTCGCACCTCGGCCACGTCTTCGAGGGTGAGGGATACGACACCCCTACTGACCAGCGCTACTGCATCAACTCGATCTCGCTGCGGCTCAACGAGGACGCCTGAATGTCCGATCTCGTGCTCAAGCGCTTCGCGGAGCTGACGACGACCGAGCTCTACGGCATCCTCCAGCTGCGCTCGCAGGTCTTCGTCGTCGAACAGGACTGCGTGTTCCTCGATCTCGACGGCGTCGACACCCTCGAGGGCACGCTGCATGCGTTCTTCCCGGGACAGGGGCGGACGATGGCCGATACGCACGGTGCGGAGCTCGGGAAGAGCCTCATGCCGCTCGCTTACGCGCGGGTGCTCCCACCCGACTTCGCCGACGGTCCGGCGGCGGAACCCGGGGCGCGCAGCATCGGCCGCGTCGTCACCGACCCGGCCGTCCGCGGCGGAGGCTGGGGCAGGCGGCTCGTCGCCGACCTCGTCGAGGCCTTCCCCGGCGAGCCGCTCACCCTCAACGCCCAGTCGCACCTCGAGCGCTTCTACTCAGGCTTCGGCTTCTCCCCCAACGGTCCCCGCTTCGACGAGGACGGGATCGAGCACACGCCGATGTCGCGCCCGGCCTCCGCACTCGTCGGCGATGCCGCCGGGACGCTGTGAGTCCGACCGCGTCGGCGTCCCCGCCTGTCACCGGGGCAGCGTTCGTCACCCGGCGGCCTTCTCCTCGGCGGCGTTCGAGGCGTCGACGGCGGCGATGAGGTCGGTCATCGTCGCGTGGAGTGCGCGCAGACCGGCTTCGTCCATGCCGAGCTTCTCCATCATCGCCGGGGGGATCGCCTCCGCCTCCGTGCGCAGCGCGGCCCCGGTCGGCGTGAGGTCGACCTCGACGATGCGCTCGTCGGCGGCGCTGCGGGTGCGGGTGACGTAGTCGAGGGCCTCGAGGCGTTTGACGAGCGGCGACACGGTCGCCGGTTCGAGCCGGAGCATCTCCGCGATCCGGCGCACCGGCAGGCGACCGTGCTGCCAGAGCGCGAGCATGACGAGGTACTGCGGATGGGTGAGGTGGAGCGGGTCGAGCACCGAGCGGTACGCTCCGATGACGCTGCGCGAGGCCACCGCGAGGGCGAAGCAGATCTGGCTTTCGAGATCGAGTGGGTCATGGTCGGTCATCGTGTTGTTCCCCCAATTAGTTAGTGCACTAACATTAAGTGTACTATTGAAATGTCGGAGCGTCCGTGCACACCGGGATCCACCCGGTCGGAGAGCCCGAGGAGGACTGCCCCCATGACTGAGAACCACGATCCCCAGCGCCGCGTGAAGTGGCTCAACCAATTCTTCCGCAGGATCGTCGGCCCCGCCCAGGTCGACGGCACACGCCCCGGAGGCTACTTCGAAGACGCGAACCGCAGCACCGAACAGCTTGAGGCGCTCGGACTCGAGATGCGCACGGATGCCGCCGGACACTCCTACGTCGTCAGGCGCGAATCGCCTGGCGAGTGAGAGCGTACTGATCTGAAGCGCAGCAGCGAACCGAAGGGGGCCGACGCCATGATGGCGTCGGCCCCCTCGTCGTCTCTGCCGTCGGCGGCCGGCGGGTCCGCCGCCGTGGGTCGATGCCACGGCGGCGGAGCGCTCAGCGCCAGTCGGAGATGATGTCGACGAGCTCGCGGCGCGGGCCCGTGTAGAACGGGATCTCCTCGCGCACGTGCAGGCGGGCCTGCGTGTTGCGCAGATCGCGCATGAGGTCGACGATGCGGTGGAGCTCCTCGGCCTCGAAGGCGAGCAGCCATTCGTAGTCGCCGAGCGCGAACGCGGAGATCGTGTTCGCCTTGATGTCCTTGTACGGGGCGGCGGCGATGCCGTGGTCGCGCAGCATCGTCGAGCGCTCCTCCGGGTCGAGGACGTACCAGTCGTACGAGCGGACGAACGGGTACACGCAGATGTAGGAGCCGGGCTCGTCGTCAGTGAGCAGCGCGGGCAGGTGAGCCTTGTTGAACTCGGCGGGGCGGTGGAGGCCGACGACCGACCACACGGGTTCGAGGACTCCCCCGAGCAGGGTCCTGCGGATCGCGGAGTACGCGGCCTGGACGAGTTCGATCGTCGGCGCGTGGTACCAGAACATCACGTCGGCGTCGGCGCGCAGGGCGGAGACGTCATAGATGCCGCGGACGACGAGACCCTTCTCCCGCAGCGGGGCGAGCGCCTCGTCGAGCTCGGTGGCGAGCTCGGCGCGGTCGGCGTCGCCGAGTTCGGCGGCAGCGGCGAAGACCGAGTACGCGATGTAGCGGGTCTCCTGGTTGGCGCGTTCGATCTGCTCCTCGGTGGGCTGGGTGTAGTCGCTCATTGATTCTCCTTCGTCTCATCTGGACTGTCAGTGGTCATCAGTCGGTCCGCGACGGTGTGGGCACGTCCGATGCAGGCGGGGATGCCCACACCCGAGTAGGCGGATCCGACGAGTTCGAGTCCCTCGATGCCCGCGATCTCCTCATCGAGGTCGTCGACGGCGTCGAGGTGGCCGGGCACGTACTGCGGCAGCGCCCGGTCCCAGCGCCTGACCTCCGCGGTGAGGATCCGGTCGCCGCTGCGTCCGGTGATGGCCTGCCAGTCGGCGAAGGCGCGGGCAGTGAGCTCGGCGTCGTCGAGGTCCTGCCAGGTGCCGGGCGCGTCGCCGAAGCGTCCCACGCTCATCCGCACGAGCGCGGTGCCGGCGGGGATCCGTCGCCGCATCCACGGCCATTTGTTCGACGCGAACGTCGAGGCTTTGATGAAGGCGTCCGCGGTGGGTGGGACGAGGAACCCGGACCCCTCGAGATCGTCGTCGCCGAGGTCGATGTGGGCGAGGACGAGGGCGGTCGAGGCGTAGGGCACGGCCGCAAGCGTCGTCGCGGGTCCCGGGGCCGCCTCGGCGAGGAGATCGGCGGTGACATAGGCGGGGGTGGCGAGGATGACCGTGTCGGACTCGATCGCGCCTTCGGGGGTCGCGACGCTCCAGCCCCTTCCGGCCCGGCTCAGGCCGGTCACCGGGGAGCCGGTGCGGATCTCTCCTCCGGCTGCAGTGATCGCCTCGGCGAGGGCGGGGATGAGGGCTCCGATGCCTCCGGGGAGGCTGAGGAAGACGGGTGCGGGTTCTCCGCCGGGATCGGTGTGTGCGGTCTCTGCGCGGGCGGCGAGCAGGGTGGCCGCCCGGTCGAGGACGGAGGTTCCGTCGAGGGCGGCGGGGAGGAGGGCGGGGACGGTCGCGGCGAGCGAGAGGTCGCGGCAGCGCCCGGCGTAGACGCCGGCGAGGAGGGGGTCGACGAGCGTGTCGACGAGGTCGTCGCCGAGGCGGGCGGCGAGGAACTCCCCCACCGAGGTGTCCGTGCCCGCGATCGGGGCCGTGACCTCCTCGGCGGCCACCCTCGCGGTCGCCTCGGGCCCGAGCAGACCTGCCACGGTGTCCGGGTCGGCGGGCACGCCCATGATCGTCTCGCGCGGGATCGGCCGCAGCCCTCCTCGACTGAGCACCTGCGAACCGTGCTCCCGCGAGGGGTGGACCGGGTCGAGTCCGAGTTCGGCGATGAGCTCGCGCGTCTCGGGGCGGCGGTGGAGGCTCGCCTCGGCGCCGAGATCGATCCCCTCAGCCACCGTTCCCGACAGGGTCGTCGAGTCGAGGCAGCCGCCGAGGCGGTCGGCCGCCTCGAGCACGATGACCTCGTGCTCGGACGCGAGGCGGTGAGCGGCGGCAAGACCGGAGATCCCGCCGCCGACGATCGTGATCCGGCTCATCGGGTCGCCGCCGCCTCCCCGAGGATCTCCGCGGACACCCGATGGACCTCAGCGACGACGCGGCCCGGCACCTCGGGGTCGGTGTCGGGCAGGACACCGTGGCCGAGGTTGAAGACGAAGCCGGCGTCGTGGCTGAGCCCGGCGCGGACGATCTCACCGATGCGCGGGGCCAGCGCCTCCCACGGGGCGAAGAGCAGCGCCGGGTCGAGGTTGCCCTGGAGGGCCTGCCCGGGCTGGATGCGGGTGGCGGCGTCGGTGAGTGCGACGCGGAAGTCGACGCCCATCGCGGTCGACCCGGCCCGGGACATCGAACCGAGCAGCTCCCCGGTCTGGACGCCGAAGTGGATGCTCGGCACGTCATGGCCGGCGAGTGCGTCGAAGACCGCGGTCGAGTGCTCGAGGACGTGGTCGTCGTAGTCGCGGCGGTTGAGGTAGCCGGCCCACGAGTCGAAGAGCTGGAACGCCGACGCGCCGGCGGAGAGCTGCACATCGATGAACGTCGCGGAGATGCGCGCGAGCTTGGACAGGAGGAGGGAGAAGGTCTCGGGGTCGGCGACCACGAGCGACTTCGTCTTCTCGTGGTTCTTGCTCGGTCCGCCTTCGATGAGGTAGCTCGCCAGGGTGAACGGGGCCCCGGCGAAGCCGATGAGCGGGGTGTCGGAGCCGAGCTCGGCGGTGATGCGCCCGACCGATTCGGCGATGTCGGGAATCTGGTCGGGTTCGAGCTCGGGCAGGGCCTCGACGTCGGCGCGGGTGCGGATCGGTGCGGCAAGCACCGGTCCGCGGCCGGCGACGATCTCGACCTCGACACCGGCCGCCTGGAGGGGGACGACGATGTCGGAGAAGAAGATCGCGGCGTCGACTCCGTGACGGCGCACGGGCTGGAGGGTGATCTCGGTGACGAGTTCGGGGTCCCGGCAGGAGTCGAGCATCGAGGTGCCCTCGCGCAGTCTGCGGTACTCGGGCAGGGAGCGACCGGCCTGCCTCATGAACCAGACGGGGGTGTGATCGATCGGCTCTCCCCGCAGAGCAGGCAGCAAAGTTGAAGTCATGAGCCCATCCTCCCATTCCAGAGACCCCGCCGCCCAACCGCGCACGGTTTCAAGACGCTGCGTCTTGCGCCCGGATCCGTTGCGGGACCCGGACCCTGAGCCGGCAGACTCCGTCGGTGGGAAGCGATTCTCTCGGGCCGCCTCGGCGTGGATGATTCCGCACCGGTGCACGCTGTTCTATCGTGTCGAGTGTGGTCAACACCTCGCCTCTCAACCGCATACCGGCGGAGTTCAGCGCCGTGACGTCGGTGCTCCGTGAAGCCCGGGACACGAACAACGTCTCGATCTCGGAGATCCCGGCTCCCGCGAAGCTCGCGCCCTACTCCTATGCCCTCGGCGCCGAGGTCACGGCCGACGAGAACTTCATCGCCGCCAGCGGTGAGTCGATCGAGGAGCTCGCGACCGGACGCATCGTCGTCCTCTTCGACCCCGAGGCCCCCGAGGAGTGGGAGGGGCCGTTCCGGATCGTCTCCTACATCCGGGCCGAACTCGAACACGAGCTCGGCAACGAGACGATGCTCGGCCACGTCGCCTGGTCGTGGCTCGAGGATGCCCTCGAGGCCAATGACTGCGAACTCGTCGCAGCAGGCGGGACGACGACCCGGGTGCTCTCGGAGAGCTTCGGGACGCTGGCGACGAGACCGGCGACGATAGACTTGGAGCTGCGCGCCTCGTGGACGCCGATCATCACCGAACCGGAGATGATCGGCGATCATCTCGAGGCCTGGATCGATCTGCTGTGCACCGTCGCGGGTCTCCCGCCCCTGCCTGAAGGAGTATCAGCCCTGCCCGGGCGACGTCGATGACTACCGAACCACCGCTTCTCTCCGTGCCCGAACACGGCGTCCCACCCGTCGTCGACACCTCAGAGGCCTTCGCCGAGGTGCGCGCCGGTCTCGCCGCAGGCTCCGGTCCCATCGCGATCGACGCCGAACGCGCCTCGGGCATCCGCTACGGTCAGCGCGCCTTCCTCGTCCAGCTGCGCCGCGCCGGTGCGGGCACCGTCCTCCTCGACTCCGAGGAGCTCGGGGACCTGTCGGCGCTCAACGCGGCCCTCAGCGGCGGCGAGTGGGTCATCCACTCCGTCACCCAGGACCTGCCGTGCCTGCAGGATCGCGGCATGGTCCCCACAGCGCTCTTCGACACCGAACTCGCCGCCCGACTCCTCGGGTGGGAGAAGTTCGGCCTCGCCGCGGTCGCCGAACGCACGCTCGGCGTCCGCCTGGCCAAGGAGCATTCGGCCGTCGACTGGTCGACCCGTCCCCTGCCGGAGGAGTGGCTCAACTACGCCGCCCTCGACGTCGAGGTGCTCCTACCGATCCGCGACGCCCTCGCCGCAGAGCTCGTCGCGGCCGGCAAGTGGGAGTTCGCGGAGCAGGAGTTCGCCCACCTCCTCGACTTCCGTCCGAAGGTCCATGCGGAGCCGTGGCGACGCACGAGCGGGCTCGCGAAGCTCACCTCGCGCGCCGAGCTCGCGAAGGTCCGCGAACTGTGGCTGACCAGGGACGCGATGGCCTCCGAGGTCGACATCGCACCCTCGAAGGTGCTGCGCGACCGTGAGCTCGTCGACATGGCGCGGTCGCGGGCCCGCTCGAGCGATGACCTGCTCGGACGCTGGTCCCGGCTCTCCCGTGCCGACGCGGCGAGGCTCTTCCGGGCCCTGCGCAGGGCCGCTCGCCTCACTCCCGACGAACTGCCTCCCAAACGTGAGCCGAGCCGACTCCCCCGGTCCCCATTCAGCCACACGGAGATCAAGGAGCGCACCGCCGCGCTCAAGGCCGCAGTCGCCGAGGTGGCCGAGGAGCACACGATCCCCCACGATGTCCTCCTCCAGCCCGCTCTCGTCAAGTCGCTCGCCGCCTCCGGGCGCGAGGACGTCGAGGCCTTCCTCACCGAGCACGGGGCCAGGCCGTGGCAGGTCGCACTCACGGCCCCTCCGCTCTCAGCGGCGCTCGATGAACTTCCTCGCGCATGAGCGAACACGGTGAGGGAGCGCCCTGGCCGGGTGCAGCCGGTCAGAGTGCTGCCCGGCTCATCCGCCCACCCGAGCTCATCCTCATGGTCGGCCTCGCCGGCGCCGGGAAGTCGACCCGCGCCGCAGAGCTCGCCGCCTCGCTGCCCGCCGTCCGGCTCTCCCCCGACGAATGGATGCGCCCGCTCTTCGGCGACCCCGATCCGGACGGTCAGCGCCCGGTCCTCGAGGGCAGGCTCATCGCCACCGCGCTCGAGATCCTCCGCGCCGGCACCTCGGTGATCCTCGACTTCGGACTCTGGAGGAAGCAGGAGCGCGTCGCCCTGAGCTGGCTCGCTGCCCGAGTCGGAGCGGTGGCACGCACAGAGTATCTCCCGATCAGCAGGGAGATGCAGGCCGAACGGATCGCCGAGCGCCACCGCCGGTCCCCGGAGACGGAATGGCCCGTCACCCAGGCCGAACTCGATGAGTGGCGGGAGATGCTCGATGAGCCGGATTCCGCCGAGGCGGTCGGCGACTTCGGGGCCCGCGCCGCCGAGGACTGGAGCGGGTGGATCGCCGAGAAGTGGCCGACGGCGTTCGCCGAGACCTGAGGCTCTGGTCTGAGGCTGAGGTCTGAGGCTCAGACGGCGCGGCGACTGCCGTGTTCGGCCCGTCCCCGCACGTCCGCGGGCAGGGCGTTGACGATCTCGGCGACCATCGTCGGCACGTCGAGGCCGATGTACTCGAGGATCTCGTCGCGGGTGCCCTGCGGGAGGAACTCGTCCGGGGCGCCGAGTTCGACGACGCCGATGCGGGAGTCCGCGGCCCGCAGGTCGCTGCGGATGCGCGAACCGATGCCGCCGAGGCGGACCCCGTCCTCGATGACGGCGACGAGGCTGTGCTCGCTCGCGAACTCGATGACGCTGTCGGGCACCGGCAGGACCCACCTCGGGTCGACGATCGTCGCAGACAGACCTTTCGCGGCCAGCGCCTCGGCGACCTCCTGGGCCCGGGCGGCGAACGGTCCGACGGAGACGACGAGGACGTCCTTGGCCTGACCGGCAGGGATCTCGCGGATGACGTCGACGCCGTCGGCGGTGCGCGTGAGAGCAGGCACGTCCGCCCCGACGCTTCCGCGCGGGAAGCGGATGACGGTGGGGGCGTCGGAGATCGCGACGGCTTCGCGCAGCTCCTCGGTCAGGCGTGCCCCGTCGCGTGGGGCGGCGAGCTTGAGGCCGGGGACGATGCGCAGCATCGCCATGTCCCAGACGCCGTGGTGGCTGGCCCCGTCGGGGCCGGTGATGCCGGCGCGGTCGAGAACGAAGGTCACGCCCTGCCCGTGGAGGGCGACGTCCATGAGGATCTGGTCGAAGGCCCGGTTGAGGAAGGTCGCGTAGATGCACACGATCGGATGGAGTCCGCCGTAGGCGAGGCCGGCGGCTGAGGCGACGGCGTGCTGTTCGGCGATGCCGACGTCGAAGACGCGGTCGGGGTAGGCCTCGGCGAACTTCGCGAGCCCCACGGGCAGGAGCATCGCTGCGGTGACGGCTACGACGTCGTCGCGGTCGCGGGCGATCTCGAGCACCTCGTCGCCGAAGACCGAGGTCCACGACGCCTGCTTCGACGGGGTCGAACGGCCGGTGACCGGGTCGATGACGCCGACGGAGTGGAACTGGTCGGCGTCGTCGTTGACGGCAGGGTCGTAGCCCTGGCCCTTCTGGGTGATCATGTGGACGATGACGGGCCCGCCCTCGTACTGCTTGGCCCGGGCCAGAGCCTTCTCGACGCTCTCGAGGTCGTGGCCGTCGACAGGGCCGAGGTATTTGATGCCGAGTTCGTCGAACATGCCGGTCTGCTCTGCGCTGACCATGTCCTTGAGCCCCTTCTTCACCCCGTGGATCGCGCTGTACGCGGCACGGCCGGGGGCACCGGACTGCCGGAGCGTCGACTTGCCCCACGAGAGGAGCTTCTCGTAGCCGGAGGTCGTCCGCAGCTCGTCGAGGTGGGCGGCGAACCCGCCGACGGTCGGGGCGTAGGAGCGGCCGTTGTCATTGACGACGATGACGAGTTTGCGCGGCGGGGTCGAGGTGTCGGCGGCGATGGTGTTGAGCGCCTCCCAGGCCATGCCGCCGGTGAGCGCACCGTCGCCGATGACGGCGACGACATGACGGTCGCTCTCGCCCTTGAGCTGGTGGGCCTTGGCGATGCCGTCGGCCCACGACAGGGACGCCGAGGCGTGGGAGTTCTCGATGACGTCATGGTCGCTCTCGGCCCGGCTGGGGTAGCCGGAGAGGCCGTGGCGCTGGCGCAGAGTGCCGAACTCCGCCATCCGCCCGGTGAGCAGCTTGTGGACGTAGGTCTGGTGGCCGACGTCGAAGAGGATCGTGTCGTGTGGGGAGTCGAAGACCCGGTGCAGCCCCATCGTCAGCTCGACCACGCCGAGGTTGGGGCCGAGATGCCCGCCCGTGCCCGCGACCGTCGTGACGAGGTAGTCGCGGATCTCCTTCGCGAGCACTTCGCACTCGGCCGAGTCGAGTCCGCGCAGGTCCTCAGGCGACTCGATCGACTCAAGGAATGTCATGCGGCCTCGCTTCTCGGATGGGACGGCGATCGACGATCGGTCGATCGCGATGGTGCAGGTGGTACCACTCGGAACATTTTAGCGCGTCGGCTACACGCAACCCAGCTTGCCTCGAAGATTCGTGTCGCCGGTCACGCTCGGCACGTCGCCCACGGGGTACGTCTCCCCGTGCCTTGAACCCATGCCCGCACCTCGGCGAAGTCTCCCACCCCGCACCCAACACCCTTGGCCGCGCTCCGCACCCGACACTGCACACCACACCGTCAGCCGCACAACGCACCTGTGGCACGACAACCTCGGCGGAGCTCCGCATCCCGCACCCGGAGCGCGAAAAACAACCGTTGCAGAGGTTGTGTGTGCGGCTGAGGGTGCGGGGTCCGCAGGAGCCCCACCTCGCCGAGGCGGTCCCCCGCACCCGAAACCCACACCACACCGTCAGCCGCACAACGCACCTCTGGCACGACAACCTCGGCGAAGCTCCGCACAACGCACCCGGAGCGCGAAAAACAACCGTTGCAGAGGTTGTGTGTGCGGCTGAGGGTGCGGGGTGCGCAGGAACCCCACCTCGCCGAGGCGGTCGACCCGGGCCGTCCCCGCCGAGGCGGACGCACGCACCCCATCCCGCCGAGGCGGCCGAACGCGAACGTCCCCCGCCCCGACCCCATGAGGGCCGGAACGGGGGACGTCGTCCGAGCGGATCAGGCAGTCGCGAGCTGACGGAGCACGTACTGGAGGATGCCGCCGTTGCGGTAGTAGTCGGCCTCACCCGGGGTGTCGATGCGCACCACGGCGTCGAAGTCGACGGTCGTGCCGTCGTCCTTGGTCGCTGAGACCTTGACGGTCTTCGGGGTCGTGCCCTCGTTGAGCTCGGTGACACCGGTGATCGAGAAGGTCTCGGTGCCGTCGAGTCCGAGCGACTCGGCCGATTCGCCGACGGGGAACTGCAGCGGCAGGACGCCCATGCCGATGAGGTTCGAACGGTGGATGCGCTCGAAGCTCTCAGCGATGACCGCGCGGACGCCGAGCAGCTTCGTGCCCTTGGCCGCCCAGTCGCGCGAGGATCCCGAACCGTACTCCTTGCCGCCGAGGACGACGAGCGGGATGCCCGCGGCCTGGTAGTTCACGGACGCGTCGTAGATCGTCGTCTGCGGCGCACCCTCCTGCGTGAAGTCGCGGGTGAACCCGCCCTGGACTCCGTCGAGGAGCTGATTGGCCAGACGGATGTTCGCGAACGTGCCGCGGATCATCACCTCGTGGTTGCCGCGACGCGAACCGTAGGAGTTGAAGTCCTTGCGCTCGACGCCGTGCTCGACGAGGTACTTGCCGGCCGGGGTGTCGGCCTTGAAGGAGCCCGCGGGCGAGATGTGGTCGGTCGTCACCGAGTCGCCGAGCTTCGCGAGCACGCGGGCGCCCTCGATGTCGGTGACCGGGACGGTCTCGAGCGTCATGCCGTCGAAGTAGTTCGGCTTGCGCACGTAGGTCGAGTTCTCGTCCCACTCGAAGATCGCGCCTTCGGGGGTCTGCAGCGCCTGCCAGCGCTCGTCACCGTCGAAGATCCGACCGTACTCGGTGTCGAACATGTCGGTGGAGATCGAGGAGTCGATGACCGACTGGACCTCCTCAGGCGAGGGCCAGAGGTCCTTGAGGTAGACGTCGACGCCTTCGGAGTCCTTGCCCAGCGGCTGGTTCTCGAAGTCGAAGTCCATCGTTCCCGCCAGCGCGTAGGCGATGACCAGCGGAGGCGAGGCGAGGTAGTTCATCTTCACGTCGGGGCTGATGCGGCCCTCGAAGTTGCGGTTGCCCGAGAGCACTGCGGTCACGGCGAGGTCGTTGTCCTGGATGGACTCGGAGATCTCGGCGTCGAGGGGACCCGAGTTGCCGATGCAGGTCGTGCAGCCGTAGCCGACGACGAAGAAGTTGAGCGCCTCGAGATCCTCGATGAGCCCGGCCTTCGTGTAGTAGTCGGTGACGACCTTCGACCCCGGTGCGATCGAGGTCTTCACCCACGGCTTCGAGTTGAGTCCGCGCTTGCGCGCGTTGCGGGCGAGCAGACCTGCGGCGAGCATGACAGAGGGGTTCGAGGTGTTCGTGCACGAGGTGATCGAGGCGATCGCCACGGCGCCGTTGGCCAGCTCGAAGTTCCGTCCGTCACCGGTCGACACGGGTGCCGACTTCGACTCCTCGCCGGGAGCGGCGTAGTTGTGGATGTCCTTGGCGAACTGGCTCTTGGCATCGGAGAGCTCGATGCGGTCCTGCGGACGCTTCGGTCCCGAGATCGAGGGCACGACCGTGGAGAGGTCGAGCTCGAGGTACTCGGAGTAGGCGACCTCGTTCGCCGGATCGTGCCACAGCCCCTGGGTCTTCGCGTAGTCCTCGACGAGCTGGATCTGCTCGGGCGAGCGGCCCGTGAGCTTGAGGTAGTCGATGGTGACGTCGTCGATCGGGAAGATCGCGGCGGTCGAGCCGAACTCTGGGCTCATGTTGCCGATCGTCGCACGGTTGGCCAGCGGCACCGAGGCCACGCCCTCACCGTAGAACTCGACGAACTTGCCGACGACGCCGTGCTGGCGGAGCATGTCGGTGATCGTGAGGACGACGTCGGTGGCGGTCACGCCCGAGGGGATCTCCCCGGTGAGCTTGAAGCCGACGACGCGCGGGATGAGCATCGAGACGGGCTGGCCGAGCATCGCGGCCTCGGCCTCGATGCCGCCCACACCCCAGCCGAGGACGCCGAGGCCGTTGACCATCGTCGTGTGCGAGTCGGTGCCGACGAGCGTGTCGGGGTAGGCGCGGAGCACTCCGTCGACCTCACGCGGCATGACGACGCGGGCGAGGTATTCGATGTTGACCTGGTGGACGATGCCCATGCCGGGAGGCACGACCTTGAAGTCGTCGAACGCGGTCTGGCCCCAGCGGAGGAACTGGTAGCGCTCGCCGTTGCGCTCGTACTCGATGTCCATGTTGCGCTCGATCGCGTCGGCCGTGCCGAAGGCGTCGATCTGGACGGAGTGGTCGATGACGAGCTCGGCCGGGGCGAGCGGGTTGACCTTGTCCGGATCGCCGCCGAGCTCCGCGACCTTCTCACGCATCGTGGCGAGGTCGACGATGCAGGGCACGCCGGTGAAGTCCTGCATGACCACACGGGCCGGGGTGAACTGGATCTCCGTGCTCGGGTCGGCGCTGGGATCCCAGTTCGCGAGGGCCTTGATGTGCTCCTCGGTGATGTTGGCACCGTCTTCGGTGCGCAGCAGGTTCTCCAGCAGCACCTTGAGGCTGAAGGGAAGCTTCTCCGCCCCGGGGACCGCGTCGAGGCGATAGATCTCGTAGTCCGTATCGCCCACGGTCAGGGTGCTCTTCGATTCGAACGTATCGACGTTGCTCATCGTGATTCTCCTGTTTCATTCGACACTCATCCAAGAAACCGGGCCAGGCCCTGCGCGCGCACCGATTTACGCGACACAATTGTTTCCAAAAGTATCTTGACGTCAAGATAAATTCTAGCGCATTCCCCTGCCGATGACCACCTCGGCGAGTCGCCATTCGGACAGGGCAGGCTCGGGTTTTCCTCCCCACCTCGTCCGGTTCGCACCACGGCGCCGGCGGCCCGCCCGGTCCTAGTCTGGAGCGAGAACACAGCACTGTCCGCTCCGTCGACGGACCCCTGAATGAGGAGAGACCATGGATCCGTTCACCCTCGGCGCCGGCTTCGGCTTCGGCGCCCTGCTCGTCGGCATCATCTTCGCCGTCGTCTGCCAGACCGTCGCCAAGGAGAAGGGGCGCTCGGGCGGCTGGTGGGGCCTGTGGGGATTCCTCACGACGTTCCTCGCCCTCATCGTCCTCGTCCTCCTCCCCCGCAGGTCCGGCGTCCACTGAGTCAGTCCCTCGCCGAGGCGGCCGTCCGGTCCTGCCGAACCGTCCGGGGGCGCTCCCGTCCCCGGCCGAGGTGCCGGCTCAGCGCCGGAGGACCGTGACCGTCTCGATGTGTGCGGTGAGTGGGAAGAGGTCGAAGCCCTCGAGGCTCTCGATCGCGTAGCCGCCGGCGGTGAGGGCGGCGAGGTCGCGGGCGAGCGTGCCCGCATCGCAGGAGACGTAGACGATCGAGTCCGGACCCGATTCGACGAGGCGGTCGGTCACAGCCTTCCCCGCTCCCGCGCGGGGCGGGTCGAGGATGACGACGTCGGAGTCAGGCAGTGTGGCGGTGTCGACCCGTCCGGCGACGAACTCGGCGTCGAGACCGGCGGCATTGGTCCGCGCGTGCTCGATCGCCGGTCCCACTCCTTCGACGCCGTAGAGGCGCGCGCCCGTGGCCGCGGCCGCGCCGATGCCGAGCAGCCCGACCCCGCAGTAGAGGTCGACGATCTCACGGGCGTCGTCGGGCAGGGCTGCGACGACGCGGTCGCTGAGCAGCGCTGCCGCCTGCTCGTGGACCTGCCAGAAGCCGTCGGCGGAGACCGTGAAGTCGCGACCAGCCACGGTCTCCGTGAGGGTCTCAGTGCCCCGGTGAACCTGCAGAGGCCCAGTGGGCTCCCCCGCCGCAGAGCCCCCGTGGGAGCGGTGCGCACTGCCGCGGTGCCGGCCGCGGGCGCGGCGATCGTGTCCGCGGCGTGCCGTCTGCCGCGGCGGCGCTGCCGGTCCGGTGAGCAGCGACCAGTCCTCGGGCAGGGCCTCGGCGAAGTCGCGCAGCGCCGTGTCCTCGACCGCCCCGCGGACGATGACGGCACCGGTCTGCCCCGTCGCGGCGAACTCGACGCGCTCGGCACCGGGCAGGCGCACGGTGCCGAGGTCCACCTCGGCGATGGAGGTCACGGCGAGCGGTGCGCGACCCACGGCGACGACGTCGTGGCTGCGGGACCTGACCATGCCGAGCTCGCCGTGCCGGTCGACGGCGAGCTGAACACGGGTGCGCCAGTCCGTGCCCGTCGTCTCCCCGGGTGCGGCGGACACGGTGACCTCCCGGTCGAGTCCCCCGAGGCGCCGCAGCTGGTCGGTGACGATCTCCGCTTTGAGGTCACGGCTGTGGGCGAGGTCGACGTGGGCGAACTCCATGCCCCCGAACAGACCGCCGGCGCCCCGGTCGTCGGGACCGGCCGCCTCGGCGAGGTAATCGATCCGACGGTCGGGGACGCGATGCTCGGAGGCCTCGAGGACCTCGGTGACCTCGGCACGGAGCACCTTCCCCGGTCCCGGCACGGTGCGGGCGCGGACGAGCTCGCCGGGCAGGGCCCCGGAGACGAAGACGACGCGGCCGTCGTCGCGGGCGACGAACGAGCCGCCGGCGGCGGGACCCTCGATGCGCAGGACGAGGTCCTCGCCGTTCGGGTGTGCGGAGGCGGGGGTGTGGGGGCTCACGATCTCAGGCCTGTCCGTAGAGGGGAAGTTCGGCGTCGGGACCGTCGCCGCGATGCTGACGCGAATAGGAGCGCAGCCGCCACGGGACGGAGACGACGACGACATTGGGGACGAGGAGGAGTCTCGTGCGCAGTTTGAGGGCGACCTGGTTGTGGAGGATGTGCTCCCACCAGCGGCCGACGATGTACTGCGGGATGTAGACGATGACGAGGTCGCGCGGGGAGCGCCTGCGGATCGCGAGCACATGGGCGAGCAGGGGGCGGACGAGCTCACGGTAGGGCGAGGCGAGCACCGTCAGAGGCACCGGCAGCTCCATCTCGTTCCACCGTCGCTGCAGCCTCTCCGCGGCCTCCTCGTCGACGGCGACGGTGACGGCCTCGAGCTGGCTCGACCGGGCCACCCGGGCGTAGGCGAGTGCCCGCAGGGTGGGCTTGTTGATGTCGTTGACGACGACGATCGCGTGCGTGTTCGACGGGATCGTGCGCGAGTCGACCTCGGCGTCGGGGGCGAGTTCGCTCGCCACCCGTGAGTAGTGGCGGTGGATGGCGCCCATGACGAGGTAGAGCACGGCCATCGCGGCCACGGCGATCCAGGCGCCGGCGAGGAACTTCGAGACGATGACGACGATGAGCACGCCGGCGGCGATGACGCAGCCGACCCCGTTGATGAGCCGGTTGATGCGCATCCGCATCCGCGCCTTCGGGTCGATGACCAGGCGCAGGCGCTTGTTCCAGTGGAGCACCATGCCGAGCTGCCCGACGACGAAGCTCGCGAACACGCCGACGAGGTAGAGCTGGATGAGCGTCGTCGCCGAGGCGTTCGTCGCCACCACGAGGATGATCGCTGCGACGGCGAGGAGGAGGATGCCGTTGGAGAAGGTGAGCCGGTCGCCCTTGCTCGCGAGCTGGCGGGGCAGGAAGGCGTCCCTGGCCAGCCGCGATGCCAGTCCGGGGAAGCCCTCGACGGCGGTGTTCGCGGCGACGATGAGGACGAGCGCGGCGACGAGGACGACGATGTAGAACATGATCGGGGTGTCGGCGAAGATCGTGTGCGCGAGCTGACCGAGGACCGGTTCCTGTTCGTACTCGGCCGAGACGGGACTGCCGTCGGCGCGGACGAGATAGAGGTGCGGATCGTCGACGTACTTCACCCCGGTCACCGAGGCGAGGTAGGTCAGCCCCGTGAGCATGATCGCGGCGAGGAACCCGGAGAGGACGAGGGTGTTGCCGGCGTTCTTCCCGCGCGGCTTCGCGAACGCGGGAACCGCGGTGGCCACGGTCTGGACGCCGGCGAGCGCCACCGAACCCGAGGAGAAGGCGCGGAGCACGATGAGGACCGTCGCGAGTCCCAGGCTCGCCTGGTCGGCCAGCTCGTCGTGGACGATCGTGTAGTCCGCCGTCTCCGCCTGCGGGACGTCGCCTTGGGCGACCATGAGCAGGCCGACGATCATCGTGAGGAAGACGGCGCCGAGGAAGAGGTAGGTGGGGATCGCGAGCAGCACGGGCCGTGCCCGTGATCCGCGGAGGCCGAGGAGGGAGATGACGACGATGCCGACGATCGCCACCGGCACCCGGTAGGGCGCGAGCAGAGGGAAGGCCGTGGTGATGTAGGCGGCGAAGACCGTCATCGACACCGCGAGCGTGAGCACGTAGTCGACGAGGAGGGCGGCGGCGACGATGAGACCGGCCTTGGGGCCGAGGTTCTTCGACGCGACCTCGTAGTCGCCGCCGCCTGACGGGTAGGCGCGGACGTTGAGCCGGTAGCAGGCGACGATGACGAGGATGACGGCGCCGACGGCGACGCCGATCCACGGGGCCACGGTGATCGAGACGAGCGTCGTCAGTGAGAGCGCGAGGAGGATCTCGTCGGGGGCGTATGCGACCGAGGAGAGCATGTCCGAGGCGAAGACGGGCATAGCGATGCGCTTCTTGAGCGCGGGTGCGCGCCTGTCCTCACTGCGGAACGGCCGTCCAACGAGTAGTCTTTTGACGGCATCAGAAAAACTGCTGGCCACGAGCACCAATGGTAGAGCACGTTCCGAGAAGGGATACCATGCACTTCGTCATCATGGGCTGCGGCCGAGTCGGGGCAACGCTGGCCAAAGCACTCGATGCGAATGGCCACTCGGTTGCCGTCGTCGATCGTGACCCCGACGCCTTCCTCAAGCTCGGACCCGACTTCAAGGGTGCGACGATCACCGGCCTCGGATTCGACCGGGAGACCCTCACCCAGGCCCGCACCGCCGACGCGTTCGCCTTCGCCGCCGTCTCGAGCGGAGACAATTCCAACATCCTCGCCGCGCGTGTCGCCCGGGAGACCTTCGGCGTCCCGAACGTCGCCGCCCGGATCTACGACCCCGACCGCGCGCAGGTCTTCGAACGCCTCGGCATCCCCACGGTTCCCACGGTGCGCTGGACGGCGGAGCAGGTGATGCGCAAACTCGTCCCGCAGGGCTCGATCACCGAGTTCCGGGAGCCCTCAGGCAACCTCGTCCTCGCCGAGGTCCACCTCGACCCCGGGTGGGTGGCCAGACCCATCGCGGAGATCGAGGAGGCCACCGGCGCGCGGGTCGCCTACGTCACCCGACTCTCCGAGGGCATCGTCGC
The DNA here is from genome assembly GCF_050562175.1 of Brevibacterium sp. K72. Classification (NCBI taxonomy): domain Bacteria; kingdom Bacillati; phylum Actinomycetota; class Actinomycetes; order Micrococcales; family Brevibacteriaceae; genus Brevibacterium; species Brevibacterium sp. K72. The sequence continues at coordinate 3,202,077 of NZ_CP191582.1, forward strand.
CACCGACGAACTGCTCATCCAGGACGGCGACCTCGTCCACCTCATGTGTCCGGTCGGTCGCCTCAGCGAGATCGAGCGCATCCTCGACAAGCCCGTGACCGCCAGGGAGGAAGAAGAATGAGAGTCGTCATCGCCGGCGCCGGATCCGTCGGCCGCTCCGTGGCCAGGGAGCTGCTCGACAAGCACCACTCCGTCCTCCTCATCGATCAGAGCAAGGAGGCGCTCGGGCACGAGAAGATCCCCGGCGCCGAATGGCTGCTCTCCGATGCGTGCGAGCTCTCCGGTCTCGGCGAGGCCCACCTCGAGGAGGCCGACGTCGTCGTCGCCGCGACCGGTGACGACAAGACCAACCTCGTCCTCTCCCTGCTTGCGAAGACGGAGTTCGGGGTGCCCAGGACGGTGTCCCGGGTGAACAACCCGAAGAACGAATGGCTCTTCGACGACAACTGGGGCGTCGATGTCGCCGTGTCGACGCCGAGGCTGATGACCGCGCTCGTCGAGGAGGCCGTCGAGGTCGGCGGCCTCGTCCATCTCATGAGCTTCGAACGGGGGCAGGCGGGGCTCATGGAGTTCACCGTCAACGAGACCTCGGAACTCGTCGCCTCCAGGATCGGGAACATCAGCTTCCCCGTCGACACGGTCCTCGTCGCGATCATCCGCAACGCACGGGCGTTCGCGCCGAGCCCGGACGACGTCATCGAGGCAGGAGACGAACTCTTCTTCCTCTCCTCCCCCGATCAGCAGGGGGCGCTGCTCAGCCTGCTCCAGGCCACAGCGAAGTGAGCGGACGCGAGCGCTGAGCACCCGTCGGAGGGTGCTCAGTCGTCGCGGGAGGCGACGAGCTCGTAGACGGGGTTGTGGGCGCGCAGGAGACCGTCGCGGTCGCAGAAGCGGCCTTCGAGGACGATGAGCGCACCGGGCCTGATGCCGCTGATCTCCCGGCGGCCGAGGAACTGTGCCTCGACTTCGCCGGTGCCGTCGGAGACGGTGATCGTCAGCCGCGGATTGTCACTGTTCGTCGACCGGGTCAGGGAGCTGACGACGCCGGCCACGCGCACCGTCGACCGGGACGGGACGGTGTCGATGCACGAGACGCCGGGGATCCGGCTGGCCAGCCGCAGGTCCTCGCGCGCGTCGTCGTCGCGAGACCCGAAGCCGTGGCTGAGGCGGGAGATGAGTCCGCGCATGGGATCAGCGGACCTCGGTGATCTCGGGTCCGCGGGCGAACGGGTTGATGTCCTCGGTCTCGTCCGTCTCCTCCTCGGCGGCCTCGACCTCGGGGGCGGTGAGCACGATGAGCTCTCGGGGAGCCATCGCCTCCTGCCCGCGGTCGACGACGACGCCGCGGACGAGGGCGCTGAGCTCGGCCCTCACCTCGGTGTCGGTGACGGCCTTGCCGGAGAACACGGCGCGGATGAACCAGCGGGGGCCGTCGATGCCGGCGAAGCGCATCGCGCGCCTGCTCGGGCGCCCGTCTTCGGACTTCGCGGGAACCTCGACGGCGAGCTCACGACCGAGGCCGGTGTGGAGTTCGGTGCACTCGCCGCCCTGCGCTTCGACGCTCGTCGCGAGCTGGCGGCGCACGGTGTTCCACAGGCCTTCGGAGCGCGGGGTCGCGAATGCCTGGAGCTGCACACCGCCGCCGTCGTGGATGAGGGTGACGGCGAGCACGCGCTCGGTCTCGTCGTCGGTGTCGAGTCGGATCTGCATGCCGTCGACGACGGGGACCTTGAGCGCCCCGAGGTCGAGGCGGTTGAGCTCGGGGTAGTCCTCGGCCGCGTCGAAAGGACCCTTCTCGGAGCGGTCGAAGGGAGCGGACTTCTCGAGCATCGCATCCTCGTCGAGGTCCTCGGTCTCCGCCTCCGTCTCGACGACGTCGTCGGAGGCGGATTCGTCGGAGGTGGACTCGTCGGAGGCATCCGCCTCGGCGACCTCCGTCTCGGAGTCCACGGCTGAGTCGGTCTCGTCCCGGTCGACGACCTCGGTGTCCGGGGTCTCGTCAGTCTCCGGTGACGACTTCTTGGAGAAACGTGAAAACAGTCCCATGATCCTTCACTCCACTGTATTGCCGAGGCCGGTGACGACTCCGCCGGTGGAGCCGAATCCGCCGGCGCCGCGGTCGCTGTCGTCGAGGCTGTCGACGACGCGGAAGTCGGCCTGCCGGACCTCTTGGATGATGAGCTGGGCGATGCGGTCTCCGCGGGAGATCCGCATCGGCACCTTCGGGTCGAGGTTGATGAGCGGCACCTTCACCTCACCGCGGTACCCGGAGTCGATCGTCCCGGGTGCGTTGACCACGGTCACCCCGTGCCGGCTCGAGAGTCCCGAGCGGGGATGGACGAAACCGGCGTGGCCGGCGGGGAGCGCGATCGCGATGCCCGTGGGCACCACTCTGCGCTCGAAGGGTTCGAGGGTGAAGTCGATCGCCGAGCACAGATCCGCGCCGGCGTCGGACGCGTGTGCGTAGGTCGGCGGGGCCATTCCCTCGTCGACGAGCGTGATGTCGATCTGCAAGCCTTCTGTCACAAGGAAGCACTCTAGTCCTCCAGGCTGAGCGCTTCAAAAACGTCCGCTGTGGGACAATGGGGGACATGGCTCAGACTCATACCGAACCGCACGTCGCCTTTCGGGAGAAGGTGCGCCCCTCGCCTGCGATGTGGGTGCTCTCCGCGATCGGCGCGGGCTCGACGGCGCTCATGGTCCTCCCCGTGTGGGCGCTCGGCGCCTTCGTCCTGCCCGTGATCACCTTCGCTCTCCTCGCCCTGTGGCTGCGTTCGCTGACCGTGACGATCATCGTCACCGACCAGAGGCTCTACGTCGGTGAAGCCCACATCGAACGGATCTTCATCTCTCGCGCCGAGGCGCTCGACGAGACCGCGACCGGCACCGCCCGCGGCGTCGGACTCGACGCGCGCGCCTTCCTCGTCACCCGCCCGTGGGTGAAGACCGCGGTGCGCGTCGACATCGACGACGCGGCCGACCCCACACCGTACTGGCTCGTCTCGACGCGCCGACCCCGCGAGCTCGCCGCCGCTCTCAACGGCTGAGCCCGCCCGGCAGAGCCGCACGGCACGGCTGAGCCCGGCCCGGCAGAGCCGCACGGCCCGGCTGTGCCCGGCGGCACTGCCGCTGAGCCCGCCCGGCTCGGCTGCGTCCCGGGAAAACGAAAACGCGCCCCGAATGGGGGCGCGTTGACGACGTCGACGAGGTGAGGCTCAGCCTGCGCAGTCCGTGCAGATGAGGATTCCGCCCTCATCGCTGGCCAGCTGCGAGCGGTGACGGACGAGGAAGCACTCCATGCACGTGAATTCGTCGTTCTGCTTCGGAAGCACGCGGACGGAGAGCTCTTCGTTCGACAGGTCGGCTCCCGGGAGTTCGAACCCTTCGGCGGCCGCCGTCTCGTCCTCGTCGATCTTGCTCGCCTGGGCCTGCGAGCGCTGCGCCTTGAGCTGCTCGATCGAGTCGCTCTTGATTTCGTCGTCGTGCTTGCGAGGTGCGTCGTAATCGGTTGCCATATGGCCTCATCGCTCTCTGTCGGGTGTGCTGAAATGGAGTTTCAGCCCCTGTCGCCTATCGTGTCCCCAGCATTGTGCACTGCATGGCACCCATTGGCAAGAGCAGATGATAACCTGTCACGGTGATTCTCGTCACCTTATGACGCTCACACATACGACTCTCGAAAAGCTCTGTCAGAATGCAGAGGACGATGCCGTGCGCGTGCGCCGGATTTCGACGAGCACCGAACACACGTCGGCGATGACTCCGCTCATCCCCGACCGACTATTCCCGGAAGGACGGATGCACGATGAGTGAATTCGCAGAGCAGCTGGACAGCAGGATCGACGATGTTCGTCACCGCTTGCAGGATGCCCGATCAGCCGGAGACGACTACCTCGTCGAGAACCTCATCGACGACCTCGAGAACCTCCTCGAACTCGCCGACCGCAACGACGTCGACACCGGGCCCATCGTCGAGGTCATCAAGGCCGAGACCGGTGCGCTGCCGGTGATCCCGGAGCCTGAAGAGCAGAGCTGAGTCCCACCACCGAGGCGGTGGAACGACGGAAGGCGGGTGCCCGAGGGCACCCGCCTTCCTGCGTACGCGCTGTCCGTGCGCATGCTCTGTCGAGCGCGAACCCGCGCTCGCTCAAGCCCGCCGTCACTTTTCGGACGTTCCTCGCCTCGCAAAGCGACGGCCGGCGTGAATGAGAGAGATCTCACCCGGCAGCAGGCGCCCAGTTCGGCAGCGTGGGCTTGTCGGCGCGGCCGCGGCAGCACGCGATGCTGCACGCGCCGCTGCCGGGGGACAGCGGCGTCGTGCCCGGCAGCGCGGGCGTCTCGACGGACTCCCCGCGCAGCTGTGCGAGCCGCTCCTCGACGAGGTCGACGAGCCCGGAGACGAAGCGCGGGTGGGTCCCGACGGTGGCGACGCGGGTGAACGCGAGCCCGAGGTCGGCGGCCGTCGCCTTCGCCTCGGTGTCGAGGTCGAAGGCGACCTCCATGTGGTCGGAGATGAACCCGATGGGCACGAGGACGACGCCGGTGACGCCCTCCGCGGCGAGTTCGGTCATCCGGTCGTTGACGTCGGGCTCGAGCCACGGCATCGAAGGCGGTCCCGACCGCGAGCAGTAGACGAGTTCGGCGGGCAGGCGCTGACCGGCCTCGAGCCCGTCGAGCAGCCACGCCATGAGCTCTTCGTGCTCAGCCCGGTAGCCGACGGTTTCGACCTCCGAGGCGGCCTGCATGACGTCGGGGATCGAATGCGTGACGAAGAGGATGCGGTGCCGCTGCGGGTCGAGCTCCCCGACCTGTCCGGCGAAGTCGGTCAGCCCCTCCCCGAGGAGCTCGGCGCAGGCCTCGGCGTAGCCGGGGTGGTTGTAGAACTGGCGGATCTTGTCGAAGCTCACCTCGACGCCCTCCGCGGCCAGCGTATCCACGGTGCCGGCGAAGTCCTCGCGGTACTGGCGGCACGAGGAGTAGGAGGAGTACGCCGAGGTGTCGATCGCGAGGAAGCGGCTGCGACCGGCCTTCGCCTCGTCGCGGGCGACGTCGGTGAGGTAGGGCGTCCAGTTCCGGTTGCCCCACACGATGGGAAGGTCGAGGTGACGGCGCCCGATCTCGTCCCGCAGCGCCGCGAGCAGCGCCTTGTTCTGGTCGTTGATCGGGGACTTCCCCCCGAATCCGTAGTAGTGCTCCCCCACCTCCTCGAGCCGCTCGTCGGGGATGCCGCGGCCTGCGGTGACGTTCTTGAGGAAGGGAACCACCTCCTCGGGAGCTTCCGGTCCGCCGAAGGACATGAGGACGATGGTGTCGATGGGAGCTGTCGTATTCACGACTGCGATTTTACAGGCTGCAGTCCTCCGCCGCCCGCTGTCCGCACCCTGAGCGGATCCGACTCACGAGGGCGCCGGATTTCGCGACTCGCGCGGAAATCTGCGGGCTTCGAGGGCTCGGACGTGACACGATGCAGGGTGAGAAGCGATGACAAGGAGCGAAGGCGAATGCGTGAACTGATCTTGCACGGGGTCGACGCCGACGGCACACATCTGCTCCTCGGCGATGACTCCGGGGCGCAGTACAGACTGGCACTCGACGAGTCGCTCTATGCGGCTGTGCGCAAGGACAGGGCCGTGGTGCGCTCCGATGCGCCCGTGCGCCCCCGCGACATCCAGGCGATGATCCGCGGCGGCATGAGCGCCGAGGAGGTCATCTCCGCCACCGGCGCCGATCCCGACCAGGTCCGCACGTACGAACGTCCGGCGCTCGCCGAACGCGCGCACATGGCGCACACCGCGAGCCGGCATCCCATCTACTCCGACCACGATCCCAACGGCGATCCGACCCCCCTCGTCGAGCTCGCCCAGACCCGCCTGGCGATGCGCGACGTCGACATCGAGACGATGGACTGGGACGCCTGGAAGCAGCAGGACGGCAACTGGTACGTCGAGCTCAGCTTCACCGCCGCCGACCGCAAGCGGACCGCCGGATGGAACTACTACCGGGGTTCGCTCACCGCCCTCGACGACGAGGCGAAGTGGCTCGCCGACTCCGGACCCACCGACACCGGACCGATCCCCGGCTACAGCTCGAACGGGGAGCGCCGCCGCACCACCGAGGAGATCGAGACTCCCCCCGCCGAGGCGGAGGTGGCATCACGCTCCCAGGAGCGTCCGGCCACACTGAGCGACCATCAGGCCGAGACGGGTCGGATCCTGGAGAACCTCCGCCGTCGCCGGACCCGGCATGACGACGACGAGGAGCCTCGGGGCCGTCTGCGCGCGGTGACCGAGGATCCCGAGACCCATCCGCAGGGCGCTCACACCGCCCCCGGCCGTCCCGCCGATGCCACCGATGACGAGGTCCTCGCGTTCGAGTCCCGCTCCCCCGCCGAGGCGGATCACGTCTCCGGTGAGGACGAGCAGGAGCCGACCCAGGAGGTCGGGACCTTCGACGACGACAATCAGCTCTCCCTGCTCAACGAGCCCGGTGTCAGCGACGGCGTGCCCTCCCCCAAGGAGCCCGAGTCCAAGGAGTCCGAGTCGCGGGCGAAGAAGAAGAGCAGCCGCGCCTCGATCCCCAGCTGGGACGAGATCATGTTCGGATCGAAGCGGGACTGACCTCCGTCCCCAGCTGCTCCACCCGGTCGCCCGCGGCCACCAGGCTGTGATCATGGGTGACCATGATGACCGTGTGATCGCTCAGGCTGGTACGCAGGTCGTCGATGAGGCGGTGCGCGGTTCCCTCGTCGAGGTGGGCCGTCGGTTCGTCGAGGACGATGACCTCGGCCCCGGTGAGCAGGGTGCGGGCGATCGCCAGCCGCTGCCGCTCGCCGCCGGAGATCTCTCCACCGTGGTCACCGACCCACCGGTCGAGACCGGCCGGGGTCGCCCAATGCCCGAGGCCTGCCGCACGCAGGGCTGAGAACATCGCCTCATCGTCGGGGACCCGTCGCGAGGCCAGGGCGAGGTTGCCGCGCACCGTCGACCTGAAGACGTGCGCCTCCTGCGGACACCACGCGATGCGCCCGGCGAGCTCCTCGGGACCGAGGGCGAGGACATCGATGCGCCCGCCGTCCCCCTCTTCGGCCGAGTAGGTGCCCGACCAGGGGTCGAGGAAGCGCAGGAGAACGCTCACAGTCGTCGTCTTCCCGCTGCCGCTCTCCCCGCACACGACGGTCCACGCGGTGGCATCTGCCGTGAGAGCGAGGTCCTCGAGCACGGGCACGCCGTCCCAGCCCACCGAGACGTCGGCGAGCTCGAGCTCGGTCAGGGGCGCACGATCCGGCTCCCAGGCCTCGGACTCTGTCCGGGCCGCCTCGGCGGGGTGGGCCTCGGTCTCCTCGGACTCGGCCGGATCCGCCTCGGCGAGCTCGGACTCAGCGGCGGCGGTGACGGGCGGGAGCCGGTCGAGGGCGATGCCGAGAGCGGGCATCTGCCGCCACGCCCCCAGGGCGGAGGCGAAGACGTCGGCGAGGCCGAAGGTGCTGAGGACGACGACGGCGAGGATCTCCGTGGGAGCGCCCGAGGTCAGTGCGATGACGATCGCCGCGAGCACGGTCGAGGCCTCGATCCACAGTTGAGCGGCGCCGAGGTGGCGCGCCGACCTCTTCTGCGCGGACTCGAGGTCGTCCTCGGCCTCGGCGAGTCGGTCGAGCACCGCGTCCTCGGCGCCGTTGGCGCGCAGGTCGGCCTTCGCACCGAGGGCACGGGTGAGGAGCGAGAGGACCATGGCCCGACCGACGTGGATGCGGTTCGCGAGCACGCCCTCGGCCCGGACGAAGACGAGTGGGACGACGATGACGTTGATGATGCCGAGGACGACGATGACGGGCACGGAGGCCGGGTCGAGGATCGCTGCGGCGATGATCACGGCGGTGACGACGAGGGCTGTGACGACGGGCGGGAAGAGCGTGCGGGGCACGAGGTCGCGGACTTCGTCGGCGTCGGCGACCATCGTCGCCAGCGCCGTGTCCGAGGAGAGCATCTTCCGGTCGCTCATCCCGGCCTGTGTGAAGTGCGTCCACAGCACCGAGCGCAGCCGTCCGAGCGCACCGAAGACCGCCGAGTGGAGGTGGAGCCGGCTCACGTAGAGCAGGACGGAGCGGCACAGACCGAAGAAGCGCACGCCGACGATCGCGACGAGCAGCGTCATGATCGGAGGACCGTACGAGGCCTCGACGATGAGCCACGCGGAGACGGCGGTGAGCGAGATCGCCGCGAGGCTCGCCGCGCACGCGGTGAGCAGGGCGATGGCCATGGTGCCGGTGAACAGCGGCAGGGTCGCCCGCAGCGTCCTCCAGCGGGCGCGGAGGGTGCCGGGTCCTCCGTGGGTCCGCGACGACGCGTCGATCCGAGCCTGCGCGCTGCGCTGTGCCGTGCGCTCGGTGTCGGTCGCAGGCCCCGCCGGGCCGGCACCCGAGGGAGGCGGGCTCGCGACATCCGCTGTCGTTCCGGTGTTCGGGCCGGCGGTGTGCGATGAGGCGGTCTTCGCTGCCCCCGAGGCGCTCGGGACTCCCGTGCGCCCCCTGTCCCCATCGGTCGCCGGTGCCGTCTCCGCCCGGCCGAGGACCGGGGTGATCGTGTCCGTGGCGAGGGCGAGGACCCGCGGGTCATGGCTGGCGAGGACGACCCGGGTGTGCTTGGCCGCCTCGGCGATCATGGCGATGATGATCTCCGCATTGTCGTCGTCGAGGTGGGCGGTGGGTTCGTCGAGGACGAGCAGATCGGCGTCCTCCCGCATCCGGGCGCGGAGGCGGACGAGGGCGAGCCGGCGCAGCTGACCGGGACTGAGCGCCGCCGTCGCCTGGTCGCCGTCGACAGGCAGCCCCGCCTCTCGCAGGGCAGCGGTCGCGTCGTCGTCTGAGAGCCCGAAGGTTGCAAGCTCCTCGCCGACGGTCGCGCCGAAGGTCCGCGGGCTCTGCGGGACGAGGGCGGCCCGCTGGGAGGCGATCGTCGTCTCCGCACCTTCGGGCAGGCTGCCCGTGAGCGCTGAGAGCACCGTCGTCTTCCCCGCCCCCGAGGGACCGAGCACGGCAGTGATCCCGGGTTCCGTCGGCATCGTGTCCGCCCAGGTGATCGTCGTGCCGTCGGCGTAGACGGCCCGGTGGTCGCCTCCCGTCGCCGAGGCGCCGGCGCGGTCGCCGGGGACGGCGTCCTCCCTCGTGCGGTCGGGGTCGTCGAGCAGGGTGTGGGCACGCTCGAAGGCGTCCCGACCGTTCTCACTGGCGTGGAAGCCGGCCCCGAGGGCCCGCAGCGGCATGAAGCACTCGGGGGCCAGCAGCAGGGCGAGGAGTCCGTCACTGAGCTCCATCGACCCGGACACGAGTCGGACGCCGATGACGACGGCGACGAGGGCGACGGAGATCGTCGCGATGAGTTCGAGGGCGAGGCTGGAGAGGAAGGCGACGCGCAGAGTCGTCAGACTCGCCGCATGGTAGTCGTCGCTGAGACGTCGCAGGGTGCGCGCGTGCTCCCGGGAGCGGCCGAGGCCGATGAGGACGGGCAGTCCCTCGGCGAGCTCGGCGAGGTGGTCCGAGAGCCGTTCGAGGGCGCGGATGCTCTGCTTCGTCGTCTCCTCGGTGTAGCGGCCGATGAGGATCATGAAGAACGGCACGAGCGGGAGGCAGAGGACGATGATGATCGCCGAGAGCACATCGGCGAAGACGATCCGCACGAGGAGGACGGCCGGGACGATCGCGGCCTGCGCGAGGGCGGGGACGACGGTGGTGAAGTAGTCGTCGAGGTCGTCGATGCCGCGGGTGACGGTGACCGCGGCCTTCGCGCGCGGCTGGCCGGGGCGGCGCAGCAGAGTCCCGAGGATCCGGGAGCGCAGCCCTCGCTTGGCAGCGGCGGACTGCGCGGTTCCCAGGCTGTGGTCGGCCCACAGGCTCGCCCCGCGCAGGGCCGCCCCGAGCACGCCGAGGACGACCCAGAGCGGGACGGGCCCGAGGTCGAGGATCGTGCGCACGAGCGCCTCGGCGATGAAGACGATGCCGACCGCGCGGACGGCGGCCGAGGTGAGAGCGAGGACGAGGGACCTCCTGCCCCCGGGCAGGGACAGGAGGATCCCGAGCGGTGAGCTCACGAGCGGATCGCCGCCGGCACCCGGTGGGCGTCGGGGATGTGCGATTCGGCGATCCGGTTGAGGAAGTGCCGGTAGCTGTAGATCTGGTAGCCGATGACGATCGGCAGGAAGATCGCGGTGACGATGAGCATGACGCCGAGGGTGTAGTCCGACGACGAGGCAGTGCCCACGGTCAGCGAGAACGCCGGATCGAGCGTCGAGGGCAGGACGTTCGGGTAGACGCCGGTGAAGACGGCGGCCATGCCCGCGAGGAGGAAGAGCCCATGGAGGAAGAACGCCTTCTTCTCCGCCCCCGCGCGGATCGCAACGTATGCTGCGATGATCGCGACGACGGCGATGCCGACGGGCACGACGAGCCACGTGCGGTTGAGAATCGCGAGGACGAACCAGATGAGCATCGGCACGGAGCACACGAGCATCGACTTCGTCGCCCAGCGCCGGGCCTTCGCCCGCAGTTCGCCTTCGGTCTTGAGCGTGAGGAAGAGGAGGCCGTGGACGAAGCAGAAGGTCACCCCGGCGAGACCGCCGAGGACGGCAGGCCAGCCGAACCACGCGAAGGCTCCGCCGACGAGGTCGCCGTTCTCATTGAGCGGCAGACCTGTCGTCGTGGTCACGAGGAGGGCGCCGATGAGGAAGGCGGTGACCGTCGAGCCGATCGCCATCGCCCAGGTCCAGAACGTCAGCCACCGCTGGGTGTGGCCCTTGCCGCGGTACTCGATGGCCACGGCACGGAAGATCAGCCCGAGCAGGCAGAGCGTGAGCGGGATGTAGAGGGCGCTGAAGAGCGAGGCGTACCAATGCGGGAACGCCGCGAACATCGCCCCGCCGGCGGTGATCAGCCACACCTCGTTGCCGTCCCAGACGGGACCGATCGAATTGAGCAGGACGCGCTTGCCGCGCTCGTCCTTGGTGAAGATCGGCATGAGCATGCCGACGCCGAGATCGAACCCGTCGAGGAAGAGGTATCCGATCCACAGGACTGCGATGAGGACGAACCAGATCGTCGCAAGAATCTCCATCGGTCTTCTCCTCCTCAGTAGGCGAACGACAGAACGTCGTCGTCTTTGCCGGTGATGGTCGGTTTGTGATTGGACTCGGCGAGTTCGGGCATCGCCGAGGCGACCCCTCCCCTGATGTACTTCGTGAGCAGTTTGAGCTCGACGACCATCAGTCCGCCGTAGACGAGGGTGAGGCTGATCAGCGAGAACAGCAGCATCGCCGGCGTCACCTGGGGCGAGAGCGCGGCCTGGGTGAACATGTACACCCCGTCGAGCTGCGCCGGGTTCGGAGCGACGACGAAGGGCTGACGGCCCATCTCGGTGAAGATCCACCCGGCCGAGTTCGCGATGAACGGCGCGGCGATCGCCAGCAGCGCCCCGCGCATCAGCCAGGTCGAGGTCGGCACCGTCCCCTTGCGGGTGAGCCACAGTCCGACGACGCAGACACCGGCGGCGATGATGCCGAAGCCGATCATGGCGCGGAAGCCCCAGTACGTGACGATCATGATGGGCTGGTAGTTGATCGGCTCGCCCGCATGCTCGCCGTAGCGCGGATCGTCGGGGATCGTCGTGCCGTAGCGCTCCTGGTACTCCGGCAGCAGCGTCGTGACACCGTGGACGGGAGTCTCGAAGTCGCCGTTGGCGAGGAACGAGAGCAGACCCGGGATCTCGAGGACGTTCTGGACCTCGGAGCACTTGTTCGAGGCGGGGTCGCCGATCGTGAGCACAGAGAACTCGGTGCCGTCGTGGCAGGCGCCCTCGGCCGAGGCCATCTTCATCGGCTGCTGCTCGAACATGAGCTTGGCCTGGATGTCGCCGGTGATCGAGACGCCGGCGAAGGCGATGATGCCGGTGATCGCTCCGATCCGCAGAGAGGTGATCCACACCTTGTAGTCGATCTTGTCGCGTCCGGGAACGTCCGCAGCGCTGCCGACGATGACCTTGCCGTCGGCTCCGACGGAGTCGATGCCGTCCTTGCGCCGACGGTAGAGGTGGTACCACGAGATGCCGACGAGGAAGCTGCCGCCGACGGCGAGGGCGCCGAAGAGGGTGTGGGTGTAGGCCGCGATCGCGGTGTTGTTGCCGAGCACCGCCCAGACATCGGTCATCACGGGCTTGCCGTCGACGAGTTCGACGCCGACGGGGTGCTGCATCCACGAGTTCGCGACGATGATGAAGAACGCTGAGATCCACGAGCCGATGACCGCGCACCACAGCGCGGTCAGGTGGAGCCAGCGCGGCAGTCGTCCCCAGCCGAAGATCCACATGCCGAGGAACGTCGATTCGAGGAAGAAGGCGAGCAGAGCCTCCATCGCCAGCGGGGCACCGAAGACGTCGCCGACGAAGCGGGAGTATTCGCTCCAGGCCATGCCGAACTGGAATTCCTGGACGAGACCGGTGGCCACGCCCATGATGAAGTTGATGAGGAAGAGCTTGCCGAAGAACTTCGTCGCCCGCAGGTAGACCTCGTTGCCCGTGCGGTGGTAGATGGTCTGGAGGATCGCGACGAGCATGCCGAGCCCGAGGGTGAGCGGAACCATCCAGAAGTGGTAGACCGTGGTGATGCCGAACTGCCAACGGCCGATGAGCACCGGATCCAGTTCCATGGGCTTCTCCAATCCTGTCGTCGAGGGAATCTTTCTACAACACGTAGAATTCTACGCCCGGTAGAAGTCGGTTGGACAACGTCTCACAGTGCGACTCATCACGTCCTGACATCTGCGCCGTCGCCGTCGCAGACACGGCGGCACCAGGAGAAACTCCCGCCACACGGAGGTCGACCTCACATGGAATTCGACAATGCGTAGAGGTAGAATGAGCGGACAAGGCGAATGACCATATCGAAGGACAAGGGAATCGTGGGCACACTGGGCGAACTCGAACGCAGCGTCATGGACGCCATCTGGGTCCACGACGACGGACTGAGCGCGGCTGAGCTGCGCGACGCCCTCGCCGATCGTGACCTCGCACTGACCACGATCCACACCGTGCTCACACGCTTGGAGAAGAAGGGCTTCGTCACCCGCGACCGCAGTGTCCGCCCCCATCGCTACATCGCGGTGTCGACGCGTGAGGACCACGTCGCCGAACTCATGACCGAGGTCCTCTCGCAGGCCCCGGACCGGCAAGCCGTCCTCGCCCGCTTCCTCGGCACCGTGACCGAAGCCGACGAGAAGACCCTGCGGAACCTGCTCGGACGCAACCACTCGTCGCGTTCCTGACGGCGGACCGAGTTCCACCATGATCTTCGTGGGATGCCTTCTGGCGATCCTCGCATTCCTCCTCGCATGGCCCGTGCCTGCGCTGCTGCGACGATTCCGCAGCGATCCGATCTCCGAAGTCATCCTCTGGCAGGCCGTCGGGCTCTCCGGAGGCCTCTCCCTCATCGGAGCCGCACTCGCCTTCGCCGTCGACCCGGAGGCGACGAGCCTCCCCGACGGGCTCTGGGACCTGGTGCGCGGCGAATCCCACGCGAAGCTCTCGATCTTCGCGTGGATCTTCCTCATCATCGCACTCGTGCTGATCGGGCGCCTCCTCGGCTGCCTGGCGCTGACGTTCTACTCAGCGCGGAGGACTCGACTGCGTCATGCCGAGATATTACACCTGCTCAGCGAACCATCCCAGAACTATCCCGACACTCGCATCATCAGTTCCGACGAGGCGGTGGCGTACTGTCTGCCGCAGGGCCCGAGAAAGGGCACAGCCGTGCTCTCAACAGGGCTTCTTGAGGTTCTCAGCGAGGACGAGCGTTCGGCGGTCATCGCGCACGAGAAGGCCCATCTCGATTTTCGTCACGATATCCTTGTCATTCCCTTCGCGGCCTGGCATCGGGCGCTGCCGTTCTTCTCGGCGACGGCGATCGGGCTGAACTCGGTCAACCGGCTCATCGAGTTCATGGCCGACGATCAGGCCCGCGACCGTGTCGACCCGGCCGTGCTCGCCCGCGCGGTGTCCGCGGCTGCCAGAATCAGCCCCGAGCACCGGGAAGAGCTGAGCGCCGAGCGCATCCAGCGCCTCTCCCAGCCTCGCCATCCTGCCAGGGCCGTGGTCCGGCTGTTCTCGTGCCTGGCAGCCGCCGGGCTGCTGCTCATCCCCACGGCGCTCCTCTTCGTCCCCGTGCCCGCCCTGTTCTGAGCAGGCGGCGGGCAGACGCGCACGCTCGGACGCTCGGGGCGGTCTCAGCTGTCGATGCGCTCGGCGTCGAGGATCGCGGCGCCGGAGACGATGAATTCCTTCCGGGGGCCCACGGATGAGCCCATGAGGAGTTCGAAGGTCCGCTCGGCCGCCTCGGCGTCGGCCATCGTCACCCTCCGCAGGGTTCGGTCGGCGGGATCCATCGTCGTCTCCGCGAGCTGGTCGGCATCCATCTCGCCGAGGCCCTTGTAGCGCTGGATCGGCTCCTTGTACGTCTTCTTCGACTTGTCGAGCTTCTTGAGAAGCGCATGGAGTTCGGCCTCGGAGTACGTGTAGACGATCTCGTTGGGCGTTCCGCGCTTGGTCACGATCTCGACCCGGTGCAGAGGCGGGACGGCCGCGAAGACACGACCCTCCTCGACGAGCGGCTTCATGTACCGGAAGAAGAGCGTGAGCAGCAGCGTCCTGATGTGGGCGCCGTCGACATCGGCATCGGTCATGATGATGACGCGACCGTAGCGGGCCGACTCGAGGTCGAAGCTGCGGCCCGAGCCGGCGCCGATGACCTGGATGAGGGCCGCGCATTCGACGTTGGCGAGCATATCGGCCAACGAGGCCTTCTGGACGTTGAGGATCTTCCCGCGGATCGGGAAGAGCGCCTGGTAGTCGGAGTTGCGGGCGGCTTTCGCCGTGCCCATCGCCGAATCGCCCTCGACGATGAAGAGCTCCGTGCTCTCGACTCCGTTGTCACGGCAGTCGTAGAGCTTCGCGGGCAGCGAGGACGCCTCGAGCGCGGTCTTCCGGCGCTGGTTCTCCTTATGGGTGCGCGCGGAGATCCGGGATTTGAGCTCGGCGACGACCTTCTCCATGAGGACGGCGGCCTGCTGCTTCTCCGCACGCTTGGACGAGGTGAGGATGGCCCCGAGCTGTGCCTCGACGGTCTTCGCGACGATCTGGCGGACCGCGGCGGTGCCGAGGACCTCCTTCGTCTGCCCCTCGAACTGGGGTTCGGCGAGTTGGACCGTGACGACGGCGGTGAGCCCGGCGAGGACGTCGTCCTTCTCGAGACGGTCCTTGCCGAGCTTGAGCTTGCGCGCATTGGCCTCGACCGCTTTGCGCATCGCCTTGAGGGTGGCCTGTTCGAAGCCGGCGAGGTGGGTGCCGCCGTGCGGGGTGGAGACGACGTTGACGAAGCTCTTGATCTTCGTGTCGTAGCCGGTGCCCCAGCGCAGGGCGACGTCGACGCCGACCTCGCGTTCGACCTCCTTGGACACGAGGTGCCCCGAGGAGTCGAGGACGGGTACGGTCTCCTTGAACGATCCCGTCGACTGCATCCGCCAGGTGTCGGTGATCGGCGGGTCGATCGAGAGGTGGTCGACGAACTCGGTGATTCCGCCGTCGAACCGGAAGTCCTCGACCCGTTCGGCGATGACCTCACCGGTCTCGTCGCGGGCGACACCGCGCCGGTCGACGATGGTGAGTTCGAGTCCGGGGACGAGGAACGCCGTCTGCCGGGCGCGTTCGACGAGGTGCTGGTAGTCGAACTGGGCGCTGCCGAGGAAGATCTGCGGGTCGGCCCAGTAGTGGACCTTCGTGCCGGTGACCCCGCGCTTGGCCTTGCCGACGATCTCGAGGCCGGTCGCCTCGTGGAACTCCTCGAACGGGCTGTCCGGGCTCGGGGTGCCGCCGGAGTCGTCGAAGCGTCCGGGCACGCCGCGGCGGAAGGACATCTTGTGGACCTTCGACCCGCGGGTGACCTCGACGTCGAGGCGCGAGGACAGGGCGTTGACGACGGACGCGCCGACGCCGTGGAGTCCGCCGGACGCGGCGTAGGAGGAGCCGCCGAACTTGCCGCCGGCGTGGAGCTTGGTCATGACGACCTCGACCCCGGTCAGCCCGGTCTTCGGTTCGATGTCGACGGGGATGCCGCGACCGTGGTCGGTCACGGCGACGGAGCCGTCGGGTTCGAGTTCGATGAGGATGGACGAGCCGAACCCGCCGAGGGCTTCGTCGACGGCGTTGTCGATGATCTCCCACAGGCAGTGCATGAGCCCTCGGGAGTCGGTCGTTCCGATGTACATGCCCGGCCGCTTCCGCACGGCCTCGAGGCCGGACAGGACGGACAGATGGCGGGCGCCGTAGCTTTCCTCTTCCACACTCTTCCTCTCGTTCGATTGAATTCTAATCGTCCGACTCCGCGGCACCCGGCTGCGGGGGCACCGTGTCGGCGGGGAATGCTGGGACAATGGGCTCATGACAGCTCGGCGCCGCACCTCGCACCCGCCCCGCGGCACGCTCGCCTGGGCGAGCACCCTCGTCACGGCGGCGATGCTCACCGGTTGCGCACAGGGAGCCTCCCCCACCGCCGACCCGACCTCGGTCGCTCCGGAGCCGTTGGCCACATCCACCTCGGCGACGGCGACCCCACCGAACGACGCATTGGCGGGGCGGACCATCGCCCTCGACCCCGGGCACAACGGCGGCAATGCCGCGCACCCCGACGAGATCGCCCGACAGGTCCCCGACGGGCGCGGTGGGACGAAGGCATGCAACACGACGGGCACAGCCACCGACGACGGATACACGGAATCCGCGTTCACGTGGGCGGTGGCCCAGCTGCTCTCCGAGAACCTCGAATCCAAGGGCGCGAGAGTGATCATGAGCCGCGACGACGATGACGGCGTCGGACCGTGCGTCGACGAACGCGGCACGTTCGCCGATGGGGCCGACGCGCTCGTGAGCATCCACGCCAACGGCAGTGAGTCGAGCAGGACGAAGGGATTCCACGTCATCGTCGCCGATCCCGGGACGAGTCCCGAACTCGAGGAGCAGTCGAACGCCCTCGCGACGTCCGTGAGCGCGGCGATGGCCGAGTCGTTCACCCCGAATCGGGCCTACGGCAAGGAGGCGATCAGTCCGCGTCCCGACCTCGCCGGACTCAACAACGCCTCGGTGCCTGCGATCATCGTCGAATGCGGGGAGATGCGCAATCGCGACGAGGCGAAGGTGATGGAATCCGAGGACGGACAGCGGCGCTACGCCGAGGCGATCGCTGCGGGGATCGACGACTGGTTCTGACGATCGGCGCCGGCTGAGGTGCGGCACGGAGACCCGGGACTGCAGACGGCGGCGGGCACAGGGGTCGAGAGCAGCCGCCATTGCACAGTCCCGCGCGGGAAACGCGACGACGTCGGGCACGGCACCGGAATGTGCCGTGCCCGACGTCGTCGCAGCTGTGAGCGTGATCAGTCGAGGTAGTCGCGCAGAACCTGTGAACGCGAAGGATGGCGCAGCTTCGCCATCGTCTTCGATTCGATCTGGCGGATCCGCTCGCGGGTCACCCCGTAGACCTTGCCGATCTCGTCGAGGGTCTTCGGCTGACCGTCGTTGAGGCCGAAGCGCATCGAGACGACGCCGGCCTCGCGCTCGGAGAGCGTGTCGAGGACAGAGTGGAGCTGCTCCTGGAGGAGGGTGAAGCTCACCGAGTCCGAGGGCACGACGGCTTCGGAGTCCTCGATGAGGTCACCGAACTCGGAGTCGCCGTCCTCGCCGAGGGGCGTGTGCAGGGAGATGGGCTCGCGGCCGTACTTCTGCACTTCGACGACGCGTTCGGGCGTCATGTCGAGTTCCTTCGCGAGCTCTTCGGGGCTCGGCTCACGGCCGAGGTCCTGGAGCATCTGGCGCTGGACACGGGCGAGCTTGTTGATGACCTCGACCATGTGGACCGGGATGCGGATCGTGCGCGCCTGGTCGGCCATGGCGCGGGTGATCGCCTGACGGATCCACCACGTCGCGTACGTCGAGAACTTGAAGCCCTTCGTGTAGTCGAACTTCTCCACGGCGCGGATGAGGCCGAGGTTGCCTTCCTGGATGAGGTCGAGGAAAAGCATGCCGCGACCCGTGTAGCGCTTGGCGAGCGAGACGACGAGACGGAGGTTCGCTTCGAGGAGGTGATTCTTCGCGATCCGACCGTCGTGGATGATCCACTTGTAGTCCATCGTCAGACGCGGGTCGCTCACCTCGCCCTCCTCGAGGAGGTGCTCGGCGTACATCCCGGCTTCGATGCGCTTGGCGAGGTCGACCTCCTCGGCGGCGTTGAGGAGTGCGACCTTGCCGATCTGCTTGAGGTAGTCCTTGACCGGGTCGGCGGTCGCACCCGCGGAGACGACCTGCTGGGCAGGCGCGTCGTCCTCATCGGCGTCGGAGACGATGAAGCCGCCGGCCTCGGTGACCGCGGCGTTCTTCTCCTTCTCCTCGGAGTTCTTCGTCTCCGTCGATTCGGAGGGGCTGAGCTCGGTGGCGAGTGCATCCGCGGTCGGCTCGACCTCTTCGGTCGACTCGAGGTCCGCGTCGGACTTCTTCTTCGTGTTCGTCTCTTCGCTCGGCTCAGCGGTCTTCTTCGCGGCCGTCGTCTTCTTCGCCGTCGCGGTCTTCTTCGCGGCGGTCTTCTTCGCCGGTGCCTTCTTCGTCGTCTCGGTCGTCGCCGAATCGGTGTCGTCAGCGGGAGTCTTCTCCGCCGCCTTCTTGGTCGTGGTGGTCTTCTTCGCAGCCGTCGACTTCGCGGTCGTCTTCTTCTCGGCCGTCGACTTCTTCGCCGCTGTCGTCTTCGCTCGCGTGGTCGTCGACGTCTTCGTCGTCTTCTTCCCCTTCGCCGCTGTGGTCGTGGAGCCACCCGTGGACGTCGTCGCGGACGTGGCCTCGGACTCCTCAGTCACCGTTTTCCTGTCGACTGTCGGCACGTGTACACCTTTCGCGAGCGTTCATACTTCCCGATTGCACCAGGACATTACTAAGACCCTTGTCAAGGGGGCACAGAGTTCGTGTCCGTTGGGAGGAGCGCACAACTCTCCCAATATGCAATGACAGGGTCAACGCACAATCCTCGCACGTTATTCCTTGTGCTGTCCATTTCTCCGCGCGGTTTCGCTCGCCGGTCGGCCGTCGATGGACACCTCGTTCGTCGAAGGTCGGAGCCGTGACCCGGGTCGGAGAGCAGCCGGCAGACCGTTTCATCCCCGGAGCAACGCCGCGCACCCGCGGCACGATGACAGCCCCGGAACGCCACAACCTCGGCGGAGTTCGTCTTGTCATACCTGTACCGGCAATTCATCCCTCTGCACGGGGATGATTTCGCACCAGCGGTGACTGGTGGTGTGACCCCTCGGAGCGCGAAGGATTCCGCCTCCGAACACGGGGCGACCTGGTTGGAGTCAACAGCGAATCGGCCGTGACCCTGTCCTCCTGAGAGGAGAACTCGAGTCACGACCGTTCACTTCACGCGACGCGCGGGCGTGAATCTTCTCGACGCGGCTGAGGTGATCAGTTCCGTCGACGTGCGAGGACGAAAGCGGCAGCACCCGCGATCAGCAGCAGAGCTCCGATGCCCACCAGGCCTAGTGGCGCCCCACCTGTTCGCGGCAGGTCGCCACCGTCCGAAGCTGCACCGCTGCCGGCAGAGGATTCACCGGCTGCAGAGGACGAACCTCCCCCGGCACCAGAGCCGGCTGACGAGGCAGATCCCGAGTCGGAATCCGAAGCAGCAGACGAACCGCCCGTCGATCCCGAGTCATCCTTGGAGCCTGAGTCGTCCTTCGAGCCGGCATCATTCTTGGACCCCGAATCGTCCTTGGAGCCTGAGTCATCGTTCGATCCCAAGTCGTCCGCGGAAGCCGAGGCATCCGTGGTGCCGGCGTCGTCCTTGGAACCGGATTCATCCTTCGATCCCGAGTCATCCGCGGAAGCTGACGCATCCGTGGTGCCGGCGTCGTCCTTCGATCCCGAGTCATCCGCGGAAGCTGACGCATCCGTGGTGCCGGCGTCGTCCTTCGATCCCGAGTCATCCTTGGAGCCTGAGTCGTCCTTCGACGCAGCGTCGTCCTTGGAACCGGAGTCGTCAGCGGAAGCCGAGGCATCCGTGGTGCCGGCATCGTCCTTCGATCCCGAGTCGTCCGCGGAAGCAGAGGCGTCCTTCGACGCAGCGTCGTCCTTGGAACCGGAGTCGTCCGCTGAAGCCGAGGCATCGGTGGTGCCGGCGTCATCCTTCGATCCCGAGTCGTCCGCGGATGCAGTGGCGTCCGTGGTCCCGGCGTCGTCCTTCGAAGCCGAGTCGTCAGCCGCCGCAGTTGCGTCCTTCGACGCAGCGTCATCCTTGGATCCGGAGTCATCCGCAGAAGCCGAGGCATCCGTGGTGCCGGCATCATCCTGCGAACCGGAATCGTCGGCCGCCGCCGTTGCGTCCTTCGACGCGGCGTCGTCCTTCGATCCCGAGTCGTCAGCGGAAGCACTGGCGTCCTTCGACGCGGCGTCATCCTTCGATCCCGAGTCATCCGCGGAAGCCGAGGCATCCGTGGTGCCAGCGTCGTCCTTGGAACCAGAATCGTCAGCCGCAGCGGATACGTCCTTAGATCCGGAGTCATCCGCGGAAGCCGAAGCATCCGCAGTGCCGGCGTCATCCTTGGATCCGGAGTCGTCGGCCGAGCCGTTGTCCGCAGTGACTGTGAAAGTCGTGGTTGCAACGGCAGAGAACTCGCCGTTGGTCAGACGCACGGTCTTCTCACCCTCAGCAGCACCCGCCGACTTATACACAAACGACACATTCCCCGACGCATCAGACCGCTTCGTCTCCACATCACCACCGGCAACATTGAGCACCACATCAGCATCCGCAGGGAACCCCGAACCCGACACAGTCACACCAGGATCAGCCAACTCAGACACCGTCACCGACCCCGGCGACACCGACACCTTCGGCTCATACACCACCGGATCCGCAGTCACCGTGAACGACGACGACGCCGACCACTGACCACTCGTCAGCTTCACCGCCTTCTCACCCTCAGCAGCACCCGACGACTTATACACAAACGACACATTCCCCGACGCATCAGACCGCTTCGTCTCCACATCACCACCGGCAACATTGAGCACCACATCAGCATCCGCAGGGAACCCCGAACCCGACACAGTCACACCAGGATCAGCCAACTCAGACACCGTCACCGACCCCGGCGACACCGACACCTTCGGCTCATACACCACCGGATCCGCAGTCACCGTGAACGACGACGACGCCGACCACTGACCACTCGTCAGCTTCACCGCCTTCTCACCCTCAGCAGCACCCGCCGACTTATACACAAACGACACATTCCCCGACGCATCAGACCGCTTCGTCTCCACATCACCACCGGCAACATTGAGCACCACATCAGCATCCGCAGGGAACCCCGAACCCGACACAGTCACACCAGGATCAGCCAACTCAGACACCGTCACCGACCCCGGCGACACCGACACCTTCGGCTCATACACCACCGGATCCGCAGTCACCGTGAACGACGACGACGCCGACCACTGACCACTCGTCAGCTTCACCGCCTTCTCACCCTCAGCAGCACCCGACGACTTATACACAAACGACACATTCCCCGACGCATCAGACCGCTTCGTCTCCACATCACCACCGGCAACATTGAGCACCACATCAGCATCCGCAGGGAACCCCGAACCCGACACAGTCACACCAGGATCAGCCAACTCAGACACCGTCACCGACCCCGGCGACACCGACACCTTCGGGTCGTAGCTCGGGGTCGGAGTCTCGTTCTTCGCGGTGAAGTTGAACCGGTAGCCCTGGCAGCCGAGCGAAGGCATCGAAGCATAGCCCTCCCCGGAAGCGGTGCCGTCGGACTTGATGACGACGTTCTCCAACCGGTACTGCACCTCGGCGCCACCGCTGTTCTCGTTGAAGAGCCATTCGAGGTCGAACGGAACATCTGCGGTCACCGCGGTCTTGGGAATGCCAGTCCACTGCATCGCCGTGGGGAAGAGTCCGCACTGGATATAGCTCTCGGTATCGAACTCGGTGATGTTGCCGTCCTTGTCGATGACAAGCTCGACCGTGGCCCCGTTGTAGGCGTCGCTGGAACCCGTATAGGTGCCGGCTGGAGGCTTTCCGGCCGCCGAAGCAGCACTCGATGCGAAAGCCAGGGATGCGAACAAGGCGAGGACGGCGAATATCGCGAAGACGATCGTCTTCGGCGATCTCACTGCCCTCCGAGGGGTATTGCTGTGCATGGGAGCACAATCCTTTCTTAGGGAACCACGGCAGCACATCCGCGAACGATGTCCTCAGGACACATGCGAGCGACTCGTCTCCGCAGAAGACGAGTCGACCCACTGTTCGCGAACTCTCCAAGTCTGTCGAGCGAATTCTCAGGTGCCTACCCGTATTACTACGGGTATTTGGCCCGAACTGCCCGCAGTTCGGGCTGCGACCGTGCCCGACGCATCCGAGCCGTTCGAAGCTGGACTAGTCTTGGAACACCCTTGTCCCCACAGCGTCACGAATACGTCCTGACAACGTCACTGATCGAATACAGCACTCCTTGCTGCGAAAGGATGTCCATGTTGCTCGGACGTGCCGCAGAGGTCCACCGGATCTCCGCATGGCTGGACTCCGCGACGAGCGAATACTCTGGTCCGCTCCAATTCCTCGAGATCGCCGGATCCATCGGCGTCGGCAAATCCACTCTCGTCACCTCGGCACTCCACCGACGTCGCTCCCGGAATGAGACCGTCGTCGTCTGCCGCGGATCACGCTCAGCACAGGTCTCACCGCTCTCAGCGGTCCAACCTCTGATCTCGGAGCTGCTCAACGAAGATCGTGCCCGTCTGCTCGATCTGTCCTATATCGGCCGCATCGCACGCGACTGCGCTCAGCAGCTGGGCGCGAAACCCCTGGTGCTCGTCATCGACGATACGCAGTGGATCGATGCCGCGAGCACCGAATTCCTCCGCCTCTTCCTGCGCCGGCCGGCCCGCGCCCACCGCTCCGTGATCGCCATCCACCGCCCGGATCAGGCTCCTCATGAGCTGCTCGAGGAGGCCCGCTCGCTCGGCGCCCACATCGAACAGCTCTTCCTCGACGTCCTCGACGACGCTGCGATCCGCGAGATCGCCACCGGCATCACCCCCGCTCAGACCGAGTTGGTCGTCGCAACGGCCGCGGGCAACCCCTTGTTCGCCTCGACGCTGACATCCGTGTTCCGCAGGTTCGCGGACTCGACCTCGATCGACGAGGCGCTCGACCTCGCCCGAAGTCACCGGACGACCATTCTCCAGAGTGTCGTCATGGCCGACATCGAGTCGCTTCCCCGCGAAGTCCGCGACGTCGTCTTCGCCCTCGCCGTCCTCGATCGCCGCTCCCCCGCCGAGATCGCCGCCGTCCTCGGCATCCCCGACGCCTCGGTCCAGGCCTCTCTCGACACGCTCATCGGCACCGGCCTCCTCGACCCCAACCCGCAGCTCACCCTGCACCCGCTGGTCACCCACAGCGCAGTGATGAACGCGGAACCAGCGCTTCTGCGCAGACTCCACCGCACCGTCCTCGACCTGCCCGGCCACACACCGCTCTCCAGCGCCACGCACCTGTCGGCGCTCGGCCCCCACGCCACCGCCGACGAACGTCGACGCCTCATCGATTCAGCCCGACTCGCGATCGGCTCCGACCCTGCCACCGTCGTGAAGTGGCTGGCTCCCCTCGCCGAGGCGACCCGATCCCCTGCGTCGGCGCACGACCATGAGGCGGCGATCCTCCTCAGCCGAGCGGAGCTCCTCAGCGGCCGCGTCCGCGAGGCCGTCGACCGCCTGCGCACGATGGCCGAAGGCCTGCAGGCGGCCGCGGATGGTCCCGCCCCCGACTCTTTGCTCAGCCAGATCCGGGTCCTCCTCGCGCGGGGTCTGCGCATGCTCGGCCACCCCGAAGCGGCGATCGACGTCCTTGAGACCCACCTCGACGACGCCGACCCTGCACTCGTCATGGAGCACATCGCCCTGCAGACGCTCACCGATGCGCCCGTCTCCAGAGCACTCATCCGCAGGCTGATTGCCCGGGACGAACTGCGCTACCGGGCGGCCGCCCTGAGCTTCGAGGTCATCTCGAACCTCAATCAGGGACTCATCCACGAAGCACGGGACCTGTTCCGCGAGCTGCCCCCGCTCGTGACCTCCCTGCCCCCGGAGGACGCGGTCGAGATCATCGATGCGATCGCCTCGGCGGCATGGGCGGCGTACCTGCTCGACGACTTCGGATCCGGGATCGACTTCGCCTCCATGGGTCTGCGGATCTCCCGGCGTTTCGGACACGGTGACATCAGCTCGAATCTCGGAACCGCACTCTCCTTCTCCCTCCTCGCCCGAGGACGCTTCGGCGAAGCCGAGCTCGCCGCAGAGGAGGCCATCGAGGACGCCGTGCGCTTCGGCTCCCCCGACTTCATCGCCATGGCGCTCTCCGGACTGGTGCAGTCGGCGATGTGGCGTCGGGACACCGCCGAACTCGAGGGCCTCTCGGCCCGCATGGATGAAGCCCCGACTCCGTCGGTCGCGTGGTGGCGACGCACCGTGGAGACGAATGCCGCCCGGCTCACCGCCGTGCTCGGGCACCCGGCGACGGTGAGGCCGTCGCTCCATCCCCACGACGCCTCGATCGCCTATCGTCACGCCGACGCCGCACTCGTCGCCCTCACCGAGGGACATCCGCACGAGGCCAGGGCCCTGCTGTCGACCGGACTCGACTGGGCGGAGAAGTTCGATCTCGGTTCGCAACGGGCCCTGATCCTCACCATGCAGGCCGAACTCCTCGAACAGTCAGGCAACGACCTCGAGACAGCCGTCGAACTGAGCCGCAGGGCCGCGGACATCTTCGATCGCCTCCACATGCCCGCCCATCTCGCCCGCGCCCGACGCACGCAGTCCGCGGCATCGGCCGAACTCTCCCGCACGGGCGTGAGCGCGCTGACGAAACGCGAACGGGAGGTCGCCGAGCTGGCGGCCAACGGCCTGAGCAACAAGGAGATCGCCGAGACACTGGTCATCAGCCCGCGCACCGTCGAAGAGCACATCGCCAAGGCCCTGAAGAAGACCGGACTGAGTTCACGCACCGGCCTGGCCAAGCTCTTCGGCTGACGAACCCGATCGTCACCGGTCAGAACGGTGCGCGGCGGCGCGGTTCGGGCATGAGCCACTGCGGGAGGAACCCCTGACCGATCGCCGAGACGAGGAGTTCGGCCAGCGAATGGTGCGGGTCGTGGTCGAGCGCGGCGAACGCGTACTGCTCGGCCAGGGTCGATCCGCCGAGCGACCAGTGGAACCACGCGATCACTCCGTAGGCGGTCGCGAGCGTCTCGGGACCGGACCAGTGGACGTACGCCTCGCACAGGTCGATGGCGAGCAGGATGTCGCGGTGCTGCGGGGCGCGCGCGGACAGGCCGATCATCTGCTCGGCGGCCAGCCGCGAGGCCCCGGCGCGGCGGGCCGCGCGGGCGAGCTCGGCCGGGGCGAGACGGCACATCCGCTTGGGGAGGAAGTCGGGGTGGTCGAAGCTGAGGATCATCTCGAGCGCATCCCTGGACCACTTCTCCGCGAGCAGACGGTCGAAGGCGCAGACCACGTCGGGAGTCATGAGCGCCTCGAGTCGCTCCCGGTCGAACTCGTCCGTTCCCGCACGCATCTCGAGCAGGGTCGGATAGATCTCGCCGAGGCGGCCGAAGCTCTCCTCGACGCTCGGGCGGGGATCGGCGGCGCCGCTGCGGTACTCGGCGGCCGCCTCGGCGTCCACCGGTCGGACGACGAGGTCCGCGGGCCCGGCGGCCGGGGCAGATCCGGTCGAGACGAGCTCGGTCGCGCACGCCGAGGACTGGGCGAGGGCGATGTCGGTGCCGGGATCCTCGCCGTCGTCGATGCGACCGAAGCGTCCGCCGCTCACCCACCACGCGCTCAGGGTCGCGATGCCCGCATCGCCGAGCGCCGTCGCCATCTCATCGGTCGCGGCGCGCACGAGTCCGCGGTGCAGTCCCGCATAGTCCTCATCGAACCAGTCCTCGTCGGCATCGTCGTCGCAGACGCTGTCCCCGCCGGCACCGTCCCCGAACCCGACACGATCGCCGACCCCGTCCCCGTGCCCACGGGTCGGCCCGAAGCGCTCGGGGACGGCACCGGCGGGGATGTAGTCGTCGTCGTAGAGGATGAGGAAGACCCCGCTCGGCGCACACGCCCGGCACACGAGGTCGCGCAGCCACTCACCTCCCTCCGCGAGCGTCATCGCAGCCGTCTCGAGGTCGAAGTCGACGCGCATCGTCGTCCCGCACGACTGCACGCCGTCGCCGTCGGTGACGACGAGGATGGCGACGAGGCTGCTCGCCGGGGTGTATCCGAGGGTGTGCGGCACGATCCCGATGAGATCCTCGGCCGTCTTCGCTGGCGTGTCCATGCCCACAGTCGACTCCCCCGTCCCGGCCGTGCGCCAGAGCCGCGGTCCCGGCTGTGGACGGAGCCTGGCCGTGCACAGGCCGAGCGCACACGAGTCGGCGTCGCCGTCCACACGCGCCCGGGCGGCGAATTGCCCTCGGCGGCGAACTGGCATAGAAGTGAGGGGTGGCGAAGAGACGGATATTCACAGCCCCGAGCACACAGGTCGTTCCGATCGCAACCGGGGAGGCCCGGCTGGAGAAGGTCGACGGAGAACCCGACAGCTACGTCCTCCACGTCAACGGCGTGCCGTCGTCGTCGATCACCCTCAGCGATCCCGCCCGACTCGACTTCGAATACCTCGACTGGATGTCCCGGATCATCGAGACGGCCCTGCCCGGCGGATCGCTGCGCGCCATCCACCTCGGCGCCGCAGGCTGCGCGCTGGCCCGCGCCCTCGACGCCCGTCGGCCGGGCTCCCGGCAGACCGCGATCGACATCGATCCCGTCCTCATCGACCACGTCCGCACCTGGTTCGACCTTCCCCGCTCCCCCGCTCTGGCCCTGCGCGCCGGGGATGCCGCCGAGGAGGTCGCAACCTTCCGCGACGACACCGCCGATGTCATCATCCGCGACGCGTTCTCCCACGACTCCGTCCCCACCCGCCTCCAGACGGCGGAGTTCTACGCCGACTGCGCCCGTGTCCTCAAACCGGCAGGCCTCTTCCTCGCCAACGTCCCCGACTCGGGAGACCACCGGGTGCTCAGGGATGAGATCAGGGCCGCGTCCTCCGCCTTCGCCCACGTCGCCGCCGCCTCGGAGTCCGGGGTCCTCAAGGGACGCCGCCGCGGCAACGTCATCGTCGCCGCCTCGCAGGCCCCGCTGCCCGACGCCGCCCTCGACCGGAGTCTGCGCACGGCCCCGACGATGGCGACGTGGCTGGGCGCCGACGAACTTCGCGCCCGCTTCGGCCGCTGAGCACCTTGGTGACGGCGAACACACCGTCCAGGTGACGGTTCGACTACTCCCGTCGCCCAAAGTTCGGCATAATTGAATGCCGATTGGAAGGTGAGATGAGCGAGACTTCAGAAATCCGCGTCGAACAGAGCAAGCTCGACGAACTCTACGCACGACTCGACGAGCTGCGCGATGAGACCACCGACCGTTTGGGGACCGTCCGGATCTCCGAGGTCGGGGGAAACCACCAGCACCGCAGCGAGCGCGACGCCTTCGCCACCCTGTACGAGGACCAGCTCATCCGCCTCAACAGCGCTGAGGACGGACTGTGCTTCGGACGCCTCGACTTCAAGGACTCGGCCGAACCGAGCTACATCGGGCGCATCGGACTCACCGACGCCGATCGCAAGCAGATCCTCATCGACTGGCGCGCTCCCGCCTCGGAGCCCTTCTACCAGTCGACCGCGGCGAACCCGGAGGGCGTCGTGCGGCGCCGTCACCTCGTGACGAAGAACCGCAGGGTCACCGATGTCGAGGACGACGTCCTCGACCTCGACGCCCTCGATGACTCCCAGCGCTCGGCACTCCAGGGCGAGGGCGCGCTCATCGCCGCCCTCACCACACACCGGACCGGGCGGATGGGCGACATCGTCGCGACCATCCAGGCCGAGCAGGATGCGATCATCCGCCAGCCCCTCCAGGGCGTCCTCGTCGTCCAGGGCGGACCGGGCACGGGCAAGACCGCCGTCGCCCTCCACCGCGCCGCGTACCTCCTCTACAGGCACCGGGAGAGGATCGCGAAGTCCGGCGTCCTCCTCGTCGGCCCCTCCCCGGTGTTCCTCAAGTACATCGAGAAGGTCCTGCCCAGCCTCGGCGAGACCGGGGCGCTGCTGCTCACCCCCGGCCAGCTCTACCCGGGTCTCGACACGGAGATCTCCGACGACCCCGTCGTCGCCGAGATCAAGGGTCGTTCCACGATGGCGAGAGTGCTCGCCAACCACATCGCGAACTATGAGCGGGTGCCCGAGCACGACGAGCGCCTCCGGGTGGGGGCCCACACCGTCCTCCTGCGCCGCAAGGACGTCCGGTCGGCCAGGGAGCGCGCCCGCCGCAGCGGCGACGCCCACAACGCCGCGCGCACCGGCTTCGTCTCGGGCCTGCTCAAGACGCTCGCCGAGGACCTCGCCGTGCAGATGGGACTCGACGGAGCGGGCGAGCGGCTGCCGGAGCTCCTCGACGAACTCCGCTCCTCGGTCGACGTCCGCCGCGCCCTCAACCTCGCATGGTTCCCCATCAGTCCCGGCGATGCCCTCCGGACCCTGCTGACCAAGCCGCACAAGCTCGAGGCGGCGGCTGCCGGCGTGCTCACCCCGGACGAGCAGGCAGAGCTCATCCGCCCGGTTGAGGCACCGCTGACGATCGAGGACGCGCCTCTCCTCGACGAGCTCGCGGAGCTCCTCGGTTCGACCCCGCAGCAGACCGCAGCCCGGGACGAATCCGCCCGAGAGTACGCCGAGGCCGTCGTCGACATGACCGAGACTTCGTCGATCGTCAGCGCTGAGACCCTGGCCGCCCGCTGGGCGGAGGAGGGTCCCGCGACGACGCTGGCCGAACGGGCCATCGAGGACCGGGAATGGACGTACGGCCACCTCGTCGTCGATGAGGCCCAGGAGCTCTCGCCGATGCAGTGGCGGGTCCTCTTCCGCCGGGTGCCCTCGAAGTCCGCGACCCTCGTCGGCGACCTCGCGCAGGCCTCCCACAGCGACAGCTCCCGGACCTGGGGATCGATCCTCTCCGAGTTCGTCGGCGACCGCTTCGCCCTCGAGGTCCTCACCGTCTCCTACCGCACCCCGCAGGCGGTCATGGATCTCGCCAACCGCTACCTCCACCGCCACTTCCCCCAGCTCGAACTCGTCGAGTCCGTGCGTCAGGGCGGTCACCCGCCGAGGTTGGTGTCCTTCCCCGACACCGCAGCCGTCATCGCGGGCCTCCCGGAGGCGACCGGGGCCGAGGTCGACGCCGTCGCGGGTGGGAAGATCGCCGTCATCGCCCCCGAGTCCCTCGTCGATGCCGTCGCCGAGGCGCTCTCGGGCTTCGACATCGGGCGCTCGGCGGCCGGCCTCGACCATCAGATCGCCGTGATCACCCCGCAGCAGGCCAAGGGACTCGAGTTCGACTCGGTGCTCATCGTCGAACCGGGGCTCATCGCCCCGATCGGCGCGGACGAGGGTGTCGGCGCGCTCTACGTCGCCCTCACCCGCACGACCGACCGCCTCGGCGTGCTCGCCGCGGTCCCGACGGAGCTTGCCGAACTCGGACTCGACTGAGTCACCGAGAACGAGAAGTCCCCACGCGACGAACCTGAGCGTCGTGTGGGGACTTCTTCTGCTCTCACCAGTGCGAACGGTGAGGATCGCCGTTAACGGCCCGGGAACGTAGAAGGCCGCTTGACGGCTCGGCTTCCCCTCCGAACCGCAAGCGGCCACGCACCATAGGCGCGCACTGACAATGGTACACAACTATGGACGTGATCGCGGAATCCGCTCCGAGATTTTCCGAAGAATCTTCAGTCCTCGAAGTCCTCGGGGACCGCTTCGCGCGAATCACCGGAGCGCAGGGCCGCATCGGCGCGCAGCGAGTCGATCGCGGCTTCGAAGTCCTCGAGCGAGTCGAAGCCCTGGTAGACGCTCGCGAATCGCAGGTAGGCGACCTGGTCGAGTTCGCGCAGCGGTTCGAGAATGCTCAGCCCGACCTCGTCCGCGTCGATCTCCGCGATGCCCTTCGAGCGGATGTCCTCCTCGACCTTCTGGGCGAGCTTCGCGAGGTCGTCATCGCCCACCGGGCGGCCCTGGCAGGCTTTGCGCACCCCGGACATGATCTTCTGGCGGGAGAACTCCTCGGTCACGCCGGAGCGCTTGATCACCGAGAGGCTCGTCGCCTCCATCGTCGTGAAGCGGCGTCCGCAATGGCGGCACTGCCTCCGACGGCGGATCGCCGCCCCGTCCTCGCTCGTCCGCGAATCGACCACCCGGGAATCGGACTCCCGGCAGAATGGACAGCGCATATCACTCCTCGAAGCGGATGGCCACGGCACGTCCGTGGGCCGGAAGGTTCTCGGTCCGCGCGAGCGCCACGACATGGTCTCTGACCTCGCCGAGCGCCGGACGCGAATAGTCGATGACCTGGCTGACCTTGAGGAACGAATGGACGCCGAGACCCGAACCGTGGGCGGCGGTGCCCATGGTCGGGAGCACGTGGTTCGATCCTGCACAGTAGTCGCCGAGCGAGACCGGAGCGTACGGGCCGACGAAGACCGCTCCCCCGTTGACGATCCGTGCGGCCACGGCCCGGTCGTCGGCGGTGTGGATCTCGACGTGCTCACCGGCGTAGGCGTTGACGACGGTGATCGCGTCGTCGAGGTCGTCGACGAGGACGAGGGCGGACTGGCTGCCGGCCAGGGCCGTGCGGATCCGCTCGGCATGGGCGGCCTCCGGGACCTGCCGCTCGAGCTCGGCCTCCACAGCCTCGAGCAGGGGCTGCGAGTCGGTGACGAGCACGGAAGCGGCGAGTTCGTCGTGCTCGGCCTGGCTGATGAGGTCGGCTGCGACGAAGGCCGGATCGGCCGTGGCATCGGCGAGGACGATGATCTCGGTCGGTCCGGCCACGGCGTCGATGCCCACGTGGGAGCGCACGAGTGACTTCGCCGCGGCGACGTAGGCGTTGCCGGGGCCGGTGATGAGGTCGACCGGTTCGAGCACCTCGGCGTCGTCGAAGCCGTAGGCCAGCGCCCCGATCGCCTGCGCTCCGCCCATCGCCCACACCTCGTCGACGCCGAGCATGTGGGCGGTGGCGAGGACCACCGGGTGCGGGAGGCCGTCGGCCTGGGGAGGGCTGGCGATCGCCAGCGACTGGGCACCTGCGGCCTGCGCGGGGACGACGTTCATGACGACCGTCGACGGGTAGACGGCGAGTCCGCCGGGGACATAGAGGCCGACGCGTTCGATGGGCAGGCTGCGGGTGGTCACCTCGGCTCCGGGACCGAGTTCGGTTCGGACGTCGGTGGGCACCTGGTCGGCGGCGACGCGGCGGGTGCGCTCGATCGTCTCCTCAAGCGCGGCCCTGACCTCGGGGTCGAGGTCGGCCGCCGCCTGCGCGAGCGCCTCGGCGGGCACCCGCAGCGTCTCCGGACGGACTCCGTCGAAGCGTTCGGTGAGGTCGGCGACGACACTCGAGCCGCCGACTGCGACGGAGTCGAGGAGCTCGGCGACCCGCCGTTCGACGTCGGCATGGGTCTCCGCCGCCCGAGGCAGTCGCTGCCGGAGGAATCGTCGGCTCAGGGTCTCACCGCGGAAGTCGAGAATGTTCACCAGACCATTCTAGTCCCGCGGTCGCGGGCTCCCGACGCCGCCTCAGGCGCTGAGGCAGCGGGAGCCGAGGAGTGCCTTGAGGTCGCCGTAGAGGCTCGGGTTCGGGTCGACGCGGATCGACCGGTCGAGACGCATGACGGTCTGCCGGCCGGGCTGGGTGAGGACGAGGTGGACGTCCGTGTGGCCCTTGTTCGCTTCGAGGATGCGCCGCAGCTTCTCGGCCATCTCCTCGGTCGCCTTCTCCATCGGCACGATGAGGTTGAGCGGCCGGTCGCCGGGATCCGTGATGTCGGGGATCGTCATCGACATCGCCATGAGCGAGGTCGGCCGGTCGTCGGACTGACGGATCCGCCCGGTCAGGGAGATGACGAGGTCGGTGGCGAGCAGGCTTGCGACCGGTTCGTACGTGTCTCCGAAGAACATCACCTCGACCTCGGCGTCGAGGTCCTCGAGCGTGACGATCGCGTACGGCTTGCCGGAGTTCTTCGACACCTTCCTCGTGACCTGGGTGATCATCCCGCAGACCTTGATCTGCGAACCGTCGGGGCGGTGCGATTCGGGGTCGACCACCTCGGCGATGGAGGCATCGGACTCCGCGGCGAGCACCCCTTCGAGGCCGTTGAGGGGATGGTCGGAGACGTAGAGGCCGATCATGTCGCGTTCGAACGCGAGCTTCTCCTTCTTCTCCCACTCGGG
Organism: Brevibacterium sp. K72; assembly: GCF_050562175.1. Taxonomy (NCBI): domain Bacteria; kingdom Bacillati; phylum Actinomycetota; class Actinomycetes; order Micrococcales; family Brevibacteriaceae; genus Brevibacterium; species Brevibacterium sp. K72. The sequence continues at coordinate 3,234,559 of NZ_CP191582.1, forward strand.
GCGGTCGGGGATCGCGACGGAGAAGCTCGGCCCGTCGTCGCCGCCGTCGAGGCCGGCGAAGAGGTCGAACTCGCCGATCGCCTCCTTGCGCTTGACGCCGATGACCGAGTCGACGGCCTCCTCATGGACCTCGACGAGGGAGCGGCGGGTGTGTCCGAGCGAATCGAAGCCTCCGGCCTTGATGAGCGATTCGATCGTGCGCTTGTTGCACACGTGGCTCGGGACCTTGTCGAGGAAGTCGGTGAACGAGGTGTACGAGCCCTTCTCCTCACGCGCGGCGACGATGCCGTCGACGACGTTGCCGCCGACGTTGCGCACCGCGCCCATGCCGAAGCGGATGTCCTCGCCGACCGGGGTGAAGTGGAGTGCGGACTCGTTGACATCGGGCGGGAGCACCGTGATCCCGAGGCGGCGGCACTCGTTGAGGTAGATCGCGAGCTTGTCCTTGTTGTCGCCCACCGAGGTGAGCAGGGCCGCCATGTATTCGGCCGTGTAGTGCGCCTTGAGGTAGGCCGTCCAGTAGGAGACGACGCCGTAGGCCGCGGAGTGGGCCTTGTTGAACGCGTAGTCGGAGAAGGGCAGGAGGATGTCCCACAGCGCCTGCGCGGCGGCCTCGGAGTATCCGCGCTCCTTCATGCCCCCGAAGAAGCCGACCTGCTGCTTGTCGAGCTCGGCCTTCTTCTTCTTGCCCATCGCGCGCCGGAGGATGTCGGCCTGACCGAGCGAGTAGCCGGCGACCTTCTGCGCGATCGCCATCACCTGCTCCTGGTAGATGATGAGGCCGAAGGTCGTGTCGAGGATCTCCTTGAGCGGTTCGGCGAGCTCCGGATGGATCGGGGTGACCTCCTGGAGGCCGTTCTTGCGCAGGGCGTAGTTCGTGTGCGAGTCCGCACCCATCGGGCCCGGACGGTAGAGGGCCAGCGTCGCCGAGATGTCCTCGAAGTTGTCGGGCTTCATCATCCGCAGCAGCGCGCGCAGGCCGCCGCCGTCGAGCTGGAAGACGCCGAGCGTGTCCCCGCGGGTGAGGAGTTCGTAGGCGCCCCGGTCGTCGAGCTCCAAGTGTTCGAGGTCGAGGTCGAAGTCCCGGTTGGCCCTGATGTTCTCCACCGCGTCGGAGATGATCGTGAGATTGCGCAGACCGAGGAAGTCCATCTTGATCAGTCCGAGACCCTCGGAGGTCGGGTAGTCGAACTGGGTGATGACCTGGCCGTCCTGGAAGCGGCGCATGATCGGGATGACGTCGATGATCGGGTCCGAGGACATGATGACGCCTGCCGCGTGGACGCCCCACTGGCGCTTGAGGCCCTCGAGGCCCTTGGCCGTCTCGAACGTCTCCTGCGCCTCGGGGTCGGTGGCGACGAGTTCCCGGAACTCCCCGGCCTCCTTGTACCGCTTCGCCTCGGGGTTCTCGATGTCGGCGAGCGGGATGTCCTTGGCCATCTCCGCCGGCGGCAGGGCCTTCGTCAGCCGCTCGCCGAGGGAGAAGGGCTTGCCGAGCACCCGGGCGGAGTCCTTGAGCGCCTGCTTCGTCTTGATCGTGCCGTACGTGACGATCATCGCCACGCGTTCGTCGCCGTACTTCCGGGTGACGTATTCGATGACCTCGCCGCGGCGACGATCATCGAAGTCGACGTCGAAGTCGGGCATGGACACGCGGTCCGGGTTGAGGAAGCGCTCGAAGAAGAGTCCGTGCTGGAGCGGGTCGAGGTCGGTGATGCGCATCGCGTAGGCGACCATCGACCCGGCACCGGAGCCGCGGCCGGGTCCGACCCGGATCCCGTTGTCCTTCGACCAGTTGATGAAGTCGGCGACGACGAGGAAGTAGCCGGGGAAGCCCATCGAGATGATGATGTCGAGCTCGTAGTCCGCCTGCTTGCGGACATCGTCGGGGATGCCGTCCGGGTAACGGTATTCGAGGCCCTTCTCGACCTCCTTGATCAGCCACGACGTCTCGTCCTCACCGGGAGGGCACGGGAACTTCGGCATGTAGTTCGCCGAGGTGTCGAAGGAGACCTCGCACTTCTCGGCGATCTCCAGGGTGTTGTCGCAGGCCTCGGGCATCTCGCGGAACAGCGCCCGCATCTCCGCCGGGGTCTTGAGGTAGTAGCCGGACCCGGAGAACGCGAACCGCGAACCGCCCTGGTCGTAGGTGGGTTCGATGAGCTTCGAACCCGACTGGATGGCGAGCAGCGCCTCATGCGCCTTCGCGTCGGATTCGTGCGTGTAGTGGAGGTCGTTCGTGGCCACGAGCGGGATATTCATCTCCCCCGCCAGGCGCAGCAGGTCCTTCGTCACCCGCTTCTCGATCGAGAGCCCGTGGTCCATGAGCTCGCAGTAGTAGTTCTCTGCGCCGAAGATGTCCCGGTACTTGCCCGCCGCGGCCTTCGCCTCCTCGTACTGGCCCAGCCGCAGGCGGGTCTGGATCTCACCCGAGGGGCAGCCGGTGGTGGCGATGAGGCCTTCGGAGTAGTTCTCGAGCAGGTCGAGGTCGAGGCGCGGCCACTTCGCCGTCACCGAGTCGAGAGAGGCGTGCGAGGAGGCCTTGAAGAGGTTGCGCATGCCCGTGTTGTCCTTCGACAGCAGGGTCATGTGTGTGTAGAGGCCGCCGCCGGAGAGGTCGTCGGACTTCTGCGACTCGTCGGTGCGCCACTTCACCCGGGTCTTGTCGGTGCGGTCGGTGCCGGGGGTGACATAGGCTTCGACGCCGATGATCGGCTTGATGTCGGCCTTCGTCGCCTGCGACCAGAAGTCGAAGGCCCCGAAGAGGTAGCCGTGGTCGGTCGTCGCGATGGCCGACATCCCCGACGCCTTCGTCGCCGCCATGAGGTCGCCGAGGCGGGCCGCCCCGTCGAGCATCGAGTACTCGGTGTGGACGTGGAGATGGACGAAATCGTCGTTCGGCACGGGCTGCCTTCCCTCGGATGCGGGCCTGTCTGCCCACCCAGCTTAGACCATGCCGGGGACACGGCTGAGGTGATCTCGGCGACCCCGGACAGCCCCTCCTCAGAGCCCGAATGCCGCGTGTCTCAGCCCTGGCGGATCGTGTCGAGCGCGTGCTGGAGGTCGTCGGGGTACTCGCTCTCGAACTCGACCCACTCCCCCGTCTCCGGGTGGTGGAAGCCGAGTCCCACGGCGTGGAGCCACTGCCGCTGCAGCCCGAGGTCCTTCGCGAGCACCGGATCCGCGCCGTAGGGCAGGTCGCCGGCGCACGGGTGCTTGAGGGCCGAGAAGTGGACGCGGATCTGATGCGTCCGCCCGGTCTCGAGGTGGATCTCGAGGAGTGCCGCCCGCCGGTGGGCTTCGATGACCTCGTAGTGGGTGATCGCGTGCTTGCCCTCGCTGTGGACCGCGTAGAGCCCGTCGTGGCGCGGATGTCGGGCGATGGGGGCGTCGATGGTTCCGAGCACGGGGTCGGGCAGGCCTTGGACGAGCGCGTGGTAGGTCTTCGACACGGTCCGATCCTTGAAGGCGCGTTTGAGCACGCTGTAGGCGTATTCGCTCTTCGCGACGACCATGAGTCCCGAGGTGCCGACGTCGAGGCGCTGGACGATGCCCTGTCTCTCCGATGCGCCGGAGGTCGCGATCCTGAAGCCGGCCGCCGCGAGGCCGCCGACGACCGTGGGCCCGGTCCACCCGATCGCGGGATGGGCGGCGACCCCGACCGGCTTGTCGACGACGACGAACGAGTCGTCGTCGTGGACGATGCGCATCCCCGGCACGGGGTCGGCGACGACCTCGAGCGGGCGCTTGGGTTCGGGCAGCGTGACGTCGAGGCGGGCGCCCGAGGTGACACGGTCGGACTTGCCGACGGGACTCCCGTCGAGTTCGACCCCGCCGTCGGCGCAGATGTCGGCGGCGGCCGTGCGGGAGAGTCCCAGCAGCTTCGACAGGGCCGAGTCGACCCGCTGCCCGTCGAGGCCCTCGGGGACGAGGATCGAGCGCTCAGTCATGGAGGTCCTCCTTGGTCCTCTCCTCGCTGCGCCGATGCGAGCCGTCGAGTTCGATCCCGCGGATGCTCGCGATGACGAGGGTGACCGCTGCCGCGGAGATCGCGATGTCGGCGAAGTTGCAGATGAAGAGCGAGAGGTCGATGTAGTCGACGACGGCGCCGCGGAGGAAGCCGGGCTGACGGAAGAGCCGGTCGACGAGGTTGCCGAAGAGACCGCCGAGCAGCATCCCCAGACCGATCGCCCAGACGCGGGAGCCGAGCTTGCGCGACATCACGAGGATCGCAGCGAAGACGGCGATGGCGATGAGCGGGAAGATCCACGTCACTCCGGAGCCGAGTCCGAGTGCGGCGCCGGGATTGCGGTAGAAGGTGAATCCGGCGAGTGAGCCGATGACGGGGATCGGCGGCTGGCCCTCGAGGAAGGTGACGGCGAGGAATTTGAGCACCTGGTCGATGACGAGGATTCCCGCGGCCAGGCCGAAGAGGATGACGAGCAGCCGCCGTCGCGGCTCCGGGCGGTGATCGTTCATTCGGATCATTCTAGCCGACCCGACCGACCGGAATGTGCCGCCGCGGCACCGGACGAATGTGCACCGGCTGAGAGTTCCGCGGACTCCCTGGGACCGCGGTCTGCGCGGAGACGACGCTGGGGCCGGACGACATCGGTCGTCCGGCCCCAGCGAGGCGCTCGGAGATCAGAGCTTGTGGTTCGAGGATCCGAATGAGTTGCCGTCGAGGGTCTCGGGAGCGAGGCTCGTCGAGTTCTCGAGGTCACGCAGCTGATCGTTGAGGTAGCTCTTCAGGCGCGTGCGGTACTGGCGCTCGAAGTTCGAGAGCTGGTCGATCGAACGCTCGAGCTGGGACTTCTGCGTCTCGAGGCTCGACAGGATCTCGTCGCGCTTGGCCTCGGCCTTGCGGACGATGTCCTGTGCTTCCTTCTCCGCACCCTTGATGAGCTCGGCGCGCTTGCGCTCACCTTCGGCGACGTGCTCGTCGTGGACGCGCTGGGCCAGGGCGATGAGCCCGTGCGAGTCGTTGCCCCCGGCAGCGGCGGCACCGGCACCGGCGCCCGCTGCACCAGCGGCGGCGGCCGGAGCGGCGGCGGAGACGGCGGGAGCGGAGTCGTTGGCCTTCGGGGCCGGGGCGGCTTCCTTGACGACCGGGGCCTTGGGTTCGTCGGCGGCGGGAGCAGACGGAGCCTCGGGAGCCTTCTCGGCCTTCGGGGCGGGAGCGTCCTTGGACGAGTCCGGCGCGGGAACGGCGGCGGGCATGGCCTGAGTGGCGTCGATGTCACCCGCGGGCGCGGCCTTGGCGGAGCCGCCACCGGCTTCGAGCTCCTTGACGCGCTGTTCGGCGGCCGAGAGCTTCTGACGCAGTTCGTCGTTCTCCTGGTAGAGACGGCGGAGCTCGACGACGACCTCGTCGAGGAAATCGTCGACCTCGTCCTGGTCGTATCCGTCGCGGAACTTCACATGCTGGAACCGCTTGTTTACTACGTCTTCAGGCGTGAGCGCCATGAGGTCACCTTTGGTCGATCTGCATTCATTTCACTGCCGCCCACATGGGACGGCTTCAACGTCACATTAGCGTAACACCTGCCGCTTTGTCGTGCAGAAATGCTCCGCCACGCCGAACTGGGCGAACTTCTCCGCCCGTCAGGTCCCCTGCCGCAGTCTCACACGCCCGAGCGCGAGAGCCCGAAGAGGAACGAGGCGATGATCTGGATGCCGATGAGGAGGACGATGAACCCGAGATCGAGCGAGATCTGCCCCAGGCGCAGCGGAGGGATGACCTTCCGCAGGAGCTTGAGCGGCGGATCCGTGAGCGTGTAGACGATCTCGGCGAGGACGAGGAAGAAGCCCTGCGGCTTCGAGTCGCGGGAGAAGACCTGCACAAGATCGAGCACTACTCGGGCGAGCAGCACGTACACGTAGAGGCTGAGTGCCGTGCCGAGGATGTAGAAGATGATGGCCACGTGGGATCCTCGTGCCTTTCGTCGGTGCGGATCTGTCGTCGACCAGACTATACGGTCGACCTGAGGATCTGCTCAGACCGGCTCAGCTCTGGTTGAAGAAGCTCGCCTGAGTGTCCGCGTCGGATTCGCTCTCTCCGCTGACCTCGATGTTCTCCGGGGTGAGGAGGAAGACCTTGTTCGTCACCCGTTCGATCGAACCGTGGAGTCCGAAGATGAGGCCGGCGGAGAAGTCGACGAGGCGCTTCGAGTTGTTCTCGTCCATCTCCGAGAGGTTCATGATCACCGGGGTGCCGTCGCGGAAGGCCGCGCCGATGACCATGGCGTCGTTGTAGCTGCGGGGATGGATGGTCTTGATGCGATTCATGGAGGTTCCTGGCGCCGGAGTGTCAACGGGACGAATCGGTGTCGGGTGGATCGGCGTCACCTGCGCGGGCGGACGCTCGTCGACCGGGGCGGGCTCCTTCGCGCGCTCGGGCTCGTCGTAGGTCTCGACGACCTCGCGGTTCCGTCGCTCGGGAGTCTGGGGCTCGTCGTCCTCTTCGACGAATCCCAGGTACTCGAGAGTCTTCTTGATAGCTGACATACCTAACGCTCCTCTGGCCTCCGGCACTTCGACATCTGCGGCCAAACTATCGCACTCTCCGCTTCCGCAGGCGGTGCCGTCGCGGTGTGTCGTGCGGAAAAATCCTCACATCCCTCGAGGCGACGGGGTCACTGCAGCCAGACGACGCCGGCGAAGCGGCCCGTCCGCCGGCTGCGACGGTACGAGTAGAGGTCCTCGGACTCGCGCGAGCACGTGCGGGAGAAGTGGTCGATGACCGCACCCTCGCGGCGCAGCTGCTCGGCCACGGCCCCGGCGACGTCGAGTGCAGGGGTGCCGGACACCGAGACCGAGGCGGCGACGGGTTCGACCGCGGCGACCTCGTCGCGCAGGGACGCCGGGACCTCGTAGCAGCGCGGGCACACGGAAGGGCCGATGACGGCATGGATCTCACGGGCCCCGAGCTCGCGCATCGCGGAGAGCGTCTCCGAGACGATGCCTGCGGCCATGCCCGGGCGCCCGGCGTGGACGGCGCCGATGACTCCCGCCTCGGTGTCTGCGAGGAGGACCGGAGTGCAGTCGGCGACCATGATCACCAGACCGACCCCGGCAAGCGCACTCACCTGGGCGTCGGCTTCGGCACCGGCACGGATGGCGGCGGTGTCGGTGACGTGGTGGACGGCCGTGCCGTGGACCTGGGAGACGAAGCTGAGACGCTCCGCGCTCAGCCCGAGGACCTGGGCGAGGGCGGAGCGGTTGGCGGCGACGAGCTCCTCATCGTCGCCGACGTGGCGGGCGAGGTTGAACGAGGAGAAGTCGCCGCTCGAGTATCCGCCGTGCCGGTCGGTGAACGCGACGTGCGCGGTCGACCTACCGGGGACGACGAATCTCGAGTGCAGCATGGTGCCGGATGCTACTTGAGGAAGTCGGGGATGTCGAGATCGTTGTCGAGGCTCGACGTGCTCCGCTCATTGGGCAGCGAGGTCGGGATCTGGTGCTCCTCACGGCGCGGTTCCTCGCGGCGCGGTTCCGGCTCGGAGGTCTCGGGCTCGGAGGAGTCGAAGGTCTCTGCGTCGGATTCGACGACGGCGGGTCCCGACGACGCGGCGACGCCTGCCGGCACGGCCTCGACGACGTTCGCCTCCTGACCGGCGACGGTGCTGTCGAACCCGGCGGCGATGACGGTGACCCGGCATTCGTCGCCGATGTTGTCGTCGATGACGGCGCCGAAGATGATGTTCGCCTCGGGGTGGGCGGCTTCCTGGACGAGCCGGGCGGCTTCGTTGACCTCGAAGAGGCCGAGGTCTGCCCCGCCCTGGATGCAGAAGAGCACACCGTGGGCGCCGTCGATGCTCGCCTCGAGCAGCGGGGAGGCGATCGCGGACTCAGCGGCCTGGACGGCCCGGTCGTCGCCGGTGGCGGCACCGATGCCCATGAGCGCCGTGCCTGCGTCCTGCATGACGGATTTGACGTCGGCGAAGTCGAGGTTGATCAGGCCCGGCACGGAGATGAGGTCCGTGATGCCCTGGACGCCGGAGCGCAGCACCTCATCGGCCGAGCGGAACGCCTCGACGACGGAGACGCTGCGGTCGGAGATCGAGAGCAGACGGTCGTTGGGGATGACGATGAGGGTGTCGACCTCTTCGCGCAGTGCCGCGATGCCGGCTTCGGCCTGCGCCGAACGGCGGCGGCCCTCGAACGTGAAGGGGCGGGTGACGACGCCGATCGTCAGGGCGCCGAGCGACCGGGCGACGCGGGCGACGACGGGAGCCGCACCGGTTCCCGTGCCGCCTCCCTCACCGGCGGTGACGAAGACCATGTCGGCGCCCTCGAGGGCGTCGCGGATCGCGTCCTCGCTCGACTCGGCGGCCTTGCGGCCGATCTCCGGGTCGGCGCCGGCGCCGAGTCCGCGCGTCTGGTCGCGGCCGATCTCGAGCTTGACATCGGCGTCGGAGAGCACGAGCGCCTGCGCGTCGGTGTTGATGGCGATGAACTCCACGCCCCGCAGGCCGACGTCGATCATCCTCTGCACAGCGTTGACACCACCGCCGCCGGTACCGGCAACCTTGATATCCGCTCCGGATTGTGGGAATTCAGCCAAGTCGGTTCCTCGTCTCACGTGCATCGTCCACGCTGTCTCAAGCGTGCATTGTTCGAAGTCTCTGCCCTGAGGCTATTGGCCTGGGCGATACCACTGCAACCATTCTCCCCGGAGTGTCGGACATCGGCCAGTCTCAGCCTCGGTGTGTCGGGGCCAATCGTCAGCCGGTGACCGGCACGGAGGGCACCGACACGTCGATCTCGGTGCGTCCGTCGGCGGCGAGCTGGAGTGCCGTCTGCATCTTCTGGCTCGCGTTCTCCGCGTCGCCGAAGACGACCGAGGCCTTCGTCTCCCCCGTGTCGATGGTGCCGGCCAGTCCCTCGCTGCCCTTCGCCTCGACCGTGCTCAGCTGAGAGCGCAGCTCGGGGCTGAGCGAGGACATGAAGCGGACGACCGCGGCGATCGTCTCCTCGTTCGGCGAGGCCGATTCGAGGACGGTCAGCCCCTTCGGCGCCTCGTCGACGGTGCCGAGGTCGACGGCCTCGGCGTCGTAGAGGGTGAAGCCGCCGCCCGCGGCGATCGCGATGACCGGGGTGCGGTCGGTGACGGCGATCGAGATCGACTGCGGTCCGGAGTAGCGGACGTCGGCCGCCTCGGCGCGGGGGAACTTCTCGAGGACCTCGGCTTCGATCCGGGACAGGCGCAGCTGCGGCAGCGGGGTGCCGCCGTGCTCGGCCTCGACGAAGTCGGCGACCTTCCCGCCGGCCACGAGCTCGGAGCCCTCGACGGAGACCGACCCGAGGGCGAGCAGCGGGGAGAACCAGGCGACGGCCGCGAGCGCGAGGACGGCGGCGATGCTGCCGAGGACGGTCAGGCGCTTGGCCCAGACCTCCCGGCGGCGGGCCCGGATGATCCCGGTGAGGTCCGCCGTCGACTCGTCGCCGACCCGTGGGGGCTGCAGGGGCACCGGTCTCACTTCTCCAGGGCGGCGAGGATCTCCGGACCGAGGATCGTCACGTCGCCGGCGCCGACGGTGAGCACGAGGTCTCCGGGGCGGACGCGTTCGGCGACGAACGGTACGGCGTCGGAGAACGACTCGAGGAACGTCACATGGGAATGTGGCACCCGTTCGGCGATGAGGTTGCCGGTGACCCCGGGCACAGGGTCCTCGCGGGCCGGGAAGACGTCGAGGACGACGACCTCGTCGGCGAGTCCGAGGGCCTCACCGAACTCGGCCTTGAACTCCATCGTCCGGGAGTAGAGGTGCGGCTGGAAGATCGCCCACACCCGCCCGTCGTCGGCGACGACGCCGCGGGCCGCGGAGAGGACCGCGCGGACCTCGGTGGGGTGGTGGGCGTAGTCGTCGATGACGCGCACGCCCGCGGCGAGCCCCCGCTCCTCGAAGCGGCGGCGGGTGCCTCCGTATCCGGCGAGTCCGGCGGCGGCGCGTTCGACGTCGGCGCCGAGGCTGTGGGCGACGGCGATCGCGGCCGTGGCGTTGCGGGCGTTGTGGGCTCCGGGCTGGCGCAGCGCCACCGGCAGCGGTGCGCTGCGGCCGGGCACGAGGAGCGAGAATTCCGAGCCGAGTCCGGAGACGAGGTCGACGATGCGGATGTCGGCGTCCTCGGCGGTGCCGTAGAGGAGGACACGGGTGCCGGTCGCACGCGCGTGCTCGGCGACGTCCCGGGAGCCGGGATCGTCGGCGCAGGCGATGACGGTGCCCCCGCGCGCCCTGATCCCGTCGCAGAAGTCGATGAAGGCCTGCCGGACGTTCTCGGCGGTGCCGTAGTGGTCGAGGTGGTCGGCTTCGACGTTGGTGAGGATGCCGATCGCGGGATCGTAGAGGAGGAACGAGCCGTCGGATTCGTCGGCCTCGGCGACGAAGACGTCTCCGGTGCCGAGGTGGGCGTTCGTGCCCGTCGTCGAGAGCACTCCCCCGATGACGAAGGACGGGTCGAGGCCCGCGGCCTGCAGCGCCACCGTCGTCATCGACGTCGTCGTCGTCTTCCCGTGGGTGCCGGCGACGGCGACGGCGGTCGAGTCGGCCATGAGCGAGGCGAGTGCCCCGGAGCGGTGGAGGATCCGCAGCCCCTTCTCCCGCGCGGCGACGAGTTCGGGGTTGTCGTCGCGGATCGCCGAGGAGACGACGAGGGTGTCGGCCTCGCCGAGGTGGTCGGCGGAGTGTCCGATCTCGACGCGGGCACCGAGGGCCCGGAGGATGTCGACGACAGCGGACTCCTTCGCGTCCGATCCCGACACGCTCACCCCGTTCATCGCCATGATCCGGGCGATCCCGGACATGCCCGACCCGCCGATGCCGATGAAGTGGACGGCTCCGAGCTCGGTGACGGGGACGATCTCAGCTGTGCTCATGGTCAACCTCTCAGAGCGGTCGTGGTGATCTGGGCCATGGTGGCCGCGGCATCGGTCGGGTAGTCCAGGGCGCGTGCCGCCCTGCTCATCCCTCTCAGACGGTCGGGGTCGGCGAGCAGGGGCAGGACGACGTCGGTGACGGTCGCGGAAGTGAACGCCTGGTTGTCGATGATCTGCGAGGCCCCGGCCTCGGCGCTGCCTGCGGCGTTGAGGCGCTGCTCGCCGTTGCCGATGGGCAGGGGGACGTAGATCGTGGGAACGCCGGCGACGGTGGCCTCGGCGACGGTGGCCGCCCCGGACCGGGCGACGAGGAGGTCGGCGGCCGCGTACGCCTTGTCCATCCCGTCGACGTAGTCGACGACGTGGTAGTCGGGCAGCTCGGCGGTCGCCTCCCGGAGGGCCTCGCCCTTGCCGGCCCCGGTGATATGGAGGACCTGGACTCCGGCGGCCTGGCACGCGGCGGCGGCGCCCTGGAAGGCCTCGTTGATCCGCTGCGCTCCGGAGGATCCGCCGGTGACGACGAGGACGGGCCGCTCGTCGGTGAGTCCGAGGGCGGCGCGGGCGGCCGCGCGCACGGACGGGTCGTCACGGTCGAGCTCGGCGATCGAGGCGGGCATGGGCATCCCGACGAGCTCGGCGCCGCGCAGCTTCGTCCCCGGGAAGGTCACCCCGACCCGACCGGGACGGGTGAGGACCGCGCCGAGGCGGTTGGCCATGCCCGGCTTCGCGTTCGCCTCGTGGATGATGATGGGGATCTTCGCCTGCTTCGCGGCAAGGTAGGCCGGCGGGCACACGTACCCGCCGACGCCGACGACGGCGGCGACGTCGCGCTCGGCGATGATGGCCCGGACCGCTGCGATGTTGTCCGCGAAGCGCTTCGGGAACCTCAGCAGTCCGGCCGAGAGCGACCTGGGCATGGGGACCTTCTCGATCGTCAGCAGCTCGAAGCCCGCGGCGGGCACGACCCTGGTCTCGAGGCCGTCGTCGGTGCCGAGCGCGAAGACGTCGGTCTCGGGAAGGGACTCCCGCAGCTCCCGTCCGATCGCGAGCATCGGCGAGATGTGCCCGGTGGTGCCGCCACCGGCCAGGAGAATGCTCGTCACGTCATTTCCTCACTTTCTTCGCGAGTACGCCGAAGGAGGACCGCACACGGTCCTTGTGGGCACGGATCGCCTCGGCGGCTCCCTCTTCGGTGCGGGCGAAGGAGAGGAGGACGCCGACGGCGAGGAGGGAGGCGATGATCGACGATCCGCCGTAGGAGACGAAGGGCAGCGGGAGGCCGATGACGGGCAGGAGGCCGGCGACGACGCCGATGTTGATGGCCGCCTGGCCGATGAGCCACGCGAAGAGGCCCGCCGTGGTGATCTTGACGAAGAGGCTCGTCGAGCGCATCATCACCCGGATGAGTCCGAAGGCGAGCATCGCGAAGACGAGGATGACGGCGAGCGTGCCGACGAGGCCGAGCTCCTCGCCGATGATCGCGAAGATGAAGTCGTTGTGCGCCTCCGGCAGCCACGACCACTTCTCGCGACTCGCTCCGAGCCCGACGCCGAACCATCCTCCCGAGGCCAGGGAGAAGAGTCCGTGGTTGGACTGCCAGGCCTGACCGGTGACGTCGATCGCCGACTGGTCGGAGTGACCGGTGATCACCGTGGTCAGCCGGTTGAGACGGTTCTCGCTGCTGAAGACGAAGAAGGCAGTGACCGCGCCGAGTCCGAGGGCGAGCAGGGCGAAGTACTTCCCGGGGAAGGCGCCGATGAAGAGGCAGGCCAGGGCCATCGCCATGAGGACGAGCGCGGTGCCCAGGTCGTTGCCCGCGACGACGAGGCCGACGGCGGCGCCGATGCCGGGCACGACGGGGATCATCGCATGGCTGAAGGTCGTCATCTTCCCGAACTTGTTCGCGAGCACGCAGCCGAGCCACACCGCGAGGGCGATCTTGAGGAACTCCGAGGGCTGGAGCTGGAAGCCGCCGATCTGGATCCAGTTCGCATTGCCCTTCGTCGCCTTGCCGAGCCCAGGGACGAAGACGGCGGCCTGCATGAGAACACCGAGGCCCATCGCCCACCACGCCAGGCGCTTCCACATGGTCAGTGGGACGAAAGAGGCGGCGATGAGGAGCGCGAAGCCGACGCCGGCGAAGCCCGCCTGCTTGTTGAAGTAGGCGAACGAGGAGCCCTCTCCCCCGTCGTACGAGGTGATCGAGGACGCCGAGAGCACCATGACGAGGCCGAGGCAGGTGAGGGCGACGACGGAGATGAGGATGATGTAGTAGGTCGTGAGCGGGTGGGCCGACACCCGGGAGTACTCGGCGCCGATCGCCCGCAGCAGTCCGCGACCGGGGAAGGGCCTGCGAGTCCGGCCAGCCGTCGCTGTCGCCGAAGCGGTCCTCGCCGAGGCGGTCGCCGGCTTCGTGCGCTTCGGTTTCGCGGACTTCGCCGGCTTCGGCTTCGCCTTCGCTGTTCCTGCCGCCTTCGCGGGCGCTGCCGCCTTCGCGGGCGCTGCCGCGGAGCTCGTCGGTCGGCGTGCTCCCGGTTTCGCGGTGCTCTGCCGTCCCATGTCAGGCCTCCGTGCGGGCGTGGACGGCGCGGGCGAAGAGGTCGCCCCGGGTGGTGTAGTCGAGGAACTGGTCCATGCTCGCGGCGGCCGGGGCGAGGAGCACGGTGTCCCCGGCCGAGGCGATGTCGACTGCCGCGGCGACCGCGGCGTCCATGACCGCAGCTCCCCGCTCACGGGGGGCGACGGTGGGATCGTTCGGGTCGTCGGCGAGATTCGGGTCGATGCGCACGATCTCGAGGTCGGGGACCGCCGCGATCGCCGCCTGGCGCAGCGCGGTGTCGTCGGCGCCGATGAGGACGAGGGACTTGAGCCGCTGGCCGTGCCGGGAGAGCAGATCGGTGAAGTCGGCGCCCTTCGGCAGGCCGCCGGCGATCCAGACGATCGACTCGAGGCTGGACAGCGAGGCGTCGGCGGCGTGGGTGTTCGTCGCCTTCGAGTCGTCGACCCAGCTCACCCCGTCGGCCTCCGCGACGGTGACCATCCGGTGGGCGCCCGGGGCGTGATCGCGCAGCCCCTGCGCGATCGCCTGACCGGGCACGTCGATGCTGCGGGCAAGGGCCGCTGCGGCCAGGGCGTTGGCGATCTGGTGATCGGCGGGTCGTCTGCCCGGGGTGCCGGCGGCCTGCGCGACGTCGCTGAGCGAGGCGAGTTCGGCCGCGGCGGTGTAGCGCTGCGGGATGAAGGCCCGGTCGACGAGGAGCTCGTCGACGACGCCGAGCTCACCGGCGCGGGGGATCTCCGTGGTGAAGCCGATCGCCCGGGCCCCGGCGACGACGTCGGCGTCCTCGACCATGCGCAGGGTCGCCTCGTCGGCGACGTTGTAGACGCACGCGGTGGACACGTCGTGGTAGATCTTCGCCTTGTCGGCGGCGTACGCCTCGGCGCTGCCGTGCCAGTCGATGTGGTCGGGGGCGAGGTTGAGGACGACGGCGGAGGTCGCCGACATCGAGAACTCCCAGTGGAGCTGGAAGCTCGAGAGTTCGATCGCGAGCACCTCGAGTCCGGGTTCGAGGACGGCTTCGAGCAGCGGCGTGCCGATGTTGCCGCAGGCCCGGGCGCGCAGCCCGGCGGCGAGCAGCATCGATTCGAGCATCGTCGTCGTGGTCGTCTTGCCGTTCGTGCCGGTGATCGCGAGCCATTTCGCGTCGTTGGTCCCGCGGATGCGCCAGGCGAGCTCGACCTCACCGATGACGGGGATCCCTGCGGCGATCGCCGCGGCGAGCACGGGCTGCTCGGGCTTCCAGCCCGGTGAGGTGACGACGAGGTCGAACCGTCCCTCGGGCAGGTCCGCCACTGCCGCCGGTCCGCGTCGGATGTCGACGTCGAAGACCTCGAGGATCTCGGTCTTCTCGCTGAGGTCGCGGGTCGTGTCGCCGTCGATGACGACGACCTCGGCACCGCGTTCGCCGAGGTGGACGGCGGCGGGAAAGCCGGTGACGCCGAGTCCGGTGACGAGGATCCGCAGTCCGGCCAGGGACGAACTCGGTCCGGACAGGGCCGCGGGGACCCGGTCGGCGAGCGGATAGTTCAGGTCGGGGTCAGTGGCCAACGCGGGCGACCCATTCGGCGTAGAAGAGGCAGATGCCGGCGATGACGAAGAGTGCGGCGATGATCCAGAAGCGGACGACGATCGTCACCTCGGCCCAGCCCTTGAGTTCGAAGTGGTGCTGCAGCGGGGCCATCCGGAAGACGCGCTTGCCTGTCGTCTTGAACGAGGCGACCTGGATGATCACCGAGAGCGTGACGATGACGAAGAGTCCGCCGATGACGAGGAGGAGCAGCTCGGTGCGCGACATGATCGCCAGACCCGCGATCGCGCCGCCGATCGCCAGCGATCCGGTGTCGCCCATGAAGATCTTCGCCGGTGAGGTGTTCCACCACAGGAAGCCGAAGCACGCGGCGGCCATGGCGCCGGCGACCATGGCGAGGTCGCGGGGGTCGCGCATGTAGTAGCACGCGTTCGTCGCCTCGGACATGAGGTTGCAGTTCTGCGTCGACTGCCACGTGCCGATGACGACGTAGGCGGCGAAGACGACCGCCGAGGCGCCCGCGGCGAGACCGTCGAGTCCGTCGGTGAGGTTGACGGCGTTCGAGACGGCCGTGACGATGAGGTTCGCCCAGATGACGAAGAGGATGAGGCCGAGGACGCCGCCGGCGAAGGCGAGGTCGAGGTTGGTGTCGCGGATGAAGGAGATCTTCGTCGACGCCGGGGTCTCTTCGAAGGCGTTGGGGAACTGGAGGGCGAGGACGGCGAAGGAGATGCCGACGAAGGCCTGCCCGAGCAGCTTCGGCACCGGCCGCAGACCGAGCGAGCGCTGCTTCTTGATCTTGATGAAGTCGTCGAGGAAGCCGACGACGCCGAGGCCCGCGGCGAGCCAGAGGACGAGGAGTCCCGAGGCGGTGGGCACCGAGCCGGTGAGGAGGTGGCCGAGCAGGTAGGCGATGATCGCGGCGCCGATGATGACGACGCCGCCCATCGTCGGGGTGCCGCGCTTCGTCGCATGCGTGGTCGGACCGTCATCGCGGACGAACTGCCCGTAGCCGCGCTTGACGAGGACCCGGATGAACAGCGGGGTGCCGACGAGCGCGAGGAAGAGGCTGACACAGGCTGCGAGCAGAACCGCGATCATTGGGCCCCCGAGACGCCGGCGATGTCGTCCCCGAGGTACCGCAGACCGGCGTCGCGGGAGGACTTGAACAGGACGATGTCACCAGGGGCGAGTTCGGCGCCGAGCAGGTCCTTGGCCTCGGCGACGGTGGCGACCCAGGTCGCCTCGTTGCCCCACGAGCCTTCGAGGTTGGCGGCGTTGAAGATCGGCTTCGCCCCCTCGCCGACGACGATGGTGCGGGTGATGTTGAGCCGGACGACGAGTTCGCCGATGTCGGAGTGCGCGGACACGCTCTCGTCGCCGAGTTCGAGCATCTCGCCGAGCACGGCGAAGGTCCGGCGGGGGCGGCTGTCCTCGTCGCCGCGGCCCATCGCCGCGAGCGTCTTGAGCGAGGCGCGCATCGACTCCGGGTTGGCGTTGTAGGCGTCGTTGAGCACGGTCACGCCCGAGGGCGAGTCGATGAGCTCCATCCGCCAGCGGCTCGCCGCCGAGGAGGTCGCGAGCGTGGTGACGATCGACTTCACCCCGACTCCGCAGGCGAAGGCCACGGCGGCCGCGGCCAGGGCGTTGCCGACGTGGTGCTCGCCGACGAGCGCGAGACGCACCTCCTGCGGCTCCTCGCCGGGCAGATGGAGGGCGAACGAGGGGTGGCCGGAGGAGTCGGTGGAGATCCCGGTCGCGCGGACGATGCGGTCGTCGGCACCGACCCATTCGGGCAGGGATTCCCGCTGGGAGAACCACAGCGTCTCGACGTCTGCGGCGAGCACCTCGCGCATCGCCGCGACGCGGGAGTCGTCGGCGTTGAGCACCGCCGTCGAGCCCGCGACGAGCGATTCGACGAGTTCGGCCTTCGCCCGGGCCGTGTTGTCGATCGAACCGAACACGCCCGAGTGGGCGGTGCCCACGGCGAGTTCGACGGCGATGTCGGGCCGGATGAGGCTCGTGAGGTAGGCGAGGTTGCCGATCGAGCGAGCGCCCATCTCGAGGACGAGGAACTGCGTCTCCTCGTCGGCGCGCAACGCGGTGAGCGGGACGCCGACCTCGTTGTTGTACGAGTTCGGGGGCCACACCGTCGGGCCGGCACCGGCGAGGAGATCGGCGGTGAGGTCCTTGACGGTGGTCTTGCCGACCGAGCCGGTGATGGCGATGACGCGCAGCTCCCCGGTCTCACGCAGCGCTTCGACGCTGCGGCGGGCGAGCTGCCCGAGCGCCTCGGTGGCGTCGGCGACGAGGACCGTCGGCAGCGGGCTGTCGTCGACGGTGGGGACGGATTCGCCGATGACGAGCGCGGCACCGGCCTCCACGGCGGCGGCGGCGAACTCGATGCCGTCGAAGTTCTCTCCGCGGCGGGCGACGTAGATGTCACCGGGGCCGACTTCGCGGGAGTCGGTGACGACTCCGGCGCTCAACAGGGATTCGGGGTCGATGCCGTACAACTCGCCGTTGACGGCGGTTGCGATCTCGGCTGCACTCAGTCGCTTCATATCAACTGTGAACTTTACCTGTTTCGGGGCGCCCGAGTCGCGCGGTCAGCGCTGAGCGTGTCCTCGAGCGGTCGTCGAATTCGGTGACGACGCCGCCCGCCGACTGGCCCGTCTCATGGCCCTTGCCCGCGATGAGCACTGTGGTCGCGGGGCTCGCGGAGGCGATCGCCTTGTCGATGGCCTCGCCGCGATCGCCGATTTCGATGACCTTCTTCACACGCGCGCCTCCCGCAGCGATCTCGGCATCGATTCCCGCCCTGACGGCGGCCCGGATGGCCGCGGGGTCCTCGCTGCGCGGGTTGTCGTCGGTGAGAACGATCACATCGGCCCCGCGTGCCGCGGCCGCACCCATTCCGTGGCGCTTGCCGGGGTCGCGATCGCCGCCGGCGCCGACGACGATGACGAGCTCGTCGCTGTCGGCGTCGAGCGAGGCGAGGGCCTTCGCGATCGCATCGGGCGTGTGGGAGTAGTCGACGATCGCCCGCGGAAGCTCGTGCGCTGCGTCCTCGGCGATGCCGATGACCTCCATGCGTCCGGGGACGGCGGCGGTGAACGTCCGCCCGATCGCGCTCAGCTCGGTCGCCGGGATCCCGGATTCGACGAGCATCGCGGCCGCGAGTGCGGTGTTCGTGACGTTGAAGTCCCCCGGCAGCGGTGAGCGCAGCGGAATGGTCTCTCCCTCGCCGAGGCGGAGGCTGAAGTCGGATTCGCCGGGTGTGTGGTCGATCCGCAGCCGGCTGCGGTCGTCGCGGCCGAGGGTGGTCACGGGGATCTGCGCGGCCGCGGCCATCCGCTCGCCCCATTCGTCCTCGATGACGATGACGGCCCGGTCGGCGAAGGCGCGGGTGAAGAGCGCGGCCTTGGCCGCGAAGTACTCGTCCATCGAATGGTGGAAGTCGAGGTGGTCCTGGGAGAGGTTCGTGAACCCGGCGACGGCGAAGTGGGCGCCGTCGACGCGGTGCTGGCTCAGCGCGTGCGAGGAGACCTCCATCGCGCACGTGTCGACGTCGGCGGCGCGCATCTTCGCGAACAGGGCGTGGAGCTCAGGTGCCTCGGGAGTGGTGCGCACGGCCGGCACGGCGGTGCCGTCGATGAGGGTCGCCACGGTGCCGATGACGCCGGTGCGCCGTCCGAGGGCCTCGAGCATGCCCGCGAGCAGGTAGGTCGTCGTCGTCTTCCCGTTGGTCCCGGTGACGCCGAGGAGCTCGGGGCGGACGTCGGTGCCGTAGACGGCGGCGGAGACGAAGCCGAGCACGGCCCGGGGGTCGTCGACGACGAGGCCGGTGACCGCGGCGAGGGCGTCCGGGTCGACCGCCTCGGCGATGAGCCGCCAGCCGACCGGATCGGTGAGGATCGCGCTCACGCCTGCGGCGATGAGGTCGGGGGCGAAGCGGGCGCCGTGGACGTTCGACCCCGGCAGGGCGGCGTAGAGCTGCCCCGGGGCGACCGTGCGCGAGTCGTGGGAGACGCCCGAGACCTCACGGTCGGGGTCTCCGTGGATCGTGCCGGGGGCCGCGGGGAGCAGCTGGGAGATGCGCATCATTTCCATTCTCGAGCAGGCAGGTTCGGGTCCGTCGACGACGGGGGGATCTTGTAGTGCCGCATCACGAAGCCGGCGACATCGGAGAACACGGGCGCGGCGGCGGTACCACCGTAGTAGCCCTTCCGCGGGCGCTGCAACGTCACGGAGATCGCGAACTGGGGGTCCTCGGCGGGGATGACTCCGACGAAGGACGCGGTGTAGCCGTCGTAGCCGCCGCCTTCGGCGGACGGGGCCTGCGCGGTGCCCGTCTTGCCGGCGACGCGGTAGCCGGAGACCTGCGCGGACTGTCCGGTGCCCTCGGCGACGACGCCCTCGAGCATCGCCAGCGTCTGGTCGGCGGCCTTCTCACTGACCACCCGTCTCGGTTCGTCGGCGGGGAGAGGGATCGTCCTGCCCGATGGAGAGATCGTGCCGTCGACGAGGCGGGAGGGCACGTCGACTCCTCCGTTGGCGATCGTCGCGATGACATCGGTGGTCTGGATCGCGTTCGCCGCCATGCCCTGTCCGAACATCACCGTGTACTTCGTCCGCCCGTCCCAGTCCTGATAGGGGTGGAGGATGCCGCCGGTCTCGGCAGGGAAGCCGATGCCCGATGCCGATCCGAAGCCGAAGCGCTTCATGTACTCATACCGCTGCGCCTCGGTGAGCGCCTGACCGGCGAGGATCGTTCCGGTGTTCGAGGATTCGGCGAGGATGCCGGCGAACGTGAGCTTCTGGTCGGGGTGGGGTGAGGAATCGCGGAACTCCTCGCCGTTGGGTGCCTTCCACGTGTCGGGGACCGTGAACTCCTGGTCCGGGGTGACGAGGCCCTGGTCGAGCAGCGCTGCGGCGGTGACCATCTTCGCCGTCGACCCGGGCTCGAAGACGTCGGTGAAGATGCGCGACCCGCGGTCGGCGCCGTCGACCTTGCCCGGATTGTTCGGGTCGACGCTCGGGGCATCGGCGGCGGTGAGGATCTTGCCGGTCTTGATCTCCTTGATGACGACCGATCCCGACTCGGCCTTGTGCTTCTTCACCTGTTCGGCGATCGCCTGCTGCGCGTAGTACTGGACGGACGGGTTGATCGTCGTGCGGATGCCGTCGCCGTCCTTGGCCGCGCGGATGTTGTTGTCGCCGAGGGGGATGATGTCCCCGCGCGCGCCGCGTTCGTACTGCTGCTGCCCGTCACGGCCCGAGAGCTGCTCGTCGTAGGCGAGTTCGAGGCCGGCCTGGGCCGGGCCGTCGGAGCTGAGGAAGCCGACGAGGTTGCCGGCGACCCCGCCGGAGGGATAGGAGCGGACCGCGTACTCCTCGGCGGAGATGCCGAGGATGTCAAGGGCCTCGATCTCCCGCCAGGTCTCCGAGGTCAGGCCCTTGGCCACCGGGTTCCACCGCTTGTCGCCGACGAGTTCGGGGTAGAGCAGGCCCGGGTCGGTGTTGAGCGGTCCGGCGAGCGCCTCGGCGGCCCCCCACGCTCCGAGCAGCTTGCCGTCCCGTTTGTACTGGGCGACGTTCTTCTGGTCGACGACGAGCTGATAGCGGGAGACGCTGTCGGCGAGCACCGTGCCGTCGGCGGCGACGATCTGTCCCCGGTCGGCGGGCAGGGTGCGGGTGACGAGGCGGTTGGCCAGTGCCTTCTCCGCGAGCTTCATCGAGTCCATGCCCTGGATGGAGACGAGGCGGACGCCGGTGACGACGAGGACGATCACGGAGAGGATCGCGACGACGGCGATCCGACGGCGCAGGTTGGGTGCCTTCGCCTTGCGCGCTCGTGGGGCCATGCCTCGTCCTTACCTCGTGGCTCGTCTCTGTCTCCGGGCGCCGGCCCGGCTGCGGGGCTCCCCCGCCCCGAGCGGGCGAGGATCAGTTCGGGGACTTCTGTGCGGGGGGTGCGATGTCCTTGCCCGGGCTTCCGCCGACGACGGGAAGCTTCTCATCCGATCGTAGATTGGGTCGGAGGTCCTCCCTGGTATCGGCGCGCGGGCCGGGGACGACTGTCGGCTTCTTCTCACCGGACTCGTCGATCGGCGGGGCGTCGATGACCTTGCCCGTCTTCGCGTCGAGGAACTCCGGGGAGGTGTCGCGGACGAGGCCGAGCTCCTCGGCGGCCTTGGCGATGTTCTGCGGGGACTCGCGGTAGGAGTTGTCCTCGACGAGGCGGTCCTTCTCCTCGGCGAGTTTCTCCTTCTCCGCTCCCAGCCGCTCGATCTCATACGAGGTGTTCGAGATGAAGATGTTGAGGAGGAGGACGGCGACGAGGGTGGCGACGAGGATCCCGATGCAGAGCAGCGAGAACGGCAGCTTCGACTTCGGCAGCTCGAACTTGAGCAGGCGCAGCCGCGGAGACGATGCGGGGGTCTCCTGCCTGCGGCGCTGAGGTGCTCCGGCGACGGCGTGTGCGTGGCTCACTGCTGGTCCTCCCTGATCTTGACAACGGCGCGCAGCCTCACGCTCTTCGCGCGAGGGTTGGTCTCGGCTTCCTCGTCGTCGGCGACTTCGGCTCCGCGCACGATCTCGCGCAGCCACGGCTGCAGGTGCTCGGGCACGACGGGCAGGTCCGGCGGCGCCTGGCTGACGGTGCCGGCTCGGAAGATCCGCTTGACGATCGTGTCCTCGAGCGACTGATAGGACTCGATGACGGCCACTCCCCCGACGTGGAGCGCTTCCAGCGCGGCCGGCAGGGCAGTGCGGAGCACGCCGAGTTCGTCATTGACCTCGATCCGCAGCGCCTGGAACGTCCGCTTCGCCGGGTGGGAGCGCTTCTTGCCCTCGGGCAGGACGCGGGCGAGCATCGCCGCGAGCTGATCGGAGGTCTCCCACGGGGTCGTCTCACGGTCAGTGACGATGATCTTCGCGATCTTCCCGGCCATCTTCTCCTCGCCGTACTCGCGCAGGATGCGCCGCAGTTCGGCTTCGGGATAGGTCGCGAGCACCTCGGCGGCGGTCCTCCCCCGGCTCTGGTCCATGCGCATGTCCAGCGGGGCGGGACGGGAGTAGGAGAAGCCGCGGTCGTCCTCGTCGAGCTGGAGGGAGGAGACGCCGAGGTCGAGGAGGATGCCGCTGATCGCCTCGATGCCGAGGTCGGCGAGGACGCGCGGCAGTTCGTCGTCGACGGCGTGGACGATGTCGGTGCGCTCGGCGAAGGGGGCCAGCCGCTTCGTCGCGATGGCGATGGCCTCGAGGTCGCGGTCGATGCCGACGAGGTGGACGTCGGGGAAGGCCCGGAGCACCGCCTCGGCGTGGCCGCCCATGCCCAGGGTGCCGTCGACGATGACGGGGGTGCGCCCCTGGTCGCGGGCGGCGGCGACGCCGACGCCGAGGAGCTCGACCACGCGCTCGAGGAGCACTGGCACATGCTGTGCGTTCATGGTGGAGTCCTTCGTGCGTGGTCGTCTCTGGTCTCGGTGCCCTGCTGGAGTCGGAACCTTGTCCGCCGCGGCCCTGGCACCGGGGAAGTGTGTCAGGACGGGTGAGCTTCGGAACCGGGGAAGTGCCCCGAATCTCAGCACACGGCGGGCAAGGATCGAACCCGAGCAGGATCAGATCACTCCGGGGATCACCTCGTTCTCGCGTTCGGCGAAGGCCTGCTGCGCTCCCACGAGGTACTCCTCCCACGTCGGTGCGTCCCAGATCTCGACTCGGTTGCCCATGCCGATCACTGCGACCTCCCGATCGAGCGATGCGTACTGCCGCAGTATGTGCGGGACGGTGATGCGCCCCTGCTTGTCCGGCTGATCCGCAAAGGCCGCCGACAGGAACACGCGCTGGTAGTCGCGTGCCTCCTTGTTCGTCTTCGGCGCGTTCTGGATCCGCTCGTGCTCGGCCTCGAACTCCGTGGTGGGGAACAGGGTGAGGCAGTTCTCCTGGCCACGGGTGAGAACGAGTCCTGGCGAGAGCTCGTCACGGAACTTTGCGGGCAGGATGAGGCGACCCTTGTCGTCGAGCTTCTGCATATGAGTGCCCAAGAACATGTCGTCTCACCCCTTTCGAAACCAATCGGCTCCGATAGCAACCACCCTACTCCACTTCCCTCCACATCATCCAGCACATTCCCCCCACTTCCTCTCCAGAGCCAATGAAATCCCAGGTCAGACCGGTGGAGGAAAGTGGAGAAAATTTCCCATCGGCGCGTTCGACGGTGCTCGTCTCCCGGTGGGATGGGCCGCCTCGGCGGGGGTGTCAGGGTCCGTGATCCCCGGATTTCCGGGGTTGACCGCCGAGGTGGAGGGCAGTGGGGAGGAAAGTGGGGCGGTCGGTGGAGCGAAGTGGGGCGGGCGGTAGAGGAAGGTGGGGAGGGAAGTGGAGACCCGCCGGGAGGCGTGTGGGCAGGGCCGGGGAGCGGAGTGGGGCGAGGTCGACGGCGACCGCAGAGTTCCTGAGAGGCGCCCGAATGGATGCCGGGGGCGGGATAGGGAAGAATGGACGCATGTCGACCAGCCAGGAAGCCACGCAGACCAACTCCGTCATCGGCACCGAGCACATCGAATGGGTTCAGCAGCTGACGTCCCGCGCCCGCACGGCGATGAACTCCGTGCTCGAGGGCAAGGACGAAGCCGTCGGCCTCTCCCTCATCGCCCTCCTCGCCGGCGGCCATGTCCTCCTCGAGGACGTGCCCGGCGTCGGCAAGACGCTCCTGGCCCGTGCGATGGGCAAGGTCGTCGACGGTTCGGTCCGCCGCATCCAGTTCACGCCCGACCTTCTGCCCACCGACGTCGTCGGGGTCAACCTGTTCAATCAGGAGACCCGCCACTTCGAGTTCCGGCGCGGCCCGGTCTTCGCGAACATCGTCATCGCCGACGAGATCAACCGCGCCTCCCCCAAGACCCAGTCGGCGATGCTCGAGTGCATGGCCGAGGGTCAGGCGACGATCGACGGGGAGACGCACAGGATGCCGTCGCCGTTCATCGTCGTCGCCACGCAGAACCCCATCGACATGGAGGGCACCTACGCCCTGCCCGAGGCCCAGCGCGACCGCTTCATGACCCGACTCTCGCTCGGCTACCCGGCGACGGCCGACGAGGTCGATCTGCTCGACAATCAGATCGAGCACGACCCGCTCGCCGCGGCACAGGCGGTCACGAGCCTCGAACAGGTCGGACAGGCCCGCGACATCGTCCGTCACGTCGGTGCCAGCCGCGAGCTGCGCGAGTACATCGTCGCGATCCTCCAGGCCAGCCGCAACGACCAGGCGATCCTGCTCGGCTCATCGCCCCGCGGCGGCGTCCACCTGCTCCGTGCGGCGAAGGCGCGCGCAGCACTGTCGGGCCGCACCTTCGTCACCCCCGACGACATCCAGGCACTCGCGCCGTACATCCTCGCCCACCGCATCATCCCCCGCGACGGCGACGACTCCGAGCTCGCGGCCGAACTCATCGGCCGTGTCCTCCAGCGGGTCCCCGTCTCTGCGAATCAGTGACGGCATGCGACTGAGCACCTCGGGAATCATCTTCATCATCGCCGGTGCCGCGCTCATCGTCGGCGCCTACCGGTTCGCCCTGCCCGGTCTGCTCCCCGCCGGCCTGCTCCTCCTCGCCCTCGTGCTCCTCTCCGCGGCGCTCATCGGGTGGGGCACCCGGCGGATCTCGGTGAGCCTGCGCACCCCCCTGCCCGAGGTCCGGCTCCGGCCCGGCGGCGACCGGTACCCCCTGGCGCCCGAAGGCAAGGAGGTCGAACTCGACGCGGTGGTGACGAACACCGGCCACCTCGCGGTGCCGTCCTCGACGATCGACTTCATCGCCGCCGACGGATTCGGCGATTCCACCGTCGGGGAGGTCCCGCCGCTGGCCGGCGGTCGCTCGCAGACCGTGCTCACCTCCTTCACCCCCGGACGACGCGGGGTCAGCGGCATCGAGTCGGTGCTCATCACCGTCGCCGGGCCCTTCGGGCTCGTCACGGCGAAGAAGAAGGTCCTCGGGTCGTTCCCCATCGCCGTGGCTGTGCCGACGCTCGGCGCGCGCATCCCCCGCGAATCGGCGAACCGGCCCGCCCGCCTCGACGAGGGGAAGATCCGCTCCGGGCACACCACCCGCGACTTCCACACCCGGGAGTACGTGCCCGGCGACGACCTCCGGCACGTGCACTGGCCGACGACCGCGAAGTCCGGGGAGCTCATGGTCCGCCACGAGGCCGAGGAGGAGACGCTCCACGCGCTCATCGTCATCGACCTCGATCGTCCGGAGCAGGCGCCCGACGAGCTCGAGACCGAGTTCCTCATCGCCGCCGCGGCAGCCGCCGGGGTCGCCTTCCTCCGCGCCGACTACGAGGTCTGCGTCGTCGCTCCGGGACACGAGATCAGGTTCCGCGGGCAGAAGGACGTCGACCGACTGCGCCTGCTCACCGCGCTCATCGAACCCGGGCGGGCCGAGCTGCCCGCCCATGACGATCCCAACCACGTCGTCATCTGCGCCGCCGACGACTCCCGCGCCGAGGCGATGGCCGCGCACTTCTCCCGGCGGATCCCCATCACGGTCCGCAGCCTCTCCGAGATCGACGACATGACGATGCTCGGCCTCAGCGAGGACCTTCCGGAATCGTGGACGACCTTCGAGACGAAACGGGTGATCCGATGACCGCCGACCTCGCCCAGACCACCGAGGCGAAGTCCTCGACCTGGTTCGAGTCCCTCGCCGTGTTCGTCGCCATGGTGCTCACGGCGATCGGTCTCTCCGCGGTCTTCTCCGACCTGGGCTGGCTGCCGCCGGTCCTCGTCGCCGTCGCCCTCATCGTCGCCGTCGGCGCGATCTTCCGCAGCATCGCCGGACTGCGGGCCACCGGCACCGCCGTCATCGCCCAGTGCGTCGCCGGCGTCTACGCCGTCCTCATCCTCTGCGTGCCCGACACGATGCTCTTCGGGGTCATCCCCACCGGTGATTCGTTCGTCGCCGTCATCGACCTGCTCTCCTCCGGGGTGAGCGACCTCTACGCCTCGACGCCGCCGGCGGCGAGCACACCCGGCTTCACCGCGATGCTCACGATCGCCTTCACACTCATCACGATCCTCATCGACGGCCTCGTCTCCGACCTGCGCGCGCCCAAGGTCTCCGGTGTGCTCCTGCTCGTGCTGTGGATGATCCCCGTCTTCTTCGCCCCCGCCGAGGTCCGCTGGTGGCACATCGCCGCAGTGCTCGCGGCCTTCCTCCTCCTCATCCTCAGTCCGTACTTCCCGGCGGCGAAGTGGCGGGGCGGACTCACCGCGCTCGTCGCCGGAGCGGTCGCCGTCATCCTCGGCATCGGTCTGCCCACGATCCTGCCGACGGTCCCCACCCTGCCGGACCGGGCCTCGAACAACCAGGGCGACCTCACGGTGACGAATCCGTTCCTCGACCTGCGCTCCGACCTCGGTGACCGGGACGACTCGACGCTGTTCTCCTACACGACGACGGCGGAGGAGCCGGAGCCGATCCGGCTGACCTCGGTCAACTCGTTCGACGGACAGACGTGGGCCCCGACGCCGTTCGGCCTCGACCAGTTCGCGATCGCCTCGGAAGGGCTGCCGTGGCCGGAGGGGCTGCCGCGCAACAACGGCTACACCGAAGAGCGCATCGACGTCACGATCGGCGACTACGACCAGCAGTACCTGCCGACTCCCTATGCGCCGCAGCAGCCCCAGGGACTCAACCGCCGGTGGATCTACGACGAGGAGTCGCTGACGATCGTCGGCAACGGTGAGCGCTCAGCAGGTCAGCAGTACTCGATGGAGTACCTCTCGATCACCCCCAACGTCGAGGATCTGAGGACGGCGACTCCGGTGAACTCGAGCCAGTTCGAGACCGAGCTCGAAGTGCCCGCGAGCCTGCCCCCGAGCGTGCAGCAGACCGCGGAGGACGTCACAGCCGGGGCGAGCAACCAGTGGGAGGCGGCTGTGCTCCTCCAGGCGTACTTCCGCAGCGGTGAGTTCGAGTACTCGCTCGACGCTCCCGAACAGGCCAGCGGCGATGCGATCTCCGACTTCCTCACCGAGAAGAAGGGCTACTGCGTCCAGTTCTCCTCGGCGATGACGATCATGGCGCGGACCATGGGGATCCCCGCCCGGATCGGCGTCGGCTTCGCCGGAGGCACCGAATCCGGCGACGGGTACGAAGTGTCCATGCAGGATTCGCACGCGTGGCCCGAGCTCTACTTCGAGGGCGCCGGCTGGGTCCGCTTCGAACCGACGCCCGGCGGACCGGCCGGCGCCCCGCCGGCGTGGACGCTCGCCGACGGCAGCAGTGAGAGCACCGACGAGGAGACCGAGGAGTCGGCCTCGCCGACAGAGGAGCCGACGGAGTCGGCTGCCGAGACGGCTCCGGCCGAGACCGAGGAGCCGACGACCGAGGAGACCGACGCGGCCGCCCAGCCGGCGTCGGCGGACTACTCGACGATCGTCTGGGCCCTGGTCATCGCCGCGCTCGTCCTCCTCCTGCTCGCGATCCCCGCGATCTGGCGGATGCTTCTGCGCAGCCGCCGCACCGGCTCACCCGTCGACGTCGAACGGGTGTGGACGGAGATCAGGGCACTGGCCACCGACTACGGGCAGAGCCTCGACCCGAGCCGCACCCTGCGCCACGACGAGCTCGTCCTCGCCGGAGGTCCGGCAGTCGCCGGCGCCGCTCCGGGGGATGCCGGGCCAACCGCCGGGGACCCGGCGACGGGCGGGCCTGGGCCCGGCCCCGGACCCGACGGTGCGACTGCCGGACCCGACAGCGCGACCGCGCGCCCCGACGGCAGACTCGCCCCTGCGGGCGGACTCGACGCCCTGCGCCGACCGGTGCCCTCGGGCCCTGACGGAGGCCGCCGCGACACCGCGCTGGCCGGGTTCATCGACGCCCTCGAGGCCAAGCGCTACGGTGCGCAGCCGGTCGACGTCTCTGACGCCGAGGCCCGTGCGGTCGTCGACGAGGTGCAGACCGACCTGTCCGAGCATGCGACGCCGGGCGCACGGATCCGGGCGAAGATCTGGCCGGCGAGCATCTTCAGCCCGCCGAAGTGAGCCTCCGGAGGCTCCGGCGTCCGAGGACCGCTTCGACGGGTTTGACCCACCACAGCTCCCCGAGGCGGTAGTCGCCGCCGCGGACGAGGCGCTCGGCGAGGTCGGGGCGCAGCCGCCGCAGGCAGATCCGTGCCTTGAGGGCATGGTGGGACGTCGAGACGACGGCGATGCTCGTCGCCTCCTCGAGGAGCGGGATCGCCTGCTCGATGTTCTCCTTCGTGCTCGTGCTTGCCGTCTCGAGGCGGATGGCACCGGTGAAGCCGAGCTCGTCGCGGGCGTACCGGCGCATGAGTTCGGCTTCGGGGAGCGCTCCTGCGACCGCGCCGCCGGAGAGCACGAGCGCGGACTCCGCGGCTTCCGGATCGACCGAGCGCACGCCTGCGCGCACCCGGAAGCGGTTGATCGCGTTCGCCCGTGGACCCGGGTTGCGGTACCCGAGGACGAGGACGGCGTGCGACGCCGACGGATCGGTGGCGCCTTCCGACGTCTCCGACCCGCTCCGCGGGAACCCTCGCCGGCTGGCGGCCCAGCTGGAGAGCTCACCGAAGGCGACGACGCCGATCGCGGCGATCACCCCGGCCGAGGTCAGTGCTGCGGCTGTGCGCACGAGTCGTTCCTCCCCCGGGAGGATCCGGCAGGGACAGCAGAAATGCGCCCCCGGCTGGGAGCGCATTCGGTTGGCATTCGGTGTCTCAGCGGTCGGTCATTCGCCGCGCTGGCGCTTCTCCCACCGGTCCTCGATCCGGCTCATGAAGCCGCCGGAGGAGCCCTTCGCGTTCGACTTCGGCGCCGCCGCACCCGTGGAGCCCTTCGCCCCGCCTCCGATGCGACCGGGACGGCTGAACGCCCAGTACATGCCGGCGACCATGAGGCCGAAGCCGACCACGCCGAGGGCGATCCAGGCGACGGCCTGGTTGACCATCGAGATCGCGAAGATCGTTGCGGCGAGACCGAGGAGCGCGACGAGGATGCCCACGACGAAGCGCTTCGCCGAGAACCCGGGACCGCTGACAGCGGCCTGGGTCTCCGAGATGTTGCGTGCGAACCGGGGGTCTTCGCTGCGCAGCTGCTTCTCCAACTGATCGAGAAGCTGCTGTTCGTGATCGGAGAGTGGCATGTCGAACCCCCGTTTCCTTACTCTGGCCTGTGCCTCAATCATAGTCTCTGAACACTGAAAAAACATCTCGGGAACGGGGGCGACGGCGGTATTCCCATCCCGTCCACAGACTCGTCCGCACGCCCGTCTCCGCAGGGCTGCAGACCGGCGCTGCGGCCCCGGTGCCGCGGCCGGGTCGAGGGGCCTCGACGTTCTCCCAGGCCAGCCGCCGTACTCGGTTCCCGCCCCGTCCTCAGCGCGGCCTGGGGTGCCTACGCAGCAGTGAGGCCTGGGAGATCGCATCGGTCCCGAAGCGCCGGCGCACGTCGTCGAGCGCCATCTCCGCCTCCCTCCCCGCATGCTCGGGTTCGTCCAAGCGGGCTTGTCGTCCGCTGACCGCGAAGTCCATGAGCCCGGCGGCCCTGACCCCGAGCAGCCTAACCCCCCGCTGACGCTGCTCGCGCAGCCCGGTGAGCGCCGGCCGCAGCGCCTCGTACATCTCCCGGGCGAGGTCCGTGGGCGCCTCGAGCGTGATCGACCGCGACAGGGTCGTGAAGTCGTCGAGACGGTATTTGAGCCCGAGGGTCGTCGCGACCTTCTCCTCGGCCCGCACCCGGTGGGCGACCTTGTCGCAGAGGCGCAGGAGCTCGTGCTCGAGTTCGGAGACGTCCCAGATGTCGGCGCCGAAGGTGTGCTCGGCGCTGATCGAGCGGTCCTTGACCTGCCGGTCCATGCCGTGCGAGTCGAGTCCGTGGGCGCTGCGCCACAGGTGGTGTCCGTGCGCCCCGAACACCCGCCCGACCCAGGCCTCGTCCATGGCCGCGAGGTCGCCGATGAGCCGGATCCCGTATTTTGCGAACCCGATGCGGGTCTTCTCCCCCACCCCCGGCAGCGCTTCGATCGGCATCGGGTCGAGGAACGTCTGCGTCGCGGCGAGCGGGACGAGGAGCTGGCCGTGCGGCTTCGCCCGCGCCGAGGCGAGCTTCGCGACCACCCGGGAGCCGGCGATGCCGACGGAGGCGCTCAGGCCCGTGCGCGCTTCGATCTCCGCGCGCAGCGCCGAGGTGATCGCCACCGGGGAGCCGAGGCGCCGCACCGCCCCGGAGACGTCGATGTAGGCCTCGTCGACGCTGACCTGGTGGCAGTCGGGGGTGACCTGGGCGACGAGCTCGAAGACCTGCTTCGAGTACGCGGAGTAGAGGCCGTGGGAGGGCGGGATCACCTCGGCGACGGGGCACAGGCCCATCGCCCGGGACATCGGCATCGCGGCGTGGACGCCGAACTCCCTGGCCTCGTAGCTCGCGGAGACGACGACGCCGCGGCCGGCCCGCCCGCCGACGATGACGGGACGGCCGACGAGTTCGGGACGGGTGAGGAGTTCGACGGAGACGAAGAACGAGTCCATGTCGAGGTGGAGCATCGTCGCACCGGTGTCGTCCGTGCCGAGATGCTCGAGGTCACCGCCGGAGCGGGCCAGCTGTTTGCGGCTCATGTCCCACCCATGGCTCGATCGCGGTCCGAACCGGCGGGTTCGGCTCCTGCGGGGTCTGCGGGTAATCTGTCAGACATGGTATCGCGCAGGACTGTCACGACGCTGACTCTCGCCTTGGGCCTCGCTCTCACCGGCTGCACCGGCCAGTCCGGGTCGACGCCGGACGCCTCGCCGAGCGAGGCATCGACCACCCCGGCGGGCACGCAGTCCGCCGACCCCACCGGGTCTCCGGCCCCGACGGAGACGGCTGCGGAGGAGGAGGTCGAGCTCCCCGACTTCATGGAGCCCTACCCCGACGCCGAGGTGATCTCGAGCTCGCGCGCGGCCGCCGAATCGGGCGAACTCGACGCCGTGAGCCTCGTCATGCGCGCGCAGGCCGAACCGAAGGACATCATCTCCTTCTACACCGACCGGCTCGAGAAGGCCGGCTTCGAGACCTTCGGCAAGGAGTCGATGACGAAGTCCGCGCAGGTCGTCAACTTCCGGCACAAGGACAACGACGGCGTCCTCGTCATCACCGTCAGCGACGACCCGGACGATCCCAAGGCCTCGATCGTCTCCCTCGGCGGGAACATCGCTCCGTGATCTCAGCCGACCGCGTCGAGTCCCTCGACGCTCCCGCTGACATCGCCGCCGAGGCGGCCGCCGGAATCGAAGGCTTCCTCCGAGCGAAGGCCGCCGAGTTCGCGGCCATCTCCCCGGACACCGCCGAGATCGGCGACTCGCTCATCGCCTACACCCGCGGCGGCAAGCGGATCCGACCCGTCCTCCTGTGGTGGGGCTTCCAGCTGGCCGCCGGCAGCGAGCTGACCCCGGGGTCCCAGGCGCGCACCGGGCTCGCCGAGGCAGCCGCTTCCCTCGAGCTTCTCCACGCCGCGGCCCTCATCCACGACGACGTCATCGATCATTCGGACACCCGCCGCGGGGCTCCGGCCCTGCACCGGCAGTTCGAGTCCCTCCATGCCTCGCTCGGCTACGAGGGCGACGGCGAGGCCTTCGGGGTCTCGGCCGCGATCGTCATCGGCGACATCTGTCTGGCGTTGAGCGAGGAGCTCTTCGAGTCCGCGCAGGACCGCCTCGGCGCCTCCGTCCCCGCGCAGCGTCTGCGCGCGCAGATGCGCCGGGACGTCATGGTCGGGCAGTTCCTCGACGTCCGCGCCGAGGTTATCCCCCTCGACGACGCCCGCATCGGCGAGCGGGCGTGGGAGGTGCTCAGCTTCAAATCGGCGAAGTACTCCGTCGAGCAGCCGCTGCTCCTCGGGGCCGCGCTCGGCGGGGCCGACGACGCGCAGCTCGCCGCGCTCTCCCGCTTCGGCCTGCCGCTCGGGCAGGCGTTCCAGCTGCGCGACGACGTCCTCGGCGTCGTCGGCGACCCGAGCGCGACAGGCAAACCCGCAGGCGACGACATCCGCGAGGGCAAGCGGACGGTCCTCATCGCAGAGAGCCTGCGCCGGATGGACAGGGAGCAGGCGGACCTGCTCGCCTCCCGCCTCGGCGATCCGACGCTGAGCGCGGAGACGGTGGCGGAGACAGTCGCGATGCTCCGGGAGGTCGGCGGACTCGACGCCCTCGAGGAGATCATCGCCGACCGGCACGCTGCGGCGCTGAGCGAGCTCAGCGCCTGGTCAGGCGGCAACGGGGCGGCGTTCGACCTCGGCGAGGGGGCACGGACGCGGCTGACGTCCTTCGCGGAGACGCTGAGCTACCGGCAGCGCTGAGCCGCTGAGAGCTCTGCGCCGAGGCGCAGGCGGGGGCTCAGAAGGCCAAGGCCTGGGCCCGCCGGCGGACCTCCTTGCGGTTGCCGGCGCGCAGCAGGTCGATGGGACGACCCGGCAGGGAGTCGTCGGGGGTGAAGAGCCACCTGATCGACTCCTCGTCGTCGAATCCGGCGTCCTTGAGCGTGCTCAGCGTCCCCTTGAGCGGGGTGAGGACCTCGCCGTCGACGAAGAAGGCCGTCGGCACGCGCAGCACCTTGGGGTCTCCGTGCTTGTATCCGCAGATGGCGCCGTCCTCGAGGAGTCGGCGCACCTGTGTGATGCCCAGTCCGGTGGTCTCCGCGATGTCGGGAAGGGTGGCCCAGTCCTCGACGAGTTCTTCGGTGTTCACGCCCCCAGCGTAGCAATTCCTCGGAAGAAACACGCCGCCATGCCCGCCGCAATCCCGGGCTCGGAGCGGCCCAGTCGATACGCTGGTGGGTGGAACTTCCCCACACGATATGCAGCCGAACAGGTGACAGATGACACGCTCGCGACGGACTTCTCCGATGCCGATCACCGCCGCCCCTGACATCCGTGCGGCCTCCCGGGTGAACTCGACCGGTCCCGTCCCCCGTCCCGAGGGGTCCGGCGATGCCCCCGCCGAGGCGGCTCCCGAGTCGACCCCTGCCGCCGACACCGCGCCGTCGTCTGCGGCCCCTGACCGTGCCGCGACCCCGCAGTGGCTGACGGGCACGAAGAGCGAGACCGTCCCCGTCACGCACGGTGGCCGGACGTACAAGGTCAAGCAGGGCGACACCCTCTACGCCGTCGCCAGCCGCCACGGCGTCTCCGTGCCCGCGCTCGCCGAGCTCAACCGGATCTCGCCGCGCCAGAACCTCGTCCAGGGCCAGGTGCTCTCCCTGCCGGAGAAGAACGACCTGCCCGAGACCGATCCCTCGCACATTGTCGCCCCCGGAGAGACGCTCTTCGGCATCGCCGCCTCCCACGGGGTCTCCCCCGGCACGCTGCGGCGGGCGAACGGGATGGGCGAGGACTCCCACATCCGCGTCGGAGAACTGCTCATGCTCCGCGACACCGGCACCCGCCCCCGCCGGCAGGCCCCCGAACCTCCGGCCCCGCTGCCCCAGGTCGCCGCCGGCGGCTGGGGTGAAGAGCTGCGGGAGAGCGTCGTCCAGGCGGCCCGCCTGAACAAGGCCACGCTGCTCGGCCGCTCGCACCCGAACCCTGAGCAGGCGCGGCTCCTCGTCGCCTCGATCGCCGAGGAGCTCGGCGCCGAGCCCGCGCTCATGCAGGCCGTCGCCGCCCAGGAGTCCGGCTTCCAGCACGCGACCGTCTCGGCGGGCAACGCGATCGGCATCATGCAGGTCACCCCCCGCTCGGCCAGATGGGCCAGCGACATCGTCGGACGCGGACTCGACGTCCTCGACATCGCCGACAACATCGTCGCCGGCACCGTCATCCTCGGGTGGCTCATCGAGTCCACCGACTCCGAGGACGAGGCGCTGGCCGGCTACTACCAGGATCTGCGCTCGGTCCGCGCCGACGGACCGCTCCCGGAGACGAAGGCCTTCGTCCGCGGCGTGCAGCTCCAGCGGAAGCGGCTGGAGGAGGCCCGATGAACTCGCTGCCCGACCCGCTCATCGGGGTCGTCCTCAACGACCGGTACCGGATCGGCGCGAAGATCGCCCGCGGCGGCATGGCGATGGTCTACCGGGGCACCGACCTGCGTCTCGACCGCGAGATCGCGATCAAGGTCATGCACGAACACCTCATCTCCGATGACACCTTCGTCGAGCGCTTCCGCCGTGAGGCCATCAACGCCGGTCGCCTCACCCACCCCAACCTCGTCGCCATCCATGATCAGGCGCGTGACGGAGACGTCGTCTACCTCGTCATGGAGCACCTGCCGTCGGTGACCCTGCGCCGCGAACTCAAGCACCGCGGCACCTTCACCCCCCGGCAGGCGATCGTCGTCCTCGACGCGATCCTCGCCGCTCTCGAGGCCGTCCACTCGACGGGCATCATCCACCGCGACCTCAAGCCCGACAACGTCCTGCTCGGCACCGACGGTCAGGTCAAGCTCGCCGACTTCGGGCTCGCCCGCGCCGTCACCTCGGCGACGACGACGAAGACGCTCATCGGCACCGTCGGCTACGTCGCCCCCGAGCTCGTCACCCGGGCCGGCGCGGATGCCCGCACGGACCTCTACACGGTCGGCATCATGTTCTACGAGATGCTCACCGGCTCGCAGCCCTACACCGACGACGTCCCCATCCAGGTCGCCTACCGGCACGTCCACGACACGGTCCCCCCGCCCTCGGAGCGCACCGACGGCATCAGCCCGCTCCTCGACGCGCTCGTCCTCTGGGCGACATCGAAGGATCCCGAGGACCGACCTGAGGATGCCGGGGAGTTCCGCCGGGCCCTCGCCGAGGCGCGGGCGCAGATGTCCGATGCCGAACTCGACTACGGCGATCCCGACGCCGTGGCCGGTGAGCACTCTCCCGCACTCACCGCGAGCATCGACCTCGGCGAGGAGGTCCCGAAGGAGCGGAAGTCCCGCACCGACGAGATCCCCTACCTCGCCGAGGAGGATGCCGACGGCGAGGGCACCGCTGCCGCCGATGATGCCGCCAATGCCGCGGCCAACGGCGATGAGGACTCGGCGTCCGTCCCTCTCGCCGGTACCGCTGCCGCGGTGGCCGCCGGTGGCACGGCCGCGGCGATCGCCACGGGCCCGGGAGCGGAGCGGGCCGAGGACACGGACGATCCTCAGGACGCGAGCGACGACGATGCCGCAGCCGACGGCGCGACCGCCTCGGCGGGCGACGTTGACACGGCCGACGATGCGACCGCCTCGGAGGATGCCGCCGACACAGGGAAGGACGGCAAATCCACCCGCGCGGGCAAGCGCACCCGCACGAAGGCGGCGGCGATGTCCGCAGCGGCCGCCGCCGGCTCCGGCAGCGGAGGCTCCGGCTCCGCTGGCTCTGGCAGCGGCGGCTCAGGCACCGGCGGCGGGAGCCGCGGTGCGGGCGATGACGACCCGGCCCCGGTGGCGGCCGGTGCCGCGCACACCCGACGGCGCAGGCGTCGGCGTCTGGCGACGACGGTCGGCGCAGGACTCGTCGTCCTCGTGCTCCTCGCGTGGCTGATCATCGCCAACCTGCCTGCCCCCACCTCCATCGTCCCCGGTCAGCTGGCCGGGAAGGAGTTCTCCGAGGCGACCGAGGTCGTCGAGAGCAGCGGTCTCAACCCGGAGAAGCAGGAGGTCTTCGACGATTCGATCCCTGCAGGCACCGTCATCGGCTCGGAGCCGGTCGGCGGCACGGAGCTCTCCCCCGATTCGACGGTGACGCTCGTCGTCTCGAAGGGGGTCGAGACGTTCGCCGTGCCCGAACTCGAAGGACTGAGCGCCGAGAAGGCGAAGGCCGCGCTCGACGACGCGGGCCTCGGGGTGGGCAAAGTCGACGAGAAGTACGACGAGAACGTCGCCAAGGGCATCGTCATCAGCGCCTCGGAGAAGGAAGGCGAGGAACTCGTCCACGATGCGAAGGTCGACCTCGTCGTCTCCAAGGGCGACGCCCCGGTCGAGGTCCCGGACGTCGAGGGCCTCACCTACGACGCGGCGTTCGCCACCCTGACGAAGCGCGGCTTCCGCGTCGGCAAGGAGGAGGTCTTCTCCGACACGGTGCCCAAGGGCAAGGTCGTCTTCCAGTGGCCCAAGAGCACCGAGGCGAAGCCGTACAACTCCCTCGTCATCGTCCGGGTCTCCAAGGGCAAAGAGGAGAAGAAGGACGACAAGCCCAAGGACGAGAAGCCGAAGGACGAGAAGAAGGACGAGGGCAAGTAGGACCGGCCTCGCGTCCTGAAATCTCGCTCGTCGAGATCTCGACCCTGATATGACGAAGCGCCGGCGGATCACCGCCGGCGCTTCGTCGTCTCAGTGCTGGGCTCGCTCAGCCCCTCCGGGTGAGGTACTCGGCGACCTGGAAGGCCATCTCGAGCGACTGGTCGTGGTTGAGGCGCGGGTCGACGAGCGTCTCGTAGCGACGGCGCAGCCCCTCGTCGTCGATTTCGGTGGCGCCTCCCATGATCTCGGTGACGTCGTCGCCGGTGAGTTCGATATGGAGGCCGCCGGGGATCGTCCCGGCCTCCTGGTGGGCTGAGAAGAAGCCCTCGACCTCGGCCATGACGTCTTCGAAGCGGCGGGTCTTGTAGCCCGTGCTCGAGGTGATCGTGTTGCCGTGCATGGGGTCGCTCATCCACGTCACCTGCGGGAGTCGGTCTCCGATGCCGGCGAGCAGCTTCGGCAGGACGTCGTTGATCTTCCCCGCACCCATCCGGGTGACGAAGGTCAGGCGCCCGGGTTCGGCGTTCGGGTCGAGCTTCTCGGCCAGCGCCAGGGCGTCCTCGGCGGTCGCGGTGGGACCGAGCTTGACGCCGATGGGGTTCTGGACCTTCGAGAGGAAGTCGACGTGGGCGCCGTCGATCTCGCGGGTGCGCTCCCCGATCCACAGGAAGTGGCCGGAGACGTCGTAGGGCAGGCCGGTGCGGGAGTCGATGCGGGTGAGCGCCCGCTCGTACTCGAGCAGCAGCGCTTCGTGGGCGGAGTAGAACTCCGTCGTCCGCAGGGCGTCGAAGTCGGCGCCGCAGGCGTCCATGAAGCGGATCGCGCGGTCGATCTCCCGGGCGGTCTGCTCGTAGCGCTGGTAACCGGGGTTCGAGGCGAGGAAGCCGCGGTTCCATTCGTGGACGAGGCGCAGGTCCGCGAAGCCGCCCTGGGTGAAGGCGCGGATGAGGTTGAGCGTCGACGACGACACGTGGTAGCCCTGGAGCAGCCGCGCGGGGTCGTGGCGTCGGGACTCCTCGGTGAATTCGTAGCCGTTGACGATGTCCCCGCGGAACGAGGGCAGGGTCACTCCGTCGCGGGTCTCCATGTCCGCCGAGCGGGGCTTGGCGAACTGCCCTGCCATGCGCCCGATCTTCACCACCGGCATCGAACCGCCGTAGGTGAGGACCGCTGCCATCTGGAGGACCGTCTGGACCCGGGCGCGGATCTTGTCCGCCTGGGCACCGGCGAAGGATTCGGCGCAGTCGCCGCCGGCGAGGACGAACGCCTCACCGCGGGAGGCCGCCGCGATCCGCTGCTTGAGCACGTCGGCTTCCCCGGCGAAGATGAGCGGCGGGAGGCTGCGCAGCTTCGTCAGGGAGTCCTCGAGCGCCTCGGCGTCGAGATACGTCGGCTGCTGTTTGGCGTCCATCGACCTCCAGTCGTCGAGACCGGTGAGGTCGTCGGTGCCGGCTGCGGTGATGTCGGTCTGAGCGAAGACCGGATCGATGTGGAGGCTCACGCTAGTTCTTTCTTCATTGCTCGTCGCCGGTCTCGAAGTCCTCGGCGGAGACGTTGTCGAGGAAGTCGCGGAACTGGGCGACCTCCTCCTCGTCTGCTTCGGGCGCTTCGATGCCGGCGTCTTTGAGGAGGTCGGAATCGACGTAGACCGGGCACTCGGCTGTCAGGGCCAGGGTCACGGCGTCCGAGGGTCGGGCGGAGATCGTCCTGCCGTCCTCGGTGTGGAGTTCGGCGAGGAAGATCTGACCGTCGCGGCCGGTGATCGTGACGTCGGCGAGCTCGTCGTCATGGGCGGCGAGGACGTCGAGCAGGAGGGCATGCGTCATCGGCCGCGGCGGGGTGAGACCGCGCTGCGCGATCGAGAGCGCGTTCGCTTCGATCGCCCCCACCCAGATCGGCAGGTAGTAGGCGGGCTCGGTGGCCTTGAGCAGGAGGATCGGCTGATTGGCGGGCAGCTCGATGCGCACCCCGACGACCTCGACTTCGACGTTTGGCATTATCCCCTTCTCAGGAGCGCGGACGCTGCTGGAAGATCATCCGGAACTTCCCGATCTGCACGTCCGCGCCGTTCTGCAGTTCGATGGAGTCGATGAGCTGACGGCCGACATAGGTGCCGTTGAGCGATCCGGTGTCGCGCAGCGTGAACCCGCTCGGCGTGCGGATGAACTCCGCGTGCTTCCGCGAGACGGTGACATCGTCGAGGAAGATGTCGGCGTTGGGGCTGCGGCCGACGGTGACGACGTCGGTGTCGAGCAGGATCTGCGAACCGGAGTCCGGTCCGGAGACGACGACGAGGAGCGCATCGGTGTCCTGGAGACCGTCGAGGTCGGGCACCGGGTGGATCTCACCGGTGTGCGGATCGAGGATGCCCTGGAACGGCTGCCGACCCGAGTCGGTCATGCTCTGTCCACCGGGAACCGGGTACTGCTGCTGGTTGGTCTCGCCGCCCGAGCTCGGCTGCTGGGCGTACTGCTGCTCGCGGGGATCGTGACCCTGCTGGCCCGCCTGCTGCGGATAGCCGCCGTCCTGCTGGTACCCGCTCTGCTGGTACCCGCCTGGCTGCTGGTATCCGTCCTGCTGCTGGTATCCGTCCTGCTGGTACTGGGCATGGCGGCCCTGCTGGTCGTCCTGTCCCTGGTATCGGCCCTCGTCGTACCGGCCTCCGGGCGCCTGCTCACCGGTCGGGTGATCGGCGTGCCGGCCGTGGCCCTGCCCACCGTCCTGCTGGTGCTGTCCCTGCTGGTCGCCGCCGTAGTTCGGTGCCTGCGGGGCGCCGTCGACGGAGGGCTGGCCGTAGGCCGGCGTGTTCGGCCGGGCGTCTCCGCCCTGGTCCTGCGGGGCGCCGTCACCGGGGCCGAAGGGGAACTTCTTCGACTGCGGGACTTCGCCGTTGTCGTACCACGGCTGCGAGGGATTCCGGCGACCTTGGTCATTGTTCTGCGACATCATGCCTCCTCGCTCTGCACGAGCTTGTGGTACTGCTCCTCATCCATCAGACCGGTGACCTGCTCAGGATCGCTCGCCTCGACGAGGTACATCCATCCGTCCTCGTAGGGCGAGGAATTCACGGTCTCCGGTCTGCCTTCGAGGGCATCGTTGACGTGGGTGATCGTTCCCGACAGCGGTGCGATGAGGTCGGACACGCTCTTCGTGCTCTCCACCTCGCCACAGGACTCCCCCATGGTGATCGCATCTCCGACGGCAGGCAGGTCGACATAGACGACGTCGCCCAGCTGAGACTGGGCGAAGTCCGTGATGCCCACGCGGTAGACGGCGTTGTCCTCCGTGGTGTGGACCCACTCGTGGTCCTTCGAGTACAGGTAAGACACTGGAAAATCCAGTTCCGCCATGTCGACTCCTCTTAGCTTGTCGGTGTTCCAAGCATAGCCGCCTGGGGTGCTTGCATAACAATCGCGAAACA
Source organism: Brevibacterium sp. K72 (assembly GCF_050562175.1). Classification (NCBI taxonomy): domain Bacteria; kingdom Bacillati; phylum Actinomycetota; class Actinomycetes; order Micrococcales; family Brevibacteriaceae; genus Brevibacterium; species Brevibacterium sp. K72. The sequence goes on from NZ_CP191582.1 coordinate 3,274,160, forward strand.
GAAATGTTACTGACCCCCTGAAAGGGAGTCCGCAGACACCTGTTTCTCCGGTGATTACCTGGGATGATACTAGTTTGTCGAAGGTCACGATCGGCAATTTTGGCAGTTGGACGACGATCGTTATAGGCTAGTTCTCGTTGCTTCGGCCCAGGTGCTGGACAACGGGCTATGGCGCAGCTTGGTAGCGCGCTTCACTGGGGGTGAAGAGGTCGTGGGTTCAAATCCCGCTAGCCCGACTTACTGATCGTTCGATCACTAACGCCTCGAACCACGGGTTCGGGGCGTTTCTGCTTTGCCGGCGGTCATCGACGAGTCGGGGTTATAGGACAGAAAGTGTGTCTTTTCCGGGCGCGTCACCCGCGTCGTCCTCCCCACCCCTTCTGGATGCCGATGCCGTCTTCCCACGAGAACCCTGTCCCGTACTCCACCGGTCCGATCGGCTCCTCACGAGGAGCACGCACACGCTTCGGCGGTGCCCAATGCTCCGGCCCGACCAAGGACCACCCCGTCCCGGCCTGATGAGACCTCTCGAAGAGGAACCAGTCCACCCCACGCCGGGCATGCCCCTCACTCAACCCGCGGTGTGCCCGCAGCAGTCCTTTGATGCCCGCATTGATCCCGCCTTCTAACGCGTTCGTCGTCCGCGCGAGCTCGATACCCTCGTCAGCGGCATCCAACCAGGTGAACAAGTGTCCTTTCGCGATGATCCGTGAGAGGAAGAAATACGCTCGACGGGTCCGCAGATGCGTGTACCACCACGACTGTCCACGACGGACATGCGCCGGCCTCGCACCAGCGTCTTTGGCCCTGGTGCGGTGTTTGAGGAACCTTGACCACTTCGCCTCCCACGACGCGAACGCCGCCAACCACGCTGCTGCTTGATCGCGGGAGTCAACCCGCGGCAGCGCCTGGTACAGGCGCAACAGTTCCTGGTTGGCCGGCAAGCTCGGATTCCGGGTCAGGTGCCGGTGTCCGGCCTGCCGGATATGGAAGAAACACCGTTGGATGCGGGTATCTGGCCACAGCGTCTCGATCACAGTGGTCAAAGGACCGTTGCCATCGACGACGGCGTATCTCGGGGCAGGGATACGGGCGATCAACGCCGTCCAGGACGCGGTCTTCTCCCGATCACACCACTGCCAGTGAATGACCTTCTCCCCGGTGTAGGCGATGAGGACGCACCACCCGTTGAAATAGGTGCCATCGAGCATGATCTGGTCATGGATCTCCCCAGTCGCTGACACGGTCGGGGCGATTCGCCAGCACCATTGAGTGCGGCGGCGGAAGGTTCGGGTCGACCCGAAGTGATCGACAGCCGTCTGTGGTGCGGGACCGAGTAGCCAGTCGAGGAAGACCCGCAGCTCGGTTCTTCGTGTCGATACGGCCCGTGTACCGGTGCTGCTGGCCCCGCAGTTCGGGCACCGGTACCTCGGTGTACCAGCACTGGTCGTGCCGTTCTTCTTCAGCCTTGTTTGACAGATCACGCATGTACGTCGATTGCAAGCACCCCATCGATGCTAAGCCCGATCAGCTAAGCAAACCGGGTATTGCCGTTGGGATTGCTGGGCACGAGCCTGATCCGAGACACACTTTCTGTCCTATAGCCCACGAGTCGCCGGCCCGATCCTTGTCACGCATTCGCGGCTCACCCGTGATCGGCTGCCGCTCCCCGGCTCCCGGGACCGTCGAGGCTGGGTGCGAAGACCGCCGTGACCACCCCGATGAGGACGAGCAGCCCGAGCCCCCAGCGCAGGCTCGCCGCCGTCGCGATGATCCCGACGAGGGGACTCGTGGCGAGGAAGCCCGCCCGCATCATCCAGTTGACGAGCGTGACCCCGCCCGCACCGCCGACGCCCGGGATCCGTGAGGCCGCCGTGATCGCGTTCGGCACGAGGGTCGCCGCCCCATAGCCGAGGGCTGCGAGCGAGACGAGCAGCTGCACGGTCCCGGTGGACGTCGCCAGTCCGAGACCGCCGAGGGCGATGAGGATCCCGCCGAGGCGGCCGATCCGTCCCGCGCCGAAGCGCTGGACGAGGACGTCCCCGGAGAACCGTCCCAGGCAGTGGGCGCCGATGACGGTGCTGAAGGCGATGCCCGCCTCGGCCGCAGGCATCCCGCCGAGCTCGACGGCGGCGAGCGCCGACCAGTTGTTGGCGATGTCCTCGACCGCGATCCCGCACACCGCGACGACCGCCAGCGGCAGGGCGATGCGCATGATGGCGCGACGCCGACCGGGCATCGCCGTCGGGGTACCGTCCGCAGAGTCGTTCACGAGGCGCCTGCCCCACTGCCGTCCCTCCGCACCGAGAAGCAGTCGGCCGATGACGACGAGGACGATGCAGCCGAGCGCGACGACGACGAGGTGGAGGCGCATGTCGACCCCCGCGGCCGAGGCGGCCGTGGCCAGGGCTCCGCTGAGCAGACCGCCCAGGCTCCACACGGCGTGCATCGAGGAGAGGATGACGCGGTTCCGGTTCTCCTGCACCCCGATCCCGACGACGTTCTGGGCGACGTCGACGACGGCGTCGCAGACACCGGCGACGAAGAGGCACGCTGCCATCATCCACCCGTTGACCGACCACGGAGTGAGCGCGGCCGCGGCGACGAGGGCGACGGTGCCGCCGAGGACGACGGGATTGGGACCGAAGCGCGCGATGAGGCGGGCGGGCAGCACGGAGGAGAGGACGGCGCCGAGGGCGAAGCAGGAGACGACGAGCCCGAACTCGATTGAGTTCAGGCCCAGCCTCTCGACGAGCTGGGGATACCACGGGAGGAGACCGGCGAAGGCGGCGCCGTTCGACCCGAAGTAGATCCCGGCACCCGCGATGCCGGAGAATCCCGGCTTCCGCTGTCCGTCCACGCCCGCCTCCCTCCCGTCCCCTGCGTGGGGATTGCCGTCTCCGAGCACACTGCCGCCCACTCTACCCACGCCCCGGACACACCCGTTCACGTGCGCACCCCGCCCCGGGACCGCCTCGGCGAGGGACCCCAGCGGGAAATCCCCGCCGAGGATGTCGTCCATCACCTCCGACCTGGCGTAGCCTGGGGGACGATCCGCAGTCGGGACGCCCGTCCCGGCGACCACATGAGCCAAGGAGACCTCCCGTGTCCACGTCACCGAAACCAGCCGACGACCGGCTGCACGGAATGGAGCGGGTGTCCTCCCGCATCATCGGCATCTCGATCGCCGCAGCCCTCGGCGGGTTCCTCTTCGGCTTCGACACCGCCGTCATCAACGGTGCCGTCGACGCCCTCGCCGAGGACTTCTCCCTCGGCGCAGCCCTCAAGGGCTTCGCCGTCTCCTCGGCCCTCATCGCGTGCGCGCTCGGAGCATGGTTCGCCGGCAGCCTCGCCAACCGCTTCGGACGCCTGCCGGTCATGGTCGTCGCCGCGATCCTCTTCTTCGCCTCGGCGATCGGCTCGGGACTCGCCTTCGGGGTCACCGACCTCATCATCTGGCGCATGGTCGGCGGCCTCGGTGTCGGTGCGGCCTCGGTCATCGCCCCCGCCTACATCGCCGAGGTCTCCCCCGCCCGCGTGCGCGGCCGCCTCGGATCGCTCCAGCAGCTCGCGATCGTCACCGGCATCTTCGCCGCCCTCCTCTCCAACGCGCTCCTCGCCTCGGTCTCCGGCGGGGCGGCCGCACCGTTCTGGTTCGGCATCGACACGTGGCGGTGGATGTTCATGGTCGAGGCGGTCCCCGCCCTCGTCTACGGTCTCGCCGCCCTCGGCCTGCCCGAGTCCCCGCGCTTCCTCGTCGCCCGCGGACGCGAGGAGGAGGCCGCGAAGGTCCTGCGCGACTTCACCGGCGTCGTCGACACCGATGCCCTCATCGCACGCATCCGCGATTCGCTCAAGCGGGAGGAGCGCGAGTCCTTCCGCGACCTCCTCGGCAGGGCGTTCGGGCTCAAGCCGATCGTGTGGATCGGCATCCTCCTCTCCGTCTTCCAGCAGTTCGTCGGGATCAACGTGATCTTCTACTACTCGACGACGCTGTGGAAGTCCGTCGGGTTCGACGAGTCGAGCGCCCTGCTCACCTCCGTCATCACCTCGGTGACGAACATCCTCGTCACCATCGTCGCGATCCTCCTCGTCGACCGGGTGGGACGCCGGAAGATGCTGCTCGCCGGCTCCGCCCTCATGGGGCTGTCGCTGGCGACGATGGCGCTGTCCTTCTCCTTCGCCGAGCTCGTCACCGCCGCCGACGGCACGCAGAGCGCGGAACTCGGCGCACCGTGGTCGATCATCGCGCTCGTGGCCGCGAACCTCTTCGTCGTCGGCTTCGGCGCGACATGGGGGCCGCTCGTGTGGGTGCTCCTCGGCGAGATGTTCCCCAACCGGATCCGCGCCGCCGCTCTCGCCGTGGCCGCGGCCGCGCAGTGGGTGGCGAACTTCGCGATCTCGACGACGTTCCCCGTCTTCGCCGACATCAGCCTCACCTTCGCCTACGGCTTTTACGCGTTCTTCGCCGTCCTCTCCTTCTTCTTCGTGTGGTGGAAGGTCCCGGAGACGAAGGGGATCGAACTCGAGGACATGACCGAGGACGCCGCCCCTGTCCACCACGGGCGCGAAGGCTGAGCCCCGTTCCCCTGCGTCAGGGGTGTCCCCTTCCTCAGGGGTGCCGTCCCTCAGGGGCGTTGCCCCTTTCAGGGGGTGTCGTCGCCGGACCGCGCCGAGGCGGGGCCGGTCGCGGTCTCGTCCGTGCCCTCGGGTGCCGCGCCCGTCTTGCCGGGTGCCGCGTCCATGCCGCCGGGCGTCTCGTCCGTATCGCCGGGCGTCTCGTCCGGATCCTCCCCGTCCCCGCTCTTCGGTGACCCGTCCCCGCGCCTGAGGCCGATGACGAGGCCTGCGATTGCGAGGACGAAGAAGACGCCGAGGCCCACGGTCAGACCCGGAGCGGCGGCATAGGCCATCGCGAGGGCACGGAACCCGATGAGGCCGACGGTCGAGTAGATGAGCGCCCACAGCGACCCGCCGAGGATGAGGGCGGGGACATAGCGGCGCGCGCTCATCCCCGTCGTCCCCGCGGCGAGGTTGACGACGGTCTGGAGTCCGACGGTGAGGAAGGAGACGGCGACGACCGGGGCGCCGAAGCGTTCGATCATCGCCTCGGCCCTGCGGTATCGGGGTCCGGACATGATCCTCTCGACGCGGTCGATGCGCTGCATGCCCTTCCGGGCGAGGCGCCCGAGGAGGTAGGTGCCGCCGGCGCGGGCGAGGATGATGCCGAAGAGGATGAGCCAGGTGACGGCGATCGGCAGCGACCAGTCGAGGGGGTTCATCGGTGCTGCGTGCCTCCGTGCCGGGTGCGGTGTGCTCACACCGATTCTACGCCGATGTTAGCCTCACCTCACACCGCCCGGGAGCCGGCCTCGCCCGGTCGGCAGCGCGTGCTCAGACGCGGGTGCCGTCGAGCCAGACCTCGCTCACCCGGTCTTCGATGCCGCGGACGTCGTCGCTGCTCAGGTCCCCGTCGACGAGGACGAGGTCGGCGAGCGCGTCCGGGGCGATGCGCCCCCGGTCGTCGTGGCCGAGGAGGTCGGCGGCGACCGAGGTGCCTGCGGCGAGCGCCTCGGCGCTGCTCAGACCGGCCCCGGCGAGCAGGCTGATCTCCTCGAGGTTCTTCCCATGGGGTCCGACCCCGGCGTCGGTGCCCATGGCGATGCGGATGCCCGCCTCGTGCGCCCTGACGATCGACTCGTGATGGGTCTCGATGACGGCGTGGGCCTTGTCGATGACGGACTGGGGCAGGCTCGCCCCCGCCTCGGCGGCCTTGATGACGGCCCGCGGCGCCTGGAGGGTGGGGACGAGGAACGTCCCGTGCTCGAGCATGAGGTCGATGGCCTCGTCGTCGAGGTAGATCCCGTGTTCGATCGAGCGGACCCCGGCCCGGACGGCGTTCTTGATCCCCGGCGCCCCCTGAGCGTGGGACATGACGTGCGCTCCCTGGGCGGCCGCCTCGGCGACGATGACGGCGATCTCCTCCTCGGTGAACTGGGAGTGCCGGGGATCGTCGCGCGGGGAGAGCACTCCCCCGGTCGAGCAGATCTTGATGTGGTCGGCTCCCGCCCGCAGCAGCTCCCGGGTCTTGCGCCGGACCCCGTCGACGCCGTCGGCGACGCCGGAGGGCCGTCCCGGGTGCGGGGCGAGGAACGGGGAGTCGGAGCCGGAGACGAGGTGGAAGTCCCCGTGCCCGCCGGTCTGGGACATGATCGTCACGGCGATCGTCATCCGCGGTCCCCGGACGACGCCGGTATCGACGGCGACCTTGGCGCCGAGGTCGGTCCCGCCTGCGTCGCGCATGGTCGTCACCCCGCCCGCGAGCGTCTCCTCCATGTGACGGACGGAGGAGTAGAACGGCAGCGAGAAGGGGTCGTGGAAGGCCGAGGTGCTGGCCGCGCCGGCGCTCATGAGGTGGACGTGGCAGTCGATGATCCCGGGGACGAGGGTGCGCTCAGAGCAGTCGACGAAGGTGTCCGAGGCGTTGTGGGAGCCCTGCCCCGCCTCGGTGATCGCCGTGATCCGCCCACCGTCGACGACGACGTCACGACGGCCCGGGATGAACCGGGTCCCGTCGAAGACCTGCGCATTCGTGAACACTGTGACCATCGGCAATCTCCTCATCATCGGTGTCGGCTTCCTCACATCTATCACGTCCGGCGGGGCCGCGTCATGTTCACCGGTTCGACACCTTGACGCAGTATGATCAGGGCCGATACGGGTCGTCTGCCTCGGCACCGGCCCCTGGTCGCTCGATCCGGAAGAACTGTGACTGACTACGCCGCGCAATTCCCTGCTCAGCCTCGCCCGCGCGAGGACCGCACCCTCATCGACGTCCTCCTCGAGACGGCGGGTGCCCACGGTGATCAGCCGGCGATCGACGACGGGCACACCGTGCTCAGCTACTCCGAGCTCATCGTCGAGATCAGGGATCTCGCGCTCTCCCTCGCCGAGGCGGGCATCGGTCCCGGTGACAAGGTCGGCATCCGCGTGCCCTCGGGGTCGGTCGACCTCTACGTCGCGATCCTCGGCACGATGATGCTCGGGGCCGCGTACGTGCCCGTCGACGTCGATGACCCGGAGGAACGGGCGCGCACGGTCTTCTCCGAGGCGGCCGTGACCGGGGTGATCACCGCGGGACGGGTGATCGAGGCCCGCACCGACCGGGGACCCCTCGACCGTGCCGAGCTGCGCAGCCCCACCCCGGACGACGACTGCTGGGTGATCTTCACCTCCGGCTCGACGGGCACCCCCAAGGGTGTGGCCGTGAGCCACCGTTCGGCCGCCGCCTTCGTCGACGCCGAGGCGGCGCTGTTCTGTCAGGACGATCCGCTCGGTCCCGGCGACCGGGTGCTCGCCGGACTCTCCGTGGCCTTCGACGCCAGCTGCGAGGAGATGTGGCTGGCGTGGCGCCACGGTGCGTGCCTCGTGCCGGCCCCCCGCTCCCTCGTCAAGTCCGGAATGGACCTGGGCCCCTGGCTGTCCTCGCGCGGCATCACCGTCGTCTCGACCGTGCCCACCCTCGCCGCACTCTGGCCCGCCGAGGCGCTCGACGCCGTGCGGCTGCTCATCTTCGGCGGCGAGGCCGCCCCACCCGAGCTCGGGCGACGACTGAGCGAGGAGGGGCGCGAGGTGTGGAACACCTACGGTCCCACCGAGGCGACCGTCGTCGCATGCGGGGCGATCCTCGACGGCACGGAGCCCGTGCGCATCGGCCTCCCGCTCGACGGCTGGGCGCTCGCCGTCGTCGACGCCGCAGGCGTGCCCGTCGCCGAGGGCGAGACCGGTGAGCTCATCATCGGCGGCATCGGGCTCGCCCGCTACCTCGACCCGGCCAAGGACGCCGAGAAGTACGCCCCGATGCCCACACTCGGCTGGGACCGCGCGTACCGGTCCGGCGATCTCGTCGTCAACGACCCACGGGGACTCATCTTCGTCGGTCGCGCCGACGAGCAGATCAAGCTCGGGGGTCGGCGCATCGAACTCGGAGAGATCGACGCGGCCCTCCAGGCTCTGCCCGGTGTCGAGGGTGCGGCGGCCGCGGTGAAGACGACCCCGGCGGGAACGGACATCCTCGTCGGCTACCTCGCGACCACCTCGGCGGGGGCCGAGGAGAGGATCGACGGCTGGGAGGAGACGCTGCGGGCGGAGCTGCCGGCCGCGCTCGTCCCCCGGCTCGCCCTCGTCGACGAACTCCCGACGAAGACCTCGGGCAAGGTCGACCGCAACGCCCTGCCCTGGCCGATGGGCGAGACGGCCGAGGCCGAGGACTCCGCGGAGACCTTCGGCCCCGACGTCGAGTGGATCGCCGAACAGTGGACGGCGGTCCTCGGCACCCGGCCGGGATCGGACACGGACTTCTTCACCGTCGGCGGCGGCAGCCTCGCCGCCGCCCAGCTCGTCTCGCGTCTGCGCCTCGAGCACCCGAGCGTGACCGTCGGCGACATCTACGCCCACCCGCGGTTCGGGGCGCTCGCGACCCTGTGCCTCGGGGACGAGGGCGCCGCCGTCGCCGCAGGACCGCAGCGCGACATCGCACGGACTTCGAAGGGGATGCAGGCGTTCCAGACGCTGCTGGCCGTCCCCGTCCACATCCTCGCCGGAGTCCGCTGGGTCGTCATCGCCATGGTGCTCGCGAACCTCGCCGCCGGACTCGGCGCCGCGGTCCCGTTCACCCCGTGGCCGGTCGTCATCACCCTCTTCCTCGTCTTCGTCACCGCGTGGGGGCGGATGCTCATCTCCGCCGCCGCAGCGAGGCTCCTCCTCTTCGGGCTGCGGCCCGGGGTCTACCCGCGCTCGGGCTGGGTGCACAAGCGCCTGTGGCTGGCCGAGCACATCGCCGACATCGCCGCCGCCGTCTCCGTCGCGAGCGCCCCCTGGGTGACGTGGTACGCGCGCCTGCTCGGGAATCGGGTCGGCTCGGACGCCGACCTCCACTCCGCCCCGCCTGTCACCGGCTTCCTCACCCTCGAGGCAGGGGCTGCGATCGAACCCGAGGTCGACCTCAAGGGCTGGTGGGTCGACGGGGACCTGCTGCGCATCGGGACGATCGAGGTCGGGGAGAACGCGACGGTCGGGGCGCGCTCGACGCTCATGCCCGGCACCCGCATCGGATCCGGGGCGCTCATCGAGGCCGGGTCCGCGGTGACCGGGAAGGTCCGGCGCAACCAGATCTACTCCGGTTCGCCGGCCGTGCGCATCGGCAAGGCGAAGAAGACGTGGCCGGCACCACCGGACCGGCGACGGCTGCCGTTCCTCTTCTACGCCGCCGGATCCCAGGTCAACGCCGCCCTGCCCTACCTCGCCGCGATTCCGGGGCTCTGGCTCATGGTCGCCGTCTCCGGCATCGACGTCGTGACGAACCCGTGGCTCGTCCTCGCGTGGTCACCGCTCATCGCATGCCTGTGGTTCCTCACCACGGCCCTCCTCATCCTCCTCTCGGTGCGGCTGCTCGCGATCGGGATGGAAGAGGGGGAATTCCCTGTCCGCTCGGCCCGCGGCTATCGGGTGTGGGCGACGGAGAGGCTGCTCGATCTCGCCCGCGACCTCCTCTTCCCCCTCTACGCCTCGATGCTCACCCCGTGGTGGCTGCGCGCGCTCGGAGCGAAGGTCGGTCCCGGCACCGAGATCTCCACCGTCGTCTTCGTCCCGAAGATGACGACGATCGCCGCCGGCGCCTTCCTCGCCGACGACACCATGGTCGCCAGCTACGAGCTCGGCCACGGGTGGATGCGCGCGGGCCGGGCGAAGGTCGGCAAGCGGGCGTTCCTCGGCAACTCGGGCATCGCCTCCCCGGGTCGCCGGGTGCCGAAGAACGCGCTCGTCGCCGTGCTCTCTGCGGCCCCGGCGAAGGCGAAGAAGGGCTCGTCGTGGCTCGGGTCTCCCCCGGTGCAGCTGCGCCGGGCCGCCGTCGACGCCGACGAGACGCTCACGTACGCCCCGAAGTTCGGGGTCAAGGCCGCCCGCGCTCTCTTCGAGACGATGCGGATCACCTCGGTGATGGTCGGCGGCGCCCTCGTCGCCGCCGTCATCCTCACGATCATCGCCCTGCTCGACCTGCCCGGCGGGATCGGCATCTCCGGGGAGCGGGGGAACTTCTTCGCCTCCGTCGGCCTCGCCCTCGTCACCTCCGGGCTGGTGATGTTGGCGGCCGGCGCGGTCGCGGCGGGACTCGCCGTCATCGCGAAGTGGGTCTTCGTCGGCCGCATCTCCCCTGGCGACCACCCGCTGTGGTCGTCGTTCATCTGGCGCGGCGAGGTCGCCGACTGCTTCGTCGAACTCGTCGCCGCCCCCTGGTTCACCCGCAACGCCGTGGGCACGCCCGCGATCGTGTGGTACTTACGCGCGATGGGCGCGAAGATCGGCCACGGTGTGTGGTGCGAGAGCTACTGGCTGCCCGAGGCCGACCTCGTCCGCCTCGGCGACAACTCCACGGTCAACCGCGGCTGCGTCGTCCAGACCCACCTCTTCCACGACCGGGTGATGAGCCTCGACGTCGTCGAACTCGAGGCCGGTGCCACGCTCGGCCCCAACAGCGTCATCCTGCCGGCCGCCACCCTCGGGGAGAACTCGACGGTCGGGGCGACCTCGCTCGTCATGCGCGGGGAGTTCGTGCCCCCGCATGCGTACTTCAGCGGCAATCCTGTCATACCCTGGGTGGATGCCCCAGAACTTCCCCGCGCCGAGGCGGTCGACACGATCCATGCCTGACAGCTACACCCCCGGAGTCGGCACCCCCGACCTCCACATCGACCACTACGACATCGACCTCGACTACCGGATCGGACCCAACCGGCTCTCCGGCCGCGCCCGGCTGACCGGGCGGGTGCTCACTGAGACGACGGCGATCCTCCTCGACCTCACGGGCATGCGGGTGACGAAGGCGAGCGTCAACGGGCGCAAGGTCCGCTTCGCCGCCCGCGCCGGGAAGCTGCGCCTGACCACGGAGCCGCTTGCCCGCAATCAGCCGGTGCGCATCGACATCGCCTACGCGGGCAACCCGCAGCCGGCGATCGGGACCTGGGGAGACATCGGCTGGGAGGAGCTCGAGGACGGAGTCCTCGTCGCCGGGCAGCCCATCGGGGCCTCGACGTGGTTCCCGTGCAACGACCACCCCTCGAACAAGGCGACGTTCCGGATCACGGTCCTCACCGAATCCGAGTACACCGTCGTCTCCAACGGCGACCTCGTCGAGAAGGTCCGCAGGGCCGGGCGCACCGCGTGGACGTTCCAGTCGGGCACGCCGCTGGCGACGTATCTTGCGACCGTGCAGATCGGCCGCTACCGGCAGGGCCCGATCGCCGTGCCCCTGAACTCTGCGCCGAGCCCCGTGCCCCTCGGGCTCTTCGCTGCCGAGCACTGGAACCGGGCGGCCCTGCGCCTGCCCGTCCAGCACGCCATGATGAACGCGTTCATCGAGCTCTTCGGGCCCTACCCGTTCGACCGCTACGACGTCGTCGTGACGAACGAGGAGCTCGAGATCCCCCTCGAGTCGCAGCCGCTGTCCGTGCTCGGACCCAACCACCTCGGACCCGAGTGGGAGTCCGAGCGCCTCATCGCCCACGAGCTCGCCCACCAGTGGTTCGGCAATTCGCTCACGCCGAGGCAGTGGTCGGACATCTGGCTCAACGAGGGCTTCGCATGCTACGCGGAGTGGCTGTGGTCGGAGGCCTCAGGTCGGATGAGCGCCGACGAGTGGGCGCTGCGCTGGTACGAGTCGCTCGCCGTCTCCCCGCAGGACATCGTCCTCGCCGATCCCGGGGGGCCGGGGATGTTCGACGACCGCGTCTACAAGCGCGGAGCAATGTTCCTCCATGCTCTGCGCGTCAACCTCGGCGACGCCGTGTTCTTCGACGGCGTCCGCGAGTGGACGACCCGGCACCGGCACGGCAGCGTCGACACGGCCGAGTTCATCGCGCACTTCACCCGCATCGCCGGGCGCAGCATCGCCGAGGTCGTCGACCCGTGGCTCTTTCGGACCGCTCTACCGCAGCTGCCGCACCATGAGGTCTGAGTCGCCGTTGCGCCCGACCGTGGCGAACCCCCGGTCGACGTAGAGGTTCTTCGCCCCGTTGCCGTCCTCGACGGCGAGGCTGACGGCCTCGACCCCGCTCATCCTCGCGAGTGAGAGGAGGACGTCGAGGAGCGCCGTGCCGATCCCTTCCCCCTGGTGGTCGGGGAGGACGGTGATCGAGAGCTCGGGGATGTCCGCTGCCACCCAGCCGTAGCCGGCGAAGGGCTCGGCAGTGTCCTCGGCGTCGTCGGTCGCGGTCTCAGGCCCCGCCTTCGCAGTCCCGGCATCCGCCTCGGCGGGGGCACTCTCACCGGAGGATCGGGACCGGTTCCCGGTGTCCTCGGCATCCGCCTCGGCGAGCACCTCGGATTCCACGGTCCGGCCCGCCTCGGCGGGATCCTCACTCAGCCCTGTCGCGAACGCGGCATCGGCAGGACCCTCATCGGGGGTCTCGACCCCGCCGCCCTCAGCCAGGCGCAGCCATGCGAGCCCGAGGATCTCCTCTCCGGACTCGTCGAAGCAGGCCACGGCCAGGTCGCGGGTCCGCCCCCAGTCGGCGAAGTAGTGCCGGGCGTCGGGACGGGTGACCAGCTCCTCGCGCGGGATCGTCGGGGCGTCCATCGACCAGTTGAAGCAGAGGTCGACGAACGGGAGGAAGGTCTCCTCGGGGGTGTCGGCCGGCAGCGGTCGGATCCGGGATCGGAGGTCGGCGGGTGTGTCGGAGCTGGTCATGTCAGTCCCTTCTTCACGGCGGTGCGGATCCACTGGTGGTTGCGGACTCGCCAGCCCAGCGTGATCGCGCGGAGGCCGATGAAGCCGAGGCAGAACGCCGCCCACAGGCCCTGTGCGCCCGGCCAGAGTCCGGTGACCGGAACGAGCAGGAGGGCGTAGCCGATCACCGCGACCAATTGTGCCAGAGCGAGGTAGCGAGCGTCCTCGGCACCCATGAGGACGCCGTCGAGGACGAAGACGTACCCGGCCACGGGCATGCCGAGGGCGAGGATGGGCAGGAGTCCGGTGAGGGTGGCGATGACGGCCGGGTCGGAGGAGAAGACGAAGGGGATGATCCCGGAGCCGGCGACGAGGACGAGGCCGACGAGGATCCCGAACCCGATGCCCCAGACGATGAGGCGGCGGTTGATCGCGGCGACGACGTCGACCCGCTGCGCCCCGAGCTGGAGGCCGATGAGGGCCTGACCGGCGATCGCGAGCGAGTCGAGGGCGAGCGCGAGGGCGAAGAAGAGGCTCTGGGCGACCTGGATCGCCGCGAGGTCCGTGGCGCCGAGCGCGGTGGCGAGGACGACGAGGATGATGAGGGAGGCGCGCAGGCTCGCGTTGCGCACGAGCAGCCAGCCCGAGGTCTTCGCCGAGGAGATCACCCCGGCCCAGTCGGGGCGGAAGCTCGCGTGGTGGCGGCGGGCGGCGCGCAGGGCGATGAGGATGTAGACGGCGCACATGCCGGCCTGGGTGAGGACGGTGCCGAGTGCGGATCCGGCCACGCCCATGCCGAGTCCGTAGATGAAGAGGGCGTTGAGTCCGATGTTCGCGACACAGCCTCCGGCGGCGACGACGAGAGGGGTGCGGGTGTCCTGGAGGCCGCGCAGCAGCCCGGTCGCGGCGATGACGACGAGCATGAACGGCAGTCCCCACCACGAGATCGCGAGATAGGCGTGGGCGCCGCTCGCGATCTCGGGTGTCGGTCCGAAAGCGCCGATGGCGGTGCCGAGCAGCGGCAGTCCGAGGGCGAGGAGGACGACCGAGGTGAGGAGCGCAAGCCAGATGCCGTCGAACCCAGCACCCACGGCTCCCCGGGTGTCCCCGGCACCCATCCGCTTGGCCACCCGCGGGGTCGTCGCATAGGCGAGGAAGACCATGAGCCCGAGGACGGTCTGGAGGATCGTCGAGGCGATCGCGAGCGATCCGAGGGCGCCCGCACCGAGATGGCCGACCATGGCCGTGTCGGTGAGGAGGAAGATCGGTTCGGCGATGAGCGCGCCGAGGGCCGGCAGCGCCAGCCGGAGTATGTCCCTGTCGATCGCTGCCACGCCTGGCAGTCTATCGAATCGCCGGCGAGGCGCGCGCCCTAGCCTCGGGCGCAGCGCGCGCCTCGGCGGAGGGGCAGGCGTCAGGCGACTTCGAAGAGTCCCGCGGCTCCCTGCCCGCCGCCGATGCACATCGTCACGACGACGTACTTGACGCCTCGGCGCTTGCCTTCGATAAGGGCATGGCCGACGAGGCGGGCCCCGGTCATCCCGTAGGGGTGGCCGACCGAGATGCCGCCGCCGTCGACGTTGTAGCGATCGGGGTCGATGCCGAGCCTGTCCCGGCAGTAGAGCGCCTGGACGGCGAAGGCCTCGTTGAGCTCCCACAGACCGATGTCGTCGATCTTCAGCCCGTGGGCGTCGAGGAGCTTGGGGACGGCGAAGACGGGGCCGATGCCCATCTCGTCGGGGGCGACTCCGGCGACGGCCATGCCCCGGTAGATCCCGAGCGGGGTCAGTCCCCGCCGGGACGCCTCGGTGTCGGACATGAGGACGGAGGCCGAGGCACCGTCGGAGAGCTGGGAGGCGTTGCCCGCGGTGATGCTCGGCTCCTTCGAGGCGACCCCCGGCTCGAGGACGGGTGTGAGCTTCGCGAGCCCCTCGAGCGTCGTCTCGGGGCGGTTGCCCTCGTCCTTGGTGAGCGTGACCTCCTGCGTGGACGTCTCCCCGGTCTCCTTGTCGAGAACGACCTTCGTCGAGGTCAGAGGGACGATCTCGTCGTCGAAGCGGCCTGCCTCCTGCGCGGCGGCGGTGCGCTTCTGCGATTCGAGGGAGTAGGCGTCCTGGTCCTCGCGGCTGACCCCGTAGCGTTCGGCGACGACCTCAGCGGTCGCGAGCATCGGGTAGTAGATCCCGGGAACGTTCTCCTCGAGCCACGGGTCCTTCGCCCGGTAGGTGTTCATGTGCTCGTTCTGGACGAGGGAGACGGATTCGACGCCGCCGCCGACAGCGATCTTCTGCCCGTCGACGATGATCTGCTTCGCCGCGGTGGCGATCGCCATGAGGCCCGAGGCGCACTGGCGGTCGACGGACATGCCGGCGACCGAGACGGGCAGTCCCGCCCGCAGACCCGCCTGACGGCCGATGTTCGTCGACTGGCTGCCCTGCTGGAGGGCGGAGCCGATGATGACGTCATCGACCTCGGCGCCTTCGACACCGGCGCGTTCGACGGCGTGGGCGATCGCGTGACCGGCGAGCTCCTGGGCCTGGGTGTCGTTGAACGCCCCTCGGTAGGCCCGCCCGATCGGGGTCCTGGCGGTGGAGACGATGACGGCATCGACCATGGTGTGGCTCCTTCGAAAGCAGTGCGGTGGGGTGGGGCGGTGGGGCGGTGGCGCGGATGGCGCGGCGCGGGCGGCGCGGCGCGGGCGGGTCAGTCCTTGGGTCCGCCGGCGACGTAGATGACCTGGCCGGAGACGAAGCCTGCGCCCTCGGAGACGAGGAATGAGGCGGTGTTGGCGATGTCCTCGGGATTTCCTGCGCGACCGACGGGGATCTGGCTGATCGCGGCCTTCTTGAAGTCCTCGAAGTCGACGCCGACGCGTTCGGCCGTCGACTTCGTCATGTCGGTCTCGATGAAGCCCGGGGCGATCGCGTTGGCGGTGACTCCGAACTTGCCGAGCTCGATCGCCCACGTCTTGGTCATCCCCTGGATCCCGGCCTTCGCCGCCGAGTAGTTCGTCTGCCCGCGGTTGCCGAGCGCCGAGGTCGATGACATCGAGACGATGCGCCCGAACTTCTCGGCCACCATGTGCTCCTGCACGGCCTTGGCCATGAGGAACGCCCCGCCGAGGTGGACGGAGAGGACCTTCTCGAACTCCTCGTAGGTCATCTTGAACAGGAGGTTGTCGCGGAGGATGCCGGCGTTGTTGATGAGGACGGTGGGCGGTCCGAGACGATCGGCCACCTCGGCGACGGCGGCGGTGACGGAGTCCTCGTCGGAGACGTCGGCGTTCAGTCCGATCGCCTCTCCCCCGGCTGCGGTGATCGCCGAGACGGTGTCCTCGGTCGGTCCCATGTCGAGGACGGCGACCCTGAGGCCGTCGGCGGCGAGCCTGGTCGCGATCGCGGCGCCGATGCCGCGTCCGCCTCCGGTGACGATTGCTGTGCGTGCCATGCGTGATCCTCCGGGGTAGGTGGTGTGCGACGCAGCGTGACTCCCGTCTCACTGCGGTCAGGTCTCACTCTAGCCGAGAATCGCTCCTGAACGAATGATTGCTCACTGGGCGAGAACGCGCCTTCACCAACGCGGTGATCCAACGCCCGGCACGCCACCAACGCGGTGATCCGACAAAAACGCGGTCTGCAGACCGCGTTTTTGTCGGATCACCGCGTCGAAGCGGAGCAAGGCCGCGGGTCGAAGCGGAGGGGGCCGCCTACTCCTCGTCGAAGCGGGAGACGTCGCCGGCGCCGACGCGCGCGACCTCCGGGTACCTGCCGGTGAAGTCGATGACCGAGGTCGGCACGACGCCCGGCGTCCCGGACTCGATGACGACGTCGACGTCGTGGCCGATCTGGTCCATGACGTCGTCGGCCTCGGTGAGCGGGTCCTCGTCTCCGGGCAGGAGGAGCGTCGAGGAGAGGATCGGCTCCCCCATCGCCTCGACGAGGGCGAGAGCGGTCGTGTTCTGCGGGATGCGCGCGCCGACCGAGTGCTTCTTCGGGTGCATCATCCGGCGCGGCACCTCCTTCGTCGCCTTCATGATGAACGTGTACGGGCCGGGTGTCATCGACTTGATCGCGCGGAAGTCCGAGTTGTCGACGATGACGAACTGTCCGAGCTGCGCGAAGTCGTGGCACATGAGCGTGAAATGGTGCTTGGAATCGAGGTGGCGGATGCGCGTGATCCGCTCGATGCCCGCCTTGTTCTCGAGCGCACAGCCGAGCGCGTAGCACGAGTCGGTGGGATAGGCGATGAGTCCGCCGTCACGGAGCACCTCGGCGGCCTTCGTGATGAGTCGGGGCTGGGGGTTCTCGGGATGGATCTTCAGTAGTGTCGCCATAGTCCATGGTAATCACGGGTGCGCTCCGTTGGGAACGAGCAGCCGGCACCCGCGATCCGGTTCCGTGCCGAACCACGCCAAGCAGGGAAATCGACGCTCCCACGATCCGCCGCATCGCCGATCCACGTGGGGCCCGAAATCCGCGCCGCCCGCGACGCGGAAACCCGGCTCTGCGTTGATCGACAGAATTTCGCCGAGGTGGCCGACCAGAGTGCGTGCCCGTGCCGTCGCGGCGTGCCGGCGGCCGCGGACCCTCGCCGAGGCGGTCCGCCCGGCTCTGCGTGGATCGACGGTGCGTCGCCGAGGTGGTCGGGGTCAGTGGACGGGGGTGTGGGCGGTGCGCGGGTCGGAGGCGATGAGGATGTTCACCCACCGGGCCTTCGGGTCGGCGTCGACGAGGAGGGCCTTGAGAAGCAGGGTCGCGGGCAGTGCGAGGAGGGCGCCCAGCCATCCGAGGACCCACACCCAGAAGAGCAGGGAGAGGAAGGAGACGAGCGGGGTCACCCCGACCGACTCGCCGGTGAACTTCGGCTGGATGATCGCCTGGATGACGAAGTTGAGCACGCTGTAGGCGACGATCACCCACACGGCCGACTGCCACCCGCTGTCGACGAGGGCGAGCAGGGCGGGTGGGATGAGCCCGATGACGAAGCCGATGTTGGGGATGTAGTTCGTGAGGAACGCGAGCACACCCCACACCCACACAAGCGGGACGTCGATGATCGCCAGTGCCACGACGTCGAGGATCGCGACGATGAGGCCGAAGATCGTCGCGACCACCCAGTAGCGGCGCACACCGGACGCGAACCCGCCCAGCGACTGCGCGAGCGCAGGCTTGGCGTCCTTGAGCATCCCCATCCGCGACGACATGCCCATCGAGTCCATGGCGACGAAGAAGACCGCCATGATCACCGTCGTGAGCAGACCCGCCCCGAGCGAGACGTTGGTGAGCAGCGGGCTGACAGCGTCGAAGATCGAACGGACGTTGAACTGCCGCAGTTGCGCTTCGAGGACGTTCGAGGTCACGCCGAGCTCCCCGAGCATCGACATGAGGCTGTGATAGGTCGCCACAAGCTGGTTGCCGTAGCTGGGGATGAGCATGACGAGCTCGGCGATCGCCCACGCGGTGAGCCCGAAGAACCCGAAGAGCATGACGAGGACGAGGACGACGGAGACGCACGCGCCGAGCGCCCCCGGCACGCGATGCCTCGTCAGCCAGCGCTGGAGCGGGTAGACGACGATGTAGAAGTTGAGCGCGAGGAAGACCGGAGCGACGATCTCCTGGAGCCCGCGGAAGAACGTCAGGGCGTAGGCGAGCCCGGCGATCGTGAGGACGACAACGAGTGCTCTCGCCGGCGGCCTGGCGTGCCACGGAGTGACTGCCTGGGGCTCAGTGCCTGCGCTCAACTACCGACCTCGTCTCTTCTCCCTGATCCGCATCGAGACCTCGATCGGCGTCCCTTCGAAGCCGAACGTCTCGCGGAGTCGTCTGATGATGAAACGACGATACCCCGGTTCAAGGAATCCTGTGGTGAAGAGGACGAATTTCGGTGGGCGCGACTGCACCTGAGTGCCGAAGAGGATGCGCGGCTGCTTGCCTCCGCGCACCGGGTGCGGGTTCGCTGCGACGAGTTCGCCAAGGAACGCGTTGAGGCGTCCGGTCGGGATCCGCTTGTCCCAGTTCTCCAGCGCGGTCTCCATCGCCGGTACGAGCTTCTCGGCGTGTCGGCCGGTCTTCGCGGAGATGTTGACCCGCGGGGCCCATGCGACGTGGGCGAGGTCGCGTTCGATCTCGCGTTCGAGGTAGTAGCGGCGCTCCTCGTCGAGGAGGTCCCACTTGTTGAACGCGAGCACGATGGCCCGTCCCGCCTCGGCGGCGGTGGTGACGATCCGCACGTCCTGCTCGCTCAGCGGTTCCTGGGCTTCGAGGAGGACGACGGCGACCTCGGCGCGCTCGAGCGCGGTCTGCGTGCGCAGGGCCGCATAGAAGTCCGCACCGCTGGCCTGGTGGGCACGGCGGCGGATGCCCGCGGTGTCGACGAAGCGCCACTGCCTGCCGCCGAGTTCGATGAGCTCGTCGACGGGGTCGCGGGTGGTGCCGGCGACGTTGTCGACGAGCACGCGTTCGGACCCGACGAGCTTGTTGAGCAGGGAGGACTTGCCGACGTTGGGACGCCCGACGAGGGCGACCCGACGCGGACCACCCTCCTCGATGCGGGTGTCGACGGCGGAGACCTCGGGGAGGACGGAGACCGCCTCGTCGAGGAGGTCGGCGACGCCGCGACCGTGGAGGGCCGAGACCGACCACGGCTGGCCGAGGCCGAGGCCCCAGAGTTCGGCAGCCATGAGCTCGCCGCGTTCGTCGTCGACCTTGTTCGCGGCGAGGATGACCGGCTTCTTCTTCTTCCGCAGCATCTTCACGACCATCTCGTCGGTCGCGGTCGGTCCGGTCGTGGCATCGACGACGAGGACGACGGCGTCGGCCATGTCGACGGCGACCTCGGACTGGATCGCGATCCGCGAGGCCATGCCCTTCGAGTCGGAATCCCAGCCGCCGGTGTCGACGAGGGTGAAGTCCTTGCCGTTCCACTCCGCCTGGTAGTTCACGCGGTCGCGGGTGACACCGGGGACGTCCTCGACGACGGCCTCACGGCGGCCGAGGATGCGGTTGACGAGCGTCGACTTGCCGACGTTGGGGCGGCCGACGATCGCGAGCACCGGGTTGGCGCCGATCGCCTCCTCGTCCTCGATCTCGAAGCCGAGGGAGTCGAGCAGCGCCCGGTCCTCGTCCTCGAGCTCATAGCTCTCGAGTCCGGCCTCGAGCGCGGTCGCCCGCTGCTCGGCCTCTTCGTCGCTGATCCGCTCGAGACGCTCGGCGAGCGCCTCATCGGGGGTCTCGTGGAATTCCTCGTCGGTCATTCTGCGTCCTTCACCAGGTCGAGCACGGTCCCCACGACCTGCTCGAAGTCGAGATCGCTCGTGTCGAGGGTGTACACGCCCTCGGCGGCGGTGAGGAAGCTCGTCGTGGCCGAGTCCTTGGCGTCACGGCCGGTGACGAGCGACGCGGTGGCGGCGACCGCCTCGGCGTCGGCACTGCCGTGGACCTCCTTGGCCCGGCGGGCCACGCGGACGTCGTCGCGGGCGGTCATGAGGATGCGGACCTCGGCGTCGGGGGCGACGACGGTCGTGATGTCACGGCCTTCGACGACGATGCCGGGGGACGCTGCGGCGATGATCTCCCGCTGCCGTTCGATGAGCTCGGTACGGGCGTCGGGGACCGCGGAGACGGTCTGGACGTTCTCGGAGACCTCGGCGCTGCGGATCTCCTCGGCGACGTCGATGCCGTCGACGGACACCGCGAAGTCGTCGGGGTCGGTGGAGATCTCGAGGTCGGCACCGCGGACCTGCTCGAGGACGTCGACAGGGTCGGTGACCCCGCGGCTGAGCGCCAGCCACGCCATCGCGCGGTACATCGCACCCGTGTCGAGGTAGGCGAAGCCGAGGCGGCGGGCGACCTCCTTCGCAGTGCTCGACTTGCCGACCCCGCTGGGTCCGTCGATGGCGACGACGCTCATGTGGTTCCTTCCTTCTCGATGGCGGATTCGGGGATCCGCCATCCCAGTGCTTGCAGTCCGGTCTCGAGTTCGTTCGCGTTCGCGGGCATCACGGAGACGTCGACGATGCCGAGCCGGCGCCCCGGGGCATGGTCCATCCGGAAGTCCTCGACGTTGATGCCGAGGTCCCCGATGTCCTTGAACAGGGAGGCCAGGGTCCCCGGGGTGTCGGGGATGAGGACCGTGACGACAGCATATGCGGTCGGGGCCTGTCCGTGCTTGCCGGGGATCCGGTCGTGTCCCTCGTTGCCGTGGGCGATGGCCCTGGCGATCGCCCCGGTCGACCCGGGTCCGAGGCTGAGCGCCTCGATGAGGGAGTCGAGCTCCCCGCGCAGGGCGAGCAGCACCGTCCGGACCTCCTCGGCGTTGCCGGAGAGGATCTGTGTCCACAGTCCGGGGTCGGAGGCGGCGACGCGGGTGACGTCGCGCAGTCCCTGCCCGGCGAGCGCCACCTCGTCGAGCGGGGCGTGGCGCAGCTGGGAGGCGACGAGGGAGGAGACGACCTGCGGGACGTGGGAGACCTTCGCGACCGCGGCGTCGTGGATGCGCGGGTCGAGGTGGGTGACCGAGGCGCCGGTGGCCTCGGCCATCTCGACGACCTCCCGCAGCCGGGAGGCCGGCGTGTCGTCGTCGGAGCAGATCACCCACGGTCGGGCGGTGAAGAGGTCGGGGCGGGCGGAGATCGCCCCGGACTTCTCCCGTCCGGCCATCGGATGGCAGCCGATGTAGCGGTCGAGCTGGTCGGCGGTGACGAGACCGCGCACGGTCTCGAGCAGGCGGGTCTTGATGCTCGCGACATCGGTCACCGTCGCCCGCGGGTAGTCCCGAAGTGCTGCGGCGATGACGTGGGCTGCGACGTCGGGCGGGGTGGCGACGACGACGATGTCCGGGTCGATGCCCTCCCCCGCCGAGGTGGTCGCCCCGGGTGAGTCCCCCGCCGTTCCCGGCACGGCCGTTCCCGGCACGGGCACGGCCGGGGCCACCGGTTCACCGGCGCCGAGGTCGGAGGCGAGCTGCTGGGCGGTCGGCGAGGTGTCCTCGAGGGTGACCGTGTGTCCGCGCCCGGACAGGGCGAGGCCGAGGCTCGCACCGAGCAGCCCGGTGCCGATGATGTGGACTCTCACAGGTCGACGGCCTCGAAGAGCTCGCCGATCTCATCCGAGCGCAGGGGTCGGATCTTGCCCTGCCGCTGCTCGGCGAGCGAGATCGGTCCGAACTGGGTGCGCACGAGGCGTTCGACGGGGTTGCCGATCGCCGCGAGGAGACGGCGCACGACCCGGTTGCGGCCCGAGTGGAGGGTGAGTTCGACGACGGAGCGGCCAGGCGTCGAGTCGACGAGCTTGAACTCGTCGACCGTGACGATCCCGTCGTCGAGTTCGATGCCGGCCTTGAGCCGGGCGCTCGCATCCTTGGCGATCTGCCCCTTGACCTGCGCGAGGTAGGTCTTGGGGATCTCGTAGCGGGGATGGGCGAGGCGGTTGGACAGCTCCCCGTCGTTGGTGAGCAGGATGAGGCCCTCGGTGTCGGTGTCGAGGCGTCCGACGTGGAAGATCCGCTCGGCGCGGTTGCCGACGTAGTCGCTGAGGTTCTTGCGCCCCTCGGGGTCCTTCATCGTCGAGACGACCCCGGCGGGCTTGTTGAGCGCGAGGTAGACCTTCTGCGGGCTCGTCGAGATCCGCAGGGTGTCGACGTAGACCGCCTGGGTCTCCGGATCGATGCGGGTGCCGAGCTCGGTGACGATGTTCCCGTCGACCTCGACCCGTCCGTCGAGGATGAGCTGCTCGCACGCGCGACGGGACCCCAGCCCCGCCTCGGCGAGGACCTTCTGCAGGCGCACTCCCCCGCTGACGTGGGCGTCCGAGGTCTCTCCCGTGCCGGTGGGGGCCTTCTTCGCGCTCGCACGCTGCTTTCGGCTCGGACGGTTGCTGCGCCCGCCGGGCGCCCTGGGATCGCGGTAGGGACTCATGGGGACCATTGTCTCAAATCAATCGTCCTCTGGTGACATTCCGTCCTCGACTGTGGCGAGGACCTCGGTCTCGTCGGCCCCGAACTCCTCGAGGTCGGCGTCCTCGGGCAGGTACGGGGCGATGTCGGGCAGCTCGTCGAGGCTGACCATGCCGAGGGCGTCGAGGAACTGGTGGGTCGTCGCATAGAGCAGCGCCGAGGTCGTCGCCTCCTTCCCCGCTTCGACGATGAGACCCCGCAGGAGCAGGGTGCGGATGACGCCGTCGACGCTCACCCCGCGGATCGCGGCGATGCGGGGCCGGGAGATCGGCTGTCGGTAGGCGATGACGGCGAGCGTCTCGAGCGCTGCCTGGGAGAGCTTCGCGCTCTGCCCGGCGGTGAGGAAGTCCTTGACGACGTCGTGGTAGTCCCCGCGGGAGTGAAGGCGGAAGCCGCCGGCGACCGCGCGGATCTCGAAGCCCCGCTGCCGCCTGGCGCCCTGCCCGTCGGGGCCGGCAGGGGCACCGTCGTAGTCACGGGCCAGTTCCGCGATCGCCTCGGTCACGGTGTCCTCGTCGATGCCGAGGGCCGTCGCGAACTCCTCGGCGGACACCGCGGAGTCGCTGACCATGAGCACGGCTTCGATGCCGGAGAGGATCTCATCGTCGATCATGCCTGGCCTTCCGTCGTATCGTCCCCGTCCGTCTCCCCCGCCGAGGTGGCGCCGTCGTCCGTCTCTCCCGCCGAGGCGGTGCCGGCCTCAGCACCGTCCCCGTCCTCCTCGGCGCTCCACGCGCCTTCGGTGCGCAGGTCGACGCCGTCCTCGGGGGTCTCGGTCCGCGTGATGACGAGCGGGCCGAGCGGTTCGGCCTGGTCGAAGTCGCAGAGGCCGACCTTGAAGAGTTCGAGGAGGGCCAAGAACCGGGCGACGACGACGAGCGTGTTCTCGGAGGTGTCGAGGAGGTCCTGGAACTCGACGTCGCCCGAGCGCAGCAGTCCGAGGATGAGTCCGCGCTGTTCGGAGACACTGACGAGAGGGAGGTGGATGTGGTCGACGGCGACCGTCGGCGGGGTGTGGTCGCGTTGGAGGACGGTCGCGAAGAGGGAAGCGAGCTCACCTGGGCCGATGCTCAGCTCGAGCGGGGGCAGGACGTCTTGGAACTCCTCCTCGAGGCCGACCGAGCGGGGGACGCGGATGGAGCCTGCGGTCATCGCCTCGGAGAGGAAGCCGCTCACGGCCTTGTACGCCTTGTACTGAAGCAGGCGGGCGAAGAGGAGGTCGCGGGCTTCGAGGAGTTCGAGGTCGAGTTCCTCCTCCCCCTCCTCGTGCGGGAGCAGGCGCGCAGTCTTGAGGTCGAGGAGGGTGGCGGCGACGAGGAGGAACTCGGAGATCTCGGCGAGGTTGGACCCGCTGCCCCCGTCCTTCTCCGACAGTTGCGTCGTGTACGCGATGAACTCGTCGGTCACCTCGGCGAGCGCGATCTCCGTGATGTCGAGGCGACGCTTCGAGATGAGGCCGAGGAGCAGATCGAAGGGGCCGGAGAAGTTCTCCAGCTCGACCTGGAACCCATGCACGTCGTCGGCGACGGCATCGTCGTCGGCGACGGTCTCGACGGCGGTCTCGCTCAGGGTGCGCCTCCGCGGGCGATGAGCTCCCGGGCCAGGCGCCGGTAGGCCTCGGAGCCGGGGTGCTTGGGCGCGAACGAGGTGATCGGCTCGGCGGCGACGGAGGCGTCCGGGAACTTCACGGTGCGGTTGATGACGGTGTCGAAGACCTTGTCGTCGAAGGCCTCGGAGACCCTGGTCATCACCTCTTTCGAGTGCAGGGTCCGCGAGTCGAACATCGTCGCGAGGATCCCGTCGATCTCGAGCGAGGGGTTGAGCCGGTCCTGGACCTTCTCGATCGTCTCGACGAGGAGGGCGACGCCGCGCAGGGCGAAGAACTCGGTCTCGAGCGGGATGATCACGCCGTGGGAGGCGGTGAGCGCGTTGACGGTGAGCAGGCCGAGCGAGGGCTGGCAGTCGATGAGGATGACGTCGTATTCGCCGGCGACCTTGGCGAGCGCCCGGGAGAGGACCTGTTCGCGAGCGACCTCGCCGACGAGCTGGACCTCGGCGGCGGAGAGGTCGATGTTCGCCGGCAGGACGTCGATGTTCTCGAAGTCGGTTTCGACGATGACCTCGTGCGGGTCGAGGCGCGGGTTCATGAGCAGGTTGTAGACGCTGATGTCGAGGTCGTACGGGTTGATGCCGAGCCCCACGGACAGGGCACCCTGCGGGTCGAAGTCGACGAGGAGCATCTTGCGTCCGTACGCGGCCAGGGAGGCGCCGAGGTTGATCGACGACGTCGTCTTCCCCACCCCGCCCTTCTGGTTGACCATGGCGATGATCCGGGCGGGCCCGTGCGAATCCAGGGATGCGGGTTCGGCGAAGTCCTCGGCTCCCGCCGTCGGGGTCGTCGCTGTGGGGAGATCCAACGCCTGCTGCGGATTCATCACTCGGTCGGCCACCTTTCGTTGCGTGCTGGAACCAACCCTACCGCGCCCTGGGGTGCGAGGTGGCGTAGACCTCGCGCAATGTTTCCTCCGACACCTTCGTGTAGATCTGCGTCGTCGTCACCGAGGCGTGGCCGAGCAGCTCCTGGACGACGCGGATGTCCGCCCCGCCCTCGAGGAGGTGCGTGGCGAACGAGTGGCGGAACGTGTGCGGGGAGACTTCCGTCTCGAGTCCGGCGAGGCTGCCGGCGCGTCCGACGATCTTCCACGCCGTCTGCCGCGACATCCGCGTGCCCCGCGCGTTGAGGAACAGGGCGCCTGCCGGAGTCCCGGACCTCGCCTTCTCGGCCATCGTCGGGCGCACCCGGGTCACCCACGCCCCGAGGGCGACGGCCGCATGGGAGCCGAACGGGACGATCCGCTCCTTGCCGCCTTTGCCGTAGAGCCGCACGAGCCGGGTCTCGAGGTCGAGGTCGTCGAGGTCGGCGCCGACGGCCTCGGAGATCCGGGCCCCGGTCGCGTAGAGGAGTTCGAGGAGGGCCGCCGCCCGGATCTGGGCCGGCTCCTCCCCCGCCGTCGTCGCGAGCATCGCCTCGATTGCGGAGAGCGAGAGCGCCTTCGGCAGCCGCAGCCCCTCCCTGGGCGGGCTGACCTCGGAGGCGGGATCGGTGTCGGTGAGACCGTCGGCGAGGGCGAAGGCATGGAACCGGCGCACCGCGACGAGGGCGCGGGCCCGGGTCCGCGGGGCGAGCCCTGAGTCCTGGAGGTGGAGCGCGAAGTCCTCGACGTGGGCCCGGGTCACCCCGCCGAGGCGGTCGATCCCGGCCTCGGCCAGCCAGGTCCCGTACCTGCCGAGGTCACGGGCGTAGGCGTCGATGGAGTTGAGCGAGAGTCCGCGTTCGAAGCGCAGAGCCGAGAGGTACGAGCCGATCGCGCGGGCGATCTCGGCGGGAAGGTCGGGAAGGAGTTCGGCGCCGTGACGGGCCATGGGGTCTCAGGCGTCCGTATCGTCGGCTGCGTCGCGGCGGTCGACGAGGAGCCGGGGCGCATCGACAAGACGGGTGCGCACGGGTCGGCCGGCCGCCTCGGCGGCAAGGACGTTGCTCACCTGGAGGACCGCGAGCTGGGCGACGGAGTTGGTGATCCGCCCCGCGGCGATCGCGTCGAGGGCCTCGGGCACGCTCACCCACCGGTAGACGAACCCGGCCTCCTCGTCGCTGCGGGCATGCTGGTCGGCAGCGGGCACCTCGGCGAGGTCACGGGCGAGGTAGAGCCGGATCGTCTCGCTGCTGCCGCCCGGTGAGAGCGCGGAGTCGGAGAGGACCTCCCAGCGGGCAGCGGTGAGGTCGGCCTCCTCGGCGAGTTCGCGCTTCGCAGCGGTGAGCGGATCCTCACCGGGGATGTCGAGGAGTCCGGCCGGAACCTCCCACAGGCGGGCGCGGACGGGGTGGCGGTACTGCTGGACGAGGAGGATCTCGCCTGCCTCGTTGAGGCAGGCCACCGCCACGGCCCCGGTGTGGGCCATGAGGTCGCGGACGAGTCCGGTCGCCTCGGGCAGGTCGAAGGTCTCCCGCCGGATCGTCCACACGGCGCCCCGATACACCTCGTCGGAGGCAGTGATCTCCGGGGTGAACGGGACGTCGTGCAGATCGCTCACGGTCGGCTCACTGGCGCTCGAGTGCCGCGGCGACGAGGCCCGCGAAGAGCGGGTGGGGCTTCGTCGGGCGCGACTTGAGCTCGGGGTGGGCCTGGGTGGAGACGTAGTACGGGTGTTCGCTGCGCGGGAGTTCGACGAACTCGACGAGCTCGCCGTTGGGCGAGGTGCCGGAGAAGACGAGCCCCGCCTCGGCGAGGTCGTCGCGGTAGGCGTTGTTGACCTCGTAGCGGTGACGGTGGCGTTCGCTGATGTCCGTCGACCCGTAGGCCTCGGCGACGACGCTGCCCTCGTCGAGCTTCGCCCGGTACGTGCCCAGGCGCATCGTGCCGCCGAGATCGCCCTCACCGTCGACGATCGACATCTGCTCGGCCATCGTCGCGACGACCGGGAACTTCGTGTCGGGGTCGAACTCGGAGGACGAGGCGCCCTCGATGCCGGCCTTGTGGCGGGCGTACTCGATGACCATGCACTGCAGGCCGAGGCACAGGCCCAGCGTCGGGATGCCGTTCTCGCGGGCGAACCTCAGCGCTCCGACCTTGCCTTCGATGCCGCGGATGCCGAAGCCGCCGGGAATGCAGATCGCGTCGAGACCTGCCAGCGCCTCGGCGGCGTCCGCATCGGACTCGCAGACATCGGACTGGATCCATTCGATGCGCACCTTGGCGTCGTTGGCGAAACCACCGTGGCGCAGCGCCTCGGTGACGGAGAGGTAGGCGTCGGGCAGGTCGATGTACTTGCCGACGACCCCGATGGTCACCTCGTGGGCGGGCTGGTGCACGCGCTCGAGCACCCAGTCCCACTTCGTCCAGTCGACGTCGCGGAAGGGCAGGTTGAGGCGGCGGATGACGTAGACGTCGAGGCCGCCGTCGTGGAGGACCTTGGGGATGTCGTAGATGCTCGGCGCATCGACGCACGAGACGACCGCTTCCATGTCGACGTCGCACGAGGAGGCGATCTTGCCGCGGATCGAATCGGGCAGCTCCCGATCGGAGCGGAGCACGATCGAGTCCGGCTGGATGCCGATCGAGCGCAGTGCGGCCACCGAGTGCTGGGTCGGCTTCGTCTTGAGCTCTCCCGAGGGTCCGAGGTAGGGCACGAGGGAGACGTGGATGAAGAAGACGTTGTCGCGGCCGACGTCATGGCGGACCTGGCGGGCCGCCTCGAGGAACGGCTGCGACTCGATGTCGCCGACGGTGCCGCCGATCTCCGTGATGATGACATCGGGACGGTCCTCGGCGGGACGCTCAGCCTGCGCCCGCATCCGGGCCTTGATCTCGTCGGTGATGTGCGGGATGACCTGGACGGTGTCGCCGAGGTAGGCCCCGCGGCGCTCCTTGGCGATGACCGAGGAGTAGACCTGACCAGTGGTGACGTTGGCCGCCCCGTCGAGGTCGATGTCGAGGAAGCGCTCGTAATGGCCGATGTCGAGATCGGTCTCCGCACCGTCCTCGGTGACGAAGACCTCACCGTGCTGGAACGGATTCATCGTGCCCGGATCCACATTGAGGTAGGGATCGAGCTTCTGCATCGCGACCTTGATGCCGCGCTGGGTGAGCAGGTGTCCGAGGCTCGATGCCGTGAGACCCTTGCCGAGAGAGGAGGCGACGCCGCCTGTAACGAAGATGTGCTTGACTGTGTTCGGCTCGTGAGCCCCGATTCGATTCACCACGGAATTTGATTCTATCAAACCCGGCTTGCCGACTTCGACAGGGCCTCGACCTCGGCGTAGAGACCGAGGAGGCTCGCGGCGATCTCACCGGGGTTGTCGACGTCGATGACCCGCTTCTTCGCGGCGATCGCCTGCGCACCGCGGGCTGCCGGATCGTCGAGGAGATGATTGATCTCACGCAGCAGCGCGTCGGTGTCGTCGGCGGGGACGATGTCGGCGGCCTCCCCCCAGATGCCGGCGCGGCGTTCGGCGCCGATGAAGACGGTCGGCTTGGCCAGCTGCATGAGGTCCTCGTGGCTGAGTCCGGTCATCTGCTCGCTGGCGATGACGACGTCGGAGGCGGCGGCGACGTCGACGAGGTCACCGGCAGGGGCGACGATGACGCCGCGGTCGGCGAAGGCGGAGGCGATGGTGCGGCGGTCGCGGCCGGTGCCGGTGAGGACGAAGACGACCTTGCGGTCGGGCCGGCGCCTGTTGATCTGGTCGGCGGCGTCGAGGACGGTGGCCAGGGCCGTGTGGTCCTTCAGGGCGATCGGGCTCGCGACCATCCACGTGCCGTCCCCGATGCCGAGTTCACGGCGCACCTGCGCCCGGGAGGCGGTGACGGTGAGGTCGGTGTCGATGTCGGGGGTGACGAGTTCGGCGCGTTCGACGAGCGGAACGGAGCCTGCGAACCATTCGACGACGGGTTCGGTCGTGCCGAGCACTCCGCGGGCGGTGCGGGCGACGATCTCCGCACCGGTCTTCTCGATGACGTCGGCGGGGGCGAAGTTCTCGACGGTGGCGACCGCGGTCGGGCTCAGGCGGGCGGGCAGGCCGGTGAAGCCGAGGCCGGTCAGCGTCGCGGCGTGGAGTCCGTGGCCGTGGACGATGTCGACGTGGGGGTAGATCTTGTGGAGCGTGAAGGCCGAGGCGGGATCCGAGGGTGAGAGCCGGCGCTTGGCGCTGAGCTCGATCTCGCGGTAGTTCCCGATGAGGTCCTCGGGGACGTCGAGGCGGTCGAGGATCGACCGGTGGGCGGCGAGACCGACCTGGTGACCGGCCCGGAGGTGACCGATGACGGCGAGCTTGGCCACCTCGGCGACGGGGTCCGTCGTGTCGGCGAGCACGTGAAGGATCCGTGCGTCGGTGCTCAGCGGCTGGATCTCGGCGGTCTCGGTCATTCCTCATCCCTCTCAGTCGTGTGTCTCTAGCCTACCGGTCTCCCCCGGCCTCTTCGGCAGCGGCCGGGGCCGTGTTCGGCACGGTGTCCGCCCTGGTCGTCGCCGGGGTCGTCGGGGTCGTGCGGACCCCGGTTCTCCGAGGCGGGAGTTCAGTCCCGCGGTGACGGCTGGGTCTCCGCGTAGACGGCGAGCAGCTCGGCGGCGACGTCGCCTTCGTCGGGCAGCTCCCGTCCTCGGGCCCTGGCCCGCTCCCCGAGCTCGGCACGCAGCGCGGGGTTCTCAGCGAGCGTGCCGATCGCGTCGGCGAGCGACTCGTCGTCGTCGGAGTCGATGAGGACGCCTGAGTCCCCGACGAGCTCCGGGGTGCCCCCGGTGGCCGTGGCGACGATCGCCTGCCCGGTCATCAGCGCTTCCTGGAGGACGAGGGCCCGGGCCTCCCAGACGCTCGTGAGGACGTAGACGTCCGCGGCGGCCAGGAGTGCGGCGACGTCGTCGCGGGCTCCGAGGAAA
Organism: Brevibacterium sp. K72; assembly: GCF_050562175.1. Taxonomy (NCBI): domain Bacteria; kingdom Bacillati; phylum Actinomycetota; class Actinomycetes; order Micrococcales; family Brevibacteriaceae; genus Brevibacterium; species Brevibacterium sp. K72. Next base: position 3,304,269 of record NZ_CP191582.1, read on the forward strand.
TGGAGGGCCGGAAGCGCCGAAGCGGTCGCGGCCTCTGCATACTGCGCGCGGACCTCGGCGAGCACCGCCTCATCGGCGGCCCCAGCGACGAGGACGACGATCTCGCGTGCGTCGGCGGCATCGGCCGGTGCGGCGGCGTCGGCCGGGTCGGCTGTGTCGGTCGGTGCGTCCGGGTGACCGAGGCGGCCCAGGGCACGGACGAGCATGCCGTAGTTCTTCTGCGGGGCGACGCGGCCGACGGCGAGCACGATGACGGCGTCCTCGCTGAAGTCGTACTCGGCGGCAAGCGCCGCCCTCGTCGCGCGGGCCTCGGCGGCGCCGACCTCCCGGATCGCGGGGGCCGCTGCCGGAGAGAAGCGGGCGTCGCGGGCACCGAGGTCGTGGGCGCGGACGACGAGGTCGGTGCTCGCGGCCAGCGTGAGATCGGCCCCGCGAGCAAGCAGCCGTTCGATGCCGGTCTCGACGCTCCCGCGGATGCCGGTGCCCGAAGCCTGGTTGTGGAGGCTTTCGATGAAGGTCGGCCGCGGGCGCAGCAGACGGGTCGCGAGATGGGCGATGAGTCCGGCGCGGAAGCCGTGGGCATGGACGATGTCAGGGCCGAAGCCGCGCAGAATGCGTCGCAGCCGGGCGACGAGGACGGTGTCGCGCAGATCGACGCCGGTGCCGACATCGAGGGCGGCGAAGCGGACCCCGGGGAGGGCGGAGAACCCGAAGTGCTCGTCGGTCTGGGCCGGGCCGATGACGCCGACCTCGTGGCCGGCGGCGGCGACGTCGCGGGCGAGTGCCCGCACGTGCGTGCCGACTCCGCCGGTCGACGTGCCGATGACGTAGACGATCCTCATGGTCTCTCCTCCTCGTTCTGCGGTGCGGGGCCGGGTCGCTGGGGTGCGGCACCGGGGGTCGAGGGTGGGATGCCCGGACCGTCGTGGTCGGGACCCGGCTCCGGGGCGGTGGGCACGGTGGGGTCGGCGGGTCCCTGGGTCTGTCGGCGGGAGGCGAGCATGCCGCGCACCTCGGCGACGTAGCCGCGGTCGAGGACGAGGATGCCGGCGAAGACGAGGCAGCCGACGAGGGCTGCGAGGATGCCGACGATGACCGAGGGGACGGCGGCGGTGCCGATGAGACCCGCGAGCCACCAGGCGGCCAGCGCGCCTGCGGCGGATCCGAGCGCTGCGGCGAGGAGCGAGTGGAGGCCGCGGCGAAGGATGCCGCGCAGTGCGTCCGAGCCGAGGACCCGGCGGATTGAGACGAGGAGCGCGGCCGCCGCGGCGCTCATCCCGAGCACATAGCCCGCGCAGATGGCCACGAGCGTGCGCTCGGGGCTGCCGTTCGCCTCGGTGAGGGCGATCGCCGCGACCATGCCGACGATGACGAGGATCCACCCGGTCGTCGTCGCCGCCGCCGCGTGGCGGGAGCGTTCGAGGGCGTAGAAGATCCGTGAGCCCCACGCGATGAACGACCAGCCGGGCACGGCCAGGGCCATGACCATGATCGCGGTGCGCATCGCCGAGAACGGGGCGGCGTCACGACCGCCGACGGCATCGATCGAGGTGAAGAACGATTCCAGCGGTCCGGCGGCGCTGAAGAGGATGACGGTGCCGAGCAGTCCGATGGTGACGATGACCGCCGAGGTCGTCGCCGTCATCGCGCGCAGCCGCACTCCCGCCGCCTCACGGTCGGCCGCCTCGGCGTCGTCGTCCTTCGTCCGGCCCACCCACGTCGACAGGGTCGGGAACATCACGGTGACGACGGGGATCGCGAGGACCGCGTAGGGCAGGAGGTAGACGGCGTTGATGTAGTTGAAGAGGACGAACGTGCCGGTGCCGCCCGAACGGTTGGAGAGGACGAGGGTGACGAGCACGGCTCCCTGCTGGGCGAGCAGTGCGGCCATGCCGGCCCCGGCGAGGCGCAGCGCCCGGTGGGCGACGCCGGGTGGGAACGACCACGTGGGGCGGATGCGCAGCCCGGTCGAGCGCATCGGCAGGGCCAGCGGCAGGGCGAGGGCGGCGACACCGGCGGTCGTGCCCCAGCCGAGCCATCCGATGTGGGTCTCCCATGTCGCGTCGGTGCCGCCGACACCGCGGTAGGTGATGTAGGAGCCGATGACGACGAGGCTCGAGAGCAGCGGGGCGAACGCCGGCCAGAGGAACTTCCGGTGCGCCTGGAGGACGCCGGTGAGGACGGCGCCGATGCCGTAGAGGACGAGCTGCGGGGAGAACATGAGGAGGAAGGAGGCGGTGGCGACCTGTTCGTCCCCGGCGGAGTCGACGAGGAGGGTCGCGATCGGCTCGGCGAAGACGGCGAGGACGATCGTCAGGGGCAGCGTCACGGACACCGCCCAGGTGAGCAGCGCCGAGGTGATCCGCCCGGCCGTGTCCCGGTCGGCGCGGGCGAGCGGGATCGCGAGCAGGGGGATGACCGCTCCCGCCAGTGCGCCTCCGGCGACGACCTCGAAGAGGATGTTCGGCACCTGGTTGGCACTCTGGTAGGCGGTGCCGACGGTGCCGGCCCCGACCGTGCTGGAGAAGACGAGCCACCGGAGGAACCCGACGAGCCGGGTGATCAGGGTGATGATCGAGACGAGCAGCGCCGCGGAGGCGAAGACCCGGAGGAGCCGGTTCACTTCACCGTGCGCCCGAAGGCGTCGATCTCACGCAGTCCGGGGGTGGATTCGATGACGGATGTGAACGAGACCTTCTCCGAGGCCAGGGTGAGGCCGGCGAGGACGGCGAGGAGGACCGCGCGCGTTCCGGCGCTCGTGTTCGCCGCCACGGTCGTGCCGATGGCAGCCCCGAGGGCGTTGGCTCCGGTGTCGCCGAGCATGACGGACCCGTCGAGGTCGTCGGGCCACGCGGCGAGGCTCGTGCCGGTGACGACGGCGGTCGGCACCCAGGTGAGCTGCCGCTGATGCGGCATGAGGCCGAGGACGAGGAGACCGGCCTTGAGTGCGCGTCCGGGGCGAAGGTCGAGGAGGTTGAAGAGGTTCGCGGTGCCGGCGATGACCCCGCCGGCGACGACGGTGTCGATGCTCGCCTTCCACCACGGTGCCGTCTCAGCGGGGCGGAAGGCGTCGAGGAGTCCGTGGTGGCGACGGTTGTCGGGGCCGAGGATCGCGGCGGCGATGATCGCGGCGACGGGGATGCCGGTGACCTTGATCGCCCCGGTGGTGACCTGTCCGTGGGCGAGGGCGCTGAGGTGACCGCGCAGGCCCTTCGACGACCCGGACTCGAGGAAGTCGTCGACGGCGCCGAGGACGCCGGAGACCGAGGTCGCGAGCAGGGTGGCCGCCCGCTGCCGCGGATCTTCGATGAGGGCGCTGCCGGCGAGCAGTCCTGCGGTCACGGCCGGGCCCTCGACGAGGGAGACGTCGCGTCCGGCATGGTTCGTCCGCACCGCGCGCTCATGGCGACGCAGCGGGGAGTTCAGCACGGCCTTCGTCACGCCGTATCCGACGAGACCGGCGACGGCGGAGCTGACGAGGGTTCGGATCATGTCATTCCCTTCCGGGCAGGATCGATTCGGCGTCCGAGGCGAAGCCGAAGTGGCCGTGGGTGCCGGCTCGGCCGGCGGCGATCGCGCAGACCGTGATGATCGCCCCGGCGCCGAGGCCGAGGCCGTCGACGGTCGAAGCCCGGGACTTCCCGGTGCGGAGCACGGAGACGAGGCCGTTGGCCGCCGAGGCGGCGTCGCCGGCGACGACGACGGACGTCGCCTCGTTGGTGAGCGCGTTGACGAACTCGGTGACGGCGTCGCGGGAGGCCATGTCGCCGGTGGCCTCAGGGCTCGGTTCGGTCTCCTCGGCGAGCTGGGAGTTCTCGTCGTCGATGATGACGAAGAGGTCCGTCGTCTTGTGGTCGGTGTCCGTGCGCAGGCGCCCGGCGTCGACGAACGCGTTGAAGATCTCCTCGGCCTTCGCCTCGGCGTCGTCGCGGTCCTTGCCCTCGGCGAGCATCGAGGCCTTGCCGGTGAGCGCGATGACGAGGGCTGCGCGCAGCGCGGTCGCATCATCGGCGGGCAGGGCGGGGACGAGTCCGCGCAGGGTGGTCATGAACTCTCCGGCGCCGCTGACGCTGAGCGCATCGTCGACGAAGGAGACGTCGCTGGCGATCGTTCCGCCGGCCTCCTTGATCCGGTTCGTCACCTCCTCGACCTGCTGGGGGTCGGCCTCGGGGGCGGAGATGACGGTGACCGTCGCATCCTTGAGGGTGTCGCCGATGAGCTCGGGGGCCGCGGCGGTGACGAACTCGTTCTGCTTCTCGATGTTGCCGTTGGCGGCGTCGAGCTTCGTGCGCAGGTCGTCGCGGTCGGCGCGCAGGGCGTCGACCTGGCTCTGCAGGGACTCGCCGATCGGCTCCTTGAGGGGGCCGGCGCCGAGGACGATGCCGACGGCCAGGGCGAGGAACACCGAGACGAGGGAGACGAGGTGGTAGCGGAAGTCGATCACGAGAGAGTCCTTGAGTCGAGTCCGGCCCAGATCGTGCCGGCGGATTCTGAGGTCGCGGCGGGATCCCCGCCGAACAGGGAGCCGATCCAGCCGAAGACGCCGTCGAGCTGGGCTCCGATGAGTCCGAGGAACGTCTGCCCGGCGGCGGTCGCCGCCATGGCGACGCCGAGCGCGACGAGTCCGGCGATGATGAGCACCGCGAGCTGCAGGCTGGAGATCCGCTGCCGGTAGAGCAGGGAGACGCCCTTGGCGTCGATGAGCTTCGACCCCACCCGCAGACGGGTGAGGAACGTCGAGGCCATGCCCTTGCGTCCCTTGTCGAGGAACTCCATGAGCGTGTCATGGGTGCCGACGGCGACGATGAGGTCGGCGCCCTTGTCGTCGGCAAGGAGCATCGCGATGTCCTCGCTCGTGCCCGAGGCGGCGAAGGCGACGCAGTCGCCGCCGAGGGCCTTGACCCTCTCCGTGCCCGGCGCGTGTCCGTCGCGGTAGGCGTGGACGACGATCTCCGCGCCCGAGGTGAGCGCGGAGTCGGACACGGAGTCCATGTCGCCGACGATCATGTCCGGCTTGTAGCCGGCTTCGAGGATCGCATCGGCGCCGCCGTCGACGCCGATGAGCAGCGGCCGGTACTCGCGGATGTAGGAGGCGAGGATCGCGAGGTCCTCTTTGTAGTGGTAGCCGCGGACGACGATGAGGGCGTGCCGGCCGGCGAAGTCGGTCCGCACCTCGGGGACGACGAGTTCGGCCGAGAGCAGGTCGGAGTCCTTGCGGATGTACTCGATCGTGTTGTCGACGAAGTCGACGAGCACGGAGTTCATTCCTGCCTCGGCCTCGTTCATGTCCTCGGCGATGGTCTCCGGGGTCTGGAAGACGCCCGAAGCCACCTCGGTGCCGTTCCGGTAGACGATGCTGCCGTCGATGCTGATCTCGTCGCCTTCGCTCACCGTGTCGAAGATCTCAGGTCCGGTCGCGTCGATGAGCGGGATTCCGGCGTCGACGATGATGCCGGGGCCGAGGTTCGGGTACCGGCCGGAGATCGACTTGTCCGCGTTGATCACGGCGACGGGGCGGCACGCGACGAGCGCCTCGGCGGAGACGCGGTCGATGTCGGAGTGCTTGATGATCGCGATGTCACCGGCGGCCAAGCGCTTCGTGAGGTCCTTCGTCCGTCGGTCGAGCTTGGCCGGGGCCGCATCGGACCGGGTCGGGACAGGGGGGTTCTCCCGTAGTCTGCGCGCTTTCATGGTTCGCCTATTCTCTCATGTTGCCGCAGCGGCACCGGCCTTGACCTGCCGCGCGGAGTCGAGGAGTTCGGCTGCGTGGGCCTTCGCCGAGGCGGAGTCCTCCATCCCGGCGAGCATGCGGGAGAGCTCGACGACCCGGTCGTCCTCGCTCAGCTCCCGCACGCCTGAACGCACGGTCTCCGCGTCGTCATCCTTGACGATCGTCACGTGCGTGTCCGCCCAGGCCGCGACCTGCGGCAGGTGGGTGACGACGATGACCTGGGCGTGGCGGGCGAGCTTGGCCAGGCGTCTGCCGATCTCGACGGCGGCGCGACCGCCGACGCCGGCGTCGACCTCGTCGAAGACGTAGGTGGGCACGCCGTCCTCGGCGGCGCGGACGACCTCGATGGCGAGCATGACGCGGGAGAGCTCACCGCCGGAGGCGATCTTGGCGATGTCGTCGCCGGTCGAGGAGTCGTGCGGGGCGAAGGTGAGGCGGATGTCGTCGAGGCCGTGGACGGCGGGTTCGCGTTCGGTGATCTCGAAGCGCACCTGCGCCTTGGGCATCGACAGGGCGGTGAGCTCCTCGCTCACGGCGGCCGAGAACGACTCCGCGGTCGACCGGCGCAGAGCGCTCAGGGCGGCGCCGGTCTCGCGCATGGCAGCCTCGGCGGCCTCGAGTTCGCCGTCGAGCTGGTCGAGGTCGCGGTCCTCGGCTTCGAGCTCGGTGAGTTCGGCGGCCGCGCGGGTCTCGAAGGCGAGGACCTCCTCGACGGTCTCGCCGTAGGGGGCGAGCGAGCCGAGTTCGGCGCGTCTGGCTTCGGTCTCCTCGAGCGAGGTCTCCCCCAGTTCGTCGAAGCCCGAGAGGTAGGAGCTCAGCTCCGCGGCGGCGTCGGAGAGGCGCAGCACGGTGTCGGAGAGGCCCTCGCGGATCCGGACGAGTTCGGGGTCGGAGGACTCGACGTCGCTGAGTGCGCTGATCGCCTCGTGGACCCGGTCGACGGCGGCCCCGGTCTCGTCGATGTCCGAGCCGAGCAGAAGGTCATGGGCACCGCCGACGGCGCGGGTGATGTCGGCGGCGGCACCGAGCTTCGCGGCAAGTGCGCTCAGCGCCTCGTCCTCGCCGGGGACGGGGCGGACGGCGTCGATCGCGTCGAGGCAGCCCTGCAGCCAGAGGATGCGCTCGCGGCGGGCGGCGGTCGAATCCTTGATCCGCTGGACGCGGGCTTCGGTCTCGCGCCAGTTCTCGAAGGCCCGCGAGTACTGTGCGGCCGCCTCGGCGAGGTCGGGTCCCCCGGCGGCGTCGAGGAGCCGGCGCTGGGAGGCCTGGCCCTTGAGTTTGAGCTGTTCGGACTGGCCGTGGAGGGTGATGAGGTCGTCGGCGATCTCGGAGAGCACTCCGATCGGCACGGTCCGGCCGCCCGCTGTCGCCCGGGCGCGGCCCTTGGCGGCGACGGTGCGGGAGATGATCGCCTCGTCGTCGGCACTGCCTCCGGCTTCCTCGATGCGGGTCTGCACGGTGCCCGGCACCTCGGTGAAGATGCCTTCGACCTCGGCCTTCTCCGCGCCTTTGCGGACGACCCCGGCTCCGACCTTCTCCCCCATGAGGAGGCTGAGGGCGGAGACGAACATCGTCTTGCCGGCACCGGTCTCACCGGTGACGACGGTGAAGCCGGGGGCGAGTTCGACCTCGGCCTCGGCGATGACGCCGAGGTGGGAGATGCGCAGTTCGGAGATCATTCAGCCTCCTTCGATCGGTCCCCGCCATCCGGAGACGGGCAGGCGGAACTTCGCGACCAGCCGGTCGGTGAACGGACCGGTGTGGAGACGGGCGAGCTTGATCGGCGATTCCGAGCGCTTCGCCTCGACGCGTGCCCCGGCGGGCAGTTCGAGGGCGCGGCGGCCGTCGCACCAGAGGACCGCGGCGAAGTCGGGATTCGACGGGGAGATCTCCACGCCGAGGCGGGAGTTCGGGTTGACGACGAGCGGTTCGGTGAAGAGCGCGTGGGCGGAGATGGGGACGAGGAGGAGGGCCTCGACCTCGGGCCAGACGATCGGTCCGCCGGCGGAGAACGAGTACGCGGTCGACCCGGTGGGGGTGGCGAGGATGACGCCGTCGCAGCCGAACGCGGAGACCGGGCGGGAGTCGACGCCGAGGACGACGTCGATCATCCGCGCCTTCGAGGTCTTCTCCACGGTCGCCTCGTTGAGCGCCCAGGCCGAGTAGATCTGTTCACCCTCATGCCACACGGTGACGTCGAGGGCGAGCCGCTCCTCGACGAGGTAGTCGCGGGCCGAGGCACGGTGGACCGCCTCGGCGAGGTCCTCCCTCTCGCTCTCGGCGAGGAATCCGACGTGACCGAGGTTGATGCCCATGAGGGGGACGCCGGAGCCGTGGAAGCGTTCGGCGGCGCGGAGGATCGTGCCGTCGCCGCCGAGGACGATGACGAGTTCGCACTTGGACTTCCAGGTCGCGAGCTGGCTGGCGCTGATGATCACGCAGCGGGAGAGGAGGTCCTGGTGGACGTCGGGGTACGAGCTGCGGGAGGAGATGTCGAGGATCTCCTCATCGAGGACGACCGGGGTGATGCCGTCGTCGAGGAGCGCCCTCCACACCTGCACGGCCGCCACCGCGGAATCCTCGCGGTTCGGGTGGAGCAGCACCATGATGTACCGGCTCACGACTCTCCTTCCACACTCTGGGCTTCCATGTTCTGGGCCAGCATGATCGCGTCGAGGCGGTCGGGGATCTCCGCCGTGACGAGCCTATCGGACGCACCCGGGGTGGATTCGGGTCGAACACGCAGGAAGTACTCGCGGTTTCCGCTCGGTCCCGGCAGCGGTGAGGCGGCGATGTCGCTCACGCGGGCGCCGGCCTCGGTGATCGCGGCGAGGACGGATTCGACGGCGCGCCTGCGGTCGGCGGGCTTGGTGACGACGCCGTGCTTGTCGAGGACGGAGCGGGCGAGTTCGAACTGCGGTTTGACCATGAGGAGGAGTTCGCCGCCGGGACGGACGACGCCGAGCAGTGGTTCGACGAGCAGGCGCAGGGAGATGAACGAGACGTCGGCGACGACGAGGTCGACGCTGTGGGCGGGGACGTCGGAGTCTGCGAGGTCGCGGAGGTTGAGGCCTTCGCGGACGTGGACGCGCGGGTCGTCGCGCAGGGTCGCGGCGAGCTGGTCGTGGCCAACGTCGACGGCCCACACCCGATCGACTCCGCGGCTGAGGAGGACCTGGGTGAACCCGCCGGTCGAGGCTCCGGCGTCGAGGGCGGTGCGCCCGTCGAGGCGGTCGATGCCGAAGTCGTCGAGCGCGCCGAGGAGTTTGTGGGCGCTGCGTGCGACCCAGGGGTCGGGATCGCTCACGGTGATCTCGTCGGTGCCGGAGACCTCAGCGGACGGTTTGGTCGCCGGAGTGCCGTTGACGCTCACGCGCCCGGCGGCGATCTCGCGGGCGGCGCGGGAGCGGGAGGGCAGCAGACCACGGTCGACGAGGGCCCGGTCGAGTCGGGTCCCGCCCGGTCGGCTCACAGGGAGCCCACCTGCGTCTCGAGGTCGTCGAGGAGGGCGGAGAGTGCCGTGTGGCGTTCGTTGGCCGGGGCCTCGGCCGTCTCGGCGAGGCCGCGCTTCCACGCTTCGGCGGGGACCTCCTTGTTGACACTGCCCGGGGTGGGGGCTGGGGCGGGGGCTGGCGTGGGCGCTCCTGGGGTCGGCCGGTTGCCTGGGGTGGGGGCTCCGGGGGTCGGCCGGTTGCCTGGGGTGGGCGTGTCAGTCATCGATCCTCCTCGGCAGATTTCCCGGCTCTATGCTCTCACCTGCGTCGATCGCCTTCCAGGCCAGCCGCAGCGCCGCTTCGATCGCCGCCGGGTCGCTCAGCTCAGCCTCGGCGAGATCGATCTCCCGGCCACAACCAGTCCCCCGCGATTTGCTGGTCGCTGCACCGAGGTCCGCGGGCGATTTCGGCGCATTCTCCTCGGCAGAGTGACCAGGGAATCGCATCGTTGCGGCCTGCACGCTTCCACCGTCCCCGTTTGCGGTCGACAAATGGTGGTCGATGGGCCGATTCTGCGTTTTCGCCTCGGTTTTGCGACCACCGTCGGGCGCGGTGGAGCCGACCGGCCGACTCGTCGCGGCATCGAGGACGCGCGGAAGGTCGGCGAGTGTCGGGAGGATGAAGGTCGGGCGTCGGATCGGGTCGGCGGTGAGCGCATCGTGGAGGTCGTGGACGCCGGTGAGGACGAGCGCGGTGTCGAAACCGGCGCGGTTACCGCCCTCGATGTCGGTGTCGAGGCGGTCGCCGACCATGAGCGGTCGCCGAGCGCCGAGCCGCTGCACCGCATGCGTCATGACATCCGGGGAGGGTTTGCCGACGATCCGCGGCTGCCGGTCGGTGAGGCGGGCGAGCATGTCGACGAAGGCGCCGTTGCCGGGGACTCGGCTCGCGCGGCCGACCATCGAGTAGTCGGGGTTCGTCGCCCACCAGTCGAGGCCGGTCGCGATCGCTTCGGCGGCGCGGACGATGCCCGCGTAGTCGATGTGCGGGTCGAGGCCCTGCGCGAGTGCGACCGGTTCGTCGGCGAGCGAGTCGACGATCGTCAGTCCGGCCTCGGTCAGTGCTGTCGAGAGTCCCGTCGTGCCGATGAGGAGGATCTTCGCCCCTGTGCCGTACTCCTCGCCGAGGCGGGCCGCGAGCACCTGCGAGGAGGTGATGACCTCGTTCGGCTCGGTCGGGATGCCGAGGTTGGAGATGTGGTCGGCGACCACCTCGGCGGTGCGGGTGGCGTTGTTCGTCACGTAGCCGACGGGGATGCCGCGATCGTGGAGACCAGCGATCCCCTCGACGGCGCCGGGGATGGCGTCGGGGCCGTGGTAGACGACGCCGTCGAGGTCGAAGAGGACGCCGTCGATCGGCGTCCCCGCGGGGACGCCGAGGTCGCGGGCCTGCTCAGCGCCCGGTGTCACCGATCTCCGTTCGCCGAGTCCGATCCCTTCGGGTCGTCGGCGGCCTCGGCCGCGTCACTGGGGGCGGAGTCGGCATCGGCGGTGTCAGCGTCAGCGGCGTCGGCCGCGTCAGCGTCGGTGGTTTCAGCGTCGTCGTCCGAGTCGGCGTCAGCCTCGGCGAGGATCTCGTCGAGTTCGGCCTCGATCTCGTCCTCGGAGACCTTGACCTTCTTCAGTTCCTTCTCGGAGACGTGCGTCTTCGCGGACTTCGCCGGCGCGGCTGCCGAATCCTCGGCTGCGGCTTGGTCAGCGGCGGCTTCCTCAGAACTCGCATCGGTCGCACTGCCGTCGGCCGGGGCGTTCGAGTCGTCCTCTGCGCCGGAGGTGGCAGAGGCAGCGGATTCGTCAGCGCGCTCTGCGTCGCCGGACTTCGCAACGTCACCTGAGTCCGCGTCGTCGTCAGGCGCCGAATCGCTCACCGCATCGGTCGGGACACCCACCGACTCGGACGAGTCGGTCTCTGCCGCCTCAAGGTCGCCTTCGGGGGCAACGTCGGTGTCGTCACCCTGACCACCGGTCTCGGCAGGTGCCTCGCCCTCGAGCTCCTCGTCGGGGATCTCTTCGATGGTCTCGATCTCGACGCCGAAGTTCGGGTCGGGCTCCTCATCGCCGAACAGGGTTCCCGTGGCCTTCGCCGTGCGGCGGGAGAGCTCTTTGTACTTGTCGGCGAGTTCGGTCTCACCGTGGAGGCGCAGCACCTCGGCGTAGGCGGCCATCAGGCGCACGAGGGCGCCGCCGGGCCGCTGGGTGAAGTCCTCGGCTTCGATGAGCCTGCGCGCGGCGTCGATGTCGCCGAGGTCGGACTTGGCTCCGGCCGCGACGATGACGAGTTCGGTGCGGGTGTCGTTGTCGAGCTCGGCTTCCTTCGACCATTCGAGGAGTTCGAGGGCCTTCTCCGGTTTGCCGCGACCGCGTTCGGCGTCGGCGATGAGCGCGATGTTCTCATTCGAGCCGGAGATGCGACGGTGGGTGCGCAGTTCGCGGACGGCTTCGTCGTACTTCTCGACGTGGTAGGCGGCGATGCCGAGTGCTTCGCGGACGAGGCCGACGCGTCCGGCGCGGGCCATCGCGGCCTTCGCGTGCTCATAGGCGCGTTCGGGATCGACGTCGAGGAAGCCGCCGGTCGCGACGAGGTGCTTCGCGACGGTTTCGGCGTTCTCCTTGTCGAGCGAACGCAGCTGGCCGCGGATCTCCTTGTCGAGTTCCTTGCCGGTGATGTCCTCGGGGATCTCGGGTTCCTGGAGGCGAGGGCGGCGGGAGCGCTGTTCCCGCGCGTAGTCACCGGTGTCGGTCGCGCGGGAGGCGCGACGGTCGTTGTTGTTCCGACCGTAGCCGCCGCGGTCGCCTTGGTATCCGCCGCGACGGTCGTCGTCGCCTCGGCGGTCCCCGCGGTATTTCCCGCGGTTGTCGTCTCGGCGGTTGCCGCCGCGGTAACCGCCCTGACGGTCATCGTCACGGCGATTGCCCTGGTAGCCACCTCGACGCTCACCGTCGTTACGGCGATCCCCGCGGTATCCGCCCCGGTTGTCATCGCGACCTTCTCCGCCGCGGTAACCACCCTGACGGTCGTCGTCCCGGCGGCCCTGGAATCCTCCACGACGATCGCCGTCACGGCGATTGCCCTGGTAGCCGCCTCGGCGCTCACCGTCATTGCGACGGTCCCCGCGGTAACCACCCCGGTTGTCATCGCGGCGATCTCCACCGCGGTAGCCGCCCTGACGGTCGTCATCGCGCCGGCCCTGGAATCCTCCACGACGATCGTCGTCACGGCGGTTGCCCTGGTAACCGCCGCGGCGGTCACCGTCGTTTCGGCGGTCTCCGCCGCGGTAACCGCCCTGACGGTCCTCTTCACGGCGGCCCTGGAATCCTCCACGACGATCGTCGTCGCGGCGATTGCCCTGGTAGCCGCCTCGACGCTCACCGTCATTGCGACGGTCCCCGCGGTATCCACCCCGGTTGTCATCACGGCGATCTCCGCCGCGGAATCCGCCGCGCTCACCGTCATTGCGACGGTCCCCGCGATAACCATCCCGGTTGTCATCGCGACGGTCCCCACCGCGGTACCCGCCCTGGCGGTCATCGTCACGGCGATTGCCCTGGTAGCCGCCTCGGCGGTCGGAGTTTCGCGGCCCGCGCTCACCACGCGATGACGGAGAGTCCTGTCGACGATTGCGACTGCCTCCGCGATTGTCGTCGCCCGAGCGGCGGTTGTGCTGGCTGTCTCGCGAATCCCCTTGGGCCACGATTCTCCCTATAAAGACTTTTCAATGATTCCGCCCCATTCTAGTCCACGACCGCCTCAGGCACCCTGTGGGCGCGGACACGTCGGACCAGTCATCTTGCCGTGCAGCCCCGCGATTTCGGGGCTTCCCACCTCGGAGTCCGCAGGAAGCGCTCTGTTAGACTCGTCGCGAACCGATCAGTGAGCCCCGAGCATGGGGCGACCACCCATTCGCACGCAGTCAGTGGGGTATTCATGGCCGCAGAGACGACAGATGTCGTGAACCTGCACCTGGATCGGAGCCCTCGAGTCCGCCGCCGCGTCGGATCAAGCCGCCTCCGTGTCGGACCAGACGGCATCACCCTCGCCTACGCGAACTCGTCGGATGTGCAGGCCTGCCTCGTCCGGTCACCCGCCTCGGCGCCCTCGCCCACGACGACCGCACCTGTCCGCACCGGCAGCACCACCGCCTCGGCGGTTGCCGTCCCACCGGCCACGGGCACGACGGTTCGCATCCTCGGCACACCGACGACCGCCTCGGCGAGCATCGCTGTCCACCCCGGTGACGGTTCACCGGACGGACCGCACCTGCGCATCCCGCTGCCGACTGCCCCCGCCGTCGGCTCAGCCCGCTGGCGGCTATGATCGCTGTCCGCACGACCGCACTCGAACGATCGCATCAGGAATAGGAGACATCGTGCCCAACACACTCTTCATCGATGGCAAGTGGGTCTCTGCCCAGGACGGCAGGACCCGCGAGATCCACAACCCTGCCGACGACACGCTCGTCGCCGTCGTCGACGAGGCGAGTCCGGCCGACACCGAACTCGCGATCGCCGCCGCGCGCCGCGCCTTCGACTCCGGCGTGTGGTCGAGCAGGCCCGCGAGCGAACGCGGTGACTTCCTGCTCCGCTTCGCCGCGGTGCTGCGTGAGCGCAAGGAGGAGTTCGCCGTCGCCGAGTCCCTCGACACCGGCAAGCGCATTGTCGAGTCGCGCATCGATATGGACGACATCGCCAACTGCTTCGACTACTTCGGCAAGCTCGCCGCCAACGATGCCGGACGCATCGTCGACGCCGGCTCGGACTCCGTCGTCAGCCGCATCTCCTACGAACCCGTCGGCGTGTGTGCGCTCATCACGCCGTGGAACTACCCGCTGCTCCAGGCCGCGTGGAAGATCGCCCCGTGTCTGGCCGCCGGCAACACATTCGTCCTCAAGCCCGCCGAGCTCACCCCGCACACCGCGATCATGACGATGCAGGTCATGGAGGAGCTCGGGCTGCCCGCGGGAGTCGGCAACCTCATCCTCGGCGCCGGTGCCGACGCTGGTGCCCCGCTGTCGACGAGCGAGGACGTCGACATGGTCTCCTTCACCGGCGGGCTCGTCACCGGTCGCCTGCTCGCGGCCAATGCCGCGGCGACGGTGAAGAAGGTCGCCCTCGAACTCGGCGGCAAGAACCCCAACGTCGTCTTCGCCGACGCCGACCTCGACGCAGCCCTCGACAACGCCCTCAACGGCGCGTTCGTCCACTCCGGCCAGGTCTGCTCGGCCGGTGCCCGGCTCATCGTCGAAAACTCGATCGCCGAGGAGTTCGTCGACAAGCTCGTCGAGCGCGCCTCGCAGATCCGCCTCGGCGGGCCCTTCGATCCCGATGCCGAGACCGGACCGCTCATCTCCGCCGCCCACCGCGACAAGGTGACGAAGTACGTCGAGAAGGGCATCGCCGAGGGCGCACGCCTGCGCTGCGGCGGCAAGTGGGGCGAGGGCGAACTCGAGAACGGCTACTACTACCTGCCGACCGTCCTCGACAACGTCGAACGCGGCATGTCCGTCGTCTCCGACGAGGCCTTCGGTCCCGTCGTCACCGTCGAGACGTTCTCGACCGTCGACGAGGCGGTCGCGACTGCCAATGACACGATCTACGGTCTCGCGGGTGCCGTGTGGACCCAGGATGCGGGCAAGTGCCAGGAGGTCGCGGCGAAGCTGCGCCACGGCACGATCTGGATCAACGACTTCCACCCGTACCTGCCGCAGGCCGAGTGGGGCGGCTTCAAGCAGTCCGGCTTCGGCCGTGAGCTCGGACCCACCGGCATGGCCGAGTACCAGGAGGCCAAGCACATCTACCACAACCTCGAACCCGCCGTGACCGGTTGGTTCCCCGTGCACACCGAGAGCGAATGATCGCAGCGAGAGCGAAGAAGGAGATTCCCGTGGACACCACCCACAGCTTTGACTACGTCGTCGTCGGAGGCGGATCGGCCGGAGCCGCCGTCGCCGCTCGCCTGAGCGAGGATCCCACCGTCACCGTCGGTCTCCTCGAGGCCGGCCCCACCGACGTCGACGAGGACGTCATCCTCCGCCTCAACCGGTGGATGGAACTCCTCGAGTCCGGGTTCGACTGGGACTACCCGATCGAGAAGCAGGAGCACGGCAACTCGTTCATGCGCCATGCGCGGGCGAAGGTCCTCGGCGGCTGCTCCTCCCACAACTCGTGCATCGCCTTCTGGGCGCCCAAGGAGGATCTCGACGAGTGGGAGACGAAGTACGGCGCCACCGGCTGGGGTTCGAAGGACACCTTCGGCCTGTACAAGAAGCTTGAGAACAACGAGCTCCCCGGCGACCACCACGGCCATGACGGTCCGGTGCGCCTGATGAACGTGCCTCCGGTCGATCCCTGCGGCATCGCGCTCCTCGAGGCGTGCGAGCAGGCGGGCATCCCCACGGTGCAGTTCAACGAGGGCGAGACCGTCATCAACGGTGCGAACTTCTTCCAGGTCAACCGCAAGGACGACGGCACCCGGTCGTCCTCCTCGGTGAGCTACCTCCACCCGATCCTCGACCGCGAGAACCTCACGATCCTCACCGACACCCAAGCCAAGGAGATCGAGTTCGACGACGAGAACAACGCCACCGGCGTCCTCGTCGTCAACAACGCCTTCGGCAAGACGCACCGCATCGAGGCGAAGAAAGAGGTCATCGTCTCCGCGGGTGCGATCAACACCCCGCAGCTGCTCATGCTCTCGGGCATCGGACCGAAGGACCACCTCGCCGAGGTGGGGATCAAGTCCCGTGTCGACGCTCCCGGAGTCGGGGAGAACCTCCAGGACCACCCCGAGGGAGTCATCTCGTGGGAGGCGAAGAAGCCGATGGTCGAGGACTCGACGCAGTGGTGGGAGATCGGCATCTTCTCCCCCACCGAGGATGGCCTCGACCGCCCCGACCTCATGATGCACTACGGGTCGGTGCCCTTCGACATGCACACTGTGCGCCAGGGGTACCCGACTTCCGAGAACACGTTCTGCCTCACTCCGAACGTCACGCATGCTCGCTCGCGCGGCACGGTGCGTCTGCGCTCGTGCGACTTCCGCGACAAGCCGCTCGTCGATCCGCGCTACTTCACGGATCCCGAGGGCCACGACATGCGCGTGATGATCGCCGGCATCCGCAAGGCCCGTGAGATCGTTTCGCAGGATGCGATGTCCGAGTGGGCCGGCCGCGAGCTGTTCCCCGGCACCGACGCACAGACCGACGAGGAGCTCGAGGACTACATCGTCCGCACCCACAACACCGTCTACCACCCGGTGGGCACGGCGAAGATGGGCGCTCCCGACGACGACTCGGCTCCGCTCGATCCGCAGCTGCGCGTCAAGGGTGTGGGCCGCCTGCGCGTCGTCGACGCCTCGGCGATGCCGGAGATCACCACGGTCAACCCCAACATCACGGTGATGATGATGGGCGAGAAGTGCGCGGAGATGATCAAGAACGGGCAGTGATGTCGGTGGTCTAAGGCGCGTGACGCCGGCCGGGGGTCTGGTTTGCGTGACGCGACCTGGCGATCCGGCAGGGCGCTGACGGGCACTGACCACAGCGGAGGGCCGGTCGCACACCACATTCGGTGCGCGACCGGCCCTCTTGCGCGACTGATTCACTTTTCGCCCGATCGGTCGGTTCGAAACCCGATCGATCCGGCGGAAAGTGACTCAAGCCGGCGCGGCTGGCCGACCCGCGCCCCACCCCTACTCCCGCTGCGGCCGGGCCTTGCTGCCGGTCCGGCTGGCGAGCGTGCTCTGTCGCTTCGGCTTCGCCTTCGGTGCGTCGACGTAGGGGTCGCGGAACTCCGGCGCAGGCTCGTCGGCCTCGGGGGCGACGACGGTCTCCTCCGACGCGTCGTACTCGTCGTTGAAGGCATCGTCGTCATCGGCCCTCCGCTCGGCCTCCTCCGGCGGCAGCACCTTCTTCCACCGGCGCATGCGCACCCGCGGCGGCTCGCCCGCGTCCTCGCGCAGGGCACGCATGAGCGCGTAGATCTGGAAGTAGGCGATGACGAAGAACGGCAGACCGACGAGGATGATCGTCGACTGCAGCGCCTCGAGACCGCCTGTGCCGGAGAACACGAGGAGGGTTGCGGTGACGACGGCGATGGCAAGCGCCCAGAAGATCCGCTGCGCCAAGGGGTTGAAGTCCTCGTGCCCGTTGTTCATCGTGTCGACGACGAGCGCCGCCGAGTCGACGGAGGTGACGAAGAAGATGACGACGAGCATGATCGCGATGACCGAGATCGGACCGGCCAGCGGGTAGTTCTCGAGGAACGCGAAGAGCGCGCCCGGAATGTCGCCCTGGTTGACGACCCGGTCGACGAGACCGCCGCCCTTGTTGAACTCGATGTCGAACGAGGCGTAGCCGAAGACGCCGAACCAGATGATCGAGAACGCCGAGGGGATCGCGAGGACGCCGATGACGAATTGGCGGATCGTCCGTCCGCGCGAGATGCGGGCGATGAAGATGCCGACGAACGGCGACCATGTGATCGTCCACGCCCAATAGAAGACCGTCCAGCTGCTCTGCCACCCGGTGTCGGCGAACGTGTCGTTCCACAGCGCCAGCTGCGGCAGCTGCTGGATGTAGGTGCCGAGGGACTCAAAGATCCCCCGCGCCATGAACAGCGTCGGCCCGACGACGATGATGAAGACGAGGAGCAGCACGGCGACGACGATGTTGATATTCGAGAGCACCTTGATGCCCTTGTCGAGACCGAGCGAGACCGAGATCGTCGCCAGTCCGCAGACGACGCCGATGATGATGAGCTGCCACAGCGCGTTCTCCGGGATCCCGAAGAGCTGCGCGAGTCCCCCGTTGATCTGCAGGGTGCCCAGTCCGATCGAGACGGCGACGCCGAAGACGGTGCCGATGATCGCGACGACGTCGATCGTCTTCCCGATCGGCCCGTGGATCCTCTCACCGAGGATGGGCTGGAAGATCGAACTCACCCGCGGCGGCAGGTTGCGCTTGTGGATGAAGTACGCGAAGCACAGCGCTGGCAGCGTGAAGATCGTCCATGTGTGCAGGGTGAAGTGGTAGTACGTGAAGTTCATCGCGTCCGCCGCGGCCTCGACCGTGCCCGGTTCGATCCCGGTGCTCGCCCGGGGCGGATCGCCGAGGTGGCTGACCGGTTCCGCGACACCCCAGAACATGAGGATCGACCCGATGCCCGCGGCGAAGAGCATCGCGAACCACGCACCGTTGGAATGCTCGGGCGGTTCGTCGTCGGGTCCCAGCTTCGCCCGTCCGTAGCGGGAGGCGGCGATGTAGATGAGGAAGACGAGGAAGACGGTGACGCCGAGGATGTAGAACCATCCGAGGTTGCGCAGCAGCCAGTCGGAGGCGGCGGAGACCCCGGTGTCGAGGGCGTCGGTGAAGAGGATCGTTCCGAGGACGAAGAGAATGATCACAGCGGCTGAGGAGAAGAAGATGACCGGGTTCGTCCTCAGCCTGAGAGCATCGTGCAGACGGTTGAGCATGCGCTGTACCTTCCATTGATGTGTGCTCACCACGCTATCGAAGTTCGCAGATATGACAACAACGCCGATTGCGGCCACGGCACGCCCAGCGCCCACCACGACCGCCGAGAATGCCCAGATCACGGGCTCAGCGCGCCCCGCAACACCCTGCAGGATCGCCACCCGACTGCAGTGATCGCAGGCGGTGCACGCGCGCCGGGAGCACACACTGCGCGCCGCTCGCGTGCCCCGCGATTGATAACATCAGCGTCTCAATCGAGACGTAATCGGCTCTTTAAGTCATCCGTGATCGGGCCTACTGTGACTACTGACAGCACCGGCCGGCGTGGCGTCGAACCAACGGCCCCGAACCACAAGCCTCGAACCATCGGCCCGACAGCGCAGCCTCGACGGAGAGGGAGACCGATGACGATCGCACCGATGAGCGTTGTCCCATGATGATCGAGACCCGCCAGCTGCAGTACTTCGCCACCGTCGCCGAGGAACGCCACTTCGGCCGTGCCGCGGAGCGGCTCAACCTCGCCCAGCCCTACCTCTCGCAACAGATCAGGAAGCTCGAACGCCAGCTCGACACCACCCTCCTCAACCGGACGACGCGCTCGGTCTCACTGACGGAGGCGGGCAAGCACCTCCTCGACGAGGCCCGCCGCGTCCTCGCCGACCTCGAAGCCCTCGGCACCGAGGTCCGACTCATTGGCGACGGCCTCCAGGGTCCGCTGCGGCTCGGCTTCACCGGGTCGACGACTTACGGGATCATGCCCCAGGTCGTCCGGCGGACCGCCTCGGCGGCACCGGCACTGCGGCTGACCGTCAGCGGTGAGATGATCACCCCGCGCCTCATCACCCGGCTCCTCGACCACACGATCGACATCGCACTCCTGCGGTCGAACTCGCGGATCCCGGGGCTGACCTACGCTTCGCTCGGCTTTGAATCCTGTGTCCTCGCCGTCCCCTCCGACTCCCCACTGGCCGACCATGAGACCGTCCCCGCCGCCGAGGTGGGAGCGCACGCCCTCGTCGGCTACCCCGAGAACTCGGTCATGGCGGCCGCGACCCAGCGGCACCTCTCAGCGCACTCCGCCCAGCCCGAGTACACGGTGCGCGCCTCGGAGACCTCGACCCTGATGTCGCTCGTCGCCGCCGGACTCGGTGCCGCCGTCATCCCGCGCACCGCCACCGCCCTCGGCCTGCCCGGGGTCCTCTTCCGCGAGCTCAGTGACGCCCCGCGCACCGAGCTCGCCCTGGCCTGGCGCAAGGACGAGGACACCGCCGCCATCGCCCGGATGTCCGACATCATCGCCGAGGTGGTCGCCGACGTCATCGACGACCCGGCCTCCGCCGAGGAGGCGAGCGCCTGATGCGCATCACCGCCGTCGAGACGATCCCCTACCGGATCCCCATGCGCAAACCCCTGCGCTTCGCCAGCGGCGAGGTCGACCACATCGAGCACGTGCTCGTACGCCTGCGCACCGACGACGGGCTCGTCGGCACCGCCGACATCCCGCCTCGCCCCTACACGTACGGGGAGACGACCGACTCCGTGACAGCGATCATCGGGGGTGTCTTCACCGAGGCGCTGCTTGGCGCCGATCCCCTCGACCGTGCACTCATCCACGCCCGCCTCCACCGCACGGTCGGCAATCAGACAGCGAAGGGCGGCATCGACATCGCCCTGTGGGACCTCATCGGCCAGGCCCTCGAGACCCCGGTCCACCGCCTCCTCGGCGGGTTCGCCCCGTCCGTCGAGGTCTCCCATATGCTCGGCTTCTCCCCCGCCGAGGCGGTCGTCGACGAAGCCCTCGCCTGTGTCGAGTCGTACGGGGTGCGGGCATTCAAGATCAAGGTCGGCCGCCGTCCGATCTCCCTCGACGTCGAGGTCGCGATCGCCCTGCGCGAGGCCCTCGGACCCGAGGTGCTCCTCTACCTCGACGCGAATCGCGGGTGGACGGCGAGCGAGGCCCGCCGCGTCCTCGAGGCCACCGCCGACCTCGACCTGCGGTTCTTCGAGGAACCCGATGACGCCGCCGAGGTGCTCGCCCGCAGGTCTCTCGTCTCCGCCTCACCGATACCGATCGTCGCCGACGAATCGGCGTCCACCCTCGGCGAAGCGGCCCGGGAGATCCATACGGGAGGGGCGAGCGCGCTGTCGATCAAGACGGCGCGGACCGGGTTCACGGAGTCGGCGAAGATCCTCGGGTTCGCCGAGGCGCTCGGCATCGACGTGCTCATGGGCAATCAGATCGACACGCAGCTGGGCAGTGCGGCGACGGTGACGTTCGGGGCGGCGTTCGAGCACTCCTCGCGGTATCCGGCGGAGCTGTCGAACTTCCTCGACATGGGCGATGACCTCATCGGCGAGCCGCTGACGATCGTCGACGGTCGCCTCCCGGCACCGACTGTGCCCGGCGTCGGGACTGCGGTCGATGAGGACAAGCTCGCCCGCTACCGCCTCGACTGACCCGGCAGCTGCGCCGACTGGCATCCGAGCCGACGACCACCGACCGCGACCCCGACCGATGACCACCGACCCAACCCCCGACCACCGACCGACGACGAACCGCAATTGGAGGCGACGATGCTCTACCTCGTGAGGATGGATGTGACCCTGCCTGAGGGTCAGAGCCCGGAAGAGAGAGCCGAGCTGCTCGCCCGGGAGAAGGCCTATTCGCAGGACCTGCAGCGCGACGGCAGGTGGAAGGAGATCTGGCGGATCGTCGGCGAGTACGCGAACTACTCGGTCTTCGACGTCGCCGATCACGACGAACTCCACGGCCTCCTTGCCGGGCTGCCGCTCTTCCCGCACATGCGGATCAGCGTCACGCCGCTGGCCACGCATCCCTCCCACATCTGACCACGATCCCACCACCCGAACACGCACTCACCACCCGAACCGCCGGCAGAGCCGGCTCGTCACAGAAGAGGAACAGCAATGTCTGAGAACAGTTTCACCGAAGAGGTCACCGCCAGGGCCGCGGATTCCGGGGCGAACGCCTCGGCGCGGTTCCAGGAGCGTCAGGCCAAGGCGGCCGGCGGAGTCGTCGACCATGAGCGGGTCGCTCTGCTCGCCGGGAAGGCGGTCAAGGCGCTCAACGACCTCGTCCTCGAGGAGCAGGTGACCTATGAGGAGTACAACGCGTTCAAGGCGTGGCTGATCAAGGTCGGCGAGGACGGCGAATGGCCGCTGTTCCTCGACGTGTGGCTCGAGCACTCAGTCGAGGAGGTCGCCAACCAGGACCGCGAAGGATCGAAGGGCACGATCGAGGGCCCGTACTACCTCGAGGGCTCACCGGAGCTGCCATGGAACGGGACCATCCCGATGCGCCCGGACGAACCGGGCACACCGTTCGTCTTCAAGGGCCAGGTGACGTCGACCGACGGCGCTCCCCTGCCTGGGGCGAAGCTCGAGCTCTGGCATGCCGACAATCTCGGCTTCTACTCGCAGTTCGCGCCGGGGCTGCCCGAATGGAATCTGCGCGGGACCTTCGTCGCCGACGACGAGGGTCGGTATGAGATCCACACGATTCGGCCTGCGCCCTACCAGATCCCCACCGAGGGAGCGTGCGGCCAGCTCATCGAGGCGGCCGGATGGCATGCGTGGCGTCCCGCGCACATGCACTTCAAGGTCCATGCGCCGGAGCATCAGCTCATCACCTCGCAGCTCTACTTCCCCGGCGATCCGCACAACGAGGACGACATCGCCTCGGCGGTCAAGCCCGAGCTCATGCTCGATCCCCAGCCGAACCCGGACGAGGAAGGCGAGATCACCGTCTACGACTTCGTCCTCGACCCGGCCCGCTGAGAAGGCCCGTCGCTGAGGAGGCGTCCACGACCGCGGCCGCGGCAGCAGCTCACCGAGCTGCTGCCGCTCAGCCATGTCACCACCTCGGCGATGCACCACCTCGGCGAGTGACCACCCCACGAATCCGACGTCTGATGGGAACTGGACGATGATGGAGAACCTCGACCTGCGGGCGGTGCCGAGCACGTTCATCCAATCGATCGATCGTGCGCTGATCATCCAGAAGATCCTCCGGGACTCCGTGCCGCTGCACCTGCAGGAGATCAGTGCGCGCACGTCCCTGTCGCCGTCGACGTGCCATCGCATCCTGCAGATGCTCGTCTACCGGGACTTCGCGACCCAACTCGATGACCGTCGGTATACGGTCGGGCCGGCGGTCACGGCTCCGTTGCCGGTCTCCGATGATCTCGACGCACTGCAGGAGAGTGCTCGGCCGCGGATGGATCGCCTCGCGGAGGAGGTCGGCGAGACCTGCCACCTCATGGTGCGCACGGGCAGCACGGTTCGTGTCCTCGTCTCGAGCCCGGGCAGCCTTGAACCCCGCGTGGGCAGTCGGGAAAACGCCGTCCTGCCGGCGGCGACGACCTCGGGCGGTCTCGCGCTGCTGGCGCAGATGCCCGATGAGTGGCTCATCCGGGTCTTCTACCTTCAGCAGTCGGGGCGTTCGTCCCCGGTGACCGAGCACTTCCCGACGGCTGCGGACTTCCAGCGGACCATGGAGCGCATCCGTCGCGACGGCTTCGCCCAGGTGTCCGGGCTGACCGAACGCGGGGTCGATGCGTTCGGGATCGCTCTGCGGGGCGCCGAGGCGGTCGCACCGGTCGCACTGAGTGTGGCCGCCCCGACGGTCAGGGCGGCCACACTTTCGTCCTCGGTGACGCGGGAGGCTATCCTCCGATGCGCTGCGGAGATCGTGGAGCGGGCCCCGCAGGCGCAGGCTCAGTCGCAGGCCGGGGAGCCGCCTGGGACTCAGGCTGGGATTCGGACCGTGCCGCAGCCTCGGTGACGGTGCGGATGGGGGCGGTCGGCGAGGTGCCGTCGGCACCGCTGCCCGACTCCAGACCGAACAGTCGTGCCGCGTTGCCCGAGGCGATCTTCTCCTTGTCCCGGTCATTGAGCTCGATCGCGTCGAACCACCGTGCCGCCTCCTCCATCGACTCGAACGGGTAGTCGGCGGAGAACATGATCCGGTCGGCGCCGACCTCCTGGATCGCGTTGAGCAGTGCGGGAGTGCGGAAGTTGCCGCTCGTGGTGAGGTAGAAGTTCGTCCGCAGGTAGTGGCCGAAGGAGTGCTCGACGTCGAGTCCGCGCGGTGCCACTGCGAGACGGTGATCGGTGCGCCAGATGTTGAAGGGCAGCAGTTCGCCGAGGTGGCCGAGGATCACCCTCACCCCCGGGTGTCGGTCGAAGAGGCCGGAGCCCATGAGCCGCAGCGCGTGCGTGCCGGTCTCGACGGAGAACGCCCACGAGGAACCGTAGAGCCAGGGATGCCCGTCGTACTGGGGGCTCTTCGAGACGAGCGGATCGCGGGGGTGGAGGTAGACGGGAACGTCGAGTTCGGCGACGGTGGCCCAGAAGTCCTCATAGCGTGGGTCGTCGAGGTAGACGACCGTGTTCTCGTCATCGACCTGGGAGAAGCCGTTGATGAGCGCCCCGAGGAGACCGAGTTCCTTCACCGATCGTCGCAGCTCCTCCGTGGCAGCATCCGGGTCCTGCATGGGGAGGGCAGCGAAGGAGGCGAAGCGGGCGGGGTTCACCGCGACCTGGTCGGCGGCGTAGTCGTTGAGGCGGTGGGCCCAATCGACGGCGTGAGCCCGATCGTGGAGCGACTGGATTCCCGGCGCGAGGAGGGAGAGGATGACCTTCTCGATCTCGAGGTCGTCCATCTGTTGCAGCCGGGCCTCGTGGATGTCGAGCAGCGCTGCTCGCCGGGCCGGCCACGCGTCGGGGGTGAAGTGCTCGGCGGACTGCTCGACGATGTTCGGGTCGGAGGCGCCGAAGTGCTCTTCGAGGGCGATCTTCTTCATGGTGTTCTCTGCTCCTTGCTGGTGGTGGTGCGGGTCGTGGGGCGTCGTCGCCTCAGGGCTGGGAAGCGGCGGGTGCGGCGGAGGTCCGGTCATCGGCGTTCGCGGCGACGGTGGGCAGCGCGGCTCGGCGGATGACGACGATAAGGATGACCATGACACAGGCGGCGAAGAGCGCTCCCCCGGCGAAGGCCGAATAGACCGCGGCGACACCGGCGGCAGTGCCGATGAGCAGACCTCCGGTCTGCGGGGCGAGCACGGCGCCGAGGCGGCCCACCCCGAGAGCCCATCCGAGGGCGGTTCCGCGGATCGCCGCGGGGTAGGTGTTGTTGATCGCGCCGATGATGAGGCAGAGCGACCCGTGGGTGCCGATGCCGGCGACGACGAGCAGCAGGTAGGTGACGAGGGTGGGCAGTTGGTCGGAGATCATGATGACCATGGCGATCCCGGTCAGGGCTGTGGCCACCGAAGCGGCGGCGAGGGCTCCGAAGCGCGTGCCGGCCCAGGCGGTGAGGATCGACCCGATGACCGCGCCGAGGTTGAGCGAGAGAGTGAAGGTGAGCGCGGATCCGAGGTCGTAGCCCTGGGTTTCGAGGAGGCGGGGAAGCCACGTGCCGAGCCCGAACCATACGAAGAGCACGGCGAGGGCGGAGACGGCGAAGAGGACGGAGATCATGGCGTAGCCGCCGGTGAAGAGGGTGCTCGTCTCCTTGCGTGCGGATTCGAGGCGTCCTTCCTCCTGCCCGCGTGTTGGCAGGTACTTCAGGGCGAAGGGGATGATGAGCAGGGAGATGAGGGTGAGGAAGAACATCCAGCGCCAGCCGAGGGTGGGGATGACGATGAGGCCGGTGAGGGCTGCGAGGACGCCGCCGACGGGCACGCCGGACATCATGATCGTCGCGACAGTGGCGCGCCACCGGGGTGCGACGAGGCCGGCGACGAGCGCGTTCGAGCTCGGCAGCAGTCCGCCGAGACCGACTCCGGCGAGGAAGCGGAGGATGCCGAAGAGGATGGGGCTGTCGACGGCTCCGCAGAGGGCGTTGAGGCAGGTGAAGAGGATCGTGCAGACGATGACGGTGCGCTTCTGGCCGAAGCGGTCGCCGAGGCGGCCGCCGGCAAGAGCGCCGATCATCATTCCGACGAATGCCAGGGAGCCCAGCGTCCCGATCGACGCGTTCGTCAGTCCCCACCCGGTGGTTTCGATGAGCGAGGTCTGGACGGTGCCGAAGACGATGAGGTCGTAGCCGTCGGAGACCACGAGCAGCCAGGCCACGAGGATGGCCATCGTGGGCACGACTTTCGCCGTGGCGGTGGATGTGGGTGCGTCGGGTCGGCTGTGACCGGTCGGGTTGCTCATGTCCGTCTCTTCTCGATTCCTCACCGTTGAGGTGTGCGGCAGTATCTCTGCGACGAGTTGGACGTTACGGGGGAAGCGACGGATGGCCACGCGGATCCGCGTCCAATTCCATATCGTGAAAAACCACGGTCACGGCAGTGGTCGTGAATGCAGAAAAGGGGAACCCCACCAGGTCCCCCCGCTCCCCCACAGGCTCCTACCCGTGAATGAAAAAAGGAGGGGATCCTGCCCCAAGGACAGGATCCCCTCCAACGAATATTGCGGCAGTCACTTACTCTCCCACAACCACCAAGTTGCAGTACCATCAGCATGACATGGGCTTAGCTACCGGGATCGGAACGGTTAACCGGGCGTTTCCCCACCACTATCACCACCGCAAAACCATCAGACAACCACCACACACGAGAGTGTGTGTGGTAGTGGTCCAAGAACCGTACAGCGAACGCGAACACCATCGTGTCATCTCGTCAAAAAATCGTTAATGCTTTTCACGCACACACCAACCCTCTTGGGTTGTGTGAGTGATCGGCGTATTAGTACCAGTCAACTCCACACCTCACAGTGCTTCCATACCCGGCCTATCAACCCAGTGTTCTCCTGGGCACCTCTCCCCACAAAGGGATGGAAATCTCATCTCGGAGCAGGCTTCCCGCTTAGATGCTTTCAGCGGTTATCCTTCCCGAACGTAGCCAACCAGCCATGCACCTGGCGGTACAACTGGCACACCAGAGGTTCGTCCGTCCCGGTCCTCTCGTACTAAGGACAGCCCTCCACAAATTTCCTACGCACGCAGCGGATAGGGACCGAACTGTCTCACGACGTTCTAAACCCAGCTCGCGTACCGCTTTAATGGGCGAACAGCCCAACCCTTGGGACCGACTCCAGCCCCAGGATGCGACGAGCCGACATCGAGGTGCCAAACCATGCCGTCGATATGGACTCTTGGGCAAGATCAGCCTGTTATCCCCGAGGTACCTTTTATCCGTTGAGCGACCACGCTTCCACAAGCCATGGCCGGGTCACTAGTCCCAGCTTTCGCTCCTGCTCGACACGTCCGTCTCACAGTCAAGCTCCCTTGTGCACTTACACTCGACACCTGATTGCCAACCAGGCTGAGGGAACCTTTGGGCGCCTCCGTTACTCTTTAGGAGGCAACCGCCCCAGTTAAACTACCCATCAGGCACTGTCCCTGAACCCGATCAGGGTCCGAAGTTAAGGAATCCAGAATGGTCAGAGTGGTATTTCACTTGCCGACTCCACCCGATCTGGCGACCAGGCTTCAACATCTCCCACCTATCCTACACAAACCACACCGAAGCCCAATACCAAACTATAGTGAAGGTCTCGGGGTCTTTCCGTCCTGCTGCGCGTAACGAGCATCTTTACTCGTAATGCAATTTCGCCGAGTTCGTGGTTGAGACAGCAGAGAAGTCGTTACGCCATTCGTGCAGGTCGGAACTTACCCGACAAGGAATTTCGCTACCTTAGGATGGTTATAGTTACCACCGCCGTTTACTGGGGCTTAAATTCTCCGCTTCACCCAAGGGTTAACGGGTCCTCTTAACCTTCCAGCACCGGGCAGGCGTCAGTCCGTATACATCGACTTACATCTTCGCACGGACCTGTGTTTTTAATAAACAGTCGCTTCTCTCTGGCCTCTGCGACCACCACCAGCTCCCAACCGCAAGGGCTGTTCACCAGGATGGCCCCCCTTCTCCCGAAGTTACGGGGGCATTTTGCCGAGTTCCTTAACCACGATTCTCTCGATCACCTTAGTATTCTCTACCTGACCACCTGTGTCGGTTATAGGGTACGGGCAACACACACCCTCACGTCGATGCTTTTCTCGGCAGCAGAGGATCACCAGATCACCCCACCACTGTGGGGCGCCCATCAGCTCTCACACACTCGTGGGGACGGATTTGCCTACCCCCACATGCTACGACCTTAGACCACGACTACCATCGCGTGGCCTGGCTACCTTTCTGCGTCACACCTCACGCTTACCGACTCCACACTCAGGTCCTCACCACCCCACCAACCAGACATCCGAAGACGCCACGGGTGGACCGGGGAGTTAGTCTCATGTGTTTTGGTATTGTCGGTTGTGTGTCGGTACCAGAATATCAACTGGTTGTCCATCGACTACGCCTGTCGGCCTCGCCTTAGGTCCCGACTTACCCAGGGCGGATTAGCCTAGCCCTGGAACCCTTGGTCATCCGGTGGACGGGTTTCTCACCCGTCTTTCGCTACTCATGCCTGCATTCTCACTCGTGACGCCTCCACCACTCGTTCACACGGCGACTTCACTGGCGACACGACGCTCCCCTACCCAACACCACACCATTACAGTATCGTGATGCTGCCACAACTTCGGCGGTGTACTTAGCCCCGCTACATTATCGGCGCTCAATCACTTGACCAGTGAGCTATTACGCACTCTTTCAAGGGTGGCTGCTTCTAAGCCAACCTCCTGGTTGTCTTCGCAACTGAACATCCTTTCCCACTCAGCACACGCTTAGGGGCCTTAGTTGATGGTCTGGGCTGTTTCCCTCTCGACAATGAAGCTTATCCCCCACTGTCTCACTGCCACGCTGAACCTTACCGGCATTCGGAGTTTAGTTGACGTCAGTAACCCGGTGGGGCCCATCAGCCATCCAGTAGCTCTACCTCCGGCAAGAACCACGCAACGCTGCACCTAAATGCATTTCGGGGAGAACCAGCTATCACAGAGTTTGATTGGCCTTTCACCCCTAACCACAGGTCATCCCCTCCATTTTCAACTGAAGTGGGTGCGGGCCTCCACAACATCTTACTGCTGCTTCACCCTGCCCATGGCTAGATCACTCCGCTTCGGGTCTAGGACACGCGACTGGACCGCCCTATTCGGACTCGCTTTCGCTACGGCTACCCCACACGGGTTAACCTCGCCACGCACCGCTAACTCGCAGGCTCATTCTTCAAAAGGCACGCCATCACACCAACACGGGTGCTCTGACGGATTGTAAGCACATGGTTTCAGGTACTCTTTCACTCCCCTCCCGGGGTACTTTTCACCATTCCCTCACGGTACTGATCCGCTATCGGTCATCAGGAAGTATTTAGCCTTACCAGGTGGTCCTGGCAGATTCACACGGAATTCCACGAGTTCCGTGCTACTCGGGGACACGTGTCACACCGGGGCCACGCGTTTCGTCTACGGGACTCTCACCCACTCCGGTACTGTTTCCCACCAGCTTCGACTACACGTAAGCACTCATCAGCGTCTCGGTCATGCTGAACCGAACACACACACCCCACAACACCATGTACGCAACACCAGCACGCTTGACACGCACACGGTTTAGGCTCATCCAGTTTCGCTCGCCACTACTCCCGGAATCATTCTTATTTTCTCTTCCTACGGGTACTGAGATGTTTCACTTCCCCGCGTTCCCTCCACACACCCTATATATTCAGGTGCGGGTCACCGCACTCGCATGCGGCGGGGTTCCCCCATTCGGACATCCTCGGATCACAGCCCGTTTATCGGCTCCCCGAGGCTTATCGCAGATTTCCACGTCCTTCATCGGCTCCTGATGCCAAGGCATCCACCATGCGCTCTTACACACTCACACCCACCCCTAGAGGTTGGTATCAGTGTGCGCGAAAATATCACACTAAGATTTTTTGACTCAAAGAAAATCACACTACACACCAGCACAAAGGCTGGTGCTTGATGCTCGCGTCCACTATACGATTCTCAAACCACTACCAATCACCACCCCAGCCAGCACCAGCACTGCTGCTGCCTCTGGGTTGGGTCGGTGCCTGGTGAAACCACTTGTGGTTCCAGGACCCAACAGCGTGTCTGTTCTATCCGACCACCCACCCACCGTGCCCGGGGCATTGACCCCAGCCCGGCTGGTTGGGCGAGCGAAGTATGTGATGTTCCACCCTTGAGCAACCCACCCGAACCACACATGGGTTCTGTTGGTGGGCACCATACTGGTGTGCTCCTTAGAAAGGAGGTGATCCAGCCGCACCTTCCGGTACGGCTACCTTGTTACGACTTAGTCCCAATCACCAGTCCCACCTTAGACGGCCCCCTCCTTACGGTTAGGCCACCGGCTTCGGGTGTTACCGACTTTCGTGACTTGACGGGCGGTGTGTACAAGGCCCGGGAACGTATTCACCGCAGCGTTGCTGATCTGCGATTACTAGCGACTCCGACTTCACGTAGTCGAATTGCAGACTACGATCCGAACTGAGACTGGCTTTAAGGGATTCGCTTGCCCTCACGGGTTCGCCTCTCTCTGTACCAGCCATTGTAGCATGCGTGAAGCCCAAGACATAAAGGGCATGATGATTTGACGTCATCCCCACCTTCCTCCGAGTTGACCCCGGCAGTCTCCTATGAGTTCCCACCATCACGTGCTGGCAACATAGAACGAGGGTTGCGCTCGTTGCGGGACTTAACCCAACATCTCACGACACGAGCTGACGACAACCATGCACCACCTGTACACCAGCTTCAAAGAAGAGGACCTGTTTCCAGGACGGTCCGGTGTATGTCAAGCCTTGGTAAGGTTCTTCGCGTTGCATCGAATTAATCCGCATGCTCCGCCGCTTGTGCGGGCCCCCGTCAATTCCTTTGAGTTTTAGCCTTGCGACCGTACTCCCCAGGCGGGGCACTTAATGCGTTAGCTACGGCGCGGAGAACGTGGAATGCCCCCCACACCTAGTGCCCAACGTTTACGGCATGGACTACCAGGGTATCTAATCCTGTTCGCTCCCCATGCTTTCGCTCCTCAGTGTCAGTTACAGCCCAGAGTCCCGCCTTCGCCACCGGTGTTCCTCCTGATATCTGCGCATTTCACCGCTACACCAGGAATTCCAGACTCCCCTACTGCACTCTAGTCAGCCCGTACCCACTGCACGCGCAACGTTAAGCGTTGCGTTTCCACAGCAGACGTGACCAACCACCTACGAGCTCTTTACGCCCAATAATTCCGGACAACGCTCGTACCCTACGTATTACCGCGGCTGCTGGCACGTAGTTAGCCGGTACTTCTTCTGCAGGTACCGTCACTTGCGCTTCTTCCCTGCTGAAAGCGGTTTACAACCCGAAGGCCGTCATCCCGCACGCTGCGTCGCTGCATCAGGGTTTCCCCCATTGTGCAATATTCCCCACTGCTGCCTCCCGTAGGAGTCTGGGCCGTGTCTCAGTCCCAGTGTGGCCGGTCGCCCTCTCAGGCCGGCTACCCGTCGTCGTCTTGGTGAGCCATTACCTCACCAACAAACTGATAGGCCGCGAGCCCATCCCCAACCGAAAAAACTTTCCACCACCAGACATGCGTCCGGCAGTCGTATCCGGTATTAGACCCAGTTTCCCGGGCTTATCCCGAAGTCAGGGGCAGGTTACTCACGTGTTACTCACCCGTTCGCCACTCATCCACCCGGTGCAAGCACCAGGCTTCAGCGTTCGACTTGCATGTGTTAAGCACGCAGCCAGCGTTCGTCCTGAGCCAGGATCAAACTCTCCATAAAAAAATTTACTTCTAGTGATCCCGGCAAGACAGTCACCCATCCACGGGGGTGGACGGTGACCCCACCATGAACCGAAACAGTCCATGGATTTTGGTTGTCTTACCAGAAAAAATTTCTGGCATCACATTGTTCAAACAAACACGCTATTGGATTCTCAAACCACAAACACACACCCACACCACACACGAATATTCGCGTGCTCGTTGGGGGCATCCACAGGATTGCGTCCGCCCGATCCACACACCCGGACTGTCCTGCCCAAACTACTGTTTGTGCTGGTGACACCCGGTGGAAACACCCCGTTGTTGTGGTGTTCCCGGTGAGGCGAACGAGATATAACTCTAGACCACCCGAACACCCCCACGCAACCCGAAAACCGAAACTTCGGCTGTGACAACCGTCACCGCTGTAGTCAAGCGGGAAAGCGGCTCTTCACGAGGGCGCCCCGAGGGCCGGTTGCGGGAGGATCCCCGCACCCGGCCCGCTGACAGAACATCAGTCGTCCGCCTCGGCGCCGGTGGTCGTGTAATAGGCGTAGCCGAGGAGGCTGACGACGATGGCGGCGATGATGCTCGGTCGCGCCAAGGTCTCATAGGCGGCGTCGATCCACGCCCCCTGAGCGAAGACGAGACCGACGAGCTGGGTGATGACGATGGTGAAGGCAAGGACGAGGAAGATCGCCATGGCCAAGGTGAAGAGCGGGAGCAGGATGGTCTTCAGGGTGGTTCTCATGTCAGCCTCCCACAGGGACAGGAACGATGCTCAGCGCGATGAGCACGCCGAGGATGAAGATGGGTACGACGTAGTAGATGACCAGGGGGATGAATGTCTTCTCCGGTTGCGCCTCGGTGAGGCCTGAGGCGACGAAGATCGATCCCGAGGCCGGCGGCGAGGCGCCTTCCGTCGAGGCGAAGACGAGGATCGCGACGACGGCGAGCAAAGGGTCGATGCCCGCCGCGACCATCGAGAACAGCGCCACCTGCCCGACCGCGCTCAGGGTCGCTGTCGACGAGAGCGGACCGGCGACGACGACCACGAGGACGCCGATGAGCGTGACGAGCAGCCAGAGAGGCAGATCGAGTGTCTCCAGGAGCGAAGTGACATCGGTGGCGAGGCCCAGTGAGGCCAGCACCTCGGAGGCCATGATCGCGAAGAAGAGGATCGCGCCGATGGTGTAGAAGCGGGGGACGGAACCGGCGAGGAACTCCCACCATTGCCGAGCGCTCTTCGGGAGCTCCTTCCGGGCGACGATCGCGCTGATGGCGATGATGAGGATCGGGATCCACATGATGAGTGAGATGTTGCCCAGCGACTCCCCGATCGTGGCGATCGATGAGAGGAAGTCCGCGAGAGGTCCGACGGTGATGAGGATCGGAATGATCGCGCCGAGGAAGACGAGCACTGACGTCCAGCCGAGGCGCAGCGATGTCCGCAGAGGGACGTGGTCCGCTCCCGTCTCCGGCCTGATCCCGTCGCGGTGGACGAACCAGGCGGTCAGCCCGATGCGCAGGAGCACCTGGTACGAGCCCGCGACGAGCAGCGCCAGATACACCTGTGACGTCGTCACCAGGGTTCCGGCGAACCCGATCATGATGATCATCGACGCACTCGGCGGAAGTGCCGCGCCGAGGCCCGCGTTGCCGGCGATGACGGTGGCCGCACGTTCACGTTTCCAGCCGGTGCGGACCATCCACGGGCCGGTGATCGACCCGGATGCGGCGGCATTGCCTGTGTTCGATCCCCCGGCCAGTGCTCCCATGGCCGCCGAGGCGACGGTGTCGACATAGGCCGGCCCGCCGGGCAGACGCCCGAGCAGAGAGGAGAGGATCGTGATGAGCTTGTTCATCACACCGGTCCGTTCGACGAAGTAGGTCATGAACACGAACGCGACCGCGGCGTAGAGCACTTCGTTCTCGGAGGCTTCGACGAAGGCGTCGGCGGCGAACTGTGGGGCGTTGGCACCCGCGAAGAGCAGTGTGACGATGAAGCCGAGCAGCATCGCCTCGGCCATATTCCGTTTGATGACGACATTCCAGATCACGATGACCGCGATGAAGACTGCCAGGGCGATAAGGGCGAGAGGCATCGTTGTCCTCCCCTTTCTGATCGGTGGTGGGTCCTAGGACTGGGTGCTGCTCGCAGCCGTCGCGCGGATCTCCTTCTGACGTCGCTGTTCGTCGGCGATCACCGCTCTGCCCGCTGCGACCGCCTGTTCGGCTGAGGTCGCGGGGACGACGAGGACTCCATCGGCATCGGCGACGATGTAGTCGCCGTGGTGGCAGACCGCTCCGGCGACGGAGATCGTCTCGCGGAGGCGCCCGGGTCCCGATTTGTACGGGCCCGCCGGTGAGACGGCTCTCGCCCACACGGGGAAGCCGAGCTGTGCGATCTCCGCCGCGTCGCGGATGGCGCCGTCGATGACCATTCCTGCGATCCCCCGAATCTGAGCCCGTTCAGCGATCAGTTCTCCGATGAGCGCCCGGTCGGTCTCACCGCCGCCGGCGATGACGAGGATGTCGCCCGGGCGGGTGAGCGGAAGCGCGCGATGGATGGCTTGATTGTCTCCCGGACGTGTGAGGACGGTGAAGGCCCGTCCGGCGATGGGGGCACTGTCCCACATGGGTTTGATGCCCGAGTCGAGGAATCCGAGGCGATCGCCACCGTCGCCGAGGGCGGACGTCGGAAGCGCTGCGAGTTCGGCGGCAAGGTTCGAACCCTGTGCTCGCGCCACCCCGAGATGGACGGAACGGGCAGCCTCGCTCATCGGCCAGGGGTGTGCGTGTTCGGCCAGGAGGTCGATGCTGTCGCCGAGCTCGGCTGCGCGCCGGAGGGCGTGCGTCCGGGTGCCGGTGAGAAGCCGATCGAGCGTGGCCTCCCCATCGGCGAGTTCCCCTGCGATCTGGGCACGCATCCAGTCGACCTCCCCGGACTCCTCTCCTGCCCGCATCGATTCGGTGATGAGGGCGCCGAGACCCTTCATGAAAACGCTGCGGAGCAGCTTCCGCTGGGAGGCGTCACCGATGCGTCCCTGGATGGGTTCGGCGTCGGCTCCGACGATCCGCAGAAGCTCGGCGGCCTCCTCGGAGTGAGCCCCGGAGAGGAGTACGCGGACTCTGGCACCGTAGCGCGGTACGGAGCCGATGACCGCACCGTCGACGACCTTCGCTCGCGGGCCGAGCGCCTCGGCGACCTCCTGTTTGCGTGTGGGCGACGCGGCGTTGAGGTCGAGGAAGAGCGCGCCGTCCTGCAGTGCTTCCGACGCCTCCTCGGCCACCGCGACCGACGGACCTGCCGTCGTCAGACCGAGGACGAGATCAGCGCCGGCCACCGCCTCGGCGATGCTGCCGGCCATCGACACCCCGCTGGGAGGATCGATCGGGCGCGGATCGAACCCGACGACTTCACATCCGGCCTCGACGAAGGCCGCCGAATAGAGCGATCCGGCTTCACCGAGACCGAGTACTGCAACACGCATCTTCGCGCTCCTATCATTCTGTGATAGTTTCTATCATTGTGTAGTAGGTGGTGATCAGTGTGATCCAGCCGCTGCGTCAAGTCAAGGGCTGCAGCGACGATTCGCTCTGCGAAGATGGGTCCGTCGGCGATTTCAGGAGGACATTCGGTGGCAACGACGAACAACCAGGGGCGGACGCTCGATCGAGCCCTCGATGTCCTCGAGTGCGTGACGAGCACCCACGAACCGGTGACCCTGACCGAGATCTCACGCGCAACGGGACTGCATCTCGCGACGACGCAGCGCCTCATCGGCCAGCTGGTCAAGCGCGATTACCTCAAGAGCACCCCGCGCGGCTACACGCTCGGTCCCCAGGTGCTGCCGATGTCGCACTCGTTCGTCCTCCAGGATCGGCTCGCCCTGGTCGCGCCGAGCGTGCTCTCAGCACTGACGGACCACACCTCTCTGACGTCATCGGTGTTCGTCCGGGTGGCGGATCGCCGCGTGCTCGTCTCCCGGTTCGAGGCCCCCAACCCCCTGAGCTACCAGTTCCCGGTCGGGCAGGTGCTCGGCCTCTTCGTCGGCGGCGGAAAGGTCTTGCTGGCACACGCCGAGGAAGAGGATCGGGAGCGCCTGCTCGCCGACTACGAGCCTGTGGCGCTCTCGAGCGGTCGCCTGCAGAACCTCGAGGAGCTGCGGAACGATCTCGAGCAGATCCGCGAGACCGGCTATTTCCTCGCCGAGGCGGAGCGGAGCAAGGACAGCCTGAGCACGACCGTGCCCATCTGGTCACCGGACGACAGCCTGTTGGGCACGATCAATCTCGTCGCGAACACCGGGGACACGACCAGGAAGGAGCTCGAGAGGCACACCTCGACGCTTCTCCAGGCGAGCCGGCGGATCACCGCCCAGATGTGACGTCTTAATCCGACAAGGCGGCATGCGCGGATCGTAGACTGGGTCCATGACCCAGAAGGAACAGCGCGAACGTCTCGGCCAGAACGATCTCGACCTCGAAGACGGTCTCGTCCAGGAGGCGTCTGCAACCGTCACCGAGGGAGCCGCGCGTCTCAATCGGAAGCTGCCCGAACTCATCGTCACTGGTCTCTTCGGTGGAATCGACGTCGGCCTGGGGATCCTGGCGATGATCCTCGTCAAACAGGCCACAGGGTCGGATATCCTCGCCGGCATGGCCTTCGGCATCGGTCTGCTGGCGCTCAAACTCGCTCATTCCGAGCTGTTCACCGAAGAGTTCCTCCTGCCGCTCAATGCCGTCCTCGCAGGAGAGGCGAACTGGCTTCAGCTGGTGCGCCTGTGGGTGATCAGCCTGGCGACGAACCTGGTGGGCGGGGCGGCGTTCGCCTGGCTCATCGTCCTCGGCCTGCCCGACTATCACGCGGTGCTCGTCGACACGGCCCTCGGCTACATCGATCAGCCCTCACTCGCGGTGATGATCGGGCTCTCCCTTCTCGCGGGAGCGACGATCACCCTGGCCACGCGCATGCAGCAGGGGGCGACGAATCAGGTGGTCACCGCGATCGTCTGCATGGTCACCGGACTGCTCGTCATCGGGTTCAGCATGCTCCACGGGGCGATCAACGCGATCATGATCTTCGCGGCTATGTTCGCCGGCGCCGACATCTCAATCCTGCAGTTCCTCCAGTGGTTCGTCATCGTCATCATCTTCAACATGCTCGGCGGACTGCTCGTCATCGCACTCCCGCGGGTCATTCGGACCTATCGGGTGCTCAAAGCGGTGCGTCGGGGTGAGATCTCGCTCGAGGAGCTGCAGGCGCAGGCGTCTCAGGACTGAGGTCCGGTTCGCGTCACCGCTGGTGGTACCTGGGCAGCACGGCGTCGCTGTCGACGATCTGCTTGCCCAGTGGCATGAGCGAGACGGGGATGAGTTTGATGTTCGCCCATCCGAGCGGGATGCCGATGATCGAGACGAACAGCGGGATCGACGTGATGACGTGTCCGATCGCGAGCCAGATGCCGGCGACGACGAGCCAGATGATGTTGCCGATCGTCGCACCGATCCCGGCGGTCCCGGTGTCGACGACCTCACGGCCGAAGGGCCAGAGCGCGTAGTTGCCGATGCGGAACGAGGCGATTCCCCACGGGATGGTGACGATGAGGATGCAGCAGATGATGCCGGCGATGTAGTAGCCGATGGCCAGCCACAGGCCGGAGAAGATCAGCCAGATGAGGTTGAGCAGGGTCTTCACGGTGTGCTCCTCTTTCGTCGTGGAGTTCCATCGTCGTCCACCATGACCCGGGTCGGCAACTGCGGTTGTCTGCATTTCTGCCTGGGGAGATCCCTACGCGGAGGTCTGGTTCCGCCTCACACCTTTGGCCGACGCAGCCCTTTCACCACGAGCTGAGACGCTCAGCTTCCTCACGCCCCGAGGCGAATACGAGTACCAGGGAGGCGATCATGCCTGCCAACAGCACTGCTCCGCCCCACCCGGCATCGGACTCGTCGGGCCCGACGGCGATGAGCGAGAGGAGCACCGGGACGAGTGAGCCCACCAGCCCGAGAACAGCGACGATCCGCGAGAATCTGCGCCGGCCGCCGGTCATCAGCCCCGCGGCGACGATCGGCAGCACGACGAGGACGAGCATCGCCACGATGATCGCCAGTCCGATGAAGCCCACCAGGAAGGCGATGAGAAGCGCCGGGGAGTCCGACGAGCCCGAGTCCTCTCCGAGCAGGACCTCCGCTCCGGAGTTCGACAGCCCGGCGCCCGCGATCGTGGCCACCGAGAACGGCTCATCAGCATCCTCGGCGGTGGTTTCCGTGAACATCGGAAGGAAGGTCCCGAGCACGAGCAGAGCGGCAGCACCGAGGCAGCACAGGGAGATCAGGGCCCGTTCGAGGCGGAGCACCCGGTAGTGAAGGCGGTTGACCTCGGCAGTCAGATCTCGCCCATCCGCGCCCGGAGGACGACCGACGCCGCGCGGCGAGGCATCCCGCTGCACGGCGTCGTCGCTGCTCATCGGCTCATCCGATCCAGGCTCATCGATTCCGGTCTCAGCCGACGATGTCGACCGCTCCGAGGGTCTTCTTGCCGCGGCGCAGGAGGACGACTCCCCCGCCGGCGGTGTCGAGGACGTCGTCGGCGGTGAGCGTCTGATCCTCGCCGGACACCTTGACGTTGTTGACGTAGGCGCCGCCGTCCTTGATCGCCCGGCGGGCTTCGCCCTTGGACTTGACGATGCCCGCGGTGACGAAGGCGTCGGCGACGGGCACGCCTGCACCGAGCGATGCCGCAGGGACCTCGCCGCGCGGCAACTCGGCGGTCGCGGCACCGAGGGTCGCCGGGTCGAGGGACGTCAGCTCACCGCCGCCGAAGAGCGCGGCAGCCGCGGCGATCGCCTGATCGTACTGCTCACGTCCGTGGACGAGGGTGGTGACATCCTCGGCGAGGACCTTCTGCGCCAGTCGGGTGTGCGGGGCAGCTTCGAACTCGGCCCCGATG
Organism: Brevibacterium sp. K72; assembly: GCF_050562175.1. Lineage (NCBI taxonomy): Bacteria > Bacillati > Actinomycetota > Actinomycetes > Micrococcales > Brevibacteriaceae > Brevibacterium > Brevibacterium sp. K72. Next base: position 3,342,607 of record NZ_CP191582.1, read on the forward strand.
GCCTCGAGCTCCTCGAGCGGACGGAACGAGAAGACCTTGAGGTACTTCATGACGTCGCGGTCGTCGGCGTTGAGCCAGAACTGGCTGAACGCGTACGGGCTGGTCAGCGAAGCGTCGAGCCAGACGGTGCCCGACTCGGTCTTGCCGAACTTCGTGCCGTCGGCCTTCGTGATGAGCGGGGTCGCCATCGCGTGGACGCTGGTCGCCTCGACGCGGCGGATGAGGTCGACGCCCGAGGTGAGGTTGCCCCACTGGTCGGATCCGCCGGTCTGCAGGGTGCAGCCGTAGCGGCGGTAGAGCTCGAGGTAGTCGTTGCCCTGAAGCACCTGGTAGGAGAACTCGGTGAAGGACAGGCCGGACTCGTTCTTCAGGCGCGCGGACACGGACTCCTTCGCGAGCATCCGGTTGACCGGGAAGTGCTTGCCGATGTCGCGGAGGAAGTCGATCGCCGAGATCTCCGACGTCCAGTCGTAGTTGTTGACGACCTGGGCCGCGTTCGGTCCGGTGAAGTCGAGGAAGCGTTCGACTTGGGCACGGATCTTGCCGACCCATTCCTCGACGATCTCGCGCGGGTTGAGCGTGCGCTCCCCCGACATCCGCGGATCGCCGATGAGTCCGGTGGCCCCGCCGACGAGCGCAAGCGGACTGTGCCCGGCCTGCTGGAGGCGGGAGGCTGTGATGAGCTGGACGAGGTTGCCCATGTGCAGGCTCGGCGCGGTCGGATCGAACCCGACGTAATAGGTCAGCGACTCCTCGTCCAGAGCTGTCTGGAGCGCGGTCTCGTCGGTCGACACCGCCACGAGCCCGCGGGCTTTGAGGTCACTGAATACGTCGGTCACTTCGGTCCTTTCGAAACTGTGTGGACTGCCGGCATCGAACCGGCCCTCCCAATTCTACGGCGTACGTGAGACCGTGACCGTTGCGGTCCGGGGTGAGTCCTTCCCCGCCGAGGTGGTCGGACGTTCCCGTCACACGCTCCGGGGCGACTCCGCGAAGGTCCGCAGCCTGGCCACCTTGGCGCGGGCGCTCTCGAGCTGGACGGCCACGGCTGACCGCGCTGTCCCGCCCTTCGCGTCACGCGAGTCGATCGAGCCGAGCGTCGTGAGCACTTCCCGCACCTCGGGGGTGAGGTGCTCGGAGATCCCGGCGTAATCCTCGTCGGTGAGGTCCCACAGTTCGACGTCGCGGGACTCGGCGAGCTGAACGCACGCACCCGAGAGCTCGTGCGCGACGCGGAACGGCACGCCCCGGCGGACGAGCCATTCGGCGATGTCGGTGGCGAGCGCGAAGCCGCGCGGGGCGAGGTGGGCCATCCGCTCGGTGTCGAACTTCAGGGTCGCGATCATCCCGGTGAACGCCGGCAGCAGGAGCTCGAGCGTGTCGGTCGCGTCGAAGACCGGCTCTTTGTCCTCCTGCAGATCGCGGTTGTAGGCCAGCGGCAGCGCCTTGAGCGTGGCGAGCAGTCCGGTGAGGTCGCCGATGAGGCGGCCGGCCTTGCCGCGGGTGAGCTCGGCGACGTCGGGGTTCTTCTTCTGCGGCATGATCGACGACCCCGTCGAGTACGCGTCGTGGAGCGTGACGAACGAGAACTCCTTCGTCGCCCATGCGATGACCTCCTCGCTCAGCCGCGAGAGGTCGATGCCGATCATCGCGGTGATGAAGAGGTACTCGGCGAACACGTCACGCGAGGCGGTGCCGTCGATCGAGTTCTCGACCGAATCGGCGAACCCGAGATCGGCCGCCACGGCCTGCGGATCGAGTCCGAGCGACGACCCGGCGAGCGCCCCTGAACCGTACGCCGAGACCCCGGCACGGTCGTCGAAGTCGACGAGCCGCTCGACATCGCGCAGCAGCGGCCACGCGTGCGCGAGCAGGTGGTGGGCGAGCAGCACGGGCTGTGCGTGCTGGAGGTGGGTGCGCCCGGGCATCGGCGCCTCGGGGTGCTCCTCGGCCTGGGCGATGAGGACGTCGACGGCATCGAGGACGAGGCCGGCGATCTCGCGAGCGTGATCGCGCAGGTACATCCGCCCCATCGTCGCGATCTGGTCATTGCGCGACCGGCCCGCCCGCAGCTTTCCGCCGAGCTCCGGCCCCGCGATCTCGATGAGCCCACGCTCGAGCGAGGAGTGGACGTCCTCGTCGGACTCGGCGGCGACGTACTCCCCCGACTCGACACGGCGCGCGAGCTCGTCGAGCGCCGAGAGCATCCCCGCGAGCTCATCATCGGTGAGCAGACCCGCCCGGTGAAGGACGGCAGCATGCGCCTTCGACCCTGCGATGTCGTACTGGGCGAGCCGCCAGTCGAAGTCCGTCGACTTGCTCAGTGCTGCCAGCGCATCGGCCGGTCCGTCGGAGAAGCGTCCGCCCCACAGGCTCAGTCGTTCACTCACTCGTCGTCCTTTCGTGCCGTGTCACGGCCGTTCGTCCCCGTCCCATCCAGGACCGGTCATCGTCAGTCATTGTCTCACCGCCGCCGAGGCAGTGCTGGGCGCGTTCGTCCGCTCGTTCCACGCGAGGCCCGAATTCCGCGTCGCGGGCGGCGCGGATTTCCGGCGCGGCGTGGATCGAGCCAAACTTCGAGTTGATCGAGGCCCGCGTGCCGACCGATCCCGCGCCCCACCGCAACCCTCACCCGTCTGCGGCCCCGCCGGCGGCCAACTCGAGGAAGGTCTCCGCGAGCGCCTGCCCGCCGACCGCGGCATCGGCGATGACGAGGACGGTGTCGTCGCCGGCGATCGTGCCGAAGATCCCCGTCATCGACGACCGGTCGATCGCCGAGGCGAGGTACTGCGCAGCCCCGGGCGGGGTCCGGAGCACGACCATGCTGTCCTGCGCGGCCGCCGAGACGAGCAGCTCCTCGAGCAGCCGCGGCAGCTTCGCGTCGAGACTGTCCCCCGTCGATTGCTGCAGGCTGCGGTCACCGCCCTCACCGGGTACGGCGTACACGGATCCCGACGTGGACCGGATCTTCACGGCCCCCACCTCGGCGAGGTCGCGCGACAACGTCGCCTGGGTCACGGAGATTCCGAGCGTCGCGAGCTCATCGGCGAGCTCGATCTGCGAGTGCACGGACCGGCGAGTGATGAGATCGATGATCTTCTGCTGCCGGGCCGTCTTCGTCAGCGGCGCAGCGCCGGCCTGAGGAACGGTGTTCTCGCTCATCGCGATTCCAGGAGGAACGTGAGCAGGGCCTTCTGCGCGTGAAGGCGGTTCTCGGCTTCGTCGAAGACCGCCGAGGCGGGGCCGTCGATGACCTCGGCCGTGACCTCTTTGCCCCGGTAGGCCGGCAGGCAGTGAAGGAACATCGCGTCGTTGCCTGAGTTCATGAGCTCCTGCGTCACCTGGTACTTGACGAACGGGGACGCGTCATCGTCGCGGCCGGCCGCGTCCTGGCCCATCGACACCCATGTGTCGGTGACGAGGACGTCGGCACCGTGCGCCGCGGCGACCGGGTCGTCGGTGACCGTGAGCGATCCGCCGGTGGTCGCGGCCAGGGCGTTCGCCTCGGCGACGATGGTCTCATCGGGCTGGTAGTCGGCGGGGGCGGCGATGCGCACGTGCATGCCGGCGTTGACTCCGCCGAGCGCGTACGAGTTCGCCATGTTGTTCGCCCCGTCGCCGAAGTAGCTCATCGTCAGCCCCGCCAGTGCCCCGCGGTGTTCGCGGATCGTGAGCAGGTCGGCCAGGATCTGGCACGGGTGGAAGTCGTCGGAGAGCGCATTGATGACCGGCACGGTCGAGTGCGCGGCCATCTCCTCAAGCCCCGCCTGGGCGTAGGTGCGCCAGATGATCGCCGAGACCATCCGCGCCATGACCTGCGCGGTGTCGGCGATGGACTCCTTGTGCCCGAGCTGCGCCTCACCGGGGTTGATGATGAGCGGCTGACCGCCGAGGGCCGCGATGCCGGCGGCGAAGGAGACCCGGGTGCGGGTCGAGGTCTTGTCGAAGATGATCGCGGCCGTCTGCGGCCCCGCGAGCGGGGTCCGCGAATAAGGCGCGGCCTTGAGCTCGGCGGCGAGGTCGAGGACCTCGGTGAGTTCGGTGGGGCTGAGGTCGGTGTCCTTGAGGAAATGGCGGGTCATCGTGGTCCTAGTCAGTCGTGTGTGAGGAGGTCGGGCAGGGCGGTGAGGAACGGGGCGATCTCCTCGTGCGTGATGGTCAGCGGCGGGGCGAGGCGCAGGCGTTCGGGGGTGACTGGGTTGACGATGAACCCCGCCTCGAGCGCGCGGGCGGCGATGGCCTTGGCATCGGGGCTGTTCCCGGCGAGTTCGACCCCGAGGAGGAGTCCCTGCCCGGTAACGCCGGCGACACCGGAAACGCTCGCCAGTTCGGACTTCAGCTGCTCGCCGAGGCGGCCCGCATGATCGAGCAGTCCCTCGGTTTCGATCGTGGTGAGAACGGCGAGCGCGGCGGCGCACGCGATGGGGTTGCCGCCGAAGGTCGTGCCGTGCTGGCCGGCAGAGAGCAGGCCGGTGTTTTCGGTGCCGACGGTGATCGTCGCCCCGATGGGCATACCGCCGCCGAGGCCCTTCGCCGAGGTGATGATGTCGGGGACGACACCTTCGCCGATCGCAGGATCCTGGTGGGCGAACCAGTTCCCGGTGCGTCCGATGCCTGACTGCACTTCATCGAGGATGAGCAGGGCCCCGGCAGCAGAGGTGAGCTCCCGGGCCGCGCGCAGGTATCCGGCGGGGTGGGTGCGGACACCGACCTCACCTTGGATGGGTTCGATGAACACGGCCGCAGTCGTGTCGTTGATCGCGGCGGCGAGTGCGTCAACGTCGCCGTAGGGGACGTGGACGACTCCGGGCACGCCTGGGGCGAAGGGCTCACGGTAGGCGGCTTTCGCGGTGAGCGACAGGGCGCCCATCGTGCGACCGTGGAAGGCCCCGTCGACGGCGATGATGATCGGGCGGCCCCCACCGCCGGCGCGGCGGGCCATCTTCAGGGCGGCTTCGTTCGCCTCGGCACCGGAGTTCGAGAGGAACACCGCGGAGCCTTCGGGCAGGTCGAGGATCTCGTGGATCTTCTCAGCCAGCGCGATCTGCGGGGGCGAGGTGAAGAAGTTCGAGATGTGGCCCAGCGTCGCGGCCTGCTCGGACACGGCCCTCACCCATGCGGGGTGGCAGTGGCCAAGCGCGTTGACCGCGATCCCGGCGAGCAGGTCGAGGTACTGCTTCCCGTCGGCATCCCACACGTAGGAGCCGCGACCGCGAACGATGTCGAGCTGGGGTGACCCGAAGACGGGTGAGAGGACGCGGGAGAAATCATCGCGCCAGGTGGCGGTGCCGGTCGTCGCCTCACTCATTGTTCGCCTCCGCGAATTCGTCAGCGCTGCCGGCAGCGCTCCCGGCAGCGCCGGCAGCTGTGATCCCGGCACCCCGGCCAGCGTCCTCGGTCTCGTTCTCGTCCGAATGCCCGCGGTGCCCGTCGCCGAGCGGGGCGGGTTCGACGACGGTGTCCTCGACCATCGTGCCGATGCCCTCGGACGTGAACACCTCGAGGAGCAGCGAGTGCGCCATCCGGCCGTCGATGATGTGGGCCTGCTGCACTCCGTGTTCGATCGCTTCGAGGGCAGCGGTCATCTTCGGGATCATCCCCGCGTCGAGGGTCGGCAGCAGGGCGCGCAGTCGGTCGGGGCCGATGCGGGAGATGAGGGAGGACGTGTCGGGCCAGTTCGCGTAGAGGCCGGGGACGTCGGTGAGCATGATGAGCTTCTGTGCCTTGAGTGCCTTCGCGACGGCGGAGGCGGCGAGGTCGGCGTTGATGTTGAGCGGTTTGCCGGCCTGCCCGCCGATCTCCGCGGCGATCGAGCAGATCACGGGCACCCGGCCGGCATCGAGGAGTTCGGTGAGGACGGTGGTGTTGACCTCGGCGATCTCGCCCACCCGGCCGAGGTCGACGGTCTGTCCGTCCACCTCGGCGACGGTCTTGTGGGCGAGCAGGAGATCGGCGTCCTCACCGGAGAGCCCGATCGCGGCGTTGCCGTTCATGTTGATGCGGGAGACGATGTCGCGGTTGACCTGGCCGGCAAGCACCATGCGGATGACCTCGGCGGCTTCCTCGCTCGTCACCCGCTGGCCGGCCTTGAACTCGGATTCGATGCCGAGCTTGGCGAGCATCGCCGAGATCTGCGGTCCCCCGCCGTGGACGACGACGGGGCGGATGCCGGCGAAGCGGAGGAAGGCGATGTCGTCGGCGAAGGACTGCTGGAGCTCCGGGGAGATCATCGCATTGCCGCCGTACTTGATGACGATCGTGGCCCCGGCGAAGGTCTTGATCCACGGCAGCGCCTCGGTCAGCGCTTCGGCCTTGACCTGGGCGGCGGCGAGGCGGGCGGCGGTGGATTTCGTGGAGAAGTCGGGCTGAGTGCTCATGTGGAGTAGGCGCTGTTCTCTTCGACGTAATCGTGGGTGAGGTCCGAGGTCCAGACGGTCGCGGTCGCGTCCCCGGCGTGGAGGTCGATGACGACGTCGACCTCGCGTCCGAAGACCACCTCGGCGGGGTCCGCGTACGGACCGGAGGCCCGGCACACTTCGACGCCGTTGATGGTGACGTCGATGGTCGTCGGGTCGAACTCCGCCGAGGTGGTCCCCACCTGGGCGACGACGCGACCCCAGTTGGGGTCCTCCCCGAAGATCGCGGCCTTGAAGAGGTTCGACCGGCCCACGGACCGGGAGACGGTGAGCGCCTCGTCCTCCGAGGCAGCACCGCGGGTGGTGATGGCGATGTCGTGGTGGGCGCCTTCGGCGTCGACGTGGAGTTGGCGCATGAGGTCGTGGCAGACCTCGCCGAGGAGGTCCCCGAATTCGCCCTCGTCGACCGTCGTGTCTGCGGCTCCCGAGCTCATGAAGATGACGGTGTCGTTCGTCGACATGCACCCGTCGGTGTCGAGGCGATCGAAGGTGGTCGCCGTGGCTGCGCGCAGCGCTGCGTCGAGGACGGGCGGGTCGAGAGGGGCGTCGGTGGTGATGACGACGAGCATCGTCGCGAGCCCTGGAGCGAGCATGCCCGCGCCTTTGGCCATGCCGCCGATCGTGTATCCGCTGCCCTCAGCTGTCGCGGTCTTCGCGACGGTGTCGGTGGTCATGATCGCCTCGGCGGCGTTCGCTCCCCCGGTGACGGAGTCGTCGGCTGCGGCGACGAGCTCGGGCAGGTGGTCGAGGATCCCGGCGCGGAACTCCTCACCGCCGACGCCGATGAGGCCGGTCGAGCAGATGAGGACCTCGTCAGCCTGGGTGGGGATGCCGGAGTCGGTGAGGAGGGTCGCGGTGTCTTCGGCGGTGAGTTGGGTGGTCGCGAATCCGAAGTCGCCGGTGTAGCAGTTCGCGCCTCCGGAGTTGAGGACGACGGCGCGCGCGTGGCCGGTGGCGGAGACCTGCTTCGACCAGATGACGGGGTTGGCTTGGCACCGGTTCGACGTGTAGACGGCGGCGACGGCGGTGCTCGGTCCCTGGTTGACGACAAGGGCGAGGTCTTTCTTGCCGCTGGGTTTGAGGCCGGCGGTGAGGCCGGCGGCGGTGAAACCGAGGGGTGCGGTCACGCTCATGGGGCGACTCCTTCGAGCGGGAGGGCGGCGGTCTCGTCGAGACCGAGGGCGAGATGAATGGATTGGAGGGCTTGGCCGGCGGTGCCGCGGACGAGGTTGTCGAGCGCCACGACGACGAGGATCTTCTCGGCCCGGGCGTCATAGGTCGCCTGGATCTGGGCGACGTTCGATCCGGTGGTCGCCGAGGTGCGCGGCCATTGGCCCTCGGGCAGGACACGGACGAAGGGTTCGTCGGCGTAGGCCTCGGTGAGCGCCGCGGTCAGGGCGTTTGTGAGTGCGTCGGCGTCGATGCTGCCGTCGGCGGTACGCGGGGCGTTCTCCCCCGGGTCGGCGGTGAGAGTGGCGAGGATGCCGCGTGACATGGGGACGAGGGTCGGGGTGAAGGAGATGCGGACGGGACCGTCGGCGGGGTCGGCACCCAGGACGCCGTTGAGGTTCTGTTCGATCTCGGGGACGTGGCGGTGGGAGCCGCCGGTGCCGTAGGGGGATGCGTCACCGAGGATCTCGGCGGCGATGAGGTGGGGTTTGAGCGCCTTGCCGGCTCCGGAGACGCCGTTGGCGAGGACCGCGTTGAGTCCCTTCGGTGCGATGAGGCCCGCGGCGAGCAGCGGTGCGAGGCCCAACGTCACGGCGGTGACGTTGCACCCGGGTACGGCGATGCGGGTGGTGTCGCTCAGTCGGCTGCGTTGTTTCGTGCCGTCGGCGAGGAGTAGTTCGGGCAGTCCGTAGGTCCATGTGCCCTGGTGGGGTGAGCCGTAGAAGGTCTCCCACGCTGCGGGACTGATCAGGCGGTGGTCCGCGGCAAGGTCTACGATCAGGGTATCGGGGCTGGTCTCGGCCAGTTCCCGGGCGATCGCCCCGGACTTGCCGTGGGGCAGGGCGAGGATGACGACATCGTGGCCGGCGAGCACCTCGGCGGTGGAATCGGCGATGACGAAGTCCGCGTACCGGGGAAGGTGGGGCTGATGCCTGCCGAGCTTCTCGCCCACGCTGGAGTGACCGCACACGGTGGTGACGTTGAGGTGGGGGTGAGTGCTCAGCAGTCGGAGGACCTCTCCCCCGGCATAGCCGGTGGCGCCGGAGACGGCGACCGTCAGATCGTTCATATGAATAACCATACAGCATCATTAAATTATATGCAGGAGGCGTGATGACCCAGGCGGTTCGAGCAATGCAGGCCGGCGGACCAGAGGTGCTGGAGTTCTCGGAAGTCGAGACGCCGGCGCCTGGGCCAGGTGAGGTGCTCGTCGACGTCGAGGCGGCGGGCGTGAACTTCATCGATACATATCGGCGTTCGGGGGTCTATCCGATGGATTATCCGCATGTCGTGGGCGTCGAGGGCACGGGTCGGATCGCCGAGGTGGGTGAGGGTGTCGAGAGCTACCGGGTCGGTGATCGGGTGGCGTGGCATGAGGGTCCGGGGTCGTATGCGACGCAGGTCGTCGTGGCGACGGACAATCTGCTTGCGGTGCCGGAGGGTGTGAGCGCCGAGGTGGCTGCAGCAATGCCGTTGCAGGGGCTCACTGCGCAATATCTGGCGACGACCTCGCATGCGATCAAGCCGGGTGATACGGCGCTTGTCCACGCTGGGGCCGGTGGTGTCGGGCTTGTGCTCACGCAGATCATCAAGCACTTGGGCGGAAATGTCATCTCGACAGTGAGCACCGAGGAGAAGGCGGAGCTTGCTCGGCAGGCGGGCGCCGATGAGGTGTTCCTCTACGGTCCGGGCGTCGACGTGGCCGCGACGGTGCGGGAGCTGACGGACGGCGAGGGTGTCGAGGTCGCTTATGACGGGGTCGGCAAGGACACGTTCGATGCCTCGTTGGCATCAATCAAGCCGTTGGGATCGATGGTGCTCTTCGGTGGGGCGTCGGGTCAGGTCCCGCCGTTCGACATTCAGCGGCTGAACTCTTCGGGCGGGATCTTCCTTTCGCGGCCGTCGCTGGTGTGGATGGTCGCGACTCCGGAGGCGTTGGCGAAGCGCTGGGCGATGGTCTCGAGCGGCGTCGAGAAGGGCTGGCTCGACTTCCGGATTGGGGAGACCTTCCCGCTGGCAGAGGCTGCCGAGGCGCACCGGGCGCTCGAGGGGCGGAAGACGACGGGGAAGGTTGTGCTGGTGAATTAATCACCAGAAGTGATAGCTCACCTTCACCTCAACGACGGTCTACCATTCAGCACCAACAAACCACGACCATAAATCGAGAACTCGGGAGTCACACCGACACCTTCAAAAAATGGCGCTCCCCTCGCGGAATGAGTCTCGTTCCGGCAACCGCGCACTTGCACCCCGCCACATCGCGCCCGATCGGCGCGACCTTTAGCGCTGTAACCGTACCTTGAACGCCACAATCGCCTCCATCCACCCAATCGATTTGATCCATTCCAGAAAATCAGCTCGAACTAAATTTGTCGATTCCCGTTAACTATTAGAACAAACTGGACGCCTAAAACCTATATCTGCATCTGGCGCATCCAAGTGTTCGCAAGGACTCGGAACGCTCGAACACGCGGCCACAAGTTCTACGCGGCCCCAGCGAAAGCTCGCTTATCATTCAAGTGTGAGTCGTTCTCAACCGTCAAAGGAGACGCTGGAAGATGAAACTCATTCCGTTCAAGGAACTCGCACTATTGCTGAACAAATCTGGCCTACCAGGCAACGGAAGTAAGAGCTTTGGCATACCCAACAGCGCCGACTTCTTCGTCGATCCGGTGCTGGCGGTCAAGGAAGAATTGGGTGATCTTTCGTCAGAAGTGATCCTCGTGTCTGCCAGAGGCGCTGCTGGCAAGAGCAGAACGGCTCTGGAGCTCGCGGCACGATCGGGCGCACCGCTTTGGCGCCTCGAATTGGATGATGCCGTAGGTCGAGCAGCGCTCCCATTGAATCTTAATACCTACCTTGCGACTATCAACGGGTTGAAATTCATCGCTCAGCTCCCGGAAAGGCCCGCACTATTAATCGATTCCCTTGATGAAGCTCGTTCAAGAGTCTCACCACAGTCATGGGAAGAGTTTCTTGACTCAATCGCCGAAGCCGCCAGCCACGGCCTGCAAACCGTACTTTTTGGACGAGATCGTACTTTAGAGGATGTCTGGCTAAAACTCGCAGACGCCGATCGATCGATAGCTTGGCTCGAGGTGTCACACTTTCCGATTGAAGAACAACGAAACTATATCGATGGTCGCAGTCAAGCATACAAACGCAACGCAACCTTAGATACGAGCGATGAGAACTACAAGGAGGCGAGAGAAGCCCTACTCACCGCCCTGGTGGGCGCATTGGATGAAGACTCAGCCGAGACCTTCGTCGGATATCCTCCAGTCCTCGACGCAGTCGCTACTGTGCTTGCGTACGACCAGAACCACTTCAAACTTGCCCAAGATATCAAATCAGAAACATCGGGCACACGACATCTCGAGGTACTGCGCCGTATCCTAGCTGACCTCCTGATCAGGGAACAAGGAAAATTAGCACCATTAGCGCGAGACCTCGGATTGGACCCTTCGACGGTCTACAAGCAAGAAGAGCAAATCCAATGGTTATGGCACGATATCGAAGGAAGCAGCGCACCTGATTTATCATACATTTCGGATCCTGCAAAACGACATGAATATCAGATTGGCCTACAGCGATTTCTCGATGATCACCCCTTCCGCACTGAACAACAATGGGCTAGCACCGTGTTCGAGGCATTTTCTGCCGCGGAACGAATGACAGAAGAATTGCCGCGAACAAGCCTGTATGAAGTGGGCACTCACTCAGGCCTCCTCTTTGACTTTACCGCCACTGCTCATTTCAGCGAGGAAACAATTCTGGATGAATGGCAATTTGCCGCGCTCCACGCTTCAATTCTCGCCGGAGAATCGCAAGGAAGTACCGCGACAATATCCGCGGAGAAAATTGATCAAGAATTTTTTCGCGGAAGCATGGAGATTACCCGCCTAAATGGGCTATTGGGCCTCTCGTTTACTCTCATTCCGGACGACCCAAATTCCCTTTCTCTAGTCGGGCCGCTCGAGTCTTTGACAGTCTTTACAGAAGGCGGGATAGTCGTCCCCGCGCTTGACAAGGGAAAAGTCATGGGACCTGATCTATTCTTACACTGCAAAGCAATCGATATTTCAGGCACCGAGGTGCAGTTTGCAAGAATGTCTTCAAATGCTGGATTGGATGGATTGGATGTAAGAATCGAGGTAACAGGGAAGCAATTGCGGTTGCCTCCGTCGATTGCGTCTGCTCCGGCCACTGGAACTTTTGAACTGGCAGTGCCGGAAGACGCTCAAATTGCTTATCCGTGGTTCGACTACCGAACGATTCTTGAGTCGGATGACGAAATAGACCTGAAGTCCAGAGCTGTGCGCTTCCTCAATAAGCTTCAGAATCTAGCGCGTAGCCACGGTCATAGCGACGGTCGTGCAACTTTCTTCATGAAGTTGCAAGGTCGACAGCCTTTGAAGGCGCAACAACTTCGCGGTGTATTGGATGTTCTGGAATCATTCGGTGCTGTCCGCTTTCAAGGTGATCTGATTTTCCTTACTGAGGAGGCTGATCAACATCGTTTTAGCGGAAAATCCATTCCCGGACAGAGGACAATCGCAGAGGAATGGAGTTACTGGGGGCCGATTGTAGAGAAGATTATGCAAGTCCTAGAATAGACGAAACTCGTACGGACATTTGACGGCCTGCACTAACGCGAGTTTAGTGCCTCTTGACTATGGATCTCGTGGACCAGAAGGTCTGACTCTTTGAAGAATGTGACGGCCCCTTCACAGCTGGCGCACGAGGTCCTGGTGGGCGCGTCTGACTCACGGCTCTTCTGACGTCACCCTTCTGGTGGCTGTCCTGCTTGCGACGTGTAGGCCGGCTCGGCTCACTTGGGACTGCTAAGGGTTTGGCTGACATCACCACTGGATATGTTCTAGGGAGTTGAGAGGTCATGCCAAAGATCTACACAGATGAGTTCAAGCAGTCAGCACTCGAGCTCATCAACGACGGAATGACCCCGAAGAAGGTCTGTGCGGATCTCGGGATCTCGAAATCAGCCCTCCAAGCCTGGGTGCACGACGCGCGCCCGCGCGAGCACGGCCTCGAGCCCTCGCACCATCCTGCGGAGTCACGGGCCCAGGCGGCAGCGCTGAAACGCATCCGGGAGCTTGAGCGGCAGAACAAGATCCTCCGCGAGGCCGCAGCCTACCTCTCACAGGCGAACTTGAAGGTCGGTGGTCATCACCCACAATGATGTACCCGCCGGTACCGTGACCTTGCTGCCACCGGGGCGCCGGTAGGAGTTACCTGCCGGGTGCTCGGCTTTTCGAAGCAGGGGTTCTACCAGTGGTGCGCTCACCCGGTCTCAGCTCGGGATTGGGAGGACGCACACCTGATCAATGCCGCCTACGACGTCCATACGGACGATCCTTCAGTATCGGGCACCGGTTCATCGCTGATGAACTCTATGCCGCCGGGCACGGGGCCTCTGAGCGTCGTGTGTGGCGGTCGTGTTTTCAGGAGCAGTTGTTCTATCACACGATCAAACGAGCCCGGAAGCATGGCAAGAAGCCTGGGCCGCCGGTCTGTGATGACCTCGTCAAACGCGATTTCACCGCGAGTGCAATCAACGAGCTGTGGTTGACCGATATTCCCCCGCAAGCGGGAGGTACCCCCACCGAGCATCACACCGGTGAGGGGAAGCTGTACATGTGCGCGGTCAAGGACGTCTACAGCAACAAGATCGTCGGTTGTGCCATCGCTTCGCGGATGAAGACATGCCTGGCGGTGGCGGTGATCGAGGATGCTGTGGTCCGTCATGGCGTGCCCCGAGCCGTAGCCGGCTGCGTGGTCCACAGCGATAGGGGCTCGCAGTTTAGGTCGCGGAAGTTCCAGCCTCTCGGACTGGTCGGGTCGATGGGGCGGGTCGGCGAGGCTGGGGACAATGCGGCGATGGAACCGTTTTTCGCCGTGTTACAGAAGAACGTCCTCGACCGATGTCGTTGGGCGTCGCGGGCGCAGTTGACGACGGCGATTGTGCGCTGGGTTGAACGGGCCCATCACTGGAAGCGTCGGCAGCGGCGTTTGGGTGAACTGATCCCGGTTGAATACGAACTGGTTCATCACAACGCCGTCGTTCTGGCGGCATAAACCCCGGTGACAACTCAACCTTCAGCAGTACCGTAATGTGACTGGCTCGGCGCCGCCTCAACATGTTGTTCACAAGGGTCAAGCACGGGGTCTTCTACGAGGCGAAGACCCCGGCAGCTGCTTGACAATGAATGTAACGGGGCAAACAGGCACGGCCTTGCACGGTCGTGGTAAACCTGTGAGAGGATCCGCGGCTAGTACATTAGACTTCAAGCATGCCTGACGAAACAGTGCCGACTCACGTGTTGAGCACAGCTGCGGTCCGATGGAGCATCACCACTTTAGGCGCTCAAGAACTGCATCCCACATTCCCGATGTACCTTTACTTACGTACTCAGGAACGTTCGGGAAAGCTCTCAAAGGCCTCTGCGTCAGCTGAGGAGCTCCTCTCGCTGATCCGTATGCCAGGCCACAGGAACAAGCCTTACTACTTCCCGCTGATTGGTCGCGGCAAGCGCACAGGAGAGCCGTTGCCCACGTTCTGGCGCGGCGCGAATATTCCCGGGAGCTGGTCGCCGGGGTCGCTCGGTCGACAAATGCCTTGGTTGCAGGCGGAATCGCGCGGGTATGCGTGGCCGGAAAGCCACGTCGAGAGGGCGCTTACCGACATGCTCAAGGGTCGACGCGTGTCCGCGGTCGCATTGGGGGCGTATTTTTTGCGCAACGACGGCTTCGTCTTGTCGGGTACACCGTCCGCAGAGGACCTGATCGCTGGTTTCTGCTCCCGCTTCGACTACCCGAGCGTTACAGATGCAGAGTTCGATCAACTTTTTACCATCGACATCCCCGATGTCAAGTTCGATTGGTTCGACCCTTATGTCCCTCTCGAAAAATCAGAAGAGGAGCCCACGAATGTTTGAGCAGATCGTACAGAATGTGCGCATGCTCGAGGCCGATGACCTTGGCATCGGTGTGAAGGATCAGGCAAAGTCTAGCCACGCCTCGAGCGCGCCGGATGCTCCTTTGATTCCAGCGGACGACCCTATGGTGCAGGAGATTGCCCGACTCGCAGGGGTCTACGGCGGCGTGATTTTGTCGGGATCACCGGGAACCTCGAAATCGTACTACGCAAGTGCGGCTGCGGAGAGGATCGCAGGCGATAAGAACCGTGTGAGGTTCGTACAGTTTCATGCGAGTTATCAGTACGAGGACTTCATGCTGGGCTTCACTCCGACGACGAGTGGCTTCGAGGTCAAGGAGGGACCGTTCCTTCAACTGGCCAAGTCTGCTATCCGAGATCCTAGCTACACCTATGTGCTCGTTATCGATGAGCTGTCTCGGGCCGATGTTGGGCGGGTATTTGGTGAGGCGCTCACCTATGTCGAGACCACCAAACGCGAGCTCCCGTTCACGATTGCCAGCGGCGAGGAAATCAAAGTCCCGGAAAACCTCGTGCTTCTGGCAACAATGAACCCGTTCGACCGGGGCGTGGATGAGGTCGATGCCGCGTTCGAGCGTCGATTCGCGAAGATCTCAATGGATCCAGATCGCGACCTGCTGAAGGCCATTCTTGAGTCGAACGAAATGGACGAGGAATTGCAGCGACGGGTTATCAGCTGGTTCGATCGCATTAACGGCCATGCGCAGAGCAACCCAGCCGCAGCAGTAGGCCACGCGTACTTCTCGACCGCTATCGATGAGAAGACGCTTTCCGACATTTGGAACTACCAGCTCAAATACCTGGTCAGTCGTGCTTTCCGGCGAGACGAGAACACACGATCAGCCATTGAAACTGGTTGGCAATACATCATCGAGCCGCCCGACCCAAGCTGAGCCGGCCCACTAAACATGTTCGAGACGACTAACGAAGATGTCCATGTCGTGGACTGCGTCGAGTACGCACAAATTGACGTAGATTCTGCATTTTGGCTCGGTGAGGATAACCGCGCGATTTTCAATCCGGAGATCGATGGCAAGGACGTTCTGCGTGTCAATTTCAGCAACGGCGTTTTGAAGCTTCAGGCAACTTCGTTTGTCGGCGTTATTCCAATCAACGATCGTCTAGTCCTTCGGGTCCGTCCTCGGGTTCCGATGAAGAGCCTGACCCGGATGGTGAGTGAAACAGGCCACGGCGTCATGGCCCTATCTGCGCTACGCGAATACGACGGGCGTGGCAAGGCCGACGACTGGGCCATGGGGCACTACACCGATTCGCTTCTCGACTTCCTAGACGAACTCATTGACGCAGGCCTTATGCGCGCGTACGAGCGCCGTGAGGGCGAAGGGCACTTTCCGCACGGCCAGTTATCTACTTCTCGGACGATCCAGCACTTTTTGGCAAAGGATGTTCCCAATAAGGCGGCATTCTCTTGGTTTGAGCGGACCGTCGACATTCCGGCCAACCGGTGCATCAAGGCAGCCATGGAAGTTATCTATGACCACCTGACAAGGATCAAGGCGCAACCACGAAAGGGCGACAAAGCTCGTTTGAGGCGGTTGGCCGGCCACTTCGCTGCGTTCGAAGGCGTAGCGCTCGATGCCGACAATCGTTATCTCGATGACCCCCTGGTAGCGGGCTATGTTCCGCTACCCGACTCTCGGGTGTATTACCGCCCAGTCCTAGACCTTTCGAAATTAATTGTACGCGGGATCGGCATAGCTCTTGATCTAGGCGGCAACGACGTGCAAATGGGGTCGCTTCTAGTCGATACCAACAAACTGTTCGAGAACTTCGTCCGGATCAGCCTTGCGAACTATGCTCGCGCGCATCGTTGGCCAGTCGAAGTGCTTGACGGTAACACCGAGGGGAAAATTGATTTATACGACATACCCGATCAACCTCCTTCACCACTAGGATACGGGATGGCGGCGATGGCAAGTCGCAACTCTGGCGCGGCCCAGCCTGATGTCGTTTTGCGCTCCGTCGGCGGCGAGGTTCCGCTTATCGCTGAGATCAAGAACACCTCAACTTCAGACTCCACCCTTCCGGACCGTGGACACGTGGAACAGGCTGTTACTTACGCTGTCCGCTTTGGCCTCGACTTCGCGTTGCTGATCCACCCCTGGAACTCCGGAACTAAGGGCCTCACCTACGTCGGGCGGGTCCGTTCGATTGACGTATACGACTACCGTCTCGACATGTCTAGCGACGAACTTCTCGACGAGGCGCTCAATGATATGTCAGTTACTCTCGCACGGTTGGCTGAAATCTGACCGCTTTAACCGTTCACGTTAGGCTGACTCATCCAGTTAACCAGGTCGACGCCAATGCCGTCCCTACCTTCGTCAACTGCAGTCGTCAACGTTGTACCGGTACCTGAAAACGGGTCAAGGACCACGCCGCGGGCTGGCGTGCCGTGGCCGCAATCTGTCCAGCCGATCGTGCGCTTACGTGCGAATGTGAATTCGCGGAAGTAGCCACCCAGCGCGAGTTTGGCCTCAGCAGCTAGGCGTTGCACCTCGACACTGTTGCGACCAGTGCCATTCTGAAACTTTGTCGCCTTACCTACGTCTGAGACTCCGAACGCCTGAATAGCCCTGATGTGTTCAGCCGTCAGACCTTTCTCTTCGGCGAGCGCCATCGCCCTTTTGGCCTGTGGACGATTCGGGTCGAGCTCAGTAGTTCGCTCGATGACCCGACGCCGTGCGACCTTGCATGTTGCGCAGACCTGCGGCGGAGCTGCAAGGATAATGGCGCGGCGCACAAGTTCGCGGGGGAAGGGAGCCAGGTGCCGTCCCATATTCCGTTCCGGGTTGATCGTCCACACGTCGCCCGGATTGGCTCCGTTGCCGAACTTCTCCGAGTAACCTACTAGGTCATAATAGTAGGTTGGCTTGTAGGTTAGGTGGATTACGTATTCGTGCCGACTGGCTAGGCGGTTCTTGACTGGATCGGGCATACCCGATTCCTTGGCCCAGATGATTCGGTTGCGGATCAACCAGCCACTCTTCGCGGCCTGCCACTCGATCTGGCCAGGAATACCGAGTAAGGACTTGTTGAAGTAGGTGTCGCCGACGTTAAGGAACACTGAGCCGTGGGGCCGAAGGACACGTTTCCATTCGGCGAGGCAGTCCATTATTGATGTGACGTAACCGTCCGCAGTTGGCTCAAGACCGATCTGGTCGCTGTGCCCGTAATCTCGTTTGTTCCAATATGGGGGCGAGGTAACGACGAGGTCAACCGAACTCTCAGGCAAACCAGTCTGACGAGCATCGCCAGGATTGAACGTCAGCTGCGCATCACAAAGATCCGGCACCCAATCATCAAGCTGGCTGATGCTTGTCATGCCAAGTGTTGCTCGACCTTCGCCAAGGTTCGAGTCCACGCCTCGACTTGGATGCTTCTTGGTTTGAGCCACAATGTCCTCTCTTGCTTAGCTGCGACAGGTGTTCGTCTCGTTGCCGAGGTGTGAATCGAGCTGAGGTCGTCGGCGAGCGCTTGTTGCTGGTGGTCACCAAAATCTGCGCCCGGATTCCGCGAACCAATGAGCTTTCGTGTTAGTTGCTAGCTTGTAAACATCTGCGATCCTCTGACTGCACTCCACCCAGAGCACATTCGAAGATTCTAGCATACACTAGCGATTTCGTTTCTAATATATGCGAGTGTCGTAGTGTCGGCTATCTCCCGGTCTTCTCGACCTACCGCAGAGTGGGCGACGGAGGCTTCGCGGTTCGAGATCTGGGTGCTGTACAACAGTTTACTCGTGCCGGACGAACGAGTCGGCGCCAGAGAGCCTTGCCTTCGGTGGCGGCGAGGCCCCCGGCGTTGATAGTGCCCGACGGCGAACGATCCCCGTCCCTCCTGGGTTGGGTCAAATGCGTTAGTGCTTGATCACTGCAGTTTCAACGCGTCCAGGAGGCTTCGACTTAACTTCACCCAGAACGGGTGGCAGGGTCGTGATCGTCCCGTTGATCTCGACAACTGCCGACCGTAACGGTCGCAACATTCGCAAGAACCGTCGGATCGACATGCCCGACCGGTCCTGAATGGTACGAGAAACAGCAAGCGCTGCGAACACAATCGTCAGATGCGCCTCGATCGCATCGTAGGTCCGAGCTAACATCGGCCTGGCCCTTAGGTCGGTCTTCGACATCCTGAAAGACTGCTCAACATGCCACAAGTCGTGGTACGACCCGATTGCCTCCCGGTCATCCATGATCGAGTGCTCAATATTCGTCACCCACGGGACTGATGAAGCTTGAGTCGACTCCGGGGTTTATGCCGCCAGGACGACGGCCTCGTGGTGAACTAGTTCGTAGTCAACCGGGATCAGCGTATCCAAACGCCACGGCCGACGCTTCCAGTGGTAGGCCCGCTAAACCCAGTGCACAATCGCTGTCCGTAGCCCCGCACTGGTGTCCCAAAGACACCTGTCGAGTACGTTCTTCTGCAGCACGGCGAAGAACTATTCCATCGCAGAGTTGTCACCAGCGGCACCGACCCGTCCCATTGACCCGACGAGCTCACAGCGCCGTAGAGCATAATGGAGCTTCCGGAAACGAAACTGCGACCCGCGATCCGAGTGTACGAGGCAACCGGCCACGGCCGTCGAGCGTCTTAGCAAAAGCGAAAGAACTCAGAAGGGACTCAGAAAGGACGAGGCGATCACCAGAGCAGGGGCTATGATCTTTTTCACCGCGACCACCGAATCCTTCCTGCGCCGTCAGACTGTAGGAAGTAGATCCTTGCCGGCCAAGTCTGAGGCACCCGCTACCGAGAAGTACATATGCCGCCATTGGCGTTGCCATCTGCCAATCATGGCCGCAGAGTAACCGTACGCTACGAGGACCGACTGATTCGGCGAATACGGACTACTGCTCTGAGCTGCCCCTACCCCAACGAGTCCCACGCCATCCGCTGCCGCAGCGCTGGGGCCAGCACCAGCGCCGCCAGCACACTGCCCGCCAGCAGAACCCACGCCCCGAAGTACGTGAAGAGCTTGAGCTCCGGTGCCAACTGCGGGCCGAAGTCCGCGGCCATGAGGATCACGCCCCCGAGGATCAACGCTGTCGAGACGATCACCTGGATGAACTGCTCGACCGTCGACTTCAGGAGGTTCTTGATCATGTCGATGTTCAACCCGCTCGTCCCGACATCCAAGGTCCCGTCCTGCAGATGCCCGGCGATCCGCGCGACCTGGGCCGGCAGCTCGGCCATCTGCGGCACCGTCGCCGCGAAGTAGAGCGTCAACTCACTCCGATCAACACCCAGTCCCCCGACCTGGCGCAGCAGATCCTTCCCGTTCCGGGTCACCAACGTGAGCAGGTTGAGGCTCGGATCGAGCTTCATGATCGATCCCTCAAGCGTGCTGATCGCCCGGAACGCTGTCGCCACCGACGTCGGCATCGGGAACCCGAAATCAACAACGAAATCGATGAGCTCCTCGAACAGCGCCGCTGACGTCGACCCCGGCCGACCATCCCCGTATTTGAGCATGATCTGCCCGATCTCCCGCTGCAGCTCCCGCAGATCGACATCGCTCGGCGTGCCCAACAGCTCGAGGATCGCCGCGGTCGCCGCCTGCGAGTTCTGCGAATCGAAGGCCATGAGCAGCAGCGCGATCGCCCGCCGATCTCGCTTGTCGATGAACCCGACCGCACCGAAGTCAACGAGTCCCGCTCGCCCCGTGGACGAGACGACTATATTGCCCGGGTGAAGGTCCGCGTGGAAGATCCCCTTGCCGAGCACCTGGCGAACCACCATGAGGAAGAGATCCTGCGCGATCTCACCTCGGGCGATGCTCGAGAGATCCGCAACGATCTCCGAGGCATGCGACAGCGGCACCCCCTCGACGAGGTCCATGACGATGACGTACTCCCCCGACAGCTCGGGATAGACATTGGGGATCTGCACAACCGAGGGACGCAGCGACTTCGACCGTCCCGCCTCGTCGGCCTCCCGCAGGGCTTCGATGTGGGCGAGCTCGCCCCGGTAGTCGAGCTCCCCCATGAGCGAATCGACGAAGCTGTGCGCGAGCTTGACGACCCCGACCTTCTTCGCCCAATCCGTCGACCGTTCGAGCCGCTCGGCCAGGGTGAGGACGATGTCGGCATCGGCCTTGACCTGCCGACGGATCTTCGGCCGCTGCACCTTGACCGCGACGACCTGACCTTCCCACGTCACCGCACGGTGGACCTGCGCCACCGACGCGGCCGCGAAGGGGACTTCGTCGAACTCGGCGAACACCTCGGCGACGGGACGGCCCCACAGGGCCTCCAACTGGCCTTTCACCTCGGCAAAGGGAACCGGCGGAACGCCGGCCTGGAGTTTGGAGAACTCCTCGACGAACTCGTGCGGGATCATGTCGCCGCGGGTGGCGATGAACTGCCCGAGCTTGACGAACGTCACTCCGGCCGCCGCCAGCGCATCACGGGTCGTCGCCGCGATCTCGCGGAGGGACACGCGCAGGGTCGGGATGCGGGGTTTGAGGTAGCGGGCGAGTCCGAACTGGATGAGGATCTTC
The DNA here is from genome assembly GCF_050562175.1 of Brevibacterium sp. K72. Lineage (NCBI taxonomy): Bacteria > Bacillati > Actinomycetota > Actinomycetes > Micrococcales > Brevibacteriaceae > Brevibacterium > Brevibacterium sp. K72. The sequence goes on from NZ_CP191582.1 coordinate 3,363,692, forward strand.
TGGACTTGGGCGAGGCGGTTGACTCGGCGATACCAGGTGGGGATCTTCGGGGCCGAGCGCAGCACGGAGGACAGCGTGCCGGTGGGCATGACGAGTTCGATGGCGAGGAGGACGAACATCTGGAGGACGATGGCCCACGCGAAGAGGAGCAGGAAGACCATGATCGCGGGGAAGCTCATGTCGAGGCTTGGGTACGTGTTGTCCTCGGAGATGCCGAGGAGCTTGTACGCCTGGAGGGTGATGGGCCAGATCGAGAGGCCCATGATGAGGGAGACGACGATGTTGCGGGCGGCGCCGGTGCCGACGATCATCATCCGCCGGACGAGGAAGCCGACGATGAGGGCGTTGATGAGACCCAATCCGATGGAGTAGAGGATCGTCATCTAGGCTCCTTGTCGTTCCGGGGACAGTGCCGAGTCGCTGGTGCGTGGTTGGAGTGTGTCCGGGGTGCGCGTCCAGGGCTCGTGTCCAGCCTAGTGGATGAAGTCTGAGATCTCTCTGGTCAGAGGGTGCGCTGGGTGGGGCGGGCCTTGGTGGGATAGGTCTTGGTGGGGTGGGATGGGTTGGGTTCGGCTGGATCAGGTCCTGCGGTTGGTCAGAGCCCCGTCGTCCTCGCCCCTGCGCTCAGAGTGCGAAGGGCGCCGAGGAGGTCGGTGATCTCCGGTGCTGTGTCGAGTTCGGCTGGGACGAGGGCGCTGATGCGCCTCGTGCCGACTTCGGCGATCGAGATCGCGGCGATCCCGTCGACCGCGGTCGTGCGTCGGGCGCTCTGCGGGAGCAGGGCCACGCCGAGGCTGTTCGACACCAAGGCTTGGATCGCGCCGGGATTGTCGGTGATGTGCCGGGTGCGCGGTTCGAACCCTGCGCGCCGGCAGAGGCGCTCGGCGGTCGATCGGCAGCGGTCGCAGCCCATGATCCACGGCAGTTCGGCGACGTCGGCGAGCGCGTGGATCTGTCCCGCCCGGTTCCAGCGTTCGGGGACGAGGAGGTCGAGTCGATCCTCGCCGAGGTCGATCGTCGTTGCGCCCTCCAGCTGCGGTGGGTCTTCGTCTTCGTGGTGGAAGACGAAAGCGACGTCGATCGCGCCGCTGTCGAGGAGAACGAGCGCTTCGGGCGGTTCGGCTTCGACGACTTCGTACGAGTGGCGGGTAACGGCGTCGGGCTGGTCGGCGGCGCTCGTCTCCAAGGTCCCGAGGGCGGCGGCCAGTGGTCCGATGACGAAGCTCGGGAAGCCGGCGAGGCGGACGTTGCGCCCGCCGAGGCCGAAAGCCGTGGACAGGTCGCGGCGGAGTCCGGTCACCGAGGCGGCCACCTCGGTGGCGCGGATGAGGGCGAGTTGGCCGGCGGTGGTGAGGACGATACCGCGTGGAGTGCGCTCGAAGAGGGTGACGCCGAGGACCTTCTCGAGGGCGGTCATGTGTTGGGAGAGGGCGGGCTGGGACCAGCCGATCTCACGGGCTGCAGCGCCGAGGCTGCCGGCGTCGGCAATGGCGCCGAAAAGGAGAAGCCGTTTCGGATCACCGGTGGCGAGTGCCTGGTCGAATTGCTGTGACATAAGTCAATCTTATGCCAGGGCAGTCGGAAGTGGGTCTACTGCTCGGGTCTTTGGTGATTCAGACTGGAAGGGCATAAGAGTTGCGGGTCTGCGGGTCAGGGTTCCTGTCCGTTCGCGGATCTGCGGCAGGTGGTTTGGACGATGAGGAGATTGACGGTGCGGAGAATCGGACTGCTGGGCGGGATGAGCTGGCACTCGAGCATCGAGTACTACACGAAGATCAATGCGGCAGTCGCCGAGCGCCTCGGCGGTCACCACTCCGCGCAGATCCTCCTCGACTCCTGTGACTTCTCGGGAATTCGCGACTTCCAGATCGCCGAGGACTGGGAGGGTGCGTCGGCTGCGTTGGCGGCGACCGGGCAGCGTCTGGCCGATGGCGGCGCCGAGGCGGTCGCGATCGCGACGAACCTCATGCACAGGACCGCACCGACCGTTGAGGCGACGGTCGACGTGCCGCTCATTCACATCGTCGACTCAATCGCAGCGATGGCGAAGGAGCGCGGGTACTCGACGCTTGCTGTCCTCGGAACGAAGTGGACGATGCTCGACGGTTTCTACACCGAGCGCCTTGAGGCGCAGGGAATCACGACGCTGATTCCGGACGAGGTGACGTGCCTTGAGGTCGATCAGATCATCTGGGATGAGCTCACCCAGGGCAAGTTGACCGATCCCTCGCGCGGCCGCTACATCGAGATCATGCAGTCGCTGGCTGACCGCGGCGCCGATGCCGTAGCGCTCTCCTGCACGGAGATCGGTCTGCTCGTTCCGCCGGAAGTCGCTCCCCTGCCTGCAATCGACTCAGTCGACGCCCACGTGGCCGCGATCGTCGAGTGGATGATGGCGGACGAGATGGCCGCCGTCTGATCGTCGTTGACCGGCCTAAGCGCACAACTATGATGGGTCTGCCGCTCTCTCCTCACGCACAGAATCGCTTGCCATTAGGCAATCCTGCTTGTCACCAATGAGTCCGTCCGGTAGCTTCTCGGCATAGGAAACGCTTCCTGTGTTCGTTGCAGGGCCCACGCTTTCGTGGGTCCTGTCCGATTTTCGAGGAGGGGCATGGACGCTCCAGGGCTTGGCGGACTCAATTGGGCCGTGATCATCATCTATCTGCTGGCCACCTTGGCGATCAGTTCGGTCACGGACATCAGCCCGGTTCTCATTGCCGCGGTCGTCGGCGTGCTCTCGGTGATCTACACGTTCCTCGGCGGGATGGAGGGAGTGATCTGGTCAGACGTTGCACAGGCGATCATTCTCCTCGTCGGCGCAGCAGTCATCCTCATCTTCGGCATCGCTGCCATCGACGGCGGTCTGACCACTGTCGCCGCTGATGCCGCTTCCGACGGCAAGTTCATCACTGCCGACAACTGGACGATCGGCGGGGCGGCTGCTGCGATCCCCATCATCTTCCTCGGGTCGGTCTTCAACAATCTGCACCAGTACACAGCAAGTCAGGATGTGGTGCAGCGCTATCAGACCACGGATTCGCCGAAGAGCACAGCGAAGTCGCTCATGGTCAATAGATTCCTTGCACTGTTGACGATTCCGCTGTTCTACGGGATCGGCACTGTGCTTTACAGCTACTACCGGCATGCTGATGCGTTGCCAGCCGACTTCAATACGTCGGCGATCGTGCCGTACTTCGCGGTGAAGGTGCTGCCGGCGGGGATCTCGGGTCTGCTCATCGCGGCGATCTTCGCAGCGGCGCAGTCGACGATCTCGTCGAGTCTCAACTCGATTTCGGCGTGCGTGACCGTCGACATCCGCGACCGATTCTTCCCGCCGCGAGGCGGGAAGCCGCGTTCAGGTGTTGGATTCTCTAGGTTCGTCATCATTGCGGTCGGGATTGCGTCTGTCGCTGTGGCGCTCTACCTGGTCGCGACCGATCAGGCGGAGACGTGGGATCTGTTCCTCAGCATCACCGGCCTCTTCGGCGTCCCCCTCGCGGGTGTGTTCGCCTTGGGGATCTTCACGAAACGGGCCAACACCTTCGGAGTGCTGTGTGGCCTGCTACTCGGGGCTGGGCTCGCCTGGTACGTCCAGAACGTCGTCGGCCTCAACACGTTCGCGATCTCGATCGTTGCGTTCGTGGCGTCGGTGGTCCTTGGGTACGTATTCTCGGTGCCGACAGGGTCCCTCGCAGTTCACGCGGATCGCGACATACTGCCGTTGACGATCTACGGGAAGCGGGAGGCGTATGTGCCACATCGCCTCCGTCGACACGAAACCCAAGCCCATTAATTGACCAGATAGGTTAATCATAAGAGCGGCCTGCGGGAATCCAATACTTTCGACGAACTTTTCCCCCTTCCGGACATCGGTACAAAATGAACGGATAATCGTTCCACTGGTGTGCACTGCAACCGCAAATCCTAACACCTCTACAAGTTGCAGATATTCTAGAGTGGTCGCCTCGGAACAAACGTAGGTTCAACGAAGTCAACTACCAAATTGACAATAGATCGAAGCGTCAACGGCTATGGCCAGTAGCGTAGACCGCCTGTCGTAGGGTATGCTAACCGGGCTCTTCGCGGCTCGTGGTGAAGGAGAGCGTCGCGTCGCTGGCGTAGAACGGCCCGTGGTCCTGCTGTGATGGGTGTTGTCAAGACATCCACACCTCAGAGGACCACGAGCCTGTGCACGAGAATACTGGTTCGCAGCGTGATGCTGCGAGCACGATCTTCAACTTGCCCGATTACCGCGTCACAGACGCGATCGACCTGCCCGACGGAGGCCGTCGAGTGGTGATCGCCTCGACCGTCCCGCCCGGATGTCCGTCCTGCGGGGTGCTCGCGACCAAGGTCCACTCCCGCCGGTCCCAGAAGGTGCGCGACGTCCCCGTGGCCGGGGCGGTGGAGGTGGTGTGGGCCAAGCGGCGCTGGTTCTGCCTCGAGCCGGCCTGCGCCCGGGGCACGTTCTGGGAAGCCACCGACCAGGTCCCTTACCGTGCGCGTTCGACGACCCGGTTGCGGGATCAGGTCGTCTCCGCGGTGATCACCTCGGGCCGGGCTGCCTCCGAGGTCGCCCGGGCCCATGGCGTCTCGTGGTGGCTGGTCCAGGCAGCGCTGGCGGCGGCCGCCGTGGTCCTCCCCGCCGCCGAGGACGTGCCCGTGACGCGCCTGGGCATCGATGAGCACCGCTACCGTTCGGTGCGCTGGTTCCGCACCGATGAAGGTGCCTGGAGACGGTTCGAGCCATGGATGACGACCCTGGTCGACCTGACCACCGGGCAGGTCCTCGGCGTCGTCGACGGCCGGGACTCCACCGCCGTCGGGGACTGGCTGGCCCAGCGTTCGGACGCCTGGCGGGAGCGGATCGAGATCGTTGCGATCGACCCGTCGGCCGCGTTCCGCAAGGCACTGCGGACCTACCTGCCCCGTGCTGCGGTCTCGGTTGACAAGTTCCACCTCGTCAAGCTCGGGAACGACATGGTCACCGCCGTGCGGCAACGCCTGGCTCGCACTCATCGCGGTCGTCGGGGCCGGAAGGATGACCCGGCTTGGGCGCACCGGATGCTGTTGCTGCGCGGCGCTGACACCCTGAGCCCGCGTGCCTGGGAGCGGTTGGAGACGGTGTTCCGCACCGATGATCCCACCGACGAGCTCTCCGCCGCTTGGGGCATCAAAGAGCAGCTCCGCCGCCTCCTGGATACCGACACCCTCGCCCAGGCCTGGGACGAACGGATGCGGATGGGCTACTTCTCCCAGATCGCGAATATGCCCGAGGCGACCAAGCTCTACGACACCATCGTGACCTGGTGGGACGCGATCGAGGTCCTCATCGTCACCGGCGCGACCACCGCCCGAGTCGAGGCCGCGAACACCGGCATCAAGAACATCAAACGCACCGGCCGCGGCTTCCGAAACGCGGAGAACTACCGGATGCGTATCCTGCTGGCCAGCGCCGCGAAAACCGTAGCGTGAATACCCGCCCCAACAGGGTCATTCACCACGAACCGCGAAGAGCCGCTAACCGACACATCGAAGTTGAGGGAGGACGCATTGGACTGTGACGGCGACGAAGACCATAGCAAGCGCCCCTCTACGACAAATAACCTGAACCTTGACATGATTTCCGTTGAAGTTCAAGGTTCGAGTGTTCTTCCAATCGCCGCGTCGACTGAGCTCCAGCTACAACTGGAGATATACGGCAAAAAACTTCTAGCCGAGACAGAGCGCCTAGAAGCCGAACATCGAGACTCAGATCTAAATGAACAGCAATTTACCAATTCGATGGTCCGACGAGCAGCGAGAGCCATCCAACGACCAATTACCCAAGTAAAATCGGTTTCTACAATCGCTATTGTAATGAATGTATTGGGCGCATCGCTAATCAGTGGTTCCGGAATATTTTACTCGGTTGCTACGACCGCATTTCACAATGTCACTGGCACTACATTTAGTGTAGCCGTAACAACGGCATCGTTCGTCTTGGGCGCTTGCTTAAATCTCGGATCATATATTTTGCCGAAGAAGACAAAGATCAGCAGCAATTCGAACTGGCAGGAGATCTAGATGGACCTCAACAATGACCGACTAACCCCTGCCGCCCAGGCGACACTAGATGAAATTGTAACGAATTATAGAGACCGCATCCTCGAAATCCTGCTTAAATCAGATTTGAAGCGAATTGGCCCACCCGATGTTTTACGTGTTGAAGAAGTCGGCCGCAATAGCGCCACTCTTGCCAATCTTCTTGAATTGAGCACATCATTTCAAGATACCAATTTCCGTCGAATGCGACGGTATTCATTGATGCTACTATCTATTTCGGTATTTCAAGCAGTAATTGCGGTAGGATTGACCGCCGCATACTACCTGGGTGGTGTCATAGCGTCGAAGCAACACTCCCGGTCGGCGGGGGTCTGATCGGTGGAGTGTGCAGATGGCGCGGGTGGGGTTGTCGTTCAGCGACAGGTCGGAGATCTCGGCGGCCTCGAAAGCGGGCTGGTCGGTGCGGAGGATCGCCCGTCACCTGGGGCGTTGCCCGTCGGTGATCTCGCGGGAGCTTCACCGGAACTCGACGAAGACCCGCGGCTACCAGGCCGTGACCGCAGACGTCAGAGCGCAGCGTCGGCGAGCTCGCCCGCAGCAGCGGAAGGTCGCGGGGGATCCGGTGCTGCAGGCGAGGGTGGACGCCGACCTGGCCGCGTCCTGGACGCCGAACGAGATAGCGGGCCGGTTGCGTCTGGAGGCGACAGACCCGACCGTTGAACGCATGGCGAACTCTCCTGACGCACGCGGCCGAACCGTCTCCGGTGAGGCTATCTACCAGTACATCTACGCAATCCCGAAGGGTGAGCTCGCCCGCAAGGGCATCTTCCTGCAGTCCAAGCGGACCAAGCGCCGACCACGTACGACCGGGCGGACGCGCGGTGGCCCAATCGTAGGTATGGTCCCGATCGCGGAGCGAGGTGAGGACGCCGCCCAGCGTCGGGTGCCGGGGCACTGGGAGGGTGACCTGATCATCGGGAAGAACGGCACCTCGTGCGCGGCGACGCTGGTGGAGCGGATGAGCGGGTTCACCGGGCTGCTGGCCCTGCCCTCGAAACACGCCGAGCCAACCGCTGACGCGGTCATCGAGTTTTTCAACGACCTGCCCGAGATGATGAAGGCATCGTTGGCGTGGGACCAGGGCAGCGAGATGGCCCAGCACGCGAAGGTCTCCCTGGCCACGGCGATGCCGGTCTACTTCGCCGATCCCCACTCGCCCTGGCAGAGGCCCAGCAACGAGAACACGAACCGGCTCTACCGGGAGTATCTGCCCAAGGGCACGGTGATCCCCGATCACCAGCCCTACCTCACCACCATCGCCGAGGAGATCAACAATCGACCCCGCCGCCGACTGGGCTATCTCACGCCCACCGAGGCATTCGCTCGACTGCTCGCCGGCGAGCCCCATGTTGCTTCGACGCCTTGACATCGCCCTGTTCCCCGCAGATGCATACACAGTATCCCTCCTGGTCACTTTCGCTCTGATTTTCTCTAGCTGCTATATGCTGTCATTTTTGATATTCAGAGCTGCATCTCGAGCGCGTCTACAATCCCAAATAATAGGATTTCAATCCGGATTGATTTCTGACCGCGACCTCTACGCATTTCGCTCCAGTTCAGGACCTTCATTTTTGGAGCTTTCGAATACTTTTATGGATAAATGGCAAACGGCAGAACATGAACTCGGGAGAATTGCAAAGGCTTCTCCGTCTTCAGGGTTGAATGCGTCCAGTTTAGGCGACGCGATATCTCGCCTAAGCAGTCGAGACTTGATTTCGGATAATGATGAAATTGAGTTTCGCCATCTCCTCCGACTTCGAAATAGCATCGTTCACCGCCCCGGCGACGCAAAAATCACTCAGTCGGACATTAATGACTTGGAGAATTTGATCCAATCACTCAAAAGAAAATAACCCAAACGCCCTCAGACTTTTGAAATATGTATCAACTTGTCGCGATTGACTTTGTTTTAATAATCGTTTCTCGAAACTCATCGGATGAATTTGAAAGTATCACAATAGCTCCTCCTACGCCATAGGTGAGTTGATCATCGGACAATACCGAAGTGCGGATGAGCACGCTGAGGTCGACGGCACCGTCGAGGGAGAAGAAGCCGACGGCTCCGCTGTAGACACCGCGGGGGCCCTGCTCGAGGTCATCGATGATCGACATTGTGCGCTGCTTGGGCGCGCCAGTCATAGATCCAGGTGGGAATGCTGCTCGGATGCACTCCACGGATGTCGCGGTGTCTCGCAACTGGGATCGAATCGTCGAGACGAGCTGGTGGACCGTCGCATAAGTCTCGACGTCGAAGAGCTTTGTGGCCTCGACCGAGCCGATTTCAGCTGTGACGCCGAGATCGTGACGGACGAGATCGACGATCATGAGATTCTCCGAACGATCCTTCACCGACGAATGCAGGTCAGCCTTCAGTGCTTCGTCTTCCTCGGGGGTACTCCCCCGCGGTCGCGTGCCCTTGATCGGCTTCGACTCTGCCACGCCACCCGCCGAGATCTTCACAAACCGCTCCGGCGACGTACTGAGTACGTTCACCTTGGGCGACTTGAGGAATGCTCCGAACGGCGTTGGGTTGTCTCGTCTCAGATTCCCGTAAGTCTCCAGCGCGTCTCGAGTCCACGGCATCTCCAACATATTGGTCAGACATACTTCGTACGTCTCACCGTCGTTGATCAGCCGCTTTGCTTCCGCAATGAGGTCGAGATACTCAGAACGCGAATGCCGTGCTTGCAGCTCCGGAGGAAAGTCCGTCAGCGTTTCCGGTTCACGGCTGCGTACTGCTGGTCCTACCGCCCTGGAGTCTGGCTTAGCCGTGTCCAGATCTGGCTCGATCGCATCGATCCGGCGAGTGGTCTCGTCGAACCACGCTCCACACTCATCCTCAGTCACGCCTTCGCTGCTGAGCGCCAGGAGATAGACACTCCCTTGTTCATGATCGACGACCAGCGCCCTGTCCAAGAACATCATCAGCGCATCCGGTTGCTCGGACGCGTGCTTCCCCGGCGAACCGACCTCGGCTTTGAGCTCGTAGCCGAGATATCCGACCCACCCCAGACGGAAAGCGAATGGCAGCTCGGCAACCTTCGGCGATTGCACCAGCTCAGTCGCTTGGAGGTCAGCGTTGAGCCAATCAAAGAACCCGGAGTGAAGAGTCACCGTCTCGTCGGTTGACCTCACCTCAACCGTCCCCGTGGGGACGTCTGCTGTGACCACTCGACTCAGCGGCCCGGTTGGCGCACCCATGGTCGAAAATCGCGAATCCGGATGCCCCGGCATGTTGCCGTCAAGCCACACCGCTTCAGGCTTATCGGCGAATAGTGCGGTAAAGACGTCGGAAGACGAGGCATTCATCGACAACTTGCGCACATGCAGGGTCACCATCCGCTGCTCGTGGACTGCCGAGTCGCCGACGCCGCCAGCAACGTCCTCGACCTCTTCGTTGCGAATGAAGCGCTCTCCGGAAGCCGGACGAAAATCATCCGACAGGCTCTGTCGACTGGCGCGCGGCGAATCCTGCCCAGCCAACCACTCCTCAGTCATCCGCCGAAAGTTCCGCAGCAACTCGGCCGCGTGCTCTGTCGCGATCGACTCCGGATGGAACTGCACACCCCACTGCGGCCGCGTTTTATGCGCGAGCCCCATGAGCACACCGTCATCCGACCACGCAGTCGGCTCAAGGTCGTCCGGCAGCTCAGCAACAACCAACGAGTGATACCGCGCGGCCACGAACGGCGACGGCAGCCCCTCGAACAGACCCGTCCCTGAGTGCGAAATCTCGGAGACCCGCCCATGCCGAGGCTCGGGTGCGTGCGCGATCGTCCCGCCGTGGACGTAGGCGATCCCCTGATGACCGAGGCACACACCGAGCACCGGGATCTCCGCGCGCGAAATGACATCCGCACAGATCCCGAAGTCTGCCGGCACCACCGGCGTCCCGGGCCCCGGCGAGATGACGACATTGTCGAACTCGTCGAGAACCGCCGACGAATACTCAGCCCAATCATTGGGCACGACGACCGGCTCGCAGCCATTCACCTCGGCGAGGAGATGGAAGAGATTGAACGTGAACGAGTCAGCGTTGTCGATGAGCAGCGTTCGCACCCGTTTTGAGCTACTTTCCGGGCCCTGAGCAACCTGGCGCAGGGTTGCTGAGCGACCGGAGGGTTGCTGAGACGCGCCCCGAGAAGCCGGCTGCGGCGCAGTCGACGCGGCCACTGCGGTCGGTGCGGTCACTGCGGCCGGCGCGGACACTGTGGTCGCTGCGGTCGGCGTGGTCACTGCGGTCGACTCGGTCTCTGCGGTCACGGGTGGAGCCAGGTCAGCCGAGCACGAGCCGACGGGTCGAATCCGCGAGACCTGCCGCCGCCTCGGCGCGGAGGGACTCTTCGGTGTCGGCACCGGCACGGATGTACCGGCCAGTGAACGCATCGAGCGACCCCGACGCCAAAGCCAAGGCCAAACCCGTGACCTGCTCCGGTGTCGTCCAGTCGCCCTCGGTACGGAAGTCGTGGACGGGCATCGACTTCGTCATCGCGGTCTCGACGACGCCGGGCGCCATCTCGAAGATCCGCAGACCCTGATCGTGTCCGAAGTGGACGACGGAATCGGCGATCCGGAACAGCGACGCCTTCGACGCCGAATACACCGCGTACGCTGGCGTTCCCGTCGCCCCCGACCCCGAGTTGAGGTCGATGATGCGGCTGGGACGCCCGGTCGCCTCGGCGGCGGCGATGAGGACGGGCGCGAACGCGTTGACCATGAGCGCGACACCGAGGACGTTCGCCCCGACGACCCCCGCGAGGCTCTCCGGGTCGGCGTCCCACAACGGTCCCTCCGTCGACTCGATGCGCCCGGCATTGTTGACCAGCACCTGCAGCCGCTGCCCGGTCTCCGCCTCCAGCCCGGTCACCGCGGCCTTGAGCTCGGCCACGGATGCCGCATCATCGACGGTGAGCCCGAATCCGGTCGCCTTCCGACCGGTCGCCTCCGCAATCTCGGCGGCGGCCTCCCGGGCCTTGATCGCCGAGGTGGCTGTGACGACGACACGGTACCCGGCACGGGCGAACGCCTCGGCGAGGTGCCGACCGATGCCCCGTGCCCCACCGGTGATGAGCGCGATCGTCTCCGCCGGGACCGCTGTCGCCTCGGCGGCACCGTCACCGGCAGGCAGGTGCGTGCCGTAGGGAAGCTTCTCACTCATGGTCGGGACTCCTCAGGGTCAGCGGTCGATCGGACAGGTCAGCCGGCCGACCCAGCAGGCCGGACGGCACGCGGACGGGTCAGCCTCGGACGACCGCTCCGTGGCGTTCGGCGGCCAAGGCCGTCGCCGCCTCACGCATCGCCGAGGCCTCATCGGCCTTGAGCGTGCGATCCGGCGCCCGGAAGGTCAGACGGAACGCGAGCGACTTCTTGCCCTCGGGCAGCTGGTCGCCGGTGTAGAGGTCGAAGATCTCGATGCCCTCGAGATCCGCACCCGCTCCCTCGACGAGGGTCGCCTCGAGCGTCTGCGCGGGCAGATCCACATCGACGACGACCGCGACATCCTGACGGGACACCGGGTACGTCGACAGGGCGCCGTCCCAGGTCCGCAGGTCAGCCTGGGCAAGCAGGGCGTCGAGGTCGATCTCGAAGGCGACCGTGCGGGCCGGCAGTCCGAGGTTCTCGCACACCTTCGGGTGCAGCTCGCCGGCGTAACCGAGCACCTCACCGTCGGCGAGCATGAACGTCGCCGCCCGACCCGGATGCCACGGGGCACCCCGTTCGGCTGCGACGCTCACACCGACACCGCTGATCGCAGCGATCCGGCGGACCATGTCGATAACGTCGGTCGCCTCCGCGCGACGGCCCTTGCCCCAAAGGCCGGGGAACTCGACGTGACCGGCGACGACACCGGCGAAATGATACGGCTGGGCCGGCACCGAGGCGTAGATCTCCTCGAGCTCAGCCTCGGTGGGATGGTAGCCCGGCAGGAACCGCGGTCCAGGCTTGCCCGGCAGACCCTCCGCGGTCGAGACGAGCCCGGCTTCGAAGAGCGCGACATCTTTGGCTCCGCGACCGAAGTTGCGCACCGCGACATCGAGCAGCGTCGAGAGCAGGGTCGTGCGCATGAGCGGCAGATCCTCGGACATCGGGTTCGCGAGCCGGATGTGCTGGCGGCGCGGATCGTCGGACTCGAGCCGCAGGTCGTCATCGCGCTTCGCCGAGGTGAACGGGTAGCTGTAGACCTCCGTGAACCCGTCCGCGGTGAGCAGGTTCGAGATCCGCCGCCGGGCCCGCTGCGCTTCGGTGAGTCCGGAACCGGCACGGGCGGCCGGCTGAATGGAGGGAATCCGGTCGTAGCCGCCGGTGCGGGCGACCTCCTCGACGAGGTCGATGTCCGCGGTGAGGTCGGGACGCCAGCTCGGCACCGTGACGCGCAGGACTCCGTCACCGAGGTCGTCGACGTCGGCGCCGATGCCCTCGAGGAGGGACACCACCTCGGCGGGGGTGTAGTCGACACCGACGACCGAGGACACCCGATCCACGGCGAGGTCGGTGACCGTCGGGGCCGGGGCCTCACCGATCTGCGTGGTCGCGGCACTGAGCGTGCCGCCGGCGAGTTCGACGAGGAGATCCGCGCAGCGCCTGGCCGCGACCGGTCCGAGCATCGGGTCGACACCGCGTTCGAAGCGACGCGAGGCCTCCGAGGAGAGCTTGTGCCGGCGCGAGGTGCGTGCGATCGAGATCGGGTCGAAGTGAGCGGCCTCGATGACGACGTCGGTCGTCTGGTCGCTGACCTCGACGGCGGCGCCGCCCATGACTCCGGCGAGGCCGATGATCTTCGACGACCCGTCCGGGCTGCGGTCGGTGATGAGGAGGTCCTCGGCGTCGAGGGTGCGCTCGATGTCATCGAGAGTCGTGAACGTCTCCCCCGCCTCGGCGCGACGGACGACGATCTCCTCACCGAGCAGCGCCGTGTCGTAGGCGTGCAGCGGCTGCCCGAGTTCGAGCATGACGTAGTTCGTGATGTCGACGGTGAGGCTGATCGGGCGCATGCCCGCCTCGAGGAGGCGGTGGCGCATCCAGTACGGGGTCGTCCGGGTCGGGTCGATGCCGGTGACCTGGAGCGCGGTGAAGACATCGCAGCCGGGCACGCCGTCGATGGGACGGACGTCGTCGATGACGACAGGGAAGCCGTCAGCGGTGGGGGCGTTCACCTCGGCGACTGCCGGGCTGCCGAAATCGGTGAAGGTCTGGCCCTTCATCTGGGCGTACTCACGGGCGATGCCGCGCATCGAGAGCTGATAGCCGCGGTCGGGGGTGACGTTGACGTCGAGGGTGACGTCGTCGAGACCGAGGAGGGCGATCGCGTCGTCGCCGGGCTCACCGGTGAGACCGAAGTCGGTGAGCACGATGATGCCGCCGTGATCGTCACCGAGGCCGAGCTCAGCGGTCGAGCAGATCATCCCATCCGAGGTGTGACCGTAGGTCTTGCGGGCGGCGATGTGGAAGTCACCGGGCAGGACGGCGCCGGGCAGGCACACGACGACGAGGTCGCCGGGTGCGAAGTTGTGGGCACCGCAGATGATGCCGCGGCTCGGACGCTCCTCACCGGGCTGCGGGTCCTTCGGGTCGTCGGCGGCCTCGTTGTGCTCGGGTCCGACGTCGACGCGGCACCAGTTCACGGTCTTGCCGTTCTTGTGCTCTTCTTTGGTCAGCTCGAGGACACGGCCGACGACGAGGGGTCCGGACACCTCGGCGCCGAAGAAATCCTCCTCTTCGAGTCCGATCGCGGCGAACTGCGCGGCGAGGGCGTGCGGGTCGGTGTCGGCCGGGTAGTCGACGTAGTCAGCCAGCCAGGAGAGTGGGACGCGCATGTATCAAGCCTTCATTCCGAAACGGGCCGAGAAGCGCACATCGCCTTCGACCATGTCGTGCATGTCATTGATGCCCTCGCGGAGCATGAGCGTGCGCTCGATGCCCATGCCGAAGGCGAAGCCCTGGTAGACCTCGGGGTCGATGCCGGCGGCGCGGAGCACATTGGGGTGGACCATGCCGCAGCCGCCCCATTCGATCCAGCCCGGCCCGCCGACCTTGTTGGGGAACCAGAAGTCCATCTCCGCGCTCGGTTCGGTGAACGGGAAGAAGCTCGGGCGCAGGCGGGTCCGCGACTCGGGTCCGAACATCTCGCGGGCGAAGCCGTCGAGGGTGCCCTGGAGGTTCGCCATGGTCAGGCCCTTGTCGATGGCGATGCCTTCGATCTGGTGGAAGACCGGGGTGTGGGTGGCGTCGAGCTCGTCGGTGCGGAACGTCTTGCCGGGGCACACGACGTAGAGGGGCACGCCGCGTTCGAGCAGGGACCGCGACTGCACGGGTGAGGTGTGGGTGCGCAAGACGAGGCCGGCTTCGGGCGGGTCGACGAAGAACGTGTCCTGCATCTGCCGGGCCGGATGGTCGGGGCCGAAGTTGAGCGCATCGAAGTTGAGCCATTCGGCTTCGATCTCGGGTCCTTCGGCGACCTCCCAGCCGAGGCCGATGAAGTAGTCCGCCGCCTGCTCCTGGATGAGGGAGAGCGGGTGGCGAGCGCCGAGGCCGCGACGGTCGGACGGGAGGGTGACGTCGATGGACTCCTCGATGAGGACGGCGGCGTCGCGTTCGGCTTCGAGCTCGGCCAGGCGTTCGTCGTGGGCCTTCTTCACCAGTCCGCGGGACTTGCCGACGATCTTGCCGGCGGCGGCCTTGTCGGCCTTGTCGAGTCCGCCGATCGCCCGGTTCGCCAGTGCCAGCGGGGCCTTGTCGCCCATGAAGTCGATCTTCGCCGCCTTGAGGTCATCAAGGGTGCGGGCGTCCGCGAACGCCTGCAGCGCCGTATCCACGGCAGCCTGCACGGCTGACTCGTCCAAGGGGTCGAGCTGGTCTGTCATCGAAGTCCTTTGTCGACTGCTGTGATCTCGGCATTCGACTGGTCATTCGAATGCCTCTCTGCCGCAGATCAGTCTATCGTCTCGGGGACTCGTGGTCGGGCGGTCGTCCGGGTGGCGGTCGGGGACGATGGCGGAGTTCCGGGTCCACCTCGCCGAGGTGACCGTACGGAGCGTTCGTCCGCTCAGTCCCTGTGATCGAGAAGTCAGTGCCCTTGACGGTTTCACGCGCTACTGTCGGAACATGACGACGAATGAGAGCGATGTCCCAGTCAAGGCGTCCGATGTCATGGTCCGTGCCCTCGAGAACGAGGGTGTCGAACGAATCTTCGGGATCCCCGGCGAGGAGAACCTCGACTTCCTCGATTCGCTCAGACGCTCGAACATCGAACTCGTCATCACCCGCCACGAACAGGCCGCCGCTTTCATGGCGGCCACCTACGGTCGTCTCACCGGCAAGCCCGGTGTGTGCCTGACGACTCTGGGCCCCGGCGCGCTCAACCTTGCCACCGGTGCCGCGTACGCACAGCTCGGCGGGATGCCGATGGTGATGATCACCGGACAGAAGGGCATCCTCACCGCCGAGCAGGCCCGCTTCCAGATCGTCAACACCGTCGCCGCGATGGGACCGCTGACGAAGTCGACCCACCAGATCATCTCGCCGAGGATGATCCCCACGATGGTGAGAGAGGCGTTCCGCGTCGCCGTCGACGAACGCCCCGGTCCCGTTCATCTCGAACTCCCCGAGGATGTCGCCGGCACCCCCGTCGAGCACTACGATCTCATTCCCCCGCACCCGATCCAACGGCCTACCCCGTCGAACGAGGCGCTCATTGCCGCGGCCGAGGTCATCCGCAATGCGAAGCGCCCCCTGCTCATGCTCGGGGCCGATGCCTCGCGAGCCGACTGCAGCTGGCCGCTCGCCGAGTTCGTCCCCCGCGTCGGCATCCCCTACTTCACGACGCAGATGGGCAAGGGCACGGTCTCCGGCTCGACCGGCCTCTACATGGGCACTGCGGCGCTGACCGACCGTGACTACGTCCACGACGCGATCGAGCAGGCCGACGTCATCGTCACGATCGGCCACGACACGACGGAGAAGCCGCCGTTCACGATGGACGAGCACGGCCCCACCGTCGTTCACCTCGGATTCCGTGCCGCAGTCGTCGAGCAGGTCTACTTCCCCCAGTACGAGGCGGTCGGCGATCTCGGACCCACGCTCATGCGCCTCGGCGACATGCTCGAAGGGCAGGTCCCCAACGCAGGCGCGCTGCTGCCGATGCGCGAGGAGATCCTCACGAAGATCGAACAGGGGTCGAACGACGACCGGTTCAGTCCGCAGCGGATCGTCCACGAGGTGCGCCGCGTCATGCCGGTCGACGGGATCCTCGCCCTCGACAACGGCATGTACAAGATCTGGTTCGCCCGCAACTACCGCACCACCAGGGCAAACACCGTCCTCCTCGACAATGCGCTGGCGACGATGGGGGCGGGCCTGCCCTCGGCGATCGGGGCGAAGCTCACCCACCCCGAGTGCCGAGTCATGGCGATCTGCGGTGACGGCGGGTTCATGATGAACAGCCAGGAGATGGAGACCGCGGTGCGGCTCGGCCTCGACCTCGTCATCCTCATCCTCGAGGACAACGCGTACGGGATGATCCGGTGGAAGCAGGCCGTCGACGGGCTGACGGACTACGGGATGACGTTCGGCAACCCTGACTTCGTCACCTACGCCGAGTCCTACGGTGCCAAGGGGCGTCGGGTCGAGGACATCGCCGACTTCCACGATGCCCTCGAGTCGGCGTTCACCGAGGGTGGAGTCCAGCTCATCGTCGCCCCGATCGACTACACGGAGAACGTCCGCGTCCTCATCGAGGAGCTGCGGGACCGGTAAGTCGTTCGGGCGTTGCCCGGAATCAGACCGACCCCCGCCGAGGCGGCCCACCGTTATCGCCCAGCCCTCCTACTCGACGGTGACGCCGAGTTCGCGGGCGAAGAGGTCGGCGAAGACCATGAGCTGCTGCTCGTCGATCGTCGTGCCACGCAGCGAGTGGATGCCCGAAAGCCTGCGCGGGGCGAGTCCGCGCAGGTCAACGCCGCCGAGGCTCGATCCGTCGAGCTGGAGGTCGGCGATCGTCGTGTCCGGGAAGGCGACGAGCTTCGCGGTGCCCATGCCGAGGTCGAGTTCGTCGATCGCGCACCCGCGGAACTCGACGTCGGTGAGCTTCGCCGACCGCAGGTTGAGGTAGGAGATCCGGCAGTTCTCGACGACGACCTTCTCCCACACGCTGTCGACGAAGACCCCGGCTCCGATCCGGCCCCCGCTGATCTCGGTGTTGAGCAGGTTCGCTCGCGGCATCGTCAGGGTGTCCGCGCGGGAGTCGACGAGGCGGACCCCGGAGAGCCGCGCCCCGGTGAAGTCGGCGTGCGCCTCGGCGTCGCCAAAGGTCACCCTGGTGAAGGCCGAGTCAAGGAACGTCGTGCCCTTCGCATCCACCTCGGCGAGGTCGAGGTCGGTGAAGTCGCGCCCTTCGAGGAACTCGTCGGGACCGATGTCGCCGAGGAGGCCCTCCGCGAGGTTCGCATGGTCAATGGTCGGCAGCTTCGGTGCGGCGGTCGTCATGTCTGCACACTATCGCCGAGCGATGACGCGGCGTGTGAGCGCCTCTCGATCAACGGTTCGGTGAAGAATCGACGCTCCGCCGATCACTGCCACTCCTCGATCAACGCCGGGCTCGAATTCCGCGTCGCTCGCGACGCGGAATTCGTGCTGCGCGTGGATCGAGCGTCGGAGGACCGTCGCCGCGTGGAACGAGGGCTAGCGGGTCGACTGCGCGCACGCAGTCCCGGAGGACCGTCGCCGCGTGGATCGAGCACCGCGACCAGCCCATCGCGCCGCCCCTCCCCTGCTACATCCGCTGGTTGCGCGCGGATTCGAAGATGCAGATACCGGCGGCGGTGGCGAGGTTGAGGCTCTCCGCCTGACCGTAGATCGGTACGGCAACGGACGCGTCAGTGACCTCGAGGTCCTCGGGCCGCATGCCCCAGGCCTCGTTGCCGAAGACCCACGCGGTGCGGGCGGAGAGGTCGAGACCCGACTCCCACGGGTGGTGGAGGTCGTGGGCGGCGCCGTTGCCGTCGGCGGCGAGGACCTGGAGGCCCCGGGCCCGGGCGAGTTCGGTCACCTCGGGCAGGCCGACTCCGATGACGACAGGGATGTGGAAGAGGGAGCCGGCGGTCGAGCGGACGGTCTTGTCGTTGTAGACGTCGACCGATGACGAGGTGAGCACTACGGCATCGGCACCGGCTGCATCCGCGAGGCGGATGATCGTCCCGGCATTGCCCGGGTCACGGACCTGGGAGAGGACGACGATGAGCTGGGCGTCCTTCGTCACGACCGAGGTGAGGTCGACATCGAGGGTCCGGCACACGGCGACGACTCCCTGGGAGTTCACGGTCGAGGCGAGCTCGGTGAGCACCTCCTCGGTGACGATCGAGAGGAAGACCCTGCTGTCCTGGGCGGCTGCGACGAATTCGGGATGGGACTCGGCGGCCGCCTCGGTGAGGAAGAGCTCATCGACGGCGTCAGGGGAAGCCAGCGCCTCACGGACGGCCTGGGGACCTTCGGCGAGGAACCTGCCGGCAGCACGACGACCTCGGCGGTTGAGCAGCTTCGCAGCGTTCTTGATCCGCTTCGACTGCGGGGAGGAGATGACGTCGGGAAGCTTCATGGCTCGCTTTCGGGTCGGTGAGGCGGACGGTCGGAGAGACGGTGACACTGACGGGGGTAGAGGAAGTGAGGCAGACGGTCAGGGAGGCGGCGACAGGACCGCGCGGACAGACCAACGGCCCCGACGGATCGAATGAACGATCGCGGTCGGGGCCGTGGTGAAAGCGACGGGGCGCTTTCAAAGCGTCAGTCCGAGGCAGACGTCAGGCGGCCGGGGTCTTCGCGGCGTTGACGTCGGTCGGGAGGGCGTCCTTGGCCACCTTGACGAGGTGGGCGAAGGTCGCTGCGTCGTTGACGGCGAGCTCGGCGAGCATGCGACGGTCGACCTCGATGCCAGCGGCCTTGAGGCCCTGGATGAAGCGGTTGTACGTCATGCCGTTGGCGCGGGCGCCGGCGTTGATGCGCTGGATCCAGAGGCGACGGAAGTCACCCTTGCGAGCGCGGCGGTCACGGTAGCTGTAGACCAGCGAGTGGATGACCTGTTCCTTGGCCTTGCGGTACAGGCGCGAGCGCTGTCCGCGGTAGCCGCTTGCCCGGTCGAGGATGACCCGGCGCTTCTTGTGGGCGTTGACTGCCCTCTTCACACGTGCCACGTGTTACTCCTTTGATTCGTTTCGTCCGGCTGAGCCGGAGTCTGGTTCAAGCTGTGGGGATCGGCTCGTGGGAGCCGTGAACCGGCGGGTCGCTGCGACCTGGTCGGTCGCGCGGCCCCTGCGGGTCACTTGCCCTTGAGCTTGCCCAGAAGCTTGCGGGCCTTGGCGCGATCGCCGCCGGTGAGGACCTGGTCCGTACCAACTCGACGCTTGCGGCTCGAGGACTTGCCCTCGAACTTGTGCTGGTTGTTCACGCCTTCACGCATGATCTTGCCACTGCCAGTCACGCG
Organism: Brevibacterium sp. K72; assembly: GCF_050562175.1. Taxonomy (NCBI): domain Bacteria; kingdom Bacillati; phylum Actinomycetota; class Actinomycetes; order Micrococcales; family Brevibacteriaceae; genus Brevibacterium; species Brevibacterium sp. K72. The sequence continues at coordinate 3,383,271 of NZ_CP191582.1, forward strand.
CATGCGCTTCTTGGCGCCGCTGTTCGTCTTCTGCTTCGGCATCGTGCCGTTCTCCTTTGCATTTCGTTGCGAGCACCGGAGCGCCCACAACTACTTCACCCGCCGGACCACTCGGATCCGGCGATTCGTTACCTGTTTCTCACGCCTCGGGCGCTGCGTTCTTCTCCGCAGCGACTCGATCACGTCGGGACTTCACCTCGGCGCCGCGGCCCTTGGCATCGGACGATGCCTTGCGAGCCTCCGCCTTGGCGTCGGATTTGGACTTGTGAGGAGCGATGACCATCACCATGTTGCGTCCGTCGACCCTGGGTGCGGACTCGACGGTGCCGAGGTCCGACACATCTTCGGCCAGACGGTTGAGCAGTTTGATGCCCATCTCGGGGCGCGACTGTTCGCGTCCGCGGAACATGATCATGACCTTGACCTTGTCACCGCCGGACAGGAACCGCGTCACGTGGCCCTTCTTCGTCTCGTAATCGTGTTCGTCGATCTTGAGACGGAAGCGGATCTCCTTGAGCGCAGTGTTCGCCTGGTTCTTCCGGGCTTCCCTGGCCTTCTGGGCAGATTCGTACTTGTACTTCCCGTAGTCCATGAGCTTGGCCACGGGGGGTTTCGCCTGCGGGGCAACCTCGACGAGGTCGAGATCTGCCTCTCGGGCGAGATCGAGTGCCTTGCGAATGGCAACGATACCGACCTGTTCACCATTGGGTCCGACCAACCGGACCTCGGGAACCCGAATCCGGTCATTGATGCGCGTCTCGCTGATGTGTTCACTCCTTTTTAGCTCAAATGGTGTCGTGGCAATGAAAAAGGCTCCCATCGACACGAATGCCAAGGGAGCCTGCACACACGATCACTGCGGTCATCGAGACCGTGAGATCTTCCGTGAATACACCTCGATCCTCTGCCATCGATCCCAGCTTCCGCCGAGGTCAGACGTACAGTAGATCTTCGGACCCGATCGCTCGTCGCGATCCAGGTGGGAGTCAGACTCCGCTTCGCACCGTACCCAGTGTACTACGGTTCATGACTCTTCGCACATCGCGCCCCCTTCCCGCGGTCCCGGCTCCGCAGTTGTGGGAAGCTAGTCCCATGACCTCTGAAGACCCCAACACCGCCGAGGCGGTCGCCGACGTCACGCGCGACATCGCCGAGGTGCCCGCCGTCGAGATCATCACCTCCACGGCCGTCCATCTCATGTCCGCCGCCGCCGTCAACCTCGGCCTCGCCGAGGACACACCCGAGCAGTCGGCCGCCGACCTCATCGACCTCGACGAGGCGCGCAAACTCATCACCGCCCTTGCCGGCCTCGTCACCGGTGCCGCCACCGTCATCGGCGACCACCATGCCCGCCCCCTGCGCGACGGCCTGCGCAGCCTGCAGCTCGCCTTCCGCGAGGCCTCGACGATCCCCGACGAGCCCGGTCAGGGCCCCGGAGAGAAGTTCACCGGCCCCGTCCGCTGATCGCTCAGCGTCGTTCGAGGACTGACGTCCTCAGCGTGAGTGCGGCCCCTGCCAGTTCGGCAGGGGCCGTTCGGCATTCATGGTGAGAATTCCCTCGCCGAGGTGGGGCGACGATACCCTCACCACCCGAGCTGGCGGACGACCGAGGTCATGAGCGCGTCCTCGACATCGTCGAATCCGGGCCCGAACTGCCCGAAGCGCAGTGAGCTGATGAGACCGATGATCGCGACCCAGACGGTGATCGCCGCCGAGGTGGCCTCCGGGTGGACGTCGATGCCGAGCGTGCGGATCTCCTCGGCAAGACGGGCGAGGCTCTGATTCGCCTGCGCCTCAGGCGGCGCCGGCTGCGCGGTCGCACCATCGCCTGCCGTCGGCGGAACGACCCCGTCCCATGGTGACCTGCGGCCATCACCGTCGGCCGCTTCCCGTGCCGCGCGATCTTCGAAAGCCAGCGCCCTCGCCCGCAGATCGGCGACGAGGCGGATGAGTGCGGCCATGACGCGGGTGCCGGGTTCGACGGTGACCTCGTGGGGAGCAGAGTAGGCGGCGATCGGGGTGCCGTAGATGAGCGCCCAGCGCTGCGGGTGCTCACGAGACCATGCGAGCATCGCCAGCCCCAGCGATGCGACTGAACGGTCCTGCTCGAGCGCCGCATCGACGGCATCGGCCAGCGATGTGAACGCGTCGGCGATGAGGATGGTGAGCAGTTCGTCGCGGGTCTTGACATACCGGTAGACCGCACTCGAGACGATCCCGAGCTCACGAGCGACCGCTCGCAGCGACAGGGCCTCGACACCGGATTCGTCGAGCATCCGGTTGCCGATCTCGACGATCCGCGTCTCCGTCTCCTCGCGCGCCCGCTGTCGCGGTGTCTTCGTCGCCTCGTCGCTCATGCCCTCATGGTAGATCGAGAGAGCATGCGAGGTAAAAGTGAGCACTGCTCTTGTTTCGGCAGTCTGGCCGCGCTACGCTCGAAGCGTCAACACAGAGAGCAGTGCTCACACTTTGCCTCTGATCATTCTCGAAGGGGTTTACTCATGCGCTCAGCACTCGTCCTCGGCTTCGGTCAGATCGGCACTCAGATCGCCCACGACCTCACCGCCGTCGGCATCGACGTCCGTGTCATGACTCGGTCGCGACCCGACGGACTGACAGTCACCGACACAGCGATCGCTCACCGCGCTGGCCTCGACTCACTTGCGCCTCAGCATGGCACCGAGCACGCCCGTCCAGCCGCTGGCTCCGAGACGGTGCCCGGCACCGACCCCGTGGCGACCGCCCGCGGTCGGATCACGTGGTCTCAAGGTGACGCGTCATCAGCCGAAGCTGTCCGCCAGGCCGCGGAGGAGGTCGGCGCGGAGGCGATATTCGCGTGTGTCCACACCGCCTATGACTCGCGAGTCTGGGCGAGAATCCTGCCAGGACTCGAAGCCTCGATCCTCGACGCTGCCGCCCAGCTCGGCATCGCTGTCGTCTTCCCCGAGTCCGTCTATGCCTTCGCCGGTCTGACCACGCCGATCACGGCAGATGCGGAGTTCGCGCCCGTCGAGGAGAAGGGGCGGATTCGTCAGCAACTGCTCGTGGCTCGCTCTGCCCATCCCGCGCAGGTGGTGAGTGTGCTCGCCGGGGACCTCATCGGCGCAACGGCCTCACCGACGAGCTCGGTGGTCCGCCTCTGCATCACCGGTCGCATCACCGCAGGCCGCTGGGCAGTCGTTCCGGCACGCACCGATGTGCCCCACGGGATCACGGTCATCGACGACATGGCGGCGACGATGATCGACGCAGCAACCGATCTCAGCGCGGCCGAACAGCGCCATGCGGGGAGCCACCGGCTCGTCATCGCCCCGAGCGCGAATCCGACGCTCGCCGAGGTCACCGCCTACGCCCATGACGTGCTCGGCTCGACCTACCGGAAGCCGATCGCTCTCCCCCACGCCGTCGTTCGGGCAGCCGGCTGGTTCGACCGGTCGATGTTCGAACTCGCCGAGCTCGCCCCGATCTGGCGCCGCCCGTGCCTCATCGATTCAGGAGACGCTGATGCCGACTGGCGAGCCGGCATCGACGCGATGCTCCGGTGATCGCGGAACCGCAGCCCCACCTCGGCGGGCATGCCCCGGTTATGGGCCACCACCTCGGCGGATGTACCCACGGAACCGCGTCCCCACCTCGGCGGGCGCACACACGGAACCGTCCCCCCACCTCGGCGAGGGAACCTGATCGTCCTCAGCTCTGGTTGAGGAAGATCCCGTTGCCGGGACCGAGCGGCAGGTCGAGGAAGTACCAGAGCGCGAGCAGCGCCGCCCACGCGAGCCAGAACGGGATGACGAACGGGAACATCCGGGAGATCACGGTGCCGAGGCCCGCGTTCGGCTCGTAGCGGCGGACGAGACCGAGGAGGACGATCATGTACGGGTTGAGCGGGGTGATCACCTGCGTCGCGGAGTCGCCGACGCGGAACGCGGCCTGGATGAACGCCGGTTCGTAGCCGAGGAGTGCGAAGAGCGGGACGAAGACCGCGGCCATGAGCGTCCACATCGATGAGCCGGAGACGATGAAGAGGTTGAGCACGCTCGCGAGCAGCATGAAGCCGATGATCGCGGCGAACCCGGTCAGTCCGATCGCCTCGAGTCCGGAGGCACCGGCGACGGCGATCCACGACCCGATTCCCGTCCAGTTGAACAGGGCGATGAACTGGCCGAGGATGAACGCGAGGATGAGGAAGGACATCATGTCGATGATCGACTGGGCCATCATCCGCACGACGTCGTTCATCGACCGGATCGTGCCGACGACGATGCCGTAGACGACGCCCATGAGCATGAAGTATGCGAAGACGATGAAGACGATCGAGGACAGCAGCGGCGACTTCGGGAGGAATCCGCCCTCCTCGTTGCGCCACGGCGAGTCCGGGATGAGCACGGAGACGAGGATGACCGCAGTCAGGGCGAGCGCGGAGAGCAGCGCCCAGAGCAGGCCGCGTTTCTCGGCGGGTTCGAGCGTCGGGGAGACTTCCTTCTGTGCGGCTTCGATCTCCTCGGCGCTCACGGAGTTCTCGCTGTAGTCGACGTCCGTGGCCTGGTACTTCTTGTCCAGGCCCTGCGTCGTCGCGTCGACGTAGTCACGCGGCACGCCCTTGCGGACCATGTTCGGTTCGATGAGCTTGTCGATGATGAACCCGGCGATGATCGCGAGCATGATCGAGGCGACGATGTTGAAGTAGTAGTTCGAGACCGGGTTGACCGCCTGGTACTCGATGCCCGGCAGGGTCTCCATCACCGAGGTGGTGATGCCGGCGAAGAGCGCGTCGAGGCTGGTCGGCACGATCGATGTCGAGTAACCGGCACCGGTGGCTGCGAACCCTCCGATGAGACCGGCCATCGGGTGCCGGCCGGCGGCCTTGAAGACGAGGGCGGCGAGCGGCGGGATGATGATGAACGCCGAGTCGGCCATGATCGACCCGACGACGCCGACGAACCCGACAGCGTAGGGCAGCAGCCAGCGCGGGCTCGATCCGAACGCGACCCGCACGGCCGCGGCGAGCATACCCGACTTCTCGGCGACCCCGACGGCGAGCAGGATCGGCAGGACCGTGGCCAGTGGTGGGAACCCGATGTAGTTCTCCCCCATCGTCGTCGTCAGCCAGGCCATGCCCTCACCGGTGAAGAGACCCTTGATGGTGACGATCTCGTCGCTGCCGGGAATGGCGACGGAGACTCCTGCGATCGCCATCGCCGTCGAGATCGCGCCGGTGATGAGGAAGAGTCCGAGGAAGAGGGTGAACGGTTCGGGCAGTTTGTTGCCGATGCGTTCGATCCCGTCGAGGAGGCGCTGGCCGAAGCCGACCTTGGCTGGTGTCTGCGCTGACATGGCTCTGCTTTCTCTCGTGGCTAGGCGAAGTAGTTCTCGACGTCGATGGCGCCGCCGGCGCGGGCGAACTCGGTGTCGACCTCGGCGGCGAGGTCATCGTCGACGAGGTAGTCCAGCGCCGTGCACGCGAGCCCGTAGGCGGCGTCGTGGGCCGCGGCCTCAGCTTCGGGGGTGATCGCCGCGGCCGCGAATTCCCTGGTGTGCAGGGCGGTCTCGGAGTCCGCGGTCCTGATGAGCGGGTGGATGCCCGGGATCCGGTAGGAGACGTTGCCGAAGTCCGTCGAGGCGGCGATCGACTCGTCGAGGACGCCCCCGGGCAGCGGGGTCCTCCCCTGCGCGATCTCGTGGAGCGCCCACCGCTTCGTCAGCGCGGAGTTCGTCCGCACCGGCAGCGACGGCGGGTGTTCGTCCCAGGTGATCTCGACGCCGGTGCCGGTCATGAGCGCCGCCCCCTTCGCCGCATCCTCGACCCGCTGCGAAAGCTCCTTGAGCGTCTCCGGGTACTTCGAGCGCACATAGCACTGGACGGTCGCCGTCTCCGTGATGATCGACGGCCGGGTGCCGCCGTCGGCGATGACGGCGTGGAGGCGGGAGATCGGCGGCATCTGCTGGCGCATGAGCCCGAGTCCCTGGTAGAAGAGGGTCGCGGCGTCGAGCGCGTTGCGTCCCATGAAGGGCTGCGCCGAGGCGTGCGCGGCGGCCCCGGAGTAGGTGACCTCGAGCAGGCGCCTGCCCAACCACACCTGGTCGGCGCAGTCGTAACCGTACCCGTGGACCATGATCGCCGCGTCGATGCTGTCGAAGGCACCGGCCCGGGCCATGACCTCCTTGCCCGAGTGCCCCTCCTCGGCGGGGGTGCCGAGGAGGACGACCGTGCCCGGCACCGCCTCGGGGTTCTGCCGGTAGAGCTCGTCGAGGGCGAGGAAGGCCCCGACTCCGGCTGCGGCGATGAGGTTGTGCCCGCACGCGTGGCCGATCTCCGGCAGGGCGTCGTACTCGGCGAGGATCGCGATCGTCCGGCCGTTCCCGTTGCCGGTCGTCGCCTGGAGCGTCGTCTCGACGCCGTAGAGCCCGGTCTCGACGGCGATGCCCCGGGATTCGAGCACCGCGGCGATCGCTGCGACGGACTCGACCTCCTCGTAGGCGGTCTCGGCGAGCTCGTGGATGCGGTGGAGGAGCCCGGTGATCTCGTCGCCAGCACCGGTGAGGGCGGTGGCGATGGCATCTGTGCTGGTGGTCGGGGCGCCGGTGAACTCCGAGGTCCACTCGGCGGCGTTGTCCGCTCGCGCCCGGGTCTCCGCGGCGATGTGGTCGAGGTAGCTCTCATCGGGGACCGTGGCACGGCCGAGGTCTCTGGGTGCGCTCATGGCTCACAAGCATAGGAGACGCCGGTCACAGACACACCCATGACCCGTCACAGAGGATGGTCTCCCGGGGCGGCCTCAGAGGGGTGGACTCAGACCGCGGTGAGCTGAAGGGCGAGCGAGTCCGCGCGTTCGACGACGATCGGATCGGCGGCCAGCGCCTGCTGGAACCGTTCGACCTCCTCGGCGGGGACCTGGCCCGTGACGCCGAGGCGGATGCCGAGTTCCGGTCCCTCGACATGGACGCGCGCGCTGCCGGGGCTGAGGCTGATCCGGGCGAGCCAGGGGAACCGTCCGGCCAGGGCCACGGCCGCCTCGGCGACGGTGGGATCGGCCCACGCGGGAGTCCACGGTCGACCCTGGGCAAAGGCGAAGAGGGCGGGGCGGCGGAGGAGGAACGACCGGTCGGTGCCGGGGTCGAGGACGACGAGCTGGGAGTCGGCCTCGATAGCCCCGAGCGCCAGGCGTTCGGACTCGATGGGCACCGGCCTCGCCTCGGGATGCCACGCCGTCAGCGGTGGGATCGCGGAGAATCCGGGTGTGCATTCGCGTCCGTCCTCGGCCTGGAGGCGGACCATCGCCATGTCCGAGGAGTTGTCGACCATGAGGCCGTTCTCCCCGACGCCGTGGTCGACGGCGATCGGGACGATCGGGGCATAGAGGCGGACGCCGGCCAGGGCGGCGACGACGCCCTGGTGGGCAGCCGGGTCGAGCGGTGACTCCGCGGCCGTTTCGAGCGCGGCCAGGAGGGGCGCATCGGCCTCTCCGGTGTCACCGGAGAACGGGTTGGGCGCGAGGTTCCGGCCCTCCCAGGGCTGGCCGGCGGAATCGGTGGGCATCGGGTTCAGCGTCCCGCGACGTCGAGCGCCTCTTCGAGGGTGAACTTGCCCGCGTAGAGCGCCTTGCCGACGATCGCGGAGTCGACCCCTGCGGGCACGAGAGCGCGGAGACTGCGGAGGTCGTCGAGGCTCGAGACCCCACCAGAGGCGGTGATGGGCTTGTCGGTGCGCGTCGTCAGGGATTCGAGGAGCTCGAGGTTGGGTCCCTGGAGGGTGCCGTCCTTGCGGACGTCGGTGACGACGTAGCGGGCGCAGTTCGCGGCTTCGAGACCGGCGAGGACCTCGAAGAGGTCTCCCCCGTCCTTCGTCCAACCCCTGGCCGAGAGCGTCTGGCCGCGGACGTCGAGGCCGACGGCGATCTGGTCGCCGAAGCGGGCGATCATCTCCGCCGTCCACTCCGGGTTCTCGAGCGCGGCGGTGCCGATGTTGACGCGCTCGGCCCCGGTGTCGAGTGCCCGTTCGAGGCTTTCGGTGTCGCGGATCCCCCCGGAGATCTCGACCTTGATGTCGACGGCCTTGACGACCTGGTTGAGGAGGTCGGAGTTCGATCCGCGTCCGAACGCGGCGTCGAGGTCGACGAGGTGGATCCACTCGGCTCCGCGCTCCTCGAAGTCGTGGGCGGCGTCGATGGGCGATCCGTAGTCGGTCTCGGTGCCGGCTTCGCCCTGGACGAGGCGGACGGCCTTGCCGTCGGCGACGTCGACGGCGGGAAGGAGGACGAGCTTGTCAGTCATGGTGGCCTTTCTTCTGTCGCGCATGCGCTGCGACGGGGTCGACGGGTGCGGGGATCGGCTCGAGGGGCGCTGGGGCCTGACGGCTGCTAGCGGCTGTCAGGTGAGCGGCCTCCGTCAGAGACGCGGTCATCGTCGGGGAACGAGGCGATCCAGTTGCGCAGCAGGGCGGCACCCGCCTGAGCGGACTTCTCCGGGTGGAACTGCGCTGCCCACGTGGTCCCGTCCTCGACGGCGGCGATGAACTCCGAACCGTGGCGGGCGGTCGTCACAAGCGTTCCCGCGGGGTGATCGGTCGCCGCGTACGAGTGGACGAAGTAGAACTTCTCGTCCTCGATGCCAGAGAACATCCGCGACCCTTCGGCTGCAGTGATGTCCGACCATCCCATATGCGGGACGACGGGAGCATCGAGCGCGGTGACCTCGCCGGGCCACAGACCGATGCCCGCCGTCTCGACACCGTGTTCACGACCCTGCGAGAAGAACACCTGGAGGCCGACGCAGATGCCGAGCAGCGGCCGTCCCTCCTCGTGGCGGGCTCTGATGAGGTCGAGCGCATCGACCCCTTCGAGCCCGGCCATGACGGCGGAGAACGCGCCGACGCCGGGAACGAGGAGCCCGTCTGCGGCCTCGATGTCAGCGTGGTCGGCAGTCAGTCTCACCTCGGCGCCGGCGGCCTCAGCTGCGCGGACGGCAGAGCGGACGTTGCCTGCTCCGTAGTCGAGAACGGCGATCGTCGTCATCGTGACCGGCCTCCGGACAGGACTCGGGAGATCCGCCAGAGGGCGAATCCGAGGACGACGACACCGAGAACGGCGACGCCCCACGCCACACCGTTGCCGCTGAGCCCGAAGCTCACGCCGAAGGCGAGGACGATGCCGGCGAGGACGGCGACGATGATCCACAGCAGCGCTGTCCGTGCCAGCGCCGCCCGGCCCGGTGTCATCGTCGCGGCACTCGCCTGGAGCTTCGACATCGACGAGGTGGGGATGTTGCCTTCGACCTGGTCGGCCGTCGTCGTCTCGAGCAGGAGCTGTTCGACGACGTCGGGAAGGTTGCGCAGGGCGAGCCCGGCCGGCACATCGGATTCGCGGGCACCGTTGCGGTAATGGCCGGCGTCGATCTGCTCGTCGCTGCGGACGAGGAGGAGGACCTCATGCTTGCCGGCGAGCTTCGAGATCGCCGCGGCCGCCTCGTTGCCGGCTGCGACTCCGGTGTCGGCGAGGACGATGCCGGTGAAGTCGCCGACGGGCACGATCGTGCCGGTGATGTTCGAGAGCACGCAGGCGGCGGCGAGCTGGTCGGGAACCCCGAACGGGGTGACGACGACGGTGGTGCTCATAGGACTCCCTTGGTGCTCGGGACCGCGGTGGTGCGGCCATCGGGTTCGACGGCTTCGCGCAGGGCCCGGGCGAACGCTTTGAACTGGGCTTCGACGATGTGGTGGGGGTCGCGGCCGCGGATGAGGTCGAGGTGGACGGTCAGCCCCGCGTGCAGCGCGATCGATTCGAGGGCGTGCGAGGTCATCGACCCGGTGAAGTGTCCGCCGATGAGGTGGTACTGCTGCCCTTCGGGTTCTCCCTCGTGGACGAAGTAGGGGCGGCCCGAGATGTCGACGACGCATCGGGCCAGCGATTCGTCGAGCGGAACGAACGCGGAACCGTAGCGGCGGATGCCGGCTTTGTCCCCGAGCGCCTCGGCGAGGGTCTGGCCGATGACGATCGCGGTGTCCTCGACGGTGTGGTGGACGTCAATGTGGGTGTCGCCCTTGGCAGTGACGTCGAGGTCGATGAGCGAGTGCTTCGCGAGCGCCGTGAGCATGTGGTCGAAGAACGGCACGGTCGTCGCGATGTCCGCCTTGCCGGTTCCGTCGAGATCGAGGGCGACGGACACGGTCGATTCCGATGTCGACCGCTCGCGCTGGGCCTGCCTCATAGTGAGCCTTTCGTCGTGTGCCGCGCCGTCATGTGCGGCGCGGATGCTGCGCTTCCCATTGTCCCAGGGTCACCGCCCGGCTGAGAACCGGGGCGACCTGCGGCGACTCAGTGGGCGCTGAGCAGGGTGGAGGGATCGTCAGCGACGATATCGTTCATCGCGGCGAGGAACGCGGTCGTCTCAGCTTCTGTCCCGGCATTGACTCGGGCATGGTGCGGGATGCCGATGTCGCGGATGAGGATCCCCCGGTCGAGCAGCTTCTGCCACAGTTCGGCCGGTTTCGCGATGCCTCCGAAGAGGACGAAGTTCGAATCACTCGGATGGACGGTGAAGCCGAGTTCGGCCAGACGGGCCGAGATCGCGTTCCGGGAGTCGATGAGCCGGTCGACGTTGCCGAGGAGGAGATCGGCGTGCTCGAGCGCTGTGCACGCGAGCACCTGGGTGACGTCGGAGAGGTGGTAGGGCAGGCGGACGAGGCGGAGGGTGTCGATGAGTTCGGGGGCGGCGATCGCGTAACCGAGCCGCAGACCCGCGCATGCGAACGCCTTGCTCATCGTCCGGGAGACGACGAGACGAGGGCGGCCTGCCAACAGGGTCATCGCCGAAGGCAGCGCCGGGCGGGAGAACTCGGCGTACGCCTCGTCGACGATGACGATGCCCGAGCAGTTCTCGTACGCGGCTTCGATGACGTCGAGGCCGAGCGAGGTGCCCGTCGGGTTGTTCGGGGTGCAGAGGAAGACGATGTCCGGGTCGACGCGGGAGACTTCGGCGGCGACCGCCTCGGCGGTGAGTCCGTAGTCGTCGTCGCGCTCGGCATGGATCCATTCGGCACCGGTGCCCGTCGTGATGAGCGGGTGCATCGAATAGCTCGGGGTGAAGCCGAGTGCGGTGCGTCCGGGACCGCCGAAGGCCTGGACGATGTGGGAGAGGACCTCATTCGAGCCGTTGGCGGCCCAGATCATCTCAGGATGCAGCTCGACGGCCGTGCCCGCGCGCTCGTTGACACCAGTCAGATAGTCGACGAGGTGCTCGCGCAGTGCCGTGAACTCACGGTCCGGGTAGCGGTTGAGTCCGGCCAGATGAGTGTCGACGGCCGTGCGCATCGCCTCGACGACGACGTCCGGAATCGGATAGGCGTTCTCGTTGACGTTGAGCTGGACCGGCACGTCGAGGTGCGGGGCGCCGTAGGGCTCACGCCCGACGAGGTCGGAGCGGACTGGCAGAGACTCGATGTTTCCCACACAGCGATTTTAGCGCTGGGGAACGTCGAGGCTCTGGCCGGGGTGGACGACGGGCGAGGACAGGTGGTTGAGCTCGACGATGTCGGCGACGACGTCACGGGTGTCGCGGTCGAGGCCGAGGTTCGAGGCCACCGTCCACAGCGACTCGCCCTCGCCGACGACGACGGAGTCCGCGGCGACGCCGATGACCTCGTCACCGCCGACCGCCTCGGCGGTGAACGTCTGGGTCGAGAAGAAGAGCGTGCCGCCGACGATCGCGAGGGCGCACACGGCGGTGCGGAGCAGACGCACGGCACGGCGGCCGCGGTTGGTCAGATGCAGTTCCTGATTCATCACAGACATCGCATTTACCTCTTTCTTCGTACTATTCCACCCGCAATGGGTAGAACGTCTGTTCTATTCAACACATCATTCGAACAAATGTCCAGTCCATCTCGAACATTTATGAGACAATGAGGGAGAACCAGCGTTGTTGATCGATCTCGAACAACCATCCCAGGCGGCACTGACACGAGGTCTCTCGAGGCGGTTCAACCGGTGGGAAACGGCGGGATTAGAACGAAGGGGAAAGAGCAATGGTGCAGAGCAAACGAGGCAGAGGCAGGCCGCGCAACGAGGATGTTGCCAGCGAGATCGCCGCGGCCCGCAGCGAAGAGGACGAGGTCGAGATCCCTGACGGTCCGACCGGGGCCGGGGACTTCCGTCTCTCCCCCCGACAGCGGCTCGTCCTCGAGACGATCGAGCGCGCCGTCGTCACCAACGGCTATCCGCCGAGCATGCGCGAGATCGGCGAGGCGGCGGGTCTCGCCTCGCTCTCGAGTGTGGCCCATCAGCTCTCCCAGCTCGAGCGGCTCGGCTACGTCCGCCGCGACCCCAAGCGCCCGCGGGCGATCGAGGTCGTCAATCCCTTCGAGGAGGAGGAGGCCGAGCGCGCGAAGTACGAGGAGCTCGCGAACAACACTGTCCAGGTCCCCGTCGTCGGCCGCATCGCCGCCGGTGGTCCGATCCTCGCCGAGCAGGAGGTCGACGACGTCTTCTCCCTGCCCACGCAGGTCGTCGGCTCCGGTGAGATGTTCCTCCTCAAGGTCGTCGGCGATTCGATGATCGAAGCCGCGATCTGCCACGACGACTGGGTCGTCGTGCGCAAGCAGCACACCGCTGACAACGGGCAGATCGTCGCCGCCCTCCTCGACGGCGAAGCGACGGTGAAGACCCTCAAGCGCAAGGCCGGGCGCCAGTGGCTGCTGCCGCAGAACAAGGACTACGACCCCATCGACGGTACGTACGCCCAGATCATGGGCCTCGTCGTCGCCGTCATCCGCCGGCTCTGAGGTTGGGTTCCTCGCGGGCCTCTGCGGGTGGGCTCGCCCCTCGCCGAGGCGGCTGACCGGAAACGCGAATGCCCACGACCGTTGGTGGTCGTGGGCATTCGGCGTGTCTGGGGCGCCTCGGCGGTCGGGGCAAGGGTGTCTGGGGCGAGTCGGCATGCTCCGGCAGGCGGGTGACGGCTGGCGTGCGTGTCGCCGCAGGCCTCGCGCTCTGCCGACCGGCACCTCGAGCGACAAATCATCCCCGTGCAAGCAGCGGATTTAGCGCTACGGGTGCGGGGTGTGAAACTGTGCGGAGGTTTTGCCGCTAAGGGGAGGTTTTACCGCCGAGGGGAGGTTGTGCCACTGCGGGGATGAATGGCCGCCTCGGGGCTGACACGAACCGCCCCTATATGCCCGTCATGGAGTCGGCAGTCGAATAGCCCTCCGTCCACTCCCCGTCATGGAACAATGCGACCAGGGTGAACACCATGGCGAGACCGCCCAGAACGAAGAGCACGATCGGCCAGACGTTGAGATATGTGGCACCCATGAGCAAGCCGATTCCCCCTCCGGCGAGAAGGACGACACCCGAGAGGAAGCACGGCAGCCAGTATTTCCGATAGGGCTTCTTCTTCCGCTTGCGAGCCATGGCGCGAACTTTACCACCCGGCCCCGCGCCGTCACTTCTTCGCGGCGTCCTCGTCCTTCGTCGCGGCCAGGCGCCCGAGTGCTGTGCGCACGACCGCCGGATCCGTCGTCGGCCACATCTGCGGCATCGAACTGACGAGGTAGCCGGCATAGCGGGCCGAGCGCAGACGCGAGTCGAGGACCGCGACGACGCCCTTGTCCCCGGTCGACCGGATGAGCCGACCGGCACCCTGCGCCAGACGCAGCGCGGCATGCGTCGCGCTCACCGCCATGAACCCGTTGACCCCGCGCCGGTCGGCGTCCCGGGCCCGCGCCTGCATGAGAGGGTCGTCCGGGCGCGGGAAGGGGATCCGGTCGATGATGACGAGCCGGTTCGTCCGGCCCGGCACGTCGACGCCCTGCCAGAGGGACATCGTCCCGAACAGGCACGCCTCGTCGTCGGCGGCGAACCGGGAGACGAGCGACGGCAGACCGTCGTCGCCCTGGAGGAGGATCGGCAGATCGAGCCGGTCCCGCAGGTGCTCGGCCGCGGCATTCGCAGCCGCGCGGGACGAGAAGAGTCCGAGCGCCCCGCCCTTCGAGGCTGTGACGAGGGCTTCGAGTTCGGCCAGCGCTTCCTCGCTCAGCCCGCTGCGACCGGGTTTGGGCAGGTGGGAGGCGACGTAGATGATGCCCTGCCGGCCGTAGTCGAACGGCGATCCGGCGTCGAGGCCGTCCCACCTCGGCGAGTCGGGGCCGACGAGACCGAGCGAGGCGGCGACGGCGTCGAAGTTCCCGCCGAGCGACAAGGTCGCCGAGGTGGCGACGACGGTTGACTCTTCGAAGATCCCGTGCCGCATCGTCCCGGCCACGCTCAGGGGCGCGACGACGAGGTTCGTCGTCTCCCGCTCGCGGAAGGTGCTGCGGCTCAGCCACACGACGTCGTTCTTGCCGGGGTCGCAGAAGCGTTCGGCGAGTTCGAAGATCTCCTGGCACCGGGCCTTCGCCATCTGCCGGCCGGCGTCCGCGTCCTCGCTGCGTCCGCCGATGTCGTTGATGATCTGCCGGGCGGAGTCGCGGATCTGCGTGAGCGCGAGGGCGAGGGGTTCGGGCAAAGAGAGCATGAGCCCTTCGCTCACCCCGGCGGTGGCGCGTTCGAAGGCCGCCGAGGCGGTGTCGAGCATCGCGGTCACGCCGTCCTCGACCGTGGTGTGCTTGCGCACCGCCGAGGTGGCCGCCGAGAGCATGCCCGTGTTGATCTGGCCGGACAGGGCATTGGTCACCCGGTCCTTGAGCTCGTGTGCCTCGTCGATGATGATGACGTCGTGTTCGGGCAGGACGGCGTTCTCCCCGAACGCGTCGATCGCGAGCAGGGCATGGTTGGTGACGACGATGTCCGCCTCGGCGGCGGCGTTGCGGGCCTGTTCAGCGAAGCATTCGGTGAAGAGCGGACAGTTCGAGCCGAGGCAGTCGAAGGCGTTGACGGAGACCTGCGCCCACGCTTTGTCGCTGACGCCGGGGATGAGGTCGTCCCGGTCTCCGGTCTCCGTGGTCTTCTCCCACGTGCGGATGCGTTGGATCTCCTCGCCGAGGCCCGACCGGTCGGCGGGCTTCCGTCCGGCGGCGGCATCGGCGCCGAGGTCGAAGAGCATTCCCTCGTCCTCGTCGGGGTAACCGCCGGCGAGTTTGTGCTTGCACACATAGTTCCGCCGCCCCTTGAGCAGGGCCGCCTTCGGCAGCGGGTCGAGGGACTTCTTCACGGATTTGAACAGGCGCGGGAGGTCACGGTGGATGATCTGCGTCTGCAGGGCGAGCGTCGCCGTGGAGACGATGACCTTCCCACCGGTGCGGCTCGCGTACTCCGCGGCCGGCACGAGGTAGGCGAGCGATTTGCCGGTTCCGGTGCCGGCCTGGACGAGGAGGTGGATGCCCTTGTCGAGCGACGAGGCGACCGCCTGCGCCATCTCGGTCTGACCCTCACGGGTCGACCCGCCGATGGCGCCGACGGCCGCAGAGAGCAGGTCGGCGACCGAGCTCACTCGCCGATGACCATGTCAGGCCGGCGGAACTCCTCGAGTTCGGCGGCGAGCTCGGCCGGGACCTTCGCGTGCATGCCCGTGCCGCCCTCACCGTGTTCTTCGTGATCGACGGTGCCCAGCGCATAGATCTTCGAGACGAGGTCGCCGCGCTCGTAGGGGATGAGCACGGAGACTTCGATGTTCGGCGACGGCAGCTTCTCCTCGATCGTCTCGACGAGGTCGGCGATGCCCTCCCCCGTCGTTGCGGAGACGAACCGGGCGCCCGGGTATTCGGCACGCAGCGCCGTGACCACGGTCTCGTCAGCGAGGTCGACCTTGTTGAAGACGAGGAGTTCCGGGATGTCACCGGTGTCGACGTCCCCGAGGACCTCGCGGACCGCGCGGATCTGCCCCTGCGGGTCCGGGTGGGAGGCGTCGACGACGTGGAGGAGGAGATCGGAGTCCGAGGCCTCTTCGAGCGTCGACCGGAACGCCTCGACGAGCTGGTGGGGCAGGTTGCGGACGAATCCGACGGTGTCGGTGTAGGTGAACGTGATGCCGTCGGAGGTCCGGGACTGTCGCACCGTCGGGTCGAGAGTCGCGAACAGGGCGTTCTGGACCATCACCTCGGCGTCGGTGAGCCGGTTGAGCAGGGACGATTTGCCGGCGTTCGTATAGCCGACGATCGCCACGGAGGGCACATGGTTGCGTGCGCGGTTCTTCCGCTTCGTGTCCCGGGCGGGCGCCATGCCGGCGATCTGGCGGCGCAGCTTCGCCATCCGGGTGCGGATGCGGCGCCGGTCGAGTTCGATCTTCGTCTCACCGGGACCACGTGAGCCGATGCCGGCACCGCCGGCGACACGGCCACCGGCCTGCCGGGACAGCGATTCACCCCAACCGCGCAGACGCGGGAGGAGGTATTCGAGCTGGGCGAGTTCGACCTGCGCCTTGCCCTCACGGGACTTCGCGTGCTGGGCGAAGATGTCGAGGATGAGCGCGACGCGGTCGACGACCTTGACCTTGATGACATCCTCGAGTCCGCGCCGCTGGCTGGGCGCGAGTTCGGAGTCGATGATCACGGTGTCGGCGCCGACGGCTTCGACGATCTCCTTGAGCTCGGCGGCCTTGCCGCGGCCCAGATACGTTCCCGGGTCCGGCTTGTCGCGGCGCTGGACGATAGCGTCGAGGACTTCGGAGCCTGCGGTCTCGGCGAGGGCGGCGAGTTCGCGGATCGAGTTCTCGGCTTCGTCGAGAGTCGTGTTCCACAGTCCGGCGAGGACGACGCGCTCGAGCCGGATCTGTCGGTATTCGACCTCGGTGACATCTTCGAGTTCCGTCGAGAGGCCCGCGACGCGGCGCAGGGCGGCACGCTCGGCGAGGTCGAACTGCGATTCCTCGTCAGCGGCGGCTTCCTTCGGGCTCAGCGCCTGGGCACCTCTGGCGAGGACACGGTCGAGCATCGCTTCCCGACGCTCTTTGTCAGTGGACGTCATTCATTCCTTTGTTCGTGGCAACCGCTGTACACGAAGTACAACGCACATGTGCGTCCATCTATTCTCCCACAGCCGTTTAGACTGGGACGGTGTCGGAGCACTATTTCACCGAGAGCCCCTCGAGCCAGGCCAAACGCCGCGAGATCACCCTCGATCTCGCCGGTCGCACCGTGAGTCTGGAGACGATGAGCGGGACCTTCTCCCCCACCCGTCTCGACCCCGGCACGGCGGTGCTGCTCAAGCATCTTCCCGATCCCGAACCCGGCGACCTCCTCGATCTCGGGTGTGGGTGGGGTCCCATCGCCCTCCATTCCGCGTTCCAGGCCTCCGACGCCGAGGTGGACGTCCGAGTGTGGGGCCTCGACGTCAACTCCCGGTCCCTCGAGTCGACCGCGGCGAATGCGGCCAGGCTCGGCCTCGATTCGGTCCGCACCGTCACCGCCGACGAGGTGCCCGCGGATGTGCAGTTCACGACGATCCGGTCGAATCCGCCGATCCGCGTCGGCAAGGACGTCCTCCACGAGCTCCTCGAGACGTGGCTGCCGCGCCTGGCCCCGGGCGGGCGCGCCGACCTCGTCGTGTCGAAGAACCTCGGCGCCGATTCGCTGCTCACCTGGATCCGCGAGATGCTCGGCGAGGGGTTCACCGCCGAGCGCACCGCCTCGTCGAAGGGCTTCCGGATCCTGACGATCCGCAGGGACGCCTGAGCCTCCCCCGCCGACACGGGCTGTTCCAGCAGGTCATCCCCCGCCGAGGCGGTCGCTCAGTCGATCGTGCCCGTGGCCACGAGCACGGCCGGACCCGCGAGGGTGACGGTTCCCTGGTCACCGCCCTCATCAGGAGTGATGCCGATGCGCAGGCGTCCCCCGGGGACGTCGACACGCCACTGCAACGGTGAGGTCGGTCCCGCCCAATGGTGGGCGGCGATGGCCGCCGCGCACGCCCCGGTGCCGCAGGATCGGGTCTCGCCGACTCCGCGTTCGGACACCCGCATGCGCAGAGCGCCTTCGCCTCCGGCGAGGTCGCTGCGGGCCGGTTCCATGACGATGAACTCGACGTTCGACCCTTGCGGGGGCACGGGGTCGAGGACGGGAGCGTCACGGAGGTCGGCTGCGGAGAGTTCGGCCGCCTCGGCGAGGGCGACGACGGTGTGCGGATTCCCCGTCTCGACGGAGAGCCCCGGTCGGGGGACGTCGATGCCGTCGGTGGTGACGAGGGTCTCGGCGGTCTCATCGATCGACCAACGGCCCATGTCGACGGTGTACCACGCGTCCTCGGGGCCTCCGGGGGTCGACGCCGTCGACGGCTCGGTCTCGCCGAGGGCCGGGTTGAGGGTGATGCGCACGGTCTTGATGCCGTCCCGGGTGCCGACTTTGATCTCCTCGCTGTCGGCGGGGACCCGGCTGGTCTCGAGCAGGGCATGGGCGAAGACGCGCACCCCGTTGCCGCACATCTCGGAGAGGCTGCCGTCGTGGTTGTAGTAGTCCATGAACCATTCGGCGCCGGCAGCGGCCTGCTCGTCGGCGCCGGGGATGCCGCTGTCGGCTGAGCGGACGATGCGGATGACGCCGTCGCCGCCGAGGCCCGTGCGCCGGTCGGCGAGCAGCGCGACGGTCTCGGGATGGAGGGTGAGGTCGCCGCCGTCATCCTCGAGGAGGACGAAGTCGTTCTCGGTGCCGTGGCCCTTGTGGAACCGGGTGCCGGCGAGTGCGGCGAACGGGGTATTCATGACTCCAGTCTAACGATGTCCAGGGCCCGGTCGAGCTTCGCCCCCGCCTCGGCGACTCCGGAGTCGATCCAGGTCACGCGCGGATCGCGGCGGAACCATGTGTCCTGGCGGCGGGCGAACTGGCGGGTGCGCACGATCGTCGATTCCCGGGCGGACTCGGCGTCGATGGCACCTGCGAGGTAGTCCTGGATCTGCGCGTAGCCGATCGCCCGCGACGCGGTCTTCCCGTGGGCGAGCCCCTGGTCGAGGAGAGTGCGGACCTCGTCGACCCACCCCGCGTCCCACATCAGACCGACGCGGGCGGCGATGCGCTCGTGCAGAGTGCTGCGGTCGAGGGCGAGGCCGATGTGGATCGTCGGTTCGATCGCCGTGTACTCGGGCAGGGATGCGGTGAAGGGCTGCCCCGTGAGCTCGATGACCTCGAGGGCTCGGACGATGCGGCGGACGTCGTTGACGGTGATCTTCTCCGCGGCCGTGGGGTCGAGGTCGGTGAGTTTCGCGTGGGCGGCCCACCGGTCGGCGTCGACCTCGGTCTCGAGTCGGGCGCGCACCTCCGGATCGGTGCCGGGGAAGTCGAGGTGGTCGGTTGCGGCACGGGCGTAGAGTCCCGACCCGCCGACGAGGATCGGCCGGTGCCCGCGGGCGCGGATGTCGGCGATCGCGGCCCGCGCCTGCTCTTGGAAGGTCTGGACGTTCGCCTCATCGGTGACGTCGAGGATGTCGATGAGGTGGTGCGGGATTCCGCGGCGTTCGTCCGGCGGCAGCTTCGCCGTGCCGATGTCCATCCCGCGGTAGAACTGCATCGCATCCGTGTTGACGATCTCCCCGCCGAGGCGCTCTGCCAGGTCGAGGGCGAGATCGGACTTCCCTGTCGCCGTCGCTCCGACGACCGTGATGACGGGTGGGTGCTCGTGGGTCTCGGCGTGCTCGCCCATCTCAGTACTCGATCTCGGCGCAGAGGGTGCGGACGTCGTGGACGGTCGTGTCGACGATGATGGTCGTGCGGTGACGAGAGGTCGTCGTTGTCGTACCGAGCGCGCGACCGAGGAGGTCGAGGTCGGCGTGGACTGCCGCGGCCTTGCCGACGAGGTCGCGCAGTCGCTCGAGGTCACCGGCTCGCACGGCGTCGACGACGGCGGTGTCGAATTCGCGTGCCCCGGCCACCGGTGCCAGCGGTGAGTCCGCCGAGGCGGCCGCGGAGAAGTCGATCGGGATGAGGATGTCGTCACTGGAGCCCAGCGGTCCGATGGTCACGCCCGCATCATGCGCGTGGAGGGACGCGACGCTCAGTCCCGGGTGGGCGGTGACGCAGTGCTCGCGCTCGGCTTCGTCGAGCTCGGTCGCTGCCTCCACCCAGTCCGCCCCGTCGAGGCGTTTGCCCGTGCGGGTGTCGATGCCGCGGTCGATGCCGAACCCGCCGAGGCCGAGGAGTGTCGGGAGCATGTCGACGGGCAGGGCCCACCGGTCGGCTGAGGTCAGGGTCGCACGGATCCCGGCGCGCACCTCGGCGACGGACTCTGTCTCGGAGAGATCGACGTCGGGAAGGAGAACGGGGGCTGAGGGGATGAGCGCGAGGCGGCCCATCTCAGCTGCGGGGGCGGATCGTCGGCATGCCGAGGACCGTGGCACCGCCGGCCGATGAGCCAGGGCTCGGTGCGCCGCACGAGTCGGCCTGGGCGCGGTCGTAGGCGTCGCCGGCGCGGGAGGGGCGCACGCTGTACCCGGTGTCGGCGAGGAGGAAGTAGGGTTTGGCGTCGGTGACGGTCGCGGTGACGAAGTCGCCGGGTCGCGGTGCCGGTGTGCCGTCGGGAAGTCCGACGTGGACGAGGCGGTTGTCGGCGGCGCGACCGCTCAGGCGCGGGGAGTCGGCGCTCGGCAGACCGGTGACGAGGACGTCGACCTCGGTGCCGATGAGGGCCCGGTTCTCCTCCCACGCGATCTCGTCCTGGAGGGCGATGAGGCGTTCGAAGCGCTCCTGGACGACCTCTTTGGGCAGCTGGTCGGGCATCGTCGCGGCCGGGGTTCCCGGGCGGATCGAGTACTGGAAGGTGAAGGCCTGGGAGAAGCGGGCCCGGCGGACGATGTCCATTGTGCCTGCGAAGTCCTCCTCGGTCTCGCCGGGGAAGCCGACGATGATGTCGGTAGTGATCGCGGCGTTGGGGATGCGGTCGCGCACGGAGTCGAGGATGCGCATGAACCGGCTCGTCCGGTAGGAGCGGCGCATGGCTTTGAGGATCCGGTCGGACCCGGATTGCAGCGGCATGTGCAGCTGCGGCATGACGGTGGGGGTCTCGGCCATCGCTTCGATGACGTCGTCGGAGAACGCGGCCGGGTGCGGGCTGGTGAAGCGGACACGTTCGATGCCCTCGACGTTGCCGACGGCGCGCAGGAGCTTCGCGAACGCGCCCTTGTCCCGGAATTCGGCGCCGTAGGAATTGACGTTCTGGCCGAGCAGGGTGACTTCGACGACGCCGTCGGCGACGAGGGCTTCGACCTCGGCGAGGATGTCGCCGGGACGGCGGTCCTTCTCCTTGCCGCGCAGGCTCGGGACGATGCAGAACGTGCACGTGTTGTTGCAGCCGACGGAGATCGAGACCCAGCCGGAGTGCTGGGATTCGCGACGGCTCGGCAGAGTCGAAGGGAAGACGTCGAGGCTTTCGAGGATCTCGACTTGGGCCTCGTCGTTGTGGCGTGCGCGTTCGAGCAGCGCGGGCAGGGATCCCATGTTGTGGGTGCCGAAGACGACGTCGACCCAGGGGGCCTTCTTGACGATGGTGTCGCGGTCCTTCTGCGCCATGCATCCGCCGACGGCGATCTGCAGACCGGGGTGCTGCTCCTTGACCTTGGCGAGGCGGCCGAGGTTGCCGTAGAGACGGTTGTCGGCGTTCTCGCGCACCGCGCACGTGTTGAACACGACGACGTCGGCCTGGGATTCGACATCGGCGGGAACGTATCCGGCGTCGTCGAGGAGTCCGGACAGGCGTTCGGAGTCGTGGACGTTCATCTGGCAGCCGTAGGTCTTCACCTCGTAGCTGCGCGGGTGAGCGTCGGTGGCGTGCGGGGCGTCGATGAGTTCAGTCATGGCCCCACCATTCTACCGCCGTCGAGCACGCCACTGTCTCCGGCTCAGGTCTCAGCGAGGACCTCTCGAGTGACCTTGAGGCAGATCGTCGAGGAGAAGCCACGGCGGGCGAGCATCCCGAGGATGCGACGCTCGCGGACCTCATGGGCGAGACCCCGGGTCGAGCGCGCCTTCTTCTCGGCGACCTCGCGGGCGAGGTCCTCCTCGCCGTCGACCTCCTCGACGACCACGGCGATGGTCTCCTCGTCGATGCCCTTCTTCACCAGCTGTCGGCGCAGGGCCGAACGGGAGAGCTTCCGGCTCTCCCGCTGGGCTTTGGCGAAGCGCTGGGCGAACTGGGTGTCGGCGAGGAGGTTCGAGCGCTCGAGCTTCGTGATGAGGCGGTCGGCGA
Organism: Brevibacterium sp. K72; assembly: GCF_050562175.1. NCBI lineage: Bacteria > Bacillati > Actinomycetota > Actinomycetes > Micrococcales > Brevibacteriaceae > Brevibacterium > Brevibacterium sp. K72. The sequence continues at coordinate 3,405,365 of NZ_CP191582.1, forward strand.
CCGCAGGGTCGATGTCGCGGCGCAGGAGCTTCTCGCGCAGCTCGGTCGACGAGTGGTCGCGCATCGCGAGCATGTTGAGCGCGGTCCTCTTCGCCTTCGCATACGCCTCGGCGAGTTCCGGAGAGTCCGCGAACGGCTCGTCGGGCACGGTACCGGCCGACTCCCCCGCGCTGGGACCCGCGCCGGGCACTCCCTGAGCGGAACGTGCCGAACCCGGCCCCGCCTCGGCGGATTCGGTCGAACCCACCGCACCCTCGGAACCGGTGCCCGACGTCTCCTCGGCGTCACCGGCGTCGAGTCGCGCGAAGAAGCCCGTCCCGCCGGCGGCCTGTCGAGACTCGAGGTCCGACAGGGCCCGGCGAAGGTCGGTGAGCGTCGTCGGGTCCTCGCTCATGGCCTCACGAGACCTCGACGTCGTCGGACTCCTCAGCGGCAGGAGCGTCGGCGGGATCCTCGTCGACCTTGATCAGCCCCATCTTGTGCTTGATCTTCAGCTCGATCTCCTCGGCGAGGCCGGGGTTGTCGCGGAGGAAGTTGCGGACGTTCTCCTTGCCCTGGCCCAGCTGGTCGCCGTCGTAGGTGAACCACGAACCGGACTTGCGGATGATCCCGTTGTCGACGCCCATGTCGATGAGGCTGCCTTCGCGGGAGATGCCATGGCCGTAGAGGATGTCGAACTCGGCCTGCTTGAACGGCGGGGCGACCTTGTTCTTGACGATCTTCGCCCGAGTGCGGTTGCCGATCGCGTCCTGGCCCTCCTTGAGGGTCTCGATGCGGCGGACGTCGATGCGCACGGAGGCGTAGAACTTCAGCGCCTTGCCGCCCGAGGTGGTCTCGGGTGAGCCGAAGAAGACGCCGACCTTCTCACGGAGCTGGTTGATGAAGATCGCCGTGGTCTTCGACTGGGCGAGTGCTCCGGTGATCTTCCGCAGGGCCTGCGACATGAGGCGGGCCTGGAGGCCGACATGGCTGTCGCCCATCTCGCCCTCGATCTCGGCCTTGGGCACGAGCGCCGCCACCGAGTCGATGACGATGATGTCAAGGGCGCCGGAGCGGATGAGCATGTCGGCGATCTCGAGCGCCTGCTCACCGGTGTCGGGCTGGGACACGAGCAGCTGGTCGGTGTCGACGCCGAGCTTCTTCGCATACTCGGGGTCGAGGGCGTGCTCGGCGTCGATGAACGCGGCGATGCCGCCGGCCTTCTGCGCGTTCGCGACGGCGTGGAGGGCCACGGTCGTCTTACCGGAGGACTCCGGACCGTAGATCTCGACGACGCGGCCGCGCGGGAGACCGCCGATGCCCAGGGCGATGTCGAGGGAGACCGAACCCGTCGGGATCGACTCGATCGGCTCCCGGACTCCTTCGCCGAGGCGCATGATCGCGCCCTTGCCGTAGTTGCGGTCGATCTGTCCGAGGGCGGCGTCGAGGGCCTTCGACTTGTCGCCGCCGGTGGGGATCTGCAGGTTCTTGGGTGTACGCGCCATGACCTCTCCTAAGGTGTCGTTTCCTGTGAGACCAACGCTAGAAGACGGCACTGACATGAGGACAGAGGAGGATTCTCCCCTGTGGACAGTCGGCCACTCGTGGTCACAGGTCCCGTGATTCGCTCACCAGCATAGCCCATATGGGAACAGGTGTTCGATATATGTCGGCGTGTCGGGCGAAGATCTGTCCGAACCACCAGGCATGCCGCAGCCCCGGATGAGGTCAGAACGGCGTCGACCGGGGCTTCTCCTTGCCGAGGCGACGGGATTCGGGGACGCCCATCGAATCGCACACGGCGATCCAGATGTCGCGGGGTTCGATGCCGCGGCGGAACGCCTCGGCGGCGGTGATCGACCCGATGCTGCTCAGGGTGAGGTCGGTGTGGAGCGAGGCCGCGCGGGCCTCACCGAACTCCTCATTCATGAGGGTCCAGTAGAGGGTGTGGCGCATTACGGCTTGGCTGCCAGCCGCGGAGACGGGTATCCGCCGGGGTGTCCGAGGATCTTGTCCGAGAGCTCCTGCGGGATGGTATCCGGGATCTCGACGCCCTCTGCCAGGGCGAAGCGATCGGAGACCTCGGTGAGCAGCGCCGAGACGGGGAGATCGAGGGCTTCGCAGATCGCCGACAGGAGTTCGGAAGAGGCTTCCTTCTGTCCGCGTTCGATCTCGCTGAGGTAGCCGAGCGAGACGCTGGCTCCCGTGGAGACATCGCGCAGCGTCCGTCCCTGACGGCGGCGAGCGGAACGCAGGGCGTCGCCGATTTCAACTCTCAGTAACATTGTGCGTCCCTCCCTTTGCTCGCGCGATCGTGCATTCAACTTTACAGCCCGGCCGCGCGGACGCGCCAACCTGGGCGGGTGAGATCGGGGTATTGCCAGTCCTTTCGGAGAAACCGGCGCGGTGGCATTTCAGTGCGTATGTCATTGTGATGAGACAACCGCTGAGACAGGGAACTTATTCCGCGCTCATTCCCCACCGGGACCGAACGCGAGCTTCGTCGTGAACTCGCCGAGGCGCTCGATCATCGTCGCGACCGTGGCCTGCCGGATCGCCTCCCGGTCCCCGGTGAAGTGATGCTCGAGGACTTCTGCACGGGAGCCGAAGGCGACGGCCGTGAAGACGAGTCCGACCTCCTTGCCGTCCTGCGGATCGGGTCCGGCGACCCCGGTGCACGAGACCCCGATGTCGGCGATGCAGGCGCGAGCGGCTCCGACGGCCATCTCCGCGGCGACGTGCGGGTCGACGGGTCCGGTCTCCTCGAGACGGTCGGCATCGACCCCGGCAAGGGTCGCTTTGAGGTCGGTGGCATAGGTGACGAGTCCCCCGCGGACGACCGCGGAGGCGCCGGGGACGTCGACGAGAGTGGAGATGAAGCGTCCCGCGGTGAGCGATTCCGCCGAGGCGACCGAGAGTCCCAGCCGCGTGCACGTGGCGATGATGCCCCGGCACGTCGCGAGAAGGTCAGCGGCCATCGTCGGACTGTGACTGGCCCGGAGTGCCGTCATCGCGAGTGCCACCACGGTTGCGTTCGCCGAGGTTGCCGCCGCTGTCCGCATTGCCGGCAGGTGCGCCTGCCTCCCCCGCATGCGCGGCGCGGGCGAGCTTCGCCGCCTGGATGCAGTAGTCGACGCCGGTGACGATCGTGACGATGATCGCGGCGACGAGGACGAGCCACGCGATGACGAGGAGGACGACGGCGACGACACCGGGCACGAGGAACGCGAGCGGCTTCCACAGGAGCAGGAGGCCGATCGCCACGGTCTGGAGGACGGTCTTGATCTTGCCGCCGCGGGAGGCGGGCATGACGGCGATGCGGATCATGAAGAACCGCAGCACCGTGATGCCGAGTTCACGGACGAGGATGATCACGGGCACCCACCACGGGACCTCGCCGACGACGGCGAGGCCGATGAGAGCCGCTGCCATGAGCGACTTGTCGGCGATGGGGTCGGCGATCTTGCCGAAGTCCGTGATGAGGTTGTACTTGCGAGCGAGGTCGCCGTCGATCTTGTCGGTGAGCATCGCGAGCAGGAACACCGCGAGCGCCCACCACCGCGTCGTCATGTTCTGCCCGCCGTCATTGAGAAGCAAGACGAGGAAGACGGGAACGAGCAGGATCCGCACGACAGTCAGCGCGTTGGGGAGGTTCCAGTTGCTCGGGGCGGCCTCGGGTGGGGTCTCAGCTCGTTCGTTCACACCTCAACCCTATCGGAGACCCCTGGCAATGAGACGGAGCCGACCGCTTATCGTGGGCGATCGACTCCGCAATCGTTATGCCGGCCGCCTCACAACGGCCCGTGGCCTCAGCGGCCGGTGAGCTGCCAGGCGTCCTCTCCCGAGGCCTCGACGACCTCGAGTCCCGTCTCCGGGTCGATGTCGCCGACCCGCAGATCCTCGGCATGGCCGACGCCGTTGCCGTAGCGGTCCTCCCTCGCCGAGGCGGTCCCCCGACTGTCATCGGACGCACCGTACTCGTCGCCGGAGTCACCGTAGTCGTCGTCGAAGTCCTCGGCGAAGTCATCGGCAGCCGAGGCACCCGCGGACGGATCGGCCGCCTCGGCGGGCGGGGTCTCCCCCTTGATGACGGCCAGGGTCGCCGGCAGATCCTCGGGGCGGACGAGGACGTCGCGGGCCTTCGATCCCTCGGAGGGGCCGACGATGCCGCGGGACTCCATGAGGTCCATGAGGCGACCGGCCTTCGCGAAGCCGACACGGAGCTTGCGCTGGAGCATCGAGGTCGAGCCGAACTGGGTGGTGACGACCTGTTCGGCGGCCTGGAGGAGGAGTTCGAGGTCGTCGCCGATCTCCTCGTCGATCTGCTTCTTCGGCGCCTCGACGGCGACGTCCTCGCGGTAGTTCGGGGTGAGCTGGCCCTTGACGTGCTCGACGACCTTCTCGATCTCGGACTCATTCACCCACGCACCCTGGACGCGCATCGGCTTCGCCGCACCCATCGGCAGGAACAGGGCGTCACCCTGCCCGATGAGCTTCTCCGCACCGGGCTGGTCGAGGACGACACGGGAGTCGGCGAGCGAGGACGTCGCGAACGCGAGCCGGGAGGGCACGTTGGCCTTGATGAGGCCGGTGACGACGTCGACGCTGGGACGCTGGGTGGCGAGCACGAGGTGGATGCCGGCGGCGCGGGCGAGCTGCGTGATCCGCTGGATCGAGGCCTCGACGTCGCGGGGGGCGACCATCATGAGATCGGCGAGCTCGTCGACGACGACGAGGAGGTACGGGTAGGGCTGGAGGACCCGCTCGGACCCGGGCGGCACCTGCACGCGGCCCTCGCGGACGGCCTTGTTGAACTCCTTGATGTGCTTGAAGCCGAAGTTCGCGAGGTCGTCGTAGCGGGCGTCCATCTCGCGCACGACCCATTCGAGCGCCTCGGCGGCCTTCTTCGGGTTAGTGATGATCGGGGTGATGAGGTGCGGGATTCCCTCGTAGATCGTCAGCTCCACGCGCTTGGGGTCGACGAGGATCATGCGCACCTCGTCGGGGGTCGCGCGCATCATGATCGAGGTGATCATCGAGTTGACGAAGCTCGACTTACCGGCACCGGTGGCACCGGCGACGAGGAGGTGGGGCATCTTCGAGAGGTCGGCGACGACGAATCCGCCTTCGACGTCCTTGCCCACGCCCATGACCATCGGGTGGTCGGTCTTGCGGGCGGCCTTCGAGCGGAGCACATCGCCGAGGGCGACGTTCTCGCGGTCGGAGTTCGGGATCTCGATGCCGATCGCCTTCTTGCCGGGGATCGGTGAGAGGATGCGGACGTCGGCGCTGGCCACGGCGTAGGCGATGTTCTTCGACAGCGCGGTGACCTTCTCGACCTTCGTGCCCGCACCGAGTTCGACCTCGTACCGGGTGACCGTGGGTCCGCGGGAGAACCCGGTGACCTGGGCGTCGATCTTGAACTGCTCGAGGACGTCGCGCAGGGCCTCGACGACGCGGTCGTTGGCCTCGGAGCGCTCCTTCGCGGGCGGTCCGGGGACGAGGTAGTCCGAGTTCGGCAGGGTGTAGGTGACGTCGCCGGCGAGGGTGAGCTGTTCGACGCGTTCGGGCAGCTGCTCGGTCGGGGGCGGTGCCGGGGTGTTTGTCGTCGGCACCGGCGCCGAGGCGGCAGCGGAGTTCGCGGTGTGCGCGACGGTCGGCGCGTCCTCCATGCCGATGGCCTTCTTGAGCGCCGAGGCCTCGCGTTCGGCCTTCGTCGGGCGGCGCTCCCCGGGCTTGAACTGGGGTTCGGTCTCGATGACCGTGGTCGCGGCCTCCTCGTCGGAGACCTCCTCTTCGCGGATGTAGGCCTTGTCGTAGGCCTTGTCGGCGAGGTCGTCGTCGACGGGGGTGTCGAGCTCGGGGATCTCGGTCTTCTTCTTCCGGCTGCGGCGCTTGGCGCCCATGACCGGTTTGAGGCTCGAGGTATGGGTGTTCTCGGCCACGAGATCGGTCGAGTTCGCCTCGGCGGTGTCGGCATCCTCGGCGTTCGGGGTCGGCCGGGCTCCGCCGGTCAGGCGCTGGTAAAGCGCGGTGAGCCGGGTCGGGATCGCGCGGACCGGGGTCGCGGTGACGACGAGGAGGGAGAAGAGTCCGAGGAGGACGAGCAGGGGGACGGCGACGTAGACGGTCGTGGCGATGACGAGCGGGGAGGAGATGACGAAGCCGAGCGCTCCGCCGCCGTTGGCCATCGCCTCGCGGGAGTTGACGAAGCTCGGGTTGCCCGCGGCGATGTGGGCGAGTCCGGCCGCCGAGAGGAGCAGCAGGACGATGCCGATGAGGATCCGGTTGTTGCCGCGGTTGTCGTCGCCGCGGAGGAAGAGGCGGATCGCATAGGCGAGGAAGACCACCGGCAGGGCGAGTGCGACGCGGCCGAAGGTGCCTTCGACGACGTTGCGGACCACATCGCTGATCGCGCCGGGGATGTTCCACCATTCGAAGGCGGCGATGACGATCGAGAGCCCGACGAGGAAGAAGGCCGTGCCGTCCCTCTTCGTCGGTGACTGCTCGTCCGGTTCGTCACTGAGGATCTTTCGCGCACGGTTTCCGGCCATGTGGGCCACTCCCCTCCACGCACCGGTGACAACGTTTGTCCCGGGGTCTTCGGTCCCCGCTTGTCCGGAACCGCCCTTCGCCTTGGAGGCCGCCTTAGAGGCAGAGCGCTTTCCGGTACCAGAAGCGGGGGAAGTCGTTCTGGTCGCCATGCTCCATATCCTAGGGCGATTCGGCGCGCGGGGCCTGCAAATCCGGAGGTCTCGGCGCGCCTTGAGGGTCGTGTTGCTTCGACGCGGTGATCCGACAAAAACGCGGTCTGCTAACCGCGTTTTTGTCGGATCACCGCGTCGGTGTTCGGAGGGGCGTCGCGTCACCGCGTTTGTGTCGGATCACCGCGTCGGTGGCTGCTCGTCGTCGGGGCCGCCGAGGCGGTCGCCGGGAGAACTGGTGCGCGCGCTCGGGTGCATGGCGACGAAGACCGCCCACTCGCGCGCCTCGGCGCCGTCACTGCGGGCAGCGGAGTTCCGGGAGCGGAAGTCCTCGAGCAGGTCCTCGAGTCGCTGCCGGAACTCGTCGACCTCCTCAGCGGTGAGCATCGCGGCCATCCGACTCATCGTCCGCTCCTCATACGGAGCTGCCGAGAACTCCGCGGAGAACGCATCGATCATCGGGTTCGTCACGTCACCGGCGTCGATGAACCAGCTCTTGCCGGTCGCGAGGTACGGGATCTCCCGTGCGCCGCGGCGACCGCGGCGCACCTCCTGGGCCGCGAGGAACCCGGTGTCGGCGAGCATCCGCACGTGGTGGAGGGAGGTCGCAGGATTGAGCCCGGTCGCCTCGGCGATCTCACGGTTGGTCAGCGCCTCATTGAGGCACAGGCGCAGTATCCGGAGCCGCACACTCGAGGCGAGCGCCTTTGCCTCTGCGTCGGTGGCGTCGCGGCGCTCGATCGCCACGGCGACACGCTCGGCGTCGCGGGTGGGGCGCTCGGCGTCGCGGGTGGGGCGCTCGGCGTCGCGGGTGGGGCGCTCGGCGCCGCGGGTCAGGGGCTCGCTGTCGCGGCCAGTGCTTGGCGGTGGGCCTTCTCGCCCCTCGCCAGGCATTGCCGGCTTCGCGTTCATGGCGTCTCCGCATTCATGCCGTCAACGCTAGCCAACGGTTGAGAGAAGTCAATCACTTCGTAATGGGGCATTGTCCGCCGAGCGCAGTGGTGTCAGACTACTGATTGAGAGAACTCAATCACTGCTGTGATTCCCGCTGACTCGAAGAAGAGCCCATGAGCACAGACGACGCTACTGATCCGCCGACTACACCGGTGCCGACGACACCGCCCCCGATGCCTTCACCGCTGCCCGCACCGGCCTCTCAGTCAGAGCCGGCGGAATCGTGCCCGAGCACCACTCCCCCGGACTCACCGTCGAACGCAAGCACGTCGTCAAGCAGCATGCCCCCGACAGCACCGTCGAGCGACACTGCGACACAGACCGAGCCAAGGTCCTCACCCGCGGACAGCGCTCTGCCGACTTCGTCGTCGAGCTCTGGCTCTCCGACCGGACCACGCTCTCTGTGGCGCCACCACGACTTCCGGCAGCTGTGGATGGGCGACACTGTCTCCGTCTTCGGCAACCAGCTCGTCCTCTTCGCCCTCCCTCTCATCGCCGTGCAGCTGCTCGAGGCGAACGCGTTCGAGATGGGCGTCCTCGCCGCGCTCGAGAACGCCGCCTTCCTCCTCATCAGCCTCCCGGCCGGCGCTTGGGTCGACCGGATGCGCAAGCAGCAGGTCATCGTCGCAGGCGATCTGCTCCGCGCCGCGTTCCTCCTCACGATCCCGCTCGCGTGGGCGCTCGACCTGCTCACCATGGTCCAGCTCTGCATCGTCGCAGCATGCGTCGGCGTCGTCACCGTCTTCTTCGACGTCGCGAACCAGTCCTATCTGCCCGAGATCGTCGCGGGCGACCAGATCGGCGACGGCAACGGCAAACTTCAGGCGAGCCAGCAGACCGCCCTCGTCGTCGGCCCCTCGACGGCGTCAGGACTTGTCGGCCTCATCGGCGGACCACTGACGATCGCGGTGACGAGCGTGTGCATGGGACTCTCGAGCCTCTTCGTCAGCCGCATCCGCCACCGCGAAGACACGCCACAGCCCGACAGCAGACCGACGCTCGTCGCCGACATCCGCGAGGGCCTCGCCTTCGTCTTCGGACACCCGCTGCTGCGCCGGATCGTCGCATGCACGGGCCTGTCGAACTTCGCCTCCTCGGCGATCTTCGCACTCCTCGTCCTCTACGCGCTGCGCACCCTCGACCTCAACCAGTTCCAACTCGGACTCGTCATGTCCCTTGGTGCCGTCGGCGGCATCGTCGGGGCACTGAGTTCGTCGTGGGTGCAGAAGGTTATCGGCGAGGGCCGCTCGATCGCGGTCTCGGCGACGCTGTCCGGCCTCACCTCACTCGCCGTCCCCCTCGCCTCCGTCCTCCCGTCGCTGCCGACGCTGCTCATCGGGTGGCTCGTCCTCTCATGCTGCGTCGTCGTCTACAACGTCACGCAGGTGAGCTTCCGCCAGCGGCTGTGCCCGAAGCCGCTGCTCGGGCGGATGAACGCCTCGATCCGCTTCCTCGTGTGGGGTCCGATGCCCGTGGGCGCGTTCCTCGGCGGGACCATCGCGCAGGGGATCGGCATCGTTGCCACACTGTGGATCTTCGCGGGCCTCGCCGTGCTCTCCGCCCTGCCGGTGCTCATCTCCCCGCTGGTCGGGATGCGCACGCTCCCCCGCGAACTCGACGCCCTCGCCGACTCCACGACGACATCGTGACCCCGGCCCCGCCTCGGCGAGGGAACACCACTGGACCACATCGACAACAACGCGGTGACACAACCGACCAGAAACAACAACGCGGTGATCCGGCAAAAACGCGGTCTGCTGACCGCGTTTTTGTCGGATCACCGCGTCGGTGGTTGCGGAGTGTCGGATCACCGCGTCGGTGCCGCCTGATCGCCGGACGACGCCCGCGCCTCAGGCCTCAGGGCCTCGCGCCGCAGGCCTCAGGGCCTCAGGCCTCAGGGCCTCAGGGCCTCAGGCCTCAGGGCCTCAGGGCCTCAGGCCTCAGACCTCAGACCTCAGGCCATCTTCGCGTACGCGGGCAGGGTGAGGAAGTCGACGTAGTCGGGGGCGACGGCCACGGAGAGGAAGAGGTCGGTGGCGTCCTTCCAGTCGGATTCGTCACCGGGAAGCTTCGCGACCTCCTCGGCGACGAGCTTCTCGACGAGCTCCCGAGTGACCTTCTCACCGGTGTCGAGTTCGACGCCTGCGTCGAGCCACTGCCACACCTGGGAGCGGGAGATCTCGGCGGTCGCCGCATCCTCCATGAGCCCGTGGATCGCGACCGCACCGTTGCCCTCGAGCCACGCCCGCAGGTACTGGATGCCGACGCTGATGTTCGTCCGCAGCCCCGCCTCGGTGATGGCACCCGGGGTGGATTTGACGCCGAGGAGCTCGGCGGCGGTGACGGAGACATCCTCGCGCTTGTTGTCGATCTGGTTGGGCTTGTCGCCGAGGGTCTCGGTGAAGACCTCCTTGCACAGGGCGACCATGCCCGGGTGGGCGACCCACGAGCCGTCGAAGCCGTTGCCGGCCTCACGGGACTTGTCCTCGCGGACCTTGGCGAACGCCGCTTCGTTGGCCTCGGGGTCCTTGGCCGGGACGAACGCGCTCATGCCGCCGATCGCATGCGCCCCGCGCTTGTGGCACGTGCGCACGAGCAGCTCGGTGTAGGCACGCATAAAGGGCACCGTCATCGTCACGTCCGAACGGTCGGGCAGGAGGTAGTCGGAGCCGCGGGAGCGGAAGTTCTTGATGACGGAGAAGATGTAGTCCCAGCGGCCGGCGTTGAGGCCCGCGGAGTGCTCGCGGAGTTCGTAGAGGATCTCCTCCATCTCGAACGCCGCCGGATAGGTCTCGATGAGCACGGTCGCGCGGATCGTGCCGCGGGCGAGGCCGAAGGAGTCCTCAGCGTGCTCGAAGACCTGGTTCCACAGGCGCGCCTCGAGGTGGGACTCCATCTTCGCAAGGTAGAAGTACGGGCCCTTGCCCTTCTCGATCTGGAGCTGCCCGGCGGTGGCGAAGTAGAGCGCGAAGTCGACGAGCGACCCCGAGGTCTCCTCACCGTCGACGAGGATGTGCTTCTCCGGCATGTGCCACCCGCGGGGGCGGACGACGATCGTCGGCAGCTCCTCGTCGGGGGCGAGCGTGTACTCCTTGCCCTCGGGCGAGGTGAAGTCGATCTCGCGGGTGAGGGCGTCGAGGAGGTTGATCTGACCGCCGATGACCGAGTCCCACTGCGGGGTGTTCGCGTCCTCCTGGTCGGCCAGCCACACCTTCGCACCCGAGTTGAGCGCATTGATCGTCATCTTCTTGTACGTCGGGCCGGTGACCTCGACGCGACGGTCCTCGAGGCCGGGCGCAGGCGGGGCGACCTGCCAGGTCTCGTCCTCGCGGATCTCCTTGGTCTCGGGAAGGAAGTCGAGGTCGGCGCCGTTCGCGATCTCCTGCTGGCGCACCCGGCGGGCCTCGAGACGCTCGAGGCGGTCCCCGTTGAATTTCCGGTGCAGCTCGGCGATGAGCTCGAGCGCCTGCGGGGTGAGCACCTTCTCCGCCCCGTCGGGCAGCTCGCCCCTGATCTCCATCCCTGCGGGAACGTCGAGGTTCTCGATATGAGCAGTCATCGGTGGTTCTCCTTCTACAGCACCTCTGCGGTGCGTCGAGTATCGCTGGCAACGGGGTTTGACCGGCGAAACTTTCACATCGTGAAATTTATTGTTCACACACCGAAAAGACTATGACGTGATCCACGTCTCGTCAAACCTCTGCCGGAGCCGTGTCCGCACACCCCCTCGCCGAGGCGGGACCACCCCGAGAATGGCCCGTTCGTGGCGTCGGGGTCGGGGACCCCGGACGGGTGCCCAGCACCAGGGGCCGCGTGCCTGCGCCCCGCGAAGGGGACCGGGGGCGCCCGGTCTCAGCGTCGGGCGACGCGGCGCGGTTCTCAGTGACCGTGGCCGTCGCGTCCGAGCGAGGTCACCGGCGCCGCGCCGTGCCGCGTCCACTGGGGAACCGGGCGCGATGTCGGGCCCCATGTGGCCCGTCCCGCGTCGTCGGTGCGCCAGTACCATCCGACCGGCGACCCGCGTCCGCCGACGGGCGATCCCGCGTCGGGGACCTCAGGCCAGTCCTCGGGCACGTCCTCCCACCCCTCGCGCCGACCCAAGGGAGTCATGTCGAGGAGACCGAGGAACCCGGTCACCGGTTCGACACCCCGTCCGGTCGTCGAATACGTGAGGAACACCCGGTCGCCTCGGCGAACGAAGCTGAGCAGGGACCCCATGTCCCCACCGAGCGGTTCGTCGAGACCGCGGACGGAGAACCACGGCTGCTCGTATCCCATGAAGTGGACGTACGGGCGGACCTCGGACCACGCCCCGGAGGTGAGGACGGCGAAGGAGACGCCGCGGGCGTTGAGGTAGACGGAGTCCTGGAGGCTCCAGGCCACGGCGGTGCAGCCTTCGCACTGACCCTGATGGGGTGCGCCGTCGTACCACATGTGCTTGTAGACGATGAGTTCGTCGCGGCCGTCGAAGAGCTCGCGGAAGGCGACCGCGCCGTCCTCGCCATGGACCTCGGCGTCACCGTCGATCTCGACCATCGGCAGGGTGCGACGGGCGGCGGCGATGGCGTCCGCCTCGGCGGTGTGGGCCTTCTCCCGGTCGAGGAGCTGGGCGCGTTCGTTGCGCCACGTGTCGGCGTCGACGACCTCGGGCAGGCCGGGAATCGTCTCGTCTGACTCTCTGGGGATGAACGTCATGAGCTCCGACTCCTTCGTCAGCCGCGGGCAGCCGACTGCCAGCGGTGCGCTGTGTGCGAGCGAGCGGCCCACGCCCCTGGTGGAGGTCCCCAGCCGGAGTTCTCCGGGTGGAGCTCTCCTGCCGGAGGTCGTGTGACGCCCGACACTGACGACATTATCGGCCCTGGCGAGCCGACTCAAGACCCACAGGCGACCTTGGCGTCCGGACCAGGCCGGTTGGGAGGATGGGCTGGCGGCCAGGTTGACGGTCGGGCGGGCACAGCTGGGCCGCCTCGGCGGGGGTGGGGGCCGCCTCGCCGGGGGCGGCGGGCCACCTCGGCGGACCGATGACGCCACCCGACCGATCGACCTCACCCCGCCTCGGCGAGCGGACTGCACCCTTGACCAGGGACATCGGTCCGGGCAAAGATGACACCAGAGGCCGTGCCCACCGCGGCTCCCCTACCAGTGGCAGCGTCGCCACGGATCGGAACGACGATGGACAACCTTGCCGTAGCCGCCCTTCTCGCCCTCACTCCGATCCTGCTCGCGGGCGTCCTCCTCATCGGCTTCCGCTGGCCGGCGAAGTACGCGATGCCCGTCGGACTCATCGCCGCAGCCCTCGTCGCGAACTTCGCATGGCAGATCGAATGGGTGACGATCGCCGCCTCCGTCGTCCAGGGCCTGCTCGTGGCGATCGGACTGCTGTGGATCGTCTTCGGCGCACTCCTCCTGCTCGCGACGATCACCCGGTCCGGCGCCATCGAGACGATCCGCGCAGGCTTCGTCTCCATCTCCCCCGACCGGCGGGTCCAGGTCATCATCGTCGCGTGGCTCTTCGGGTCCTTCATCGAGGGCGCCGCCGGCTTCGGCACCCCGGCCGCCGTCGTCGCCCCGCTCCTGCTCGCCCTCGGGTTCCCCGCGATCGCCGCGGTCCTCGCCGGGCTCATCATCCAGTCGACGCCGGTGAGCTTCGGTGCCGTGGGCACCCCGATGATCGTCGGCATCGGCACCGGCCTGTCCCAGGAGGAAGGGTCCATGTCGCCCGACGTCGCCGCCCGCGCCGCCCAGCTCGGCCTCGACCAGTCGCAGTTCGTCGCCCACACCGCCGTCCAGGTCGCCCTCATCCACGCGGTGTGCGGCATCCTCATCCCGCTGCTGCTCGCGTGCCTGATGACCGGGTTCTTCGGGGAGCGGCGCCGGTTCGCCGATGGACTCGCCGTCGCCCCATTCGCGATCTACTCCGCGTTCGCGATGATCGTGCCCTACATCCTCGTCGCGATGTTCCTCGGTCCTGAGTTCCCCTCCCTGCTCGGCGGGCTCATCGGGTTGGCCATCGTCGTCACGACCTCCCGCATGGGATTCCTCATGCCGAAGACGGTCTGGGACTTCGCGCCCCGATCGATGTGGCCGGCCTTCTGGATGGGCACCGTCGACCCCGCCGACGAGGCCGCGCACCTGCAGAAGAAGATGTCACTGGCCCGAGCCTGGGCGCCCTACCTCATCGTCGTCGCCCTCCTCCTCATCACCCGCAACGTGCCCCCGATCAAGGAGTTCCTCAACGGTCCGGCCGTGATCAAGATCGAGGGGATCTTCGGAACCCCGATCAACCAGAACATGGATCTGCTCTGGTCGCCCGGCGCGATCTTCGTCCTCGCGTGCGGACTGACCTACCTCATCCACCGGATGACGAAGGAGCAGATCGGGTCGTCGTGGCGGATCGCCGGGGGCCAGATCGCCGGAGCCGCCGTCGCACTCCTGTGCTCCCTGCCGCTCGTGCGCGTGTTCATCAACTCCGGGTCGGACTACAACAACGCGGGCCTCGATTCGATGCCGGTCACCCTCGCCGAGGCGGCCGCCTCCACCGTCGGCGACGCCTGGCCCCTGCTCGCCCCCTTCATCGGGGCGCTCGGCGCATTCGTGGCGGGATCGAACACGGTCTCGAACATCATGTTCTCCCAGTTCCAGTTCTCCACCGGCGTCGCGATCGGCGCGGCCTCGCCGGAGACGGTGGTGGCCGCACAGGCCGTCGGCGGGGCGGCGGGAAACATGGTCGCCGTCCACAACGTCGTGGCCGCCTCGGCGACGGTCGGTCTCATCGGGCGCGAGGGCGAGCTCATCCGGCGCACGTCGATCCCCATGCTCGTCTACGCGCTCACTGCCGGTGCGCTCGCGTTCATCGGCATCAACGGCCTGGGCGCGAATTCGGGCACGGTGGTGCTCAGCGCGGTCGTCGTCGGCCTCATCGTCCTCGTCGTCCTCGCGCGGAAGTCGGCAGGAAAGCCGCTCGTCGCGAACGCCTGACGTGGTGGGCACTGGGCGCGAGCGGGCGCTCAGCCTGACGCCGGCGGGCGTCGGCCGCCCTCCCCCGCGACTTGAGGACCCGCAGTGTCGATTCGAGCGTCCAGAATCGACACTGGGCGTCCTCGACTCCGGGCAATCCGCCCGCCATGCCACCGCACACACGGCAAAAGCGCGGTGAACCGACACAGGCGCGGTGAAATCACCACGCGCGTGTCGGCTCACCGCGCTCAAGCAGCACCCAGCGGCCGCCGACAAGCGACCGGCCGCCGGCGACCGCGCAGATCCTCAGACGATGACGACCATGGGGACGATCATCGGCTTGCGCCGCAGCTTCGAGGACACCCAGCGCCCGACCGTGCGGCGCACGACCTGCTGGAGCTGGTACTGGTCCGTCGTCCCCGACTCGAGTGCCTCCTCGACGGCCTTGGTCACCTTGGGGATGATCGAGTCGAAGACGGAGTCGTTCTCGGCGACGCCGCGGGCATGGATCTCAGGGCCGGCGATGAGCGTCTTCGTCTGCGAGTTCACGGCGAGGAAGATCGTCACGAAGCCCTCACCGGCGAGCACGAGACGGTCCTTGAGATCCGCCTCGGTGATCTCACCGACGGACGAACCGTCGACGAAGACGTAGTTGCAGTCGACGGCACCGACCACCTCGGCGTGGCCGTCCTTGAGGTCGACGACCCAACCGTCGTCGGCGAGGACGATGTTGTCGGGATCGACCCCGGTCGCCTCGGCGTGGCGGGCGTTGGCGAGCAGGTGTCGCCACTCGCCGTGGACGGGCATGACGCCGCGGGGCTTGACGATGTTGTAGCAGTAGAGGAGCTCGCCGCCGGACGCGTGACCGGAGACGTGGACCTTCGCATCGGCCTTCGAGATCACCTTCGCGCCGAGCTTCATGAGGCCGTTGATGACCTTGAACACCGAGTTCTCGTTGCCGGGGATGAGCGAGGAGGCGAGGATGACGGTGTCGCCGTCGCCGACCTCGATGCGGTGGTTGCGGTTGGCCATGCGGGAGAGCGCTGCCATCGGCTCGCCCTGGGACCCGGTGCACATGAGCACGACCTGGTCGTCGGGCAGGTCGTCGACGTCCTTGATGTCGATGAGCACGCCCTTGGGCACGTCGAGGTAGCCGAGGTCGGCGGCGATCTTCATGTTGCGCACCATCGACCGGCCGACGAGGGCGACCTTGCGTCCGTGCGCGCTCGCGGCGTTGAGCACCTGCTGCACGCGGTGGACGTGCGAGGAGAACGAGGCGACGATGATGCGGCGCTCGGCGTGGCCGAAGAGGTTCTCGAGCACCGGGCCGATGTCCTTCTCGAGCGCGGTGAAGCCGGGGACCTCGGCGTTCGTCGAGTCCGTCATGAACAGGTCGACGCCCTCCTCGCCGAGGCGGGCGAAGGCGCGCAGGTCCGTGATCCGGCCGTCGAGCGGGAGCTGGTCCATCTTGAAGTCACCGGTGTGGAGGATGTTGCCGGCACCGGTGCGGATGAAGACGGCGAGCGCGTCGGGGATCGAGTGGTTGACGGCGACGAACTCGAGGTCGAAGGGCCCGAGCTGGTCGGTGTCACCGGCCGCGACGACGCGGGTGATCGGCTTGATCCGGTGCTCCTTGAGCTTCGCCTCGATGAGCGCGATCGTCAGCTTCGAGCCGAGGATCGGGATGTCGGGCTTGCGCTTGAGGAGGTAGGGCACGGCTCCGATGTGGTCCTCGTGGCCGTGGGTGAGGACGAGGCCGACGATGTCGTCGAGGCGGTCGTCGAGGTAGGAGAAGTCGGGGAGGATGAGGTCGACGCCGGGCTGCTCCTCCTCGGGGAAGAGGACGCCGGCGTCGACGATGAGGATCTTGCCGTGGTATTCGAACACGGTCATGTTGCGCCCGACCTCGCCGAGGCCGCCGAGGGCGACGATGCGGACCGCTTCCGGGTCCATCTTCGGCGGTGGACCGAGCTCTTGGGTCAATGCGTTATTCACTGAGGTAACCACTCCTGGTCAGTTGGGCGGTGACGAACGCCGTCTGCTCCTCATCTGCTGGGAGCAGCGGCATCCGGGTACCGCGGTTGGTCAGTATTCCCTGGGCCTGCAATGCGGCCTTCGCCGAGATCACTCCCGGCATGTGGTTCATGAGGGCGTCGACGACGCCGGCGGTCTCGTAGCTCAGCCGCCTCGCTGTGTCGAGGTCGTTGTCGTAGACGGCCTGGACCATCGCCGCGAAGCGGTCGGAGCACACGTGTCCGGCGACGGAGACGAGTCCGAGGGCGCCGATGGCCAGTAGCGGAAGGTTGAGGGCGTCCTCCCCCGAGTAGTAGACGAGGGACGATTCGGCCATCACCGTCTGCGAGGCGAAGAGGTCGCCCTTGGCGTCCTTGACCGCGAGGATGTTCGGGTGGTCGGCGAGTCCGAGGAGCGTCTCCGTCGTGATCGGCACCCCGGAGCGACCGGGGATGTCGTAGAGCATGACGGGCAGGTCCGTGGAGTCCGCCGCCGCCCGCATGTGCGCGGCGATCGCCGGCTGCGTCGGCTTCGAGTAGTAAGGGGTGACGACGAGGAGGCCGTCCGCGCCGGCGGCTGCCGAGCGCTCACTGAGGTCAACCGTGTGCGCGGTGACATTGTTCCCGGTGCCGGCGATGAGCTTCGCGCGGGTGCCCACGGCACCGCGGACGACGCGGAGGAGTTCGATCTTCTCGTCGTCGGTCGTCGTCGGGGACTCCCCCGTGGTGCCGGAGACGACGAGCATGTCGTTGCCGAGGTTCACGAGGTGGTCGGCGACCTTCTCCACGCCCGCCCAGTCGATGGTCCCGTCGTCGTTGAACGGAGTCACCATTGCCGTGCCGACGGTGCCGAACGCTTCGATCGCGGCGGTCGCCGCACTGTCCCCGAGAATCGCCATGGAACCAGGATACCGCCGCCGCCCTCACCTGCGGGGAACCGGTCCAGGCGCGCCGAGGTGGTCGGCTGAGACGCAGATCACATAGGCTGTGCTCACGCCCCGTGACGACTGCACCGAAGGAGAGTTCGATGAGCCGCACACGCATCCGCGATTTCCACGACGACGACCTCGACGGGATCGTCCGCCTCTGGGAGGCGGCGCAGGCCTCCCCCGCCGCCCCCGTCTATTCGCTGCCCGAGGTCATCGCGTCGTGCCAGAACGACCATGCCGTCGTCGCCGTCCGCGGTGAGGAGATCGTCGGTGCCGCCGTCGGCCGGGCCGCGCACGCCCAGGGGTGGATCGTCTTCTTCCATGTCCTCGCCGAGGTGGCCGATGAGTCCGGACAGGGTGAGCACGCCGAGGCGGGGCTGCTTGACGCCCTCGAACGCCATTTCATGCCGCTGGGGCTGGGGAAGCTCTCGATCCTCGTGCCTGAGGAGTCCCCGGCGTTCGCGGGGCTCGAGTCCAACGGCTTCCAGGTCCGCTCGCAGCTGCGCTATCTCGAACGGCAGATGCCGGTGCAGCGGCGCGAGCTCGATCTGCTCCGCAGCGTCGGCGGCCGCATCCTCCCCCGCCATCTGTGGGATGCGGTGAGCGGAATGCAGGAGGAGAAGGACATGCTCGAGGATCGTCTCGTCGTGCCCCTGTCCGAACCCGACCTCGCCGATCACTTCGGTGTCGTCCCACCACGGGCGGTCATGCTCTTCGGTCCTCCCGGCACCGGGAAGACGACGTTTGCGAAGGCGGTGGCCTCCCGTCTCGACTGGCCGTTCGTCGAGCTCTTCCCCTCCCGCCTGTCCGGGGAGCCCGGTGGGGTGGCCGCGGGTCTGCGGACCTCGTTCGAGCAGATCGGCGAGCTCGAGCATGCGGTCGTCTTCATCGACGAGGTCGAGGAGATCGCCTCGAAGCGCGGCGGCGAACCGCCGTCGCCGACCCAGGGGGTGACGAACGAGCTCCTCAAACAGGTCGCGGAGTTCCGGGACCGGGAGGGCCGGCTGCTCATCTGTGCGACGAACTTCGTCCGGGCCCTCGACGCCGCATTCCTCCGGCATGGCCGCTTCGACTACGTCATCCCCATCGGCCTGCCCGACGAGACCGCCCGGCACGCCATCTGGTCCCGCTACATCCCCGACCACGTCATCGGCGACATCGACGTCGACGCACTCGTCGATGCCAGCAGCGGGCTCACCCCGGCCGACATCGAGTACGCGGCCAGACGGGCCTCGCAGGAGGCCTTGGCCGCCTCGCTCGGCAAGGACCGGGTGCCCATCGACGCCCGCACGGACGTGCTCACGACGGAGAACTACCTCGACGCGCTGCGGGCGACCAGGGCGACCGTGTCCGAGGAGACGGCCCGGGAGTTCCGCGACGACGTCCAGACCATCGCCAGGCTCTGACAGCGGGGCTCGGCCAGTGCCGGACTGAGGCCCGGGGCGAGCCGCGTCAGTGCAGCGCTGATGCCAGGGTGAGCCGCGTCACCGGTGAGCCGCCGCTGCGGCGTCGACGCCGAGGAGCGACGCGGCCGTCGCTTCGAGCGACGTGCTCATCCGGTCGGGTCGCAAGTCGGTCCGTCCCGCCGCGACGGCGAGATCGAAACCGTCGATCTGCGCGATGAGGGTGTCGACGATGAGGTCGATGCCGATGCGCGGGGTGAAGGAGCCCTCGGCGATTCCCCCTGCGATGAGATCACGGAGGTGGGTCCGCCACCCGGCGAACACCTCGGCGACGGAATCCTTGAGAACGGGACTGCGGCGGGATGCGGCGACGAGTTCGACCCAGACGATCGCCCGCTGCTCGTGGGACCCGACGGTCGGGACGGCGGCGAAGGTCGACCGGAGCCGCTGCCATGCGGTCCCCGATCCGCCGGAGAGGTCCGCGATCGCCGCGATGACGGCTCGGCTGTGGGCGGAGAACGCCTCGACGAGGAGGTCGTCGCGGGAGGCGAAGTAGTACTGGACCGTGCCGACGGAGACTCCGGCACCGGCGGCGACGTCCTTCATCCGCACGTTCTCGGGTCCGCGCCGGACGATCTCGTCGATCGTCGCCTCGAGGATCGCCGAGCGTCTCGCGGCAACCTCGGCGGGGTCGAGCTGAGGTCGCGGGCTCACGCTCCGACCGCCTCGGTGCGGGAGAGGTTTGTCGCGGCGACGAGCCCTTCGTAGACGGCCTCTTCGACGGTGCGCGGGGCCAGGGCATCGCCGATGACCGTGACGTCCGCTCCCCTGAAGTCGAGGTCCGGGGTGGACGAACGGGGCGCGGCGGAGACGAGGGTCGCCGTCACCCCCGCGACCTCGTGGACGATCTCGCACAGCGTCGACTGGAGGTAGCCCGTGTCCTCGTCGATGCCGACCAGGCGCGCGTCGGCCAGGAACTCGACCCCGGCCCGCATCGCCTGCGAGACGAGCAAGGTGCGCGTGTACTGCTGGATCGCTGCTCCCGCGAAGTTCGCGGCGGTGGCGAGCGTGACGGGCCGGCCCGCCTCGGCGAGGCGCAGCGCGATTCCCAACCCGATCCAGTCGCCCTTCCAGTCGGCGACGAGGATGCGCCCGGTCGGCAGGGTCGGCTCCTCGGTGAGGTAGGTGCGGGCCCCGATGACGAGGGCGTCGTCGGCGATCTCGAGAGCGGGCATCCGCTCGACGGCGCCGGTGGCGACGATGACATGATCGGGGGCGAGATCGTCGAGGACGTCCTGGGTCACCGGCGTCGACGTGCGCAGCTCGGCTCCGGCGCGGGCCGCCTCGGCGGTCAGGTTCGTCGCGGCCCCACCGAACTCCGCCCGGTACGGCAGGGTCTGGGCGAGCAGGACGGCCCCGCCGAGGTGGGGCTTCGCTTCACAGACGACGACGTCGTGTCCTGCTTCGGCGGCGACGGCGGCTGCCTTGAGACCGCCCGGTCCCCCGCCGATGACGAGGACGCGCTCGGCCCGGCGCACGCGCGGGCGGGGCAGGAAGGTGAGCTCGCGGCCGGTCTCAGGGTGCTGGATGCACGAGATGGGCACGCCCATCTGGAAGTGGCCGATGCAGGCCTGGTTGCAGCCGATGCACGCGCGGATCTCGTCGACGGCGTCGCGCGCGGACTTCTCTGCGATGTCCGGGTCGCAGATCATCGCCCGGGTCATGATCGCCATATCGGTGCGGCCTTCGGCGATCGCCGCTTCGGCCTCGTGCGGCTGGTTGATCCGGCCGGCGACCATGACCGGCCTGTCGGTGACCTTCTTCACCTGTGCGGACAGGGTCGTCGCGTATCCCGGGTCGATCTGCATCGAGGGGACGATGTGGACGGCGCCCTGGAGGGTCGAGGAGTCCCCGGCGGTCACGGAGTAGTAGTCGAGACAGTCGAGGGCATCGAGGTGGCCGATGAGGTCGAGGATCTCGTCGGCGACGAGGCCGTCCTCGGTCTTCTCCTCCCCGGAGATCCGCAGGCCGACGACGACATCGTCGCCGACTGCGGCGCGGACGCCCTCGACGACCTCGGTGAGGAAGCGGCGTCGGTTCTCCGGGGTTCCGCCGTAGTCGTCGGTGCGGGTGTTGATGCGCGGGTTGAAGAACTGGATGGGCAGGTAGCCGTGGCTGGCGACGATCTCGACGCCGTCGATGCCGCTCGAGGCGATCCGCGCCGCGGAGTCCGCGTACCCGGCGATGATGTCCTTGACCGTGGCGGTGCTCAGGGCTTCGGGGACGACTCTGAACCGCTCCTCCGGGACGTCGCTCGGAGCGACGGCACGGGGTGCCATGCCCTGGTCGCCGTCCATGACCTCGCGGCCGGGGTGGAAGAGCTGGGCGAAGATCGTCGCGCCGTGGCGGTGGACGGCCTCGGCGACGGCGCGATAGCCGGGGATCGCGGAGTCATCGGTGGCCATGAGGACGTGGTTGGTGTAGCGGGCGGTCTCGTGGACGCCGGAGACCTGGAGGACGATGAGTCCGCAGCCTCCCTGTGCCCGGGCCTCGTGGTAGGCGACGAGGTCGGGGCCGATCTGCCCATGGTCGGCGAGGACCGTGTCATGACCGGATGAGACGATGCGGTTTCGGATGGTCCGAGGACCCAGGGTGATCGGCTCGAAGAGGTGCGGAAAGAGGTGAGACATGGATCGTCCTTGATGCATGCGGGTGCTGACCCGTAATTCATATCACGGTATGGATAACCGCGGAAGAGGTGTCTCGTCTCTGTGTGCCGCGCGGCCAGGGCGGGCTCGCCGCGCGGTCAGGGCGGGCTCGCCGCACGGTCAGGGTCTGCTTCGGGAAACGGTCAGAGCTGGCTGCCGGGTACGGCGAACGCGTCGCAGCTGCCGAGGCCCTCGTTGTAGCCGCTGGTGAACCAGCGCTGACGCTGCTCGCTCGTGCCGTGCGTGAAGCTTTCGGGGTTGACGAAGCCCGACTGCTGTTGGATGTAGTCGTCGCCGACGACGAATGCCGCGTTGAGGGCGTCGTCGAGCTGCTTCTGCGTCGGCGGCTCGAGGTACGGAGTGCCGTTGTCGTCGGTGAGCGTGGTGACGTCGCCGAGCCACGCTCCGGCGTAGCAGTCGGCCTGAAGCTCCGTGCGCACACCGTTGCTCTCCGGTCCGGTGCCGTTGTTCGGGTACTTCTCCATCGTGCCGGTGATGTTCTGGATGTGGTGGCCCCACTCGTGCCCGACGATGTAGAGCTGCGCGAGGTCGTCGGCGGAGGCGCCGAACTGCTGGCGCATGACGTCGAAGAACGACGGGTCGATGTAGACCCCGCGCTCGGGTGGGCAGTAGAAGGGGCCGACCGCGTTCGAGGCTGTGCCGCACTGGGTGGGTGTCTGACCGTCGACGATCGTCAGGCGCGGCGGGGTGTACCCTTCGACATTCTGCGCCCAGTAGTCGTCGAGGACGACCTGTGCGCCGGCCATCCGGCAGTCGGTCGAGCGGTTGGCGTCCTCGCCGGTGTCGCACTGGAGCATCGCCGCTTCGTTCGAGGTTCCCTGCTGCTCGCCGCTGTCGAGCATCGTGCTGCCCATGAGCCCTGTGAGGTCGACGCCGAGGAGGGGACCGATGAGGAAGACGAGGAGGCCGACCACACCGACACCGCCTCCGGCGATCGCCGTATTCCGGCCGCGGCGGCTCGTCCGGTTGGTGCTGATGTCAGCGTTCGGGTTGAAGGTCATGGCAATAAGATACCCAACGTGCCCTGATATCTGGGCAACCATGTGAGAATCGTTCCATGAGCACTCAACCGGCGACCACCTCGGCGGGGATCCTCGCCCGCCTGAGCCCCCACGGTCGCCTCGTCGGCCTCGATGCCGCCCGCGGACTCGCGCTGCTGACGATGATGATCACGCACATCTTCCCCCTCACCGATGAGGCGATGCCGACGTGGGCGACGGTCTTCTCCGGTCGGGCCTCGGCGCTCTTCGCGGTGCTCGCGGGGTGTTCGCTGGTGCTCTCGACGCGGAGCACGCTGGCTGCGACCGGGCGTCTGCGCGACGTCGCGCCGGGTGTGCTCGTCCGAGCGGCCTCGATCATCGTCATCGGCCTGTTCCTCGGTGCGATCACGACGAACCTCGCCGTCATCCTCGTCAACTACGGGGTGATGTTCGGCATCGCCCTCCTCTTCCTCCGCCTGCGGGCCTGGGCGCTGTTCACGCTCGCCGGCGTATGGATGGTGGTCAGCCCGATCGTCTCGATGTGGCTGCGAAGCAGCTTCGGCCTGGAGCCCTCATACCTGCCGATGTCGTGGGCCGACCTCGGATCCCTGGAGAACGCGGCACTCGAACTCGTCCTCACCGGGTACTATCCGATCCTCCAATGGATGGCGTACATCCTCCTCGGCATGGCGGTGGCGAAGATCGACATCGGCAAGCACCTCACTGCGCTGTTCGTCGCAGGAGTCGCGCTCTTCCTCATCGGCCGCGGAGCGTCGTGGCTGCTCCTCAACGTCGCCGGCGGCCTGCAGGAGCTCGAAGCCGTCGCCGCGGCCAGCGGCGCCGACCTGACAGCGGCGCTGTACGTCAACAGCTACGGCGTCACCCCGCCGGACTCATGGTGGTGGCTGGCGATCGCGGGACCGCATTCGGCCACGCCGTTCGACCTCATCTCCACCGCCGGCACTTCGCTTGCGGCGATCGCCGTCTGCCAGGCCGCCGCGATTCTGCTGGGTAGGCGGTCATGGCTCCTCGCTCCCCTCAGCGCACCGGGGTCGATGCCGCTGACGGTCTACGCCGCTCACGTCATCCTCGTCGAGATCACGCACCCGTACTTCCAGCCCGCGCCGATGGTCGAGTCGGGCGACCCCGTCAAGCTGACGACGGAGTACGCCATCCATGCGGTGAGCTTCATCGTCTTCGCGATCGTGTGGAAGCTCTTCGTCAGCCCGCGCGGACCGCTCGAAGGGGTGATCGCCTCGCTCGTCAAAGCGGTCAGTCCGAAACGACCGGAGCGAGAGGAGTCCCGCGAGGGGTCCGGCGGAGTCTGAGCCGCGAGGCCTGAGCCCTCGGAAACCTCCGTGCAGACGTCAGTCCCGACGCGCAGGCTTCAGGCCCGGCCAGTCCGCTCCATCGTGATCGCCTTGCGCATCGTCGACCGGGCTCGCCTGCGGTCGCCGCTCGCGTCGTAGGCACACGAGAGACGGAACCATGAACGCCAGTCCTCGGGTGCGGCCTCGGCCTCCGACTGGTACTGGGCGAAGGCTTCGTCGGCGGCCTCCTGGACGATCCGGCCGCCCGGTGTGCGGGGCAGGTCGTCGACGGGCAGGCCGCCCTCGGCTTCGAGGATCCGGGCGAGCTTCTCCATGCGCGCGCCGAAGAGGAGCTCCATGATGAGCGCCCAGGCACCGACGACGGGCAGGACGAAGAGCGCCACCCCCATGAGCTTGGGGACGAGGTCGGGTTCGCGGATGAGGATCCACGCCCGCTGTCCCATGATGACGAAGTAGAACGCCAGGAGGACGGAGACGACGATCGCTCCGATCTTCGCCTTCGACATCAGAGGTCGAGCATGTTCTCGAGGCCGTGGATGATGCCGGTGCGGTCCCCGATCGCGCGGACCGCGGTGATGATCCCCGGCATGAACGCCGAGGTGGAGAACGAGTCCGTGCGGATCGTCAGGGCCTCCCCTGCCGCACCGAAGTGGATCTCCTCGGAGGCGGTCATGCCGAGCTGGCGGATGGCGTGGACGTGGATGCCGTCGATGACCGCTCCGCGCGCACCGTCAGGATCGGAGTCGGTGGCGTCGGGAACGGCTGGCAGGTCGGCGGCCTTCCTGGCAGCGGCGATCCGCTGGGCGGTGTGCACGGCCGTGCCGGAGGGGGCGTCGAGCTTGCGGGGATGGTGGATCTCGACGACCTCGGCGGAATCGAAGTAGGGGGCGGCCACCTCGGCGAAGCGCATCGCCAGCACCGCGCCGATCGAGAAGTTCGGGGCGATGAGCACGGCGGTGTCAGGGTGGTCGGCGAGGAGGTCGCGGAGGCGGTCGAGCCGGTCCGCGTCCCAACCGGTGGTGCCGACGACGGTGTCGATGTCGTGCTCGACGAGGAAGCGGACGTTGTCCTCGGTCGCCTTGGGCACGGTGAGCTCGACGGCGACGTCGACATCGAGGTCGGTGAGCGTTTCGAGCGAGTCGGAGCTGCCGAGCGCGGCGACGAGGTCGAGCCCGTCGGCGTCCTTGACTGCCTCGACGGCCTGCGCACCCATGCGCCCGTGTGCTCCGATGACGGCGACCTTCATGTGCGCTCACTCCCTCTGAGAACCTGCTGTGTCCGGACGCATTCGTCCGCAGGACAGTCTAGCGACTCGGGTTCGGTGCCGTTGTCAGCGATCGAGCCGCGCTCAGCCACCTTCCGGGCACTCGGCAACCTCACGCTGGGTTGCTGAGCGCCCCGGAGGGTTGCTCGGATGGCGGGGTCGACACGAGCAGCACACTCAGCAACCGCGACGTTGCGTCACTGCCGAACCGGGAGGCGGCGACCCGGTGACCGCGGATCGCCGGAGAGGCGGGCGCACACCTCAGTGTCGAAGCGGACGCCGTCATAGAGCAGCTTCTCGCGTTCCCGGCCTTCGACGAGGAACCCGGCAGCCCGTGCGACAGCGGCCGACGCGGGATTGTTCACCCGGTAGCCGAGTTCGAGGCGGTAGACGTCGAGCTCGTCATGGGCGACATCGACGAGGGTGCGCAACGCCGACGATGCAAGCCCGCGACCGCGCGCCGAGGCGGTGAGCCAGTACGAGATCCACGCCGTCGAATGCCGCTGTTCGATGCATGAGGCCATGACATTGCCGAAAAGGTCGCCGTCGGCTTCGACGATTGCGAGCGCCCACCCGGTACCGTCGGCTTTCGCAGCGAGCACGCGGTCGAGCCATTCGCGGGCCCCGGAGATTCCGCGGTCGTCGGGGATATTCGATCGCAGCTCAGCGTCGGCGTTCGCGTAGATGTCGACGAGCGCCTCGGCGTCGTCCGTCGACCACGATCTCACGTGCACGGTCATGGTCTCACCCTAGCGGTGTCGACTCCAGCCACCCTCCGGGCACTCGGCAACCTCACGCTGGGTTGTTGAACGCCCCGGAGGGTTGCTCGAATGTGTGCGGGCAGACCGCGATGGTGCCGCTGGTGCTCCGCAGACACGACGACGGCTCGGACTCCGCCATGGAGTCCGAGCCGTCGCGCGAGCGTGATCGCCACCCACCTCATACCCGGTCGGGGCGAGCGCTCAGATCAGAAGGGCCTCAGCCGAGGAGCAGACCCTTGGTCTGGTTGACCGCGCGGTCGAAGCGGGCACCGGCGTCCTCCCAGTTGACGATGTTCCACCAGGCCTTGACGTAGTCCGGCTTGACGTTCTGGTAGTCGAGGTAGAACGCGTGCTCCCACATGTCGAGCTGGAGGATCGGGGTTCCGCCCTGCTGGATGTCCGACTGCTGGTCGTGGAGCTGTTCGACGAAGAGGTTGCCGCCGAGCTGATCGTAGACGAGCACGGCCCAACCCGAGCCCTGGATCGTCGTCGCAGCGGTCGTGAAGACCTCGCGGAACTTGTCGAACGAGCCGAACTGGTCGTCGATCGCGGCAGCGAGCTCGCCGACGGGCTTGTCGCCGCCGTCCGGGGACATGTTCTGCCAGAAGATCGAGTGGTTGACGTGACCGCCGAGGTTGAACGAGAGGTCACGGATGAGCTTGGGCAGGTTCGCGAGGTTGCCGGATTCGCGCGCCTCGGCGATCTGCTCGACCGCGGTGTTCGCGCCCTTGACGTAGGTCGCGTGGTGCTTGTCGTGATGCAGCTCCATGATGCGAGCCGAGATGTGCGGCTCGAGAGCGGAGTAGTCGTAGGGCAGTTCCGGAAGCGTGTACTGCTCAGCCATGTGATTCCTCCTGAAGAGAATTGATGCCCGCCTGGTCCGGCGGCTTCATTTTCGACCCTATATCAGGGCCTCATCTCGAACAACACACCCATCGACCGCGCTATTCCGGTTCTCACGAGAAATGATCGTCGCGCGTCGAGTCGTCGCTCGACGCCTTCTGCCCCGCTCGTGCGCGGGCACAACCCCACCTGTGCCGGATCTCGGCCCCCACCCGTGTGAGGCCCGCTGCCGCGCCTCACACGAGGTTGCGGGAGATGAGCACGCGCATGATGTCGCTCGTGCCCTCCTCGATCTCCTCGAGCTTGGCATCGCGCATCCACTGCTCGACCGGGTGCTCGCGCGAGTAGCCCCAGCCCCCGAGCGTCTGGACCGCCGCCCACGTGCAGAACATCGCCGTCTCCGAGGCGTTGAGCTTCGCCATCGCCGCCGAGGCGGTCACCCGCTGACGCGGCACCGCGGACCCAGCGTCGATCATCCGCGCCGCATTGAGCACCTGCAGCCACGCCGCGTCGATGCGGGCGGACATATCCGCGAGCCGGAACGCCACCGCCTGATGGTCGATGATCGCCTTGCCGAACTGGGTGCGCTCCCGCGCATAGTCACGCGCGTACTCGTACGCGGCCCGCGCGGTCCCGAGTGCCGCCGCCCCGAGGACGACGCGGGAGATGTCGAAGGTGCGCATGAGCCCGTAGAAGCCCTCTCCCTCCCCGCCGAGGCGGTTGGCCTCGGGAACGAAGGCGTCGGAGAGGAAGATCTCCCGGCAGACGATAGCCCGCTGCCCCATCTTCTTCATGGGCGCCCCGAACTCCATGCCCGGGGTGTCCTTCTCGAGCAGGAACGCGGTGACGCCGCGGGAGCGCTGGGCGGGGTCGGTCTTGGCGAAGACGACGTAGAAGTCGGCGAGGCCGGCATTGGAGATCCATGCCTTCTGCCCGTTGAGGACATAGCCGCCGTCGGCACGGTCGGCGCGGGTGATGATCGACGCCGAGTCCGACCCCGACCCCGGTTCCGTCGTCGCCAGTGCTGTGAATTTCGGGTCGTCGCCGGTCAGCGGCCGCAGCCACGCCTCCTTCTGCTCGGGTGTGCCGAGCGCGAGGATCGGGTCGGCGAAGAAGCCGTTCGAGCATACGAAGTTCCCGATGCCAGGGTCCCCGAAGCACAGCTGCTCCTGGACGAGGCACTGGGTGAAGACGTCGGTGAATCCGCCGCCTCCGTACTCCTCGGGGATCATGAAGTCGGTGATCCCGACCTTCGCAGCAGCCCGGAAGATGCCGACCGGGGACTCGGTGTCGGCCTCGTCGACGGCGCGGGCAGCGGGTCGGATCTCCTCGGCGGCGAAGGACCGGCAGAGGTCGATGACGTCGCGCTGCTCGTCGCTGAGCGGCCAGGGGGTGTAGCTCATGGTTCTCCTTCGTCTCGCCCGGTCGGCGGGCGGTCGATCGTGGGGTCGGGGTCGGCCGGGGTGGGTCGCCTTGGGTCAGGGTCGGTCGTTGCGGGTCAGGGTCAGCCGGTACGGGTCAGGGTCCGAGCATGTCCGCGGCGGCGCGGGAGTCCTCGAACAGGTGGATGAGGGTGGGACCGGGACGCTCGACCGCCTCGGCGAGGGCGGCGGCGAGCTCCTCGGCACTCTCGACGTGGACGCCGTGGGCACCCATCGCCGTCGCGAGCGCCGGGAAGTCGGGGGCGGTGAGGACGACGCCGGACGGGACGTCGCCCCTGTCGGCCATCTCATTGCGGATCTCCCCATAGCCGCCGTTGTCGACGATGACGAGGGTGAGCGAAACCTGCGCCTGGACTGCGGCGGAGAGCTCGGCGATCGTGAACATCGACCCGCCGTCGCCTTCGACGGCGATGACACGCGACTCGGGGGCTGCGATCTTCGCCCCGATCCCCGCGGGCAGCCCGTAGCCGAGGGTGCCGGCACCGGCGGGATAGAGGAAACGGTCGCCGTGTCTGGCCCGCCACCCGGTCTGCACGCCGTAGTAGCAGGCCATCGTCGAATCCGCGGCGATGACCACGGGCGACTCCGAGAGCGCGGTGAATGCGTTGAGCCCCTCGCACAGCGGCGCCCAGGGCGCGCCCTCACGGGCGGCGGCGATCGCCTCGTCCCTGAGTCCGACCCGCCACGACCGTGCTGCGTCCGTCGACCCCGCCTCGCGCACCCTTCCCGCCTGGGCCGTCAGTGCGGCGGTCGCCTCCTTGGCATCGGCGACGATCGGGTGGGTGACGACGGCGTTCCTCAGCATCTGCATCTCGTCGATGTCGATGCGCACGACGGTGCCGGGCAGGGGCAGTGGCTGGGGCCAGAAGTCGCTCGGCGCGAGTTCGGTGCCGATCGCGACGACGGCGTCGGCCTGCCCGAGGATCTCCGGCAGCTCCGGGAGGAACCCGATCGCCCCGAGCACGACCGGATGGTCATCGGCGACGGCGCCCTTCGCGTTCGACGAGAGGACGATCCCCGCCCCGAGCGCCTCGGCGAGGTCGATGACCTCCTCCCCCGCCCCGTGGGCCCCGGCCCCGACGATGAGGAGAGGATGCTGGGAGTCGGCGAGCGCCTCGGCGGCGGACTCGATCGCGGACACGCTCACCTGCGGCAGCGGACGGGTCACGGACGGGTGGAGGACGCCGGGGCCGCTCGCCTCGATGAGGTCGAGGGGGATCTCGATGAACGCCGGCCGCGGCCGTCCCGAGCGCATCACGGTGAGCGCCTGACCGACGGCGAGGGAGACCTCGGGCACGCTCGTCACCCGGTGGCTGTCACCGAGGATCGCCTCGATCGCGAGCGCCTGGTTGCGCACCTCGTGGAGGAGTCCGGTGCCGCGGCCGGGGTGGGTCAGCGGCATGCCGGGGCCGATGAGGAGGACGGGGACGGAGTCGGTGAACGACTGGAGCAGCGCGGTGAGCGCGTTGAGCACGGCTGGGCCCGTGGTGGTGACGACGACCGCGATGTCGCCGGTGGTCCGGGCCGCACCGTCGGCCATGTACCCCGCCCCCTGCTCGTGGCGCGGGGAGACGATGTCGATGCCCTCGGCGCTCAGCTGCGCAAAGACCTCGAGGTTGTGGGTGCCGGGGATGCCGAAGACGCGGGTGACGCCCTCGGCCGCCAGTGCCTTGGCCAGGTGGCCGCCGCCGGTGAGTTCGGTCATGCTCGCATCTCCTCTGAAACGTCGTTCGTGCGGTGGACGGGAGCCGCCGCCGTGGAGGCGGCGTCCTCGCTGCCCGCCTCGGCGTCCTCTCCGGTCGCCTCGGCGTCCTCTCCGGTCGCCTCGGCGTCGTCTCCGGTCGCGGTGAGGACGAGGGCATCGACGGCGATGGCGCCGGATTCGGCGACGCGGACGGGGTTGATCTCGACCTCGGCGATCTCGTTGTTCGCGGCGATGAGCCGGGAGACGGAGACGACGACGTCGACGAGGCTCTCGACGTCGGCCGCCGGCCGGCCCCGCCAGCCCTGGAGCAGGCGGTAGCACGTGAGCTGGGTGAGCATGTCGTGGGCCTCCGCGCGCGAGACCGGGGCGAGCTCGAGCCGGGTGTCGTTGTAGAGCTCGGTCTCCGTGCCGCCGGCCCCGACCATGACGATCGGCCCGAAGTTCTCGTCCTGCCGCCCGCCGACGAGGATCTCGACGACGTGATTGCGTCCGTCCATCTCCTCGACGATGTACTCGCCGGCGCCGAGGCGGGAGACCATGTCCTTGTGCGCTGCCTCGAGTGCGGCGAGATCCCGCAGGCCCAGGGCGATGCCCCCGACCTCGGTCTTGTGCGCAGGCCACCCCGCCTTGAGGACGAACGGCGGGGTGAGCTCGGCGGCACCGACCGCCTCGGCGAGGTCATCACCCTCGGCCACGGTCACGGCACGGGGCACCTCAACACCTGCGGAGATGATCGTCTCGCGCGCCGCCGAGTACCCGCGGCCCCACGGGGTGACGGTGCCCGAGAGCTCGAACGCCTCGGCGATCCGCCCCGCATGGGAGGAGTAGAAGGCGGCGCGGGAGAGCACCCGCATCGTCGTGTCGATCGACCGGTAGCAGGGCACGGCGCGGGCCCACATGTCGGCCACGGCCTGGGAGTCCGCACTCATCGAATGGACGAGCAGCGGCTTGCGGTGCTCCATCGCCGCCCGGCCGAGCTCCTCGACCTCGGCCAGCTCCGCCTCGAGGAGCTCGGGGGTGTTCTCCCCGTAGCACCCGAAGTAGCCGCTGAGGACGACGGCGTCGACGCGCTCGTCGGCGAGGAGTTCGCGCACGACGCGGACGTAGATGCCGAGGTCCGACTCTCCTGCCCCGTCGAGGTCGACGGGGTTCTCGACGTGCCCGGCCTCGGGTAGGAGCGCCTCGACGCGGGCGCGCACGGGCTCGGCTACGGGGTCGACGGTGAGCCCGTGAAGTTCGGCGATGTCCGCGGCGATCGCCCCTTGACCGCCGGAGTCGGAGACGATGCCGACCCGACGCCCGCCGGGCAGCCACGACGAGGCGAAGAAGCCGGCGAGTTCGACGATCTCCGAGGGCGAAGCGAGGCGGATCGCGCCGGCCTTCCGGCACGCGGCGTCGACGGCATCGATCGCCGAGGTGAGCGAGCCCGTGTGCGAGCGCGCGAGTCGCTGTCCCGCATTCGACGCCCCGGTGGTGAGGATCATCGTCGGCTTCCCTGCCGCCCGCAGGCGCTGCATCGCCGCCACGAGGGCCGTGCCTCCGGTGAAGGATTCGAGGTAGAGCGCGACCTGGCTCGTGTCCGGATCGTCGACGAGGGAATCGAGGATCTCTGCGGCGCGGACGTCTGACTGTCCGCCGATCGAGGCGAAACGGGAGATGCCGAGTCCGCTGCGCGCCGAGAGCGTGGCGATCTCCGAACCGAGCTGTCCGCTCTGGGTGACCACGGCGAGCGATCCCGGGGTGAAGTGCCCCCACGCGAGGAGGAGCTCGTTGGCGGAGTCGACGAGCCCGAGCGACCCGGGTCCGATGAGACGGGCGCCGGCCGCGGTGATCGCCTCGGCGAGCTCCTCCGCCTGCGGAACCCGGGTCGAGATGATGAGGAAGGCGCGCACGCCGAGGTCGAGCGCCTCGGTGACGACGCCCGCCACGGCGGTGCCGGGGATGGAGACGACGAGGAGTTCGGGCACTTCGGGCAGGTCGCGCAGTCGTGCCCACGTCCGCTCCCCCTGGATCGAGGTTGCGCGCGCATTGACGAGGAAGACCCGGCGTCGTTCCGCTCCGGTCAGCGCTCCGGCGGCGAGCCAGAACCCCCACTTCGCGGGGTCGTTCGAGGCCCCGAGGACGGCGACGCTGCGCGGATCGAAGAACACGTCCACGTCGGACCTACCTCCCGCCCGCTGAAGCTGTGACAGCCTCGAGCTCGACGAGGTTCGCGTCGACCTTCCGCTGCGCGGCGGCGCGCGGGCTGATGCCCTCGTCCTTCGCCGTGGAGAGGGCCTCGCTCGTCAGCGCCCCGAGGGTGTCGGTGATGATCTCCCGGCTCTGCTCCCAGCTGCCGTCGATGTCGCCGAATGCGACCCACCACCACCACGCGTTGGTCGCGGAGTTCGCGAGGAAGTCGGGAACGACGACCACACCGCGCGCGGCGAGCAGCTCCTCCGCCTCGGGCAGGACGGGCATGTTCGCGGCTTCGACGATGTACTTCGCTGTGATCCGTCCCGCGTTCTCCGGGGTGATCGCATAGCTCACGGCGGCAGGGATGAGGATGTCGGCGTCGGCGGCGAGCCAGTCGTCGCGGTCGCCGACCTGGTCGCCGGGGCGCAGGGCGTCTCGGGAGACCCCGCCGAAGGGGTCCCGGGTCGCGAGCAGGGTCTCGACGTCGAGGCCCTCGGGGTTGGAGACGAAGCCGTCGGCATCGGCGATGCCGACGACCCGGACCCCCGCCTCGGCGAGGAAGCGGGCGGTGGCCCCGCCCATCGACCCGAACCCCTGGATGACCGCGGTCGCCCCCTCCGGGGAGCGTCCGTCGGCCGCAAGTGCGGTGAGCGCCGCGGTGGCGACGCCGAGCCCGCCGACGAGCTCGTCCTGGGGCATGCCGTCGACGACGGTGTCGAATGCGGCGAGCGAGCGCCTGGCGGAGTCCTCGGGATCGTCCATGAGCTTCTCGACGGCGGCGAGTCCGCTGCCGAGGGCCCGGCGCTCGAGGATCTCGTCGATGTCGTCCTGGCGCACCCCGAGGTCCTCACCGAGCGCCCAGTACGCCCGCATGATCGGGTTGACGGCGACGAGGAAGCGCTCGAGGACGTCCGTGGCACCCTCGGCGCGCGGGTCGAAGTCGATGCCGCCCTTCGCGCCCCCAAGCGGGACGTAGCGTCGGCCGGGCACGAGGTGGATCGCCTCCTTGCGGGTCATCCCTTCGGCGAGACCGCGGACCTCCTCGAGGGTGCAGCCCTCCCGCATCCGCAGCCCGCCGGACGCGCTTCCCCGCACGAGCGTGTCGATGACGACGAATCCGTGGGTGCCGGTGACGGGATCCTGCCAGGTGATGTCCAAGAACATGGGGCCTCCGAGTCTTTAACTGAACCGCGGTTCAGTAACGTCTGAGACCCAGTCTGACGCGCCGGAGGACCGTGCGTCAAGAGTGCGGTGGGAGTGATTCCCCGGGTGCTCTGCCGCCCGGTGCCGCGGACGTGGCATCGCGGGCGAGGAGGGTGTCAGCGAACTCCTCGACCCACGCGAGCATCGTCGCCCGCTCCTCCTCTCCCGGGCCGACCATGAGGCGGACGGAGAGGCCGTCGAGGTAGGCGAGCAGCCGGGTCGCCGCGACCGCGGCAGGCTCCCCCGGGTCCTCGCCGTCCAGGGCGAACTCCCCGGTGGCGACGCCGTCGGCGATGACTCTGGCGAAGACGTCCTGCCATTCCCGGTCGAGGACGGTGAGCGTGCTCTGGATCTCCGCATCGAAGAGCGCCGAGGACCACGCGTCCATCCAGATCGTCCACGCCCGCGTCGACCCGCTGGGCAGGTACCACGCGAGGAGGTCGGACAGTCGTGCCGTCGCCGGGGCGTCGGTGTCGACGATCTCGCGGGCGCGGTTGAGGTCGGACTCGCCGGCGTGGGCGAAGGCGGCCGCGACGAGGGCTTCCTTCGTCTGGAAGTGGTAGATGACGAGGCTCGCGCTCAGGCCGAGGCGCCCGGCGACGTCGGCGACGCGCAGCGCACGCAGTCCGGTCGCCTCGATCTCGTCGACGGTCGCCGCGAGGATCTCCTCCCGGCGCACCGATGCCCGCTTCCGGCCCATTGCCATCCCCTCGACGGATCCTTGCTCAGTCCCGGACGCTGCCGTCCGGTAGCGGGGCGGAGTGCCCCATGAGCGTCCATCGTACTCAACGGTCGTTCAGGCGCGGGACGGTCTGCTCAGATCGCGACGTCGGTGGGAGGTCCGACGAGGGAGAGCGCCTTGGGCTGGCCGAGCAGCTGTCCGGCCATGCCGCTCACCTGCTCCGGGGTGACGGAGCGGATGCGCTCGATGAGGTCGAGCGGAGGTTCGATGGGGATCCCGAAGATCTCGGCCCGAGCGAGGCGATTCATCCGCGCCGCCGAGGATTCGAGTCCGAGGACCATCGAGCCCGAGAGCTGGGAGACGATCTCGTCGAGTTCGCTGCGACTCGGCGCGTGCTGCGCGAGACGGTCCCATTCGCTCAGCGCGAGGTCGAGGACGGCCTGCCCGTTCTCGGGGCTGCATCCGGCATAGATCCCGAACGTCCCGGTGTCGGTGAATTGGCTGGCGGTGGTGTTGACCGCGTAGGCCAGCCCCCGCTCCTCGCGGATGCTCTGGAACAGCCGCGACGACATCCCGCCCCCGAGGAGGGTGAGCAGGACCGAATAGACGAACCGGTCCGGGTGGCCCTCGGGCAGCCCCTCGCATCCGAGCAGCATCCCCAGCTGCTCGGTGTCCTTGGCCGTGTGAGAGCGTCCGGTGAGGAAGTCCGGCCGGGTCCGCGCCGAGGCGGCAGCGTGGGGATGTCCGCCCCCGACGGTCCCCGGGGTGAGGATCTGCGCCCCGCCGAGGCGGTCGGTCGTCTCCGCGTCCCGGGCGACGGTCGTGGCGAAGGCCCCGGTCTCGGCCAGCGCCCGCTCGACCATTCCGACGACCTCGGCGTGGTCGGCTCCCCCGGCGGCGGCGATGATGAGCCGGCGGGGCACGTACGTCGACGCGTAGTGGTCGAGGAGGGTGTGGTGTCCGAGGACGCGGATCTGCTCCTTCGTCGCGCCCACCGGGCGGGCGAGGGGGTGGTCGCCGAAGACGAGGGTGTCGAAGTCCTCGAAGAGGACATCGCCGGGATCGTCGGCGGCCATGGCGAGCTCTTCGATGATGACGCCGCGCTCACGCTCGAACTCGGCGCTCTCGAGGGTGGAGTCCGAGACCATGTCGAGCAGGAGCGCGGTGATGTCGGGCAGGTCGGTGACGAGGCACCGCGAGTAGTAGCAGGTGAATTCCTTCGCCGTGATCGCGTTCGAGTCCCCGCCGGTGCGGTCGAAGGCGGCGGCGATGGCCAGGGCGTCCTTCGTCGAGGTGCCTTTGAAGAGCATGTGCTCGAGGAAGTGGGTCGATCCGGCGGTGTCCGCGGATTCGTCGCGGGAGCCCGCTGCGACCCAGATGCCGATGGTCTCCGAGGCGAGACCGGGCATGTGCTCGGTGATGACCGTGAGACCACCGGGGAGGACGGACCGAGCGATCGGTGCGTCCTCCCCGGTGTGGGCAGACTGGGAGATCAGTTCTCCGACTCCTCGTCCGATCCCTCGGAGTCCTCGTCCTCACCGTCGACGACGGGAGCGAGCGAGAGCTTGCCGCGGTCGTCGATCTTCGTGATCTCGACCTGGACCTTCTGGCCCACGCCGACGACGTCCTCGACGTCCTCGACGCGCTTGCCGTCGTTGAGCTTGCGCAGCTCGGAGATGTGCAGGAGGCCGTCCTTGCCCGGGGTGAGCGAGACGAACGCGCCGAAGCTCATCGTCTTGACCACGGTGCCGAGGTAGCGTTCGCCGACCTCGGGGACCTGCGGGTTGGCGATCGCGTTGATCATCGACCGGGCCGCCTCGGCGGAGGTGCCGTCGGTCGCGCCGATGAGCACGGTGCCGTCGTCCTCGATGCTGATGTCGGCGCCGGTGTCCTCCTGGATCTGGTTGATCATCTTGCCCTTGGGGCCGATGACCTCGCCGATCTTGTCGACCGGGATGTTGACCGAGATGATCCGCGGGGCGGTCGCCGCCATCTCACCCGGGGCGTCGATGGCCTCGGCCATGACGTCGAGGATGACCATGCGGGCCTCGCGGGCCTGCTTGAGGGCGGCGGTGAGCACCGAGGAGGGCAGACCGTCGAGCTTCGTGTCGAGCTGGATCGCGGTGACGAAGTCACGGGTGCCGGCGACCTTGAAGTCCATGTCGCCGAAGGCGTCCTCGGCACCGAGGATGTCGGTGAGTGCCGCATACGCGGTCTGCTCGCCCTGGTCGGTGGAGATGACGTCGGAGACGAGGCCCATGGCGATGCCGGCGACAGGCGCGCGCAGGGGCACACCGGCCGAGAGCATCGACAGGGTCGAGGCGCAGACCGAGCCCATCGAGGTCGACCCGTTCGAGCCGAGGGCCTCGGAGACCTGACGGATCGCGTACGGGAAGTCCTCACGGGAGGGCAGGACCGGAGCCAGTGCGCGCTCGGCGAGGGCGCCGTGGCCGATCTCGCGGCGCTTCGGGCTGCCCACACGGCCGGTCTCACCGGTCGAGTAGGGCGGGAAGTTGTAGTGGTGCATGTAGCGCTTCGAGGTCACCGGGGACAGCGAGTCGATCTGCTGCTCGAGCTTGAGCATGTTGAGCGTCGTGATGCCGAGGATCTGGGTCTCACCGCGCTGGAAGAGAGCGGAGCCGTGGACGCGCGGGATGACGTCGACCTCGGCCGAGAGCGGACGGATGTCCTTGAGCCCACGACCGTCGATGCGGATCTGCTCGGTGAGGATGCGCTTGCGCACGATCTGCTTCGTCAGCGCGTTGAGAGCCGCCGCGATCTCCTTCTCACGGCCCTCGAAGCGCTCTCCGAGCTTGTCGAAGAGCTCAGCGAGGAGCTCTTCGCCCGCGGCTTCGCGCTCCTGCTTGTCGGCGATCTGGAAGTTCTCGGTCTGCTTCGCCTCGGCGAGGTCCTTGACGGCCTCGAAGACGTCGTCCTGGTAGTCGCGGAAGACGGGGAACTCGACGGTCGGCTTCGCGGCGAGGTCGGCGAGCTCCTGCTGGGCGCGGCAGAGTTCGGCGATGAAGGGCTTTGCGGCCTCGAGCCCCTCGGCCACGACCTCTTCGGTGGGGGCCTTGGCCCCGGTCTTGACGAGGTCGAGGGCCTGGTCGGTGGCCTCGGCCTCGACCATCATGATGGCGACGTCGTCACCGACCATGCGACCGGCGACGACCATGTCGAAGACGGCGTCGTCGAGCTGCGAGAAGTTCGGGAACGCGACCCACTGGCCGTCGATGAGGGCGATGCGGACACCGCCGATGGGGCCGGAGAACGGCAGACCCGAGAGCTGGGTCGACATCGACGCGGCGTTGATGGCCAGGGCGTCGTAGATGTGGTCGGGGTTGATCGACATCACGGTGACGACGACCTGGACCTCGTTGCGCAGGCCCTTGACGAAGGACGGGCGCAGCGGGCGGTCGATGAGGCGGCACGTGAGGATCGCATCGGTCGAGGGACGGCCCTCGCGGCGGAAGAACGAGCCGGGGATGCGGCCGGCGGCGTACATGCGCTCTTCGACGTCGACGGTGAGAGGGAAGAAGTCGAAGCCCTCGCGGGGGTTCTTACCGGCCGTCGTGGCCGACAGCAGCATGGTGTCGTCGTCGAGATAGGCGACGGCGGAGCCGGCGGCCTGCTTGGCCAGGCGACCGGTCTCGAAGCGGATGGTGTGCGTGCCGAAGCGACCGTTGTCGATCGTTGCGACCGTGGATTCAGGGGTGGTTCCCACGTGATCTCCTTGTTCGGTGCCGAGTCCGGGCGACGGGTGCTCGCCCTGTCGGCGGACAGTGTGGAAGACGCCATGGAATCAGGGCCGGTCATCGATCGGGGCCCACGGAAGGTTCCCTCCGGAGGCCACTACCGAGGACCGAAACGTCCATGGGCGTCCGCCGGTCAGTCTACAGCAGATGCCGATGACGGCCAGTGAGCCTGCTCCCAGGCCCGGAGACGACTCCCAGGCCCGGAGACGACGAACGCCCCGCCGGTGAGGGCGGGGCGTTGGACGAGATCGGATGCGATCAGCGGCGCAGACCGAGGCGCTTGATGAGCGAGCGGTAGCGCTCGATGTCGACCGCCTGCAGGTACTTGAGCAGACGACGGCGCTGGCCGACGAGGAGCAGCAGGCCGCGACGCGAGTGGTGGTCGTGCTTGTGGTCCTTGAAGTGCTCGGTGAGATCGGTGATCCGGCGGGTGAGCAGGGCAACCTGAACCTCGGGAGAACCGGTGTCGCCCTCGTGAGTCGCGTATTCCTTGATGATCTCCTGCTTGGTGGCAGTATCGAGAGCCATGGAGTTCTCCTGACGTATCGTTGCGCGGCGCCGGAACCTGTCTGTTCCAGCCCTATGGGACCGCGGCCGGTGAAAACGGCAGAGGTCAGCTTATCAGGTGTGGAGCACCTCGCGCACATCGGCGATGTCCTCGTGCATCTGCGCGATGAGGTCGTCGAGGCCGGAGAAGGCGACCTGACCGCGGATGCGGGCGACGAACTCGAGGACCATGTGCCGGTCGTAGACGTCGAACTCCCCGAACTCCTTGTCGAGCACATAGGCCTCGACACGGCGGTCACAGCCCTCGAAGGTGGGGTTCGTGCCGACCGAGATCGCGGCGGGGAACGGGTGGTCCTCCCCCTCGAAGCTCGCCCAGCCCGCGTAGACGCCGTCAGCGGGGATGAGGCCCTCGCCGTCGGCGGAGAGGTTCGCCGTGGGGAAGCCGAGATCGCGTCCGCGGGCGTCGCCGTGGACGACGGTGCCCTCGACCCGGTGGTAGCGGCCGAGCTGATCGGCCGCCTCGGCGACATCGCCTGAGATGATCTGGTCACGGATCCGCGACGACGAGTACCGTCCCCCGCGTCCGACCTCGTCGATCGTCACGGTGGTGAACCCGAACTCCTCGCCGAGGCGGCGCAGGGTCTCGATGGTCCCGGCGTTGTCGTGGCCGAAGCGGACGTCGTCGCCGACGACGACACACCGGCAGTCGAGGCCGTCGACGAAGTAGCGGGAGACGAACTCCTCAGGGGTCTGAGCGGCGAAGTCGAGATCGTAGGGCTGGATGAAGAGGGCGTCGATGCCGGTCTCAGCGATGAGCTGCGACTTCTGGCGCACACTCGTGATCATCTGCGTCGGCGTCTCGGGCTGGTGGACGGTGCGCGGGTGCGGGTCGAAGGTCATCGCGACCGATCGCAGGGAGTGCTCGTCAGCCTCGGCGGCGACGGCGCGCAGCACGGTCTGGTGGCCACGGTGGACGCCGTCGAAGTTGCCCAGGGTGATGACGGTGCCGATGCCGTCCTGCGGGACCTCGTCCAGCCCGTGATAGATCTCCACTCGAGCGCTGCTCCTTCCGTGCACCGACTCAGAGTATCGCAGTGGGATGATGCGTGCGAACCGGTCCTCAGCGGGGGCTCTCCATGCGCGCGGAGCGGCCGCTGTGAGTCGGTTTCCGCCCGATCGGTCGGTTCGCGACGCCCCGCGGCGGCTCAGGCGAGGCCGATGGCGAACGCGGTGCGGGACTTGAGGCTGCCGTCTGCGCGGACCTCGGCGACGGAGACGAGTTCGCCGGCGCTGGTCACGGCGACGTCGCTGCCGTCGACCCCGGTCGTCGTCCACGGTCCGGCCAGGGACTTGCCCTGCATGAGGTCCCTCGCCCCGGCCGCATCGACGGTCACGGTCGGGAGCAGCTGGGAGGCCGCCTCGGCGAGCGGGATGAGTGGCGGGGCGGGGGTGTCGAGGTCGTCGGGGATCGTCACAGCGCCCTGGAGGTCGAAGGGCCCGACCCGAGTGCGGCGCAGTGCGGTGAGATGACCGTGGACCCCGAGGCCCGCACCGAGGTCGCGGGCGAGGGCCCGGATGTACGTTCCCGAGGAGCAGTCGACGACGACGTCGAGGTCGATGTGTCCGCCCCCGGCACTGTCCCGCCGGGTCTCGAGGACGTCGAACTGCGTCACCTCGACTCGGCGGGGTTCGAGGACGACGTCCTCGCCGGCTCGGACACGCGCATACGAGCGCTTGCCGTCGACCTTGATCGCCGAGACGGCGCTCGGGACCTGGTCGATGGGCCCGCGCAGGGCGGTGACCCCGGAGGCGATGTCGGCGTCCGTGACCGCAGCCAGGCGCGCGGGGTCCGCGAAGACGTCCGGTTCGGAGTCGGCGTCGTCGGTCGGGGTGCCGGCGCCGAGGCGGATCGTCGCTGCGTAGGTCTTCGACACCCCGGTGATGTGGCCGAGCAGCTTCGTTCCCCGACCGAGGCCGAGGACGAGGACGCCGGTGGCCATCGGGTCGAGGGTGCCGGCGTGGCCGACCTTGCGGGTGCCGTACCAGCGGCGGATGCGGGAGACGACGGCGTGGGAGGACAGCCCCTGCGGTTTGTCGCAGACGAGGATGCCCTGCGGGGAAGTCTCGCTCACCTGGTCAGTTGAACGAGGCGTGGACGTGGTCCATGTGGTTCTGCGTCGCCGAACCGCGGTCCTCCATCGACTTCCAGCCGCGGCCGGGCATCCAGATGCGCTTCTCGAAGATGACGTACTTGACGTTGAGCGCCTTCGCATTCTTGATGAGGTACTCGGAGATGCGGTCGCCGGTCGAGCCGGCGATCATGATGTCGACGGCTTCGCCGGTGTTGTGGTCCGAGCCGGTGCCGGGGCGACGGCCACCGAAGGTCTTGACCTCGGGGAACTTCGCGCACACGGCACGGTAGCCGTTGACGGCGTTGGGCAGGAGACCCGACTCGATCGAGGACGAGACCTTGCACGGGGGCGTCTCGACGCCCGACGGGGTGCTGCCGCCGCCCTTCGACTCCGACTTCTCCTCGCCCTTCGAGCCCGACGCGCTCTTCGAGGCCTGCGCGCTCGACTCCTGGGTCGGCTTCGGCTTCGGGGTCTTGACGTTGAGGGTGGTCTTCGAGGAGGTCTTGTTCTTGTACTTCGGGTCCTTCTTGACCTCTTCGATGTACTCCTTGCCGGCCTTCTCGCGCTGTGCGTCGATCTCCTCCTGGCTCACGCCGGTGGAGGCGGGCGCCTCCTGCTGCTGCGAGGTGCTCGCGGCCTCGGTCGTCACTTCCCCGGTCTGCGGGGGTCCCATGACGACGCTCGAGCCGACGACGGCGGCCGTCGCGGCGGCCGGCACGGCGATCGCTGCGACGACGGGCCGCTGCTTGACCGTGGCGAGCACGGACGTGGCCGTCGAGGGGGCCTCAGCCGAGTGCCGACCGGTCGAGCGCTTGGCCGCGGGAGCGAGGTCCCGGATCAGTTGCTTGGCGAAGCCGGGCTTTGGTGAAGAGTGCTTACCCAATGCAGAAATCCCTTAACAGAGTCGTAATCAGATCGTTACCCGAAAAAGTCTAGGGCATCGCGGAAAGATAACAAAACTGTTACGCAGGATTTTTCTGCCCATCGTGAGCAAGGTCGCTTCCGCTCCCCCACCCGGCTACCGCCTCGGCGAGGGCGCGGCACACGGGTCGGCGCCGGGACCGCCCGCCCTCACCTCGGCGGATGTCTCAGGACTCGTCGGACTCGACCTCGGACCGCTTGTACGGGTCGGCGTCGCCGGCGGGCTTCGCATCCTTCTTGAGATCGGCGATGCGCGCGTCGTCGGCGGCCGCTCGGGCGAGGAGGTTGTCGAGGCGCAGCGCCTCCTCGGGGACGGCGTCGGCGATGAACTCGAGGCTCGGGGTCAGCCGGATCGTCAGACCCTTGCCGACCTCGGAGCGGATGAAGCCCTTCGCGGATTCGAGCGCCTTGGCCGTCGACTCGAGGTCGGCGCCGTCACCGTAGACGGTGTAGAAGATCGTCGCGTGCTGGAGGTCGCCGGTGACGCGGACATCGGTGACGGTGACGAAGCCGAGCCGGGGGTCCTTGAGCCTGCGTTCGATCGTGCTCGCGACGATGACCTTGATCTGGTCGGCGATCTTGCGTGCGCGGGTTGCGTCTGCCATGTGGTGTCCTTTGTCGTGGCCGGTCGGGTGCCGGTGAGTGCTGGGAAGAAGTCTATAAGGAGCGAAGCGGCCGGTGCGTGATCGCACCGGCCGCTTGGCCAATCAGCTCACGAGAGCGTCAGTCGCGCGGCTTCTCGCGCATCTCGAAGGTCTCGATGATGTCGCCGACCTTGAGGTCGTTGAAGCTGCCGAGTCCGATGCCGCACTCGTAGCCTTCGCGGACCTCGGTCGCATCGTCCTTGAACCGCCGCAGCGATTCGACCTTGAGGTTGTCGCCGATGACCACGCCGTCGCGGGTGACCCGCGCCGCCGAGTTCCTCGTGATGACCCCGTCGCGGACGATCGAACCGGCGATGTTGCCGAACTTCGAGGACCGGAAGACCTCGCGGATCTCCGCCGAGCCCGTCTGGACCTCTTCGAACTCGGGCTTGAGCATGCCCTTGAGCGAGTTCTCGATGTCGTCGATCGCCTGGTAGATGACCGAGTAGTAGCGCACGTCGACGCCTTCGCGGTCGGCCAGGTCGCGGGCCTTGGCCTCGGGTCGGACGTTGAAGCCGATGACGATCGCGTTGTCGACGGTGGCGAGGTTGATGTCGTTCTCCGTGATCGCACCGACGCCGCGGTGGATGATCCGGAGGTCGACCTCGTCGCCGACGTCGATCTTGAGCAGCGAGTCCTCGAGCGCTTCGACGGCACCGGAGACATCGCCCTTGAGGATGAGGTTGAGCATGTCGACCTTGCCCTCGGCGAGTGCCTTGGTGAAGTCCTCGAGGCTGATCCGCTTGCGGCCGCGGGCCTGGGCGGCGTTGCGCTCGATGGCGTCGCGCTTCTCCGCGATCTGGCGTGCGGTGCGGTCGTCATCGGTGGAGATGAACGAGTCGCCGGCGCGCGGGACCGAGGAGAGTCCGAGCACCTGGACGGGACGCGAGGGTCCCGCCTCGGAGACGGAGTTGCCATTCTCGTCGAACATCGCACGCACACGGCCGAACGCGGTGCCGCAGACGATCGCATCGCCCTGGCGCAGCGTGCCCGACTCGACGAGGACAGTCGCGACGGCGCCGCGGCCCTTGTCGAGCTTCGCTTCGATCGCGATGCCGCGGGCTGCCTTGTTCGGGTTCGCCCGCAGGTCGAGCGCGGCGTCCGTGGTGAGCAGGACCGACTCGAGGAGCTCGTCGATGCCCTCGCGCTTGAGCGCGGAGATCGGGACGAACATCGTGTCGCCGCCGTACTCCTCGGCCACGAGGTTGTACTCGGTGAGCTGCTGCATCACCTTGGCCGGGTTGGCGCCGTCCTTGTCGATCTTGTTCACCGCCACGACGATCGGCACATCCGCCGCCTGAGCGTGGTTGAGCGCTTCGATCGTCTGCGGCATCACACCGTCGTCGGCGGCGACCACGAGGATCGCGAGGTCCGTCGACTTCGCACCGCGGGCACGCATGGCGGTGAACGCCTCGTGACCCGGGGTGTCGAGGAAGGTGATGCGACGCTCGGAGCCCTCGTGCTCGACCTCGACCTGGTAGGCACCGATGTGCTGGGTGATGCCGCCGGCC
Source organism: Brevibacterium sp. K72 (assembly GCF_050562175.1). Lineage (NCBI taxonomy): Bacteria > Bacillati > Actinomycetota > Actinomycetes > Micrococcales > Brevibacteriaceae > Brevibacterium > Brevibacterium sp. K72. The sequence continues at coordinate 3,448,888 of NZ_CP191582.1, forward strand.
TCACGGGCGACGACGTTGGCCGAGCGGATCGCGTCGAGCAGCTTCGTCTTACCGTGGTCGACGTGACCCATGACGGTGACGACCGGCGGGCGGGCGACGAGATCGTCGTCGTCCTCCTCGGCGGCTTCCGCATCGAGGTCGATGTCGAAGGTCTCGAGCAGCTCACGGTCCTCGTCCTCGGGTGAGACGATCTCGATCTTGTAGCCGAGCTCCTCACCGAGCACCTGGAAGGTGTCCTCGTCGAGGGACTGGGTGATCGTCGCCATCTCGCCGAGGTGGAAGAGCACCGTGACGAGGTTCGTCGGGTCGGTGTTGATCTTCTCGGCGAAGTCGGCCAGCGACGAGCCGCGGCGCAGGCGCAGCGGCGTCTCGCCGTCGCCGCGCGGAACCGTGACACCGCCGATCGACGGTGCCTGCATCTGCTCGAGCTCGGCGCGCTTGGCCCGCTTCGACTTCCGGCCCTTCTGGCGGGGACCGCCGCCGCGGCCGAACGCACCCTGGGTGCTGCCGCGACCGCGACCCGAACCGCGACCGCCGCCCGGGCCTCCGCCCGGTCCGCGACGTCCTGCCGGAGCGCCGCCGGGTGCGCCGGCGGGACCGCCGGGTCCACCGGCGGGAGCGTTGCCGCGGCCGCCTCCGCGTCCTCGGCCCGGAGCGGGCTTGTTGAGCGCGGAGTTCTTCATCATCGACGGGTTGGGGCGGGGGGCGCCGGGCCGAGGACCGGCTGCGCCTGCCTCACCGCTGGGGCGCGGAGGACGCTGGCCGGGCTTGGGCATGCCCTGCGAGTTCGCGAACGGGTTGTTGCCGGGACGCGCACCGCCCTGACCGCCCTGGCGGCCGCCGGGCTTCGGGGCACCTGAGCGTCCACCGGGCTTCGGCATGCCCTGCGAGGGAGCGAAGGGGTTGTTGCCGGGACGAGCGCTGCCCGCACCGCCCTGACGACCGCCGGGCTTCGGGACACCGGGCTTGGCCGCACCCGGCTTCGGGGCTGCTGCGGGCTTCGGAGCCGCCGGACGTGCCGGGGCTTCGTCAGCCGCCGGGGCGGGCGCCTCGGCCGCAGGCTTCGCGGCAGGCTTGGGTGCCGACTTCGCCGCCGGCTTGGCAGCGGACTCGGACTTCGCCGCCGGCTTGGCGCCGGGCTTCGCTGCCGGCTTGGCAGCCGGAGCGCCGGGCTTGGCCGCGGCCTTTCCGGGCTTCGCAGCCGGCTTCTTGGTCGAATCGCCTCCGGCCTTGCCGCCGGCAGGCGCGGAATCGGCGAATGCCTCCTTCACCCGTCGCACGACGGGGGCTTCGAGCGTCGAGGAGGCGGACGAAACGAATTCGCCCATGTCCTTGAGTTTCTCGAGGACGATCTTGCTGGTTGTGCCGAGCTCTTTCGCGAGCTCATGGACACGGGGCTTTGCCACAGTTCTCCTGTCCGGGTTCCTTCCCGGTCAGGAAGAAACCTCATCAATGAAGAGCAGGTCTCATTACACTGCTCTCTCGAATTCCGGTGAGGGTGTCATCGCACGACACTCACTACTTGTCATCCATTCTTGGCTCACCCGTTCTGTCTGGGTTCGGTGTCCAGCTCCGGAAGGTCCGAAGCGGTGATCTTCGTCCGAAAGGCTCGGGCGAAGGGAGCGGATGTCCGCGCCTTCTCGAGGCACTTCGCATCCGGGTGCATCCAGGCCCCTCGTCCCGGCAGTGTCTTCGACACGTCGGGGACGATGGCCGGCCGCTCGTCGGGGCGATGCACGAAGCGCATGAGCTCGTCCCGATCCGCTGTCTGCCTGCAGGCGATGCACGTCCGTTGGGGTGCACTGCCAGCATTCACAGTCAACAATTCTACAGCACTTCCATTCCCGGTTCCGCCACCGGCGAACGTGGTCGGGATCACGCCGAGGCGTTCGGGCGCCTTGTCGGGACCGCAGCACGCCTCGCCGAGGCGGTCGCCCTCAGTCCTCGGCGACGATGTCGATCTTCCAGCCGGTGAGCTTCGCGGCCAGGCGCGCGTTCTGGCCCTCCTTGCCGATCGCGAGCGAGAGCTGGTCGCGCGGGACCACGGCCCGGGACTCCTGGCTGCCGGCGTCGAGGATGTCGACGCGGGTGGCCTTCGCCGGGGAGAGGGCGTGGGCGACGAACTTCGCCGGGTCGTCGCTGTAGTCGACGATGTCGATCTTCTCCTGCCCGAGCTCGTTCATCACCGCGCGCACACGGGAGCCGAGTTCGCCGATGCACGAGCCCTTGGCGTTGACCCCGGGTTTCGTCGCACGGACCGCGAGCTTCGTGCGGTGGCCCGCCTCTCGGGCGAGGGAGACGATCTCGACGGTGCCGTCGGCGATCTCGGGCGCCTCAAGGGCGAAGAGCCGGCGGACGAGGTTCGGGTGGGTGCGTGAGACGGTCACCGAGGTGCCCTTGGGTCCCTTGTGGACGTCGGCGATGTAGACCCGCAGCCGGGTGCCGTGCTTGTACTCCTCGCCGGGCACCTGCTCGTGCGGGGGCAGCACCGCTTCGACCTCGCCGAGGTCGACCTGGACCATCTGCGGGTCCCGACCCTGCTGGATGGTGCCGGAGACGATCTCTCCCTCCCGCCCCTTGAAGGAGCCGAGCAGGGTTTCGTCCTCGACATCGCGCAGACGCTGGTGGATGACCTGGCGCGCGGTCTGCGCGGCGATGCGTCCGAAGCCTGAGGGGGTGTCGTCGAATTCGCCGATGGGATTGTCGTCGTTGTCGAATTCGACCGCCCAGATGCGCACCTCTCCGGTGGACTTGTCGAGTTCGGCACGGGCATCGGGCCACGCGCCCTCGGTCTTCTGGTAGGCAAGGAAGAGCGCCTGCTCGATGAGTTCGATCAGAGTGTCGAACGGAATCTCGCGCTCACGTTCGATGACGCGCAGAACATCGAGATCGATATCCATGGCCCTTATCCTCTCCGGCCCCAGGCGGTGCGGTCGTGCCGCTGACCGCCTGACGCATTGAATTGTCGGTGTTCACTTATCAGGCGAACCAGTGTATCGCAGTTGCCCTCACCGGAACTTCAGCTCCACCTGGGCCTTGACGATGTCGCTGAGGCCGACCGACCGCTTCTCCCGCCGGGCGGGGTCGGTGCCGCTGATCGCGTCGTCGGCGACCTCCTCGAGGTCGAGCTTGAAGCTCTCCTTCTTCGTGCTCACCTCGAGCCGGCGCCCGAGCACCCGCCGGAAGTGACGCGGCTGTTCGAGCTTCCGGGTCGCTCCGGGGCTCGTCACCTCGAGCTGGTAGGGCTTGTCGCGGAAGACCTCCACGGAGTCGAGGGCATCGCCGACGATGCGCGTGGACTCAGCGATCTTGTCCATCGACATCGGCTCCGCGGTCGACTCGTCGAGGTCGACGACGACCGTGAGCGTGCGCCGCTGTCCCGCGGCGACGGCCTTGACGGTCTCGAGGTGGAACCCGGCCTCGGCCAGGGGCTCCCTCAGCAGCGCCTCGATACGTGCGACGTCCTCGTCCATGCTCTCTCCGTTCCTCTCGTGACGACTGCTGACCACACCGATCGGGAGCCGTCCCACCCTCGTTTCCGAGGGCCGCCGAGCCGGTCCCGTCACCGGTGCATCCCACCCTATGCGAGACCCCGGGCGAAGGTTAAGCATCCGCTACGATTGCCCTATGCGTTCTCCCCTCACCCGTCGTTCCGTCCTCATCGTCGGCGCGGCGGGGGCAGGGCTCGGCCTCCTCTCCGGGTGCGGACTGCGCCTCGACACTCCCCCGGAGATCCCGACGCTCGATGCCTCCCAGGAGCTGCGCAACCGCATCGCCCGGATCCTCGCCGAGGCGTCGGTGACCGACGGCGATCCCGAGACCGCCGGTGAGGACCTGCAGAAGCTCCGGGACGCGATCGGTCCCGTCTGGGCCCCGCCGAGCGAGCTCGCGACCGAACCTCCCCCCACGGAGCAGCCCCGTTCCTACCTCGATGCCGCCCAGGCGGTGTCCACGGCCGTCTTCGACGCCGTCTCCCAGCTCGGCTCGGGTCTCATCCCCGTCCTCACCGACGTCGCCACCGGGTGCGCGCTCACCGCGGGAACGGTGCGCGCTGAGATCCGCGAGGGTGCCGAGCAACGCCTCCGTGAGGCCTTCGCCGGTGCCGCCGACGATGCCCGAGCCACCCCCGCCGAGGCGGCCCCGGATTCCTCACCCGGTCAGGACGGCGGGGCGAAGGACTGGAACACGATCCTCGATCAGGCCCGCGCCGCCGCGTACGGCTACGAGCGCCTCGCCGTGCACTTCGATCGGAAGTCCCGAGAGCGGCAGAGCGCCCTCGACCGGCTCGAATCGCTCGGATCGCTGGTCGGAGAGATGCTCGAGAACCTCGGTGAGAAGGCGGCCGGCCCCGACGCCCCGGCCTGGAAGCTCGATCCGAGCCCGACGGATGCGGAGTCGGCCGCGCAGCTCGCCCTCTCCCTCGAGGACGCGGTCGCCGCCTCGCTGCTGCCGTGGCTGCGCACCGATCCGGCCGCGGCCCTGCGGGTGTGGGAGTCGGCGCGGGCCAGGGAGGCCTTCGCCGCACCGCAGCCGCTGCGCTACACCTATGACGCCGGGCCGGAGTCGCCGAAGGCCGGGACGTGAGGGTCCCGCCCGTCCTCTACCGGTCGACGCGCGACATCATCGGCACCGCGCGCACCGACGCCTGGGTCGCAGCCCTCGACTTCATGGCCCATGAGCTGGGTGAGCGGTGGAATCTGCGCTTCGACGAGGTCCCCGGCGCCCCCTGGGCCGGATGCGAGAGTCTCGTCATCCCCGTCCTCACCCAGGAGAACTACCAAGGCGTGCTTCGGTTCGCGGCCCCCACCTCGGCGCATACGGCCGCGCACGCGCAGGCGCTGCGGGCGCTGAAGATGTGGAACGGGCACGGAGCGGTGCGGGTGATCCGCGACGACCGCAGCTTCCGGGTCACCCTGCAGGAGCGGCTGCGGACGAAGGCGAACCTCTCCGTGCTCCCCCTCGCCGAGGTGCCGCCGGTGTGGGGTGCGCTGCAGAAGTCCCTCGAGATCCCCGCCGGGCCCGACTTCATGCGCGTCCAGGACATGGCCGCGGGCTGGCTGTCGACGTTCGAGGCCGATGCGACGCTGCTGAGCGGATGGTCGCAGACCGTGCGCGAGGACGCCCACGTCCTCGCCCATGCCCGCACCTGGATGCACACGCTGGCGACCTCGGAGGAGAACTGGCTCATCCACGCCGACCTCCACTACTACAACATCCTTGCCGGCAACCCCGACGCCTCGGGCGTCTCGACGTGGAAGGCGATCGACCCGCAGCCGCTGTCGGGGCCGACGGCGTACACGATCGCCCCCGTCCTGTGGAATCGGCTGACGGAGATCCCCTCCCGCATCCCCCGGGAGCAGGCGGCCTGGCTGCGCGGCTTCGCCGCCGACCTCGCCCGCCATGCCGGCATCGATCCGCAGTACGGCATCGGTGCGGCGGTCGCCCGTGAGGTGACGAACATGTTCTGGTACCTCCGCTCTGCCCGGAACGGAACCCCGGAGTCCCTCGCCGATGCCGCCCGCTCCCTGTGGGTCGCCCGCGCGCTCACCGGTGCCGACGTCCTCGGCGTCGACGCGCACGCCCTCAAGGCCATCGGCTAGGCGGACATCAGTCACGCGCGGCTCCTGCCCGCTGCGGCGCTCCCCTACCGGATGAGGTCGGAGACGACGTCGGAGCCGAGTTTGAGGATCATCGCCGAGACCACGACGACGAAGACGATGCGCACGAACCCCGAGCCCTTCGCGATCGCGGTGCGCGCCCCGATGATCCCTCCGACGACGTTGCCGGCGGCGACGACGAGTCCGAGCAGCCAGACGACCTGGCCGTCGGGGACGAAGTAGACGAGTGCCCCGAAGTTCGTCGCCCAGTTGACGACCTTCGCCGTCGCCGAGGCCTGGAGGAACGAGAAGCCGATGATCGAGACGAAGGCGATGACGAGGAAGGACCCGGTGCCGGGGCCGAGCACTCCGTCGTAGACGCCGATGATGAGCCCGATGAGCCACGACAGGGCATGGTGGCGCTTCGAGGTCTCCCCGTAGCGGAGACTGACATCGGCGCCGAGGCTGGGGTTGAGCAGGGTGAACAGCCCCACCCCGATGAGGGCTGCGAGGATGATCGGGGTGAAGAGACCCGCGGGGACGAGGGTCGCGAGCTTCGCCCCGATGACGGCGCCGAGGAAGGCCGTGGCCGCGGCGGGGATCGTCGCGGACCGGTCAGGGGTGATCCGTCTGAGGTACGTCACCGCCGAGGCGGTCGTCCCCGCGATCGACCCGACCTTGTTCGTCGCGACCGCCTGGACCGGGGTCATCCCCGGGACGAGGAGGAGCGCGGGGAGCTGGATGAGTCCCCCACCGCCGACGACGGCGTCGATCCACCCGGCCAGGGCTCCCGCGGCGAGCAGCCACAGGAGCATGACGAGGGTGACGTCGATGCCGCCGGTGAGGACCTCGCTCATCGGCGCCCGGTCACGCCTTCGGTGCGGACTCGGCCTCGGCGCTCGCGGCGGCGGCCTCGGCGTCGTCGATCGCGGCCTCGATCGAGTCCTCGACGACGGCGGCGTCGCCGGCGGCGGCAGCCCGGGCGTAGGCGGCACGGACGTTCGCCACGGTGGTCGGGACCACCTCGGCGAGGGGAAGCTCACGCTTGTCGTCGGCGAAGCGGTCACGGACCTCGACGACCCCGTCGGCCAGGCCCCGGCCGACGACGATGAGCGTGGGGATGCCGATGAGCTCGGCGTCGGCGAACTTGAACCCGGGCGAGACCTTCGTGCGGTCGTCGAGGAGGACGCTGACCCCCTCGGCCTCGAGCTCGGCGGTGAGCGCCTCAGCCGCCTCGGCGATGTCCTCACCCTTGCCGGCGGCGATGATGTGGACGTCGGCCGGGGCGAGGTGCTGGGGCCAGAGGAGGCCCGCCTCGGTGTGGTACTCCTCGGCGATGCACGCCATGACCCGGGTGACGCCGAGGCCGTAGGAGCCCATCGTCACGGTCGCCGTCTTCCCGTTCTGGTCGAGGACGGTGAGGTCGAGGGCCTCAGCGTAGCGGCGGCCGAGCTTGAAGATCTGGCCGATCTCGACGCCGCGGGCGAGTTCGAGCGGTCCGGAGCCGTCGGGGGCGGGGTCGCCGATGACGACCTCGGCGGCCTCGATCGTGCCGTCGGAGACGAAGTCACGGCCGGCGACGAGGTCGAAGACGTGCTTTCCGTGCTCGTTGGCCCCGGTGATCCACCGGGTGCCGGGGACGATGCGGGGGTCGAGGAAGTAGCGCAGCTTCGTCGAGCCCTCGAGGCCGAGGACCGGGTGGTCGAGGTCGAGGCCGGGGCCGATGTAGCCCTTGACGAGTTCGGGGTGCATCGCGAGGTCCTCGGCGGTGGCGGCCTCGAGGTCGACCTCGCCGGTGTTGAGCATCCCGGTGCCGGCGGCGCGGTCGAGGTCGACCTCGCGGTCGCCGGGCAGGCCGATGACGATGACCTCGCGGGTGCCGTCGGGGTGGGTGAGCGCGCAGACGACGTTCTTCAGCGTGTCCGCGGCGGTCCACTCGCGGTCCTCGCGGGGGTGGTCGGCGTTGGCGGCGGCGACGAGGGTCTCGATCGTCGGGGTGTCCGGGGTGTCCTCGACATGGGCGGCGGGGATGCCGTCGAACGGGATCGGATCGGGGACGACCGAGGTCACGGCCTCGACGTTGGCGGCGTACCCGCCGGCCGAGCGGACGAAGGTGTCCTCGCCGACCTCGGAGGGGTAGATGAACTCCTCGGTGCCCGATCCGCCCATCGCACCCGGGGTCGCCTTGACCGGCAGGCAGGGCAGGCCGAGGCGGGCGAAGGCGCGGAGGTAGGCGACCCGCATCGCCTCGTAGGAGGCGTCGAGTCCGGCGTCGTCGATATCGAAGGAGTACGCGTCCTTCATGATGAACTCGCGCCCGCGCAGGAGGCCGGCGCGGGGGCGGGCCTCGTCGCGGTACTTCGTCTGGATCTGGTAGAGCGAGAGCGGAAGGTCCTTGTAGGAGGAGTAGAGGTCCTTGACGAGGAGGGTGAAGAACTCCTCGTGCGTGGGCGCGAGGATGTAGTCGTTCTTCTTCCGGTCCTGGAGGCTGAAGAGGTCGGGACCGAAGGCCTCCCAGCGCCCGGACTGCTTGTACACCTCGGCGGGCAGGAGGGAGGGGAAGTGGACTTCCTGCGACCCGGCGCGGGCCATCTCCTCGCGCACGATCGCCTCGATCTTCCCGAGCACGGCGAGTCCGAGCGGCAGCCACGTGTAGATGCCGGGGGCCGAACGGCGGATGTAGCCGGCGCGGTGGAGGAGCTTGTGGCTGGCGACTTCGGCGCCGACCGGGTCTTCCTTCTGGGTCCGGACGAACAGCGACGACATGCGCAGGGCCATGGGCGTATCTCCTTGGGCGACTCGGGGGACAGATCGAAGACTATCCGCCCGCGTGCGCGTGCGTCCATTCGCCTGGCCGTCCCCGTCCGGCGGTGCGAGTCCGACAGGTGAGCTGGACCGTTTTCTCCGGTGGATCGGGAGCCAACTAGACTGGTCAGCGCTGTCGATTCCGTTGACCCGATCGTGAAGAGCATGCCTGACACCACCCAGCTGTCCCAGTTCCCCCGGCCCTCGGTCGCCGTCGACACTGCCGTCCTCTGCCCCGTGCCCGACCGGGGCCTCAACGTGCTCCTCACTCTCTCCCGCGACGGACGCTGGCAGCTTCCCGGGTCGATCCTCCGACCGCAGGAGCGCCTCGCCGAGGCGGTCGCCCGGTGCCTGCGGGAGAAGGCTCAGCTCGTCGACCGCTCCCCCGTCCAGCTCCACGTCTTCGACCAGCCCGACCGCGACGATCGGGGCTGGGTGATCTCTGTGGCCCACCTCGACGTCCTCTCGGCCGCCGATGTCGGACTCGGTGAGAGCGCCGACGACGGGAGCGTCGCCGGTGGGGACGAGGGCGTGCCCCGCAAACTCGTGCCCGTGCACACGGTCGCCGAGCTCAGCGACGAGCACCAGGAGATCGTCCGCGTCGCCGTCCACCGGCTCCGCGCCCTCCACGAGCGCACACCCGACCCCTTCGGGCTGCTGCCCGAGGAGTTCTCGCTGCGTCAGCTGCGCAGCCTCCACGAGGTCGTCGCCGGCGAGGAGCTGCAGGCCGATACGTTCCGCCGCACGATGCTGCCGCTGCTCGACGCCACCGGCCGCGCGGTCACCCAGGGGCGGGGCCGGCCGGCGCAGACGTTCACGAGGCGCTCGGAGATCGCCCTGCGGCAGGACTCCAGGGGCGGTCTCGACGGGCCGGGAGTCGGCATCCATGCGCAGTGAGGGCGGTTGCCGTGGACATTGACCGGACACCGGGCGCGACGGTGCGCATCGACGTGTGGCTGTGGACCGTGCGGATGTTCAAGACCCGCAGCCTCGCCACCCAGGCGTGCCGGGGCGGCCACGTCCAGGTCGACGGGCAGCGGGTCAAGGCCGCGCAGAAGGTGACGATCGGCCAGGAGGTGCGGGTGCGCAAGGCGGGCACCGAGTTCGTCTGGAGGATCACCGGCATCCTCCCGACGAGGCCGGGGGCCGCGATCGCCGTCGGCGCCTACGAGGATCTCACCCCGGCCCCCGACCCTGCGCTGCGCGGGTTCGTCCCCAAGCGCGACAAGGGGCTGGGACGGCCGACGAAGAAGGACCGCCGGGACCTCGACCGGCTCCGCGGCCGCCGCCCCGAGCGCTGATCTCAGCAACCCTCCGGGCGCTGCGCGTCAGTACATCACGGTCGCGAAGGTGCCGACCTGGTCGAAGCCGACGCGCCGGTACATCCGCAGCGCCGCCTCGTTGTAGTCGTTGGCATAGAGGCTCACCGTCGGGTGCCCGGCAGCGCGGGTCTGGACGACGACGGCGGCCATGCCTGCGGCACCGAGTCCCTGGTTGCGCGCCTCGGGGTGGACCCACACGCCTTGGACCTGGACGATCCGGGGTGAGCGGATGCCGATGTCGGCTTTGAAGAGGACCTGTTCGGTACGGTCGGTGGCCGGCCACCTCGGCGCGGGCTGGCCGGAGGGCAGGGAATCGGAGATGCGCACGAACGAGTTCCCGCCGCGGATGATGCCGCGCACCCGCGCGAGATAGCTCGACTCCCCGCCTTCGATGGGCGAGAAGCCGACTTCCTTGGTGAACATGTCGACGCTGGCGGGGAACACGGTCGGCAGCTGGTCGACGGTCGCGAGGCGGACGTCCGGGTCGGGGTCGACGAGCGGATCGGAGCTGATCGCGAGCAGGGGCTGGCGTCCCCGCACCCCGCGCGGCCTCCCCCACTTCAGCCGGGAGTCGAGGTCCATGATGACCTCGCGCCGGCCGATGAGGGAGCATGACGACCGGCCGTCGGCGTTGAGCTTGCGCGCGAGCACCTCGTTCGTCGCCGGCGTGGCTGCGACCGGGATGATGTTCCCGCCCACCCAGTACGCGGCGACCGGCCGGTCACCGTCGAAGACCCCGTAGAGGGCTCCCGCCGGGGACCCGGTCTGCGCGGTGCCGGTGACGTTGAGGAGCGCGAGCAGGTAGACGTTCTCGCACGGATTGAGGGTCAGCTGGCTCTTCAGCCACGCGGTGTGCCGATGCCCGAGTGGAGCGATTCTCAACACATCGGGATCTCTCAGCCGACGACGACTTCCGGCGGACCGGAGGGAACGTCGGAGTCCTCAGCGATGCGCATGGCCTCTTCGATGAGCGTTTCGACGATGAGGGACTCGGGCACGGTCTTGATGACCTCGCCCTTGACGAAGATCTGTCCCTTCCCGTTGCCGGAGGCGACTCCGAGGTCGGCCTCGCGGGCCTCACCGGGTCCGTTGACGACGCAGCCCATGACGGCCACGCGCAGCGGCACCTCCATGCCCTCGAGTCCGGCGGTGACCTTCTCGGCGAGCGTGTAGACGTCGACCTGGGCCCGACCGCACGAAGGGCAGGAGACGATCTCGAGCTTGCGCGGCTTGAGGTTGAGGCTCTCGAGGATCTGGTTGCCGACCTTGACCTCTTCGACCGGGGGCGCGGACAGCGAGACCCGGATCGTGTCGCCGATGCCCTTCGAGAGCAGGGCGCCGAAGGCCGTGGCCGACTTGATCGTGCCCTGGAAGGCGGGGCCGGCTTCGGTGACGCCGAGGTGGAGGGGCCAGTCGCCGCGTTCGGCGAGCATCTCGTAGGCCCGGACCATGATCACCGGGTCGTGGTGCTTGACGGAGATCTTGAAGTCGTGGAAGTCGTGCTCCTCGAACAGCGAGGCCTCCCACACGGCGGACTCGACGAGCGCCTCCGGGGTGGCCTTGCCGAACTTCTCCATGATCCGCTTGTCGAGCGATCCGGCGTTGACGCCGATGCGGATCGAGGTGCCCGCGTCCTTGGCCGCGGCCGCGATCTCCTTGACCTGGTCGTCGAACTTGCGGATGTTGCCGGGGTTGACGCGCACGGCCGCGCAGCCGGCGTCGATCGCGGCGTAGACGTACTTCGGCTGGAAATGGATGTCGGCGATGACGGGGATCTGCGACTTCTGGGCGATCGCGGGCAGAGCGGCGGCGTCGTCGGCCGAGGGGCAGGCGACGCGGACGATGTCACAGCCCGAGGCGGTGAGCTCGGCGATCTGCTGGAGGGTCGCGTTGATGTCCGTCGTCGGCGTCGTCGTCATCGACTGCACGCTGATCGGGTAGTCGGAGCCGACTCCCACCTTCCCGACGTGGATCTGCCGGGTCTTCCGCCGAGGTGCGAGGACGGGAGGCGGAGGCGCTGGCATTCCGAGGTTGACCGATGTCACGAAGACGATCCCTTCATTTCGGCTGTCGGCGGCTGGATCGCAGCCGCCTCGGCCCGATAGTACGAGTCATTCTCATTGTAGGTCGATCGGTGCGTCCGCGACCGGTCGCCCCCGGTGGGATCCCTCACGACCTGGGCGTTGCCTGTCAGCGCCGCGCGGTCCGCACCGGCCCCGACCCCGTCGCGTCAGTGCCGGATGAGACACTGATCACATGGACGAACAGGCGCAGGCGGAGAGCATGACGATCGCCCCGGTGCGCCCGGACCTCGACGTCATCGCCGACCGGCTCCACCGTGCCGAGCGGGAGCTCTCGGCCGTGGGCGGGGAGGTGGCGTTCGGCATCGTCGTGAGGAACGGACCCGGTCACGCCGAGGCGAAGCTGACCAACCCGTACCGTCCCTTCCGGATCGCCTCGATGACGAAGTCGTTCACCGCAGCGGTCATGGGCTCGCTCGAGAACGGCGGGCTCAACTACGACTATCCGATGTACTTCCTGGTCCCCGACCTCAAGGGCACCGCCGTCGGCGAGCTCACCGCCCGCGAGTGCCTGACCATGGGCACGGGATTCGGCAGGGACGACCCGTGGGCGGACCGGATGGAGTCGATGAGCCGCTTCGACTTCCTCACCTTCCTCCAGCGCCCGCTCGTGCCCATCGCTCATCCCGGCACCGGATTCGAGTACTGCAACCTCGGCTACGCGCTCCTCGGTCTCGCCGCGGAGTCGGTGACCGACCGCACGTTCCCGGAGATGGTGACCACCGAGGTGACCGGACCCCTGCAGATGCCCCGCACCGGTTTCGATGTCGCCGACTTCCCCGACCTCGTCCCCGGTCTGCGCATCGACCGGCTCGGCAGAGCGCACAGACTGACCCCGACGCGGCCGGGCGCCTTCTCGGCGATCGGCGGCATGGTCTCGACAGCCCACGACATCTGCCAGTGGATGACCATCCACATGGACGCCCTCGACGCCGAGGCGAACACGGCACCGGGTGCGTGGTCGCACGTGCTCGCCGCGAACCAGCGGCCGCACCGTCCGATCGCCGTCGAGACGAGCCGGCTGCACACCGAGGAGGTCCACTACGGCTACGGCCTCATGCACCGGCAGGACTCCCGCTTCGGCCGTGTCCTCTGCCATTCCGGCGGCTACCCCGGATACGGCTCGCACATGCGGTGGTTCCCCGACCTCGGCTTCGGCATCGTCGTCCTCGGCAACACGACCTATTATCCGGCCGAGCGCATCGTCCGCGACGCCGTCGACGCCGCGTGGCTGACCGCCATCGGTCGCGCCGAGGAGAACCCTCGCCTCCGCCGGGACGAACCCGTGACACGGGCCTCACCCGTGCTCGAGCGTGAGACCGCACCTGCCCCGACGCACCCGCTGCCGCCGGGTCCGCGCACCGGACGCACCGTCCTCGGTGCCGTGGCCGCGACCCTGACGTGGGATGACGCGTTCGCCGATGCGCACTTCGCGGTGAACATGGACCTCGACGAGCCACGACAGGAGAGGAGGGAGCGCACCGCAGCCTGGCTCGAGTCGCACCGGGTCGATGCGACCCGACCAGTCACCGTCGACGACCTGACGATGGAGACCCGACTGCTCGGAACCGTCACCGTGGCAGAGGGGGCAGCGATCACCGTTCGGCTCGACCACCTCGGCGATGTCCAAGCGATCACCCTGAGCGAGTGAGACCGCGGCCGGAAGCCTAACGGCTGGGGCGGCGGCACGGCGGCGTACCGGCTGGGACTGCGGCCCGGCGGCGCGCCCGCTGGGGCAGCGCCGGCCTACCTACCCGGCCGAACGGAAGATCGCGTCGAGGGTGATCGGCTTGACGAGGTCGACGTAGACGAGCAGTGCCGTCATGGCGAGCATGAGGCTGATGACGACGTAGGTGAGCGGCAGCAGCTTCGCCGTGTCGAAGGGCCCGATCTTCCCGCGTCCGCGCCACCGGTTGATCCGCCGCCTCGCCCCTTCGTAGAGGGCGACGGCGATGTGCCCGCCGTCGAGCGGCAGCAGGGGGATCATGTTGAACGCGAAGAGGAAGATGTTGAGGGAGCCGAGGACCCCGAGGCCGAGCTGGGCCTTCTCGACGACCTGGAGCTCATCGGTGGAGACGATCTCGCCGGCGACGCGGCCGACGCCGACCATGCCGACGAGACCCTCGGCGTCACGCTCCTTCGCCCCGGTGGCGACCTGCGCGATGTCGACGAGCTTGACCGGGAGGGTGACGATGGCCTTGAACACGCCGGTGACCTGATCCCACACGGCGCCCGGGAACTCCGCCAGCGGCAGGGGCTGACGCTCCTGGACCGGCCCGATGCCGAGGAAGCCCTCGGTCACGGTCTGCGGGCTGCCGTCGGGGTTCGTCAGCGGACGCCCCCGGTCGTCGACGCGGGGACGCTCGTGGGCGATGATCGGCACGGACACCGTCTGCGCCTGCCCGTCGCGGACGAAGTCGACGTCGACGCGCTGGCCGGCGTGGTCCTTGATGACCGAGGAGAGCTCATCCCAGTTCTCGGTCGGGACACCTGCCACCGCGGTGATCTCGTCGCCGGGTTCGAATCCGGCCTCCCACGCGGGGGTGAGCTGATCGCCGGGCTGGCATGAGTTCTGCTGTGATGCGGGTCGCTCTGCCGCCTCCGAGGCGGGCACCGCGCACTCGACGACGGTGGCGACCGTCGTCGTCGGCGTCATCACCCCGATGCCCATGAGCGAGATCGCCATGATGATGATCCCGAGGACGAGGTTGACGAAGGGCCCGGCGAACATGACGACGAGGCGCTTGGGCACGCTGAGCGCGTAGAACGTCCGATGCTCCTCCCCCGGTGCGATCTCGTCGTTCGACATCTCCCGGGCATCGGCCATCGTGTTCTCGAACAGCCGGCCCTTCCGCTTCCTTGGGCGCCGCTCGGCATCGCCGAGCATGTCCTCATCGGTGACCCGGCCCTCATCCGGCACCGTGTCCGGCGCGATCTCCGCCCCCTCGCCGAGGCGGTCGTCCGACTGTGCGGCAGCGCCGTCGGTCCGCCCGGCGACGGCCGGCTCGCCCACCCGCTGCTTCGTCGCCTCGAGCGGCGGGTACATGCCGGGCATCGCGATGAACCCGCCGAGCGGCAGGGCCTTGATCCCGTACTCGGTCTCACCGCGGCGGAACGAGAACAGGGTCGGCCCGAAGCCGACCATGTAGTGGGTGACCTTGACCCCGAACCGCTTCGCCGGGGTGAGATGACCGAGCTCGTGGAGCGCGATCGAGATCGAGATGCCGATGAGGAAGAGGACGATCCCGAGGATGAAGAGGACGACCGTCATCGCCTCACCTCGCTCGAGCGCCCGGCGGCGACGACCGCGGGCTGAGCGTCGGGCTGTGCGTCACCGGTCTGTGCGGCGACGTGATCGCGCGCGAACCCCCGGGCCCACGCGTCGGCGGCGAGCACGGTCTCCACGGTGTGCTCGGGTGCGGGCTCATGGGCGGCCAGGGCCCGTTCGAGACCCGAGTCGATGCCGGTGAACGGGATGTCGCCGGCGATGAATGCCTCGACGAGGACCTCGTTGGCGGCGTTGAACACCGCAGGGTAGCTCCGGGCCCGCTTCCCCGCCTCGATCGCGAGGCTGAGCGCGGGGAACGCGACATGGTTGACCGGTTCGAACGACCAGTGCATGGGCTGACCCCAGTTGTTCGGCACGGCACCCGAGGGGATCCGGCGGGTGGTGCCGTCATCCTGGGTGCCCAGGGCGTAGGCGATGGGCAGCCGCATGTCCGGAGGGGAGATCTGGGCGATCGTCGAGGCATCGGTGAACTCGACCATCGAGTGGATCTGGCTCTGCGGGTGGACGACGACCTCGATGTCGTCGAAGTCGATGCCGAAGAGCAGATGGGCTTCGATGACCTCGAGCCCCTTGTTGACGAGCGTCGCCGAGTTGATCGTGATCATCGATCCCATCGACCACGTCGGATGCTTGAGCGCCTGGGCCGGGGTGACGCGGCGCAGCGCTTCCCGGGTCATGCCGCGGAAGGGCCCGCCCGAGGCGGTGATGACGAGCCTGGCGACCTCGCCGTGCGTGCCGGAGCGCAGGGCCTGCGCGATCGCCGAGTGCTCGCTGTCGACGGGGATGAGGCGGGCGCCGGTCCGCTCGGCGGCGTCGAGGACGAGGGAGCCGCCGATGATGAGCGACTCCTTGTTCGCCAGGGCGACGTCGGTGCCGGCCTCGAGCGCCGCGAGCGTCGCGCCGAGTCCGGCGGCTCCGGTCACGGCATTGAGGACGATGTCGGCCGACCGGCTCGCGACCGCCTCGGCGGCGGTCTCCCCCAGATGAATCTCACGAACGGGATCATCGATTCCGCGGTCTGCGGCGAGTTCGGACAACCGTTTCCGCACGTCGTCCTCACCGCCGGCGGGAGGAGAGGTCAGCCCGATGACGGGGACGGAGAAGTCGAGCGCCTGGGTGAGCAGAAGGTCGACCTGGGACCCTGCGGCAAGGCCGACGACTGCGAAATCCGTTGCGTTCTCGGCCAGTACGTCGAGGGCCTGAGTGCCGACCGACCCGGTCGACCCGACTACAATGACATTACGTTCGCTCACGCCTACCGATGATGCCAAAGTTCTCTGGGAAATGACTCGACAAGGGACTTCTCGGCGTGGGCGGAGCACACCAGATCAAAGGCGAGAGAGGTATAGATGAGTGCAACGATGAGCCCCGACGAGATCCTGGGACTGGATTCGGTCTTCGACGCCGACGACCTCGAGTTCGCGCACGTCGTCCGCAAGTGGCTCGACGAGAACGTCCGCGAGAAGATCGGCGACTACTTCCTCGATGCGACGATTCCCGCTCGTGAACTCGCTGAGGGCCTCGGGGAGCTCGGCGTCCTCGGCATGCACCTCGAGGGCTACGGCTGCGGCGGGTCGACCGCCACCCAGTACGGTCTCGCCTGCCGTGAGCTCGAGGCCATCGACTCGGGTCTGCGCTCCCTCGTCTCCGTCCAGGGGTCGCTCGCGATGTTCGCCATCCACCGCTACGGTTCGGAGGCGCAGAAGGAGGAGTGGCTGCCGAAGATGGCCGCCGGCAAGGCACTCGGCTGCTTCGGACTCACCGAACCCGACGTCGGCTCGGACCCCTCGGGCATGAAGACGACCGCCCGCAGGGACGGTTCCGACTGGATCCTCAACGGTTCGAAGATGTGGATCACGAACTCACCCGTCTCCGACGTCATGGTCGTGTGGGCGAAGACGGAGGAGACCGACGACAAGGGCCGTCCGGTCATCCGCGGCTTCGTCGTGCCGTCGGACACCGAGGGCGTGCAGACCCCGGAGATCCACCGCAAGATCTCCCTGCGGGCCTCGATCACCGGTGAGATCGTCCTCGACAACGTCCGCCTGCCCGAGGATGCGATGCTGCCCGAGGCCAAGGGCCTCAAGGCTCCGCTCTCGTGCCTGTCGGAGGCGCGCTTCGGCATCGTCTTCGGCGTCACCGGTGCCGCCCGCGACGCTCTGCTCTCGGCGATCGAGTACACGGGCACCCGGATCCAGTTCGATCGCCCGATCTCCTCATTCCAGATCTCGCAGCAGAAGCTCGCGAAGGCCTTCGGCCAGTACTCGCAGATCACGCTGCTCGCCGCTCACCTCGGTGAGCTCAAGGACTCCGCGAAGGGCGTGCGCCCCGAGCAGATCAGCCTCGGCAAGATGGTCAACGTCGACACGGCGATGAACGTCTGCCGGGACCTGCGTGCGCTCTTCGGCGGTTCGGGGATCACGAGCGAGTACCCGCCGCTGCGCCACGCGGTCAACCTCGAGACCGTGCTCACCTACGAGGGCACCCATGAGGTCCACCAGCTCACGCTCGGCCGGGCCCTCACCGGGATCAACGCCTTCGCGAACTGAGGTCGACGCCGGTCGGCGTCCTCGACCGGCGCACCTGGTCATCCGACCGGTCGCTTCCGCCCCGCCCTTGTGCGCCGCCATCGGCGCCGAGGCGCGGGGCGGTCGCCATTCACCCCTGTCGGCGGAGGAATTCCTCGAGCCAGGGCAGGCTCTCAGCCGCGCTGAGGGGACCGTCGTTCGTGAGGACGAGGGTCTGAGACGGGTCGAGCGCGGCGACCTCGGCGGATTCGACGCGGGAGTCGCGCATCGCCTGGTCGAGGTTCGCGGTCTCCCCCGCGATGCTCACACCGACGCCCTCGAAGCGCGAGCGCACGACCTTGACCGAGGCCCGTCCGGGTTCAATCGGGTCGGCGTCGATGCCGACGATGCGCACCTCGGCGGGGTCGGTCTCCGAACCATCTGTGCGGGCGTCGACGACGACACCGAGGCGCATCGCAGCAAGCACACTGAGCGCCCGGGCGACAGCAGGGACATCGGCGTCGACGCGCACCCTGCTCGTCCCGGTGTCGACTCCCATCGTCCGGAGGATTCCGGCGAGTTTCGCGCTGCGGTCGAGCGCCTCGGCGCGGTCGAGTTCGACGGGCACGGCGAGTGCCTTGAGCAGGCGCGGATCGGTGACCTCGCGCCCGTCGATGAGGGGCGCGTCCGGGACGTCCCCGGTGATGACGGTGTCGTCGGTCCGACCGAGGACGATCGGGTAGTCGAGGATCTCGAAGACCGGGTTGAGGGTGCCGGGAGTCCCGTCACCGGGCTTGGTGAACCAGTGGAAGTCAGTCAACGGAGGCCATCACCTCGACGACGCGGTCGATGAAGGCATCGACCTGATCCTCGTCGTAGGCCTTGTTGCCCTTCGCGGTCTTGAACAGGACCCTGCGGACCTGGTCGACGCTCATCGCCACGCCCTGCGTGAAATAGGCGTTGACCTTCTCGCACATGTCGTCGACCTGGGCGATGTCGTAGCCGATGACGCCGGCGGGCGGGCTGTCGAAGCGCTCCCCCGCCTCACGGACGAGGCGTCCCCGCAGGGACGCGGCGACGCGGGTGAGCTCCTGCACCCAGGCGTCCTGTCCGGACTGGGCGATGAGGCGGTCGCGGGCCTGCTTGGCGAAGGCGTCCTCGAGGCGGTCGAGGGCGGCGTCGACGACGGCGACGTGGTAGCCCTTGCGGACGAGGTCGAAGCCGACCGTGCGCACGGCACGGGAGTCGAGGTCGCCGGGCTGCGGCGTGGGTCGTTCGAATGACTCGCGTGCCCTCTTGAAGAAGCTGTCGACCTGCTTCGGGTCGTAGCCGTTCTTCCAACCGGACATGCGGGGGAACGTCGTGTCCGCCATGATTCCTCCGTACAGAGTGTGTCGTTTCCACCATGATAGTTCGAGCATCGGTGGTCCGCCGCAGTCACTGCGGCGCGAAGTGTCGGTGGCTCGGGCCCGGGTCGGGTCCGGCCTCGGCCGAGTCAGGCGTCAGTCGGCGGCGGCGAGCTGTCCGCAGGCACCGTCGATGTCGGAGCCGCGGGTGTCGCGGATCGTCGTCGGAACGCCGGCGTCGACGAGCCGGCGGACGAACTCGTCGGCGACGGCCGGGTCCGAGGCCGTCCACACGGATCCCGGGGTCGGGTTGAGCGGGATCGGGTTGACGTGCACCCAGCCGCGGCCGCGGGCGTTGAGCTTCTTCGCGAGCAGATCCGCCCGCCATGCGTGGTCGTTCATGTCCTTGATGAGCGCGTACTCGATGCTCACCCGGCGACCGGTGACCTGGTAGTAGTTGAAGGCCGCGTCGATCGCCTCGTCGGCCTTCCACCGGGTGTTGACCGGGATCATCTCGTCGCGCAGCTCGTCATCGGGGGCGTGGAGGCTGAGCGCGAAGGTTACGGGGATGTCCTCGGCGGCGAGCTTGTTGATGCCCGGCACGAGCCCCACGGTCGAGACGGTGATCCGCCGCGCCGACATGCCCAGGCCCTCGGGCGCGGGGGCGACGAAGCGGCGGACCGCGTTCATCACCCGCTTGTAGTTGGCCAGGGGTTCGCCCATGCCCATGAAGACGATGTTCGTCACCCGTTCCGGTCCTCCCGCCGAGGCGGCCGCCGGGTCGGTCGCGGACTCGCCGGGGGTCTCGCCCTGCTCCTCGTCGGCTTCCGCACCGAGGGCGACCTCGTCGTCGGCGTCGGCGCTCGGCTTGGACGGTGCGAGTTCACCGGCGGCGATGGCCTGGTTGGCGCGGATGACCTGTTCGACGATCTCGGCCGTCGACATGTTCCGGGTCAGACCCTGCTGGCCGGTGGCGCAGAACGGGCAGTTCATCCCGCAGCCGCACTGGCTCGAGACGCACAGTGTGATGCGGTTGCGGTAGCGCATGAGGACGGATTCGACGAGCGCACCGTCGAAGAGACGCCAGAGGAATTTGATCGTGTCGCCGTTGCCTGTCGTCAGGCGCCTGACCTCGGTGAGCAGCGGAGGGAAGAAGCGCTCTGCAAGGGGTGCGCGCAGATCCTTGGGCAGGTCGGTCATCGACTCGACGTCGGTGTGGTAGCGCGTGAAGTAGTGGGTGGAGAGCTGCTTGGCGCGGAAGGCGGGAAGACCCATCTCGGTGACGGCGTCGATGCGCTCGTCCATCGTCATGTCCGCGAGGTGCTGCTGGGGTTGGGCGACGCGGGGGGACTTGAAGTTGAGCAGCGGGCGACCGTCGCGCATCGGGGTCGTCGACGTCGTCCCGTCGGCGTGTTCGACGACGGGCCTGACCTGTCTGCTTCCGGCTGGAGGTATCACTCCCCCATTGTCTCATGCCGGTCCCGGCGACGCTGTGTGGTCGGGGACACCCGAACTTTCGACCGCCTCGGCGAGGGGATGCGACGACCGGGCGGCCGTCCCAGCCTCACATGAAGCCGGGGAGGAAGGAGAAGAGGACGAGGGCGACGGGCGCGGTCGGGAGGATCGAGTCGAGGCGGTCCATGACGCCGCCGTGACCGGGCAGCAGGGTGCCCATGTCCTTGAGGTGGAGGTCGCGTTTGATCATCGATTCGCTGAAGTCGCCGAGGGTGGCGAACGCGGGGATGACGACGCCGATGACGAGCCCGGTCCAGAACGGGGCGTCGAAGAGGGTGATCGCCAGCGTCGTGGCGACGGCCGTGGTGAATACGACGGATCCCAGGTAGCCCTCCCAGGACTTCTTCGGCGAGATCCGCGGGGCGATGGGATGCCTGCCCCAGAGCACGCCGAAGACGTAGCCGCCGATGTCGGAGGCGACGACGCTGGCAAGGAAGATGATGACGTAGAAGTTGCCGTTGGGCAGGGTGAGGAGATAGACGACGAAGCACGCCATGAGGCCGACGTACGTGAGCGCGAAGAGGGAGAGGGAGACGTCCTTGACCGCGTTCTTGCGCCGCTCGACCATCGTGAAGAGCATGACGGCCCCGGCGCTTGCGGCGAACGTCACCCACAGGGCCTCACGGCCGCCGAAGTACGTGGCGACGACCATGCAGGCCGCGGAGATCATCGTCGGGATGCGGGAGACGAGCGATCCGGACCGGGAGAGCGCGTTGGCGAGCTCCCACATCGCGGCGACGATCGCGATGAGGATGATGAAGAGGAAGGTTTCGGGAAGGAGGATCAGCGAGGCGAGCACGATCCCGCCGATGAGGAGGCCGATCCCGATCGCCGCCGGGAGGTTGCGGCCGGCCCGGCCGTAGTCCTTGGGTGCGGGCGCCGTCTCGACCTCGACCTCGACGGCAGCGGTCTCCTGCGTGAAGACCGTGTCGGTGCCGCGGAGGTCGCGCCGCTTCGGGAACGGTGTCGGCTCTGGGGTCGCCGCAGTCTCCCGATCCGACCCCTCGTCGGGGGTCGGATCGGAGGTGGGACGGTCGGGCCCGGTCAACGCGATCATCAGACCTCGAGGAGCTCGGCTTCCTTCTGGCCGAGCAGCTTGTCGATGGCGTCGACCTTCTTCTTCGTGATGTCGTCGAGTTCGGAGATCGAGCGGGTGACCTCGTCCTCGCCGGCTTCGCCGTCCTTCTTGATCCGCTCGAGGGTGTCCTTCGCGTGGCGGCGGATGTTGCGGATCGAGACCTTGCCGTCCTCGGCCTTGCCCTTGACGATCTTCACGTACTCCTTGCGGCGCTCCTCGGTGAGTTCGGGGAGGACGACGCGGATGACGTTGCCGTCGTTGGCGGGGTTGGCGCCGATGTCGGAGTTGCGCAGGGCGTTCTCGATGTCACCCAGGGTCCCGCGGTCGTAGGGAGTGACGAGGATCGTGCGGGCCTCGGGCGTCTGGAACGACGCGAGCTGCTGGAGCGGCGTGGGAGCGCCGTAGTAGTCGATCTCGATGTTCGCGAAGAGCGCGGGGTTGGCCCGGCCGGTGCGGATCGACGCAAAGTCCTCTTGCGTGAATTCCACGGCCTTGTCCATCTTCTCCCTGGCCTCTGCCAGTGTTTCTTCAATCACGAGACACTCTTTTCAGTCGATTGGAGCTGTGTGAACATTCTATGGGTCCGAGGTGGTTTTCTGCTGACCCGGACCGGTGCGGTGTGGGCTACTTGACCAGTGTGCCGATCTTCTCACCGGCGATGGCCTTGCGCAGGTTTCCCTCACCCTGCATGCCGAAGACGTGCATGGGAAGCCGGTTGTCCATGCAGAGGGAGAACGCGGTGGCATCGACGACTTTGAGACCCTTCTGGAGAGCCTCCTGGTAGGTGATCTCGTCGATCTTCGCAGCCGTCGGGTCGAGCTTCGGGTCGGCGGTGTAGACGCCGTCGACGCCGTTCTTGGCGATGAGGACCTCATCGGCGTGGATCTCGAGCGCGCGCTGGGCCGCGACGGTGTCGGTGGAGAAGTAGGGCAGACCGGCGCCGGCGCCGAAGATGACGACGCGGTTCTTCTCCATGTGGCGCATCGCCCGGCGCGGGATGTAGGACTCGGCGACCTGGGACATCGGGATCGCGGTCTGCACGCGGGTGTCGACGCCGAGCTGTTCGAGGAAGTCCTGCAGAGCGAGGCAGTTCATCACGGTTCCGAGCATTCCCATGTAGTCGGCGCGCGTGCGGTCCATGCCGCGCTGGGAGAGCTCGGCGCCGCGGAAGAAGTTGCCGCCGCCGACGACGATGCTCACTTCGACGTCCTCGACGGTGGGGGCGACTTCCCGGGCGACGGCAGCGACGACGTCGGGGTCGACGCCGATGCTGCCTCCGCCGAAGACCTCGCCGGAGAGCTTGAGGAGCACGCGGCGACGATGCGTGCGCACCGGTCGGCTGGCGTGGCTCGATTCGTGTACCGGGGTGGATGTCATGAGGTCCTTCTTCCATGCGTTCGGCGCCGCCGCAGGCAGCGCCGATCCGGGTGGTTCGTCTGGGTCAGTCTAGCGAAAACGGGGCCGGACCCATCGGTCCGACCCCGTCATCGGATCCTGTGGGAGTCCTCACGGACCCCCACAGCGATCACAAGCGGATCAGGCTCCCACGCGGTAGCGGAGGAAACCGGTCGCCTTGAGGCCGGCGGCCTCGAGGACCTTGCCCACGGTCTGCTTGGGATCCTTCGCGAATCCCTGGTCGAGCAGGCAGTTCTCCTTGAAGAAGCCGTTGACGCGGCCTTCGATGATCTTCGGCAGAGCCTGTTCCGGCTTGCCTTCGTTCTTCGCGGTGTCCTCGGCGATGCGGCGCTCGTTCTCGACGAGCTCGGCCGGGACGTCCTCACGCGAGAAGTACTTCGGCGCGAGGGCGGCGATGTGCACGGCGACGTCGTGCGCGACGGCCTGGTCGTCACCTTCGTAGGCGAAGAGAACACCGACCTGCGGGGGCAGGTCCTTGTTCGTGCGGTGGAGGTAGGACTCCACCTTCTGGCCTTCGAGACGACCGACGCGGCGCAGGTCGACCTTCTCGCCCAGGGCGGCACCGGACTCGGTGATGAACTGGGCGACGGTCTTGCCGTCGGCCTCGACCGAGAGCAGCGACTCGGCTGACTCGGACTTGTTCGACACGGCGAGTGCGAGGACTTCGTCGGCGAGGTCGATGAAGCGCTGCGACTTCGCGACGAAGTCGGTCTCCGAGTCGAGCTCGATCATGGTGCCGACGCCGCCGTCGACGAAGGTGGCGACGAGACCGTCGGAGGTGGCACGGCCTTCGCGCTTCGTGGCGCCCTTGAGGCCCTTCACACGGAGGAGCTCGATGGCCTTCGCCTGGTCGCCGTCGGCCTCATCGAGGGCCTTCTTGACGTCCATCATTCCGGCGCCGGTCTTCTCGCGCAGTTCCTTGATGTCAGCGGCAGTGTAGTTTGCCATTCTTTCTCCTAGTGGTGGTGGAGGTGAGTGAGATCAGGACTCGGTGGAGTCAGCGGCAGCGTCGGCGGCTGCGGCCTTGCCCTCGGCGTCCGCTGCCTTCGCATCGGCGTCGGCGACGGCACCTTCGGCGGCGGCGTCCGTCGCGTCGGTGGCGGTGGTCTCCTCGGACTGGGCCTCGGCTGCGGTGGCAGCGGCGGAGGCTTCGGTCGAGGCGGATGCGGCGTCGGCGTTCGCCTCGGCGGCGTTGCCCTCGAGGAGCTCGCGCTCCCACTCGGGCATCGGCTCGACGGCGGAGACGTTCTTCTCACCGGACTCGTCGTCGCCGGAGTGGCGGGCGATGAGGCCCTCGGCCACGGCGTCGGCGATCACGCGGGTGAGCAGCGAGACCGAGCGGATGGCGTCGTCGTTGCCCGGGATCGGGTAGGTGACGTCGTCGGGGTCGCAGTTGGTGTCGAGGATCGCGATGACCGGGATGCCCAGCTTCTTCGCCTCGTCGACGGCGAGGTGCTCCTTCTTCGTGTCGACGATCCACACAGCGGACGGGGTGCGCTGCATGTCGCGGATGCCGCCGAGGGTCTTCTCGAGCTTGTCCTTCTCGCGACGGAGGATGAGGAGTTCCTTCTTCGTGTGCGAGGAGCCCGCAACGTCGTCGAAGTCGATCTCTTCGAGTTCCTTCAGCCGGCGCAGACGCAGGGAGATGGTCTGGAAGTTCGTGAGCATGCCGCCGAGCCAACGCTGGTTGACATACGGCTGGCCGACGCGCTTGGCCTGCTCGGCGATCGATTCCTGGGCCTGCTTCTTCGTGCCGACGAAGAGGATGGAGCCGCCGTGGGAGACGGTCTCCTTGACGAACTCGAACGCGGTGTCGATGTAGCCCAGCGACTTCTGCAGGTCGATGATGTAGATGCCGTTGCGCTCGGTGAAGATGAAGCGCTTCATCTTCGGGTTCCAACGACGGGTCTGGTGTCCGAAGTGAACGCCGCTGTCGAGCAGCTGGCGGATGGTGACGACGGCCATGCCGACGCCCTCCTTTCTCGTGCACCCTGCGGGTGCGTTGTGCCATGGTTCGCGGCCAACACGGGGCTGGCGGCGACGATGGCGGTTTCGGTTGATTCCTGGTACCCGGTTCGCCCAACCCACATGCGCGTACGCATGCACCATGGGATGGAGAAGAGATCGGATACGCGTAGTCAGAAGACACGCTTCTGCTGAGGGCAGTCTATCGCGGGTGGCCAAGCCTGCGCCAATCGGAGGATGTCCCTCGCCGAGGCGGCCGCCGGGTGTGCCTGTCCCGTGCCCGGGCGGCTGCGCCACCTCCCGCCGAGGCTGCCGTCGGGTTCGCGTCGCCTCTGCGCTCTCGGGCGGGCTTCCCGCTTCCGCGACTCGTGCGCATTCGGCTGTGGACGCGCATTGCGCTCAGCATGCCTCCCCGCGGTGTGGGGCACCGGCGAGGGTGAGCGGAGCCCGGCCCATCGGGGGTCCGGTGGTCCCACTCGTGTGCTCTCTCCTGTGCATGCGGCACCGACTCGTGTGCGCGCGGCCTGTGGACGCCCGATGGTCGTCCACAGGCGGAGAATCCTCTGCTGACAGCACCGGCGGCATCGATTTCCATGGGCGTTATGGCCGTTCCCGAATCGACTCGTCCGCCCCACCGCAGCGCTGCCCCTCTTCCGCGACGGCGACTGTCGGCCCGTCCGACTCGGCGTCCGTCTGCGCGTCCGCCTCGGCGACGCAAAGCCGGTCCCCTGCCGAGCAGGCCGCTGCTGTGGATCAGCGTCCTCGTCACCGCGGTTCTCGTCGCCCTCGGCGGCGTGGGCGCAGCTGACGCCTCCCCGCAGGCTTCCCGAGCCGCGGGCACCACCTGGGTCACGCCGGTACCGGCGATGGAGATCGTCACCGCCTTCGATCCGCCGCGGGAGACATGGCTGGCCGGGCACAGAGGCATCGACGTCCGGGCCGTACCCGACGAACCCGTGCGCGCCCCGACCGCGGGCACCATTCGCTTCCGCGGCTCGGTGGCGGGCACCGAGACGATGAGCATCACGACGGAGTCCGGTCACGTCGTCTCCTTCCAACCGGCGCGTTCGGATGCCTCCGTCGGCGACCGCTTCGCAGCTGGTGAGCAGATCGGCACGGTCTCGACGGGCGCGCACTGCCAGGAGTCCTGCCTCCACATCGGCGTCTGGCCTAAGGACAGCGACCGGGCGTATGTCGATCCGGCGCCGTTCTTCGGTCAGGATGCGTCCCTCCTGCTGCCGCTCGCACGCAAGCCGGCCGAAGAGCCGGCCGGCGATGACACGGATTCGGGTGCGGGCGGGTGGGGCGGACACCGGAATGGGCGCATTCCCGCCTCGGCGCTGTGCCCGCTCACCACCGCCCCCGGGCACATGCTCCGATGCGATGCGCAGGCCGCATTCGACCGCCTCTCCCACGCGTACTCCGCGCGGTTCGGCAGGCCGATCTCGGTCACCGACTCCTACCGGGACTACGACACCCAGGTCATCCTCAAACGGCGCAAGGGAAAGCTCGCGGCGACGCCGGGGACGTCGAACCACGGGTGGGCGCTCGCGATGGACCTCGGGGGCGGCATCAACTCATTCGGCAGTGCCGAGCATCAGTGGATGCGGGCGAACGCTCCGACGTTCGGATGGGTGCATCCGTCGTGGGCACGGCAGGGAGGGTCCCTGCCCGAGGCATGGCACTGGGAGTTCAGGAAGTGAGCGCGTGCCGGACGTGAGCGAGTCGCTCAGGCCCGCGGGTGGGCCTGCCGGTAGGTCTCCTGCAGGCGCTGCATCGACACATGGGTGTAGATCTGCGTGCTGCTCAGCGTCGAATGCCCGAGCAGCTCCTGGATCTGGCGCAGATCGGCACCGTTGTCGAGCATGTGCGTGGCAGCCGAGTGGCGGAGACCGTGCGGTCCGATGTCGGGGGCGTCGGGGTTGTTCGCGCCGTAGCGGTGGACGAGCTCGCGGACCTGGCGGGCGCCGATTCGGCCTCCACGCAGGCCGAGGAAGAGCGCGTCACCGCTCCTGTCGGTGGCG
Source organism: Brevibacterium sp. K72 (assembly GCF_050562175.1). Classification (NCBI taxonomy): domain Bacteria; kingdom Bacillati; phylum Actinomycetota; class Actinomycetes; order Micrococcales; family Brevibacteriaceae; genus Brevibacterium; species Brevibacterium sp. K72. Next base: position 3,475,833 of record NZ_CP191582.1, read on the forward strand.
AAGCGCTCCCGCAGTCTCAGCCAGATCGCGAGGGCATCGCGTGCCGGGCCGCCGAAGGGCACCCGGCGCTCCTTGTCGCCCTTGCCGAGCACGGTGATCATCGACCGCTGGTGGTCGACGTCGCTGCGGTCGAGGCCGCAGAGTTCGGATACGCGCACGGCCGTCGCATAGAGCATCTCGAGGATGGCGGCGTCCCGGGCGAGCAGCGCCTGAGCGTCATCGTCAGACTCTGCAGCCTCATCCTGTTGGGAGTCCGCCCCCGCTCCCCTGCTCGCTGTCGCTCCGGCCCCCTCACGCGCGCGGTCCGACCCGGCTCCTCCCCGCCGATTGCCTCCGTCACCACTGCGTCCTGCCGAGACGAGGGCGGCCGCCTGCTGGGGTTTGAGCACGGTGGGCAGCCGTGAGTCCTTCTTCGGGGTGCGCAGACGCGCGGCCGGGTTGGACGGCAGTCCGTGGGTGCTCACGCAGTAGGAGAAGAACGATTTGATCGCCGCGATCTTGCGCGCCACCGTCGACTTCGCCGCTCCCGCATCGTCGAGGGCGATGAGCCACGACCGCAGATCGTCGAGGCTGATGTCGGACACGGCGATCCCACGTCCGGACCCCACTGACCCAGCGCCACCCGAATCGTCGGTCTTCCGTGACCGGTCGGTCTCCCGTGACTGTTCGGGGGTCCGGGTTGCGCGTCGCCCCGGCAGATGGGCGGCGTGCGCGAAGAAGTCGCCGACATCACCGACGTAGGCGCGGCGGGTATGGGCGGAGACGTCACGCGCGCGCAGGTGGTCGGCGTAGTCGTCGACCACCTCGGGGAAGCGAGGCGATGAGGTCACGCTTCAAGCGTACTCGTTCAGCGCCGGCGCAGCTTCTTCCACCCGGGCCCGTCGCGTTCGCTCAGTCCCTCGATCTCGAGGAGGGCGAGCGCCGAGAGCGCATCGGCCACCGTCAGGCCCGCTCTGGCCGCAAGCGTGCCGACATCGAGGGCTTTCGTCGCCGAGAGCGCGTTGAGGCAGATCCGCTCCCGTTCGCCGAGGTCGTCGACCCGGTCATCGCGGCCGCCCGCTCCAGAACCCCCACCAGCTCGAGAGGAATCCCCGGCTGCACTGCCGCCGAGGTCGCCCAACGGCAGCTCCTCGGGCCGGACGAGGTCGAGGACGTCGGGGGCGCCGGTGACGAGGTCGGCTTCCCTCAGACGGATGAGCCGGTTCGTTCCGGCCGATGACGCCGAGTACACCGACCCGGGGTAGGCGGCGACGACGCGGGAGAGTTCGAGCGCGTGCCTGGCGGTGTTGAGCGCCCCGCTGCGCCACCCGGCCTCGACGACGACCGTGGCAAGCGCCGAGGCGGCGATGAGGCGGTTGCGCAGGAGGAACCGGTGGCGCATCGGAGTCATCCCGGGTGCGGTCTCGGAGACGAGGAGACCGTGCTCGAGCACCTGTGCGAAGAGGTCCGAGTTCGCCGCGGGATAGAACCGGTCGACTCCCCCGGCCATGAATGCGACCGTCGTGCCCTCCCGGGCGAGCGCCGCACGGTGAGCGGCCGCGTCGATGCCGAAGGCTCCCCCGGAGACGACGGTGTACCCGTCGGCGGCGAGATCCCAGGCAAGGTCGGAGGCGCACTTCGTCCCATAGCCGCTCGCCGCCCGCGCCCCGACGACGGCGACCGCCTGCGCAAGCGCCTCGCGCAGGGTCGCCGACCCGCGCACCCACAGCCCCAAGGGCGCTGCGGGACCGAGTTCGTCGATGGCGGTCGGCCATTCGTCGTCGGTGGGGATGACGAGACGTCCGCCGAGGCGGGCCATGCCTTCAAGGTCGTGTTCGCCGTCGGCGTCGGCGGCGCGCACTGCCCACCGGGCGAGCGCCTCGGGGAGTCTCCCCTGACCGGTGATGTCCCCGAGCTCGGCGGAGAGCCGTCCGACGACCTCGTCGACCGCGACCGCCCCGGAGGAGATCGCCCGGATGAGTTCGACCGCGGTCACAGGGCCCGCGGCATCGACGAGGGCCTTGAGCAGGCCGTCACCGGGTTCGCCGATCCGCAGGAGTGCTGCGACGGCGATGCGCTGCGGGGTCACGTCCATCATGTCTCCTGGGTCCGCAGCGCGAGGGCCGCAGCGATCCGGTCGGCGTCGGGAGCCTCCGCCCCGGCGAGGTCGGTCAGGGTCGTGGCGACCCGGAGCACTCGGTCGTAGCCGCGCATCGTGATCCTCCCCGTCTCGAGCGCGCGGTCGAGGCTGCGCAGAGCTGCCGGTCGCATCCCGAAGTGGTCGCGCAGCCACGGCCCCGGTGCCATCGCATTGAGCGACCAGTCGCAGTTCGCATACCGATCCGCCTGCGCGCGCCTCGCGTGCTCGACTCGTGCGGCCACACCTGCGCTCGACTCCTGCTCCCCGCCGAGACGCAGGTCGGCCGGAGTGACGGGGTAGAGCTCGAGCTGGAGGTCGACACGATCGAGGAGAGGCCCGGAGAGGCGATTGCCGTACCGGCGTCTGTCCATCGGCGTGCAGTTGCACACCGTGTTCGCGCCCGCCTGCATGCCCGCCCCGCACGGGCACGGGTTCGCGGCCATGACGAGCTGGAACGATGCCGGCAACACCATCGACCCCCAGGCCCGGTGGATGTGGACCTGACGGGCCTCGAGCGGCTGCCGCAGCGCTTCGAGCACGTCCCGGGAGAACTCCGGCGCCTCGTCCATGAAGAGGACACCCCGATGGGCTTTGCTGAGGATGCCGACCGTGCCGGGCTTCCTGCCTCCCACGAGCGCCGAGGCGGTGCTCCGGTGATGGGGTGCCTCGAACGGCGGCCGGTGATCGAGCTCCTCACCGGGCACGAGTTCCCCGCGCAGAGAGCGCACCGCGGCGACTTCGAGGGCCTGGGCGTCGTCGAGCGGTGGGAGGATCCCGGGCAGGCACTGAGCGAGCAGGGTCTTCCCCGCGCCCGGGGTGCCGCGCATGAGGAGGTTGTGACCGCCCGCAGCGGCGACCTCGAGCCCGAACCGAGCCTCATCCTGCCCCTGCACCTCGGCGAGGTCGTGGAGTTCGGTCGGATGCGCTCCCGGTCCGGGAGCCTCGACGACCGGTGGCAGGGCGGGAACGGCGAGGCTGCCGCCGTAGGCGTTGACGAGTTCGGCCAGCGAGGACACCGCGAGGACATCGACGTCTCCGATGAGCGCGGCCTCCGCCCGGTTGCCGGCGGGAACGACGAATCGGTCGAAGCCGGCGAGCAGGCCGCAATGGAGGCTCGGCAGCACGCCGCTCACCGGTCGGATGCGGCCGTCGAGGCCGAGTTCCCCACAGTGGATGACCGCCTCGGTCTCGGCGGAGCTGATGATCCCGCGGGCCTTGAGCACGGCGACGGCGATGCCGAGATCGAAGCCGGTGCCGATCTTCGGCACACTGCCCGGGGTGAGGTTGATCGTCAGATGCTGGGTGGCGACCGGGATGCCGAGGAAGGCGAGCGCCGCACGCAGCCGCTTGCGCGATTCGCTCACCGAGGCGTCGGGAAGGCCGACGATGTCGATGCCGGGAAGACCTGCGCTGACGACGGCTTCGATCGAGACGATCTTTCCGGCCAGCCCCCAGAGGGCGACGGCGGCGGCCCGTCCGACGACGGTCTTCTCCGGTGTCGTCTCGCCACTCCTCGCGTCCTCGACTCCCAATGGTTCGTCGCCGTCGGGGCTCCAGTCGGCGTCGACAGCATCGCAGTCATCCCCTGGGTCATCGACGATGTGCAGCTGTTCGCTCATGCGTCGACCTGCACATTGCGCACATGGGTGACGGTCGGGCGCGGTGACATGACGATGCCGATCGCGTCGATGCGGGTCGCAGGGTAGAACTCGGCCTGCTCGCGCAGCCACAGTCCCGAGAGCATCCTGATCCGACGCAGCTTCACCGGCGTGATCGCTTCGAGCGGTGAGCCCTGCCGCATCGTGCGGCGGGTCTTGACCTCGACGAAGACGATGGTCGCTCCGTCGCGGGCGATGATGTCGATCTCTCCCTCACGGCACCTGACATTGCGGTCGAGGACGACCATGCCCTCGGCCTCGAGGCGGGCGACGGCGAGGTCCTCACCCGTCCGGCCCAGGGCGAGCTGACGGTCACCGCGGGTCGGGGTGTCCGTCGGCCGCGCAGTCCGTCCTGTCTTCGTCGTCCGTGCCATGCCGTCCAGGCCACCACAGCACGTGGTCGTCTGGAAGCATCAGAGAACGGCCTGTGGACAGCGGTTGAGCCTCCACAGGCCGTGAGCACATGAGTGCGCGACGCTCCACACCCGGATCACGCACGAGTCAGGGCTGTCAGCCTCGGCGCCGACGGCATTCCGTTCAGCGGCGGCTCAGCGCCCGATCGAGGTCGGCGGCTCGAGGTCGGACTTGGCGATCTCCTCAATGTTGACGTCCTTGAACGTGAGCACGTGGACCATCTTGATGAACCTGGCCGACCGGTAGCTGTCCCACACCCAGGCATCGCGCAGGGTGAGCTCGAAGTAGACGTCGCCGGCGTCGTTGTGCGCTTTGAGGTCGACGTGGTTGGCGAGGTAGAAGCGGCGTTCGGTCTCGACGACGTAGGCGAAGAGACCGACGACATCGCGGTACTCCTTGTAGAGCTGGAGTTCGAGCTGGGCCTCGTAGTCGTCGAGATCGTCTGTGCTCACGTCGTTCCTCTCTTCGCGTCGTTCTCGGGGTGCAGCCGGAAGCTCATCCGGTGGTGGAGGCTCGGTCCGTGCTCGGCGATGGCCTGCCGGTGGTGAACGGTTCCGTATCCGACGTTCGACTCCCAACCATACTGCGGGTGCGCCTCGGCGAGGCTGATCATCGTTTCGTCGCGGTGCACTTTCGCCACGATACTCGCCGCCGCGATGACGGGAACGCTGCCGTCGCCCTTGATCACGGTGCGCACGGGCGGCAGCTCCATGTCGGCGGCGGGCCCGAATATCCCCAGGCAGTCGAGCGTGAGTGGAGCCGAGAGCCAGTCGTGCTTGCCGTCGAGGAGGATCATCGTCGGTCGCGACGACGCACCCGCACCCGGGCCGCCGGACGCTGTGCCGAGCGCACCCTCGAGTGCCCGCCGAGCCGCGAGGTTGAGGGCCATGGTCATCCCGAGGGCGTCGATCTCGGCAGGCAGGGTCGATCCGACGGCCGAGGCGTGCGCCCATGCCTGGACGCGAGCGGTCGCCGCCGACCGAGAGGGACCGTCGAGCTGTTTGGAGTCGTGGATGCCCTCGGGCACGTCGGCGGCGCACAGGGGGCCGAGTTCGAAGACGGCGACGCCGACGCTCACCGGTCCGGCGAGCGCTCCGCGTCCCACCTCGTCGACGCCGATGACGATCTCATACCCCTCGGCGGCGAGTGCGCGTTCGACGCCGAGGTCGTGCAGTCCTCGTCCGGTCATCAGCTGACAGTGATTCCCTGCGGATCGGGCACGTCTGCGAAGACGTCCTTGGGGGTGGAGACCCACCGGACGTGGCTGAGCGGCCAGTTGACGAAGAACACGGTGCCGACGACGTTCTCGGCGGGAACGAACGGCTGGGTGTCCTGGTGGTAGCGCGAATCGGCGGAGTTGCTCCGGTTGTCGCCCATCACCCAGTAGGAGCCTTCGGGCACGGTGACGGAGAACTCCATCTCGGAGGGCGCAGTGTCCGGCGGCAGATACGTCTCCTCGATGGGGGTGCCGTTGACGAGGATCCTCCCCTGGGCGTCGCAGCATTCGACGGTGTCCCCGCCGACCCCGATGACGCGTTTGACGAGCTGGTTGCCCGCGTCGGAGGGGGCGAGGCCGAGGAATTCGAGGACGGGGTTGGGCTGGTAGGCGGACACCTCGGCGTCGGTGAGCCAGTCGTCGGGATCGTCGAAGACGATGATGTCACCGCGGTTGGCCGGGCCGAACTTGGGGGCGAGCTGGTTGACGAGGACCCGGTCGTCGATCTGCAGGGTGTCCATCATCGAGCCGGAGGGAATGTAGAACGATCGGACCACCCAGGTCTTCAGCGCGGTGGAGATGAGGAGGGCGATGATGATGATGACCACGGTCTCGGCAAGGCCGCGCAGGAGCTTCTTCGACTTGGGCGGGGAGGGCTGAGGTTCGGTGGTCATTCGTTCGCTTTCGCATGGGTCCGCGACCGGCGCGGGGTGGCTGGAACGAGCGTATCAGTCGATGCTGGAGCCGTGACCGATGACCGGGCCGATGACGCGGTCGACGGGGATGAAGCCGCCGCCGGGGCGCCCGAGCAGCGCCCGGGAATCGGCGGAGTCGTTCCGGTTGTCGCCCATCACCCACATGGTGCCTTGGGGGATCCGGGTGGAGAATTCGGTCGCCGAGGCGGGCAGCGGCGCGTACTCCTCGTTCAGGGGTTCGCCGTTGAGGAGCAGTCGGCCCTGCGCATCGCAGCATTCGACGGTGTCCCCGCCGAGGGCGATGACGCGTTTGACGAAGTAGACGTCGCGGGGACCGACGCCGACCCACGAGCCGATCTTCTGCAGCGGGGTGGGCAGGGCGTCGTCGACGAAGGAGCCGCGTCCGTCGAAGACGACGATGTCGCCGCGGTCGATCCGACCGCCCAGCGCATCGGGGCGCCACACGGAGATCGTGTCGCCGGCCATGAGGGTCGGCTGCATCGACTCACTGGGGATGGTGAAGCGCTGGATGACGAAGCCGCGCGCCGAGGCGCCGAGGACGACGATGACGACGGCGATGGCGGCGAGGACCTTCCACACCGTGGGCGAGAGGCGGCGGGACGAGGACGCGCCGCCTTCGCGCGCGCCTCCTCGCCCCATCCGGGAAATGCGAAAACGCGACCCGGAGGTCGCGTTCTCGTCATGCTGCGGCATGTCGTGTCCGTGCGGCGCTGAGCCGGACGGTCATCAGGCCTTTTCGCGGATGCGAGCAGCCTTGCCGCGGAGGTTGCGGAGGTAGTAGAGCTTCGCGCGGCGGACGTCGCCGCGGGAGAGGACCTCGATCTGCTCGACGATCGGCGAGTGCACCGGGAGGGTGCGCTCGACTCCGACGCCGAAGCTGATCTTGCGAACGGTGAACGTCTCGCGAACGCCGTCGCCCTGGCGACGGATGACGACGCCCTTGAAGACCTGGATACGCGAACGGCTGCCCTCGACCACGCGGACGTGGACGTTGAGGGTGTCACCGGGGCGGAAATCGGGGACGTCGGACTTCAGCGAGGCTGCATCGACAACATCGAGCTTCTGCATAGTGCTTCTCCTGTGGCCTCTGCTTCAGGTCGAGGACACGCATATCGGACCGGTCTGACCGGTGATCGGATTCGTCTGCCGGGATCGCTCCCCTGGCCGCCGGAGTCCATCCGGCGGGCGATTCGGGCACCCATCCCCCTGAAGCAGGTGGATGCCAACAAACGCGACGATCTATTCTGTCACGGTTCCGTCCCCGGACTCAAACCGATCGAGGACCTCCCGGTCCCGGGCGTCGAGGTCACCGAGGCCCGTGAGCAGGTCCGGCCTGACCTCGGCGGTGCGTTCGAGACGTCGGTCACGTCGCCACCGGGCGATCGCGGCATGGTTGCCGCTGAGCAGGATCTCCGGGACGTCGTGGCCGCGCCAAGTGGCGGGCTTGGTGAAGATCGGGTATTCGAGGAGGCCGTCCTCGTGGCTCTCTTCGGTCAGGGACTCGGGGTTGCCGATGACGCCGGGGATGAGCCGGCTGACCGCTTCGATCATCACCATCGAGGCGACCTCGCCGCCGTTGAGGACGTAGTCGCCGATGCTCATCGGCCGCACCTCGAAGGACTGCCCCGCCCAGTCGAGGACGCGCTGGTCGATGCCCTCGTAGCGTCCGCACGCGAACGTGAGGTGCTCGGTGTGCGCGAGCTCCTCCGCGATCCGCTGATCGAAGACCTCACCTGCGGGACTCGGGACGATGAGGATCGGCTTCGTCGCCTCCCCCGTCCCCTCGCCGAGGATGTGCTCGAGCGCGAGTGCCCACGGCTCGGCCTTCATCACCATGCCTGCCCCGCCCCCGTAGGGCGAGTCGTCGACGGTGCGGTGGCGGTCGAACGTGAAGTCGCGGAGGTCGTGGACGGTGAGGTCGAGGAGTCCCTGCTCGATGGCCTTGCCGATGAGGGAGAGCTTGAGCCCCTCGAGATAGGCGGGGAAGATCGAGACGACGTCGATGCGCATGCCCGGGCTCACTCGGCGTCGAGGAGGCCGGCCGGCGGGGTGAGCGCGATGCGTCCGGCGTCGGTGTCGACCTCGGGGACGATCTCGGTAACGAACGGGATGAGGACCTCGTGGCCGTCGGTGTGCCTGAGGTGGAGGAGGTCCTGGGCGGTGCCGTTGGTGACGTCGACGATCTCGCCGACCTGCTCATCGCCGACGAACGCCTTGAGTCCGATGAGGTCGTCGAGCAGCCACGCCTCTTCGTCGTCGGCTTCGTCGTCCTGCTCGGCGAGGAGCAGCGTGTTGCGGATCTCCTCGGCGCGTGTCCGGTCGGGGACCTCGTCGAAGGCGAGCAGCAGGCGGTCGCGGTGCCAGCGGGCGGACGTGAGCGTGAGTTCGCCGATGTCCGGGTCGGTCGCATAGGTCATCCCGGGCACGAGCCGCTCGTCGGGCCGGTCGGTGCGGACCTCGACGGTGAATTCGCCTCTGATGCCGTGCGGTTTGCCCAGCCGGGCGACCACCAAGTCCATGCGTGCTCCTTGTCGTGTGCGAGTGCTCGTTCAGCACTCAGTGTAGTTCTCCGGCCGGGACCCTCTGCGGCTGCACCCGCTCGGTTCCGATCCGCATGGCATGGATCGATCCGTACCATGCGGATTCAGACCGAGCGGTTGCGTCGGCACCGACCCGAGCCCCGCCTCGGCGGTGAATGCACGAAGGGGACGTCCGGCACGCGGCCGACGTCCCCTTCGCGGTGGTTGGTCTACGCCTCGATGAGGTCCACCCGCACCGACTCACGGCCGGCGAGGGAGTTGATCACGGTGCGCAGGGCCTTCGCGGTGCGACCCGCGCGGCCGATGACACGTCCGAGGTCGTCGGGGTGAACCCGGACCTCGAGCGTCGTCCCACGCTGGGACGACCGGGACCGAACTGCGACGTCGTCGGGATGATCGACGATGCCGCGGACCAGGTGTTCGAGCGAATCAGCCAACATGTCAGGCGTTGTCCTCAGCGGCTTCGGCCTGAGCGGCGTCCTCGGCCTCGACGGCCTTGGCGACGTCGTCGGCGGCGGTGTCCTCAGCCTCGACCTCAGCGGCGTCGGCCTTGCCGGAGCCCTTCTGGGTGATGGCTTCCTTGATCACCGAGTCGGCGTTGGGAGCGACGTAGGCTTCCTTCTCCGGCTGCGGCTTGACGGTGTTGACGGCTTCGCCCTCACCGGTGAACTTCTGCCAGTCGCCGGTCAGCTTGAGGAGGTTGCGGACCTGGTCGGTCGGCTGGGCGCCGACGGAGAGCCAGTACTGCGCGCGCTCCGAGTCGATCTTGATGACCGAGGGGTCGCTGAGCGGCTGGTAGATGCCGATCTCCTCGATCGCGCGACCGTCGCGACGGGTGCGCGAGTCGGCGACGACGACACGGTAGAAGGGTGCATGGACCTTGCCGATGCGGGTCAGACGAATCTTGACTGCCACTGTAGTGGTGTCTCCTTTTGTGTTCTGTTTGCACAGAGGCACCGCACAGTCGTGGGGTTGACGTGGCGGAGTCTGCGACCTGGACTATCGACTCGAGGCAGAAGAGAGGGCCCGCGCCGAGGCGAAAGTACAAGAGATCATTGTGCCAGAAAGGGCTACTTCTTTCCACCTGGGAACATGCCGCCGAATCCCTTCGGCAGCTTCGCGAGATCGAAGTCCTCATCCCCGCCGAGGTCGACGCCGCCGAACGCGGAACCGACCGGGTCCTTCGTCTTCCCCGCCTTCCGCTCCTGGGCGGCCTGGGCCTGCTCGGCGCGCTTGGCCGGGTTGCCCGACTGGCCGGCCTTGCGGCCCTTCTTCTTCCCCGCGGCCTTCTTCTTCCGGTTGGGGCCTCCCCCACCGGGCAGTCCGCCCATTCCGGGCATGCCGACCATCCCGGGCATCCCCGGCATACCGCCGCCGCGGCCCATGCCGCGCATGAGCTTCTGCGCCTGCGTGAAGCGCTCCATGAGCTGGTTGACCGCGGTCACCGTGGTGCCGGCGCCCTTGGCGATGCGGGCGCGACGTGATCCGTTGAGGACCTTCGGGTTGCTGCGCTCGTACGGTGTCATCGATCTCACGATCGCCTCGACCCGGTCGACCTCGCGTTCGTCGAAGTTCTCGATCTGGTCCTTGTACTGGCTCATGCCCGGCATCATGCCGAGCATCTTCTTCATCGAGCCCATCTTCCGCAGACCGGCCATCTGGGTGAGGAAGTCGTTGAGGTCGAAGTCCTCGCCGGACTCGAACTTCTTCTGGAGCTTCGCGGTCTCCTTCTCGTCGAAGTTCTTCTCGGCCTGCTCGATGAGGGTGAGGATGTCGCCCATGTCGAGGATGCGGTCGGCCATCCGGTCGGGGTGGAACGGCTCGAAGTCGGTCATCGACTCACCGGTCGAGGCGAACATGATCGGCTTGCCGGTCACCTCGGCGACCGAGAGCGCGGCACCACCGCGGGAGTCGCCGTCGAGCTTCGAGAGCACGACACCGGTGAAGTCGACGCCCTGAAGGAACGCCTCGGCGGTCGTCACGGCGTCCTGACCGATCATCGCGTCGATGACGAAGAGGACCTCGTCGGGGTTGACCGCCGCGCGGATGTCCGCGGCCTGCTGCATGAGCTCCTCGTCGATGCCGAGGCGGCCCGCGGTGTCGACGATGACGACATCGTGGAGCTTCGACTTCGCGACGTCGATGGCGTCGGTGGCGACCTTGACCGGGTCGCCGACGCCGTTGCCCGGTTCGGGCGCGTAGACGACGGCACCGGCACGCTCACCGACGATCTGGAGCTGGCCCACCGCATTGGGCCGCTGGAGGTCGGCGGCGACGAGCATCGGGCGGTGGCCCTCGGACTTGAGCCAGTGAGCGAGCTTGCCCGCGAGCGTCGTCTTGCCGGCACCCTGGAGGCCGGCGAGCATGATCACCGTCGGCGGGCGCTTGGCGAAGGTCAGCCGCCGCGTCTGTCCGCCGAGGATGCCGACGAGTTCCTCATTGACGATCTTGACGACCTGCTGACCCGGGTTGAGGGCACCCGAGACCTCTTCCGACAGCGCCCGTTCGCGGATCCGCCCCGTGAACGCGCGGACGACGGGCAGCGCCACGTCTGCGTCGAGGAGCGCGCGGCGGATCTCGCGGATGGTGGCATCGACATCGGCTTCCGAGAGCCTGCCCTTGCCGCGGAGATTCTTGAACGTCGCGGTGAGCCTGTCGGAGAGGGAGTTGAACACGTGCAAGCCTTCTTCGTATGCAATGGTCGACTCTCTAGACTAACAACTCCGCCTGGGAGGCTCCGAATCCCGCGGACCCCTTCCCCGACGCCAGAGCACCCCACCCGAGTCGTCTGCTGGGACCTCGGGTGGGGTGGTCTGTGAGCACTCCGGCGTACTCCCCCGTCGAGGCGGCCGGCGAGACCGACCGGCCCCCTGACGGGAGTCTCGGGTCAGCGGAAGGAGTAGGCCCGCTCCGCGTGTTCGATGGTGTCGATGCCGTCGAGTTCGTCGCGCGGATCGATCCGCAGTCCCATGGTCTTCCGCAGCACGAGCGAGATGACGAGGGTGACGGCTCCGGCGTAGACGAGGGCGACGAGGCACGCGACGATCTGGGCGACGAGGAGTCCGAAGCCCCCGCCGTAGAAGAGTCCGGCCGCGGTCTCCTCGGTGGGGATCGCGAAGAACCCGATCATCACCGTGCCGATGATGCCGGCGACGAGGTGGACGGCGACGACGTCGAGCGCGTCGTCGTAGCGCAGGCGGTTCTTCGCGACGACCGCGAAGTAGGCTCCGGCGCCGGCGGCGACGCCGATGAGGATCGCGGCGTAGGGTTCGACGTCGGCGCAGGCGGGGGTGATCGCGACGAGACCGGCGATGAGGCCCGAGACGCTGCCGATGCTGCTCGGACGCGAGGCGCGCAGACGTTCGATGGTGATCCAGGTGATCATGCCGGCGGCAGGAGCGACGAGGGTGTTGACCCAGATGAGGCCTGCCTGCTCGATCGTCGAGGCGGCGCCGCCGTTGAACCCGAACCAGCCGAACCACAGCAGTGCTGCGCCGAGGACGGTGATGGGGATGTTGTGCGGCTTGTGCGGCGTCGAATAGCGGACCCGGCGGCCCATGACGACGACGAGGACGAGGGCGGAGATGCCGGCGTTGATGTGGACGACTGTGCCTCCGGCGAAGTCGATCGCGGCACCGAAGACGCTGCCGATCGCGCCGTCGGCGGTGAGTATCCCATCGCCCCAGACCATGAAGGCGAGCGGGCAGTAGACGAAGGTGACCCAGAGGGCGGCGAAGACGAGCCAGGTGGAGAACTTCGCCCGGTCGGCCACGGCTCCGGCGATGAGGGCGATCGCGATCATTGCGAAGGTCGCACCGAAGCCGATCGAGATGAGCGCCTCAGGTTCACCCGCCACCGCGCCGGAGAGGCCGATCTGGCTGAGCGGGTTGCCGACGATGCCGCCGATCGACTCGCCCGAGCTCAGCCCATAGCCGTAGAGCACCCAGACCAGCGCCCCGACGGCCATCGCCGAGAAGACCATCATCATCATGTTGATGCTCGAGCTGATCCGAGTCATCCCTCCGTAGAAGAAGGCCACACCGGGGGTCATCAGCAGCACGAGCCCCGCGGCGACCATCATCCACACATTCACTGCATCGAGTTCCATGTCGTCGTCTCTCATTCGTCTCAGTCGGCTCCGGTTCGAACCGAACGAGACCAGTCTCGACTGGCGACGTCACGGGAATGATTCGCTTATGTTTCGAGTATGTGACACGGACCTCAGGAGAGGTGGAATCCCAGGTCAGATGTGGTGAATGCAGTCGCGAACTCGTTCTGAAAGCCGTCTCAGCGGCTGGACAGAGGCAGAGTCGCCGCCTCAGTCGAGGGTGCCCGCGGCCGTCAGTCGAGGAGGGCGTCGACGAAGCCCTCGGCCGTGAACGGGGCGAGGTCGTCGGCTCCCTCGCCGAGGCCGATGAGCTTGACCGGGACTCCGAGCTCCCGCTGGACGGCGATGACGATGCCGCCCTTCGCGGTGCCGTCGAGCTTGGTGAGCACGATGCCGGTGATGTCGACCGCCTCGGCGAAGACCTTCGCCTGCTGCATCCCGTTCTGACCGGTCGTCGCATCGAGGACGAGGAGGACCTCGTCGATGTCGTGGCCCTCCCCGAGGGGACGGGTGGCCACGCGCTTGACCTTGCGCAGCTCGTCCATGAGCCCGACCTTGTTCTGCAGGCGCCCGGCGGTGTCGATGAGGACGACGTCGGCGTCCTCGGCCTTGCCCTGCTCGACGGCGGCAAAGGCGACCGAGGCGGGGTCGGCACCCTCCTCGCCGCGGACGGTCTCGACGCCGACACGCGAGCCCCACGTCGTCAGCTGCTCGGCGGCGGCCGCACGGAACGTGTCGGCGGCACCGAGGAGGACGGACTTGTCCTCGGCGACGAGGACGCGGGCGATCTTGCCCACGGTCGTCGTCTTCCCGGCGCCGTTGACGCCGACGACGAGCATGACGGCCGGGTCGCCGGCGGTGTGCGCGGTCGCGAGCTCGCGGTCCATCGTCGGGTCGACGAGCTTGACGAGCTCCTCGCGCAGCAGTCCCCTGACCTCCTCGGGGTCGCGGGTGCCGAGCACCTTGACCCGCTCGCGCAGGGTGTCGACGAGTTCGGCGGTCGGTTCGACGCCGACGTCGGCGAGGATGAGGGTGTCCTCGATCTCCTCCCACGTCGCCTCGTCGAGGGTGTCGCGGGAGAGGAGGTTGAGCAGACCGCGGCCGAGGCCGGAGTTCGACTTCGCGAGCCTCTCGCGCAGCCGGACGAGGCGGCTCGCCGGTTCGGTGGGAACCTCGGAGCCGGCGGCCTTCTCCCTCTCCTTCGTGACGGTCTCGGAGATCTCATCGATCGAGAGCTCGCCGGTGAAGTCGGCGTCGATCGACCGGTCCTCGCCGAGCCCCTTGCGTCGGGCGTTGATGCGCAGGCTGATGCCCAGCGCCACGACGAGGATGAAGACGATGGCTGCGACGATGAGCAGGATGATCGGCTGGTCCATTGCGGGACGTCCTCCTTGGTCTGCTGTCTTGTGCACCGTAACGCGTTACGGTCTGGGCCCCGTGACCGTGCCACGGGCTGGACCGCGCGAGGGCAGGACAGTGCCCACGGCGGTGAGGTGTGGTCTCAGGTGCCGCGGGAGCTGAAGAGCAGACCGGCGGTGGTGCGCCAGCCGGTGCCCGATTCGGGGATCTTCCAGTGGCGGGTGCGCGGCCTGACCGTGAGCAGCGACGGGGCCGCATGGCGGCGCGGCTGGGGCCGGAGCACATAGGAGTGGTCGCGGATCGCGGTGACGGCCGCCTGCTCGCGCGTGGCGAGGTGGGAGGTGCCGTCGTCGTGACCGAAGAACTCGTGGACTTCGTCGTCGTAGCCGGTCCACTGGCCCGGCAGACGGAACCGCTGCACGTCAGAGGAGTACTTCAGGCGGCCTTCCGCCCGCAGCCCGGGGAGAGCGACGAGGAGGACGACGACGAGGGCGAGGGCGAAGGAGATGGCGAGGCCGACGATGACGACGAGAACTGCATTCATGCCGGGCAGTCACCCCGTGGTTCAGCCGACTCGGCCATGGACGTCCCGCTCCTCATGTTCTCCGACAGTGCTCCTTCGTCCGACAAGTCTATAGTCCCTGCACAGGGCATGAGCGATCCGGGGTCGTGTGGCTGCTGGAGAATTCCCTGGGACTCCCCTGAGCATCTCCGGCTCGGAGCCTCCGACGAGACGTCAGTGACCTGCTGGCGCGGACTGCTCGGAATGGGAGGGGATCCGCTGGGAGATCACCTTGGAGACCCCGTCGCCGTGCATCGTCACCCCGTAGAGGGCGTCGGCGATCTCCATCGTCCGCTTCTGGTGGGTGATGACGATGAGCTGACTCGAGTCCTGCAGCTCCCGGAACACCGTGAGCAGGCGGGAGAGGTTGAGGTCGTCGAGGGCGGCCTCGACCTCGTCCATGACGTAGAACGGGCTCGGCCGGGCCTTGAAGATCGCGACGAGCATCGCCACGGCCACGAGCGAGCGCTCCCCTCCGGAGAGCAGCGACAGCCGCTTGACCTTCTTCCCCGCGGGCCTCGCGTGGACGTCGACGCCGGTGGTGAGCATGTCGTCGGGGTCGGTGAGGCTCAATCGTCCCTCACCGCCGGGGAAGAGACGGGAGAAGATGTCCTCGAACTCGCGCGCGGTGTCGGCGTAGGCCTCGGCGAAGACGCGTTCGACGTGACGGTCGACCTCCTCGACGAGCTGCATGAGGTCCTTGCGGGAGGATTCGATGTCGGCGATCTGCTTCTCGAGGAACTGGTGGCGCTCCTTGAGCGCTTCGTACTCCTCGAGCGCGAGCGGGTTGACGGTGCCGATCCGGTTGAGCTGCTTCGTCGCCTCCTTGTGCCGCTTCTCGACCTCGGCGCGGACGTAGGGCCGCTCCTCCTCGCCGTCTTCGAACCCGGGAACGGGGGTGTCGGGGCCGTAGGCCTCGATAAGGCGCTCGATCGAGAGCCCCGTCTCCTGTTCGGCGCGGTGCTCGATCTCCTCGAGCTTGAGCCTGTACCTCTCCTTCGCGAGTTCGGCTTCGGCGGCGGCGTCCTTGAGCCTGCCGAGTTCCTTCCGCGTCGTGCTCAGCTCCTCGCCGAGGCGGCCCTTCTCCTCCCGCAGGCCCGCGCGCTCGGTGACGAGGACCTCGATGGACTCCCCGAGCTCGGCCACCGTGGCGGTCGCCAGCGCCGCCGCCTCCTCGGCGACCTCGGCGATCGCCTGCGCCGAGGCGGCCGCGGTGGTCTTGCGGGCGATCGTCCGCTGGGCCTGCTCGCGGGCCGCCTCCTCGGCGGTGGCCTGGCGCAGCAGGGAGTCGACGCGGTCGCGGAGGAACCTCGCTCGGTCGGTCGCGGACTTATGGGCGATGCGAGTCTCGATGACGTCCTCGGAGGTCTGGGAGACCTGCCGGCTGAGGTCGTCGCGGCGGGTGGTGTCGACGACCTCGTCGACGTCCTCGACTCCGGCCAGTGCCGCCTCGGCGGCGTCGGCCTCCTGCCGGGAGGCGGCGAGTCGGCGGTGGAGTTCTGCGTCGTTGTCGGCGGCCCGGGCCAGCCGTGTCTCGTCGGCGCTGATCTCCCCGGCGATGCGGGAGACCTCCTCGGCGGCGGCCATGATCTGCGCGTCGGAGGAGTGGAGGGCCTCGAGTGCTGCGGCGGTGACGGGCTTCGCCTCGGCGAGCTCGGCCTCGGTGGCGGTGATCTCCGCGTCGAGTCCGGCCACGCTCGCTTCGAGGCCGGCGATCGTCTCCTCGGTCTCGGCGAGCGCCGTCTGGGAGGCGAGCCTCGTGCCCGAGGCGGTGCGGGTCCGGCTCACCCGGGTCGAGGTGATGACCTCGCCGTGGAGGGTGACTGCGGTGAGCTGCGGGTGCGCGTCGACGACGGCGAGCGCGGCGGCCGCATCCGGGTTGCAGACGACGGAGGAGAGGGCGGACTTGACGAGCCCCTCGAGGTCGGGATCGTCGGCACCGACGACGTCGGCGAGGCGCGTCGCCTCCGGTGCGTGGTCTCCGCCCTTGCCGGATCCCCCCGCCGAGGCGGTCGCCTCAGCGAGCCCCGGCGCACCGTCGGGTTCGGGGCGGGGTCCGCTCGGGATCGTCAGGGAGACGTTCGTGTCCTCGCCGAGGTGGTCGAGCACCGTGAGCGCGGCCTGCGGGGAGTCGACGATGACGCCGCTGACCGTCGACGACAGGGCGGCGGCCACGGCCATCTCATAGCCGGTGGTCACGGTCAGCCGCTCGGTCACGGCGGTCCGCACGCCGGGCAGTCCGGAGGAGACGATGTCGTCGAGGTCGGCCTCGAGCGCGGTGCCCAGGGCCAGCGCCTCCGCTCGGGCCCGGGCGGAGGCGAGCTCCGAGCTCGCGTCGGCGCGCCTGGCCTTCTGCTCGGCGAGCGCGTCTTCGAGCGCGGTCTGGGCGGCCTTCGCCGTCTCGTAGGTCTCATCGAGGGTGCTCTCGCCCTCTTCGACGTTCTCGACCGCGTCTTCGGCCACGGTGAGTGCTTCACGGCGGTCGGCAATGCGGGCTTCGATCGTCGTGATCTCGGTGCGCCCGGCCTCGATCCGGGATTCGAGGTCGGTGATGCGGGCCTGTGCCTGCTCCTGGCGGGAGTGGAGGGTCGAGCGGTTCTTCACCGCCTCGGTGATGGCGATCTGCGCGGACTTCACCTCGGCCTCGGCCTCCCGCAGGGCCGCGGTGAGCTCCTCCTTGCGGGTGTTCGCGGCCTCGAGGGCGGTCGTCGATGCGGTGACGGCCTCCTCGGCGGCGCCGAGTTCGTCGCTGATGCCGTCGGCCTGGCTGCGCAGCTCGGCGGGTGAGCGTCCCTCCCGGCGGCCGAGGCTCGTGACCTCGGAGAGGAGGTGGGCGCGCTTGTCTCCGGCGCGGCTGGCCAGGCCGCTGGCGCGCACGGCCTGGGTCTGGGTGCGGGACTCCGCGGTGCGCATCGCTTCGAGGTCGCCCTCGACGGTGGTCAGGCGGGTCTCGATCTCGTTCAGCCGGGATTCCGTCTGCGTGCGGCGGGCTTCGAGGTCGGCGATCCGCTCGGTGTGGTCGCCACCCCCGTCGGAGGCGGCGAAGAGGGAGGCCTGGAGGCGCACGGCATCGTCGGCCAGCAGCCGGGCGGTGGCATCGCGAAGGGTGGCCTGGACGGTGGCGGCCCGGGCGGCGGCCTGGGCTTGGCGTCCGAGCGGTCCGAGCTGCCGGTTGAGTTCGGTGCGCAGATCGCCGAGGCGGTCGAGGTTCGTCTGCAGGCCGGTGAGCTTGCGGACGGCCTTGTCCTTGCGGCGGCGGTGCTTGAGGACGCCGGCGGCCTCCTCGATGAAGCTGCGGCGCTCGATGGGGTCGGCATGGAGGATCGCGTCGAGGCGGCCCTGGCCGACGATGACGTGCATCTCCTTGCCGAGGCCGGAGTCGTTGAGGAGCTCCTGGATGTCGAGGAGGCGGGCGGGTGCCCCGTTGACGGCGTATTCACTGCCACCGGTGCGGAAGAGGGTGCGGGAGATCGTCACCTCGGTGTAGTCGACGGGGATGGCTCCGTCGGAGTTGTCGATGGTCAGGGTCACCTCGGCGCGGCCGAGGGCCTGGCGCTTCGAGGTGCCGGCGAAGATGACGTCGTCCATCTTCCCGCCGCGCAGGTTCTTCGCGCCTTGTTCGCCCATCACCCAGGACAGCGCGTCGACGACGTTGGACTTGCCTGATCCGTTGGGACCGACGACGCAGGTGATGCCCGGCTCGAACTTCAGGGTCGTGGCCGAGGCGAAGGATTTGAATCCGCGCAGGGTCAGGCTTTTGAGATGCATCGTGCCCTTAAGCATAGCGGGATTGCGGGCATCGCGCCGCTCACCCTGTTGCCCACGTCACACATTTTGGTAGTCTGCCTCTCACGTCGCCTATCCGGTGCCGCCTGCATAAGCTCCACCGCCGTCGAGACCAAGGAAGGATCGCCGCACAGAGGCGCAGTCGCGGCAACCGAAACCATGAGCGATTCCCCCGACGAGTCCACGACCACCTCGGCGACGAACGGCTTCGACAGGACCCGCGAACTCATCACCCACCTGCAGAACCCGCCGACGAAGAAGCGCTATCTGCGCCGGATCGGACTCGACAAGACCGTCTTCTTCACCGCCGGCTTCATCGCCGTCGCCTTCGTCGTCTGGGGGTTCATCTCGCCTGAGAGCCTCGGCGTCGTCGCCGGTGCCGCGCTGACCGGGGTGATGGACAACTTCGGGTGGCTCTTCGTCATCGCCGCCACCGTGTTCACGATCTTCGTCATCGTCGTCGCCGTCAGCCGCTTCGGCCGGATACCGCTCGGCAAAGACGGCGAGACCCCGGAGTTCCGGACCTCCTCGTGGATCGCGATGATGTTCGCGACCGGCATGGGCATCGGCCTCGTCTTCTCCGGTGTGGGCGAGCCCCTCTTCTTCTACATGTCTCCCCCACCGGCGACCGTCGACGGATCGACCGCCGAGGCGATGGGCACAGCCATGGGCACGACGCTCTTCCACTGGACCCTCTACCCGTGGGCGATGTACGCGATCGTCGGCCTCGGCGTCGCCTACGGGTCGTTCCGGCTCGGGCGCTCGCAGCTCTTCTCCTCGATGTTCACCTCGCTCTTCGGCGAGCGCGTCGTCAACGGCATCGGCGGGAAGTTCATCAACATCCTCGCGATCCTCGCCACCCTCTTCGGTTCAGCGTGCTCGCTCGGGCTCGGCGCGATCCAGATCGGCGGCGGCATCGAGACCGCGGGCATCCTCTCCGACGTCTCCTCCCCCATCCTCGTCGTCATCATCGCGATCCTCACCGCGGCGTTCGTCGCCTCGGCGGTCTCCGGGGTGGAGAAGGGCATCCAGTGGCTGTCGAACATCAACATGGTCCTCGCCGTCATCGTCGCCCTCATCGTCTTCATCGGCGGGCCGACCCTGTTCATCCTCAACGTCGTCCCCTCCGCCGTCGGGTCGTTCATCGAGGATCTGCCGCAGATGGCCTCACGGACGGCAGCGAACGGAGTCGGCGTCAACGAATGGCTCTCGTCGTGGACGGTCTTCTATTGGGCATGGTGGATCTCGTGGTCGCCCTTCGTCGGCCTCTTCATCGCCCGTATCTCCCGCGGTCGGACGGTGCGCCAGTTCGTCACCGGCGTCCTCATCGTCCCCTCGGTCGTCTCGACGATCTGGTTCGCGATCTTCGGCGGCGGCGCCATCGGCATCCAGGAGCGCGCGGAACGCGGTGAGGGCACGGTCAGGGCGCTCGCAAGCATCGTCGACGGTGAACCGGACATCAAGATGGACACGATCCTCTTCGACCTCCTCGGCGCGCTTCCCCTGCCCAATCTCATCGCGATCATCCTCATGATCGTCACCGTCATCCTCATCGCGATCTTCTTCGTCACCGGTGCCGACTCCGCGTCGATCGTCATGGGCACGCTCTCGGCCAACGGTGCCCTCGAACCGGGCCGGCGGCTCGTCATCTTCTGGGGTGTCGCGACCGGTGCGGTGGCCGCCGTCATGCTTCTCGCCGGGGGCAGTGACCCCGCCGAGGCGCTCAACGGGCTGAAGAACATCACGATCGTCTCCGCGCTGCCGTTCGTCATCGTCATGCTCCTCCTCTGCGTCGCGCTGTGGAAGGACCTCTGCCAGGATCCGCTGGTCATCCAACGGGAGCTCGCGACCCACCTGCTCGACCAGTCCGTGGCCACCGGCGTCAACGAGTACGACGGTCAGGCCTTCGGTCTGGCGACCTCGGAGCTCAGTCAGGTCCCGACCGACGGGGACGGGCCGGACGGCTCAGACGGTTCGGACCGTGTGGGGGCCGGCCGGGCCCGGACCGGGGTCGGGAAGGGCGGGGACGCTCCCCCGCCGATCGGGCACGAGCCCGATGATCCCGACGCCGAGGCGGACGGTCGTCGGACGTGAGACGACCCCGGCCGTGAGGTGAGCGCACGTCAGCTCACCGGTACCGCGGCGCCTTCTGGCACTGCGGGCAGAAGTGGGTGCCGCGTCCGCCGACGGTGAGCTTGACGATCTCGCCGCCGCAGCGCACGCACTCCTGGCCGCCGCGACCGTAGACGAGCAGCGCCCGATCGAAGTATCCCAACTTCCCACGATAGATACATTGAAAGACTGGGGGTCTCCAAAGGTGACGTATCCGCTGGTCAGAGGCTACTTCACTACGAAGTGACGTACGGACGACGTGCGTTGCCTACACACCAGAGTACGGCCTCAAGACTTCAACATGCCAACGGCGCGGTCGAATGTATAACCGGGCATCCGCGACCGTGCGCACAGGACTCCTCCGCCATCGAGGATGGGCACTGCGTCACCTATGACGCACTCCCGGTCACCCTTGCTTCTTCTTTTGGCGTCCTGTTCGAGCTAGTGGTCCGTGAAGACCTTGGCGATGGACGTCGTCCGCTCCCGCGTCAGAGGCGGCGCGGTCCGGACATTGGCCCACTCCCCTCGCTCCACTGAGTTCAAGGGAAAGGTCCGATCTGTGCGTGGGCTGCGCCATGCGGCCACCTGGTGCAGGAACGCGGTGCGTCATCCGGATTTGAGGGCGTAGGCGCATCCAATGCACGCCGCCATGCGGCCGCTCCAACCCTGGCGGGTGCGTGGTGCGGCGACATCCAAGGTGAACATCGAGTGAACCCTCATGTGCCAGCTTGACCCATTGATTCGACATCCTTCAATATAGAAACATGTCGAATCAAGATACTGAGTTGGTCATCGTCGGATCGGGCCCTGCCGGATACACTGCCGCGGTCTACGCGGCGCGAGCAGGCCTCGCCCCAGTGTTGATCGCCGGTTCGGTCACGGCCGGCGGCGCGCTGATGACGACGACCGAGGTGGAGAACTTCCCCGGCTTCGTGGACGGCGTCCAGGGACCGGAGCTGATGGAGGCGATGCGTGCGCAGGCCGAGCGCTTCGGTGCCGAGATCGTCTATGACGATGCGATCCGCCTCAGCCTCGACGACGGCGTGAAGATGGTCGAGACCGGGAATGGCGTGACGTATCGAGCCCGCGCGGTGATCCTGACGATGGGCTCGGCCTACCGGAAGCTCGGCCTCCCCGAGGAGGATCGTTTGTCCGGGCACGGCGTCTCCTGGTGCGCCACCTGCGACGGCTTCTTCTTCCGAGATCAGCAGATCGCTGTGGTCGGCGGCGGAGACTCCGCGATGGAGGAGGCCTTGTTCCTCGCCCGGTTCGCTTCGAAGGTGACCGTGGTCCACCGGCGTGACGAGTTCCGGGCGTCGAAGATCATGGCCCAGCGCGTCATGGAGCACCCGAAGGTCGAGGTGGCATGGAACAGCGAGGTCGCCGAGATCCTCGGCGACGAGCGAGTGACCGGGTTGCGGCTGCGCGACACCACCAGCGGGGCCGAGCGCGCTCTCGACGTCACCGGGGTATTCGTCGCGATCGGGCACGATCCGCGCTCCGAACTCGTGGCCGGTCAGGTCGGCATCGATTCCGACGGCTATGTACAGGTGGCCCACCCGTCGACGCGGACTAGCCTGCCGGGCGTCTTCGCGGCCGGCGATCTGGTGGATCACACGTACCGGCAGGCGATCACCGCCGCCGGCACCGGCTGCGCCGCCGCGCAGGACGCCCAGCACTACCTGTCGAATCTTGCTCCTGCTACCCACGCGGAGCCCGTCCTGGAGGTCTCCGCATGAGCACCATTGCCCACGTCACCGACTCCACTTTCCAAGCCGAGGTGACTGAGTCGGAACTACCTGTCATCGTCGACATCTGGGCCACCTGGTGCGGGCCGTGCAAGGCGATCGCTCCGATCCTGGACCAGCTCGCCGAGGAGTACGACGGTCGTGCCCGGATCGTCAAGGTGGACGCCGACCAGAACCCGGAGACCGTGACAGCAGCCGGGGTGACATCCATCCCGACCCTCGCCTTCTACACGGGCGGAGAACGGGTCGATGTGCTGATCGGCGCGCATCCGAAGCCTGCCATCGCCGCGAAGCTCGAGGAGCTGCTCGCATGACCGCCGCATCCACTGCTACTGCCCGCATCGCGCCGAAACGGCTCTCCACGCTCGACAAGTGGCTGCCGCTGTGGATCGGCCTCGCCATGGTCGCGGGACTCCTTCTAGGCCGATTCCTCCCTGCACTGTCAGACCTGCTGAGCCATCTGGAGGTCGGCGGGATCTCGGTCCCGATCGGGCTCGGGCTGCTGGTGATGATGTACCCGGTGCTCGCGAAGGTCCGCTACGACAAGGTCGCCGCCGTCACCGGCGACAAGAAGCTGCTGGCCTCCTCGCTTGTGCTGAACTGGCTGGTCGGCCCCGCCGTGATGTTCGCCCTCGCGTGGATCTTCCTGCCAGACCTGCCCGAGTACCGCACCGGCCTCATCATCGTGGGCCTCGCGCGCTGCATCGCCATGGTCGTGATCTGGAACGACCTCGCCTGCGGCGACCGCGAGGCGACCGCGGTGCTCGTGGCGATCAACTCGGTGTTCCAGGTCGTGATGTTCTCCGTGCTCGGCTGGTTCTACCTGACGGTGCTGCCCGGCTGGCTGGGCCTGGATGCTCAGGGGCTGGAGGTCTCGGTCTGGCAGATCGCGCTGAACGTGCTGGTGTTCCTCGGCGTGCCGCTCGTCGCGGGCTTCGCCTCGCGATGGATCGGCGAGAAGCGGCGCGGACGGGATTGGTACGAGGAGAAGTTCATCCCGAAGGTCGGTCCCTGGGCCCTCTACGGCCTGCTTTTCACCATCGTGCTGCTGTTCGCCCTGCAGGGAGACGCGGTGCTGGGCAAGCCGCTGGACGTCGCACGGATCGCGCTGCCGCTGCTGGTGTACTTCGGCCTGATGTGGTTCGTCGGGCTCCTGCTCGGCAAGGGCATCGGCCTCGGCTACGCGCGGTCGACGACCCTGGCCTTCACCGCGGCGGGCAACAACTTCGAGCTCGCGATCGCCGTCGCGATCGGCACCTTCGGGGCGGCGTCCGGCCAGGCGCTGGCAGGCGTCGTCGGGCCCCTCATCGAGGTCCCTGTCCTGGTGGGGCTCGTCTACGTCTCG
Organism: Brevibacterium sp. K72; assembly: GCF_050562175.1. Taxonomy (NCBI): domain Bacteria; kingdom Bacillati; phylum Actinomycetota; class Actinomycetes; order Micrococcales; family Brevibacteriaceae; genus Brevibacterium; species Brevibacterium sp. K72. Next base: position 3,499,516 of record NZ_CP191582.1, read on the forward strand.
CTCTGGGCCGCCCGCGCATGGTTCCGCACAGACCCGTACGCCGCTGAAACCATCACTGAATCGAGGACATGATGAGCGAGGACATCCTGCTGCCCGAGCCGTGCGCGCCGACAGCGTCGCACGCGATCAGCACTGAGGTCGCGGCCACGGTCGCGAGCGCGTTGAAGGCGCTGGGCGACCCCTTCCGGCTGCGGATGCTCTCGGCGATCGCGGCAGACCCGCGCGGAGAGTCCTGCGTGTGCGACCTCGCCGAGCTCGCCGAGGTCTCCCAGCCCACGGTCTCCCACCACCTGAAGGTCCTCAAGAACGTGGGCCTGTTGGACGCCGAACGCCGCGGCACCTGGGTCTGGTACCGCATCAACCCGGCACGCCGTTCGGCGGTGACCGCACTGCTGGACGCCTTCGCGCCGGCGGCCATCGCCGAGGCAGCGCCCGAGGCACTGCCTGACGAGGACCCTGCGGACACGGACGCGCAGATCGCCCATCTCGCCGCGGACCTCGCGGCCGCGACCCCGGCCCTGCCGCCCGAGACCGTGACTGGCATCGTGCGGGAGTCCTACGCCGCACTGGCCCGCAGCGCGAAGATCACCCGCTACATCGTGCCGCTGACCGAACGGTTCGCGAGGCAGCGCCTGGCCGACCTCACCCGAGACCGCGAGAGCGCCGCACCCCAGGTGCTGTTCGTCTGCGTCGCGAACGCCGGCCGCTCCCAGCTCGCCGCCGCCCTGGTCAGCCGGCTCTCCGGCGGACGGGTGATCGCCCGCTCGGCCGGATCTACCCCGGCCGCGGACGTGCACCCGCACGTCAGGTCCCTGCTCGCGGAGATAGAGGGAGACGACGCATCTCAGCGCTTCCCGAAGCCGCTCACCGACGACGCCGTGCGCGCCGCCGACGTGGTCGTGACCATGGGATGCGGCGATGTGTGCCCGGTCATCCCCGGAGTCCGCTACGAGGACTGGGCCGTGGGAGACCCGGCCCTCGCCTCGCCCGAGGGCATCGCGGCCATCCGCGACGACATCGAATCCCGTGTCCGCAAGCTGCTCGACACGCTCCTCACCGACTGAAACCGAAGGAACCTCATGACCGACCAGAAGCCCTCCGTCCTGTTCGTCTGCGTCCACAACGCCGGACGCTCCCAGATGGCCGCCGGCTACCTCCGCGACCTCGCCGGCCACCGCATCGAGGTCCGCTCCGCAGGATCGATGCCCGCCGACCAGATCAACCCGATCGCGGTCGAGGCCATGCGCGAAGAGGGCATCGACATCACCGCCGAGCAGCCCAAGGTCCTCACGACCGAGGCCGTGCAGGACTCCGACGTCGTGATCACCATGGGCTGCGGCGACGCCTGCCCGTTCTTCCCCGGCAAGCGCTACGAGGACTGGAAGCTCGAGGACCCGGCAGGGCAGGGCATCGAGGCGGTCCGGCCCATCCGCGACGAGATCCGCTCGCGCATCGAAGCGCTCATCGAGGAACTGCTCCCCCCGGCCGCCCCGCAGCAGCAGGACGAGCGCCAGCCTTCGGTGCTGTTCGTCTGCAAGAAGAACGGCGGGAAGTCCCAGATGGCCGCCGCGCTCATGCGCAAGCTCGCCGGCGACGCCGTCCAAGTCCACTCCGCGGGCACGGCCCCGGGGTCCGAGCTCAACGCCATGTCCGCCGCGTCCGTCTCCGAGGTCGGGGCGAGCATGGACGGCGAGCACCCGAAGCCGATCGACCCGGGCCTCCTGCTTTCCGTGGACCGCGTCGTCGTCGTCGGCGAGGAAGCCGTGGTCGAGCCCGTGCCGGGAATGGCCGGGGTCCTCGAGACCTGGGTGATCGACGAGCCGTCGACGCGGGGCATCGAGGGCGAGGATCGGATGCGCCTGATCCGTGATGAGATCTTCGGGAAGGTCCGCGAGCTCGCCACGGAGCTCGCATCTGAAGACTGAGCGAACCTCTGCAAGAACGAAAGGCGTTCGCTCGCGCTGCTGGGGATCGAACTTTCTCGCACCGGAGCAGAAGCCCCCGCCGTCTCGTGACACTTCAGCTGTTCGTTGAATCATCGAGACAGGCGACTCCGAGTCCTTGACTCACTATCTGTAGTCGATATCGATGCACGTTGCTGACATGGAGTCCAACGACGACGCTTCGACGGAGTTCGAGCACCACGACCTATTGTCCGGGCTCGTGCGCATGCACGTCCTGCACCACGCAGCGCAGGAGGAGATCTACGGGGCGTGGATGATCGAGGAGCTCGCAGGCCATGGCTACCGGCTTTCGCCCGGGACGCTATACCCGATGCTGCGCCGGATGGTCGCCGACGGATATCTGACCATGCGCTCCGAGCGCGACGGACGCACGGTGCGCAAGTACTACTCCGTCACCGACAAGGGACGCGAAGGGCTCGCCCAAGCGCGGGAGCGCGTCCAGATCTTCACCCGAGAGGAACCCGAACATGACTGATGCCGTGTCCGCACCGACGAGAGCCGTGGGAGGCTCCGCCTGGGAGGTGTTCCGCGTCTTCCTCAGGCTCGGCGTCACCTCCTTCGGCGGACCGATCGCGCACCTGGGCTACTTCCGCACCGAGGCCGTCGAGCGCCGGAAGTGGCTGGACGACAGGGAGTACGCCGACCTCGTCGCGCTCTGCCAGTTCCTGCCGGGCCCCGCGTCGAGCCAGGTCGGGTTCGCGATCGGCATGCACCGCGCCGGGGCCCTCGGCGCGCTGGCGGCGTTCCTCGCCTTTACGTTGCCATCGGCGGCGCTGATGGTCGCGTTCGCCTACGGGGCGTCGCTGTTCACCGGCCCCGTCGCCGAGGGACTGCTCATCGGGCTGAAGATAGTCGCGGTCGCCATCGTCGCCCAGGCGGTCCTGGGGATGGCGAAGAGCCTGGCTCCCGACAGGCAGCGCGCGTCGATCGCAGCCGTCGCCGCGGCCGCGGCCCTGCTGCTGGCCGGATCGTCAGGGCAGGTCATCGCGATCGCGCTCGGCGCGGTCGCCGGGTACTTCTTCTGCCGTGCTGCGAGCATGGCGACCGGCGGGGCGCTGCACTTCCCCGTCCGGCGCGGCGTCGGCGCAGCGAGCCTGGTCCTGTTCGGGATCCTGCTGCTCGGCCTGCCAGTGGCAGTGATCGCGACGGGCTCAGGAGGTCTAGCGCTCTTCGACGCCTTTTACCGCGCGGGCTCCCTGGTCTTCGGCGGCGGGCATGTCGTCCTGCCGCTGCTCCAGTCCGGAGTCGTCGAGACCGGGTGGGTGGGCGACCAGCAGTTCCTGGCCGGCTACGGTGCTGCGCAGGCGGTGCCCGGGCCGCTGTTCACCTTCGCCGCGTTCCTGGGCACGGCATCGACCACTGGGCCCGGCGGAGTCCTCGGAGCGGCGATCGCCCTTGTCGCCGTCTTCCTGCCCGGATTCCTGCTCCTGGTCGGCGTGCTGCCGTTCTGGAACTCGCTGCGCCAGCGCCCCTGGGCCCAGGCCGTGATGCGCGGAGCCAACGCCGCGGTCGTCGGTATCCTCGCCGCAGCCCTGTACTCCCCGGTGTTCTCCACCGCGATCACCGGCCCCGGCCCGTTCGCTCTCGCGCTGGTCTGCTTCGTGCTCCTGATCGCGTGGAAGCTGCCGCCGTGGGTCGTCGTGATCGTCGGCGCTGCTGGAGGAGTGCTGCTCTCGCTCGTGCCCTGAACGGACAGCTTGTGTCGTCCGCGGGAGCCCTGAGCACTTTCTCCACATCTGTCTGCTCAACGTCCGTGACCTGGCCTCCTCAGGCAAACTCCTCATCACGCTAGGGTCGTTGTCGATTTTCGCTGGCAGATCGGACACGAGTGGCTCGAGCGGTTCATGAATTGTTCCCGCACGATCGGCGTCCCGCAGCGCGTGCAAGGCTGGCCGGTACGACCGTAGGCATTCAGGCTGCGGGCAAAATAACCGCTGCTGCCGGCCACGTCGACATAAAGGGAATCGAACGAGGTTCCGCCTTGGTTTAGCGCGGCGGCCATGACGTCGCGCGCAGCATCGATCAGCGTTGAGATCCTTGGCTTGCTCAAGGACGATGCCGCCGTCTCCCCGTGCACCTTGGCAGCCCAGAGTGCTTCGTCGGCGTAGATGTTCCCGATGCCGGACACTACCGTCTGGTCCAGCAGCACGCGCTTGATGCCGGTTTTTTTGGCCTTGATCAACGCAACTGCTGCCGGCTGGTCGAACAGCGGATCGAACGGATCCCGCGCGATGTGGGCGATCGGCGAGGGTAGCACCGCTCCGCCTTCGTCGTACATCAGATGCCCGAACGTGCGCTGGTCATCGAACCGCAGATCGTGGCCGCCGTCGGTGAAGGTGATCCGCGCCCGCTCGTGCGCAGCGACGGCAGCATCAGGCGACGTGATGAGCATCTGCCCGCTCATCCCCAGGTGAGCCAGTAGTGCGTCCTCGCCGTCCAGGATCAGCCACAGGTACTTACCGCGGCGGGCAGTCCCCGTGATCGTCGCCCCGACCATCCGTGCGGCCAAATCCTCCGTACCGCGCACATGACGGCGGGCCGCACGCGGATGCAGAATAGTGGCCGAGGCGATCGTCCGGCCACGGACATGATCGTCGAGTCCACGGCGCACGACCTCGACCTCAGGAAGTTCAGGCACGGGTAGCACCTCGCAGTGTCCGGGACCCAGGGCTACGGCGGTGCGCTACTGAACAGGTCGGGCTATCGAGGCGCTTGGTCAGAGCCTGTCGTGCCAAGTCAGACCGGGGTATGATTCGTTGACGCCGGCCCGCTGACCGTCACTGCCAATCGCGACATTGGAGTGAACGGCCTCCTTCGACCCGCTTTAATGCAATGTTTAAGTAGCCCTACTTCCCACGATAGATACATTGAAAAACTGGGAGAGTAAGACGATGGCGTTTTCGCTGGTCAGAGGCTACTTCACCGCTAAGTGACGTGCGTATGATGTGTGCTGCCTCCACACCAGAGTACGGCCTCACGACGTCAACCTACCAACTGCCCGATCGAAGGAAGGATCGGGCATCCGCGACCCGTGCGCACAGGACGCCTTCGCCATCGAAGCAGTCCCGGCCTCCACTTCTCCTTCTCTTGGCCTTCTGTTCGATCAGGTGGTAGTGGGGACCTGAGCGACGCCCGCCGGCCGCCCTGACGAGAGCCGAGGCCCGCCTTCGGCACTTCTCTGATTGAGGGATCCCGGCACCCCCGTTGCACGAGGCTTCTACGACACGGACTTCGCCGGTCCTATCTCAGGATCGTGAGCCACGCGGATGATCCACGGGATCAGTCGCACGAAAACCACCATGACGACCAGCTCGACCAGGGTCTGCGTGACGACCACGAGGGGCGCGAGGTCGAACGCCGCGGGCAGCGCGAGCACCAGCGGCAGCACGACGAGTGAGTTCCGGGTCGCGCCGCTGAACACGATCGCCCGTCTGCCCGGCACGTCGAGGCCCGCGACTCTGCCCGCCAGCATCCCGACCGGCACCATCACGGCGGCGAAGAGGACGTAGACCGGCACCGCGAGGAGCAGAGAGCCGAGCCGCGCGCTCACGCCAGCGATCTGCGAGGCGACGACGACCGCGAGCGTGGCGACCATGAGCGGCACCATCGCGCCCATGACCGCCTGTTCGACCCTGCGCGCGGCGCGCGATCTGGCCGCGGACAGCTGGGTCAGCGCCGCGCCCACGAGGGGCAGGGCGATGATGAGCACGAAGGCCTCGACGAACGGCGCGAACTCCACGGACCCCACGAACTCCGCTCCGACGAACAGCCATAGGTACAGCGGCAGCAGGAGCATTTGGGTGAGCATCAGCAGCGGGGCGGCTGCCAAGAGCTTCTCCTCGTCGCCGCCGGCAAGCCCGGCGAAGACGATCACATAGTCGATGCACGGGGTCAGCAGCACGAACAGCACGCCGACGAGGAGCACCTGGTCGTGGGCCACGATCCCCGACAGCAGCCAGACGACGGCGGGCACCAGCACGAAGTTCACGACGAGGATCGCGGCGAGGAAGCGCCAGTCGCGGAAGGCGTGCCCGATTCTGCCGAACGGGATGCCGAGGAACGTGGCGTAGAGCAGCAGCGCGAGCACTGGGTGGATCGCCAGCTCGGCCGGGTAGGCGACCACGGGCCAGGCCAGCCCGACGACGGCCCCGATCGCCAGCCCCGCGACATAGAGCGCGACCTGGTGCCGCTCCATCCATTCCACGCTCATCTGCATCTGTTCTCCCTCATCACGTGCAAGGGCGGGCAATCCCGCCTACAGAAAAACGTTAGACCTTGAACCCGGGTTGAAGGTCAAGCTAGCGAAGCATAGGCTCGAAGCATGAAGATCTCCGAGGTCGCCGAGCGCAGCGGAGTGCCGGCGAGCACGCTGCGCTACTACGAGCGCCTCGGCTTCCTCGCGGCGCGCCGGAGCCCGAACGGATACCGGGACTTCGACGAGGGCCACCTCGAGCGGCTCGACTTCATCGCTTCAGCCAAGCGGCTCGGACTCGAACTGCCCGAGATCCGCCGCCTCTTGGAGCTCGCCGACACGGGCACCTGCACCGGCGTCAAGGTCGCGCTGCAGCCGCTGCTGGCCGAGCAGATCGCCGCCGTCGAACGGCAGATCAGCATCCTGACCGTACTCCAGGAACAACTGAGCGCGGCGCAGGCCCACGTCGACGACTGCCCGGACAGCGACGAGCAGTGCCGGTCCGAGTGCGCGTTCCGGGCCTTCGCACGGACCGCGCCGGTGCCCCATCAGTAATAGCCAATAGGTCAGCCATTGCTGTATAGTTCAGTGCATGCTGACTATTGCTTCTCGCCTCGACGTCATGAACCGGCTGGGCCGGGCCATGGCGGACCCGACGCGCTCCCGGATCCTGATGACCCTGTTGGACGGGCCGAGCTACCCGGCCGTGCTCTCGCGCGAGCTGGAGCTGACGCGCTCGAACGTGTCGAACCACCTGACCTGTCTTCGTGACTGCGGGATCGTGGTCGCCGAGCCCGAGGGGCGGCAGACGCGCTACGAGATCGCCGACCCGCACCTCGCGGCGGCGCTCACGGCGCTGGTGGACGTGACGCTGGCCGTGGACGAGCACGCGCCGTGCGTGGACGCCGAGTGCACGGTGCCGGGCTGCTGCGGGACTGGAGCGGGCGCGTGAGCGCGGCGTGCGGGTGCGACGAGCCGGAGACCCGGGTCGGCGAGGAGGCCGAGGAGGAGCGGGAGCGCCTGTGGTGGCGTGACCGCGGGATCATGGTCCCGGTGCTCTCCGGCGTCGCCTTCGGCACGGGCCTGGTCCTGGAATGGACGGGGGCGGAGATCCCGTCGCTGGTGGCGTTCTGGATCGGCCTGCTGCTGGGTGCGTCGACGTTCACCCCGGGCGCGGTCCGCAAGCTGTTCAAGGGCAAGCTGGGCATCGGGCTGCTGATGACGATCAGCGCAGTGGGCGCGGTCATCCTCGGCTACGTCGAGGAGGCCGCGGCGCTGGCGTTCTTGTACTCGATCGCCGAGGCGCTGGAGGACAAGGCGATGGACCGCGCCCGCGGCGGGCTGCGGGCGCTGCTCAAGCTGGTCCCGGAGACCGCGACCATCCGGCGGGATGGCGCGTCCGTGGAGGTCGCCGCGAAGGATCTGGCCGTTGGTCAGCTGATGCTCGTGCGTCCGGGTGAGCGGATCGCGACCGACGGGATTGTCCGCACTGGTCGGTCGAGCCTGGACACCTCGGCGATCACCGGGGAGTCGATCCCGGTGGAGGTCGAGCCCGGCGACGCGGTGTCGGCCGGGGCGATCAACACCGCCGGTGCCCTGGAGGTCGAGACGACCGCGGCGGGCACCGACAACTCGCTGACCACGATCGTGGAGCTGGTCGAGCAGGCGCAGGCCGAGAAGGGGGACCGTGCCCGCCTGGCCGACCGCATCGCCCGGCCGCTCGTGCCCGGCGTGCTGATCCTCGCCGCTCTCGTCGCGGTCATCGGCTCGCTGCTGGGCGACCCGGAGCTGTGGATCACCCGCGCCCTCGTGGTGCTCGTCGCCGCGTCGCCGTGCGCGCTGGCGATCTCCGTCCCGCTGACCGTCGTCGCCGCGATCGGCTCGGCGAGCAAGTTCGGCGTGATCATCAAATCCGGTGCCGTGTTCGAACGGTTCGGCGTGATCCGCCACGTCGCCGTCGACAAGACCGGCACCCTCACCCGCAACGAGCCCGCCGTCACCGCCGTCCTCACCACGGACGGAGTGGACGAGGCGCAAGCCCTGGCCTGGGCGGCATCCCTGGAGCAGCACAGCACCCACCCGCTGGCCGCCGCGATCACCGCCGCCTCGCCCGGAGCCCCCGCCGCCCTGGACGTGACCGAGCAGGCCGGGCACGGCATCGAGGGCACCCTCGACGGGGCCCGGGTCACCGTCGGCAGCCCCCGCTGGCTGGACGCGGGAACGCTCAAGGACCAGGTCGCGGGCCTGGAGGAGCAGGGCATGACCGTCGTGATCGTGCACCGCGACGGGGCTCCGGTCGCGGCGATCGGGGTCCGCGATGAGCTGCGCCCCGAGGTCCCCGAGGTGGTCCGCACCCTCGCCGCCCAGGGCGTCGGGATGACCATGCTCACCGGCGACAACGCCCGCACCGCCCGGGCGCTGGCCGCGCAGGCCGGGATCGACGACGTGCGCGCCGAGCTGCGCCCGGAGGACAAGGCCGCCGCGATCAGCGAGCTGGGCAGGCACGGCTCGGTCGCGATGATCGGCGACGGCATCAACGACGCCCCCGCCCTGGCCGCCGCGGACATCGGCATCGCGATGGGCGCGACCGGCTCCGACGCCGCGATCGAGTCCGCCGACGTCGCCTTCACCGGCCACGACTTCCGGCTCCTCCCGCGCGCGTTCGACCACGCCCGCCGCGGCAGGCACATCATCAACCAGAACATCATCCTGTCCCTGCTGATCATCACCGCGCTGCTGCCGCTGGCGCTGTTCGGCGTGCTCGGCCTCGCAGCGGTGGTGCTGGTGCACGAGATCGCCGAGGTGATAGTGATCCTCAACGGGCTCCGCGCCGCCAGGACGAGGAAGACCGCCTCGTGAACGTGCCGGATGCCGTCGAGACGGCTGACGCCGGCGTCGCGGACGAGAAGGCCCCGCCTCCTCCCACCCGGCGGGCGGTCGGCGCAGCTCTCGCCGTCGGCGCGCTCGGCCTCGCTCTGGACCAGGGGACGAAGGCCCTCGCGGCCGCGCGGCTGACGCCGGGCGAACGGGTCCCGCTGCTCGGCGACTTGTTCGGCCTGTCCCTGGTCTACAACCCCGGGGCCGCGTTCTCGCTCGGCGCGGGATCGACGTGGATCTTCACGGCCGTCGGCGTCCTCGCTTCGGTGGCGGTGGTCGTGTTCGCCGCGCGGCTTCGGGGCTTGCGGTGGGGCCTTGCCCTGGGCATGGTCCTCGGCGGTGCGGTCGGCAACCTCGTCGACCGGCTCGGTAACCCGCCCGCGATCGGTCAAGGGCACGTCACGGACTTCCTCGCCTACGGGAGCCTCTTCGTCGGGAACATCGCGGACGTCTTCGTGGTCGCCGGTGTCGGCCTGGTCTGCCTGAACCTCGCCTCGCCGAGGCCGGGCGAAAATCATCGCGTACGAAATGCCCAGCCGTGATGAAACTGGAACAGCTGAACATCGCCACCCACAGGAGATGTTTCGTCACGAAAGTGCGACCTCGGTCTTCGGAGTCCGGTTCAGTTCTACTTCACCGAGTTCTTGCATCCGGCGGGGCGTATTCGATCGATGCTGGGGCCTACGTGCATTGATCAAGGCGCGTCGAAGCAACACTCATCGCGTGAAGCAGGGCCTCTATCGTTCCAGCTGGCAAACCGGGCAGAGGTGGCTCGATCGGTTCATGATCTTCTTCCGTACTATCTGCGTTCCGCAGCGCTCGCACGGGTGTCGAGCGATCCCATAGCCAGCCAGAAGGTGCACCCCGTAGCCTGCGTCACACAATAGGAGCAATGAATTACGGGAGGTGTGACGAAGGGGTCTGAACTGTTCACCGGCGGATTCACGCCGGCGGGCGTGGTGACGTACAGTGCCTATGTTACGAGAACGGAGCCTCAGGACTTCAGCCTGAGAGGAACGGGCGCAGTCGAGGAAAGAGCCGGCCACAAGCGATCTACGGTCCAGGAAACCTCTGCCATCGACGGATGGACATTACATCCCTGCTGCGAAGACCCAGCTTCGACACCTCATTTTCGTTTGCCATCACATTCGAGCAGGTGGTCAGCGAAGATCCGGGTGATGTCCTCGCCTGTTCGCGCGTCAGCCGCAGCGCAGCTTTGCCGATCTTCTGGACGTGCACGTCGTGCACGACCGAGCCGAGCGCCTAGTCCAAGACCGAGACTCGGATCATTGTCCTGATGAGCGGGCGTCCGTCGCGTCCACTCACCTTCTCGGTACGGGCCGGAAGTCTTCCCCGCCATATTCGCCGCCAGATGATCTTGGCGCTGTAGTTTTGGCGCTCGGCGGTAGTTACGACGTCGAGTCAATCGTCCTCAGATTCCGGCAGAGTCGTGCTCACTCCGTCGTCGCGCTCGGCCGGTCGTCGGCAGAGTGCGCTTGCTCGGCGTCGCAGCAGTCTCCATTGGCCTTCCAGATGGACATAGGACGGCGTCCGGCGAGGGTTCCGAGCAGCAGCGCGACGAACACGGCCGCGACGGACACTCCGGTCACGACGCCGACGTGCCCCTGGACCCAGTCAGACACCGAAGTTGCGACCGCGGCGACGGCATTGGTGCGGCCGAACGCTGAAGCGTCACCGGTGACGGCCGGGTACCAGTACCAGGCCAGGTAGGCCCCGGTGAGGATGAGCACGGCGGCGGTGACCCTGGGGCCATAGCGTGCCAGTGAGGCAATGCGTCGCGAGAGCGCCGTACCGGCAGCGGCAGCGGTGACGGCGACGAGCAGCAGGACGCTCGCGGATCCCGCGGCGTAGACGGCGAAGACGAGGAGCAGGCCGGCGAAGCTGGCTGTGGCCTGCGCCTGCGCGACGACGGCGAGGAACACTCCGAAGGTGCACGACAGCGACGCCGCGGCGTAGCCGACCCCGAAGACGACCATGCGTGCGGTGCTCGGCGGACGCGCCGTGACCCGGCTGGGGATGCCGGGCAGCCGGAGCGAGAACGAGCGACCGGCCAGCATCGCCGCGCCGAACAGGACGAGCACGACGCCGACGGCGAGCCCCAGTGCTGGAGCGGCCTGGATCAGGCTCCGCGCTCCGGCACTCACAGCGATACCCGCCAGCGCCAGCGTGCCTGCGAACCCGATTGTCACGGCGAGGCCTGCCCGCAGCGATCGCAGGAGGCGCACCGGGGCCGGGGAGGATGCGGCGTCGCCCAGCGCGTGGGTGATCCATGCCGGAAGCAGTGCAAGACCGCAGGGGTTGACCGGGGCGATCATTCCGGCAGCGAAGGCGAGGGCAAGGAGTCCACCCATGGCTCAGGCCCCGGCCTTTTCGAGCTCGCCGATGATCGTCTCAGCGTCGGGGTCGGTGGCGCGGAAAGTCACCCGGCCGTCGGAATCGACGATGATGAGCGTGGATAGCGCGGCGACGTCGAATCGCTGGGACAGGGTTGCGCCCTGGTCGATGGCGGCGGGGACGCGTTCAGCCTCGACGTATTTCATGAAGCCTTCGATAGTCTCCTTGGTTTCGCGCGGATCCATGTCGACGGCGAGGAATCCGGCACCGGTGCCGTTCGCTTCCGCGCTGGCGGCGGCCTCGCCGAGGGATCGGACCCCGCCGACGCATTCGCCGCAGCCGACAGAGAAGAAGAACACCGCGGTGGGCTTCCCCGCGGCGGGCAGGCTGACCTGCCTGCCGTCGATGCTGGTCACGGCCGCGGGCGAGCCGACATCGGCTGTGGGCGCGGCGTCGTCAGATTTGCCGCAGGCGGTCAGGACCAGCGGTCCTGCGACCATGAGGCCTGCGAACGAGAGCGCCGCGCGGCGGGTGAGGGGGGGTGGTCATAGGTTCTGGTCTTCCTTCGTGTCGGTGGCATGATCGGAATCAATGGTCGGGCAGCAGTCGTGGCCGGTGCGGTCGCTGCGGGTCCGGCGGTGGGCGGCGGCGAGTACGACGAGCACCACGAGCGCCATGCCGGTGCCTACCACACAGGGGTTGGCGAGGATCCCGCCGAGGCCGGCGAGCACGCCGCCGGCGATGAGCAGCGGCAGACCGCAGCACAGTGCCATGAGGAGCACGACCCCTGCCCCGAGCACCAGGCCGCCGCCGGGTCGGTCGTCGCGTCTGGTCGTCATCGGTGTTCTCGTTTCATTCGGGGCCCGGCTAGCAGCAGCGGTGGCAGCGGTCGGCAGTCTGGGCGTCGGCCCGGAGCCGGTCGAGCAGGTGGGAAGCGAGTTCGATGCCGATCCGATGGGCTTCGATCACCGGCACCGCTTGAGCCCCTGGGTGCTCAGCGAGCCATCCGGCGGCGTCGTCTGCAGATGTAAAGTAGTGCACCTGGTCGCAGAACGAGGAGCGGATCGAGGTGATCTGCTCCGGGTTCACCAGGGACACGACGGCGCTCGCGGGTTCGACGCGGGTGACGCCGGTGGCAGGGTCGACGTTGACGGCGACGACGATCCTCTCGCCGCTGGCCGGGGAGACAGACTCCACGCGGGCCGCCCGGTCGAGGAGGCCAGGGAAGACCAGGGTGTCCAAGGCGCACCAGGTGTAGAGCTCCTGATCGGCCACGGCGAATCGGTGCGGGGTCGGGCGCAGGGTGAGGCCCTGGCCGACGATGCGGCCCTGGTCGTCGTACTCAGTGTCGGGCACGGCGGCCAGTCCGTTGCAGGCCTGCTCAGGGGTGCGGCCGGCGGCGGTGGCGAGCTGCTCGATCGTGACGGGGTCGCCGTCGACGAGCAGCCGCAGCAGCGGGACCAGCAGGCCGGGGTCGAGGCCGGTCTCCTCGGGCCTGTTGAGCCGATCGGGCAGTTGCGTGCTGAGGTCGGACATTTCGGTTTCCTCCATTTCTGAGTTCGGGCAGGTGCTGCTTCCGGGTCGGGTCAGGCGCAGCAGGACAGCTTCGAGACGTCGGCGGTGAAGGCCTTGGCGGCGATCCGGATGCCCTCGGCCATGGTCAGGTACGGGGCCCAGGCGTCGGCGACCTCCGCGACGCTCTTGCCGAGCACGTGGACTCCGGCAGCGGCGAGCTCTCCGGCGTCCTTGGCAACGGCGGTGAGGCCGAGGATCTCTCCGGTGTCCGCGTCGGCGACCATCTTGATGAACCCGCGGGTGTCCCGGTTCACCAGCGCGCGGGGCACGTACTCCAGCGGCAGCACCCGGCAGTCGCAGCGGATGCCTGCGTCGAGGACCTGCTTCTCGGTCATGCCGACCGCGCCGATGGCAGGCCCGGTGAACGTCACACGCGGCAACCGGGCATAGTCCACCGACCTCTCGGCGTCGGCGAAGGCGTTCTCGGCGACCAGAGTGCCGTGGTGGGCGGCGACGTAGACGAATTCGGGGTGCCCGGTCACGTCGCCGGCGGCCCAGATCCGGGGGTTCGAGGACTGCAGCTGGTCGGAGACCACGATCTGCCCGGATTCGCCGGTCTTGACCTCCACCGCCTCAGGGTTCAAGGCATCGGTCACGGGCCGGCGGCCGAGCGCGACCAGGAGCTGGTCGGCGCGGAACTCCTGCGAACCGCCGGACACGTCGGCGGCCACGATGACCTTCCCGTCGGCGCTGCGAGCGACGCTGGTCGGGACCGCTCGGCGGACCACCCGGATGCCCTCGTCGGCGAAGACCTCGGCCAGCGCCTTGGACACCTCCGGCTCCTCCTTCGAGGCCAGCCGGGAGCGCACCAGGAGGGTGACATTCGATCCGAGGCGGGAGAACAGCTGGGCCTGCTCCAGCGCCACGTATCCGCCGCCGAGCACCAGCAGCGACTCGGGGACCTCGGTCAGCTCCATCGCCGTCGTGGAGGTCAGGTACCCGGCCTCCTCCAGCCCGTCGATCGGCGGGGCCCAGGGATGTGAGCCTGTGGCGACCAGGTACTGGGCGGCCTCGATCGTCTCGACAGCGCCCTCGGCAGACCTGACCTCGAGGACCGGAGCTTCAGGGGTGCCGGCGAACGCGGCTTCGCCCTGCCGTACGTGCCAGCCGTACGACTTGGCGACGTCCACGTACTTCTCACCCCGCAAGCCCTCGACGAGGTCCTGCTTCCCGCCAATCAGCGTCGGCATGTCCACCGGTCCCGCGGCCGTGGCGATGCCGGGGAACCGCTGCGAGGCGTCTACGGCAACATGCCGGGCATCAGCGGCGGCGATGAGCGCCTTCGACGGCACGCAGCCGGTGTTCACGCACGTGCCGCCGAAGGTCCCGCGCTCGATCATCGCCACCGACTTGCCGAGCGTGGTCGCGCGGATGGCGGCGGCGAACGCGCCGCCTCCGGATCCGATGATGGCGAGGTCGTACTTGGTAGGCATCGCTGCTCCTGTCAGTCCTTGGATTTCTGCTCCGTCTCAGCCATACTGGACCTTCCAGTACAGGGGAAGGTCAAGCGCGGCCGCGACACGGATGGAGGAGGCCATGAGGATCGGGGAATTCGCCGAGGCGGCCGGCACCACGGCGAAGACGCTGAGGTTCTACGAAGAGCAGGGGCTGCTCCCCCCGCCCGACAGGACGTCGTCGGGGTACCGCGACTACCCGCCGGACGCAATCGCGCGCGTCGACTTCGTCCACCGCGGCCAGGCTGCCGGCCTCACGCTCGCCCAGATCCGCCAGATTGTGGACATCCGCGACGCCGGCCACGCCCCGTGCGCCCACGTCCGAGACCTGCTCGACGCGCGCCTGCGCGACATCGAGCAGCAGATCGCCCAGCTCACCGCCTTGCGCGACACCATCGCCAACCTCCGGGACGACGCGGCGCACCCCGAGCCCGAGACCTGCAGCGCGGACCAGGTCTGCCGGTACGTATAGACAAGAGAGCCGCGACCGGCGAATCCGACAGACCGCTGTTCCAGGGCGCACGACGATGCGCAGTGGCGCAACGATGCTGCCCCCTTCAGGGATGGCGGCAGGGACGATGGCCAGAGGAGCCGTTCTGGCATCGACATCTCGGTTTGGTCGATTGGCGAGCACCACGTCAGGACACGAGGACAGACCGGTTCAGAAGGGCCGGATCTGTTCACTCGGGACTCGCCGAGCTAGCAGAGCTGACCGCGGTCCACCATCCACGGCGATGAGACTCGCTATATATCTATGTACAGCGGATCGAGCCGAACCCCACTGCGACCGCGGTCCGCCTGCAACTCGAGAGACGACCTCTCGACTAGCGTTTCCGCTGGCAGAGCGGGCAAGAATAGCTCGACCCGTTCATCAACTTCTCCCGCACGATCGGCGTCCCGCAGCGCCTGCAGGGCCGGCCGGCACGACCGTAGGCGTTCAGGCTGCGGGCAAAATACCCGCTGCTGCCGGCCACGTCGACATAGTGAGAATCGAACGAGGTGCCGCCCTGGGCGAGTGCAGCCGTCATGACGTCTCGCGCAGCCTCGATTACCGCCGAGATCCTGGACCTGCTCAACGACGCTGCCGGTGTCTCCCCGTGCACCTTGGCAGCCCACAGCGCCTCGTCGGCATAGATGTTCCCGATGCCTGACACCACCGTCTGATCCAGCAGTACGCGCTTTATGCCCGTGCGCTTACTCTTGATCACCGCAACTACCCCCGGCTGGTCGAACAGCGGATCGAAGGGATCCCTCGCGATATGGGCGATCGGCGACGGGAGCACTGCTCCGCCCTCGTCGTACATCAGATGCCCGAACGTGCGCTGGTCATCGAACCGCAGATCGTGGCCGCCGTCGGTGAAGGTGAACCGCGCGCGCTCGTGCGCACCGACTGCAGCATCGGGGGACGTGATGAGCATCTGCCCGCTCATCCCCAGGTGCGCGAGCAGCGCGTCGTCGCCGTCCAAGATCAGCCACAGGTACTTGCCGCGGCGGGCGGTCCCCGTGATCGTCGCACCGACCAACCGCGCAGCCAGATCATTCGGGCCACCCACATGACGGCGCGCCGAACGAGGATGCCGGACAACAGCCGAGGCGATCGCCCGTCCGCGGACATGTTCGTCGAGTCCCCGGCGCACGACCTCGACCTCAGGAAGTTCAGGCACGGGTAGCACCTCGCATGATCCGGGACCCGGAGTTACGGCGGTGCGCTACTGAACAGGTAGGACCGTCGAATTGCTTGCCCCGTGCCTGGTCAGACTGCGGTATAGGTGGTCTACGCCCGACCGGTGCCCGGCACAGCCAATCGCGACCTTTGTGTCTGCGACTTGCTTCGACCCGCTCTACGTCAATGTCGAAGCGGCCGGACTCCCCGTTGACGTTGACATAGAGCGAGTCGAAGCTCGTCCCGCCCACGGCCAGGGCATCGCCCATGACGGTCGTCGCCGATTCGAGGACGGCGGCCAGGCGGGAGCGCCGGGTCCGCGCCGGCAGTGCGAGCGGGTGGACTCCGGCCCGGAAGAGCGCTTCGTCGGCGTAGATGTTGCCGATCCCGCTGACGAGCGTCTGGTCGAGCAGGGCCGCCTTGATCGGGGTGCGCTTGCGCGCGAGCGCATCGACCGTGGCCTCGACGTCGAAGGCGTCCTCGAGCGGGTCGGGCGCGATGTGGATCGCCGAGGCGGGCACGAGCCGACCGTGGGAGGCGACGAGGCCCTGCACGCTGAGATGGCCGAAGATCCGCTGGTCGACGAACCTCAGGTCATAGGGTTCCTCACCGCGTTCGAGGCGGAGCACGGCACGCGTGTGCCGGTGCGTCTCATCGGCGGCGAGGTGGACGCGCAGCTGACCGCTCATGCCGAGGTGGATGAGCAGCCCGGCATCCCCGTCGAGGGTGAGCCACATGAACTTCCCGCGTCGCTCTGCCCCGGTGATGGACGCCCCGGTCACGCGTTCGGCGAACGCGGCGGCGGTGGCCTCGTCGATGCGACGCGCCGCGGTGGTCCCGAGGATGCGGGGGTCGACGACCGAGGCTTCGGTGACCCGAGCACCCGTGGTCCATTCGGCGACGCCGCGGCGGACGCTTTCGACCTCGGGGAGTTCAGGCACGGTGCCGGTTCCGACCTGCGCGTCAGCGCTGGTAGTCGGGGTAGAGCGTCCGGATGGCCTTGACGGCGACCTCGGCGGCGGCCGCCTCGGCGGACTTCTTCGACGATCCGTCCCCCGAACCCCAGCCGTTGTCGCCGAGGCGGGCGGTGGCGGTGAAGATCATCGCGTGGTCGGGGCCGGTCGAGGTGATCTCGTAACTGACAGCCCCGAGCCCGAGGTCGGCGGCGGCCTCCTGGAGCGTCGTCTTGTAGTCCATGCCCGCGCCGAGGTTGACGGCGTCGGCGAGCATCCCGTCGATGAGACGGTGGACGAACGCGAACGCGACCTCGCGACCGGAGGAGACGAAGGTGGCGCCGATGAGGGCTTCGACGGTGTCGGCGAGGATCGAGTCCTTGTTCCGACCTCCCGTGAGCTCCTCGCCTTTGCCGAGCAGGATGTGCTGGCCGATGTCGTGGCGGCGGGCGATCTGAGCCAGCGCCCTCGTGTTGACGACGGCGGAGCGCATCTTCGCCAGCTGGCCCTCAGGCAGGTCCGGGTTGTCGTAGTAGAGCGACTCGGTGGCGACGAGCCCGAGCACGGAGTCGCCGAGGAACTCGAGGCGCTCGTTCGTCGGGATGCCGCCGGCCTCGAAGGCGAAAGAGCGGTGGGTGAGCGCTAGACGAAGAGTCTCGGGATCGATGTCGATCCCGAGACTCTTCTGCAGTTCTGCTGTGGTGTCAGTTTCCACAGGTCAGGCGTCAGCGACCTTGCGTCCCTTGTACTCAAGGAACAGCGGAGTGCCGGCTGCGTCTTCGACGACCTTGGCCTGGTGGGGGCGCGAGTACACAACGCGACCGTTCTCCACAGTCTTGACCAGGTTCGGAGCCTGAGCCTTCCACTGCGAACGACGGTGGCGGGTGTTGCTGCGCGACATCTTACGCTTGGGAACAGCCACGTCTAGCTCTCTTTCTTCTCATCCAACAAGTTCTTCAGCTGCGAGAACGGCGAATCGGATTCGCTGTCGTCCTCCTCGATGTCCTCACCGAGGGTGTAGGAGAACTCCTCGCTTCCGTCCTGGGAAGGACTGAAGGGCAGAGCCATCACGACTGCGTCTCTGATCGCGGGTTCGAGGTCGAGCTGATCGCGATTGATGACGTAGGAGTCCTCGTCGCCATCGGCCTGCTCATAGACGTACATCTCGTTGATGTCGACATCTATGGGCAGCTCGATCTCGTCGAGAGTCCTTGCATCCTCGCCGCGGGCCACGGTCGAGACCGTACCCGTCACGTAGATCCCCTCGGAAACGCTCTCGAACATGAGCTCGAGATTCATCGGCGTTCCTTCGGCGACCCCGATCACTTCGATCTTGAGATCCGCCGGAGCCGGCACCGTGGCATTGACACGTTCCCACTCACCCGGATGACCGAGCAATCCCATGGATCGGAGATCGTAGACGAACTCTGACCGCTTCTTCATGCTCTCTCCTCCGTATGCGAATGAGATGCCGCTCCTGCGTTCACACGCGACTCACCATTCTAATCAACGCGGGCCACCATTGCCAATCGTCGCCTCATCCCCGCCGAGGTGTTCCTCGTCACCCCTGACTCTCACCACTTCTCGTGGCTGTTGCGCCAGGTCACCCCTCCGGCGAGGAGGAGCAGCGCCCCGGAGATCGTGAAGACGATGCCGGAGCCCGCGACGATCGTGAGCACCGAGGCGAGCGAGGGGATCGCGACCTGGCTCAGCCGGTTGCCGGCCAGCCGGATCGAGAGCACCGCCGCCCGGTTCGCCGGATCGGAGAGCGTCGAGACCCACGTCATCGTCAGCGGCTGGGTGAGCCCGAAGCAGAAGCCCGCGATCGCCAGGAGGATCGCCAGCGTCCACGTCTGAGTGAGGATCGGGATGAGGATGACGCAGACGCCCGCCGTCGCCGAGGCGGTCCACAGCAGCGAGAGACTCCCCCACCGGTTCGCGAGCATCCCGATGATCATCCGCGAGATCACCGAGGCGAAGGTCCGCAGGGCGAGCAGCCACGTCACCGTCGTCACGCTCAGCCCGTTCTCCTGCCCGATGAGCGGCAGGTAGGCGGTCATGAGGTCGACGGCGGCCAGGGTCGCCATCGACGCGAGGATCGCCGGCTTCATCCCCCGGATCCGCAGCAGCGCCCACGGGGTGCGGACGGTTTCGGCCGCCTCGGCGCGGGAGACGTGAGGGGTCCGCCCGCGGAGCATGACGATAACGGCGGCGATGAGGGTGAGCGCCGAGAAAGCCGTCATGAACCACAGGGCGCCGACGATGTGCGGGGAGCCCCCGGTGGCGTCGGCGATCATTCCGGCCAGGGGCAGGCCGATCGTCTGCCCGATCGAGACGCCCAGGGTGAGGTGGCCGAACTTCGCCGTCAGCCGGGAAGCCGGGAAGCTCTGCGGGATGAGCGCCTGGGAGGCGACGGTCGTGAGCAGCTGCCCGAAACCGAGACTCATCGTCGCGACGAGGAGCACGCCGAGGTTGGGCGCGACGGCGGCGAGCGCGACGGGCGCGATCGAAAGGACGGTGCCGACCCAGAGCACCGCGGTCGCGTATCCGCGGTCGACGAGGCGGCCGACGAAGAGCGCGGTGAGCAGAGGGACGAGCGAATAGCACGCGGTCATGAGGCCAAGGACGACTCCGGTCCCGCCGAGTTCGAGGGTGCGGTAGGAGATGAGGACGCGCACACCGTTGTACGTCGCGTGCGCGAGGACAGTGTGGATGACGAGGCCCGTGAACCAGGCCCGAGAGGAGGAAGGAGTCGCGGCCATGCCTTACGTGTCGGCGCTCAGCGCCGCGAGCACGGGCTCGGGCACGAGGCCCGTGATGTCGCCGCCGTGCCTGTGCACCTCTTTGATGAGGGAGGAGGAGACGTGTTCGAACTCGGGGTTGCCGGGGACGAAGATCGTCTCGAGGTCGGTGAGGTGCTTGTTCATCAGCGCCATCGGCAGCTCGTAGGCGAAGTCCGTGCCCGAGCGCAGACCCTTGACGACGGCGGGGGCACCGATCTTGGCGCAGTAGTCGACGAGGAGGCCACCGGGGACGACGTCGATGGAGATGTTCTCGGCATCCCGGGTGCGTTCGTCGGCGGCGAGCGAGGCGCGGATGAGATCGGCCCGGGTCTCGGGGTCGAAGCGGCCGGACTTCGAGGGATTGTGGACGACGGCGACGACGACCTCGTCGAAGAGCTTCGCCGCACGGGCGATGATGTCGAGATGACCCATGGTGATCGGATCGTAGGATCCGGGACTGACGACCTTCATGGCCTCATCGTATCCCGCGCCGTACGCTTGGCCCGGTCGGTCCGCTTGCCGAGCACTCGGCTGAAGCTATGGTGCAGCCATGAGTTGTTTCGACACTGGCTCCCGAGTGATGGTCGGCGGACTCTCCCGGCAGCGACTGCTTGCCGCACTCGATTCTGCGGAGGTGCGCCTGAACGACCACGCACGCGTGCTCATCGCCGGACCGGCATTCGACCGCCGTGACCCGGAACCCATCAGAGTGATCACGCGCAGCCTCTCGACCCTCGGGCTTACTTCCGGAGGCACCCTGCGCCAGATCTTCTCAACCGCAGAAAGCCGAGGGCTTCACCCCTGCCCACCCGACAGCGGTCCGTACCTGAGAATTGCTTGGCTCTCCCAACCGCAGTCGCATGACTCGGTCCAGTCGACCGGGCGCGCGCCGGCCGGGGCCGTGACGATCGCCTCGGAGCCGATCGACGAGACGTTTGCAACGCCCAAGGGGTTCTATCTTCGCCTCGTCGATGGCCAAGCATGGCTGCGCGCTTATCGATGTGACGAGGCGTTCGAGTTCTCAGCCGATGACGTCTTCGCATTCCGAGCCGATTGATATCGGTGTCGAGCGGCGTTCGAATCGGTCAGGACCCGGTCGGTCCGCTTGCCGTTCAGTCCGGGTGGCCCCGCTGCTCCTTGAGCGCCGACCAGCCGTGCCAGGCAGCGGCGACGACGACCATGGCCCCGAAGAGGATGAGCGAGCTGAAGCTCTGAACCATCAATGCGAGTTTCGCCGACTCCCGTCCTCCCGCGGCGGCGAAGACCATCATGCCGCCGATCGAGACGGCGGCGGCGACGAAACCGACAAGGGCCACCCACGCGACCCGCAGCACATGCGAATGCTCCCACCGCAAGCGGGCGGCGAGGAGGCCGAGCCCGAATGCGGAGGCTGCCGCGGAGGCCGTGAAGATCAGCCCGAACCACGTGAGCACTCCCCCGTAGACGTGGACGAAGAACTCGGTGAGGACGACGACGAGGACCATGGCCACGAGCACCGTGACGACCGCTTCGCGCACGAGCGCCCAGTAGCGCGCGGCGTACGAGCGCCCGAGAGGATCCATGCCCAGATCGTATCGCCGGGCCCGTCATGCGATCCCGGTCGGGTCAGGATCCGGCAAGCAGCGCCTCGTGTGCGCGCCGGTCCCGCACCGACATCCACGCGTTCCAACCGAGGCCGACGACGAGGACGGAGCCGAAGAAGTACAGCGACTGCACCGCATACGCGGTGACGACCATGTCAGCGGGAGTGCCGCCGAGCGAGGAGAGCGCCCAGACAGAGATGACCACGAGCACCACGGCCCCGGCACCGGCGATGAGGATGCGGACGGCCGACCACAGCCTCGGTCGCGGGGATTCCCTCCTCAGCAACAGAGCGACAGCGGCCGCCGCGACGGCGAAGGCGATGAGGTAGATGAGACCGAACCACGCAAGGATCGACAGCGGGGAAACGAAGATCTCGGCGGCCATGAAGACGAGGAGAACCCCGACCGCGCCCACGCCCATCAGCTCTCTGACATCGGCCCAGAAACTGGAACGGCGTGGCATCTCACCCATACGCTCACTCTCGCAAGCTCGCCCACTGGTCGTCAACACCGGTCCTCCGCCCCTCACCGCGGACGACGACGGCGTCGGGCTCGGAGGCGGGATTGTGGAGGCGGGCGACCGCCTCGGCGGAGATCCGGCCGATGATCGCCACCGCCTCGGACTCGTCTCCGGCGGCGATCACCTCGGCGAGGCGACGGTGGATGTCGATGAGGTCGCACCTGACCTCGTAGCCGGCCGGATCGGACAGCGACAAGAGCCGCGTGTGGACCATCGAGGCCTTCATCATTGCCCGCAGCCGCGGCGACCCGGAGCACGCGACGATCGCATGGTGGAAGTCGAGGTCGGCGTCGCCGATGGTGCGGGCGGTGTTGTCCTCGATCGCCTTTTCGAGCGCGCTGAGCGCCTCGTCGATGAGCACGGTCGACCGTCTGCCCCGGATGATCATGCGCGCTGCCTGGACCTCGATGGCCTCGCGGACGGCGTAGACGTCGTCGATGTCGTCAGGTCCCATCCGCTTGACCCATGCGCCCCGGCCTGGAGCATGGCTGATGCTGCCCTCGCTGACGAGCCGCTGCAGCGCCTCACGCAGCGAGGGCCGGGAGACTCCGAGGAGTTCGGCCGTGCGGACCTCGCTGATCGACTGCCCGGGAAGCAGACTGCCCCGGTAGATTGCGTTACGGATCTCCTCGGCGACGAGGTCGATCGTCGACGAGCGCACGACTCTGCGGAGCACGGGAAGTTCCGAGGTGTGCGGATCGCTCATGTCACGAGCATATAACGTTGTCTGACAGTGTGACATCACGACTGTAAGAGGATTGAATGGGGCGATGAGACGCACGTCACCCAGTGCGCCGATGCTCACCGAAAGGACCCGCAATGAAATCCCTGAAAGGACTCGCAGCCGCGACCTCGATCCTCGCGCTCACCTTCACCCTCGGTGCCTGCAGCGGAGGAGGCTCAGACAAGAGCACCCTGCAGCAGGCCATCGACGACGGGAAGATCACGGTCGGCTTCGCCGGTGAGGCCCCGTACAGCTTCGAGGAGGGCGGGGAGCTCCAGGGCGCGAGCGTCGCGCTCGCCAAGGAGGTCTTCAAGAACCTCGGGGTCGACAACGTCGAAGGCGTCAACACGGAGTTCGGCTCCCTCATCCCCGGGCTCAACGCCGAGCGCTTCGATGCGATCTCCGCGGGCATGTCGATCCTCCCCGACCGCTGTGAGCAGGCGGCCTTCGGCAACCCCGAGTTCATGTACACCACTGCCCTGATGACGAAGAAGGGCGAGAACGAGGGGATGAAGAACCTCGACGAAGTCAAGGAGAAGGGCCTCAAACTCGCGACCATGACCGGTGCCGTCGAATCCGACTACGCGGAATCGCTCGGCATCGATTCGCAGAAGGTCGGGACTCCGCAGGACGGCATGGACGCCGTAACCACTGGACGCGCCGACGCCTTCGCACTCACCGGCATCTCACTCAACTGGATGGCGAAGAACACGCCTGACGCCGATGTCGCGGTGAGCGAGTCGTTCGTCCAGGAGATCGACGGGGTCCCCCAGGTCGGCGCCGGTGCCACGGTCTTCCGCACCGACGACACCGAACTCCGCGACGCCTGGAACAAGGAGCTCGACAAGATCGTCGGCGATGAGAAGGCCTACCTCGACATCGTCGGCGACTACGGCTTCACGAAGGAGGAGCGGCCCGACGGGTCGATCACGACCGATCAGCTGTGCAAGGGCGAGCTGCCGACCGCTGACTCCTGAGTCGCAGCGCTTCCCGCACTCATGACCGACAAGCTCAGTGCGCTCCAGGGTTTCCTCCCACAGGTGTGGGAGGGAATCCAGGTCACGCTCATTCTCACTCTCGCCGGTGCCGCAGGTGCGCTGGTCATCGCGATCGTCCTCGGACTCGCAATGACCTCCTCGCACGCGTGGCTGCGGATCCCTGCCCGGATCATCGTCGAGTTCTTCCGCGGCACGTCCCTGCTCGTCCAGCTCTTCTGGCTCGTGTTCGTCCTCCCGCTCTTCGGACTCCAGCTCGACCCGATGGCGTGCGGCATCGGTGCGCTGGCCCTCAACTACGGTGCCTATTCCGCCGAGGTGGTCCGGTCCTCGATCGCGACCGTGCCCAAGGGCCAGTGGGAGGCGGCGATCGCGCTCAGTCTCTCCCCGGCCCGCCGGATGCTGCGCGTGATCTTCCCGCAGGCGTGGGCGCTGATGATCCCGTCGCTCGCGACCCTGTTCATCCAGCTGCTCAAGGGCACTGCCGTCGTCTCCTTCATCACGCTCTCCGACCTCACGGACAAGATCGGGCAGCTGCGCATGGCGACGAACGACACGTTCTTCGCCTACTCCGTCGGACTGCTCATCTACTTCGTCATCGCCTGGCTCATCCAGGAGTTCATGAACCTCCTCGAGCGCCGCGCGGTCAAGAGGCTGGGCAGACGCCGTCCCGGTTCGCGCAACGACCGTCGAAGGGCCCGGCGCGATGCCCGTGTCGGCTCGACCGAGGTGACCGGCCCGCGCACGGCCGCCGGTCAGTCCACGGGCAACGTCGGATACGGACAGCCGCTGTGATGTGGAACTGGGAGTTCGCCGCCGAGGCGCTGCCGATCCTGCTCCGCGGCTTCGTCAACACGCTCATCGCCACAGTCGTCGGCACGATCATCGCCGCGATCCTCGGCCTCATCCTCGCCATCGCTATCCGCGGGCTGCCGCGATGGATCAACTGGGTCGTCCGGCTCTTCGTCGCGTTCGTCCGCAACACCCCGCTCGTCGTCCAGCTCGTCTTCGTCTACACCGCGTTCTCGGAGATCCCAGGGCTCGTCGACATCCCGGCGCTCGTCGTCGGCTCCGGGGTCATCGGCGTCCACTATGCGACGTACATGTCCGAGAGCTACCGTGCCGGCATCGACGCGGTGCCGCCGGGACAGCGCGAGGCCGCCATCGCCCTCTCCCTGCCCCCGGTGCGCACCTTCACCGCGGTCATCCTCCCGCAGGCGCTGCGGGCGACGATCCCCTCGCTCGGCAACTACGCGGTCGCGATGTTCAAGGACACCCCGTTCCTCTTCGCGCTCTCCGTCGTCGAACTCGTCACCTCGGCGCAGCAGTTCGGGGCGTCGAAGTTCGCGTACACGGAGGCGTTCACCCTGGCCGGACTCATCTTCCTCGCCGCCAGCTACCCCACCTCCCTCCTCATCCAACGATTGGAGCGGCGCCTTGCCACCTACTGAGAACACCCCGTCCCCGCACAACGACACCGCGCCGGCGATCGAGTTCAGGGACGTCGAGAAGCGGTTCGGGACGACGACGGTGCTCGAGAACCTCAACTTCACCGTCGCTCCCGGTGAACGGGTCACCCTCATCGGCCCCAGCGGTTCGGGCAAGACGACGATCCTTCGGCTCGTCATGACGCTCGAGGAGCTCACGGGCGGATACATCTACATCGACGGCATGCCGCTGACCTTCGAGGAGAGGGACGGCAAGCGCGTCGAGCTGCCGAAGAAGACTACTCGGGAGATGACGACGCGCATCGGCATGGTCTTCCAGCAGTTCAACCTCTTCCCCAACATGACCGTGCTCGAGAACATCATCGAAGCCCCGATCCACGTGCTGAAGAAGTCGAAGGAGACAGCGGTCGCCGATGCCCGGTCACTGCTCGAGCGGGTCGGGCTGAGTGAGAAGGCCGACGAGCACCCGACCCGGCTCTCCGGCGGTCAGCAGCAGCGGGTGGCGATCGCCCGGGCGCTGGCGATGAGCCCGGAGATCCTCCTCCTCGACGAGGTCACCTCCGCCCTCGACCCCGAACTCGTCGGCGACGTCCTCGCGGTGCTGCGCGACATCGCCGAAACCACGGACATCACCATGCTCCTCGTCACCCACGAGATGCAGTTCGCGCGCGAGGTCTCCGATCGGGTGATGATGTTCGACAGCGGCCGCGTTCTCGAGGAGGGCCCGCCCGACCTCATCTTCAACGACCCGAGCCACGAACGCACGAGGTCGTTCCTCTCGAGCGTGCTCTGAGCCGCTTCGACGGTGCTCTGAGCGCTTCGACGCGGTGATCCGACAAAAACGCGGTCTGCTCACCGCGTATTTGTCGGATCACCGCGTCGATGGCGCGAAGTCGGGATTCACGCGTCCACGGGGGCACGCCGGCGCTCGGCTGCGCGGACCGAGCGCCGGCGCCGGTTCTGCACCATGAGTACGACGGCGATGATCACACACGCGAGCGCGCCCGCGGTGAAGACGTCGGCGAGCCACGCCCAGTGGACGACGTAGTGGTCGGAGAACTCCCACGGCCCGTCGTCGCCGGCGATCTCCCACGAGGTCTGCAGCGACTGGCTGCACGTGACTCCCGCGGGGAACTGCTGCATCCAGGTCGTGAAGCCGGTGACCTCGAAACCTGCCGGCGGCTCGGCGCATCCCTGTGCGCCGCTGCGATGGTCGACGATCTGGTACTGCAGCCACAGGAGGACGCGCGACCCGACGAAGAGCACCGGCACGAGCAGCAGGTAGAGCCACGGCGAGCGCAGCCAGCTGCCGCGTCGCGTCATGAAGCCGCCCCGCCGTCGGCCGCGTCCTCAACGCCCGGATCCTCGTCGCCCGGGTCCTCGTCGCCCGGACCCTCGACGGCGAGCTGGACGAAGTGGAGGGCGGTCTCCCCGAAGGTCTTCGAGCGGAAGACCTCGAGGCCGTCCGGCATCGTCGGCTCAGGGGCCCGGGAGGAGCGTTCGACGACGACGATCGACTCCTCGTCGAGGTGGCTGCGCAGGCGGCTGAGCACCTGGGTCACCGCGTCCTCGCCGAGCGGGTAGGGCGGGTCCATGAAGACGAGGTCGAAGACCCGGGACTCCGGATGGTCCGGGTCGGGGAGGTTCCCGAGGAACTGGAGGACGTCTCCGCTGGTCACCGACGCCGAATGCCCGATGCCGAGCTTGTCGGCGTTCGCTTCGATCGCCCGGGCCGAGGCGAGCGAGGAGTCGACGAAGACGACCTGCGCGGCCCCGCGCGACATCGCTTCGAACCCGAGTCCCCCGGATCCGGCGAAGAGGTCGAGGACATTGGCGGCTTGGAGCACCCCGTAGCCCTCGAGCATCGAGAACAGCGACTCCTTGACGCGGTCCGAGGTGGGTCTCGTCCCGGTGCCGCCCGGTGTGACGAGCTTCGACCCCTTGTGCGCTCCTGCGATGATCCTCATCAGCTCCTCCTCTCAGCTCGCCTCGATGAAGTGGGCGTTGTCCGCGGGCAGCACCCGCTGCCGCAGCACCTGCAGGGCCGGCAGCAGTTCGAAGGTCGGATCGCGGTCGACGATGTGCTCGGCTTCGACCCGTGCCGCCTCGAGGATCTCCGTGTCCCGGAGCACCGAGAGGTGCTTGAGCGAGGATCCGCCCCACTGCGAGGCGCCGAGCACATCGCCCTCTCCCCGGTTGTCGAGATCGTACTCGGCGAGGGCGAACCCGTCGAGGGTGCTCGCCACCGCCTGCAGGCGCTCGAAGCTCTCATCGGCCTCGGGACGCTCGGTGAGGAGGAAGCACATCGCCTCCGAGCCGTCACGGCCGACCCGTCCGCGCAGCTGGTGGAGCTGGGCGACGCCGAAGCGCTCCGCCTCGGCGACGAGCATGATCGTCGCCCGAGGCACGTCGACGCCGACCTCGATGACCGTCGTCGAGACGAGGATGTCGATGTCGCCGATGGTGAACGCGTGCATCACCCGGTCCTTCTCCTCCGTCGACATCCGCCCGTGGAGGAGGCCGAAGCTCAGCCCCTGGAGATGCGGGGACCGCTGGAGCTTCTCGATGAAGTCCTCGATGCTCTCCCGCTGACCGATGACGTCGCCGCTCTCGGGATCGACGATGTCGCTGCGTTCGATCCGGGGGAAGACTGCGAACGTCCCCCGTCCCGCCTCGGCAGCCTTCTGGACACGGGCGAGGGCCCGCGGCAGCCAGTCCTTGTGGTCCTCGATCGAGACGGCGAAGGTCGAGATGTGCTTGATCCCTGCGGGCATCTCCCCCAGCGTCGAGACGTCGAGGTCGGCGAAGACCGTCATCGCCACCGTCCGCGGGATCGGGGTCGCAGACATGACGAGTGTGTGGGGCACCGTGATCCCGCCCTTCGCGCGCAGGGCCTCGCGCTGCTCGACGCCGAACCGGTGCTGCTCGTCGACGACGATGAGGCCGAGGTTGTCGAACATCGTCGAGTCCGAGAGGAGTGCGTGCGTGCCGACGACGATGTCGATCTGCCCGGTCGCGAGGTCGAGGGCGAGCTGCTTGCGCTCCCTGGCCGGCATCGAC
Source organism: Brevibacterium sp. K72 (assembly GCF_050562175.1). Lineage (NCBI taxonomy): Bacteria > Bacillati > Actinomycetota > Actinomycetes > Micrococcales > Brevibacteriaceae > Brevibacterium > Brevibacterium sp. K72. Next base: position 3,527,662 of record NZ_CP191582.1, read on the forward strand.
CCGGTGAGGAGCGCCACCCGGACCTGGTCGTCACCGGAGAGCAGCGGGGAGAGGGCCATCTGGTCGCCGAGGAGCTTCTGGATCGACGCGAAGTGCTGGGAGGCGAGCACCTCGGTGGGGGCGAGCATCGCCGCCTGCGCCCCGGAGTCGACGGCCATGAGCATCGCCCGCAGCGCGACGACGGTCTTGCCGGAGCCGACGTCGCCGTGGAGGAGCCGGTGCATCGCCGTGGTCTTCGCGAGGTCCCCGGCTATCTCCTTGCCGACCCGGACCTGGGAGGAGGTGAGCGCGAACGGCAGGTCGGCGTCGAAGCGGCGGCTGCGCTCCCCGACCTCGAGCAGCGGGGTCGCGACGAACTTCTCGTACTCGGTGCGCCGGGAGACGATCTCGGTCTGCAGGGCCAGCGCTTCCTCCCACTTCCACCGCAGTCTCGCCCGCTCGGTCTCCTCAGTCGTCGACGGCCTGTGCATCGCGTTGAGTGCCTGCCGCAGGTCCGGCAGATCGTACTTCTCCCGCACATCGCGCGGCAGCGGATCGGCGAACTCGGCGGGGTCGGCGACGTCGAGGAGGACCTTGATCGCCTTCCACAGCCTCGTCTGCGCGATCCCCTGCACCCGCGGGTAGACGGGGAACGGCGAGTTGAGGTCCTCAGGCGTCCACTTCGTGTCGTGCTCGTCGCGGTTGAGCCACACCGGGGAGTTCAGCGTCAGCTGTCCCCGGAACTGCTCGACCTTGCCGGCGAAGACGACGACGAGTCCGGGGGTCAGCTGCGCGTCGAGCCATTTCTGGTTGAAGAACGCGATCTTCATCGACTGCCGCCCGTCGTGGACGATGACGTCGGTGATCGTGCCCTTGCGCTGCCGCATCCCGCGGGTCTCCACGGAGACCACCTCGGCCTGGATGATCGCCGTCTCCCCGAGCGGCAGGTCGCCGAGCGGCGTCTTCTCGCCGGGGACGAGGAAGCGCCGGGGGAAGAACCGGAAGAGCTCGCCCACCGAGGTGATCCCGCGCTTGCGCAGGGCACCGAGGTCGCGTTTGGAGAAGTAGTCCTCAAGTCGTGCGCTCATTCGACTCCCATGATGAGCAGGGTCGCCCGGTCCCGCGAGTCGATCTCCTGAAGGCGCACGTGCTCGTGGGACTTCGTGAGCCACCCGCGCAGGTGCGCGAGCACCTCGGTGTCGCAGCCGGGTCCGTGGACGACGGTGAGCAGCTCCCCACCGGCGCCGAGGAGGCGGTCGGCGAGCTTCTCGACGAGGTCCGACAGCTCCGTGCTCTGCGACTTCGCCTTCCCGTCGATGACGACCCGGTAGAACTGCGACGCCGAGGCGGCCGTCCGGTCGGACTCCACCGTGTCCTCCTCGACGACGGACAGCGCTCCCGTGGGCGGGTTGAGCGCAAGCTGTTCAGCGGAGACGATCGTGCCCACGCGCGTCCCGGCCGCCGCATCGGTCATGTCGGCGACGATCTCGACCGTCGGGGCGAACGGGTCGTAGACGGCGAGCGCCGAGAGCAGGGTCGCGACATTGCGCGAACGGATGAGGTGGGCGCCGTCCGTGCCGGTCAGAGCCGTGAGCGTCGTCGAGGAGGCGGGGACGACGATGACGTCGCGCTCCTCTGAGGCGATGACCTCGGCGACCGCCTCGGCGATGGGATTCGACTCACCCCGACCAGTACTCGGCACGCCCCGACCCGGCGCGGCGGCAGGGTCGGCTGCGGCGAGGGCTGCCGGGTCGAGGACCGTCGCCCCGTTGAGGGCGCAGTGGAGGAGGAGCCCGGTGCCGCCGACGAGGGCGACGAGCTTCGTCTCCCCCGCCTCCTCGTGGAGGCGCAGGTCCTCCATGTCGAGGCGGGCGATGCCGTAGTCGGTGAGAAGGTCGAGGGCCCGCGCGGCGCCGGTCTCGTCGGCGACGTGGACATGGACCTTGGGCCCGTTGAGGACGATCGAGGTTCCGCCGAGGCGATCGAGCGCCTCGGCGAGCCCCTCACCGGGAACGGTGCCGAGGGTGGCGACGATCTCGAGTTCCTCGGCCCGGGCCTCGTGGACGATGCGCGGGGTCTTCGCGACCTCCCCGAGCATCGATGCCTGGCCGGTGCGACCGGTGACGGTCGCGTAGAGGAGGTCGAAGAGTTCGACGATGCCGGTGGAGCCGGCATCGACGACGTCGGCCTCGCGGAGGACGGTGAGCTGCGCCGTCGTCTCCCGCAGCGCCTCACGGGAGCGCTGGCGCACCGCGGAGATGAGGTCGACGAGGGCGGCGCCGGCGTCGGCCTGTTCGCGGGCTTCGGTCGCCATCGCGTCGAGGACGGTGAGCATCGTCCCGTCGACGGGGCGGGCGACGGCCTGCCGGGCACGGTGGGAGGCGAGTTCGAGGGCGGAGGCGAGCGCCTCTGGGGTCGCGACGGTCACTCCCTCGAGGGCGTCGGCGACCCCCTCGAGGGCGACGGAGAGGATGAGTCCCGAGTTGCCGCGGGCCCCGCGCGCGGCCCCGGCGGCCATCGCGGTCACGACCTGGGGCAGCGTCACGGGACCGGAGAGCTCCTCGACGGCGAGGTAGGCCGCGCGCAGCGTGTGGTACATGTTCGTGCCGGTGTCGCCGTCGGGGACGGGAAAGACGTTGAGCTCGTCGATCTCCGCGCGCTCACGGCGGAGACGATCGACCGCTCGCCGCGCCCATCTGGCGGCCAGGCGACCGTTGAGCCCGATGGCCGGATTGGGTCCCACGTCCGTCACTTCCCGAAATGGCTGAAGCCGCTCGTCGGCACGGGGGCGCCGTCGAGGCTGACTCCGCTGCCGTCCTGCATCTCTCCGATTCTCCGCCAGCCTACCGGGTCACCCTGACTCACCGGTGCCGACGCGACGAAGCCGTGGTCCTCTCCCCCGTCGAGCACCCAGTGCAGGGCGAGCTCGTCGATACCCGCATCTGCCGTCTCCCCGCCGCGGGCGTCGAGGACGTAGCGGGCGGCGGGGCGCAGCGCAGCGATGAGGTCCTCGAGCGCGGCCCGGTCGATGTCCGCGCGGACCCCGGAGGCCTCCGCGATGCGTCCGAGGTCCGTGCTCAGTCCGTCGGAGACGTCGATCATCGCCGAGGCGGCCGGACGGTGGGCGATCGCCGCATAGTCCGGTTGCGGGGCGAGTTGGGTCCCGATGAGCCCGGCGAGGTCGTCCGGCAACTCGGGGTCGCTGCCGGCCCCGGCGAAGAGGAGGTCGAGTCCGGCCGCCGAGCGCCCGAGGGTGCCGGCGAGCCAGATCTCGTCACCCGGGCGGGCGCCCGCCCGGGTGACGGCCTCCCCGGGGGCGACCGTGCCGAGGGCGGTGATCGCGGTGACGATGAGACCCGACGAGGAGAGATCGCCGCCGATGATCGGCACTTGGGCGCCGAGTGCCCGACCTGCGCGCTCGGCCTCGGCGACGATCCCTGCGAAGAGCGCTTCGAGATCGGTCACGTCCGTGTCATCGGGCACAGCGAGGGAGGCGAGGAGGCCGTGGGGCCGGGCGCCCATCGCGCAGACGTCGGCGAGGTTCTGGGCGGCGGCCTTCGTGCCGAGGCGGGACCAGTCGAGCCAGTCGCGGGTGAAGTCCTCGTTCTCGACGAGCATGTCGGCCGTCGAGACGAGCCGGCCGGTGATCTTCGTCACGGCCGCGTCGTCGCCGGGGCCGACCTCCTCATGGGCCCCTGACCTGCGGTGGGCCAGGAGACGGCGGAGCACTTCGGATTCGCCGAGATCGGACAGTCGGGTCATGTCACCACCCTATCGGGCGATACGCTGGAACCATGCCTGCGAACTCCCGCCGACGCCTAAGCGCCACCTCGCCGCTCGTGCGTGCTGTCGCCGCTGTGACCATCGGCGTGCCCGTGCTCACGACGGTCCTGTCCGGCTGTGCGAAGACGGTCATCGTCGAACCCGCCGAGGATGCGGCGAACCCGAAGTGCGCGGACATTTTGCTCCGCCTGCCCGTCGAAGTGGGCGGCGAGCAGGAGCGCGACACCTCCTCGCAGGGGACGAAGGCGTGGGGCGACCCGAACGTCGCAGTGCTCCGCTGCGGCGTCACCCCTCCGGGTCCGACCACGGACAAGTGCGTGAGCGTGAGCGGGGTCGACTGGGTCTCCAAGGGAGGCGAAGAGGACGACACGTGGGTGTTCACGAGCTACGGCCGCACCCCGGCCGTCGAGGTCCTCGTCAACCGCAAGCTCGGCTCGGGCGCCGACGTCCTTGCCGGCATCTCGCCCGCGCTGCAGGCGTTCCCGCCCGAACGCGAATGCGTCGGTGCCGAGGACGTCGACGCTCCCCCGGAGGGCTAGTCAGCTCCGGCGGGCGTGGTCGGTGAGCGCGATGCCGATGAGTTCGCTGATGAGGCTCGGATAGTCGATCCCGGAGTTCGCCCACATGAACGGGTACGCCGAGGTGGGGGTGAAGCCGGGCAGCGTGTTGATCTCGTTGATGAGCACCTCACCCGAGTCCGTGACGAACGTGTCGACGCGGGCCAGCCCCGTGCAGTCGAAGAGCCGGAACACCGCCGCCGAGAGCTCGCGGATCCGTGCCGTCGTCGCATCGTCGACGTCCGCGGGGCACGTGAGCTTCGCATCGGCGAGGTCGAGGTACTTCGCTTCGAAGTCGTAGAAGTCGTGATCGCCGGAGACCTCGATCTCCCCGGGGTACGAGGTCCGCAGTTCGGCGTCGTCGAGGGATCCGAGCACGGCGCATTCGATCTCCCGGCCGATGACCTGGGGTTCGACGATGACCTTCGTGTCGTGCTCGTAGGCAGCGAGCAGCGCGGCCTCGAGCCCGGCGGGGTCGGCCACCCGGCTCACGCCCATCGACGATCCGGCTCGGGCCGGCTTGACGAAGACGGGGAAGCCGAGGGCTGCCACCCGGGCCTCCGCCTCGGCGCGGTCGGCCTCCCACATCGTCTCGGTGACCAGCTCCCACGGGCACGTGGGGATCTCCGCATGGGCGAGCAGGGACTTCGTGAAGTGCTTGTCCATGCTCGCAGCCGAGGCGAAGACGCCGGAGCCGACGAACGGGGTGTCGCTGAGCTCGAAGAGTCCCTGGAGGGTGCCGTCCTCTCCGTACTGGCCGTGGAGGACGGGGAAGAAGACGTCGACGGTCTCGAGCTCGGAGTAGACGCCGTCGGCGTCACGGTGGATGAGCGGGGCGCCTTCGGCGGAGACGCGCGGGATGATCTCGGTGCCGTCGTCGGTGACCTCGGGCATGTTCTCGGGGTCGAAGCGCATGCTCGCCCAGTCCTCGACGATGCGCCAGACACCGGACTTCGTGATCCCGATCGGCAGGACCCGGTACGCGTCGTCGTCGATGGCGCTGATCACCCCGGCGGCCGTGACGCAGCTGACGGAGTGTTCGCTCGACCGTCCTCCGAAGAGGACTGCGACGAAGGGCCGGTGATCGGTGTCTGACATATGTTTCCTTGCTCGGGGACTCTCATGTGTCCCCGCACGCTCTCACGTGCGGGGACGGGGGCGTGCAGGCTCAGCCGGCCTCATAGGTGCATTCGAGCCAGGCCCGGCCGATGCCCTTGAAGTACATGTTGAAGCCGGCGTAGGCCGGGCTCGCGCTCTCGTCGATGCCCAGCGGCTCGGAGAGTGCGGTGACGATGAAGTAGTACCGGTGCGGGCCGTGGCCCTCGGGAGGGGCGGCGCCGACGAAGCGCGGCTCGCCCGCGTCGTTCTTCAGCGTCACGGCACCGGCGGGCAGGAGGTCGGCCTCGGGGTTGCCGGCGTCGGTGGGCAGTTCGGTCACCGAGGCGTCGAGGTCGGTGACCGTCCAGTGCCAGAACCCCGACCCGGTCGGGGCGTCGGGGTCGTAGCAGGTGACGGCGAACGCCTTCGTCTCCTCGGGGAAGCCCGACCACGACAGCTGCGGGGACTTGTCCTCACCGCCGGGCACACCCATCGCTCCGGAGGCCTGCGCCGCCGGAAGCGGTGCCCCGTTCTCGATGTCGGTGCTGGTCAGGGTGAAGGTCGGCAGCTCGGGAAGGTTGTAGAACGGTGAGTTGACGCTCATGTCTGCTCCTTGGCTCGTGGGACTCGTGGGACGATTCCGGCTCACGCCGGCGGGCCTTCGTGCTTACGCTTCCGAGACAACAGCAATCCCGCGAGTTCGTCAACCTGCAGGTGACCGGCGAGCACCGCGCTCACCGCCTCGGTGATCGGCAGGTCGACGCCGTATCGCTCCCCGAGGGCGAGGACCGCGGGTGAGGACTTCACCCCTTCGGCCGTCTGCTCGGTGTGCGCGATCGTCTCCTCGAGGCTCATCCCCTCGCCGAGGTGGCGCCCGAACGTGCGATTGCGCGAGAGCGGGGAGGCGCATGTGGCGACGAGGTCGCCGAGCCCGGCGAGACCGGAGAGCGTGTGCGGCTGGGCTCCCATCGCCGCGGCGAGACGGGAGGTCTCGGCGAGGCCGCGGGTGATGATCGAGGCCTTCGAGTTGTCGCCGAGGCGCTGCCCGTCGGCGATGCCGACGGCGAGAGCGATGACGTTCTTCACCGCCCCGCCCATCTCGACGCCGACGACGTCGGTGTTCGTGTACGGCCGGAAGTACGCGTTCGCGCTGATCTCGGCGACCACCTCGGCGGTGGCGGCATCGGAGGAGGCGACGACGGTCGCAGTCGGCTGGCGTTCGGCGATCTCCCGGGCGAGGTTGGGCCCGGAGACGACGGCGATCCGTCCGGGATCGACCTCGGCGACCTCGGCGATGACCTCCGACATCCGCTTGCCCGTCTCGACCTCGATGCCCTTCATCAGGCTGACCAGGCGGACGTCGGGACGCAGGTGCGCCTTCCACCGGCTGAGGTTCTCCCGCAGGGTCTGCGCGGGCACGGCGAGGATGACGACGTCGGCGTCGGTGACGGCGGCGATGTCATCGGTGGTGGCGGTGATCGTCTCCGGCAGCTCACGGTCGCCGAGGTAGCGGGAGTTCGTGTGCGCCGTGTTGATCTCCTCGACGGTCTCCTCCCGGCGTGCCCAGAGCGCGACCGGGAAGCCTGCGTCGGCGATGACGGCGGCATACGTCGTCCCCCACGATCCTGCGCCGAGCACGGCGATCTTGTCTGCGCTCATGAGCCGGCCTCCTCGGTGCGGAACCTCTCGGGCAGCTCACGGCCGGAGAGATCGGCGACCATGCCTGCGATGGTGTTCGTCAGCCTCGTCGTCAGCGTCGCCATCGAGCTCCTCTCCCCCCGGTGCTCCCAGAGGTCGGTGTAGTCCAGCGGTTCGCCGAAGCGGACGACGCTGGTGTGCGTGAGCGGGCGCGGGCGGGGAATGAGCCGACCGCGGGGTTTGACGGTCTCGAGCCCCCAGTGCGCGGCGGGGACGATCGGCGCCCCCGTCTCGAGGGCGAGCCGGGCCGTGCCGGACTTGAAGCGCTCGGGCCAGAAGTGCTCGTCCTTCGTCAGCGTCCCCTCGGGGTAGATGACGACGGTCTCGCCCTTCTGCAGGGCCTCCTTCGCGTATTCGAGGGAGTCCCCCGCCTGCGCCGAGGCGCGCAGCACCGGGATCTGGCCGAGTCCCTTGAGGATGACGCCGAGGGGCCCGGAGAAGAGCGTCGACTTCGCGAGGAAGTGCGGGAGCCGGCCGCTGCGCCACACGGCGAGTCCGACGAGGATCGGGTCGAGGTGGTTGGCGTGGTAAGCGGCGACGATCGTGCCCTGACCCACCGGCAGCGCCTGGGCGTTCTCGATGCGCATCTTCGAGGTCAGGCGGAAGAGCCCGTAGGCCGCCGAGGCGACACCGAAGGCGACCCGGCGCTGCGAGGCGACGTCCTTGGGTTCGAACGAGACGATGTGCTCACCGGGCTGCCTGCTCGCGCCCCTGCCGCCGTTCGCGCCCCTGCCCGTGCCGGCATCCCTGCCGGTGCCGCTCATGCCGAGACCTCCGCACCGAGGCCCTGGAGCTTGTCGAGGAAGTTCTCGTACCCGCGGTTGATGAGCTCGATCCCGTGGACCTCGCTCCGGCCCTGGGCGGCGAGGGCGGCGATGAGATGGCTGAAGCCGCCGCGCAGGTCGGGGACGTCGATGCGGGTGCCCTTGAGCTCGGTCGGTCCGGACACGACGGCCGAGTGCGCGTAGTTCCGCCGCCCGAACCGGCACGGGGTGCCGCCGAGGCATTCGCGGTAGAGCTGGATCTTCGCCCCCATCTCGACGAGGGCGTGGGTGAAGCCGAAGCGATTCTCATAGACGGTCTCGTGGATGATCGACAGTCCCTCGGCCTGGGTCATGGCGACGACGAGCGGCTGCTGCCAGTCGGTCATGAAGCCGGGGTGGACGTCGGTCTCGAGGGCGAACGAGGAGAGCCGGCCGCCAGGGTGGCGGAAGCGGATGCCGGTCTCATCGACCTCGAATTCGCCGCCGATCTTGCGGAAGACGTTGAGGAACGTGATCATCTCCGGCTGCGAGGCGCCCTCGACGACGATGTCACCGCCGGTGGCGAGTGCGGCAGAGGCCCACGAGGCGGTCTCGTTGCGGTCGGGCAGTGCCCGGTGGATGTACCCGTGGAGGGAGTCGACCCCTTCGATGCGCACGACTCGGTCGGTGTCGACGGTGATGATCGCGCCCATCTTCTGCAGCAGCGCGATGAGGTCCATGATCTCCGGTTCGATCGCCGCTCCCCGCAGCTCGGTGATGCCCTCGGCGCGCACGGCCGTGAGCAGGACCTGTTCGGTCGCTCCGACCGAGGGGTACGGGAGTTCGACCTTCGTGCCCTGGAGGCGGCGCTTCGTCGAGAGCATGATGCCCCCGGCGGTCTTGTCCACCTCGGCGCCGAACTGCCGGAGCACGTCGAGGTGGAAGTTGATGGGACGGTCGCCGATGTGGCATCCGCCGAGGTCGGGGATGAACGCCTGCCCGAGGCTGTGGAGGAGGGGTCCGCAGAAGAGGATGGGGATCCGGGAGGATCCGGCGTGGGCGTCGATGTCGACGATCGAGCCCTGGGCGACCTCGGAGGGGTCGAGGTGCAGCTCGCCGTCGGGCTGGTCCCCGTCGGGGGCCTGGCTCACCCGCACCCCGTGGAGTTCGAGGAGACCGGTGACGATCTCGACGTCGCGGATCTGCGGGACTCCGCGGAGGACGGACGGGGTCTCTCCGAGCAGGGAGGCGACCATCGCCTTGGGCACCAGGTTCTTCGCGCCCCTGACCCGCACGGTTCCCCCGAGCGGATTTCCGCCGCGGACTTCGAGCATGTTCCTCCCTCTGATCGTCGAACAGCGCACACGTCGGCACCGCCTCGGGAGGCCGTCCCGAGTCGATTCCGGACTCGTCCAAGACTAGCGCAGACGACGCCCCGACCCGGAGTCGGCGGATCAGACTCGCGCAGGCAGGGTGCGGGGTTTGTGAGCGGGCCGTCCGGCCTCGTACGCCGCGATCTCGTCCTCTTTCGCCAAGGTCAGGCTGATGTCGTCGTGGCCCTCGAGGAGACGCCAGCGCGTGTAGTCGTCGATCTGGAAGGGCACCGTGAGCGAGTCGCATGTCACGGTCCTCGACTCGAGGTCGACGGTGATCGAGGTGCCCGGATGGTTCTCGAGGATCTTCCAGATGAGTTCGATGTCGTCCTGCTCGAGCTGGGCGGCGAGCAGTCCCTCCTTGCCGGAGTTGCCGCGGAAGATGTCGCCGAAGCGGGAGGAGAGGACGACGCGGAACCCAAAGTCCTTGAGCGCCCACACGGCATGCTCGCGGGAGGAGCCGGTGCCGAAGTCGGGGCCCGCGACGAGGACGGAGCCGCACGCGAAGTCGGGGTCGTTGAGGACGAAGTCCTCGGCGGTGCGCCAGCGGGAGAAGAGGGCGTCTTCGAAGCCGGTGCGGGTGACCCGCTTGAGGAACTTCGCGGGGATGATCTGGTCGGTGTCGACGTTCGACCGGCGCAGGGGCACGCCGATGCCGGTGTGGGTGGTGAAGGCTTCCATGGCTGCTCCTTACGCGTTCGCCGAGGTGGGGGTGAGCGGGATCGTCGGGCGCTCCGGGCTCCAGTCCACCGGTTCGGCGTCCCGGGGCAGGTCGGCGACATCAGCGGGCGAGGACAGGGTGCCGCGGACCGCAGTCGCCGCGGCCACAAGCGGGGAGACGAGGTGCGTGCGCCCGCCCTTGCCCTGCCGGCCCTCGAAGTTGCGGTTCGACGTCGAGGCGCACCGCTCCCCCTCGGCGAGCTGGTCGGGGTTCATCCCCAGGCACATCGAGCAGCCGGCGAAGCGCCATTCGGCACCGAAGTCCTTGAAGATCACGTCGAGGCCCTCGGCTTCGGCCTGGAGGCGGACCTTCGCGGAGCCGGGGACGACCATGAAGCGGACGTTCTCGGCCTTCCGCCGGCCCCGGACCACCTCGGCGGCGGCACGGAGATCCTCGATCCGGGAGTTCGTGCACGATCCGAGGAAGACCGTGTCGACCTCGATCTCGCGCAGCGGAGTGCCAGGGGTCAGGCCCATGTAGGCGAGCGCGTTCGCGGCGGCGACCTTGTCGTTCTCATCGGCGAAGTCGTCAGGCGAGGGCACCGCGGCCGACAGCGGCAGGCCTTGACCGGGGTTCGTCCCCCACGTGACGAAGGGTTCGATGTCGGCGGCCTCGAGGACCACCTCGGCGTCGAAGGTCGCGCCCTCATCGGTGTAGAGGGTCTTCCAGTACTCCACGGCGGCGTCCCAGTCCTCGCCCTCGGGGGCGTGGGGGCGGCCCTTGACGTAGTCGAAGGTCGTCTCGTCGGGGGCGACCATGCCCGCGCGGGCACCGGCCTCGATGGACATGTTGCAGATCGTCATCCGCGCCTCCATCGACAGGGAGCGGATCGCCGAGCCGCGGTACTCGAGCACGTAGCCCTGTCCGCCGCCGGTGCCGATCTTCGCGATGATCGCGAGGATGATGTCCTTGGCCGTCGAGCCCTCGGGCAGCTCACCGTCGACGGTGATCGACATCGTCTTGAACGGCTTGAGGCTGAGCGTCTGGGTGGCGAGGACGTGTTCGACCTCGGAGGTGCCGATGCCGAAGGCGAGCGCCCCGAACGCTCCGTGAGTCGAGGTGTGCGAGTCGCCGCAGACGACGGTCGTGCCCGGCTGGGTGAGCCCGAGCTGGGGGCCGACGACGTGGACGATGCCCTGATCGGCGTCGCCGAGGCTGTGGAGCCGGATCCCGAACTCCTCGGCGTTCTTCCGCAGGGTCTCGATCTGCGTGCGCGAGGTCGGTTCGGCGATCGGCTTGTCGATGTCCCACGTGGGCGTGTTGTGGTCCTCGGTGGCGATCGTGAGGTCGGGGCGGCGCACGGGGCGCCCGGCGAGTCGGAGTCCGTCGAAGGCCTGCGGGCTGGTCACCTCATGGACGAGGTGGAGGTCGATGTAGATGAGGTCCGGCGCTCCGTCCTCCCCCTCGGAGACGACGTGATCGGCCCAGACCTTCTCGGCCAATGTGCGTGGCATGGTTCCTCCCGCCGGTACGGAGATCCTCCGTACGCGTTGTGCTTCTTCTCGGCGTCCGAGTGCGGTCGCCTAGGGCATCCGATCGGCTCGCCGGATGCTCACCGATGGGTGTGGACAGGAATCTACTCGCCCGTATCGCATTCCGAACTTGCATCTCGCTCAATGAGACGCGCACAATGGTGTCTATGACAAGCAATGGTAGCGGCGTCGGTGTCATCGACAAGGCCGCAATGGTTCTCTCCGCCCTCGAGGCCGGACCTGCGTCTCTGGCCGAGCTCGTCTCGCTCACCGGACTCGCTCGACCGACCGCCCACCGTCTCGCCGTCGCCCTCGAGTTCCACCGCATCGTCGGCCGTGACCTCCAGGGACGCTTCGTCCTCGGTCCGCGACTGGCCGAGCTCTCGTCTGCCGCCGGCGAGGATCGCCTCCTCGCCGCCGCCGGACCGGTGCTCGGGCAGCTGCGCGACCAGACCGGCGAATCGGCGCAGCTCTTCCGCCGCCAGGGCGATCTGCGCCTGTGCGTGGCCGCGGCCGAACGCCCCGTGGGTCTGCGCGACTCGGTGCCGATCGGGGCGACCCTGAGCATGCGGGCCGGGTCCGCTGCCCAGGTGCTGCTGGCCTGGGAGGAGCCCGACCGCCTCCACACCGGCCTGCGCGGCGCCCGGTTCTCCGCAACCATGCTCTCCGGTGTCCGCCGCCGAGGCTGGGCACAGTCGATCGCCGAACGCGAACGCGGCGTCGCCTCCGTCTCCGCCCCCGTGCGGGGTCCGAGCAACCGGGTCGTCGCCGCGGTCTCGATCTCCGGACCCGTCGACCGCCTCACCCGCCAGCCGGGTCGGCTCCACGCGAAGGCCGTCGTCGACGCCGCCCGGGCGCTCACCGAGGCCCTCGTCCGAGGCTGACGATATTCGGGAGCCGCATGACCGACCTCATCGACCTCGCCTATGGGACAAGCACTGCTGTCGTCTCCCCGGTCGGCGCGAGCCTGCGCGACTATACGGTTGCGGGACGATCCGTCGTCGTCGAGACGGGCACCTCCGACGGCGCGGTGCTCGCGCCGTGGCCCAACCGCATCGCCGACGGACGCTACGAGTTCGACGGCACGGTCCACCAGCTTCCGATCACCGAGCCGGCACGGAACACCGCTCTGCACGGGCTGGTCATCGACGTCGAATGGGACGTCGTCGAGGCGACGGAGACTTCGGTGACGCTCACGACGCAGCTCTCCCCTTCACCCGGGTACCCGTTCCGATTCCTTCTCACCGTCCGCTACGACCTCGGCGAGGAGGGACTGCGGGTCCACGCGCGTGCTGAGAACATCGGCACCGAAGCGGCTCCGTTCGGCTTCGGCTTCCACCCGTGGTTTCATCCGGGGGCCGAGTACGTCGACGCCGCGCAGCTGGTCATTCCCGCCGGAACCTGGCTCGTCCCCGATGAGCGCCTCATCCCCGTGGAGTCGCGCCCGTTCGACGACGGTTCGGAGGTCCCTCTCGACCACGATGCGGAGATGTCCGATTGCCTCACGTGCAAGGACTTCCGTGCCCTGCGCAGCGTGGACGGGACGCAACTCGACGATGCGTTCGGTCAGCCGCGCCGAGACCCCGACGGCCGGTCGCGAGCGCGGCTCAGGGGTGCCGACGGCCGGGAAACGGTCATCGACGTCGATTCGGGATTCCGCAACTGGCAGGTCTACACGGGCGATGAGCTCGACGACGGGCTCTCCCGCCGCGCGCTCGCGATCGAGCCGATGACCTGTCCACCGAATGCCTTCGCGACCGGAGAAGACGTCGATGTCGTCGAGCCCGGCGGAACACTCGCGGTCGAGTGGGGCATCCGACTGGTCTGAGCCCGGTGCCTCTCCCGGTCCGCTCCCCTTCGGCCCGCTCCCCTTGAACCGAACCTGTGTGTTCGCGTCGATGATCGGCGCGCTGTGACGGACGGCCAGCTGGCCGTGAGGATGCCCTGATAGATTGCGAAGACGCAGGTGGGCGGCGTCACATCGTCCATCTGGCAATCAGCACCGCCGAGAGAGAGGTCGACTATGACGACGTCCCCGCAGGACCCGAACCAGGACCCCAACCGCCCCGACACCCCGTCCTCCCGGCCGCAGGGCGATTCGCGGCAGCAACAGGGCGATTCGCCGTCGTCGCAGGGCAAGCCTGACCGCAGCCACGATCCGGCGGCCGCCTCATCGAACGAATCGGGACTGCCGACCGGCAGTCAGCCGGCGCAGCAGTACGGCAGTCAGCCGCAGGCCGGCAGTCCGTACGACGGCAGCCCGTACGACGGCTACGCACAGTCCGGCGGCTACGGTCAGTCGGCCAGCTACGGCCAGTCGGGCGGATACGGAGCACCCGGCCCCTACGGTCAGGCGGCGACGCACGGTCAGCATCAGCACTACGGTCAGGCCGCGCCCTACGGTCACGAGACCGGCTACGGTCAGCCCTCGGAGCCGGGATTCCTCAAGTCGCTCTTCGACTTCCGCTTCGAGAACTTCGTCGCCGTGCGCTGGGCCGGGATCATCTACCTGCTCGCCATCATCGTCGCAGGACTGTGGTGGTTGGGAGCGATCCTCTCGGCGATCGCGATCGGAGCCGCGGCGAACACCCCGACGATGTTCAACCCTGAGGCCTCGTTCAATGCATGGCCGCTCGTCCTCACGATCGTCTTCGGCTGGATCCTCCCCGCCCTGTGGGTGATCTTCGTCCGTCTCGTCCTCGAGCTCATCGTCGCAGGCGTCAAGACCGCCGAGCACACGAAGCGCATCGCCGACTCATCCGGTCGGTGAGGTTGAATAGAGTGAGCCCCGCACCGATGGATCGGTGCGGGGCTCAACCGTACCCCCGAGCAGATTCGAACTGCCGTTACCGCCTTGAGAGGGCGGCGTCCTAGGCCACTAGACGACGGGGGCCGATGAACAGATCCTCAGATCGCTCTGAAGCTGTCCGCTGGGGTACCAGGACTTGAACCTAGACTAAGTGAACCAGAATCACTCGTGCTGCCAATTACACCATACCCCACTGCTATGCGGGACTTCCCTGGAGGAATTCCCCTCAGCAACGAGATATAACTCTACACAGGCCCCTCCCCCGCCGCCAAATCCAAACCGTGTGACCTTCTTAACACCGCCGAGGCGGAGAGGGAGGACCGCCTCCCTCACGCCCTCGCGAGCGTGATGAGTCGGTCGAGGACCCGGTAGCCGTCGGCGCGCAGGCCGTTGTGCTCGTACTCGTTCGTCACCCACGGGCGCACGCCGTCCATGAGCTCGGCCGTGGCCAGAGAGTACTCGGCAGGGACGTAGGCGTCCTCGAAGTACACGGCAGCGGCCCCACGCACGGTCGAGGCCCGCAGCGCATCGACGTCGTAGAGCTTCGGCCACTCATAGGCGGCGACGACCTCGGCCACCTCGGCGAACGGTGCGAGCTCGGGATCCTCGGCGAAGGACTCAGGGCCGGCATGCTCACCGGCGAGCAGGGTGGGATCGTCACGGACCTCCGCAGGCATCGCCCGCCTCGCCGCCCAGTTCGTCACGGTCCCGTCGGCCCAGCACGATTCGTGGACGACCGCGTACAGCGGGTTGCGTCCCGAGAACGGCAGGGCACCCGCGAGATCATGGCGCAGGCCGGAGGAGCCCGGATCGAGGTCGAGGAGGTAGTGGAGGGCCTCAGGTCCGTCGGAGGCGCCGAGGTGGTGCCCGAGGAGGCGCACCCGCTCGGTCGTCGCCCGTGCCCCGCCCGGCAGTGCGATGCCGCCGTCGGCTCCGGCGAGGTCCATGAGCGCGGCCATCCGGTCGCGATCGCCGGGGAAGTTCCGGTAGTGCTGCTCGGACTTGCGCATCATCTGCGCCCACGTCGCCCGATAGACGTCGACGGGATCGACCCCGATCGCGGGCAGCCCGCCGGTGAAGTAGGCCTCGGTGAGCGACTCCGAGTGCGCGGAGACGTAGCGCAGAGCGGTGAAACCGCCGAAGGACTGCCCGAGCACCGACCAGCGGTCGACGCCGAGTTCACGGCGCAGCGCCTCGGCGTCCTCGACGATCGAGTCCGCCCGGTAGCACGCGAGCACCTCGGCGATGGCCTCGGGATCGTCGCCGGCGATGTCGAGACCGGTGATCCGGCCCTCGACCGAGCCGATCGGACTCGACTTTCCGGTCCCCCGCTGGTCGAGCATGACCACCTGGAAGTCCTCGAGCGCCCGGGCCAGCCACGAGCCCTGTCCCACCGGAGTCGTCGGGCGAGGCGCCTCGAATCCGGGTCCGCCCTGGAGGAAGACGAGGTAGGGCTTGGAGCTCTCGGCCTCATCGGCGACGATCCGGGCGAAGACCTCGATCCTCGCAGAGGCCGCCGAGTCCGCGTCGAGCCGACCGAAATGGTCGAGCGGGACCTCGACGGTCACGTCACGGAGATGAAGGCCCCCGCGCTGCCATGGGTGGACGTTCACAGCTGCGCCGCCAGCGCGCGCAGACGGGTGAGCGAGGACTCCTTGCCGAGGATCTCGAGTGACTCGAACAGCGGCGGGGAGACGCGGCGCCCGGAGACGGCGACGCGCAGCGGGCCGTAGGCCAGGCGCGGCTTGATCTCCATCTCGTTGACGAGCTTCTCCTCGAGCACGGCCTGGAGCCTCTCCGTCCTCCAGTCCTCGAGTCCCTCGAGGACCTCGATCGAGGCGGCGAGCACCTCGGGGGCGGAGTCCTTGAGGGTCTTGAGCCCGTCCTCGGACATCGTCAGCTCGGCATCGGGGGTGAAGAGGAAGGCGAGGAGGTCGGGCGCCTCGCCGAGGAGGTTCATCCGGGTCTGGACGAGCGGTGCCGCCTGGTCGAGGATCGCCAGCTGAGCATCCGTCGGTTCGGCCGGGAGCACCTCGGCGGCCTGGAGGTAGGGGATGAGGCGGTCACGGAAGTCGTCCGGGGCGAGCATTCGGATGTGGTCGGCGTTGATCGCCGTCGCCTTCTTGATGTCGAAGCGCGCCGGGTTGGGCAGGACGTCGTGGATGTCGAAGGCCTGGGTGAACTCGTCGACGGTGAACACGTCGCGGTCGGGCCCGATCGACCAGCCGAGCAGCCCGAGGTAGTTGATGAGGCCTTCGGGGATGAAGCCGTGCTCGCGGTGGAGGAAGAGGTTCGACTCGGGGTCGCGCTTGGACAGCTTCTTGTTCCCCTGGCCCATGACGTAGGGCAGGTGGCCGAACTCGGGGGTCGCCTCGGCGATGCCGATGTCCTTGAGGGCTTCGTAGAGGACGATCTGGCGCGGGGTCGAGGAGAGGAGGTCCTCGCCGCGGAGCACATGGGTGATGCCCATGAGCGCATCGTCGACGGGGTTGACGAGCGTGTAGAGGGGCTGGCCGTTCGCGCGGACGACGACGAAGTCGGGGATCGTGCCGGCCTTGAAGGTGATCTCGCCGCGGACGAGGTCGGCGAAGGTGATGTCGGCATCGGGCATGCGCACGCGCCACACGGGCTCACGGCCCTCGGCCCGGAACGCGGCGATCTGCTCGTCGGTGAGGTCGCGGTCGAAGCCGTCGTAGCCGAGCTTGGGGTCGCGGCCGGCGGCGGTGTGGCGGGCTTCGACCTCTTCGTTCGTCGAATAGGACTCGTAGATGTGTCCGGCGTCCTTGAGCTTCTCGATGACGCCTGCGTAGATGTCACCGCGCTCTGACTGCCGGTAGGGGCCGTCGGGTCCGCCGACCTCGATGCCCTCGTCCCAGTCGAGCCCGAGCCACTTCATCGCCTCGACGACCTGGGAGAAGCTCTCCTCGGAGTCGCGGGCGGCGTCGGTGTCCTCGATGCGGAAGACGAAGGTGCCGCCGGTGTGCTTGGCGTAGGCCCAGTTGAACAGGGCAGTGCGGACCATGCCGACGTGCGGCGTGCCGGTGGGCGAGGGACAGAAGCGGACTTTGACGGTCATGTGGTGATCGGCTCCAAGGAGTGGTGGTTTGTGTAGTGTTCGTGCAGGGGCGAGCAGGTTCGGCTCAGGCGTCCATGACGGGGTTGGAGAGCACTCCGAGACCGTCGATGGCGATGTCGACGCGGTCGCCGGCGACGATCCGACCGACCCCGGCGGGCGTGCCGGTGAGGATGACGTCGCCGGGCAGCAGCGTGATCGTCTCGGAGAGGTGCTCGATGATCGTCGGGATGTCGAAGATGAAGTCCGCGGTCGTCCCGTCCTGCTTGAGGTCACCATTGACCCACGAACGGATGCTCAGGTCGTCGACGTCGAGGTCGGTCTCGATCCACGGGCCCAGCGGGCACGAGGTGTCGAAGCCCTTGGCCCGGGTCCACTGCGTGTCCGACTTCTGCAGGTCGCGCAGGGTGACATCGTTCGCCGAGGTGTATCCGAGGACGTGGTCGAGTGCGTTCTCCGCCTTCACGCCCTTCGAGACGCGTCCGATGATGACGGCGAGCTCGGCCTCATAGGAGACGTGTTCGCTGATCGCGGGCAGCCGGATGGGGTCGCCGGGGCCGATGACCGAGGTGTTCGGCTTGAAGAACGTCACCGGGGTGACCGGCACCTCGTTGCCGAGTTCGGCGGCGTGGTCGGCGAAGTTCCGGCCGACGCCGATGACCTTGGACCGGGGCAGGATCGGCGAGAGGAGGCGGACGTCGTCGAACTTCAGCCTCTCCCCCGTCGACTGCGCGGGAGCGAAGAACGGGTCGGAGTCGAGGACGGCGAGGCTGAGACCCGAGGTGTCCCACTGCCCGTTCTCGATCGGCGGAACCTCGCCTTCGACGACTCCGTAGGCGGGTTCGTCCTTGTGCACAAATCTCGCAATACGCATGATGCCCAGTCTAGACGCCGAGTTTGCTTCACTCGGGTCGCGGTATCGTGACGGCATGACGAGCGTGCGGATCATCGGCAGCGGAATCGCCGGGGCGACCCTGGCCGCCGCGCTCGACCGGCCCGAGTGGACGGTGACCGTCCACGAACGCGATCCGCAGGCGAGAGCCCTGGACACGGCGTTCGCCCTCTTTCCCTCCGCCATGACCGCCCTGCGCAGGGCAGGCCTGAGCACTGCGGTCGTAAAGTCGGGCGTCCGCGTCGACGAGGCGACGATCCGCAGCTCCGACGGTCGCCTCCTCGCCCGGCCGCCCCGCCTCGGCGCGCTGATGATCGGCCGCGCACAGCTCCACTCCCTCCTCACCGCCGCCCGACCGGCCTCGACACCCCTGCTCACCGGGGAGGTGGCCGACCCGACGACGCTTGCGGCCGATGTCCTCGTCGGCGCCGACGGTGCCCGCAGCAGGGTTCGGTCGGCTGTCTGGGGCGAGCGGTCCGGGCCTCGGCGTCCTCGGCTCACGGTCATCCGCGGCGTCATCGACGCAGACCTCTCCGGTGGCACCGTCACCGAATACTGGGGTGATCGCATGCTCTTCGGCATCACCCCGCTGCCCGGGAATCGGACGAACTGGTTCACCGCCTTCCCCGAACACCGCTTCGCGAGCACGTCCGCCGGGCTCGCCCACCTCCGCCGGGCGGCTCGGGTCTTCCCCTCCCCGGTCACCGCGGTCGTCGAGGCCGCAAGGACCGGGCAGACCGTGATCAGCGGCATCCACGTGTCTCGTCCCCTGCGGTCCTTCGTCCGCGGCCGGACCGTGCTCATCGGCGACTCCGCCCACGCAATGCAGCCGAACCTCGGCCGTGGGGCGTGCGAGTCGATCTGCGATGCCGTCGCCCTCGCCGAACTCCTCAACGCCGACGAACCGGCGTCGGCGCTCGCACGCTACTCTCGCCGCCGCGTGGTGACTCCGCAGGTCATCCGCTCGGGCGCGAGCGTCGCCTCGGGAGTGGCGTTGGCCGGTGGACCGGTCGGGCGCGTCCGTGACCGTGTCCTCTCAGCCCTCGCGCGACTGGGCACCGCACCCTGAGAGACTGGGGGCATGGACTCCTTCGACCTGACGACGATCGGTGCCGACCTCCCGGCGGCTGAGCTCATCGAGCGTCTTCCCGCCGAGGTGGCCGACCCCTTCCCGCGCCTCGTCGTCGAAGCCCCGCCCGGCACCGGCAAGACGACCCTCGTGCCCCCGCTCATCGCCGAGCATCTGCGCACCACCGCCGGACCCGACTCCGGCCGCATCGTCGTCACCCAGCCGCGACGGATGGCGGCCCGCGCTGCGGCGAGGCGGCTCGCGCACCTGACGGGGACCCGCCTCGGCGAGGACATCGGCTTCACGGTGCGCGGGGAGTCCTTGGTCTCGGCACGCACGCGGATCGAGTTCGTCACCACGGGAGTGCTGCTGCGGCGGATGCTCGGCGATCCGGAGCTGCCAGGCGTCGCCGCGATCATCCTCGACGAGGTCCACGAACGCCACCTCGACACCGACCTCGTCTTCGCCATGGGCAGGGAACTCGTCGAGCTCCGTGACGACCTCAGCCTCGTCGTCATGTCCGCGACCCTCGACGCCCGCGATTGGGCGAGGCGTGTGGGTGTCCCGACCGACCCGGCACCGGTCCTCTCCGTCGCGGCGCAGACGCATCCGCTCGACGTCCGGTGGGCACCGGCTCCCGAACGCCCCCTCGACGCCCGTGGGGTAAGCCGGGCCTTCCTCGACCACCTCGCCCGCACGACTGTCCGTGCCCTCGAGGAGTCAGCAGGCGGCGACGTCCTCGTCTTCGCCCCTGGAGCTCGCGAGGTCGACGAGGTGGCCGACCGGATCCGCGGGCAGCTGTCCGGATCCGCGGCGTCCCTCGGTTCCGGGATGCCTGCCGTAAGCGTCCACACGCTCACCGGCCGCACCCCGGCCGCCGACCAGGACGCGATCCTCCGGCCCCGGAACCCCGACGACAGTGAGCGCCGGGTCATCGTCACCACCTCGGTGGCGGAATCTGCGCTCACGGTGCCCGGCGTGAGCATCGTCGTTGATTCGGGGCTCGCCCGTGGTCCCCGCCTCGATACCAAGCGGCGGATGTCGGGGCTCGTGACGACCCGGGAATCGAAGGCTTCCGGTGTCCAGCGCTCGGGTCGCGCCGCCCGCCTCGGCCCCGGCGTCGTCTACCGGTGCCTGTCCGAGTCCGACTGGGCCTCCCTGCCCGAGCACACCCCGCCGGAGATCGCGACCGCCGACCTCACCTCGGCGGTCCTCGACCTCGCCTCCTGGGGCGGTGACACCGAGCTGCTGCCCGACCCGATGCCGCATCACGCCTGGGCCCTGGCCGTGGACAACCTCGTCGGCCTCGGTGCCGTCGAGGTCGACACCGGTGATAGGACGCCCCCGGAGGCGCGGCGCGCCGACCTGCACGTCACCGACCTCGGGCGGGCGATCGCCCGGGTGCCGGCGTCCGTGTGGGCGGCACGCGGACTCCTCGACGGGGCGGCGATGCTCGGGGCCCGGGCCGCCGCCGAGGCGGTCGCCGCCGTCGAATCCGACCGCCGCTCCTCCGGCGCCGACCTCACCGCGGTGCTGCGCGACCTCCGTGCCTCCCGCGACCGGCGCTTCACCCAGGACGTCGACCGGTTCACACGCATCGTCGGCGAGTACAGCGGCGGCGGCACGGCGGGTGAGCGCCTGCGACCGGAGGACCTCGGGCTCGTCGTCGCCCTCGCCTTCCCCCACCAGATCGCCCGAGCGCGCAACGGTGCCGATGCCGAGTATCTGCTCGCCTCGGGCACCGCCGCCTCGCTGCCGAGAAACTCTCCACTCATGGGCAGCCCGTGGCTGGCGATCGCCGAGGTGGGTCTGGCAGGCGGGCGGCCGACGATCCGCTCGGCCGTTCCCATCGACGCGGACACGGCCGAACTCGCCGGGGCGGGACTGCTCGTCACGGAGGAGTCGGCGACGTTCACGGACGGGAAGGTGCGCGCGGTCCGGCAGACCCGCCTCGGCGGGATCGCACTGACGTCGACGCCGATCACGGCGAGCCCGGAGCTCGCGCGGGAGGCGATCGCCCGCTCGATCGAGGACAGGGGTGCGCGGGAGGTGCTGCGGCCGAGTCCCGCCTTCGACCAGCTGCGCGCACGGCTCGGGCTGCTCCGTCACGTCATCGGACAGCCGTGGCCGGACGTGCGGTGGTCGCATCTCGCGCACACTCTGCCCGACTGGTGTCCGGCGGCGCTCGACCGCATGGCGCGCGGCGCCGACCCGGGTGCCGTCGACCTCGTCGGTGCGCTGCGCACACTGCTCCCGTGGCCGGAGGCGGCCCGTCTCGACGAACTCGCCCCGGAGACGATCGAGGTGCCGAGCGGATCGCGGGTGCGCCTCGACTACCCCGACCCGGACGACGTCGGCGACGACGACTCCCCGAATGGGCCGGTCCTCGCCGTCAAACTCCAAGAGGTCTTCGGGTGGACCGAGGTCCCGCGGATCGCCGACGGTCGGGTGCCCGTCGTCCTCCACCTCCTCTCCCCCGCACGCCGGCCGCTGGCGGTGACGAGCGACCTCGCATCGTTCTGGGAGGGCGCGTACCCGCACGTGCGGGCGGAGAACCGCGGCCGCTATCCCAAGCACCCGTGGCCCGAGGATCCGATCAGCGCTCCCGCGATGCGCGGAACGAAGCGGTCTGGGACAATGGAACGGTGACTCAGGCTCTCTCCTCCGCACCGCCGGCCCCCGCAGCTGACGCTGTCGTCGGGCCCGGTTCGCGGTTGTCGGCTCCCGCGTGGCGGACGTTGCGCGAGGAGCACGAAGCGCAGGTCGCCACCCGCACCGATGCGCACGTCGCCCGCCGGATGGCCGGGGAGAAGCACCCCGTCGAGGACTTCCTCTTCACGTACTACCCGTTCAAGGCCGGTCAGCTCGCGAAGTGGAATCCCGGAGCCGGGGTCCTCCTCGAGCTCGAGACCTCAGGCGACCGCGAGTACGTCGACCGTCGGTGGTATCGCACGGACGGCACCGTCGCCGAGGTGGACCTCGAGTCCTGGAGAGCCGACCGAGGCGAGGGGGCTCGGTTCATCGCCGCGCTTCTGTCCGCCACCCTCGATCGCGAAGCGAACATCGGGTGCTTCGGCCTCCACGAATGGGCGATGGTCTATCGGATGAGCGAGGACGAACGCCGCCATCAGCAGGTGCCGCTGCGGCTGAGCTCCGCGGAGACCGACGCCGTCGTCGAACGCCACCGCATCCAGTGCTCCCACCACGATGCGTTCCGCTTCTTCACCGCCGCCGCCAGGCCGCGCAACACGCTCCAGCCGACACGTGAGGGCATGGTCGGCAACGAACAGCCGGGTTGCCTCCATGCGGGCATGGACCTCTACAAGTGGGCGATGAAGATCGGGCCGATCGCCCCGTCGCCGCTCGTCCTCGACTGCTTCGATCTCGCCCTCGACATCCGCACGCTCGACATGGAGGCCTCCCCCTACGATCTGCGCGGCTGGGGCTACGGAGTCGTCGCGATCGAGACCGCGGCCGGCAAGGCGGAGTACATGGAGCGCCAGCAGGCCTTCAGCCGCCGTGCGCAGGCGCTGCGCCGACGCCTCCTCGACGCACTTGCAGCTGCCGGCATCAGCTGAGGCCGACGGGGCTGGCGCACGCCCCTCCCGAACGGCGCGCACCCCGGTCGGCACCGCACCTCCCGGACGGCGCGCACAGCCGCGGGGACTCGCGGCTATCATCGGCGGCATGCGCGCCATCGTCTACGACCGCTTCTCCACACCGCCGCAGCTTGCCGACATCCCTGCACCGACGGCTCCCGACCACGGGGTCGTCATCGACGTCGACGCCACTGGCGTCTGCCGCAGCGATCATCATGCCTGGTCAGGGCACGATGAGACGGTGAGTCTGCCGCACGTGCCCGGGCATGAGCTCGTCGGGCGGATCGCCTCGGCGGGGCCGGCGGTCGAGGGATTCCACGTCGGTGAGCGGGTGACGGTGCCCTTCGTGTGCGGGTGCGGGGCGTGCCGGTGGTGCCGCTCCGGCAACGCCCACGTGTGCCCGAACCAGACGCAGCCGGGCTTCACGCACTTCGGGTCGTGGGCGGATCAGGTCGTCATCCATCACGCCGACGCCAATCTCGTCACCGTGCCCGAGGAGCTGCCGGATTCCGCACTCGTCGGGCTCGGGTGCCGCTTCGCCACGGCCTTCCACGGACTGCGGGTCCGCGCCGAGCTGCAGGCCGGTGAGACCGTGGCCGTGTTCGGCTGCGGCGGGGTGGGTCTCTCGACGATCATGATCGCCCGCGCGATCGGGGCACAGGTCATCGCGGTCGACATCAGCGATGCCGCCCTCGACCGGGCCCGGGACCTCGGAGCGAGCCGGACGGTCAGCGCACGCGGACTGGGACCCGGGGAACTCGCCGAGGCTGTCGTCCGGGCCGCCGCGGCTGTCGAGCCGGCTGCCGACCGTCCGGGCGGGGTCGCCGTGACCGTCGATGCCCTGGGACGGCAGGACACGATCACCTCGGCGATCGCCTCCCTCGGCCCATTGGGCAGGCATGTGCAGATCGGGCTGCTCGACGGCGAGCCCGTCATCGACGTGCCCCGCGTCATCGCGCTCGAGCTGAGCATCCTCGGCTCCCACGGCATGGCCGCAGCCGGCTACCCCGAGCTCGTCGCCCTCGTCGCCTCCGGCGATCTGCGGCCGCAGGATCTCGTCACCACGACGATCGGTCTCGAACAGGCACCGCAGGCGATGCTCGATATGGATGAGGCCGGCGCGACGACGGCTGGGATGACGATCATCGACCTCGGTCTCGGCCGCTGACCAGCGGCTCACCGCAGCCGGCCGAGCTCACTCCATGACCGCGAGCACGACCGAATGGTCCTGACCGGGCCAGCGTCCGAGCAGGAGACCGGATTCGGTGCCCTCGAGCGGCGAGTCGAGTGTGAGCTCGGTGATGAGGTCGACGCCGCCGGCACCGGCCAGCGGGCCCGTGCCGTGGACGTGGGCGACGTCGGTGATCTCCTCGACGCGCTCGCCCGCGTCGTCGACGAGGTACTGCTTCGCCGAGGTGCCCGCGGTGGCGATCGTCGCGTCAAGGCGGCGCCGGAACAGGGGATCGCCCATGCCCGCGTACACCCAGCGCGTGCCGAGGACCGAATGCTCCATCGTCGTGATGAGGGCATCGGCGGCACCGTCGAGGGGCTCACCGCGGTACGTCAGCGGCACCTGGAACGTGCGACCGCCGCTGGAGACGATGTGGACCTCGAGCCCGACCTCACCGGCGGGGTCGTCGAACCGATAGGCGGTGACCTTCTGCAGCGGCTCACGCTCGAGGTCGAGGTCGGACGCCCAGTCCTGCGCGGCCACCCACTCCGTGATGACCTCGAGCTTGCCGGGGCTGAGCTCGGCGTCGAAGATGTCAGCCATGGTGTGCCCTTTCGTGGGTCGCGAGGGTGCGGGGCCGGCGGTGCGGTGGTCAGGCCTTGCGGGTGCCGGGGATCCACTCCCCGTCGACGATCTCGTAGTCGGAGAAGATCGCCGGAGCCTCGGTCTGCATGATCTCGCCGATCTTGTTGAACACGAGGCGGATCTCCTCCTCGGCGCCCTTCGCGGTGCGCATCTCGATGACGTGGCGCAGGGAGCGGAGGTTCGCGGTGTAGACGATGCCGGTGGCCAGGCCTTCGGGGGCGAAGCGGCGCATGAACGAGGTCATGTGCTTCTTGTGCGCGAACTTCGTGCCCTCTTCGTCGAGGCCGAAGTGCTCGGCCATCCACTTCTGATGCTCTTCGAGGGTGTCGAGGACGGCGAGCGAGCGCTCCATGAGCTCGGGATCCTCACGGGCCCAGTCGGGGAACCAGAACGGGATGTCGGCGAGGCGGACGTAGCGCAGGGACTCCTGCGAGAACGCGGAGCCGGCACGGTGGCGGATGAGCTCGTGGGTGAGGACACGGGAGACGTTGTGGAGGACGAACGTGAAGTTCGCATGCTCGAGCACCGACCCGTGCTGGGAGGAGATGACGTTGCCGAGGTAGGACGCCGAATCGGTGCGCACACGGGAGACATTCGGATTGAGGCCCGGCTCCCACGAGCGGTAGCACATGCGTCCGGAGAACTCGAGGAGGTCCTCGGCGTCCGGTGACTCCGCTGCTTCGACCCTGTCCGCCCACGAGGTGCCCCCGACTTCGTCGAGGTACGTCCTCATCGCCTCCCAATCGATGCTGGGCTTGGCGAGCAGTTCAACGGACGGTTCGACCTGGCGCATGTCTCTCCTTGGAGGTTCGGGACGCTGTGGTTCCCAATCCTACAGAGTGTCGGGGTCATCGAGGACGGGGTGCTCACGCTCGCGGGCGCCGGGCCCGGTCTGCCGGTCGCTCAGGCCTCCGGGCCGTCCTGATCCCGCCCGATCTCCGTCCGATTCCTCCGATAGAGGACGGTGAGCAGGATCGCTCCGCCGCCGAAGAAGACGACCCCGACAGCGGCGACGACGGTGAGCGCCGTCGGCGCCACGATCGTCGACTCGATCGCCATCCCCGCAATGGCGAGGGCGACGATCACCGCGCACGCTACGGCGAAGGCCGAGCTGCCGGCGATCGCGAGCAGCAGACTCGAGCGCAGGCTCATCGACGGCAGCCGCATGAATCCGGCGAGCAGGCATCCACCGAAGAAGAGGACGACGAGGATGGCGACGAGCTCGCCGGTCAGGAGCATGCCCATACCGATGAGGACGAACATCGCGGAGACGACGATGAGGAGGATCGCGCTGCGTCGTTCGCTGCGGATGCGCCGTTCCTCACGACTGAGCCTGGCCATGGTTCGCCTCCCTGAGTCCTCGCGCCCAGCATAGCGGCACCGGCGACCTGCGGTCGGCGCTCTCGTCGCCTCAGGCGAGCAAGATCGACTCGAGCGGAGTCTCCGTTTCACCCTCGACGAGGTGGACACGAGCGAGGGGGTCTTCGGTGACCACCGAGGCGAGCGCACCGTCGGTGAAGACGGCGGCAGCACCGTCGTCGAGTCCGAATCCCGGGCCCGGCAGGGTCCCGTCGGCGATCCACGTCCGGAACGTCTCGGCCCGACCCTCTTCGCCGTGATGGTGCGGGCAGGCGCTGCCGGGGAGGAAGCCGAGGCCGTCCCGGAGCGGCGCCAGAGGCCCGAAGGAGTCCGTCGACGAGGCCTCGAACCAGCAGTTCGCGCCGGCGCTGATCCCGGCGAGGATCGTGCCGGAGGCCGCGGCCCGCTGCAGAACGTCGTCGACGCCGTGCGTGCGCCACAGAGCGAGGAGGTTGACCGTCGATCCTCCGCCGACGTAGACAAGGTCCATCTCCGCGAGCATCTCCGGCTCCCGGTATCCCCAGGGGCTCTGTCCGAAGAGGGAGAGCACATGCGTCTGGGCGCGACCGGTGAAGGCGGCCTCGAAGCGCTCGATGTAGTCGCGGCTGTCGCCGGAGGCGGTCGGGACGAAGCACACGCGCGGCAGTGCCGGACTGTGAGGCTGAGCCGCTGCCACCCGACGACCCGCGAGGTCGAGCAGCCAGTCGTCGGTGGCTGACTCTCCGGTCTCCGACATCGAGAAGCCGCCTCCGCCGAGAGTGACGATCGTGCCGCGGAACGCCCCGATCACGGAACCCGGTGCGTCCACGCCTCAGTGCCGAACTTCTCCGCGACGAGCTTGCGGGCGCGGTCGAGCTCGGCTTCGGTGTAAGTGTCCTCAGTGGCGCCGTAGCGGTCGATGAACGTCGTCGCCATGGTCTCGATGATGTCGGTGCGGGTCTCACCGGTCTGGCTGCGCAGCGGGTCGACGCGCTTCTTCGCACTCGCAACGCCTTTGTCGGAGATCTTCGCCTGACCGATGCGGAGGATCTCGACCATCTTGTCGGCATCGATGTCGTAGCTCATCGTCGCGTGGTGGAGCAGCGTGCCGTCGCGCAGGCGCTTCTGCGCGGCCCCGCCGATCTTGCCCTCGGTCGAGGAGATGTCGTTGATCGGTTTGTAGAAGGCCTCGACCCCGAGGCTGCGCAGAGCCGCGAGCACCCATTGGTCGAGGAAGACGTAGGACTCCTGGTAGTCGAGGCCGGCGACAAGCGACGGCGGGACGAACATCGAATACGTGATGCAGTTGCCGCCCTCCATGAACATCGCTCCCCCACCGGAGATGCGGCGGACGACCTCGACGCCGTACTTCTCGACGCCTTCGGGGCGGATCTCGTTGACGTAGGACTGGAAGGCGCCGATGACGGTGGCGGTGTCGTCCCATTCCCAGAACCGCAGGGTGGGCCGGCGCCTGCCCGCGGAGACCTCTTCGAGGAGCACCTGGTCGAGGGCGACGTTGAGCTGTGTCGGCAGGACTTCGCCGCGGATGATCTGCCAGTCGAAGTCGGTGAAGTCCGCGGCCGATCCGAGGGCCCGACGCACTGCTGTGGCGACATCTGCGGTGGAGAACCCGTGCATGGCGAGTTCGGAGCCGTACGTCGCGAGCGCGTCGTCGAGGCGTTCGCGCAGCTGCGCGTTGTCGGCGGTGACGTCGGCGCCGACGAGGGCCGGTGCGAGATCGAAGTAGGCGTCCTCGGGTTCGAGGAAGAAGTCGCCGGAGATCGTGGCCCCGGTGATGGTCTGTCCGTCGGTCTCGACGTCGGCGACGACGAGTTTGCCGCCGATGACCTTGTACTCCGCGTGGAAGCGCTGCGTCTCATTCGTCATGGCTCCACGCTACGCCGCCGCACAGGCCCCTGCCAGTGAGTCCCCTCACCTCTGCAGGGGCCTGCGCGACCCCGGTTCACTCCCCCGTCAGCGCGTTCCAGAGGAATCGGTAGCTCAGCGCCCGCACGAACGCGGCCTGCTTGTTGTCCGAGGCCGCCGCGTGGCCGCCTTCGGTGTCTTCGAAGAACCACACGTCAGGGATCCCCATCGCCTGCATGCGCGCCGCCATCTTCCGTGCCTGCACGGGTCCCACCCGATCATCGGAGGTCGCGGTCCAGAAGAGGACGGGCGGGTAGTCGACGCTGCGGTCGAGAAGGTGGTAGGGCGAGAAGTGCTGGATGAAGGCCCAGTCCGCGGGGTCGTCGGGATCGCCGTATTCGGCCTTCCATGAGTACCCGGCGCTGAGCTTGGTGTACCGGCGCATGTCGAGCAGCGGAACCCCGCAGGAGACCGCGCCGAAGAGCTCGGGGTACTGGGTGAGCATGTTGCCGACGAGGAGACCGCCGTTCGATCCGCCCGCGCAGCCGAGGTCCTCGGTCCGGGTCACGCCCCGGTCGATGAGATCCCTCGCGACGGCGGAATAGTCCTCGTAGGCGCGCATCCGGTTCTCTCGCATCGCCGAGGTGTGCCACTGCGGTCCGTACTCGCCGCCGCCGCGGATGTTGGCGAGCACGTAGACTCCCCGGCGGCCTGCGGGGATGTCGTGGCCGCGCCCTGCGCCGCGGCCCTGTGTCTCCCGCGAGAGCCAGCCGAGGCCGACGATGGGCGAGTAGACGGGCGTGCGGCTGACCTCGAATCCGCCGTAGCCGTCGAGGAGCGTCGGGTTGTTGCCGTCGAGCACCAGACCCGACTCGGCGATCTGGAAGTAAGGAACCTGCGTGCCGTCGGCGCTCGTCGCGAAGTGCTGCTCGACGGTGAGGCCGTCTGAGTCGAAGAGCGCAGGCGAGGACTTGATCACCTCAGGCGCCGACGCCTGAGCGCCGGCTGCGTCGCCGAGGCTGCCGTAGGAGAGCGTCGAGGGGGTGAGGAAGCCGGTGCTCACGAGCCAGTAGTCGTTGGCGGTGGCGTCATCGTCGGGGTCGACGGGGGCGAAGCTGACCATATGGTTCGCCTCGACGCCGGGGAGCGGCGCGGAGGCGAAGTCGTCGCTCGGGTCGAGGACGACGAGCTCGGACTGGACGTCTCGGAGCAGTTCGAGGACGAGCCGGTCGCGAGTCCACGACCACGACGCCAACGCGGTGTGGGCGTCGGGGGTGAAGATCAGCCGGGGTCGGATGGCGCCGGCCTTGACCTCGGCGGTCGGGGCCGCGGCGAGTCCGCCGGCGGGAACGACGACCGTGCCTGCGTCCCAGTCCGACTGCGGTCGGAAGAGGACGAAGTCGTCGTCGATTCCGACGGAGACGTCGGTGGGGACGTCGACGGGGATCCAGGCGTCCTCCCACGACGAGGCGGTCCTCGGCAGGGCGTGGTCCGGTCCGCGGAGATCGTCGAGGTCGATGAAGCTCGCCCGGGAATTGAAGAAGTCGATGGCATCGACGGTGACCGCGCGGTCGACATTGCGGCCGCCGACGTCGGAGCCGACGTAGATCGCGACGTGGTCGCGGGGCACCTCGGCGACGATGGGTGCCTCGTCGATGCTCTGTCCCCTGGTGAGTGCCCGCGCCTGCCGGGGGTAGGAGGAGGTCGTCAGGGAATCGGATCCGGTGTCGGTCGCGACGAGGATCGTGTCGGCGTCGAGCCACGCGAAGCGGGACTTGGCCGTGGGGAGGTCGAAGCCGTCGTCGACGAACTGCTTCGTCTCGAGGTCGAACTCGCGGACGCGGTGGGCATCGCCGCCGTCCGGGGAGAGTGAGATGAGCGCGCGTGTGTGGTCCGGTCGCTTCACCGACGCTCCCGACCACACCCAGGGGGTGTCCTCGGCGCGGGCGAGTTCATCGACGTCGAGAAGGATCTCCCAGTCGGGGTCGTCTGTGGTGTAGCTGTCCCACGTGGTGCGGCGCCACAGGCCCTTGGGGTGGTCCTTGTCGCGCCAGAAGTTGTAGAGGTGCCCGCCGCGCTTGGTGACCATCGGGATGCGGTCGTCGGAGTCGAGGGCCGTGAGGATCTCAGCTGACATGCGGTCGAAGAGATCGTCGCGGAAGCGGGCGAGGGTCGCCTCATTCTCCTCGCGGACCCAGTCGAGAGTGTCATCTCCGTGGATGTCCTCGAGCCAGAGGAAGTCGTCGTCGAGGTCAGGGGTCTGGTCGTGGGCTTCTGTCAATGAGCTGCTCATGGTCCCATCTTGCCAGGTCAGGCGGTGACGTGCGTCTCAGAACGTCATCATTGCGGCGGACGGAACATGACGAGGCCGGGCTCGCCGTTGGGGGCCTGCGGCCCGTGTCCGATGGCGGTGAAGCCGAGGCTTCCGTAGAGGCGGCGAGCCGGGCTGTCGATATCGTCGGTCTGGAGCCAGCAGCCGTAGCCGGAGATTCCGCGCAGCCAGGACTCGAGGGTGCGTCGCCCGAGCCCGGCGGCCCGGAGGCGGGGATCCCTGGCGAGGAGGTTGAGGGCGAACGTCCATTCGAGGACGGGCGCGGCGTCGCCGAGGGACTCCCTGAGCTCGTAGGCCCACTCGTAGGCCTGTTCCGCCCAGGCCCAGAAGTGACCGTACGCGATGGCGCGGAGGCGGCCGTCCTCGGCCGAGCGGGCGAGGGCGGCGAGCACCTGCCCCTTCCGCACGGAGGCCTCGTAGACGTCGGCGAAGAGAAGCGCGTACTTCCGGTCCTCGTTGAGCGGGGGTTCGGCCGCAGCCGCACCGTAGAGGTCACCGACCTCGGACGGCGGCGGCAGCACACCGTGTACACCGGCAGCCGACTCGACGGGCGTCCACCGGTCGCCGAGGCCACCGGGAAGACCCCAGACGAGTTCGACCGGTTGGATCACATCCGCCGTCTTCGCTGAATCGGCGCCGGAACGGTCATTCATATGACCAGCTTAACGACTTGAGTAGTCGGGCCACTGAACGGAAGGAGAACTCGGGCCGTGGAAAACCTCACGGTATCCCGAGATCCTTCGGCACAGTGGTTCTCGATCACGATTCTTCAGAACGGTCCGAGATGCCCGATCACGGAGCTGCTCTGGCGACGAGGTCGTTCCGCAGTCGCCTCTCGCACGGGCTGTCCTCACGCACTGATCCCGCGGAGTCGAGCGGTTGACGGCGAGTCGGGCGCGTGCCCGTCCGAGACGCCAGCCCGACCTGAGGCGGTCCGAGCCGAGGTGGTCCGACCTGAGGCGGTCCGACCGGCGACGGATCGATGAGGACTCGTTCGTCCTTCGGCACCGCCGCAGTCTCCGCGAGGATGACGATCGTCCTGGGCGGCGAGCCCGGACCACGAGCCTGACCCTCCTCCTGCGCCGTTCCGGGCGATCGCGGTCTGGCGTCGATCGGGCAGGTGGATCTGGCGTCGATCGGGCAGGTGGATACGGTGTAGCGGTGACCGGTCGGCGTCGTCACCGACAGCTCGGTGGCTGAGGTTCGATGGCGCCACCCGGGCAGTTCTTTGATGTAGTTGCAGGCAGCGCACAGGCCGGAGGCGTTGTCCCAACTCGTCGCGCCTCCCGCGGCGACGGGAGTCGCGTGGTCCACGTGCTTGATGGTCGCCTCGCACCACGGTGTGCGGCACACGTCGTCGCGGACGGTGATCATCCGTCGCAGCAGACCGGAGAACTCCCGCCGGCTCGATTCCATGGCGACGAGCTGACCGTCGGTCGGTCTCGCATACATTCTGCGCAGGAACACCGCGCCCGGGTCGTCGGCGATGAGGGATCGCGCCGCGCCGGCGGGGATCGGCCCGAAGCCAGGAAGCCATGCGGGCTCGTCACCGTCGTCGAACAGTGTCTCGTCATTCATCACGACGAGGACTTCGAGCGGGATCGCGTCCGCGCTGTCCTGCCCGGTGACGCGCTCAACGAGCAGGTCGGCCATCGTCTGACTCTGCGTGCACCCGCCCGAGGCGCCGGTGCCGACTCGAGCGGCGGCGGCCCTGGAGAGGTTGGCGTATGCGGCGACCGCCTCCGGCATCGGGAGGAAGGCGGTGAGGTAGGCCATGTTGCCGGGTGCCGGGCGAACGCTCACGCAACGCTCCTCCTTGCAGCGGTCGAGGTGCCGCACCGCTGCGACCTGGTCGAGCTTCTGAGCCAGCGCGCGGACTTCGCTGCCGAGCCGGCGCACCCCCACCTCGGCGAGCCGGTCGGCCATCCTCTCATCGACCTGCTGCCGCTTCTCGCGCGGCAGCCATGCGGTCTCGGTCGCGACGAGGCGAGCCTTCTCCTCGGAGATCTCACCCTCTCTGAGAGCCGCGTACGTGTGCGGGAGGTCCATGAGCAGCGTGCGGGAGAAACCGAGGAACCTGCTGCCGCGGGCGCGGGAGACCTTGCGGGCGAGCCCGATCTCGGCGCCGACCCCACGTCCCTGCCGGTCGCTGGGCACCCCGTCCTCGGCTTCGCGGTTGCGCCGGTGCATGTCGAAGGTCAGGGTCTCGCGGGCCTGTGCCGCCGCCGCTGCCGAGGTGAGCTCCTCCAGGGCCGTGATGCGGTCGATCGCCTCACGTTCGGTCCGTGCGGGAGGCAGGGCGGACAGCGTCTCGCGCCAGCGGACGATGTCCGCGATGACGTCTGAAACCGACTCTGCTTCCATGCTCTGTACCCTAGACCGCGGCACTGACACGAGATTCGCCGTGAACGCTCTGCCTGGTCAAGGCCCATTTCGTCCGATGGCTGCCGGTCGGACCGATCGCTGCCGACTCTGCCGGGCCGCGGCTGCTCCGACCGCAGGCGTGCCGGGCTGGAAACGCCACGTTCGACGATGCCCGCCGGGGTCGGCGACCCTCGACGACTGCCTCAGGTGAGCTTCTCCCCTGTCGTCTCCCTGGCGAGGAGCGCCATGAGCGCAACGGCGACGACGACGAGGACACCGGTGAGTGCGAAGGTTGTCACGAGCCCGAGGACCGGCCACATGTAGGCACCGAAGACGAGCGGCGCGATGCCGGTGGCGATCCGCGAGGCCGCCGACGCCCACCCGAAACCGGACCCGCGCAGGCGGGTCGGGTAAAGCTCGGAGACGTAGGTGTAGAGCGTGGGGATCGCGATCTGGATGACGAAACCGAACCCGATGACGCTCGCCTTCGCCGCGAAGCTCAGCTCCGATCCCGATGCTTCGATGAAGACGGCGACGCCGACGAGGAGCACCGCGGAGACGATCGCACTGACACCGAGCACCCACTTGCGCCCCAGGCGTTCGACGAGGAGCGCCGAGACGACGACGCCGAAGATGCCGACCGCGGTCATCGACCCGGTGACGAGGAACGCCGCCTGGTCGCCGAGCCCTTGCCGCTTGAGGATCCCCGGCAGCCATGTCAGTGCCGCGTAGTAGACAAGGAGGACGGAGACGAAGAGGGCCCACGACACCAGCGTCGTCTTCGCCGAGTACTGCCACAGCTGTGCGAGCTGTCCCGTGGCGGCCCGCAGCCGACCGTTGACGGAGGTGATGATTCCAGCGGAGGACTCAACGGTGCCCTGTCTCCCCTCGCCGAGGCTGTCGGTCGTCAGCGGTCCCGCATCGCCGGGTGCGTCGTGCGTCCAGGCCGGCACGTCGGCGCCGGTGCGCTCGACGAGGCGCGCGATGACCGCGTCCGCCTCGGCGTAGCGGCCGACGGAGGCGAGATAGAGAGGCGATTCGGGGATCCCGAACCGGACGGCGACGGTGAGCAGTGCGGGGATGATCATGACGAGCATGATCAGCCGCCAGTCCCCCATCGTCAGCAGCCAGGCGGAGACGAACGCGCACAGAGACGCACCGATCGGCCACCACCCGTCCATCGCGGTGAGCACGCGGCCGCGATGACGCTTCGGCGTGAACTCACCGACGAGTGCGTAGTCGACCGGGATGCAGCCGCCCAAGCCGAAGCCGGCAAGGAAGCGGAAGACGATGAACCACCCGAACTCGGGAGAGAACGCTCCGGCGACGGTGAAGATCGAGAAGACGAGCAGCGTGAGGGTGAACGCCTTCTTGCGCCCGATGACATCGGCGATGCCTCCCCAGACGAACGCGCCGAGGGCCATGCCGATGAGGTTGGCGGTGGCGATCCACGCCGCCTGCCCCACACTGAGGTCCCAATGGTCGCTGAGCAACGGGATGAGGAACCCGTTGAGGGCGACGTCCCACGCGTCGAACATGAAGCCGAGGCCGCCGATGATGAAGATGGCGCCCTGCGTGCGCCACTTCCACGGCAGGTTCGCGATGACGTCGGAGGCCGTGGGTACGGAGGTCGAAGACGGTGCAGTCACGGGGACACAGTACAACGTTTAACGCACGGACGCGCAAAACACTCAGCAGGTGCGCGCCGGGGGCGGGCACGGACGCCAGAAAGGTGGATCCGGTTCGAAAAACGAGACGATTTCGAACCGGATCCGCCTTTCGGGGCCGGCACACAGGCGGCACAGGCGGCTCGCACGCAAGCTGCTCGCGCCGCGCACACCGTCAAGCCGCACAGGCCGTTCAGACCGCACGGGCCACCCACGCCACACAGGCCACGCGAAACCGCTGGCGCGGCAACACCGCCTCAGGCCAGGCGGACGAGCCAGTTGTGCTTGTCCTCGACGCGGCCGTACTGGATGTCGAGGAGTGCCTTGCGCAAGGCCATCGTCTTCTCGCCCGGGGTGTCCCCGTGGTCGATGGTGAAGTCGTCGCTGACGAGCTTGCTGATCGGGGTGATCACCGCGGCGGTGCCGCACGCGAAGGCCTCGACGATGTCACCGTTCTCCGCACCTTCGCGCCATTCGTCGACGGTGAGCTGGCGTTCGACCGGCTCGAGGCCGAGTTCGGGGGCGAGGTCGAGCAGCGAGCGGCGGGTCACCCCGTCGAGGATGGTGTCGCTGAGGGCCGGCGTGAGCAGCTGCCCGTCCTTGGTCACGAGCATGAGGTTCATGCCGCCGAGCTCGTCGATGTACTTGTGCTCCTCGGCGTCGGTGAAGAGCACCTGCTGGCAGCCCTTCTCCGCGGCCTCCTTCTGCGCGAGCAGCGAGGACGCGTAGTTGCCGCCGCACTTGGCGAAGCCGGTGCCGCCGGCGCCGGCGCGGTTGAGCTTCTTCGACAGCCAGATCGACACGGGCTTGATGCCGCCGGCGAAGTACGGTCCGGCAGGCGAAGCGATGACGTAGTAGTCGACCTCGTGGCTGGCGCGCACTCCGAGGAACCGCTCCGAGGCGATCATGAACGGGCGCAGGTAGAGGCTCGATTCGTCGGCGTCGGTGCCCGGCGTCGGCACCCACTTCTCGTCGGTCGAGACGAGCGCCTTGAGCGAGTTGATGAAGTCCTCTTCGCTCAGCTGCGGCAGCGCGAGGCGCTCGGCCGAGCGGTTGATGCGCGCGGCATTGCGGTCGGGCCGGAACGTCCACACCGAGCCGTCAGCGTGACGGTAGGCCTTGAGCCCCTCGAAGATCTCCTGCGCGTAGTGGAAGACCGCTGCCGCCGGATCGAGCACGAGCGGACCGTACGGCTTGACCTCGTGCGCCTGCCATCCGTCATCGTTCGTGTAGCGGATGTGCGCCATGTGGTCGGTGAAGTACTGCCCGAACCCGGGATCCTTCTTGATGTCCTCGCGCACCAGCTCGGGCTGCGGCTGGATGTTCCTGAGGATGGCGAATTCAGTCATCAGAGCTCTTTCGACGTGTGTGAGGCCTACCACGTCTCAGGGTAGTCCATCGGTCCGGCATCCTCGCATCGGGGGTCGGGTGGGATCCCCGCCGAGGCGACCGGCCCCTCAGCCCAGGCGCGCGGCGATCGCGTCGCCCACCTCGGCGGTGGTCCGCTGCGTCCCGTCGCGTTCGGCGAGGTCGGCCTCGACGGCTGCCTCGATGGCCTTGGCCACGGTCTCGAGGCCGAGGTGGGAGGCCATGAGCGCGCCGGAGAGGATCGAGGCGGTCGGATCGGCGATCTGCCGACCGGCGATGTCGGGGGCCGAACCGTGGATCGGCTCGAAGAGACTCGGGGCCGTGCCTTCGACGTTGAGGTTGCCCGAGGCGGCCAGCCCGATGCCTCCGGTGACGGCGGCGGCGAGGTCGGTGAGGATGTCGCCGAAGAGGTTGTCGGTGACGATGACGTCGTAGCGCTGCGGGTCGGTGACCATGTAGATCGTGCACGCGTCCGTGTGCTCGTAGTTGACCGCGACCTCGGGGAACTCCTCGCCGACCTTCTCCACGACCCGTCGCCACAGGTGGCCGGCGTGGACCATGACGTTGTGCTTGTGGACGTACGTGAGCTTCTTCCGCCGCGACTGTGCGCGCGCGAAGGCGTCGCGGACGGCGCGCTCGACGCCGTACCACGTGTTCACCGAGACCTCGGTGGCGACCTCATGCGGGGTGTCCGTGCGGACCGAGCCGCCCATGCCCGTGTACGAGCCCTCCGTGCCCTCGCGGACGACGACGAAGTCGATCTCGGGGCGCGCGGCCAGGGGCGACTCGACGCCGGCGTAGAGCTTCGAGGGCCGGAGGTTGACGGCGTGGCCGAGGCCGAAGCGCATCTTGAGGATGACCCCGCGCTCGAGCACCCCGGAGGGGACGCTGGGGTCGCCGCATGCGCCGAAGAAGATCGCGTCGTGGCCCCGCAGGGATTCGAGGTCCTCGTCGGTGAGCGTCTCGCCTGTGGCATGCCAGCGCTTCGCGCCGACCTCGTAGTCGGTGAGCTCGAGTTCGACCGGTTCGCCCGAGACCTCGATCGCACGCTGGAGGACCTTGAGCCCTTCGGGGACGACCTCGGTGCCGATTCCGTCGCCGGGCATGACCGCAATTGAGAACTTCATGCCGCCACCCTAAGGCGCATCTCATGATGCAACTACCGTGTCCCATCATGCGGACGAGGCGGCAAGTGGGCTCGTCTCCAGCCGGGTGTCAGCCTCGCCAGACCGCTGACGTGGACAATTTCACGTCCCAATCTTCGCATACGGCTACAATTCCACCCTGCAAGGCACGAAGATGGAACTGGCAGAACCACCGAGTCCCGAGAGAAAGTCGATCCTTGACTGAAACGATCCGCAACCGCCGCGCCGCCTCCCTCCCCGCCAAGCTCTCCCGCTCGTGGCTGCTCGTCAACGCGGCGAAGGAGGAGATCTTCGCTCCGGCGCAGGCCTCGGAGGCCGACTCGGTGATCTTCGACCTCGAGGCCTCCGTGGCCGAGGACAAGAAGCTCGATGCCCGCGACAACGTCGTCCGCGCGCTCGAGTCGGGGATGTCGGCGTGGGTGCGCATCAACAAGATGGAGTCGGAGTTCTGGGACGACGACCTCGCCGCCGTCGCCACCCTGCCGGGTCTGCGCGGAGTCATGCTCCCGGAGACCGAACGCCCCGAACAGGTCTCCTACACCGCGATGCGCGCGAAGGCCGGCCTGCCCGTCATCGCCCTCCTCGAATCCGCCCGCGGAGTCGAGAACGCGACGAAGATCGCCGAGGCACCCGGCACCTTCCGCCTCGCCTTCGGCACGAACGACTTCCGCAAGGACACCGGCTTCTCCGGCGATCCCATGGCGCTCGCCTACGCCCGTTCGCGCCTGACCATCGCTTCGCGCATGGGCGGGCTGCCCGGTGCCATCGACGGCCCCTCGGCCGCTGATGCGAGCGACGAGCAGGTGCGCGCGGACGCCGACGTCACCCACCAGATGGGCATGACCGGCAAGCTCGTGCTCGCTCTCGATCAGGTCAACGCCCTCAATGAGGCGATGAGCCCGAGCGAGGACGAGCGCGCGTGGGCCCGGCAGATGCTCGCGGCGGCCGAGGGCGGATCCGAGATCACCGACGGCTCCTACCTGCCCCGTCTCGCCCGCGCGAAGAAGATCGCCTCGCTCGCGGACACCTACGGTCTCTGGAACGCCTGATCCGTCCGCCCGCAGACTCCGTCCACCCCATCGTCCGCATCCCCCGCTGGGCTCTGTGGGCGACGGTTCCCGCGCTCTTCGCGGTCCTCGCCTTCGGGCTCTGGCTGCGGCTGAGCATCGTCGGGCCGACCGTTCTCGACACGTGGTGGGCGCAGCTCGTCAAGGTCCCCGTCGACTCCGTGCCGTACTGGATCTGCGTCACCCTCGCCGAGGTGGGAGGGGCGACGGGCGCCGTCGTCTGCACTGGCGTGGCCGCTGGGATCCTCGTCCTGCTGCGCCGACTGCGCGCAGCCGCTGTCATCGTCACGACGATGCTGCTCGGCGTCGGACTGTCCGAGGCCATCAAGGCGGTCGTCGAACGGCTGCGCCCCGGCGATCAGCTCTACAACTCCCTCGGCTTCTCCTACCCGTCCGGGCATTCGATGGGTGCTGCCGCCCTGGCGCTCAGTCTCGCCCTCATCATCGCCCATGCACGTTCCGGCCGGGGCCCGGACTCGACCCGACTGCGTTTCCACTGGTCGATGGTCCTCGTCCCCGTCTGGATCCTCGCGATGATGTGGTCGCGCACAGCACTCCAGGTCCACTGGCTCACCGACACGATCGCCGGTGCCCTGCTCGGCCTCTCGGCGGCGCTGCTCGCCGACGCGTTCTGGATCTGGGTGGCCCTGCGCACCCGCTCACCGCTGCTCGCCCGCTGACGCCCGACCCTCGGGTCATGCGGGTGCGCGTGGCTCCTGATAACCCAAAACTTCGAGGGCGGCACTGACCGTCTTCCCGACCAGGCGGTTGCCGACCGGCGGCATGCTGGGGAAGACGACGCGCATGAGGAGCGGGCCGGTGAGCAGATCGGCGAGCCAGCCGGGATCGACCCCGCCGGAGATCTCCCCACGCGATCGCCCGGTCGAGGTTGACCCGGGTAAAGGAGTGACGCGGCAGCCGGCAACCCC
The DNA here is from genome assembly GCF_050562175.1 of Brevibacterium sp. K72. Taxonomy (NCBI): domain Bacteria; kingdom Bacillati; phylum Actinomycetota; class Actinomycetes; order Micrococcales; family Brevibacteriaceae; genus Brevibacterium; species Brevibacterium sp. K72. The sequence continues at coordinate 3,566,420 of NZ_CP191582.1, forward strand.
GAAGCCAGGGCCGCGGCGATCATCGACGCAGGCTGAGACTCCGGGGTCACTCGGGCACCAGGTCCGGCGAACGCGGTCGAGCCGGTCGTAGAATGAGATTGTGCTGACGTGGGCGCAGATGGCGTTGTTCATCCCGGCTGCGGCCGCGGTGGCCGCCTCCCCGGGGGCGAACAATCTGCTCGCTTTCCGTAATGGACTGCGCAGCGGATTCCGTCCCGCAGCCCTGGCTCTGACTGGTCGGTTCCTCGCTTTCACCATCATGCTGGGACTCGTCGTCGCAGGTCTCGGGGTTGTCCTCCAAAGCTCGCAGCTACTCTTCGAGACCCTCCGGATCGTCGGCGCAACCTTCATGGTGTGCCTAGGAGTCTGGATCCTCTGGTCGACTCGCAGGCGCCGCTCTCACGACGATGAGACAGTCTGCGGCGAAGTCGAGGACCACCAGGACGATGCGTCGCATTCGGTGAGACTGGCGATGCAGGAGTTCGTCACGGCCGCGGCCAACCCGAAGGCCCTACTGCTCTTCACCGCGTTCCTTCCACCGTTTGTCAACACGGCAAGCAACGCTGCCCCCGGAAGCGCCCAACTCGCGTTGCTCGGGGCCCTTTACATCGCGTGCGAAGCGGTCACAGCGCTGATTTGGGCGGCGTCGGGTCGCTTGCTGGCCATGCGAGGCGTCAAACAGCGGACACTGCGCCGCCTCGATCAAGCCTCCGGTGGTGCTTTCATTGCACTCGGCGGTGGACTCGCAGCGTCTGACTACTTTCGCCGGTGACCATCACCTCTTCGCGAACCGCGTGACGGGACCGCCTCGGACTCGGAACAGGCGAATCCGGGGCCAGTGGCGGCTCGCCCTCAGTCCTCCTCGAGGGAGACCGCGGAGAACGCCGAGGCATTGACGGCCCCGGCCACGGCGCGCACGACCTCTTCGGGCACGGACGTGTCGACGGCCATGACCGAGAGCGCCTCGCTGCCCTCCGCCGAGGGCGAGACCTGCATGCCTGCGATGTTGATCTCGTTCGCCCCGAGCGCGAGGCCGAGCTGGCCGATGATGCCCGGACGGTCCTCGTAGCGGAAGATGAGGAGGTTGTCGGTGAGCTCGATCTCGAGGTCGTAGCCGTCGACCTCGGTGAGCTTCTGGACGAGCTTCGGCCCGGTCACGGTGCCGGCGACCGTGATCCGCTGACCGTCCCCGGTCGTCGCCGTCAGGCGGGTGACGTTGCGGAAGGACTCGCAGTAGGGGTCGGTGACGAGTTCGACGCCGATCCCGCGCTCCTCGGCGAGCAGCGGGGCGTTGACGTAGGAGACCTGGTCGGACACGACGTCCTTGAACAGGCCCTTGAGCGCGGAGAGCTTGAGGACGGAGACGTCCTTGTCCGCGATCTCCCCGTTGACCTCGACCTTGAAGTGCGTGACCGAGGACTCGGCGAGGGCGTTGACGACGCGTCCGAGCCGTTCGGCGAGCGGGATGCCCGGCCGGACGTCCTCGTGGATCGCCCCTCCCGCGACGTTGACGGCGTCGGGGACGAGCTCACCGGCGAGCGCCTTGCGCACGGACTTCGCGACCGCGACCCCGGCCTTCTCCTGGGCTTCGGCCGTCGAGGCGCCGAGGTGCGGGGTGACGTTGACGGCGTCGAGCTCCATGAGCGCCGAGTGCTCGGGGGGTTCGACGTTCCACACGTCGATGCCAGCGCCTCCGACGGTCCCGGCGGCGACCGCCTCGGCGAGGGCGTCCTCATCGATGATGCCGCCGCGGGCGACGTTGACGAAGCGGGCACCGGGCTTGGCCTGGGCGAACTGCTCGGCCCCGATCATCCCGATCGTCTCCGGGGTCTTGGGCATGTGGACGGTGACGAAGTCGGAGACGGCGAGGAGCCCGGGCAGGTCGACGACCTCGACGCCCATCTGGGCGGCGCGGGCCTGCGTGATGTAGGGGTCGTAGCCGACGAGGCGCATGCCGAAGGCCTTCGCGCGCTCGGCGACGAGCCCGCCGATGCGCCCGAGGCCGACGATGCCGAGCGTCTTCTCGTAGAGTTCGACACCGGTGAACGTCGAGCGCTTCCACTCCCCCGCCTTGAGCGAGGTGTTGCCCGCACCGAAGTACCGCGCCGAGGCGAGGATGTGGGCCATCGTCAGCTCGGCGGCGGAGATGATGTTCGAGGTGGGGGCGTTGACGACCATGACACCCGCCGAGGTGGCGGCCGGGACGTCGACGTTGTCGAGTCCGACCCCGGCGCGGGCGATGACCTTGAGCCTCTTCGCCGCGGCGATCGCCTCGGCGTCGACCTGCGTGGCCGAGCGGACGAGGATCGCGTCGGCATCGACGATGGAGTCCAGGAGCTGGGAGCGGTCGGCGCCGTCCGTGTGACGGATCTCGAAGTCACCCCCGAGCGCGTCGATGGTGGCCGGTGACAGGTTTTCGGCGATGAGCACGATGGGCTTGGGCACGAACAGACTCCTTAGGGTTCCGGGACGGGCCCATCCTAGGTGAGTCCGGGAAAGCGTTCACGAGATCTCAGATTCTGGGAAAGTCCTCAGAACCCGTTCGGCGAGTACGGCATCCGCCCGAGGCTGAACATCGCACTCGCCTGCACGGCGGCACCGGGGACGTTCTCCTCGATGCGTCCGGCACGGACGAGGATGACGGGGTCGGCACCGCCGAAGTAGAGCGAACCGAGCTCGGCGATGCCGAGGCTGAGGTCGGCAGTGGTCGACTCGGAGGCGGTCTCGACGACGGCGTTCTCCCCGTCGGAGGTGATGCGGAACTTGCCGCCGGTGAGCTCCTGCGGGTCGTCGATCTCGAGCACGAGGGTGCCCGCGACGTACCAGGGGCGGGCCTCGAGGGCGGCCTTGACGTCGAGGATCCGGATCCAGATGTTGTCCTCGGTCGACGTCGTCCGCACCCGGCGGGAGTCGGTGAGCAGCCACGGCAGCGGTGAGTCCTCGGCCGATTCGCCGAAGGTCACCCGGCTCGAGAGATCGATCGCGGCGAGGAACGACCACAGCGAGGCGTAGGCGGCATCGGTGGCGGCGACGAAGTCGATGAGCTCGATCGTCGGCGGCTTGACCGACCAGCCGGCGAACTTGTAGGACACGTAGCCGTCTGGCTGCCCGTCCTCACCGAAGTGGAGCGCGGCGCGGACCCCGCGGTCGGCCTCCCCCGTCTCGGTGTTGAGATCCCCCGTGGCCCGCTCGATGTAGGTCTGCTGCCTCTCCATCGCACCCGGTGAGGTGCGCATGAACTCGCCGTAGATCTTCGGGGCGAGTTCGCGCAGGACGCTCGGCAGGCACATCTCGACCCGCCGGTCGGGTTCGCGGATCATCTGGAAGCCCGGCGAGGTGTCGACCTCGATCGCGTGCGACCACGTCGCCACCCCGAAGCCGTAGCGGGAGTAGATGCCGCCCTCGGTCGCGGTGAGTGCGGCGAACGGGTAGCCGGCGGCCTTCGCCTCGGCGAGGTCGGTCGTCATCATCGATCGGAGCAGTCCGCGCCGCCGGTGCGTCGGGCGCACGGTCACCCACGTGATGAGGTGGGCGGGCACGAGCCGGCCGCCGCCGACGTTGACGAGCTTCTCGAACCACGCGAACGTCGCCACGGGGATGCCGGAGTCGAGGGCGTACTCGTATTCGCTCTCGGCATAGACGGCGGTGAGCCGACGGTCATCGTCGATCGCGCGCTGGACGCGCTTCTTCAGCGCCTCATCGGTTGACCGGGAGTCGTGGAAGCCGACGCTCGTCGAGGCGAAGTAGCCCTTCGTCCTCTCATCCGGCTCTCCCGTCGACTCGTCGAAGGCGGGGGTGAAGCTCTCGAAGCGGTAGTTCGTCACAATGTCGCCTTCCTCGAGGATGGGCCGGGTGGTCCTCCCTGCGACTCTAGCACCGGCTCTGTGACCTGGCCCTCGGCAGCGCGCGGCCCCGCCCCGACTCACCTGCCGTCACCCACGGTCACCGGCGGCGGCTGTCACGGAACTTCACGACTTTGCACAGGCGACGATCAGGCGCATAATTGTTGAGCAGTTCGGCGATCCCGGATGCGATTGGCCCAGCCGACCACGAATCGAAGGACCCCGATGCCCACTCCGACGCGCAGCCGCCGTCGCTCAGACACCGTCTGGTCGCGTCTGCGCCGGTCACGCCCCGCGATGATCGGCCTCGGACTCGTCGTTCTCTTCGTCCTCCTCGCCGTCCTCGCCCCGGTCTTCTCGTGGCTGACCGGCAACAGCCCCTACGCGTACAACCCCGATCTCCTCGGTCCGGACACGGCACCGGCGGGGCCGCTGGGCGGGATGAGTGCGGGGCACTGGTTCGGGGTCGAACCGCGCACGGGCCGGGACCTCTTCGCGATCGTCACCTACGGCGCCCAGGTCTCCCTCCTCATCGGGCTCGCCGCGACGGTCGTGTCCGTGGCCGTCGGGGTCGCGATCGGGCTCATCGCCGGCTTCTTCGGCGGAATCGCCGACCGTCTCCTCTCGCGCCTGACCGACATCGTCTTCGGCTTCCCGTTCCTCATCTTCGCGATCGCGCTCTCGGCCACCGTGCCCGCGAGCTTCCCGCGCCCGCTCCTCCTCATCCTCGTCATCGGCCTCTTCGGGTGGCCGCAGGTCGCCCGCGTCGTCCGCAGCGAGACCCTGTCCCTGCGCGAACGCGGCTTCGTCCGTGCCGCCGCCGCACAGGGCACCGGGTCGGCCCGCATCATCGTCCGCGAGATCGTGCCGAACATCGCGGCCACCGTCATCGTCTTCACGACCGTCTCGATACCCGGCAAGATCGGCGCCGAGGCGGCCCTGTCCTTCCTTGGGGTCGGCGTCAACCCGCCCACCCCGTCGTGGGGGCGCTCGATCTCCGATGCGATCTCGTGGGTCCAGGTCGACCCGATGTACCTCATCTTCCCCGGCATGGCGCTCTTCCTCGTCACGCTCGGGTTCAACATGTTCGGCGACGGTCTCCGCGACGCCCTCGACCCCGCCGAGGAGCGGGGCGGGGAGACGGCGAAGGCCGACCCGATGAGCGCAGGAGGTCAGCCGTGAGGCTCCGATTCATCGTCTCCCGGATCCTCGGCGCACTCGTCGTCCTCCTCCTCATCGCGGCCGCGTGCTTCGCGATCTTCTACCTCATGCCCACCAACCCGGCCCAGCTCTCGTGCGGCAAGCCCTGCTCCCCCGAGCGCCTCGCCGAGGTGGAGCGCTACCTCGGCGTCGACCAGGCGTGGTGGAAGCAGCTCGTCGACTTCCTCGCCGGCATCATCGGCGGACGCACCTTCGGCGAAGGCGCGACGGCCATCCACTGCAATGCCCCGTGCTTCGGGTATTCGTTCCGCCTGCGCGACTCGGTCACCGCCCTCATCCTCGACCGTCTGCCGGTGACGCTCTCGCTCACCCTCGGCGCCGCGGTGCTCTGGGCGATCGGCGGCATCGCCGCGGGGCTGCTCGCCGCACTCAAGCGGGGCACGTTCACCGACTCCGCGGTGATGGGGGCGGCGATCACGGGGATCTCGGCACCCACGTATCTGCTCGGCCTCCTCGGCGTGCTCCTCTTCGGCTTCGTCCTCAACGTCCTGCCCATCGGCGGGTATGTCCCGCTGACGGAGAACCCCGCCCTGTGGGCGTTCCATCTCATCCTGCCCTGGGTCGTGCTCGCGATCGCCAACGGCGCGATCTACGCGAGGCTCACGCGCGGGCAGATGCTCGACGTGCTCAGCCAGGACTACATCCGCACGGCGCGGGCGAAGGGGCTGAGCGAGACCGTCGTCGTCGGCAAGCACGGCCTGCGCAACCTCGTCGTGCCCCTGACCACGCTGTTCGCCATCGACATCGGCGGCCTGCTCGGCGGGGCGGTGATCACGGAGAAGGTCTTCGCGCTCGGCGGGGTCGGCACCCTGCTCCTCGAATCGGTCGCCAGCCTCGACATCCAGGTCATCGTCGGCGTCACCCTCTTCGCCGCCGCCGTCGTCATCATCGCCAACCTCATCGCCGACCTCAGCTACTCCGTCCTCGACCCGCGGATCGGAGCCGCCCGATGACCCTGCCCTCCCGGCTCCCGCCGCACCGACTGACACAGCACCGACGCCGATGTCGGCGGCAGCGATGTCGGCGCCTGCGGGCCCCGTACGTCCAGACCCCAGGCACCCAGACCACAGCCACTCAGACACTAGACTCCACTCCACCCACTCCACGCAAAGGACCATCATGAAGCGCATCGGCCTCGCCGCCGCCGCCCTCGCCCTCGGCCTCGTGCTCACCGGCTGCAACGCCAACCCCGGCCTCAACGACGACTCGCAGGGCAACACCCTCGGTGAGACGCAGAAGGGCGGGACGCTCAACATCTTCACCGACGCTCCCGACATCGACTTCGACCCCGGCAAGAGCCAGGGACTCGCGATCACCTCGCTCTCGCTCGTCCACCGTCGGCTGACGACGTGGGACATCCAGCCCGACAAGCCCGGCAAGGTCGTCCCGGACCTCGCCACCGACACCGGCACGGTCAGCGACGACGGGAAGACGTGGACGTTCACCCTCAAGGACGGACTCAAGTACGAGAACGGCCAGCCGATCACGACGCAGGACATCAAGTACGGCATCGAACGCTCCTTCTCCACCGAGCTCTCCGGCGGCCTGAGCTACCACAAGGGTCTGCTCGAGGGCGGCGCCGAATACCAGGGCCCGTTCAAGGGCGAGGACCTCGCCTCGATCGAGACCCCGGATGAGAAGACCATCGTCTTCCGCCTCAACTCCTCCTTCGGCGACTTCCCCTGGATCGTCTCGATGCCGGCCTTCTCCCCTGTGCCCGAGGACCAGGACGACCCGAGCCGGTACGGCATCGACCCCATCGCCTCGGGTCCCTACAAGGTCGAGTCGAACCAGTCCGGTGCCGAAGCAGTGCTCACCCGCAACGACCAGTGGCAGCAGGACACCGACCCGGTGCGCACCGCCGGACCCGATTCGGTGGTCTTCAAGCTCGGCCAGGACGCCTCGGTGACCTCTCAGGCGCTCATCTCCGACTCCGGGGATGCGAAGAACGGGTTCTCCGCGAGCTTCGTGCCCGCCTCCCAGCTCGCGCAGGTCCAGAACGATCCGAACGCGAAGTCCCGGCTCGTCACCTCCGGACCCGGCGCGCTCGCCTACCTCGCGATGAACACCGAGCGCCCCGGCCTCGACGACGTCAAGGTCCGCCAGGCGATCAACTACGCCGTGGACAAGAACACGTTCCGCATCGCCGGTGGCGGGGAGATCTCCGGTGACTATGCGACGACGCTCATCACGCCGGGCATCCCCGGACGCGAGGAGTACGACCTCTACCCGGCCGAGCCCGGCGGCGACGTCGAGAAGGCGAAGTCCCTGCTCGCCGAGGCCGGCGCCGACCTCGGCACGCTCACCCTGCTCACGCAGAACTCCGCGACCTTCGTCGCGCAGGCCGAGGCGATCCAGCAGGCTCTCAGCAGAGCGGGCATCACCGTCGAGATCAAGTCCGTCGACGCGAACACGTACTCCGCCGATGCCACGGCCAACGACGCCGACTACGACCTCGTGCTCGGGTCGTGGCAGCCGGACTTCCCCTCGGCCAACGGCAACATCCAGCCGCTCTTCGACTCCTCGCAGATCGGCAACGGCAACTACAACCTCTCCCGCTACTCGAACAAGGAGGTCGACGCGCTCATCAGGAAGGCGACCGAGACCGTCGATCCGACCGAGGCGCAGAAGGTGTGGGCCGAAGCCGACCGCCGGATCATGGAGGACGCGCCCGTCGTGCCGCTGACGTACAACAAGAACTCCTTCCTCCACGGCTCGAACGTCGAGAACTTCATCATCGGGGAGTTCCCGGCCTACCCCGTGTACTTCAAGGCCTCCCTCAAGGGCTGAGATGACGAGTCCGCATCCCGCGCTGCGCTACCGGGACTACTCGGTCTCCTTCGGCTCCCGCCAGGTCACCCGGGACGTGTCCTTCGATCTCGTCCCGGGCTCGATCCTCGCCCTCGTCGGCGAATCCGGGTCGGGCAAGTCCGTCACCGCACTCGCTCCCCTCGGCCTCGTGCCGGGGGCGAGCGAGTCCGGTTCGGTACTCCTGTGCGCCGAGGAGGGCACCGCCGCCCCGGCAGGACCGGCCCCCGCCCCGGCGGCTGAGGGGGTCGACCTCGTCGGCCTCGATCAGGAACGGCTGCGGGCGATCCGCGGGGAGCGGGTCGGTGTCGTCTTCCAGGAGCCGATGAGCGCGTTCAACCCGATGTTCCGAGTCGGCCATCAGATCGCCGAGGCGGTCCGTGCCCATACCCGCCGTCCCGGGCCGGACCTCGGAGAGCGGGTGGTCCGGCAGCTGCGCACCGTCGGCCTGCGCGACCCCGAGCAGGTCGCCCGGGCCTTCCCGCACGAGCTCTCCGGCGGCCAGTTGCAGCGGGCGATGATCGCGCTCGCGACGATCAACTCACCGCAGGTCCTCATCGCCGACGAGCCGACCACGGCCCTCGACGTCACCGTGCAGACGGGCATCCTCGACCTCCTCCTCGCCCAGGCGCAGGCCGGCCAGGCCGTCCTCCTCATCACCCACGACATGGGCGTCGTCGCCGACATCGCCGACCGCGTGGCCGTGATGAAGGACGGCCGCATCGTCGAGACGGGTCCGGTCGCCCGGATCTTCTCCGACCCGACCTCGGCCTACACCCGGGAGCTGCTCGCCGCCGTGCCGCGGCTCTCCGCGGTCGTCGCGCGGAGGGACGACTCCCCCGCCGAGGCGGCCGCCGGGTCCCCGACGAATGCCGGGTCCCGCGCGGACGTCGGGCCCCGCGCGGGCGTCGAGTCCCGCGCAGCCGCCGAGTCTGCGACCGGCCCAGTGCCCGCAGCCGAGCTGCGGCACGCCACCGTCGTCCACCGCTCCTCGGGCCGCCGGGTCGTCGCCCTCGACGACGTCAGCCTCGTCGTTCCCGCCGGGCAGATCACCGGGCTCGTCGGCGAGTCGGGCTCGGGCAAGTCGACGATCGCCAACGTCCTCACCGGCGGGCAGGCGCTGACCTCGGGTGAGGCGTTCGTCGACGGGGAGCGCGTGACCACTCGCCCGAACCGACGGCAGCGGCGGCACCGGGCAGAGGTCGGTGTCGTCTTCCAGGACCCGCGCGGCTCGCTCAATCCGCGCCGGTCGGTCGGCTCGCAGATCGCCGAGCCGCTGCGCGTCCACACCGACCTGCGAACCCGGCAGATCGAGGCACGGGTGGGCGAGCTGCTCACCGACGTCCAGCTGCCGGCCGACTTCGCCGAGCGCTACCCGCACGAGCTCTCCGGCGGTCAGCGTCAGCGGGTCGCGATCGCCCGCGCACTCGCTCTGCGGCCGAAGCTGCTCATCGCCGACGAACCGACCTCGGCCCTCGACGTCTCCGTCCAGCGCGGAGTGCTCCGGCTCCTCGCCGACCTCCACGAGGTCCGCGAGTTCGCGTGCCTGTTCATCAGCCACGACCTCGCCGTCGTCGAACAGCTCGCCTCGAGCGTCGTCGTCCTCCGCGACGGGCGCATCGTCGAGGAGGGATCGAGCAGGCAGGTGCTCACCGACCCGCAGCAGCCCTACACCCGGGAGCTCATCGAGTCCGCACCGGTGCCCGATCCCGCGGTCCAGGCCGCCAGACGCGCGGCGCGGCTCGCGGCGTAGGCGATCCGGCTCGAGGCACAGGCGAGCCCGCGTTGCCCGGGCTTCCCGTGGAGCGCGCGCACCGGGCCCGCGGCCGACGAGACGACGAAGGCGCCGAGGGAGGCGGTTCCCTCGGCGCCTTCGATCTCCGGGTCCACCCGGGCAGACGATCAGCGAGCGGCAGTGCCCTCGGTGTAGTCGTCGTCGGTGTCCTTGAGCCACGCGAACATCTTCCGCAGCTCGCGACCGGTGGCCTCGATCGGGTGCTTCTCCTCCTTGGCGCGCAACTCCTTGAACTCCGTGCCGCCGTTCTTCTGGTCGTTCATGAAGCGCTCGGCGAAGGTGCCGTTCTGGATGTCGACGAGGACGCTCTCCATGTTCTCCTTGACCTCGGGAGTGATCACCCGGGGGCCGGAGACGTAGTCGCCGTACTCGGCGGTGTCGGAGATCGACCAGCGCTGCTTGGCGATGCCGCCCTCGACCATGAGGTCGACGATGAGCTTGAGCTCGTGGAGGACCTCGAAGTAGGCGATCTCCGGCTGGTAGCCGGCCTCGGTGAGGACCTCGAAGCCGTACTGGACGAGGTGGGAGACGCCGCCGCAGAGCACGGTCTGCTCGCCGAAGAGGTCGGTCTCGGTCTCCTCGGTGAAGGTCGTCTTGATGCCGCCGGCACGGAGGCCGCCGATCGCCTTCGCGTAGGAGAGCGCGAGATCCCACGCGTGGCCGGTCGCGTCGACCTCGACGGCGACGAGGACGGGCACACCGCGGCCGTCGACGTACTCACGGCGGACGACGTGGCCGGGGCCCTTCGGCGCGATCATGACGACGTCGACGCCCTCGGGGGCCTTGATGTAGCCGTAGCGGATGTTGAAGCCGTGGATGAAGACGAGGGCCTTGCCCGGGGTGAGCTGGTCCTTGACCTCGTTCTCGAAGATCTCAGCCTGCACCTGGTCGGGAGCGGCGATGGTGATGACATCGGCCCAGGCGGCCACCTCGGCGGGGGTGCCGACCTCAAGCCCTTCGGCGGCGGCCTTGTCCCGGCTCGACGAACCCTCCTTGAGTCCGATGCGGACTTCGGCGCCGGAGTCGCGCAGGCTCAGTGCGTGAGCGTGGCCCTGACTGCCGTAGCCGATGACGGCGACCTTCTTGCCCTGGATCAGCGACAGGTCGGCATCGTCGTCGTAAAAGCGTTCTGCCATGGTTCTAGCTCCTTCGAGGTTTCGGGGTGATGGCCCCATTGTTTCACAGTTCGGTACGAATGTTCACTTGTTGAGACGACTGTCGTTCCACTCCGTGGAACGCGGTGTCGGTGCCGGTCGGTCGCCGGCTCAGCCGCGCAGGGCCCGGTCGATCGCCGGCTCAGCCGCGCAGGGCCCGGTCGGTGATCGACTTCGGTCCGCGCCCGATCGCGACGGTGCCGGACTGGACGATCTCCTTGATCCCGAAGGGCTCGAGGACGTCGCGAAGGGCCTCGACCTTGCCGAGCTCACCGGTCGCCTCGACGCACACGGAGTCCGTGGAGACGTCGACGATCGAGCCGCGGAACATCTCGACGGCGGCCGCGACCTGGGGTCGCGTGGCGGCGTTGGCCTTGACCTTGTAGATGACGTGGGCCCGGCGCACCGAGGAATCGGGTTCGAGCTCGACGATCTTGATGACGTTGACGAGCTTGTTCAGCTGCTTCGTCACCTGCTCGAGCGGGACGTCGCCGACGTCGACGACGACCGTGATCCGGGAGAGCTCATCGTGTTCGGTGACACCGACGGCGAGGCTGTGGATGTTGAAGCCGCGGCGAGCGATGAGGCCGGTGAAGCGGGTGAGCACACCGGGCTTGTTCTCGACGAGGACGGAGAGCGTGTGTCGGCTGGTCATTCCAGGCCCCCTTCGATCTGAGCCACGGAGCGCAGCGTGTCGTTGTCCTCGGAATCGCCCTCTTCGATGACCGTCTCGATCGGTCCGTCGCCGTCACCGTCGAAGTCGGGGCGGATGCCGCGGGCGTACTCGATCTCATCGTTCGAGACCCCGGCGGCGACCATCGGCCACACCATCGCATCGGGTGGGACCGTGAAGTCGAGGACGACGGGTCGGTCGTTGATCGCCAGCGCCTGCTCGATCGCGGCATCGACGTCGTCGTTGCTGTCCACGCGCAGTGCGAAGCAGCCGTACGCCTCGGCGAGACCCACGAAGTCGGGGATCCGGATCGTCTCGTGCCCGGTGTTGAGGTCGGTGTTCGAGTAGCGGCCGTCATAGAAGAGGGTCTGCCACTGGCGCACCATGCCCAGCGACGAGTTGTTGATGATGGCGACCTTGATCGGGATGCCATCGAGCGCGCACGTTGCGAGCTCCTGATTGGTCATCTGGAAGCAGCCGTCGCCGTCGATGGCCCAGACCACGCGGTCGGGTTCGGCGACCTTCGCGCCCATCGCCGCAGGCACCGAGTAGCCCATCGTGCCGAGCCCGCCCGAGTTCAGCCACGAGCGGGGCCGTTCGAACTCGACGAACTGCGCCGCCCACATCTGGTGCTGGCCGACGCCTGCGGCATAGATCGCCTGGGGTCCGGTGAGCGCGGAGATCCGGGAGATGACGTACTGCGGGTCGCAGAGCTCGCCGTGCTTGGAGTAGCCGCGCGGGTAGGTCCGCTTGAGTCGGGTGAGGAAGCGCCACCACGGCTCCCGCTGGCGCTCGAGCGCCTCCGGGTGCTTGTTCCGCAGCTCGGTGAGGATCTCCGCGAGGACCTCACGGGCGTCGCCGACGATGGCGACCTCGGCCGCGCGGTTCTTCCCGATCTCCGCCGGGTCGATGTCGGCGTGGATGACCTGGGCGTTCGGGGCGAACGAATCGAGGTTGCCCGTCACCCGGTCATCGAAGCGGGCACCGATGGCGATGAGGAGGTCAGCCTTCTGGAACGACGTCACGGCCGGCACGCTGCCGTGCATGCCGGGCATCCCGAGGTGGAGCGGATGGGAGTCGGGGAACGCGCCGCGGGCCATGAGGGTGGTGACCACGGGGATGTTCGTCGCCTCGGCGAGCCGCAGGAGCTCCTTCTCCGCCTCCGAGCGGATGACGCCGCCGCCGATGTAGAAGACGGGACGGTGCGCCTCGGCGATGAGGCGGGCGGCTTCCCGGATCTGCTTCGCGTGCGGCTTGAGGATGGGGCGGTAGCCCGGCAGCTGGGCCTCCTCGGGCCAGACGAACGGGGCCGTGCCGGTCTGCGCATCCTTCGTGATGTCGACGAGGACCGGTCCGGGGCGCCCGGTCGTCGCGATGTGATGGGCGTTGACGATCGCTGATGGAATGTCCTCGGGCCGGGTGACGAGGAAGCTGTGCTTGGTCACCGGCATCGTCATCCCGACGATGTCGGCCTCCTGGAAGGCGTCGGTGCCGAGCAGCTTCGAGCTCTGCTGACCGGTGATCGCGAGCACCGGCACCGAGTCCATGTGGGCGTCGGCAAGCGCGGTGATGAGGTTCGTCGCCCCAGGACCCGAGGTCGCGATGCACACGCCCAGCTTGCCCGAGGCCGCCGCGTAGCCCTCGGCGGCATGGCCGGCGCCCTGCTCGTGGCGGACGAGGATGTGCCGGATCTTCTCGGTCTCGAAGAGCGGATCGTAGGTCGGGAGGATGGTGCCGCCGGGAAGTCCGAAGACGGTGTCGACGCCGAGGCGCTCGAGGCTGCGGACGATCGCCTGTGCGCCGGTGAGGACCTCGGGGGTCGAGCTCCTCCGCACGCTGGACGGTGTCGGCTTCGCCGGCGCTGCGCTCTGCGCAGTCCCGGCGGCCGACTTCTGGGCCGGGGGCGTGGCTGCCATCTCTTCGTTCCCTTTCCTTGGTTGACCCGCTCGCATCCGTCCCCGCACTAAAAAAGCCCCTCCGGTGTCGGTAGGGGCGCGCGGAACGTGTCGTGGTGACAGGCTACGGATGATCCGCGCGCTGGCTAATGACGACGACGAGAAGGTGAGTCATGCCTCAATGATTCACCGCCCCCTCACGGGTGTCAAACCGCAGAAACGATCGTCTCGCATATCGGGATACCTGCGGAGCGAGCGATGAGACCCGGAGCCGACGACCGCCTCGGCGGGGGAATCCATCAGCTTCCACGGTCGAACAAAACCCCACTTCAGGGGGCCCAGATTCCGCATCGCGAGACCATAGACGCGGGGAGTCCCCGGGACTAGGCTTGATGTTCGTGCGCCCCCTTCTACGCTTCTGGCCCGATCTGCGAACCCGGATCGGCATCTACGCGGTCGTTCTCGTCCTCACCCTCGTCGCGAACGGCATCCAGCTCATCGTCCCCGTCATCACCGGGTACATCATCGACGGTCCGATCACCGAAGGCGACCTGCCGGGTCTCTGGCTGCCCGTGCTCGGAGTCCTGGCCATCGGGATCGCCGAGGCGGTGCTCATCTGGGCCCGCCGGATGATCGTCGCCCCCGTGGTCTCGGCCTGGGAGATCATCTGGAGGGCCCGGCTCTTCGACCGCCTCCAGTACACCTCGGTGGCCGTCCACGACTCGTGGGAGTCGGGACAGCTGCTCTCGCGGGCGACGACCGACCTCTCCCAGCTGCGGCGCTTCTTCGCCTTCGGCCTGCCGTTCCTGCTCGCGACCCCGATCGTCCTCGTCGTCGGCACGATCATGCTCACAGCGCTCCAGCCGATCTTCGGACTCATCATGATCGCCATGGCCGTGCCGACGATCGTGTGCGCGGCGATCTTCGAACGCAAGTACCGTGAGGCCTCACGCCGATCGCAGGACACGGTCGGTGAGATCACGACCGACGTCGAGGAGTCGATCCAGGGCATCCGGATCCTCAAGTCCTTCGGCCGCTCCCCGTGGGCCGCCGAGCGCTTCTCCGTGCTCTCGCGCCGGTTCCAGAGCCTTGAGGTGCGCAAGGCAAAGCTCGACTCGTGGTTCTGGGCCCTCCTCATCCTCCTGCCCACGCTCGCCCAGGCCGCGATCGTCGGGGTGGGCACGTGGGGCGTCGTGCAGGGATGGACGACGATCGGCACGGTCGTGGCCGGAGTGACGATCTCGATGGTGCTGCGGATGCCCATCGAGATGCTCGGGTTCCTCCTCGCCGACGCCCTCATGTCGATCACGGCCGCCGGGCGCTACTGGGAGGTCATCGACATCCGCCACGACATCACCGATGCCGACGGCGGGATCGCCGACGACCCGGACGTCGGGCGCTTCCGCGGGGAGCTCGACTTCGACGACGTCGACTTCCACTTCGCCGACACCGACCGGCTCACCCTGCGCGGACTCGACCTGCGCATCGCGCCGGGACAGACGCTCGCGCTGGTGGGCACCACCGGGTCGGGCAAGACGACGCTCGCCTCCCTCGTGCCGCGACTCCAGGACGTCACCGGGGGCGCGGTGCGCATCGACGGCATCGACATCCGGAACCTGCCGGTCAACGAGCTGCGCCACCTCGTCTCGGTCTCCTTCGAGGATCCGATCCTCTTCTCCGCGAGCGTCCGGGACAACGTCGTCATGGGCTCCCCCGGTGCCGATGACGACGCCGTGTGGCAGGCGCTGGAGATCACGGCGGCCGCCGACTTCGTCTCCCGCCTGCCCGAGGGCCTCGACACACAGGTCGGCGAGCAGGGTCTGTCGCTGTCCGGCGGGCAGCGGCAGCGGCTCGCGCTCGCTCGGGCCGTCATCGGCAGGCCGCGGATCCTCGTCCTCGACGATCCGCTCTCGGCCGTCGACGTCGACACCGAGGACCGGGTGCAGCTCGCCCTGCGCGAGATCCTGCCCGATTCGACGACGCTCATCATCGCCCACCGACCCTCGACAGCTGCCCTCGCCGACGTCGTCGCCGTCCTCGACGAGGGCCGCATCGTCGCCCGCGGCACCCACGAGGAGCTCCTCGAGACCTCCCCGCTCTACCGGGAGCTCATGGGGGCGGGGATGCAGGCGAGCGCCTCGGCGAGGGGAACCGGGGCGACCGCCTCGGCGGGGAACTGCCCCAGCCCGGACGGCACTCCTGCCGGGACGAGCGGAACGATCACGGAAGGACGGGACGCATGAGTGCGCCGAAGCCGGCTCAGGACGACGAGGTCGAGTCGCTGCCGCCGGACATCGCGAGGAAGGCGCGGGCCCTGCTCTACTCGCTCGTCCGCCCGCACCTGCCGATGGCGGTGTTCCTCCTCGTCATCGTCGTGGCCACAGCGATCACGCTCGTCATCGGTCCCCTCTTCATCGCCGATGCCCTCGACACCGGCATCCCGCGGGCCGTCGACGGCGACCCCGGGCCGCTGACGAGGGCGATCACGCTGTTCGTCGCGGCGGCGGTGGGCTCGGCGGTGCTCTCGTTCACGGCGACGAGGCTCGTGGGCATCACAGCCCAGAAGATCGTCTTCACCCTGCGCGAGCGCGTGTTCACCCATGTCCAGCGCCTCGATCTCGGCTACCACGAACGCTCGACCTCGGGGCGTCTCGTGTCCCGCCAGACCTCGGACATGGAGTCGGTGCAGCAGTTCCTCTCGTACTCCCTCTTCGAGACCGCGCTCGCGGTGCTCCAGATGGGGTTCATCGCCGTCACCCTCGTCGTCCTCGACGTGCCGCTGGCGATCGTCGTCTTCGCCGGGTTCGTGCCGCTGTTCTTCATCACGAAGTCCGCGCATTCGACGCAGCGCGCCGCCTACCGGCGCACGCGGACGTCGATCGCGAAGGTCATCGTCCACTTCGTCGAGACGATGGGCGGCATCCGCGCCGTCCAGGCCTATCGCCGGCAGCCGGATCGGCGGGGGACGCTCAGCGATCAGGACTCCGCCTATCGGGACGCCAACACCGATGCGCTGCGCGGGGTCGCGTGGTTCGCCGGGTGGACCCGCCTCATCGGCAACGTCACGCAGACGGTCATCATCGTCGTCGGCGCGTGGCTCGTCATCGAGGGGTGGACGCAGATCGGCGTGCTCGCCGCGTTCATCCTCTACCTGCGCCGGTTCTACGGCCCCCTCGACGAACTCGTCCAGTTCTTCAACCTCTACCAGTCGGCCTCGGCCGCGCTCGAGAAGATCGCCGCCGTCCTCGACACCGAGCCCGGAGTGCCCGCCCCGAAGACGCCCGTGCACCTGCCGGCGCGCGCGGGGGCGACCGCCTCGGCGGGGGACGGTGCGGGGGCGACCGCCTCGGCGGGGGACGGTGCGGGGGACGGTGCGGGGGCGACGACGGGACGGTCGATCGAGATCACCGACGTCCGCTTCGCCTACGCCGACGGACCCGACGTCCTCCCCCGCTTCGACCTCACGATCCCGGCGGGGCAGATCGTCGCGCTCGTCGGAGCGACGGGGGCGGGCAAGTCGACGCTCGTCAAGCTCGTCACCCGGTTCTACGATCCCAGCGAGGGCACGGTCAGCCTCGACGAGGTGGACCTGCGCGACCTCGACGATACGGAGCTGCGCTCGAGCGTCGTCATGGTCACGCAGGAGTCGTTCCTCTTCGCGGGCACGATCGCCGACAACATCCGCATCGGCAATCCCGAGGCCACGGACGCCGAGGTCGTCGCCGCAGCCACCGCGGTCGGCCTCGACGCCTACATCCGCCGACTGCCCGACGGGTATGACACGGATGTCAAGAAGCGCGGCGGTCGGCTGAGCTCGGGGCAGCGGCAGCTCGTGTCGTTCGCCCGAGTGTTCCTCGCCGACCCGGACGTCGTCGTCCTCGACGAGGCGACCGCGCACCTCGACATCCCCTCCGAGCGGCTCGTGCAGAAGGCGCTCGCGACGGTCCTCGAGGGCAGGACCGCGATCATCATCGCCCACCGGCTCTCGACGGTCGAGATCGCCGACCGGGTGCTCGTCATGGACGCCGGGCGCATCGTCGAGGACGGCACGCCTGACGAGCTCATCGCCGGCACCGGTCGCTTCGCCGCGCTCCACCGCGCGTGGCGCGACACGCTCGTGTAGCGGGCGGCGGCGGCGCGGCGCGGCCCGGCGCGGCGCGGTGCGGCCCGGCGCGGCGCGGTGCGGCGCGGCGCGGTGCGGCCCGGCGCGGCGCGGTGCGGCGCGGCGCGGTGCGGCCCGGCGCGGCGCGGTGCGGCGCGGCGCGGTGCGGCGAGCTCCACTTCCGGCTTCGACGCGGTGATCCGACATATACGCGGTAAGCAGACCGCGTATATGTCGGATCACCGCGTCGATAGGAACGGGCACGGAGCGCGACCGCGTATGTGTCGGTTCACCGCGTCGAAGCAGCCGGTGTGCGCGCGGCGACGATCCGGGCGATCTCGGTGAACGCCTGCCGCCTCCACAGGTCCTTCCAGAACACTCGGATGACGTGATAGCCCAGAGCTCGCAGCTGCCTCTCACGTTCGCGCTCCCGATCGAAGGCGTCCCGGGCGTCCTGCCCGTCGAGTGTGTACTTGATCCGCCCATCGAACTCGACGATCGTCTTCGACTTCGCGTGCAGGAAGTCGACGCGGGCGATGAAGAAGCCGCGATCGTCGACGATCTCGACCTGCGGTTCGAAGCCGTCCACGCCGATCTCATGGAACCGCACCGCGACGATCGACTCCCCGGGCGACTCACGGCGCGGGTCGGCGAGTCCGAGGGCGGTTCTCACTCGGGCGGCATCACGCACTTCGGGGCACTCGGACAGAACCGTGAGCAGTCGGTCGCCCGCGACCAGGCACTTCCGCAGAGCATCGTCGAGCATCGGCACGCTGAGGTCGAGAGGGTAATCACGGGCTACGTCGATGAGCGTACGCTCTTTCGACGTCACCACGGTATCGCCGAGGCGAGCGATGTGCTCCGCCGGAACGGTTCGTCTGCGGATGATCAGGTGGGCGTGCCGAGTGTTCGTATTCGTCCTGATGACTTCGACCACAGGCTTCTCCATGCTCACGATGACGAATTCCCAGAGCAGGGCCGCGGAGAGGTGGGAGAAGATTTCGGCAGAGATGATGCCGGAATCCGCGCAGCGTCGATTGATGAGGTCAGCCCGCGTTCTGATGAGGATCTTCGTCCGTTCGAGGTGGTCACGGACATCCCCTATCTTTCCGAGCACTTCGGCATCGCCTTGGCGAACTGCCTCCCAGATCCGAGCATGTCTGGGGTTGTTGCACTGATCTTTGACGGCGAACCTTCCTCGGGCGACGCGCTCGAGACAGCAGTCGACAGCAAGTCGGACGTCGCGATCCGAACAGCCGAGGTTCCTCAGCTCTCGGGTCGTGAACACCTGGTACATGACATCATAGTGCTCTATAGCCAAACAAACGTCAATAGACGCACATATTTCGCATCAAACCAATTCGAGCGAGAGTGCTGTGTTCGACATCGACGGCGCACCAGCGACGCGGTGATCCGACATATACGCGGTCTGCTTACCGCGTATATGTCGGATCACCGCGTCGATAGGAATGGGCGCTGAGCGCGACCGCGTATATGTCGGATGACCGCGTCGGTAGTAATGGACACTGAGCGCGACCGCGTATGTGTCGGTTCACCGCGTCGGAGTACCGTCGAAGGGCCTCGATCGCGTCGGAGTACCGTCGAAGCACCTTGGCCGCGTCGGAGTACCGTCGAAGCACCTAAGTATCGCGCCGCTAGTCGCCTGCGGGTCCGGCTCACGACGAACCCTGCGTTCACGACGAACCCTGAGCTCACGACCAGCCGTCCGCGCTCACTCCTCGATGAGCGGGACGAACCGGTAGCGACCGTGGCGAGTGATCGACACGTCCTCGGCCGCCTCGCCGGTGCGCTCGACGCGGAGCATCTCGCCGGAGACGGGAATGACCATCACTCCCCCGCCCACTCCCCCGCCCCTCAGCTGCTCGACAAGACTGCTAGGCAGCTCAGCAGCTTCGGCAGAGACGAGGATCCGGTCGAAGGGCGCGCGCTCGGGCAGGCCGAGGGTCCCGGCGACCGCCTCGGCGAACTCGATCGACTCGATCCCCAGCCCATCACAGGCGATGATCGCGCGGTCGAGGAGCTCCCGATGCCGTTCGACCCCGATGACGCGGCCGCACCCACCGACGAGCACGCCGAGGAGCGCGGTCGTCCACCCCGAGCCTGACCCGAGATCGAGCACCGAATGACCAGGCTCGACGCCGAGGAGGCTGAGCATGTCGGCGACCGTGCTCGGCTGCGAGTTCGTCTGACCGCACCCGATCTCGAGTGGAATATTGGACCCCGCCCACCCCTGCTGATGCTCGGGAAGGAAGCGCTGCCGGGGCACCCGAGCGAACGCCTCGGCGAGGGTGACTTCGTCATCGGACGTGCTCATCTTCTCCCCTCGCCGGTCTGCGCCCTGACGTCTTGGCGTCGACGATACGCTCTCGAGCACCAGCCGAAAAGGCTCCACCCCACCCGAGTACAGTTGACCCGTGACGAATGCAGAGCTCGACCGCGCGCAGGCCCTCATCACCTCGATCCCCGACTACCCGGAACCCGGGGTGAACTTCCGCGACATCTCTCCCCTGCTCGCCGACGGCCCCGCGTTCACCGCCGTCACCGAGGCGCTCATCGCCCCATTCCTCGGCCGCTTCGACTTCGTCGGCGGGCTCGAGGCCCGCGGCTTCCTCTTCGCCGGTGCCATCGCCGCGATGACCGGAGCCGGAATCCTCCCGATCCGCAAGGCCGGGAAACTGCCCCGGCCGGCCGCCGCCGTGTCCTACTCGCTCGAGTACGGCACCGCGACGATCGAAGCCCCCGCCGTCCTCTCCCCCGGCGACCGGGTCCTCCTCGTCGACGACATCCTCGCGACCGGGGGCACGCTCACCGCCGCGCAGGCACTCGTGCGCGAACTCGGCGCCGAGGTGGTCGGATCCGCCGTCGTCCTCGAACTCACCGACCTCGGCGGGCGCGCCCACACCGGCGACGTCCACACGGTCTTCGCCGATTGAGCGCGACCGCCGACTGAGCGCGACCGCCGACTGAGCGCGACCGCCGACTGAACGCGACCGGCGCGGCCCGGCCGTCACAGACGTACCGACCGACCGCCTCGGCGAGGTCCACAGACGCACCGACCGACCGCCTCGGCGAGGCCCTGATTCCCGTTCAACGGAAACTTTCGGACAACCGGGAATGATCCACGGACCTTGTGCCGTTGTACGCTCGGATCAGGTGCCGGAGACCGGCAGCTGAACCCGTCGAGGCGCCCCACCGGGCGCCGATCAGACTCCCATCCGTGACGAAAGGCGACATGATGTCGGTTCCCACTCTCACTCTCAACGACGGCAAGACCATCCCCCAGCTCGGCTTCGGCGTCTTCAAGGTCGACCCGGCCGAGACCGAGCGCATCGTCACCGACGCGCTCGAGGTCGGCTACCGTCACATCGACACCGCTGCCGTCTACGGCAACGAAGAGGGCGTCGGTCGCGCCCTGAAGAACTCCGGCATCGCCCGCGACGAGCTCTTCATCACGACCAAGCTGTGGAACGACCGCCAGGGTGCGGCCGAGTCGCGCCGCGCGCTCGAGGAGAGCCTCGGCAAGCTCGGCCTCGACTACGTCGACCTCTACCTCATCCACTGGCCGGCACCGGCCCAGAACAAGGCCGTCGAGACCTGGGAGGCCTTCCCCTCCTACCGCGACGAGGGCCTGACCCGGTCGATCGGCGTCTCGAACTTCGACTACCGGTACCTGCCGGCGATCCTTGAGACCGGCATCATCCCGGCCGTCAACCAGATCGAGCTCCACCCGCAGTTCCAGGAGATCGAGACCCGTCCCCTCCTCGCCGAGAACGACATCAAGATCGAGGCGTGGGGACCGCTCGGCCAGGGCAGCGTCGACTACGCGTCGACCGTCATCGGCGAGATCGCGGCCGCCCACGGCAAGTCGTGGGCCCAGGTCATCATCCGCTGGCACCTGCAGCGCGGCCACATCCTCTTCCCCAAGTCGAACAGCCGCGAGCGCATGGCCCAGAACTTCGACGTCTTCGACTTCGAACTCACCGACGTTCAGATGGCCTCGATCGATGCCCTCGAGAACGGCGGTCGGGTCTCGGCCGATCCCGCCGAGGTGAACTGACCCTCGCCGAGGTGATGCGGACTCCCGTGGTCCGCTGAGGAACAACCCGCAGGACGCGGGCGGAATCATTCCGCCCGCGTCCTGCGTCTTCTCACCCGAACTCCGGAGCGCTCCCGATGATGCGTTTGAGACCGGCCCCGTGGGAGAACGTGGAACCACGGGGCCGGAGATCAGGTGAGCGAACCTCTGGCCGCTCCGGTTGTATGGACAGTCATATCAGTCGCCTCAGTCCTTGAAGCCGATGGTCGTCCAATCAGGCGTCTCAAGCTGGCGGGGTCCGAGGCTGACGATGTCGTCCTTGACTCCCCACACGTACGGAGTCGGGTAGATCGGAATCACCGGCTTGAGCTTGAAGATCGCCGCATCGCCTTCGTTGGCCAGCTTACGGGCCTCTTCCTCATCGAGCGTCGCTGTCGCAGCCTTGAACTTCTCACCGATCTCGTCGCTCGAGATCTTCGAGTAGTTCTGCTCCGAGTCGGCGGGGTAGAACAGGTTCGAACCCGACGAGATCGGGAACGCCGTGCCTTCCCAGGTGAACGTCGCCATATCGAAATTGCCGTTGAGGATGTTGTCGGCGAAGTACGCGGCGACCGGGACGGTCTCCAGCTCGATCTTGAAGCCGACCTCGTTTAGATCTTTCATGATCTGCTCAGCCCGCTGCGCATTCGATGCGGTGTCTGCAGGGACGACGATCTTGAATTGGAGCTTCTCGCCGTCCTTCTCCCTGACTCCGCCGTCGCCGGGTGTCCATCCGGCGTCGTCAAGGATCTTCTTCGCCGCTTCGGGATCGAAATCCAGACTGCCGCCGGTGTTGTCCTGGTAGCCCTTCTGACCGGGCATGAAGGTGTAGTTGTTAACCAAGGTCACCGGAGCCTCGACCGGGCCGATGGCCGCCTGGGCGATCGCTTCGCGATTGACTGCCCTGCCGATGGCGTCACGGACTTCCTGGTTCTTCAATGCGCCCTTCTCGGCGTTCATCGTCAGGTGAGTCCATTGCATTCCCTGCGACTTGTAGATGGCGCCGTCTTCACGGTTGTTCGCCGTCTGATACGCGTCGCCGTCGGTGCCGACATCGACGACGTCGATCTCCTTGTTCGCGTAAGCCTGAGCCTGCTGCGCCTGCGACACGACCTTGAAGACGACCTTCTCGAGCTTCGGGGTCTGGCCCCACCACTTGTCGTTGCGCACCATGGTGATGACACCGGACTTGTTGTCGACGCTCTCGGCCTTGAACGGACCGTTGGAGGGCAGCACCTTCTTGGTGTACTCCTTGTTGAAGACCTCGGGGTCCTCACTGATCTCATTCGGCAGCGGAGCCGCAATGTAGTTCGGCCAATCGATGTTGGGCGTCTTGAAAGTCACTTTCACTTCGTACTTGTCCGCCCCGGGTTCGATCGACTCGATGTCTTCGTAGCCCTTCGTCGATGCGACCTGGTACTCGTCGGACTTTCCGTCGCGGGTCTTCCAGAAGGCTTTGTAGTCCTCGACGTCGATCGGGGTGCCGTCTTCCCACACGGCGTCTTTGTTGAGCTTGACGTCGATGACCAGTGGGTCCTCGCTGGCGACTTCAACGCTCTCTGCGTAGTTCTTGTCGACCTCCCACGTGCCGTCCGCTTTGATGGAGATCGGTCCGCCGAGCGAGGTTCCGTACAGATTGTTGTTGTCGACGTGCGCGCCGTCGGCGTGATAGTAGTTCAGACTCGCCGGAATCTCCGTCATCGGGTAGGTCAGAGTACCGCCGTCGGCGACCTCGTCGTAGCTCGCCTTCTGGTAATCGGTGGTCGGCAGTGCCGAGATCTCCTTGTCCGCCTTGTCGCTGTCCACTCCGCCCGAGCCGTTGTTCTGCTGCTGGCAGCCGGAGAGAGCCAGCCCCAGAGCGGCGGTCGCGGCGACGACCACTGTCGCCCTTCTCATCCTGATCATCATTGTTCTTGCCTTTCCTTGAGCGGGTTGTGCTGGTTCAGTGGGGGTGATCGAGCTCGCCGATCAGCTCCGAATGGTGGCAGGCCACCAGGCTCTCGCCCGAGGGACTCGGCTGCGGATCGATCTGCGCGCACATCTGCTGCCGTTCGGGGTCGAGCAGGAGGTAGAGCGGGCAGCGAGTGCGGAAGTTGCAGCCGCTGATGTCGTCGGTCGGGCTGGGCAGGTCCCCGGAGAGAAGTACACGTTCGCGGGAGCGTTCGACGAGCGGATCGGGCACCGGGATCGCCGACATGAGTGCCCGGGTATAGGGGTGCTTCGGACTCGCATAGAGTTCGTCCGAACCCCCGTATTCCACGATGCGTCCCAGGTACATCACCGCTACGAAATCAGAGATCTGCCGGACGACGGCGAGGTCGTGGGCGACGAACAGATAGGACAGTCCGAGTGAGTCGCGGAGGTCTTCGAGAAGGTTGATGACCCCGGCCTGAACTGAGACGTCGAGAGCCGATACCGGTTCGTCGAGGACGAGGAGGCTTGGATTCGTCACCAAGGCTCGGGCAATTCCGATCCTCTGACGTTGGCCGCCGGAGAACTCATGAGGATACCGATCGGCCATCGAGGGGTCGAGTCCGACCAGGTCAAGCATCTCCTCAACTCTGCGGTGCCGCTCGGCCGACCGGACTCCATGCACCGTGAGGGGTTCACCGATGACATCGGCGATGGGCAGTCTCGGATCGATCGCAGCCATCGGGTCCTGGAAGACGACCTGCACGTCCTTGCGCAGCGCCAGACGTTCCCGCTTCGACAGAGTCGACACGTCGACTCCGTTGATGACGATCGAACCCTTCTGCGGTGCGACCATCTCGAGGATCTCCCCGATCGTCGTCGACTTGCCGCAGCCAGATTCACCGACAAGGCCGAGTGTCTGTCCTGCCTTGATCTCGAAATCGATGCCGTCGACGGCCTTGACTGTACCGATCTGTCGTTTGAAGACGGCTCCCTTGAGCAGGGGATAGTGCTTCTGCAGATCCGTGACCTCGAGGATCTGCGCCGCCCCGAGGTCCCTGGCTTTCCTCTGCACCGGATCAGGGCGCGGGAAGATCTCCGCTGCGGTCAGCGTTCCCGACGCAATCTCGTCGGCGCGGTGGCATGCTGCGGATGTTCCGGCGATGCCATGGCCTTTCAGTTCCGGCTCGACTTCGCGGCAGATGTCGAGCGCGATGGGGCAACGCGGTGCGAAAGGACACCCGGTAGGAAGGTTCGACAGTGACGGGGGCCTGCCCTCGAGAGGCACCAACCGTTGAGTGCCCGCAGTCGCCAGATTGGGCACGGACCGCAGCAGACCGGATGTATACGGCATCTGCGGGCGGGAGAACACGCTCTCGACTGGCCCTGTCTCGACCAGTCGTCCCGCATACATGACGGCGATCCGGTCAGCGTTGCCGGCTACGACGCCGAGGTCGTGCGTGATGAGTACGACGGCGGCCCCGGTGATCTCCCGCGCCTTCTGCAGCACCTCGAGGATCTGTGCTTGGATGGTGACGTCGAGTGCGGTGGTCGGCTCGTCGGCGATGATGAGATCAGGATCGTTGGCGATCGCGATCGCGATCATGGCCCGTTGGCGCATTCCGCCGGAGAACTCATGAGGATAGGCGTTGACCCGGCGTTCAGGCACAGGAATGCCGACGATGCGCAGCAACTCGATCGCGCGGTCATGCGCGGCGTCCTTGCTCAATGACGCATCGTGAAGGAGCAGTCCCTCGGCGATCTGCTCTCCGATGGTGTAGACAGGAGTGAGTGCTGAGAGCGGATCCTGAAAGACCATCGCGATCTCGGAACCGCGCAGCCGAGACATCTGTTCATCGGGCATGCCCAAGAGTTCTCTGCCCCGGTAGCTGATCGAGCCTTCCACCACCGCGTTCGACGGAAGGAGTCCCATCACGGCCATCGACGACACCGATTTCCCCGAACCCGATTCGCCGACGATGCCGAGGAACTCTCCCGGTCGGACGGAATAGTTGACCCCGCGCACTGCCTTCACATCGCCGTTCGAGTTGGGGAACGTGACCGTCAGATCTCTGACCTCGAGAATCGGTGAATCGGAGGTCGGCAGTGTGGGTACGGAGTTGAGGATGTCAGTCACGATTGGCTCCTGATGTCGGATCGATCGCGTCGCGCAGAGCGTCAGCCATCAGGCTGATGGCGAACAGCATGAGGACAAGGACGCCGGCAGGGAAGACGAAGAGCCACGGTCTGGTGACGGCGGCGCCGGATCCCTCGGCAAGAAGCGTGCCGATCGAGACGTCTGGCTTCTGAATGCCCAGGTTGAAATAGCTCAGCGACGTCTCGGCGAGGATGGCCGAGACCACTCCGAGAGTGGCGTCGACGATGAGGATCGAAGCGACGTTGGGGACGATGTGGCGGCTGAGGATGCGCGGGGTCGAGACTCCCATGTACCGGGCTGCCTTGACGAAGTCACGGTCCTTGATCGCCTTGGTCTGGTTGCGGACGACCTGCGCCATGATCATCCACCCGAACAGAGCGAGGAAGACGACGATCGCCACCCACGACAGCTGCCGCAGCAGCGGCGAGAGCAGGACGAGGATGAAGAACGCAGGGAGGACGAGCAGCAGGTTGATGAACCAGACGATGACGACCTCGACGCGCCCACCGAAATAGCCGGCGGTGGAACCGATGATCGCCGCGAGGATGCTTGCGGCGGGCCCGGCGATGATGCCGATGAGCAGTGATTTCTGGAGCCCAGCCACAGTCTGCGCGTAGATGTCCTGACCGATCGCATTCGTGCCGAACCAATGCTGAGCGCTGGGAGGCTGGTTGAGCGCGAAGATGTCCTGGTCGGTCGGCGAGTAGATGTTGATGGTGTTGCCGAACACGGCGAAAAGGACGAAGAAGGCAAGCATGATCCCGCCGACCCAAAAGCGAGGGGTGGCTTTGAGCCGTCGCCAGATCAGCTTCGCCCGGGACGTAGGACGAGACCGCTGGGCGACGACCTCGGTGTCCGGAGTGGTTGAGATCGGAATATCAGTAGCCATGTCAGATCCTCACTCGCGGATCGAGTGCAGCGTAGAGCACCTCGGACAGCGTCGACGAGATGAGTGTCAGGACCGCGATGAACAGGACAGACCCGGCCGCTGCGTTGATATCGGATTGGAGAATGGAGTTGATGGTGAATTCGCCCATCCCCTTCCAGGAGAAGACGACTTCGAGCATCGCGGAACCGGCGACCAGAGTGCCGAATGCGTACGCGAAGTAGGTCGACATCGGGATGAGAGCGACCCTCACTCCGTGTCGGACGAGCGCGGATCTCCGTGTCCGCCCTTTGGATCGGGCTGTGCGTATGAAATCGGAGCTGAGCACATCGAGCATGACCGACCGCTGATAGCGCGAGTACGTGGCAGCGCTCATGAGGATCAGGGCGATCGTCGGCAGCAACATATGGGAGAACTGATCTGCCAGCCACGGAAAGAATCCAGGGTCGATATCGACCGTGTATTCACCGGTGAAGCGTATGAGGTTGTCGCCGACCGCATTGTTGAAATTGGTAGCGAGGATCATCAGCACGACACCGATGACGAACGTCGGCGTGGCAATTATCAGATAGGACGCATAAGTCACTAGCTGATCAGATCCCTTGTATTGCCTTACGGCTCCCCAAACACCGAGCACGACACCGAGAAGCGCACCGAGAAGCGTACCGATGAGCAGCAGTTTGAGACTCACTCCGGCGCGGGTCATGATCTCAGTGAGCACCGGACTGCCGTTGACCGTGGTGCCGAAGTCTCCATGCAGGAAGATGTTCGTCAGCCAGGCCCATGTGCGCTGGAGGATGGGGACGTCCGGATTGGTTCCATGACCGTTGAGGATCGACTGGATTGACGCCTCTGACAAGGGAGGATTCTGTCCGCGGTACCGTGCCGCGGGGTCCATGAAAGCACTGGCCGCGATATAGGCCGTCACTGTGGCAATGAATGCCAGGATGAAGTAGTTGATGAACCGTCGAAGGATGTATTTCCCCGTGGCGAGGCCTAGAGGGCAGTGGTCGACGCGGTCCTCTCATGGCAGATGCGATGGCGCATCGGGCAGGGAAGCAGAGTGTAGATCTCCCGACGAATCTCAAACGCACTGTCAATCATCAACGATCAGACTTCCTTCGCTCGCACGGCCAATCGAACAGTTCAGCTGAGCACAACCTGACTGGTTACTCACCGGAAACTGAAGATACAGCTCACTGTAGCCAACTGTGATCACTAACACAAAGAAGGCAATCGACTAGAGACGAAGTGGCATTGACGATCCGCGAGTTTACGGGCGACACGCCGCTGACAGGACTGCTTGGCCGCCGCGGCTTCGCATTCTCAGCGAAACGGTGGCCGCGGGTGGGCCCGGGAGGTCAAGCCCTACGTGAGCACCCTGATCGGCTCCCCCGCGGTCCACGCCGCGATGTCCTCGACGGCCTGCGGGTAGAAGACCCGATAGGTCTCCTCGGTGACGTAGCCGAGGTGCGGGGTGAGCACGGTGCGCGGGGCACGGCGCATCGGATGATCGCCCGGCAGGGGTTCGGTGTCGAAGACGTCGAGTCCGGCGCCGCGGATCCGCCCGTCCGCGAGCACGGCGAGCAGCGCCTCGGTGTCGACGAGCCCGGCCCGGGAGGTGTTGACGAGGATCGCGTTCGGCTTCATCCGCGCGAGCTCCGCGGCGCCGATGAGACCCCGGCTGCGCTCGCCCAGCTTGTAGTGGATCGTCACGACATCGGAGGTGGCGAGCAGCTCGTCCTTGTCCACCGCCCGCACCCCGACCTCCGCCGCCCGCTCCGCGGTGAGGTTCTGACTCCACGCGACGACGTCCATCCCGAAGGCTTTGCCGACCGCGGCGACCCGCGATCCCAGCCGGCCCAGACCGATGACGCCGAGGCGGGACCCGGCGAGGTCTCCCCCGATCGTCTCCTGCCAGCCCCCGGCGCGCACTCGCGCATCCTCCGCGGGGATCTGCCGGAGCACGGAGAGGATGAGTCCCCACGTCAGCTCCGGAGTCGCCGTCCGCGGGGCCTCGGTGCCGCACACCGTGACCCCGTGTGCCCTCGCCGCCTCGAGGTCGATCGAGGCGTTCGCGGCCCCCGTGGTGACGAAGAGCCGCAGATCGGGCAGCCGGCTCAGACGGTCGGCGTCGAAGACGGTGCGTTCGCGCATGGCGACGACCACCTCGGCGCCGGCGAGGAGGGACTCGAGATCCGCGGTATCGGTGACCGGCCGGGTGACGACGTCGATGTCGGCGTCGAGGACCGACCAGTCCTCGAAGTCCCGGGAGACGTCCTGGTAGTCATCGAGGATGACGATGCGCATGGTGCGGCTCCCGTCGACGGTCAGCGGCAGACGGCCCCGGTCGAGGCCGACTGGACGAGCTTCGCGTACTTGCCGAGCACGCCGGTGAGTCGGTGGTTCTCCGGCAGCGTCCACGACGTGCGACGCTCGGCCAGCACCTCCTCGTCGACGTGGAGTTCGATCGACCGGGCGGCGATGTCGACGGTGATCTTATCCCCGTCCTCGACGAGGGCGATCGGTCCGCCGTCGACGGCCTCGGGCGCGACGTGGCCGATGCACAGCCCGGTCGACCCTCCGGAGAAGCGGCCGTCGGTGATGAGGAGGACGTCCTTGCCGATGCCCGCGCCCTTGATCGCACCGGTGATCGCGAGCATCTCGCGCATGCCCGGCCCGCCCTTGGGGCCTTCGTAGCGGATGACGACGACGTCACCCTTCTTCAGTTCGCCGTTCAGCACCGCATCCATCGCCGGCTGCTCCTGGTCGAAGACCCGTGCCGTGCCTTCGAAGACGTCGGCGTCGAAGCCCGCGGACTTGACGACGGCGCCCTCGGGGGCGAGCGAGCCGCGGAGCACGGTGAGTCCGCCGGTTGCGTGGATCGGGTTGTTGAGCGCCCGGAGGATCTTGCCGTCGGGGTCGGGCGGGTTGATCTCGGCGAGGTTCTCGGCCACGGTCCGGCCCGTCACGGTGAGGCAGTCGCCGTTGAGGAGACCGGCGTCGAGGAGGGCCTTCATGATCACGGGCACGCCGCCGATCTTGAACACGTCGTTCATCACGTACTCGCCGAAGGGCTTGACGTTGCCGAGGTGGGGCACCTTGTCCCCGATCCGGTTGAAGTCGTCGAGTTCGAGGTCGACGCCGGCTTCGGCGGCGATCGCGAGGAGGTGGAGGACGGCGTTCGTCGACCCGCCGAAGGCCATGACGACGGCGATCGCGTTGTGCAGCGACTCCTTCGTGATGATGTCCTTCGCAGTGATGCCCTTGCGCAGGAGGTTGACGACGGCCTCACCGGACTGGCGGGCGTAGATCGTGCGGTTGCGGTGGATCGCCGGCGGGGCGGCGGAGCCGGGCAGGGACATGCCCATCGCCTCGGCGGCCGAGGCCATCGTGTTCGCCGTGTACATGCCGCCGCACGCGCCTTCACCGGGACACACGGCACGTTCGATGGCGTCGACGTCCTGGCGTGACATCGTTCCCGCCCGGCAGGCGCCGACGGCTTCGAACGCGTCGATGAGGGTGACTTCCTTCTCCGTGCCGTCGGAGAGCTTCGCTGTGCCCGGCATGATCGAGCCGTTGTAGAGGAAGACGCTCGAGAGTCCGAGGCGGGCGGCTGCCATGAGCATGCCGGGGATCGACTTGTCGCAGCCGGCCATGAGCACGGAGCCGTCGAGGCGTTCGGCGCTCATCACGGTCTCGACGGAGTCGGTGATGACCTCGCGGGAGACGAGCGAGTAGTGCATGCCCTCATGCCCCATGGAGATGCCGTCGGAGACGGAGATCGTGCCGAACTCGAGCGGGTACCCACCCGCCGCGTGCACGCCTTCCTTCGCGGCACCGGCGAGGCGCTGGAGCGAGAGGTTGCACGGCGTGATCTCGTTCCACGACGAGGCGACGGCGATCTGCGGCTTCGCCCAGTCGTCATCGCCCATGCCGACGGCCCGGAGCATGCCGCGCGA
Organism: Brevibacterium sp. K72; assembly: GCF_050562175.1. Taxonomy (NCBI): domain Bacteria; kingdom Bacillati; phylum Actinomycetota; class Actinomycetes; order Micrococcales; family Brevibacteriaceae; genus Brevibacterium; species Brevibacterium sp. K72. The sequence continues at coordinate 3,596,923 of NZ_CP191582.1, forward strand.
GGCGGTGCTCTCGAGTCCGTCCGTGACATCGCGGGAACGGGGTTTGATGTCCGGTGCTGAGGTGTCCGTATCGATGCTCATGGGGGCACTCTACGCCCCTGTCCGGCATCCGTCGGCCCCGTTCTCGCATCGTGGAACCAGGGTTTCGGGGTGCCGGTTTCGACCCGGCCGGTCGAGCCGGCACCCCTTCTCACGTGGGCTTTCAGGCGGGAATGCCTCAGCTGACCTCAGTCCTCGGCAACGACGTTGAGGAGTTTCTCCCCGTCGTTGATCCGGCGCACCTGTTCGGCAAGGATCTTGACGACCCGCGGTTCGAACGCCGAGGTGTCGCCGCCGACGTGCGGAGTGATGAGTGTGTTCGGGGTTCCCCACAGCGGGTGGTTCTCCGGCAGCGGCTCGGGGTCCATGACGTCGAGGGCCGCATGGAGGCGTCCGGTCGACAGCTCCGCGACGAGGGCATCGGTGTCGACGACCTTGCCGCGGGCGACGTTGACGATGAGCGCGTTGTCCGGCAGCTGCCGGAGGAATTCGGCGTCGACGAGGTGGTGCGTCGAGTCCGTGAGCGGGATGATGAGGACGACGACGTCGGTGTGGGGAAGGAGGTCGGGCAGTTCGTCGACGCCGTGGACCCTGCCGCGGTCGTCCTCCCTGGCGGTCGTGCCCACCCGGGTGAGCTCGACCTCGAAGGGGGCGAACCGGTCGGCGATCGCCCGCCCGATCTCCCCGACACCGACGACCATGACCCGCCGGTCCTGCAGCGACCGGTAGCGCCTGTGGTCCCAGGTCCGCGAGACCTGGTTGCGCACCGCGTCGTCGATTCCGCGCAGGCTCGCAAGGGTGAGCGCCAGCGCGAGCTCCGCGGTGCCTCCGGTGTGCACTCCCGAGGCGGTGGCGACCTCGATGCCCTTCTCGGGCAGGTGCGCGACCGGGTCGTAGCCCGTCGTCTGGGTGATGACGAGCCGGAGATTGGGCAGTTCCGGCAGAAGCTCGATCGTGCCGGCCGAATCCATGTAGGGCAGGACGACGACGTCGACGTCGTCCTTGCTCAGCTTCGCCGACTTCTCCTTGTCCGAGTAGACGACTAAGTCGACGTTCGCGCGCTGGTGCGCGGGGATCCTGGCGATGACGCGATTGCGGAGGTCGGAGTCGGGGAAGGCGATGGTCGTGATCGTCATAGGGACAATTGTGGCACGAGTCTCATCCGCTCACGGAAGGGCTTTCGCGATACGGGCGAACACGGTGTCGATGACCTCGAGCTCCGCATCGTCGACGTGGGAGAGGAACACCTCGTCGATCGCCCTGCTGTGCAGCCGGGCGGCGTCGAGGAACCGGCGACCACCCGCCTCGGTGAGGCGGATGTTGTGCGATCGCCGGTCCGCGGCGCACGCGAGCTTCTCGACGAGCCCGGCGTCCTCGAGCACCTTGATCCGGTAGTTGAGCCGTGACGGCGAGAACACGAGGCGCTTCGCCAGCGTCCCCATCGTCAGCGTCCGCTCGGGCGCCTCCCAGAGGAGCAGAAGGGTGTTGTAGTCGCTCACGCTCATCCCCGCCTGCTCCTTGAGGCGGTCGTCGAGGACCTGCCGGATGCGCTGTGAGGTCTCGAAGTACGTCCGCCATGCCTCCTGGGCGCGTTCCTCCCGGCCGCGCCCGAATCGGATGACCGGGGCTGCGGTGGTCTCGGACATCGTCAGCCCTCGAGCAGCTGCGCGAACGGGGTGATGCGCTCGGGGTCGAACTCGTCACTGACGCTGCGCTTCTCACCCCGTCCGATGGTCACCCGGTGCGGGGCGAGGCTGTCCGGCCCCTCGTTGCCCGGTGAGTCGTCGGTCGCTGCCGCCTCGGTGCCCGTGAGTCCGCGCACCGCCGCGGTGAGCTCGATGAGCTCCTCCGCGGACTGGCGCACGCGGGAGGTCAGCGCACGCCCGCCCTCCGCGCTGCCCCAGTCGTCGGTCGCGGCGAACACCGTCGTGGGCACGACGATGCCCTTGAGGTAGCTGAGCATCGGGCGCATCGCGGTGTCCCCGGCCAGCGAATGGCGGGCCGTGCCGCCGGTCGTGGCGATGAGCACCGGGGTGCCCGCGAGGACCTGTTCGTCGATGAGCTGCCAGAAGAGCGTGTGCAGTCCCACCGGTGCCACCTTGTACACGGGGGTGACGGTGATGATCGCATCCGCCTCGGCGACCTTCCGGTACGCCTCCTCAAGCTCCTCGGACCGGAACCCGGTGAGCGCCATGTCCGTGAGCGAGGTCGAGAGCCGACGGACGTTGATGCTCTCCGTCGTCGCCTCGATTCCGGCAGACTCCGCCGCCGAGGCGGCCGCGGCCATGATCCTGTCCGCGAGCTTCTGCGTCGTCGAGTTCTCACTCAGCGAGGTGGTGACTGCGAGGATCTTCATTCGCTCTGCGCTCCTGATTCTGCTGCTTCGCGCTCTTCGGCTTCCTTGGCCTTCTTCGCTTCGGCCGCGCGGGCCTCACGGTCCTCGTACGCCTTCGAGCCGGGTCCGCCGCCGGGGATGGGGTCGCGTCCCTCGCGGTGGCGGATGACGAGCGATTCGTGGCTCGGGGCATCGGGCACGTCGGCCGGACGGCCCTTGGCGAACTCCTCGCGGAGGACCGGCACGACCTCCTCGCCGAGGATGTCGAGCTGTTCGAGCACCGTCTTCTGCGGGAGACCGGCGTGGTCGATGAGGAACATCTGGCGCTGGTAGTCGCCGGCCCAGTCGCGGAAGCTCAGGGTCCGTTCGATGACCTCCTGCGGCGATCCCACGGTCAGCGGGGTCTGCGTCGAGAAGTCCTCGAGGCTGGGACCGTGGCCGTAGACCGGGGCGTTGTCGAAGTAGGGACGGAACTCCTTGACCGCATCCTGCGAGTTCTTCCGCATGAACACCTGACCGCCGAGGCCGACGATCGCCTGCTCCGCCGTGCCGTGGCCGTAGTACTCGTAGCGCTGGCGGTAGAGCTGGACCATGCGCGCGGTGTGCGAGGTGGGCCAGAAGATGTTGTTGTGGAAGAAGCCGTCACCGTAGTAGGCGGCCTGCTCGGCGATCTCGGGGCTGCGGATCGACCCGTGCCAGACGAACGGCGGGACGTCGTCGAGCGGCCACGGGGTGACCGTGAAGCCGTTGAGCGGCGTGCGGAACTTGCCCTCCCAGTCGAGGTTCTTCTCCCGCCACAGACGGTAGAGGAGGTTGTAGTTCTCGACCGCGAGCGGGATGCCCGCGCGGATGTCCTTGCCGAACCACGGGTAGACCGGTCCGGTGTTGCCGCGCCCCATGATGAGGTCGAGGCGACCGTCGGCCAGATGCTGGGCGTACGAGTAGTCCTCGGCGATGCGCACCGGGTCGGTCGTCGTGATGAGGGTCGTCGCCGTCGACAGCTTGAGCTTCTCGGTCTGTGCGGCGATGTTCGCCAGCAGCACCAGCGGGTTGGCCGGTGCAACGAACGGCGGGTTGTGGTGCTGGCCGGTGGCGAACACGTCGAGGCCGACCTCTTCGGCCTTCTTCGCGAGCTCGACCGTGTTCTTGATCCGCTGGTGCTCCGACACCGTGGTGCCGTTCGTCGGGTCCGTGGTGACGTCGCCGATGGTGAAGATTCCGAATTCCATGACTGCTCCTCGTCTCTGTGGTCGGCCCGAAGCCAGCCTACAGCCGTTAAAACTTCAGTTTTGAAGTAACTTGTTGAAATCTTAACAGTCAGGTCCGCAGATGTATTCCCCGATTCGGAATTCCTTCGCCGAGGCGGTCCCGCGCCCTAGGGCCACCCGTGCGGCCGGGGCGTCCACCCACGATCCCGAGGAGGATCCAGTCCGATATTGGGCCCAGTTTCGGACCCGATCCTCCTCGGGGACGAGGCTGCGGACCGCGCAGCAGCCACCTCGGCGAGGGTCCACGTCAGTCGGACCATGTCTCTGCGGTCCGAGCGCGCCGCGCTCAGGGAACGTTCGCCACCCCATGCATGTCGAGGTCAGGCGCGACCGCCTCGGCGGACGACATGGGCGGACAGGGTCCGCGCGAACGCTGCCATGTCGGTGCGCTTGGTCACCCTGAGCACCACCCAGCCTTCCGCCTCGAGCAGCTCACGGCGGCGGATGTCGGCGGCGAACTGCTCGGGCGAGGAGCGATGCTGGTCGCCTTCGTACTCGATCGCGATCCGCAGTTCGGGGTATCCGAGGTCGGGGTGGAGGAGGCAGCGCCCGGCTTCGCTCGGCACCGCAGGGTGGACGACGGGCTCGCGAAAGCCGTGGTCGACCAGCCACAATCGCAGCCACGTCTCGCGGGAGGAGTCCACGGTCGGTCGGATGAGGGCGAGCGCTCGCTCGACCTTCCTGCGGCCGCTGATCCTCGGTCGGTCGAGGACACACTGCCGCAGTTCGTCGAGGGAGATGTACGGTCCGCCGGCCTGCCGTCCGATCGCGGCATCCCCGAGAGCGACGAGCTCGGCCAGCGTGAGCTCCGATGCGAGCTGGACGACGAGAAGCGGAATCGCCACGAGATCGACGTCGAGCAGTCCGACCGTCTGACGCTCATGGAACTTCGACCGGTGGAGAACCACCTCGGGCCGATCGATGCGCAGGTCCTTCGAACCGCTGGCCACGTGAAGTGGACCAGCGTCGAAGCGGGCCGGAAGCGGAAGCCCGTAGAGCCGGGCGGCGGTGGCATGACTGCCGGCGACGTCCGGGTGGAGGAGCCTCAGCCCTTTGAGCTTGGTCCATTCAGCAATCCAGCGGTCATCAGCCCACCGCGGCACCGGCAGCTCGGTCTCAGCGTCGACGTCGATCCAGACCCCGCGGAAGAGCTGGACGAACCGCTTCTCCGTCAGCAGTGCGTAACGGGTGACGTCGGGGCGGTCGGCGGACGTCATTGTGAAGGGGATCGACGCCGGTCGGAAGGTCACGGGTTCGTTCATCGAGTTCCACATACGGCCCAGGCTCAGCCCGAACACCCCGAGCACGGTAGACCTGCGATCGGCCCTGTGGAGAGTCGGGTCTGGTCCACAGGCAGAATGCACCCGAGTCGGTGTCGCCGTGCACAGGGTGGCACGCACGAGTGGCGTGGCCGCCGAGGTGCATCCAGTCCGATTCCCGAGCCGAATCCGCACTGGATCCACCTCGTGGACTCAGCGGAGGCGGCAACGCAGCGGCGGGACAGCGATAGTGCCACGGCCGGAGGGCAGGAGCACGCGGAGCGCTTCCCTCGAGTGCCCGTCCACACCGACGTGACCGCGAGTCAGCCGACACCCCATGCAGGCGCGGGGCTCACGGCGAGGGGTTCGTGCGCACGATTCCGAGGCGCGCAGGTTTGACCGCACAGCGCTCAAAACCCCACGGGGTGCCGCGGCGGGCGGCCCCGAGGAGGATCCGATGCGAATTAGAGCCGAAGTTCGCACCGGATCCTCCTCGGAGAGGCGGTGGGTCGGCGAGCGGGGTGGGCGCAAGCCCGGGAGCGAAGTGGGCGCCGGGCCGGGGCGCAGACTTGGTGCCGGCGTCAGCGCGGGAGACGGTGCGGGACGCCGGTGCTCGCCCGCTCAGATCCAGATGGCGGGGTCGAAGAGCTCGAAGTCCGCCTCATCGGCGGTGCGCTGGTCGGCGTCGGTGCGTCCCGCCTCGGCGTCGGGCTTCGCGGGCGTGGGTACGGAGGTCGGCACCGCACCGGTGCGCTTGGGACGGACGGTGGCGGGGATGCCGACGGCGCTCGAGTCCGGCGCGACGTCCTTGACGACGACGGCGTTCGCCCCGACCGAGGAGTTGTCGCCGACGACGACGGGCCCGAGGATCTTCGCGCCGGAGCCGACGAGGACGTGGTTGCCGAGCGTGGGATGCCGCTTCGTCTTCTCCATCGACGTGCCGCCGAGCGTGACCTGGTGGTAGAGCATCACGTCGTCGCCGATCTCCGCGGTCTCCCCGATGACGACGCCGTTGGCGTGGTCGATGAAGAAGCGCCTGCCGATCGTCGCGCCGGGATGGATCTCGACGCCGGTGAGCGCCCGCACCGCCTGCGAGAGGAGGCGTGCCGGGACCTTGAGCTCATCGTGCTGCCACATCCGATGGAGGCCGCGGTGCGCCCAGATCGCGTGGAGTCCCGGATAGGAGAGGATCGAGACGAGGTCGTTCGACGCCGCCGGATCCCGGCGCTGCACCGTGTCGAGGTCCTCGCGCAGCGCCTCCCGGACGCCCTTGCGGCTGAGCCCGTATGCCGCCGCTCCCGCAGTCGCCGCCGCGATCGCCCACAGTGCCTTCATCAAGCCGCTCCCCTTCACGAGTCTTCCCGTCGTCGATGTCGACCCTACCGACGACCGAGGGGACGCCGCATGCCGACGTCCCCTCGTCTGTCTTTCGGCCCCGACGATTCCTCGCCGAGGTGTTTGCCGCCTCAGTCGTCGAGGTATTCCGAGAACAGCGGCGTCGAGAGATAGCGCTCGCCGAAGTCCGGGAGGATGACGACGACGCGCTTGCCGGCGTTCTCCGGCCGCGAGGCGACCTCCTCGGCGGCGACGAGGGCGGCTCCCGAGGAGATGCCGACGAGCAGCCCCTCCTCGTGCGCGACCGTCCGGGCCCGATCGAACGAGGCATCGGCGTCGACGTCGAAGACCTCGTCGTAGATCTCGGTGTCGAGGATCGCCGGCACGAAGTTCGCACCGATGCCCTGGATCGTGTGCGGTCCGGCCTTGCCCTCGGTGAGCAGCGGCGAGGCGGCGGGTTCGACGGCGACGATCTTCACCTCGGGGTTCGCCTCCTTGAGCGCCGCACCGGCACCGGAGATCGTTCCACCCGTGCCGATGCCGGAGACGAAGATGTCGACCTTGCCGTCGGTGTCGGCGAGGATCTCAGGGCCGGTCGTCGCCTTGTGGATCGCGGCGTTGGCCTCGTTCTCGAACTGACGCACGAGGACGGCACCGTCGGCGGCGATCTCCTCGGCCTTCTCGACCGCGCCCTTCATACCCAGGGACTTGTCGGTGAGGACGAGCTCGGCACCGAAGGCGCGCAGCAGCGCACGGCGCTCCTTCGACATCGACTCGGGCATCGTGAGGACGACCTTGTACCCGCGCGAGGCGCCGACCATGGCCAGCGCGATGCCGGTGTTGCCCGAGGTCGCCTCGACGATGGTGCCGCCCGGCTGGAGCTGACCGGAGGCCTCGGCGGCATCGATCATCGCCACGCCGATGCGATCCTTGACCGAGTTCGCGGGGTTGTACGATTCGAGCTTCCCGATGATCTCCGCACCGGTGCGCTCGCTCGCCTTGTTGAGGCGGATCAGCGGTGTGCGGCCGACCAGTTCGGAGACGTTGCTGTAGATGGTCAAGTCGAGTCCTTCCAGGTGTGCGTGCCTTCTGGCTCGCCGGTCCGCGGCATCGGCCCCGGGTGCGGCTGTCATCTCGTGGAACGAGACGTCCAGTGCCCATCTTAACCACGCAGGCGACGGCCACGCCTCTTCAGAGGTTGCTCAACAATCTGTGTTCGCTGGAGGCGAAAAAGTTCGACGCATGACGACACATTCGCAGAATTGCCTGTCAGTGCGGTGAGATGGTGCAGTGTGGAATCGATTGAGGCCTCCAGTCGGTCGCGAACCGCTGAGCAATCGACGTCCCCGGATGGGTCGCTTGGAGGTCCGCCGAGGCGGACGCAGAGGTGCCCCGAGCGCGCAGTGTGAGACAGGGCTGGGCACCCTGCGCACCCGCGTTCGTGCTCGCAGCGGGACGGCCCTGCGCCGGGCTGGATACGATGGAGTCCATGACCGTTCATCCCATCGTCATCTACGGCGAACCCGTCCTCCATCGTCCCGCCGAGACCGTCACGGAGTTCGACGACGCCCTGCGAACCCTTGTCGCCGATATGCACGAGACCCTCGACGCGAGCAACGGCGTCGGACTCGCCGCACCCCAGATCGGCGTGGGCAAGCGGATCTTCGTCTATCACGCCGACGACGACACCGGGGTGCGCCGTCGCGGCGTCTTCGTCAACCCCGTGCTCGTGTCCTCCCGGATCCCCGACACCCGCCCCGACCCGGCGGAGGAGACAGAGGGCTGCCTCTCGGTGCCGAGCCTCGACTTCCCGCTCAAGCGGGCCGAGCGGGTGACGATCAACGGCGTCGACGAGACCGGGGCACCGGTCTCCCTGAGCGCAGAGGGCTGGTTCGCCCGGATCATGCAGCACGAGTACGACCACCTGCAGGGCACGCTCTACGTCGACCGCCTCGATAAGCGCTGGGCGAAGAAGTGGAAGAAGGAGCAGGCCGCCGCAGGCTTCGACGAACCCGGCCGGTCGTGGATGCCCGGGGTCGACCCGGATCCCTTCGGCCACTGAGGCACGGCCTACTGACTGCTGCTCGTCTCCCCCGCGTCGAGGGACTTCTGCGCCGCGGCGAGCCTCTCGTCGAAGTCGTCGAAGGTGTCGGCGGTCTGCTCGAGTTCGACGAGCAGACCCGAGATGACCTCCGACTGGGAGTCGGCGTCGATGCGCAGCTCCCGGAACTGCCAGTCGGCGTTGTCGTCGGCGGCGGTGCGGGAGAGGACGTCGAGGACCCGGTCCCCGAGCTCACGGGAGCGCTCCGAGTTGTGGAGGAGGATGAGCTGCTGGTCGAGCTCGAGGAGCCGGAGGTAGTACTCGTGCATCGAGACGACACGGTTGGCCATCGAGGTGAATGCGACAGCGAGCTTCGCCAGGTAGGCGTCGACGGTCTTCGCCGTGCCGGAGTCCTTGATGCTCTCGATCTCCTCGCGCAGCCGCACGAGTTCGGACAGCCGCACCCCGATCGAGGCGACCGCATGGTCGAGGTCGACACGGGAGACATGGTCGGTGAGTATCGGGTGCGTCCACGCACGGGTGCGCACGATCTTCCGCGCGATCGTCACGGCGAGGTGGAAGAGGCGCTGCTCGTCGGTGTCGCGTCCCTCCTTGCGTCCGGGCAGGTACCCAAGGCGCGCGGGTGTCAGCCATTCGGCGCTCGCCGCCTTCTGTCGGTTGCGGCGGTTGAGGCGTTTGGGGTCACGGAGGTACTTCGGGGCCGTCACCGCGGCGAAGACGCCGGTGCCCACGGCGGTCGCCCCGCCGAGGACGCCGAAGGTCAGGGCCGCGTCGAGGAATCCGGTGAGGAGCGCGACGCCGCCGGGCGCCGCGAAGCCCGCGGTCACTGCGGTGCCGGCCGCGGTTCCGCCCTTGAACGTCGCCGAGGTGCGGAAGAAGTTCCGTCGCATCCCCGGGGTGACCATGATCGCGCTCGGGGACCCCGCGGTGTACCGGTATCCGCGCGCCTTCCACGCCTCGAGGATCTCGTCGTTGACGCTCTCGGGCACGAGCACCCGATAGATCGGCACGGTCCGACCGCATTCGCTCTTCCACAACGACTTCCACGCATGTGCCACCGTGTCCACCTCCACGCACGCTGCGGTGCTGCCGGGCGATCGTCGTCGCGGCACCACCGGGGAGGATGCGAAAAGCCACACCCTCCGACTTCCCTGCCGGACTCCCGGGGCCAGTGACGGACCCGGAGTCCTTTGGGGAGAGTCTAGAGGGTGTGGCTGGATCAACCCTGAGTTCGGCTCAGCCGCCCCCGCGGCTCAGCCGTTGATCTTCGCGAGGATGAGCTCTTTGGCCTTGCCCGCGTCGGCCTGTCCGCGGGTGGCCTTCATGATCGGACCCATGAGCGCGCCGATGGCCTGCATCTTCCCGCCCCGGATCTTCTCGACGACGTCGGGGTTGGCCGCGATCGCCTCGTCGACGGCGGCCTCGAGGGCCCCGGTGTCCTCGACGATCTCGAGTCCGCGGGCACTCATCACCTCGGCGGGTTCTCCCTCACCGTCGGCGACGCCCGCGAGGACCTCCTTGGCGAGGCGGTCGTTGAGCTTGCCGTCGGCGAGCAGCGCGACCAGCGCAGCGACCTGGGCGGGGGTGACGAGCTCGGTCGGGTGGATCTCGCGCTGGTTGGCCAGGCGAGCGACCTCCCCGGTCCACCATTTGCGGGCCGCGGGCGCCGGAGCGCCGGCAACGACGGTGTCCTCGATGGCCTCGAGGAGGCCGGCGTTGACGATGTCGCGCATCTCGAGGTCGCTGAAGCCCCATTCGCCGGTGAGCCGGCGGCGCTTCTGCGCGGGCAGCTCGGGCAGGGACTCCTTGATCTCGGCTACCCAGGTCCGCGAGGGGACGATGGGCACGAGGTCGGGTTCGGGGAAGTACCGGTAGTCGTCGGCGTCGGACTTCACGCGGCCCGAGGTCGTCTCCCCGGTGTCCTCGTGGAAGTGCCGGGTCTCCTGGACGACGCTCTCACCGGCTTCGAGGACGGTCGCCTGGCGGGCGATCTCGAAGCGCACGGCGCGTTCGATCGAGCGGAACGAGTTGACGTTCTTCGTCTCCGTGCGCGTGCCCAGCGGAGCGTCGGGGCTCTCCCGGAGGGAGACGTTGACGTCGGCGCGGACGTTGCCCTGCTCCATCTTCGCCTCGGAGACGCCGATGGCACGGAAGATGTCGCGCAGGGTGCGGACGTAGGCGGCGGCCACCTCCGCGGCGCGCTCCCCGGTGCCGGTGATCGGGTGGGTGACGATCTCGACGAGGGGGACGCCCGCACGGTTGTAGTCGACGAGGGAGTGGTCGGCGCCGTGGATGCGGCCGGTGGCACCGCCGACGTGGGTGTTCTTGCCCGCATCCTCCTCCATGTGCGCCCGCTCGATGGGGATCGTGAACGGGGTGCCGTCCTCGAGTTCGATCTCCACCGAACCCTCGGCGGCGATCGGCTCGTCGTACTGGCTGGTCTGGAAGTCCTTGGGCACGTCGGGGTAGAAGTAGTTCTTCCGCGCGAACCGGCAGGATTCGGCGATCTCGCAGCCGAGCGCGAGACCGATCCGGATCGCGTATTCGACGCCCTTGGCGTTGACGACGGGCAGGGAGCCGGGCAGTCCGAGCGAGGTCGGGGTGATGTTCGAGTTCGGGCCCCCGCCGAAGGTGTTGGGGGCGGCGTCGAACATCTTCGTCGCCGTGCCGAGCTCGACGTGGACCTCGATGCCGATGACCGGATCGTACTTCTTGATCGCGTCGTCGTATTTCACTTGGTCAGTCCTTCCGCGAGGGTGTCGAGCACGCGAGGTCCGGCGGCCTCGAGGGCGGCCTCCAACGGGCCGGCCACGGAGTACATCATGGCGTCCTGACGGGCCGGAGCGAGGATCTGGAAGCCCACGGGCAGGCCGTCGGCGAGGCCGGCGGGCAGGGAGAGTCCCGGGATGCCTGCGAGGTTCGCCGGCAGGGTGGCGACGTCGCCGAGGTAGAGCGCCATCGGATCGGACGCGGACTCCGCCCCGAACCTCAGGGCCGTCGTCGGGGCCGTCGGGGAGACGAGGACGTCGACGGCGTCGAAGGCCTTCGCGAAGTCCCGCTGCACGAGGGTGCGGATCTTCTGCGCCGACCCGTAGTACGCGTCGTAGTACCCGGCCGAGAGCGCGTAGGTGCCGAGGATGATGCGGCGTTTGACCTCGGCGCCGAAGCCGGCGGCCCGGGTCGCAGCCATGACGGTCTCGGCGGTCACCGGGCCCGTCTCGGGTTCGACGCGCAGACCGTAGCGCATGCCGTCGTAGCGGGCGAGGTTCGAGGACACCTCGGAGGGCATGATGAGGTAGTACGCGTCGAGGGCGTAGGAGATCGACGGGCAGTCGACCTCGACGATCTCGGCCCCAGCGGCAGCGGCGACGTCGAGGGCCGCGGTGAATGCCGCACTCACGCCGGCATCGTAGCCGTCACCGGTGAGCTGCTTGATGACGCCGAGGCGCTTGCCCTTGAGGGTGCCGTTCTCGGCGAGCGCGACGAAGTCGGAGACCGGGTCGGGCAGGGACGTCGAGTCGAGCGGGTCGTGACCGGCGAGCAGCTTGTGCAGCGCTGCGGCGTCGGCGACGCTGCGGCCCATCGGTCCGACCTGGTCGAGGCTCGAGGCCATCGCGATGATGCCGAAGCGCGAGATCGACCCGTAGGTGGGCTTGACGCCGACGGTGCCGGTGAAGGCGGCGGGCTGGCGGACGGAGCCGCCGGTGTCGGTGCCGACCGACAGGGGCGCCTGGAAGCCGGCGAGCGCGGCGGCGGCACCGCCGGAGGAACCGCCGGGCACATGCTCGAGGTTCCACGGGTTGCGGGTTGTCCCGAACGCCGAGTGCTCGGTCGTCGATCCCATCGCGAACTCGTCGAGGTTGGTCTTGCCGAGGACGGGCAGACCCGCGTCCTTGACCTTGTTGTGGACGGTCGACTCGTAGGGCGGGACCCAGTTCTCGAGGATCTTCGAGGCGGCGGTCGTGCGCACACCCTCGGTGACGACGAGGTCCTTGAGCGCGACCGGCACACCGGCGAGCGCGTGGAGCTCCTCGCCGCGGGCACGCTTCTCGTCGACGTCCTTGGCCGTGGCCAGCGCGAGCTCGTCGGTGACGGTGATGAACGAGCCGAAGTCGTCCTCGGTCGCTGCGATCCGGTCGAGGTGGGCCTGGGTGACCTCGACAGAGGAGAACTCGCCGGATGCCAGACCTGCGGCGAGTTCGAGGGCGCTCTTGGTAATGAGTTCGCTCATCTCATTCCTCCCCGAGGATCTGGGGGACGAGGAACTTGTCATCGGCGGAGGCCGGGGCGGCGGCGAGCGCCTGCTCGCTGCTCAGCGTCGGTCCCACCTCGTCGGAGCGCATGACGTTGGTCAGGGCGATCGGGTGACTCGTGGCCGGAACGTCCTCTCCTGCCGCCTCGTTGACCCGGGCGACGTTGCTCAGGATCGTCGTGAGGTCGCCGGAGAGTGCTGCCAGTTCGTCTTCGCTCATGGCGATCCGAGCCAGTGACGCCAAGTGCGCGACCTGCTCGGGGGTGATTGCGGAGGACTCCGTCATTCCCTGCCTTTCATCGTCGTGATCACTGCCGACAAGTCTAGTCTGTCCCCTGTCGTCGACGGCACAGGCCGATGGTGACCTCCCCCTCGCCGAGGCGGTCCGACCCCGGGTGGCCGCCCGACGCGGCCCGGACGCTCAGTCGGTGCCGCTCCCTCAGCCCGCGAAGGGCGGGGGTGTCGTCGTCACCGTCACCTCGGACAGCTCGGGCCCACGGTAGGGTTCGACGCGCACGAGGGTCGACAGTGCTGCGGGACCCTGGGCGAGCCGGGAGGTGCCGTGGTCGCGGGTGAGCACGTTCGGGTTGCCATGGACCTCGAGGGAGTCCTCGATGCCCGGGTCGGCGGCCTGATACCAGGCTCCCGCGGAGAGCTGGATGACCCCGGGGCTGATGTCCTCGCTCAGGCGCACGCCGGCCAGGCAGGCGCCGCGGTCGTTGACGACACGGACGATGTCGCCGTCGGCGATGCCGCGGGCGGCGGCGTCGGCGGGATTGAGTCGGCAGGGTTCGCGGCCGCCGATCTTCGCTGCCCTGCTGCCGGCGGCCATGTCGAGCTGGCTGTGCAGACGGTGGGCGGGCTGGTTGGACACGAGGTGGAGAGAGCCTGCCGGGGCGTCGGCGGCGCCGAGCCATTCGGTCGGTTCGAGCCAGGCGGGGTGCCCCGGACAGTCGTCGTAGCCGAAGCCGTCGATCGTCGCCGAGAAGAGTTCGATGAGCCCGGACGGGGTCTCGAGCGGGTGCGCGACGGGGTCGGCGCGGAAGGCCTCGAGGAGCACGGTGCTGCCCTGCGGGATGTCGACGCCGCCTTCCTCCCAGAAGTCGGCGAACTCGGGCAGGTCGATGCCGTGCTCGGCTGCCGCGGACCGCGTGGAGGTGTACAGGTGGGCGATCCACTCCATCTCGTCTTGGCCGGCGGTGAAGTCCTCGGCGACGCCGAGGCGGCCTGCGAGGGCACGGAAGATGTCCCAGTCGGCGCGGGCCTCGTGGCGCGGCGTGATCGCCCGGTGCATCGCAATGATCCGTCGGTCCCCGGAGGCCGCGCCGAGGTCGTTGCGCTCGAGCGTCGTCGTCGCGGGCAGGACGAGGTCGGCGTGCCGGGCCGTCGCCGTCCAGAACGGCTCGTGGACGATGACCGTCTCCGGCCTGGCCCAGCCGCGTCGGAGCCGGTTGAGGTCCTGATGGTGGTGGAACGGGTTGCCGCCCGCCCAGTAGACGAGGCGGGTGTCCGGGTAGCGGCGGACCTCGCCGTTGAACTGGTACTTCTCCCCCGGGGCCAGCAGCATGTCGGCGATCCGAGCTGCGGGGATCGGGGCGCTCACGGCGTTGACCCCCACCGGCAGGCGCGGGGCGGGGAACGGGTACTGCCAGTTGCCCATCGTCCCGGTCGCCCCGTACCCGAAGCCGAAGCCGCCGCCGGGCAATCCGATCTGCCCGAGCATCGCCGCGAGCGCCAGGGCCGCCCAGAACGGCTGCTCTCCGTGGTCGGCGCGCTGGAGCGACCAGGCCACGGAGATCATCGTCCGGTTCCCGGCCATGCTCCGGGCGAGCTCGCGGATCGTCTCCGCGGGGATGCGGGTGATCTCCGCCGCCCAGTCGGCGTCCTTGGCGGTCCCGTCCTCGCTTCCGTCGAGGTAGTCCCGGAACCGTTCCCAGCCCACGCAGCGGGTGGTGAGGAACCCCTCGTCGTGGAGGCCCTCGGTGAGCAGGGTGTGCCCGAGTCCGAGCATGAGCGCGGTGTCCGTGTTCGGTCGGATCGGCATCCACTGCGGGTCGATGACGTCGGGAGCGTCGTCCCTGATCGGGGAGACGGAGTCGAACGCGCAGCCGTTGTCCCGCGTCGCCCGCAGTCGGCCCGGAATCGTGTGGTCGGAGATCCCGCCGGATTCGAGCTGCGTGTTCTTCAGGGCGAGTCCGCCGAACATCACCCACAGCTGCGTGTGCTCGGAGACGACGTCCCAGCTGCTCAGGCGGCCGTTGGCGAACTGGGCGGGCCCGAGCACATGGGGCAGGATCATCGCCGCGGCCCCGAAGCTGTAGTTGCCCACCTGCGAGGTGTGGCCGCCGAACGAGTTGAGGAAACGGTGGAGCTGGGTCCGTGCGTGGTGGAAGCGACCGGCGCTCGACCAGCCGTACGAGCCGCCGAAGATCGCGGCGTTCCCGTACTCGGTCCTCACCCGATCGAGTTCGGAGGCCGCGAGGTCGAGGGCTTCGTCCCAGTCGATCTCGACGAAGGGATCGGCTCCGCGGCGCTCACCGTGCCGGTGCCGATCCTCGCCGAGGCGGTCGCTCGGTCCCGCGGACCGCCGTTCTGCCCGCACGGCCTCGAGCCACGACCTCCTCGCCGCGGGACGGCGGACGCGCAGCCCAGAGTCGACGGACTCGCCGAGGTCGGCGATCATCGGGCTCGGGTGCGGGTCGCGCGGTTCGGGAACGAGGTCGACAAGGGTGTCGTCGGCGACGACGGCGGTGAAGGCTCCCCAGTGAGAACTGTGCGCGACCGAGCTCATGGTCCCCTTCGTATCACACGGTCATGCGCTCGGGCCAGGTCCTCTCACCGCGGATGTAGGAGGACATGTCCCCGAGCACGCGGTCGGCGTCGGCCTGGGTGATCTCGCCGGCATCGACCCCGGTCTGGAGGTCCGCGGCGAGGTCGGTGATCCGCGCTTCGGGCGATTCCGCTCCGGAGCCCGCTGCCGTGCGGAACGTGACGTCGCTGCGGACCGGTGCCGTTGAAACGAGACTGCGCGGACTGAGCGGGACGACGTCGGAGCCGTCGACACCGACGGGCGGGCTCGTCCCCTCCGGGGTGCCGCCGGACCACGGTTCGCCCGCCTCGGCGGCGGTCTTCTGTGCGGCCCCGGCGGTGAGCTGCTTCCCGTGATGATCGGGGCTGAGCACGAGGTCGGCGAGACCGGCTCCGATCGGTGCGGCGGTGAGGACGGCGGCGAGGACGACCGCGGTACCGGCGATCACACGGGGAATGGCCTTCATGACCGTCACTCTTCCAGACGAAGCTGTCCGACGACTTGGCCCCGCCTGTGACGTTCCTCCGTCACAGCCTCCGCCGCCAGTCGGGATCGAGCCTCGCTGTCGGTCAGAATCCCCTCACTCGAGGTTCCCGGTCGTGAGCAGGGTGCGGAACCCGTCCTCGTCGAGGACGGGCACCCCGAGGGACTCGGCCTTCTCGAGCTTCGATCCGGCGTTCTCGCCGGCGACGACGTAGTCGGTCTTCTTCGACACCGAGCTCGCGGCCTTCCCGCCCGCGGCGACGATCGCCTCTTTGATGCCGTCGCGGGTGAAGGTGGAGAGGGATCCGGTGGCGACGATCGTCAGACCGGCGAGGGTCTGCGGGGCTTCCTCCCCCGGGGCGTCCTCCATGCGTACCCCGGCAGCCCGCCACCGGTCGACGATCTCCCGGTGCCAGTCGACGGCGAACCAGTCGCGGATCGAAGTCGCGATCGTCTCCCCGATGCCGTCGACTGCGGAGAGCTCCTCGAGACTCGCCTTCTCGATCGCGTCGAGCGAGTGGAAGTGGGCGGCGAGCGTCCGGGCGGCTGTGGGTCCGACGTGGCGGATGGAGAGTGCGACGAGGACCCGCCACAGGTCCTGGTCCTTGGCCTTGTCGAGTTCGTCGAAGAGCTTCTGCGTGTTCTGGGTGGGAGCGCTCGGTTTCTTCGCAGTCCCCCGGGTGAAGAAGTAGGGGACGAGTTCGCGCTCGCCCGTCTCGACGCCCTTGACCCGCTTGTTCCGCCAGATCTTCACCTCCGCAAGGTCCTCGGGGGTGAGATCGAAGAGGAACGCCTCCGAGGTCAGCGGCGGGGTCTCCGGTTCGGCGGGGGCGGTGAGCGCGAGCGCCGCCTCCTCGCCGAGGGCTTCGATGTCGAAGGCCGCCCGGGAGGCGAGGTAGAACACGCGGTTGGCCAGCTGCGCCGGGCACGAGCGGGCGTTGGGGCAGCGGAGGTCCTTGTCGCCCTCCTTCTGCTCCCCGAGCAGCGTGCCGCACGACGGGCAGTGGGTGGGCATGACGAATTCGCGTTCCGAGCCGTCGCGGGCGGCGACGACGGGGCCGAGCACCTCGGGGATGACGTCGCCGGCCTTGCGCAGGGTGACGGTGTCACCGATGAGCACGCCCTTGCGCTTGACCTCGTAGCCGTTGTGCAGGGTCGCGCGTTCGACGGTGGAACCGGCGACGGTGACGGGCTCCATCACGGCGAACGGCGTCACCCGGCCGGTGCGTCCGACCTGGACCTGGATGTCGAGGAGCTTCGTCGTCACCTCTTCGGGCGGGTACTTGAACGCCGTCGCCCACCGGGGCGCGCGCGAGGTGTAGCCGAGCGCCTCCTGGACGGCGAAGTCGTCGATCTTGACGACGATGCCGTCGATCTCGTGGGTGACGTCGTGGCGGTGCTCGCCGTAGTAGGA
The DNA here is from genome assembly GCF_050562175.1 of Brevibacterium sp. K72. Taxonomy (NCBI): domain Bacteria; kingdom Bacillati; phylum Actinomycetota; class Actinomycetes; order Micrococcales; family Brevibacteriaceae; genus Brevibacterium; species Brevibacterium sp. K72. Next base: position 3,614,179 of record NZ_CP191582.1, read on the forward strand.
GATGAACTCCTCGATCTCCTTCAGCGTCCCGAGGACCTTGTAGTACTCGCTGATCGGCAGACCCCACTGCCGGAACTGCTCGTAGACCTCGGACTGGCGGGCGGGTTCGGGGTGGGAGTCGTCGGCCGGGGTCCACGCGGCGATGCCGTGGACGAGCATGTGCAGGGGCCTCGTCGCGGTGACCGCAGGGTCTTTCTGCCGCAGGGAGCCGGCGGCGGAGTTGCGCGGATTGGCGAACGGGGGCTTGCCCTCGGCGACGAGCTGGGCGTTGAGTTCGGCGAACTTCTCGACGGGGAAGAAGACCTCGCCGCGGATCTCGACCTCGGCGGGTGGGAACTCCGTGTCGAGGCGTTGGGGGATGTCGGCGATCGTGCGGACGTTGGCGGTGATGTCCTCGCCGATGCGGCCGTCGCCGCGGGTCGCGGCGCGCACGAGTTCGCCGTTGCGGTAGAGGAGGTTGACGGCGAGCCCGTCGATCTTGAGCTCGCAGAGGAACTTCGACTTCACGGACACGGCGTCGCGGACCCGGTCGTACCAGGCGCGCAGCTCCTCGAAGTCGAAGACGTTGTCGAGGCTGTACATCCGCCCGATGTGCTCGACGGGAGCGAACGTCGAGGTGTCGACGCTGCCGCCGACGGTCTGCGTCGGTGAGGAGTCGGTGACGAGCTCGGGGTACTTCTCCTCGAGCGCCTCGAGCCGCCGGGAGAGCTCATCGTATTCGGCGTCGGAGACGAGCGGCGAGTCGTCCTTGTAGTAGGCGGCGCGGTGCTCTTCGATCTGCTCGGCGAGCTCCGCGTGCGCTTTGGCCCTCGCCGCGGCGTCCTGCAGGTCCGTTGAGTCCATCCGTTCCTCTCCTGTCTCCGGAGACCGGTGCTCCGGGGTTCCTGACCCAGTCTCGCTCACTCCGCGTCCTCGAGGGCTCGGCGCAGTCCGGCGGCGATGCGCATCGCGCCCTCGTCGACCGCCGCAGGCACGACTGCGGGGTCGAGCAGGGGCGGGTGCCCCAAGGGCAGCTCATCCCCGGCGAGGACACCGAAGCCTGAGAGGCTTCGCGCACTCATGCCGACCCGCATCCACGGCTGGCTGATCCGTTCGTACCAGGCCCGCACCTCCTCGGGCCTGGCCCCGGCCGTCGCGGGCAGGCGCAGCCAGGTGCCCACCCCCGCCTCGGCGAGGACGGCCAGCTGCTCCCATCCCTCTGCCCCGAGCGTACCCAGAGGCACGGACACGGCGGTCGCGCCGATGCCGGCGACCACCTCGGCGGCGGGGATGGCCTTCCCCCGCAGATGCAGCGGGGCGAGATCGGGGAGGCTGAGGAGGACCGGGGGCAGGTGGGCGAGCGTCGAGCGCAGGGCCGCGTAGACCTGGGTCTCGCTGATCGCGGGCAGGCTCGCGAAGCCCGAGACCGTCGGCCACGAGCCGGTGAGCACGGGGTCGAGCCGGGTCTCGGCGAAGCGGATGACGACGTCGGGTCCGAGACGGCGGATGCGTTCGGCGAGGTCGGAGATGCCGAAGGCGTAGGCCTGGACGACATCGCGACGGGCGCCGGAGTCGCCGAGGACGCGTGCGCCCGAGGGCAGACTGAGCGCGGTGACGAGCGTCCACGGTCCCGGCAGGGAGATCTGGACGGAGCCTTCGAAGCCCTGTCCGTACTCGGCGACGGCGTCGAGGGACTCGCCGAGGCCGGAGGCCTCGAGGCGCTCATCGCGGCCCGCGGCCGAGGTCAGGCGCCACCCGTACGAGGTGCGGTCGACGTGGAGGTCACGGAGCAGCCCGACCGCGCGGCCGACGGCGTCGGCGCCCCACCGGTCCCCCGCACGGTGGGCGATGAGGGGGACGGGAGGCAGTCCCGCGGCGAGGAGGTCGAACCCCGCCGAGGCGGCCCGCCAGGCCTCCTCCCCCGGTCGCTGCACCACGTCTCCGGGCACCCAGATCCCCGTCGTCGTCGCCGACGGCGGCAGCGCACGGTCGTCAGCGGTGCCGGCGGGTGCGGGGGATTCCGAAGACGTCGACATAGAATCCGAACTCGCTTTCCAGGGAATCGATGATGGTCTCGGTGCGGACGAAGCCGTGGGATTCGCCCTTGTACAGACGGTAAATGTACTCCACTCCGGAGAGCCGGAGCATGTCGACGAACTGCTGCGCCTGGTTGGGTGGGACGATCGGGTCCCGATCGCCCTGCATGACGGCCACGGGCACGGAGATCTCGGTGGTCCGGTGGATGGGAGAGCGGGCGACGAGTTCCTCCGCCGCATCCGGCCACGGACCGACGAGGCCGTCGACGTAGTGCTTCTCGAAATCGTGGGTGTCGACGAGGAAGCGCATGAGGTCGGTGACCCCGAAGTACGAGGTCCCGCACGCGAAGACGTCGGAGGAGGCGAGCGCCGAGAGCGCCGTCCACCCGCCTGCCGAGCCGCCGGAGATCGCGATCCGCTTCGGGTCGGCGAGGCCCTCGGCGACGAGTGCGCGCACCGCGGTGACGATGTCGTCGACGTCGACGATCCCCCACCGACCGCGCAGGCGCTCCCGCCACGCCCGGCCGAACCCGGTCGACCCGCCGTAGTTGACCTCCATGACCCCGATGCCCCGGGAGGCGAAGTAGCTCATCCGCGCCGACATGTCCGCCGTGGCCTGACCGGTCGGTCCGCCGTGGGCGACGACGACGTAGGGTGGGCGCTCGCGGTCGAGGGCGACGAAGCGCGGATTGTGGGGCGGATGGATGACGACGGGCACTCCGCCGAGCCTGCGCGTGTGCGGGCGCGAGTAGTACTCGTCGTGGGTGTCGAGGCGTTCGACGGCGATCTCGCGGATCGCGCCGCTCACCCGGTCGACGGCGATCAGGGCCCCCGATGACTCGGGCGATTTGAGGGTGAGGAGGACGTGGGTGCGGCCGATGTCGTGGAGTTCGATGCTCCCGGCCGCGGCGATCGCCGTCAGCGGCGCCCCGGCATCGGCCGGCGCTTCCCCCTCCCCCGCCGCCTCAGCGGCAGACGGCCGCACCCGCACGAGCGCGGCCCGATCCGACTGCGAGTGCGCCCAGATCTCGTCGCCGTCGCCGAGGTGCCATTGCGCGCCGAGCTGCCACAGTGGTCCGCCGATCTCGGCTCCCGTGTCGAGGACGGGGACGAGGTCGGATGCGGCGAATTCCCTTCCCCGCCGGTGGCCGTCGGCGGGGGCGAGCGCCTCGGCGAGGTCGAGGGAGTACAGGGACCAGTGCCCGGCGTGGTCGGAGCTCAGCCGCAGGGTCGTCGCCGAGGTGAACTCCGGCTGGAGGAGGGAGGCATCGGTGCCGTGGAGGACGGCGCACACGTGTCCCGGGTTCGGCCCGTGGAGATCGATGACCCACAGACTCGTGGCGTCCCACGGCATGTTCGGGTGCTCCCAGCCGATGAAGCTGAGCAGGCGTCCGTCGGGTGAGAGCCTCGGCCACGCCATGAAATGGGCCTGCCGGGAGAGCACACGCGTCGTCCCGTGCCGGGTGATGAGGACGATCGCGCGCTCGCGGGCCGTCGACCGGCAGTCCTCGCGCACGCACAGCAGTCCCCACGGTGTCATGTGGAGGTCCCCGTAGCGGACCAGGCCCGAGGTGTCCCGGGTGAGCGGGTGCGGGGCACGGCCGGGAACGATCTGCCAGACCCGCTGGTCAGCGGCATTGACGAAGCAGATGACCTCGCTGTCGGGGTCGAGGGCCCACGCCCCTCCCCCGTACTCGTGGACGGCGGAGCGGATGTTGAAGGGATCCGGGAGGATCCGTTCGCCGGGCCCGGGATGGGACAGTGAGGTGCGCACGAGACCGGTGCGGGAGTTCTCCTCGGGGATCTTCGTCGAGTAGTAGACGTGATCGCCGCGGAACTTCGCCTCGAAGATCGGTGCGGCCCCGGCGGCGACCTCGGCCGCGCTCAGCGGCGACGACCACGTGCCGTACGGCGCGGTGACGACGTCCTGAGGCGATTCCTTCATGCCCCCAGGCTACCGCCCGGCCCGGACACGTGACCCCTCATTCACACGCCGAGGCGGTCGGGAGCCGTGACGTCGATCGTCGCCTGGCCGAGCACTCGGGTTCCCCGGTAGATCACCATCGTCTGGCCCGGTGCGACTCCCGAGAGCTCCTCGCCGACATCGACGTGGAGGAGCTGACCAGCGGGCCGGGCAGCGGGCACGTCGGCTTCGTGGGCGGGCACCTCGGCGATGACCTCGCCCAGCCACGCCCGGGCGGGTACGGGATCGGCGTGGGCGCGGATCTGGACCTCGCAGTCGATCGCCGACTCCGGCGTCGACCCGATGTCGGCGGGTGCCGGTCCGCACCACGAGGTGCGGATCCCGGTGAGGTGGCCCACGGCGAGGTCCTCACGGGAGCCGACGGTCACGGTGTTCGTCGCCGGGTCGAGGCCGGTGACGAAGCGCGGCCGACCGTCGGCGGCGGGCTTGCCGATGCCGAGTCCCTTGCGCTGGCCGATCGTGTACGTCATCGCCCCGTCGTGCTCACCGAGCACCTCGCCGCCGGCGTCCTTGATCAGGCCCGGGCGCATGGGGATCTTGTCGGACAGCCAGGCCTTCGTGTCCCCGTCGGGGATGAAGCAGATGTCGTAGGAGTCGGGTTTGTTCGCCACGGGGAAGCCGCGCTCGGCCGCCTCGGCGCGGACATCGGCCTTCGACGCACTCGCCCCGATCGGGAAGTAGCAGTGCTCGAGCTGGTCGCCGGTGAGGACGCCGAGGACGTACGACTGGTCTTTGAGCAGATCCTCGCCCCGGTGGAGTTCGGGACGGCCCTCGGCGTCGCGGACCACCTCGGCGTAGTGGCCGGTCGCGATCCGGTCGAAGCCGAGCGCGAGGGCCCGGTCGAGGAGGGCGGCGAATTTGATCCGCTCGTTGCAGCGCATGCACGGGTTCGGGGTGCGGCCGGCGGCGTACTCGGCGATGAAGTCATCGACGATGTCCTCCTTGAACCGCTCGGAGAAGTCCCACACGTAGAAGGGGATGCCGAGCATGCCCGCCACCCGGTGGGCGTCGCGGGAGTCCTCGATCGTGCAGCAGCCCCTCGACCCGGTGCGCAGGGTGCCGGGCATCCGGGACAGCGCGAGGTGGACGCCGACGACCTCGTGGCCGGCATCGACGGCGCGGGCGGCGGCGACGGCGGAGTCGACTCCGCCGGACATGGCGACGAGCACCCTCATGCGCTCTCCTGCTTCCATCGTGGGGTGGCCGAGACCATTCCGGCCCGGCGAGCCTGCTCGACGACCTCGGGGAGAACGGCGAGCACGGCGTCGACGTCGTCCTCCGTCGATGCGTGGCCGAGGCTGAAGCGCTGCGCCGAACGGGCGACATCTTCGTCCATCCCGCACGCCATGAGCACGTGGGAGGGACGGGAGACGCCCGCCGAGCAGGCCGAGCCCGTCGACGTCGCGATCCCGCGCGCGTCGAGGCCGAAGAGCAGCGAGTCGCCCTCGCAGCCGGCGAACGTGAAGTGGGCGTTGGCGGGCAGCCGCCCATCCCCGCGGGGACCGGAGAGGCGGGCGCCGTCGATCGTCTCCTCGACGCCTGAGATGAGGCGGTCGCGCAGCCGGGCGAACCCGGCAGCCCGGGCCCCGAGGTCGGCCGTGGCGAGGTCGACCGCGGCGGCGAAGGCGATCGCGCCGGCGACGTCGAGCGTGCCCGAGCGCACTCCCCGCTCCTGACCGCCGCCGTGGAGGACGGGGGTCGGAGCGGCAGTGCGGTCGAGGAGGAGCGCGCCGATGCCCACGGGGCCGCCGATCTTGTGCGCGGTGATCGTCATCGCGCTCGCCCCGAGGCCTGCGAAGTCGAGCGGGATCTGCCCGAGCGCCTGGACGGCGTCGATGTGGAAGGGGATGCCGAGTTCGCGGGCGATTGCTCCGATCTCGGCGATCGGCTGGATCGTGCCGATCTCGTTGTTCGCGGCCATGACCGTGACCAGTGCCGTGCGCTCGGGGTCGCGGCGCAGCTCCGCCTCGGCGGCGGCGAGGTCGAGTCGGCCCTCGGCGTCGACGGGAAGGACGACGACCTCGGCGCCGAGGGACTCCAGCCACTCGACCGAGTCGAGGATCGCATGGTGCTCGATCGCCGAGGTGAGCACGCGCGGGCGCGCGGGCGAGGCGAACGAGCCGTCGTTGCGGGAGAGGTAGAGGCCCTTGACGGCGAGATTGTCGGCCTCCGTGCCGCCGGAGGTGAAGACGACCTCGGAGGAGCTCGTGGCCCCGAGTGCCCGGGCGATGTCGTCGCGGGCGGTCTCGAGCCGCATCCGCGCTGCCTGGCCGACGGCGTGCAGCGCCGAGGGGTTGGCCCGGCGGCTCAGCTCGGTCGCGTAGACGTCGAGCACAGCCTGAGGCATCGGCGAAGTCGCTGCATGGTCAAGGTAGATCGGCACGCGCACCATTTTAGGTCCACGCCCGCTCCCCGGGCCAGGATCCGTGCCCGATCTCACCCGTGAGCGCGGGCTGAGAGGGTGGGTGCCTGCCGGGTGCGGTGACTAGACTTGATCGAGTGTTCACCGTTCTCACCCTCGTGCTCTACGCCGTCGCGGCCGTGCTCACCGTGTGGTCGATCGTCGAGACGATCCGCAACCGCCCGGCTGGGAAGCTCCTGCTCGGGGTTGCGGCCCTCCTCCTGCTCCTCCTCATCGTCGAACTCGTCGTCTCCATCGTCACCTTCGGCGGCACGCACGACGTCGATCCGCTCCTCTACTTCGGCTACGTCATCACGGCGATCCTCGTCATGGCCCTCGCCGGGTTCTGGGCGTTCGCCGAACTCTCCCGGTGGGGTCCCGGCGTGCTCGCCGCGGCAGGACTGACGGTGATCGTCATGATCGAGAGAATGGACCAGATTTGGCTGTGAACAGAGGCACCATCCGCCGCCCCTCCCCGCGCTCCCCGTACTCGGCGATGCACTCGGGCCCAGGGCGCGCGCTCACCGCGGTGTACGGGATCTTCGCGCTCTCGGCGACCGCGCGGGCCGGTTACCAGGTCATCCGCGAGTTCGACGTCGCCCCGGTCGCGTATTCGCTCTCGGTCTTCGCAGCGCTGGTCTACATCGTCGCGACCGTCTGCTTCGTCATCGGCAGCCGTGTCACCCACCGCATCGCGATCGCCGCATGCCTCATCGAGTTCGCCGGCGTCATCGTCGTCGGCATCCTCAGCTTCACCCACCCCGAGGACTTCGCCAAGCCCTCGGTGTGGTCGAGCTTCGGCATCGGCTACGGCTTCATCCCCCTCGTCCTCCCCGTGATCGGCCTGTGGTGGCTCATCCGGGTGGGCAGACGCGTGCGCGGCGCAGAGACCCCCGCCGTCCGCTGAGCGCGAGGGCTGCGGAGCCCCCGCTGCCTCGCTCGATGCTGCCTCACTCGATCCGCGAGGAGAGGATGTCCCAGTCGGAGGCGACGGCGGTGAGCTCCTCACCGTTCTGCATGATGACGTAGGGCTGTGCGGTGTCGACCTTGACGGTGTTGCCGTCCTTGTCGTTCGTCTTCACCGCTTCGATCGTGTCACCGAGGTCGAGCGAGTAGTCCTCGGGAACCTTGATCGTCAGCGTGCAGCGGACCTCGCCCATGCCGAGCGCCCCCTGTTCCGTCGTCAGCGTCATCGAAGCGAAGTCGAACTCGGTGTAGGGCTTGCACTCGGCATTCACCTCGTCGAAGCCGGAGTCCTTGTCGCGCAACCCGCCGAGGTAGTCCCGGAAGGACTTGAAGCCGCCCTGGTCGAGCCCCTTGACCTTGTCCGCCTTGCCGTCGGCGAGGTAGGACGCGACCTCATCGGCGGAGGTGGTCATCGACTCCGAGAACGCCTTCGGGGCGACCTCGACAGCGCCGTTCGCGTCGGCGAGGAGGGTCGGCGCCTGATCGGCGGGGATGAAGACGGCGGAGCGGACGATCGGCTGTGTCGACGCGGATTCGCGGGTGGCGAGCTGGACCTGGGTGAGCTTCTCGTCCCCATCGGTGGTGCCGAGGGCATAGAACCACATCGGGTACTGCTCGAAGCTCGGTCCCCCGGCAACGACCTCGGTGAAGTTCGGCGCCCGCAGCTTCTGCTTCGTCTTCTCCGCGATCTGGATCTGCGCGCGGGTGCGGTCGATGAGCGGGGCACCCTGGATCGACTCGAGGCCCTCCCCCTTGTCGGCGAGGATCTTGTCGAGGGACTCCGTGTAGGCGGTCATGAAGTCCCCGGCCTCGCCCGGGCGGACCGCGGTGCGCTCGTAGGGGGTGACGTTCGGGGTGTGCGGCTGGGCGACGGGGAGCGCCGCGCATCCGCTCAGGGCCAGTCCCGTGGTCAGGGTCAGGGCCGTGGCGGCGCGGGTGCGTGCACCACGCCGGGAGCGTCGCCGAGGCGGTTCTCCCTCGGTCGGGGGTGCGGCGTCGGTCGCCGGCTGCGTCTCCGGTTCGGCGTCCGCTTTCGATTCCGGCTTCGAGCGGCCCTTGACCGCGGCCTTCGCCCTGTCCGTCATCGTCGTCTTCGTCCTGCCCCGGGTCCCGTCGCCCGCCTCGTCGCTGGGCGTGCCGGGGCCCTTCTTCTTCCGCGGCCGGATGCGCGCGTTCCACCAGCGGAGGAAGAAGTACGCGGAGAAGCCGGCGAAGATGATCGCGACGGCGAGTCCGATGAGGCTGAGGGCGAGTACGCCTTCGACGCGCATCTTCAGCTGCACGGTCGTGCCGTCGAGGTTCTCCCCCTCGGCTGCCGGGGCGATGACGAGCATCTGCGGATCGGCGTCGAGGTCGAAGGTCTTCGCCACCGACTGGCCGGTCTCCCGGCTCGTCCACCAGTCGCGTCCGGCGATGTCGGCTGCCGGGGCGGGATCGCCGGGCAGCGACCGGTGGGTCGCCTGGTCCGGGAAGTCGACGTCGCTGATCTGGACCTGCGAGACCCCGTCGAGGAAGCTGTCGGTGTCGACGCCGTTGGCGGTGCCGAGGAACAGTTCCTTGCCCTGCGAGTTGCGGGCCTCGATGGTGACGTCGGTGCCCGAGTACGGCACGACCGCCTGGTCGAGGACGACGGCGTACGACCCGTCGGAGACCTCGAAGGCCTCGGTCTCCGTGACCTCGTCGGTGCCGACGACGGACAGCGCGGAGCCGACCAGCACTGCGAGGATCGCCGCGGCGATCGCGAACAGGATGGCTGTGGTGAGACGGACTATCTGGATCAGAACAATGCCCTCATCAGTGATGTGCGTGCTTTGGCCACTGCCGGGTCGTCGGGTCCGACGATCTCGAATAGGTCGAGGACCCGCAGGCGCAGGGCTTCCTTCTGGTCTCCCGTCGACGTGCGGATGAGGGAGATGAGCCGGGAGAACGCACCGGCGGGATCGCCGGTGACGACCTGGGCGTCGGCGGCGGCCATCGCGGCATCGACGTCCTTCGGGTCGGCGTCGGCGGCGGCGATGAGCTCGGCCGGGTCGGCATCGATGAGGCGACGGCCCAACCCTGCGCGGGCGAGGCCGAACTTCGCCTCGTCATCGGCCGGTGATTCCGCGAGCGCGGCCTTGAACAGGGACTCGGCGGTGTCGAAGTCACCCTCGGCCAGGGCGGCTTCGGCCTCCGGGTGTTTCGGACCCGCAGGCTCCGGCTCGGCACCGCCGACGACGGCGCGGCCGTTCACCCCGTTCTCAGCGGCGAGTTTGAGGAGCTCCTCGAGGTACGCGGCGATCTGCGGCTCGGGCAGCGGTCCCTGGAACAGGGGAACCGGCTGGCCCTTGATGACGGCGACGACCGTCGGTGCCGCCTGGACTCCGAAGGCCTGCTGGAGGCGCGGGTTGGCGTCGATGTCGACCTTCGCGAGCACGAGGCGACCGCCGTAGGAGGAGATGAGGCGTTCGAGGACCGCGGTGAGCTGGGTGCTCTCCGGGGCGGCCGGGGATCCGAGGTCGATGACGACGGGCACGCGATCGGACAGTGCCACGACATCGTTGAAGACGGCTTCGTCGACGTCGAGGACGAGCGAGGGCAGCGGCACGGCGTTCGGATCGCCGGCGCCCGCCTGCTCGTCGGCAGGCAGATTCCTGCTGCGGACCGCGGAGAGGTCGAGCCCCTCCTGGGGGCCTGCGTCCTGTGTGGGATCGAGTGACACGGAATCTCCTTCTGGTGGCTGGTCAGCCGAGCTTGGCTCCGCTGAGGGTTTCGAGTCCGCCGATGAGTCGGACCTTGCCGTCCTTCGGCACGAGGAACGTGAGCACCTGATACGTCGAGGTCGACACCGGCTTCTGGGTGCTCGACTCTCCGGTGAGCTCCTTCTGCGGGGTGCTCAGCGTCAGCGTACCGGTCCGTCCTCCTTCGGACTGGGGTGTGATCGTCGACGTCGCCTCGATGACTCCGGTGACGACTGCGGCGTCGCCGGCAGTGCCCTGTGCGACGATCTGGTTGCCCGGATCGTAGGAGAACTTCACGCTCGCCTTGCCCGCCTCGGCGCTCTTGCGCTGCTCTTTCTGGTTGGCCCAGATCGACTTCGCGAAGTCGTCGGCTTCGAAGCTCTTCGCCTCCTTCGAGTCGGCACCCGATCCGAGCGCCTTCGCGTAGTCGGCGATGGTCTGCTTCGGGGTCTTCGCATACCCGTCCGCCTCGGCGTCGAGCAGCGGCGAGCCCTGCCGGGCGTCGGCGATCTCCGGCAGCTCGGTGCCGGGGACGAGCCGAGTCTGCGACCACAGCTTGTAGTCCGAGCGCGGATCCTCCTGGGTGAGGACGAGGAGCTGAGTGGCATCGCCGGCCGAAGTGATGAGGCTGGTGACCCGCGGCCAGGTGTCGGTGGCGGCGGTGTAGTTGACGACGATGTCGTCGGCGGCCACGGCCGGGGGAAGGTCGTGGTCCTTGACCTTCTTCTTCACCGCGTAGGCGGCCCCGCGCTGGTCGAGGGCGGGACCGGTCGCCCGCTCCTCGAGCGCCTTCGCATCGAGGTCCTTGTCGGCGGCGGCGACACCGTCGGCGACGGCACCGAGGATGCGCTCGGCCTGCGTGCTGCTCACCCCGGCCATCGGGGTCGTCGGCGCGGCCGAGGGTTCGGGCTTCGGCAGCTCTTCAGGTCCGCACGCGCTGAGCGCGAGCACGGGGACGATGGCGAAGGCGGTGCCGTATTCGGCGAGTTTGCGACGACGGTCCTGGCGGGCCTGACGCCGGTCGGCTTCGCGCTTGGCGGTGCGGCGCCCGAGGAAGAGGAGGACGAGCCCGATGAGGAAGATCACGCCGCCGCCGATCATCAGCGGGATCGCCCACGGAGTCGCCGCATTGCTCGGCCATGACAGGGTCACCGAGCTCACCTCGCCCGGCTGTCCGGAGCCGGCGATGAGGAACCCGGTGCGGTTCGCCTCGGCGTCCCAGTCGAGGCTCACGGTGCCGCTGCCGGTCGTCTCCGCCTCCCACAGGTCGGCCCCGGCGGGGTTGGGCACCTCTTCGGCGCCGTCCTTGGGTTCGACGGTGAGGCCGCCCTCGGAGGCGAGGCCGGTGATGCGCGCGGCGGCCGAGTCACCGATCCACGCGTCGATGCTCTCGATCGGGGCCTGGGCGATCGTCAAGTCGCCGGTGCCCTCAGCGGTGAGCGTCGCCGGGGTCTCGTAGAGATTGAGCATCCCCGGGTCGACGACGACGGCGGGTGCCGAGCCGTCGATCTGCGTCGTGGCGGTGATCGTGTCGTCCGGGGCCCACAGGGTCTTCTGCAGCAGACCGAGGCCGGCGACGACGACACCCACCACCATGAGAATCACAGCCAGTGTGTAACGCACGCGGGAACCTTCTCCTCAACTCGCGAATATCCTTGTCCGCCCGTGTGGGCAGACGACAGCACAAGTTTAGGCCACTGAGCTGGGACGGGCTCTGCGGATGCACTCAGCGTGTGTCGTCGCCCACACCACCGCAGGGCTCTCGGGTGAGGGCGACGTATAAGCTTGCAGGGTGAGCAACGACAGAATTGTGTGGATCGACTGCGAAATGACCGGCCTCGACGAGGCGCGCGACGAACTGATCGAGATCGCCGCGATCGTCACCGACTTCGAACTGAGGCCCCTGGACGAGGGCGTCGACATCGTCATCCGGCCCTCGGCGCAGGCGCTGGAGAACATGAATGACTTCGTCACCCAGATGCACACCTCCTCGGGCCTCATCACCGAACTCGATGCGGGAACGACCGTCGCCGACGCCCAGGCCCAGGTCCTCGACTATGTGAAGTCGCATGTCAAGGAGGCCGGGAAGGCGCCGTTGGGCGGGAACTCGGTGGGCACGGACAAGGTGTTCCTCAGCAAGCAGATGCCCGAGCTCGTCGACTACCTCCACTACCGGATCATCGACGTCTCCTCGATCAAGGAGCTCGCCAAGCAGTGGTTCCCGCGCGCGTACTTCCAGGCGCCGGAGAAGCGCGGCGGACATCGTGCGCTCGGAGACATCCGCGATTCGATCGTCGAACTCGCCTACTACCGTCGCGCCGTCTTCTCCTCCGCTGGTCCGACCTCGGATGAGGCGAAGGCGATCGCCGCCGAGGTGGTCGCCGCCTTCTCCGCCGACGATGAGTCCGATGCCTCGACGGCACCCGGTTCGGCGGCGGGGGCCTAGCTCGTCTTCTTCGCCGGCTGGGCGAAGATCGAGGCCGGGAAGGCGCCTGCCTGGGCGAAGACCTTGACCAGGGTGCGGCTCGGGGACACGAGTGCGGCGATCTGCTCGTCGCTCAGCCGCGCCCAGGCTGCGGTCACGGTGCCGTCGGTGAGGATCTCGATCTCCTCTTTGAGCTGTCGTCCCGCGTCGGTGATCTCCGGCAGCGGGTACCCGCGCTCGTCCGTGCCGAGGGTGATCAGCCCCGCCTCGGCGAGGCTCTCCTGCGCCGACTGCCAGGCCTCGTCGCTCCACCCTCGGGTCTTCTGTGCCGCGCGCGGTCTGAAACCCGCACCCGTGGCGACGTCGAGGAGGAGCGCCTCGATGCCGGAGACGCCCGCAGTGACGAGGGCGGCGACGTGACCGTCGCCGCGGAACTCGCGCAGCACCGTCGCGGTGTCCCACAGAGCTTCGAAAGCAGTCGCCGGGGTGTGGGCGTCGACGGCGTCGGCCGTCGCGGCGGCGAGCGCCCGCCCGGAGAAGTCGAGGTCCGCCCGCACCGGGGTCAGTGTGGTGGTGAGTTCGGTGGCCGCCTCGGTGAGCAGGGCGATGTCGTCCCGGGTCCCGAAGAGCTCCTCGAAGTAGAGGGAGACGGCGTCGAAGCGGGCGGAGACCATGACGTCGGGCGAGACGACGTCCCACACGCGGGGAACGATGGTGGCGATGAACTCGGGCGAGTAGTTGGAGAAGGTCCCGGCGACGACCCCTGCCGTGACGCGGCCCATCGGGGCCGATCGGGCGGCCATATTCGCCTCGACCCCGGGTTCGAGGCCGAGCTCGGCAAACGAGCGGCCCACGGTCTCGGAGAAGTAGATGGACGAGTGGAACGAGTTGAGACGGGCTGAGAGAGTCCTGATGTTCTGCGTGCGAGTCGAGTCCATGACCCCATCCTAGGCGTGCGCGATGGAACAATGGAGGCCATGACGACCCGCGAGTACGCCCGCCCCCGCAGCCGCCGCAGAACCCTCATCGTCTCCGGGATCGTCGTCGTCCTCACCCTCATCGTCGGCGCGATCGCCGCCGACAGGATCGTCGACAGTCTCACCGAACAGCGCATCGCCGAGGGCCTGAAGTCCTACGGTGAGACCGAGGTGGACGTCGAGGGCTTCCCTGTCCTCACCCAGCTCGCCGCCGGCCGTCTCGATGCGGTGCGCGTGACCGCGGCCAAGGCCACCTACGAGGGCATCGACTTCACGAACGTCGACGCGAAGCTCTTCGACGTCCCCACCGACTCCTCGCGTCCGGTCGGCACGGTCGACGCCGAAGCGACGATCCCGCTGACGACGATCGACCGGTTGGCGAAGGAGAAGGCGTCTCTGCCCGACGGGATGGCGTTCGACAGCAGTGCCAGCGGGCTCGTCCTCACGGGTTCCCTGCTCGGTCAGGACGTGCGCATCGGCATCGACACCCGTGCGGAGGCGAGGCGGATCCTCGTCTCGGCGACGACGCTGCAGCTCGGCTCCGCGCAGGTCGACCTCTCGACCCTTCCCGGGTTCCTCACCTCGGCGATCTCCGACATCGTCATCGACCTCGAGACCCTGCCCGCGGGACTCGAGCTCACCGACATCAAACCCGCCGACGACGGTCTGCGGGTCAGCCTCCACGGCTCCGGAGTCATGCTGCGCTGAGGCGCTCACTCCTCTGTGGGCTCGGTCCGCTCTTTGGGCACGAGCATCCGGTAGCCGGACCAGACGATGTCGACGAGCACGACGATGGTCCAGATGCGTGAGACCGACCCGACCAGCCTCTGCAGCTGCGAGCCCTCGGCGTTCCACGTCAGCAGGGTCGTCACCGAGGTCCCTCCCGTGATCACCTCCCACGGCCAGCTCTGGGCGACGACGGCGAAGACGATCTGCGCGACGGCGTAGATGCCGAGGTGGACGGCTAGGTGTACTGCCCAGCGACGTTGGTTAAGCGGCTGATGGGTGGCTGGTTCCCGATAGCGGTGTGGGGCCGATGATGATTGTACTCATGGATCCATGCCGGTAGGGCCTCGCGGCGCGCGGTCTCGCTGCCATAGAGCCTGGCGTAGGCCCATCCGTCGTTCAAGGTCCGGTGGAAGCGCTCGATCTTACCGTTGGTCTGGGGCCGGTAGGGCCGGGTCCGCTTGTGCTTGATGCCCAGGTCGGTGCAGGCATCACGCCAGGCGTGCGAGCGATAGGCGGAGCCGTTATCGCTCAAAACGCGCTCCACCGCGACGTCCCGGGCCGCGAACCAGACCACGGCCCGCTCGAGCACGGCGATGGCCGTGAGGGCCTTCTCGTCGTTGTGGATCTCCGCGTAGGCGATCCTTGAGTGGTCATCGATCACGGTGTGCACGAACGCGGTACCCAGCCTCGGATGCCCGCTGGAAGTGCGCTGGCCGGTGCGGTTCGCCGTCGCCCGTGAGTTCTGTTCCCCGGCCTGCCGGCCCAGGAACCGATGTCCGCCGCCATCGGGGACATTGCCGAACTTGGTGACGTCCACGTGGATCATCGCCCCGGGATACGAGTGTTCATAGCGGCGGATCGGCTCGCCGGTGATCCTGTCGATGTAGCGCAGCCGGTTGATCCGGCACCGCACCAGCACCGCATGCACCGTCGAGGCGGCCAGGCCCAGGTGGAAGGCGATCTGGACCGGTCCCATGCGCTTGCGCCAGCGCAAGGCCACGATCTTCTTTACCATGGCCTGCGGGGTGCGGTTCGGGCTCGAGCGCGGCCGGCTGGGCTTGTCGGCCATGCCGTCCTCACCGTGGGCGCGGTAGCGGTCCGCCCACCGTTTGGCCGTGGGCCAGGAGACCATGTACTGCTTCGCCGCGGTGGAGACACTCCAGCCCTCGTCGACGATGAGCCGGGCAATCTTCAGACGTGCTTTTGGGGTCAATGCTGCATTAGCGTGGGACACGAAGGCCTCCTGTTTGTGAAGCGGTTTCTTAGACAGCTCCACTCCACATCAGGGGGCTTTCGTCATCCCATCAATTCAGATCGTGTCGTCGCAAGAATTCAACCAACCTGCCTGGGCAGTACAGCTAGGGTGGTGGCGGTTCTCTTCATGGCTGGGCTCAGCCCCTTTCCCTGATCATGGTGCTGTGGTGGTGGAGTGTGCTCGGGTGCTGTCGCGACGGCTGCGAAGGACCGGAGGCTGCGCCGGCCGAGGACGCCGGAGACGACGAGGAGGAGCCCCGCCCCGATCGTCGCGACCTCCCACAGTCCCGCTCCGAAGAGGAGACCGGCGGCGAGGGCACCTGCTGCAGAGCCGAGGAGGTCCGCGCTCTGGTACCACCCGAATCCGCGACCCGCGTGCCTACCGGAGACCTCGGCGACGAGACGTTCGAGCAGGGGGACGAGCAGCGAGAAGCACAGGGCGGAGAGGATCCAGAGCACCGCGAGGGCCACAGGGCCGGGTCGGGCGACCAGTGCCGCGGCGAACACGGCGGAGCAGCCGAGACCGACGAGCAGGATCCGGTGCGGAGGCACCCGGCGGACACGTCGGTGCAACGGCTTCGGGGCGATGCTGAGCACGATCGCCCCGGGCAGATAGACGAGCGCGATCGCGCCGAGGTCGAAGCCGAGCTGCCCGATGAGGTGGAGGATAAGGAGGAGGGAGACGATGCCTTCGGCGAAGGCGACGACGCCGGCGAGGACGAGGATTCCGCGTAGGGACCGCAACAGGTTCCGGGCGTCGACCGGCGTGAGGGGTCTCGCGACGAGGCGGTCTGAGCCGGTGAGCCGGCCGGAGCCGGTGAGGGCAGTGAGCGCGAGGAGGACACCGGCGACGAGGCACGAGGCCGCGCAGGCGAGGGACATCGCCTGTGCTCCGGCGATCTGGAACAGCGGGATGCCGGCGAGAAAGGCGATCCACGCGCCGGAGGACTCGCTCTCCATAAGTGCGGCGAAACGGTCGTCTCCGGAGTCGATGCGTGAGGCGATGTGGGCGCGGACCGCCACCCAGAAGTACGCGCCGCCGAGGCCGCCGAGACCAGCGGCGGCGAAGGCCGGGGGCACGGTGGTCGCGGCGGCGTAGAGGCCGAAGGAGAGCGCACCGCATCCCGCCCCGGCAGCCGCGAGCAGAAGCGTGCCCCGCTCACTCCCTGCGCGGTCGACGAGGACACCGGCCACCGGCCTCACGAGGAGGGAGACGAGGAACTGAACGGCGAGCAGTGCTCCGGTCTGGGCGGGGGTGGCACCGAGGATCTGGGCGGTGGCGAGCGGGAGAACGAATTCGAGGAGCTCGGCCGGTCCGCTGAAGAAGCCGGCCGCGCCCTGCACTCGCGGCTGCCGGGTGGAGGTCCCGGGTGTCCCGGCACCCCCGGGCTGCCGGTTCGTCGGTGTGTGCGGAGAGTCCATGACCTCAGGCTAGGAACCGGGACCTGTGGTGCGCGTCGGTCCGAAGTCGCATCCGGGCGTACGACTTTGGGATGATCCGGACCGGGGTGTGCCTCATTAGACTCAGACCATGTCGTCGACGAGGCCCTCCCCCAGGCACATCCGCGTGCCGGGGCTGCCGAGCGTCGATCTCGAGGACCTCGTCACCGCGATCGTGCTCAGCAGCATCGGCATCCTCTTCATCGTCCTCGGCCCCCGCGACCGGTGGTTCGCCATCGACATCGTCCCCGAAGCCGTCGCGCTGCCGGTCCTCGTGCTCTGCGGGTTCGTCGGCACGCTCTTCGCCTCCCGTGTGCTCGTCTCGACGGTGAGCATCCTCGCAGGCCTCGGCGTCGACCTCCTTTCCGGTGGGCACAACTTCGCCCTGTGGCTGATCTTCCAGCTCGTCTTCGCCCTCGTCGGCCACGCTCCGCGGCCGGTCGCGAAGACCGTGTCCCTGGCTGCCGGGGCGGTCCCTGTTGTCACCGGGCTCATTGCCTTCGCTCTCGGCGCGGAGGTGTCCGCGGCCTTCCAGTTCTCCCTGCTCGCCGCGCTCATCGTCTTCCTGCCCGCCCTGTGGGCGAGCAGCGTCCGTGAGCACCGGAACACCGCCGAGGCCCAACGCGCCCGAGCCGAGGCCGAACGTTCCCGGGCCGATGCGCAGACGCAGATGGCCGTCCTCGCCCACCGCACCGCCGAGGTGAGCGCTCGGCTCGCCGAACAGAAGGTGCGCGCCGCTGCCGCCGAGGACCTCCACGACCTCGTCGCCGGGCACATCTCTGCGATCGCGCTGCAGTCCCAGGCCGCGCTCGCGACCGGCGACGAAGCGGTGCGCGCGCGGGTGCTCACCACCGTCCACGCCTCCGCCGACCTGGCGCTCAGCGAGCTGCGACGGATGATCGACGTGCTCAGCGCCGACACCGACACCACGGATCCGGCGGCCTCGGTGTCCGAGACGCTCGCTCTCGCCCGCGGTCTCGGGGTGAGCGTCACCGGGGAGGAGAGCCTGCGCCTGCTCGACGGCGCCGAGGAGGAGGCGCTGCGCCCGGTCTTCGCGGAACTCCTCGCCAACGTCGTCAAACACGCCGACCCCCGGGAGCTGACGATCACCGCCAAGCGGCCCGGCACGTTCGTCGTCGCCAACCCGGTCTCCGCACCGGATGCCACGGGTTCCGGGCCCGGCGGCGGGCCAGCCGGCAGCGGTCTCGTCGGCACCGGGCGGGGACTGGAGAACATCGTCCGCCGTCTCCACCGCCTCGGCGGCACGGCGGATTTCGCGATTACGGCGGGAGAGTTCCGCGCCGTCATCATCCTGCCGACGCACCTGCGGGCGGGAACGAGCGCCTCGGCGGGGAATGAGGAGGAGAACCCATGACGACCGTCCTCATCGCCGATGACCACGGCGCTGTGCGGGCAGGCATCCGCATGGTGCTCGAGACCTCACCGGAGATCACCGTCGTCGGGGAGGCCGCCGATGGTGCGGTCGCCGTGAGCATGGCGGGGGCGCTGCGGCCCGACATCGTCCTCATGGATGTGCGCATGCCCGTCCTCGACGGGGTCGCTGCGGCACGCGCGCTGCGGGGCACGGGGCCTGCGGTGCTCATGCTCACGTCCTTCGGACTCGACGATGTCATCCTCGCGGCGCTGCGTGCCGGTGCCGCCGGCTTCCTCCTCAAGAACGCCTCGGCCGAGGAACTCATCGACGCGGTGCTCCGGGCCGAGGCCGGGGACACCGTGCTCTCACCCGAGGTCACCGCGAGCGTCGTCGCGATGCTCTCGACGCTGCCGGCTGAACCTGCGGGGCAGGAGTCCGAGCCGTCCGCCCTGCCCGACGATCTCACCGACCGTGAACTCGAGGTCCTCGCGGGGATCGCCGAGGGGAAGAACAACCGGACGCTGGCCCGGGAGTTCGGGATCTCCGAGGCGACGGTGAAGACCCATGTCTCCCGGGTGCTCACGAAGCTCGGCGTCGAGTCCCGGGTCCAGGCGGCGCTGCGGTACACCTCGGCGAGATAGGACCCGGGAACCACCGGTCCGCGGGCCGCCGACCGAACCGAGCCTCCCAAGCTGCGTCGGACGCGTTTGCCAGGACCGACTCAGTCTGTGAGTCTACGATCGGTGCTGACCATCACATCTGTGAACCACACCTGTGAAGAAGGGCGCCACCATGGCTTTCGACAAGTTCCTCAACAAGGCGAAGAACCTCGCCAACGACCCCAAGGTCCGTGAGAAGCTCAACTCCGAGAAGATGGAGAAGTTCAGCGATCAGGTGCTCGACAAGGCGGCAGGTGCCGCGGATTCGCTGACGAAGGGCAAGTACAGCGACAAGATCAAGGGTGCCCGCGACGCCGCCGACCGTGCGATCGGCACCGATGGACGCAACCCGGGAACGCGTCCTGACTTCCGCTCCGGACCCGGTCCGGATGTCCGCCCGGGAGACCCCGGCTCGGACCGTCCGCAGACGCACCGACCCGACGGGTCCGTCGATCCGCGGGACCCCCGCAACCGGCCCGACGCCTCCTGAGGCGCTGATCTCTCGTCAGACGCTGAGCGTTCGGCCCGGGTCTCACGGCTGATCCGCTCCCCCGCCCCCGCACGGTCCGTCCGTGCGGGGGCGTCGTGCATTCCCGGGCCCGCCTGGTCCGGGGTGGGCGATCCCACACTGCCGGGACGCACCAGTGTGTGAGAATGGCAGTCGGGTCGCAGCCCTCGCGGACCCCGAACCGACGACAGGAGGTGCCATGCGATCACCGATCCCCGATTTCCTCGACGCGTCGCTCGAGCGTCATCGCTACGATCTCAGCGGCGCCACCGCCGACTACATCCCCGACCTCGCATCCGCCGACCCGACGAAGCTCGCGATCTGCATCTCCACCCTCGACGGGGTCGAATACGACTCGGGGGACGCGGACTTCGAGTTCTCGATCCAGTCGATGTCGAAGCCCTTCATCTACGGTCTCGCGCTCGAAGCGCTCGGTCTGCCGGCGGTCCTCGACAAGGTCGGCGTCGAACCCACGGGTGAGGCCTTCAACGAGCTCTCCCTCGACAAGTCCTCGGGCAAGCCGCTCAACCCGATGATCAACGCCGGGGCGCTCACCGTCCACGCCCTCCTCGGCGGGAAGGACGCCACCCTGGCCGAGCGCACGGAGATCGTCCGCGCCGGTCTCTCGCGCTTCGCCGGACGCCAGCTGCGCATCGACGAGCACATCGCGGACGGTGAACTCGGTGAGGCGTACCGCAACATCGCGATCGCGAACATGCTCCGCTCCTACGGGGTCATCACCGACGACCCCGACGAGGTGGTCCACGGCTACATCAACCAGTGCTCAGTCCTCGTCAGCGTCAAGGACTTGGCGATCATGGCGGCAACCTTGGCCGGGGGCGGCACGAACCCGCTCACGGGCGAGCAGGTGCTCTCGCCGCGTGTCAACCGGCAGGTGCTCGGAGTGATGATGACGTGCGGGATGTACGACGCCGCCGGTGACTGGATGACCGAGGTCGGGGTGCCTGCCAAGAGCGGCGTCTCCGGCGGGCTCTTCGGCGTCCTGCCCGGTCAGCTCGGCATCGCGACGTTCTCGCCCCGGCTCGATCGGCACGGCACGAGTGTGCGCGGGGCGAAGATCTTCCGTTCGCTCTCGGCCGACCTCGGCCTCCACATCATGAATGCGCCCGAACCGGCACGCTCGATCATCCGCCGCGACCGCCGCTTCGTCGACGCGAAGGGCGACATGGTCCGCATCGTCAGCCTCCAGGGCCTCATCCAGTGGGCCGGGGCGGAGAACGTCATGCGGGAGATCGCCGCGCCCGATGACGCCGTCGACGTCTTCGCCCTCGACATGCGCCGGGTGTATTCGATCAACGAGGTGGCCCGCCGGATGATCGTCGAAGCGCTGCGTCGGCTCGAGGGCGAGGGCAAGCGCGTCGTCCTCCTCGACCCCGAGGACACGATGGGATGCGCCGGAAGCGGTTCGGCACTGCCCGATGTCGAGATCGTCGACTCCCCGAAGGAGCTGCGCAACCTCGACCTGCGCGGTCTGCGGCGAGTCCGCGACGACTTCGCCGATCGGACCTCGTAGACGCTGCGGGTCGGCGGGCCTCGACTGCGTGGGAGGCCGTACTCGTGGGGTGCCTCGCTCACGCGCACGGGCCGACCGCCCCTGTTTGCTAAGGTAAACCTAACCGAACGCGAACGAAAGGTCTCCGATGACGACTGACGCCCCTGCCCGCACGAAGCGACCCGAACGCCCGCAGGCGATCCTCACGGTCACCGCGACCGAGGCGGTCACGCCCAATCTCATCCGCATCACCGCGGGCGGTGAGGGCTTCGACGCGATCAGGGACAACGACGCCACGGACAAGTACGTCAAGATCATCTTCGCCGACCCCGCGCACGGACTCACCCCGCCCTACGATCTCGCCGAACTGCGCGAGCACTCCCCCGAGAGGCTGCCGCGCAACCGCACGTACACGGTGCGCGAGATGGACAGGGAGAATCGGCAGCTGACGATCGACTTCGTCGTCCACGGAGACGAGGGCATCGCCGGCCCGTGGGCGCGGACCGCGGCCCCGGGTGACACGCTCGTGGCGATGGGGGCCGGCGGCGCCTACCGACCCGACCCGGACGCTCCCTGGCACCTGCTCATCGCCGACCACACGGCGATCCCCGCGGTGAGTTCCGCGCTCGAGGAGATGGACGCTGCGGCGACCGGACACATCATCGCGAATGTCCCCCACGCCGAGGACCGTCTGCTGCCCGAGGTTCCCGCAGGGATGACGATGACCTGGGTCGATGACGACGAGGCGCTCATCGCCGCCGTCCGCGACCTCGACTGGGCTGAGGGAACCCCACAGGTCTTCGCCCACGGGGAGCGGGAGACGATCAAGGCGATCCGCCGCATCCTCAAGGAGCGCGAGGTTCCCCGCGAGTCGCTGTCGATCTCGGCCTACTGGGCGCGCGGACGCGCGGAGGACCAGTTCCAGGCCGAGAAGCGCGAGCCCATCGGTCAGATCGACTGATCCGCTGGGCGTCTCCGCGGGGACGCCCAGCGACGTCCTCGCCGGGACGTCGGCTCAGCGTCTCCGAGTGACGAGGAAGGCGACGACGCCGAGGGCGATGAGCCCGGCCGCGACCCCGCCGATGAGAAGGTACTGACCGAGGTCGGCACCGGTGCGCGGCAGCGATCCGGCGTTCTCATCGTCGGCGGCGGCGGATCCCTCAGACCCTGCCGAGACACCGCCGGCGCTGCCGCCCTTCGGGTCAGAGTCCTTCGCATCGGAGTCGTTCGCACCGGACCCGCGCGAATCGGCCGTGTCGGCATCCGCGCCGGTGCCCGCGTCCGCGTCATCGCTCGCCCTCGCATCACTGCCATCGCCGGCATCGGCGTCTGCCCTCGAACCGGCGTCCGCCTCGGCGCCAGCATTCTCATCGGCCCCCACACCTCCGTCAGCCTCGGCCCCGGCACCTCCGTCAGCGTCGGCCCGGGCATCCGAATCGCCGCCGCCTTCGGTGAGGTCGTCGACCGAGTAGAGGCTCGTCGTGCCGGAGACCTCGTTGCCGATGACGAGCGCGGCCTCCCCGGTCGGGGACTCCCCCGCGCTGAGGAACGTGATGCCCTCAGGGCCGAGATCGCCGGCCTTCGAGAGCAGGCCTGCCGGATCCGCGGCACCGTCGATCTCATCCTCGACGGAGACGGAGAAGTCGCGGTTGTTGAAGTAGGTCGCGAACTCCGGGCTCTGCGGGTCGCTGAGGTCGTAGACGGCGATGCCGCCGATGCGCTCGAAGCCGACGAACGCGTACGTCGTCTCCCCCACCTGGCCGATCGTCAGCGCCTCGGGCTCGGGTCCTTTGTCGTCGCTGCGGCCCTCGAGGTTGGATTCGGTGTGGTTGGAGTTGAAGAACTGCGGGATCGCCTTCGCGGTCATCTGCTCGAACTCATCGCCGGAGTCGGCGACGAGCGTGCCGTCGGTCGTCCAGATCGAGAACGACCGGCCTCCGAACGCGTAGAGCTCCTCATAGCAGCTCCCGTCCTCGCTCAGTCCGAGGTCGGTGATGACGTTGAGGCGACCCAGTTCGTCATCCCCGAGGCTGTCGGCCAACGGCGAGGTCTCGCACACGGGGGCGAGGCCGTCGCCGCCGAGATCCTTGACCCTGGCCGCGTCGACGAAGTCGCCCCACTCACGGGAGTCGCCTTCGTTCGCGGTGACGAGGTAGTCGGTGCCGCCGGCGGAGAACGTCGAGACGGTGTCGGGCATATACGCGCCCTTGAGCCCGGGGTAGGTCGCGATGTTCACCATCGGGGCGTCCTTCGGATCCCTGTCGGAGGGGTCAAGACCGTTGCCGGCCTTGCCGTAGTCCTTGAAGCCGAGGGGCATGATCCGCTCGACTTCCCCGGCGGCGATGTCGACGACGGCGATCGCGTTCGCCTCCTGCAGGGTCGCGTACGCCTTGCCGCCTGCGACGGTGATGTACTCGGGTTCGAGGTTGCGGGAGACCGGAAGGTCGCCCTCGGGGTTGGGGCCGAAGACCCGCACACCCTCAGGCAGGGTCTTCGACCCGCCCTCCTCGAACTCCCGGAAGTCGGCGGTCCGCACATCCGCCTCGGTGGGGGCGGCCACCTCGGCGGGGAGGTCGACGATGCCCACCGACCCTTCCGGATCGGTCGAGAAGTCACCGGCCGGCTCGCCCTCGTTCGCCACCAGGGCCTGCTTGCCGTCGGGGGTGATCGTCACCATGTCCGGCAGGGATCCGACGCCCACCGTTCCGAGCACCGTCGCCGAGGTGGTCCTCGCGTCGAAGAACATCAGTGACCCGGGCTTCGTCTTGTCCTCGTTCTCCAGCGCGATGACGCCGAGGCCGTCCTCACGGATCGCGATCGAGTTCGCGGTGCCCGAACCGGTGATCTCGCCGACCTTGGCCGGGTTCTTCGGATCAGAGGCGTCGATGATGTCGACGCTCGCGGCCTGCGCGTTGACGGTGAAGACGGTGTTGCCGTGGACGGCGGTGATCTCGGCTGCGGACTCGTCGAACTGTCCGGTCTCGTACGCGCCGAGGTAGCCGAGCGCGACCTGCGCGCCCGGCGCCGAGGTGGTGATCGGCTCCGGCACCTCTCCCGCTTGTGCCGGGGTGCCGCCTGTGACGTTCAGCCCGGCGCTCAGGCCGGTGGTGAGGAGGAGGGCGGTGAGGGCGGCGGTGACTGTCTTCGTTGTCGTCATCGGTTCTCCGAGTCGAGGCGGCGCGGACGATTCGTGTCCGCCTACTCCATATATATGGAGAGAGGTGACGGTGCCCGGAACCGGAGGTGGCGCGTGCGTGAACGCGTGGCGTCGGCGGCGCGCCGCTCGGTGCGGCGGGGGTCGGTTGCCTGCGGCCGGGGTCGGTCGCCTGCGGCCGGGGTCGGTCGCCTGCGGCTCAGCTCAGGCCGAGGTCGTCGACGACCGAGGCGACCCTGCGCTTGTCCTCGGTGCTCAGTCCCTTGAGCGGTGCCGGGAGGCAGTCGCCGGTGACGAGGCCGAGGTGCTCGGCGATCGCGGCCCCGACTCGGAGGCTGCCGCCGTGGGCGGCAAAGAGATCCCACAGCGGTTGGAGGAGGACGGCGAGTTCGCGGGCGCGTTCGACCTCGCCTGCCTGGATGGCGCGGGTGATCGCGAGCATCGGGGCGGGGATCGTCCCGCCGATCGCTGAGAACCATGCGTCGCAGCCGGCGATGAGTCCCTCCGCGCCGTATGCGTCGACGGAGACGCCGATGGCGACCCGGCCGCCGGTGGCCTGCCGAATTCCTGCCACCCGTTCCTGCCAGTCGGCGGGGCTGAGCGGCAGTCCGGGGATCTTGATCGCCGCGATGCCCTCGATCTCGGACAGACGGGCGTAGAGCTCGGTGGTGAAGGTGAAGCGGGTGGTGGTGGGGTTGTCATAGACGATGACGGGCAGACCACTCGCCGAGGTGACCGCCCGGAAGAGCTCGACGACTTCGGTCTCGGTGAGCGGATGGTAGCTCACGGGGGCGAGGAGAAGCGCTGCGGCACCGGCCGCTGCGGCGGCTTCGGCATTGGTGAGGACATCACGCGTGCTCAGCGCCCCGATGCCGATGGTCACCGGGATGCCGTCGGCACGGTCGACGGTCAGGCGGGCCACCTCGGCGCGGTCCTCGGGACTGAAGTAGGGCCCGCATCCGATCGAGCCGAGCGGGGCGATCGAGTCGACGCCGGCGGCGACGAGGCGGTCGATGAGCCCAGCGAAGGCATCCTCGTCGAGGCGTCCGTCTCGGACCGGGGTGAGCGGGAAGGCACTGAGTCCGGTGAAGGGTGAGGGGGCGGGCAACGGCATGGGCACTGCCTCGGTGCATGTCGCGACGTCGGTCATCTGCTGTCCTTGTCGTCCCGGAGGAAGCGGTCGAGGGTGGGGAACGCCGGCCTGGCACTCGGGTCGGTGACGGCGTACGCTCCGACGGCGTTCGCGATGCTCAGCGCCGCCTCGGCGGGGATCCCTGCGCGCAGGGCGATGGTCAGGGCTGCACAGAACGCATCCCCGGCACCGACGGTGCTCACCGGGGTGACGCGGCGGGCGGGGGCGTGGGCGATCTGGTCGCCGCGGGAGAAGAGGGCAGAGCCCTTAGCCCCGGAGGTCACGGCGACCGAGCGGGCGGAGCGCAGCTGCGGAAGCGCGGCGTACTCGGATTCGTTGACGATGATGAGGTCGGCACGGTCGATCACCTCGGCGGGCAGAGGCAGGGCGGGGGCGGCGTTGACGACGAAGAACCCGCGCACGGTGCGGGCGAGCGCGGACACGACGGTCATCGGGATCTCGAGCTGGGCGAGCACGGTGTCGTCGGCGAAGTCGTGGCCGCCGATGCTCACGTGGGCGTTCGCGCCTTCGCAGACGGCGATCGTGTTCTCACCGTGGGCGTCGACGGTGATGAGCGCCGTTCCGGTCTCGGCGTCGACCTCGGCGATGGAGTCGACGGTCACACCGGCCTGCCGCAGGGCGGCGATCATCTCGGTCCCCGTCGGGTCGGTGCCGACGGCCCCGATCATCCGGGTTCGGGCGCCGAGGCGGGCGGCCGCGGCGGCCGTGTTCGCGCCCTTTCCGCCGGGGCTGCGCGTGAGGGTGCCGCCGCCGACGGTCTCTCCGGGGCCGGGCAGGCGCTCAGTTGTCGCGGTGATGTCGGCGTTGATGCTGCCGACGACGGTGAGGGGGATGGCGAAGGCGGACACACCTCACTCTAACGCGCACCGCGTCCGCCGGCTGGGAAGCCGTGGTGCCGTATATTCGGGCCATGGCTGAGAACTCGACGTCACGGACCATCCCACCCCGACGGTATTCGGCGGGAGCGTGGGCGAGCGGGGCGGCGCAGGCGGTCATCGTCGTCATGTGCCTGCTCTACCTGTTCACGAACGCGCTGTGGGCGCTCATCGCCTGGGAGTGCGTGACGCTGGGCTACCTCGTCGTCGGGCTCATCGTCGTGTGGAGGGGCCGACTGCCCGAGACGGGTGACCGAGAGGAGGCCCGCGTGGTCGCGAAGTGGCTGTGGATCCCGCCGCTGCTGGCCGCGATCGTCGGCGTCCAGGCGGCGATCACCGCGATGGTCAACCAGGGGTCGGGAGAGGCCGGCTCCGAGAAGACGGCGCTCCTCTTCGCGGCGAGCGTGGGCATCATCCTCTCGTGGCTCATGCTCCACATCGCGTTCGCGGAGATCTATGAGGTCACCGAGGCGGCCAACGACGAGCAGGAGCTGCGGTTCCCGACGACGACCACACCCTCGACGCTCGACTACCTCTACTTCTCGTACACGATCGGCACGTCGTTCGCGACCTCGGACGTCGAGGTCTGCGGGGTGCCCGCACGCCGGATCGTCCTCCTCCACAGCATCGCCGCGTTCTTCTACAACGCCCTCGTCGTCGCCGTCGCCTTCCAGGTCCTCCAGAACCTCATCGCCCAGGGGTGAGCCGTGGGCGATATCCCAGGCGCGGGTCAGGCGACGAAGACGCAGAAGGGGTGTCCGGCGGGGTCGGCGAAGACGTAGAGCGGTTCGTCGGGATCGTCGGTGCGGTCGAGGAGGATGCGGGCTCCGAGCGCCTCGGCGCGCTCCCGGTGGGTCTCCAGCGCCTCGGCATCGGGGACGGTGAAGTCGAGGTGCAGCTGCATGGGCACGTCCGGGTCGGGCCACGTGGTGGGCGTGAGTTCGTCGACCTGCTGGATCGCGAGCGTCCGGTTGCCGGCCGCGTCGACGAGGACGAGCCAGTCGGCATCGTCGGGATTGCCGTCGGTCGGCGGTTCGTCGCCGATGCGGTAGTGCAGTCCGAGGTACTGCCGGTAGAACTCGGCCAGGTCGCGGGGGTCCTCGGCGTCGAGGACGGTGTGGAGCAGGCGCGGGAATTCGGTCATCCCTCACCTTAACGCCGCGACATGAGCCCTGAGTCGATGGCGTGGGCAGGAACCACACCACTCGCAGCCCAGTTGTGGTCGAAGAACCGAGGGAAATCAGCCGATTCAGCGAAAATCCCTCGGTTCTTCGACCACAAAGGGTTGGTGGGGCGGGGGGCTATAGGACAGAAAGTGTGTCTCGGATCAGGCTCGTGCCCAGCAATCCCAACGGCAATACCCGGTTTGCTTAGCTGATCGGGCTTAGCATCGATGGGGTGCTTGCAATCGACGTACATGCGTGATCTGTCAAACAAGGCTGAAGAAGAACGGCACGACCAGTGCTGGTACACCGAGGTACCGGTGCCCGAACTGCGGGGCCAGCAGCACCGGTACACGGGCCGTATCGACACGAAGAACCGAGCTGCGGGTCTTCCTCGACTGGCTACTCGGTCCCGCACCACAGACGGCTGTCGATCACTTCGGGTCGACCCGAACCTTCCGCCGCCGCACTCAATGGTGCTGGCGAATCGCCCCGACCGTGTCAGCGACTGGGGAGATCCATGACCAGATCATGCTCGATGGCACCTATTTCAACGGGTGGTGCGTCCTCATCGCCTACACCGGGGAGAAGGTCATTCACTGGCAGTGGTGTGATCGGGAGAAGACCGCGTCCTGGACGGCGTTGATCGCCCGTATCCCTGCCCCGAGATACGCCGTCGTCGATGGCAACGGTCCTTTGACCACTGTGATCGAGACGCTGTGGCCAGATACCCGCATCCAACGGTGTTTCTTCCATATCCGGCAGGCC
This sequence comes from Brevibacterium sp. K72, assembly GCF_050562175.1. Lineage (NCBI taxonomy): Bacteria > Bacillati > Actinomycetota > Actinomycetes > Micrococcales > Brevibacteriaceae > Brevibacterium > Brevibacterium sp. K72. The sequence goes on from NZ_CP191582.1 coordinate 3,642,258, forward strand.
GGACACCGGCACCTGACCCGGAATCCGAGCTTGCCGGCCAACCAGGAACTGTTGCGCCTGTACCAGGCGCTGCCGCGGGTTGACTCCCGCGATCAAGCAGCAGCGTGGTTGGCGGCGTTCGCGTCGTGGGAGGCGAAGTGGTCAAGGTTCCTCAAACACCGCACCAGGGCCAAAGACGCTGGTGCGAGGCCGGCGCATGTCCGTCGTGGACAGTCGTGGTGGTACACGCATCTGCGGACCCGTCGAGCGTATTTCTTCCTCTCACGGATCATCGCGAAAGGACACTTGTTCACCTGGTTGGATGCCGCTGACGAGGGTATCGAGCTCGCGCGGACGACGAACGCGTTAGAAGGCGGGATCAATGCGGGCATCAAAGGACTGCTGCGGGCACACCGCGGGTTGAGTGAGGGGCATGCCCGGCGTGGGGTGGACTGGTTCCTCTTCGAGAGGTCTCATCAGGCCGGGACGGGGTGGTCCTTGGTCGGGCCGGAGCATTGGGCACCGCCGAAGCGTGTGCGTGCTCCTCGTGAGGAGCCGATCGGACCGGTGGAGTACGGGACAGGGTTCTCGTGGGAAGACGGCATCGGCATCCAGAAGGGGTGGGGAGGACGACGCGGGTGACGCGCCCGGAAAAGACACACTTTCTGTCCTATAACCCCCTATAACCCGGGGCGGGCGCCTGACACGGCAGAAGCCCCGCGATCCTTGATTTCTCAAGGATCGCGGGGCTTCTCGATCGGGGTGAGTAACGGGACTTGAACCCGCGACATCCGCGACCACAACGCGGCGCTCTACCAGCTGAGCTATACCCACCACACAGCCTGCACCTCGGCGCAGACAGCAAGATACATATTAACGTCCCGCACTGCGGTGGGGCAAACGCACAGGCGGTCAGGTGCATAATGAGACGCAGATCTCCTGACGTGCAACGATTCCGTAGAGATGTATAACGGTTTCGGAAAAGCGGTGGGAGGCCCCATCCTCATTCACTAGGATTGTCACCGCCCTGCCGTCGACTTCCCAAGGACCCCTGGTACATGCCACGTGCGCTGATCTCTGTCTCCCAGGACGGGTACACCTACCTGTCCCTCGATGGGGCGACGAGTCGCTACTCGGACACGGGCCAGGCGATGACCTACCTCGGCGACTATGCCCGCGCCACCGAGACTCCGGTGTCGGTGACCATCGACAACGGCGACCAGGGCGTCGACGTCGAAATCGATGCCGCAGGCCGGATCGTCCCCGCCCAGAGCACCGCGCCGAAGGAGCCCGCACCTGCCGCGACGGCCGAGGCTGCGGCTCCCGGTGCCTCCGCACCTGCCCCGGTCTCCCAGCACGACCAGTCGACCCCGGCTGCCCAGTCGACCCCGACCGAACCGGCTGCCCGGGAGACCGACCCGACCACAACCTCGGCGAGTGGAGCCTCCCCCTCCTCCGAGACTGCGGCGGACGCGGCACCGGCGGCGGCCATGGGCACGGACCCCGCACCGACGACCGGCACGGACGCCGGGCGTGCGCCGGAGTCCACCGAGGCGGCCGCCGGGGAGGAGTACCCACTCGGCACCCCGTACTCGGGACCGGCAGCCCAGACCCCGCCCACGCAGAAGCCGAGGCAGAAGCCCGCGCGGAAGCGTCCGGCGGGCAGGAAGCAGCGCCGACTCGGACGCCTCACCGTGCCCGGCCTCGTCCTCATCGGCATCGCGATCCTCATGATCGGCGCCTTCGTCATCCCCAACATCGTCCCCACCAGCGCCCCCGAATCCCCACAGACGATCAACTCGGACCAGCAGCTCGACGCCGCCTCCGACCTCACCGTGGAGACGACCGACGACATCGTCCCGACGTTCGAGAACACACCGACGTGGGAGGCGAAGATCCCCGGCAGCGCCTCGGTGACGGCGTCGGATCGCGGCGTGCTCGTCGTCGACGGCGACAAGCTCGAAGTCCTCGACTCAGCGACCGGTGCGGTGCGCTACTCGGGCACGGTCGATCAGGCACCGACCTTCGCCGTCGACACGAGGATCGGGGGCCGAGCGGCCCTGCTCTGGCAGGTCGGCGACTCCGCACAGGCGCTCTTCGACGGCGAATCCACCCCGAAGTCCTACAGCCTGCCCACGAACACCCGGATCTCCTCGGCAGGCACGAGCGTGCTCGTCAAGTCCGGCAACCGCCTCGCGACCTTCGGCGAGGACGGGCTCATCGACGTGCCCACCCCGGAGAGCGGGTCGACGCCGATGGCGGTGGAGAACGGGGAGCTCTACAGCGCCGACTTCGACGGGCCGGTGGTGGCGACGAACATCGAGTCCGGCGACAAACGCGACATCGACCTCGAGGCCCCTGCCGACGGTCTCCGGATCATCAAATGGATCTCGGCCGGCCACGGCAAGGTCATCGCCCTATGGGGCGAGCAGGGGGCGTCGACGAACAGCGGGCACCGCATCCAGCTCGTCGTCCACTCCCTCGACGACGGCTCGATCCTCTCGACGGTGACGACAACGACGGACATCGTCGGCGAGATGTCGTGGGTCCGCGGCCAAGGCGGACAGCGGGCCTACATCGGCCCCTACCTCTTCGACCTCGAGACCGGTCTCCTGCTCGCCGACACGACACGCGCCGACGTCAACCTCTCCGAACCGCGGGGAACGATCGTTCCGTGCACGATCGACAACGAGGCGGCGTGCCTCATCGCCGGCCAGACCGCGTACCGCAGTGACACCCGCCTCCTCGCCGTCACCGACAACGACAACCAGGCGATCGTCGACGGCGTCGACTCGACGATCCGGGCCTATCCGAAGCGCCCGCAGACCGCGAACGGATGAGCGGAGCTTTAACAGCGCACGCCGAGCCACTATGATTGTGGCCGTCGTGCCGTGACGTCATGTCCCCTTGACGGGCCGATGACCGGCAACCCCGACCGAAGGATCCCAGTGCCGATCACCACACGAGAGTTCAGCCGCACCGCGGCCGCTTTCGGCACTGCGCTTGCCCTCGCGGCCCTGCCCCTGACCGTCGGCTCCCCCGTCGCTGCCTCCCCCTCCCCCTCTCCGACCCCCACCGCCGAGGCGACCGCCGACTCGAGTGCGACCGCGGGGTCCGAGGCGAGCGCCGAGTCCGGGGCGAGCGCCGACTCCTCGAGCGACGGCACGGCCGACGCCGGCAGCGATCCCATCGCCGATGACGGCGATGCGAACGCCGAGGGGTCGGACAATGCCGACGGCGATCGCAGGCCCGACGACGCCTGCGAGAACCCCGAGGAGGCCACCGGCGACGAGCCCTGCGTCGCGGCGACCGTTCCGCTCGTCGCGACCTGGGACGGGAAGGCCAAGACCCTCAAGCTTCCGACGACGAACTCCGATCCTAAGACGAATATGCCCGTCAGCTGGGTCGGTGCCCGGTTCGCAGGCCCGAAGCCGGAAAGTGTTCCCGCCCAGCAGTCCGCGGAGTCGGGAACCTCCGATGCGGAGACCGATTCCTCGGATACCACCTCCGGTTCCGGATCGGATTCGACGGGCGATGCCTCCGGAACCGAGAGCCCTGCCGACGCCGACTCGACCGGGGAGACCGACGACAGCGGCAACCCCATCGACGTGCGGGCCCCGGCGGTCCCGACGGAGTTCTCCCTCAACTCGGAGGGCTACGTCACCCTGCCCGACTCTCCTGATGCCTACACCTTCAGCGGCTTCACCTCGAACCCGAACTGGAAGTTCGAGGTCGACAACGGCACGATCGTCGTCCGGGGCACCCCGTACACGGATTCCGGCGACTCCGCGGATACGGACTCGAACGGCTCGGCGAGCGGCGGGTCCGGATCCGACGGCGGAGGCTCGTCCACCTCGGCGGATGCCAACGCCCCAAGCGATTCCGAGGGCGGATCGTCGGGATCGGGATCCGGATCGGGCGCCTCGGCGGACTCCGGATCGCGAGCCGACGATTCGGGCGGATCGTCGAGCCGCGCGAATGCCGACGACACCTCCGAAGGCGCTTCGAACCCGACGGGCAACGGCGACGACAGCGGGGGGTCGACACGAGCCGGCTCCGACACCGACGGCTCCGGCACCCAGGGCTCGGACTCCGCGGAAGGCGAGTCCGAGGACGGTCGCACGACGGAGGCTCCCTCCACGGGCAACGGGTCCGGCCCCGGGCGCGACGTCATCCCGGGCGACACCGGTGCCGACTGGCTGCCGGGCGCGACCGGCGAGGGTCCGCACCCCGACTACTCGGATCCCGTCCCGCGCAACCCCGACTCCCCCACCCCCGATGATGACACCGACCTCATCACGGGCGGCGATCAGCCGGCGCCGCGCGGCAACAACCAGGCCTCGTCGTCGTTCGGCGAGTCGTTCGTCTCGACGATCGTGAGCTCGTGGCCGGTCCTCGTCCTCGCCGCCTTCGGCATGGGCGCCGTCGGCTTCATCCTCTTCCTCGTCGGCCGCCGCAGTCGGCGCGACGAAACCGCCTGACCCTGCCACCGCCTCGGCGGGGGCGGCGAACGCCGAGGTCGGGCACGCAGCTCGCGCGGAATCCGGGGGCGTCGAACTGACACTGCGAGAACTCAGCGGCTAAGCTTGGCGGCAGGGCCTGTGACTGCCGGTCACAGGCGGACATGCACGTGCGATCCGGAGGATGCGACCCGATGACAGACAACGTCTACACCTCAGATGTGACCGTCGACAATGCGACAGCCGCGCAGCTGTCGGAGTCGATCCGCCTGCGCGAGGAGCGCCTCTCGGAGAACATCGACGAACTGGTGGGACGCCTCCACCCCAAGGTCCTCCTCACCCGCGCCGTCAACAAGGCGAAGTCGACTGTCATCGAAGAGGACGGGTCCCCGAAGCCCGAGGCCATCGCCCTCGGCGCCGGCACCGTGCTCGGCATCGCCGCCCTCGTCGTCGGGTTCTCCGGTCGAGACCGTCGTGGCTGACTCCGCTCTTCCGATCCGCATGCTCCATGACCGGATCCTCATCGACCCCGGTGAGGAGGCCGGCGAACGCAAGTCCGCGGCGGGGATCGTCATCCCCGCGACCGCGACGATGGGCAAGCGCCTCGTCTGGGGCGAGGTCGTCGCCGCTGGTCCGCATGTGCGGCAGGCCGACCTCGGCGACACCGTCCTCTACGATCCCGAGGACCGCGCCGAGGTGGAGCTCGAGGGGCAGGCGTATGTGCTCCTGCGGGAGCGCGACGTCCACGCGATCTCCGAACCCGCCGAGCAGTCGAGCGCGGGAATGTACCTCTGACCTGCGATCTCAGTCACAAAACCGCATAATGGCCCGTCTCGGTTTGCACGAGCGCCGCGCCCCTGAGTAGTATTAATTCTCGTTGCGTGGCAAGTGCGACAGGCGCCTCTAGCTCAATTGGCAGAGCAACTGACTCTTAATCAGTGGGTTCCGGGTTCAAGTCCCGGGGGGCGCACCAGCCAAGAACCGCCGTTCGGATCATCCGGACGGCGGTTTTCTGTTTCCCCGACCAGGTACGCGACGGACGTGCCGAGCTCTCGCGCAACGGCGAGCAGGTCGGACACAGACCACCCCACCCGGCCCTTGAGCTTCTTCGACAGCCCGGTCTGGGTGATGCCGAGCAGCGGCGCCAGCGCGACCTGAGTCATGCCCCGTTCCCACATGAGCATGTGGACGCGAGTGCCGACGAGCATGTCGGGCGACGGAATGTCGTCTCTAAGCGGGGAGGTAGTCATGAGTCGATTATCGACCAAATCGGACAGATAGGCAACACGCTCGAGAAAGTTTCTTGAATAGTCTGATTTGTCATGTACAGTCCTCGGTATGACGAATCAGACTACTCACGACTCCGACGCCTACGTTCCGCCCGGGGCAGCCGCTCGGATCGCTTTCGTCACCACGAAGACGCTCATTCGCATGGCAGAGCGCGGCGACATTCGATCCTTCACACTTCCGTCGGGGCACCGTCGCTACCACCGGGAAGACCTCGAAGCGATCGCCGCCGGTGAGATTCCCACCGGGCCGAAGTCGGTGGCGTCGTGAGCCCGTTCATCCAGTCCGACGACGACCCGGAGGAGAACCGAGCTCGGCGGTCCGGAGAGTTCTCACTGGACGTCGACGGCGAGACCATGTTCCGGATGCTCAAGCGTTCGGGTGAGGACGAGCTGTGCACGGACAATTCCGCAACCGCTGCCCGCGCTCGCGCTGAGCAGAAGGCACAGGACCTCAGAAAACAGGTGAGCCGCCTCGCGGAAGCGGCACGGCGGACCCCGCCAGCGAAGCAGCTACCTCTGTCCAGGCTCGATGACAGCTCCGCCGAGAAGGAAGCGAAACTGAAGGACCAGCTGGACCGCATCCATGAACGCGCGAAGGCACCGATCAGCTATCCCGAGCCCGTCGAGCCACCTGCCGTGGATTACAAGAAGGTGGTCAACGACTCACTCCTGCAAGCCGTGAAGGAGGGCATCGCCGATGAGGGCAATGGCCTCACCCTGCTGTGCGAGTTCCCGCGAGAAGCCGTTGACGGCGGCAGTCATGTACTCCGTCTGGTACTGAAGGACGGCGGCAAGACGATCGCTAGCCGATCCCTCGATTTCAGTGGCACGGTTCCGGTTCGCGCGGGCGAGGAACTCGGCGGTTTGCTTCCGAGCATCGTCGATTTCGTTGAGAAGAGCAGCGAGTTTTTGGGTGTCCATATCGAGACTTCCCTTGCGGGTTACGGCGTCGACCCTACGACGCCTATGGCATCAGCGGAGGGTGCGACCTCTGCTGGTGGGGACATCGTAAGGGACGGCACCGACACGGCTCCCGGGTCGAGAACCCCGGTCGAGGAGTCGGATGCCACGGGCGCGACCACCTGTGAGGGGTCACCACGGTGGTCGCGCCCCACGAAACCCACCAATGGAAGCGAGGTCGACGATGACCAGTGAACGAGTCCCGACCCCGGCGTCGATCCGCCGGCAGGACACCATCAACGACGCGATCACCGCGGCCGACCGAACCCTCAGCGTGTTGCGCGGGTACCGCGCTGCCCGACGTGACGGGTTCCCGCTGTCCCACCTGGCCCGCATCGAGGCGGTCCTCGAACGCACCAGGACGCAGGTGGAGAAGATGATCGCCGAGGAGAAGGGCACGCTGAGCCTGATCGGCTACGACGCCGACGAGGCCGCCCTCCTCACGAAGTTCGCTGGCTCCCCTCCACCCACGAAGCTCACCCCGGTTCCCGACGTCGTCGCGGACCCGGATGACGTCCTCGACATTCCCAAGCACACGGCAGGAGATTGCGACTGATGCCCACCGCATTTGGCTTCAACACCGACCCGAACGCCAGCCTCGAGCGTGAGGAGTTCGTCAACGAGATCTTCGCCGTCCGCAGTGTCGCACTCCTCCGCGTCAAGCAGCTCGAGAAGGAACTCCGCAGCGTCGCCTTCGACTACAACACCCAGGTCGAGAACCTCGGCCTCATCGCTCAGGCGCTCCTCCGCGTCGTCGACGAGACCTCCGACTCCATCGCCGAGCTCGCCGCGAACACCGAAGACGAACTCGTCGCACCGCTGCGCGCTCGCCTCAGCCCGGTCGAGGATCTCGACGTCGAGGAGACGGGCACCCAATGACGGGGTGGGTGCCGGTGGAAGGGGAAGCCCCGGCATCCACTCTGACCCCCACTGGAAAGAAGTAGCCCCCGCCGGGCAGGGCGAGGGCCGAGTAGATCGGATCGATCGTGAACCCCATTCTAGACCAACCACAGGACTCGGAGCGTGAACGCGCCCGTGACAGGAGGATGATCTTCGTGCGCCGCCGCTTCACCATCCTCTGGCTTCCGCTCATCGCTCTCGGCGCGATCACCTACCTGATCGCCTCGGCGCAGACCCTGACGACGAACGGCCTCAATCTCGTTGGCCTGGCTCTCATGGCTGCCGGCGTGCTCGCCGCGGCATGGGATGCGGGTGAGCGGTCGTGACGGCGGTCCGAGGCCAGCGAGACGCGGCGATCGACGCCGTGAACGTCTCCACGCACCTGCACGGTCGCGATCAGAAGCGCATCGAGGCCGCGATGCGCGCGGTCGCCCGCGCTGACGATGGGTTCCTCGACCCGAACAAGGTCCGCGCCGAGCTCACGAACGAGTACGGGCTGACTGTCAACCCACGAGTCCTCTCAGCACGCTACCGGCTGCTGCACCGACGCCGCGTGATCGTGCACGCCGGTACCACGAAGAACCAGGACGTCGCCGGAGGCAATCACGGGAAGCCCATGTGGCTCTACGAAGTCATCGACGAGGCGTGGCTGAACGACGGGGACGGTGATCAGTGATGGTGGCGTTCAAGATCCGTGTGCAGCGCACCACAAGATTCCCCGCTGGCCGCTCCCGAGTGCTCGAGACTCCGTTCGCCGCTCGCATGTGGGAGATCTACGAGGTCAACCAGGCTACGGGGGAGGACGAGTACTACGGGTTCGCGCTCTCCCAGGACGCCGCCGTGCGTGTGGTCTCTGACGTCCTCAAGCAGCGCCGCGGCCGTGCCGCACTCGAAGAGTTCATGCACGCCTACGCCGCGGAAAAGGGTCTGGGGCTTCGCCTCGTGCACCGTCTCCCCCATGCCCCCCGAATCCATGTCTGGCGCCTCGGTGACGGCACAGAGCCTGTGGAGGTGCCATGTTGAATGTCCCCGGACAGATCGACCTCCTCGAGGTCCTCAGCGCGCACGGCGACACGAAGTCGCGCCAGACAGTCCGCCTCGCCAGCGGGGAAGAGCACCGCGCGAAGGTGAAGCTGCCCGAAGAGATCTCCGCCTGGTACCGCGACCACACCAGCGACTGGTGGTACGGCGAAGAGGAGTGCATCGGCTGCGGTCAGGTCGAACCCCGCAAGGGCCTCTACGTGGGTCACGGCGTCCAGTTCGACGAGACCGGCACCCAACTCCTGCCGAGCGGCCCCGGCATGGCGGAGAACGGCGTGTGCATCCTCATGTCGTTCACCGCGATGCACGCCAACATCGCCCGGGCGGTCGCCGACGGCAACCCCCAGTACGACGAATGGCGCCGCCGCTGCTACCTCCACGACACCCCGACGAACAAGAAGCGGTGCCCGAAGGCTCACTTCGCCGCTGACGCCGAGCACAAGGCACGCCTCGCCACGAAGGTGTGGGGCTCGGATGCGTGGAAGGAGCTGGCCTGGTCATGACCCGTCTGAGAACCACTCACTCGAACTCGAGTGTCCGCGCCCGCGCCGAGGCCCTCGTCGAGCACCACGGAAGCATCCGCGCGGCTGCCGAAGCAGTCGGGATCTCCTACGACACCCTCGCCCGTGTCCTCCGGTTCCCGAACACCACCGTCCAGGAACGCACCTACCGGGCGATCACCCGCGCCCACGCCGCCATGCTCCGTGCACGGAAGCGCCGCGACACCGTGGCGGGCGCGGTCGTCGCGGACTTCGCGACCACCCCGGAGGGGCGAGCGTTCATCGCGGAATGCCGAGGTGAGGCATGACCACCACGAAGAACTACACACCCGGCCGCGCTCGCCGCCGGTGCCGGGGTTGCGGGGTCACCGAGCTCTCGTGCACGAGCATCGCCCGCGACACCGGCCACCCCTGCTGCCCGAAGTGCAAACACGACACGAAGGAGGACGACTGATGCCACTGCTGAAGAACTGCTCGCACAAGATGTGCGACCACCCGGTGTTCCCGTGCCGGGGCTGTGGGGCCACGGCCATGGCGTGCACCGCGCAGAACCACCTCAAACACGAGTGGTGCTGCGGGAGTTGCGATCACACGAAACCGAAGCGAATCGAGGACTGACCATGCCCACCACGACCAAGGACAAGACGCTCTCTCAGAGGGACTTCCGAATGGTGGAGAGGATTATCAGCCGCCTCGCCGGCACCCGATTCGATGCGGACAAGATCCTCGCCTACTCCCTCGGCATCGTCGAACTCGAGTCCGGTCCGCACAGCCTCGTCATCGAACTCGAGCACCTCGTCTTCGACGAGAACGGCGACAAGATTCTCAAGGAGGACGACACCGGCTATGTCACCCGCACCCGGAAGTTCCGCATCCCCCTCGGCGAAGAGATCAAGGGGTGACCGCGATGACCAACGCTGACGACGCGAAGGAACACCTCACCGTGGTCCACAACTTCATGGACGGCAAGAAGGAACGCGAGACCCGCCGCATCACCCGCGACCTCTCCGCCCGACTCAACCCGATCATGTTCACCTCGGCGCTCGCCGCGACGCTGCCGCATGTCGCGAAGGACGAGGACGGGCCGACGCATTTCGTGGGGATCGTGTTCACCCCGGCGAACGTTCTGACGGTCGCGTCGACGGGGTCGACGATGATCGTGTGCAAGATCCCTGCCCGGGACGGTGCCCGTGTCACTGGTGACGTCGTCGCTGACTCGGTGACGGTGTCCCCGGTCATGGCGAAGCAGCTGATGGGGTTCACTGGTCTCACCCCGAAGGAGGCGTGGGACCCGGAGCTCGAGCTCACGGTCACCGGCACCGGCCCCGACAAGGTCACGATCCGCGCCACCGACCGGACCGGCCTGTTCGAGGGCAAGTCGTTGCGTCTCCCGGTGTCGGAGCCGGGTACGGACCTCGCGCGTGCCGTGCACGTCCTCGAGTCCATGGCCGGCCAGCAGCCCCGCAGTGTGCGCACCACCTCGGTGCCCGCGAACATGCTCAAGACGTTCATCGCCTCGGCGGAGAAGTTCGGTGGCGACGTCGAGGTGGAAGCGATCTCGGACACCCTGTGGCGCATCTCCTCTGGCACCGCGTTCTACGGTCTCGCCGCCCGCCCCGTCGAGGCCGCCGAGACCGACGAGAAGAAGCTCGCCACCAACGACGCCCGCCGCAAGGACCGCGACCAATGGTCCCTCGACCTCACAGGGGTCGGCCAGGAACTCGTCAGGGGGCTGCAGTGAGCCGCCTCATCGACCGCATGCTCATTCTCCCCGCCCACATCTGGGTGTGGATCATCACCAGGAGGAACCGGAAATGACCACCCAACTGTTCATGCAGCTCTTCTCCATCGTCGCCGCCGGCCTCGCGATCGGCTTCACCATCTACGCGTTCAGATCCAACGCCAAGACCCGCCGAGCGATCAACGAGCAACGCGAACTCCTCGCGGCCGCCGAGGCGAGGAAGAAGACCGAACGGGAACAGGCCATGCAGGTCATGACCCTCCTCGGTGCCCTCAGCGGGCAGACCCCCGTCGAACCCGTCGCGGTCAAGGAAATCAAGCACCGCGATGAGGTGTGCTGGCACTCCGCCGACGGCAGCCGCCACGAGCACTACCAGGCCGGCTACGACGGCGACCCCGGCCCATCCGAAGACGGACTCCACGCCCGACCTCTCACACCACGTGGACTCTGACATGCCAGCCCCAGTCTGCTCAAAGTGCGGCCGCGAACGCACCAGCAACGACGTCCGCGACTACAGCCCGAGCCAATTCATCACCGGGCAGCCATTCGGCTGGTACTCCGGCGACGACGGCGAATTCTGCGGCGACTGCCTCGCCGCGGTCATCGAGAACTAGTAGCCGACCACACCAACGGGAGAACAACAATGACCATCCACCAACTCGCACCCAAGCTCTACAACTGGGCATCCATCCTCGAAGACGACACCCGCGCCCAGGCGCTCGCCACATCGGAGATGCCGTTCGTGCACCCGCATCTCGCGCTCATGCCCGACGCACACCTCGGCAAGGGCGCCACGGTCGGCTCGGTGATCCCCACGGATGGTGCGATCATCCCGGCCGCAGTCGGTGTCGACATCGGGTGCGGCATGATCGCGGTGCGCACCCAGTGGACCGAGAACGACTTCTACGACCGCATCCCGAAGCTCTCGGACGTCCGTGAGGACATCGAGCAGCGCGTGCCGCTGTCCGCCGGCCGCTACAACAAGGGGCTCACGGCGACCGCGAAGAAGCGGGTCAACGAGCTCGGTGAGATGTGGGACGCCACTTGTCCGCTCGACCCTGAGGTGTACGCCGGCAACTGGGATCTGCAGCTCGGCACGCTCGGGTCCGGGAACCACTTCATCGAGGTCACCGTCGACGAGGAGGACCGCGTGTGGGCGTTCCTGCATTCCGGGTCCCGCGGCATCGGCAACAAGATCGCCCAGAACCACATCAAGGTCGCCGACGCTCAGATGAAGAAGTGGTGGGTCACCCTGCCCGACCGGGATCTCGCGTACCTCGTCGAGGGCACCTCTGAGTTCGACCACTACATCGCCGAACTGAACTGGGCGCAGCACTTCGCGCTCCTCAACCGTGAGGAGATGATGGACCGAGTCATCGAGATCCTCGCCAGCTACATGGGCGAGGACGTCATCGAGGCGGAGCGCATCAACTGCCACCACAACTTCACCCAGAAGGAGCACCATTTCGGTCGCAACCTCTGGATCTCCCGGAAGGGCGCGATCAGTGCCCGACCCGGTCAGCCGGGCCTCATCCCCGGCTCCATGGGCACCGCGTCCTACGTCGTCGAGGGCCGCGGCAACCCCATGTCGTTCTACTCCTCCCCGCACGGTGCCGGCCGCAACTTCTCCCGCTCGAAGGCGCGCAAGACGTTCACTCACAAGCAGTTGCGCGAAGCGATGCGGGGCATCGAGTACCGCGACACGGACGCGTTCATCGACGAGATCCCGCAAGCGTACAAGGACATCTACCAGGTCATGGCCGACGCGTCGGATCTCGTCAAGACCCGACACGTGTTCCACCAGCTCATCAACGTGAAGGGCGACTGAAATGGGCAAGTATGTAATCAATCGCGACGGCGACAAGCTGGAACTACGCTCGCAGGGCGACGGGTCCATTCTGGTAAGCCTGATCTCTCGAACACGTGGCGCATGGCTAAACTCGCTGTCCGTTCCTCTGAGTGAACTCAAACGCATCGTCGACAGGGTGGCTAAGGACAACCCGCGCCTCTTACTGGACCAGCACCCAGAGGCGGTTCCCTCCCCCCCAGCCGAGCTCACGATCACGAGGAGCGCGCTGCGGCAGATCATCGAGGAAACCAAGTTCGGTGACATGGGAGCCGTCAGACCGATCCTGTTCGCGACCCGACTCGGCTTCACCGTCGTTGCCGACCCGGTACCGACGGAAGCCGAGAGGATCGAGAGCGCCCTCGACCTCTACGACCTTGACGATATCGGCAACGAAGGCCGCGCGAGGTTCGCCGCGCAGCTCGCCGCCGACGGGTTTCGCGCACCGGGAGGTGAGGGCCGTGGGTGAGAAGAAGTACACGGCTGAGGACTTCGCGGTCGTGGAGTTCGCCAAGCACCGGGACGGGAGTCAGGCGGCGCGGATGGACCCCGGCGACAGCCTCCCGTGGCGTATTGTGTGCGGGCAACGGTCAATGTCCTGGTTCAACGACTACGACATGGCCGAGGGCGGCTGGGTGCCGGTCCCGTCGTCCCCGGCCAAACACACGATCACGGAGAGCGAGTTCAGGGAAGCGCTCGGCAGGCCCCGCACTGGGGGCAGGACTGAAAGGACGCTGGCGATTTTGGGAGAACTCGGCGTCGCCGTAGTCCCCGACCCGGAGCCGACGAACGCGGAGCGGCTGGCGGACGACCTCATGCAGGCCGACCGCGACGGCGGCCAGCCCTACCGTGGCGGCGACTGTCCCGCGCTCACGTGGTTCACCGGTCTGTGAACCTCACCGGCCGCAACCGATTTCACCGAACCTCACCGGACCCGCGTGCCGGATCGGGGAAACCCGGACACCAAGCGAAAGGCTCAGACCATGAATGACACACCCACCTCACTCCCCGGGAACCCCGAAGCCGAAGCCGTAGCGAGACTCACCGCCGCAACCACGGTTGCTGCTGAGGGTGACCCGTCCGCGAACGTCCTCGCACTGCTGACATACACCCAGGCGACCCTCGCCCTCGCGTTCGAGACCAGGACGGCGACGCTCGTGGCCCTCCTCGACTCGGGTGCCCTCGGCGCCGACTACACGCAGGTCGCCGACCAGGTCACCACCCGCCTCGGATTGGAGAACGACGATGACTGAGTGCCGCCCCTGCCGGCTGGGCCGGTGTGACAGGTGCACCGGGTTTGACGGCCCGATGACTACGCACCCGGACGGCCTGCCCCTGTGCACGCACGACCATGACAAGAACGGAGGCGACAATGACTGACACCCGAATCGAGTCGTGGCTGGCGAAACGCCGGAGCATCCACGCGGCGGCGACGGAAGAGTCAGACGGTAAGGAGTGGTTCGCGGCACGGTACACCCTCGTTGCAGGAGACGACTCTGGGGACCCGGATGAGATCATTGGGGACATTCGCAGGAGGCAGTACGCCACCGCCATTGCCGACGCCCACAACCACCTCCCGGCGTTCGTTGCCGTGGTGGGGATGGTGCTCGACCGGCACCGACCGGACGCCCTCTACCAGACGGCGGACCAGTGCGAGAACGACGACGAGGAGCACCAGGACTCCCGCCACTGGGAGGCTGAGGACGGGACGCTCCTGTGCGAGGACTTACCCGCTGGCATCACACAGTGCCGGACTTGCCGGTATGACGATGGGGAGCCCGAGGACTACCCGTGCGCGGAACTCCGCGCCATTGAGGCGGTGATCGGGGATGGTGAGTGAGGAGACCCGCCAGGCTCTCGCGGCACAGCGGCAGCAGAATTACGCGTTAGGGGAATTCGATGGTTGATATCGATCTGGGATGGGACGAGAAGGCCGTGGACCACGCGGTCGCGCATTACACCAACGAGCACCGGCCGACGCTGGAGAACATCAACGGGTACAGGAGATTCGCGACAGGTGCCCGGTGGCAGCGGGACCAGCTGCGCTCGGATGAGGCGGTGGAGAGGGTGGCTATCCACATGTGCGCAACGACGATGCAAGAGTCGATTTGGCCGAAGCTCAGCACCGACGAGCAAGACGAGTGGAGGGCAGAGGCCCGGGCCGCGATCAACGCACTACTGGGGGAGGAGAAGTGAGCGACCGGATCGACTCCCGCAAGCTCGACCTGAGCGGCATCGCCAGTGCCGCCGAGGCGATGAGCGCTGCGTTTCACTCATTAAGGGCTCCGCGAGGATTACCCCAGCTCATCTATCCGACGGTCCCGTGCAGGTTTTGCGGTGAGGTATACCGGAGCGTGAAGCTGTTCGATCTCGACCGCCTGTGCCCAGACTGCACCATCGCGCTCGAGCGCATCGCCGAGACGATCGGGCACCCCATGTCCGCCACGGACCTCGCGCGCCTCGCCGACCGGTCGAGCCGCTGGACGGGCCAGGCTATCCGCTACGGCCGCCCGTGGCAGGACCACGTGCCAGCGCACAACCGGCACCTCCTTAACGAGCAGCCATGAGGAACTGCTCAGCGCACGCCCGCGCCGGGATCTCACGCTGGTGGCGGAAGTGCACCAAATGGACGCCGCGAGCTCGGGCGAAAGCACTCAGGGCGGAAGCGGCAGAAGCGCGCGTGGCCTGGTTCCGGGAAACGCTCGAAGAATTCCGCACGCAAGACCCGGCATTCGAACGGCTGCTGAACCCGCCCAGGCTCAGGGACGGAGGCATCCTGTGAGGCCCTGGGAGGCCCGATGGTTCCGATTCTGAGCCTCCCGCACGACTTGACTACCCCAACTGACCCCACCCACGAGAGGAGACGACCCGGATGCCATGGCTTCGCAACGGTGACACGTCCGCCAACCACCCAGTCGTCCTCGCAGTCCTCGAAGACCAACGATGCGACGACCGCCTCCTCAACGAAGCATTCGGATTCGTCCTCCGCTGCGCACTCCAATCCACCGCCCACCTCACCGACTACATCATCAGCCACGGCACCGCAGTCCAAATGGCCGGACAGACACGAGCCCACGAACTCATCAGCGTCGCGCTCGCCGCGGGTTACCTCACCGAGGTGACTGACGGGGAAGGGCGACGCGCCTACAAGCTCATCCAAGACGACACCTTCATCCACATGCGAACGAGAGAGGAGATCGAATGGGAACGCCAGCGCAAGCTCGACAACGCGAACCCGGGGCTCACGATCCCCGTGCGCCTCCGCGACGGCGACGCGTGCCGCTACTGCGGCCTGGTCGTGAACTTCCACGGCGACCGGCGCGGACAGAAGGCGGGAACGTATGACCATCTGACCAGGCAGGTGCAGTCACCAAACGACATGGTGGTCGCCTGCGGCAGATGCAATGCGACCCTGTCCGATGCGCCGAGGTCTCACCGTGAGAGTCTCCTCATGCCGGCCCCGAAGAAGCCGTACTTCAAACCGAAGACCCTCGAGTGGTTGCGTGCCCACGAGTATGTGATCGCTCACAACATCGTCCTCCCCGACGCTGCCGAACCGGACATGAAGGCCGGGAGTGTTCCTCCCGGCCGCGACGCCGGCACCGCGGCGACGAGGGCACCTGAGAAGAATCCTGCATCCCGGGCCGAGGGACTATCCGACCCCCAGTCGGAGTCAGCCCCCGCGGGAGACGTTCACCGGTCCGAGGGACCGCACGACCACCAGTCGTGTGATGACCCCGCGGTGGACACAGTCTGGTCCGAGGGACTATCCGACCCCCAGTCGGAGTCAGCCCCCGCAGACGCCGGCTCTGGTCCGATGGGACCGCCCGACACCAACCAGTCGGAGCGTGACCCCGCAGAGCCACCCAGCAGGTTCCAGCAGGTCCCAGCAGGTCGCCGGCATCCAGGATCTGGATATGCCGGGTCGGGACGGGACGGGTCGGTGACGGGTTCGGTTCGGGACGGGCCTGGCCGGGCTGGGACGGGACGGTCGGCGCCACCTCCTGCCCTCGTGAACCCTGGTCCTTCGAGGAAGCGTGGCAGGAGGAGAAGGTGAAGCTTGAGGACTACCGTGCCCTGCAGGCCAAGGCCATGTCGGAGAGACAGCTGCAGGAGCTCATCATCGATCTCGCGAAGCGAATGGGCTGGCTGAGCTTCCACGACTATGACAGTCGCCGTTCGACGCCGGGGTTCCCGGATCTGGTGATGGTGCACCCGAGGCAGCGTCGAATCCTGTGGCGTGAGTTGAAGTCGGAGACGGGCACGACAAGGGCGGAGCAGAAGGCGTGGATCTCGGCGCTGTCGCTCGTCGGTGCGGACGTGGATGTGTGGCGGCCCCGCGATTGGGTGAGTGGCCGGATCGAGAAGGAGTTGAGGGGACAATGACGATGTGGGATGCGCGTGAGGTGAGGTCGGCGTCTCTGCCCGAGCTGATCCGGTTGTGTGGTCCGTTGGCCGGGCAGCTCGAGGTGTCGATCCTCAGGCAGGATGCTGTGGCCCCGGCCAGTGGTGGGCGATCGTCGGACGTCACCCCGATCCTGTACCGAGTGGGTGCGGCCGATGTGCTCGATGAGATCACCTCGGTGTTGCGTGCGATCCTCGGTGCGTGGGTGCGTGAGCAGGAGCGGCCGACGTTCCGGATGCTCGATGTGCCGCAGCTCGTGGCCAGCCTCGACCCGCTCAAGAACTGGGTGGTCAAGCACGAGCAGGCTGAGGTGTGGCATGAGCGTCTGCTCGAGCAGTGTCTCGCTGGTCTCGGGCAGATCGACATTCCACCCGAGCGCGTGTTCGCTGGCGTGTGCCCGACTGCTGGGTGTGGTGTGGACCTGTGGCCCACCATCGGTGAGGACGTGATGGTGTGCCCGAAGTGCAAGGTGCAGGTGGACGTGCGTGCTCGACGTCGTGAGGGTCTGCGTCGCATCGAGGGATACGAAGCGCCACTGTCGCGCATCGTTGATACGTTGCGTGCTGCAGGTGAGCAGATCACGCAGGAGCAGGCGAGGCAATGGGCAACGAGGCGAGATGTTCGTGGTCGTGTGCTGTTGCGTGCAGTCGGTCAGGATCAGCGTGGTTCGCGTCTGTATCGTCTTGGTGATGTGCGATCGGTGATGCTTCGCACGACACGCCGCAACACGCGAAGGTCCCGAGGTGCTTGACATTTGTCACGTACCATTCTCGTAGAGTCACCAGAGGTGGCGATGAAGGTCTGACACAGTGTCCTGTGCCAGGCCTTCCGTCATGTTCGGAGGCGGTCAGTGAAGAAGCTCTGCTCGGTCAAGGGATGCCCGACCCTCTTCGATGGCCCCAAGTCCCGGTGCCCGGACCATGAGCGTACCGCCGACCGTACTCGTGGCACGTCCCGTGAGCGTGGGTACGACTGGAAGCACGAACTGACATTCCGCAAAGCGGTGCTCGCTCGTGATCCGATCTGCGTCGAGTGCCACCGTCGCCGGGCCACCGACGCCGACCACTACCCGAAGTCACGGCGCGAGCTCGTCGCCGCCGGCCTCGACCCGAACGACCCCCGCTACGGTCGCGGCCTGTGCGGACCGTGCCACTCGGCATCGACCGCCCGCCGGCAGCCCGGAGGCTGGGCGGCAGGTTGACTTGCCTCTCTGATACCCCAGGGGGAGGCAACCGAACCTGTTCCCACTCCGTACCGACGGGGAGGCCTCAGATAACCAAAACGGGTTCAAACATTTTCAAATTCCCAGGTCAGAAACCCTATTCGCTTGCCCGGTCGGACTCGTTCTGACCCTCTGGGTCAGCCGCTCCGCGAGCGATTCGCGGGGCACTTCTCATGTCGGCGCGATGCCGAGGAACGGAGTATACCCATGGTCAGTGGAGGCCCGCGCAGCCGATCCGGCCCACCCGTCGACCCGAATTCTGGCCGCTCGGACCGCCGAGGGCTGACGTTCAAGCAGCTCCCCGCCGAGGGCTACCACGGCCCGGTGCCGGAGTTCCCGCTGCCGAAGATGATCCGCCGCCGCGTGGTCGTCGTCGACAAGACCCGCACCGTCGAGGTCGACAACACGGCCACGATCTCCCTGCGCCGGCGGGAGATGAAGGTCTGGCGTGACGTGTGGGCACTCCCCCAGGGCCGCGCATGGTCCGCTCCCCGGTATCGGTGGCTGTGGTCCTCGATCGGCGAGTACTGCCGGCTGAAGGCCCTCGTCGAGAAGGAGCCCGACGCGAATGCCACCCTCGTCGCCCAGCTGCACCGTTACCGCGACCAGATCGGCCTCACCCAGGCCGGAATGCGCGAGCTCGGCTGGGACATCACCGACGACGAGGTCGCCGACAAGCGCGCCGAGGCCGCAACGAAGGAACCCACAGCGCCGACGCCCTCGGCCCGAGACAGGCTGAAGGCCGCCGGTGGACGCTCATAGCGAGCAGCCGGCACCCCTGACCCTCGACTTCGACCCCCGGCACACCCTCGGATTCCTCGCCACCGACTGGATCGAGGCGCACTGCCGCGTCCCCGGTGGCGTCTACGAGGGCGAGTCGCTGACGTTCAACGGCTGGCAACTCTACTGCACGGTCAATCACTACCGCATCCGCCCGAACGCCGTCGTCGACCGTCGTCGGCTCCTCGCGCCGTTCCACTACCGCCGATCGATCGTCGTCGGCCCCCAGAAGGCGCTCGCGCTGGACACCCCAGTGCCGACACCCAACGGGTGGACCACCATCGGAGCGATCGACGTCGGTGCCGAGGTGTTCGCCGAAGACGGCAGGCCAACGCGAGTGGTCGCCAAGTCAGCGGTGTTCCACTCGGACACCTACCGAGTGACGTTCTCAGACGGGTCGTCGCTGGTGGCCTGCGGTGACCACGAGTGGTGGGTTGAAGTCCGGACTCCGTCGGCGAAGTATGAGGCCGCCCGGCTTCGCACGAAGGATATGATCGGTCGCCTCGAGGATAAGCATGGCGCTCGCAGGTTCCGGGTGCCGAACGCTCGACCACTGCAGTTGCCTGAAGCAGACTTGCCGCTCGACCCGTACCTGCTCGGAGTGTGGTTGGGAGATGGCGAGACGGACGGCGGCCGCGTCATCTGCCCGGACGCCGAGGTGTTCGACCGGATCCGCGGACTTGGATACCAAGTTCGCGACGAAGACTCAAAGACGTTGCGACACGGGATTGCTGGCCTGCGCCGGCAGCTCCGCGACGCGGGGGTTCTTGGTCACAAACATATTCCGAGAGAGTACCTGCGCGCTTCAGCACAGCAGCGGTGGGCGCTTTTGCAAGGCCTCATGGACACCGATGGGCATGCGGACTTGCGCGGCAAGTGCGAGTTCACGACGGTGCTGCCCGAGCTCGCCGAGAACGTCATGGAACTCTTGGCCACTCTGGGTGTGAAGCCGCTGTGCTTTGAAGGGGAAGCGACACTCTACGGCAGGGTGACGGGCCCGAAGTTCCGGATATCGTTCTCTGCGCGATCGGACATGCCGGTGTTCTCCCTCCCGCGCAAGCAGAACCGTCTGAAGGAACCAGGTCGTTCGCACGCCCAATTCGAGCATCGTCGGATCGTCGCGATCGATCGCATCGCAGACGAGCCGACACAGTGCATCACGGTCTCCGCCGGCTCTCACGTGTTCTTGGCCGGTAAGGAGATGATCCCGACCGGCAACTGCGGGAAGTCCCCGTGGGGTGCCGGACTCCTCCTTCTCGAGGCCGTCGGCCCCTCTCTCTTCGACGGGTGGGCGCTCGCCGACGACGTCTACCGCTGTGAGGACCACGGTTGTAGCTGTGGGTGGGAGTACGTCTACGAGCCTGGTGAGGCGAAAGGCCGGCCGCGCAGTAAGTCCCTCATTGGGCTCGTCGCGTTCGCTGAGTCCCAGACGAACAACGTCTACGAGCCGCTGCAGACGATGATCCTCTCTGGGCCGTTGCAGGAGTTCGTGCACGTGCGGGAGGGCTTCATCCGACTTCCCAACCGCGGGAAGATCGTGCCCCTGTCCTCGGCGGCGAAGTCGAAGCTCGGTCAGCCGCTCACCGGGGCGCTCGGCGACGAGTCGGGCCTCTACACCGAGACGAACAAGATGCTCGACACGTGGAACACGATCTCGCGCGGTGTCGCCGGCATGCAGGGGCGCACGATCGAGCTGACGAACCCGTGGGATCCCATGGAGAACTCCGCAGCGCAGCGCGGGTTCCAGTCCCGGCAGAAGGACATCTTCCGCTACCACCGCAAACCACCGGTCGACCTCGACTACAAGAAGAAGCGCGACAGGGCGAAGATCCACCAGTACGTCTACTCCGACTCCCCCTGGGTCGACACCACCTCGGCGATCGACCCTCTCGCCGAGGAGCTCGTGGAGACTGACCCCACGCAGGCGGAACGCTTCTACGGCAACCGCCTCGTCCAGGGCCTCGGCTCCTACATGCTCGAAGCGCTCTGGGACCGCACCCAAGCCCAGGTCACAGTCCCCGACGGCACCATGATCACCCTCGGCTTCGACGGCTCCCGGTCCGCCGACTGGACCGCGCTGCGCGCCGAGACCATCGACGGCCACCGCTTCACCCCCACCTACGGACCTGACGACCGACCCACCTACTGGAACCCCGACGAGTGGGAAGGTCGCATCCCCCGCTCGGAGGTCACCGCCGCCGTCGACGAGCTCATGGCCCGGTACCGGGTCAACCGCTTCTACGTCGACCCCCGCCACTGGGAGACCCAGGCCGACGCCTGGGCGGCCAACCACGGCGAGGACGTCGTCGTGATGTGGCCGACGAACCAGATCAACCGCATGTACGACGCCCTCGTCAGGTACCTCGAGGACACCACCGAGGAACTGACCACCCACGACGACTGCGAACAGACCAAAACCCACGCGCTCGCCGCCAGGAAGGTCGCCAAGCCTGGGGACAAGTACATCCTCGGCAAACCGTCCGAACACCAGAAAATCGACCTCCTCATGGCCGACGTCCTCACCCACGAGGCCGCGGCAGACTCGCGCGCCGAGGGATGGGACGAGGTCGACAACCGCATGTGGGTCTACCGATGACAGAAAGGGGTGAGCGTGGCTCTCTCAAGCGACGAGCAGACTCTGTTCTCGGAACTCCGGAACCGGCACGAGAAGGCTCGCCCCACTCTCGCCCGACTGGACCGCTACTACGAGGGCATGCAGAGACTCGAACACATCGGTCTCGCCGTACCCCCTGACCTGCGCAGGTTCGAGACGATCGTCAACCTGCCCCGCATCGCCGTCGACGAACCCGAACGCCGCCTCGACGTGAAGTCCCTCATCCTCCCCGGCCAGGAACTCGCCGACGCGGGCCTGCGCGAGGGCTGGGAGTACAACGACATGGACGCCCAGGCCCCGCAGGCGCACCGTGAGGCGATGATCTTCGGCCGCTCGTTCATCACCGTCGGCTCCAACGAAGACGACACCGACCAGCCGTTCATCACCGTCGAATCCCCCCGGTACATGAACGCCCTCATCGACAACCGCACCCGCCGGATGAAAGCAGCCCTGCGCCAGTACATCGACCACGCCAGCCGGCAGGACTCCGCGACCCTCTACCTCCCCGACGCCACGATCTGGCTCGAACGTCAGAACGCCGGCGCGTGGAAGGAAGTCTCCCGCGACAAGCACGCGCTCGGCCGCGTCCCGGTCATCATGCTCCTCAACCGGCAGCGCCTCGGCTCCTGGGACGGCACGAGCGAGATCCACGACATCATCCCGATGACCGACGCCGTCGCCCGCACGCTCACGAACCTGCAGATCGCCGCCGAAACCCACTCGGTGCCACAGAAGTACGTCCTCGGCATGACGAAGGGCGACTTCGTCGACAAGAACGGCGACCCCATCCCTGTCTGGGAGTCATACTTCTCCGGCATTTGGGCACACGCGAACAAGGACGCGAAGGTCGGCAGCTTCACCCCGTCCTCGCTGAAGAACTTCCACGACACCGTCAACCACTACATGGCGCTCGCCGCCGCGATCACCGGCCTGCCCACCCGGTACATGGGTCAGCAGTCGGTCAACCCGGCCGCCGAGGGCGCGATCCGTGCCGACGAGGCCCGGCTGGTGAAGAACTGCGAACGCAAACAGGTGTCCTTCGGCGCCGGCTGGGGTTGGACCATGGCGCTGCGTGAACGGTTCCGCACGGGCCAGTGGCCTGTCAACGGCCGCATCCGGGTCGAATGGCACGACGCCGGCACCCCGACGATCTCGCAGCGCTCCGACGCGATCCAGAAGCTCGCCGGCGGCACCCCGATCCTCTCCCGCGAGGGCGCGTGGGATGAGATGGGCTGGTCCGAGGCACGCAAGGCCAAGGAGCGCGAGTACTTCGCCCGCCAGGATGCCGACCCGTATCTGAACCGCGAGCGGGAGAAGGAGCAGGAGCAGGATGTCTCTGCCCTCGTCGGCGCTGACGTACCAGCGGCAGATCGGGGCTGAGAAGCTCGAGGCTCTCGACGCGGTCAACCGCCAGTGGTCGCGCATGGGCACCGACTTCGACGCCGGCTGGATCCGTGTCGGCCCCCAGATCACCCGGATCGTCACGACCGCGCAACTGCGCATGGCGCAGGCCGCCGCCGACTACCTACCGTCGGCGCTCGCCGAGGTGGGGCTGAGCTCGCAACTGGCCGGGCAGGTCGTGCCGGGGGCGTTCGCAGGAGTCAACGGACAGAACGGCCTTCCGCTGGCTGAGGCACTGAGCTTCTCCGTAGTCCGGGCGAAGATGAGCGTCGCCGAGGGCGCGCAGGCTGGTCGCGCGTTGCAGCGCGGCGGTCAGTGGCTCACGCTCGCCGCCGGCACCGCGATGGCTGATGCTGGACGGTCCGCCGAGGCGGCCGGTCTGGCGGCATCGTCGGCAACGGGGTTCGTGCGGATGCTCAACCCCCCGTCGTGCCCACGGTGCGTGGTGCTCGCGGGGCGCTGGTACCGCTGGAACGCCGGCTTCGACCG
This sequence comes from Brevibacterium sp. K72, assembly GCF_050562175.1. NCBI lineage: Bacteria > Bacillati > Actinomycetota > Actinomycetes > Micrococcales > Brevibacteriaceae > Brevibacterium > Brevibacterium sp. K72. Next base: position 3,665,885 of record NZ_CP191582.1, read on the forward strand.
GCACCCGGGGTGTGACTGCCGTGGAGTCCCGGCGTCCGAGGACGTCGCCGGGGACATGACCACGGACCCCTACGCCTACTTCGAGTCTCTGTCGCCGGCGCAGCGAATCCGTGACTTCGGGGCCAGTGACGCTCTCGCGATCGAAGAGGGCGCCGACATCTTCCAGGTCGTCAACGCCCGCCGTGGCATGGCGGCCGCCGGCAGGTTCACGCGCGAGGGCACAACCCGCCGAGGATACTTCCGGTCGGGCACAGAGGCAGGTCGTGCCGGTCGCCGCCGGCTCTCGGTGCAGGAGATCGTTCGCCGCTCCGGCGGCGACCGCGCGGCCGCCAGGGAGCTGCTTCGCCGGTACGGCTACATCACCGAGCAGGGCCAGAACCCCCACGGAGTCATCCGGATGGGCGCCGGCTCGTCGTCGGGCGGGATCCGCCGGGTGGCCACGGGTGCTGGTGGCACGCGCCGCCCGACACCGCCGACCGCACCTGGGGCTGCGACATCGGGTGCTGGTGGTGGAGCGAAACCGCCGCGGCCGCCGCGCGCCGGGGCAACGGCACCTGGCCCTGACCCGAAGCGTGGGAAGATCACGTTCCCCGATGATCCGAAGTCGATGCCGCAGCGCCACGAGGTTGAGACTGCGATGGTCCTTGCCGCGAACGGGATGAACGTGAAGTTCCGTGAGGTGGTGCATGGCCGGGAGGTGAAGAATCCCGATGTCGAGGTCGACGGAACCATTTGGGAGTTCAAAGCACCGACTGGTGAGGGCCAGCATACGATATCGAACCAGTTCAGACGAGCGAGGTCTCAGGCAGACCGAATGGTCTTGGACACTCGTCGAACGAGGCTCCCGGACTCGGAGATCCGCGCCGAGGCTCAACGTCGACTCAACCGTGACCGAAGGCTCGTCGAGGTCATCCTCGTCACCAAGAGCAACACCCTGGAACGACTGCGCAAATCGGCATAGAATGGGAGGTGAACGGCTTTCGCAGTCCCGTATTGGACAGCGCGAGCCGTTCTCTATTTCTCCCGTCGTGTGGCCCGCGCCGATTCCTTCTGACACGACGATGGGGGCTACGCCCGCCCGTTCAGTCGGCCTGTTATCTCAAGGCTGAGGCAGGGACCCCCATCGCCACTGATTTTACCACCCTCGTCCGTGCGATGCGGTCGAGGCCGCTACTGCGCGATGCAGTCAACCAAGGAGGCTCTCATGCTTCGCACCACTCCCGCTATCACCCTCAACCCGTTCTCCTCTGCCGATCCGCGCATGCGGTTCTTCGCCGCTCCGGCCGATGCCGCGACGGCCGGCGGTGACTCTGGCGATCAGGGCACCACCGGCACCGACGGTACTGCCGCGCAGGACGGCGCAGGTTCGGGAGATGAACCGAACGATGACGACGGCCTCCGCGAGGGAGGTCTCAAGGCGCTGCAGACCGAGCGTGATGCACGCAAGCAGGCCGAGAAGGAGAACGCGGATCTCAAAGCTCAGATCAAGGCCTTCGAGGATGCGAACAAGTCGCAGGCCGAGAAGGACGCCGAGGAGCGGGAGGAGCTGCAGAAGGCCAACTCTGAGAACGCGTCGCTCGTGCTCAAGTACCAGGTCGCTGAGTCCAAGGGCCTCTCCCTTTCGGCGGCCCGGCGTCTGAGCGGGTCGACGAAGGAAGAGCTCGAGGCTGATGCCGACGAGCTGAAGAAGATCCTCGGCCAGGCAACACCGCCTCCGCCCCCGACACCTCAGCCGGACCGTTCCCAGGGGAACGGTTCGGATAAGCCGAAACCCAAGAACCTGGCGGATGCTGTCACCCAGCATTACGCCTGACCTAGTGAAAGGACAGCGCAATGCCTGTCACGCTCGTTGAAGCGAAGAACAACACTCAGGAAGACTACGATCCGGCAGTCATCGACGAGTTCCGCAAGGAATCGTCGATCCTCGACTCCCTGATCTTCGACGACGCGGTCAACCCGGCCGGCGGTGGGGCGACCCTCACCTACGGTTACCGCCGACTCAAGACTCAGGCGACCGCTGCGACTCGTCCACTCAACACCGAGTACACGCCCGGCAGCGTCGAGACCTCGCACCACTCCACGGAACTCGCGGTCCTTGGTGGTTCGTTCGAGGTCGACCGTGTGATCGCCTCGCTCGGCCCCGCCGCCTCGGCTGCCGTTGCCCTGAACATGGGGCAGAAGATCAAGGCCGCCGTGACGAAGTTCCAGGATCTCGTCATCAACGGCGACACTGCCACGGACGCCGCCGGCTTCGACGGCCTCGACAAGGCCCTCGTCGGTTCCTCGACCGAGATCAACGGGAACGCGGACTGGACGGACTTCGATACGAACCCGCGCGCCGAGCACAAGGCACTCGACCTCATCGACGAGTTCCTCATGTCGCTCGACGGCACCCCGACGGTGATCCTCGGCAACAAGCGCGCCATGGCGCGCCTGCGCGCCGCTGCACGCCGTGCTGGTGAGTACGTCAAGAACCCGGTCGAGGACCTGGTGGGGCAGGACGGACGTCCGATCGTCCGCGAAACCTACGGCGGGATCCTCTTCGCCGATCCGGGCGCGAAGCCGGGCACCAACGACCCGATCATCCCGATCGCGGCCGACGGCACCACCGACATCTACGCCTACCGCGTGGGTCTCGATGGATTCCACGGTGTCACCACCGTCGGCTCGCAGATGGTGCGCACGTGGCTGCCCGACTTCACCTCCTCGGGCGCGGTGAAGAAGGGCGAGGTCGAACTCGGACCTGCCTCGGTCGCGCTCAAGGCCACCAAGGCCGCCGCCGTCCTCCGCGGCATCAAGGTCAAGGCGGTGTGAGCAACATGAAACGCGTGACCACCCCAGTCAAGGGATACACCGGAACCGTCGCCGGTGTCGTCTTCTCCGACGGCCAGGGGCGCACCGACGACCCCGCCGCGCTCGCCTACTTCGAACGTCACGGCTACCGCCTGACCGACGAAGAGCCCGAGCCGACCGGCGACGCCGATTCCACGGATGACGACGAGACCGGTACCGACGAGACGCCTGCCACCGGCGATGCCGACGCTCCACTGGATGCCGCCGACACCGACGATGACGGCGACTCTGACGAAGAGGAGCACACCGGGCCGGCGGTCAAGCCCAGCGGCAATAGCTCGAGACAGGCATGGCGCGACTACGCGCTCGCCACCGGTCGTTCCGAGGAAGAGCTTGAGGGTCTCAACCGCAACGAGATCCGCGAACTCGTCGACAACTGAGTGAAGGGACTGGATGGTATGGCTTTCGCGAACCTCCAAGACGTGCAGACCCGTCTCGGCCGCCGCATCGACGATGCGGTCGAGGTCGAGCAGGTCAACGCGTGGATCAGCGACGTCGAGGCCACCATCCAGTCCCGGATCCCTGACCTCGCTGTCAGGGTTGCCACTGACCCGGTGTACGCCGCGCTGGTCACGAAGATCGTCGCCCAGGTTGTGGGCCGGAAGGTCAAGAACCCCGACGGCAAGCAGAACGAACGCATCGACGACTACTCCTACGGCCTGGGCTCGGAGGCGGCTCGCGCCGACCTCAAACCGACAGCCGACGAGTGGGAGGAACTCGGCCCGGGTACCGAAGGCTCCGAGGCGTTCTCGATTACGATGCAGCCCCGCCCGGGGTTCGCGGAAGTGTGGCCAGACCGGTGGCCGTGAGCGCGCTCCGTGCCGGCCGGGCCCTCGCCGAGCGGATGATGGTCGACCACGTCATCATCCGCCGCATCACCGGCCAGGAAACTGACCGGGTCACCGCCAAGGTCACCCCCGTCACCCAAGTCGTCTACGACGGCAAGGCCAAGCTGCAGTCCTACGAAGGCTACGAGCAGTCCCGCGACACCGCTGGCGTCCAGTACACGGTTCAGCGCCTCTCGATCCACCTGCCCGTCGGCGCATACCGCATCAACGTCGGCGACGTCGCCGAGATCATCACCTCCACCGTCGACCCGCTGCTCGTCGGACGGCAACTTCGCCTCGTCTCCGAGGCCCCGTTCAAGACGTTCGGCACCGCCTACCGCGTGTTCGTCGACTACATCGCCGACTGAGGAGGACCCGTGCCGCTCGACACCTCAGAGACCCAGAAGCTCCTCAACGCGATCGACGACTTCCAAGTCGCCGTCCGCACTGAGGGTGAAGCGATCCTCACCAAGGGCGCCGTCGAGGCCCGCCGCAACCTGCAGGCCGAAGCACAGAAGTCCGAATACTTCAAACGGATCGCCCCGGCAATCAACTTCGACAAGCGTCGCACCGCCCGCGGCGTCGAGATCGAACTCGGCCCCGACAAGGACCGCGTCGTCCGAACCTCAGCCCGAGTTGCCAAGCGCAGCCACAAGACCAAGCCTGCGACTCCAGGCAAACTCGCCCCCATCGCCTACTTCGGCGGTGCCAACGGCGGCGGAGGCACCCTCGACTTCGACGAACCCGTCGAACGCGAGTTCGACGTCATCGACGACTACCTTCACCGCCTCGGAGACATGCTGTGAGCATCCTCGCACTCACCGACGCGATCGAAGCGCTCTTTCCCGAGGACACGCACTTCGAGGCCGTCAAGCCCAACGAGCGCGGCCAGTACCTCGACACCCTCTTCCCGTGGACCGTCGCCCGCGTGCAAATCCCGACCACCCGCTCACGGTCCCTCGCCCACAACCGCCTCGCCCGCCGCGTCCGTGTCAACGTCACCATCGCCGGCGTCACCCACGAATCCGTGCGCGCCGTCTACGCCAACCTCGACCCACTCATCCAGGGCGCTCGCCCCATCGCGGAGGGGTGGTCGACCTCGCCGTTGGATCTCGTCAACGCCCGCGAGATCGCTGAGGACGAGTCGCTGACGTTGACGACCGCGAACCGGCATCCGGTGTTCACGGTCCTCGAGTACGAGCTCACCGCCACCCAGCACTGACCACCATCGCCCTCCTGAGGCCCCGCACCGTCCCGGTTCGGGGCCTTCGTCATACCCGAAAGGTGCACCTCATGCCCTACTTCGTCCGCGTCAAGGACACCTCGACGAAGCACCAGTTCGATGTGCCGGAAGACGACCCGCGCATCGGCAAGGCGTTCGAGCTGCTCAACGACGACCGGTACCCGCGCGCCCGCGCCCCGCGGCCGCCGAAGCATTACGTCCCCGCGAAGCGGTCCAGTGCCGCTGACCGGGATTCGTCCGACGACAGCCAGGAGTCGGACGGCGAGGCCAAGGCATCCGCCGACGCCACCGAAACACCTGAGTCGAAGCCGGCTCGGGCCAACTCAAGAAAGTGAGGCCAGTCATGGCTGAAATTCCATCGACGCCGGCGGACGGCAACTTCAAGGTCGTGTTCGTCCCGGCGATCGCCGACACCAAGGCTCCGAAGCTCACCGAGGTCAACGCGGCGGGTGCACTCGACATCAGCTGCTACCTGACCGGTGACGGGTGGTCCCCGACGAAGGAGCAGGCGACGATCTCTGATCCGCGCCTGTGCTCGCGTCAGGAGTTCGGTCGCCCGGGCCGCAAGACTCCGGGCCTGTCGATCACCGTCATCGACAACACGAACTCCGACAACGCCACCGACTCCAACGAGGCCGTCGAGACGATCCGTGAGGGCGTCAGCGGCTACTACGTGGAGCGCATCGGCGTCCCCTACGAGGAGCCGTTCGAGGCGGGCCAGAAGGTCACCATCTACCCGGCCACCGCCGGTGAGAAGCAGGTCCTCGCCCCCGAGGCGAACTCCGTCACCCGCGCCACGATCCCGCAGTTCATCTTCGGGGACGTGCGCACGGACGTCGCGATCGCCGCCTGACCGCACCAACCTCCTGTCTCCGCCCGGCACTCCCGTCTGGGCGGGGACAGGTTCTCATCCATCGCTCACGGGAGGAACGGGAGATCACACCATGTCCAAGCTCGGAATCACTCGCCCCACCGCCGTCGTCGACCTCGTCACGAACCTCGAACTGCTCGCCGACCACCAGGCCGCACGCGAGGAGCTCGATCGCCTCAACAGGCTCACCACCGCCAAGGAACGCCTGAACAACCCGTACTCCGCTGACATGCGCGCGGTCGCGGAGAAGATCCTCGACATCGAGAAGAAGATGGACGAGTCGACCGTGTGCGTGAAGCTCAAGGCGCTCAAGCGCGCCGAGTTCGCCGAACTGGTCGCAGCCCACCCGGCGCGCGAAAACAACGACGTCGACAGCCACTTCGGGTTCAACACCGATACGTTCGCCGACGCCGCCATTCCGAAGTCGATCGTCGGTGCGCACCGGAAGCTCTCCGGCAAGAAGGTCGACTTCACCGGTGACGACTGGGCTGAGGTGTCTGAGGAACTCTCGGACGCACAGTACGCCGACTTCACCTCTGCGCTCATCGGCATCAACCGGCAGGCCACGTCGGTCCCTTTCTCACAGACCGCCTCCGCCGTGAACCGCAGCTGAGACGCGAAGTCGAGGCCGCCGAGCGCCTCGGCATCAGCGTCAAACGCTTCAACGGCTGGGAGCCGACCATCACCTACGTCTACGACGACGATGGTCGGCTCCTCTCGTCCCAGGCCGAACCCGAATGGGACGAGACGCAACGCGACTGGTTCCTCTCCCTCGCCGAGTACCGGGCTGGCTTGTGCCCGATCTGCGGGTACGAGAAGGCCGTGTGCCAGGCGATCGAGAACGCCGGCAAGTTCGCCCCCAACCCGCCCGCCCGCTGTCACGCGACGACGGCGCTGCGCCAGTACCAGAAGGACCGCGAGTACGCCGTCCCCGACGCCCTCGTGTGGTCCGTCGGACTCCAACCCTGACCTTCGAGGAGGTGACCCATGGCTGATCGCTCTGTTGCCTGGCGGATGACACTCGATTCCACCGGGATCGTGACCGGTTCCCGCCTCGCGAAGACCGCCATGCTCGACCTCGAGCGCAACGGCATCGCGAAAGCGCGCCTCGGACTGGCCGGGCTTGAGAAGTCAGCGAAAGAACACCCCCAGGCATGGCAGGCCGCCGGTGCCGCGGCGGCCGGGTTCGGCGGCGCTGTCGCTGTCGGGTTCGGCATGGCCGGCCGCGCCGCGATGCAGTGGCAGTCCGACTTCGCCGGTGTCACGAAGACCGTCAACGGCACTGAGCGGGAACTCTCGGGCCTCGAACAAGGGCTGCGGAACCTCGCACGCAAGGAACTGCCAGCCAGCACCACGGAGATCGCCGCCGTCGCCGAGGCGGCCGGACAGCTCGGCATCAAGACCGGCAACGTCCTCCTCTTCACCAAAACCATGATCGACATGGGCGAGTCGACGAACCTGTCCGCCGAGGAGGCGGCGTCGTCGCTGGCCCGGTTCTCCAACATCATGGGCACCAACCAGAAGGACATGGGCCGCCTCGGCGCCGCCGTCGTCGGTCTGGGCAACAACTTCGCCACCACTGAGCGCGAGATCGTCGAAATGGCGATGCGCATCGCCGGCGCCGGCCGCCAGGCCGGCATGACCGAGGGCGACGTCCTCGGCCTCGCCACCGCACTCTCCTCCGTCGGCATCGACGCTGAGGCTGGCGGCACCGCGATCTCCATGGTGATGAAGAAGATCGGCAACGAGGTCTCCGGCGGCGGCGACAAGCTCGCAACATTCGCTGAGACCGCCGGCATGTCCTCGGACCAGTTCAGTGCTGCCTGGCGCGACAACGCATCCGGCGCCCTGCAGACGTTCATCGCCGGCCTCGGCCAGGCCCAGGCCAACGGTCAGAACGTCAACCAGACCCTCACCGACCTCGGCATCACCGGCATCCGCGAAGCCGACGCCCTGCTCCGCCTCTCCGGCGCATCCGACGTCCTCAAGCAGGCGCTCGCCACCGGCAACGAGGAGTACGCGCGGGGTATCGCGCTGATGGAAGAGGCGAACAAGCGCTACGACACCGCCGAGTCCCGCGTGCGGATCGCCGGCAACGCGATCAAGGACTCCGCGATCAGCTTCGGAGACGTGTTCCTCCCCGCCGTCGCGGATGCGGCTGACGGTGTCGCGGGGTTAGCGAATTGGATCTCCGACCTCCCCGAGCCCGTGAAGCAGGCTACGGCGGGGGTCGCGGGTATCGCCGGGGCCGCTGGGCTCGCCGGAGGAGGGTTCCTCCTCCTCGCGCCGAAGGTCTTCGAAGTCATCGACGGATTCAAGACCCTGAATCGAGAGCATCCTCAGGTCGCCGGCGGACTTACCTCGATGAGCAAGGCAATCGCCGTGGTCGGTGCGGCATTCGCCGCCGCCCAGGTCACCGGCGCCGCGTTCAGCGCTGTCCTCAAGCAGGGCACCACCAGCAGCGCCGAGATGACGGCCGCGCTCGTCCAACTGCAGAATCCCGAGAAGATGGGCGTCAAGGACACCATCCTCGACCCGAAAATGTGGGAGAACACGCAGGGCTGGTGGACGAGCACCGGTGATGAGATCAACAACTGGGGCGTCGCTCTCGAACGCACCACTGCCTCCGGTGCCGCGTTCACCGTGTGGATGGACAAACTCCTCAACGTCAAGTCGGACATCTCGAAGGCCAACGAGAACATCGAGGCCACCGACAAGGCACTCTCCGACCTTGTCTCCTCTGGTGGCCTTGAGACCGCTCAGCAGGGCTTCGCCGCGATCGCCGACGAAGCAAAACGTTCCGACGTCGACCTGCAGACCACGTTCGAGAAGTTCCCCCAGTACCGCGATCATCTGACGAACATCGCGCTCGCCGCAGGCCAGGCGACCGACGACCAGACGCTGATGAAGATCGCGACGGGCGAGATCACCCCGGAGATGCTCGCCGCCGGCGCCGCAACTGACGAACAGGCTCAGAAGCTCAGCGACCTCGGCGTGGAGGCCCAGTCGACCGGTGACAAGATCTCCCAGCTCGCCGAGGAGATCCGGGGGTTCGGCTCCGCGACGCTCAGCGAGCGTGAAGCACAGCGCGCGTTCCAGGAGTCTCTCGACTCGGCCACCGAGGCGTTGGAGAAGAACGGGAAGACTCTCGACATCACCACGCAGAAGGGCCGGGACAACCAGGACGCTCTCGACGGGATCGCGCAGGCTGGCAACGAGGCCGCCGCGTCCATGGCGGAGAACGGTGCGTCTGCCGAACAACTGAGGTCGTCTCTGCAGACCTCCCGCGAGGAGCTGGTGCGCACCGCGCGTAGCTTCGGCATGACCAAGTCCGAGGCCGAGGCCTACGCCGACCAGGTGCTCATGACCCCCGAGGAGGTGCGCACCCGCGTCAAGGCTCTCGGCATTGACTCGGCCCTCGACGGCATCACCTCCGTGCAGGAGGCCCTCGCGAACGTCAAGGACAAGAACGTCTGGGTGCGGGTCAACGAGGTCTACGTCCGGCAGGAGGGCAACAAGAAGGTCTACTCCTCGGACCCGAAGAGCAAGAACACCCAGAAGTTCGAGGCCGCCGGCGGAATCCTCGAGTACATGGCCGACGGCGGCCTGCGCCCCATGGCACCGATCGCGGAGATGGTGCCACCGAACACGTGGCGGGTCGTCGGCGACCGCATGGACGTCGACGAAGCCTACGTCCCCCTCGACGGGTCACGCCGGTCGTGGAAGATCCTCGCCGAGGCCCTGCAGCGAATGCCCGGCACTCTCCCCATGGCCAAGGGTGGTATCGCATCGACCACCCCGGACGATGCGAAGCGTCGCCTCGCCGAGGCCAAGGAGAAGGCCGAGGAGCGCCGCCGCGCTGAGGCTGAGCGCCGCGCCCGCGTCGGCGAGCTCCGTACCGAGCTCTACACCGACATCCGCCGCGGCGACGTCCGTCAGCAGGTCACCAGTGGTCTCTCCGGCGCCTACTCCGCCGTCGACCGGCTCAACGCGCTCGCCGGCAACAAGGACCTCTCCGGCAGCGCCCGCCGCCGCGCCGGCATCGATGCTCGCCAGTACGAGAAGTCCCTGCGATCGCTGTACGGGTCGTTGGAGAAGCTCGAGAAGCGGACCGAGAAGGCGAAGGCGAAGCTCGACGAGCTCAAGCAGATCCAGAACTCGGTGTCCTCGTCGATCCAGAACAACGCCTACAAGCTCGACGTCGACTCTCAGTGGGCGCAGGACAAGAACGGTGTCTGGCAGCAGACCAAGGGCGTGTCCGGGGTGCGCACGAACGCGGCCGCCGCGGCGAAACGCGTCCGCGACCTCTCGGCCAAGCTCAAGCGCCTGCAGCGCATGGGCTACTCGGGTGCGATCCTGCAGGAAGTCGCCCAGGCCGGATCGATCGAGGAGTCGATCACCGTGGCCGACGAACTCCTCAAGGGCACCAGCGGCGACGTCCGCTCGATCAACGCCTCCTACAAGGACATCGAGAAGTACTCGAACCAGGCCGGCGCCTACGTCACCGAGGGGTTCTACAAGGGCGGCGTCAACGCGGCAGCCGGCCTCGTCAAGGGACTCGAGTCCCAGCAGAAGGCTGTGGAGAAGACGATCGAGAAGATCGCCCGCGGCATGGAGAACTCCCTCAAGCGAGCCCTCGGCATCAAGTCCCCCTCCACAGTCATGTACGCCCGCGGCCTCGACACCGCCGCCGGCCTCAACAACGCCCTCCTCGACTCCATCACCCAGATCGAGGACACCGCGGGCCTCCTCGGCCTCGCCGCCGTCCCACCCCTCACCTCGCTCGGCCCCATCCCCACCGACTACGCCGCAGCACCCTCGGACACCGCGGCGCTCGCCTCAGACCCGACGGCAGCGGTGGGTGTGCCGGCGCCGACGGATCTCGCCGGCTCTCAGGCGGGTGCCGAGGTGTCGTGGGAGGACACTGTCACGACGACGTCGGATGCTCTGACGTCGATGCAGGCCCTCACAGAGGCCGCGTATCTCAAGATGACCTCGGACACCGACGCGTCCCTGCTGGCCCGTCAGGAGGCCACCTCGACGGCGATGACGGGCATGTCGGAGACGCTGTCGTTGGGGATGACGACGATGTCGACGACTCAGTCGACGAATCTCGCGTCGATGACGGCGAACCAGGCCGCGAACCTCTCCACCATGGCGAAGGCTCAGAAGGCCGGCTGGGATTCGATGAACGCGCAGACTGCGTCGTCAGTGTCCGCGATGCGCTCGGGTGTCGACGCGACGATGCGCGGGATGAACGCGGACCTCTCCGACACGCTCGGCACCCTGGGGCGCACGGCGTCGTCCGGGTTCGATTCGATCGAGCGTGGCGGCAAGGACTCGTTCGAGGGTCTGCGGTCCGGGATCGACCGGACGATGGAGCGTACTCCCGGCGACGTCGGCGAGTCGCTGAACCGCACGATCAGTGTGCTCTCGTCGTTCGCGGCCGCGGTCAACGGGGCGTTCGGTGACGTCGGGGTCAAGCTCAAGGCACCTGCGAAGCTGAAGTACCGCGACGGCGGCACCCTGCCCGGCTACTCGCCGCGCCAGGACATCCACCAGTTCTATTCCCCCACCGGTGGCCGCATCGACCTCTCCGGCGGCGAATCGTTCATGGTTCCCGAGTGGACGAAGGCCATGGGCGGCGAGGCCGGGATCAAGGCGCAGAACCGTGCCGCCCGGGAGGGCCGCCTCGAGGACCTCTACGCGATGCAGGCCGAGCACTTCGCTGACGGCGGTGTGTGGCGCGGCCTGTGGGGCATCGTCAAGTCGAAGTTCCCGTCGGCGACCCTGAATTCTGCGTACCGTGGCGGCGCGACCACTGTGTCGGGCAACAAGTCCTACCACTCGCGTGGCATGGCCGTTGACCTCGGCGGGCCGATGCGTCAGATCTTCGACTTCCTCTACAACAACTACCGCAACTCCGCCGAGATCATCTACTCCCCGGCCGGTGGGCGCCAGATCAAGAACGGCCGCCCCTACACCTACTCGGGTGCGGTCCGGAAGATCCACTGGAACCACGTGCACTGGGCGAACCGTTCGGTGCCCGGTGGTGCCGGCGCGGACATGACACCGGGCTCGTTCTCCGGGGACGACTTTATGCCGCCCTCGCACCCGTTCCTCGACCGTGCGGGTGTCGCCGCCGGCGCGAACCTCGAGAAGGCGTACCGGAGGGCTGCGCAGAAGCTCACCGGGGAAATGTATGGCAAGTTCTCGAAGCAGCTCCCGGACGGGCTCGCCGGGCAGCTGGGGCGCGGCATCATGTCCCGCGCCGCCGAGGGTCTGGTGAAGAAGGCCGCGGACTACGGCAAGTCGCAGACGTTCGTGATGCCCGGCGGGTCCGGTGTGGAGCGGTGGCGTGACACTGTCATCCAGGCCCTCAAGCGTGTGGGTCTGCCCACCACCGACGACTACGTCAATGCGTGGTTGCGGCAGATCAAGTCCGAGTCCGGTGGCAACCCGAGCATCCGCCAGCAGGTGCGTGACGTGAACTCGGGTGGCAACGAGGCGATGGGTCTCGTGCAGGTCATCCCGGGCACGTTCGCGGCCTTCCGCGACAAGTCGCTGCCGAACGATCGCACGCACCCGCTCGCGAACCTCGTCGCCGGCATGAACTGGGCGAAGTACAAGGCGAAGCGCCGCGGCTGGAACATGCTCGACTTCATCGGCAAGGGCCACGGCTACGCCGACGGCACCCTCGCCGCGATCCCGGGTCTCGCCGAGGTCGGGGAGGACGGCTTCGAGCTCGTCCGTGACCGGTTCGGCAAGTGGGCGCGCCTCGGCGGCGACGGGTCGAAGGTCGTGAACTTCGCCGGCGGCGAGCAGGTCATGCCGCACAAGGAGTCCGTCGCGATCGAGAACCAGGTGATGCGCGGTGTGCCCTCGACGATCGGCCTCGACGACGCCTCCGTGAAGGCGATCGCCGCGGCGGCGGCCGGCCAGATGACGAAGGCCGACATCGCGGGTCTCCTCGACGGCGTCCAGATCACCCTGTCCGTCGACGGGCAGCAGATGACCGGGTTCGTCCATTCCACGGTCGGCAGCGGCTACACCGACGCGAAGCGCACCATCGCCCGTTCCTCCACCCTCCTCGGGAGTTGACCATGCCGACCCTGTCCCATTCTGAGTTCGATCTGCGCGGGTACCGCTTCGGCCCCGGCCACCCCGTCTACCTGAGCGGCATCGAAACGCCGGGCCTGGTGTGGCGTGACCAGGATGTCCTCAACCCCGTCGCCGGGGGCGTGTTCTTCGGACGCGACTACAAGGACGTCAAACCGTGGGGGTTGAAGTTCACGATCACCGGTACGGACCCCGCCGAGGCCGCGGCGAACTACTTCGCCCTGGTCAAGGCGTGGGAGGCGCCGGACGTGCGCGACCCGGGCGCCGAGGTGCCGCTCGACTTCGCGCTGCACGACACTATCCGCCGCATCTACGGTCGCCCCCGCGACCTCAAGCTCACCGAGCCCTCGGACCTCTTCGTCCTCGAGACGCTCAAGGCCGAGGCCACGTTCCAACCCTCGTCACCGGACCTCGTCGACGGCGTGTCCAGACAGCTCAAGATGACGATGACCCCCGGCCGGGCCGGGGGTTTCGTCTTCCCGATCGTCTTCCCCTGGGGCACCACGCAGGGCGGCACCCGGCAGGGCATCATCTCCGACGGAGGCGGCACCACCCCCACCCATGACGTGCTCATCGAGGTCCACGGCCCCGTCAGCAAGGCCGTCGTCACCGGTCCGGGGTGGCGGTTCGGTGTCACTCAGAACCTGCCGTATGACCGCTCCATCATCCTCGACACCCGCCGGCGAACAGTCCTCTGGGACACCGGCGCCTCGGCGGCCGGCCTCATCAGCCCGGGCACCCGCCTCGATGACATCACGATCCCGCCCGGCCCGTCGGAGATCAAGTTCACCGGCGAGGACCAGTCCGGCACCTCCACCGTCACTCTCACGTGGCGGCCCACCATCACCACACTCTGAGGGAGATCACTCATGGCCTTGCAGAACATCCCCTGGGCGATCGGCGGCGGCGCCGAGAACGACGTCGAAGGCGCTCGCCTCGCCCTGTACGCGGCGACGAACGGCGGCCGCGGCATCATGGCCCCTCGTGACCTCCGGGTCACCGCGCTGCCGACCCCGGGCGGTGCGGTGCGCATCCACGCAGGTGCCGGTGTCACCCCGAACGACTACCTCGGCCCCGGCGGTGCAGGCCAGTCCTACGCAGTGCGCGAGACTTCGTCAACGGACTTCCCCGTACCGGCCACCGGGTCGTCGGGCGGTGCGCTGCGGTACCTCATCATCCGGATCAAAGACGAGCAGTACGACGGCGCGAAGCCGACGAACCCGGCCACCGACCCCCGCAACTTCTATCAGTGGGTGTCCGCGCTGCCGACGACGGTGCCGTATGTGCCGTTGAAGAAGCTCAACCAGCCGGCGAACACGGCGACCATCACGAACGACATGCTCACCGACATTCGGGAAATGGCGAACCCCCGCATCCTCGTCGTCAACCGGTCCCGTGCCTCGGTGGCCTCCGACCAGGGCATGGCGTTGAACTCGAAGGCGGCGGCCGGCGAGTGGTTCCCCGGCGACGGCACCCCGACCGGTGCCCGTCAGCAGATGTTCTGCCCGGCCTGGGCGACAGCGATGGTCGTCGAACCCGCCTGGTACCAGGTCCGCTACTCGGCGGCGAACGTGTGGGGACGGTACTGGATCAACTACGGCCCCTCCTCCGCCGAAGGCAACTACTCTGGCCAGCCGTTCCGGTACAACACGCAGGAGTTCGCGTTCGACGCCCCCGAGGGCAACATCCAACGGCAGCCGTGGTTGATGTCGGACTACCGCACCATCCACGCGGCAATGCGCGGACAGATGATGACGTTCGCGTTCCGAGCCCGTCGCCACGACTCCTCGACTGCCACCGGCGTCGTGCGCATGGACGGTCTCTCCGGCCTGTCGCTGAAGGTGACGTTCCTCGAAGAACCCGACCCGTCCACCGAGTGAGCACACGCCCATGACATGGCGCTACCTCGCAACCAGACTCAACGGTGACGGCACCGAGACGTTCCTCAACACGAACGTCCCACTGACCGATGTGGAGATCCACCAGGTCGTCAACGGCCACGGCGGACTCAAAGCCACCATCGAACCCGAACACCCCTCCCTCAAACAGGACGGGAAGTTCATCCTCGAGGCCGGCACCACCGGCATCTACGCCGAGGTCGACGGCCTCATCCGCGGCGGCGGCATCCTCGAGAACATAGACACCGACGGCCCGAAACTCGGACTCGACTGCGTCGGCCACACCGGGTACCTCACCGGCATGCCCTACACCGGGCACAAAGTCATCGAACGCGACGACCCCCTCAAGGTCTCCCGCCACCTGTGGGACCACACCCAAGCCCGGAAGAACTTCAACCTCGGCATCGAATTCGACGGCGACACGAAGTCCCGCACCATGTTCATCGGCGACGACACCATCCCCCCATCCACCACCCCGGTGAAGGTCACCCCCTACGTACTCGCGTACTGGCAAACCCACGACCTCGCCAAGGAGTTCGACGAACTCGCCGACCTCGCCCCCTTCGAATACACGCTCACCCACACCTGGAACACCGACAAAACGAAGATCCACCACACCCTCACCTACGGCTACCCACGCCTCGGCGCTCGCCGCACTGACCTGCGGTTCACCGTCGGGGAGAACGTCACCGTGCTCCCCCAGTTCAAGACCGACGCGGACTCCTACGCCTCGAACGTCATCGTCCTCGGTGCCGGCGAGGGACAGAAGATGATGCGCGCCGAAGACGCCGACCCCACCCCCGGCCGCCTCGGCCGCTACGAGGTCGTCGCCGACAAATCCATCACCACCCCCACAGCGGCCCGGCAGCGCGCAGCAGTCGAGCGCCGGGCACGCGACGGCCAGGACGACATCAGCGACCTCGCCGTCGCCCAACACCCGAACGCACTCCTCGGCTCCTACCAAGTCGGTGACGACATCCTCATCAACACCGCCGACGGCTGGCAGGGCCGACGCAGCGTCTGGGTGAAGATCCTCGGCATCCAGATCCGCCCCAACACGAACACGACCACCCTGCAGGTCCGACGCGCAGAGAAGGTGAGCAAGTGAGACCCCTCGACCGCATGGTCCGCGACATCGAGAACCTCAAGAAGGCACAACGCGCGCTCGCCACGGGGCCGCAGTTGGCGAATTCGTCGTTGGAGAACGGCACTCTCGATGTCAACGACGCGGACGGGAATCTGCGGATGATGGTCGGGCTGCAGGATGACGGCCGGCAGACGGTCACAGTGATCGGCGGCCCGACCCCGCCCACCCCTTCGGCCCCACAGGTCTCGGTCGACAACGGCACGATCGTTGCCCGCTGGGATGGGAACTTCGTCGACGAACTCGTAGCTCCCACGGATTGGTCACGCACGGAGATCCACGCCGTGCCCGGCGCCGCCGAGTTCGTCCCGACGAGGGCCACGGCCCGCGATTCCATCGTGGCCGCGTCGGGTGGTGAGGTCACGATCGGTGTCGAGAAGGGCACCTGGACGGTGTGCTTGGTCTCCTGGTCCCAGGCGGGGAAGCTCTCGCCGGCGTCCGGGTTCGTGACGGTCGAGGTTCCCGGGTATGGGGATCTCGTGCAGGCCGCGATCGATCAGGCGCAGAGACTCATCGACCAGGCGAAGCAGGCGTTGGAGGGGAGCCAGGAAGAGCTCGCGGGGAAGATCACCGCCGCCGAGACGGCACTCAATGGTCTCAAGACGACTCTCGGCGATCTCGCTGACACGACCCTCCCAAAACTGCGTGAGGATCTCACCGCCGCCGAGGGTCGCCTCGACGAAGCTGAGCAGGGCCTCGACGCCGTGCCGGGAGCGATCTCGGGTGCAGTCCAGTCGGCGGCCGATGCGGCAGCGCGCTTCGATGCCGAGTTGAAGTCGCAGATGGACCAGGCACTCGCGAACGCCCAGACCGCGCTCGAGGGTGGGATCACCGACGCACAGGCGACGGCCGACTCTGCCCAGCAGGCCGCCTTCGATGCCGGGTCGAAGGCCACCACGGCGCAGACCTCTGCGGACAAGGCGCTCGCCGACGCCGCTGCGGCGGCCGGGATCGCGAACGGTAAGGGCAAGATCATCGTCCAGGTGTCGGCACCGACCGGGTCGAACGCGAACATCAACAACCTGTGGATCGACATCTCCGGCACCCCACCGAAGAACCAGCCGAACCGGTACGACGGCACGAACTGGGTGCCGGTGACGGACAAGGCGGCCACGGATGCGGCCGCCGCGGCGGTGGCTGCACAGTCGAAGGCGGACCAGGCGAAGACCGCTGCCGACGCCGCGCAGACAGCGGCGGATGCGGCACAGGCCGCGGCGAGCAAGGCGCAGTCGGATGCGACGTCGGCGATGACCTCGGCGTCGACGAAGAACCGGGTCACCCGGTCCACCTCACGGCCCCCGGCGAACTACGACGGCAGGGTCGATGATGTGTGGTTCACCATGTCCACGATGGGCAGTGGCGGCCGTGTCCTGTTCCAGGAGCTGTGGAACGGCACCACCTGGGTGTCAGTGCTGGTCTCGTCTGAGGTCATCGCCTACCTTGACGCAGCGAAGATCACGACCGGGTTCCTCGACGTCGCCACCCTCATTCGTGCCGGTGCGATCACCGTGGACAAGCTCCTCATCGGCACGGAACGCAACATGGTGCCCAACGGTGACCTGTCGAAGGGCAGCGCGATCGGGTGGCCCACGTCGGTGACTTACAGCACGGACGCACCGCCAGGATATGCCGGATCGGTGAACAACTCCGCCAATCTCACAGTATCGAGTGACCTTGCCTCATTCGGGCAGTTCACGGTCACGCCCGCGGAGACACTTGTGCTCGAGGTATGGGTCAAGGCAGACAAGCCGAACTCGCGTCTCTATCTCGAGCTGCGGGCCCAGGACGGGTCGATGGTCGCGGATGGTTCGAATCGCTGGGAGGCAGTCGAGGGCACCGGTCCGGCTGGAGCATATTTGTACCCGGTGGCGAACTACGTCGTGCCGACGACGTGGACGAAACTCGTGCAACGGGTGAAGGTTCGCGCTGGCGTGAACAAGGTCTATCTGTCGCGGGTGTACTTCAACCATGCCAATGGTTCAGAGCGCACAGCGACGGTCTCGCTCGCTGGCCTGAAGCTGTACAAGGCTGTCGGTGGCACCCTCATCGAACCGGGTGGCATCCAGACCCCACACCTCGCGGCGAACGTCCTCGAGGTCTCCAACCTCAAGGCGGGGCTGGCGGCTATGGCTGAGGCTGTGGTGCAGAAGATCGCCGCCGCCACGGCGTCGATCCAGCAGGCCGACATTCGGAACCTGTTCGTCACCGGCCAGTCCACCCTCTCCACCGTCGTCGCGCAGACCATCGCCGCCGACGTCGCGAAGTTCCTCAAGATCGAGGTCGGACAGCTCCTCGCCGGCACCGCCACCATGGACCAGGCGACGGTCCGGAAGCTCTTCGCCGACGTGGTCGTCGCCGGCATGGCCGTGGCGACCGAGTTCATTGGTGAGAACGCGATCCTCACCGGTGCCGTGACAGCGTCGAAGATCACCGCAAGCGAGGAGTTGTGGGCGAAGATCGGTGAGTTCGTGCGCATCCGCACCGGCATGCTCGAGGCCGATGCGATCGACGGCATGGTCATCACCGGTGCCACCATCCAAACCGCCCGCACCGGAGCACGTGTCACCCAGGACGCGTCCGGTATCGCCGTCTACGACGACGCCGACGACTGGCGAGTCAGACTCACCCCGTATGGGTCCACGTTCAAGGGTGACCTTGAGGCCGAGTCCATGGTGGCGACTGGCCCGGCGGAGTTCCGGCACACGGAGAACCGGCTCGGGCAGGGGGCGAAGCTCGTCCTCGAGGCGGGTGTTACGGACCCGACCGCACCCCCGGTGGTGCAGCCGTATTGGGCCTCCGTGGGGTTCACTCCTCCTGAGGGTGGAGTCCTCTACGGCCTGGCCTACGCGGATGGGAAGTACTGGACGTTTGTCGACGTCCCCAACGCTTCCGAGGTCGACCGCCTCATCTCGATCGACCCGGCCACCGGAGTCGTCGGCGACAACATTCCGATGACGGACCAATTCTGGGCTGCCGGGGGTGTCACCGCGATCGGCTCCGAACTGTTCCTCCTGGGTCAGAAGTCCGGCACCCCGTACAAGTACTTCGTGCGCGTGTACTCCACCGCCGGCGCGTTCCTCCGCGAGTGGGAGTACACCGACGTGGGCTGGTCGAAGACGAACCCTCTGACCTACAAGCCGGGCATCGGCACGGACGGCACGAACGTCGTCATCGCTCAATGCACCGACGCCGGGTCACTGATTTGGCGCACCTACAACAAGACGACCGGTGCGACGATCGCGACCGTCGACTGCAAGGACGGAACGAAGTCCGACGTCGGCGGAATCTACATCGGCCCCGGCGACTGGGGTGGCGGCACGTTCGTCACCGTCCGCAAGACCTCCGGCAACGTCGGGGACGCGATCGTGACGTTCTCCACCTCCGGGGTGTGGGATCCCGCGAAGTCGTGGAAGACAGCGGAGAACGGCCGCGACACGGGCCTGGCCTTCGCTGATGGGAAGTTCCGCACTCTCAACGGCGGAGGTGGCCGCATCAACGAGTACGCGCCACCGACGACGGGAGATGACTCCCCGGACTGGTGGGTGGCGTACCGGTGGGAGACCGATTTCGACAGCGACAACGCCCTCGACTACACGTCGCGGATCAGTCCCCCGACACGGTTCACATGGCCTCGTCGTGCTCGCCTGAAAGCGTTGGGTTCGCCGCTGCCGGTCGGAGTTGAAACGATCGGTGGGTTCACCGCGAAGAAGGCCACGACACCCGAGCGTACTGACTTCCGGCGTTCGTTCACGAACACCCAGCAGGGCAAATCGGTGGCGCTGTGGCACTACCTCGACAGTGAGACCACAGTCCCTGCCGAAGTGAACACGTACCCGACCGCGACTCCCGCGACGATCGCCTCGGCGTCGAACACGTTCGAGGTCAAGGGTGACGGGTCGGGCCGGTGGGGGCCGCTCTCGTTCAGTCAGAACACCGTCACCGGTGTCCCGAAGGTCGCCTCCGGGGTGGTGCAGCTCAACGTGCCCTCGAACAACGGCCGCGTCTCGGCAACAGTCACCCTGCCTGCGGGACGCTTCACCACGAAACCCGCCATTCAGGTCACCGCCCGCACCGCATGGCCTGTGGTGCACGCGGCGACTTTCATTGACGAGACGACCACGAGCTTCGTCGTCTGGGCGCGCAGGGACACTGCCGGCCCGATCGACGTGGCATGGACTGCGATAGGGGAATGAGATGTCAGACCTGTGGGCAACGTGTCTCACACCGGATTGTGTGAACGAGGGTGAACCCGTGCAGCTGACCGACCCTGAGATGCTCGTCATCTGCGGGCCGTGCGGGGCACCGGTCACGGAGAAGTCCACCACCCCACCCGAACCGGTCGAGGAGGTGGACTCGTGAGGGGTCGGCACTCGTACATGCTGCCGTCCATCCTGCGGGTCAAATTCCGGCTCGAACCAGCCCCAGAATGGCTCCTCACCGCGCTGCTCATCATCCTCGCCGGACGAGGACTGGGCAGCGGACTCGACCTTGCCCTCGACCCGGACACGAGCAGTGACATCTACGCCTACGCCGATATCGTCGGTGCCAACACCTGGGGGTGGTTGCAAGCACTGGCGTCCGTCCTGCTTCTGTTGGCCATGGCCTCCCGGTGGCTTTCTGCGATTCTCGCCACCCAAGTCGTGATCACCGCGATCTGGTTCGTCTACGGCATCGCGATCTTCCAGGGCACCCTCCCGATCATCACCGAAGACGGTGGGCTCCGGAACGCGTTCAACCCGTGGGCAACCGCCGCGGTGATGTTCATCGGATTCCTCGCCACAGTCGACCAGATGCGGCGGAGGATCGCCCGGGATGGGAGGCCCGCATGATTCCCACGCTGCCGCCGTCGATGATGGATGCCCTCGTTCAGGCTGGTGGTGGTGCCGGGTTCATCGCGTTCGCGATCGCTCTCATCGTCCAGGGCCGCCGCAGGGGCCTTAAGGAGCGCGCCGAGGAGGCGGAGAAGGGGCACAAGGACGCGACTGCGGAGATCGCCGAACTCAAGAAGCAGCTCCGGGAGATGGAGGAGAACTTCAACGAGCAAATGGCTGACCTCAAGGAACAGTTCACCAGAGAGATCGCGAAACTCCAACGTCAGAACGTGGGCCTCGTCACCGTGAACTACCACCTGCGCCAGCGCCTGGCCGAGAACGGTCTCGCTCACGACGACATCACCTGACCACCAACCACCCCACCATCACGCTCCCTGACGCATCGTCTCGGGGCGTTTCTCATGCCTGAAGGAGGCAACACCATGGCGTATGCGCTCGCCCCACGGATCGCGAGGGCGGTGAAGAAGTCCGGTCTCGAGGTCGTGTGGGTCGGTGACTGGGAGGGACGGGGCCGCGCGACCATGCGCGGCGTGAAGACGATCACCCTTCACCACACCGCGACCCCGAGATCGTTCAAACGCTCCACGGAGTACCCGACGTTCAACGTCGTCAAGAACGGGCGCCCGCGCCTACCTGGCCCGCTCGCCCAGTTAGGTCTAGGCCGCACCGGGGTCGTGTACGTGTTCGCGGCCGGCGTCGCGAACCATGCCGGGAAGTCCCGGTCGAGCACGATGACGAACTCGTATGCGATCGGCATCGAAGCTGAGGGTGCGATGGAGGACTGGCCGAAGGCGCAGTACGACGCGTACCTCAAGCTCGTGCGTGCCCTCCTCGACGAGTTCGACCTCTCCGAGTCCCGGGCGCTGCGGCACGCCGAGACGTGCTCCCCACCCGGGCGGAAGTCGGATGCCTCGTTCAACGGGGACACGTTCCGCAAACGCCTCAAGCTCACGAAGACCGGTGGCCGACCGCCGGCCCCGAAACCCACCACCCCCACACCCGCACCCAGGAAGGGAATCCTCGACATGTCATTCAAGACCTCCGACCGCCGCACCGCGAAGCAGCCTCTGCCGCCGAACCGGGAGACGACGCTCAAGACCCGTGCGAAGAACACCTGGTCGTTCCTCACTTCCACGAAGCGTGGGGAGACGTTCATGGTCAACGCTCACATCACGATCAACGGCCTCCGTGAGGGGCAGGTCGCTGAGGTGTGGCTGCGCCTCGGCGAGTACAACGCGAAGACGAAGAAGGGCGCCACCCGCTACGACTACAAGCGGGTCACCGTGCATGGTCGCGCCGGCGGCGGCGACGTGCACGCCGAGCTCACCCAGGTCGACAAGTGCAACATCGGCCCGAAGATGAGCGGCGACATGCGCCTCTACGTCGTCGCGAAGAACGTCTCCGGTGATGGTGAGGTCGCAGTCACCGACATCAAGTGGACCGAGCTCACGGACTGAGAAGGAGCACACCCATCATGAAGATCGTCACCACACCCAACGCGTCGGCCACCCAGACCGAGCACCCTGCACGCACCGCGGTGCGCACGTTCATCCAGGCATGGATTCCCGGCATCATCGGTGCCCTCGTCGTCGTGCCCGAGATCGTGAGGATCGTCCTCGACGAGTTCACCCGATCCAACGTCGAACCTCCCGAGCAGCTGCGCCTCATCCTCGTCGCGATCGCCACCGGCGCGGCCCTCGTCTCCTCGGTCATCGCACGCGTCATGGCGATCCCCGGCGTCGAACGCGCCCTGCGGAAGCTCGGCCTCGGCGCGGCCCCCACGGACCCGGACTTCGGGAACTGGGACGGCCTCGACTCCGAGGACGTTGAACCTGTCGGAGACGGCGCGGACGACCCCGACGACACCCCGCCCGACCCGCAGGTCGACGGGGACGCCGAACCTGAGGGTGAACCGGATGAGGAAGGGTACACGGCAACGACCGCGTACCGTCCCGAGACCACCGGCGACGCCGACCCCACCGGGCCGGCCGACACCCCGAGGCACTGAAAGGACACCATCATGCCGGCACCGATCCTCCGCTACTTCACCTACGACCACCTCACCGACCCGCCCCTCCGGGCAACCTCGGAGAAGTTCGCGGCGCTCGCCGCCGAGGTGGACGGCGCGTTGCCCGACGGCCCTGAGAAGTCGACGGCGTTGCGGAAGCTCCTCGAGGCCAAGGACGCCGCTGTGCGCGCAGCACTAGACGCCTGACCTCAGCGCACGAATAGGCCCCCACCGCATCATGCAGTGGGGGCCATTTCGTCTTGTCCTCAGGCATCACATGTACGGTTCCCACGCGTCGTACTTCGACTGGAGATCCTCCATTGCCGTGACGAAAGCGAAGACCTTCTTCACACACTCCGAATCGGCCGAGCAATCGTCGGGTAGCGCCTCCCCCGCGTCTGCCGCCGCCACTGCGACTTTCTCGGTCGCACCCCAAATGATAGCGATCTCCTCAGGCGGTTCACCGATGTATGCTGGGACGCCGGGTTTCGTCGCGCCCTCGATCTTGAGCTTCGCCGTCTCAGCAGTCAGGCCACCGCCCAAGAGCAGAGCTTGACATGTCGGGTCTCCGGATTCGGTCGCCAGCGTCGAGCAGGTCGCCTCGTGCCAGTCGGCGAGCCAATCATCAACATCACCACGGCTCTCCGCGATGACAGAAGCGAACTGCTGCACCGAAGCGCCGGAGGTCTGTACCTCGTTCGTAGAGGGAACCGAAGCAGGCTCACCGGACGAGCAAGCTGACAACAGTAGAATGAGTGCGGTCGGGGCCGCGAGTACGGATGCATGCATGTTCGAAGCGTAGGCGCTCGCCTCGCACGCCGGAATACTGCTGTCGTTGTTTGTGGCCGTTCCGTTATCAGGCGATTGCGGCGAAGGAGGCGGCGTGGTGGAGCGCGTCGTCGTGGACGCTGACGTAGATCTGGGTGGTGGTGGGGCTGGCGTGGCCCATGAGTTTCTGGACGGCGCGGATGTCCTTGCAGCCGGCGTAGGTGATGGTGCCGTACCGGTGGCGGAGGCTGTGGCCGGTCCAGTCGCCGGGCATGGTGTCGGAGAGGACTTCGATGACGCGTTTGTTGGAGAGGTGACCGTTGATCTTGCCGGTGAAGGCCCAGCCGCCGGAGTTAGCGCCTGCTCGCGCACGGACGAGCTGGGCGAGGCTGGTGGGGATGGGGATGCGCCGGTCCTTGTCGCCTTTGCCGTGGGCGATGATCGAGGGGCGTTCGATGGGTCCGACGATGTCGGAGACGTTGACGAGGCAGATCTCGCAGGAGCGCATGCCGGCTTCGGCGCCGAGGCGGATCATGAGTCGTTCGCGTTCGGGGGCGACGGCGAGCAGCGGCCGTAGGAGCTCCTCGGGGAACGGCCGCGGGACACCGATGTCGGCGCGCACGCGCGGGAGGTAGACGGTGGGGTTGTCCTCGGTGCGACCGGTCTGGGTGGTCCAGCCGAAGAACGACTTGAGCGTCGATCGGTAGCTCGATCGTGTGGTCTTCTTCCACTCGCGCGCGCAGAGGAAGTCGGTGATGTCTTCGAGGGAGACTTCGCGGGGCGTGAGCCCGGTGTGGTGGGCGAAGCGCCGCATGTGGTAGCTGCGGAGGTAGCGGGTGGATTGGGGGTAGTCGGCGGCGGTCATCCACCGGGAGAACGCGTCGAGGTCCTCCGCCCACGCCACCGGGGTGGGAAGTGTCTGTCGCATACGCTGATCTTGGTGAGAATTTATGGAAACGACACTCGCGATTTCCATTTCGTGACCCATTCTAAACCGTATCGTTATTTAAGTTGACCTGCCATTTGAGTGTGGTTGAACATGAAATTTTGGCCACATCGACGCAGGTCAGATGGTCAACGACGCTCACGCTAAGCGAACACCTTACCCATTCTCTCATTTGAGTAGATCGGCGTACTCGCGTTCGGTGTCGGCGAGGCCAGCTTTTGCATTGCGGTAGTCGATGACTCGCCCGCCGAAGATCACGGTGTCGGTGCCGATGGTGGCGGCGGTGCCGGCGATCTCCCGGGCGAGGAAGTTCACGTGCGCCTCGAGGTGGTCGCGTCGGCGACCGAGCTCGACGAGACGGTCGGCGCGGGTGTTGAGGTCGGTCTCGGTGGTCATCGTGCGTCGACCTCCTCGAACTCTGCGGCTGCGGGGAACGCGAGCACTTCGGCGTCTCCGGAAATGGTGACATCGACGTCGGTTCGGGGGTGGAATGGGATGACGGCACCCTCGTTGACCTGGGGTTCGTCTGTCACGACTCTTAAACAGTGGGTTCCGGGTTCAAGTCCCGGGGGGCGCACCAGCCAAGAACCGCCGTCCGGATCATCCGGACGGCGGTTCTTTCGCATTCTCAGTCGACTGCGGACGCAGGTGCGGGCCTCACCCCTGGCCGGCGCGGGTTATAGGACAGAAAGTGTGTCTTTTCCGGGCGCGTCACCCGCGTCGTCCTCCCCACCCCTTCTGGATGCCGATGCCGTCTTCCCACGAGAACCCTGTCCCGTACTCCACCGGTCCGATCGGCTCCTCACGAGGAGCACGCACACGCTTCGGCGGTGCCCAATGCTCCGGCCCGACCAAGGACCACCCCGTCCCGGCCTGATGAGACCTCTCGAAGAGGAACCAGTCCACCCCACGCCGGGCATGCCCCTCACTCAACCCGCGGTGTGCCCGCAGCAGTCCTTTGATGCCCGCATTGATCCCGCCTTCTAACGCGTTCGTCGTCCGCGCGAGCTCGATACCCTCGTCAGCGGCATCCAACCAGGTGAACAAGTGTCCTTTCGCGATGATCCGTGAGAGGAAGAAATACGCTCGACGGGTCCGCAGATGCGTGTACCACCACGACTGTCCACGACGGACATGCGCCGGCCTCGCACCAGCGTCTTTGGCCCTGGTGCGGTGTTTGAGGAACCTTGACCACTTCGCCTCCCACGACGCGAACGCCGCCAACCACGCTGCTGCTTGATCGCGGGAGTCAACCCGCGGCAGCGCCTGGTACAGGCGCAACAGTTCCTGGTTGGCCGGCAAGCTCGGATTCCGGGTCAGGTGCCGGTGTCCGGCCTGCCGGATATGGAAGAAACACCGTTGGATGCGGGTATCTGGCCACAGCGTCTCGATCACAGTGGTCAAAGGACCGTTGCCATCGACGACGGCGTATCTCGGGGCAGGGATACGGGCGATCAACGCCGTCCAGGACGCGGTCTTCTCCCGATCACACCACTGCCAGTGAATGACCTTCTCCCCGGTGTAGGCGATGAGGACGCACCACCCGTTGAAATAGGTGCCATCGAGCATGATCTGGTCATGGATCTCCCCAGTCGCTGACACGGTCGGGGCGATTCGCCAGCACCATTGAGTGCGGCGGCGGAAGGTTCGGGTCGACCCGAAGTGATCGACAGCCGTCTGTGGTGCGGGACCGAGTAGCCAGTCGAGGAAGACCCGCAGCTCGGTTCTTCGTGTCGATACGGCCCGTGTACCGGTGCTGCTGGCCCCGCAGTTCGGGCACCGGTACCTCGGTGTACCAGCACTGGTCGTGCCGTTCTTCTTCAGCCTTGTTTGACAGATCACGCATGTACGTCGATTGCAAGCACCCCATCGATGCTAAGCCCGATCAGCTAAGCAAACCGGGTATTGCCGTTGGGATTGCTGGGCACGAGCCTGATCCGAGACACACTTTCTGTCCTATAGCCCGCCGGCGCGGGCGTAGGCGCCGAGAACCTGCCGTTCGGAATCGCCGAGGTAGTTCCCGAGCAGCGTCGAGGCGGCCGCGGGGCCGTCGCCGAGGTAGGTCTCATAGACCTCCTCGTTCCGCTCGACGAAGGGCGCGTGGAGGAAATCGAGGAGTTCGACCTTGAGGAAGGCCAGCCGCAGCTCGGCGAGGACATGACCGAAGGACCGCATGAGGCGGACGCTGTCAGAGAGCGCGACGACGCCGTTGTGGAACGCCATGTTCGCCGTGCCCACCTGGAGCCAGTCCCCCGCGTCGGCGGCGGCCTTCGCCTCCTCGATCGCCCGGAGCATGTCCGCGGCCCGCGGATGGTTGCGGGGCGCGTGGGCGAGCACGGTGCACTCGACGGTCCGGCGCACCCGGTAGATGTCGATGACATCGGCCGTGGACGGCGAGGCGACCGAGACGCCGCGGTTGGGAACATGGTCGACGAGCCCCTGCTCCCCGAGCACCCGGAACGCCTCGCGCAGCGTGTTCCGGGAGACGTCGAACTCCTTCGCCAGCGCCGCCTCGGACAGCCGGGCGCCGGGACGGAGCTCACCGGCGATGAGGCGATCGGTGAGCCGATTGACCAGGGAGGATTCGTGATTCACATCTCCATCCTAGTGACCGCGCAGCGAAGCACGTTGGACGGGGCGACAATTCGCCCTGATGTGTCGACCGCCGCCGTTGACGATTCTGTGATCCACGTCTACTCTTGTTGAACAATCGTTGGTAGATTGTTTACTAATTCAGCGGACAGCGCGTGAAGCAGGACACAGCAGTCGTCCTTCGCCGACGTCCGAGCGCACCATCGACCACACACCGCGACACCTCATCGGAGAGCCCATGTCACACACGCCCGTCTCGCCCCCACCCGACCAGGAGAGTCCGCTCGGCCGGCAGCACGAGAAGATCAGCCGCAGTGCCATCGTCGGTGCGATCTTCCTCATGGCCACCTCGGCGATCGGTCCGGGATTCATCACCCAGACGGCGACGTTCACCGCGCAGATGGGGGCGGCGTTCGCCTTCGCGATCCTCATCTCGATCCTCATCGACATCGCCATCCAGCTCAACATCTGGCGGATGATCACCTCGTCGGGCAAACGCGCAGCCCAGCTCGCCTCGTCCGCGGTGCCCGGCTCCGGCATCCTGCTCTCGATCCTCATCGTGATCGGCGGCCTCGCCTTCAACATCGGCAACATCGCCGGCGGTGGTCTCGGCCTCAACGCCCTCCTCGGCATCGATCCGAAGCTCGGCGGCCTGCTCACCGGTGTCCTCGCGATCGGGATCTTCCTCTTCAAGCGCGCCGGCAAGGTCGTCGACACCGTCGTCCTCATCCTCGGCGTCGGCATGATCATCCTCACCGTCATCGTCGCCGTCGTCTCCCAGCCGCCGGTCGGTGAGGCCCTGCGCCAGTCCTTCCTGCCCGAGACGATCAACTTCGCGACGATCACGACGATCGTCGGCGGCACCGTCGGCGGCTACATCACCTACTCCGGTGCCCACCGCTACCTCGACTCGGGTAAGACCGGCCCGGAGAACGCACCGGCGGTCATGCGCTCGGCGCTCTCGGGCATCGTCGTCACCGGCATCATGCGCTACGTCCTCTTCCTCGCGATCTTCGGCGTCGTCGCCTCCGGCGTCGTCCTCGACCTCGAGAGCCAGGTCGCCAACCCCGCCGGTCAGGCCTTCGCCGCTGTCCTCGGCGACGCCGGCATCCGGATCTTCGGGGCGATCTTCTGGGCAGCGGCACTGAGCTCGGTCATCGGGGCGGCCTACACCTCGGCGACCTTCCTCTCCGCGTTCTCGAAGAAGCTCGCAGGCGGCTGGCCGCTCCAGCTGGCCACGGTCGCCTTCATCGTCGTCTCGCTCGTCGTCTACCTCATCGTCGGTACCGCACCGGCGACCCTGCTCGTCTTCGTCGGCGGGTTCAACGGCCTCATCCTGCCGATCGGCCTGACGATCTTCATGTACATCGGCTGGTTCCGCCCGAAGCTCCTGCGCACCGACTCGTACCCGAAGTGGTTGCTCGTCCTCGGCACGGCGGCGACACTGGTGTCCTGGTACATGGCCGTCCAGTCGGTCGGCCCCATCTTCGCGATGATCGGAATCGGAGCCTGAGAATGACCACAGCCCAGCACGCACCCACGATCGACCTCAACTCCGACCTCGGGGAGAACGTCCCCGACCGCATCGTCAGCGACGATGAGGCGATGCTCGGCATCGTCACCAGCGCGAACGTCTCCTGCGGGTTCCACGCCGGCAGTCCCGAGGGGATTCGGGCCACCCTCGCCGAGGCGACCGACCGGGGCGTCGTCATCGGAGCCCACCCCGGCTACGATGACTACGAGGGCTTCGGTCGGCGGGCCCTCGACGTGCCCGCGGCGACCCTGCAGGCCCAGGTCGAGTACCAGATCGGTGCGCTCATGGGCCTGGCCACCGCGGTCGGCGGCACCGTCGGCTACGTCAAACCCCACGGGGGTCTCTACAACGCGATCGTCCACGACGAAGCGCAGGCGAGGGTCGTCGCCGAGGCGGTCAAAGCCGTCGACCCGAACCTGACCTTCCTCGGCCTCGCCGGCAGCGTGTCCAACCGGGTCGCCGCCGAGGTGGGACTGACCGTGGCCGCCGAGGCCTTCGCCGACCGCGCCTACAACCCCGACGGCTCGCTCGTCTCCCGCACCGAAGCCGGTGCCGTCCTCGACGACCCGGCGCTCGTTGCGGCCCGGGTCCTCCGCCTCGTCGAGACCGGGCAGATCGAGGCGATCGACGGCAGCACCATCACCGTCGACGCCCAGTCGATCTGCTTCCACGGGGACTCGAAGGGCTCGATCGAGATGGCGCAGGCCTCCCGCGCCGTCCTCGAGGAGGCCGGCGTCGTCATCGCTCCGTTCGCCGGTGCGCGGTCGTGACCGGCGCCGCCGCCCGCGAGCGCATCCGTCACGGCTTCACCGGCCCCACCTCGGGGATGGCGCCGGGATTCGTCCAGGCCAATCTCATCGCCGTCCCCGCCGACTGGGCCTTCGACGTCCTCCTCTTCGCCCAGCGCAACCCGAAGCCGTGCCCGATCGTCGACGTCCTCGAACCGGGACAGGTCGAATCGGCGCTCGCGAAGGGCAGCGACCTGCGCACGGACCTCCCCCGCTACCGGGTGTGGGAGCACGGTGAGCTCACCGGGGAGATCGACGACGCCACCGAGATCTGGGCCGAGCACCCCGACCTCGTGTCCTTCCTCATCGGGTGCAGCTTCACGTTCGAGACCGGACTCCTCGACGCGGGCATCCCGATCCGCCACCAGGACGCCGGGCGCAACGTCCCGATGTACCGGACGTCGAACCGATGCCGACCGGCCGGCCGGATCGCCGGCGACATGGTCGTCTCAATGCGCCCGATCCCCGCCCATCAGGTCGCCGAGGCGGTGCGCATCACCGACCGCTTCCCCGCCGTCCACGGCGCTCCCGTCCACATCGGCGACCCCGCGGCGATCGGCATCACCGACCTCGACTCCCCCGACTTCGGCGATGCCCCGGTCATGGCCGAAGGCGACATCCCCGTCTTCTGGGCGTGCGGAGTCACCCCGCAGGTCGCCATTGCCGAATCGGCACCGCCCTTCGCCCTCACCCACTCCCCCGGGCGGATGTTCATCACCGACGCCACCGAAAGCGACTACCGCCAGTGACCGAATTCCGCACGGCCTCCCGGCAGCACCTCCTCGTCGAGTGCGCCGACCTCACCGCGACCATGCGCCTCCACCACAGCCTCGAGACCGCGGGGCTGCCCGGCGTCGTCGAACTCGTGCCGGCCGCCCGCACCGTGCTCGTCCGCTTCGACCCGGGACGCACCTCGGAGCGGGAGCTCAAGGAGACCATCCGCGGTCTCGACCTCAGCTCTGGAAGCGAGGACGATGCCCGCACCGTGACCATCGACGTCCGCTACGACGGGGAGGACCTCGCCGAGGTGGCCGACCTCCTCGACGTCTCCCCCGCCGAGGTGGTCGCCCGCCACCAGCGGGCCCGCTGGCAGGTCGCGTTCTCCGGGTTCGCCCCCGGCTTCGGATATCTCGCCGGCGACGACCCGCTCTTCGACGTGCCCCGCCGCTCAAACCCCCGCACTCGGGTCCCCGTCGGCTCGGTCGGTCTTGCCGGGGAGTTCACCGGGATCTACCCGCGCAGCTCACCTGGAGGATGGCAGCTCATCGGCCGCACCGACGCGCGGCTGTGGGACCTCGACCGGGACCCTCCTGCGCTCTTCGTCCCCGGCACCCTCGTGACCTTCCGCGAGGCCGAACGGGAGAGCGTGCGCATCGGGGACGCGGACACCGAACGAGACACCGAACCGACCGCGGACTCGACGGAGACTGTCACCGACTCCGACTCCGGCTCAGCCTCGGCGCCCCATGCGCTCACCGTCGTCCAACCGGGACTCCAACTCCTCGTCGAAGACCTCGGGCGGCCCGGGTTCGCCTCGATGGGCGTCTCGAGCGCGGGAGCCGCGGACCGGGCGGCCCTGCGGGAGGCCAACCGCCTCGTCGGCAACGCCGAGGACACCGCAGCCCTCGAGAGCCTCGGCGGAACCGTCCTCGACATCACCGGCGACGGTGTCGCCGCGGTCACCGGGGCCGAGGGGCCGATCACGCTCAGCGGCGCGAACGGGGTCGTCCACCGGCCCGAAGTCGGGGAGGCGTTCTCCCTCGTCGACGGCGACCGCCTCGAGATCGGGGCGAGCGAGCGTGGGCTGCGCCGGTACCTCAGCGTCCGCGGCGGATTGGCGGTGACCACCGCGCTCAGCAGTGCCTCGAGTGACACCCTCGGGCACCTCGGACCCGCAGCGCTCACGGCCGAGGACACGATCGGACTCCACGGGCCCGCCAACGCACCGTTCCTCGTCGATCCCGGCCCCCGCCTCGGCGAGGGTAGGCACCTGCCGACACCGGGTGAGGTCGTCGAACTCACGGTCACCCTGGGACCGCGCGATGACTGGTTCACCCCCGCGGGGGTCGCCACCCTCTTCGACCAGGAGTGGACGGTCACCCACGAATCCGACCGGGTCGGCCTGCGGCTGAGCGGGGACGTTCCGCTCGAGCGGGCACGGACCGGGGAGCTGCCGAGCGAGGGCGCGGTCACCGGTGCCCTGCAGGTGCCGCCGAACGGTCAGCCCGTGCTCTTCGGCCCCGACCATCCGCTCACCGGCGGCTATCCGATCATCGGCAGCGTCGACGACACCGACCTCGCAGCCCAGCTCGCCCCGGGGGTCCGGATCCGCTTCCGGCGTTCGGATTCGGGTCCTGCCGACACTGCCGCCACCGTCGACTCCACCACCACCGACGAAAGCTGAACCATGTCGAGAATCCTCATCGCCAACCGCGGCGAGATCGCCGTGCGCGTCATCCGCGCCTGCGCCCAGAACGGGCACACCTCCATCGCCGTCTACGCCGATCAGGACGCCAACGCCCTGCACACGCAGCTCGCCGATGTCGCGATCGCCCTGCCCGGGACGACCGCCGCCGAGACCTACCTCAGCATCGAGGCGATCATCGCAGCCGCCCGGCAGGCCGGTGCCGACGCCGTCCATCCCGGCTACGGGTTCCTCTCGGAGAACGCCGACTTCGCCGCCGCCGTCGAGGACGCCGGGATGATCTGGATCGGACCGACCCCGGACTCGATCACCGCGCTCGGGGACAAGGTCACCGCCCGGCAGCTCGCCCAGAAGGCCGGGGCACCGCTCGCGCCGGGAATCGACCGGCCGCTGCGCGACGCCGCTGAGGTCGAGGAGTTCGCCGCCGAGCACGGCCTGCCCATCATCATCAAGGCCGCCCACGGCGGGGGTGGTCGCGGGATGAAGATCGTCCGCGAGATCTCCGACGTCGCCGGGGCCTTCGAATCGGCGACCCGGGAGGCCATCGAGGCGTTCGGTCGTCCCGAATGCTTCGTCGAGAAGTTCCTCGAACACCCCCGCCACGTCGAGGTCCAGGTCGTCGGCGACGGAAGGGGCACGGTCGTCGCCGTCGGCGACCGGGACTGTTCGGCCCAGCGGCGCAACCAGAAGCTCGTCGAGGAGGCTCCTGCCCCGAACCTCTCGGAGGAGCAGCGCGAACGCCTCCAGCGCTCGGCCGAGGCGATCTGCGCCGAGGTCGACTACCGAGGCGCCGGCACCGTCGAGTTCCTCCTCGCCGCCGACGGGACGATGACGTTCCTCGAGGTCAACACCCGGCTCCAGGTCGAACACCCCGTCACCGAGGCGGTCACCGGGGTCGACCTCGTCACCGAGCAGTTCCGCATCGCCTTCGGCGAGGGGCTGTCCCTGTCGGCGACCCCCGAGGTCAGCGGACACGCGATCGAACTGCGGATCAACGCCGAGGATCCCGGCCGCGGCTTCCTCCCCACGCCCGGGCGCATTGAGACCCTCACCGTCCCCGGCGGGCCCGGGGTGCGCTGGGACTCCGGGGTCCGTGCCGGTGACACCGTCCAGCCTGCCTTCGACTCCCTCTTCGCGAAGCTCATCGTCCACGGACCCGACCGGGCCACGACGATCGCGCGAACGATCACCGCGGCCACCGAGCTCGACGTCGTCGGTCCGGCCACCGTGCTCCCGTGCTCGCTGGCGATCCTCCGCCACCCGGCCTTCGCCGGGGAGAGCCTCGGCATCGACACGCAGTGGATCGAATCCCAGCTGCTGCCCGAGTTCGCCCCGCAGGAGAGGCCCGCGCCCGTATCGGGCGACGGGATCACCCGCGTCGACATCGAGATCGACGGGAAGCTCACGACACTCGGCCTGCCCGACGCGCTGCTCGCAGCACTCGGGTCGGTCGGCGGGACCGCCTCGGCGGGGACCGGAGAGGACGGGGACCGCGCCGAGGGATCAGTGGCCTCGGACGACGGATCGACTGCGGTGACCGCGCCTGTGCCCGGCAGCCTCGTCGACTTCCTCGTTGATGACGGCGCCGAGGTGGCCGAAGGCGACGAGGTCGCCGTGCTCTCGGCGATGAAGATGGAGACCCGGGTGCAGGCGGGAGCCGCGGGCACGCTCACCCATGCCGCGTCGGTCGGCGACGTCGTCGTCGTCGGGGAGGCCATCGCCCGGATCCGGTGAGGTCGGATGGGCAGAGTCCGTCCCGGCGGGTGCCGAGTCCTTCCCGGCCGATAGAGTGGACGGAAACGTCAGCATCATGAAGAGGAGACCTCATGCCACGTCTGTCAGTCGGCGACACCGCCCCGGACTTCACGCTCGTCGATCAGGACGGGAAGTCCGTGAGCCTCAGCGACTTCCGCGGGAAGCGGGTCGTCGTCTACTTCTACCCGGCGGCGATGACGCCGGGCTGCACGACGGAGGCGTGTGACTTCCGCGATTCGCTCTCCGCGCTGACGAGCGCCGGTCTCGTCGTCCTCGGCGTCTCCCCCGATTCGCCGGAGAAGCTCAAGAAGTTCGAGGAGAAGGAAGGACTGACCTTCGAGCTGCTCTCCGATCCGGACAAGGCGATGATGGACGAGTGGGGCGCGTTCGGCGAGAAGAAGAACTACGGCAAGGTCGTCCAGGGCGTCATCCGCTCGACCGTCGTCGTCGACGCCGAAGGCACGGTCGAACTCGCCCAGTACAACGTCAAGGCCACCGGTCACGTCGGAAGGTTGCGCAAGGCGCTCGGCATCGACGCCGCCTGAGCGGCCGCTCGCCCGCGAGCTCGGGCTTTCGGCCGCCTGCCCGCGTCCTGCTAGGCTTGATGCGGCCACGCGCGAGTGGCGGAATTGGTAGACGCGCTGGATTTAGGTTCCAGTGTCTTCGGACGTAGGGGTTCAAGTCCCCTCTCGCGTACGCAGTCTGTGCCGCGACACCGATCGGTGTCGCGGCACAGTGTCGTTCAGGCCCCGCCTGTGACCGCCCGGGCCGTCGTCGGCGGGGCACCGACCGAGGCGACGGGGATGTCGGCCGCCGGCTCCGCCGTGAGGTGGGCGGTGAGCATCCGGTCGAGGACGAACCAGCGGATGGCCTCCCGGTCGCGACTGTGGGCGACGAGAAACCACCGACTCTGCGTGTGTGCGAGGAAGATCGGATCGACCCGATGCGCCGACTCGCGCCCGTTCCGATCGCGGTAGCGCAGAGACAGCACTCTCCGTTCCTCGAGCGACCGTTCGACGGCCCTCCTCACCTGCGGTGATCCCGGTTCATCGGCATGATCGATCCAGATCCGCGCGCCGAGGCGGTCCGACCGCTCCCGTGTGCGTGCGTCCATCACCGCCTGGACCTTCGCCAGCGCCGCCCGAGAGTCGCCGTCGAAGGGCTGACCACGATGGGCGGCGACGGCAGCGGCGAGCCCCGAGGCCTCAGCCTCGGTGAAGTTGACCGGCGGCAGGGTCGCCGCCGCGTCGACGGCGTACCCGCCGCCCGGGCCCGGCTGCGCCCAGACAGGGAAACCACCCTGTTGCAGGCTCGAGATGTCGCGTTTGATCGTGCGCACGCTCACCTCGAAGATCTCCGACAGCCGCTCCGCCGTCCGACCCGCCGAACCGGCCCGGCGCAGCTCCTCGCGCAGGGCGTAGAGACGATCGATGCGATTCATGGATAAATGGTGACATACCAGTGACATCGGAGTCGGTCATGATGGTTCCATGAATACGCACTCGCAGTCACTTCTCCTCCTCTCCGGCGCCGGACTCCCCTCGTGGATCTGGGATCAGGCCCGCGACCACCTCGGCGAGGAGATGACCTCCGTCGTCGCCCCACGCCCCACCTCGGAATCCGCGCGTCTGCGCGACTACGCCGAGGCGGCTATCGCCGCGATGCCGACCGAGCAGGTCGTCCTCGTCGGCCATTCGGCCGGCGGCGTCGTCGCCTCGGAGATCGCCCGCCTCGCTCCCGAACGGGTCGCCGGCTTCCTCGCGGTGAGCGCGATCGTGCCGCCGGCCGGTGGGTCGTTCGTCTCCGCAATGCCCGCGCCCAACCGGTGGGTGCTCGGCGCGGCGATGAGGTTCGCCGGGACCAGGCCGCCCGAGTCGGCCATCCGGAAGAACCTCGCCAGCGGCCTCGACGGTGAGATCGTCGACCGTCTCATCAGCGACTTCACCCCCGAACCCCAGGCCTACTATCGCGATCACCTCAGCCCGGGCACGTGGAGCGCACCCCGTGGATACGTGATGTCGACGACCGATAAGGAGCTGCCGCCGGCGCTGCAGAAGCGCTTCGCGGCGAACCTCGGCGGCGAGTGGACACGGGAGCTGACCACCGGGCACGTGCCCATGCTCGAGGATCCCGCCGGACTCGCCACCGCCATCACCGCCTTCGTCGACACGCTGCCGCGTAAGACGACCGGCCCCGAGTGATTCGTCAGCAGCGCAACATCGCCCTCACCCTGCGCAGAACGCGGACGGATTGTTCTTCCACTTGTCGCCGCGCTGCTTTCAGGTCCTTGCCATTTCGCCGGATCCAGTCGCTCTTGGCCGCTGCCGTTTTCACACCTCCCGCACTTCAGTGGTGTGCAGGACGTCGACACGGACCTGGTCCAGGCACATGTGAATGTGGTCGGCGGTGAGGACGGCAACGATCATGTTCGCAGCACGCGGCCTGACCCGGGAGAGTTACTGTGAACTATAAGTGGAGAACCAAGTACGGCTGGTCTCCCACGCAAACAGCCCCCGGGGCTGGTCGTTCTACACGAGATGACGCTAATTACGTCGTTTCGACGGGAAATTCTCCATGTCGATCACGATCGGTTCGTAATCGTCAATGCGATGCTCGACCTCATCGCTGGAGGACGTGTCCCAGTCTTCGTGATGATCCTCGAGGATTCGGTTTGCGATCAGCGCGAGCGCTGCATGCTGTCGTCCACGGCTGTTTCCCATCGCGACGACCGCGTCAGAACTATTCGCCTCGACTTCGTCTGCAAGTCCACGAACGTCGATACTGAAACTGACAATTGAGCCTTCGTTGTCACGCATTGGGAATGTCATTTCGGTGCCATGAACTTCAACGTCGCCTACTGCACCTACCATGTCAGCCAGCCGCCCGGCGAGAACGTAGTCAAGGTCGTGGATCTTCTCAGTCATCAGCACTTCGTTGCAGGGAATGATGTAACCACGTTCTTCCCTCGGTACGAGACTGGCACATTGGTCGTGAACGTGTCGTAGGTCTTGCCGTTGTACTTCAACTCTACAGGCGCACAGTCCTAATTCACTCATCTCTATGAGTACAAACACTCATTTGTGTTACAGTGAGGGTACACAGCACAGTCCGAACGATTGGGATCGCGATGAACGCTGAGGCCGCACCAGACCTCGATCGGGCGCTGCGCGCGCTCGCCGACGGGAACCGTCGGGCCATCCTGGCAGCGATCCGCACTTCCCCGAAACCGGTGGGGACGATCGCCGAGGAGCTCGGCCTCTCCCAGCAGACGACGTCGCACCACCTCGGCGTGCTGCGGAAGGCGGGACTGACCGTCGGCACCCGGGAGGGCACGCGGCACCTCTTCGCGGTGAGCACCGACGGCCTCGCTGCGGTGCGCACGTACCTCGATGACTTCTGGCCCACCAAGCTCTCCGCCCTCAAGGCCGCCGTGGAGAGTGATCATGGCTGAGTTCACCGATTCTATCGACATCGCCGCCCCACCCGAGGCCGTCTTCGCCTATCTCACGACGAACGAGGGGATGACGGCGTGGATGGGTGAGTTCGCCGACCTCGACCCTCGCCGAGGCGGTCAGTTCGCCGTCGACATCGCCGGCCATCCCGTCCGCGGTGAGTTCCTCGACGTCGATCCCCACAGCCGCGTCGTCGTCTCGTGGGGGTTCGCCGGCAGCGACGATCTGCCCGCCGGCGCCTCGACCGTCGAATTCCGGCTCACTCCGACCTCGGCGGGCACGCGCGTCGATCTCCGGCACTCGGACCTGCCCGAGGTCAGTGTGCCCGGCCATGCGGACGGTTGGTCGCACTTCCTCTCCCGCCTCGTCATCGCCGGGACCGGCGGCGACGCGGGACCCGACACGTGGGTGCCGCTGCCCGACCGCCCGCACTGACTCCGCCCGATCCGACGGAAGACTATTCACAGGAACTGGGAACACCGAGAGATGAGGAGAATCCCATGGCCGAGACCACCGCATACGACACCGTGAGGAAGTATCACGAGGCCTGGACGAACGGCCGCGTCGATGAGGCGATGGAGCACGTCGCCGAGGACATCGCGTGCCGCGCCCCCGGCATGGACATCGCCGGCAAGGACGCCTACCGGCAGTTCATCGGCGGCTTCGCCCCCATGCTCACCGGCATCGAGGAGGTCACCGACTTCTCCGACGGCGATCAGGTCGCCCTCTTCTACTACCCGCAGACCGCTGCGACGTCGACGACTCCGGCCGCTGAGCTCTTCACGGTCCGGGACGGTCTGATCACCGAGAGCCTGCTCATGTTCGACCGGCTCTCCTACGGTCCGCCGAACCCGTCATGATCGACGTCGACGCGTGCACACCAGTGAGGAGTGAGCGATGACTCCCGAACAAGGAGCCCTCGTCGACCGACTCCGTGCCCTGCTCGCCGACGAGCCGGCGGTGCGCGAGGTCGCGATGTTCGGCGGTCGGTCGTTCATGGTCAGCGAGAAGATCGCCGTGAGTGGACTCAAGTCCGGCAGCCTGCTCGTGCGCATCGACGCCGACCGTCACGACGAGCTCGTCGGCCGGCCGGGTGCTCGGCAGGCCGAGATGGGTGCCGGACGGACGATGGGTCCGGGGTGGATCGACGTCGCTGCCACGGCGATCGGCGACGACGCCGGGCTGAGCGCGTGGGTCGATGCGGCCCTCGAGCACAACCGGGCCGTCACCGGAACGCGCGGCTGATCCCGGCACGCAGCTGCCCCAGCTGGATCCAGATGAGGAAGCGCTGAAGCGGCCGCAGGACCAGCCCGAGGAGGCGGCGGACGAGGCTGGTCGAGGTGCGCACCCACGCGTACTCGATGTGCAGTTGGGTGCCGCCGGCCGCCGGTTCCAGGGCGATCGACGTGCGTCGGGCGTTGGCCCGCGCAGCATCGGGGTAGGTGGCCCGCCATTCGATGAACCGCGGTTCATCGGCCTCGACGACCTCCACTCGCTGGTTGACCACGTGGGGCTTGACGGTGACCGGCGTCCCATCGCGCCGGGTCGAGCGCGTTCGAGCAGCCCACGACTGACCCGCCGAGGTGGCAGCGGCGCCGTCCTCAACGGCGTCGATCGTCGGATCCCAGTCGGGCAGTCGCGAGGCGTCCGAGATCAGGCGCCACACGTCATCGATCGGCGCCGGGACGAACGCCGCAGCCGTGCCCGACAGCGCATCCGCACTCGTCGAGCCCGAACGCCGGTCCGACAGACGCTCAACTCTGTCGAGCTCGGCGAGCACAGCCTCGGGCGAGGTGCCCAAACGCTGGAGAATCGATTCGATCATGCCGCTCGGTTCGACGACGAGGTCGCGCAGCACCGCGGCCGCGTCACCTCGCTTGCCGGAGCTGTTCGCGGACTGGAGGATCCTCACCGCACGGTCACCCCACTCGTAGCCCTCGGTCTCGTGGAAGACGATACGGCCGGGCTCGGGCGGGTCCATGCGGATTCCGAGTCCGGCGAGCTGTTCGGCATGCTGCGCGGCAACCGCCTCCCGGGCGTCGTCGATCGTGATGCCGAGACTGCGCAGCACCTGACCGGCGGTCTGCTCGCTGACGGTGAGCGCGAGGAACAGGTGGTCGATGTCGGCTTCACGCTGGCCGACGCGCGAGGCTTCCTCCATCGCCGTGATCGACAGCGAGTACGACGTCGATGCGGAATCGGTGAACCTGCTCATCGGGCCCTCCTGGGGACGGGGATCGTCGGATCGATCCTCTTCGCGTACTTCTTGTGCACCGCCTGCCGGGAGACGCCGAGCGCGTCGGCGACGTCCTGCCAGCTCATCCCGGCTCGCAGTCCGGCTTCGACCTGGGCGAGTTCGAGGCGTTCGGTGAGTGCGCGCAACGATGACACTGCCCGCAGCCCCGCCCGGGGGTCACTCGTGTCGGCCGCGACATCGGCGATCTGTGTCGATTCCATGTCTGTCAATTTACGTTGCTAACGCGCCGCCTGTCAACCATTGTTGCTTACCGGCGGTCGCTTCCCGCGGGCTCAGCGGACCTCTACAGTGGGCTCATGAGCTCAACCGCCGACCTCACCGTTCGCCCTGTGACCGCTTCCGACGAGTCCCGCTGGAAGGAGCTCTTCCGCGGCTACCGGGAGTTCTACAAGCTCCCCGAATCCGAGGACGTCGTCGAGCGCGTCTGGGATGGCTGATGGATCCGTCCCATGAGTGCGAAGGACTCGTCGCCGAGGCGGATGGGCGGATCGTCGCGATCGCCGACTACCGACGATTCTCCCGTCCATCGACGGGGACCGTCGGCCTCTGGCTCGACGACCTCTTCACCGACCCCGAAGCCCGCGGCACCAGGGCCGGTCGCGCGCTCATCGCCCGGCTGCAGGAGATCGCGGCCGAGGAGGGGCGTTCGGTCGTCCGGTGGATCACCGCCGACGACAACACGCAGGCACAGGCCCTCTACGACCAGGTCGCGACGAAGACGAACTGGCTCACCTACGACGCGGCACCGGTTGCCGAGTAGACCACTCGGAACTGCTCGCACACGACGGGCGACGCCGCCCGCGCTCCCGCCCAGAAATCGGCAAGCCTCGTGTCGTCCATGGACCGACCCTACCCCGGTAGTCTTGCTTCCATGCTCGTGTCAGACCTCGTGCGTCTCGTCGGCGCTGCGATCAGCCTCATCGGCCTCGGCCTCGTCATGGGCATCAGTCCGACGACGATCGCCGTGTCCTTCCGGGTCCTCACCGATGTTCCCCGCGCCAAGCGCGCGATGGGTTTCATGCTCCTCGGACTCATCCTCGGTGCCACGGTCATCCTCCTCGCCCTCCAGGTCATCGACCCACACACGCTCGAGACCCTCGTCAGTCGCGACATCGAGAAGGTCCTCGTCCGTCACAGCGTCGACCTCGCCGCCGGCGCCCTCTTCCTCACCGCCGGCATCATCATGGCCGTGCGGCTGCGCCGACCTCCGAAACCGAAGAGGCCGCACAGGAAGCCCACCGGCAAAGCCGGGGCGATGGTCCTCATCGGCATCTCGAACACCGTCATCAGCTTCAGCGACTTCGCGACGATGTACATGGTCGCCCGCATCGTCCGCGCCGTGAGCGAGGACATCATCATCCGCGGCATCGTC
The DNA here is from genome assembly GCF_050562175.1 of Brevibacterium sp. K72. Lineage (NCBI taxonomy): Bacteria > Bacillati > Actinomycetota > Actinomycetes > Micrococcales > Brevibacteriaceae > Brevibacterium > Brevibacterium sp. K72. Next base: position 3,706,569 of record NZ_CP191582.1, read on the forward strand.
TACCTCGTCTTCATCGCCGCGATGATCGCCCCCTACGTGCTCCTCACCTGGGCATGGAACCGCTTCCCGAAGGTCTCTGCGAAACTCTCTGCGTTCTTCACCCGCATCGCGAACGCGAACCTCCGCCCCTGGGCGACCGCGCTCACGCTGCTCGCCGCCGTCATCTTCCTCGCGATGGGCATCTGGGGCGAACCGCGCCTATAGGACGCGAACGCCGCTCACGCCACTCGGGCTGCCAGTCGCACCCGCAACCCGTCGAGAAGGGCAGCGAGCCCGAGCTCGAACGACGGCTCCGCCCCGTACGAGTCGGCATTGTGAGCGGCGAGCGCCGCATGGACGGCAGGGAACTGCTCATCGGCGGCCTCCTGCGCGAGGAGGTCACCGGGGGCGACCATGTCGAGCGCCGACCCGAGCACATGCGCCTCAACCGTGCGGACGACCGCGATGACCTCGGACTCCGGCCAACCGCCTCGGCGCAGGCCCGCGACGACCGCGTCGTACATCGCATACGTCGACCGGTCCCGGATCGAGGTCGTCGCGAGCAGGCGGATGAGGTTGGGGTGGGCGGCGAAGACCCGCAGGTACGAACGCGCCCACACCTCGATTGCCTCGTCCCAGGCCAGACCCGACGACTCGGCGAAGGCGCTGACGTCGATGCCCGTGACGATCCGCGCGCGCATCGCCTCGATGAGGTCATCGCGCCCGCTGACGTGGTTGTAGAGCGAGGAGACCTGGCGGTCGACCCGATCGGCGAGGACGCGCATGGACAGCGCCTCGGCCCCCTCGACATCGACGAGATCGAGGGCGGCACTGACAAGCCGGTCCCGATTGAGTCGCATGATCACCACTTCCCCTGACTCCGTGAAGAGTGTATCGTGCTGAGGGTCACAAATACGAACACTGTTCGTACGCAATGGAGCGGAAGGGAGTCCTGTGACGACAACCCATTTCTCAGGCGGCACGATCTGGCGCGGTGCGAGCAGCGAGCCCAGTGACGCCCTCCTCATCAGTGACGGCATCGTCATCGCCGTCGGGGCGACCGACGTCGCGGCCCGCCTCGGCGAACTTCCCGCCGACACCGCAGTCGAACACGTCGACCTTGCCGGCGGGTTCCTCATGCCGTCCTTCGGCGACGGGCACGCGCACCCGATGTTCGGCGGGCTCGAGGCCGCAGGCCCCCAGGTCCGCAGATGCACCTCGGTGGATGAGATCGTCGCGGAGGTCCGACGCTGCGCCGAGGCGAACCCCGAGGCCGACTGGATCGTCGGCGCCTCGTACGACGGCAGCCTCGTCGAGGGCGGACTCTTCGACGCCCGCTGGCTCGACGAGGCGGTGGCCGACCGTCCGGTCGTCCTCCGCGCGTGGGACTACCACACGGTGTGGTGCAACTCCAGGGCGCTCGAGCTCGCCGGCATCACCGCCGACACCCCCGACCCCGTCCTCGGCGAGATCCCCCGCCTGCCCGACGGCTCCCCGCTCGGCATCCTCCGCGAATGGGGTGCCGTCGACCTCATCGACGCCGTCCGCCCACCCCAGTCCGAAGACGACCGCCTCCGCGCGCTCGACCGCGCTGCCCGCTACCTCCTCGACCGCGGGGTGACGTGGGTCCAGGACGCGTGGGTCGAACCCGCCGACGTCGACACCTACCTCACCGCCGCGAGGTCCGGCGACCTCGGCATCCGCGTCAACCTCGCCCTCTACGCCGACCCCCGGCACTTCGCCGAACAGCTGCCGGGCATGGTCGCCTCCCGTGCGCGAGTCCGCGCCGCCGGGTCTGACCTGCTCACCGCGGAGACCGTGAAGTTCTTCGCCGACGGCGTCGTCGAGAACGAGACCGGTGCCCTCCTCGAACCGTACTGCTCATCCCTGCACAACCACGGCATGCGCGTGTGGGAGGGTGACTCCCTCGCCGAGGCGGTCACCGCCGTCGACGCCGAGGGCTTCCAGATCCACATCCACGCGATCGGCGATGCCGCCGTCCGACAGGCCCTCGATGCGATCGAGACCGCGATCACCATCAACGGTCCCCGCGACCGCCGCCCCGTCATCGCGCACGCCCAGCTCGTCGACGCAGCCGACCTCCGCCGCTTCGCCGAGCTCGGGGTCATCGCGACCATGCAGCCGCTCTGGGCACAGCTCGATGCGCTCATGACCGTGCTCACGGTCCCCCGTCTCGGCGAGGATCGGGCCGATGAGCAGTACCGGATGCGCTCGATCCTCGACTCCGGAGCGAGACTCGCCTTCGGCTCCGACTGGCCGGTCTCCTCCGGAGCCCCGCTCGAGGGGCTTGCGATCGCCACGAGCAGGCGCACCGCCGACGGCGAACCGGCAGGCGGATGGACACCTGATGAGATCGTCGGCATCGGGCCCGCCCTCGACGCGTACTCTCAGTCCGTGGCCCATCAGGCCTTCGCCGACCGCGCGCCGACACCCTGGGGTGAGATCCGTCCCGGGGCGAGCGCCGACCTCGTCATCCTCGACGCCGACCCGCGCACGCTCACCGCCGCGGAACTCGCAGCCCTGCGCGTGCGCGCCACCTACCTGCGCGGCAGCCTCGCCGCCCCGACAGTCTGACCGGAAGGACCGTCATGTCCGACGACCACGGCACCACCGCTCCCGCCGAGACCGGGCATCTGCGCCGCGCCCTCGGCGTTCCCTCACTCGTCTTCTTCGGCCTCGTCTACATGGTCCCGCTCACGGTGTTCACGACCTACGGCATCGTCACCGAGATCACCGGCGGGCGCGTGCCGCTCGCCTATGTCATCACCCTCGTCGCGATGGTCTTCACCGCCCGCTCGTACGCGAAGATGGCCGGCGAGCTGCCCTTCGCCGGCTCCGCGTACACGTACACGCAGAAGACCTTCGGCGCCGGCGTCGGCTTCGTCGCCGGGTGGGCGCTGCTGCTCGACTACCTCTTCCTGCCGATGATCAACTACCTCGTCATCGGCCTCTATCTCAATGCCGCCCTGCCGATGGTCCCCTCGTGGGTCTTCGTCCTCGTCGCCATCGTCCTCGTCACGATCCTCAACATCATCGGCATCGTCTCGGTGGCGCGCGCGAACATCGTCATCATCGCCGCCCAGGGGATCTTCATCCTCACCTTCGCCGTCCTTTCCTTCGCCACCATTTCGGGCTCGGGTTCGATCGATCTCGCCGCCCCGTTCACCGGCGACGGCACCGTCGACGGGTTCGGGGCCGTCATGGCCGGTGCCGCGATCCTCTGCCTGTCCTTCCTCGGCTTCGACGCCGTCTCGACGCTGTCGGAGGAGGCGAAGGATCCCAAGCGCTCGGTGCCGCGGGCGATCGTCATCGCCACGCTCACCGGCGGGCTCATCTACATCGTGCTCTCGTTCATCGCCCAGCTCGTCTTCCCGTCGAACGCGTTCGCCGACCCCGAGTCCGGTTCGCTCGACGTCATGGCCGCCGCCGGAGGGCAGTTCCTCACGATCTTCTTCACCGCCGCCTACGTCGCCGGCGCCTGCGGGTCGGCACTGACCTCGCAGGCCTCGGTCTCGCGCATCCTCTACGCGATGGGCCGCGACGGGGTGCTTCCGCGCGGGTTCTTCGGGCGCCTGTCGAAGCGCTTCCTCACCCCGGTCTTCGCGACGGTCACCGTCGGCGTCGTCTCCCTCCTCGCGCTCGCTGTCGACCTCACGTTCATCTCGGAGATGGTCAGCTTCGGCGCGCTCATGGCGTTCTCCGCGGTCAACCTCGCAGTCATCAAGCACTTCGTCATCGACAGGGGTCGCCGAGGCGGTCGTGCGATCCTCAGCTACGTCGTCCTGCCCGGCATCGGCTTCGGCCTCACCGTGTGGCTGTGGACGAGCCTGTCCCCGCGCACGCTCATCATCGGGCTGGTGTGGCTGGCCCTCGGCGTCGCCTACCTCGCGTTCGTCACCCGCGGCTTCCGCCGGCCCACACCCTCGCTCGATCTCAAGGAGTGAGGCGCTCGATCTCGCCGAGTGAGGCGCTCGACCTCAAGGAGTATGGCCCCCCGATCACCCGAGGACGCGCGCGGGTAGTCACTCGACGCCCCGGAGCCGGTGAACTCGATGCTCATCGCGGTGGGGATGTCCGCGTCCTTGAGGATGCTCATCGCCGGCAGGTCGCGCAGGTACGCGGCGTTGGCTTCCTCGAGCGGGAGCTCCGCCTCGGCGGAGGCGAAGGCCGCCGCGAAGGCTTCGTCGTCGAGGTCGGACTCGATCGCCCGGACGGCGAGGTCGAGGTGTTCGGGGGCGCTCATCAGCCGCAGCCCCTGGAGCGCGAGCTCTCGGGCGGGTCGGGGGACGTGCGTCCGGTACCAGGCGAGCCCGTGCTCGCTCACCGCCGCACGGTAGAGGTCGACATAGCTGCTGCGCAGGGCGTCCTGGGAAATCGCGTCGGTGTCATCGACGCGATCGAGTGCACCGGCGACGATTCCGCGGTTGCAGTCGACGAGTTCTGCGGCGGTGCCATCGAGGGCCTCCTGCGTGAGCAGAACGGGGTGGGAGCTGTCCTTCTCACACGAGAGGATGTCGTCGAGCTGGCTGTATTCGATCCGATCGAAGTCGTTCATGCCCCGAGACTAGGACGACGACGTGAATAGCAGGTGACGTGGGTCACTCTCCGGGCAGGCGGCTCTCGACGACCGTGAACTTGGCCGTCCGGGCGAGCTGCACGCTCGGACCGATGAGGTCCTCGAGCCGATCCCGGTAGCGCAGGTGGGAGTTGAAGACGGTGAGCACGCGGCCGCCGGGGGTCAGGTGGGCTGCAGCCGTGCGCATCATCCCCGCCGCCGTGTCCGTCTCGATCGCTGTGCCGTGGTGGAACGGCGGGTTGAGAAGGATGAGGTCGTACGCTCCCCCGAGCGGGTCGTCGGTACCGCCGCTGTCGGTATCGCCGGCATCGGCACCGCTCGCATCGGCGAGGATGATGTCGACGGCCGTTCCGTTGGCCTCCGCCGTCTCCCTCGCCGAGGCGACCGCCGCCTTCGAGACGTCGACGCCGACTCCCGTGTCCGCTCCCGTCACGGCTATCGCCGCTGTGAGCAGCCAGCCGTTGCCCGCTCCGAGGTCGAGGACGGAGGCCGGACGGGCGAGCGCGGGGACTGCATCCGGGGAAGCGGACGCCTCGGCGAGGGCGGTGAGCAGGAGCGATGACCCTTCGTCGGCTTTCGTCCCGGAGAAGCACGCGCCGTGGGCGCTGACCGTGAGCGGTCCGGTCGCGGGCGTGTCGATGACCCCGGTGCGCGGGAAACGGGTGAGCGAGGGGGAGGTCAGGGGGCGGCTGCCGATGATCAGACGGTTCTTCCCCACTCCCGGTGAGACGTCGACGCGACCGAAGGCGCGGGCGAGCTCCTTGTTCACCGCCCGGCTCATCACGTCGCTGCGGCCGATGACGATGAGTGTCGTGACGAGCGGGTGGAGGACGGTGATCGCCTCGGCGAGGGCATGTGTCGCCTTCGGCGCATCGACGACCGCCCAGGTCTCGCCGGGCACGTCCCCGCTCTCGGTGCGCTGTACGTCGGCGAGGTCGGCGACGGGCTCGGCACCCGGGGCTTCCGCGGCGACGTTCCGTGCCTCGTCGAGGCGGTCGTTGTACGTGCGCACGGCGGTGAGCTCGGAGAGCACGCGGGTCTGGAGGCCGAGTGGGTCGTCGACGAGGATGACCTCGTCGGGGGCAGCGCTCGGGGCGGTGAACGTCCCCTCGCTCGACCGTCCGGAGACGTCGAGTTCACCGGTGCGACGCCCGATCACATAGTCGGCGAGCAGCCGCGCCTGGGCGAGCCCCGGGGCGTCGGCGGGCCACGGCATCCGGGCGAGCAGGTCGTCGCGGGTGCGCAGGGCCGCAGAGTCGGAGGCGAGGAGGGAGGCGGGCATCCGCTCAGTCTAATGCGCGCCCGCTCGTGCGCACCTGTCGGCGACCGGGCCCGGCGTGAGATGTGCTACTAATTGAGGGAGCCTCATCCCCCGACGCACCAGGAGAGACCATGACCATTCTCGTCGGCTATTCCCCCTCGCCCGAAGGCAAGGCCGCGGTCGCATTCGGCATCGAGCAGGCTCGCGCCTTCGACGACACCCTCATCGTCCTCAACGCCGGCATCGGGGAGACGCCCGACGAGCACGGAGTCGCGACGAACGCCGACATGGATGAACTCAAGCAGACCCTGCTGAACTCCGAGGTCTCCCACGAGATCCTCCAGTTCCTCCGCGGCAACGACCCCGTCGAGGAGCTCCTGGCCCTCGCCGAGGCGACCGACGACACCCGCATGATCGTCATCGGTTCCCGTCGCCGCTCCCCCGTCGGCAAGCTCATCATGGGTTCGACCGCGCAGCGGATCATCCTCGAAGCCGAGGTCCCCGTCGTCTCCGTCAAGGCCGATCGCTCCCGCTGACGGCTCTCACCGCCGCAGACGCCGACCGATCGGCATCGACCGCGTCCGTGCGGTGACGCTCACTCCCCCGCGATGGCGGCGATGAGGGCGTCGACATCGTCGGTCGTCGTGTCGAAGGCGCACATGAGGCGGACGATGTCCCGCTCGAGCGGCCAGTCGGCGAACGCGAAGCGCTGTCGGGCCCGGGCGGCCACCTCGGCGGGCATGCGGACGAAGACGACGTTGGCCTCGACGGGCTGGACGAGGTCGAGCCCGGGGACACGGCCGGAGGCGGCCACCTCGGCGAGCCTGGTCTCGAGGTACCGCGCCATCGCGTTGGCGTGGTCCGCCGACCTCCGCCACAGGTCCCCGTCGTAGAGGGCGTTGAGCTGCGCGGAGAGGAAGCGCATCTTCGACGACAGTTGGAGGTTCATCTTCCGCAGGAAGCGCATCCCCTGCCCGATCTCGGGGTTGAGGACGACGACGGCCTCAGCGCCGAGGAGGCCGTTCTTCGTCCCGCCGAGGCTGAGGATGTCGACGCCGACGTCCGTGGTCAGGGTGGCGAGGTCGGTGCCGAGGAAGGCGGCGGCATTGCCGAGGCGGGAGCCGTCGACGTGGAGGATCATCCCGTTCGCGTGGGCGTGGTCGGCGATCGCGCGGATCTCCTCGGGCCGGTAGGTCGTCCCCCATTCCGTCGACTGGGAGATGCTCACGGCCAGCGGCTGCGCATTGTGCTCGCTGCCGCGGCCGACCATCGCAGAGGCGATCGACTCCGGGGTGAGCTTGCCGTCGGCGGTCGGGACGGCGACGATCTTGAGCCCGCCGACCTTCTCCGGTGCGCCGGTCTCGTCGTAGTTGATGTGGGCGCTCGCGGCCGTGATGACCGCGGCCCAGCGGGGCAGGGCCGACTGGAGGGCAAGGACGTTGGCGCCGGTGCCGTTGAAGACGGGGAACGCCTGCGCCCGCGCCCCGAAGTGTCCTTCCATGACGCCGTGGAAGTGCGCGGTCCAGGGATCCCCGCCGTAGCCGGGGGTGTGCCCGACATTGGCGTCGATGAGCGCCTGGATGACCTCGGGATGCGCGCCTGCCCAGTTGTCCGAACCGAAGTTGCGGGGGTGGTCGACGGGATCCGTGCTCACGCGGTCGGCAAGGTGCGGCTGCTCGGGCGTGGCGGGTTCGGCCGAGGGGTCGAGGACCTGGTCGGCGGGTGAGGGGGCGTCGTTGCGAGTCTCGTCGTTCACCTGCTCAGCGTATCGCCCTGCCCCACCGCCGTGCAGGCGGGGCCGCGGACCGACATCCCGCCTCGGCGAGTGAGCGGTGAATGGCGGAAGGGGGAGCGATCGACGATCACTCCCCCCTTCCGGCTCAGACGGTCTCAGCCGTCAATCGCGGTCTCAGCTCTCCTCGCTGATCTTCCGGCGACGGACGAGCATGAGCGTCACGGCACCGGCGGCCAGCAGCGCCGCGCCGGCAGCGAGGGTGCCGATGGTCTCGACACCGGTGCGCGGCAGGTCACCGCCGGGGCCCGGGGCCGTCGGCGTCTCGGACGGCGACGGAGCCGGGGCGGTCGGGGTCTCGGTCGGGGCCGGGCTGTCCGTCGGAGTGTCCGTCGGGGCCGGGCTGTCCGTCGGAGTGTCCGTCGGGGCCGGGCTGTCCGTCGGAGTCGGCGATCCCGTGGGCGTCTCGGTCGGGGTCTCAGTCGGAGTCTCAGTCGGGGTGTCGGTCGGGGTGTCGGTCGGGGTCGGGGTGGAGCCCTCGTCACCGTCGCCGGTGCCGCCGCCGCCCTGGCGGACGACCTCGCCCTTCTTGATCACGGTCTCTTCGCCCTCGATCTCGAACTTCGCCGAGTTCGTGTAGGTTCCGGCCTTGCCGCCGTCGGTGACCGTCGTGCGGTAGATGACGGCGTAGACCCAGCCCTCTTCCGAGGTGAAGCTCACGGTCGAGCCGTCCTCGGAGACGGTGTAGAAGTCCTCGGGCTTCGGCCCCCAGCCCACCGGCTGCCCGTTCTCGTTGAACTGGTTCGTGCCGGCCAGACGGGTCTCACCGGGGATGAGTTCGATGTTCTCCCCGCCGAGGTCGGTCACCGTGACCTTCTGGTCGCCCTTCATCCCGCCGGCGGGCGAGGCGATGTTGACGTGCCACTGGATGATGTCGTTCTCGCGGTCGTAGCTGCCCCACTTGTAGGAGTCCTGGCCCTTCCACTCGCATTCGCCCTCGCAGGGTCCGTCGGGCGGAGTGACGGTGACGGTGTCGGAGACCTCACCGAAGTCGTAGGTGACTTCCTTGGTCTCGGTCGTCTCCGTCTGCACGGAGACCCAGAAGTAGAACGTGCCCTTGAGGTTGAGCGGGTTGTCGGCGAGGTACTGCGAGTCGAAGTCGCAGAAGATCTGCGTCTCGGTCACGGTGCACTCGCCCATTGCGACGCCCTCGGGATCGAGGAGGTCGAACGCGTCGACACGGCCCTGCAGTTCGGCAGGCAGGTCGACGACGAAGCCCGCGGGCGTCGTCGGGTTGTCGGGGAGACTCCAGGTGCCGTCGATGCGGGCTACGGAGCCGCTCTTGATCTCGTCCTGCTGGAATTCGAGGGAGTCGATCGAGGCGTTGGTCTGGTACGGCGGCGCAGCATTCGCGGGGATTGCGACCAGTACCGTTGCGAGCAGGGCGAACATCGCGAGGATGGCCGCCCCGACGCGTGGAAGTACGTGCGTCATGGGGATTCCTTTGTATGTTGGACAGCACCGTCGACTATCCGGGAGGGGACCGGAGATCGGTGCTGAGTGGGGACTCAAAGCGAAACATTACAAGTTGGACACGATGATCACAACTTGCACACGAATTCTGCCCAGTCGGCTCTCAGAGATGAGGGGTGCTGCCGGCGGTGATGAGGGTGTGCAGCTGCGGATTCCGCACTTGGAGCACCAAGAACTACCCGTGCACCGGGTGTTTTCAGCGCTGCGGGTGCGGGGTGGAGAACTGCCGGGATGATGTGACGCTCCGGGGATGACGTGACGCTCCGGGGATGACGTGGCGCTGCGGGTGCGGGATGAAGGGGCTGAGGCGAGTGCAGACGGCACGAAGCCCGCCTCCGATGATCGGAGGCGGGCTTCGCAGTGCTGACCGCGGCGACCCGGTCTCAGCGGCCGGGTGTCAGCGGCTCACTTGCCGGCGAGGAGCTCACGCATGAGTTCGGCGGTCTCGGTCGGGGTCTTGCCGACCTTGACGCCGGCGGCCTCGAGGGCCTCCTTCTTCGCCTGGGCGGTGCCCGAGGAGCCGGAGACGATGGCGCCGGCGTGGCCCATGGTCTTGCCCTCGGGAGCGGTGAAGCCTGCGACGTAGCCGACGACCGGCTTCGACACGTTCTCCTTGATGTAGGCGGCGGCCCGCTCCTCGGCGTCTCCGCCGATCTCGCCGATCATGACGATCGCCTCGGTCTCCGGGTCGGCCTCGAACGCCTCGAGGGCGTCGATGTGCGTGGTGCCGATGACCGGGTCACCGCCGATGCCGATCGCAGTCGAGAAGCCGAGGTCACGGAGTTCGTACATCATCTGGTAGGTGAGCGTGCCCGACTTCGAGACGAGCCCGAGCTTGCCCTTCTTCGTGATGTTCGCGGGGATGATGCCGGCCAGCGACTGCTCGGGCGAGATGATGCCCGGGCAGTTGGGGCCGATGATCCGGGTCTTGTTGCCGGCCGCCTGGGCACGCGCCCAGACCTCGGCCGAATCCTGGACCGGGATGCCCTCGGTGATGATGACGAGCAGGCCGATGCCGGCGTCGATCGCCTCGATCGCCGCGTCCTTCGAGAACGCGGGCGGGACGAAGGCGACGGACACGTCGGCACCGGTGGCCTCCATCGCCTCGGCGACGGTCGCGAAGACGGGAAGCTCGATGTCATCGCCGTTCTTGTCGACGTGCTTGACAGTGGTGCCGGCCTTGCGGGCGTTGACGCCGCCGACGACGTTCGAGCCGGCCGCGAGCATGCGCGCGGTGTGCTTGGTGCCCTCGCCGCCGGTGATGCCCTGGACGATGATCTTCGAATCGGAATTCAGGAAGATTGACATGGGTATGGAGACCTTTCCTTACTTCGCAGCAGCCAGTTCGGCGGCCTTGTCGGCTCCACCGTCCATGGTGTCGACCTGGGTGACGAGCGGGTGAGCGGCCTCGGCGAGGATCGCCCGTCCCTCTTCGACGTTGTTGCCGTCGAGGCGGACGACGAGGGGCTTGGTCGCCTGGTCGCCGAGGATCTCGAGGGCCTTGACGATGCCGCGGGCGACCTCGTCGCAGGCGGTAATGCCGCCGAAGACGTTGACGAAGACAGCCTTGACCTGGTCATCGCCGAGGATGACGTCGAGTCCGTTGGCCATGACCTCCGCCGAGGCGCCGCCGCCGATGTCGAGGAAGTTCGCCGGCTTGACGTTGTCGTGCTTCTCGCCTGCGTAGGCGACGACGTCGAGGGTCGACATCACGAGGCCCGCACCGTTGCCGATGATTCCGACCTCGCCGTCGAGCTTGACGTAGTTGAGGTCGAGTTCCTTGGCCTTGAGCTCGAGGGGGTCCTCGGCGTCGATGTCGCGCAGCTCTTCGTGGTCGGGGTGGCGGAAGTCGGCGTTCTCGTCGAGCGAGACCTTGCCGTCGAGGGCGATGATGTCACCGGCACCGGTCTTGACCAGCGGGTTGACCTCGACGAGGGTGGCGTCCTCCTTCTCGAAGACGGTCCACAGGGACACGAGCACGGGGGCGACCTTCGCAGCGGTCTCGGCATCGAAGCCGGCAGCCTCGGCGATCTCCCTGGCCTTGGCCTCGTCGATCCCGTCGATCGCGTTGACGGGGATCTTCGCGAGCGCTTCGGGGCGCTCGACCGCGAGCTGCTCGATCTCCATGCCGCCTTCCTTCGAGCACATCGCGAGGTAGGTGCGGTTGGAGCGGTCGAGGAGGACGGAGAAGTAGTATTCTTCGGCGATGTCCGCACCTTCGGCGATCATCACCTTCTTCGTGATGTGTCCCTTGATGTCGAGACCGAGGATCTCCTTGGCACGCGCTTCCGCCTCGTCAGGATTCTTCGCGACCTTGACGCCGCCGGCCTTGCCGCGGCCGCCGATCTTCACCTGCGACTTGACGACGACCACGCCGCCGCCCAGGTCTTCGGCTGCCTTCTTCGCTTCTTCTGGTGTCGTGGCGACCTGAGCCTTGAGCACGGGCACCCCGTGCTTCTCGAACAGGTCACGTGCTTGATACTCGAAAAGATCCACGTGTCTTCCTTCGTTTCGTCTGCAGGGCGTTCTCACCCAGCATTCGTGCGGGGTCTTTTGGCCCCGCAAGAGCGTTGACGGATGCAACAACCACAGACCACTTTATTCCCAACCGCACTCGAGCAACCAAATTCGCAGGCCCGGTACGTAAGGAATGTCTCGCGAAAAAGAATCTTGGTCGTCAAGATTCTTGATCTGGACGTAAAATCGGATCATGGATGAGGTCGACAGGATCGTCGCTGCGTGGCGACACGAGCGTCCTGACCTCGATGTCTCCCCCATGGAGATCCTCTCCCGGGTGACTCGGCTCTCCCGTCAGCTCGACCGGGCACGGAAGTCGAGCTTCGCCGAGTACGGCATCGAGGGCTGGGCCTTCGACGTGCTCTCCGCCCTGCGCCGCTCCGGCGAGCCCTACCAGCTCTCCCCCTCCACGCTCCTCCAGGAGACGCTCGTGACCTCGGGGACGATGACGAACCGCATCGACCGCCTCGTCACCGCCGGCTGGGTCGAACGCCTCCCCGATCCTGCCGATCGCCGCGGGGTGCTCGTGCGCCTGACCGAGACCGGACGCGCGACCGTCGACTCGGCACTCGCCGACCTCCTCGTCAAGGAGCGCGACATCCTCGCCGGCCTCACCCCCGCGGGACGGCGCAAGCTCGCCGCACTCCTGCGCGAGCTCTCCACCGGCTTCGACGGCGACGAGGACTGAACGATGACCGACTCGACAGATCCCGCCGAGGTGCTCCACCCCGCCGAGGTGGCCGCTGGGTCCCTGCGCGACTGGACCGGGGTGGCGCCGCCTCGGCGGGAGACGATCCACGGCACCATCGTCGATCTCGAACCTCTCGACCCCGCTCGCCACGGCGATGACCTCTTCGTTGCCTCGATTGCCGAGGGAGCCGAGGAGCGCTTCGCCTATCTGCCCGAGGTCCCACCGACCGATCGCGGTGAGTTCACCGACTGGCTGACCACGGTCGCGGCCTCGCCCGATCTCCTCTTCTTCGCCGTCGTCGACCGCGCCACCGGGCGCGCGGTGGGACGCCAGGCGCTCATGCGCGTCGATCCGGCCAACGGGGTCATCGAGATCGGCAACATCCTCTGGGGTCCCGACCTCGCGCGCACCCGCGGGGCGACCGAGGCGTTCTTCCTCTTCGCCGACGCGGTCTTCACTTCCGGATATCGCCGCTTCGAATGGAAGTGCAACGACGCCAACGTCCCCTCGAAACGGGCGGCGGAGCGCTTCGGCTTCACTCCCGAAGGGGTCTTCCGCCAGCACATGGTCGTCAAGGGGCGCAACCGGGACACCGCATGGTTCTCGATCCTCGACTCCGAATGGCCGCAGCTGCGGAAGGGGTTCGCCGCATGGCTCGATCCGGCGAACTTCGACGAGGCCGGAGTGCAGAAGCGCAGTCTGCGCGAACTCCGGGGACGCTGAGCACCGACAGACGCCGGGTCGACACAGGACACAGAGAGCCCACAGGGCGCTGAGATCGGCGCGTCCCGCCGGGCCCGGACGGCCCGTCGGCATAGGCTGGAGCTGATGTCCGACACGACTCCGACGTTCGAGGAACCATGCGCCTTCGCTCCCTTGCCCTCCTGACCGCTGCCGCCGTCCTCACCACGAGCGCCTGCGTGCCGACCTCGACGGAGACGCGGCCCCAGCCGCGCCCCTCGGTCAGTCCCGAGGAGGTCACTCCGATCGCCACGCCAGACGATGCGCCGGAGATCTCCGTCGTCGACTCCTCCCCCGGCGGAGCGAAGGAGTCCGACCCGCTGTGGCAGGGCCTCGCGCAGGCCGCCGCAGAGAAGAAGCCGGCCTACCTCAAGACGTGGGTCCACACGGCCAACCCCGACCTCCCCGACTCCGGCGAGGTCACCGTCACCCCCGACAGCCCCAACAGCGTCAGCGTCACCCTCGATGCGGGCAACGTGACCACGGACAAGGCCCCGTTCGTCCTCATCCACGGCCTCTTCGACGTCGAGGAGATCGGCGAGTCCGCGTACACACTCACGACCGTGAACTCCGACGACATCCCCGAACTCGATCCGCAGGGACCCGACGACGAGGCCCGGTGCACGGCCGACGACGCCCAGGACCGGATCTCCCTGGCCGCCGACGACCTCTCCGCGGATCCGTCGAAGCGCGAGGAGTTCCGCCAGCAGTGGGGTGCATCCCCGCAGGTGTGGTGGGGCATCCAGATGACCGCGCGGAGCCTCGGTGAAGAGGGCGGCGTCGCCGGCGACTACCTCACCGAGGCATGCGGAGCCTACCTGGGTCAGTGACGTCGACCTCGGCTACGCGAGCGCCCGGTTGTAGGCGTCGACGACCGGCGGGGTGAAGTAGCCGACGATGACGGCGATCGCGGTGATGAGGCATCCGAGGCCGAGCCACAGTGATCCGCCGATGACGCTGATGCCGAAGACGATGACGAGGAGCTCGAAGGCGATCGCCGCGGGCCGCGCCCACCGATGCAGCCGCCACGATCCCCGCGCCGCGGCCAGGAGCCCGGCGGCGAAGATGAGGAACATCACCGCGAGGCCGATGAGTGAGCTCGCGAGCGCCCCGGCGCCCAGCGCGGTGACGACGAACGAGATCGCGGTGCCGATGAGCACGAGCGCCTGCAGACCGAGGACGATGACGACGAGGAGCATCGCCCGCGGGGTGGGCACACCGTGACCGTCCGGATCCGGAGACCCGGGCGCCCCGCCTGCGTCCGCCGGCCTCACACGGTCACCCGGGCGAATCCGGGGATGAGGATCTCGTCGAGCATGCGCTCGCGCACGTCGAGGGGGAGGAAGGCCGCGGTGATCGCGTTGACGGTCGCCCACTCAAGGTCGGTCTGAGTCCAGCCCGCCTCGTCGACGAGCAGGCGCATCTCGCGGGTCACGGACGTGCCCGACATGAGGCGGTTGTCCGGGTTGATCGTCACAGCGAACCCGAGGTCTTTCAGCCCGGTGATCGGGTGGGAGGCGATGGTGCCGCCGATGTCGGTCTGGAGGTTCGAGCTCGGGCAGAGTTCGAGGGGGATCTGCTGGTCGAGCACCCATGCGGCGAGGCTGCCGAGCTGGCCCTCACCGTCGACGATGTCCATGTCCTCGACGATCCGCGCGCCGTGGCCGATGCGCTGGGTGTGGCAGACCGTGACCGCTTCGTGGATGGACTCCTTCCCGGCGGCCTCACCGGCGTGGATCGTCACCGGCACATAGGCCTGGTGGAGGGCGTTGAAGGCCGAGAGGTGGGCCGACGGCGGGAAGCCCTTCTCGGGGCCGGCGATGTCGAAGCCGACGACGCCGGAGTCCGCGCCCTTCTCCCGGTGGCGGATGGCGAGTTCGGCGATCGCCATCGAGTTGTCGGCCTGGCGCATCGCAGTGATGATCTGACCGACGCGGATGAACCGGCCGTCGGCCGACGCCTCGGCGACACCGGCGTCGAGGCCCTCCTGGACGGCGTCGACGACGTCGTCGAGGTCGAGGCCGCCGGCGAGGTGCTGTTCGGGTGCCCACCGGGCTTCGGCGTAGAAGACTCCGTCGGCGACCTGATCGAGCACCCACTCCTTGGCGACGCGGATCAGGCCCTCACGGGTCTGCATCACCGCGGTGGTGTGGGCGAAGGTCTCGAGGTAGCGGACGAGGTCACCGGAGTTCGCGGACTCCGCGAACCACTGGGCCAGCGCCTCGGGATCCGTGGCGGGCAGCTCATGGCCGACCGCCTCGGCGAGTTCGATCATCGTCTCCGGTCGCAGACCACCGTCGAGGTGGTCGTGGAGGGAGACCTTGGGCAGCTGGAGGATCGGGTCGTCGTGGGCGACGCCGGCGGGAGTTCTATGCACGGGGCAAGTCTATCGGCTGCCGGCCGGGAGGAGCATGGGAACGCTACCCCGCGGTCGGGTCGATGTCCCCGCTCTTGATCCGCTCGCGCAGATCCGCGATGCTGCGCCCGGCGTCGGAGACGCGGCTGAGGAACCCGTCCTCGGCGGAGATGCCGACTCCGCCGTTGTCGATCGTCCCCTTGTACTCGTGCTCGGTGACGAGGATGCCGTTGATCTCGGCGGGGTCCTCGGGACCGGGTTCGACGACCTCGTCGGGATTCTTGCTCTGCGGCCATTCGGGGAACATCGTCCGCAGCCCGCGGCGGATGTTCGGTTCGATCGTCGCGATGATCGCGTCGCTGAAGTCGCCCGAGGCGCCGTACCAGATGATCTTCGGCAGCACCGGCTCCTCACCCTCGCCCTCGGGGTCGGGGGTGGCAGTGGCCGCGGCGGTGCGCTCCTCGGTGACGGCGGCGAGCACCCCCATCGCCGCGGCCGAGCCGAAGGGCACGACGACATCGGCGTCGGCTCTGCGCGCGGACTCGAAGAAGTCGCGGCCGCCGCCGTCGGTGTCGTCGACGGTGCGTCCGGCGATCCGCGACTCCCGGTACGAGGTGACGTCCTCGACCTCGTCGCCGGACTCCTTGTTGTAGAGGGCCACACCGGCGTCGAAGGCGGTGAGGATCTGCTCGGCCTGCGGGAATCCGCGGGAGACGAACGCGGAGACCTCACCCGATTCGCTCGCCGTGGCCGCGATGTAGCCGGCGATGAACGCCGGCGGCACGAGGTCGAAGTCGAGGCTGAGCACATTGTCGGGGAAGTCCTCGTGCCCGCTGGCGATGCCGAGGAAGAGGCCGTCGGGGTTGCCTCGGGCGAAGTCGGCGAGTTCGCTCGCGCCGCCGGGTCCGACGACGGTCGTGAGCGTGCACGCCTCCCCCGTCGTCCGCTGCAGCGCCGCCGAGGTGGCGGAGGAGTTCGAGACCCGCTGACTCGAGGTCGCGGTGAAGAGTCCCGCGGCCCGCGCGAGCTCGATCTCGGCGAGGGTGATGGCTCCGGCGGAGTGGTCGTCGAAGCCGGCGGGGGCCGAGATCATGCATCCGGTCGTCGGGTCCGCGACCGCCTCGGGCGTCGACACCGCACACGCGCTCACCCCGAGGAGGCTGAGCACGCCGAGGCCGGCACCGGCGGCCCGGGTCGCGAGGTTCGTTCTCATCGCTCCAGGTTATCGGGCGGGCCTGAGTGCCGCCCGCCTCACCGCTTCGAGTCGAGGACCCTGAGCGCGGTGGCCGTGACGATGCGCGCGGCGATCGCGACGCTGTCCTCGTCGATAAGGAGGTCGCCCTGATGGAGGTCGTAGGTGGTGCCCCCGGGCGTGCGTGTGCCCATGCGCACGAGCGCCCCGGGAACGTGCGTGAGGTACCACGCGAAGTCCTCCCCGCCCATCGACTGCGGGGTCAGCTGCACGGAGTGCTCTCCGAGTTCGGCCCGCACGGCCGCTTCGATGAGCGCGACCTGGTCCTCGGTGTTGACGACCGGGGGGACGCCGCGGCGGTGGTCGAGTTCGACCTTGACCCCGTACGGGCCGGCGATGCGCTCGACGAGGTCGGGCAGCACCTCGGCGACCTGGTTCCAGCCGTCGACGTCGAGGCACCGCAGGGTTCCGCGCAGCACTCCCTCGGAGGGGACGACGTTGGCGGCGTGGCCGGCGCTGATCTCACCCCAGACGAGCGAGATCGCGTGACGGGGGTCGATGAGACGACCGAGCGTCGAGGGCAGGTCGGTGGCGAGTTTGCCGAGCGCGTAGACGAGGTCCTCGGTGAGGTGGGGCCGCGAGGTGTGGCCGCCATGGCCGGTGAGCCGGATGAGGACGGTGTCGCCGGCGGCGGTGATCGCACCAATGCGCGAACCGATCCGGCCGACGTCGACGTTGGGGTCGCAGTGGACGGCGTAGATCTCGGGGACGTCGTCGAGGACGCCCTGGGAGATAACGCGCAGCGCCCCGCCCGGAGTGACCTCCTCGCCCGGCTGGAAGATCAGGCGCACCCGTCCCCCGAGGCCGCCCGGAGTGCTCTCGTGGGCCCGCTGCAGGGCGATGCCGGCGCCGAGGAGGCCGGTGAGGTGGACGTCGTGTCCGCACGCATGGGCGACCCCGGGCACGGTCGAGGCGAACTCCTCGGCGATGAGGTCGTCGATGGGCAGGGCGTCGATGTCGGCGCGCAGGGCGAGCGCGATGGGTCCCTCACCGATGTCGCAGATCAGCCCTGTTCCCTCGAGGCGGACCGGGGTCAGCCCCGCGGCCTCGAGGCGGGCGACGAGCTTGTCCGTCGTCGCGGACTCCCGGAAGGAGAGCTCCGGATGCGAGTGGATGTCGCGGCGGAAGTCGATGAGCTCGGGGCCGATTTCCGCGATCGTGGAGGCGATGACGCTCGCGGGAGTCGCCGCCGCGGCGCCGTCGGCGGCAGCCGTCGCGTCGGCGGTGACGCGCTGCTGGGAGCCAGCGGCATTCGCGCGCGACCGGGTGCCTGCGACGCTGGGAGGCTCTCCGTCGTGGATCGCTGTGCTGGGATCGGGGTTGAGTGACATTGAGGCCATGCTAGACACTGGCGCGCGGGTTTGGACCCCTCGTGACCAAATTCGACACGTTCGGTGACTTCGTTCCCTCCCCAGCCGCGCCCCTCAGGCGGTCTGCGCGCTCGAGCGGGCGGCGAGGAGGCGGAGTTCGCAGGAGTCCGGGGTGAGGAACGGTTCGACCTCGTCGATCGTCAGCGGTCCGGGGACCTGGGCGAGGATGTCGCGGAGCAGCCGCGCATGGACGGCACACGCCATGGTCCGCTCGTCACCGTCGAGCTGGAGGTGCGGGCACGCGGCGAGCGAGACGCGCAGCTCGGTCTCGTCGGCGACGGGCTCGAGTCCGGAGTCGTCGAGGTGCTCGAAAAGGGTCTCGAACTGGTCTCCCGCGTCCTCGCCGAGGTCGCGCACCCGCTGCGGCCGGCACGACATGCCGATCCGCCGCAGCACCGGACCGAGGCGGCGGGCCTCATCGATGCGCTTCCGCGCCGCCGGGTTCATCTGCGCATCGTCGACGGCCCGGTAGACGGACGGGGGTCTGCCGCGGGTGCCGCAGGGCCGGGGCCGGGAGCTGACGAGGCCTTCGGCGATGAGGACGCCGAGGTGGTCGCGGACGGTGTTGACGTGGAGGCCCACCGCCTCGGCGAGCTCCTTGAGGGAGCGGTCGGGGTGCTCCTGGACGGCGCCGAGGAGGCGCACCCGGTTGGGCTCGGTGAGTCCTCTGTAGTCGGTGGTCCTGCGCGGCATGGCGGCATCCTGTTCGTCGGCGTCGAACGCACCACTATTCTACGCCGCGTAGAAAAGTGGGACAACGGCTGTGGTCACAGCGCCGAACGGACGGTCACGGCCGAATAAACACGGTCGAAGCCCGAGCATGCTGCGCGCCCCGCTGCCACCCTGGAGCCAACGAACCGCCCCCTGACGAAGGATCCCCATGCAGCTCAGCCCGCAGTCACACGAGATCGTGGCGGCCACGGCCGGCGTCGTCGCCGCACACGCCGACGAGATCACCTCGGTGTTCTACCCCTCGATGTTCGAGGCCCACCCCGAGCTTCTCAACATCTTCAACACCGCCAATCAGGCCGTCGGCGAGCAGCCGAAGGCCCTCGCGGCCTCGGTCGTCGCCTTCGCCGTCCAGCTCATCGACCCCGACGCCCCCGACTTCACCCCGGTGCTCAATCGGATCGCCCACAAGCACGTCTCGCTCGGGATCAGGGCCTCGGAGTACCTCGTCGTCGGCAAGTACCTGCTCGGCGCGGTGAAGACCGTGCTCGGCGATGCCGTCACCGACGAGGTCGCCGCCGCGTGGGACGAGGTGTACTGGCTCTTCGCCACTGCCCTCATCGCCGAGGAGGCGAGGCTCTACGCGCAGGGCGGCACGGATCCCGAGCACCCGTGGCGCGACTACCGGGTCGTCGAGCGCTTCGACGAATCCGACGAGGTCTTCTCCCTCCTGCTCGCCCCCGTCTCCGGCGAGGTGCCGAGCCACCGCACCGGTCAGTACGTCGCGATTCTCGTCGAGCTCCCCGACGGTTCGACCCAGCCGCGGCAGTACACGATCTCCTCGGGTCCCCGTGGGGACTCGCTGCGGGTGACGATCAAGCGGGTCCGCGGCGTCGGCGGGGCACCGGATGGTGTCGTCTCGGGCTGGCTGTTCGACAATGCCGAGCCGGGCACCGTCCTCAAGCTCTCGCAGCCGGCCGGCGACGTCGTCCTCGGCGAGTCCGACGCTCCGCTCGTCCTCGTCTCCGCGGGCATCGGGATCACCCCGATCGCCGCGATCATGGAGGACCTCTCGCGGCGCCAGCCCGACCGCACGGTGCGCCTCTACCACGCGGACCGCTCACACGCCCATCACGCGCTCTACGCCGGATTGCGCCGGCAGATCCTCGCGATGACCGATGCGCAGGCGCTCAACTGGTACGAGGAGGGCGCGACCGAGGCTCCGACCCTCCACCCCGCGCGCAGCGGCTTCATGGACCTCAGCGGCATCGCCGTGCCCGCCGAGGCAGAGGTATTCATGTGCGGTCCCCTGCCGTTCATGCAGGCGACGAGGCTCGCGCTCATCGACAAGGGCGTGCCGGCCGAGCGCATCCACTACGAGGTCTTCGGACCCGACCTCTGGGCGCAGAGCCCGCAGTGAGGCGGTGAGGCTCAGAGCAGGTCGTCGAGGCCGCGCTCGCCGGCCAGGGACACCGCCTTCTTGACGTCCTGGGCATGTGAGCGGGAGGTGATGAGGAGGACGTCCTCGGTGTCGACGACGACGAGGTCCTCGAGTCCGACGATGGCGACGGTGCGCGGCTGCTCGGAGAAGACGACGCCCGAGGCGTCGACTTCGAGGAGGTCGCAGGACCCGCCGATCGAGATGACCCCGCGCGGTTCGCCGGGCACGGGCTGACGCAGCCGGGCGACGGAGTCGAAGTCGCCGACGTCGTCCCAGCCGAAGTCGCCGGGGATGACGATGACGCGACCGGCCTCGGCGGCGGGTTCGGCGACGACGTAGTCGATCGCGCGCTTCTCCAGGCCCGGCCACACCTCGGCGAGCACGGCGTCACGGGATTCCGTGTCCCACGCCTCGGCGATCTGCGACAGGCCCTCGAAGAGGGTCGGGTCCTCCGTCCGGAGGATCTCGAGGAAGGCCGAGGCCTTGGCGATGAACATTCCGGCGTTCCAGCGGTAGCGGCCGGAGTCGACGTAGCGGCGGGCCGTGCTCGCGGCCGGCTTCTCCGCGAACGCGAGCGCCCGGCGGGCGGTGGGAGCGCCGGGGAGGCCGAGCAGACTGCCGGTCTTGATGTAGCCGTAGGCGGTCGCGGGGTTCCGGGGCATGATGCCGACGGTGACGATGTCACCGGTCTCCGCGGCTGCGCAGGCCTGTTCGATGACGGAACGGAATTCGTCGACGTTCGTGATCGAGTGGTCGGCGGAGAACGAGCCGACGATCGCCTCGGGGTCGGTCTTCGCGATGAGGAGGGTCGCCAGTCCGATGGCCGCGGCGGAGTCCTTCGGCGAAGGCTCGGCGACGATGCGGCTCGGGCACAGTTCGGGCAGCTGCTCGGCGACCTGGTCGAGGTGGCTCTCACCGGTGACGACCCAGACGTTGTCATCGCCGACGAGCGGGGCGACCCGATCCCACGTCGACTGGAGAAGGCTGCGTCCGGTGCCGAGCACGTCGTGGAGGAACTTCGGGGATGCCTTGCGGGAGAGCGGCCAGAGCCGGGTTCCGGATCCGCCCGCGGGGATGATGGCGTGGAAGTGCGTGTTCACCCCCTCAGTGTCTCAGAGTCCGGGCACCGCCTCTGCGAAGTTCTCCGCCGTGTCGGGGTGAGGAGATCCCGAGCGCACCGGGCCGCGAATTACCGCACATGAATATGTGGTAAATCGCCGTCCCAGCACGCGGAATCAGTCGCTGTGAGGGAACTGCCAGGGTCTGGGTGTGATCCATCCCGCTCAGCGGCGGACCGACTGGCAACTGCGGGGCGTTGGGCGTAGTTTCATGTTGTACATCGTCGATTCATCCAAGATGGAGGATGCTCCGTGGCCCAAGCGTCAACGAGCACTCTGTACCGCGGTGGAGAAGGAATGTGGTCCTGGGTCGCGCATCGCGTCACAGGCGTCGGAATCTTCTTCTTCCTGCTGGTCCACGTGCTCGACACAGCACTCGTTCGCGTTTCCCCCGAGGCGTACAACGCCGTCATCGGGACGTACAAGACGCCGATCATGGCCTTCGGGGAGATCGCCCTCGTCGCCGCGATCGCCTTCCATGCGTTCAACGGCCTGCGCGTCATCCTCATCGACTTCTCCAAGGGCGGACCGAAGAACCAGAAGAAGCTGTTCTGGGGGGTCATGATCCTCTGGCTCATCGTCATGGTCGCGTTCGTGCCCCGCCAGCTGATGCACACGTTCGGAGGCTGATATGAGCACAACATCGATTCCGGCGCCCCGCACCGGTTACTCCCGCCACAAGTCCACGCGCTCGAAGTTCGAGATGTTCGCGTGGCTCTTCATGCGTCTGTCGGGCATCGTGCTCGTCATCCTCATCTTCGGGCACCTCTTCGTCAACCTCTGGGCCGGCGAAGGCGTCCAGCAGATCGACTTCGGCTTCGTCGCCGGCAAGTGGGCGAGCCCGTTCTGGCAGATCTGGGACCTCCTCATGCTCTGGCTGGCGATGCTGCACGGCACGAACGGCCTGCGCACGATCATCATGGACTACGCCGAGAAGCCCGGCACCCGGATGAGCCTCCAGCTCATCCTCTACATCGCCTCGGCGGTCATCCTCGTGCTCGGCACGCTCGTCATCTTCACCTTCGATCCCTGCCCTGCCGGAGCCGACCCCGCGCTGCTCGCGTCGTTCTGCCAGGCCTAAAGGAGAAACATGCAGGTACATCACTACGACGTCGTCATCGTCGGCGCCGGTGGCGCTGGCATGCGCGCCGCCATCGAGTCGGGTCAGCGGGCCCGCACCGCGGTCCTGACCAAGCTCTACCCCACCCGTTCCCACACCGGCGCCGCCCAGGGCGGTATGTGCGCGGCCCTGGCGAACGTGGAGGAGGACAACTGGGAGTGGCACACCTTCGACACCGTCAAGGGCGGTGACTACCTCGTCGACCAGGATGCCGCCGAGGTGATGGCAAAGGAGGCCATCGACGCCGTCCTCGATCTCGAGAAGATGGGGCTGCCGTTCAACCGCACCCCCGAGGGCAAGATCGACCAGCGCCGCTTCGGCGGTCACACCCGTGACCACGGCAAGGCACCGGTGCGCCGGTCCTGCTACGCCGCCGACCGCACCGGCCACATGATCCTCCAGACCCTCTACCAGAACTGCGTCAAGCACGGGGTGGAGTTCTACAACGAGTTCTACGTCCTCGACCTCGTCATGACCGAGGTCGACGGAGTCCGTCGTCCCGCCGGCGTCGTCGCCTACGAACTCGCGACCGGTGAGATCCACGTCTTCCAGGCCAAGTCCGTCGTCTTCGCCACCGGCGGCGTCGGCAAGGTCTTCAAGACCACCTCGAACGCCCACACGCTCACCGGCGACGGCATGGCCGTGACCTACAACCGCGGCATCCCGCTCGAGGACATGGAGTTCTTCCAGTTCCACCCGACAGGTCTCGCCGGTCTCGGCATCCTCCTGTCCGAGGCCGCCCGCGGTGAGGGTGCGATCCTGCGCAACTCCGAGGGTGAGCGCTTCATGGAGCGCTACGCCCCGACGATCAAGGACCTCGCTCCGCGTGACATCGTCGCCCGGTCGATGGCCAACGAGGTCCGCGAAGGCCGCGGCGCCGGTCCGAACAAGGACTACGTCCTCCTCGACCTCACCCACCTCGAGCCCTCGCACATCGACGAGAAGCTGCCCGACATCACCGAGTTCGCCCGCACCTACCTCGGTGTCGAGCCCTACACGGAGCCGGTGCCGGTCTTCCCGACCGCGCACTACGCGATGGGCGGCATTCCGACGAACATCGCCTCCGAGGTGCTCGCCGACAACGACACCGTCATCCCCGGCCTCTTCGCCGCCGGCGAGTGCGCGTGCGTGTCCGTCCACGGCTCGAACCGCCTGGGCACGAACTCCCTGCTCGACATCAACGTCTTCGGCAAGCGTGCGGGCATCGCCGCCGCCGAATACGCCAAGGGCGCCGACATGGTCGAACTGCCCGAGGACCCTCAGGCCGACACGGTCGCCGTGCTCGAGCGCCTGCGGACCTCCGACGGACCCGAGCGCATCGGCGCGATCCGCAAGGACCTGCAGGAGATCATGGACGCCAACGTCCAGGTGTTCCGCACCGACGAGACGCTGCGCGAGGCGCTCGCGGAGATCGAGAAGCTCCGTGCCCGCTACGACAACGTCGGCATCCAGGACCGCGGCAAGCGCTACAACCTCGACCTGCTCGAAGCCGTCGAGCTCGGCTTCCTGCTCGAACTCGCCGAGGTCATCACGGTGGCAGCGATCCACCGCAAGGAGTCCCGCGGCGGTCACTTCCGCGAGGACTTCCCGAACCGTGACGACGAGAACTTCATGCACCACACCATGACGTACCTCGATCCGGAATCGGAGGCCGAAGGGATCCCGGGCATGCGCCTGGAGACCAAGCCCGTCGTCGTCACCCGTTACCAGCCGATGGAGCGTAAGTACTGATGAGCACCGAAACCACCACCCCGGAGCCGGCGTCGAAGGTCGACCTCCCCTCGCATGTGAGCGGAGACCAGGGAGAGATCCCGTCCTTCGACTGCACCTTCCGCATCGCCCGCTTCGATCCCGAGACGGACGAAGCACCGCACTGGGAGGAGTACAAGGTCACGATGTACGGCACCGACCGTGTGCTCGATGCCCTGCACAAGATCAAGTGGGAGATCGACGGTTCGCTGTCCTTCCGCCGCTCGTGCGCCCACGGCGTGTGCGGGTCCGATGCCATGCGCATCAACGGCCGCAACCGCCTGGCCTGCAAGACCCTGCTCAAGGACCTCGACACGAACAAGGTCATCACCGTCGAGGCGATCAAGGGCCTTCCGCTCGAGAAGGACCTCATCGTCGACATGGAGCCCTTCTTCCAGTCGTACCGCGAGATCATGCCGTTCCTCATCACCTCCGGTCATGAGCCCACGCGCGAGCGCCTGCAGTCTGCTGAGCAGCGCGAGGCCTTCGACGACACGACGAAGTGCATCCTCTGTGCTTCGTGCACCTCGTCGTGCCCCGTGTTCTGGACCGACGGCCAGTACTTCGGTCCGGCCGCGATCGTCAACGCGCACCGCTTCATCTTCGACTCGCGTGACGAGGGTGGCGACATGCGCCTCGAGATCCTCAACGACAAGGAAGGCGTGTGGCGTTGCCGCACGACGTTCAACTGCACCGATGCCTGCCCGCGCGGCATCGAGATCACCAAGGCCATCGCCGAGGTGAAGCAGGCGATCCTCCAGCGCGCGTTCTGATCCAGCGCTGATCCGGCATCGGTCGGATCCCCCTGGGATCGACCGGATCCCCCGCCGAGGCGGCCGTGCACAGGCACGGCCGCCTTCGTCGGTTTCCCCGTCGCTTCGGGGATGCGAAACCTGAGGATCGGCGACACCGAGGATCCGTACACTGGTCGGCATGCGCTCTGCTTCTCCGACCGTTCGCTGCGCCCCGCGTGTCCTTGCCGCCTCGCGCCCGCGCGCCGTCACCGCCGCGATCCTCACGCTGTTCCTCGTCCTCACACAGCTCGTCCTCTCCCCCGGCACCTCGCATGCTCAGCCCGAGCCGACCGAGAAGGGGGAGAAGATCTACGTCACGCGGTCCGACCTCGGCGACGGAACGAAGCCACCGGCACCGATCGGCACCGCATGGCTCGTCGGGGACCTCGACTCCGGGGAGCTGCAGGTGGCCGAGAACATCGATGTCCGGCATGCGCCGGCGTCGACGATCAAGCTGCTCACGGCGCTCGCGCTCGTCGACGTCCTCAATGACCCCGAGCAGAAGGTCGAAGCGACGTTCGAGGACATGGAGATCGACGGGACGAAGGTCGGGCTCATGCAGAAGAACTCGTACACTGTCGACACCCTCTTCCACGCGATGCTCATGTCGAGCGCCAACGATGCGGCCAATGCGCTCGGTCGGGCCGCCGGCGGGCAGGAGAAGGCCGTGGCGCTGATGAACGAGAAGGCGAAGTCGCTGGGGATGACGAACACGCGCGCGGCCAACACCACCGGCCTCGACGACCCCGACCAGTACACGACGGTCTCCGACATGATGAAGCTCGCCTGGGCGGTGACCGAGAACGAGCGGCTGATGGAGATCATCGGCACGCAGACGTATAAGTTCCCGGGTGGGACGAACCCGGAGACGAAGGAGAAGTTCAAGGGCTACGAGATCCAGAACCACACGAAGGTCGTCGGTCAGGTCGAGGGCGGCCTCGGGCTGAAGAACGGGTACACGAAGGCCGCGAAGGGCTCCTACATCGCCGTGGCCGAACGCGACGGCAGACGGGTCGTCTCCGCGCTGCTCGGGTCGGAGAACAACTCCCGGCAGGCCGCCGTCGACCTCCTCGAATGGGACTTCGCACAGACGAACCCGGAGACGCTGGCCACGGTGCCGGTCGGACCGGCGGCGACGCCGAGTCCGACGGCCACGGCCTCGGGCAGCGGCAGCGACGCCGGCGGGACCGCCGACGCCGATGCCGCGCCGTCTGCCGAGGCAGCCGGGAATGAGACCTCGGTTCCGTGGGGCGGGGTGCTGCCGTTCGTCCTCCTCGGCGGGGGTGTCGTCCTCCTCATCGCAGCGATCCTGCTCTGGGGGCGTCTGCGGAAACGGCATCGCACGCTGAGCTGAGGCGTCGTTTTGACTCCCGACGCTTGGAGGGTCTACTCTGGTCACTTGCGCTCGAAGCGTCCGTGACCGCCCTGGCATGCATCGGCCGGGCGACGACGGAGACGGCAGGCCGATCATGACGGCCGCCGACCGAGACGAACCACCACGGACACCGTGTCTCTTCGCAGTGCAGTCCCGTCACCGTCGGGATCGACCCGCATCACGGTGAACCCCGCAGGAGAATGCGACGACGACCGTTGCAGGAATCCTGCCGTCTTCCGGCGACCACCCATCGCCGAGCACCGGCGACCACCCATCGCCGCATCAACCACACGACAGGGCCCAGGCGTCGTTGCCTGTCCTGTCGTCGACAGAAAGGAGGGGAACCCATGTCTGAGTTCCCACAGTGGGTCCAGCGTGCCGTCGAGCATGCCGGCCTCATCGACCCGCAGATCAGCACGGAGCACGGGGAGGTCACGATCAGTGACGCCACCGGCCGCACCGTCCTGTTCACCGGTTCGGCGCTGCGTGAGACCACGCCGCTGGCTGCCTGAGCGCAGCCTCCGCCGGAGCGGAGCAGCGCACTGCCGGGTCTGACGCAGTGCGCCCGCTCCCCCGGCACCGACCACGACGCCCGGATCATGTGCCTCCTTGTTCGAGGATCATGATCCGGGCGTCTTTGCGTCCCCGAAAATGAACAGGTACCTTGTCTTTTCGGGCGAGCGCACGACTCGTCTCGACCGGCACGAGAATCCCTTTCCAGGAAGCGAGGACGACCCTAGTGACACCCTCTCTCGCAACGATCCTCGACCGCCTCCGACGGCCCGAGACGGTCACGGATCTCATCCAAGTCGCCAAGACGGTCATCGCCGCCACTCTCGGGTGGTGGCTTTCGGTGGCCGTCCTCGACTCGCAGATGCCGTTCCTCGCCCCGTGGGCCGCACTCCTCACCGTCCATGCGACGATCCACCGCTCGGTCGCACGCGGAGCGCAGACGATGGTCGCCTCGGTCGCCGGGGTCGCGATGTCCTTCGTCATCGGCAACTGGCTCGGGGTGAGCCTCTGGACGTTCGGCTTCGCCCTCCTCGTCGGGGTCCTCCTCGCCCGTCTTCCGTGGATCCGGGAGGAGGGCATCGCGATCGCGACGACGGCGATCTTCGTCCTCGGCAGCGGATTCGACAGTCAGGAGCCGTTCCTCCTCGAACGCATCGTCGAGCTCGCGATCGGCGTCGGAGTCGGTGTGGGGGTGAACTTCCTCATCGTCCCACCGATGCGCGACCAGCAGGCGGCGGAGCACATCGACAGCGTCAACCGGCGCATCGGCGAGGTGCTGGAGAACATGGGTGATGAATTCGCCGTGTCCTGGGACACTGATCGGGCTGGGGTCTGGTTCGCGGAGACGGAATCGATGAGCGGTGAACTCTCCGCCGCGTGGCAGACGGTACACCTGGCGAGTGAGTCCAGGCGGGCGAATCCCCGGACCCGACTGCGGTCGCTGCGGCGGGTGCTGCGTCGGCACGACGACGAGCCCTCGGAGGTCGCCGAGCTCAGCTATGAGAACATCCTCCAGCGTCTCGACGAAGGGGTCTCCCACGTCCGCCACCTTGCGCGCACTCTCCACGCAGCGACCTACGATGACGGCGACTGGGACGAGACCTTCCGCGAGCGCTGGGCTGCGATCGTCGGCGACGCCGGCCGGGCGGTCGCCGACCCCGACGCCGAGGTCGCTCCCATCCACGCCCGCCTCGACGAGCTCTCCGCGGAGCTCTCGGACGGTGAGGAGCTGCCGCAGCGGGCCTGGCCGCTCTACGGGGCGCTCATCACGAGCGTGCGCCACATCGCCGTCATCGTCGACGATGTCGCCTCGGCACGCCGAGCCCGGGACGCCGAAGAATCACCGACTGAATCGGCTCACGTCTGAGGGTGGTCCTCGTCGTCGAGGCCGACCTCGACGGACTGTTCGGCCACATCGGCGCCATCGGCCTCGCGGACCGCGGGGAACGATCCGGTCGGCTGCGCGTCCTCACCCGTGGGCTCCGTGCCGACGACGCCCTCGGGGTCGTCGAGGTCCTGTGCCTGCTCCATCCGGTCCGGCTCGGGCACTTCGCTGAACGACTGCACTGAGTTCACGATTCCTCCTTGAGACGGGACGGCCATGGGGGTACTCGTGATCGTAACCGCGTGGGCGCGCATGTCAAGGAGAAAGCAGAGGCGGCCCGGTCGATCGACCGGGCCGCCAGTCGGCAGCGCGCTGCTGTGAGGGTCAGCGACTCAGAAGTCCCAGTCCTCGTCCTGGGTGTTCTCGGCCTTGCCGATGACGTAGGACGACCCGGAGCCGGAGAAGAAGTCGTGGTTCTCATCGCTGTTGGGCGAGAGCGCCGCGAGGATCGCCGGGTTGACGTCCGTGACCTCCTTGGGGAACATCGCCTCGTAGCCGAGGTTCATCAGCGCCTTGTTCGCGTTGTAGTGGAGGAACTTCTTGCAGTCCTCGGCCAGTCCCACCGAATCGTAGAGCTCGTGGGTGTAGGAGACCTCGTTCTCGTAGAGCTCGAAGAGGAGGTTCATCGTGTAGTCCTTGAGCTCCTGACGGCGCTCCGCGGTCTGCGACTCGAGTCCCCGCTGGTACTTGTAGCCGATGTAGTACCCATGGACGGCCTCATCGCGGATGATGAGGCGGATGAGGTCGGCGGTGTTCGTCAGCTTCGCATGCGACGACCAGTACATCGGCAGGTAGAACCCGGAATAGAAGAGGAACGACTCGAGCAGCGTCGAGGCGACCTTGCGCTTGAGCGGATCATCACCCCGGTAGTAGCTGAGGATGATGTCGGCCTTCTGCTGCAGGTACGTGTTCTCCCGCGACCAGCGGAACGCCTCGTCGATCTCCTTCGTCGAGGTCAGGGTCGAGAAGATCGACGAGTACGACTTCGCGTGGACGCTCTCCATGAAGGCGATGTTCGTGAGCACGGCCTCCTCGTGCGGGGTCACCGCATCGGGGATGAGCGAGATCGCGCCGACCGTGCCCTGGATCGTGTCGAGCAGGGTCAGCCCGGTGAAGACGCGCATCGTCAGCATCTTCTCCTCATCGGTCAGCGTCGCCCACGAGGGGACGTCGTTGCTCAGCGGCACCTTCTCCGGCAGCCAGAAGTTGCCGGTGAGGCGGTCCCAGACGTCGTCGTCGACCGGATCGACGACGCGGTTCCAGTTGATGGCGTCGACGTGTGAGGCCAGGGTGAGGTTTTCCACGGAGGTGTTCTCTCTTCTTAGTTCGTCAGTTCAGCGGGGTGTCAGCGGTCGGTCGGCGTCACAGCATGCACGAGACGCAGCCGTCGACCTCGGTGCCCTGCAGCGCGAGCTGACGCAGGCGGATGTAGTAGATCGTCTTGATGCCCTTGCGCCACGCGTAGATCTGTGCCTTGTTGATGTCGCGCGTCGTCGCGGTGTCCATGAAGAACAGCGTCAGGGACAGGCCCTGGTCGACGTGCTTCGTCGCCTCGGCGTACGTGTCGATGATCTTCTCGTAGCCGATCTCGTAGGCGTCCTGGTAGTACTCGAGGTTGTCGTTGTCCATGAAGGGAGCCGGGTAGTAGACGCGCCCGATCTTGCCCTCCTTGCGGATCTCGATCTTCGAGGCCACCGGGTGGATCGACGAGGTCGAGTTGTTGATGTAGGAGATCGACCCGGTCGGCGGCACGGCCTGGAGGTTCTGGTTGTAGATGCCGTGCTCGGCGACCGCTGCCTTGAGCTCACGCCAGTCGTCCTGGGTGGGGATGTGCACGCCCGCCTCGGCGAAGAGCTCGGCGACCCGCGCCGTCCGCGGCTCCCATGTCTCATCGATGTACTTGTCGAAGTACTCACCGGTCGCGTACTTCGAACGCTCGAAGCCGGCGAACGCAGAGCCGCGCTCCTTCGCGATCTCCATCGACGCCCGCACGCAGTGGTAGGCGACGGTGTAGAAGTACATGTTCGTGAAGTCGAGGCCCTCGTCGGAGCCGTAGTAGACGTGCTCACGGGCGAGGTAGCCGTGGAGGTTCATCTGGCCGAGCCCGATCGCGTGCGACATGTCGTTGCCTCGGGCGATCGAGGGCACCGACTGGATGTCCGAGGTCTCGGCGACGGCGGTGAGTCCGCGGATCGCGGTCTCGACGGTGCGCCCGAAGTCCTCGGAGTCCATCGTCAGGGCGATGTTGAGCGACCCGAGGTTGCACGAGATGTCCTTGCCGACGACGTCGTAGCCCAGATCCTCGTCGTACTTCGACGGTTCGGAGACCTGGAGGATCTCCGAGCAGAGGTTCGACATGATGATCTTGCCGTCGATCGGGTTCGCCCGGTTCACCGTGTCCTCGAACATGATGTACGGGTAGCCGGACTCGAACTGGATCTCCGCGAGCGTCTGGAAGAACTCGCGGGCGTTGATCTTCTTCTTCCGGATCGAGGCGTTGTCGACCATCTCCTCGTACTTCTCCGTGACGTCGACGTCGGAGAACGGGATCCCGTAGACGCGTTCGACGTCGTAGGGGCTGAAGAGGTACATGTCCTCGTTGCGCTTGGCGAGCTCGAACGTGATGTCGGGGATGACGACGCCGAGCGAGAGGGTCTTGATCCGGATCTTCTCATCCGCGTTCTCTCGCTTGGTGTCGAGGAAGCTGTAGATGTCCGGGTGGTGGGCGTGGATGTAGACCGCGCCCGCGCCCTGACGCGCACCGAGCTGGTTGGCGTAGGAGAAGGAGTCCTCGAGCAGCTTCATCACGGGGATGACACCCGAGGACTGGTTCTCGATCTTCTTGATCGGAGCACCGGACTCGCGGATGTTCGTCAGGCTGAAGGCCACGCCGCCGCCGCGCTTGGACAGCTGCAGGGCCGAGTTGATCGAGCGGCCGATCGACTCCATGTTGTCCTCGATGCGCAGGAGGAAGCACGAGACGAGCTCGCCGCGCTGCTTCTTCCCGGCGTTGAGGAAGGTCGGGGTGGCCGGCTGGAAGCGGCCGGTGATGATCTCGTCGACGAGCTGCGTCGCGAGCGTCTCGTCCCCGCGGGCGAGGAAGAGGGCGACCATGACGACGCGGTCCTCGAAGCGCTCGAGGTAGCGCTTGCCGTCGAAGGTCTTGAGCGTGTACGAGGTGTAGAACTTGAACGCGCCGAGGAACGTCTGGAAGCGGAACTTGTGCGAGTACGCGCGCTTCGACAGGGACTCGATGAAGTCGAAGGAGTACTGCTCCAAGACCTCCGGCTCGTAGTAGTCCTTCTCAACGAGGTAGTCGAGCTTCTCCTTGAGATCGTGGAAGAAGACCGTGTTGTTGTTGACGTGCTGAAGGAAGTACTGGCGCGCAGCCTGTTTGTCCCGCTCGAACTGGATCCGCCCGTCCATGTCGTAGAGATTCAGCATGGCATTGAGCGCATGGTAGTCGAGGTCCGTCTCTTCGCGGATGATGTCCTCTACATTGCGGTCTTCAGCGAGCTCTCGCACAGTTTGTCCAATCCTAGGTTCACATCCGCGACCTCCTCGGGGGTGCCGAGGAGTTCGACGCGGTACAGCAGGGGAACGTGGCATTTCGCGGCGACCTTGATCGCCGCCTTGCAGTATTCGGCTCCGAAGTTCGTGTTTCCGGCGCCGATGACGCCGACGAGGTGCCGGCGGTTCGATTCGATGTTGAGGAACTTGATCACCTGTTTGGGCACGGCCCCGCGGTTGGGACCGGCACCGTAGGTGGGGGTGACGAGCACGAACGGCTCGTCGACCAGCAGCGTCTCATCCTTCGTCAGCAGCGGCAGACGGCGGGAGGGATGATCGAGCTTGCCCACGAAGCGGTGGGTGTACTCGGACGAGCTGGAGTAGTAGACGACGAGCATCTCAGGCCACGACGGTGGCCGCCGTCTGCTGGCCGGCGAGGGCGGCGATCTTGTCGGGGCGGAAGCCCGACCAGTGGTCGCTGTCGGTGACGACGACCGGCGCCTGCATGTAGCCCATGGCCTTGACGACGTCGAGGGCGTTCTCGTCGACGCTGAGGTCGACCGTGGTGTACTTCAGTCCCTTGGCGTCGAGCGCACGGTAGGTGGCGTTGCACTGGACACAAGCGGGCTTGGTGTACACGGTGATCATGGCGACTCCTCGTCTCTGTGCTGGATGGGTGTTTCCGATGGGTGGGCCATGCCGGCGACGCGGCCTCCCGAGTGGGAGGGATCACTGTCAAGGCGACCGGCGATGACCACTAGATGTTGTGTTCGGGTACGAGCCTACCCCTATATCCAGTGTTACACCAGTGTGATTAGCACCGTCCACACCCTGTGCCCGAAGTCCTCCACAGTCGTCCACAGGCTGTGAACGACAACGGTGTAGTTCGATCACCAGCGCGGACACGCGCGACTCCGGGCGAGACAGCGATTCGGGGTCGGGATCCGGGCTGGGTTATCCACCGTTGTCCACAGGAAAAATTCATTCCTTGTGGGCGTGTTGCCCGGCGTGTCGACGACTGCGTCCGGACCTTCACACTATGTGTCGGTACTGACACGAGAACACCCAGTCACGTGTCAGGGTCCGCTCCTATGCTGGGTACCGACAGCAACGACGACCACGAGAGAGCAGCACGCGCATGACGGCAACGGCACCGGCCAACACGCAGGAGATCGCCCACGCGAAGTCCCTCCTCAGCGGGCTCGAATCGTATCTCGACCACTTCGTCGTCGGGCAGCAGCGACTCCGCGAGTCCCTGCTCATCGGCCTCCTCTCCGGCGGCCACCTCCTCCTCGAGAGCGTCCCCGGACTCGCGAAGACCACGGCGGCCGCTGCCCTCGCCAACGCCGTCGACGGGAAGTTCTCCCGCATCCAGTGCACCCCCGACCTGCTGCCGGCGGACATCATCGGCTCGCAGATCTACAACGCCCGCGAAGGCTCCTTCAACACCGTCCTCGGTCCCGTCCACGCCAACATCGTCCTCCTCGACGAGATCAACCGCTCCTCGGCGAAGACGCAGTCGGCGATGCTCGAGGCGATGCAGGAGCGGCAGACGACGATCGGCGGACAGCGCTTCGACCTGCCCAGGCCCTTCCTCGTCATGGCCACCCAGAACCCCATCGAGCAGGAGGGCACCTACCAGCTGCCCGAAGCCCAGCTCGACCGCTTCATGATCAAGGATCTCCTCACCCACCCGAGCCCGAACGAAGAGGTCGAGATCCTCGCCCGCCTCGACTCCGGTGTCTTCGACAAGGACTCCGTGCCCGCGGCCTCGTGCACGCTCGAGGACGTCATGACGATGCAGCGCTACGCGCGCACCATCTACATCGACCCCTCGATCACTCGTTACCTCGTCGAACTCGTCCACGCCACGCGCAACACGCAGAAGTACCTCGGTCGCCTCGCCCCCTACATCGAGTACGGGGCCAGCCCCCGCGCCTCGATCGCCTTCACCAACGCCGGGCGGGCGCTGGCGATGATCCGCGGGCGCAACTACGTCATCCCCGAGGACATCAAGGATCTCGCCCACCGCGTCCTCGCTCACCGCATCCAGCTCAACTTCGAGGCCGCCGCGGAGAACATCACGAGCGCCCAGGTCGTCGATGCCCTCCTCATGGCAGTGCCGACCCCGTGACCAGGTGCCCTGATGACTGCTCTGCTCAATCGGATCAAGGCGCGGATGACCATCCACGCCCACCGGCGCACGCGCCGTCTCCTCGACGGGGACTACTCCTCGGTCTTCCACGGCCACAGCCTCGACTTCGACGACCTGCGCGACTACATCCCCGGTGACGAGATCCGCGACATCGACTGGAAGGCCACGGCCCGCCATGCGGATCCGCTCGTCAAGCGCTACGTCGCCCACCGTCGCCACATCCTCGCCCTCGTCGTCGACACCTCCCGCGGCTTCGACGCCGTCACCTCGGCGGGGGCGGACAAACGGCAGCTCGCAATCCTCATGGCCGGGATGACCGGCTACCTCGCCGTGCGCCACGGTGACGACGTCATGCTCATCCACGGCGACGCCGAGCACACGCTGGCCTCCCCGCGCAAGGGCAGCGAGGCCCACCTCGAGCACCTCCTCCAGCAGATCCTCGCCGAGGCCGGAGGGACGACCGACGGGTCGATCGACGCGCAGCTGCAGTGGATCGCCGGGCACATCACCCACCGGATGCTCATCGTCGTCATCTCCGACCAGGCGCCGCTCGGCCCCGAGGCGGAGGCGACGATCAGGCGCCTGCGCGCCCAGCACGAGATCCTCTGGATCACCATCACCGACGCCGACCTCGCGCGTCTCGGCCCCGCCGCCGCCCCCTTCGACGTCGCCCGCGCCGACGTCGGCCTGCCGTCCTCGGTCATGGCTGACCCCCGGGTGCAGGCGGAGTTCATCGTCGCCGAGGCGGAGCGCCGTCAGCACCGCACCGACCTGCTCTCGAAGCTCGGGATCGCCCACACCGAGGTGTCCGAGCCCGAGCAGGCGCTCGGCAGCCTGCATTCCCTGCTCTGGAGGCACCGTCGTGGGTCCCGTTGAGCTCATGGGTCCGCTGCAGATCTCGGTGTGGTGGTACGTCGCCGCCGCGATCGTCCTCCTCGCAGCGCTCGTCAACCTCTTCGCCCCGCTCCTGCGCGCGGCCGCCGGCGCCACGGCGAAGGCGCAGCCGCGGATCCCGATCCCCGTCCGCAGCACGTACATGACCCGCATCGCCGACGTCGAGGCGGATCTCGCCGCCGGTGAGACCGACGTCCGCGAGGGCGCGCGGACGCTGGCGAAGATCGTCCGCGAGTTCGCCCGCGACGCGTGGGGCGTGCGCTCGGAGCATCTGACGTACCGCGATGCCGCGGTCGCCGGCCTCGACGACCTCGCCGATTCCCTGCGCGGGCTCTACACCGCCGAGTTCGCCGAGGACGGGGCCGAGGACCTGCGTGCCCAGATCGCCGAGGCGAGGAAGCTGGTGGCGCGATGGTCCTGATGTTCTGGTGGCTCGCGCTCGCGCTCCTCGTCCTCGCCGCACTCGCCGTCGTCGTCTTCCGGCGTCCGCGCCGCACGGTCTCCTCCCTGCCCGTCGCCCACAGCGCACGGATGACGAGCCTTCCCGGGTTCCGCCGTGCGATGCGGAGGAAGATGACGCTCACCGCCGCCTTCCTCGGCGTCATCGCCCTCACCGGACTCGGGGCGCTCGCCGGAGTCGCCCGGCCCGCCTGGATCGAGACCGTCAACCCGGAGAAGAAGCTGCGCGACGTCATGCTCTGCCTCGACGTCTCCGGCTCGATGCTCGGCTACGACGCCGACCTGCTGGCCGCCTACCAGGAGCTCGTCGAGCGCTTCGACGGCGAGCGCATCGGCATGACCGTCTTCAATGCGACCGCGGTCTCCGCGTTCCCGCTCACCGATGACTACGACATGGTGCAGAACTACCTCGAGGACGCCGAGCAGGGGTTCCGGACGTGGGGCTCGGAGGGCACCGACTACTCATGGTCGACCTCGCCGCCGAACATCGGCGGGTCCTCGCTCATCGGCGACGGACTCGTGTCCTGCATCGACAACTTCGACCGCAAGGACGAGGACCGGTCGCGCTCGATCGTCTTCGCCACCGACAACATGCTCGCCGGTGAGCCCCTGTTCGAGCTCAACGAGGCCGCCGACATCGCCGTGGAGGCGAACGTCCGGATCTACAGCCTCTCCCCGCCGTCGATCCTCGCAACCACCCAGACCCAGGAGCTCAGGTCCGTCTCCGATCGGACCGGCGGCAAGCAGTTCGACATGGGTTCGGCGACGACGATCGACCGCATCGTCTCGGAGATCCAGAGCCAGGAGGCGCAGAACACTCCGGGTCGCTCGTACACGATCGTCCACGACATGCCCGCCGCTCCCCTGCTCATCGCCGCGTTCGGACTCATCGGCGTCTTCGTCCTCGCGTGGAGGGTGCGATCATGACCTTCGACCCGCTGCTCGGATGGATCGGCACGGCCGTCATCGTCGCCGTCCTCCTCGCCGTGTGCCTCATCCCCCTCATCCGCGGCCGGGGCCCGAAGTGGAAGTGGTTCGCGCGCATCGGCGTCGTCGCCGTCCTCGCCCTCGCCCTCGCCCGCCCGGGCGTCACCACCGAGTCGACGACCGAGGAGTACGAGACCGCCGCCGACGTCTACTTCCTCGTCGACACGACGACGTCGATGGCCGCCGAGGACTACAACGGGACCACCCCGCGCATCGACGGGGTCAAGGAGGACATGCTCGCGCTCGCGGAGCAGCTGCCGGGCGCGCGCCTGAGCATCATCACCTTCGCCTCGACCGCCTCGACGGCGATGCCCCTGACAACCGACCACGCGGCCTTCGCCTCGGCGGTCGACGTGCTCACCCCGGAGTACTCGCTCAATTCGAACGGCTCGTCGATCACCGAGGCCGGTGACGAGCTCAAGGCCCGGATGGATTCGAACGAGGAGGACCGGCCGGGCAACAAGACCCTCGTCTTCTACTTCGGCGACGGAGAGCAGACGGCGCCCGGTCAGCCGGACTCGTGGACCTCCTTCGCCTCCCGCATCGACTCCGGCGCCGTGTTCGGCTACGGCACGACCGCGGGCGGGAAGATGAAGGAGTCCCAGCCCTTCGGCTCCGGCGGATTCCCCGGCGGCACCGACCAGGACCCCTGGGATCAGGACAGCTCCGGCCAGGACGGCGGCGGCCTCGACTCCGGCTCGTCCTCGGACGATGAGTACATCCGCGACGCCGAGGGCAACCTCGGGATCTCGACGATCGACGAGGCGAACCTCAGGCAGTTGAGCTCCGACCTCGGCGTCCCCTACCACCTGCGCGACGGCAGCGCCCCGATGTCCTCGGTCTACACCGCACCGACCTACGATCAGCAGCTCGTGCGCAAGGACGGGCGCGTCACCGTCGACGAGTACTACTGGATCCCGCTCGCGCTCGTCTTCGCGTGGATCGCCGTGGAGATGATCTTCGCCTTCCGGCAGTTCGTCCGCCTGCGGGCGATCATGCCCCCGCGCCGAGGCGGTCGCCGTGCAGCCGCGCCCCCGCCGATGTCGGGTCCGCCGCTGCCCGGGCCGCCGCTGCCCGGCGGACCCCCGCGGCCCTTCGGTCCCCCACCGGGTTCCGGACCGCCACCGCGCACCGGACCGCCACACGGGGACCCCCGCCGCCCGATGCCGGTCGGTGCTCCCTCGCGTCCGGAGAGCGGAGGACGACGATGAGGCGACTCACCCGCCTGTGGACGCGCCTGCGTCTGCTCACGAAGATCAACCTCCTCCTCGGCACGGCGCTCGGTCTCGCCTTCGCCTATATCGCGACGACCGTCTACTTCGGTGCGGCATCGCAGGTCCGCTACGACTCCAACGACTTCCCCGGAGCCCAGAAGGCAGCGACCGTCTTCCTTGCGCTCAGCCCGCTCGAACGCCACATCGGCTACTACAACCGGGGCACCGCGAAGGCCGCCGTCGGTGACTTCGAACCCGCGCAGGAGGACCTCGAGACCGCGCTCGACCTCACCCCGCCGCGGGACGAGTGCGCGGTGCGGATCAACCTCTCCTTCGTCTACGAGAAGCTCGCCGACCAGGTCGCAGGCCAGGACGAGAAGAAGTCCGGAGAACTCTACGACCAGGCGCTGGCCACGCTCGCCGACGCTCCCGAGGAGTGCCGGCCGGATCAGAGCGAGACCCAGCAGAAGAGCGACGAGGCCAGCGAACGCGTCCAGGAGAAGAAGGACGGCGGCCAGAGCCAGGACAGCGGATCCGGCGACGACTCCCAGGGGTCTCAGGGCGATGACGAGCAGAACGGCGACGACCAGCAGAACACCGACGACCAGCAGGGCTCCGGCGACCAGAACCAGGACGATCAGGGCAGCGAGGAGCAGAAGGACGACTCGGGCGAGATGACCGAGGAGGAGAAGAAGCGCGAGGAGCTGCGCCAGCGCGGCGAGGACTCCAACCGCGAACAGCAGCAGGGACCCGGCGGCAACGGCGGACGCACGACCCCGGACAAGCCGTGGTGAGCGCTGTGCGATCATGAGTGCATGACCGACACCTCACCCTCGGCCGAGGCTGCCCCCGGCCTGCCGCGTCTGCGCTCCGCCCTGACGACGTTCCCGCCCTACATCCCGGGCAAACCGCCGGCAGAGGTGCCCGGTCTCACCCCGTACAAGCTCTCCTCGAACGAGAACCACCTGCCGCCGCTGCCGGCCG
This sequence comes from Brevibacterium sp. K72, assembly GCF_050562175.1. Taxonomy (NCBI): domain Bacteria; kingdom Bacillati; phylum Actinomycetota; class Actinomycetes; order Micrococcales; family Brevibacteriaceae; genus Brevibacterium; species Brevibacterium sp. K72. The sequence goes on from NZ_CP191582.1 coordinate 3,744,964, forward strand.
TGCTCGAGACGATGGCCGCCCACGCCGTCGCCCCCGCCGCCTACCCCGACGACGCGGCGGCGGCGCTGCGCCGGGAGCTCGCCGACCGCCTCGGCGTGGGCACCGACAACCTCGTCGTCACGACGGGGGCGAGCGAGCTCCTAGTCGCCCTCACCCAGATCACCTCGGACGCGACCACCGAGGCGATCTACCCCTGGCCGTCGTTCGAGATGTACCCGCAGACGACGGGCCTGGCCGGGTCGACCCGCATCGAGGTGCCGCTGCGGTCCGACGGCACCCACGACCTCGCGGCGATGGCGGCCGCGATCACCGAGGCGACGAGCCTCATCATCCTCTGCTCCCCGAACAACCCGACCGGCCCGGTGCTCCGCGACGCCGAGGTGCGCGAATTCCTCACCGCGGTCCCCGACCATGTCGTCGTCGCCCTCGACGAAGCGTACTGGGAGTTCGCGAACACGCCCGGCGCCGTCGACGGCCTCGAGCTCGTCGCCGACCATCCCAACGTCGTCCTCCTGCGCACCTTCTCCAAGGCCCACGGACTCGCAGGGCTGCGCGTCGGCTACGGAGTCGGCCATCCGAGCGTCATCGCCGGCCTCCTCAAGGCCGTCATCCCCTTCGGCGTCACCGACCTCAGCCAGGCCGCGGCGCTCGAGTCGCTGCGCCACTGGGACGAGGTCATCGACCGCGCAAGGCAGATCGCCACGATCCGCGACGGATTCGCCGCGGGCCTGCGCACCCAGGGCTGGGAGGTCCCCGAGGCTCAGGGCAACTTCGTCTGGCTGCCGCTCGGGCCGCTCTCCGACGCCTTCGAGGACGCCTGCGTCGCCGCCGCGATCGCCGTGCGCAACCTCGGCGACGGGGTGCGCATCAGCATCGGCCCGCCCGAGGCCCTCGACCGGGTCCTTGAGGTCGCAGCGGCCTTCCGCGCCGAGCACTTCGGCTGACCGGACCCGGCACGCCGGCGGTCAGAGTTCGGCGAGTTCGAGGGCGATCGCCACGGCCTGCGTCGTCTCCGGGTCCGCAAGATCGCGCCCGAGCAGCCGTTCGATCCGCTGCAGCCGCGCCCGCACCGTGTGCCGGTGGACGCCGAGCTCGGTCGCCACAGCGTCCCGCACTCCCCCGGCGGCGATGAAGGACCGCAGGGTGAGGAGCAGCTCGCGCCCGTCCTTCGAGGAGATGAGGTCGCCGAGGACCCGGTCGACGAAGCGGTTCGCCGCCGCCTCGTCGATCGCCGACAGCAGCGCCCTGACATCGGAGTTCGCCGTCTCATGCTGGGTCCGCCACACCGTCCACGTGTGATGGACCTGGGTCAGGGGCAGCAGTTTGGCGAAGAGCTTCTCCACCCCCGTCACCTCCGCGACCCGATCGACGAGGCTGTCGCCGGTGTGGAGGACGCCGACCATCGACCCGGAGCGGGCGATGAGGGTGTCGGGACCGAGGTCGGCGAGCAGCTGTTCCGCGGTCTCTCCGCGCACCTCGCCGAAGATCGTGAATCGGGCACGGGCGACCGCGGGCGAACCGGTGCGCAGCACCCACTCCGTCCGGGCCTCCGCCGGCTGCAGTGACGTCGTGAACAGGCGCGACTCACCCCGCCGAGGCGGCCCCGCGGAGATCGCGAGACCGAGGAGGGCCGCAGCGGTCGAGAGCAGCTGGGAGCGGGTGCGCTGACTCACGGTCGTCTCCGCCGCAGCGAGGATCCATCCGGCGACCCGCTCATCACCGACCGGCACGGCCTCGAACCCTCCCGCGCCTGCCCTGAGCAGACGCGGAGCCGACGAGGTGCCGAGCGCCTCGCCGATGAGCTCGGAGCGCACGGCCACAGGCGGGTTCGGACCGGTCAGCCCCCGCCCGGTCGGGGAGACGAACTGGACCTCGCCGCCGAGGGTGTCGGCGAGGTCGGCGACGAGATCGGCGGGACCGGTGCGGGCGAGCGCGGTGGCGAACCGGCGACCCGCGCTCGAGGCTCGGGTGACCTCGCGGTTCGTCTCCTCCTCGCGCATCCTCGTGAAGGCGTCGACGACGGCGACGAACGGCACGGGTTCGGGCACGCCGAAGAGCGCGAGCCCGTGTTCCTCAGCATGCCGGATGAGCGAGGCCGGCAGCTCGACCGAGGGCAGGTCGCTGCCGAGACCGATGCCGAGCGCGTGGACCCCGACCCGGGTGAGTCTCGCGATGTAGTCACCGGCCGAGGGCGCGGTGAGATCCTGGCCGACGCCGATCGTGAGCAGAACCTCGCCGCCGGCGAGCCATTCGTCGACTTCCGGCAGCTCGGAGGAGTGGACGATCGTCACCTCCTTCTCCCGCGCGCCCGGCGGATCGACGGCGATCTCGAGGGCGAGTTCGCGCCGCGCCCACAGCTGTCCCAAGGTGACCATGCGCCCATCCTATCCACTGTGTCCATGCTCGGCGGATGCACTGTCCGCAGTGGATATCTGTGACGGGGATGACACGTCCTAGGCTGAGGGCACACACTGCCGCCCTCACCCGACGACGCCCAAGGAGAGTCCATGCCGTCCCAACCCCTCGGCCCTGCCGACTACAGCCAGACCCCGCGCTTCGCGGGACCCCCGACCTTCGGTCTCCTCCCCCGCCTCGACGAGGTCGAAGCTGCCCGTCCGGGTGAGAGGATCGACGTCAAGGTCGTCGGCATCCCCTTCGATGCCGGTGTCAGCTACCGTCCCGGTGCCCGCTTCGGTCCCGCGCACATCCGCCAGTCCTCGAAGCTGCTGCGCCCCTACAACCAGGCGACGAACGTCCACCCGTTCACGTGGCAGCAGGTCGCCGACTGCGGTGACCTCGGCGTCAATCCCTTCGACATCGAAGAGGCCATCGCCACCGTCGAGGAGAACGCCGACGCCCTGCGCGCCGACGGAGCGAAGATCCTCACCCTCGGCGGCGACCACACGCTCGCGCTGCCGAACCTCCGTTCGCTGCACAAGACGCACGGGAAGATCGCCGTCCTCCACTTCGACGCCCACCTCGACACATGGGACACGTACTTCGGGGCCCCGTACACGCACGGCACGCCCTTCCGGCGGGCGAGCGAAGAGGGTCTGCTCGACCTCGAATCGTGCATGCACGTCGGCATCCGCGGCCCCCTCTACGGGAGCAAGGACCTCGAGGACGACAGCGTGCTCGGCTTCCAGATCATCCGCAGCGACGACTACCAGTTCACCTCCGTGCCCGAGGTCGTCGCCCGCATCCGCAGGCGCCTCGGCGATGCTCCTGTCTACCTCTCGATCGACATCGACGTCCTCGACCCGGCGGCCGCGCCCGGCACCGGCACCCCCGAGGCGGGCGGCATGACGAGCCGTGAGCTGCTCAATACCATCCGCGGGCTCCAGGGGCTCAACATCGTCGGCGCGGAGATCGTCGAGGTCGCCCCCGCCTACGACCATGCGGAGATCACGGGGCTCGCCGCCGCCCACGCCGGCTACGAGATCCTCTCCCTGTGGGCGGCCGAGCAGAACGGGCTCACCGGACCCTCGGGTCCCAGCGGGGAGGCCCTCGGTGTCTGAGACGACCCACCGCAACGGCGGCCTCGCCGTCGTCTCGACGCTCGTCGCCCATGGTGTCGACACGATCTTCGGCATCCCCGGCACCCACAACCTCGAGTTCTACCGGCATCTGCCGGCGTTCGGGATCCGCGCCGTCACGCCTCGCCACGAGCAGGGTGCCGGCTACGGCGCCGACGGGTACTTCCTGCTCTCGGGCAAGCCCGGGGTCGTCATCACGACCTCGGGTCCGGGACTGACGAACGTCATCACGGCAGCGGCGACCGCGTACGCGGAGTCGCGTCCGATGCTCATCCTCTCCCCCGGTGTGCCCACCGGGCTCGAGCGCGCCGACATCGGCATGCTCCATGAGACCAAGGACTCCTCCGGGGCCCTGTCCCACCTGCTCGTGTCCTCCCAGCGCACGCGCACCGCCGAGGGTGCGGCCCAGGCCGTCGCCGAGGCGTTCGCCCTCTTCGCGTCCTCCCGTCCGGGTCCTGTCCACATCGAGGTCCCCCTCGACGTCCTCGAGGGCGCCTGGCACGGCAGCGTGCCCGCGCCGATCCCGGCCCGCCGGCCCGGTCTCGACGCCCACGCCGTCACCCGCGCTGCCGAGGCGATCCGCAGTGCCTCACGCCCGGTCATCGTCGCAGGCGGCGGGGCGCGTGCGGCCGCCGCCGAGGTGGCGGCGCTCGCCGAGTCGATCGACGCTCCGGTGGCGACGACGGCCAACGGCAAGGGCATCGTCGATGAGGACCATCCGCTCTCGCTGGGGTCGAACGTCCGATTCCCGAGCGTCCAGGCCGAGACCGCCGCCGCCGACGTCCTCATCGTCCTCGGCTCCGAACTCGCCGACTCCGACCTCTGGGGCGGGACGATCGGCGCCCAGACCGCCCCCGGGGTCAGGGACGAGTCGGCAGACCAGGTCGTCATCCGCTGCGACATCGACCCCGACCAGTTGGGCAAGAACCTCAGCGGGGACATCCTCGTCTGCGCCGACACCGGTGAGTTCCTCACCGCACTCGCCGCCGAACTCGACGCCGCACCGGCGGCTGCGGACACACCCGCAGAGGACACGACCACGACCGACGGCGGGACCGCCTCGGCGAGGGAGAGGGTCGAGACGATCCGCGCGCACTGGGGCGCAGATTTCGACTCCGAGCGGATCGGGGCCCGGGTGACCCGGCTCGTCGCCGCCGGCGCCGGCCCGGACGTCGTCATCGCCGGGGACTCCTCCCAGGTCACCTACGACGGCTCGGTCCACGCGCTTCTCGCCCACACCCCCGACCAGCTGCTCTACATGCCCGGCTTCGCCACGCTCGGCTACGGCATTCCGGCGGCGATCGGGGCGAAGGTCGCCTCCCCGCAGCGTCCGGTCGTCTGCGTCCTCGGGGACGGGGCGGCGATGTTCTCGATCCAGGAGGTCATGACCGCGACCGAACTCGGCCTCGGGATCCCCTTCGTCATCGTCGACAACGGCGGGTACGCGGAGATCGAGGAGCAGATGGTCGACCGGGACATGGAGCCCTTCGCCGTCCGCCTCGCTCGCCCGGACTTCGCCCAGCTCGGCGCCTCGATGGGAGGGGTCGGGGTGAGCATGCGGGAGTCGGAGATGACCGCAGAGCTGCCCGACGCCGTCGCCGAGGCGCTGGGACGCGCCGTTCCCACCATCATCCACATCACCGTCGGCGACTGAACCGACCCTGGAATAAGGAGTCACTGTGGACTCACTCGTTGTCATCATCTATCTCGCCGCGATGGTGGGATTCGGAATCTGGGGCCGGTTCAAGGCGAAGGACCAGGACGACTTCCTCGTCGCCGGCAGACGGCTGGGCGGACTGCTCTACACGGGCACGATGTCGGCCGTCGTCCTCGGCGGGGCGTCGACCATCGGCGGGGTCGGCCTCGGCTACACCGCTGGGCTCTCAGGCATGTGGCTGGTCTTGAGCATCGGCATGGGCATCATCGTCCTCTCCCTGTTCTTCGCCCCGAAGATCCAGAGGCTCGAGATCTACACCGTCTCGCAGATGCTCGAACTCCGCTACGGGAAGGGCTCGCGCCTCGTGTCCGGGACGATCATGACCGCCTACGGTCTCATGATCTCGACGACCTCGACGGTCGCCTACGCGACGGTCTTCCACGCCCTGTTCGACCTCGACAAGTTCTGGTCGGTGATCATCGGCGGCGGCATCGTCATCACGTACTCGATGCTCGGTGGCATGTGGTCGATCACGCTCACCGACTTCGTCCAGTTCCTCATCCAGACCGTCGGCATCTTCCTCCTCATGCTCCCCCTCGTCATCAACCGCGCGGGAGGGCTGACGGAGCTGTTCTCGTCCCTGCCCGCCGAGGCGACGAGTCCCGTGGGCATCGGATGGCAGGCGATCCTGAGCTACATCCTCATCTACACCCTCGGCCTGCTCATCGGGCAGGACATCTGGCAGCGCGTGTTCACCGCGCGCAGTCCCGGCGTGGCCCGGTGGGGTGGGCTCTCGGCCGGCGTCTACTGCCTCCTCTACGCCGTCGCCGGTGCCCTCATCGGGATGGCGGCGACCCGGATCGTGCCGGGCATCGATGTCGCCGACGATGTCTTCGTCGCCGTCGTCGACGCGTCGATGTCGCCGGTGCTCGCCGGGTTCGTCCTCGCCGCGGCACTCGCGGCGATGATGTCGACGGCCTCGGGGTCGCTCATGGCCGCCTCGACCGTGTGCCGGCAGGACATCGTCGAGCCGCTCCTGGCCAAGCGCGACATCATGCCGGTGACGAGCGATGAGGAGCTCGCGGCCGGGACGAGGACGGACGGATCCGGCGGAGCGAAGACCGCGCTCACGCGCTCCCTCGTCCGCGAGACCGGGGATGAGATCCGCGACTCGCGGATCTACCTCATCGGGCTCGGCATCGTCACCCTTGCACTCGCCCTCATCATGCCGAGCGTCGTCGAGGCCCTCACCGTCGCCTACAACCTCCTCGTCGCCGGTCTCTTCATCCCGATCCTCGGCGGTCTCGTCTTCCGCCGCGGCACGATCGTCGGCGTCATGGCGGGCATGATCCTCGGATCGGTGACGACGATCGTCGTGATGATCACGCTGGGCATCTACTCGAACGAGGCGATCTACCTCGGTCTCCTCGCCTCACTGCTCGGCTACGTCGCAGGCTCCCTCGTCTCGAAGCCGACGCCGCCTGAGATCATGGCCGAATGGCGGGAGCGCCTGAGCCGGTGATGCTCAGTGCCGGCCGGAGCCGCGTCGCTTCGGCCGGGCGATCTCCCACACCGCGTAGGCGCCGAAGAGCCCGGCGGCGATCCATGTGCCGACCCGCTTCTGCTCGGGCGAGGTGAGCGTGGCGACATAGCCGACGAGGGGAACGTGGTAGCGGACGAGTCCGCGGACCTGCACGGCACGGACCGGATCCGGGTCGGCCGCGGCGTTCGCGTCGCCTTGGGTGCGGTAGACGGTCTCCCCGTTCTCCTCGTCGACTGAGATGATGCGATGGGTGACGACCTCGTCGCCGCCGGATTCGATCTGGAAGGTGATCACCTGGCCGGTGCGCAGGTTCTGCGCCTGGGCCGGGGTGAGCGGTTTGACGATGACCTGCGAACCGGGCGGGATCGTCGGGTCCATCGACCCGGTGATCACGGTGAGCGGCACCCAGCCCATGGCCAGCGGCAGCGCGACGGTGGCGATGAGGACGCCTGAGAAGGCCGCGACGAGGATCCCGCAGACCCAGGAGACGATGCGGTTCGCTCGGCGGCGACGACGCGGTCGTCGCCGGGGAACACCGTCTGCGGGGGTCGGAACAGCGGACGCTCGGGTGTCTGCGGTCATCGGAGGTCCTCTCCTTCGCTGTCGGCAGCGCCCGGCCCGCCGCTCGATCGCCGGCGTGCGGCGGCGACGAGGAGGAACCCTGCGAACGCGAGCACGAAGGCTGCGAGTGCGATGACCCCGAGTCCGTCGATCCCCGTCCGCGGCAGCGCTGACCCCTCCGCCGTGTCCGTGCCGTCGACGTGGGCGTCGTCTCCGTTCGACGACGATCCCTCCGCCGAGGCGGCCTCCCCCGCCGTATCGTCGGTCGCGTCGCTGCCGCCCCGGGAGTCGGAGTCGGCCCGATCGTCCGTGCGGTCGCTCTCGCATTCGGTGTCCGCCTTGACGCCGAGGTCGAAGCGCAGCGGCCACGTCCGATCCTGGGTGTCGTTGTCCTCCTCGGCGACGGCCGGGAGCTCGACGTCGACGCGGAGGATGTCCTGAGCCTGCGGTTCGATCGTCCCCAGGGGAATGCGCTCGCCGACGACCTGACTGTACGTGCCCGTCGCAGCGATCGTCCCCGCCCACGTGATCGTCACCCGCAGATCGTGGTCGATGTTCGCCACCGGGGAGTCCTGGGACTCGACGATGAGGGTGACCGCCACCGGCGCCTCGGCGATCGACCGGATGCTCAGCTCGTCGCTGCCGGTCGCACCGGGAGCGAGCAGACCGGGCACCTCGGGGAAGGCGCGCTCGAACTCGGACGGCGCGAACTCGCCGCTCCCGCCCACCTCGGCGACGGTGATGGTCTCGTCGATCGAGGCCGCGCAGGTTCCGGCGGCGGCAGGGACGGTGACGAAGGAACCGCCGAGGACGATCGCGAGCGTCGCGAGCGTGACCAGGGCCAGGGGCCCGGCGACGAACCATGCGGCCCACGGGATGCTGGTGAGTGCGCGGCGGGCGATCACAGCGTCGCCAGACTGACGGTGCACGATGGGCTGGAATCGAACGCCGGCCGGTAGATGTTCATCTCGTACACGGGTGACTGGGTCTCCCGCTCTCCGTTCGGTCCTGCCGGGTGCCCCGCAGCACCACCGGTGCCGCGGATGACGAACCGGACGGTCCTGTCGTAGCCGACCGTTCGGTCGTAGGGCTGCCTGATGACCTCGACGCGGTCCCCGGTGAAGCCGGACCCCACCTCGGGGATGGCGACATAGGACGCATAGTCCTCGGGGTCCCCGTCGAGTCGTCGAGCCGTCTTCGCCAGGCCGGAGAACTCAGGACGCTGCACCGTCCTGACGGAGAACGTGTGGGAGGAGTCGGAGTTGTAGACGGGGGTGCAGGTGATGATCTCATAGGGCGTCGCCTCGGTCTTGATCACCGGCTGCTTCACCGTCGCCGTCACTCCCCGGCACTCCTGCTTCGCCGTCGCTCCTGCCGGGCAGGCCGAGCGGTCTCCGGGGGCGGGACCGAGCACACCGTCGGGATAGAGCTGGGCGCTCTCCTCCTCGGTCAGGCCGTCGACGGCCCACTCCACGGCGAACCGGAAGGAGAACTTCGCTCCCCTCGCCTCGGTGAGATCCTGGTAGAGCAGGTAGGTGGGCTTCGCTCCGACACCGACCTCGACCTCTTCCCGGGCTCCGGGAGCGAGCTTCCACTGCAGGGTCGCACCGGGGAACTGCGCGGTCGACGTCGACGAGGTGACGCTCGCGGCGATCTGCTGCTTCGCGCCGGCGGCGTCCCTCACCCAGGCCTGAGCCGTGTCAGTCGCCTCCGAGACGTTCTCACCGGTGAGCTGCACCGAGGCGATCCTGATCGTCGCCACCAGCGTCGTCGACGAGTCGTTCGTCAGCGTCAGCGAGGTCTCATTCATCTGCCGGTCGAACCAGTTCCAGTCTCCGTAGTCAGGGGTCTCGACCCCGAGGGTCTTCGCTCTGATGACCGTGGGCTGGGCCCGAACCGTGAGACCGGACGAGTCGGCAGCCTCCGAGGTGAACCGGGCCTGTGTGGCCGGACTCGCACTCAGAGCCACAGCGGCGGCGACGGCGACGAAGAGCAGCGCACACAGACCGGCGAGGCCCGTGCGGGCTCGGCGGCTGGGGTTCCCTCCCCGGATCATCGGTCCTCCTGCACAACGGTGACGGACAGCGACGGAATCGTCAGCGCAGTGGAATCGCTCGACCCTGCCGCCGCGCCGAGGCAGTCGAAGGGCCGCTCGGCGGTGACGGTCTGCGAACCGGTCAGCGGACCGGTCGGACTCACAGCCGCCTTCCCCGCCGACCATGCGGCGGAGACGTTCGCGGGTGCCGCGTCCGGGGTGACCGCGTACCGCAGGTTCTCACCGTCGGCGGCGACCTCGAACGACGAGGAGACGATGAGTCGGTCGCCCCGCATGAAGGCGAAGGCCTCCGCCTGATCCTTCGTCAGCACGGCGCACGACCTGAAGTCACCGGTCGCCGTGCACGAGGGCTTCCCCGACAGCCGTGCATCCTTGTCGATCCTGCTCATCACCCGATAGGCGGGATCGGCGGCGGTGGCCGCGAGCTCTCCGGTCTCGACGGTGATCGGAGCCTGAGAGAAGGCAGCTTCGTCGTACCACTTCGCACCGCTGCCCAACCCGCTCGACAGCAGGAGCAGGGCCGCGGCCAGAGCGGCGAACACCCGCACTCTCATCTCACCTCCGATTCTTCGCGCGTGTCCTCCGGCACGGAGAGTCCGTGCCGGAGGAGACGGTCTCAGCGGTCGCTCTGGACCAGGCGCAGCTTGACGTCGCCGGTGTTGAACGAGAAGTCCGAGGCCTGCTTGTCCTTGCCCCACCACTGCGCAGAGTCGGTGCCCGGGTTCTCGCGGTTGAGCGAGTTGTCCTGGGAGTCCTTGAACTCCTTGAAGTAGATGGAGAAGCCGACGTCGAAGGTCGCACCGTCATCGGCGGCGGTGAGCGCGAGCGGCGAGGTGCTGCCGTTGACCGTGGTCTTGAGCACCGCGAATTCGTCGTCGACGAGTTTTGCGAGGTCACCCGTCGGAACCGCGCTCAGCGTCGCTTTGAGGTTCTTTCCCTTGATATTCGTCACGACTTTCGAGCTGCCGGTGCACTGCATGGTGGTGGTGTCATAGCGTCGAAGCAACACTCCCGGTCGGCGGGGGTCTGATCGGTGGAGTGTGCAGATGGCGCGGGTGGGGTTGTCGTTCAGCGACAGGTCGGAGATCTCGGCGGCCTCGAAAGCGGGCTGGTCGGTGCGGAGGATCGCCCGTCACCTGGGGCGTTGCCCGTCGGTGATCTCGCGGGAGCTTCACCGGAACTCGACGAAGACCCGCGGCTACCAGGCCGTGACCGCAGACGTCAGAGCGCAGCGTCGGCGAGCTCGCCCGCAGCAGCGGAAGGTCGCGGGGGATCCGGTGCTGCAGGCGAGGGTGGACGCCGACCTGGCCGCGTCCTGGACGCCGAACGAGATAGCGGGCCGGTTGCGTCTGGAGGCGACAGACCCGACCGTTGAACGCATGGCGAACTCTCCTGACGCACGCGGCCGAACCGTCTCCGGTGAGGCTATCTACCAGTACATCTACGCAATCCCGAAGGGTGAGCTCGCCCGCAAGGGCATCTTCCTGCAGTCCAAGCGGACCAAGCGCCGACCACGTACGACCGGGCGGACGCGCGGTGGCCCAATCGTAGGTATGGTCCCGATCGCGGAGCGAGGTGAGGACGCCGCCCAGCGTCGGGTGCCGGGGCACTGGGAGGGTGACCTGATCATCGGGAAGAACGGCACCTCGTGCGCGGCGACGCTGGTGGAGCGGATGAGCGGGTTCACCGGGCTGCTGGCCCTGCCCTCGAAACACGCCGAGCCAACCGCTGACGCGGTCATCGAGTTTTTCAACGACCTGCCCGAGATGATGAAGGCATCGTTGGCGTGGGACCAGGGCAGCGAGATGGCCCAGCACGCGAAGGTCTCCCTGGCCACGGCGATGCCGGTCTACTTCGCCGATCCCCACTCGCCCTGGCAGAGGCCCAGCAACGAGAACACGAACCGGCTCTACCGGGAGTATCTGCCCAAGGGCACGGTGATCCCCGATCACCAGCCCTACCTCACCACCATCGCCGAGGAGATCAACAATCGACCCCGCCGCCGACTGGGCTATCTCACGCCCACCGAGGCATTCGCTCGACTGCTCGCCGGCGAGCCCCATGTTGCTTCGACGCCTTGACATCGCCGGTGTCACCGGGAACAATCGCGTCACCCGGTGCGACATTATCGCCGCCGTCAGCCCACTGGCACGAGAGGTTGTCGATCGCGAAGTTGAGCACACCCGACTGCACGGCAGCGGCATCCTGGCCCAGCGACGCCTCGTCGTACCAGCGGGCGAACGTGAGCCCTCCCCCGACGAGCAGTGCAACAGCGGCTCCACCTGCGACGACAGACTTCTTATTGATTCTCATGTGATTTCACTTTCCAGCACTACCGGTGCCATTCATGATGAATTGTCGGAAACACAGGAATGACGCTCACATGAATGACCAATTCACTTTCAGCGCAGTTCTGCGAATTCATCCCGACATCTTTCGCTATCTATATTTATCATGCTTTTACCGTGAATGACCAATTCATTATCTATATTACCGAGAAGTATTGGGAGTTAACTACTTCTGAGTAAGTGAATTCTTCCAATTATGCAAGAGCCATTTCTCGCATTCTGGATCTGAAATTCGGCGCCGCATTCGCGCCCACACCGGCTCTGACTTGGCGCGGAACTCTGATTGCCCTATATTCGAGTCTGTCAGGACGATTGCTCCGCCGACTGTGGCGAAGATGACAGTCCGGCGTTCGAAAAAAGAGCGCGAAGCCGCGGGTGCGCGAGTGAGACACATATGGATCTCTCCATATCCCGCTCCGCGAAAGGCCGCTCATGGCACACACCTCGGCGCATGTCGCCCATACCCTCGCCCGCCACATCGACGAGGTCTTCGGCCTCATGGGCAACGGGAACGCCTACTTCCTCGACTCCCTGCTCACGACCACCTCGGCGAACTACACCGCCGTCCGCCACGAGGCGGGTGCCGTCGTCGCCGCCGACGCCCACTTCCGCACCTCGGGGCGGATCGCGGCCGCGACGACGACGTACGGCGCCGGGTTCACGAACACGCTCACGGCGCTGGCCGAAGCGGCGCAGGCCCGCGTGCCCCTCGTCCTCGTCGTCGGGGACGAGCCGACATCGGGGCCGAGGCCGTGGGATGTCGATCAGATCGCGATGGCCTCAGCCGTCGGCGTGCGCACGTACACGGTCGGTCGCGTCGACGCGGCAGCTGCCACCGTCACCGCGATCGAGCACGCCCTGACCTACCGGGTGCCGGTGGTGCTCGCGATCCCCTACGACGTCGCAACCCTCGAGATCGGGGAGATCCCCGAGGTGCCGGGCCCGGGAGAGCCCTCTCCCCTCTCGCCGACCGGGGAGTTCCCGCAGGCCGCGCTCGACCGTCTGACCGGACTCCTCGCCGAGGCGGAGCGTCCGATCCTCCTCGCCGGGCGCGGCGCATGGCTGGCAGGAGCGGCGAAGGAGCTCGGAGAGCTCGCCGACGCGACCGGGGCGCTGAGGGTTATAGGACAGAAAGTGTGTCTTTTCCGGGCGCGTCACCCGCGTCGTCCTCCCCACCCCTTCTGGATGCCGATGCCGTCTTCCCACGAGAACCCTGTCCCGTACTCCACCGGTCCGATCGGCTCCTCACGAGGAGCACGCACACGCTTCGGCGGTGCCCAATGCTCCGGCCCGACCAAGGACCACCCCGTCCCGGCCTGATGAGACCTCTCGAAGAGGAACCAGTCCACCCCACGCCGGGCATGCCCCTCACTCAACCCGCGGTGTGCCCGCAGCAGTCCTTTGATGCCCGCATTGATCCCGCCTTCTAACGCGTTCGTCGTCCGCGCGAGCTCGATACCCTCGTCAGCGGCATCCAACCAGGTGAACAAGTGTCCTTTCGCGATGATCCGTGAGAGGAAGAAATACGCTCGACGGGTCCGCAGATGCGTGTACCACCACGACTGTCCACGACGGACATGCGCCGGCCTCGCACCAGCGTCTTTGGCCCTGGTGCGGTGTTTGAGGAACCTTGACCACTTCGCCTCCCACGACGCGAACGCCGCCAACCACGCTGCTGCTTGATCGCGGGAGTCAACCCGCGGCAGCGCCTGGTACAGGCGCAACAGTTCCTGGTTGGCCGGCAAGCTCGGATTCCGGGTCAGGTGCCGGTGTCCGGCCTGCCGGATATGGAAGAAACACCGTTGGATGCGGGTATCTGGCCACAGCGTCTCGATCACAGTGGTCAAAGGACCGTTGCCATCGACGACGGCGTATCTCGGGGCAGGGATACGGGCGATCAACGCCGTCCAGGACGCGGTCTTCTCCCGATCACACCACTGCCAGTGAATGACCTTCTCCCCGGTGTAGGCGATGAGGACGCACCACCCGTTGAAATAGGTGCCATCGAGCATGATCTGGTCATGGATCTCCCCAGTCGCTGACACGGTCGGGGCGATTCGCCAGCACCATTGAGTGCGGCGGCGGAAGGTTCGGGTCGACCCGAAGTGATCGACAGCCGTCTGTGGTGCGGGACCGAGTAGCCAGTCGAGGAAGACCCGCAGCTCGGTTCTTCGTGTCGATACGGCCCGTGTACCGGTGCTGCTGGCCCCGCAGTTCGGGCACCGGTACCTCGGTGTACCAGCACTGGTCGTGCCGTTCTTCTTCAGCCTTGTTTGACAGATCACGCATGTACGTCGATTGCAAGCACCCCATCGATGCTAAGCCCGATCAGCTAAGCAAACCGGGTATTGCCGTTGGGATTGCTGGGCACGAGCCTGATCCGAGACACACTTTCTGTCCTATAGCCCGGCGCTGACGGTGACGACGGCGCTGGGGCGGAACATCTTCCCGCGATCTGAGTACGACCTCGGCGTGGCAGGAGGGTTCGGGGCGCCGGGAGCGATGGAGAGGGTCCGGCAGGCCGATGTCGCCGTCGTCATCGGGGCCTCGCTCAACCAGTTCACGATGCGCTTCGGGGAGCTCTTCGCCCCCGGCACTCAGGTGTGGCAGATCGACGTCGACGACCGACCGACGCACGCCCGGGTCGGCGGATTCATCCGCGCCGATGCCCGGCTGGCCGCCGCCGAGCTCACTGCGCGTCTGCGCGCTGCCGGTGCCCGGCCGAGCACGTGGCGCGAGAGCGTCGACACCACGGCCGACCGCACCTATGAGGCCGGCACGGAGTTCGCCGCCGACGGCCGACTCGATCCGCGGGCCGCTGCCGCCCGCCTCGGCGAGCTTCTGCCCGAGGATCGGGTCGTCGTCTCCGACGGGGGCCACTTCATCGCGTGGGCGAACATGTTCTGGGAGCCGAGCGCGCCGGACCGGCTGGCGTTGGTCGGCACCGCGTTCCAGTCGATCGGGCTCGGCTGGCACAGCGTCGCGGGAGCCGCTCGGGCGAACCCGGAGGCGACGATCGTGCTCACCACCGGGGACGGAGGCGGGATGATGGCGCTCTCCGACCTCGACACGGCGATCCGATCCGCGGGCGGCAGAGGGATCGCTGTCGTCTTCAACGACGCCGCGTACGGGGCGGAGGTCAACCTCTACGGGCTCAAGGGGCTGGCGACGGAGCCGATGCTCATCGACGAGATCGACTTCGCCGCCCTGGCCACGGCCGCGGGCGGCCAGGGCGTCGTCGTCCGCTCGCTCGCCGACCTCGAGGTCCTCAAGGAGTGGGCGGCGACTCCCGTGGACGAGCGGAGGTTCCTCGTCCTCGACCTGCGCATCTCTGGCGGCGTCATCGCGCCGTACCAGGAAGAGGTCATCCGCATCAACGCGTGAGCCGCACGCGGTGGGGGCGTCGGGTACAGGGGCCCGCTGCCGGGCACGACGAAGCCCCGCCCGCCTGGTGAACACCAAGCGGACGGGGCCGTCGTGATTGTGGAGATGGCGGGAATCGAACCCGCGTCCGTCGGCAGATTGTCAGGACTTCTCCGGGCGCAGTTCGTGAAGCAGTCTCTTAGGTTCTGGCCATCGCACGAACACGTAGACCAACGAACGGAGTTGGGTAAGAGTCCCTCAGATGCCCCCAACGTGCATCTGAAGCAGTGGCCCCTTAAGCGACGCCAGGATCTAGAGCAGAGGCAACTCTAGGCTGACGGATTCGCAGCTCGCGCTCTATCAGGCAGCGAGGGCGAAATCGGTGCGGTTTTCAGATTTAGCACCTATTGTTTTGCAGAGGACATTAACGAGATGACTCTGCATTCTCGGCCCGCTTCTCCCGACGCAGTGTCCAACGTCGAAACCGATCATCCCCATATTCTGTTGCCAATCCTGTCCATGTCACCTGCGCTGACAGGTTCCATCGGACAGGAACACCAGCATACTCTCTCAACACCGGCCGATCCAATTGCATTCCCGACCGGTGGCGGAAACCGCTCAGAGGTGCTGATCGTTCAGAGGCACTTTCCGCTCAGAGATACTGCTTGGACTTCATCGCGCGCTCGGCTTCGCGCTTGTCCTGGGCTTCGCGCAGCGACTGGCGCTTGTCCCACTCGCGCTTGCCGCGGGCGAGGGCGATCTCGACCTTGACCCGGGAACCGTCGAAGTAGAGTTCGAGCGGGATGAGGGTGCGTCCGGACTCCTTGACCTTCTGGGAGATCTTGAGGATCTCCTCGCGGTGGAGCAGGAGCTTGCGGCGGCGCCTCGCGGCGTGGTTCGTCCAGGTCCCCTGGAGGTACTCGGGGATGTAGACGTTCTCGAGCCACGCCTCGTTCTGGAAGATGAGGGCGAAGCCGTCGGTGAGCGAGGCACGGCCCTCGCGCAGGGACTTCACCTCGGTCCCGGTGAGGACGAGTCCGGCCTCCCACGTGTCCTCGATGTGGTAGTCGTGGCGTGCCTTGCGATTGCGCGCAATGACCTTCTTGCCCGTGTCCTTCGCCATGGTCGGCCTCCTCTCAGCTCTCCTCCGACAGCGCCTGTCACGTGCGATTCCGTCGTCGCACGCAGACCCACAAGTCTATCGCATGTACCGCACCCGGGGTACCCGGCTCAGGAGATGAACGGCATCGCGTCGACGTAGCCGCCGTTCTCCATGATCTCGAAGTGGAGGTGGCAGCCGGTCGAGGCACCCGTCGTTCCCGAGATCGAGATGACGTCGCCCTTCTTCACCTTCTGCCCGTCGCGGACCTTGACGTTCGTGTTGTGGTTGTACGTCGAGGCGATCGACTTGCCCTTGATCTTGCCGTGGGAGATGACGACGCGGTTGCCGTAGCCGCCGGCCCAGCCGGCGGAGACGACGATGCCGTCGCCGGCCGCGCGGATCGGGGTGCCGCACGGGACGCCGAAGTCGGTGCCGGTGTGGAGTTTGCGGTTGCCGGTGATCGGGTGGATGCGGTAGCCGAACTGCGAGGTGATCGGGAAGCCCTTGGCCGGATTGGCGAGCACGCCGTCACCGTAGACGAAGTTGCCCTTCTTCTCCTGCTCCTTCTCCCACTCGCGGACCTTCTTCGCCAGCCGGTCCTGCTCGGCCTTCTCGTCGGCGAGCTGCTGTTCGGTCTTGTCCTTGTTGTCCGAGATCGTCTGCTCGGCGGCGTCTTTGGCGGAGATGAGGTCGCTTAAGTCGTCGGCCTTCTTCTTCGCCTCGGCCTGCGCGGCCTCCTTGGCGATGACCGCCTCGGCGGCTTCGTCCTTGAGGTCGGAGATCTCGTCGGTGACCCCGGACAGGCGCTCTTCGTTGTTCTGGTTGAGCGCCCGCTGCTCCGAGAGGTTGTCGATCGTGCGCTGCTGGGAGCGCACGGCCGAGTCGACGCGGCCGATGCCGCCGTCGGCGCTCGTGCCCTGCGCCATCTGCAGGAGCATCGCGAGGTCGGAGGTGATCCCGGAGTTCTGGTAGGCCTGGCGCCCGATCCGGGCCGCTGACGTGCGGTGCTTCTCGATCTCCTCGGCGCCGTCCTTGATCTGCTCCTTGAGGTCGGACTGCGCATTCTCCGCCGAGGTGAGGCGGGCGGCGAGATCCTCGTCCTTCTCGATCGCCTCGGCGAGGGCATCGTCGGCCTGCTGGGAGGCCTCCTCTGCGGCGGGGAGGGCCTCCTTCGCCTCGTCGCGTTCGGCGATGACCCGGGCGAGCTCCTCGTCGAGTCCCTCGAACTCCTGCTGGAGTTCCTTGACCCGATCGTCGACTTTGCTCTTGTCGTCGCGGGGGTCGGCCGTCGCCGAGGTGGCCGGCAGGACGATCACGAGCACCGCGGCCGTGAGGAGAAGGGGAAGCCTGCGTCTCATATCAGACCTTCGTGTACTTGTTCAGGGTGATGAGCGAGGACGCTCCTGCCATGACCACGCCGATGGCGATGAGGATCGGGGCGACGATGAGGACGTCGACGCCGGAGACGAGGTTGAACCCGGTCGCCTGGTCCTGCAACCAGCCGCTGACCCCGAAGTGGACGAGGAGGCCGAGGGCACCTGCCGACAGGGTCGCGCCGATCGCTGCGGCGATGACGCCCTCGAGGAGGAACGGGAGTTGGATGAAGGCGTTCGAGGCGCCGACGAGGCGCATGATGCCGGTCTCCCGACGCCGGGCGAACGCGGAGAGGCGGATCGTCGTGGCGATGAGCAGCATCGCGCACAGGAGCATGATGCCGGCGATGACGACGGCGACGACGGTCGCGACGTTGAGGACTCCGAAGAGACGGTCGAGCAGCTGGTTCTGGTCGACGACCTCCTCGACGCCCTGGGTCGAGGAGAAGTACTCCTTGATGATCTCGTACTTCTCAGCGTCCTTGAGTTTGACCCGGAAGGACTCGTTCATGTCCTCCTCGGGCACGGTGCCCTCGAGGCTCGTGCCTTGGAACTGCTCTTGGAAGTGCTTGTACGCCTCGGACTTGTCCTCGAAGTAGACGGTGTCGACGTAGGGGGCGAGTTCGGGACCGGAGAGGGCGTCCTCGATGTTCTGCCGCTGTGCGTCCGTGACCTCGCCTTCGACGCAGTTCGTCGCCTCGGAGTCGGGCGGGCAGAGGAAGATCGAGACCTGGACGCGGTCGTACCAGTAGTCCTTCATCTGTCCGACCTGCATCTGCAGGAGGATCGCGGCGCCGACGAAGAGGAGGGAGACGAAGGTGACGAGGATGACCGAGAGCACCATCGAGAAGTTCTTCCTCAGGCCGGAGCCGACCTCGGAGAGGATGAAGCCCGCCCTCATGAGGCGACTCCGTACGAGCCGTGCTCGACGTCGCGGACGATGCGGCCCTCGGAGAGTTCGATGACGCGCTTGGCCATGCGGTTGACGATCTCGCCGTCGTGGGTGGCCATGAGGACGGTCGTGCCGTTGCGGTTGATCTTCTCGAGCACGGCCATGATGTCAGCACTCGTGGCCGGGTCGAGGTTGCCGGTGGGCTCGTCGGCGAGCAGGATGCCGGGCTTGTTGACGACCGCGCGGGCGATCGCGACGCGCTGCTGCTCACCGCCGGAGAGCTCGTGCGGGTAGCGCTTCTCCTTGCCGGCCAGTCCCACGGTCTCGAGGACGTCGGGGACGAGTGTCGACATCGCCGCGCGTGACTTCCCGATGACCTGAAGGGCGAAGGAGACGTTGGCGAAGACGGTCTTGTTCGGCAGCAGTCGGAAGTCCTGGAAGACCGTGCCGATGCCTCGGCGGAGGTAGGGCACGCGCCATGAGGGCATCTTCACGACCGATTTGCCGGCTACCGTGATGCGGCCCTTCGTCGGGACCTCCTCCCGGAGGATGAGGCGGATGACCGTCGACTTGCCCGACCCCGAGGCTCCGACGAGGAACACGAATTCCCCGCGGTCGGCCGTGAACGAGATGTCGTCGAGGGCCTTGCGGGTGCGGGTGTCGTAGGACTTCGAAACGGAGTCGAATGTGATCAAGAGGGTCTTCAATCGTGTCGCGGATGGCTCGGCCGCTTCCACTGTACGTAACAGTTCCGTGATGTTCGGGGAGGCGGCTGGGCGTGTGTTGCGCGTCTGATGAAGTTCACAGTCGCGGCTGTTGCGGGGTCGGCGGCGGCTGGCGGCACAGCGGTCGGCGGCGGGACTGCCGCCGCTGCGACGGTCACCGCTGTCACGGTCACCGGCGTGCGGAGGTCACTCCTCCTCGGCGTTCTCCTGCTGCTTGCGCCAGCGGATGCCCGCCTCGATGAGGCCGTCGAGGTCGCCGTCGAAGACGGCCTGGGGGTTGTTGACCTCGTAGCCGGTGCGCAGATCCTTGACCATCTGGTAGGGGTGCGTGACGTAGGAGCGCATCTGGTCGCCCCAGCTCGCCTTGATGTCGCCCGCGAGCTCCTTCTTCTGCGCGGCCTCCTCCTGGCGCTTGCGCTCGAGGAGTCGGGACTGGAGGACGCGCATCGCGGCCTCGCGGTTCTGGATCTGGGACTTCTCGTTCTGCATGCTCACGACGACGCCGGTCGGGATGTGCGTGATGCGCACAGCCGAGTCGGTCGTGTTCACCGACTGCCCGCCGGGGCCCGAGGAGCGGTAGACGTCGATGCGGAGGTCGTTCTCGTCGACCTCGATGTGGTCGGTCGACTCGATGAGCGGGACCACCTCGACGGCGGCGAAGGAGGTCTGGCGGCGGCCCTGGTTGTCGAAGGGGCTGATCCGCACGAGGCGGTGGGTGCCGGCTTCGACGGACAGGGTGCCGTACGCGTACGGGGCGTTGACCTGGATCGTCGCGGACTTGATGCCCGCGCCTTCGGCGTAGGACGTGTCGAGTTCCTGGACGTTGTAGCCGCGGCCCTCGGCCCAGCGGATGTACATGCGGATGAGCATCTGCGCCCAGTCCGTGGCGTCGTCGCCGCCGGCGCCGGAGCGGACGGTGACGACGGCGGAGCGCTCGTCGTACTCGCCCGAGAGGAGGGTCGAGATCTCGAGTTCGGAGAGCTGGCCCTTGAGCTTGGCGATGTCGCGTTCGGCTTCGACGAGGGAGTCCGAATCGCCTTCGGCCTCGGACATCTCGATGAGGAGCTCGGCGTCGTCGATGCGCTCGCCGAACTTCTCGAGCTTCTCGAGCGTGCCCTGCTTGTGGGAGAGCTTGGCCGAGGTCTTCTGCGCCGAATCGGGGTCGTCCCAGAACGAGGGGGCCGACGCTTCCTCCGTGAGCTCGGCGACCTCGTCCCGCAGCGTCGGCAGGTCGGAGACGTCGAGGATCGCCTGGTAGGTCTGGCGGAGGTTGGCGATTTCGGAAGCGTGATCAGTCGTGGCCATAATGCCTCGATTCTAGTCCATGGGCGGGTGGTGTCGTTCATCGTGTGTGGGCGCCTCCCACCCATTGCGGGCAGGGGCTGCCGCTCTCGGCGGGCGGGTCGTGCCCTTGTTTGCGGACGGGTCGCGCCGTTGTTTGCGGGCGGAGGCTGACCGAGCCCCTCGCCGAGGCGGTGGGAGGTGCGCGCAATGCGCTCCGAAGTCAGGACTGCCCGAAGTCAGGAGTGTCCCCAAGCCAGCACTGCCCCCGAACCTGTGCTGCCCTCGCACCTGTGCTGCCCACGAACCAGCACTGCCCTCGCATCTGTGCTGCCCGCGAACCTGTACTGACGGTCGATACCGCCGACCGGCGCCTATTGCGGCGGACGACAGCGGATCTCGGCCCATGTCCGAATCTCGTGTCAGTGCCGTCTGCCACCATAGAAACACAACAACACACAGACCACCATCACCGACCAGGAGTCCACCCAGACACCCCCTCACACCCACAACCACAACCGCGATTCCCATTCCGTACGACCCGATTCCCCTGCACCGCTCTTCCCCGACAACGACGTCAGAGACAGGTGACACACCATGCGCGACACCACCGCTGATCTCAGCGGACCCGACGACCCCACCACGGGCACCCCCGACCCGGTCGCCTCGTCGCGCTACACCCTGTACCTGGGATCGAACCTCACCGACCTCGCCACCGCCTCCACCACCGTCGACCTCGCCCAACTCCACGTCTTCGAACTCACCGCCGGCCACATCCTCGCCGAGATCATCCACGACCACGACCACCCCACCCCCACCGACGGAACCCCGTACCGGTTCGCCACCATCGCCGAAACCCTCAATCGCCACAACGGACAGCCGACCACACCCAGCAGGACGGACAACGCGAATAACGAGACCGCAACAGCCGGCACTGCTGCTCTCGCGGCCCCCTCCGATCGCGAACACACCCCTGTCGGCTTCGACTGCGCCGACCCGGCGCAACCGTCCCACCAGCCACAGTCCCCGGTTCTGTCGCCACGAGATGATCAAGCCCACGCGCAGGCCGCAATCGATGACCTGCCCGACTTCCCCGGATTTACCCCCGACACGACCTTCTCAGCGTGGGTCCATGACCACGTGGCCACCGAGCACCTCGGGGCGATCTCCACGATCCTCGGCACCACCACCGCCCGCACCTACCGCCACCTCACCCAAGCTGTGACCCTCATCCACGGACTCCCCCGCTTCACCGCCCGTGCCCGCTCCGGCGAGTTCACCCTCGCCCACATGATCACCGCCGCCGACCTCTGCCAAACAGTGGCCCTCGAACACCTCCCCCGCCTCGACCAGCACCTGGCCACCAGACGTGCCGATGTCACCAGTGACACCCTGCGCACCGGGCTGCGCAAACTCATCCACCTCCTCCAAACCCCCGACGACCGGTCCCACATCGCCGCGCAACGCCGCCGCGTCGACGTCGACACCTTCGGCAACGGCACCGCCTGCCTGTCCATCACAGCCCCCGCCGATGAGATCCATGCCGCCTACGCCCGCGTGAACGCCATGGCCCGTGCCATCCACAACGGCCAAACCACCACCCTCAACCTCCCCGCCGGGGTCGAGATCATCGACGAGCGCACCATCAGCGCCCTCATGTGCGACATGTTCTTGCGCCCCCACCCGAAACTGGCCATCCGAGTCCGAGAACTCGACCCCATCACCGGCATCCAAACCCACCGGCAGACACCCCTCCTCGATGAGAAGGGGGAACCCCGGTTTCACTACGACGACACCACCATCAGCGGACTCACCAACCTCCTCACCCCCGACCGTGCAGCCGAGGCGAACATGACCGGCACTGCCGCATCGCTGTCCCCAGCCGCACACCAATCCAAAGCGGCACAAACGCAGACGCCGCCGGTCGGCACCCACGCCTCAGCAACCGCATCGAACGGAATCGAAGCACGGGGAACCGAACCAGATGGAACCGACCCTGCAGCCACCACCATTGAGTCCCCCTACCCGCCGGGGGCATCGTTCTTCCCCAACGGCCGCCCCGAACCGGTAGTACTCGAGTACGCCATCCTCGTGGACATGGAATCCGGGCCCGAGGCGATGCGCAACCAGGCCGGTGTCATCGTCACCGTCCCCTTCCTCACCCTCACCGGCGACGCCAACCTCCCCGGTGTCCTCGCCGACGGATCCCCCATCCCGGCAGAGACCGCCCGTCGCATTGCCGCGGGTGCCCCGACACTGACCCGGATCCTCACCGACCCGGCCACCGGCACCCCACTCGACGCCCAAGCACTCACCTACGCGATCCCGAAACCCGTCAGGCGGACCCTGATCAACCAATGGGCCACCTGCACCTTCCCCGGCTGCACTCGCTTGGCGGAGAAGACCGAGATCGATCACGTCGACCCGTTCAACCACACCGACCCCATCCAGGGTGGGCTCACCCAGTTCGGCAACCTCCTGTCAAGCCCCGGGTTTCGTAGAGGCTCCTATTCTTGGTTTCCTAAGCAGCCGCGGGTTCTGTCCCGGACTGGTTGATCCATTCGGAATGGACCTCGACGGGCGGTCGGTAGTTAATCGCTGAATGCAACCTGGACTGGTTGTACCAAGCCACCCACTTCGACGTCTCCGCCATCACCTCGATCAACCCCGACCACCCCTTCCGGTCGATGAGTTCGGCCTTGTAGACCGAGTTCAGCGCCTCGGCCATGGCGTTGTCGTACGAATCCCCACGCGACCCCACCGACGCCACGACCTCGGATTCCGCCAGGGTCTCGCCATAGCGAATCGATCGGAATTGCACCCCGCGATCCGAGTGGTGCACCAGCCCGGAAACGTCTTCACCGGCCCGATATTTCGCAGCGAGAGCCATCGTCAGAGCGTCCCTGGCCAGGGACTCCCGCATGTGGTTCGTCACCTGCCAGCCGACGATCTCCCTGTGGAAGACATCGAGGATGAACGTCGTGTATACCCACCCAGCAGTCGTCGGAACATAGGTGATGTCCGCGACCCATAGACAATTGGGTGCCGGTGCTGCGAACTCACGCTCGACAAGATCATCCGGACACTCCTCAGCCCTAGCCGAAGCCGTCTTCGGGCGCTTCCTCCTGCGTCGAATACCGTCGATGCCTAACTGGCGCATCAACCGCTCCACCGTGCAGCGGGCCACCGGGCCGAACTGATCCGCGTACTCGCGGTTGATCGCCTTCCACATCTTCCGCACCCCGTAACACGAGTAGTTCGCCTCATAGACATCCTGGATGACGACCATCAGCGCCTGGTCTCGGCGGGCCCTGGCCGATGGTTCGCGTTTCTTGAACGCGTAATACGAGCTCACAGCAATCCGTGCCGCAGTCCCGGACAGGGCGCGTACGATTGGCTCGACTCCGAACTCGTGACGATTGTCGTCGATGAAGACGACAATCACTTCGATGGGCGGTCGAGCTCCGCCGCGAAGAAAGCCGACGCTCTCTTCAAGATCTCGTTGGCCCGCTTCGCTTCAGCCAACTCCGCCCGCAGCCGACGGTTCTCCGCTTCCAAATCGACTGACTCAGTCGGTGTGGCCTTGCCGGAGTCTTTGTGCTTACGGACCCAGACTCGCAGGGTCTCTTTGCTCAGACCGAGCTCGCCGGCGACACGGGTGATTGCCCCGTTCGCCGTCTCCGGATCGGCCTGAGCATGAATGACGAGTTCGACGGCGCGAGCCTTGAGTTCGTCGGTGTATTTCACTGGCAAGAGAGAATCTCCTTCTTCCAATCTCCCTGCCTCTATTATCCCCGGGGCGATTCATCCACCCCTTATGCAAGAAACACCACGCGGTGAAGACCGCACGCCGATACGCCGTGGACATGAACGACCGGGGCAGTGGAACGAGTCGGATCGCCTACGAGTTCCCCCACGGGCTGATGACCACAATCGAGGCCCCCGACCAACCCATCGACATCGACCACGCCCTGGCATTCGCCGACCTGGCCCGGATGCGACCATGCCGGTGGGTGACCCCTGAGCATCTGATGCCTGAGCAGCCGAACAGTGTGGAAGTCATGCCCTCGGAGACTCATGTCCGTGAACAGGCAGCCGAGGAGCAGAGACTGGCGGAAGTGGCCGAACGGGACCGGCGACTCCGCGAAGCCACAGAGAGATCGAATGCGGCACGGGCACGTCTGCGTCTCGAACACGCCATGGATTGGGAACACGCCGTCTTCCCAGCCTGTCTGCCTCCCGGGCATGACCCGGTGAGAATGAAGGCCCTGCCACCAGGAACAAGCGACCCGTTCGCTGCCACAGACGCTGAGCGAGGGTGCACGTCAGCACGGTCGTCGTCGTTGATCTGGTGTACGGGGAGGAGTCTGTGTGAGACGGATCCACCCCTCGGGCATCACCCGTTGGGGCCGGTCGAACCGATCACCGGACACCGGAGCCTGGCCCAACAGCGCAAGCACGCGATCGCCCAGCGTGCGAAACGACTGCGAGCCGCCACCGAGACCAAACGCCAACCAGCCCGACGGCGGAATACGGGTGGACGGAAACCGAAACCCCGCCGCACACCGGCAGTTCCGAACGTGTCGACGAGTCAGAACGTGTCGACGAGTCAAAGGACGCCCACAGTCCAGTCTGAGTCGAGTGGCCAGGCAACGTCGACTGCCGACCGAACGCCCGTCTCAACGATTGCACCCATTCAGGCAACTCGGTCACCGCAGAACACGCCAGGTGATCCCTGGAGCTGGTCCGCCGATTCCCTGACCGATGGCAACGCACCATGGAACGACAATCCCCCGACCCCTAGCACCGACACTGGCAGTCGTGCCGAGAAACCCTGGAGCACCCACACTGGCAGTCGTGTAGACGATCCTTGGGCCGGCCCGGCCGACGAATCCTCGACCTCGGGACACCGCAGGACAACGAACCTCGCCACCACGCCGACGTCTCCCAGCCCGACGACCGTGCACCCGACACCGACGACCGTGCACCCGACACCGACGAGCGCGAACCCGACACCGACGAGCGCGAACCCGAACCCCGAACCTGGCTCTGCCGCTCGAGGGCCCGTCACGGAGTACGACACGAGCTTCACCCGCCGGCCTGCACCGGTGATCAACTGGGACCACGACCCCATCACCGACCCGCCACCGTTCTGAGACACCACATCTGCCCGAAGCAACTGACGAGCGAAACCCCCGACGCAGACGCTGCGATGCGACAAGGGAACCTCAGGGATCTCGAATCACACCCAACACAGTCCGGAACTCTGGTGCGGTGCCTCGGTTTTCCCCCTGGCAACGGCGACGGATTCCACGTCGACGGTGACAAGGTGATCTCAGAATTCGCGTTCTCCATCGCGGTAACTACACGTATGGCATTTGCCTAACGTCACCGGAAGTTATCCACAGATTGAAAGAAAGTCTGGATAAATGGGAATTTCACGATTACATTGACAACCACTTCCGCTGCCGGGCAGCGGACTCGCCGACACTCACCAGGGGTTCACTGTGGAAGCCACCGAGGTCATCACGAGCGAGGTCCACAAGAGGATCAGAGACCTCGACGTGGATCCGCGAGTCGATGTGCAGCGTTCGCGAGAAGTCATCCGCACCGTCATCTCCGAATACGACGAACGCAGTCTGACGGCGAATCTTCCGCCTCTCGAAGACCGTGAGGCGACGTTCCGCTTCATCGACCACCAGCTTTCGGGGTTCGGAGCTCTACAGGACTATTTCGAAGATCCGCGCGTCGAGGAGATTTGGATCAACTCCCCCAGCGAGGTCTTCATCGCCATCGACGGAGCTCACCAGCTGACGACGACGAAGCTCAGCCCCGGTGAACTCGACGACCTCATCGAACGGATGCTCCGCAGCTCCGGCCGCCGCGTCGACCTCTCACAGCCGTTCGTCGACGCGATGCTCCCTGACGGATCTCGACTCCACGTCGTCCTCCCCGACATCACCCGGTCCTCCCCCGCCGTGAACATCCGCAAGTTCATCCAGCGACCGAGGAACCTCGCCGGGCTGGTCGCCCAAGGCAGCCTCAGCCAGGCGGCGGCGCGGTTCCTCGACGCCGCGGTCGCGTGCGGTGCCAACATCCTCGTCTCGGGGGCAACACAGGCGGGCAAGACGACAATGCTCAACGCCCTCGCCGGCTCGATTCCCTCCCGCGAGCGCATCATCAGCTGCGAGGAGGTCTTCGAACTCAATCTCCCCAGCCGCGACTGGGTGCCGATGCAGTGTCGTCAACCCTCACTCGAGGGCACCGGCGAAGTCACCCTCCGCGCCCTCGTCAAGGAGGCGCTGCGGATGCGACCGACACGCATCATCGTCGGCGAGGTCCGCGAAGCCGAGAGCCTCGACCTCCTCGTCGCGCTCAATTCGGGCCTGCCGGGAATGGGGACGATCCACGCGAACTCCGCCCGCGCCGCGATCACGAAGATCTCCACCCTTCCCCTCCTCGCCGGGTCGAACATCTCCTCAGCCTTCGTTGTGCCCACCGTCGCGGTGAGCATCGACCTCGTCGTCCACCTGCGCAGGGACGCAACCGGGGTCAGGCTGGTCAGCGAGATCTGCGCCGTGCCCGGCGGAGTCGAAGGCGATGTGATCGAACTCGACACGATCTTCCATTCGCCCCAGGGCACGCTCGTCCGCGGACAGGGGTTCGGCCACCTCGGCGAGCGATTCGCGATGATCGGCAAGGACCTCCACTCACTCCTGGAAGCGGCATGAGCTACTCGCAGCTGAGCCTGCTCATCGGCGCCTGTCTGGGGGCCGGGCTGCTGCTCGTCTGGATGTCACTGTGGGAGCGGAAGCCGGCCACGCGAACGCAGCGGCGGTGGGTCCGCGAACTCGACGACATGCTCACGGCCGCGGGCTTCCCGCGGATGCATCCGATCCACCTCGTCCTCCTCACGGTCGCGGTCCTCACCGTCGTCACGATCGTCGCCACCGCACTGACGGGGTCCTGGGCGATCGCACTCTGCTTCGGCCTCTTCGCCTCATGGCTGCCCTACCGGTACCTGCAGCACCGCGCCCGAAGCAAACAGGTCCTCCGTCGCGAACTCTGGCCCGAGACCCTCGATCACCTCAACTCGGGCGTGCGGGCAGGACTCTCCCTCCCCGAAGCCCTCGGCTCGCTGGCCCATCGCGGACCCGAGCCCCTGCGTCCGCTCTTCGAGGTCTTCGCCGAGGAGTACCGCGCCAGCGGATCCTTCGCGATCGCGCTCGAGAGATTCCGGCAGGTCGCCGCCGACCCGGTCGCCGACAGGATCGTCGCGGCTCTGAGCGTGACGAGACAGGTCGGCGGCAGCGATCTCGGCACGATGCTGCGAGCACTCGCCCAGTTCGTCCGTGACGACGCGCGTACCCGCAACGAACTCTCCGCGCGTCAGCAGTGGACGGTCAACGGCGCCCGCCTCGCCGTCGCCGCTCCGTGGGTGGTCCTCGCCTTCCTCTCGACGCGACCGGAGACCGCAGCCGCGTACAACTCTCAGGCCGGACTCGTCCTCCTCTGCGCCGGATTCGCCGTCTCGCTCCTCGCCTACCAGGCGATGAAGAAGATCGGCCGACTCCCACAGGAACCGCGGGTCATCGCGGGCTCCTCGCTCACCCGCTCCCCGTTCCCCCGCGGCCCCGAAGCGGGTGGGACCGCATGAATGCGCTCACCGATCCTCTCACCGTCCTCATCCTCGGCACCGTCAACGGGTTGGCACTCGCATTCTTCGTCCTCTCGCTGCCGCCGCTGCGCCGCCCCACCCTCTCGGCGAGGATCGCACCATACCTGCGCGACCAGGAATCGCTCGTCGACATCTACGCCCCACCGACTCCGCGCCGAGAGGGTCTCATCGGGGTCCTCACCTCAACGGCGATGACGGCATCGGTGTGGATCACCTCGCGGATCACCACCGATGCGACGCTCAGTCGGCGGATCAGCCGCCTCGGCGGGCGGACATCGATCGAACGGTTCCGGACGAATCAGATCCTCAGCATCCTCACCGGCATGATCGTCGGCGGCGGCCTCGCCGCGCTCATCGCCGCTCAGCGCGGGTTCTCCCCTATCGTCGTCATCGTCCTCGTCATCAGCGGCGGCGTCGCCGGACACATCGTCAACGACTGGCGCCTGAGCCAGGCGATCGCGCGCCACGAATCGCGCATCCTCGCCGAGTTTCCCACGGTCGCCGAACTCCTCACCCTCTCCATCACCGCCGGAGAGGGAATCGTCGAAGCACTCGAACGGGTGTGCCGGACGTGTTCGGGCGACCTCGTCGACGAACTGCGCACCGCGCTCGCCGCGACCCGGACCGGCACCCCGCTCGTCGAGGCGCTCGACCAGATGGCCACACGCATCGCGATCCCCGAGATCGTCCAGTTCGTCGACGGCCTCGCCGTCTCGATGACCCGGGGCACACCGCTCGCCGAGGTGCTCCGTGCACAGGCCGCCGACGTCCGGGAGCAGTCCCGGCGCCGCCTCCTCGAACTCTCCGGACGCAAGGAGATCGGCATGCTCATCCCCGTCGTCGTCTTCGTCCTGCCCGTCACCGTGATCTTCGCGGTCTTCCCCTCCCTCGCCGTGCTCGACCTCAGTCCCTGAACCCCACCCGCCCCCCCCCGCAGAGAGAACCCACCCCATGAAGGAGACCCGATGTTCCATCACCTCATGACCCGCCTGACCCTGCTCACGCTCGGCTGGGCAGATGACGACCAGGCATCTCCGGGAGGCCGTGCCCTCCCCCGACGCACCGCTGGTCACCGCCGGCGGACCGTCACCGGCCCCGGTTCGGGCTTTTCCCCTGCGCGAACCGACCGTGACCGCCCTGATCGCGGAGACGTCCCCGGCTGGGTGCTCATCACCCTGATGACCGCCGGGCTCGTCGTCGCCCTGTGGGCACTCGCCGGTGAGGCCTTCACGACGATGTTCGAGGACGCGATGAACAAGGTCAGAGGTGCCGGGTGAGCCCACCGTCGCGCCGAGACCGCTGCGAGGGCGGCGACACCGGGTCAGCGATCGCGGAGTTCGCTCTCGTCGCCTCCCTTCTCTCCCTCGTCCTCGCCGGTGCGCTGCAGATCGGCTTGGTCATCCACGTCCGCAACACCGTCATCGATTCGGCCATCGCCGGAGCCAGGCAGGCCGGGCTCGCCGACCAGACCGCGAGCGACGGGAGACGACTGACCGCCGAGCTCATCACCACGTCCCTCGGCAGCCGATACGCCGAGAAGATCACTGTGGCCTCGGAGAGCCGGGACGGAGTCGAGATCGTCGAGGTCAGTGTCCGCACACCGCTGCCGGTCGTCGGACTCTGGGGGCCCGCCGAGGTGTGGGAGCTGAGCGGACGGTCCCTCGTCGAGGACGTCGACCGTGACTGAGGTCGTCGACAGGGCCGCCGATCGGGCGGACTCGGGAACCGCCGTCGTTGAGTTCATCTTCGCCGCGGTCGTCCTGCTCATTCCCGTCGTCTACCTCATGCTCGCGCTCTCCCAGCTGCAGGCCGCCAGCTACGCCACCACCTCGGCGGCGGTATCGGCCTCCCGGATCGCAGCGAGGGATGCGAACCCCTCGGAACAGCGCGCCGAGGATGTCGCCGCCATGCACTTCGCCGACTTCGGGCTCCGCGACGTCCCCATCTCGATCGCCTACTCATGCTCGGGACCCTGTGGACAAGCAGGCTCGCTCGTCACCGCCACCGTCGAGACGAAGGTCCCGCTGCCGGGGATTCCCCTGCTCTTCGGATCCGCGAACTCCCCGCACATCACCATGCGGGCCTCGCACACCGACGTCGTCGCAACCTCGGGAGAGGGGTGAGCCGTGGAGTCTGCACGCACCGCAGACGCGGTATCGGTCGACCGGCACGGGTCGGACCGCGGGTCGATCACGCCGCTGGCCATCGGATTCGTCGTCATCGCTCTCCTGCTGGCGTTCCTCATCGCTGCCCTCACCGATCTCCATATGGCCCGGCGGGAACTCCAGGCGGTGGCGGACTCCGCGGCACTGGCCGCCTCCGATTCCTTCGAGCCCGCCCCGGGTGACGACCCCGGACTCGTGTTCTCTCCGGACGCCGCCGAACGCGCAGCCGTCCGCTACGTCGCCTCCGTCGACACCCCCGACGACCTGCGCAACATCGGCGTCGACGCCGACGTCGACGGCGAACACTCGGTGGTCATCCGCCTCCGCGCCGACTACATCCCAGCGGTTCTCTCCCCCTTCGTTCCCCGCTTCATCGACCTCAGCGCCACCGCCTACGCGCGAGGGTCGCTGCGGATCTCCTGACTCGGCGATCGCAGTACCAGCGCTCCTCTGCCACCCGACGGCGACTGGTGCTCGATTCCCTGTGGATAGCGATCCCACTCGTGAGCCCGAACCCTGTGGACGCTCAGCGGGAATCCACAGGGGTGCGGAACGGGGTTGGCACCGCGGTACTGGTCGGCAACGCTGTGACGATGAGGACGACCGGAGTGCTCCAGACCATCGATCGCAGCGCCCACGTTCGCACCGACATCCTCGATGCCGACGGCGATCTGCCGCTGCTCGACGTCCTCTCGACCGTCCTCGGCAGACCTGTTTCCGTCGACGAGGTGGGCGCCGCCGATCGTCCTGGCGACCTCCCGTCGGCGGACCCTGACATGGCCGAGGGCGAGCGCCACAGCATCCGCACACCGACGTGGGCCGAGTGGCGGGCGGACCACCCGGTCACCGTGATCGGCGCCCACCGGTTCCAACGCGGGAGCGGACCGACGAGCGTCGCGGTCGTCGCCGGTCCGGATTCGGGGTTCGATCTGCACATCGATCCCAGGACGACCCTGCTCAGCCGCGTCCCGACCGACGGAGCGCTCCTCCTCGCCGATCCCTGTCTCTCCCGCTCGCCCACCCTCCTCGATCTCGGCGCCTCAGGGACCCACACCGTGATCGGATCCTCGATCGTCGTTCCCGGATCCGTCCTCGACCGGGTCGGGCGCGGTGCACCGCCCCCTCCGCCGTCAGGAATCGGTGGACGCGACACCGTCCACGTCGCCCCGGCCGCGGTCGAGGAGCCGCGCCCGGCCCGGCCCCCGCAGTGGTGGGCATTCCTCATCCCGATCGGAATCGGCATCGCCCTCGCCCTGCTCACGGGCATGTGGTGGTTCCTCGTCTTCAGCCTGTCTGCGCCCCTGTCCGGTTACCTTGCCCACATCGTCGAGAAGCGTCGATTCACGCGCGAGAGCGCCCAACACCTCGTCGACACCGCTCTCGCGCTCGACGCGGCCGTCACCCGTGCCGAGGGCCTCGTCGGCGCACGCCGTCGTGACGCCATGGAGATCCCCGGACTGTGCCTCGGGTTCGGGTCGAGCATCAGTCGCATCAGCATCGCACCGGAGTTGGCCGACCGCATCGATCACTTCGACGAGCACGCCGTCATCGCAGACACTCCGATCTCGGTCGACCCGCGAGTGACCTCGATCGTCGTCACCGGCGAGCACGACCTCCTGCTGTCGATGCTCCTGGCCTGGCTTGCCGATCGGCGGTGGGAATGGAGACTTTCGGCGAACCTCGCACGCCGCCCCGAACTCGTCGGGTTCGCTGCCGCCTCCGGGACCGCAACGGCCACCGACCCTCGCACGTCAGCGGAAATCGCCCTCGACATCGACAGCACCGGAACATGCGCCATCCTCCGTCTGGAGGCACCCGCACCGACCGCCACGGTCGCCTTCGTACTCAGCAGGCTCGGCCGGGCCCGGACGACGACGTCGACGGCCCCCGACGGCCCGGTCCCGGGGAGGCAGTTCACTGCCAGCCTCATGCCGCCGGGCCGGTTTCACAGCCTCGTGTCCGGCAGCTCACCGCCGGCGACGGCAGTCGACCTCCACCACGGTCTCGGAGACCACTACGACGACTCTCCGTCGTCGATCATCGGTCGGTGGAACGCACGATCCCACCGTCCCGTGATCGTCGGAAGAGGACCCGCGGGCACGGTGAGCATCGACCTCTTCCGGGACGGACCCCATGCCCTCGTCGCGGGCACGACAGGCAGCGGGAAGTCGCTTCTCCTCCAGACCTGGCTCCTGGGCCTGGCGCTCGAGCACCCTCCCGACCAGGTCGCGTTCATCCTCATCGACTTCAAGGGAGGAGCCACCTTCGCGCCGCTTGAAGCGCTGCCTCACACCGACAGCGTCCTCGACGACTTCGACTCCGCCGCCGCCTTCCGCGCGCTCGTCTCCGTTCGGGCGGAGATCACGCGCCGTGAGCGACTGCTCGCCGCCCATGGCTGCGCCTCGATCGACGACCTCGCCGACCCTCCACCCCGCCTCGTCGTCGTCATCGACGAATTCCATGCCCTCATGTCGACCCACCCCCGTGCCGCCGACCTCCTCGAACATCTCACCGCCCTCGGGCGGTCGCTGGGCGTCCACCTCATCCTCGCCACCCAGCGGCCGCTTGGCATCGTCACCGGTCAGATGAAGGCGAACATCAACATCCGGATCTGCCTGCGGGTCCGCGACGACGCTGACTCCCTCGACGTCATCGGAGTTCCCGACGCCGCCCACCTGCCGCCGGGGTGCCCTGGGACAGCGCTGCTCGATGCCGGATCCTCTCTCACCCGTTTCCGCGTGGCTGTCCCCTTCGCCGAGGCGGTCGCCGACCCCGGCCCGCACCGCCTGCGACTGCGACCGTGGAGTCCCGGGTGCGACGCCGGGTCGACCACCGGCGATGTCCGGGGGATATCGGTCGACCGCCTCGTCGACGCCCACCGTCGTGCCTCACCGACGACGGCGGTGAGGCAGGGTCGAGTGGTGCGCCCGCCTCTGCCCGAGACCGATGGAGTCGCCGCTCGAGCGGCAAGCCTCGACGGGTCGGCAGCAGGCCGGGACCAGTTGGCACCGCGACCGCCGTTCACGGGAATCGTCGACATTCCCGCCGAACAGAGTCAGTACGTATGGACCTTTGATCCACACGTCGACGGCTCGGTCGCCGTCATCGGGGATCCCGGCTCCGACGTCGCCGCAGCTCTCGCACAGATGGCGGCCAGTGCCTCGGTTACCCATCGCATCGTCGCCCTCGGTCGCATCGCCGAGATCATCGACTGGGCGGCGATCCGATGCGGGACGGCCTCAGGATGGCGGCTCCATGTCGTCATCGATCACCTTTCCCGGACGACCGAGAGTGCGAGCAGGCCGGAGCCGACGCTCGTCGTCTGCGACCACTGGAGCGAACTCGTCGACTCCCTCGACCACCGAACGGCGGGAGCCCTCGAGCGTCTCCTCGCCCACGCGGCGGGCTTCGGCCTCACCTTCCTCCTCGCCGGATGTCGTTCGGCGCTGCTGAGCACGTCGACCTTCCCGACGAGAGTGACCTTCCCACCGAGCAACGGCGGCGACGGACTGAGTGTCGGGCTCTCCCGGCAGCGCTTCCTCGGGACATGGCCGCGCCTGCGTGCGGTCCTCACCGGTCCCCGCGTCGCGACGACCGGCAGCGAGGGCGCCGACCTGCAACTCAGACTCTTCGACCCGCACGCCCCCGACATCGGCGACGTCCCTGCCACTGGGACCCCGGCCAGTCGGACTCCAGCCTCTCGGCCCCCGGCCACCCAGGCTCATGCGGTGGCCGGCGGGTCATGCGCGAACAGGTCACCCCGGCTCAGAGCTCAACCCCGGTGGCACGGTCTCGACGATGACCGCTGCCTCGACGACGCGACTGCCGAGGCGATCCGCCGATGGGGAAAGGGAACGGTTCCACTTGGTGTCGACCCCTTCGGCGCCGTCGTCGACTGGGACCCTGCCCGAGACGGCTCCGTGCTCACCGTGCGCGGCTCCCCGAAGAGCGGGCGGACCGAACTGGCACAGAGGATGCTGGCGACCGGTCGGGACATCCACATCACCGACGATGCGCACCTGCTCGGCGACGCGGCCGCACTCGACCTCCGTGACGGCGGGCTCCATGTCGTGACGATGCCGGTGCGCTTCACCCCCGGGTACGGTTCGCCCCTGAGCAGAGCGCACACCCTCGGCCCGGTGCTGGTGATCGGCAGCCACACCCGACAGGACCTCAGTGATCTGGGAATCCTCGGTCTGCCTCCGCTCGACGGCACCCCGGGGACCGGATGGTTCGTCACCGAGGAGCGCACCCGCGCGGTCAGACTGTTCCGGGCCGCGGCGATGTCGGACCCGTCTCAGTGCGTATCGGCAGGAGGTCCCGTGAGCGTCTCATAACGGTAGAGTTCACTCGCCTGGCCGGCGGCGAGGAGCCGATCGGCGAGCGCGGAGACGACCGGCATCCCGCTCGTACCTTCGATGACGACATCGGCGTCGACCGAGAGCCTCGCGAGCAGCAACTCGGCGTCGGCGACCGCCGCCTCGAACTGCTCGGGTGATGCGTCGGCGACGTCCTCGCGGGTCTCGAACATCGAGCCGAGGATGAGTTCCGTCGCCGGCTCCTCCTCGGCGTTCCCGGGCAGGTTCGCCGAGGCATCCTGGGCACCGCCGACCGGTGCAGGCTCGGCTTCGCGGGCATAGGAGACGGCGAAGGCACTCAGCCCGCTCGCCGCATCGCTGCCGGAACCGGCCGCCGCGGAATCGCTCGTGAGCAGGGCCGCACCGTGGGCACCGGCGGCCTCGGAGAGGAACGCCGTGGCCACCTGACCGATCGTCAGCGGCGCGACCGCATCATCACGGTTGACCGCCGCGTACCACTGAGCGAACGCCTTCGTCAGCTTGACCGAGCCCGTCGAGACGATCTCGAGGTCCTCGGCGCGGCCGCCGCCGCTCGGCGGCAGAGCACCAGCGGGAACCTTGATCACCCGCGTCGTCGTCAGCGGCACGAAGCCGAGCGCCTCGGCGAACTTCTCCCCGACGCTTCCGGCCTCGACACGGGCACGGAGGTCAAGGCCTTCGAGCGCGGTGCCGGCGGTCTCGGCGGACACCGCCTCGAAGAGCTCACGCCCAAGACCGTGCCCGCGCTCCTCGGCGGCGACCTCGACGTTCACCCACGCTCGGTGCGGGTGAAGCGGGGATTCCATGATCGCTGCGGCACCGACGGGGACACCGGGGACCACCTCGGCGAGGACGGAGCGCAGCAGCGGCGAGTCGGAGGCCGGCCGGAACAGGGAGCGGGCCATGTGAGCGGCCGGAGTCGGGGCATCGGCGAACACCTCGTTCAGTCGCAGATCGTCACCGTCGGCAAGTGGTCTGATCGGCATGGGAAGCGCTCCTAGCGGCATGTCAGATGTTGATAATCTTGGCGTCATGACTGACTTAAGCGATCCTACCGCCGCCGCACAGGCAGCGGCCACGACCATCAACTCCGCCGCCGGGATCGACTCCCACGACATCGCCCTCGTCCTCGGATCCGGATGGGGTGGAGCAGCCGAGCTGCTCGGCGAAACGGTCAGTGAGATCCCCGCCGCCGAAGTCCCCGGCTTCCACGCCCCGGCCGTCGCCGGACACGGCGCGACCCTGCGGACGGTCCGGATCGAATCGAGCGGGAAGTACGCTCTCGTCCTCGGCTCGCGCACCCATTACTACGAGGGCAAGGGTGTCCGCGCCGTCGCCCACGGGGTGCGCACAGCCGCAGCCGCCGGCTGCCAGAGCCTTGTCCTCACCAACGGCTGCGGCGGACTCAACCGGAACTGGAAACCCGGCACCCCGGTCCTCATCTCCGACCACATCAACCTCACCGGCACCTCCCCCATCGAGGGCGCGAACTTCGTCGACCTCACCGACCTCTACTCCCCGCGCATGCGCGGCATCGCCAAGGAGATCGACCCCACCCTCGATGAGGGTGTCTACGCCCAGTTCTCCGGCCCCCACTACGAGACGCCCGCCGAGGTGCGCATGGCCGGGATCCTCGGCGCCGACCTCGTCGGCATGTCGACGACGCTCGAGGCCATCGCCGCACGTCAGGCAGGACTCGAGCTCATGGGCATCTCGCTCGTGACGAACCTCGCCGCCGGCATCCAGGAGACCCCGCTCTCCCACGCCGAGGTCATCGAGGCCGGTGCCGCTGCCGCTCCGCGGATCTCCCGGCTGCTCGCCGACATCGTCGGAAAGCTCTGAGACATGAGTGCCTCGACCGAACGCGTCGCCGACCGCTTCACGCAGGGATTCGACGCCGAGACCGTCCGCGCCTGGATCGCCGATGACCCCGATGAGGAGACCGCGACGTCACTGACGAGCATCCTCGCCGAGGCGGAGGCCGGGGATGCGGCGGCGCTCGCCGACCTCGAGGACCGGTTCTCAGGTCCCCTCGTCTTCGGCACCGCGGGACTGCGCGGGGAGATCGCCGCCGGGCCGAACCGGATGAACCGTTCGGTCGTCATCCGCGCCGCCGCCGGCCTCTCGGCGTTCCTCGCCGAGACCGTGGGACCGGGCTTCCGCGTCGTCATCGGCTGCGATGCCCGCTACAAATCGGCCGACTTCGCCCGGGACACCGCCGCCGTCGTCACCGCCGCCGGTGGTGTGGCCATCCAGCTGCCCGAGCAGCTGCCGACCCCGCTCACTGCGTTCGCCCTCACCCACTTACGGGCCGACGCCGCGGTCATGGTCACCGCCAGCCACAATCCGCCCGCGGACAACGGCTACAAGGTCTATCTCGGGCAGCGTCCGCTGCTCGCGATCGAGCCCGACGCCGCGACCGCCCGGGCGGGTGCCGGAGCCCAGATCGTCCCACCCGCAGATGCGCTCATCGCGGAGAGGATCGCCGAGGTGCCCTCCGTCGCCTCGGTCCCGCGCGCCGAATCCGGGTGGGAGCTCCTCGACTCCTCGATCGTCGACTCCTACCTCGAGTCCATCGAGGCCCTCGGGGTTCGCGCGAGCGCCGACCTGCGGATCGTGCTGACCTCCCTCCACGGTGTCGGTGCCGGAGTCGCCGAGGCGGCCCTCGCCCTCACCGGGTTCTCCGACGTCCACCCGGTGTCGAGTCAGCAGGCCCCAGACCCCGACTTCCCGACGGTGACCTTCCCCAATCCGGAGGAGGCCGGTGCGCTCGACGAGTCGTACGCTCTGGCCCGGGAGATCGACGCCGACCTCATCATCGCCAACGACCCCGATGCGGACCGGTTCTCGGCAGCGATCCCCGACGCGACGGCACCGACTGGGTTCCGGCAGCTGACCGGCGACGAGGTGGGACTCCTCCTCGGCGAGGACATCGCCGCCCGCCTGGCGGCCGAAGCACCGGCTTCCACCCCGCCCGCGCCGGAGTCGCAGACGACCCCCGTCTTCGCGAATTCGATCGTCTCCTCCCGCGGACTCGCGGCAGCCGTACAGGCTCACGGGTTCGCCGCCGTGCAGACGCTCACCGGCTTCAAGTGGATCTCCCGCGTGCCGGGGCTCGTCTTCGGCTACGAGGAGGCGCTCGGCTACTGCGTCGATCCGAGTGTCGTCCGTGACAAGGACGGCATCTCCGCGGCCGTGACGTTCGCAGCGCTGGCCTCACGCCTCGAACACGAAGGATCGTCGATCGAGGCCGAACTCGACCGGATCCGCTCCCGCGACGGGTACTACGCGACGGCTCCGCTGAGCTTCCGCCTCGACGACGTCTCACTCATCGCCGCGGCGATGGCGAAGCTGCGGGAGGACCCGCCGGCGATGTTGGCCGGCTCCCCCGTCGTCGCGGTCCACGACCTCTCGAGCGGTTTCGACGGCCTGCCGCCGACCGACGGCATCCTCCTGCTCTCGGAGTCGGATTCCCGGGTCATCGTCCGGCCCTCAGGCACAGAGCCCAAACTCAAGTGCTACCTCGAGGTCGTCGGGACTCCGGAGCTCGCCGAGGCGGCCCGAGCAGAAGACGACCGTGCCCTCGCCGCCGCCGGGCTCTCGGCCGGGAACTCCTCGGCGAGTGCGGCCCTGGGTCCGGCGCTGCGCGAACGGCTGTCGACGATCTCCTCGGAGCTCAAGGCCTACTTCGGGCTCTGAGCCGAAGCACGGTGGACACGGCGCATGGACCGTGTCCGTGCGGGTTCACCGTGCCGGCGGCCCTCAGTCGCTCAGCCCAGCGAGGATCGCAGCCGAACCGGAGAGGCCGAGACGCGAGGCACCAGCGGAGATCATCTCCTCGGCGGCTTCGACGGTGCGGATGCCGCCGGAGGCCTTGACGCCGAGGCGGTCGCCGACGGTCTCGCGCATGAGGGCGACGGCGTGGGCGCTCGCTCCTCCTGCCGGGTGGAAGCCGGTCGAGGTCTTGACGAAGTCGGCTCCGGCCGCCTCGGCGCGAGCGCAGACCTCGACGATCTGCTCATCGGTCAGGGCTGCCGACTCGATGATCACCTTGACGAGCGCATCGCCGCTGGCCTCGACGACTCCGCGGATGTCGGCCTCGACGGCGTCATAGTCCCCGGCGATCGCCTGGCCGATGTTGAGAACCATGTCGACCTCGTCGGCTCCGTCGGCGACGGCGCGCTCGGTCTCAGCGGCCTTGATCTCCGGCTTGACCTGGCCTGAGGGGAATCCGACGACGGTGGCGACGACGAGGTCACCGGTCTCCCTCAGCGGCAGCATCGACGGGGAGACGCACACGGCGAGCACGCCCAGTTCCTTCGCCTCAGCGACGAGGGCGTCGACGTCGGCCGGAGTCGCCTCGGGCTTGAGCAGGGTGTGGTCGATGATTGTCGCGACGTCGGTGCGGCTGGTCATGGTGTCCTCCAGAAGTGGGTGCAGGTGTTCGTCTGCGGTGTCGTGGGCTGGTCTCGGTCTGGGTCTACGTGATCGTCTCGAGGACGATCGAGTCGGCGACGGAGTCGGTGTCTCCCCCGATCTCGTAGGCGCCGACGAGGGACTCGAGCGCCCGTTCGAAGCGCTCCGGAGTGTCGGTGTGCAGGGTGAGCAGCGGGTCGCCGGCGGCGACGGTGTCCCCGGGCTTCGCGTGGAGTTCGATGCCGGCGACGGCCTGCACCGGGTCCTCCTTCCGGGCGCGACCGGCGCCGAGGCGCCACGAGGCGACCCCGACGGAGAGCGCGTCGAGTTTGGTGAGCACCCCGGACTCGGGGGCGAAGACGACCTCGGTGTCCTTGGCCACCGGCAGCGGGGCCTCGGGGTCACCGTGCTGAGCGCGGATCATCGCCGTCCACTTGTCCATCGCCCGGCCGTCGTTGAGCGCCGCGCGGACGTCGACATCGGTCTTGCCCGCCAGGCGCAGCATCTCCTCGGCGAGCGCCACGGTGAGGTCGACGACGTCGGAGGGTCCCCCGCCGGCGAGGACCTCGACGGACTCGCGCACCTCGAGGGCGTTGCCGACTGTCAGGCCGAGCGGCGTCGACATGTCGGTGAGCAGCGCGGAGGTCTCCACTCCCGCGGCCTTCCCGAGGTCGACCATCGTCCGGGCGAGCCGACGCGCCTTCTCGAGGTCCTTCATGAACGCCCCGGAGCCGACCTTGACGTCGAGGACGAGGCCCGCGGTGCCCTCGGCGATCTTCTTCGACATGATCGACGAGGCGATGAGCGGGATGCAGTCGACGGTCGCGGTCGTGTCCCGCAGGGCGTAGAGCTTCTTGTCCGCCGGAGCAAGCCCGGAGCCCGCGGCGCAGATGACGGCGCCGATGTCCTCGAGCTGGGTGAGGATCTCCTCATTGCTCAGTCCCGCCTGCCAGCCGGGGATCGCCTCGAGCTTGTCGAGGGTGCCGCCCGTGTGCCCGAGACCGCGGCCGGAGAGCTGCGGGACGGCGACGTCGAAGACGGCGACGAGCGGGGCGAGCGGCAGGGTGATCTTGTCCCCGACCCCACCCGTCGAATGCTTGTCCGAGGTCGTGCGCGACAGCGAGGAGAAGTCCATCCGCTCCCCCGAGGCGATCATCGCCTGGGTCCAGTGCGCGATCTCCTCAGGCCCCATGTCGTTGAGGAAGATCGCCATGGCCAGTGCCGCCATCTGCTCGTCGGCGACGACGCCGCGCGTGTACGCGTCGATGACCCAGTCGATCTGGTCCTTCGGCAACGGCTTCCCATCGCGTTTGGTCGCGATGACGTCGACGGCGTCGAATGCCTCTACGGTCACGTGGTCCTCCGGTCGTGGGTAAGAATGTGGTGCGTCAGTGCTTCGGGTGATCGTGCTCGCCGAGGCTGTCGGCCGTGCCGTCGTCGCCGGCCACGTCGTCGCCTCCGCCCCCGGCAGAGCTGTCCCCGGCAGCGCCGCCTCCATCGCTCGCGTGGCGGCCGATGTGCTCGCCGAGGTTGTCCGGGCCGAAGGCGTCGGGGAGGACGACGGCCATCGTCTCCCGACCTGCCGGCATGTTGAGGACGAGGTCGGGCCCGCCGTGCTCGAAGAGCAGCTGTCGGCAGCGCCCGCAGGGGACGAGCGTCCTGCCCTGACCGTCGACGCAGTCGAAGGCCACGAGGCGTCCGCCCCCGGTCATGAGGAGGTCGGAGACGAGCGAGCACTCCGCGCACAGGGTCACCCCGTACGAGGCGTTCTCGATGTTGCAGCCGCTGACGATCCGACCGTCATCGACGAGCGCGGAGGCCCCCACCGGGTAGGCCGAATACGGTGCGTAGGCCTTCTCCATCGCCGCCACCGCCGAGGCGCGCAGGAGGTCCCACGTGTCCTCGGTGAGGTCAGCGACCTCGACGCGCCGCTCGGGTTCGCTCCACATCGGACCGTCTCCGGTCGTCGGCTCAGACATCATGGCTGTCCTCCGCTCTCCTCGTCGCGTTCAGGCTCTCACATCTCCATCATCACGACTTCACGTACGGCACGCCTTCGGCCGCCGGCGGGCGAACCCGACCGACGAATCCGGCGACGGCGAGGATCGTGACGATGTAGGGCAGCATGAGCAGCAGTTCGTTGGGCACGGGCGTGCCGATCGACTGCAGTGTGTTGCCGAGGCTCTTCGAGAACCCGAAGAGCAGGGCCGCGAAGAGCGCGCCCTTGGGGTTCCATTTCCCGAGGATCATCGCGGCCAGGGCGATGTAGCCCTGCCCTGCCGACATCTCCTTGCCGAAGGCCAGGCCCGAGCCGATCGTGAAGAAGGCACCGCCGAGACCGGCGATGGCTCCGGCCATGATCGTGTTGCGCACGCGCGTGTAGTTGACCTTGATGCCCACGGTGTCCGCGGCCTTCGGGTGTTCGCCGACCGCACGCATCCGCAGACCCCACTTCGACCGGAAGACGAAGATCTGGAGGGCGATGACGACGACGTACATGATGTAGACGAGGATGTTCTGGTCGAAGAGCACCCGTCCGAGGATCGGGATGTCCGAGAGCAGCGGGATCGGCAGGTTCGGCAGCTTCTGCCGCGCGTTCCACAGCTCCGGGTTCTCCGTGAGCACCGTCGAGTAGAGGAAGCTCGTGAGGCCGACGACGAGGACGTTGAGGACGACGCCGATGATGATCTGATTGACCCAGTACTTCACAGCGAAGAACGTGAGCACGACGGCGACGAGCGCACCGGCGATGGGTGCGGCGATGAGTCCCGCATACGGATTCTTCACGACCGAGGCGACGACCGCGGCGAGGAACGCCCCGGCGAGAAGCTGGCCCTCGATGGCGATGTTGATGATGCCCGAGCGCTCACCGATGAGACCGCACATCGCGCCGAAGATGAGCGGCACGGACAGCGCCAGCGCTCCGGCGAGCAGCG
Organism: Brevibacterium sp. K72; assembly: GCF_050562175.1. NCBI lineage: Bacteria > Bacillati > Actinomycetota > Actinomycetes > Micrococcales > Brevibacteriaceae > Brevibacterium > Brevibacterium sp. K72. Next base: position 3,786,933 of record NZ_CP191582.1, read on the forward strand.
TGGTCATCGGGATGACGCCGCCGCTGCCGCCGCCGGCCCACGCGAGGAACGCGAGGACGAAGACGACGCCGAAGGTCATCGGGAACCACGAGTCGAGGTGACGGCGCCCCACCGCGAACCACACGGCGACAGCAGCCATGGCCACGAGGACGAGCGAGAGGACGAGACCTGCGACCTTCGAGGGGATGACGAGGTCGGGGATCGCGAAGAAGTCACCGCTCGAGGCGATCCGGAACGTCGTCTCACCGGCCCGGCCGATGATGCCGAAGAAGATGAGCGCGATGAGCGCGAGGACGGAGTAGACGATCGGGTACTTCCACGCGATCGGCGCGAGCACCTTCGTCGGGGCCCCGGTCGGGGTGTCAAGAGTCTGTGCGCTCATCTCAGGACTCCTTCCGCTTGAGCACCGGCGCAGGCAGGTGGAAGATCGACCTCACGAGCGGCGGGGCCGCGATGAGCAGGACGATGACGGACTGGACGACGAGGACGATGTCGATCGGCGTGCCCGTCTGCGACTGCATGAGGTATCCGCCGGCCTTGAACGCACCGAAGAGGAGTCCGGCGAAGAACGTGCCCAAGGGCTTCGACCGGCCGAGCAGGGCCACGGTGATCGCATCGAAGCCGATCGACCCGGCGATGCCGCCGGTGAGCTTGTCCTCGGTCCCGAGCACCTGTGCGGCACCGCCGAGGCCGGCGAGGCCACCGGCGATGACCATGACGAGGACCGTCACCTTCGCCACGGAGATGCCCGCTGTGCGCGCGGCGTGGGGGTTCGCACCCACGGCCTTGAACTCGAATCCGATGGTCGAGCGCTCGAGCAGCCACCACACGAAGATCGTCGCGAGGATCGCGAGGATGAACCCGAAGTGGAGGCGGAAGGGCGGGGGCAGAAGGAGGAACATCTGCGCGGATTCGTCGATCGCGCGCGACTGCGGGTTCGCCGACTGGGTGTGCGTGAACCACGACTGCTTGAGCAGGTAGCCGAGCAGGTAGCCGGCGATCGAGTTGAGCATGATCGTCACGATCACCTCATTCGCCCCGGTCTTCGCCTTGAGGACGCCGGCGATGCCCGCCCAGATCGCACCGCCGATGATGCCGCCGAGCGCGGCGACGAGCATGTGGACGACGGGCGGCAGCGGCAGTGCGTAGCCGAGGAAGCCGGCGACCGTGGCACCGAGGATGACCTGGCCCTGGCCGCCGATGTTGAACAGTCCCGACCGGAACGCGAGCGCGATGCCGAGGCCGGTGAGGATGAGCGGGGTGGCGCTGACGAGGGATTCTGTGAGCGGGCGGATCGCGCGCTCAGGGGTGCGGGCGTTCCAGTCGAAGACGGCCCCGCGGAAGAGCGCGGAGTAGGCGTCGCCGACGGTGGAGAAGACCGTGGAGAAGAAGGCGCCGGGGGCGGAGAGGATGTTCTTCGCGGCGGCGACGACCTCGGCGTTGGCGACGGCGATGAGGACGCCGCCGACGAGGAGGGCGAGGACGATCGCGAGCAGGGAGACGAGCCACGATCCCGAGAGGATCTCCTGGAGGAGCGTCTGCTGCCTGCCCGGCTTCGCCTCGGCGGTCGGCGGCGGGGCCGGGGAGGGCGCGGCCGGGGAAATGTCAGTCGTCATTCGGTCTCCTCCGCCGAGGTGGTGGCTGAGTCTGGGGTCGTCGTCGAGGCGGCAGGGTCGGCAGTGCCCGTGCCCGCTGACGACATGGCCTCCTCGGCGGGGACACCGGCCATCATCAGGCCCAGCGCCTCCCGGGAGGTCTCGGGTCCGACGATGCCGACGATGCGCCCGGAGTACATCACGGCGATCCGGTCGGCGAGTCCGTAGACCTCGTCGAGTTCGGTCGAGACGATGATGCACGGGGTGCCGGTGTCGCGTTCGGCGATGACGCGCTTGTGGACGAACTCGATCGATCCGACGTCGAGGCCGCGGGTGGGCTGGCTGGCGATGAAGAGGCGCAGCTCGCGGCCGAGTTCGCGGGAGAGGACGACCTTCTGCTGGTTGCCGCCCGAGAGTGTGGCGATGGGGTCGGCGACGCTGCCGAGGCGGATGTCGAACTCGTCGACCTTCTTCTTCGCCTCGGCGGTGATGACGGAGGGCCGGAGGTTGAGGCCCTTCGCGTACGGGGGACGGTCGTAGACGTCGAGGATCATATTCTCGCGGATCGCGAACTCGGCGATGATGCCGTCGGTCGAGCGGTCTTCGGGGACGAAGCCGATGCCGGTGCCCAGCCGGTCCTTGACGCTGGCGCCGACGAGGTCCTTCCCGTCGAGGGTGATCGTGCCCAGGCGCGGTTCGGTGAGCCCGATGATCGTCTCGGCGAGCTCGGTCTGCCCGTTGCCCTGGACGCCGGCGATCGCGAGGATCTCGCCGCGTCGGACGTCGAAGCTGACGTCGTCGACGACGACGTTCTCGGCCTTGTCGACGACGGTGAGCCCGCGCACCTGGAACGTCGCGTCCCCGGGTGCGGCAGGGGTCTTCTGCGTCGTCAGGGACACCTCGCGGCCGACCATCTGGCTGGCGAGCTCCGCCTCGGTGGACTCCGGCGACGCCTCGCCGACGATCTTCCCGCGCCGGATGACCGTGATCGAATCGGCGATCGCGCGGACCTCGCGCAGTTTGTGGGTGATGAAGACGATCGAGGTGCCCTGCTCCTTGAGCTGGCGCATGATCGAGATGAGCTCGTCGGTCTCCTGCGGGGTGAGCACGGCGGTGGGCTCGTCGAGGATGAGGATCTCCGCGTCCCGCGACAGAGCCTTGATGATCTCGACTCGCTGCTGCGCACCGACGGGGAGGTCCTCGATGAGGGCGTCGGGGTCGATGTCGAACCCGAACCGGGAGGAGATCTCCCTGACCTTCGCCCGCGCCTCGGCGAGGTCGATGATGCCGAGGCTCTTCGTCGGTTCGTAGCCGAGCGCCACGGATTCGGCGACGGTGAACACGGGCACGAGCATGAAGTGCTGGTGGACCATGCCGATGCCCGCGGCCACGGCGTCACCGGGTCCGGCGAAGGTCACCGGCTTGTCGTCGATGAGGATCTCTCCCCCATCGGGGTCGTAGAGACCGTAGAGGACGTTCATCATCGTCGACTTGCCGGCACCGTTCTCACCGAGAATGGCGTGGATCTCGCCCGGTTCGACCGTGAGGTCGATGTGGTCGTTGGCGACGAACGATCCGAACACCTTCGTCATCCCGCGAAGCTCGAGTTTCACTGCTCGACGCTCTCCTCACACACTTGAAAACTGCAGGGCCGAAAGACTTCGACCCTGCAGTTTACCCCGCTGATCACTTAGGCGAGTTCTCCGACTCGACCTTGATGGTGCCGTCGATGATCTGCTGCTTGAGTTCGTCGACCTTCGTCTTCACGTCCTCGGGGACCTCCTTGTCGAAGTCGTGGTACGGAGCGAGTCCCACGCCTTCGTTCTCGAGGGTGCCGACGTAGGGCTCGGAGGTGAACTTGTCCTCGGTGCCCTCCTTGACGGTGTCCTCGACGGCGTTGGCGATCTCCTTGACCACCGAGGTGAGGATGATGTCGCCGTACTCCGTCGACTCGTAGCCGTCGGTGTCGACCCAGATGAGCTTGACGTCGCCGGCTTCCTTCGCGGCTGCCGCGGCACCGAGGCCGACGGGGCCGGCGACGGGCATGACGATGTCGGCGCCCTGGGAGATGAGCTGCTTCGTCAGCTCCTGGCCCTGGCCCTGGTTCTCGAAGTCGCCGGAGAACGAGCCCTCCTGCTTGGCCTTGTCCCAGCCGAGGAGTTCGACGTTCTTGCCGTTGTCGTCGTTGAACTTCTTCACCCCGTCGGCGAAGCCGTCCATGAAGACGGTGACCGAGGGGATCTGGATGCCGCCGAAGGTGCCGACCTTGCCGGACTTCGACGTGGCCGCCGCGACATAGCCGGCGAGGTAGGCCGCCTCGGCGGTGTTGAAGACAAGCGGCTTGGCGTTCTCCAGGGTGACGGGGTTGCCGTCGGCGTCGGAGAACGTCGAGTCGATGAGCGCGAAGTTGAGGTCGGGGTTGGCCTCGGCGGCGGACTGGATCGCATCCTCGAGGAGGAAGCCGACGCCGAAGGTGAGGTTGCAGCCCTGCTGGACCATGTTGTCGACATTCGGGGTGAAGTCCGCGTCGCCCTGCGACTCCGCGAGCTTCTCCTGGATGCCGAGGGTCTCCACGGCCTTCGTCAGACCCGCACGTCCCGACTGGTTGAACGACTGGTCGTCCCAGCCGCCGGAGTCGGAGACCATGCAGGCGAGGTAGTCCTCGGCGTTCGTGCCGCTGTCGCCGGAACCGCAGGCGGAGAGGGCAAGGGCGGATACGGCGACCATGGAGACCGCAGATGCGAGCTTTTTCAAGGTTTACTCTTTTCTCGAAGAACCGACACCGGCGACGGTGGAGGACCACCGGCCGACTCGTCACGAAGATGTGAAACCACTGGGTGATCGGTCACACTTCGGTGAGTTTTCGGCCAGTCTAATGCACGTGAGCCTTGTCTCACGCGCGTCTACCATCCGGATGTCCGACACCGATATGAAAACGCAATGTGGCGTCCGCCGTGCTCTACCCTTGACTCTGTTATGGCACATCTTCTCGGGGCCGAAGCCCTGCACCTCGAATACCCGACCCGCATCGTCTTCGACTCCGTGACCCTCGGCGTCGACACCGGGGACATGATCGGCATCGTCGGCCGCAACGGCGACGGAAAGTCGAGCCTGCTCGGGATGCTCGCCGGCACCATCACCCCTGACGCGGGACGCGTGACCTACCGCGGAGGCCTGCGCCTGGGGATGCTCACGCAGCGCGACGACCTCGAGGACACGGCGACCGTGGGCCACTCCGTCGTCGGGGACCGGCCCGACTACGAGTGGGCAGGCGATGCGAGGGTCCGCGACATCATCGCGGGCCTCATCTCCGACCTCGACTGGCAGGCGCCGATCGGCAGCCTCTCCGGCGGGCAGCGCCGCCGCGTCGCGCTCGCCGCGCTCCTCGTCGAGGACTGGGACCTCATCATCCTCGACGAGCCGACCAACCACCTCGACGTCGACGGCATCGCGTGGCTGGCCCGGCATCTGCAGAACCGCTGGCCGAAGAACTCCGGTGCCCTCCTGCTGGTCACCCACGACCGCTGGTTCCTCGACGAGGTGTGCACGAAGACGTGGGAGGTCCACGACCGCATCGTCGAGCCCTTCGAGGGCGGGTACGCCGCCTACGTCCTCCAGCGCGTCGAACGCGACCGGATCGCCGCCGCCACCGAGGCGAAGCGTCAGAACCTCATGCGCAAGGAGCTCGCGTGGCTGCGCCGCGGTGCCCCGGCCCGGACGTCGAAGCCGAAGTTCCGCATCGAGGCGGCCAACCAGCTCATCGCCGACGTCCCCGAGGTGCGCAACCCCATCGAACTGAAGAAGATGGCCACCGCCCGCCTCGGCAAGGACGTCGTCGACCTCCTCGATGTGTCCGTGAGCTTCGGAGACAGGAAGATCCTCGACGACGTCACATGGCGCATCGGTCCCGGCGAGCGCACCGGCATCCTCGGACCCAACGGCGCCGGCAAGTCGACCCTGCTCGGCCTCATCGCCGGAACCCTCGAGCCGAGTTCCGGTCGGGTCAAGCGGGGCAAGACCGTCGAGGTCGGCGTCCTCGATCAGCAGTTCAAGGACCTCGTCAAGATCGGGGGTCGTCGGGTGCGCGACGTCCTCGCCGAGGCGAAGACGACGTTCACGATCGAAGGCAAGGACTTCACCCCGGCTCAGCTGCTCGAGCGCCTCGGGTTCGCGCGCGAGCACCTCTCGGCACGGGTCAACGACCTCTCCGGTGGGCAGAAGCGGCGGCTGCAGCTCCTCCTTCTGCTCATGTCCGAACCCAATGTCATCATCCTCGACGAACCCAACAATTCGATGGGTTGTTCGTTCCGGACGCCTCGATTCTACCGTCGTGGCAGGGCAGCGTCACACCCCGTTGCTGGGTGTCGTACCCGTGCGAGGCGGGTTGTACCGTGCCGCACCGCGCTGGTCGGGAAGGGTGGTCGCTGATGGCTACACCTCTTCTGGGGGCCGAAGGGCTGCACTTGGAGTACCCGACGCGGGTGGTCTTCGACTCGCTCTCGGTCGGGATCGAGGAGGGCGACCGGATCGGGATCGTCGGTCGCAACGGTGACGGCAAGTCGAGCCTGCTGGGGATGCTCTCGGGGCAAATCGAGCCGCAGGCGGGTCGGGTGACCCGGCGCGGCGGCGTGCGGTTCGGCGTGCTCGGTCAGAGTGACGACCTCGATCCGGAGGCCACGGTCGGGTACTCGATCGCCGGCGACGCGCCGGAGCATGAGTGGGCCAGCGATGCCCGCATCCGCGATGTGATCGGCGGGCTGGTCCCGGATATCTCCTGGGATGCGGTGATCGGCCGACTCAGCGGAGGGCAACGGCGGCGCGTGGCCCTCGCTGCCCTGCTGGTGGGCGACTGGGAACTCATCGCTCTCGATGAGCCTACGAACCATCTTGATGTTGAGGGCATCGCCTGGCTGGCCGAGCACATGAAGCGACGCTGGCCCAAGAACAGCGGCGGACTGCTGGTCATCACGCACGATCGCTGGTTCCTCGATGAGGTCTGCACCGAGACGTGGGAGGTGCACGACGGCACGGTCGAGCCGTTCGAGGGCGGCTACGCCGCCTACGTGCTCCAGCGGGTCGAGCGAGATCGGATGGCCGCTGCGGCCGAGAGCAAGCGGCAGAACCTGATGCGCAAGGAGCTGGCGTGGCTGCGGCGAGGCGCTCCGGCGCGCACGTCGAAGCCGAAGTTCCGGATCGACGCGGCCAACGAGCTGATCGCTGACGTGCCGCCGGTGCGCAACCCCATCGAGCTGCAGCGGGTCGCGGTGGCCCGGCTGGGCAAGCAGGTCGTGGACCTGGAGAACGTGAGCGTGAGCTTCGGGGATCGGAAGGTTCTCGATGACGTGACCTGGCGGATCGCTCCGGGTGAGCGCACCGGCATCCTGGGCGCGAACGGGGCGGGCAAGTCCACACTGCTCGGGCTGATCTGCGGCACTCTGGAGCCGACCGAGGGTCGGGTCAAGCGAGGCAAGACGGTGCAGGTCGGCATCCTCGATCAGCAGTTCTCCCAGCTCGCCGACATCGGCGGCGACCGGGTGCGCGAGGTCCTGGCACGCACCAAGACCACGTTCCAGATCGACGGCAAGGACCTCACGCCGGCGCAGCTGCTCGAACGGCTCGGCTTCGCCCGCGAACACCTCTCGGCACGGGTCGATGACCTCTCCGGCGGGCAGAAGCGGCGGCTGCAACTGCTGATGCTGCTGCTCAGCGAGCCAAACCTGCTGCTTCTCGATGAGCCGACGAACGATGTTGACGCGGACATGCTCGCGGCGCTGGAGGACCTGCTGGACTCGTGGCCTGGCACGTTGATCGTGGTCTCTCACGACCGCTACCTGCTGGAGCGGGTCACCGACCAGCAGTATGCGATCCTCGACGGCGGGTTGCGGCACGTGCCCGGCGGGGTGGACGAGTATCTGCGGCTGCGAGCCGCACAGGAGCAGCAGGCCGTGACCCCGTCGCCGATGAGCGCTCAGAGCAGCGAGGAGAAGACGGCGGCGTCGTCTTCGGCTTCGGAGTTGTCGGGTGCGGAGCGCCGGGCGGTGCAGAAGGAAATCGGCGCGATCGAGCGCCGGCTGGAGAAGCTGTCGGGAAGCATCGAGCGCATCCATCAGCGTCTCGCCGACCACGACCAGAGCGACTACGAGGGCTTGCAAGGCCATACCGATGAGCTGCGCCAGGCAGAGGACGAGGTCGCCGAGCTCGAAGAGCGGTGGCTGGAGCTGTCCGAGTCGATCTCCTGACGGGCCAGGGCTTCCGTCCCGCATACATGGGTTCGCGCCTGCCGCTTCGTGAGTGACAGGCGCGAACTGTGTATCGGGGAAGGTCGGGTGGTTAGTCGAAGGGCGGATCGTCTTTCTCGGTCTCGGCATCGCCGTCGATGCGCCGGGCATCGGCGATGCTCAACTCGTACATCGACCCTCGCACGCAGTCGTCGAGGACGGGGCCGGTGAGGATGCCTGTGGCGACGTGGACGGTGACCCCGGCTCGGTCGAGAGCGTCGCCGGTGCGCAGGTTGGCCACGGGGGCTCGGCCGAGGCGCCATATCTCGGCGACGATCACGTCGGTAACCTCGCCCTTAGCGGCCGGGTCGAGGAGCTGGGCGAGACCGGGGCCTGTGTGGCCGGCATCGGTGAAGACGCCGTCCTCGGTCAGGCCACGCTCGTGCAGATACTCCCGGCAGTCTTCTGCCTGCTGGTTGGTCTGCGCTTCGCTGTCGGTCGCGCTGCGCAGGTAGAGAACCGCCTTGGTCATGACGCACCCCCTGCCATGATCGGGGCGGAGGAGACGCCCTGTGCCTGGCGCCGCTGGCGTCGCTCGGTGTGCTCGTGGATGCGCACGCGGGCGAGCAGGACCAGGCTGACGGGGCCGATCCAGAGCATCTTGAACGCTGACCAGATCGCGATGAGCACGACGAGGTTGAGCCAGCCCGGCCCGCCGTCACGGATGATGACGGTCAGCAGGCTCGCGGTGTAAAAGTATGGGATCGCGAGCAGCATTGCCGGGAGGCCCCACTTGAGGCCGTGACGGGTGCGGACCTTGTCGAGCACGATGTTGGTCGGCATCCATCGGCGCATGAAGATGCGGATGTGGATGCTGGCGAACCAGATGAGTCGGAACATGATGCCTCCAAGCACGTAACTGTGGTGAGGCAGTACGTGTGGAGTGTCCCGGAGGACGGCCCCGAGGGGGCCTACATGGTGAGGGGTGAATCTGCCTCTGTGCTTCTCACTCTACGCCGCACGTACGACACGCGGTAGCCCCCGTCGGCCGTGCTCGGTCGCTGGCGGTGCACCTTGCCCGTGACTGTCTGGGAAGGGGCACAGATCATGGCGAAGCTGGCAGAGCAGGCGAAGGGTGAGCAGCAGGCGCGGATGATGCTGTCGATGATCGCCGAGCCCGACGACGCGGCCACCGGCCGCGTCCTGCACCGAGTCGGCGGGGTCGAGACGCTGCGGCTGCTCGAAGACGACCAGGCCACAGTACCGGAGATGAACCGCGCCGATGCGATCGCCTGGCGCAACCGCGTCGCCCCGCGCATTGAGGGCGACATCCCCGCCCGTGTCGCGGATGCGGAACGAGCCGGTATATCCACGCTCATCCCGACCGATACGGACTGGCCGCACTCGCTCAACGACCTCGGCCCCCGCGCCCCGTACCTGCTGTGGACGCGTGGGGCGACATCGCTCCTTTCCGGTGCTCTCACGGATCGGGTCACGATCACCGGCTCCAGAGCCGCCAGCGAGTACGGCGTGCAGGTCGCCGGGCACCTCGCGAGCGATCTCGCGCACCACGAGCGCACGATCGTCGCCGGTGGCGCCTATGGCATCGACGCCGCAGCACACCGCGCTGCGCTGACCGCAGGCGGGAGCACGATCGCGGTGCTGGCCGGCGGCGTTGACCGCCCTTATCCGCGCGGCAACTCTGATCTGCTGGCCCGGATCGGTGATCTGGGGGTGCTGGCCAGCGAGGCTCCTCCGGGGGCGACGCCGACCCGGTGGCGGTTCATGGCCCGCGCCCGTCTGCTGGGTGCGCTGTCGGGCGCGACGGTGATCCCGGAGGCGGGCTTCCGGTCGGGATCGCTGCTGGTGGCGACAGAAGCGCACCGGCACAGCCGCGCCGTCGGCGCGGTCCCTGGCCCGGTCACGTCGGCGGCGAGTGCGGGTCCGCATGAGCTCATCAATCGCGGACGCGCCGAGATCATCACCGATACCGCGGACGTGACCGCCCTGCTGGACTCGCTGCATGATCCGGGCCGGCTGCTGAACCGCCAGGCACCTGGCCGGCAGCTCGATACCCCGCCGCAGAACACGGCGTCGCAGGAGGGGCCGCGCCTGTAGTGCGCCTCATGATCCTGACGGGCTCGGGCTCAGACTTGGAGGAACAAGTCAGCAGAGAGCCATCTCCCGGCGTGTACGGCAGGAACCGACATCGAGAGCGTCCAACCTGCACAAGGAACTACTGTGACGTCGTGTCAGCCTTAAAGCGGAGGCGGCGCGCTTGGTACCATCAGGTGTGGGATATCCGTACGAAGACCTAGCAGAGGCTCAATTTGAGGCCCTCGTTGTCCAGGCTGCGAAACTACTCCTGGGCAGGGGTGTTCAGGGGTTTGCCACAGGCGTGGATGGTGGCAGGGATGCTCGGTTTGAGGGGCTTGCAGACGGCTTCCCCAGTGCGGCACGACCGTGGGACGGGATTTCTATCATCCAGGCCAAGCACACTATGTCGTACGGCTATTTCAGCGACTCTGACTTTAGCGGTGGAGCCGCCAGTTCGGTGCTGGCCAATGAGCTTCCGAGGGCCAAGAAGCTCTACGAGAACGGAAAGCTCAATAACTACCTGCTCTACTCGAACCGATATCTCACAGCGAACGCCAATGAAAAAATCATCGAGATGGTCTCAGCTGAGACGGGCATCCCCAGTGAGAGCGTGCATCTTTGTGGAATCGAGGCTCTAGACGAGTCGTTTCGAATGGAACCACGGCTGGCGCAACTGGCCGGGGTAAACCCTCTCGACGGGCCACTTATCGTATCCAGTCGTGAACTTGCGGAAGTCGTGGAGGCGATCGCTGAGATTATCGATGACAACACAACTGGGATGCAAAGTCGTCCGCAAGAGCGCACTTCGTTAGCGGCGAAGAACGAACTCAACAGCATGACTGAGAAAACCTCAAGACGCTTGATGGGTAACTATGGCCACCTGCTCACGCAGTTCAAGGACTTCTTGGCCGATCCCGGCAATAGTGCGATTCGTGACCTCTACGATAGCTGCGCGGAAGACTTCGATCTCAAGATTTTGGCCCACAAAGAGGAGCATCACACGTTCGATAAGGTCTTCGGTCAAATAGTTGATCTATTGACTAGCAGAGATCCTCTTCTGGGCAGAAATCGCCGCCTGACGCGAGCAATGGTCTTTTACATGTATTGGAACTGTGATATCGGTGATACGGAGGTCGAAGCGGATGTTGTTTCCAACCAAGCATGACCATCCCGACCAAACCGTCATAGCCGTCTCCGGAACTATGATGAAGTATCTTTCGAGATATCGAGTCGTGACCTACGACGCACTGCTTGAACATTGCCAAAGCAAGAATCAAAAGGTCGACTACCTGTTCTCTCCGGCGATCAGCCTTCTGTTCCTGCTGGGTCTCGTGCGATACCTTCCCAAGTCAGACTCCTTTGAGTGGGTGAAAGCATGAGGCTAGTCAGGCTCTACTCCAATCAACCGAACATTTTCAGCCCAATCGCCTTCAATGAAGGCTTATCGGTTGTGCTCGCGGAGATCCGTCGAGATCAAGGCAAGAGAAAAACCGTACATAATCTCGGCAAGAGCACGGTCGCTCGATTGATCGATTTCTGTCTACTGAAGGGTAGACACTCCAGTTTCTTCTTGTTCAAGCACGAGGATATCTTTGCCAACTTCACCTTCTTCTTGGAACTTCAGTTGGGAGACGGAAACTACATCACTGTTGCGCGATCGGTAGATGCCAAACGCCCCGTTTCGATCCTCACCTCCACTGTCGACGTGCCTGATGCGACTGAATTAGAGATCGACCAATGGTCGCACGTAGGACTAGGGATCTCTCCGGCAAAGCGGTTGCTGGACGGCTTATTCGGATTCTCAGTGATTTCGCCATACGATTATCGAGACATAATGGGGTACGTGTTGCGCGAGCAAGACGACTATAGCGGCTCTTCGCAGCTGAGAGTGTAGTCGGGTTGGGCGCGTCGGTCGCTGGATAGGGGTCGAGGCCCTCCGAGGATGGAAGTTCTGACACTGCCCATCCTGAGGACCTCGACATGGATCACGCTACCTTCGTTCGCCCTGACCTGACCACGTTCTGCCGTCTCGACGAGCTCGGCCTCGAGGCCGTCGGACAGCGGGTTGAGCCTGATCGTGCGGTGATCCAGTGCCGGGTCCTGGAGCCGGACCCGTGGTGCAGGGAGTGCGGGGCCGAGGGCGTGCCCCGAGACACGGTGATCCGCCGGTTGGCGCACGAGCCGTTCGGGCACCGGCCCACGACCTTGATGGTCCGGGTCCGCCGGTACCGGTGTGTTACCTGCCGTCGGACGTGGCGGCAGGACACGTCGAAGGCCGCGGCGCCGCGGGCGAAGATCACCCGTGGCGGGGTGGGCTGGGCGCTGACCGGTGTGGTCGTGGACCACCTCACCGTCAGCCGCGTCGCTGCCGGGCTGGGAGTGTCCTGGCATACCGCCAACGAGGCGGTCATCGCCGAGGGCAAGCGGGTGCTGATCGACGATCCGGCCCGGTTCGCCGGGGTCACCACCATCGGGGTCGATGAGCACGTGTGGCGTCACACGCGCCACGGCGACAAGTACGTGACCGTGATCATCGACCTCACCCCGGCCCGGAACAAGTCCGGGCCCGCGCGGCTGCTGGACATGGTCGCGGGCCGGTCGAAGGCCGTGTTCAAGCAGTGGCTGGCCGATCGTCCTCGGGCGTGGCGGGACGGGGTGGAGGTCGTCGCGATGGACGGGTTCACCGGGTTCAAGACCGCTGCCGCCGAAGAGCTACCCACCGCAGTACCGGTCATGGATCCGTTCCACGTCATCCGTCTGGCAGGTGAGGGACTGGACCGGTGCCGGCAGCGCGTCCAGCAGCACACCCTCGGGCACCGGGGCCGGGCCGGGGACCCGCTCTACCGGGCGCGGCGGACCCTGCAGACCGGCGCGGACCTGCTCACCGACACCCAGCGCGCCCGGCTGGACACGGTATTCGCGGCAGACGAGCACGTCCAGGTCGAAGCGACCTGGGGCATCTACCAGCGGATGGTCGCCGCCTACCGCGAGCCCAACAAGACCACGGGCAAGCAGAGGATGCGAGCGGTCATCGAGTCGGTCGCCAGCGGCGTCCCAGACGCGCTGGTCGAGATCCGCACACTCGGCCGGACGCTGAAGCAGCGCGCCGCAGACGTGCTCGCCTTCTTCGACCGGCCCGGGACCTCGAACGGGCCGACAGAGGCCATCAACGGCCGACTCGAACACCTCCGCGGCTCCGCCCTCGGCTTCCGCAACCTCACCCACTACATCGCCCGATCTCTACTCGAGGCCGGCGGATTCAGACCCCGACTACACCCTCAACTGCGATGAGCCGGTTTGATTCGCTTCTACCGTGAGCACGCGTAGCGCTGCGTTGGCTCGGGCGTGGTCGATCTTCTGCGGGCCGGTTTGCGGGGCCGGGCCGAGTGGGGTGTCGTCGCTGATCTGGTAGCGGTCGCGGTAGGCGGCGATGGTTCGGGCGTCGCGTCGCCAGCGTGCCTGCTCGCGCCTGCCGGCGGGAGGGGTGCCGAGCGGCTGGGTCCAGGGCTCGCCAGTCTGGCGGGCAGTGTCGAGGATCGCGTCGGCGCGGGTCTCGATCAGCTCTCGTCGCTCGGTCAGCGCCTGCCGCATGTTTGCGGCGATCGAGCCTTGCACGTGTGGGATGAGGCCGGCGATCAGCCGCGGAGTCTTCCTCGTGCGCCCCGACCCGGCCGGCTGGGCGGTGGCGCGGGCGAGGCGGTAGTGCATGACCTTGGCGATGTCCTCGGCGTCATCGAACCCGCGAGCGGCCACCAGGCGCGGGAACAGCGCGTCAACGTCGTGGTGGTTGGCCTCGGCGCGTCGCAGCTCGGCAGTTAGCGCTCCGAACGCGACCGACCCGATCGCGGCGTCGGCCTGCTCCTCGGTCAGGCCCGAGCCGTGTAGGAGGGCGGCCCAGTCGTGCTGGGCGGCTGCGGCGATGGTCTCGTACTCGGCGGCGAGCTGCGCGATCGAGCCCCACTGGTCCTGCTCGGCGGTGATCGTCTCGTGCGCGGAGACCTCGGCCCCCGAGTGCTGCACCACCCCGTAGAGCACGGTGCGCGAGCTCGCATCGGGATTGTCCGCCGGATGCGGTTCAGGGTGGTTGGGGTCGAGGCGGTCCGGGATCACGTAGGCCAGATTCGCCAGCCGACCGCGAGTCATCGCGACATAGAAGTTCTCACGGGTCGAGGACGGCTCGACCAGCACATGCGCGGTATCGACCGTGACGCCCTGGGCCCGGTGCGCAGTGACTGCGTATCCCAGATCGACGTGCTCTGCCACGTAGTCGGAGGGCAGCACGATCGACCCGAAACGGTGGCCGGGCTTGCGGATCGTGATCGACCCGTCATCGCGCACGTCGGTGATCTGCCACCGTTCGCCGTTGCGCACCCAGCCACGGCCGGTGCCGGTGCGCAGGCGCCGGTCGTTGCGGCGGGTGATGATCGTGTCCCCGACCCCGGCGGACGTGCCCTCGGCTAGCGCGACTTCGCGGCCGGGCTTGATCTTCCCGGTGAGGATGAGATCGGCGCGGGCTCTGGCGTTTAGTGCGGTCACGTCCTCGCGGGTCTCGGCGATCAGCACCGAGGCCCGTCCGGCGTCGCGGTCGGCACGCCAGGCGGTGTAGGCGGCGTCGATCATGTCCTCGGCATCACCGTCGCTGACGCGGTCGTGAGCGAGGTACGTGTCGATCACGCGGGTGCGGCCGTGGCGCAGATCGAGGGAGGCGGTCTTCTCCCATTCGTGGACGAAGCGGTGCACGTCCACGAGCTCGGGGGCGTCGTCGCGGTCGGCCACGAGCATCCCGAAGCTCCCACCCGCATCGACGGATTGGAGCTGCCCGTAGTCGCCGACCAGCAGCACCTTCGCGCCCGCCTCGGCCGCGAGGCCGGTGATGCGATCCAGCGACAGGGTGCCGGCCAGGGAAGCCTCGTCGATGATGACGAGCTGCCCGGCCTGGAACGTCTCCCCGTGGAGGAGATGGTTCTGCCACCATTTCGCCGTGTTCTCGGTCGCGATCCCGAGATCCTCGCCGAGGACCTGCGCCGCCACCGCCGACGGTGCCAGCCCGACCACGGACCCGTTCCCGTGCTGCTTCTCCCATGTCCGACGCAACGCCGACATGGCGGTGGTCTTCCCGGCTCCTGCCGGGCCGACCAGCACGTCGAGAACCCTCCCGGAGACCGCGATCTGGGTGAGCGCTTCGGCCTGGTCGTCACCGAGCAGGCGCCCTTCCCGGTCGGGCTTCGCGGTGATCTTCTCGACCGTCTCGACCTCGACCACCGGGCCGGTCAGGGTGCGGGAGCGTTCCAGGAGACGGTCTTCGGCCTCCAGCAGCACCGTGGAGGAGAACACGGTCGAGTGGCGGGGCCGGAACACGCTGCTGCCGTCTGGGCGGCGGAACGCGGCCGGGCTGGTGGCGAGCTCGGGCGGCGTCAGCCGCAGCGAGGCCTGCTCGGCGGCATCGGCGATCATCTCCACGATCGCCTCCCGGTCGCTCACTGTCGCGAACCTCCATGCCATCGACTGCCGGCTCGCCTCGGAGTGCAGGTTCCATCGCCGCCAGGTCGAGCGTTTCTCGCCGACGACCTCGACCACCGCCTGCCCGAGCTCGGAGATCACCTCCAACGGCACATCATCAGCCCGCAACGGCCGCACCTGCTGCGCCTCGGCGAGAAGGCCGCCGGCCCAGCCGGTCGCGTCCTCACCCAGCAGACGACCTGCCCGCTCACGCCAGCCGCTCGTCAGGTCGGCCAGGGAATGGACCTGTTTCTCGGGGCGTGTGGCGAGGGTGGCCTGGGCGCGCAGGCGCACGATCGTCCGCGCCGAGGGCCGGCGGCCGTGCTCGGCGGTGTAGGCGGCGATGAGCCGGTCGGTCTCGGCATCGATATCGCGGGCGCGGGAGGAGAACTCCTCGATCAGCTCCTCGCTGACCCCGGTGATCTCCCACGCCGGGTTACGGTCCCGGCCCCGATCCCGCGCCTCCCACTCCACGCCGAGCGTGCCGGTGAGGCGGTCGGCCAGGACCGCGTTGTAATGCTCCGAGAGCGCGACGACCGCCGCGTGCATCGGGCGGCCATCCAGTGACCGCCATCGTCCGTCCAACGCGGTCTGGACCTTGTTGGAGATCACGACGTGAGTGTGCAGCTGCGGGTCCCCGGAGCGGCTGTCGTAGTGATCGAAGGCCGTGGCGATCAGTCCGGTCACGTCGACCTGGGCGACCGCGCCGTCGGCGGCGGTGTAGCCGGTGCGGGTCGCGGCGACCTCGCGCTCCATGAAGTTCACGACCTCGGCGATCGCCTCGTGATGCGCCTGGGCGATCAGGGCCTGCGTGCCGGCGTCGGCCACGCCCCACAGCACGGAGACGGACTTCGGCACCGAGAACGTGTAGTCGAACCCCGCGACCGCACGGCGGTTGCCCCGCTCGTTCTCCTCGGCCTCGATCTGGCTGATCTGCTCGGCACGCTCACCCATCCCCAGGCCGGGGTCGAGGTCGGCGGCGCGCTTCTCGATCCGGTCGGCGACCGAGACGTACCGTGGGAAGGCCCGCCCGAGCGGGTCGCCGCTGACGGGATCGCGGCCCATCCCGATCAGCAACTGCAACTGCGACTCCGAGACCTCATCGCCGAGAGCGATCCGCCCGTCTCCGAGGCCGCGAAGGGCCGACCCGATCCAAGTGCCCGGTGGTGTTCCCTCTTCCGTGTAATACCTGGTCAACGGGGTCGAGAGGGAGCGGTCGCCGTCGGCGGCAGCGATCGTGCGCATCAGGTACTTGTACCCGTCGCCCGCGCTCATCACCCGCATCGAGACCGTCATGCAGACCAGGTGGACAGACTCACCACGGCATCGGTGTGAGCCTCAATGCCGGAGGTTGGCTACAGGGCCGGCCCGTCGTCGGACGGGCCGCGCCGCCGGGGAGCCTGCACGGTGGGCTCGAAGGTCGAGCGAAAGGGGTTCGGGAGCTGTCGGCGTGTTGCACTGGGGTTGCGCAACTGGTCGATCTCGCGCCGTTGCGCCTAGAGTTGCTCGTTCAGACCGTCCATGCTTGTGCGCAACTCGGCGAGCTGCTCGCTGATCTTCGCGTTGGCTTCGGTCAGGTAGTGCATGATCGCGACCTCGTAGCGCTCGGCATCAGAGGGTTGCAGCTCCGCGTTCACCACAACGAACTCAGCGAGAGCAAACGATCCGTTCCCGGCGGCCTCACTCATGCGACGGGAGGCCATGCGGGAGAACATTGCCGTGCGAGCGGCCCAAGGGGGAACTCGCCACCGTAGATGTCGCCGAAGGCTTCCTGGATGAGCTGGACCGTCTCCGGAGTGAGCAGCAACGGGTTCTCGCTCTCGATGACGGAGGCCATCGCCATGCAGCTCTCAGCAACCGCGTGGTGCGAGGCAGTCCTGCCCTTGATCTCCTGCGTGAGGTTCGGAGGCTCCAGCTCGTGCGGCTTCTGCTTCGTGAACACGTTCCAGAGATCGACTCCCGTGCGCTCATGGTAGGCGCCGTAACGACGTAGATCGTCAGCGATCTTGCCTCGCTCAGCCTCCGTGATCGCGAGCTCCACCCGTTCCACCATGACCTGTCTCCTGTCCCTTCGCTCGGCCCGCCGCGGGGCCTGTCGATCTCCAGGTGACCGCGCGATCCCGCCGCCGCGAAGCCTTGTCAACCTGGGTTGACACCTTGATCTGCAAGAGGTGTGGACCAACTCTGAGCGGTAGGTGATCAGGCTGGCGACGAGAGAACGCCGAGCCAAAAATTATGCCGTGGGAAGCCCGGTAAGGGTCGCGCAGGTGACAGGGAGGTGAGTGGGAAGCGCTGGAGAAGTTCGGCGCCGGAGACGGACTCGCTTACCTGGCAGCAACCAGACCGGTAGGGCAGGCAACCGCTCAGCACCGGGAAAGCCAATCACCCGGAGCAACTTGTGTCTGCACGTCGCACTTCCC
The DNA here is from genome assembly GCF_050562175.1 of Brevibacterium sp. K72. Taxonomy (NCBI): domain Bacteria; kingdom Bacillati; phylum Actinomycetota; class Actinomycetes; order Micrococcales; family Brevibacteriaceae; genus Brevibacterium; species Brevibacterium sp. K72. Next base: position 3,804,762 of record NZ_CP191582.1, read on the forward strand.
CCCGTTTCCTCGCCGCGAATTGGCTCGACCTTCAGCGGGTACGGAGGGCTCGACCTTGCCGTCGAACACGCCACTGGTGGGGGATACGGTCTGGTTCTCCGAGATCAACACCTCGGTCGCGCAAGTCTTCTCTCACAATTGGTCGGATGCCCCAAACCTCGGCGACATCTCCGTCATAGACTGGAGTACCGTACCGCCGGTCGAAATCGTGATAAGCGGCTTCCCCTGCCAGGGCGTCTCAATCGTCGGCAAGGGTGCAGGCATCGCGCCAGGTACTCGCTCGGGGCTCTGGTCGTGCATGGCACGCGCAATCGAGGAGCTGCAACCCGCGTGCGTCGTGATCGAGAACGTAAGGGGTTGCTCTCGGCCCCCGCTACCCGACCCGCGAAGGGGTATCAAGTGGACCCGTTGACCGTGATCCTACAGCCGCTGGCCATGCAACCGTTTGCGACTTGGCATCCGACCCGTGCGGTCTGGGGGACGCATCAGCCCGACCTCTTCGGACGGCAGGCGCCGTACTCGGAGACCTGGCCGACTTGCGGTATGACGCACGATGGATCGGCCTACCGGCTTCACTTTCCGGCGCTGATCACCATCGCTTCCGTATCTTCATCGTCGCCTACCGCAGGGGCGCTGTTCCGGACGCCGCTAGCAACGGACTCCTCTCGGGGCGGAGAGACGATGGAGACGGTCAGAGCCCGCGGCGGCACTATCGCACTGAGTCATCAGATAATCGACCTCGCACTTAACGGACCGGGCGGCTCGACCATCAACTCGAACGCAGCGGAGACCCTGTTCGCGCTAGTCGACAGCATCTTCGTCGCTGGGGGCGATACGCCGACGCCGTCGCACGATGGGAGCACATCACCCGACGCGGCGCCCCTGCCCCCGCAGTTCTGAACGAGGACAGAGGGCCACGTTCGTCGCCGGAGTTCGTGGAATGGCTTATAGGTCTGCCAGTCGGATGGATCACCGACCCGATGGGTGATCTGACTGCAAATCAGCAGAACACCGCGTTGGGTAACGGGGTCCTGCCACTTCAAGCGCTCCTTGCCCTGCGCAGTCTTGGACTACGTATGGAACCACGCCGATTTGGGCGATCGTCAACTGCCGCGCAACGATCGGCGGAGTTCGGGAACAGTTCGACGGCCGAGCCTCAGATAATACCTTCGAGGCGCTGCTCGATCTGCGGCTTCGGCATCGCCCCGATGATCTCGCGCACGATCTCACCCTTGTCGAAGACCTTCATCGCAGGGATCGAACTGATGTTGTAGCGCGAGGCGATGTCGGGGTTCTCGTCGACATTGAGCTTGGCGATGAGAAGCTTTCCATCCTGCTCGGCAGCAATCTGGTCCAGGACCGGCGCGATTGCACGGCACGGGCCGCACCAGGCTGCCCAGAAGTCCACGAGAACGGGTACGTCGCTCTGGAGCACAACCTCATCGAAGGTCTGGGTGTCGACGGTGGTGACTTCGCTCATGGGACTGATTTCCTTCCTGTTACACGTTGCGTGCGATAGACCGCACGCACACCACAACACCCTACCCCCTGGGGGTATTCCCGTGGTGCTGGTTTCAGGCCAGTCGCATCGTGGTCAAGCAGGTTTGCGCATCGTCGTCGACGCTCGAAAGTTTGGAGGTGGCGGTCTGGCCGTCGTGGGTGATCGAGATCGACGTCTCGATGCCTCGGGGCAGCCAGATCCCGACGAAGCCGTTGTCGAGGGTTCTCATCTCCTCGTCGACGATCGTCTCGCCGGTCGTCGCATCCGTCACCGTGACGGCCACGTCTGCGTTGCGCAGCTCACCCAGGCATCCGGTCGGGCTGTGGTAGTAGCAATCATGGGGCTGCGACCGATACGGGGCGACGGATACGTAGATTTCGTTACTTGGCAACCGCACCTCTGCCGTGTGTTCGTGCTGATCGGTGAGCGTGACCGCCTCCGCAGTGATCGACGTGGTCAAGGTCTCCGTGCGTTCGTCCAGCGGGATCGCATCGAGCGTTTCGACCAGCTCACGCACGTCGAGGCCATCGAGGCCGTTCTCGGCAAGGATCTCGGCTCCGCTGGCCGAGGAGGCTGAGGGTGAGTCGTTGGCGGCCGTGCATCCGGTGAGCAGGAAAGCGCCGACCACGACGGTGATTGCAGCGGTTTTCGTTCCGCCGTACTTCGGGAATGGCCTGAAGTTTTTCATGGGATTCCTTGCCGTGTCTGCCGTGGTGCCAATTGGCCATACTACCCCATAGGGGTAGTGCCTACCTGCGTGACGCGGAAGCCCCCCGGAACGAGCCCGGGAGGGGGCACTGCGTTCAGTCGTGCTTGCTGATTTCCGGTTCATGTTCGGCAATGTGCTCGGTCTCGATCTGGAAGGTCGAGTGATGGATGGAGACCTCGAAGTGTCCTGCGACGCAATCTTTGATCTCGTGGAGCGTCTGCGCGGCATGACCGTCGGTGAAACACTCGTCGTCGACGACGACGTGGGCGGTCAGGGTCGGCAGGCCGGTCGCCACGGTGGAGGCGTGCAGGTCATGGACATCTTTGACATGGTCAAGTTCGAGGATGTGCGAACGCACCTTGTCGAGGTCGAGGCCCTTGGGAGTGAACTCCATAAGGACGCCGGTGGTCTCGCGCATGAGCTTGAACGCGCGAGGCACGATCAATGTGGCGATAAGCAGTCCGGCGATGGCATCGGCCTGCATGAACCCGGTCGTGGCGATGACGATCGCCGCGATGATCACTCCGAGCGACCCGAGGGCATCATTGAGAACTTCGAGGAACGCGGCACGCATGTTGAAGTTCGAACCGCGGCTGGAGGCGAGGATGGTGATGGCGATGATGTTCGCGACCAGGCCGATGATGCCGAATATCAGCAGTTCGCTTGCGGGCACCTCCGGCGGCTCGAACAGTCGCCGGATGCCTTCGATGGCGGCGTAGGTGCCCACCGCCAGCAGCAGTGCCGACTGTCCGAGGGCTGCGATCACTTCGATACGCCGGAACCCCCAGGTGCGCTTGGAGTTGGCGGGCTTGAGCATCAGCGTCGCGGCGATCAGTGCGACCAGCAGCCCGGAGGCATCGGTAATGGCATGGGCGGTGTCGGTCAGCAGTGCGAGGCTGCCGGTGATGATCGAGCCGATGGCCTGGGCGACGACGATCGTCGCGGTGATCGAGAATGCGATCCAGAGTTTCTTGCGGAAATCTCCGGGGTGACCGGTCTCGCTGGCGGCGGGGCCGTGATTGTGTCCTGCGCCCATGACTACTTCTTGTCCGTATCTGTCGCGTGGTGGGTATGTGGGAGTCGCAGGTGCGTGCAGAGCAGGGCCTGCGTGCCGGTGGCATCGAGGAGGCGTTCGGCAGCGGCGATGAGGGTACGCAGGAGCTCGGACTGTGCCAGCGAGTACCAGGTGGAGCGCCCTTCCGGGCGCATCGTCGCCAGGCCGCACTCGACGAGGAAGCCGACATGCTTGCTCACCGTGGACTGGGCCAGGCCCATGTGCTCGACCAGGTCCCGGACCCGGTGCTCCCCGGAGGCGAGGTGCTGCACGATCGCTAACCTCGTCGGCTCCGCAAATGCCTGGAACAGGTGGGCGTACGCTACTGTCGCCACTTCGTCGAGGGTTGCCCCCTCCTCTTGAATCATCGTCATAGGGCGATCATATCGCGCTAGAGCGATATTGTCGAGTGTGATCTGTTGCTCCGACACGGAATGAAGCTCAGGGGTCCCGTCGCACCCGAGGATGGGCTACCTGGGGGATGGTCGGTCGCATAGCTGCAGTGGGGAGCTACGTCAGCTGACCATCGGCCCCGGTGGAGAGCAGGCGGGGTGGGGAGCCGATGTCGATGAGTCGGGTGAAGTAGTCCTGTGCGCAGGTGGCGAAGACCCCTACCTGCGGGTGGCTCCTCCTCTGCCCTGGCCAGGTCAGCGCCACGGTCACCCGTGGGGCATCCTCGATGGGCAGATAGACCACCTCCGGCGCGCGGTGATTGTGCGTTGTCGCCTCTGCAGTGATGCCGATGGCGTCGCCGACAGCGATGCGGGTTAACCACTCGTCCGTGTTCGCCACCGAGATCGTGCGCGGCATGCGAGCAGTCGTACTCCACAGCTCCCCGGTGGCCGTCGGAGCGGTCGCGCAGACCGCCACCGGCCCGTCAGCGAGATCGGCTAGGGTCACCGACTCCTGCCGGGCACGCGAGTCGGTACTCGTCACCGATGCAACCAGGCGTTCGGTGAACAGCGGTAACCGCTCCAAACCCGGACCAATGGCACGTTTGGGTGAAGAAGAGCGGATGAGTGCGGCATCGATCGCCCCCGTCGCGCAGGGCCCAGATCGGGTCCGTCGGGCGACTGTATTCGATGAGCTCAGCGTGCCCACGCTTCCATTCCTGGAACAGAGGCAAGGTGTGACGGCCAAAGCCGGCCCAGGCGCAACGGCACCAGGATGCGCAGTGAGGCCGTGGTGCGATCTTCCAGGTGAAAAGGTAGGTTTGAATCCGGTTCCGAGAAGGGCACATGGGCCTGGGTCCGACGATCAGACTCTGTTGTGAGCCGCGGCCCGCCCTCGCCCTCGCAACGTTCAAGTGAGTAGATCCTGGAACGGCCGAACTTCAGACGGATGCCGTAGCCGCCGTTGGGTCCGTCAGGCAGAAACTCTGCCCCCAATTCTTCGAGGGCGGCCCGCACACGCTCCTGCTTCTTCTACGACAAGTCGTGTCGCCCCTTCTCGAAGTCGCGCAACTCTTCCTTGGTCACGTTGGCTTCACGGGCGATATATTGGGCGCTCACCTTCACGAGGATGCGCGCGACGCGTGTCATGTCACCGTTGAAGATGTGCTGGCTCTCCATCACTCGCCTCCAACGACGTGTGTCCTATTGGGCTCAGCGGGAAGTGGAGGTGCCTACGGGATTCGAACCCGTGTAAACGGTTTTGCAGACCGCTGCCTATCCTCTCGGCCAAGGCACCAAGTCGCCGGCGAAGTCAGTCGCCCGGCGTGAGGCCAGCAACCAGGTTGAAGGCGCCGGTGAGAATGTTCAGCGACACGACCCCGACGACATCAGAGATCTCACGGTCGCTGTACCCGTATCCCCGAAGCTCGTCAATCTGCTCGTCGGTGATCGACGTAGGCTCACGGTAGATCTGGAGGCCGAGCGCGATCATCGCCGCGACCGGGCCGGTCATCGCCGTACCCTGCTGGGCGAGTGCGATCTCGTCATCGCTGACCCCGAGCGATCGTGCCGCGCTGATGTGCGAGGCCAGGCACATTCCGCATCCCTGCTTCGACTGCACGGCGATCGAAACGAGCTCGCTGACCTTACGGTCGAGCTTGGCGCGACGCATGGCTTTGCTCAGCTGCAGATAGCCGCCGAGCACCGCCGGGGAGTGCGCCATCGTCGAGACCATGTCTCCGACCTGGCCGTGCCGCTCGACGAGATCGCCGAGCAAGTCTCGTGAGGCCCCCACTGCGGTCTCAGGGGTCAATCGGGAAAAACGGGGCATGATGCCTCCTCTGTCAGTTCGGTCGCGAGTTCGAGGTGGGAGAACCCGCACGAGTGCGTTCCTGCTGCTGATGTTCGGCATGGAAGATCGCAGCCTCAGCCAGCGCCCCGGCATGCACACCGTTCAATAGGTAGAAGTCGCCGGACTCGCGTCGCTGCCGACTCACGATCCCGGCCGACTCCAGGCGGTGAAGCTCGTGGGAGGTCTGGTCGACGGGAAGGTCGACGATGTCCGCCAGATGATTGGCAGAGACCTCGATGTCGCGAATGGCGAGGATCATCTTCACACTCACCGGATTCGCCAGCAACGCGAAGACTCCGACCGCCGCATTCAGATGCGGTGTGTCATACGTGGCGTGCACGTGCTCAACCTTCTTCATAGTCATCAATACTACCCCATACCCCTATAGGGTATCAAGGGTTATTCAATCGATGTGACGGACTCGGAAACGCGTGGCCGGGTGCGGCGGATCGGGGTGAGGCCAGAGGCGACGGGTCCGCGCAGGAGCACGTGTCCAGTCGGGAGGGTCAACCGCGTCCAACGGCCGGCGGTTGAGATCGTGGCCCCGTTTCCTCGGCTGAGGAACCCGAAGACGTAGGCGGCGAACGCAACGCCTTGTGGCAGCGATGCGAGTGCCGTGTCCGGGGTACCCCAAACCGTGCCCCGGATCTTGCGGACGACATCGTCGCCGGGTTTGTCGGGAAGTGCTTGGGCGACGGCCTCGATGCCGGCACGGGCGCTGCGCATCAGCGTCAGGCTGGACACATCCGCAATAAGTCTCCACCCGTGTTGCGGGGGTTCGACGCTGGTCCAGGCGGGTGCCAGCGCGGTTTCCGGCAACGCCAGGGTAAGAGGGTCGGCGGTCGCGGTCAACGTTTCCACGGTGACGTCGCACTGCAGCTGAGGGTCGGAGCGGAGCGTGCGAAGGACGAGGATCGTAGGAGTGCGGTCGAGCGGACCACGGGGCGTTAGCGCGGCTGCGCTCATGCGCAGCAGCCCGGCCGCGGCCTGCAAGCGCACGCCATGGGCACCGGCCTGCGCGGCCCGCTTAGCGAAGGTGAGCGCGTCGCGGGCGGACGGCGCGTCGGCAAGGAGCAAGCGCGCTGGCATCCTGAGGGTTTGTGCCCGCCGTGTCCTGGAACGCGGTGATCGGGGTCCGGGTTCAGGAGCGAACGAGCCGGTTGATGGCGTCGGTGGCTTCCTGGATCTTCTCGACGGCCGCCTCGTCGCTGAGCTTGGCGGCATCAAGCACGCAGTGCTTGAGATGGTCGTCGAGCAGACCAGTCGCAACCCCCTGGAGGGCACGGGTCAGAGCGGAGACCTGGGTGAGGATGTCGATGCAGTACTTCTCCTCATCGATCATCTTCGCGATCCCACGCGCCTGTCCTTCGATGCGCTTCATGCGGCCGAGATAGCGCTCCTTGTCGCTGATGTAGCCGTGCTGGTGGGAATCGGTATCGACAGACATGGGCATGTCCTTACTTCTGGCGCTCCAGGACGGAACGCGTGCTGGCTTCGGGTGTGAGGTCGATGCGCCGCAGCAGCTGGGCGTTGAGCGCGACAACCACGGTGGAGGCTGACATCAGGATCGCGCCGATCGACATTGGCAGGACGAATCCCACCGGTGCCAGGATACCGGCCGCCAACGGCACCGAAAGAAGGTTGTAGCCGGCGGCCCACCACAGGTTCTGCTTCATCTTGCCGTATGCGCGTCGCGACAGCTGGATGATCGAGAGCACGCTGCGTGGGTCGGAACTGGCCAGGATCACCCCGGCCGAGGCGATGGCGACATCGGTGCCCGCGCCGATCGCGATGCCGACATCGGCCTGCGCCAGAGCCGGGGCGTCGTTGACGCCGTCGCCGACCATCGCGACCCTCTTGCCCTCTTCCTGCAGCTGGGAGACCTTCGCGGACTTGTCCTCCGGGCGCACGCCGGCGAAGACGCGGTCGATGCCGAGCTCCCGTCCGACCTCGTTCGCGACCGCCTCGGCATCGCCGGTGATCATGACGACCTCGACACCGAGGGCGTGGAGGGCGTCGACGGCGTCGCGGGATTCTGGCCGGACCTCGTCGGCGAGCCTCAGCCCGCCGACCACCTGGCCGCCGCGGAGAACGTGCAGAATGATCGCGCCCTCGGAGCGCCATGCCTCGGCCGTGCCGACCTCGTGCTGACCGGTCTCCTCGAGCAGCCGGGGCCCGCCGACGCGGACCTCCTGGCCGGAGACGGTCGCGGTGACGCCGACGGCGGGCGAGGATGAGAAGCCGCTGGCCTGCTGGAGGGCAAGGCCCTTGTCCTTGGCGGCGGTGACGATGGCCTTGGCGAGCGGGTGCTCGCTGTCGGCCTCGGCCGAGGCAGCGAGGGCGAGGACCTGGTCGGCGTCGAGTTCGCCGGTCGGCTCGACGCCGGTGACGGTGGGCTCGCCCTTGGTCAGCGTGCCGGTCTTGTCGAACAGCACCGCGTCGACCTGCCGCATGGACTCCAGCGCCAGGCGGTCCTTCACTAGGACGCCTCCGCGGGCGGCTCGCTCGGTGGCGATGGAGACGACCAGCGGGATCGCCAGGCCGAGGGCGTGGGGGCAGGCGATGACGAGCACGGTGATGGTGCGCACGACGGCCTCGTCGGGCATGCCGATGAGCGTCCAGACGACCGCAGTGACCAGCGCCGCGCCAAGAGCGAACCAGAACAGCCAGGCCGCGGCCTTGTCGGCGATCCGCTGGGCGCGGGAGGATGAGTTCTGCGCCTCGGCGACGAGCCGGTTGATGCCGGCCAGGGCGGTGTCGTCACCGGTGGCGGTAATCTCCACCCGCAGACCGGAGTCGGTGGCGACGGTGCCGGCGGTGACGGTCTGGCCCTCGCCGCGAGAGACCGGGCGGGACTCGCCGGTGATCATGGACTCGTCCATGTCGGCGCGGCCGTCGACGATGGTTCCGTCGGCCGGGACGCTGCCGCCGGGGCGCACGATGACCACGTCGCCCACGTCGAGGTCGGCTGGGGCCACCTTGACGACGTTCTCGCCCTCGACGCGCTCGGCCTCGTCTGGCAGCAGTGCCGCCAACGAGTCGAGCGCCGAGGTGGTCTGGGCCAGGGAGCGCATCTCGATCCAATGGCCCAGCAGCATGATGACGATCAGCAGCGCCAGTTCCCACCAGAATTCGAGCTCGTGATGGACGAGCCCGAGCGTGGCGGCCCAGGAGGCGAAGAAGGCCACCGTGATCGCCAGAGCGATGAGTAGCATCATCCCGGGCTTGCGGGACTTCAACTCGCTGACGGCACCGGTGAGGAAGGGCCTGCCGCCCCAGACGTACATGACGGTGCCCAGTGCCGCGGCGACCCAGCCCGCCCAGCCGGGGACCTCGTAGCCCAGCAGCATGGCGAACATCGGTGAGAGGGCAACCGCGGGGATGGCGATGACGAGGTTGATCCAAAACAGCCGGCGGAACTGGCCAACGTGGTCCCCGTGCCCGCCATGGCCGCTGTGATCTCCGTGCCCACCGTGCTGGGCATGCTCATCGTGGCCGCCGTGCTCGTCGAGGCCCGTGTGGCCTGAGTGCTGCCCGTGGTCCATGGCGTGGCCCTGATGCCCGGTGTGCTGACCCTCGCGCGTGCCGTGCGCATCCGCCGAGGCGTGCGCGGACACAGACCCGTGGTGATGCTCGCCGTGGGCGGGTGTATCGGTTTCATGGCCGTGGTGCTGGTGTGAGTTCGGGTCCGTCATGATTCCTCTCCTCCGTCATCGAGCCAGGCCGATTGCCGCTCACCCGGTGGCCGGGCAAGCGAACGTCGGCTCAGGACGCTGGTTGGATCTCGCTCTCGACGACCCACTTGTGGTTCGTCATCTTCATGCCGTCCGTCTCGTAGTCGACCATGTAGACCGTCTCATCGGTGGACGAAGCGATGGTGGCCTTTACGCCTTCCATGCCTTCCATGTGCTCGGCGAGCAGAGTCACCTCTGTGCCGTCGGCCAGACGCTCGTCGCCGGCATCCTCAATTTCTTCCTGCACGACCCACTTGTGATCAGTGACGGGGTCGCCGCCACCTGCGGGCGTGTAGTTCACGGAGTACGTGTACGTGTCGAACGCGCCGGAAATCGTTGCTGTAGCCCCTTCCATGCCTTCCATGTGGTCGGCCGTGAGCTGCACCTCGGTACCGACAGGGTAGGTGGGCTCACTGGCTTCGGCGATACCCTCGGGTGCCGGTCCGCCGTCCATCGGGTGCTCCATCTCCTCATCACCGCTTTCTGCGTTGTTGCCGCCGTGGCCCTGATGCTCCTCAGTAGCCGAAGGGTCGGTCTGCTGGTCGTCGTCTGCTCCGCTGGCGCAACCGGCGAGCACGAGCGCCACTCCGAGCGCTCCCGCTGCCAGTCCTGTTCGCAGTCTCCTCTGCATGTCATTTCCTTTCATCAATATGCCTACCATATACCCCTAGGGGGTACTAGTCAAGGATTGTGTGTTGTGTCGGTATGGATCAATCGGAAGCCCCTTCTCAGAGGGTCTGCTCGTGTTGGATGGGCAATGCGGCGATGAGGGGATGGTCGAAGCCCGTCGGTCCGATCTTCGCGGCTCCTCCGGGAGAACCCAACTCGTCGAAGAACTCGACGTTGGCCTTGTAGTAGTCAGACCATT